>OY970349.1:0-3235000 GCA_963717735.1 uncultured Alphaproteobacteria bacterium | reverse complement strand
GCGAAAGTTCGCTGATTGAATCGGGTTGCTTCATGGCGAGTGGAACTTTTGTGACCTTTCGTTGGCGACGGGGCCATAGCTCAGTTGGGAGAGCGCTAGCTTTGCAAGCTTGAGGTCGCCGGTTCGATCCCGGCTGGCTCCACCAGCCTTCGCCGCTGACGCGGCTTCGGCTGGCAAGCCGCCGGCTTCTGTCGGCGAAGGCTGCCCGCCATAGCCCGAAGGGCGACGGAGGGCTGCTGCCTCGACCATTTTCTCCAGGTATGAAGACCAGATTTCGCGCGGGTTCGCCCGCGCGGACATGAGGGGTTCGCCCCTCTCTTTGACATTGTGAATGGGTTCTAGAAATCGATGCCGTGGCGGCATGGGCTTCTTTTCGATCGGGCGGTTCGCCGGCCGAGCGGGAGAGGCGCGTGTCATCACAACAATGATTATCTAGCTGAGTAGGGCGGTCTTCGGACCGCTCTGAAGGGGTCCATCGGAGCTTGCTCCGGCGGATCCCGCGCCTCGACGACTTCGAGTTCCAAACTTGTCGTTGATGGTGTGATTCTCAAGCGTGAGGTAAGGGCAATTCGTGGATGCCTTGGCATGCACAGGCGATGAAGGACGTGGCACGCTGCGATAAGCGTCGGTGAGGTGTGAGCAACCTTTGACCCGCAGATTTCCGAATGGGGAAACCCATCTTCACCATTAAATCCTTGCCCCGGCGAAAGCCGGGGTCCGGGTTTAATGGGGAGGATATCACCGAAGTGAATAAAATAGCTTTGGTGAAGCGAACCCGGGGAACTGAAACATCTCAGTACCCGGAGGAAAAGACATCAACCGAGATTCCGTTAGTAGTGGCGAGCGAACGCGGACCAGGCCAGTGCCTGATGTTCAGCTATCAGAAGCTTCTGGAAAGGAGCGCCATAGAGGGTGACAGCCCCGTATTTTAAAGCGAGACATCAGGACTTGAGTAGGGCGGGACACGTGTAATCCTGTCTGAACATCGGGGGACCACCCTCGAAGCCTAAATACTCGTGCATGACCGATAGTGAACTAGTACCGTGAGGGAAAGGTGAAAAGCACCCCGATGAGGGGAGTGAAACAGTACCTGAAACGGATTGCCTACAAGCAGTGGGAGCCTCCTTGAGGGGTGACCGCGTACCTCTTGCATAATGGGTCAGTGACTTAATGTATCAAGCAAGCTTAAGCCGATAGGTGTAGGCGCAGCGAAAGCGAGTCTGAATAGGGCGATTGAGTTTGATGCATTAGACCCGAAACCCGGCGATCTAGGCATGACCAGGATGAAGGTGAGGTAACACTCACTGGAGGTCCGAACCGATTAACGTTGAAAAGTTACCGGATGAGTTGTGTTTAGGGGTGAAAGGCCAATCAAGCCGGGAAATAGCTGGTTCTCCGCGAAAACTATTGAGGTAGTGCCTCGGACGAATACCGATGGGGGTAGAGCACTGGATGGGCTAGGGGGCCGCGAGGTCTACCAAACCTAACCAAACTCCGAATACCATCGAGTGATATCCGGGAGACAGACGGCGGGTGCTAAGGTCCGTCGTCAAAAGGGAAACAGCCCTAACCTACAGCTAAGGCCCCCAAATCGTATCTAAGTGGGAAAGCATGTGGGACTTCCAAAACAACCAGGAGGTTGGCTTAGAAGCAGCCATCCTTTAAAGAAAGCGTAACAGCTCACTGGTCTAAATAAGAGGTCCTGCGGCGAAGATGTAACGGGGCTCAAGATACGTGCCGAAGCTTAGGGTTCAGGACTTCGGTCCTGAGCGGTAGCGGAGCGTTCCGTAGGCCGATGAAGCCGGAGGGTAACCGACGGTGGAGGTATCGGAAGTGCGAATGCTGACATGAGTAGCGATAAACAGGGTGAGATGCCCTGTCGCCGAAATCCCAAGGGTTCCTGCGCAAGGCTAATCCGCGCAGGGTGAGTCGGCCCCTAAGACGAGCCCGAAGGGGGTAGTCGATGGGAAACAGGTTAATATTCCTGTACCTGGAGGTGTGTGACGGATCTCGTAAGTTGTCGGTCCTTATCGGATTGGACCGGCTTCGAAGAGGTTCCAGGAAATAGCCCCTCCATTATAGACCGTACCCGAAACCGACACAGGTGGGATGGTAGAGTATACCAAGGCGCTTGAGAGAAGTGTGCTGAAGGAACTCGGCAAATTGCCTCCGTACCTTCGGAAGAAGGAGGCCCTCATGGTGCGCAAGCATTTTGAGGGGGCACAGGCCAGGGGGTAGCGACTGTTTAGCAAAAACACAGGGCTCTGCTAAGTCGGCTTCAAGACGACGTATAGGGTCTGACGCCTGCCCGGTGCCTGAAGGTTAAGTGGAGTGGTGCAAGCTGCGAAATGAAGCCCAGGTAAACGGCGGCCGTAACTATAACGGTCCTAAGGTAGCGAAATTCCTTGTCGGGTAAGTTCCGACCTGCACGAATGGCGTAACGACTTCCCCACTGTCTCCAGCACATGCTCAGCGAAATTGAATTCTCCGTGAAGATGCGGAGTACCCGCGGTTAGACGGAAAGACCCCGTGCACCTTTACTGCAGCTTCAGAGTGGCATTAGGATTGAACTGTGTAGGATAGGTGGGAGGCTTTGAAGCCCCGGCGCCAGCTGGGGTGGAGCCAATGGTGAAATACCACCCTGTCCAATCCTGATGTCTAACCACGCGCCGTTAGCCGGCGCTGGGACCCTCTGTGGCGGGTAGTTTGACTGGGGCGGTCGCCTCCCAAAGAGTAACGGAGGCGCGCGATGGTGGGCTCAGGACGGTTGGAAACCGTCTGTTAGAGTGCAATGGCATAAGCCCGCCTGACTGCGAGACTGACAAGTCGAGCAGAGACGAAAGTCGGTCATAGTGATCCGGTGGTCCCTCGTGGAAGGGCCATCGCTCAACGGATAAAAGGTACGCCGGGGATAACAGGCTGATAACCCCCAAGAGCTCATATCGACGGGGTTGTTTGGCACCTCGATGTCGGCTCATCACATCCTGGGGCTGGAGCAGGTCCCAAGGGTTTGGCTGTTCGCCAATTAAAGTGGTACGTGAGCTGGGTTCAGAACGTCGCGAGACAGTTTGGTCCCTATCTGCCGTGGGCGTCGATATTTGAGAGGAGTTGACCCTAGTACGAGAGGACCGGGTTGAACATACCTCTGGTGGACCTGTCATTCGCCAGAGCGCAGCAGGGTAGCTATGTATGGACGGGATAACCGCTGAAAGCATCTAAGCGGGAAGCCTCCCTCAAGATAAGATATCACAGAGCCGTGGAAGACCACCACGTTGATAGGCCGGATGTGGAAGTGCGGTAACGCATGGAGCTAACCGGTCCTAATTGCTCTATTCGCGCTTGAGAGTCGCATCATCAATGACAGGCTTGGGCCTGCCGCTGATGTGACCTCGGCTAGACTAATCGTCGATTTCTGGATCCGTCCTTGCCGGTGCGCCGGCTCCATAGCTTGGTGACCATAGCGTCCGTGACCCACCCGATCCCATCCCGAACTCGGCCGTGAAACCGGACAGCGCCGATGGTACTACCGCTTAAGCGTTGGAAGAGTAGGTCGTCGCCAGGCTTTGCAGCCGGCGCACGGTGCAAGCACGGATCACAGGGCGTTATCCCGGCGAAGGCCGGGATCTCGTCGAGGAACCCATTCACTTTGTCTCCCCTTCTCGGGGAGAGCAATTGGCGCGGGGTGGAGCAGCCCGGTAGCTCGTCAGGCTCATAACCTGAAGGTCGTAGGTTCAAATCCTACCCCCGCAACCAATAAGACCCCGCTTCGGCGGGGTTTTTTGCGTTTCGGCGGGATCGCTTGAGATTCCCCTCCGAACGTGCTTCATTTCGCCCCTCATCCAGCAGGGGAAATGTCATGAGCGACGACAGGCCGACCGAAGCAACGCCGCCGCCGGCAGCGCCGACCGCATCGACGCCGCCCAAGGGTTTGGTCGAGCGCGTCAAGGACATCCTCCTGAGGCCCAGGGAGGAATGGGGCGTCATCGACAACGAGGCGTCGACCGTCCAGAGCATCTACACCAATTATGTCCTGATTCTCGCCGCGATCGGGCCGATCGCCTCCATCATTGGCCAGCAGCTGATCGGCATGAACTATGGCGGCGTCCGGATCACTCTGCCGATCGGCTACACCCTCGCCTTTGCGATCCTTACCTACGCGCTCCAGCTCTGCGGCGTCTATGTGTGCGCGCTGATCATCGACGCGCTCGCGCCGACCTTCAAGGGCACCAAGAATTTCCTGAAGGCGTTCAAGGTCGCCGCTTATTCGTTCACCGCGGCATGGCTCGCCGCGATATTCAACATCATTCCGGACCTCATGATCCTCTCGGTCGTCGGCCTGTACAGCTTCTATTTGCTCTATCTGGGCCTGCCGCGGCTGATGCGGAGCCCGGAAGACCAGGCGATCGGCTATGTCGGAGTGACGGTCTTCGTCATGATCGTGGTCTGGGGCCTGATCATGGCGATCGTGTCGAGGCTGGCCTGGGCGATGTTCGCGCCGACGGTCACCATCGGAAGCACCGGGATCACCTTCGGCTGAACAGGCTTTCCTGGACGGCGCCCGAAAGCGCGCCGTCCAGCACCGCCGCCTTGGCCCAGGCGACGTCGGGCGCCAGATAGCGGTCCCTGGCGTGAAACGGCACCGCGGCGCGGATCGCGGCGCGCGCCCGCTCGAGCGGCGGGGCGCTCTTCAGCGGCGCATGGAAGTCCACGCCCTGCGCGCCGGCCAGCAATTCGATCCCGACCGCGCCGGCGGCATTGTGCGCGATCCGCCGCGCCTTCAGGGCGCCGTGGGTCGCCATCGAGACATGGTCCTCCTGCCCGGCCGACGTCGGGATGGTGTCGACGCTGGCCGGGAAGGCGAGCGACTTGTTCTCCGATACGAGCGCGGCGGCCGTGACCTGCAGGATCATGAAGCCCGAATTGACGCCGCTATCCTCGATCAGGAAGGCGGGCAGCCCGCTCATCTTGGGATCGACCAGCACCGCGAGGCGCCGCTCGGAGATCGAGCCCGTTTCGCACAGCGCCATCGCCAATATGTCGGCCGCGAAGGCGACCGGTGCCCCATGGAAATTGCCGCCCGACAAGGCCTCGTCGCCGAACAGCAGGGGATTGTCGCTGACCGCATTGGCCTCGATCTCGAGCGTTCGCGCCGCATTGCGGATCAAATCGAGCGCAGCCCCCATCACCTGCGGCTGGCAGCGGAAGCTGTAGGGGTCCTGCACCCGCTCGCAATCGCCGTGCGACCGGCGGATTTCGCTGTTCTCGAGCAGGCCGCGCAGCACGCCGGCCACGTCGATCTGCCCCGGCTGCCCCCGCGCCGCATGGATGCGCGGGTCGAACGGCACGTCGGTCCCCTTGAGCGCGTCGGTCGACAGCGCGCCCGCGACCAGGGCCGATCCGAACACGCGTTCCGCGGTGAACAGCACGTCGAGCGCGATCGCCGTCGAAACCTGCGTGCCGTTGATCAGCGCCAGCCCTTCCTTGGGGCCGAGCGTCAGCGGTTCGAAGCCCAGATATTTCAGCGCCTCGCTGGCGTGGATCGGCTCGTCGTCGAGGATGATCCGGCCCTCGCCGAGCAGGGCGGCGCTCATATGGGCGAGCGGCGCGAGGTCGCCCGACGCGCCGACCGAGCCCTGGCCCGGGATCAGCGGCAGCGCGTTCGCCGCGACCAGCGCCAGCAGCCGCTCGACGACGTCGCGCCTGATCCCGCTATGCCCGCGCCCCAGGCCGACGGCCTTCAGCACCATCAGCAGCCGAACGATCTTCGGGTCGAGCGCCTCGCCGACTCCACAGCTGTGCGAGAGGATCAAATTGGTCTGCAGCTCGGCCAGCCGGTCGTCGGGGATCCGCGTCTGGGCGAGGATGCCGAAGCCGGTATTGATCCCGTAGACGGTCCGCCCGCCGGCGACGATCCGGCCCACCGCCGCCGCCGACGCTTCGATCGCGCCCCAGGCCTCGTCGGCCAGCGCCACCGGCGCGCCGTCCCACACCGCGCGCAGCTCGGCGAGCGTGACCGAGCCGGGGCGGAGCGTGATCACCGTCGCGCCATCGGCAGATCGAGGCCCTGCTCGCGGGCGCACTCGATCGCGATCTCATAGCCGGCGTCGGCGTGGCGCATCACGCCGGTGCCGGGGTCGTTCCAAAGCACCCGTTCGAGCCGCCGCGCCGCCTCGGGCGTGCCGTCGGCGACGATCACCATTCCGGCATGCTGCGAATAGCCGATGCCGACGCCGCCGCCATGGTGGAGCGACACCCAGGTCGCGCCGGAGGCGGTGTTGAGCAGCGCGTTGAGCAGCGGCCAGTCCGAGACCGCGTCGGAGCCGTCCCGCATCGCCTCGGTCTCGCGATTGGGGCTGGCGACCGAGCCCGAATCGAGATGGTCCCGGCCGATCACGACGGGCGCCTTCAATTCGCCCGAGGCCACCATCTCGTTGAAGGCGAGGCCGAGCCGGTGCCGCTGGCCGAGGCCGACCCAGCAGATCCGCGCCGGCAGCCCCTGGAAGGCGATCCGCTCGCGTGCCATGTCGAGCCAGCGGTGGAGGTGCGGATCGTCGGGGATCAGCTCTTTGACCCGGGCGTCGGTCCTGTAGATGTCCTCGGGATCGCCCGACAGCGCGCACCAGCGGAACGGGCCGATGCCGCGGCAGAAGAGCGGCCGCACATAAGCGGGGACGAAGCCTGGGAAGTCGAAGGCGTGCGCGACGCCCTCGTCCTTGGCGACCTGGCGGATGTTGTTGCCATAGTCGAAGGTCGGCACACCCATGTCCCGATAGGCGAGCATCGCCTCGACATGGACGGCCATCGAGGCGCGGGCCGCTTTCTCGACCGCCTTGGGGTCCTTTTCGCGCCCCTCGATCCATTGCTCGACGGTCCAGCCGATCGGCAGATAGCCGTTGACCGGGTCGTGCGCCGAGGTCTGGTCGGTGAGCGCGTCGGGGCGGATGCCGCGCTTCATCATCTCCGGAAGGATTTCGGCGGCATTGCCGAGCAGCCCGACCGAGATCGGCACCGGCGACTCCCGCAGCATGTCGAGCGCCTCGTCGATGTTCGTAGCGCGTCGGTCGAGATAGCGGGTCTCGAGCCGCTTCTCGATCCGGCTCTCCTGGCATTCGATGGCGATGCAGTGCGCCCCGGCCATCACCGCCGCGAGCGGCTGGGCGCCGCCCATGCCGCCGAGCCCCGCCGTGAGGATCCAGCGGCCCCTGAGGTCGCCCTCATAATGCTGGCGGCCCATTTCGGCGAAGGTCTCGTACGTGCCCTGGACGATGCCCTGGGTGCCGATATAGATCCACGATCCGGCCGTCATCTGGCCGTACATCATCAGCCCCTTCTTATCCAATTCGTTGAAATGGTCCCAGGTCGCCCAGTGCGGCACCAGGTTCGAATTGGCGATCAGCACCCGCGGCGCGTCGGCATGAGTCCGGAACACGCCGACCGGCTTGCCCGACTGGACGAGCAGGGTCTCGTCGCCTTCGAGCCGCTTCAGCGTCTCGACGATCCTGTCGTAGCTTTCCCAGTCCCGCGCGGCCCGGCCGATGCCGCCATAGACCACCAGCTCCTCGGGCGCTTCGGCCACGGCCGGGTCGAGATTGTTCATCAGCATCCGCATTGCCGCCTCGGTGGTCCAGCTTTTGCAGCTGAGCTCGGGGCCGGTGGGCGCGGAGATATGGCGGCTATTGTCGCGTCGTGAGTGCATCAGCGCCCTCTACCCCGTTCGCCCTGAGCCTGTCGAAGGGCTTTTCTTCTGTTTTCGGCCTAAGAAAAAAGTGAGGGCTTCGACAAGCTCAGCCCGAACGGTCGAGATTCACGAGACCCTTAAACATCCTCGCCCGCCACGATCCGCCGCTCCGGCCCGCTCAGCCCGATCCAGTAGCAGAGTTCCGCCGGCCGGCCGATCCGCCAGAGGCAGAGGTCGGCGGCCTTGCCGGCGCTGATCGTGCCGATCTCGTCAGCCAGGCCCAGCGCCTGCGCACCGTTGCGCGTCATCCCCGCCAGCGCTTCCTCGGGCGTCAGCCCGAACAGGGTGCAGGCCATCCCCATCATCAAAGTCGGCGACAACACCGGCGAAGTCCCCGGATTGCAATCGGTCGCCACCGCCATCGGCACGCCGTAGCGGCGCAACAGGTCGATGGGCGGCTTCTTCGTCTCCCCGAGCGCGTAGAAGGCGCCGGGCAGCAGCACCGCCACCATCCCGGCCCGCGCCATCGCGGCGACGCCGTCCTCGTCGGCATGTTCGAGATGGTCGGCCGAGAGCGCGCCATAGTCGGCGGCCAGCTCGGCGCCGTGCAGGTTGCTCAGCTGCTCGGCGTGCAGCTTGATCCTGAGGCCGTGGTCCGCCGCCGCTTCGAACAGGTCGCGGACCTCGTCGCGGGTGAAGCCGATTCCCTCGCAAAAGGCGTCCACCGCGCTCGCCAGCCCCTGATCGGCGGCCGCGGGCAGCATGGCCTCGGTCGCCAGCTCGACATATTCCTCGCGCTGCCCGCTGAATTCCGGCGGCAGAGCGTGCAGCGCCAGCAGCGTCCGCTCGACGCGCACCGTCTCGCTCTCGTCGAGCGCCCCGGCCGCGCGCAGCATCTTCAATTCGGTCTCGATGTCGAGCCCGTAGCCCGACTTGATCTCGACCGTCGTCACCCCGCCTCGCATCAGCGCGCGGAGCCGCGGCCGCGAGGCCTCGACCAGCTCTTCGAGCGTCGCCTCGCGCGTTGCCTTCACCGTCGCGGCGATGCCGCCCCCGGCGCGCGCGATCTCCTCGTAGCTCGCGCCCGCGAGCCTCTGCTCGAACTCGCCCGCCCGATCGCCGGCGAAGACGAGATGGGTGTGGCAATCGACCAGGCCCGGCGTGAGCCAGGCGCCCTTGAGCGTCTCGACCTTCTTCGCCTGATATCCGGCGAGCTCGGTCCGCCGGCCGACTCGGACGATCCGCCCGTCCTGGATGCCGACCGCGCCATTCTCGATCGCCCCGAACGGCGCGTCGACGGCCGGGTCCATGGTGGCGATGTTGCAGTCGACGAGCAGCCGGTCCCACATGGCTCGCTTTCTAAGGCCTCCTGCGGCTATGGGCAAAGGATGAGCTGGAAATCGATCGCCGATCTCCTGACCGACGACTCCGGCGCTCCGGTCGCGCTCCTCGGCGCGCCGATGGAGGCGGGCTCGGTCACTCCGGGCCGCTGCGACCTCGCGCCCGGGACGGTGCGGCTCGCGCTGAAGCGGTTCAGCACGTTCGACCTTGTCGACGGTCTCGAACTCGAGGTCGCGATCCGCGACGGCGGCGACGTGCCGGTCCAGACGATGATGCCGTCCGAGGGCTTCGATCCGATCCGGCTCGCGGCCGGGCGCTGCGTTCAGGACCACGATCTCACGATCCTGATCGGCGGCAACAATGCGGTGACCCGCCCGGCGGCGCACGCGCTCGGGGCCCCGCTCGCCGAAATCGGCCTGATCACCTTCGACGCCCATTTCGACATGCGCGAGACCGATCACGGCCCGATGAACGGCAATCCGGTCCGCTGCCTGCTCGAAGACGGCCTGCCGGGCGCCAACATCTGCCAGATCGGCCTCGCCCCGTTCGCCAATACCAGGAAGATGTATGACGACGCCGTCGACGCCGGCATCGAGATCTGGGACGTCGAGCAGGTCCTTAGCCAGGGGATCGAGGCCGCCATCGACGCGGCGCTCGAGCATCTGAGCCATGTCGAGGCGATCATGGTCGATTTCGACATCGACGTGATCGATCGCGCGCAATGCCCGGGCGCTCCCGGCGCGCGTCCCGGCGGCCTTCCGGCCCCGGATTTCTTCCGCGCCGCGCGGCGGCTGGCCGAGGAGACGCGGGTCCGCCTGGTCGACCTGACCGAGTTCGATCCCAGCCTCGACGTCTCCAACGTCAGCGCGTTGACCGCGGGCCGCTGGGTCTGCGAGATCCTCGCCGGCTATACGTTGCGGAATCCGTGATCGAGACCGACCCCCAGCTCGCCGCCTCGTTCAAGGAGGCCATGCGCCGCGTCGCCGCGACCGTGAACGTGATTTCGATCTGCGTCGACGGCCAGCCGATGGGGATCACCGCCACCGCCGTCTCGGTCGTGTCGATGGACCCGCCGAGCCTGCTCGTCTGCGTCAACCAGGCCGCAGCGGTCCATCCCAGGATCGAGAATGTCGTCCATTTCGGCGTCAACGTGCTCCACCGCGACCAGGCCGAGGTCGCCACCATCTTCGCCGACCGCAAGCTCGAGGCGCAGCGCTTCATCAAGGGCTGGGACAATGATTGCGTGACGCCGCCGCGGCTCCGCGACGCGCAGGCCTCGATCCTGTGCCGCCGCATCGACCATCACCGCTTCGGCACCCATTCGATCTTCATCGGCGTGGTCGAGGACGTGGCGATCCGCGACGAGGTCGACCCGCTCGTCTATCTCGACGGCAAGTTCGGCGGCTGCGCCGGCGGAAAATAGGGACTGTCCCCTATTTCGCGAACAGGTTGGCCGGGTTGCGCATCGCCTTGATCTCCAGCGCATTGCCGGAAGGATCGCGAAAGAACATTGTCGCCTGCTCGCCGGGCTGGCCGCGGAACCGCACCGTCGGCTCCATGGCGAAGTCCACGCCCGCCTCCTGCAGCCGCGTCGCCAGCCGCTCCCATTGGTCCATCGCCAGCACCGCGCCGAAATGCGGCACCGGCACGTGGTGGCCGTCGACAGGGTTGCTCGCCCGGCCCGGCGCCGCCTCGGGCGCCAGGTGGGCGACGATCTGGTGGCCGAAGAAATCGAAGTCGATCCATTCGTCCGAGCTCCGCCCTTGCGGGCAGCTGAGCAGCCCGCCGTAGAAGGCGCGCGCGGCCTCGAGGTCGTGGACCGGGAAGGCGAGGTGGAAGGGCGGCAGGGTCATGCCCGCCTCGTAGCGCCATTGGGGCGCTGATGGGAACGCCTTCATGCGGCGGGCCGTGGCGCTCACGCGGCGCTCGCCCTTGCCGCCGGCCGCATAACGTGATTCCCTCTCGGGCTCATCGGGAGGGGCGCCGTGGACAAGAGATTCGCTGCAATCCTGCTGGCGGCCGCGGCGCTCGCCGGCTGCGTGCCGCCGACGGCCGAGGCGCCGCCGGCGCGCCCGGTCGCGCCGCCGCCCCCGCCCAGCTACAGCGTCACCGGCCTCGAAAGCGTGATCGGGCAGGGCGCCCGCGCGCTCACCGCTTTGTTCGGCGCTCCCGATCTCGACGTCCGCGAGGGCAATGCGCGCAAGCTCCAGTTCCTCGGGCCGGTCTGCGTGCTCGATCTCTATCTCTATCCGCCGACCGCCGGCGGCGATCCCCTGGTCACCCATGTCGACGCGCGCCTGCCCGACGGCCGCGACATGGACCGCTCCTCCTGCGTCGCCGCATTGAGCCGCCGAGAGCAAGCCAGATAGGATCCCAACATGTCCGGCTACACCAACATCTATTTCACCAGTGAGCTGGACGTCGACACCGCGGCTCGACTGAGCGATTACGGGGTGGTCAGGTCGACTGCGAAGCTGTTTACGACTTTGATCGCACCGAGAGCGTCGAATGCGCAGATCGGGCGGGTCCCGCGGGTTGTCGATGGCCTCGAGCTGCTCGATTTCTCCTTCTCGGTCGGCGGCGCCTATGTCGCCTCGCTTGGTGTCCTGATCGACGGCCGCGTTTTCGACAGCCATATGTGGTATCGCTATCGGACCGCTGCCATGGACCTGCTTCAATGGGTGGGTGACCGGGACCGCCATGAGGTCATTGCCGCTGCGGGCGGCACCAGGTACCGGTTCAGCGTCGAAGGAGAGTCGAGTTGGCTCGGCTATGACGATATCGCCGTGACGCTCGGGCTCGCCGGCTGATGCCGACCAACGTCTACCTGAGCAATGCCGGCAATGCCGACCTGCAGCTCCAGCTCGCGCTGCTCGGCCCGAGCTCGGATTTCAACAGCAATTTCACTCTGTCGGCCGATTCCGTCGCGGCACTCCAGGGGCCGGAGCTCGTGATGAGCGTCGATCGCTCGCCGATGCTGTTCGGCGCGCCGATCGGCATGGCGGAGTTGCGTGTCCTTTCCGGCGGTATCTGGGCCGGCAGCCTGGTGCTGATGCTCGACGGGCGCGGCTCGCCCATCAAGAACAGCCTCGATTGGATGATCCGCGGCCCGGGCGCGGAGACCACGCCGATGGTCTCCGACCGCCATGCGCACAGGATAAGTTTCGCCCATGCGGGGCAGACCGTGAAAATGACGGTTACCGGGCATGAAGCGGGCGTGTTCGATGATGTCTATCTCGAGGTGCTGGTCGAAGCGGCGGGGCGCTGGACCGCCCTGCTGACCGCGCGCGACGAGAATCGACAGCGCGTCGTCGCCTTCGCCATCGATGGCGACAATCGACCGCATCTGCTCTTCGCCCCGTTCGGGGCAGATTCCCCGCATTTCCAGGAGGCGCCGGTCGCGGTTGCCGCCGAGCCGCTCGGCCAGCACGCGGTGATCTTCGAAAATGCCTTCGATTCGGCTCAACCCGTCTGGATCGGTTGCGCGACAGGCAGCGGAAAGCTCTGGCTGCAGCGCAGCGACTCCGCCTCCGGGTCGTTGCTCGATCTGTCCGTTCCGGCCCGATCCACGATCGCCGCGCTCGCGGCATCGGATGCGTTCACGATCGACGGCAGCTATCAGGCCGATCTGTTCCTGACAGTGCTGACCGCCGATCAGAAATACCGGCTCTACCAACGCACGCTGCAGTTCCAGGCCGCGCCGTCCTGGACCAGCGACTGGTCGGATTGGGGGCAGACATTGTCGCGCCGGCCTTCCTACGTCCGTGCGTCCGACGCGCGCTATCTGTTCGCCGCGCGGCCGGCCAACCAGGTCAATTATTGCTACGCGTCGCCGCGGGGATCGACCTATGGACTGTGGCGAGGCACGAAGGATTTGCCGGCCGGGATCAGCACGGACAAGGTCCTCGCTTTTGGCTACGGACGGAAAGCACACCCTCAAAGCGCGATCGCGGTCGCGATGCGCGGAAGCGATCAGCTGCTCTATTGCGCATCGGGCGATGCCCTGCCGCCCTTCAGCTGGACCCGGGGCAGCTGGTCCCTCGACGGGAACGAGATGCTGGCGATCGAGGGCAGCAACGTCGTGCCGATTCTCTTCCGCGATATGGCGACCCGCCAGGTCCGCTTCGCGCGCTGGGTGGTGAAGGAAGCCGGTTTCGTGCGGGGTGATTTCCTGGGTCCGCCGGCGACTCCGTCCTGCTTCTCGGGCTTCTATTACGAGCAGCCTCCCGGCCCCGACCAGGGATCGGGGGAATATGCGGTCTGGCAACAATCCGAGCTCGACGGCGTGGTCGTCATTCCAGTGCCGCAACCCGGTGCCGCAACCATGAGGTGAGAGGCGAAAGAGATGCCAACGACGATCACGGTGGAAATGAGCTCGAGCCAGGCCGGCTTCTCCTCGGGCTACGTCACCCCGCGGGCCAGGGTGACGCTCAACGGCGTCGAGATAGAAGGCAAAGGGATCATGCTCGCGGCGACGACCTTTCGGGTCATCCTCTTCGATCCCTCGGCGCCGCCGACCGATCCGTCGGCATCGCTTTTCGACGAGGTGCTCTGCGACAGGACCAATCGCGGCACCCAGAACTGGATCGGCACCTATCGCGGGCTCTACGACTTCGTACAGAATTCGATCTATTCGGCGGGAGACCCGACCAACCTCTTCTTCCTCATCGCCAGCGCCGGCCTCGACGCGGGCATGGTCCCGCCGCCCTCTTTCGCCGAGTTTCTGTTCAGTTGCGGCGCGGGCCTGCAATTGCAGGGCTGGCTCGGGAAAGCCCCGGGGCCGGCAAATCCGAACCTGTGGATATCCACCCCCGCCAATTATTGCTTCCTCGGCACGACGGGCCTTGGTTATGACGGCGGGTTCGAGAAATACGAGACCACCAGCGGCGCAACGCTGCGCTCGACGATGACCATCTCCTTCTAGGCATAGGCCCCTTCATCCTGACCCGCATGCCAGCCGTTGCAGCGCCCAGCCCGCCGCCTCGGCGATGACCGGGTCGTCGTCCTCGACAAGTGCGCGAAGCGGCGTTGCAAGCGCGCCGTTCCCGCTGTTGCCCGCCGCGATCGCCGCGTTTCTGACCATCCGGTTCCGCCCGATCCTCTTGATCGGCGAGCCGGCGAAGAGCTTGCGGAAGGCCGCATCGTCGAGTTGGAGCAGGTCGGCGAGCGCCGGCGCGACGAGCTCGGCGCGCGGCAGGAACGCCCGGTTCGCGCGCGCGGCGTCGGCGAAGCGGTTCCACGGGCAGACCGCGAGGCAATCGTCGCAGCCGTAGATGCGGTTGCCGATCGCCGCTCGGAACTCCTCGGGGATCGGCCCCTTATGCTCGATGGTGAGGTAGGAGATGCAGCGCCGCGCATCGAGCTGGTAGGGCGCGGGGAAGGCGTCGGTCGGGCAGGCGGCCATGCACGCGGTGCAGCTGCCGCAGCGCATGACGTGCGGTTCGTCGGCCGCGATCTCCAGCGTCGTGTAGATCGCGCCGAGGAACAGCCAGCTGCCGTCGCGGCGGCTGACGAGGTTGGTATGCTTGCCCTGCCAGCCGATCCCGGCCGCCTCGGCGAGCGGCTTCTCCATCACCGGGGCGGTGTCGACGAACAGCTTGAGGTCGCAGCCCGCCTCCTCGACCAGCCAGCGCGCCAAGGCCTTCAGCGCCTTCTTGACCACCTCGTGATAGTCGGCGCCCTGCGCATAGACCGAGATCCGGCCGCGATCCGGCCGGGCCGCCAGCGCCAGCGGATTGCCTCCGGGCGCGTAGCTCATTCCCAAGGCGATCACGCTCTTGACCTCGGGCCAGAGCCCGGCCGGCGAGCCGCGCCGGTCCGCATTCTCCTCCATCCAGATCATCTCGCCATGGGCACCCGAGGCGAGCCAGGCCCGAAGCCGCTCGGCGGTTTGCGGGGCGGCGTCGGCGCGCGCCACGCCGACCGCGGAAAAGCCCAAATCCATGGCCTTTTCCCGGAGCGTTTCGCGAAGGTTCGGCTTGCCTATCAATGCTTTCTCCCGCTACGACCGTCAGTCGAACCAGGGGGAGGCCAAGTCAAGTGCGGGCCGGTTTAGCTATTGAGGCGCAGGGCCTCGTCAAATCTTTCGACGGCAAGCCGGCCGTGCGCGGCATCGACATCGCGGTTCCCGAGGGAACCATATACGGGATATTGGGCCCCAACGGCGCCGGCAAGACGACCACGCTCCGCATGCTGCTCGGCATCATCGAGCCGGACTCGGGCAAGCGCCGCCTGCTCGGCCACGATCGCCCGCTCGAGGCCGCGAAGATCGTCGGCTACCTGCCCGAGGAGCGCGGTCTCTATCCGGCGATGACCACCCGCGAGGCGATCGCCTTCATGGGCGCGCTGCGCGGCCTGCCGCTCGACGTCGGCCGCAAGCGCGCCGAGGTCCTGCTCAGGGAGAACGGTCTCGGCGACTATGTCGACAAGCCGATCAAGTCGCTGTCGAAGGGCATGGCCCAGACCATCCAATTGTTCGGCACGATCGTGCACAAGCCGAAGCTGATCGTCCTCGACGAGCCCTTTTCGGGCCTCGACGCGATCAACCAGGGGCGGCTCGAGCATCTCATCCGCGACGAGGCGGCGGCCGGCACCACCGTCATCTTCTCGACCCACGTCATCCACCATGCCGAGCGCCTCTGCGAGCGGATCGCGATCATCGCCGAGGGGCAGATCCGGTTCGAGGGCCTGGTCGCCGAGGCGCGCGACCGGCTGCGGCCGCAGGTGCGCCTCAGCACCCGCAACCGGGATGGCACCTGGCGGCGCGCGCTGCCGGCCGATGCCCGTCTGGAACAGGATTTCTGGCAGTTCGAGCTTCCCGGCGAGGGCATCGAGCCGCTGCTCAAGGCGCTGATCGACGGCGGCGCCGGGATCGAGGAGCTGTCGATCGAGCGGCGCGGCCTGCACGACGCGTTCGTCGCCATCGCCGGCGAGCAGGCGGCCCGGGAGATGGAGCGCGCCGAGCTGGGAGAGGCGGCATGATGAGCGTGTTCGAGGCCGCCTGGGTGATCGCGCGGCGCGATTTCGTCGCCACCGTCTATTCGCGCAGCTTCATCCTGTTCCTGATCATCCCCCTGGTCATGTTCGGCGCCATCGTTCTGACCAGCCAGCTGGTGGACGAGCGCGTCGCCCAGCAGCCCAACGTCGCCGTCGTCGCCGACGGCGAGACCGTTTCGGCGATCGCCGCCGCGCGGAACCGGCTGGCCGAGGCGACCGAGGAACATGGCTTCCCCGCTTTGACCTCGGTTGCTCCGGCGGAGAACGTGACCGTCCAGATCGGCCAGTTGCTGGCCGATCAAGCGGGCGGCTATTCGGCGGTGCTCAGCGGCACGCTCGATCGGCCGGTCCTCACCGGTCCGGTCAAGGTCGAAGAAAATGTCGGTCAGCGCATGAACCTGATCGTCGACGACGCGCGGCGCGTGGCCGCGCTCGAAGCGGCGGGGCGCCCGGTCGCCCCGGTCCGCGTCGAGCGGATCGTGACCGAGCAGGCGGCGGGCAATCTCCAGATGGTCCGGCGGGATATCGCGCGCGGCGTCCAGGGGCTGATCTTCGGCATCACGGTGATGCTCGCAACCTTGCTCCTGTCCAATCTGGCGGAGGAGAAGACCAGCAAGGTCATCGAGGTGCTGGCGGCGTCGGTGCCGCTCGACTCGGTCTTCCTCGGCAAGCTCATCTCGATGCTCGGCATCTCGTTCGTGGGCCTCGCGCTCTGGGGCGGAATGCTCGGCCTCGCTTATCTGTTCGTCCAGGTCGTCCAGGATTTCGTGACGCTGCCGCAGGCCGGGCCGGCGGTGGGCTGGCCGTTCTTCGTGCTTCTGGTGCTGCTCTATTACGGCGCCAATTACATGCTGCTGGGGGCGCTGTTCCTCGGCATCGGGGCGCAGGCCAGCAACATCCGCGAAATCCAGACCATGACGATGCCGATCACCCTGCTCCAGGCGGGCGTCTTCTTCCTGGCGCTGACCGTGGTCGGGACGGACGGCGGCGCGCTCGCCTGGGCCGCCTATATCTTCCCGTTCAGCTCGCCCTTGACGATGATCGCCTTCGCCTCCGAGCATGCCGCCCTCTGGCCGCACCTGCTGGCTCTGGCCTGGCAGCTGGTCTGGATCGTGCTGATCATCCGCCTGTCGGCGCGGCTGTTCCGGATGACCGCGCTCAAGTCGACGTCGGGGGATTCCTTCTTCTCCTTCCTGCGCAAGGCGAGGAGCTAGGGTCCGAGCACGCACCCGCGAGCTGACCCGCTCAGGCGGGCGCCGGCCCTTTCTGCTGCCAGAGCTCGATCTTGATGCCGTCGCAATCGAGGATCCAGGCGAAATTGCCGTAATCCTCGTCCTGCCGGCCGAGGATCTCGATCCCCTTGCCCTCGAGGTCGGCGATCATCCCGTCGAGGTCGTCGACGCGCAGGTTGATCATGAACCCCGCGGCCGAAGGGTTCATATAGTCGGTCGAGTCCTTGAACGGGCTCAGCAGGCTGTAGGCGTCCTTCCCTTCCTCGGCGCTCCACGGGAACATCGCGCCCCATTCGCCGCCGACGCCGAGCGTCTCCTGATACCAGGCCTGCGTGCGCGCCGTATCCGGCACCTTGTAGAAGATTCCGCCGAGCCCCGTCACCTTCGCCATGTTCATTCTCCACTGTCGGTCGCGCATCCATAAAGCAGATTCGGACCGCGCGAAATCGCCCGGGCGGACCCTAATCGGTCGCGAGGACGGCGGTGTGGACCTGGGTTTCGCCGATTCCCTTCAGCACCACCCGCACCGCCTCATAATCCTGGATCGACCGAGTCTGGAAATAGGTCGCTTCCGAGACCGCGACGCCGTTCAGGGGCGCGTGCCCCTGGAGACGGCTGGCGATGTTCAGCGTGTCGCCCCAATAATCATAAGCGAGGCGGGAGCTGCCGATGACGCCGCCCACCGCCGGCCCGGTATGGACCCCGACCCGGATCTCCAGCACGATGCCGCTCTCCTTCTCCATGGTCTTCAGCTCGGCGACGAGGTCGCGCGCGAACAGGATCGCCGCCTTGCTGTCGCCGCCGGCCGAGGCCATGCCGCCGGTCACCGCCAGATAGGCGTCGCCGATCGTCTTCACCTTCTCCAGGCCGTGCCGCTCGGCGCAGCGGTCGGCGGCCGAGAAGAAGGTGTTGAGCAGCTTGACGAGGTGGCCGGGCGACAGCCGTTTCGCCAGGGTCGAGAAACCGGCGAGGTCGACGAACACGGCGGTGAGGTCGGAGAAGCTGTCGGCGACCGCCTCGCCGGCCCTGAGGCGCGCCGCCACCTCCTGCGGCAGGACGTTGTAGAGCAGTTGCTCGGTCTTCGCCCGCTCGGCCTCGAGCGCCGCATTGGCCGCGAACACCTTGCGGGCGCGCCGGTCGACGTCCCAGTTGAAATAGAGCGCGAACACGAAGAAGGTCGAGAAGTTGGTGAGCGTGTAGACTCGGCTGATGTCCGCCACTCCGGCAAGGGTCATCAGCCAGGCGCCGAACAGGCCGAGCAAGGCCAGCGACCAGATCAGGAAAAGCGGGAAGGTGCCGGCGAAGCCGACGCTGGCGAACACCATCAAGATCGCCATCTGCACCATCGCCATGACATGCGGCGGAAAGCCGGTGAAAGCGGAGAGCCCGGCCAGCACCGCCGCCAGCCACGCCATCGCGGCCGCCATCGCGGCGAAGACGGGCAGGTCGATCCAGGATCGCTCCAGGTAGAAGCGCGTCCGGGTCAGCGCGAAGAAGGTCGCCATCGCCGCGATCAGCGTCCCCGCCGCCATATTGTAGGCGACGACGCCCGCGGGCGGAAAATGCATCGGGTTGAGCCCGACATAGGAGATGAGGGTCAGCGCCGCGATGACGATCAGCGCCCTGATCGCATAGCCGCGCTCCACCCGCTCGGCGCGGCGGTAGGCGCGCTCGGTCTCCGCGTCCGGGAAACGCTGAATGAGCAGGCTCATCGGGCCGGGAGGCTAGGGGCGTTGGCTCCCCAAGTCCATCGCCGCCAGGGCGGCCTCCTTGAGCGCCTTCATCGCCAGCAGGTGCGGGAACGGCCCGTGGCTGATCCGCGCCACCCCGGCCGCCGCCACCTCCGCGGGCGAAGGCGCCCCGGGAAAGGCCATGAAATTGACCGGCAGGGTCGAAGCCGCGCAGACCCGGCCGAGCAGCCGCAAATCGGCCAGCCCCGGCACGAACAGCCCGCTCGCCCCGGCCTCGGCATAGGCCGCGGCCCGCTCCAGCGCCGAATCGACCTTGGCATCGTCATGCCTATCCGGCTTGGCCTGCAAAAAGATATCGGTCCGCGCGTTGATGAAGAAATCCGCGCCCACCGCCGCCCGGATCGCCCGGATCCGCTCCGCCTGGAATGCGATCGGATGCAGCCCCTCGCCGCCGACCAACTGGTCCTCGAAATTGCAGCCGACCGCGCCGGTCGCCTGAAGCCGCGCGACATTGGCCGCGAGCGCTTCGGGGGCGACCGCATAGCCGCCCTCGAAATCGATCGTCACCGGCAGCGCCACCGCCGCGACCACCCGCCCGGCATTGGCAAGCGCGAGTTCTATGGGCAGCGCCTCGGCGTCCGCGAACCCATGCGCCGCCGCCACCGAAGCACTTCCCGTCGCGATCGCCCTGGCGCCGGCCTGGGCCACCATCTTGGCGCTGCCCGCATCCCAGGCGTTGTAGAGGATCAGGGGTGTGCCCGGCACATGCAGCGCGGCGAACAGCACGGCCTTGTTCTTCTGCGACATCGGGGACTTCTCCTCGGCCCGCCTCTAGCGCGGCCCGGGGCGGGAAGTCCTCTCATTTCGTGCGGCCAAAGCCGCGTCGCTATTGCCGCGGCGGCTGGGCCGGCGCGCGCGGCGCCCGCCTCGACGAGACGATGCGGTTGGCGGCGTCGGTGACCACTTCGAGCGCCTGGCCGTTGCGGTCGGTGACTCGCCGCACGGTCTGGCCGGCGCCGTTGACGGTGCGCGACACCTCGGTCAGGCCGGCCGCGGCGAGGTCGAGCAGCTGGCCGTTGCGCAGCAGCGTGCCGGCGATTCCGCCGACCGTGCCGACCGCGTTGTTGGCAACGCCGCCGACCGTGTTGACCGTATTGTCGACCGTCGAAAGCAATTGCGTGATGATCTCCGGATTGTTGTCGAGCGTCTGCAGCGTGCGCTCGATGATCGCCCGGACATTGTCGAGCCGGACGATCAGGGTCGCCTGCGCCCGCACCCCGCTGATCTGCAGGTTGACGTTGTCGATGCTCGCGTCGGCGCCCGCGGTCAGCCGCAGCAGGTTGGCGAGCCGCGCGTCGAGCGCGATATGGACCTGGAGGTTGTTGACCTCGAGCGTGATCTCCTCGACCGAGAGGTTCGGCACGTCGAGGATGACGTCCGGCTGGTCGCTTCCCTGCATCGCCTGCATCGCCAGCGGCGAGGACGGGCCGGGCTGGGCGGGCTGGGCGGGGCGGTCGCGCTGGGCCAAAGCCGGCGCTGCGGTTATCAGGAAAGCGGCGGCCGCGGCTGCGGCGAACGATTTGACGCGCATGGACTTCTCCCTGTTACGGAGGCCAAACGTCATTCAGGGCTGGTAGTTTCCGGCTGTCGGGGATTTTGCCGCGGGTCGGCGATCCGCGCCTTGGCGTTGACCGCGACGGCGACGTTGCGCAGCCGCTGTCCCGCGGTGGGGGGCTTTTCCACCCGCACCTCGCTGCCCGCGTCGGGGCCGGCCCGCACGGTGAGCGAGGCCTCGCCGCTTTGCCGGATGCGCAGCTCGCGCATCGTCGCCCGGGCGTTGAGTTCGATGTCGGGCGGCGGCGCCGGCGTCGCGGCCTGGAGCAGCAGAGCGAGGATCAGCATCGTCTATCCCTTCGTCTGCCGAACGGCCGCGGCTTCGCTGCGTTCCTTTAGTGGACGAACCGCGCCACCACGTCGCGGTAGGAGCGCGACACCTTCACCTGGCTGCCCGAGCCCAGCACCAGGAAGCATTCGCCGTTGGTGTGCGGCTTGACCTGCTTGACCTGGTCGAGGTTGACGATGGTCGAGCGGTGGACGCGCTGGAAGCGGCGCGGGTCGAGGCGCTTCTCCAGGTCCTTCATCGTCTCGCGCAGGATGAGCGTGTTGTCGCCGGTATAGATGCACATATAGTCGCCGGCGGCGTCGATCTTCTCGATCGAATCCACGTCGACGCGGAAGATCTGGCCGCGGTCCTTGATGTTGATCATCTTCTCGTAGCGGTTCGAGGCGTGGAGGTCCTCGACGCCCTCGACATTCTCGGCCGCCTCGGGCGCGACCTCGGCCAGCACCTCCATCAGCCGGCCGACCTCCTCGGCGCCGCGCTTCTCGGACAGGCGCACCCGCACCCGCTCGAGCGTGTCGGCGAGGCGATCCTCCTCGACCGGCTTCATCAGATAATCGACCGCGTCCGCTTCGAACGCCCGCAGCGCGTGGTCGCCATAAGCGGTGACGAACACGAACAAGGGCGGCTCGACCTCCATCAGCCCCTGGATCACCGAAAAGCCGTCGAAGCCCGGCATCTGGATGTCGAGGAAGACCAGATCGGGCTTGTGGGTCTTGATCGATCTTATCGCCTCGCGCCCGTTCGAGCAGGTATCGACGATCTCGACGTCCTCATGGGGCTCCAGGCGGAGTTGCAGCCCCTGGATGGCGAGCGGTTCGTCGTCGACCAGGATGGTGCGGATGGTCATTTCGGCTCCTCGGTTTGATAAGGGATTTCGATGAAAACGCGGAAGCCCCCTGTGACGTCCGATTGTGTCTCGAACCGCTGGTTGTCGCCATAGGCCTGCGCCAGACGGTCCCTTATGTTCGCCAGGCCGACGCCGGTGGAGAGCGAACGGCTGGTCGTCGTCTCCATTCCGGGCCCGGTGTCGGAGACGTTGATCAGCACCTTGTCGGCGTCGCGCTTGACCTCGATCGAAATGTCGGCGCCCTCTTCCTGCGGAGTCACCGCATATTTGATCGCATTCTCGACCAGCGGCTGCAGCAGCAGCGACGGGAGATGCGCCTGCATGACCGACTTGTCGATGTGGAAATGCGAGCGCAGCCTTTCCTCGAAGCGCATCTTCTCGATCTCCAGATAGAGCTTCAGCGTCTCGACCTCCTGCGCCACCGTCACCATGCCGGTCGATTCATTGACCAGAGTATAGCGCAGGAAGGAGGACAGCCGGCTCAGCATCGCGTTCGCCCGGTCGGTCTGCTTCAGCAGCACCAGGGTCGAGATCGAATTCAATGTGTTGAACAGGAAATGCGGGTTCAATTGATAGCGCAGCATGGCGAGCTGCGCGTTCGAGGCCTGGCTTTCCAGCCGCAGCAGCCGGTCCGACTGCTCCTCCAGCAGGATGAAGAAGTTGATGCTGTAATAAAGGGCCGACCAGGCCACGAGCAGCGACACCGTCAACAGGATCGCGCCAAGGAAGCGGATCCCTTCCGGCCTGATCCCCGGCTGGATGAAGGTGGCGATGCTCCAGGTCTCGATCGCCGAGAAGGCGGCGGCGGCGACCGCGACGATCAGGATCGTGCCGACCCAGGTGTAGACCGGGCGCTGGCGGATCAGTCGGCGGTAGGCGGCGGCCATCAGCAGGGTGATCGAATAGCCGGCGGCGGTCAAAAGGGCGGTGTGGACGACGTAGAACCAGCCCATCTCGTTGGCGATGCCGGAGAGCGTGCGAAGCACGAAATAGCCCGACCAGCCCACCGACTGCAGGATCCAGAAGGCGCGATTCTTGTCGTCGAAGAACGGCTGGTCGCCGATCCGGAACGGATTCCAGCTCCGCCTTCGCGCCGGCCGCCGCGGAGCGGACTCGGCGATTGGAAGTGCGCTATTGCTCGCCATTCGCCTCTCTTGCCGGTCCCCCTCTAGGGTCCGTACTCGATACCCGCAATGGTCGGGATCGCCTGGAGAAGGCCGCCGGCAAGGAGGGCGGCGCAGGCCGGGCTGGTTGCCCGGACAAGCCGTTCGACGCAGCCGGCGGCCTTCTCCGGGCGACCGCGAAGCGGCGGGCGGCTTTTGGGCCAGGGCCGCGTCCCTCGTCAGTCACGATGCGCAGCATCGCTCTCCTCCTCGCTCCTTGCCCTGGCCCAAAATCCGCTCCGTCACGGCCGTTGCGGGTATCGAGTACGGACCCTGGCGGGGAGGACGAGCATCGACCAGTCGCCGGCGTCGGTCACCCAGGCGGCGACCGCGCGGCGCACGTCCTCGGGGGTGAGGGCGCGATAGTCGGCTAGATAGGTGCGCACATTCTCGATGTCACGTTCGCTGCTTTCCCAATTCTCCAGCGCCTCGATCCAATAGCCGTTGGTCGCGATCCGCCGCTCGATGCCGGTGATCACCGGATTCTGGGCGCGCGCGAACTCGTCGGCCAGCGCCGGGCGGGCCGCCAAGTCGGCGACGATCTCGCGGGCGATTCGGAAGAAGGTGTCGGCGCTCGCCGGCCGCACTTCGGCCGCGGCGTAGAAAATCCCCCAATCGGGAAAGGCGTTGGCGGCGAGGTGGACGGCGTCGGGCGAATAGCTCGCGCCCGCCTCCTCGCGCAGCCGGTCGAACAGCCGGATCTCGAACATGTTGGCGGCGAGCGCAAGCGCGCGGCGCTCGCGGATCCGCTCGATGCCGCCCAGGGTGGACCAGCCGATCAGGGCATAGGCCTGGTTGGGATCGCCCTGATGGTCGAAGCGGCGCGGCTCCGGGTTCGGCGCCGGCGGCTGCAACCGGGCGGCGTTGGCGGGCCGGCGCGGCTCCGGCCGCCGCGGCAGCGCCGCCACCGTCCGCCGAATCGCCGCGACCGCCGCCTCCAGCTCGATGTCGCCGACGACGATCGCGTGCACCGGCCCATGCCCGAGGTAGGGCATGAAATAGTCCCGGAATTGCGCGACGGTGACGTTGCGCATCTCGTCGCGCTCGACCGGCCGCCAGCGCTGGTCGTTCGGGCGGATCACCCCGCCCAGCTCGCGGCCGGCGCGCGCCGAGGCCGAGGAGAAATGGAGGTCGAAGCTCTCCACCGCGGCGCCCCGGAAGCGGGCGAGCAGGGCCGGGTCCCAGCGCGGCGCGACAAGCTTGGCGGTGAGCAGCCGCAACTGGTCCGGCAGGTCGGCGGCGTTGGTCTGGCCGGCGAGCACGAACGCGTCCTCGTCGGCCGCGAAGCCCATGCCCATCCGCCGCCCGGTCAGCAGCCGCTCCATCGCGTCGAGGTCGAGCCCGGCGACCCCGGAAGGCGCGACCAGGCTGGCCAGCCAGGCGAGCGACGGGCGATCGGGTGCGATTCCCGCCAGGCCGGCGCCGAAGCGCAGCCGGACGTGCACCGAGCCGCGCTCGAATTCGGTCCGCTTGAAGGTCAGGGTCGATCCGTTGGCGAAGCGGACGATGGTGACGTCCATATCCTCGATGCGCCGGCGCGAAACCTCGCGGCCCGGCCGCCCCGGCCGCGGCAAATCGTCGAAGCTCACCCGCCGCTCGGGCGCCCGGGCCGCCGGCGCCGCCGCCTGCGCCGCCGCCAGCCCTTCCGCCAGCGCCGTCGCGCCGCCTTCGACCGCGGCGGGCGAAATCAGCATCATCCGCGGCCCCGATCCGGTGAACAACGCTCGCATCGCCGCCCCGACCCGATCGGGCGTCATCGTCCGCGCATTGGCCTCGAAATTGTCGAGCACGGTTTGCGCCGTCGCGACCACGGCATTGTTGTCGACCGCGCCGATCAATTGCTCGGCCCGGATCTGCGACTGGACGGTCGGCTCGCCCTGCACCGCGGAGGTGGCGTTGGTGCGCAAATTCTGCAGCTCGCGCTCGATCTCGGCCGCGCTCGGCGGCTCGCGCAGCGCATCGCCGATGATCGCATGCGCCTCGAGGAGCGCCGGCCGCCAATTGCCGTCGCGGGCGACGATCGAAAATTGGGTGGCGTCGGCGATGCTGCGCCAGCGCGAGGCGCCGATCGAGGCGTTGGTGAACGCCGATTGCCCGCGCGCATGCGCTTCCAGCCGCCGGTTGATGATCTGGGCGGCGAGCAGCTCCTCGAGGAACAGGCGTTCGCGCGCGAGCGTGTGCGGCGTCGTTTCATAAGGCCGCAGCCACATCAAATTGGCCACGGTCGGCGCGCCCGGATAAGCGAGGTTGGCGACCGCCGGCGGCGGCACCTCGGCGATGGTTCCGTAATCGGGCTCGGCGGGCGCCGGCCCTTCCGCCCGCCAGCCGCCGAAGCGGGCGCGGATCAATTCCTCCATCATCTCCGGATCGGCGTCGCCGACCATGACGATGGTCGCCCGGTCGGGCCTGTACCAGCGCCGGTAGAACGCCTTCAGCCCCGCGGCGGTGGCGGCGGCGAGGGTCGCGTCGGTGCCGATCGTGTCGCGCTCTGCGTAGAGCAAACCGGCATAGAAGAGGGTCTGCGACAGTTCGAGGATGCGCTGGCTGAGCTCGGTCCGCCTTTCCTTCTCGGCGCGCACCACCGGCCGCTCCGCCTCGACCGCGGCCGCGTCGAACCGCGCCCGCGCCATCATCTCGGCGAGCACGGCGAGGCTGGTGTCGAGCGGCTCGCGGGTCGCGTGCGGCAGGTTCAGCACATAGACGGTATTGGTGGCGTCGGTGCGGGCGTTGCTGTCGCTGCCGAAGCTCGCGCCCAGCTCCTGCCAGATCTGCCGCGCCCGCCGGTCGGGATAGGTCTCGGTGCCCTTGAACAGCATATGCTCGACGAAATGCGCCCAGCCGCGCTCGCCGTCGGCCTCGTGCAGCGAGCCCGCGTCGATCCGCACCCGCACCGAAACCTGCCCCGCCGGCAGCGCGTTGCGCCGCACCGCGAAGCGCAGCCCATTCGGCAAGGTGCCGAACCGCCACGCCGGATCGCGGGCGATGTCGGAGCCCCGGTAGAGCCAGTCGCCGTCGCCGGCCTGGGCGAGGGCGGGAGCGGAAACGAAAAGAAGGAAAGCGAGGAACGCGGAACGAAGGAAGGTCATGGAGGCGGCTTCTGGGTCAAAGAAGCGCGAATGTCGAGCTTGGGCTTCCCGTCACGGGAAAAATCCTTGCTTCCCGAGCTGGGAAAAGATAATAAAGGGCATGAGGGTCATCGCCCGCAACACGCTGGTGGCGTTTTGGGAGAAGCATCCCGAAACGCGGGCGTCGTTGAATCATTGGCTGAGCGTCGCCAAAGCGGCTTCATGGTCCAGTGTGGCGGAGGCTCAGCCCGGCTTTTCGAAGGCGAAGGCGCTGAACGGGGAAAGAATTCGATTCGAGGTTGTCGGCGGAGATTATAGGCTGATCGTGGCGTTCGATTTCAGGCGCTCGATCGCCTTCGTGAAATTCATCGGAACGCACGCTGAATATGACCGGATCGACGCGTTGACGGTGAGTAAGTTTTAGGAGGCGTTCATGGAGATCAGGCCCATCAGAACCGATCAGGATCATCGCGCCGCTCTCGAGGAGATTGAACGTCTCTGGGGCGCCGCTGAAGGCACGACGGAGGGCGACCGGCTCGACATCCTCGCAACCTTGGTCGAGGCCTATGAGGAGAAGCGCTGGCCGGTCGCCGAGATGGATCCGGTCGAAGCGATCGAGGCGGCGATGATCCATGAGGGGCGGACGCGCGGTGATCTCGCGGCGTTGATCGGCCAGTCTCGCGCCACCGAAATCCTACAGCGCCGGCGGCCTCTCACGCTTCCCATGATCCGAAAGATCGCGGCGGCTTGGCACGTGCCGGAGCAGGTCCTCGTTCGGGAATATGCCCTGGCCGAATAAGCATTTGGAGCGAGTCCTCCTTCCCGCCGCTTGACTCCGTAGGAAATGCGTCGGAACATAGCACGAACATATGAGTCCGAATCGCATGCCCGCTTCGTCCGCCAGGGACGCGCGTCTCGTCGCGTTGCGCGAGGAGATCGGCGCGATCTTACGGTCCGGCTTCGCCGGCGCCGTTCGGCCCGCTTTGCCGTTCGGGATCGAAGACGTCGACTCCAGGCTCGCCGGCGGCGGGCTGGCGGCGGCGCTGCACGAGGCGGCGGCCGCTTCGCCCGCGCCCGGGGACGATGCCGCCGCGACCTTGTTCCTCGCCGCCGCCGCCGCCCGTTTCTCGCCTGCGGCGGGGACGGGGCAGGTGCTGTGGGCGGTGGCTCGCCGCGATCTGTTCGCCCCCGGCCTGGCTTTGGCCGGGCTGACGCCGGACCGCCTCATCTACGCCGAATGCCGCAACGATGCCGAAGTGCTGGCGGTGATGGAGGAGGGGGTGCGGCACGGCAGCCTCGCGGCTGTGGTCGGCGAAGTCGGCCGCGCCGAGATGGCGTCGACCCGCCGGCTCCAGCTCGCCGCCGAGGAAGGCGGGACGGCGGCTTTGCTGCTCAGGCGCTGGCGCAAGGCCGGCGCCGACCCGCTTGGCTCCCCTTCGGCCGCCGCCACCCGCTGGCGGATCGCCTCGGCGCCCTCCGCGCCGCTCCCGCACGACGGGATCGGCCGCGCCCGCTGGCATGTCTTTCTGGTCCGCCAGCGCGGCGGCCCGCCCCACGACTGGCTGTTGGAGGCTCCCGATGCCGAGGCTCGCCTCGCTCTGCCTGCCCGATCTGGCGATCGACCGGATCAGGCGGGCCCAAGGCAAGACGTCGCCGCCTAGCCCGCTTGCGTCGCCGCGCCCCCAGGACCGCATCCTGCCGGCGCGCGGCGGCGGCTGGCGGCCGGGCGCGCGCTGGGCGCGGGAGGCGCAGGCCGAGAATGTCGTCCTCCGCCGGGGCGGCGGGGCCCTCGTCACCGCCCGTCGCGACGGCAATCGCAACGTCCTCGCCGCCGCCTGCGCCCAGGCGCGGGCCCTGGGCCTCGCGCCGGGCATGCCGCTCACCAAGGCGCGAATCCTCGTCTGCGGTCTCAACGTCCGCGCCGCCGACCCCGACGGCGACGCCGCCTGGCTCGCCCGCCTCGGCCGCTTCGCCGCCCGCCGCTGGACGCCGCGCGCCGCGATCTCCGGCCCCGACGGCCTCTGGCTCGATCTGACCGGCGTCGCCCACCTGTTCGGCGGCGAGCGGCTTATGTGCGAGCGCATCCTCGATTTCTGCAGGCGCCTCGGCTTCGCCGCCCGAATCGCCGTCGCCGGCAGCGCCGGCGCCGCGCACGCGCTGGCCCGCTTCGGCCGCGCCCCGCTCATCCTCTGCCCCCCGGGCCGCGAAGCCGACGCCGTCGCGGCGATGCCGCTCGCCGCGCTGCGCCTCGACGACGCTTTGCTGAGCCGCGCCCGCCGCCTCGGCCTCGAACGGGTCGGCGAGCTGATCGCCATGCCCCGAGCGCCGCTCCAGCGCCGCTTCGGCGCGGAGCTTCTCACCCGGCTCGACCAGGCCCTCGGCCGCGCCGCCGAGCCCTTCGACCCGATCGTTCCGGAGGAGCCGCCCTCGGTTCTGCTGCGCTTCATGGAGCCGATCGCCACCGCCGAAGCGATCGCGGCAGCGGCCGGCGAAGCGGTCTGCCGCCTCGCCGCCGATCTCGCCATCGCCGGCCTCGGCCTCCGCCGCCTCGTCCTGATTTGCGACCGCGTCGACAGTCTCGAGCAAAGGCTGATGATCAGCACCGCGCGCGCGACCCGCGACGGGGCTCATCTCCGGCAGCTCATATGGGCGAAGATCGAAAAGATCGAACCCGGCTTCGGCATCGAGCGCCTCCGCCTCGTCGCCGCGCGCACCGAGCCGCTCGGCCCGCAGCCGATCGCCGGCGCGCTGGCCGGCGACAGGCCCGCGCCCGATATCGCCTTGCTGATCGACCGCCTCGCCGTCCGTCTCGGCGCGCGCCGCCTCTATCGGCTGAGCGCCCTGGAAAGCGACCTCCCCGAGCGGAGCGTCCGCCGCGCCGCGCCGCTCGGGGAGGCAGCGTCATGGCCGGATTGGCCCCGCCCGGTCCGCCTGCTCTCTCCGCCCGAGCCGGTCGAGCAGGTCATGTCGGCGCTTCCGGACGGCCCGCCGCGCCGCTTCCGCTGGCGCGGCCGGGCCTATCGGGTCGCCGCCGCCGACGGGCCCGAGCGCGTCTATGGCGAATGGTGGCGCACGGCGGAGGAGCGCGAAGCCGTCCGCGACTATTTCCAGGTCGAGGACGAGGCGGGCGCCCGCTTCTGGCTCTACCGCAAGGGCGACGGCGAGGATGGCGGGACCGGCGACATGAGCTGGCACATGCACGGCATCTTCGCATGACCTACATCGAGCTCCAGGCCGCGACCCATTTCAGCTTCCTGCGCGGCGTTTCGAGCGCGGAGGAGCTGTTTTCGGCGGCTGCTCAGCTCGGCTACCCGGCCCTCGGCATCACCGACCGCAACACGGTCGGCGGCCTCGTCAAGGCGCTCAGGGCCGAGCGGGAGATCGGCGTCAGGCTCATCGCCGGCTGCCGGCTCGACCTGATGGACGGTTCCTCCCTGCTGGTCTGGCCGGAGGACCGCGCCGCCTGGTCGCGGCTCACCCGCCTCCTCACCATCGGCAAGGGCCGGGTCGACCGCAAGAAGGGCGAGAAGGGCCAATGCTTCCTCCACTGGGAGGATGTCGCCGCCTGGTCCGACGGCCTCGTCGCTGCCTTGGTCCCCGGCGAGGCCGACCGGGTGGCCGACATCGCCCTCGCGCAGATGGCCGACATCTTCGGCCGCCGCGCCCATCTCGCGCTCACTCATCGCCGCCGTCCGGGCGAGGCGAAGCGCCTCCATGCGCTGGACATGCTCGCCCGCGGTCACGGCCTGCGCAGCCTCGCCACCGGCAACGTCCTCTACGACGGCCCGGACAAGCGCATGCTGCACGACGTGGTCACCGCGATCCGCGAGCATATCACCATCGACGAGCTCGGCTTTCGCCGCGAACGCTTCGCCGACCGCTATCTGAAATGCGCGCAAGAGATGGAGCGCCGCTTCAAATCCTTCCCCGACGCGGTCCGCGCCACCGCCGGCATCGCCGAAGGCTGCACCTTCTCGCTTCGCGAATTGAGCTACCAATATCCCGACGAGATCGTGATGACTCGCCGCACGCCGCAGGACGCATTGGAGCGGCTGACCCGCGATGCGCTCGCGGCCAGGTTCCCGGAGGGGGTTCCAAAAAATTATGCGGACCTGCTGGAGCATGAGCTGCGGCTGGTCGGGCGATGGCGTTACGCGCCCTATTTTCTCACCGTCAACTCGATCGTCCAATATGCGCGCAGCCAGAAGATTCTCTGCCAGGGCCGCGGCTCGGCCGCCAATTCGATGATCTGTTATGTCCTCGGGATCACCTCGATCGACCCCATTGCCCACACTCTCCTTTTCGAGCGTTTCCTCTCCGACGATCGCGACGAACCGCCCGACATCGACGTCGATTTCGAGCATGAGCGGCGCGAGGAGGTGATTCAGTGGGTCTACGACACTTACGGTCACGAGCATGCGGCGTTGACCGCCGTGGTCAGCCGCTACCGGACCCGCGGCGCGGTGCGCGAGGTCGGCAAGGCGCTGGGCCTCTCCGAAGACGTGACCGCAACCCTGTCCGGCCAGGTCTGGGGCTGGTCGAATGACGGCGTCGCCGAAAAACATGTCGAAGAGCTCGGCCTCGACAAGGACGATCCCCGGCTCGCGCTCACGCTCGAGATCACGCGTCAGCTGATCGGCACGCCCCGGCACCTCAGCCAGCATCCCGGCGGCTTCGTCCTCACCCGCGACCGGCTCGACGCTCTCGTCCCGATCGAGCCCGCGACGATGATCGACCGCCGGGTGATCGAATGGGAGAAGGACGATCTCGAGGCGCTGAAGATCATGAAGGTCGACATCCTGGGCGTCGGCATGCTCGGCTGCATGCGCCGCGCCTTCGATCTGCTCGCCGAGCATGAGGGCCGCCGCCTCACCCTCGCTTCCCCGGAGATGCAGGAGGACGATCCCAGGGTCTACGACATGATCTGCGAGGCCGACACGATCGGCGTCTTCCAGATCGAGAGCCGGGCCCAGATGTCGATGCTGCCGCGCCTCAAGCCCCGCATCTTCTACGACATCGTCATCCAGGTCGCGATCGTCCGCCCGGGTCCGATCCAGGGCAACATGGTCCATCCCTATCTGCGTCGGCGGGAAGGAAAAGAGACGGCGGAATATCCCTCACAGGAGCTCAAGGATGTTCTGTTCAAGACCAAGGGCGTGCCGCTCTTCCAGGAGCAGGCAATGAAGGTCGCCATCGTCGGCGCCGGCTTCTCGCCCGCTAAGGCAGACGCGCTGCGCCGCTCGATGGCCACCTTCAAGACCACGGGCGGGGTCAGCCATTTCCGGGACGACATGATCGAGGGGATGGTGGGTCGTGGTTACGACCGCGGTTTCGCGGAGCGCACCTTCAAGCAGATCGAGGGCTTCGGCAGCTACGGCTTCCCGGAAAGCCATGCCGCGAGCTTCGCCAGGATCGCCTACGCCTCGTCCTGGATGAAATATTATCATCCCGAAATCTTCTGCGCGGCCTTGCTCAACGCCCAGCCGATGGGCTTTTACGGCGTCGCCCAGCTCGTCCGCGACGCGCGCGAGCATGGTGTCGAGGTCCGCCCCGTCTGCGTCAATTCGAGCAGGTGGGATTGCACTTTGGAGGACGGGGCAGGATGCGCCGGAAAAGCCCTCCCCCTTGATGGGGGATGGTTGGGTGGGGGTGGAGTCTCCACCGGCACAGAGTGGGTCTCTGAGCCCACCCCACCCCAACCCCTCCCCATCAAGGGGAGGGACTTATTGCCCCTCCGCCTCGGCCTGCGCATGGTGAAGGGCCTTGCCAACGATCACGGCGCCAGGATCGCGGCGGCGGCGATGGACGCGCCCTTCGCTTCGGTCGAGGACGTCTGGCGCCGCGCGGGGGTGCCGGCGGCCGCGCTGGAGAAGCTGGCCGACGCCGACGCCTTCCACGCGCTCGGCCTCGACCGGCGCCAGGCCCTCTGGCGGGTGCGCGGCCTCGGCCATGCGCCGCTGCCCCTGTTCGCCGCCGCGGAAGCGCGTGAGAACGAGCCCGCGGTGACGCTCGCCCCGCTGACCGAGGGCCGCGAGGTCGTCGAGGATTATCGCGCCGTCCAGCTCAGCTTGCGCAACCACCCGCTCGCCTTCCTCAGGCCCGATCTCGACCGCCGCGGCGCTACGCCCGCCGCCGGGCTCGAGGCCCTCAAGGACGGCGACAAGGTCCAGGTCGCCGGCATCGTCCTGGTCCGCCAGCGCCCCGGCGCCGGCAACGTCACCTTCCTGACGCTCGAGGACGAGACCGGCATCGCCAACATTATCGTCTGGCAGCGCATCTTCGAGGCGAACCGCCGCACCATCCTCGCCGCCGCCATGGTCGGCGTCCGCGGCACGCTGCAGCGCGAGGGCAAGGTCACCCATATCGTCGCCGCCCGGCTGGAGGATCTGACGCCTTTGCTCGGCCGGGTCGGCGACATGCACTTCCCGCACCGCCCCGGGCCCGCCGACGCCGCCCGCAACGGCGGCCGCGACCCGCGCGATCCGCCGCGCCCGCCTTTGCCCGCGTCCCGCGACGGCGGCATGCGGATCCGGTCCCGCAATTTCCACTGACCGGTTTCGCTTGTCGCCCGCCTGTCCGGCCTTCTAAGCGGAGCCATCACAGACGGAGAGTAACATGCGTATCCTGCCTTTCCTCGCCGCCCTGCTCGCCCTCGCCGCCCCGGCCGCGGCCCAGCGCCTCGGCCAGCGGACCGCCTCGCCGCAGTCTATGGCGCAGACCCTGGATCGCGGCTCGCCCGAGGAGGAATTGCGCCAGCAGATCGCCGCCGCCGACGCGCATCCGCTCGGTACCCCCGACAACCCGGTCCGCGTCGGCGGCCCGGACGGCGAGCGGGCCTATCTCGCCCGCCTGCGCTGCGCGGACGGCGCCGCGCCCCGCGTCGGCGCCCGCCGCGAGGCCGGCACCGGCGCCTTCGGCTCGGTGGTCGGCGCCTATGACGTGGCGTGCGGCGCGAGCGGGTCGCGGATCGTCTTCGACATGTATCATGAGGAGCATGTCGAAACCCGCGCGCCCGCTGGCTTCACCCTCGCGCGCTAGGCGCTATGAGGTTCCGATGCGGGCGGTGCTGAAATGGACGGGAACGTTGCTGCTGTTCGCCGCCGTCGCCCTCTGCTTCGCGCCGACGATCGTGCCGCCTTTCCTCGACCGCGTCTATTATCGGGGGCCGGTCAGCGACCATTTCGACGGGCGGCGCTTCTTCAATCCGGGGGGGACGGCGACGCCGCTGGTTCGGAGCGGCGGCAGCGTGCTCAACCGGATGATCGGTTCCGACGAGCGCGTGCCCTGGCCCGGGCACGTCCCCGTCCGGCCCACCGTCCCGCCGCGCCGGGTGGCGGGCGGGGAGATGCTGGTCACCTGGATCGGCCACGCCACCGTCCTCATCCAGACCCAGGGCCTCAACATTCTCACCGATCCGATCTGGTCGGACCGCGCCTCGCCTTTCTCCTTCGCCGGCCCGCGCCGAGTCCGCGCGCCGGGCGTCCGCTTCGCGGATTTGCCGAGGATCGATCTCGTCCTCGTCAGCCACAATCATTACGACCATATGGACCTGCCGACGCTGCGACGCCTCTGGCAGCGCGATCGGCCGTTCATCGTCACCAGCCTCGGCAACGATACGGTCATCGCGGCCGGCGGGGCACAGGCGGTCGCGCGCGACTGGGGCGGGAGCGTCGCGGTCCGCCCCGGCGTGGACGTGATCGTCGAGCGCAACCACCATTGGGGCTCGCGCTGGTTCGTCGACAGGAATCGCGCGCTCTGGTCGGCCTTCACAGTCCGCACGCCCGGCGGCAACATCTTCTTCGCCGGCGATACCGGCTGGGGCGGCGGCGCCTGGGCGCGGCGGGCGGCGCGGCACGGCCCGTTCCGGCTCGCGATAATCCCGATCGGCGCTTACGAGCCGCGCGACGTGATGCAGAACAGCCACGTCAATCCCGAGGAAGCGACGCGCGTCTTCGAGACCCTGAACCCCGCGCAGGCGCTCGGCGTGCACTGGGGCACCTTCCAGCTCACCTTCGAGGGAATAGACGAGCCGCCGCGCGCGCTCGCCCGGCTCAGCCGTAAGCGCGGCCTCGCGCCCGGCCGCTTCATCGCCACCGAGGTCGGCCGGACGTTCAGCGTTCCGCCGGCACGATGAGGGTCAGCGCCCTCGGCCGGATGCGGTAGCGGAGCGGCGTCTCCATCAGGATCGTCTCGCCGTCGACCGAGAGCGTCAGCGCCGGCCGGTCCGACGCGATTTCCGCCTCCGCCACATAAGCGGTAACGAAGTCGCGCTGCTGGTCGAGCTTGCCGAAGATGCCGCGTACGCCTGCCCAGAACAGGTGCGCCCGGCTTCGCGCGCGGACCGCGTAGAGGCAGAGCTCGCCCTCGTCGAGCCGCTCCCGCCGCCCGAGCGCGAACAGGTTCACCTGATAGCGGTTGTTGCCGACGAACAGCAGCGGCGTGCGCACCGGCGCTTCGAGCCCGGGCGCGCTGATCCACAGTCGGTGCCGCCGGAACGAGCGCAGCGAGGCTCGGCTCGCCGACAGCATCGCCAGCCTCTTGCCGCGCCCGGTCCGCTCCTGCTGTGCCTCGCGCAGGCGGACCATGTCGGGATAGAGGCCGACCGAGCTGTTGTTGACGAACACGCGGCCGTTCACCTCGGCGACGTCGATCGCGCGCCCGTAGCCGGCCGCGATCACCGCCGCCGCCTCCTCGATCGTGGTCGGGATGCCGGCGTCGCGGGCGAGATGGTTGAGCGTCCCCAGCGGCAGGATGCCGAGCGGCCGGTCCGTCCCGGCGAGATGGCCGGCGGCACAGCTCACCGTGCCGTCGCCGCCCGCCGCCACCACCGCATCGAGCCCCGGTGCCGCCGCGGCGTCGCGGAACGCGTCGGGGAGGTTGGCCGGATCGGTCAGCCGAATGTCCGCCATCGCATCATGCGCCGCGAACGCGGCCGCGATCCGCGTCTTTTCCTCGTCGTCGCCTTTCGCTGTGCCGCCCCCTGTGTTGACGATCACCCGGACCTTCATCGCTTCAGGCTGCGCCCATCCGGAACACGCACAATTTGTTGCCGTCGAGGTCGCGGAAATAGGCGCCGTAGAAGGCGCCGGGGCCTTCGGGCGTGCGCAGGCCCGGCGCGCCCTCGTCGCTGCCGCCCAGTTCGAGGGCCTTGGCGTGAAGCCGGTCGACTGTCGCCCGGCTGTCGGCGGCGATGGCGGCCATATTGCCGTTGCCCACCGATGCCGCATTGCCGTCATAGGGCCTGGTCACCGCGATGCCCGGCCGCCTGTCGCCGGTGCCGTAAAGCGTGAAGCCGGTTTCCGGAAACTCCATCTTCCGCGTCGCCCCGATCTCGCCGAGCAAGGCGTCGTAAAAAGCGCGCGCCCGATCGAGATCGTTGGTTCCCAGCGTCACATAGCCGAGCATCAGCCTTCTCCTTTCCTCGCCACTGGCGGGCATTCGCCGATCCGCCGCCCACGTCCGCGCACCTCCAGGACCATGGTCGCGCCGTCGGGCATCGCCGTCTCCATTCGCATGTCGAACGCATAATCGCGCGGTCCGTACCGACCCTGCATGGTCGCCATCGTCGGCCGGTTCAAGCCCGGCTCGGGGCAGGTCATCGCGCCTTCTATCCGCCCGCCGTGCATCGAAAAGCTGCGGTAGCTGCAGCGGCCGCCGGCACGGGCGGCGACGAAATTGGAGTCGGGGCGGGCGGCCTGCGCCGGCGTGATGCAGGTGCGCGAAGAAGGCCGCGGCCCGATCATCCGCCGCTGCACCTGGAGCGGCAGGTCGGGCGCGCTGACGCTCGCCACCGCGCTGGTCGATTCCCAGAGCCCCGGCTCGATCGCCACCCCGGCGAGCTGGTTCGCCACGTCGCCGGCGGTCTGGTTCCGGCTCTCCTCGCGCGCGCCGCATCCGCAGAGCAGGAGCAGAGCGAGCAGCCAGCGCCTCACTGCCCCCCGCTCGGCCGCGACAGATCGAGCACCGCGACGGGCATCGCCTCGGTGCCGGGCCGCACAGGTCAGCCCGCCGGGCAATCGCCGAGGCGGCGCCCGGTCGTGCGGGCCTCCATGTCGGTGGTGATGCCGGACGTGGTCACCTGCGCCTGCTGAGTCATCTCATAGCTGGTCGCGGTGAACCGGCCGTCGATCGCGGTCCGCATCTGCGCGCCTTGGGTGTTGCACTGGACAATTCCCTGGATGCGGCCGTTGCCCATCGAGAAATTCTGGTAGGTGCAGCCGCTGTCGCGCGTGTTGGCGGTCAGCGAATTCGCGTCCGGCCGCTGCGCCTGCTCCGGCGTCATGCAGTAGGTGATCGTGGTCGGCGGCGGCATCGGCGGGGTCGCGCCGGCGGGCATGTTCGGCACGTTCCGCATGTCGAGCCGCACCACTTCGGCGCGCACCTCCCACTGGCCCGGCTGGAAGGCGGCGGCGCCGCTCCCGGTCGAGCCGCCGTCGGCCGCCGCGGTTTCCCTATTCTCCGCTATGTTCCCGGCGCCTGCGTTGCCGGCCTCGTTCCCGCTGCCGCAGGATGCCAGCGACAGGGATATGGCGGCGGCTGCGATCGCATGCCTCATCTCATTCCTCCCGTCCCGGCGGACTCGCGCCCGTTCGAACGTGGGGCGCCGCCGAAACCCCCTTAGGCTCCGACGGCGCCCTGTTCGCCTGTCCTTGCCTCAGGAGGCGGGGCAATCGCCCGTGCGGCGGCCGGTCATCGTGCCCGACATCCGCATCGGCTGCGGCCCGCCCTCGATGTTCGCCGAAATCCGCGTCTCCATCGTGGTCGCCGTATAGCTGCCTTCGAGCGCGGTCTGCACGGTCCCGCCGGCCGGGCCCGGGCACGAGCCGGCGACGTTGATCGTGCCGCCCGAGAAGGTCTGGTTGGAGAAGGTGCAGCCCTGGGCGTTGCCGCTCGGGCTCGCCATGTTGCCGGCCGGGTTGGCGGCTTCCGCCGGAGTGATGCAGCGCGTCTGCGTCTGCGCCTGGCTCGCCATTGCCTGCTTCATCTGCGCGGCGACCGCCGGGGGCGCGCCCGGAATCTCGATGTCGGTCATCTTGGTGGTCATTTCCCACTGACCGGGCTGCAGCGAGACGCCGCTGCCCGAACAGGCGACGATCAGCGCCACGGTCGGCGCCAAGAGAGCGAGTCGTTTCATGAAAGTCTCCCCGTTCAGGTTGCTGTTGGAGTCGCGACCTTGGCGCGGATTGTGTCGCAATCCGCCGCGATAGGCAATCGGCGACGTTGCGCCCCTCCGGTCGCGCGACCATATCCCGACCATGACCATCGCCATCCGCACCAGCCTCGACGAGCCCGAGACAGGCCAGGCCTTCATTCCCCATCGCCCCGAGCGCCCGGACAAGGCCGAGGGCGGCCGGGCGTTCAAGCTCGTCTCCGATTATACGCCGGCCGGCGACCAGCCCGCGGCGATCGAGGAGCTGGTCGGCCAGATGCGCCAGGACGAGAAGACCCAGGTCCTGCTCGGCGTCACCGGCTCCGGCAAGACCTTCACCATGGCCAAGGTGATCGAGACGCTGCAGCGCCCGGCGCTGGTGCTCGCGCCCAACAAGATCCTCGCCGCCCAGCTCTACGGCGAGTTTTCGAGCTTCTTCCCGGACAATGCCGTCGAATTCTTCGTTTCCTATTACGATTATTACCAGCCGGAGGCCTACGTCCCCCGCTCCGACACCTATATCGAGAAGGAGTCGAGCGTGAACGAGGCGATCGACCGGATGCGCCACTCGGCGACCCGCTCGCTGCTCGAGCGCGACGACGTCATCATCGTCGCCTCGGTCTCGTGCATCTACGGCATCGGCTCGGTCGAAACCTATTCGGCGATGACCTTCTCGCTCAAGAAGGGCGAGACGGTCGACCAGCGCGAGATCATCCGCAAGCTCGTCGCGCTCCAGTACAAGCGCAACGACCAGGCCTTCGCCCGCGGCAATTTCCGGGTCCGCGGCGACAATCTGGAGGTCTTCCCTTCGCATTACGAGGACATGGCCTGGCGGATCAATTTCTTCGGCGACGAGATCGAATCGATCGTCGAATTCGACCCGCTGACGGGAAAGAAGATCGCCGCGCTCGACTATGTGAAGGTCTACGCCAACTCGCATTACGTTACCCCCGGCCCGACGATGAAGCAGGCGATGGAGGCGATCCGTTTCGAGCTGACCGAGCGGCTGAAGGAGCTCCAGGCCGAGGGCAAGCTGCTCGAGGCGCAGCGGCTCGAGCAGCGTACCAATTTCGACCTCGAGATGATCGCCGCCACCGGCTCTTGCGCCGGCATCGAGAATTATTCCCGCTTCCTCACCGGGCGTCTGCCGGGCGAGCCGCCGCCGACTTTGTTCGAATATCTGCCCGAAAACGCCCTGCTCTTCGTCGACGAGAGCCACCAGACCGTGCCGCAGGTCGGCGCGATGGCGCGGGGCGACCATCGGCGGAAGCTGACGCTGGCCGAATATGGCTTCCGCCTGCCGTCCTGCATCGACAACCGGCCGCTGCGCTTCAACGAATGGGACGTCATGCGGCCGCAGACCGTCGCCGTCTCGGCCACGCCCGGCCCCTGGGAGCTGGAGCAGACCAGCGGCGTCTTCGTCGAGCAGGTGATTCGCCCCACCGGCCTGATCGACCCGCCGGTCGAGATCAGGCCGGTCGAGGACCAGGTCGACGACCTCGTCAATGAGGCGCGCGAGACGGCGAAGAAAGGCTATCGCACCCTGGTGACCACGCTCACCAAGCGGATGGCCGAGGACCTCACCGAGTTCCTCCACGAAGCGGGCCTTCGCGTCCGCTACATGCACTCCGACGTCGAGACGCTGGAACGGATCGAGTTGATCCGCGATCTCCGCCTGGGGGTCTACGACGTGCTCGTCGGCATCAACCTGCTGCGCGAAGGCCTCGACATCCCCGAATGCGGCCTGGTCGCGATCCTCGACGCCGACAAGGAAGGCTTCCTGCGCTCCGAAACCTCGCTGATCCAGACCATCGGCCGCGCCTCGCGCAACGTCGAGGGCCGGGTCATCCTCTACGCCGACCGGATGACCGGCTCGATGGAGCGCGCTCTCAACGAAACCAACCGCCGCCGCGAGAAGCAGGAAACCTATAACGCCGCCCACGGCATCACCCCGACCACGATCAAGCGCAACATCTCCGACATCCTCGCCAACGTCTCCAACCGCGATTCCGTCATCGTCGACACCGGCGACGAGGCCGCCCCCCACCTCGTCGGCCACAACCTCCGCGCTTACATCGACGACCTCGAAAAACGCATGCGCAAGGCCGCCGGCGACCTGGAGTTCGAGGAGGCGGGAAGGCTGCGCGACGAGATCCGGCGGCTGGAGGCCGGGGAGCTCGGCCTCGCCACCGAACAAAGCCGGGCGCCGATGCTGGGCCATTCGACCGAGGGCAAGCCGGGCACGCGCAAGACCCGCTACGGCAAGCAGAAGGCGATCAGGATGGGGCGCAGGGGTGGCCGGTGAGGGAATCGAACTGAAAGGGCAATTATCTGCAGTTGCTGTGGTTCGTCGTCCGACGAGATGAGTCGGTGCCCCCAAACAAGCTTTTTATTTCGTCAGGGCCAGATTTTTCTCGTGACTTTTCGAGGAATCTTAGATTCATGAAGGGCTGCCACGGGAAGAGAGGCAGCCATGATCCGCAGCTTCGCCGACGAGGAAACCGAGCGCGTCTGGAACGGCGAACGCAGCCGCGTGTTGCCGCCCGATATTCAGAAGACCGCGCGTCGCAAGCTGCGCATGCTCAACCGCGCGAGCAAGCCGGGCGAGTTGCGCGTTCCCCGCAACAACCGGCTTGAGGAGTTGAAGGGGAAGCGCAAGGGGACATATAGTATCCGCATTAACGACCAGTGGCGTATCTGCTTCCGCTGGGTCGAGGGAGGTGCGGAGGATGTCCGGATCGAGGACTATCATCGCGGATGAGGACCGGTTGGACAACGTCCATCCCGGCGAGATTCTGCGCGAGGAGTTCCTCATCGGGTCGGAGATTTCCGTCGAGGAGGTCGCCAAGGGTGCCGGCATTCCACGGCGCCAGCTCGAACGGCTGCTGACCGAGACGATGCCGATCGATGCCGACATCGATCTGCGCCTGGCGCGCTATTTCGGCATGTCCGAGGGGTTCTTCCTCGGCCTTCAGAACGACTACGATCTGGAGGAGGTGCGGCGGGCGAAGGGGAACGACCTCGACCGGATCGTCCCCCGCGCCGCCGCCTAAACCCCGCCCGGTCCCATCGCCCCCAGCACCAGCCCGTAGAGCGTGAACTGGAGCGTATGGTAGCCGCCGTTGATCAGCCAGAGGCCCAAGGGCCGCTGCTCGAACAGATAGTTGATCCCATAGCTGGTCGCGACCCAGAACAGGCCGGCGGCGAAGCCGAAGGCGGCGCCATATTTGGGGCCGATGTCGGGTGGCAGAAACAAGGCGAAGACATAGGCCGCGATCAGCGAGAGCACGAACGCGCCGCCGAAGATCATTGCCATATTGCCCTTGGGCTTCTCCCCCTCCGCGCATTCGTTGCCGGTATAGGCCATCCATTTCTTTGCGAACAAAGCCGGCGAGTACCAGAGCCCTCCGAGCACGAACGCCGACACCGCCGCCAGCAGCACGGCGAGATAATTGACCTCGGGCAGTTCCATCTTCCCCTCCCTCTCGTCATTCCAGCGAAAGCTGGAATCTCCCTTCCTTCAAAAGAACCAAAGGGATTCCGGCTTCCGCCGCAATGACGGCTTCCCTCCGGTCACGCAGGCACGCGCTCCGCCTTCGCCTGGTCGATCAGCATTTCGAAATGTTCGCGCAGAACCGCGATGTTGCGGTCGAAGCTGGCGATGTCGCGATAGGTGCGCGCCTGCATGATCGCGCCCTCCATCACGGTCAAAGTGAACTCGGCCAGCCGCCGCCGGTCCAGAGCGGCCGGCAGCCGCTCGCGCGCTTCGTCGAGGCAGCGGGTGATCGCGCCCGTCCAATTGGCGAAATTGGCCGAGAGCAGCTCGCGGATGTTGCGATCGGGCTCGTGCAGCTCGAGCGCGAGGCTGCCGATCGGGCAACCATAGGTGCAATCGGTGGTGACGAGCTGGATGCGGTAGCCGTCGAGCAGGGCGAAGATCCGCTCGATCGGGTCGTCGACGCCCGACCAGGCGGGCTTCAGCAGCCATTCCTCGATGCCGTCGCGATAGGCTTCAAGCACTGCGGCGAGCACGTCCTGCTTGCCGGGGAAGAAATGGTAGAGGCTGCCGCTGTGCAGCTGGGAGCGGCTGAGGATGTCGGCGATCGAGGTCGACTGGAAGCCCTTCTCCCAGAACAACTCCATCGCGGTCATCACGAGCCGCTGGCGGGTGTCGGCGTTCATCGCTTGGTTGAACGATCAATCAAGACGCGTGTCAAGCCTGTTTGGCCGCAAGGGACAGGAAGCGGGAGCAGGCGCCGCCACGCTAAAAGGAAAAAGATGAACATGATCGATTGGGACGAAGCGGCGGCCGATCTCGACAGGCATGGCTGTGCCGTCGTGCCGGCCCTGCTGGATCGCGGCGAGTGCGCCGCACGTCGCGCCGGCTGGGACGAGCGCGAGCGCTTCCGCAGCGAGGTCGTGATGGCACGGCACGGTTATGGCAGCGGCGCCTATCGCTATTTCGCCTATTCGCTGCCGGAACCGGTCGCCGAGCTGCGCGCCGGCCTCTATCCGCCGCTGGCCCGTATCGCCAACCGGTGGGCCGAGGTCCTGGAAACCGGCGAGCGCTACCCGGAGCGCCACGCCGACTTCATCGCCCGCTGTCACGCAGCCAATCAATGCCGCCCGACGCCGCTGATCCTGCGTTACGAAACCGGCGATTGGAACGCGCTCCATCAGGACGTCTATGGCGCGCACGTCTTCCCGCTCCAGATTGCAATTCTGCTGTCCGCGCCGGGCGCCGACTTCACCGGCGGCGAGTTCGTCCTCGCCGAGCAACGGCCGCGCATGCAGTCGCGGGCCGAGGTTGTTCCGCTTGCCGAGGGCGACGCCGTGATCTTCCCGGTCCGCGATCGCCCGGTCCGGGGAAGCCGCGGCTGGCACCGGCGCGCAATCCGCCACGGGGTCAGCCGGGTCCGTTCGGGGCTCCGCTTCACGCTCGGACTCATCTTCCACGACTCGCTCTGAACCCCGCTCCAGGCTTCCGATCAAGATCGACCGCACGTCGAACGGCGAATATGCGCCGCCCCTATCGCGAGACCCCAATCCCGGCTTCGCCGCCTTCGGCCCGAAGAGCCGGCGCGAATTCCTCGCGCTATGGGATGCGCGCGGCGGCGTGCCGGGCTAAGGACAAGTCGACGCCGCCATCCGGAGGATTGAACCGATGACCCGTAAAGCGCTTGCCCTCACGCTGATCCTGCTCGCCGCCTGCGCGCGCTCGGAGGATGCGAGCCTCGTCCCGTCCGACGGCAACCAGGCGGTGCAGACGGTCGAGACGGTCCGCCCCGAGCGCGACGACGAGGAGGTCGAGATAGGCGAATGGCGCGACTCGCTGCAGGAGGATCAGCGGGCGCTCGAATTCGGCCCGGCGGGCGCGCCGCCCTTGTTCAGCCTGCGCTGCGACGCGCGCGGCGGCGTCCTCCTCCAGCGCCACGGCCAGGCGCCTGCCGGCGACCTGCCGGTGATGTTGGTCTCGGTCGGTAGCGAGACCCGTCGGCTCGCCGTCACCGCCGGCGGCGGCCCCATCCCGATGCTCCGCGCGGCGCTGAACGCGACCGACCAGCTGCTCGGAATCCTTGCCCGCGCGGCCTCGCCGATTGCCATCCGCATCGGCGATGCCCCGCCTCTGATCCTGCCGCCCAGCCCCTTGATCGGCACCTATATCGGCCAGTGCGCGAGCGGCGCGGCCGAGCGCGAACCCGGGGCCGAGGGCAATGCGTCCGCCCCGGCCAATGCCGCAGCCCCGGGGGAATGAACCTGGCGCGACCCAATCGGTTGAGCCTGGAATGAGCACGCGGATGATCCGGATCGCCGGCGCGCTGGCGACTGCCTTGGCGGTGGCGGCCTGCGCCCCGCGCCCGTCCCCCGCGCCCGCGCCGGTCCCCGAGCCGCCGCCGCGTCCGGCGCCGCCGACGCCCGAACCCGCCCCGGCGTCGCCCGCCGCCAGCTGGCAGGAGGGCCCTTTGAGCCCCGGCGACTGGACCTACCGCCGCGACGGCGCGGTCGCGCTCGCCATCTTCGGCTCCGAGCGGGCGACCTTCACTCTTCGCTGCGAGCCCAACGGCTCGATTACCGCCGGCATGACCGGCGCGCAGGCGCCCGCGTTCATGTTCCGCACCACCTATGGCGAGCGCCGGCTGCCGGCCGCCCCGGTCCACCTGAACGAGATGCTGGCAACGCTCTCCGCCGCCGATCCCCTGCTCGACCAGATCGCGTTCAGCCGCGGCCGGTTCCTGGTCGAGGCCGAGGGCGGCCCGGCCCTCGTAATGCCCGCCTGGCCGGAGCCGGCGCGGGTGATCGAGGATTGCCGGGCATGAGAGCGGCGCCCGTGAACGATTGCGAGCCGGGCGAGGCCCGGCGGCTCGGAGATCGCGATTTTAAGGAAACGCCCGCCGCGCGAAGCATGGAATCCTAGCGCCAAAATAATTGAGTTCAAGACTTGATCCGCGATTCGGCGCGAATCATAGTGTGCCTGCCATCAACCAGCGAAAGGAGGTGATCCGATGTCTCATGGTTCAGCAGAGGGGTCGGTCAAGTCCGTTCGGGAGCTGAAAGCTTAGTCTTTCCAGTGTTCTCCGGGCTGGAGACTTCCGGCCGCTGACCATGTCGAAAGGGCCGCCGGGAACCAAATCGTCCCGGCGGCCTTTCGCTTGTCCGCGAGAGGAGACCGCCATGGACGAGAATGCGAAGCCCGAAGTGGGAGGGCAGGGCCATCCGTTGCCGGACAGCGAGGAAGCGCGGGAGAACGAGATCCCCGAGCACCTCGTCCGCGACAAGGGCCATGGCGACGATGCCCGAGCGCCGGCACAGCCCCACGGCGATCCAGTCGCGCCCGATGGCGAAAGCTACGAAATGAAGCGCGACCAGGCGGCGCACCAGGACCAGGGCCAGTCCTATGTCGAGGATCCCGATCGCGACTAACATGGGTTGCGAGGGAACTGTTCGCCCGCTGGCGGGTCTGTTACGCCGGAGATACGACTTGAAGGAGTTCCGTCATGGCCAAGAAAAAAGGCACTGAGGGCGGCGGCGGCCGCACCACCGCCGACATGATCCCCGACGCGCTTCGCGAGGCCGGCCGCCGCGCTGCCGAGCTCGCCCAAAATCCGGTCGCGCGCAGCCTGCTCGCCGCCGGGCTGGTTACCGCCGCTGCGGCACTGGCGGCCAACAAGACCGTCCGCGACAGTGCCAAGAAGAGTGCCCGTCAAGCGCAGGACGCCGCCGAGGCCGCGGCCGACGCCGCCGCCGAGAGCGCCAACAAGATCGGCGCGGCGATGATCAACGCCGCCACCGAGGCGGTCCGCCGGATGATGGGCGACACCGGCGGCAAGGCCGGTTCGCCGGCCCGGCCGGCCGCCGCGCCGCGCAAGGCGCCGGCCAGGAAGAAGGCTGCGTCCCGCGCGAAGCCGGCCAAAGCCGCGAGAAAGCCGGCGAAGACCGCCAAGGCCTCGGCGAAGCCCGCCGCCGCCACGGCCTCCGCTCCCGCCAAGAAGGCCCCCGCCAGGCGTCCCGCTACGCGGAAGGGCGCCGGCAGGAAGACCAAGCCGGCCACGGCCTGACCGCGCCCGCAGGCACGAGAAAGCGGGCCGCTTCCCGAAGGAGGCGGCCCTCTTCCTTTTTCTGAACTGGACTTAGCGGCAGCGGCGGCGGTTGCCGCGGTCGATCTCGCGACCCACCAGGGCGCCGGCGACCGCGCCGACGACGGTTCCGGTGGTGCGGTTGCGGCCGCCGTCGATCTCGCGGCCCACCAGGGCGCCGGCGGCGCCGCCGATGATCAGGCCGGTGGTGCCGTTCGGCCGGCGACAACGCTCGCGGCCGCGATTGTCGCGCCAGGTCGGGCCTTCATAATAGCCGTCGCGATAGTAACGGCGCTGGGCGTCGGCCGAATCGGCCGGCAAAACGAAGCTGACCGGGATGGCCATGGCCGTCGCGGAGACGGCGAGAATGAGGTTACGCATGACTTCTCTCCTCTGAACGGAAAACGCGGTCTCTCAACGTCCCCGCCATGCCGGGAGTTGCATGAACCTAAAACAACGATCCGCTCACCGTGCGGCAAGCCGTGGCTGGACGGCGACGGCGCCTCCTCCTAGAGGCGGCGGGCAACCCCCCGAGAAAGCGTAGAGCGTGGCGAATGTAACCGTGATCGGCGGCCAGTGGGGCGACGAGGGCAAGGGCAAGATCGTCGACTGGCTGGCCAGCCGCGCCGATCTCGTCGTCCGCTTCCAGGGCGGCCACAATGCCGGCCACACGCTCGTCGTCGGCGACGAGACCTACAAGCTCTCGCTCCTTCCTTCGGGGATCGTCCGCGGCACCCTGTCGGTGATCGGCAACGGCGTCGTGCTCGATCCCTGGGCGCTGAAGGCCGAGGTCGACCGGCTGGGCGAGCAGGGCGTTTCGATCACGCCCGAGACGCTGCAGATCGCCGACACCTGCCCGCTCATCCTCCCCTTCCACCGCGATCTCGACGCGTTGCGCGAGGATGCGTCGGGCGCCGGCAAGATCGGCACCACCCGGCGCGGCATCGGCCCGGCCTATGAGGACAAGGTCGGCCGCCGCGCGATCCGGGTCTGCGACCTCGCCCATCTTGGCGCTCTCGGGCCGCAGCTCGACCGCATCTGCGCCCATCACGACGCCTTGCGCACCGGTTTCGGGAAGCCCGGCATCGACCGCGCCCGGCTGGAGCGCGACCTCGGTGAAATCGCCGATTTCGTGCTGCAATTCGCCCGCCCGGTCTGGATCACCCTGAATGAAGCGCGGCTGCGCGGGCGCCGCATCCTGTTCGAAGGCGCGCAGGGCGTGCTGCTCGACGTCGACCACGGCACCTATCCGTTCGTCACCTCGTCCAACACCGTCGCCGGCACCGCCGCGGCGGGCACCGGCCTGGGCCCGTCCGCGGCCGGCTTCGTGCTCGGCATCGTCAAGGCCTATACCACCCGCGTCGGTTCCGGCCCGTTTCCGACCGAGCTCGAGGACGAAACCGGCCAGCGCCTCGGGACACGCGGCCGCGAGTTCGGCACGGTCACCGGGCGCAAGCGCCGCTGCGGCTGGTTCGACGCGGTCCTCGTCCGCCAATCCTGCGCGGTCTCGGGAGTGACCGGGATCGCGCTCACCAAGCTCGACGTGCTCGACGGCCTCGACGAGATCCGGATCTGCACCGGCTACACGCTGAACGGGAAGACGCTCGATCATTTTCCCGCCCATGCCGCCGATCAGGCCGCGGTGCAGCCGGTTTACGAGACCATGCCGGGCTGGGCGGAATCGACCGCGGGCGCGCGCAGCTGGCGGCATTTGCCGGCGCAGGCGATCAAGTACATCCGCCGCGTCGAGGAACTGATCGCGTGCCCGGTCGCTTTGGTCTCGACGAGCCCGGAACGCGACGACACGATCCTAGTCCGCGACCCATTTACGCAATAAAACGGCTCTACAACATACAGGATTCGGAATGACCACTCGCGAAGCCACCTCCCTGTTGCCCCGCGTCGGCGACACGCCCGTCATCGGTTCGGAGGGCCGTTCTCTCGCGGACTGGTCGGCGATGATCGCCTTCGGCGCATTCCAATGGCCCTGGCTGGTGCGCAGCCTTCACGGCGGCCGGCTCCGCGACAAGCATGCGCTGCTCGACCGGCTCAATCTTCCCTACGATGCCTTGCCCTATCTCGGCAGCTGGAAGGCCGACACCGGGCTGCTGACGTTGGTCACCGACCATATTTTCGAGCACCGGCCGAAGCTGGTCGTCGAGTTCGGCACCGGCGCCTCCACCTTGATCCTGGCCCGCGCGCTGCAGATGTCCGGCGGCGGCCGGTTGATCAGCTTCGACCAGCATAAGGATTTCGTCGACGCGACCCGCGCCTGGCTCGCCGATCACGGCCTCGCCGCCGATCTGCGCGCCGTGCCGCTGCGGCCGTCGCAGGATTGGCCCGGCCTCTGGTACGATCACGGTCCGCTGCCGGCGGGGATCGATCTCATGCTGATCGACGGCCCGCCCTGGACCGTCCACCCGATGACCCGCGGCGGCGCTTCCGTGCTGTTCGACCATGTCGCCCCGGGCGGCACGGTGATGCTCGACGACGGCGCGCGGCCCGGCGAGCGCTTCGTCGCGCGGCGCTGGCGCAGGATGCGGCCCGATTTCGACTTCACCCTGCTCGACAACGGCACCAAGGGCACCCTCGTCGGCCGCAAGCGCGGCTAAGGGTTCGCCCGGAGCCCGGGGCGAACCCTAAAGCGTCGGCCGCTGTACGAAGCGGGCCGGCACCGGTTCGTCGGTTTCCTCCACATCGACGCGGTCGACGCGCGCGGCCGGCGGACCGCGCCGGCAATTTTCGATCAGCGCCGCGATCGCCGCCTCGGGACCTGCGGCCAGGATCTCGACGCTGCCGTCGCGCCGATTGCGCACCCAGCCCTCGAGGCCGAGCCCGCGTGCGGCCTCGACCGCCCAGCCGCGGTAGAAGACGCCCTGCACCCGGCCGCGCACGACGATGCGCCGGACGATGCTCATCCGCATTGCGCCCGGTGCAGCAGCTTGTGGTCCGCCAGCACCAGCGCCATCATCGCTTCCACGACCGGGGCGCCGCGAATGCCGACGCAGGGGTCGTGCCGGCCCGCGGTCGACACCTTCGCCGCCCGGCCCCGCGCGTCGATCGTCTCGACTGGAATCCGGATCGACGAGGTCGGCTTGAACGCCGCCCGGAGGACGATCGGCTGCCCGGTGGAGATGCCGCCCGCAATCCCGCCGGCATGATTCGACAGGAACGCCGGGCCGTCCGAGCCCGGCCGCATCGCGTCGGCATTGTCCTCGCCCCGCAGCCGCGCCGCCGCGAAGCCGTCGCCGATCTCCACGCCCTTCACCGCGTTGATCGACATGATCGCCGCGGCCAGCTCGGCGTCGAGCCTGGCATAGACCGGCGCGCCCCAGCCGGCGGGGACGCCCTCCGCCACGCACTCGACGATCGCGCCCAGCGAGCTGCCCGCGTCACGCGCGGCATCGATCAAGGCGGGCCAATTGCCCGCATCCGTGTCGCCGCCGATCTCCACGACCAGCGCTTCGATCCTGACTTCGGGGATCACCAGGCGCGCCACCGCGCCGGCCGCCACCCGCGCCGCCGTCTCGCGCGCCGAGGCGCGGCCGCCGCCGCGCGGGTCGCGCAGGCCGTATTTGGCTTGGATGGCATAATCGGCATGGCCGGGCCGATAGGGCGAATCCGCCGGATAGTCGCCGGGCCGCGCGTCGACATTGTCGATCATCAGGCTGATCGGCGTCCCCGTCGTCCGCCCCCCGTAGACGCCGGAGAGGATCCGCACCCGGTCCGGCTCGTTCCGTTGCGAGGTGAGGCCGCTCGCGCCGGGCCGGCGCCGGTCGAGCCAGTGCTGGATGTCCGCCTCACCGAGCGCCAGCCCCGGCGGGCAGCCGTCGACGACGGCGCCGATCGCCGGCCCGTGGCTTTCGCCCCATGTCGCGAAGCGGAAGAGGCGGCCGAAGCTGTTGATTGACATCGCCTAGCCCGCCTCGCCGAGCGCCGCGAAGGCGGGCGCGTAGGCCGCGGCGCCCGCTGCCGGCGCCGGCACGCCGTCGCGCAGCGCCAGCGCCATGAAATAGGGGCCCGCATAAGGCGAAGCGAACGGCGCGGCCGCTTCCGCGGTAAAGCCGAAGCGCCGATAATAATCGGGCTCGCCGAGCACGAACGCCAGTTCCTCGCCCGTCGCCCGGGCGATCGCCAGCGCGCCCTCGATCATGGCCGCGCCGGTGCCCGCGCCCTGATAGAAGGGGCGGACCCCGACCGGACCCAGGCCGACCGACTTGTAGGTCCGCCCATCGCCCGAGGCGCGCATCCGGCTGAGCAGGACATGGCCGACGATCTCGCCCTGCTTCTCCGCGACGAGCGACGTCGCCGCGTCGCCGTCGCGCCCCAGCGCCTCGACGAGGTCCGCTTCCGCGGCGGTCGGAAAGGCGGCGAGATGGACCGCCCGGATGCCCGGCGCGTCGCGCGCTTCCGCCGGCCGGACCATGGCGGTCACGTCGTCGCGATGTCGGGCGCGTCCTCGGCCTTCATGCCGACCACGTTATAGCCCGCGTCGACATGGTGGATCTCGCCGGTCACGCCGCTGGCGAGGTCGGAGAGCAGATAGAGGCCGGCGCCGCCGACGTCCTCGATGGTGACGTTGCGCCTGAGCGGCGAATTATACTCGTTCCACTTCATGATGTAGCGGAAATCGCCGATGCCGCTCGCCGCCAGCGTCTTGATCGGCCCGGCCGAAATGGCGTTGACGCGGATATTCTCCCGCCCGAGGTCCATCGCCAGATATTTGACGCTGGTCTCAAGCGCGGCCTTGGCGACGCCCATCACGTTGTAATGCGGGATCACCTTCTCGGCCCCGTAATAAGAGAGCGTCAGCAGCGATCCGCCGTTCGGCATCATCGGCCGCGCCCGCTGCGCCACCGCGACGAAGCTGTAGGCCGAAATGTTCATGGTCATGAGGAAGTTGTCGAGGCTGGTGTCGACGAACTGGCCGCGCAGCTCGTTCTTGTCGGAAAAGCCGATCGCGTGGACCAGGAAATCGATCGTCTCCCAGCGCCCCTTCAGCGTTTCGAACGCCGCGTCGAGATTGGCCATGTCGGCGACGTCGCAGTCGATCAGGAAGGCGGTGCCCAATTGCTCGGCGAGCGGGCGCACCCGTTTCTCCATTGCCTCGCCCTGATAGGAGAAAGCGAGCTCGGCGCCCTGGTCACCGAGCGCCTTGGCGATGCCCCAGGCGAGGGAACGGTCGTTGGCGAGGCCCATGATCAGCCCGCGCTTTCCTTCCATCAAGCCTGTCATTCGTCCTCCTCTTGCGCCGCCGCGACCGCCTTGTCCTCCGCCTTGGCGGCTTTCTCAATGGCTTTGTGCTCCGCCTCGGCCGCGGCTTCTTCGTGGACCACCGCCTCGACGTCTTCGGCGGTTGGCTTGGGCGTCTGGACCAGGGCCGCGTTGAGCTCCGCGCCGATAACGAGGCCGAGGCCGATGATGAAGAAGAAAATCAGCGCGATCATCACCCCGGCGAGGCTGCCATAGGTGCGGTCGTAGCCGCCGAGAGTCGACAGGGTGAGCGGAAGCAAGGCCGTGGTGGCGACCCACCAGCCGGTGACCAGGGCCGCGCCCGGCCATTTGCGGCAGGACTGGATCCGGTAGCGTTTGGGCGTAAGGACGTAGAACAGCAAATAGAGCGAACCGAACAGCATCAGGGCGGGCGCCGCCCGAAGCAGGGTCAGCACGCCGACGAGATCCTGCGCGCCCGGGATGAGCGCGACCAGGAATTGCTGCACGCCGGAGAGCAGGATCGAGACGCTGAACGCGAGCATCGCGATCACCACGGCGGCGATGATCATCCCCACCGATCCGAGCCGATATTCCCAGAAGGGGCGGCTGTAGGTGACGCCATAAGCGCGGCGGATGATGTCGCGGATGGTTTCGATGAAGCTGCCCGTCGTCCACAGGCCGACCAGGGCGCCGAGCCAGAGCAGGTTGCCCGAACGCGCCTCCAGCACGTCGCGGATCGGCGTTCGCAGCACATCGGCCACGTCCGGCGGCATCGTCTGGAGGAGGGCGTTGACGGCGCTGAGACCCTCCTCGGTCTGCCCGAACAGCCGGGCCACCGCCGCCGCGACGATGACGAACGGGAACAGCGAGAGCAAAGCCAAATAGGCAAGGTTGCCGGCGTGGATGAAGCCGTCCGAATAGACGCCGATCGCGACGCGCTTGATGACTTCGAAGGGGCGGGCGCCGGGGCGGACCTTCTCCCGGATCGTTTCCAGGTGCGCCTTGGCGCTGGCCAGCCGCTTGCGTCTTGCTTCCGGGGATTCGGGGGAGATGTCGCGCACGAGCGTCTAGACGCCCAAGCCGGCCCTGGGGTTGCTCTTGCCCTTGCCGCTCCAGCCTTCGAGGAAGGCGGCGAGCTCGGGATCGTCGGGGACGTCGACCATCAAGGTAACGAGCTGGTCGCCTCGCGCGCCTTTCTTGCCGGTGAAGCCCTTGCCCTTCAATCGCAGCACCTTGCCCGAGCTCGATCCCTTGGGGACGCTCAGCATCACCGGCCCGTCGACCGTCGGCACGCGCACCTTGCCGCCCAGCGCCGCCTCGTCGATCGAGATCGGCAGGTCGAGCCGGATATTGTCGCCCTCGCGCCTGAAGAAGCGGTGCGTCTTCACCGCGATGGTGACGATGGCGTCGCCATTGCCCGAAGGCCCGGGCTGGCCTTGGCCGCCGAGGCGGATCCTGGTGCCGTCCTCGACGCCCGGCGGCAGCTTGATGTCGAGCGTCTTGCCGCTGCTCAAGGTCACGCGCTGGCCGTCCAGCCGCGCCGCATCCTCGAACGGCACTTCGAGCCGGTAGGCGACGTCGGCGCCCTTTTGCGGCGGCGCGCTCCGCCGCCCGAAGCCGCCGAACGGGCCGCCGCCGCGCCGCCCGCCGCCGAACAGCCCTTCGAACAGGTCGGAAATGTCCGCGGCCTCGCCGCCGCCGGTGAATTCGAACGGCTCCCCGTTCGGCCCGCGGAACTCGCCGCCGCGGCCGCCGGGGCGAGGCCCCCCGCCGCCGCCGCCAAAACCGAAGGGCATCCTCGGATTGCCCTCTTCGTCGATCTCGCCGCGGTCATATTGGGCGCGCTTGTCCTTGTCGGTCAGGATGTCATAGGCGCGCGTCACCTTGGAAAAGCGCTCGGTCGCCTTGGGATTGTCCTTGTTCCTGTCCGGGTGCAGCTCCTTGGCGAGCTTGCGATAGGCCTTCTTGATCTCGGCCTCGCTCGCGCCGCGGGGGACGTTCAGCTGCGAATAGAGATCAGCCATGCGTTCGTCGTTCTCCAGCCTGCTTCAAAAGTCCACTAGTTTGCGCGGCCCGCGCGCAGCGCCGTCAGAGCATCGGGATAGCGGCGTGACAAGGGCAGATCGGTACCGTCCGACAGTCGCAGGCCATAATCGCCCGAGCCTTCCGCGACGATTTCGACGACATGCGCGGCATTGACCAGCCAGGATTTGTGGGTGCGGACGAAGCCCGCTTCGGCGAGCGCCGACTCGATGCCGGTCAGGGTCGCGCGCATCAGCGGGCGGCGCCCGTCGGCAAGCAGGAACTCGACATAGTTTCCGGACGAACGCGCGGCGAGGATGTCGGGCTTCGCGACCCGGATCAGGCGCTGGCCCTCGTCGATGTCGAACAGGTTCCGCTCCGGCGCGGCCTCCGGCCGTCCGCCGCGCTGGCGCAGCCTGCGGACGATCCAGAAGGTGGCGGCGTAGACGGCGTAGCTCAGCAGGTCCTTGCGGTATTCGTAGAGCAGCCCGCCGCCGCCGAATTCATAATCCTCGCCGGCCAGCGCATAGGCCGCTTCGCGCAACGCGATCATCAGCCCGACATGGGCCAGCGAGAAAGGGATCGTCACGGCGAGCTGCACGGCGAGGGCGAGCGGCCAGCGCGGGCCGTCCGGCGGCAGCCGATCGGCGATCAGCATCGGTATCCAGGCCAATGAGAGCAGAACCAGGCCGCTCGTTCCCTCCCATACGGCCGGCTCCCACCAAGGGACCAGGCGCCCCATGGCTTCGCGTTCGTCGAGATAGCTCAGCACATTGACGGCGGCGAAGAGCAAAGTCGCGGGCGCCAGCACGGCATAGGCGATCGCCCAGTCGGTCCAGCGCCCGTTCCCGCTCGTCCCGGCTGCCGCGCCGTTCATCACACGGGCAATCCGCACGCACCGCGGCGCGCGCCGCCTGGCCCATCGCGCTTGAAGCCGGGGCCGCAGCCCGGCGAAAGCGGCGGCGAACGCAATCGAAGCAGAGACATGTCATGCAGACCCAAGCCCAATCTCCCGCCCGGCTCGTCTATCTCGACTGGATCCGCGTGGCCGCTTTCGCCCTCTTGATCCTCTATCATGTCGGCATGTTCTACGTCACTTGGGATTGGCACGTGAAGAGCGATCATGCGGGGCACGCGCTCGAGCCGCTGATGCTGTTCACCAATCCCTGGCGCCTGACCCTGCTGTTCCTCGTCTCGGGCGCGGCGACCCGCTTCATGGCCGACAAGATGGGCGCCGGCGAGCTCGCCGGAAAGCGGACGGTGCGGCTGCTCGTCCCGCTCCTCTTCGCCATGGCCGTGGTGGTGCCGCCGCAAAGCTATTACGAGGTGGTCGAGGCGCTCGGCTATCGCGACGGCTATCTTGCGTTCTGGGGCCGCTATCTCGCCGCCGATTCGAGCTTTTGCGACGCCGACGGCTGCCTGGACCTGCCGACCTGGAACCATCTCTGGTTCGTCGCCTATCTGCTCGCCTACACGCTCCTGCTCGCGGCGATCGTGGCGCTGCTGCGCCCTCCGCTCGTCCGGCTCGGCATGCGGCTCGCCGGCCTGCCGGCGTGGCTCCTGCTGGTCGGGCCCATCGTCTATCTCGCGGCGGCGCGCCTCGTCCTGCTGCCTCTGTTCGAAGTCACCCACGCCTTCGTCGACGACTGGTACAACCACGCCGTCTCGTTCGCCGCCTTCCTGCTCGGCTTCCTGGTAATGAAGGACGGCCGCGCCGCCGCCGCTTTCATCCGGCTGCGCTGGATCGCGCTGGCGCTGTTTCTGGCCGCTTATGCCGCCTACGCTTCCTATTATTGGGCCTATCGGGCCGACGAGGCGGTCCCGCCCGAGGCGCTGCGCCTCGTCATGCGCCTCGTCTTTGCGGTCGATCAATGGTGTGCGATCGTCGCCGCTTTGGGCTTCGGCGCCCGCCATCTCGTCCGCGACAGCAAGCTCCTGCGGACGCTCACGATCGCGGTTTTCCCCTTCTACATCGCCCATCAGACGGTCATCGTCGTCGCCGGCCATCACCTCAAGTCGCTGCGTCTGCCGCTGTTCGCGGAGGCGCCGCTGCTGATCGCCGCGACCGGCCTGGGCTGCTGGCTCGTCTTCGAGCTGGCGCGGCGGATCGATCCGCTCCGGCCGCTGTTCGGCCTCGGCCCGCGCGGCAGGGCGCCCCAGCCTCTCGACCGCGCGCCCGCCGCCCAGTAGAGGCGGCAGCATGACCGAGGATCCGCACGCTCTCTTCGAAGCCTGGTTCGCCGAGGCGCGCGCTTCGGAGCCGAACGATGCCGAGGCGATGGCGCTCGCCACCGCCGATGCCGAAGGCCGCCCCTCGGTGCGGATGGTGCTGCTGAAGGGCCACGACGAACGCGGCTTCGCCTTCTACACCAACAGCGGGAGCCGGAAGGGCGGCGAGCTCGCCGCCAATCCGCATGCGGCCCTGGTCTTCCACTGGAAGTCGCTGCGCCGGCAGGTCCGCGTCGAAGGCCGCATCGAGCCGGTTCCGGGCGAAGAAGCCGATTTCTACTTCGCGTCCCGCTCCCGCGACGCGCGGATCGGCGCCTGGGCGTCGGATCAGTCGCGGCCGCTCGAAAGCCGCGCCGCCTTCGAGGCGCGCTACGAAAAGCTGGTGACGGAGTTCGAGGGCGCAGAGGTCGGCCGCCCGCCTTATTGGTGGGGCTACCGCCTCGTCCCCGACCGGATCGAGTTCTGGACCGACCGCCCCCACCGCCTGCACGAACGCCGCCTGTTCACGCGCGGCGAAAGCGGCTGGAGCGAGAGCCTGCTCTACCCATGAGCGACCGCGCTTCGCTGACCACAAGAGCAGCGCTCGCCAGCGTCGCCGCCGCGCTCTTCCTGCTGGTCCTCAAAACCTATGCGGCGCTGGCGACCGGTTCGGTCGCGATGCTCGGCTCGCTGGCCGACACCGCACTCGACCTGCTTGCTTCGCTCCTCACCTTGTTCGGCGTGCGCGTCGCGGCGATGCCGGCCGACCGCGACCACCGCTTCGGCCATGGCAAAGCCGAGGCGCTCGCCGCCTTGGCCCAGATCGTTCTGATCTCGATCTCGGCCGTCGGCATCGGCTGGCGCGCGGCGGAGCGGCTGATCGACGGCGCGCGCACCGCCAACGCCGAATATGGCATCGCCGTTTCGATGGTCGCGATCGCCGTCACGCTCGCCCTGGTCGCCTATCAGCGCGCGGTGGTCCGCCGCACCGGCTCGGTCGCGATCCGCACCGACAGCGTCCATTACCAGAGCGATCTGCTCCTGAACCTCGCGGTGATCGTGGCGCTCGTCCTCGACCAGTATCTTGGAGTCACCGGCTCCGACCCGATCTTCGGCCTCGCCATCGCCGCCTGGCTCCTGTTCGGCGCATGGCGCGCGTCGAGCCAGGCGCTCGACCAGCTGATGGACAGGGAATGGCCCGAGGCGAAGCGCATGCATTTCCTCGCCATCGCCTCGAGCCGCCCCGAGGCGAAGGGCATCCACGACCTCCGAACCCGCAGCAGCGGCGCGCACGACTTCGCCCAGTTCCACATCTGGGTGGACCCGATGATGACGGTCACGGCCGCGCACGACGTGATGGAAGCGATCGAAAGGGATCTTGCGCGCGAATTCCCCGGCTGCGAAGTCCTCATCCATCTCGATCCCGAAGGCCAGGTCGACCATCCCGGCGACCCCTTGCGGGAGGCCGACGAAACCAAGGAGACAATCCCCGAATGAAAGAGCTGCGCATCGTCCAGGTCGACGCCTTCGCCGACCGCCCCTTCGCCGGCAATCCCGCCGCGGTGATGCCGCTCGACGCCTGGCTGCCCGATGAGATTCTGCAGGCGATCGCGATGGAGAACAACCTCGCCGAAACCGCCTTCACCGTTCCGATCGGCAGGGACGGATCGGAACCGGCGGACGGCGAGGACGCGGACTACGAATTGCGTTGGTTCACCCCGGCGACCGAGGTCGTGATGTGCGGCCATGCCACGCTCGCCAGCGGCCATGTCCTGATCGCCGGCGAAAGGATCCGGTTCCGGACCCGCAGAGCCGGCATCCTCGAAGTGACTCGCGACGGCGACGGCTATGCCATGTCGCTCCCCGCCTGGGCGCCCGCGCCCAAAGCCCTGCCCAGGGTAGTCTCGGCGCTCGGCTGCGCCCCGCTCGAGACGCTCTGGCACCCGCAGCGTTATGCGGTCGCCCTGCTGGCGGACGAGGCGGCGGTGCGCGCGGTCGAGCCGGACTTCCGGGCGCTGGCCAGAGAAGGCGACCTGCTCACCATCGTCACCGCGCCCGGCGAGGCGACCGACGTCGTCAGCCGCGCCTTTGCGCCTGGCGCCGGCATCGACGAGGACCCGGTCACCGGCTCCGCCCATGCCGTGCTGACGCCTTTCTGGGCTGCCCGGCTCGGCCGCGACTCCTTCACGGCCTTCCAGGCGAGCAAGCGCGGCGGCCACGTCGCCTGCCGTCTCGCCGGCGACCGCGTCATCCTCGGCGGCCGATGCGTCACGGTGATGGAAGGCGTAATGCGGATTTGAGTCGTTTCGCCGCTGCCACGGAATCGCTCACCGCAAATTCGGCCCTTCGGGATTCCCTTATCTTCCTTTTCGGTAAAGAAACGAGCCGGTTGCGGGGAAGGGGCCGGCCATGTTGAACATCCTGATCGTCGAGGACGAACCGTTGTTCGCCGAAACGCTCAAGCATCTGGTCGAATTGAATCCGCTCTACAGCGTCACCGGGGTCGCCGAGGACAGCGCCGGCGCGCTCGCCGCGATCGCGGAGCGGCGGCCCGATCTCGCCCTCGTCGATCTTCAGCTGGCGCACGGCTCGACCGGCTTCTCGGTTGCGGTGAAGCTGCACGAAATGGGCATCCCCTGTCTGTTCACATCGGGCAAGGCGCCCTCCTTCCCGATGCCCGATCTGGCCCTCGGCTGCCTGGTGAAGCCGTTCAGCGAGGACGATCTGGTGCGCGCGCTGAAAGCGGCCGAGGACAATCTGCGCGGGCGCGAGGGCCTGCGGCTGCGCCCGGCCCGCCCGGGCAACCTCCGGCTCTATGCCGAGGAGGAAGCAAGGGGCCAGGCCGAGACCACCGCGCTGCTGCCGACGCCCGACCGCTCCAGCGCGCGCCGCACGATCAGGGACCGTCTCTGGCGCGGCTGGCGGACGGTGCAGCGCAGCCTCGGCTAGGGTCCGTACTCAATACCCGCAACGGTCGTGACGGAGCGGATTTTGAGCCAGGGCAAGGAGCGAGAAGGGAGCGATGCTGACGCATCGTGACCGACGCTGCGACGCAGCCCTGGCCCAAAAGCCGCCCGCCGCTTCGCGGTCGCCCGGAGAAGGCCGCCGGCTGCGTCGGACGGCTTGTCCGGGCAACCAGCCCGGCCCGCACCGCCCTCCTTGCCGGCGGCCTTCTCCGGACGATCCCGACCATTGCGGGTATTGAGTACGGACCCTAGGCGCGCGCCAGCGGGCTGAACGTCAGGTCGATCTCCACCGGGCCCTGGAAATAGACGCTGTCCGGCAGCCTAAGCGGAGTGCAGCGGACGGCCGCGTCGATCGCCGCCCGGGCCATGGGCTCGGCGTGGATCCGGTTGGCCGGGGTCACGCCGCTCTGGCTGATCAGTTCCGGGGGGCCGCTCAGGGCCCCGCCCGGCGCGACTCGGATTCTGAGCTCGGTAATGATCTGGCGCCCCTCATGGCCGACGCGCGGCGCGCGGTAGCAGCGCTGGACCTGCTGGGCCGCGCTGTGCAGCACGCTCCGCACGAACATCTCGTCCTGGTTCACCCGCGGACCGGTGGCGCAGCCGGCCGCTCCGGCGGCGAGCACGGCCAGGGGGAAGCGCGCGATCATCTCATCGGCGCTGCCTCTCGGCGGCGATCCACTGGTCGATTTCGGATTCGAGCACGTCGAGCGGCACCGAGCCGTTCCTCAGCACGGCGTCGTGGAAGCGGCGGACGTCGAAGCGGTCGCCCAGCGCTTGCTCCGCACGCCGGCGGAGTTCGAGGATCTTCAGCCGCCCGATCATGTAGCCCAGCGCCTGGCCCGGCCAGCTGATATAGCGGTTCACCTCGGCCTCGATATTGGCGTCGGTGAGCGCGGTGTTGTCGCGCATGAAGGCGATGGCGCGCGCCTTGTCCCAGTTGAAGGCGTGGAGGCCGGTGTCGACGACGAGCCGCGCCGCCCGCCACATCTGATAGGAAAGCTCGCCCATCCGCCGCTCGGGCGTGTTGTAGAGGCCCATGTCGCGGCCGAGGCTCTCGGCATAGAGACCCCAGCCCTCGGTGAAGGCGGTGAAGAAGGCGAAGTTCCGGCGGAACGGGACGATGTCCATCTCCTGCTGAAGCGCGATCTGCAGGTGGTGGCCGGGGACCGCCTCGTGCAGGCTGAGCGCGGGGACCTCCCAGAGCGGGCGCTGGTCGAGCTTGGAGGTGTTGACGTAATAGGTCCCGGCGATGCCGCTCTCGGGCGCGCCCGGATTGTAATAAGCGGTGGTCGTGCCCTCGGCGGTCTCGGCGGGAATCTCGCGGATGCCGTAGCTGAGCCGCGGCAGCGTCCCGAAATAGGCGGGCAGCTGGCCATCGATCGTCTTGAGGACGCGCGCCGTCTCGCGCATCAGCTGCTCGGGCTCGGTGGCATAGTGGCGCGGGTTGGTGCGCAGCTCCCTGATATAGGCCTCGCGGCTCGGGAAGCCGGCTTCGCGGGCGACCGCCTCCATCTCGGCGCGGATACGGGCGACTTCGCGCAGGCCGATGTCGTGGATCTGCCGGGGCGTCAGATCGGTGGTGGTGTTGGCGCGGACCTGGAAGGCGTAATAACCGGCGCCGCCCGGCTGCGCCGAGATGCTGTCGCTGCGCGCGCAATGGGGCAGATATTCGGTCCGGTAGAAATCGAGGTGGCGGCGATAGGCCGGGTTGAGCACCTCGGTGATGATCCGCCGCGCCCGCGCCTGCATCTGCGTCCAGTCCGTTTCCGGAATCGAGGCGGGGCGGGCGCCGGCGAAGGGCTCGTAGAAACGCGATTGGGCGGGGTCCTCGGCGATGACGCCGGAAATGCTGCGCTCATGCCCGTCCAGCACCGAGCAGGGCAGGACGTAGCGGCCGCGCACCGCTTCGCGGGTGATCGACAGCGCTTGGTCGTTGAGGCGCGGATATTGCTCGATGCGGGTCAGGTAGCTTTCAAAGTCGGCGCGGGTGCGGAAGGGAAGGTTGCGCGCCATGCCGGCGAAGCCCTGGTGCCAGCCGTCATAGGTGGTGAACAATATGTCGCGCTGGCCGAACCCGTCGGCCTCGATCGCTTCGGCGAGCGAGCGCCGAAGGATGCCGCGGGTGACGCGGTCGGCTGGCGAGAGCTGGTCGGCCGGGATTCGGTCGACTCGGGCGAGAAAGGCCTCGGCCTCGCGGCGCTGGCGCTGGCGAGTCTCCGGCGAGAGGTCGCTGATCCGGTCGTCATAGTCGCGCACGCCGAGCGCGGTCGCATAGGTCGGTGCGCTGCTCAGCAGCCATCGATAATGCTCGTCGAGCAGGGTACGGAAATCGTCGGCCGGGGCGGCGGCGGCGGGCATGGCCGAGGCCAGAGCGGCGGCCGCCGCGAATATCGTGAAGCGCATCTTGTTCCCCTTTATGGCGGGCGCACCCTATCCGGGCCGCTCGTCCGCGCAAACATCGCTTCGTCGAAAAAGCGCTGGCGCCCGTCGACGCAGCCGCTAGCTTCCGCCGCTCGTTCTTGGGGAGGATCGTCGAATGAACGTTGCCGCAGCCACGCCCGCGCCCGGCGCGCGCAGCGACGACACCGCCTTTCTCGGCCACCCGAAGGGGCTCGGCTATCTCTGCTTCGCCGAGGCCTGCGAGCGCTTCTCTTATTATTCGATGCAGTCGCTGCTCGTCCTCTACATGGTCAAGCATCTGCTGCTGCCCGGCAATGTCGAGAATGTCCTGGGCTTCGAATGGCTTCGCGAGAGCGTCTTCGGCGGCCTTGCCGGCCAGCCGCTCGCCTCGGCGATCTTCGGCAGCTACGCCGCGCTCGTCTATGGGACGCCGATCCTCGGCGGAATCGTCGCCGACCGCTGGTTCGGCCGCCGCCGCACCGTCCTCGCCGGCGCGATCCTGATGGCGATCGGCCATTTCCTGATGGCGTTCGAAGCGATGTTCCTTCTCGCCTTGCTCTGCCTCGTGCTCGGCGTCGGGGCGTTCAAGGGCAATATCGCGAGCCAGGTCGGCGGCCTCTACGGCCCGAACGACCTGCGCCGGGCGATGGCCTTCCAGCTCTTCTACATCGCGATCAACGTCAGCGTGATTGTGGGCCCGCTCGTCTCCGGCACGCTGGGCGAGAAAATCGGCTGGCACTGGGGCTTCGGCGCCGCGGGCGTGATGATGGTGGTCGGGCTGGCCATCTACCTCGCCGGCCAGCGCTGGCTTCCCGCCGACGAGGCCGTCGACCGCGCGGCGCGCGCCGCCCGGCCCAAGCTGAAGCGCGAGGATTGGCCGCCGCTGATCGCGCTGCTGCTGCTGATTCCGGTGCTCGCCATCGCCCTCCTCACCAATCAGCAGATCTTCAACGCCTATCTGGTCTGGGGCGACCGCCAGTTCGATCTCACCTTTTTCGGCACTGTCGTTCCGACCACCTGGCTGATCACCGTCGACGCGGCGGTGAGTTTTGCGATGTTGGTCGCCGTGGCGGCCTTCTGGCAATTCTGGGGCAAGAAGCGGCGCGAGCCGGACGAGCTCGGCAAGATGATCATCGGCAGCTTCTTCACGATCGCCGGCGGCCTCTGCCTGGCCGCGGCCGCCGCACTACAGGGGGAAGGCGAGAAGATTGGGCTGTTCTGGCCTTTGCTGTTCCACCTGCTGAACAGCATCGGCTTCGCCCATATCCTGCCGATCAGCCTGGCCCTGTTTTCCAAGGTGGCGCCCAAATCGATCAACGCGACCGTGATCGGGCTCTATTATCTCGCCTTCTTCACCGCCAACGCGCTGGTCGGCTATGTCGGCGGCTGGCTCGAAACCATGCCGACGGCCAGCTTCTGGCTGATCCACGTCGCCAGCGCCGCCGTGGGCCTGTTCGCCTTCCTGCTGTTCAAGCTGTTCCTCTCGCGCCATCTGGTCCAGGCCGAGCCGGGGGCGCTGCCGGCCTAGATTCGCTGCCCCACCTTCGGCGGCAGCGGGAACAGGGTCACGAACCGCTCGGCCAGGGCGCGGTCCCCCTCGATCGCGAGCGCCCCCTCCGCTTCCAGCGCTTCCAGCGGCACGCCGCCATAGACCGCGGCGGCGACGGCCGGGGGCGGGCCGGTGAGGATCAGGTCGGCGTCTTCGGCGGCACCTCTTTCGGCCTCGACCGCGCCCCCGTCGATGCGGACGACGAAGCTCTCGCGGCCGAGCCTGAGGCCGACCCTCGCCTTCAGCCCCCGCGCGCGCGCCGGATCGATCATCGTCCGGAACGAGAGCAGCAATGAGGCCGCGCTCAGCGGCAGCCGCGGATCGTGGCTCGGCGAGCGGGCCGCCCAGCGGCCGAGCACCTGGAAGATGGGCTCGCTTTCATAGCCCCAGGGCGTGAGCTCGTAGACCTGTCCCGAAGCGGGCGGCGGGAGTCGCTTCCGCACCACCACGCCCGCCGCCTCCAGCCCCTCGAGCCGCTGGGTGAGCGTGTTGGCGCTGATTCCGGGCAGGTCGGCGCGAATGTCACTAAACCGTTTTGGACCGAGCATAAGCTCGCGGATGACCAGCAGGGCCCAGCGCTCGCCGACGAGGTCGAGCGCGTGCGCGGCGCCACAGGCATCGTCATAGCGCCGCCGCGACGGGCCGTTCTGCGAGTCAGTTAGATTTTGTGACTCCATGGTTGCTTTTTATAACTCAAGGGGGCATCAGCGTCAAATAGCGATTCGCAATTGAACGCCCGAGGAGAGAAAAATGTCGAAGCTGATTTTCGTGAACCTGCCGGTCGCCGACCTGCCTGCCGCCAAGGCGTTTTACGAGGCGATCGGCGCGGCGAACAATCCGCAGTTCAGCGACGAGACGGCGGCCTGCATGGTCTTTTCCGAGACCATCCATGTGATGCTGCTCACCCATGATAAGTTCGCCCAGTTCACCCCCAAAAGGATCGCCGACGCGCACGCGACCAGCGAAGTGCTGATCTGCATCTCCGCCGACAGCCGCGAAGGCGTCGACGAGATCGCTGACAAGGCGCTCGCCGCCGGCGGCCGCGAGCCGCGCCCCGCGCAGGATTACGGCTTCATGTACTCGCGCAGCTTCGAGGATCTCGACGGCCACATCTGGGAGCCGATGTACATGGACATGGAAGCCGCCACCGCCGCCATGGCGCAGCCCGAGCCGGTCCAGGCCTAACCTCCCCGCGGCGCTGGCTTCCCCCGGCCGGCGCCGCTCCCGCTTCGCGGCGGACCCGCGACGCGGCCTGCAAGAACCAGAGGAGAAACCAAATGACCGAGATCGCCAACGCTACCCCGACGCTCACCCCGCACATCGTCTGTGCCGGCGCCGCCGACGCGATCGAATTCTACAAGAAGGCCTTCGGCGCCGAGGAACTGGTCCGGATTCCCGGCCAGGACGGCAAGCTGATGCACGCCGCGATCAGCATCGACGGCTCGATGCTGATGCTGGTCGATGAGAACAAGGACTGGGGCCTGCTTTCGCCGTTGTCGCTCGGCGGCACGCCGGTAACGCTCCATCTCAACGTGCCCGATGCCGACGCTGCGGCGGCGCGCGCGGTCGCAGCCGGCGCCACCCTCACCATGCCGGTCGCCGACGCGTTCTGGGGCGATCGCTACGGCCAGGTGAAGGATCCGTTCGGCCATAACTGGTCGATAGCGCACCCACTGCGCGACAGCGTGATGAGCGAGGAGGAGCTGCGCGCGGCCGCGCGGGATGCGATGTGCGGCCAAGCTGCCGAGCCGACCCCCGCCGCCTGACCGGGGAGGAAGCGCGCCATGACCAAGCCCATCGTCACCGCCTATGATTGGTCGCCGGACCGAGGCCGCGGCCTCGTGCGCGACATGCGCGTGCGCTGGGCGCTGGAGGAGGTCGGCCAGCCCTATGACGTGCGATACCTGTCCTGGGGCCAGCAGAAGGAGCCGGCGCACCGCGCCCGCCAGCCTTTCGGCCAGGTGCCGACCTATGAGGAGGACGGGCTCGTCCTGTTCGAATCGGGCGCAATCGTGCTCCACATTGCGGAGAACCGTCCGGGCCTGTTCCCCGAGGACCGGGCGGGCCGGGCACGGGCGATCGGCTGGATGTTCGCCGCGCTCAACACCGTCGAGCCGGTGATCTGGGACCACCTCTTCGCCACGGTGTTCGAGGTCGACAAGCACTGGTCGAAGGCGCGACTTCCCGCGGTGGAGGAACGCCTGCGCGAGCGGCTGGACGAGCTGTCCGCCCGGCTGGGAGACGCCGAATGGCTTGACGGGGCGTTCAGCGCGGGCGATCTCCTTATGGTCGCCGTGCTTCGCAATTTGAACGGCTCAGCGGTCGTCGAGGCGTATCCGAACCTCGCCGCCTATATCGCCCGCGGCGCGGCGCGGCCCGCCTTCGCCCGCGCGCTCGAAGCACTAAGGGCAGGCCTGACGGGCGATCCCCCCGCCGGCTGGCCGCAATAACGATAATAACGATAAGGAGAAAGCAAATGACCTATGTGCAAGGATTCGTGCTGGCGGTCCCCGCCGACAAGAAGGACGCCTACCGGCAGCACGCCGCCGACGCCGCGCCGCTGTTCAAGGATTTCGGCGCCACCCGCCTGGTCGAAGCCTGGGGCGACGACGTGCCCGACGGCAAGGTCACCGACTTCAAGGGCGCGGTTCAGGCCAAGGAGGGCGAGGTCGTCGTCTTCTCGTGGCTCGAATATCCCTCGAAGGAGGTGGCCGACGCCGCCAACGAGAAGATGATGACCGACCCGCGGATGGCCGAGATGGGCGCCAACATGCCGTTCGACGGCAAGCGTATGATCTTCGGCGGCTTCGCGCCGATCCTCGATGAAAGCGCCGACGGCACGATGGGCTATACCGACGGCTTCGTCCTGCCGGTGCCGGACGGCAACAAGGAGGCCTATCGCGCGATGGCCGCGAGGGCCGCCGCCGTGTTCGAGGAATATGGCGCGACCCGAATCGTCGAGGCATGGGGCGACAACGTGCCCGACGGCAAGGTCACCGACTTCCGCCGCGCGGTGAAGGCCGAGGAGGGCGAGAATGTCGTCTTCTCCTGGATCGAATGGCCGTCGAAGCAGGTCCGCGACGAAGGCTGGGCCAAGGTCATGGCCGACGAACGGATGAAGCCCGATCACGACAATATGCCGTTCGACGGCAAGCGCATGTTCTGGGGCGGCTTCGCGCCGATCCTCGACGCCTAAGCCGGACAGGCAGGAGACGCACGATGGTCAATCCGCACGGCAGCTTCATCTGGTACGAACTGATGACGACCGACCCGGAAGCGGCGAAGCGCTTTTACGGCGATGTCGTGGGATGGACCATCGGCGATCCGGCGCCCCCCGGCGAGGTCGAATATCGAATGATCGGCACGGCGGACGGTTTTGCCGGCGGCGTGCTCACGCTGACGCAGGAGATGTGCGACGGCGGCGCGCGGCCGATCTGGCTTGGCTATCTCGGCGTCGACGACGTCGATGCGGCGGTCGAGAAGGCGGTTGCGGCGGGCGCGACGGTGCGGATGGAGGCGTTCGATGCGCCCGGCGTCGGCCGGATCGCGATGATCATGGATCCGCAGAATGTGCCCATCTACCTCATGCGCGGCGCCAGCGAAGAGGACAGCAATGCCTATCAGCGGCACGGCATGGGCCATGTCGCCTGGAACGAGCTGATGACCAGCGACCGGGAGGCCGCGCTCGCTTTCTATCGCGACCATTTCGGCTATGTGCAGGACGGGGCGATGGATATGGGCCCGGAGATGGGCGAGTACAGCTTCATCAGCCATGGCGGCGAGATCGTCGGCGCGGTGATGAAGGCGTCGCCCGGCTCGCCCGCCGTCTGGCAATATTACATCCGCGTGCCCGACGTCGACACGGCCGCCGGAAAGGTCGCGGCGGGCGGCGGGCAGGTGCTGTTCGGCCCCATGGACGTCCCCGGCGGCGAGCGCGTCCTGATCGGCGTCGATCCCCAGGGCGCGAGCTTCGGGCTGGTTTCGGGCGGCGGCAATTAGGACATCAAGGAGCGAGAGAATGACCGACAAGATCGTCAACTGCCTGTGGTTCGACCATGGAGAGGCCCGCAAGGCGGCCGAATTCTACGCCGCGACCTTCCCCGACAGCCGTGTCGGCCTCGGGCACGAGGCGGCGTCCGATTATCCCGACGGCAAGCAGGGCGACGAGCTGACGGTGGAGTTCACGGTGCTTGGGCGGGCCTTCCTGGGGCTCAACGGAGGCCCCACTTTCACGCCCAATGAGGCGGTCAGCTTCATGGTCTACACCGACGACCAGGAAGAGACCGATCGTTACTGGAACGCGATCACGCAAAATGGCGGCGCGGAGAGCGCGTGCGGCTGGTGCAGGGACCGCTGGGGCTTTTCCTGGCAGATCACGCCCCGCGCCCTGATCGCCGCGATCTCGAGCCCGGACAGGGCGGCCGCCAAGCGCGCGATGGACGCCATGATGACGATGAAGAAGATCGACATCGCCGCGATCGAGCGCGCCGCCGATAGCGGCTGAGCGGGAATCGGGGTCGGCCGCGGTCGACGCCTCGTCGCGGGCCTCGATGGCCCGCTGAAACCGTGATCGAGGATCTGCGTGCCGGCATCGTCGGCTCCGATCCCGCGCTGGATGCGTACCGCCGCCGACGCCGAGGCCTGAACTCCGGAAGGCGGGCCGACCCGCGCCGGCGACAAATGCCCGATGCTTAAATGGTCTTTTAACCTGATCACGTCATTAACCGCATCGCGGACGGCATGTTTCGTTAACCGTTCGCAATCGGGAAGGGAAGCGCGGCACTGCCCGGGCTTCCGCGGTATTAAGGAAAAGGACCAGAAATGTTCATCACCAACCTGTCCGGGGCTCGCGCCACCGGAGCACTGCTCGCCGTCGCGGCGATCACTCTGCCGTCGGCCGCGACCGCGGCAACGGTGACCTCCTCGCTCGGCGTCAATGCCACCGTTACCGCCAACTGCACCGTCTCGACCAGCGCGCTTGCCTTCGGCAACGTCAACACGCTGAGCGGGTCGAATGTCGACGGCGCCGGCGGCATTTCGGTCACCTGCACCAACGGCACCGGCTGGTCCGCTTCGGCGGGCGTCGGCGGCGGCGCCGGCGCGACCTTCGCGTCGCGCAAGATGGTGTCGGGCTCGAACCTGCTGGACTACAGCCTCTACACCGACAGCGCTCGCTCGTCGGTCTGGGGCGACGGCACCGGCAGCACGGCGCTTCTGGCGGGCACCGGCAGCGGTTCGGCGCAGGCCGTCACCGTTTATGGCCGCGTTCCGTCCGGCCAGACTTCGGTCCCGGCCGGCAGCTATAACGACACCGTATCGGTGACCGTGACCTACTGACGGCGGCCGGTTCGCGGGCGCCCTCCCCCGGCGCGCCCGGGTCCCTTCGTCCTCGGCCCGCCCCAATGCGTCGTCACGCGGGGCGGGCCGCAAGGGCGGCGCCCTCGGCGAAAAAGGATTGGATCATGTTGGAGACGCGTGCCACCGGGACCTCGGTCCCCGGAGCGGCCCTGCTCGCCTGCGCGCTGGCGCTGTCCGCGCCCGCGCGCGCCCAGACCGCGACGGGGACGCTCACCGTCTCGGCGACGGTGACGGCGAACTGCACCGTTTCGACGAGCTCGCTCGCCTTCGGCAACGTCAACACGCTGAGCGGCTCGAACGTCGACAGCACCGGCGGCCTTTCGGTCACCTGCACCAACGGCACCGCCTGGAGCGCCTCGGCCGGCGTCGGCGCGGGAAGCGGTGCGACCTTCGGGTCGCGCCGGATGACCTCGGGCGCCAACCTGCTCGCCTACAATCTCTACACCAACGCCGCCCGCACCACCGTCTGGGGCAATGGGACGGCGGGTACCGCGAACCTCACCGGCACCGGCAGCGGGACCGCCCAGAGCGTCACCGTCTACGGCCGCGTCGGCTCCGGCCAGACCTCGGTCCCGGCCGGCGCCTATGTCGACACCGTCTCGGTGACGGTCACTTATTGATGAGGATCAGGCCCGCGATGCGCTTCAAATCCTTCCTTCTCGCCGCCGCCTTCGCCTTGTGCGCCGCCGCTCCGGCCGGCGCCGGCACGCTCCAGGTCAATCCGGTCCTGGTCGCGATCGACGAGGATCATCGCACCGGCTCGGTCACGGTCCGCAACGAGGAAGCGACGCCGGTTACGATCCGCGCCTACCCGCTCGCCTGGCGGCAGGCGGAGGGCGCCGACGTCTATGAGGAGACGTCGGCGATGATCGTGTCGCCGCCGGTCTTCACCATCCCGCCCGGTGCAACCCAATTGGTTCGAGTCGGGCTTCGTAACCCGGCCGGCGCCGGCCAGGCGTACCGGCTCATCATCGAGGAAGTGCCCGAGGCCAGCCGCGCCGCCGGGATCCGCGTCGCGCTGCGGCTCAACCTGCCGCTCTACGCGATGATCCAGCCCGGCGCGCCGAACGAGCTGCGCTGGTCGGCGGCGCGCCAGCCCGACGGCAGCTGGCTGCTCGATGCGGTCAATTCCGGGCCCGGCTATGTCCGGCTCGATCCGGTGACCGCCGGCCGCGCCACCGGTTTCGCCTTCGCCGACACCGTCGCCCTCGGCACCGTGCTTCCCGGCGCGACCCGCCAGTGGCGCCTCGACGCCGCGACGCCGGTCGCCGACCGCGCGGTGCTTGAGCAGATCATGCGGACCCCGGACAGTGGCGCTCGCACCGCACAAAGCGATCATTAGGCTTTGCCTCCTCCTGCTGATGCTGCTGACGCACAGCCTCGCCTCGGCCGCTGATGCCGATGCGGCGACGGCCGCACGGGCCGCGGCGGCCGTCCCGGTCCCGGCGCTGCTCAGCGTCACTCTCAACGGTTCGGCGGAGGCCGACCCCGTCCTGTTTCTGAAGGCCGCCGACGGGCGCCTCCTCGCCGCCGCCGCGACGTTCGCAGCCTGGCGGCTGCGGCTGCCGGCAGGCGAACCGATCCGGTTTGAAGGCGATCTCTATTATCCGCTCGCCACGGTGCCCGGCCTCAACGTCCGCTTCGACGAGCGGAGCCTCTCCGTCGTGCTCGACGCCGGCGCGTCCGCCTTCCACGTACAGCACACCAGCTTCGGCGCCGCCGAGCAAATGGCGATGACCGCGCCCGCGACCGGTGCCTATCTCGGCTATGATTTGTTCCTCGAGCACAGCCGCGGCCGGACCGGGATCAGCGGCGCCTTCGAAGGCGTCGTCTTCACGCCGCACGGCGTCGGTTCGGCCACCTTCGTGGCCTCGGCCGGCTCCGGCCCCGAGCGGGTGACCCGTCTCGAAACCTCCTGGACGATCGACCGGCCGGCCAGCATGACCAGCCTCCGGATCGGCGATTCGATCTCGTCGGCCGGGCCGGGCGCGGTCCCGGTCCGCTTCGGCGGCGTCCAGTTCGCGCGCAACTTCTCGGTCCAGCCCGGCTACCTCACCATGCCGCTGGTCGCGACCGGCGGCAGCGCGGCGGTCGCCTCGGTCGTCGACATCTACGTCAACAACGCGCTCCAGGGCAGCCGTCCCGTGGCCCCCGGCCCGTTCGAGATCGCCGACATTCCGGTTCAGACCGGCGGCGGCGCGGTCCGTATCGTGGTCCGCGACCTGCTCGGCCGGGAAACCGTAACGGAACAAAGCTATTACGCGTCGAACCTGCAGCTTCGGCGCGGCCTGCACGACTTCTCCTATGAAGCCGGCTTCGTTCGCGAGGATTTCGGTCGCCGAAGCAACCGATACGGTGAGTTCATAGCGTCGACCAGTCACCGTTATGGGCTGTCCGGCCGGGTCACCGTCGAGGCGCACGCCCAGGCGAGCGAAAGCCGCCAAATGGCGGGCGCGGCGGTGACCGCTTTGGTCTTCGATCTCGCCCAGCTCGGCGGTTCGGCCTCGGTAAGCCGCGGGCCGCGGGGCATGGGCTACCGAGTCGCGGTCGCCGCCGAACGCCGCGCCCCGGCTTTCTCGTTCGGCTTCCGCGCCGAGCATGCCAGCGCCGATTATGCCTTCATCGGCATGTCCGGGCGCGACCGCGCCACCCGCTTCCAGGCCCAGGCCTTCGCCGACACCTCGCTGCCGTTCGGCTCGCTCGGCCTCAACCTCACCCATCGCGGCATCCGTGACGGCCCCGACGAGACGCTGGCCGGCCTGTTCGGCACGTTCCGCCTCGGCCGCACCGTCTCGCTCCAGGCCTATGCCCGCCATACGATCGTCGGCACCGGCCATTTCGTCGGCGGCATCAACCTCGCCTTCGCTTTGGGCGGCCGGCGCAGCGCCTCAGCCGGCTTCGAGGCGCATCGCCGCGGCGTGCGCGGCACCGCCACCTTCCAGCAGGACCCGCCATCCGAGCCCGGCGGCGGCTTTCGCGCCGCCGCCCGCTTCGGCGAGAATTGGGGCGGCGAGGCGGCCTATATCCACAATTTCCAGAAGGCGACAATCATCGCCGAGGTCGCTTACGCCAACCGCACCGCCGGCCTGCGCCTTTCGGCCTCGGGCGCGATCGGCACGATGAACGGCGCCGTCTTCGCCTCGCGCAACGTCCAGGGCAGCTTCGCCACCGTCAGGGTCGCCGGGCGGCCGGGGGTGCGCGTCTATGCCGACGACCGGCTGGTCGGGGTGACCGGACGGGGCGGCACCTTGATGGTGCCGGGCCTGCGCCCGTACGAGACCAACCGCATCCGTATCGACGAGAACGATTTGCCGCTCGACACCCAGATCGCGACCTCGACGCTGGCGGTGCGCCCGTTCGCGCGCAGCGGCGTCCTCGTCGAGTTCGCGATCCGGCGCGAGCGCGGCGTGCTCATGCGGGTCGCGCTCGAGGACGGCAGCGCGCTCCCCGCCGGGGCCCGCGTCTGGGCGGACGGCGCGGCCTTTCCGACGGTCGCCGTTTCGGGCGGCGAGGTCTATCTGCCCGATATCGCCGGCCGGGTCGCGATCAACGCCGCCTGGGAGGGCGGCGCCTGCGGCTTCATCGCCATCGTCCCCGACAATGACGATCCGCAACCGCGTCTCGACGGCCTCGTCTGCCGGCAAGGGGGCAGCTATGCGGCGCGCTGATTACCGGCCTTCCGCCGCCCTCGCCGGCGTCGCGCTTGGGGCGGCCCTCATGTCCGCTCCCGCCCGCGCCTGCACGATCGGCGTGACGGGCGTCGCGTTCGGCGCCTATGATCCGCAACTCCCGGCGCCCGACGACAGCACCGGCACCGTGGATCTCGCCTGCCACCCGAGCGTGCAATCTCCGGTCGTTTCGATGAACGCGGGCAGCTATGGTTCGATGGCGACCCGCGAAATGGCGAGCGGCATCAACCGCCTCGACTACAACCTCTATACGACCATCGCCCGGACCATTGTGTGGGGCGACGGCTCGCAGGGCTCGGCGACGGTCACGATGACGGGCGGCAGCGTGAGTGGCGGGGTCCGACGCTTCTCCCGCACGATTTACGGACGCATTCCCACCGGCCAGCTCGTCCCGGCGGGCACCTATGGCGACACGATTACGGTGACCGTGACGTTTTGACGGGGGTCTTGCGGCCGCGTACCGAGCGGGCCCAGGCGGCGCCCGTCTGTTCGCGGAGGAAGGCCTCGACGTCCGCCGCCGTCGCCTCGAAGCCCTTGTCGCCGAAGCCGAGAACCTCTTTTCCGGTCCCGGCATCGGCGAGCCCGAACTTGCCGCGATCGCCGCCGCGCTTGCGCCGCCGCGACGCCACCAGCTTGAAGCCGCGCACCCGCGCCATCTCGCGGAGCGCGCGATCGCGCTCCTGGTCGGTCATAGCGAGACTTCCGCTACTTTCTCCTCGTAGGTTTCTTTGGGATCGCGGTGCAGCAGCCATTCGATGGCCGCGCCCATGGTGGTCGCGTTGAGCCAGATCTTGGCGCGCTCAGGGTCGAGCCGCAGCAAAGCGAGCCTGGGATCGTCCTTGCCTTCGAACCAGGCCGCGACGAACGGATTCCACAGCCGCTCGACCACGGTCCGGTCGGTGTCGACGCTGAGCTCGCCGGAAATGCTGGCGAACAGATTGTGACCCTTGTCGGCGAAAGTGGCGATCGCCCGGTGGGACCGGCCCAACGCCTCGATGATGCTGTTGTCCCGGGCCGTGAAGAACCAGATCGGTCCGCCCTCGTCATTCTCGATCTGCGCGGTCATCGGCTGGGTATGGCCGTCGCGCGCCGCGTCGAGACCGAGCATCACGGTCATGTCGCGCTTCAGCGCCTTCCAGAATCTGTCCTTGATCTCGGCGTCGGTGGGCATGGCGGATATCCTCCTCGCGTGCTGGATTTGGAGAAGCCCTCCAACAGCCCAGGGGAAAGGGGCTGCTGGAGGGCTCCTGAATCGCCCCGGCGCGTCTCTCTCAATCGGCGACCGGTCTGGCGCCGATAAAACGGCCGGCCCGGCCGCGGGTTCCAAAGCGCCGCGGGCCTGATAGGGCAAGGCATGAGCCTCGAGTCCGTCCGTGCCTGGCTGGCCGATCACGCGCCCGATCTCCCGCTGATCGAGGTCGCGGCGAGCACCGCCACCGTCGCCGCCGCGGCCGAGGCTCTGGGCGTCGAGCCCGGGCGCATCGCCAAGACGCTTGCGATCCGCGCCGCCGGCACCGTCTTCCTCCTCGTCGCGCGCGGCGACGCCCGGCTCGACAATTCCAAGAGCAAGGCCGAGTTCGGCGCCCGCCCGCGCATGCTGGGGTCAGAGGAAACGCTGGCGCTCACCGGCCACCCGGTCGGCGGCGTCTGCCCGTTCGGGCTCGCCACGCCGCTCCCCGTCTATTGCGACGTCTCGCTGCAGGCGTTCGACCGCGTCTACCCGGCCGCCGGCTCGCTCAACACGTCGGTCGAGGTGACGCCGCAGCGGCTGTTCGATTTGGTCGCGACACGCTGGGTCGATCTATGCCGCCTGCCGGACGGCTAACCCGCCTTGCCTGCACCGTTTTTACCTGTAGAGGTCGCATCCGGGCGTGGGGGCCCGCCTGGAGTGCCCATGACGGATCAGTCGCCCCTTCAGTCGCACGTCATGGACCAGCGCTTCGAGCTGCTGGTCAATGCGGTGATCGACTACGCGCTCTACATGCTCGAGCCCGACGGCACCATCGCGAGCTGGAACCCGGGCGCGCGGCGCTTCAAGGGCTATGAGGCGGACGAGATCATCGGCCGCAACTTCGCCTGTTTCTTCACCGACGAGGATCGCGCCGCCGGGCTTCCCCGCAAAGCGCTGGAGACCGCCGCCCGCGAGGGCCGCTTCGAGGCGGAAGGATTCCGCGTCCGCAAGGACGGCTCTCGCTTCTGGGCCAATGCCATCCTCGATCCGATCCGCGACGAGAGCGGGACGCTGCTCGGCTTCGCCAAGATCACCCGCGACATCACCGACAAGCGCGAGGCGGAGCACGCGCTTTACGCCAGCGAGCAGCGCTTCCGCCTGCTCGTCCAGGGCGTGCGCGACTATGCGATCTACATGCTCGATCCCGACGGCAAGGTGTCGAACTGGAATGCGGGCGCCGAGGCGATCAAGGGCTATCGGGCGCACGAGATCGTCGGCCGCCATTTCTCGCTCTTCTACACGGCCGAGGACCGCGCCGCCGGCGAGCCCGGCCGCGCCCTCGCGACCGCGCTCGGCACGGGCAAATATGAAAAGCAGGCCTGGCGGCTGCGCAAGGACGGCAGCCGCTTCTACGCCCATGTCGTCATCGATCCGATCCGCGACGACGAAGGCCGCCATATCGGCTTCGCCAAGATCACCCGCGACATCACCGAGCAGCGCAAGGCGCAGGAGGAGCTGGAGGAGGCGCGCGCTTCCCTCTTCCAGGCCCAGAAGCTGCAGGCGATCGGCGAGCTGACCGGCGGGATCGCCCACGATTTCAACAATCTGATGACCGTGATCCGCGGTTCGGCGGAACTGCTCCGCCGCGCCGACCTCAGCGAGCAGCGCCGCACGCTCTATCTCGACGCGATCATCGACACCTCCGACAGGGCCACGCAGCTCACCAGCCACCTGCTCGCCTTCGGCCGGCGCCAGCCGCTGAAGCCCGAGGCGGTCGACCTCAACCTGCGCCTCGATGCCTTCGCCGAGGTGCTGTCGCGGACCATCGGCAGCAAGATTGGGGTGGTGCTGGAGCTCGGCCAGGGCGTCTGGCCGGTCGAGGTCGATGCCGCCCAGCTGGAGACCGCGATGCTCAACGCCGCGATCAACGCCCGCGATGCGATGCCGGACGGCGGCATGCTCAGCATCGCCACCTGCAACGCTCCCGGCGACCCCGATCTCATCCGCATCAGCTTCTCCGACACCGGCACGGGAATGCCGCCCGAGGTGCTGGAGCGGGTGTTCGATCCGTTCTTCACCACCAAGCCGGTCGGTAAGGGCACCGGCCTCGGCCTCTCCCAGATCCACGGCTTCGCCGCCCAATCCGGCGGCCGCGCCGAGATCGAGTCGGTCGAAGGGGAGGGGACGCGCCTGCACATCTTCCTGCCGCGCGCCCTGTCCGACGCGACCAACGCGCGGCCGGGCGAGGCGCCTCTGGCGAGTGGCGGCGGCGCTGCCGTCCTGCTCGTCGAGGACAATGATCAGGTCCGCGATTTCGCCGCCAGCCTGCTCGCCGATCTCGACTATCGCGTCGTCGCCGCGGCCTCGGCGGAGGAGGCGCTGGTCGTTCTCGAGCGCGAGCCGATCGACCTGCTGTTCACCGACGTGATGATGCCCGGCATCACCGGCGTCGAGCTCGCCCGTTGCGCCCGCCAGCGCCGCCCCGATCTCCCGGTTCTACTCGCCAGCGGCTATAGCGAGGAGATCGCCACCGGCGCCGCCCGCGCCTTCGAGACCCTCGCCAAGCCCTACGGCGCCCAAACCCTCGGCGCCGCCCTCGCCGCGGCGCGCGAGCGGGCGAAGGAGACGGACGCCGGCTGAGAATGGCGTCGGCCCTGGTCACGAAACTGTCACCCAGCCGTCATCGAACCTGCCGCAAATCGCTCTAGCCCGGTCGGATCGGCCCGCCCGGGGCCGGGGGAGATTTGGTGAAGACAGCGCCGCATACGTTGAGCGTCTTCGACGACGACCTCGATCGCCTGCGCGCCAGCGTCTGCGAAGTGGGCGGGCGGGTCGAGACCGCCGTCGCCGACGCGGTCGGCGCGCTGGTGCACGGCGATCCCGAACGCGCCGGACGAGTCATCGCGGGCGATGCGAAGGTCGACGCCCTCGCCGCCGAGATCGAGCGGACCGCCGTCCACCTGATCGCGCTGCGCTCGCCGCTGGCGGACGATCTTCGCGACGTGCTCGCCGCGTTCAAGATCACCGGCCTCATCGCCCGAATGGGCGATTGCGCGAAGAACATCGCCCACCGGATCGACCTCATTGGCGACTGCCGCGGCGTCGCCCAGCTCAGGAGCCTGGCGGCGATGGGCGACGAGGTGGCGGCGATGGTGAAGGCCGCGCTCGACGCCTTCGTCTGCCGCGACGCGGCCGCCGCGGCACAAGTCGCGGCGATGGACGACGCGGTCGATCGCTATCGCGCTTGCATCACGACCGGGCTGATCGATCATATGGCCGGCGATTCGCGCAGCATCGGCGCCGCGACCCATCTCATGTTCGCCGCTCAGAAGCTCGAACGGATCGGCGACCATGCGGTCGGCATCGCCGACATGGTCCGCTTCGCCGCGGGCAACGGCACCCAGGAGGGCATTGGCGAATGATGAAGGGGCGGCTGCTGCTGGTCGAGGACGATCCCGCCCTCACCGACCTCCTGAAGTGGCATTTCGAGCGCGAGGACTTCACCGTCGAGCATACGCCCGACGGCGAGGAAGCCTTGCTGCTCGCCGCCGAGACGCCACCCGACATCATCCTCCTCGACTGGATGATCGAAGGGATTTCCGGGATCGAGGTCTGCCGGCGCCTCAGGCGCACGCCCGAGACCGCCAACGTGCCGATCATCATGCTGACCGGCCGCGGCGAGGAGGCGGATCGGGTGCGCGGGCTCGAGACCGGCGCCGACGATTACGTCACCAAGCCGTTCAGCCCCAAGGAGCTCGTCGCCCGCGTCCGCGCGGTGCTGCGGCGGGTGCGGCCGGCGCTGGCGGGGGAGCAATTGACCTTCTCCGACCTCGAAATGGACATCGTCAGCCACAAGGTGAAGCGCGGCGGCAAGACCGTCCCGCTGGGCCCGACCGAGTTCCGGCTGCTCCGCCATTTCCTCGAACATCCGGGCCGCGTCTTCTCGCGTCCGCGGCTGCTCGACGCGGTCTGGGGACGCGACAAGGATATCGAGCTGCGCACCGTCGACGTCCATATCCGGCGCCTCAGGCAGGCGATCAACAGCGGCGGCCGCACCGAGCTGATCCGGACGGTACGCTCGGCGGGGTATGCGCTCGACGACGATGGCGATTAGCACGCGCGAGCGCCGGCTGATCGCGGCCGCCGGGCTGCTCGCTTTCGTTCTCCTTCTTTACCTGCTGCTTCGCGGCGACGATGCCGAGCCGCCCGCGGCCGAACCGATCGCGCAGCCGGCCCGCCAAACCGCCGCTGCCGAGCCGCCGCTCCCGGCTGCCGCCCCGGCGCCGGCGCCCGACGCGTCGGGGCTCAGGCTGCGCGGCCTGCTGGCGAGCGGCGCGATCATCGGCTTTGCCGACGGCAGCCAGCGGCTGGTGCGGACCGGCCGCGAGGCGCTGCCCGGCCTGACCCTCGCCCGCATCGAGCAGGACCACGCCGTCCTCGCCTCCGCGGCCGGCGAGCTTCGGCTCGGCTTCGACGGCGTCGCCCAGGCCCAGGCGGGACCGCGGGCGGCGGCGCCGGCCGCATCGTCCGCGGAGGCGGCGCAGCGCGACGAGACGCTGCGCTACCGCGTTGGCCTCGAGCCGCGGCGGGCCGGGGGCCGGGTGACTGGCTTCACGGTGCGCCGGGGCGCCGATCTGCCGGCGCTGCGGCGCGCGGGCATCCAGCCGGGCGATACCATCCTCAGCGTCAACGGCAGCGTCCTCGACGAGGAAAGGATGCAGGAGCTCGCCTGGACGATCGCCAATTCGAGCCGCACCGAATTCGAGGTCGAACGGGGCGGGCGGCGGCTCCGGATGGCGATCCCGGGGCGTTAATCTATGTCCGATCGATGACAGATCCGCGTCTCGGCAATGACAGCCAAGTTACTGAAAATAAATCCCAAATCTAGACTGGTGCTGTAACAAAACCATCATCCTCCATCCCTAGCTCCGGGGCCATCGGCGCCCGCTTCCGGCGAGTCGCCGGCCTGTCCATCCAGGGGGTCCGTCATGTCGAAATTCCGTGCCTTGCTTCTGCTCAGCACTCTGATCCCGCTCGCCGCCTGCGGACCCACCGACGTGGCATCGCCGGGCGAAGGCGGGTTCGCCCCGGCGCCCCCGCCGGCGCCGCCGCCGCCACCCCCGCCGCCGCCCGCAGGGGGCGGCACCCCCGCCGCCAGCTGCCCGGCCGGCACGGTCGACCGCGGCGTCATCGCCACCGCCTTCCGCAATTGCGAGATTGTCGGTCGCATCAACGACGACTACACGGTGCAGCGGCTGCCGGGCGTGATCTATTCGCTGTCCGGAGCGGTCAACGTCGGCACCGATGTCGGCGGCGACGGCACGCTGGCCGGCGGCGATCCGGTGACCCTCACGATTCAGGCCGGCGTCACCATCTTCGCTTCGCAGGGGCTCGACTATCTCGTCGTCAACCGCGGTTCGCGGCTCAACGCCATCGGCACTCCCGACCTGCCGATCATCTTCACCTCGCGCGAGAATGTCCTGGGCACCGCCACCGATACGAGTCAGGGACTCTGGGGTGGCATCATCCTCCTCGGCCGCGCGCCGATCAGCGACTGCAACACCGCGGTTCCCGGCGGATCCGCCGCCTGTCAGACCGTGATCGAGGGCACCACCGGCTCGCTCTACGGCGGCAACCTCGCCACCGACAACAGCGGCACACTCCGCTACGTCCAGATCCGCTATTCGGGCTTTTCGATCGCTGTGGGCAATGAGCTCCAGGGCCTGACCCTGGGCGGCGTCGGCAACAACACCACCATCGACCACATCCAGGTCCACAACAGCTCGGACGACGCCATCGAGATTTTCGGCGGCCGCCCGAACCTCAAGCATCTCGTCCTGACCGGCGCGGACGACGACAATCTCGACACCGACCTCGGCTATCGCGGCACCATCCAGTTCGTGATCAGCATCCAGAAGCCCGGCGGCGACGGCGACTCGGTGATCGAGGCCGATTCGAACAACAACGAGGACGCGCAGCCGCGACAGTACACGCGCGTCTCCAATCTCACCGCGGTGCAGAACCATAACGGCTCGGGCGGCAACGCCATCCTGCTGCGCGGCGGCACCGATTATGCGCTGCTCAACAGCGTCGTCGTCAGCCCCGCCGCCTGCCTCGACATCGACGAGACCGGCGGCACCACCACCCGCGCGGCCGACAATGCCCAACAGGACGTCGGCCCGCCCGTCTTCCGCTCGGTCCGCCTCGCCTGCCCGACCGCCTATCGCAGCAACGACAGCAATGTCACCGGGGCGCAGGTCGCGGCGATCTTCGGCTCCGGCACCAACAACAACAGCGACGCCCACGTGTCCACGCTGAGCGGCACCGGTCCCTATATTAATGGCGCGAACGAGGCGGCGGTGACCGCCACCGATCCGACGCCGTTCAACGCCGACCAGTTCGCCACGGTCAACGCGGCCGCGCCGAACCGGCTCACCGCGGTCACCTATATCGGCGCGGTGCAGGGCGCGGCCGACACCTGGTTCCAGGGTTGGACCTGCAATTCGGGCTATGCGAATTTCGGCACGACCGGCGCCGCGGCCCCCTGCACCACGGTCCCGATCTTCTGATCGCCGCCGCCATCCATTTCGGGGCGGCGGCAATGTCTGCCGCCCCGCCCGATTCGTACCGACGGGGGAAGACCAGATGAGACTGAGACAGACGATCGGGGGGCTGCTCTTCTCGACGGCGCTGGTCGCGCCCGCCGTGGTTTTCGCCCAGGCGCCCACGCCGAACCCCGCCCCGCCGGCGGAAGCTGCGGCCGAGCAACCGCCGGCCGAGGAGCCGCCCTTCGAAACCGAGATCGAGGTTTCCGCGCCCGGCGCGGATCTGAGCTCGGGAACCGACATCGTCGTTACCGGCACCCGCGTCCCGAACAGCGTCCGCCGAACGCCGCAGGTGATCTCGGTACTGTCGAGCGAGGACATCGCCCGCACCGGCGAGGGCGACATCGCCGGCGCGCTGCAGCGCGTCACCGGCCTTAGCGTGGTCGGCAACGGCTTCGTCTTCGTGCGCGGCCTCGGCGACCGCTATTCGCTGGCTTTGCTCAACGGCTCGCCCCTGCCCAGCCCCGAGCCCTTGCGCCGCGTCGTGCCGCTCGACATCTTCCCGACCAGCGTGATCGCGAGCTCGCTCGTCCAGAAGAGCTATTCGGTCAACTATCCCGGCGAGTTCGGCGGCGGCGTGATCAACCTCACCACCCCGGCCGTGCCGCGCGAAACCTTCCTCGACATCGGCGCCAGCGTCACCGCCGACACCGAGACGACCGCCCAGCTCGGCTACACCTATTATGGCAGCGACCTCGACCCGCTCGGCTTCGATGACGGCACGCGCGACTTCCCGAGCGCGCTGCGCGACGCCGTCGTCGGCGGCACGTTCGGCAGCACCACCGGCGCCGAGCGCCGCGATTTCGCCGCCAGCCTGTCCAACGCGCCGACCACCCTGCTCCAGCGCATGGGCGACACGCCGGCCAATTTCTCCGGCGACCTCAGCTTCGGCAGCTCGACCGAGATACGCGGCGGCCGGATCGGCTTCATCGCCGCGGCGGGCTACAGCAATACCTGGCGCAGCCGCGACGCGCTCCAGCAAACCTCGCTCGATCCGCTGCTCGCCGGCACGCCGCAGACCAGCTTCCAGTCGGTCAGCACCGAGAACCGGATCATCGTCAACGGCCTCATCGGCATCGGCGCCGAATTCGGCGAGCACCGCATCCGCTGGACCAACCTTTACATCCGCGACACGCTCAAGCAGGCGCGTCTCCAGGCCGGCTTCAACCGCAACGTCACCGATCAGGACCCGAACCTGCCGCCCTCGCTCATGGAGCAGAACACCTATTGGTTCGAGCGCCAGCTGATCGACACCCAATTGGTCGGCGAGTTCCGCTTCGGCCACCTGAGCGTCGACCTGCGCGGCACCTTCGCGACCACCCAGCGCGAATCGCCCTATGAGCGCAACATCTCCTATTTCTTCCTCGGCGACGGGGATCCGGCGACCAAGAGCGGCCAGGACGTCGACGATTATGTCAACGACCTCTCGTCGGCCGGCCAGTTCGCCAACGTGGCGTTCGGCGCCTTGCGCGAGGACATCTATGCCGGCGGCCTGGACGTGGCCTATGCGCTGCCGATCGAGATTCCGGTCACCCTGTCGGCGGGCTATAACTACAACCGGACCGACCGCGAGGCGTCGCGCTTCCAGTTCCAATATTTCCGGCCCGACGGCGCGCTGCCCATCGGCCCCGCGCAGGAGCGCCCAGATTTTCTGCTCTCCGACTTCAACATCTACACCTTCAACATCCAGCTCCGCGACGTCTCGGGCGCCGAGGGCACCGCGGCCTACGAAGCGGATCTGCGGGTCCATGCCGGCTACCTCCAGGCCGAGGCCGAGCTCATGGACGGGCTGCGCGCGACGGTCGGCATACGCTACGAGGACGGCGTCCAGACCGTGCAGCCGCTCGGCGGCCTCAACGCGACCCGGAACGCGCAGAGCTACTGGCTGCCGGCGGCGACCGTCACCTGGCGCTTCCTGCCGGACATGCAGGTGCGACTGCACGCGTCGAAGACGATCGCGCGGCCGCAATTCCGCGAGCTCGCCCAGCAGCTCTACCAGGATTTCGAATCCGACCGCGAGTTCACCGGCAACCCGTTCCTGATCGACAGCGAGCTGATCAACGCGGAGGCGCGCTGGGAATATTATTTCGCGCGCGACCAGCGCGTCACCGTCGCCGGCTTCTACAAGCGCATCGACAATCCGATCGAGGCGGCCGCCTTCTTCGCCGGCGGCGGCCAGCTCCGCACCGGCTTCGCCAACGCGCCGCGGGCCGAGCTGTACGGCGCCGAGCTCGAGGTTCAGGCCCATCTGCGGCTCGAGGGGCTCGGCGGCTCCTTCTTCGCCACCCGCCGGCTGCTGATCATCGGCAACTACACCTATACGCAGTCGAGCGTGAGCGCGGACGACAGCCTGACCATCGGTCCGGACCTTCAGCCGGTCGCCTCCAACCTGCTGTTCGAGGACGGCGCGCCGCTGACCGGCCAGTCCGATCATCTCGCCAATTTGCAGGTCGGCCTCGAGGACACCGACAGCCTGTCGCAGGCGACGTTCGCGATCACCTATGCCAGCGAGCGAGTCACCAACCGCGGCCCGATCCAGGGCCTCGCCCGCCAGCCCGACATCATCGAGCGGCCGGGCCTGCGCCTCGACTTCATCCTGCGGCAGGAGGTGCCGGTCTTCGGCGCGCGGGCCGAATTCCGCTTCGAGGCGCGCAACCTCACCGGCCAGGATTATGAGGAATTCCAGGAAATCGACGGTAATCGCGTCGACATCAATAGCTACGCGGTCGGCCGGAGCTTCAGCCTCGGCGTGACGCTCCACTTTTAACCGTCACAAAATCGCAATCGGGGAGTCACCCGGACAGCATAAGCCGGCCGCGATGCGAGCTTCGCTCGAAAGCGCCGTGATCCGGGAAGCCCGGCCGCCCGGGATGGGCGCCGAGGTGGAGGGCCTGTTCAGCCGCGCCCTCGCCGCGCCGCACGGTCTGGTCCTGTTCGCCGGCCCCCCCGGCTCCGGGCGGCGGTCGACGATCGATGAGGCGCTGGATTTGCGCGCCGACGCGCTCACGGCCGACATCGACGACCGCATCGCCGCCGACCGGGCCGTTCAGGCGGCGCTGGCCGGGCGGCTCGTCCTCGCCAAGGTCCAGGCCGAAAACGCCGTCGGCGCGATCGCCGGGTTGCGCGCGCTGAAGGTCGAGCCGTTCCTGATCGCCTCCACGCTGCGCGCCGTGCTGGCGCAGCGGCGGCTCCGCCGGCTCTGCCCGCATTGCCGCCGCCCGGTCCAGGCCGCGGCCGGCCTGTCGGCTCGGCTCGGCTTCGATCCGGGCGCGATCGTCTACCGGGCGGAGGGCTGCGACGCCTGCGGCGGCGAAGGCACTCTCGGCTGCATTTTCCTGTTCGAGGCGGTCGAGATCGACATCGCGATGCGGCGGCTGATCGGCAGCGGCGGCGACTCGCCCATCCTCGCCGGCCAGGCCTATCGAGACCGGCCCGATCTCGGCGGCGCGGCGCGGGCGCTGGTGCGCAAGGGCGAGATTTCGGGCGAGGACGCGGTCCGGCTCGGTCGGACTCAGAGCCAGTAGCCGGCCGCGGCCGAGGCGCGGTCGAGCGCCTCGCGAGCCGCCGCGATCCCGTCCCCGGCCGCGGCGCGCCGCCTGATCCGGTCGGCGCTCCCTTTCAGGTCCGGGGCGAGCCGAGCGGTCATCGTCTCGGCCGCCTCGGCGTCGCCGAGGTCGCCAAGCCGGTCCTGCAGATCCTTCAATGCCGCGATGAAGCGGTCGCGGCGCGCCAGCTTCGGCCGCTTGCCGTGGAGGCCGGCGAGGAACTCGGCCGAATAGCGCAGTTTCTTGATGTCGAGCCGCAGCCGGTGCCGCTCGTCGGCGCTCGCCTTGGCGATCCTGCCGCCGTGGCGCCGGACCTTGCGCCACTGCCGCTCGAGCTGGTGCTGGGCGAGCCCGGTGACCTCGCTTGCGCCTTTCGCGCGGAAGCGCCAGGCGCCGATCTCGATCCACAGCGCCAGCCGCAGCATCAGCGCCCGGGCGCGCTCGGACCGGAGCGCCGCCTCGACCCGGTCATAGGCCTTGCCGCGCGCCTTGATCAGGCGGCCGTGGAGAAGGCCGTCCTTACCCATTCCCGCTTCGCCGGCGAGCAGGACGTCGAGGTTGCGCGCGTCGCCGAATTGGCCTGCCAGCCAGCCCAATTCGTCGCGCAGCGCCTGATAGTCCTTGCCGCGGACGGCGTGCCGGAACAGCGAGAAGGCCGAGCGCAGCCGCCGCAGGGCGATTCGCGCCTGGTGCAGCGCCTCGGCCTCGCGCGCGCCGAGCAGCACGATCTCGTTCAGCCGGTAATGGCGCAGGCAAGCCTGGGCGACGGCGCGGAAAGCGTCGGCTTCGGAAAGCGACGCCGACAGGCTCACCGGCTCAGCCTTGGCCGCCTTGCCCAATTGTCCCTGGCCGAGAGCGTAACCCCGTTCGGCCTTGCTGAGCACGCCGAGGCGCAAGGGCACGGCCCGGCCGATCTCGCCGGCCAGGTCGAACAAAGCGCGCGGCTTACCCTCGACCAGCTCAAGCTCGACCTCGCAGATCGGCGCCTGCGCCTTGCCGCTTGTGACCTGGCCTTCGTCGACCACGATCTCGACCCGGCTGCCGCGATGGAGGACCTGCCAGGCCGTCCTCCGGAAGCTCGACCGAGTCACCGGGACGAGCGCCGCCCCATTGTCCGCCAGCAGCTTCCTGAGCGGCGTCGCGCCGAGCGCGTCGGGATCGAGGTCGAAGCCGGCGACCTCGGCTTCCCATTCCTGCCGCACGAACAAGCCGGCGGCGCTGCCGCGCTTGCGCTTGACCGCCTGGACATAGCGTCCGCCGGCCCGGCGGACGCGCAGCGAGAAGCCGGCCTGGCGCAGCAGGCCCTCCTCGGTGTCGAAATAAGCCGTCTCATAATCGGCGCCGCCTGCCGGGTGCGAAGCCAGCAGCGGACAGGCGCGCAGCCGTGCGACGTCGTCAGGCGCGAGGTCGAATTTCAGCTCGACTTCGTGAGACATGAGATTTCCCGAAGGCGCGCATCGCCCGGCGACACTGGTGCAACGCCAATGTTACACTTTTGTGCGGCGGGACCCAAAGGCCGAATGCGAAGAAGCCCTCCAGCAGCCGGGGGTGGGCTGCTGGAGGGCTCCTGTTTTCGCCCCGGCGCGTCTCTTTCAATCGGCCACCGGTCTGGCTTGCTCGATCATTTAGGCCATCGACTCTGCGATGTCAAGAACATAAAGCGAACACATGTCTCAGCTCGACCTCCGCCAAAAGCTCGCCATCCTCGCCGACGCCGCCAAATACGACGCCTCATGCGCCTCCTCCGGCACGCAGCGGCGAGACAGCCTGGGAGGTAAGGGCATCGGCTCGACCGAAGGCATGGGCATCTGCCACGCCTACGCCCCCGACGGGCGCTGCATCTCCCTGCTCAAGATACTGCTGACCAACGCCTGCATCTTCGATTGCCATTATTGCATCAACCGGAAGAGCTCGAACGTCCGCCGCGCGCGCTTCACCGCCGCGGAGGTTGTGCGGCTGACGCTCGAATTCTACCGGCGCAATTATATCGAAGGCCTGTTCCTCTCCTCGGGCATCATCCGCTCGCCCGACTACACGATGGAACGGATCGTCGAAGTCGCTCGGTGCCTGCGCGAGGACCATGAGTTCCGCGGCTGCATCCATCTGAAGACAATCCCCGACGCGGACCCGGAGCTGGTGCGGCGAGCCGGGCTCTACGCCGACCGAGTCTCGATCAACGTCGAGCTCCCGACCGGCGCCGGCCTCGCCCGGCTTGCACCCGACAAGGATTCGGGCCGGATCGAGGGCGCGATGAAGGCGATGAAATCCGCCATATTGGACGGCCACGACGCGCGCCGCCGCTACAAGTCCGCGCCCGCTTACGCGCCGGCCGGCCAGTCGACCCAGATGATCGTCGGCGCCGATGCCGCCACCGACGCGGCGATCGTCGCCCGCGCCGCGGCGCTCTACGACCGCTTCCGCCTGCGCCGCGTCTATTATTCGGCCTTCTCGCCGATCCCGGACGCTTCGGCGGTGCTGCCTTTGGTCCGCCCGCCGCTGCTGCGCGAGCACCGGCTCTACCAGGCCGATTGGATGCTTCGCTTCTACGGCTATTCGACCGCCGATCTGGCGGCATCGGCGGACGCCGCCGGCAACTTCCCGCTCGACATCGATCCCAAGCTCGCCTGGGCGCTGAAGCATCGCGGCGCCTTTCCGGTCGACGTCAACCGTGCGCCGCGCGAAGCTTTGCTTAGGGTTCCGGGTCTCGGCACCAAGGCGGTCGAGAAGATTCTGGCGTCGCGTCGCCACCGCAAGCTGCGCCTTGCCGACGTCGCCCGCCTGACACTATCGGTGGCGAAGCTTCGACCGTTCCTGATTGCGGCCGACTGGCGGCCGACCGGGCTCAGCGACCGCTCCGATCTCGCTGCGCACTTGCGCCCGCAAACGGAACAGCTGGAGCTGTTCGAGGCTTGAGTGCGCCATGCGCGTCGTGACCCTGGCGGCCGAGGACGATTTCGACGGTTGGCGGGATTCGGCTCGAGCCCTTGCGCTTGGGCGCGTGGCGCCTGCCGAGGTGCTCTGGCAGGTGGGCGAGACGCCACAGGATCTGTTTGGCGACGAAGCGGTGATGGATGCGGAAGAGCGCGCGGCCTTTTCCGTTCCCCGGCCCTTCATCGACCTCGCCCGTACCGTCATCTGCCACGCGGATCAGGAACGCTTCGCCCTGCTCTACGCCTTTCTCATATGCCTGCGCAGCAACCCGGGCGCGATGGACGATGCCGCCGATCCCCGGCTTCGCCGGCTGGAGGGCATGGCCAAGGAGGTTCGCCGCGACATGCACAAGATGCGCGCTTTCCTGCGCTTTCGCGAAATGGAGACGGAAGGGGCGATGCGCTACGTCGCCTGGTTCGAGCCTGCGCACCATATCGTCCGCGCCAACGCCGGCTTCTTTGTCCGCCGCTTCGCGAACATGACCTGGTCGATCCTGACACCCGCGCTTTCCCTTCACTGGGATGGCGCCATGCTGCGCGAAGGCCCGGGCGCATCGAAAGCCGATGCTCCGACCTCCGATCCGGTCGAGGAGGTGTGGAAGACCTATTACGCCTCGGTCTTCAACCCGGCGCGGCTGAAGATCGGCGCGATGCTCAAGGAGATGCCGAAGAAATATTGGAAAAACATGCCCGAAACCGCGTTGGTCGGGGAGCTGATCAAAGGCGCGCAGGCGCGGGAGAGCGAGATGGTGGCACGGTCGGCCGCCGCAATCGGCGACAATGCCGAACGGAGCTGGGAAGCGGTGCGCGCCGAGGCGATGCATTGCACCCGCTGCGATCTCTACAAATGCGGCACCCAGACGGTGTTCGGCGAAGGGCCGCTCGACGCGGGCATCCTGTTCGTCGGCGAGCAGCCCGGCGACCAGGAGGATCTGGCCGGCCGCCCCTTCGTCGGCCCCGCCGGCCAGCTCTTCGACAGGGCGCTGGCCGAGGCGGGCATCGAGCGGCAGCGCACCTACGTCACCAACGCGGTCAAGCATTTCAAGTTCGTCCGGCGCGGCAAGCGCCGCATCCATGACAAGCCGAACGGCGGCGAGATCGCCGCCTGCCGCTGGTGGCTGCAGCAGGAGCTGGCCTTGATCCGGCCGCCGCTCATCGTGGCGCTGGGCGCGACCGCGGCGCGCGCGCTGTTCGGCAAGGTCGCCACCATCTCGAGCCTGCGCGGCAAAGGCCACGCGCTGCCCGAGGGCGGCGAGGCCTGGGTGACGGTGCACCCGAGCTTCCTGCTCCGCGTCCGCGACGACAAGGAGGCGGAATATGCCCGCTTCGTCCAGGATCTCGCGCGTATGGCGGCGCGCGCGAAGGAGCTAGTTTAGAGCCGGACGAGCATCTTGCCGGTATTGCCGCCGCTGAACAGGTCGAGAAAGGCCTGCGGCATTGCCTCGATCCCCTCGTGGACCGTCTCCCGCGACGTCACCTTCCCGGCCGCGATCCAGCCGCCCATGTCGCGGTAGAAATCCGGCATCTCGCTCAGATAGTCGGTGTAGATAAAGCCCTTGATCGCGATCCGCGCCGCGATCACCCGCATGATGTAGCGGAAGCTGTGGCTGGACCCGGTGTTATAGTCTTCGATCATGCCGCAGATCGCGAACCGCGCTTTCTGCCGTGCACAAGCGAAGGCGGCGTCGAGATGGTCGCCGCCGACATTGTCGAAATAGACGTCGATCCCCTTCGGCGCCGCGTCGGTCAGCGCCTTCACCACCGGCCCGGCCTTGTAATCGATCGCCGCGTCGGCGCCGAGCGCCCTGACCCACTCGCATTTGTCGGCGCCGCCGGCCGATCCGATCACGGTCATCCCCTTGGCCTTGGCGATCTGCACCACCGCCGATCCAACCGCGCCCGCCGCCGCCGATACGAAGACGATGTCGCCCTCTTTGGCTTCGGCGACGCGGAGCAGCCCGAAATAAGCGGTTCCGCCGGTAAGGCCCAGATTGCCGAGCCATTGATGGTCCTCGACCGGGAGCGGCGGCACCTTGTTGAACGCCTCCGCCGGCCCAGCCGCCGCCTCGCGCCAGCCGAGCATGTGGAAGACGGTGTCGCCTTGCTTGAGGTTCGGCGACCGGCTCTCGACCACCGTGCCGACCGCGCCGCCCTGCATCGGCTCGCCGAGCGCGAACGGCGGCACGTAGGACTTCACGTCGTTCATCCGCCCGCGCATGTACGGATCGACCGACAGCCATCTGTTCTCGACCCGGACCCAGCCGTCCTCGAGGTCGGGGACCGGCGCCTCCTTGAGCGCGAAATCGTCCATCTTCGGCATGCCCTGGGGGCGGGACATCAGGTGCCAGGCGCGGGTCGTGCTCATAGGTCGTCCTCCGTTGCCGCTGCTTTCGCGGCAAGTGCGGGCGGAGTCAAAAGAAAGGCCCGGCCGGATCGGGTCCGGCCGGGCCTGTCATCACCGGAGCCGCGCTCATTCCTCGTCGGGATAGGTCCCGGCGAAGCTGCGGTTGAGCACATGCGGGCCGGAGACGCCGCCATGCTCGCGTTCGAACAGCGCGCGGCTGCGATTGTCCGATTGCCAGCGCCGCTTCGCCTCCTCGGCATCGATGTTGAGCGCCACCGTGTCGCCGACGCTCTCGATCCAGCCGCAGGGGATCGAATGATGGACGCCCCCGGCATCCTGGTCGCCGCTGGCTAGGATGATCCGTTCGCCGCGGACCTTGTCGACCGTGCCGACATGGCTGCCGTCGGCGCCGGTCACCTCCATATGCTCCTTGACCTGGCCGATCGCCTGCCGCTGCCGGCCGCGCCGCTCGCGCCAGGCGCCGAACTCGCTGTTGAAGCGCGACTGGTTCTCGCGCCGATATTCGTCATAGTCGCGGTCCAGCTCGGCGATCTGCAGGTTGCGCCACTGGGAATAATGCGGGTCGTGGCGCGCGATCATATATTCGCGGGTCGAACCATAAGCGGGGCTCGACGCCGACGAGACCGGGTGGACGCCGTGGGTGCCGGTGCTGCCGACGTTGGCGCGGTCGAAGCGCGGGCCCCCGAAGCTCGCGTCGAAGCCGGGGCCGCCGTAAGTCAGATCGCTGCCGCCCGCCGGCCCGCCGTAGCCGCGTTCCGTATCCGCATAAGGATCGTCGCTCGCGCGGTAGCCGCGATCCCCGAGCCCCTGCGGGCGCGCGGTCTGGTTACCCCAGCCGCCGCCGAAGCCCTGGTCGCCGCGCCACTGGGTCTCGCGGCCCCAGCCCTGGTCGCCGCGCTCGTCGTCGCGCCATCGCCCGCGGCCGCCTCTGCGCCCGCCATCCCGTTCGTCATAAGCCATGTCACTCTCCTCCGTGAAGCGTGCGCCTCGCACCGGAGAACGATAGAGCGCCGGGGCCGTTCCGGAGCCGGAGGCGGCCCGTGGCGGAGCTTCGGTGAGTGATGAAATTCTCGGGTCGCCATGTCCCCCGGACATGGCTTCGCGGTGTGGGACACCGCGAAACCGAGAATGGTGGAGCTGAGGGGAATCGAACCCCTGACCTCTGCAGTGCGATTGCAGCGCTCTCCCATCTGAGCTACAGCCCCGCGCCTTTCGGGGCGCCTCAGTAGCGACGGGTGCGACGCGATGCAATCCCGCCCGGAAACTTGCGAAGGACCGGATGTCCGATCTTCCCGAAGCCATACCCGCGGCGACTCTCGTGCTGATGCGCGAACGCGCCGGCGGGCCGCCCGAACTGCTGATCACCGAGCGGACCGGTCAGATGGCTTTCGCCGCCGGCGCTTTGGTCTTTCCGGGCGGCCGGATCGACGCCGACGACCATCGCACCGCCGAGCTGCTGGGAACCGACGCGGCGCGGGTCGCGGCGGTCCGGGAGACGATCGAGGAAACGGGGCTCGCGCCCGGCTTGGCGCCTGCGCCCGATCCGGCGACCGTACAAGCGCTGCGCGATGGGATTGCCGATGAAGAGCCTTTCGCCTCCTTGCTCGGTGCGCACGGTCTCGCGATCGATGCGGAGGCGCTGACGCCGTTCGCGCGCTGGTGCCCCAATTTCCGCGAGACGCGGCGGTTCGACACCCTGTTCTTCCTCGCCGCGGCGCCGGCGGGAGCGGCGGCGCCGAGCATCAGCGCGCACGAAGCCGTCCGCGCCTTCTGGGCGAGCGCGGCCAACGTCCTCGCCGAGGTCGATGCCGGCCGCGCCCACGTCATCTTCCCGACTCGCCGCAACCTCGAGCGGCTGGCCAGCTTCGGCTCGATCGCCGAAGCCCGCGCCGACGCCGCGCGGCATCCGGTCACCAGGATCACCCCCTGGGTCGAGGAGCGCGGCGGCGCGCCCCACGTCTGCATCCCGGAAGGGATCGGCTATCCGGTCACGTCCGAGCCGCTGGAGACGGCGCGGCGGCGCTGAACGATGCGGCGCGTCCGACGCCTCGTCGCAACGTCGCTGATTCTGGCGCTGGTCGCGTTCGGCGCCCTGCTGCTCTACGGCCATGCCGGCCGGCACCCCGAGGACATGCCCTGGACCGCGCTCGACCTCGGCCGGCCGATCGGCCGGTGAAAAGCCAACACCGGCTTGCACTTAGCGCTATAGCGATGGTGACCCCAACGGGACTCGAACCCGTGTTTTCGCCGTGAAAGGGCGACGTCCTAGACCGCTAGACGATGGGGCCGTGCGGCGAGGCGCGGACTTAAGCAGTGGGGCGGCGAGGGTCAAGCATCGGCCCAGGCGGCGTCCTCGAGGTGGAGCTCGGCCGAGACGTTGCCTTCATATTCGTCGCGCTTCATCCGGCCGGCGAGCCAGAGTCGGCGATGCGGCGGCGCGGCCAGCAGGGCCTCGCCCAGGGGTCCGTCGGCCATGCGGAAGGCGATCGCCTTGAAGCGGCGGCCGTCGTCGCCGGCGGCGATCAGGCGGAGATGGTTGCCGCCGACGACGTCGGCCTTGACGATGGCGACCGGGCCGGCGGCGACCCGCGGCGCCGGCCAGCCGGCGCCATAGGGGCCGCCCGCCTCGAGCGCGTCGCACAAGGCCGGCGCGATCCCGCCCGGCGCGAGCAGGGCGTCGAGCAGCAGCGCGCGGTCGTCGCGGCTCCGGGCGACATCCTCGGCGAGGCGCGCATCGAGAAACTCGGCAAGCGCCTCGAGGCGGTCGCCGGCGACGGTGAGGCCGGCCGCCATTGCGTGGCCGCCGCCGGCGATGAGCAGGCCGACATCCTTCGCCGCAAGCACCGCCGCGCCGAGGTCGACGCCGGAGATGGAGCGGCCCGAGCCCTTGCCGACTCCGTCCTCGCCGAGAGCGACGACGATGGCGGGCCGGTGCAGCTTCTCCTTGAGCCGCCCGGCGACGATGCCGATCACACCGGGGTGCCAGCCCGGCGCGGCGACCACCACCACCGACCTATTGCCCTGGGCGCCGCTCAGCGCCTCGGCGGCTCCGCACACCGCCGCCTCGATCGCGCGCCGGTCCTCGTTGAGCCGGTCGAGCTCGGCGGCGATCGCCTCAGCTTCGGCCCGGTCCTGGGTGGTCAGCAACCGCACGCCGAGATCGGACTTGCCGACCCGGCCGCCGGCGTTGATCCGGGGCCCGAGCGCGAAGCCGAGGTCGCGGCATTCGGGGGCGCGGGAGAGGCGGGCGCCGTCGGTGAGCGCGGCGAGGCCGATATTGCGGCGGCCGGCCATCACCTTCAGCCCCTGGGTCACGAAGGCGCGGTTGAGGCCGCGCAATTGGGCGACGTCGGCCACCGTGCCGAGCGCGACGAGATCGAGCAGCTCGATCAGCCGGGGCTCCTCGCGGGTCGCGAAATAGCCGCGTCCGCGGAGCGTCCTCAACAGCGCGGCGCCGAGCAGGAAAGCCATGCCGACCGCGGCGAGATGGCCGTGGGCGGCGCCCTCCTCGCTCTCGTCGAGCCGGTTCGGATTGACGATGGCGAAGCCGTCGGGGAGGGCGCTCGCGCATTTATGGTGGTCGACGACGATCACGTCGACTCCGGCCGCCTTGGCCATGGCGAGCGCCTCGAACGCCTGGGCGCCGCAATCGACGGTGACGATCAGCCGCGCCCCGCCCTCGGCGATCCGCACCAGGGCTTCGCCGGACGGGCCGTAGCCCTCCATCAGCCGGTCGGGGATATAGGCGCTGGCGGCGAGGCCGAGCTCGCGGAGCAGCCGGATCAGCAAAGCGGCCGAGGTGGCGCCGTCGACGTCATAGTCGCCGAACACGGTCACCGCCTCGCCCGCCTCGACCGCGTCGGCGACCCGGCCGGCCGCCTTGTCCATGTCGCGGAACACCGAAGGATCGGGCATGAAGCCGCGCAGGGTCGGTCGGCGGTGACGCTCCAGCTCCTCGCGGGCGACGCCGCGCGCCAGCAGCAGCTGGTCGATGAGGTCGTCGGGCTGGAAGCCGGGATCGTCCGCCGCGGCGCCGCGCCAGCGCCAGGGCTGGCCCATGATCGACCGCGACACACCGCAGACAAGGGTCGAGGCCATCAGCATCCGCCCGGTGTAGGCCAAGGCGGCGCCCAGGTGAAACCCGCGCGGCTCCTTATCTGTGGAAAAGCCCCGGCTAAGGGGTGTAGCGGAGCGCGAGCGGGACGCTGAGCCCCGCCGCCGGGACCGCGAGCTTCACCTGGTCGAACTCGGGGCGGGCGCGGATCGCGTCGCCATTGGGCATCGCCCAGCCGTCCGGGGCGGGGCCGGAGGTCGGGTCGATCTCGAAGCGGGCGTTGGCGTTGAGATCGTGCCAGACGCTGACCGCATAGTCGCCCGGCGGCACCTCGCCGAGGTCGACGCTGAGCGCGCCCGCGGCCGGCGCCGGGACCAGCCGGCCGGCGATCCGCTGCTGGCCCAGGAATTGCGCGCGCGTCTGGAGCTGGACGTAGAGTATCCCGCCGGCGCGCAGGCCGCTGAGTTCGACCGCCACCGGTCCCGCTTGGCCGGCGGCTGGAAGAGCGACGGCCAGCGCGGCCGCGATCGTCGAAATACGCTTCATATCATCCTCCCTACGACTCGGAGAGAACTTTATAATCCAAAGTACTCATCGATGCAAGTGCGACAGGCGTGGGCCGCGCCTGACGGCGTCAGCGGCCGGGCTCGTGGTCGTGGCGGTGCTCGCCCCTGACCCAGCGGACGGTGCCGGTCGAGGCGCGCATGACGACGCTTTCGGTGGTGATGCAATTCTTCCGGCGCTTGACGCCGTCGAGCAGGGTGCCGCCGGTGACGCCGGTGGCGGCGAAGATGACGTCCCCTTTGGCGAGCTCCTCGAGATGGTAGATGCGATTGAGGTCCTCGACGCCCCATTTGGCGGCGCGGGCGCGCTCGTCGTCGTTGCGGAACAGCAATTTGCCCTGGAACTGGCCGCCGACGCAGCGCAGGGCGGCGGCGGCGAGCACGCCCTCGGGCGCGCCGCCCGAGCCCAGATAGAGGTCGATCGTGGTATCGGGGTCGGTGACCGCGATCACCCCGGCTACGTCGCCGTCGGGGATGAGCTGGATGCCGCAGCCGAGGGCACGCAGCTCGGCGATCAAGGCGGCGTGGCGGGGCCGGTCGAGCACGCAGGTGATGATCTCGTCGGGGGCGACGCCCTTGGCCGCGGCCACCGCGCGGACATTGTCCGCCGGGCTTTTGGCGAGGTCGATCACGCCCTCGGGATAGCCGGGGCCGATCGCCAGCTTGTCCATGTAGACGTCGGGCGCGTTCAGGAGATTTCCCTGCTCGGCGATGGCGAGCACGGCCATGGCGTTGGCGCCGGCCTTGGCGGTGATCGTGGTGCCTTCGAGCGGATCCAAAGCGATGTCGATGCGGGGGCCGGAGCCCTGGGCGGCGCCGACCCGCTCGCCGATGAACAGCATCGGCGCCTCGTCGCGCTCGCCCTCGCCGATGACGACCGTGCCGTCGATGTCGAGCGTGTTCAGCGCGGCGCGCATCGCCTCGACCGCGGCGGCGTCGGCGGCCTTTTCGTCACCGCGGCCGATCAGCTTCGAGGCGGCAACCGCCGCCGCCTCGGTGACCCGCACCATCTCCAGCACCAGGACGCGATCGAGAACCCGACTTGCCTTGACCATATTTCCTGTCATCCTCTCGAGGAACGGGGGCGTTCAGGGGCGGATAGAGAAGGCCCATGGCAAAGTCGAGAACGGCGCTTTCGGCCCTTGTCCTGCTCGTAGCGGCCTCGCCGACGGCGGCCGCCGGCCAGGCAGCGAGCGCCGCCGACGCGGCGGCGCGGCAGCAGGCGCAGATCCGCGACGCCGTCGCGCAGAGCTGCCCGGCCGGCGCAGGGGGCAACGAGGTCGTCGTCTGCGGCCGCCGCGAGCCGGTCCAGCGCTATCGCGCGCCGCTGCCGCAAGCGGCGCGACCGCCCGAGCGCGCCGGCGGCGAGCAGCTCGCCCATCTCGACGCCGGCGGCGGCCGCTGCTCGGCGGCGGTCCGCGACCAGCAATGCAATGGCGGCCTCAGCGTGGTCAGCGTCGGCGGGTCCGGCGTCGGCGGCATCGCCGGCGTCCTGGCCGAGGCGCTGGCGGGCCCGGACTAGATGCGCTTCCGCGGCCCGGCCTTGTCCTTGTTTCTCGCCGCGGCCTGGCCGGCCGTCGCCGCGGCGCAAGGCCGGACCGCCGAAGATGCGGCGGCGCGGCAGCAGGCGCAGGTTCGCGACATGGTGGCCCAGAGCTGCCCGCCCGGCGGCGAGGGCAATGACGTCGTCGTCTGCGGCCGCCGCGAGCCGGTCCAGCGCTACCGCGCGCCCTTGCCCGACATAGCGGCAGCCGGCAGGCATGATCGGGCCGGGGGCGAGCAGCTCGCGGAGATGAATGCCGGCAGCGAGCGCTGCTCGCCGGCGGTTCGCGACCAGCAATGCGGCGGCGGGCTCGACATGATCGGCATCGGCTTCACCATCGCCCGCGCCGTCGTCCAGGCGCTGGCCAACCGGGACTGAAGGCGGTTCGGCGGTTTCCGACTCGAAGGTCACGACTTTCACATGGGATCGCGGGGGTCCCGTCCCCCTCGCGTCCCTCGCTTTCGGTCGATCCGGCGCCGGTCTCGCCGCCGTGGACCCGGCCGGGCGGGATCCAGTAGCCGTCCTCGGTCTTCATCCAGCCGGCAGCGAGCTTCTTCGGTTCCTCAAGGCGCTCAATATTGCGAATCGTTTCGTCGCCGGAAGCGTCGCTTTCGTCGAGTTGCGGCCACTCTCGTCGAAACTTCGGCGGCCATTGTCGCAGGAGAGAAGCGCCCGGCGGCGGGGCAGCCTAACGCCTGTTCACCGGCAATGACGCCGCATCGAGAAGGAAGAAGACATGACCGCCGACACCTTCAGGAACGTTTCCACCATGGTCGCCGCGCTGTTCGTCAGCGTGCTGCTGATCGCCGCCACCACCTCCACGCCGATCGTGGCGTAAGCCTCTATGTGGCGTTACACGGGGACCGGGGAAGGCCTTCCGACCGCTTGAAAGTCGAGCCCTCCCCGGTCGTCCGACGTTTAATCAGTCCAGACCGAGCGCGGCCTTCGCCGCCCCGACATAGCTCGGACCGACCTGCACTTCGGCGCCGTCGGCGAGCACCAGGGCCAGGGAACGGCCCTCCCGCCTCACCTCATTGACCCGGTCCGGCCGAACGAAGGCCGAGCGGTGCACGCGCAAAAGCGGCGAGCCCGCCAGCCGCTCCTCCAGAGCCGCCATCGTGATCCTCAGCATATGGCTGCGCAATTCGGTGTGCAGCAGCACATAGTCGCGCGCGGCCTCGATCCAATCGATCGCCTGCAGCGGCACGCGGCGCTGGCCGTGGCGCTCGGGAACCCAGAAGCCGTCGTCGCCCGCCGACGCGCCGGTGCCGCGGAGCTGGGCCATCTCGGCCTCGAGCTGCTCGGCGCGGCTCATCGAGGTGCGCTGCGCCTTGCGGCGGCGGGCGCGCTCGACCGCCTGGCGGAGGCGGTCGAAGCGGACCGGCTTCAGCAGATAGTCGGCGGCGTCGACCTCGAAGGCGTCGGGCGCATAATGTTCGTGGGCGGTGACGAAGACGAGCTCGGGGCGCGGGTCGAGATCGATGTCGGCGGCGGCGGCGAGGCCGTTCTTGCCCGGCATCTGCACGTCCATGATGACGAGATCGGGGGTCAGCTCGCGGATCCGCTCCAGCGCCTCGTTGCCGTCGCCGGCCGTGCCGACCACCTCGGCGTCCTCGATGTCGCCGAAGAAGGTGCGCAGGCGGTCGAGGGCGAGCGGCTCGTCATCCACCAGCAATACGCGCATCGACCACACCCCCGGGCACCTGGACGCCGCGGTCAGCTTTCCGTCAGCCGGGCGCGCAAGTCAATTCGCGCGATGGATTTCGGGGATGCAGATGGTGGCGACGAAGCGGTTGCCCTGCGGCTCGGCGGTCAGGGTCGCGCGCTCGCCGAACACGGCCTGGAGGCGGTGGCGGACGTTGGCGAGGCCGACGCCCGCGCCCTGGCTGCCGCGCAGCTCCTCGCCGCCATTCTCGGTCAGGCAATTGGCGACGGTGATGCAGAGCGCGCCGTCCTCGACCGTGGCCCCGATCTCGATCTGGGTCGGGGCGCGCGAGCGGGCGACGCCGTGCTTGACGGCATTTTCGACCAGCGGCTGAACGAGGAAGCTCGGCACCAGCGCCGAGCAGGCGTCGGGGGCGCAATCGACGGCGATGTCGAGCCGCTCGCCGAAGCGGACGCTCTCGATTTCAAGATATTCCTCGGTCAGCGCCAGCTCGGCGTCGAGCGGGATGAGCTCGTGCGGATCGGCGTTGAGCGAGCTCCTGAGGAAGCTGGACAGGCGGTGGGTCATCGCCTCGGCGTCCTTGTTGCGGCCGGTGACGATCAGCGCCGAGATCGAGTTCAGCGAATTGAACAGGAAATGGGGATTGAGCTGGTAGCGCAAGGCGGCGAGCTGGGCCTGGTGGGCGGCCTTGTCGGCCTCGGCGATGCGGCGCTCCTGGCGGAGGCTGGCGCGGCGGACGTAATTGACGTGGAACAGGATCATGTTCACGCCGAAGACAAAGACGTAGTTGGTCATCGACGAGTAGGCGCGGCCGAAATCGGCCGGCAGGGTCCGCCACGCCTCGACGAAATGATCGGCGATGAAGCCCTGGAAGAGAAGATCGAAGGTGAGGTTGGCCGCCGCTGCGGCGAGCACGGCCAGCGCGCGCAGCGGCAGCCGCACCCACGGCTGCAGGTCGATGGTCGCGCGCGAGGCGAGGAACATGACCATCGCCAGCGGAATCGAGAAGAGGAAGGTCGCGTAATCGAGCGCGATGCCGGTCCAGGGCTCGCCGCGATGGAGCTGGATGGTCCTCGGCAGGAAGACGGCGGCAACGAACGCCCAGAGCAGTACGGTCGACCGAAACGCCTCGGACCAGCGCGCATGATTCTTCTCTGGCATATGCGCGATTCCCCCGGGCGGCCGCGGGCGATCCTGCCGCAAGTCCGGCAGGGTGTCACGGGCCATCATGTTCAACGGATTATGCTCGGGGACATCGCCGCCGCGCCTGACGCAGGATTGCGCGAACGCCAAGCGTGGCGTGACGAAGATGCCGGATCGCGCGACGAAAGCGCAGCCGGCCTTTTGTGCCGGCGGGTCCGGCCGCGTCGTATTTCTACAATCTCTCGTCTGATTTGCGCATGGCTTGCGGCCGGCGAAAATATTGGTTCAGAACGGAGGCAGCGGGACTGGCGCTTCATTCGCGCCGGTCTTACGATTTGCCTGGGCCGGACTTGCCACGGACGGCGCGTCGTCGACCGCGACTGGGCCGAAGGGGGAAATAATGAGCAAAAAGGACCGCGATTTTCCGATTCCGCCCTGTTTCGGCCAGCCCGAGGAGGCGACGGAGCGTCTTGTCGAGATGTTCGTCGAGATCGCCCAGGGCAAGCGCATCCGCAACGGACAATGTCCCGCTCAGCGCGCGGTCTTCCGCAAGCTGCACGGCGTCGCCCACGCCCGGTTCGAGCCGCTGGACGGGCTGCCCGGGGACATGTGCGTCGGCATCTTCGCCCATGGGCCGCTCGACGCCTGGGTGCGTTTCTCCAGCGACACCGCGCCGACCGACCCCGATCTCGGCTCGACGCTCGGCATCGGCGTCAAATTGTTCGGCGTGCCCGGGGAGAATGCGCTCGGCGAGCCCGGCGACACCGCCGACCTGATCATGCAGAATTACCCGATCTTCTTCCTCGACAATGCGCAGGAGATGGTCGAGTTCACCTATGCCGGCGTGGTCCAGAAGGACTATCCGACCTATCTGGCCGAGCACCCCAAGACCAAAGCCATCCTCGACGACATGTCGGACACGGTCGAGGGGAGTTGCCTCACCACAACCTATTGGGCGCTCCTGCCCTTCCGGATGGGCGGGAAGATCGTCAAATACCGGCTCAGGCCGGAGACGCCGGCGCAAGACGTGCCCGACGACGCCGACGACTATCTCGCCACCGACCTCGCCAACCGGCTCGCCAAGGCGGATTACAGCTTCCACCTCGAGGTGCAGCCGTGGAAGGATGAGGAGACGACGCCGCTCGACGAGGCGACCGTGCCCTGGCCGGAAAAGGAGAGCCCGTGGCGCGCCGTCGCCCGGCTGACCCTGCCGCGCCAGGACGTTTGCGCCCGCGGCCAGGACGATTACGGCCAGAGCCTGTCGTTCAACATCTGGCGGGTGCCGGAGGCGAACGCGCCGGCGCCCGAATCGTCGATCGCCCGGGTGCGCAAGGGCGTCTATGCCGCCGGCGCCGAGCTGCGCCACCGCGCCAACGGCCGGCCGATCGACGATCCGCGCGAGGCGCGCCCGATCGCGCCGCCCGCGCCGGAGCCGGACACCTGCATCGTCCAGGCGGTGATCTACCCGTCGATCGGCATCGCGCGGGTCGGCAACAGCCCGGACGGCTATTATATCGGCCCGGAGGTCACCGATCCCGAGCCCCTGGACGCGGGCGCCTATCGTGACGACAAGCACCGGCTGATGCGGGAGGCGGCGCGCTTCCGCATCTACGGCGTCAACGCCAGGGGCGAGATCGTCCGCGAGCTGAGCGGGCCGGATTCGGACGCGAAGGTGACCTGGAAGGTGCAGCTCGCCAACACCAAGGCGGCCTGGTACGGCTTCCAGCTCGCGCTCGACATCCCCGAGGCCGCGCAGGCGCCGCCGACGACGCTGCGCAACGCGGCCATCGCCGACCGGACCGGCCTCGCCATCACGCCCAAGGCCCGGCAAGTGTCCGGCGCCGGAGCCAAGCCGCAGAAGTTCGACGACGGCAAGTTCATGGGCAAGAAGGTCTATCTGGGCGAGATCTTCACCGATGACGACGGCCGGCTGATCGTGCTCGGCGGCCATGGCAAATCGGCCTCGTGCGACGGCAGCCACGCCATCACCTTCGCCAATAACGAAGGCTGGCACGACGACGTCGCGGACGGGCCGGTCGACGCCGATGTGGTCCTGGACGGGTTGCCGCTCGAAGTGATTCCCTCATGGGTGGTGGTGGCGCCGCCCAATTACGCGCCGCAGCGCAAGTCGGTGCGCACGATGTGGGATCTGATGCGCTGCCTCGCCATCCAGAACAATGCGCTCCCCGCGCCGGTGCGGCCCTCCTTCACCTTCGACATATTGCCGATCTTCGAGCGGATGGCCGGCCTGCAATGGGTCAATGCCGGCTTCGCCGCCGGTTTCGGCTGGAAGGGCGCGTTCGACCTGACCTCGCCCGAGGCGCTGGCGCGGCTTTCCAGCAACGGCCCGGCGGAGCGGGAGAAAAGGAAAGTCATCAACAAGGCCTTCCGACGCTTCGACGAGGATGCCTGGGCGCCGACCCCCTGGCCCTGGCTCTACGGCGACGCGATGAACATCCCGCCGGTCGAGACGCCGCGGCAGAATGCGGCGCTTTCCGACTGCCAGCTGGCGATGCTCGACAAATGGGCGGAAGGCAATTTCGAGGCCGATTACGACCCGGACCGGGTGCCGCCGCGCAAGATCGAGGAGGTGCCGCTCGCCGAGCAGGGCGAAATGCTGACCCGCGCGGCGCTCGAATTCTGCCTCGCCGACGCCTTCCATCCGGGCTGCGAGATGACCTGGCCGGTGCGGAGCTGGTCGATGTACATGCAGCCGTTCCGCTTCACCCCGGCGCGGCCGGGCTGGGTGCCGCCCAATCTGGGCGCGGTGCTGACCTCGGACAGCGTCACCATCCCCAACGGGCCGCTCTGCGCCCAGGAGCCGGGCAGCATCACCCGCTGGATGGCGGTGCCGTGGCAGACGGACACGGCGAGCTGCCGCTCCGGCTATGAGGTGAGCTACGATCCCTATGTGCCCACCTTCTGGCCGGCGCGCGTGCCCAACCAGGTGCTGACCGACGAGAATTACAGGATCGTCATGGACTCGACCAAGCCGATGAGCGAGCGCCAGGCCGCCTTCGCCAACCGAGCGGCCTGGATCGAGCCGCTGGGCTCGATCGACTATACCAGCCAGATCAACAACATGATCCGCCACTTCGACCATCTCGGCGTGGTCGAGGTGCGCGACGGGCCGAAGGATACAGATCTCTTCCCTGCCCAAATCGAGGTCGAGGACCGGCATAAGGACATCAAGCCGAGCAGCGCCGACGAGGCGGCGCTCAACGAGGCGTTGATGAGCAATGCCGGGCCGCCCTCCGCGCCGTCGAACAGCGCGGTCGGGGTGCGCTTCGGCGCCGCCCGCTCGGCGGCCGACGTTGACCTGAGCGGCATCGACAAGGTGCGCCGCTTCCCCGGCGGGTTCCGGCGCTGAAGCGGATCGAGGCGGACGTCGCGATCCTCGGCGCCGGCCCGGCCGGCGCGGCGGCGGCGCTCGCGCTGGCGGGCGAGCACCGGGTGGTGCTGCTCGATCGCGCCGCGACGCGGGCGGATCGGATCGGCGAGACCCTGCCGGCCGCCGCGCGCCGGCTGCTGGGCGCGCTCGGCCTGTGGGAGGACTTCCTCCGCGACGGCCACAGCCCCTGCCACGCGCGGCGCAGCGTCTGGGGCGGCGGCGAGCCCATCACTCTCGACGCGTTCTGCGATCCCGACGGACCCGGCTGGCGGCTCGACCGGCGGCGCTTCGAGGCCCGGCTGCGCAATGCGGCGGCCGACCGGGGTGCGCTTCTGCTCGCGCCGGCGGGCGCCGACAAGGTGGCCCGCGCCGGCGCGGGCTGGCGGATCGAGGTCGGCGGGCCCGAGCCGGGACGGATCGAGGCGCGGCTGCTGATCGATGCGAGCGGGCGCGGAGCGCGGCCGCTCAGGGCCCATGCCGGCGCGCCGGCCAGCGCCGACCGGCTGATCTGCGCCTGGCTGCACGCGCCGCTGCGCGAGGAGGCGGCGTCGATCACCTATACCGAAAGCGCAGAGGACGGCTGGTGGTACAGCGCGCCGCTGCCCGACGGGCGCCGGCTGATCGCCTTCCACACCGACAGCGACCTCGCCCGGGGCGGCGGCGCCGCCCTCGCGCTTGCGGAACGGGCGCTGGCCACGCCGAGCCTGGCGGCGGCGGTCGCCGACTCGGATCTGTCGAAAGCCGGCCCGGTGCGGCGATGCGCGGCGCATGGCGGCCGGCTGGCCAGCGCCGCCGGGCCCGGCTGGCTGGCGGTCGGCGACGCCGCGATGAGCTTCGATCCGCTTTCCTCGCAGGGCCTGTTCCATGCCCTCTACACCGGGTTGAAGGGCGGCGAGGCGGCGGCGCGCATCCTGGCGGGCGACGCCGAGGCCGGCCCCGCCTTCGCCGCTTCGCTCGAGCCGGTCTGGGAGGCCTATCTGTTTCACCGCGCCCTTTATTACGGGATGGAGCGCCGCTGGCCGGACGCGCCGTTCTGGCGCCGGCGCCTGGGCGGGGACGCGATAATTGCCCGCGCCGCCCGGCGGAGTTCAGCCGCGCGGGGGTGACTTTTGCCGCCGTCGCGTTAGGAGGCACGCAAAGGGAGCGAGGGCGAGATGCCCGATCCGGACAGCACGGCATTGATCCTGGCGCGGCTGCAGTTCGCGTTCACGATCTCGTTCCACTTCATTTTCCCGGCCTTCTCGATCGGCCTCGCTTCCTATCTGGCGGTGCTCGAGGCGCTGTGGCTGAAGACCGGTCACGAACGCTATCTCAACCTGTTCCGCTACTGGCTGAAGATCTTCGCCATCGCCTTCGCGATGGGCGTCGTCTCCGGCATCGTCATGTCCTACCAGTTCGGCACCAACTGGTCGGTCTTCTCCGACCGGGCCGGGCCGATCGTCGGCCCGCTCATGGCCTATGAGGTGCTGACCGCCTTCTTCCTCGAGGCGGGCTTCCTCGGCGTCATGCTGTTCGGCATGGAGAAGGTCGGCAAGGGCCTGCACTTCACCGCGACCCTGATGGTCGCGGTCGGCACCCTCCTCTCGGCCTTCTGGGTCCTCAGCGCGAACAGCTGGATGCAGACTCCGACCGGCTGGGCGCTGAACGATGTCGGCCAGTTCGTGCCGGCCGGGAGCTGGCTCGAGATCATCTTCAATCCCAGCTTCCCCTATCGGCTCGTCCATACCGTGCTCGCCGCCTATCTCACCACCGCGCTCGTCGTCGGCGGGGTCGGCGCGTGGCACCTGCTCAAGGGCCGCGGCACGCCCGAGGTCCGCACCATGTTCTCGATGGCGATGTGGATGCTGGCCCTGGTCGCGCCCGTGCAGATCTTCGCCGGCGACCAGCATGGCCTCAACACGCTCGAGCACCAGCCGATCAAGATCATGGCGATCGAGGGCCATTATCGAAGCCATGTCGAAGGCGCGCCGTTGATCCTGTTCGGCATTCCCGACGACGAGGCGCAGGCGATGCGCGCGGCGATCGAGATACCGCATTTGGGCTCGCTGCTTCTGAAGCACGATCCCGACGCGCCGATGGCCGGGCTCGACACCGTGCCGGATTCGGACCGGCCTTCGGTCGAGATCGTCTTCTGGTCGTTCCGAATCATGGTCGGGCTCGGAGTCCTGATGTTCGCCCTCGGGCTCTGGAGCCTGCTCGCGCGGCTGCGCGGCAAGCTCCACGACTGGCGCCCGCTTCACCGTTTCGCGCTTGTCATGGGCCCGGCGGGCTTCGTCGCGGTGATCGCCGGCTGGATCACCACCGAGGTCGGGCGCCAGCCCTGGGTGATCTACGGCCTGCTGCGCACCGAGGACGCGGTCTCGCCGATCGCGACGCCGGGCGTAAGCGCGTCTCTGATCGCTTTCGTCATCGTCTATTTCACCGTCTTCGCGGCGGGGGCCTGGTACATATTGCGGCTGATGCGCGCCGCGCCGCAGGCGGGCGAGCACGGCCCGGACGCGGCGCCGATTCGCAGCGCCGGCATTACCCCCGCGCCCGCCGTCGAGCGCGGCGGGGAGGAGCGACGCTAATGGACCTCACCGTCGTCTGGGCGTTCATCATCGCCTTCGCGGTCGCGATGTACGTGGTGATGGACGGGTTCGATCTCGGCATCGGCATCCTCTTCCCGGGCTTCCCGGTCGGCAAGGAGCGCGACCAGGCGATGAACGCGATCGCGCCGGTCTGGGACGGCAACGAGACCTGGCTGGTGCTGGGCGGCGGCGGGCTGATGGCCGCTTTCCCGCTCGCTTATGCGATCATCCTGCCCGCGCTCTACGCGCCTTTGATCGCGATGCTGCTCGGCCTCATCTTCCGCGGCGTCGCCTTCGAATTTCGCTGGCGCGACCCCGCCCACCGCAAATATTGGGATTCCGGCTTCTTCCTCGGCTCGCTGGTCGCGACGTTCGCGCAAGGCATCACCCTGGGCGCGTTGCTGCAGGGGATCAGGATCGATGGGCGCGCTTATGCCGGCGGCTGGTGGGACTGGCTGACGCCGTTCAGCCTGCTGACCGGCGCGAGCCTGGTCGTCGGCTATGCCCTGCTCGGCGCATGCTGGCTGATCTGGAAGACCGAGGGGCCGCTGCAGGAGCGCGCCCGGCATCATGCCCGCCGGCTGGCGCCCGCCTTGCTCGCCGCGATCGCCGCGGTCAGCCTCGCGACTCCGACCGTCGAATTCAAATATGCGGTGCGCTGGTTCGACTATCCCGGGTTGCTCGTCACCGTGCCGATGCCCCTGCTCGTCGCCGCGACCGCCTTCGCTTTGTGGCGAAGCCTGCGCGGCGGCCGCGACTGGCGGCCCTTCGCGCTGACCCTGGCGCTGTTCCTGCTGTCGATGGCCGGCCTCGCGGTCTCGATCTGGCCCGACGTGATCCCGGGCCGCGTCACCATCTGGGAGGCGGCGGCGCCTTATTCGAGCCAGCTCTTCATGCTGGTCGGCGCGGCGGTGCTGATCCCTTTGATCCTCGCCTACACCGGCTGGGCCTATTGGGTGTTCCGAGGCAAGGTCGGCGAGGAGGGCTATCACTAGCAAGCTCGCCTGGTTCGTCGGTCTCTGGGCGGCCGGCGTGGCAACGGTTGGCGCCGTCGCCTACGCGCTGCGCTGGTGGATCGCGCCGTAGAGCTGCTTCGGGATAGCTCGACCCCGCTCATCCTGAGGAGCCGTTGAGCCTGTCGAAACATGAACAGGTCGGATCGTCCCCCGGACGATCCTGAAACATGCTGGGGGCATGTTTCACCTGTTCATTCTCGAAGGACGATCCTTCGATACGGGCCTTCGCCAAGCTCAGTCCCTCCTCAGGATGAGCGGGGGAGATGATCGCTGAGCCCGGCGGCTCAGGCCGCGATCCACTCCCGCACGCGGCGCTGCAGGACGGTGAGCGGCATCGCGCCGCCGAGCAGCACGACGTCGTGGAAGGCCTTGATGTCGAAGCGGGCGCCCATCCGCTGCTCCGCGTCGTCGCGCAGGCCGGCGATCACCGTCTGGCCGATCTTGTAGGCGCAGGCCTGGCCCGGCCAGACCGAATAGCGCTCGATCTCGCGGGTGGCGCTGCCTTCGGGCTCGGCGGCGTTGTCGACCATGTAGCGGATCGCCTGCTCGCGGCTCCATCTCTTGTGGTGGAGGCCGGAATCGACGACCAGCCTGACCGCGCGGAACAGATAGGATTGGAGGTAGCCGATCTTGCCGAAGGGGTCGCCCTCGTAAACGCCGAGCTCGTCGGCAACGCGCTCGGCATAGAGGGCCCAGCCCTCGCTATAGGCCGGGAAGCCGCCGGTGCGGCGGTAGAGCGGCAGATCGCCCTGCTCGCGCGCGATCGTGCCCTGGAAATGGTGGCCGGGGACCGCCTCGTGCCAGGTCAGCGTCGGCAGGCCGAGCTTCGGCCATTCGTGGGTGTCCTTGAGGTTGATATAATAGGCGCCGGGGCGCGAGCCGTCGAGCGAGCCGCCCTGATAATAGCCGCCCGGAGCGCCCGCCTCGATGGTCGGCGGCACCCGGCGGATCTCGACGCTCGCGCGGGGCAGGGTGTTGAACGCGCGCGGCAGCAGCGGGGTGATCCTGCGCACCTCTTCGTTGAGATAGGCGAGCAGTTCGGCGCGGCCGGCATCGGTGTTGGGAAAGAGGAAGCGCTCCTCGCGGTTGAGCGCGTTGATCCGGTCGCCGACCGAGCCCTGGGTGTAGCCCTGGGCGCGCAGCAGCGTGTCGAGGCTGGCGTGGAGCTCGGCGACCTGGGCGAGGCCGGTGGCGTGGATCTCGTCGCCGGTCATGGTCGTGGTGGTGTTGGTGCGGATGCCCCAGGCGTAATAAGCAGGGCCGCCGGGCAGCCGCCAGCAGCCGGCGTCGTGGACCGCGCGGGGGCGGATGTTGCGCAGCGCCGCGATCTCGGCATCGAGCGCGCGCGCGATCCGGCCCGAGACGATCGCGCTCGCCCGGCCGCCATAATCGCCGGTGAGGCCCGCCTCGCCGGCGCGGCGGACCAGCGAGCGGACCAGGGTGGTCTCGGCGGCCGGCGTGGCGCGCAGCCGCTCGAGATTGCCGATCGCCTTGTCGAGCACGAAATCGGGCGGGATGACTCCGACCGAGGCGTCGTGGCGGACCCGTTCGACCTCCTGCTCGATGTTGCGGCCGAACTGGTCGAGGCGCGACAGATAGGCCTCCGCATCCTCGGCGGTGCGCACCGGATGCTGGGTGTCGAGGAAATCGGGGACGTTGTAATAGGAGCCGCCGAGCTGGCTCACCACATAAGGCGCCGGGCGGCCGCCGCCGGCGCTGCCGTAGCGGAAGCGGTCGCTTTCCGAGGCGACGGACCAGCGGAACTCGGCGATGTCGTAGTTGAGCTGGCCGGCGGGGGTGAGGCCGTCGCGGCCGAATGCCTGGAGCTGGCGGTGCCGCGACACCGCCTGGGCACGATCCTCGTTCGCCTCGGCGAGCGAATTGTCGCCGAGCTGGGCGCGGAGCGGCGCCAGCGGGCCGACGTTGAGGCCGAGATTGGTGGCGAAGGTCGGATTGTCGCGCAGATCCTCGTCGAACCAGCCTTGCAGCATCTGGTGCAGCGCCTGCTCGCGCTCGGCGGCGGACTGGCGCGGCGTGGCGGCGCAGCCGGCGAGGGTGACGAAACCCAAAGCGGTGGTGCTGGCGAGGAACGTGCGGCGGTCGATCATGGGCATTCTCCGGTTGCTCCCTGACCGCCTAGTCGGGCAATGCGGGCTCCGCAACGGGGAAGGATCAGACCGCGGGCTGCTCGCTCATCAGGCCGAACATATTGCCCTCGCTGTCGCGGGCGACGGCGAGCCAGACATCCTTGTCGCCGACGCGGGCGATGCAGCGCGCCTCCTCCTCGAACGCGACGCCCTCGGCGGCGAGCGCGCGCTGGGCCGCGGCCGCGTCGGGCACGTCGTAATAGAGGATCGAGCTGCCGGCGGTCTCCGGCCCTTCCGGCTGGCTCAGCATCAGCCGGGTCTGACCGCACTGGAAGAAGGAGAGGCCCGGCGGCGCGTCGAACAAATGGGGGAGTCCGAGCGTGTCGCCATAGAATCGCTTGGCGCGATCGAGATCGCGGACGGGCACGGCGATTTGCGCGATATGCGAAGGATTTACGGGCATGGATTCAACCTCCGTCTTATGCTAATAGTTGACGCGCACCAATCGTTAGCATAACTAACAATCACTGTAAAGAGGCGGATATGGGCGAAGGCGAAACCAGGGACCTTGCCGCGCGGCTCCATTCGGCCGCGATCCGGCTGCTCAGGACGCTGCGGCGCGAGGACGACGGCAGCGGGCTTTCGGCGCCGCGGCTGTCGGCTTTGTCGGTGGTGGTGTTCGGCGGTCCGCTGTCGCTGGCCGAGCTCGCCGCCGCCGAGCAGGTCAAGCCGCCGACGATGAGCCGGATCGTCGACGCCCTGGTCGAGCTCGGTCTCGTCACCCGCGAGGCCAAGCCCGGCGACCGCCGCAGCGTCCGCATCATGGCGACGGCGGACGGCACCCAGTTGCTCGATGCGGGCCGCGAGCGCCGAGTCCGAGCGCTGGTCGACCGCCTCGGCAGGCTCGCCGATTCCGAGCGGCGCGCGCTCGGGCGCGGGGTGGAGATATTGGAGCGGGTCGTCCGCTAGCTTGCTTCCTTTCGGAAACGGGCCAACAGTCCCCGCCTGCTGAGGGGGAGGGTTTCATGCACTGGATGCTGATGCCGCTGCGCCGCTACGCCGAATTCTCCGGCCGGTCGCGGCGCCGCGAATATTGGATGTTCTTCCTGCTCAACGTGCTGATCAGCATGTTCGTCGGGCTCGTCTTCCTGGTCGGCTATTATGGCGACATGAGCCAGACCGAGATGGACACCTGGCTGATGCCGGTTCTCTACGTCGCCGGCCTGTACAGCCTCGCCGCCGTCGTTCCGGGGCTCGCGGTGACGATCCGGCGGCTGCACGATACCGACCGGTCGGGCTGGAACCTGCTATGGGGCCTGGTGCCGCTGATCGGCGCGTTCATGCTGCTCGTCTTCTACATCCAGGAGGGGACGCCGGGTCCCAACCGGTTCGGCCCGGATGCCAAAGGCGATGGATCGCTGCCCGCCTGAGAATCGGTTGGGTCGAGATTCACGCCTCGGAACGGCCGCAACGCGGTTGACGGTTGAGCTTTGCCCGCGCTTCGGCCATGGCCGTCCGATCGTTCGGCGGGCGGCCGGCTGCGCTCTTGTTGCAGTGCAGCATAGCCGCTATATCGGACGGACATTTTCCTGAACCCGAGAGTTTCTTCGAGATGAGCCTTCGCAACGTGGCGATCATCGCCCACGTCGATCACGGCAAGACGACCCTTGTCGACCAGCTGTTCCGCCAGTCCGGCACCTTCCGCGACAACCAGCGCGTGGAGGAACGGGCGATGGATTCGAACGACCTCGAGAAGGAGCGGGGGATCACCATCCTCGCCAAATGCACCTCGGTCGAATGGGAGCATGACGGCACCACCACCCACATCAACATCGTCGACACGCCCGGCCACGCCGATTTCGGCGCCGAGGTCGAACGGATCCTGTCGATGGTCGACGGAGTCATCCTGCTCGTCGACGCGGCCGAGGGGCCGATGCCGCAGACCAAGTTCGTCACCGGCAAGGCGCTGGCGCTCGGCCTCCGGCCGATCGTGGTGGTCAACAAGATCGACCGTCCCGACGCGCGCCCGGCCGAAGTGCTCGACGAGGTGTTCGAGCTGTTCCTCAGCCTCGACGCCAGCGACGAGCAGCTCGATTTCCCGACCCTCTATGCGAGCGGCCGCAACGGCTATGCGGGGCTCACCGACGATGTCCGCTCGGGCGATCTGACGCCGATGTTCGAGACGATCGTCAGCCATATCCCGCCGCCCGAGGCCGATCCGGACGGCCCGTTCAAGATGCTCGTCACCCTGCTCGACCGAGACAATTTCGTCGGCCGAGTGCTGACCGGGCGGATCGCCAGCGGCAAGCTCACCGTCAACATGCCGATCAAGTCATTGGACGACGAGGGCAAGGTCGTCGAGGAGGGCCGCGCCACCAAGATCATGGCGTTCCGCGGCCTCGAGCGTGTCGCCGTCGAGGAAGCCAATGCCGGCGACATCGTCGCCATCGCCGGCCTGACCAAGGCGACCGTGTCCAACTCGATCGTCGAGCCGAGCGTCACCGAAGCCCTGCACGCGCAGAAGATCGACCCGCCGACGCTGGCGATGAGCTTTTCGGTCAACGACAGCCCCTATGCCGGCCGCGACGGCGACAAGGTGCAGAGCCGGGTCATCCGCGACCGGCTCGAGCGCGAGGCCGAGGGCAATGTCGCGATCCGCCTGACCGAGAGCCAGGAGCGCGACGCGTTCGAGGTCGCCGGAAGGGGCGAGCTGCAATTGGGCGTGCTGATCGAGACGATGCGGCGCGAGGGCTTCGAGCTGTCGATCAGCCGGCCGCGCGTCCTCTTCCGCGACGGTCCGAACGGGCGGGAAGAGCCCTATGAGACCGTCGTCATTGACGTCGACGACGAGCATGCCGGCACCGTTGTCGAGAAGATGGCGCAGCGGAAGGGCGAGATGACCGACATGCGGCCGTCGGGCGGCGGCAAGACCCGCCTCACTTTCTCGGCGCCGTCGCGCGGCCTGATCGGCTATCATGGCGAGTTCCTCTCCGACACCCGAGGCACCGGCATCATGAACCGCCTGTTCGAGAGATACGGCCCCTATCGCGGCCCGATCCAGGGCCGGCAGAACGGCGTCCTCATTTCGATGGAGCAGGGCGAGGCGGTCGCCTATGCGCTGAACGCGATCGAGGAGCGCGGCATCCTGTTCATCTCGCCCGGCGACAAGCTCTACGAAGGCATGGTGATCGGCGAGAACGCCAAGCCGCAGGACCTCGAGGTCAACCCGCTCAAATCCAAGCAGCTCACCAACTTCCGCGCCTCGGGGCCCAAGGAAGACAGCATCCGCCTGACCCCGCCGAAGCGGATGACGCTCGAACAGGCGATCGCCTACATCCAGGACGACGAGCTGGTCGAGGTGACGCCCAAGGTGATCCGGATCAGGAAGCGCTATCTCGACCCGCATGAACGGAAGCGGCAAAGCCGCAAGGCTGAAGCCGCGTAGCCGCCGAGCCTAAGACCGCCGGCGTGAAGCGCCGCCGGGCTTAGGCGCAGAGACGGCTTCCGCCGGCCGACCGGTGCGCCAGCGACCGGATCGACGTCACGGGTCAATGGTCCCGTGGCGGTACATGGGCTGAAGCCGCGTAGCCGCCGAGCGCAGCAGAGCCTGTCCTGAGCCTGTCGAAGGGCCGGCCTGAACGCCGCCGAAGCAGCGCGACGAGGCGGCTTACCAGACTGCGGCAGTTCAAGCGTCCTCGCCGCCCTCGAACGCCTCCTCTCACCGCTGGCGGCCCGGCCGCGCATGCGTTACGCTGCCTCGTTGCATCGGCTCCGGGCGAATCGCTTCCGCCCTGTTTGTGGGCTGCGGTTGCCGGCGTGTACCGGTGCCTCCTGTTGTCATTGTCTGAGCCAGTGCCGCCCGTCATTCTTCCCGGCGGCTGCGGACGTATCGGGGAGGGGAAAGATGCGCAGGGTTCGCAAGGTCAGCCGCCGTTCGTTTCTGGGCAGCGTCGCGGGGGGCGCCGCCGCCGGCTCGCTGCTGCTGGTGAGCGACGAGGCCGCCGCTCTCCAGAGCGGCTGCACCGATGCCGATCCGCTTTCGCGCGGCGGCGATCCCGGCGGTCAGGGGCGGCACTGCCAGGGGCGGCCGCGCACCGGCTGCAGCGACGGCGATCCGAGCGACCCCGGCGGCGCCGGGCGCAACTGCACGCCCGGCGCGCAGGGCTGCAGCGACAGCGATCCCTCCGATCCGTCCGGCCGCGGCCAGCGCTGCGGCAACGCGAACAACGGCGGCAACAACGGCGCCTACGCCACCGGCCGGCGCGAACGCCGCTACCAGGTCTGCTGGGTCGATCACCCGAGCCGCTCCAACAACGAGTGCAACATGCAGACCTATTCGGAATGGGCGATCACCTATTCCGACGGGCGTGTCGAATATGAGCTCGATGAATCGCGCCGTCGCCAGGCCGAAATGACCCAGCGAGGCTATACGGCGCGCTTTCACCAGATGATCGTCAACGAATGGTGAGCGCCGAAGCCCGCGAGAGACGGCGAAGGCCGGTCGACCGGCGCGCCAGCGACCGGATCGACGTCACGGGATTCACTCCCGTGACGGCCCCAGTGCCCGCAGCTTGCCCGGTGATGTCGGCGATCCCCCCATCCAGGACGACGAGCTTGTCGAGGTGATTCCGAAGTGGCGGGTTGGGAAGCGGTATATGGATCCGCATGAGCGCAAGCGGCAGTCGCGGAAAGCTGAAGCGGCCTAGCCCCGTATCATATTGTGAGCAGTTGGACATCCGGATCGGCGTCCGAGATGCGTTTCATGCGACCGTCGGCGGTGATAAAGACGAGGTCGCGCTCTTTGGCCTGGGCACACATCCAGAGGTCATTTTCGTCAATCCCTAGCTTCTGTCCGGTCGCCTTATCGACCCATTCCTCGATATATTTGGGGCGGTCTTTACGGAGCATTTTCGCTAAATACTTGCCTGCGATTCCGGCTTTCACCTCTGCGTAAACTGCGGCGGTGTGATGAGTGATATCCAGTACAGCATGCGAACGCGCCTGGACGATCATTGCCTCAAGCACCGGCAGATTACCCTTACCGATTACGGCAGCGAGCTTCGTCCCGAAACCCAGCTCAGCCAGCGCGACCGCGGAAATGAACCGGGGACTTTCGGCGGGTAACGCTGCGAGGGACTGGCCTTTCTCAGCGTGGTGCGGATGCGTCGGATCAAGGTAGATTGACAGGATCGTCGTATCGAGCAGGTATGCATCCATCGCTTCAAGCCACGTAATCGCGGAGAAGCGAGACTTGGTCCTCGGGTAGCGGCTTAAAGATTTTCCCTACCCAGTCCCCTCCAGCGTTGAACCGGCCTGACAGCCGTTCGGCTAGGCTGAGTCCCGGGACGGGATAGGCGGCATTCCAATGCGTCCAAGGGTGAGCGACCGGCCGCTCTGATCCTTCGAAGAAGGCCAGCAGCTGTCGCTCAAGCCGCAACGGCAGGTCATAGGCTTGCAGGACGGCAGCATCGACATGCGTTATTAGGCGGGCAAGCTGCGGATTGATGTCGCCCAAGATCGGCGGAGCACACAGCAGCTCGATATAGCTCCCAACCAGTTCGGCCAGCTTTGCGGGCAGCATTGCTGGGATCGGGATATCACCGACCACGGAGGCACGAAATCGATCCTTGGGCGAATTGATCGCTAGAAAGGCGTTCGCAACCGGGCCGTTGAGGACACCGCACAGGGCAGTAAGTTCCTGCACTGTGAGCACACCTTGCGGCCACAGTCCAAAAAACTGCTGTGAGCACAGGAGGCCGGTAGTATCGACGAAGACCCCGGTGCACCAAGCACCCCGACTCAGCCGGGTGGCGCTTGCCACAAGCTTGGGCCTTATCCAGTCGTGTGCGGCGCCCCGGCGAAGATGGTCGGGTCGGAAATCGAGCCATAGGGGCCGCGGGGGATGATATTGCTGGAGATGGCGCGCATTGGCGTAGCCCAGCCGATAGCCGGGCTTTTCGGTCTCACTCGTTGCTTGGTCCTGATGATAAGTCCATTCCAACCCGCGGCTCGGCTTCAGCACAGACGCTAGCTTCGGATAATTGCCCAAATAGTCCCATAACTCACTGAGCGGCGGTATCCAGAGCTGGCCCTCGGGCTGCTCATCGACAGCTCGCACGAGTTCGCGATGAACCGTCGTCCCCCCCGTCTTTAGGAAGGACGAGCGGTCACGTTCTGCCACCTCGCTCGAACGCAGCGCTATCGTCATGGCGTCGGGCTCACGCAGATCGCGGGCAATTACGGCAAACGTCTCGACATTCGAGGCGCCGAAGATCCCGTCGGGAAGCTTGAGGAGTTCGACGGTCCCATAGAGACTTTCAATCCTGCGACGCTGTTCCGCGAACTGGCGCTCCGAGATGAACGATCGCGGCAAGATGAACCCTAGGGCAAGAGGCTTGGCGTCGATCGCTGCACTCAACGCGGCGATGGCTTTGGAGTGCGTTTCGTTGGCGACGGCGTAGCGCCCCTTATCGGCGGCATTGAAGGCTTCAAACGGTGGATTGCAGACAATCACATTGTTCGCCGCGATCCGCTGCGCAAGCAAGCCGTTGGCGAATAGATCGGCCTCCTTCACATGCCAGCCATTGTGATTGGGATAGTCGGCGAGGATCAGCGACAGCGTCGCGACTTCGCAGGCGAAAGGATCAACCTCGTCGCCTGAAATATGGTCGATCAGAAAGTCGTGCCGTTGCTGATCAGACCACTCCACTGGCAAAAGGTCGCGCAGGTGGCGCAGTACCGAAACGAGGAAAACCCCCGCGCCCGCGAACGGCTCGTAAATCCTCAGTTCCTCAGGCTTGTGCCTGTGGAGTTCAAGCCGCTGGACCACATACTCGGCGACTTGCCGCGGCGTGCTGTGAGTCCCGAACAGCTTGCGCGTTTCCGGCGTGACTAGCGTGTTCTCGTATACGAAAGCGAGGTCGTCGGACGAGATGTTGGAAAAGCTAATGCCGGTACGCAGATGCCGCCACGCCGCATCGAAGATTCTTGGCAATGCGGCGCTCGACTGGGCCCCGATCGGCGCGAGTGCATAATAGCTTTCGATACCGGCCAGCACCGACCCCAGATCGTCCGCGTCCCAGCCATCGGCATAGGGATGGCGACGGTCCTGCAGAACTTTGGCCGCCAGCAAACGGAAGACGACGCGAAATAGCGTGCGCGCATCGAGGCGCTCGCCGCCTGGCACGTTGCGTGCCAGATCGAGAGTCTCAACCAGCAAGCGATCGAGCGTAACGTGAATCTCGCCTTCGATTGCCGGCAGAAGGCCCAGGTCGACAAAATCGAGTTGATAGGCTGTCCCGGACGCACCGATCGATTTCGCCCGGTGAATGGCATCGGGATGCCAGTCCGCTTGATTGCGCGCGAATAGCTCGGCGATATCAGCGAGCCTGACCTTTTCGATTGCACGCGGCGGCGCGTCGCTTCGCACTTGCCAGACCGTCACCTCGTTCTGCTCGATAACGAACAGCAAAGGTGCACCTAAGGCGCGATGCTCGTTCACGAGGTCGACAGCGCGGCGGCCTCCGCCGTTGACAACGGCGAGCGCGGCGGATCGATAAGAGGGCGGCGTGCGCGTGAAGGCAGCGAGCGGAACAGTCCGCGTCGTATTGGTATCGCTCAGCACGTCCGCGAAGGCATAGTCAGGTACGACTGCCTCCGCACGATAGCCGACGTCGCGGGCCGCTTGTGCGATGCTTTCGACCGCGTTCACGATCGACCTCCGTAGGCAATTGTTCGGTCTGCCAACTCAAGCAGTGCCGCCAGAGAAGGGACTTGCTTTGTTGGGTAGATCCGCCAGTTGCATGATTGACCGGTCATTTCTGACGCTTCTTTTTTGAAAGCGTAAAACCCTCTTTGAGGAGATCGGTCATGCTCATCTCCTGTGAAACAGCGAATCCCTTGAATTCTTTCTTGAATTCTGGACTGACTTTGAAGTTGAGCGACTTTTCCTTCGCGGCTTCCCCGTCGCGTTCGTCGGCTTGCGTGCTCGCCAAAAGGCATCCCCTTGCACAACGACCGCCTTTGCCTGGTCGCGTCAGCGCATCCCGAAAAGCTGATTTCTGTCTTTCTTGCAATCCAGAAAGCCAGAAATAAAGAATTCTGTATCATGTAGTCGGCGATTGGGGGAGGTGGAACATAAGGTGAATCTACATCGGAAAATGAGGCAGTGCTATCGAAAACAAACAACGAACAAAACATTTTCCTATACCGCCCCCCTGAGGTATAAAGCTGGTCGATTCGCGCCGACTCAGAGGAGACCTGAATGCCTGTCCTGAGCCTGTCGAAGTGGCCTGTCCTGAGCCTGTCGAAGTGGCCTGTCCTGAGCCTGTCGAAGTGGCCTGTCCTGAGCGCAGTCGAAGGGCGTAACCGCGCCCCCGCGCCGCGCTCGGAGCGGCCGCCTCGCCCGATTTCACGCCTGGTGCGCGCCGTTCGCGGAGGAGGACCCCCCGCGATTCCATGTGACTCTCGTGCCAGTCGTGCCACTCATGCCGCTTGCGCCGCTCGCCTGCCCCGGACCCCGAACTTTTCCCCCTCCAGGGAAGCTGAAACCTATGAAACTTCGGCGCACGCATTCGCGCCGAACCCCGGACGGGGATCCGGGGTCCATCCCGTCCGCGGTCGGCGCCGGGGGTGGAGCATCGCGCCCCGACGTGCCGTCAACTTCGTCAACTTTCGCATGTCCCGAGCCTGCCTGCCCCGGCGAAGGGCGGGATCGAAGGGCTTGCGTCCGGCGCCAGGACGGGGCCTAGTCCCGCGTCGGGGGAGCTGACGGCATGGCCTGGAAGCGCAAGGCGGGGATCGGGTGCGGCATCATTGTCCTGCTGCTGGTCGCGGCGGTCGGGGCGGCGTTCTATTTCAGGCTCTGGGTGCCGCCGGTCGAGGTCGCCGAGCCGGGCCCGGCCGGGCGCCGAGTCAGCGAAAACGGGCTGCTCGGCAATTATTATCCCGGCCGCGGCGCGGGGCGGCGGCCGGCCGTGCTGATGCTCGGCGGCTCGGAAGGGGGAATCAGCGCCGGGTCGCAGCGCACCGCCGCCGTCCTGCAGGCCGAGGGCTTTTCGGTGCTGAGCCTCGCCTATCACCGGGCGCCGGGGCAGCCGCCGCACCTCGAGCTGGTCCCGCTCGAAACCTTCGCCGCGGCGGTCGCCTGGCTCAGGCGCCGGGCCGAGGTCGATCCCGAGCGCATCGGCGTCATCGGCGGCTCGAAGGGCGCCGAAGCGGCGCTGCTCGTCGCCACCCGCGATCCGAGGATCAGGGCGGTCGTCGCCGGCATGCCGTCCAGCGTCGCCTGGCAGGGCGCCAGCTTCGACCGCGACGGCCCGTTCGATTCGTCCTGGTCCGAGCGCGGCCGACCGCTCGAACATCTGAGCTACGGAAGCTGGAAATGGTGGACCGATATGAGCCCGATCCTGGCCGAGACGCTGGCGACGCTGCCGCGGCATCCCGGCGCCGCCATCCCGATCGAGCGCGCGTCCGCGCGGGTGCTTCTGGTCTGCGGCGAGCAGGACACGCTCTGGCCCTCCTGCCCGATGGCGCGCCAGCTCCAGAGCCGCGCGCGCCGGCATGGCCGGCCCGATATCACCCTGCTCGCTTACCCCGATGCCGGCCACGCCGTGTTCGGCCGGCCCGTGCCGGAAAGCGATCTGGCCAAGTCCGGTCTCGACGGCCTCGGCGGCAGCAAGGAGGGCAACAATCGGGCGCGGACCCACGGCTGGCCGCGCGTGATCGCCTTCCTGAAGTCCGCTCTGGCAGGCCCGCCGAGTCCACCCGCCGTCGAGGAAGGCGGAGGCAGCCCGGGGTCGGCGAGCTGACTGGAAAGGAGGCGCCGATCCGCACGAGCGCTGGCGGCGGGCGCGGAAGGCGGAGACGGCCAAATCGGGGCGGGAAGAGGCCGTGCCGCGACCGGTTTATCCAGCAATCGCAAAGCATTTACCGGCCGTAAACCTGCGCTCCCTATCCAAGCCCCGCAATCAAGGGGAGGTGGGGATGAAGGTCGAACAGTCTCGAATCGCGGACGAATTCGCGGTCGCCAATTATATCGCGAACAGTCCGAGCGCTGGGGGCTATGCGCCGTCGGGACCGGAGATCACCGTCAACAACGTCACGCTCTACACGCAATCGCGCGCCGATTTCGCGCGGCTGGCGGACGGCAATTTCGTCGCGGTCTGGGAATCGACCGACGCCCAGCAGGACTCGAGCTCGAGCGGGATCAAGGGCCGCGTGATGGCCGCGAACGGCGCCCCCGTCGGTCCCGAATTCCTGATCAACACCGCCACCGCCAATGCCCAGACCTATGCCAGCGTGGCCGGCCTCGCCGGCGGCGGCTTCGTCGTCACCTGGACGACGCGCGACGCCCTGCAGGACGGCAGCTACGATTCGATCAAGGCGCAGCGCTTCGATGCCGCCGGCCTCAAGGTCGGGCCTGAGTTTCTCGTCAACAGCCAGGCGAACAACATCCAGTGGATCTCGTCGGTCGCGGCGCTCGACAATGGCGGCTTCGTCATCGCCTGGGAGACCTACGACAGCGCGCAGGACGGCAGCGGCCGCGCGATCAAGGCGCAGCTCTACGACGCCGCGGGCGCGAAGACGGGCGGCGAGTTCCTCGTCAACACGGTGACCGCCAGCGATCAGATGAACTGCGACATCTCGACCCTCTCGGACGGCCGCTTCATCGTCACCTGGCTGATCAACATCAACGGCAAGCTCGACGTGCGCGCGCAGGTCTTCAACTCGGCCGGCGCCAAGCTCGGCGGCGAGATCTTCGTCAACAGCCAGACTTTCGAGAGCCAAACCGAGGTCAGCGTCACCAATCTCGCCAATGGCGGCTTCGTCATCAGCTGGACGACCTTCGATACGACCCAGGACGGCAGCGGCAGTGCGATCAAGGCGCAGGTGTTCGACGCGGCCGGCGCCAAGGTCGGCGGCGAGTTGCTGGTCAACACCGCCGGCGCCGCGGCGCAGAAGTCGCCCTCGGTCGCGGGTCTTTCAAACGGCGATTTCGTCATCGCCTGGCGGACCGACGACCAGACCGCCGACGACGCCTCGGGAGCGATCAAGGCGCAGGTGTTCGCCGCCACCGGCGCGAAGCTCGGCGGCGAATTCCGAGTCAACAGCGCCGCCGCCAGCCTCGAGAGCGATCCCACGGTGGTCGATCTCGGCAACGGCGCCTTCGCGATCGGCTGGACCGGCAGCAGCGCCCCGGCCTGGGACAACAACATCAGGGCGCAGATCTTGAGCTCGGGATCGGCGCCGGTGATCCAGTCGAACGGAGGCGGCGACAGCGCGGCCTTGCTCGTCGCCGAGAATATGACCGCGGTGACGACCGTCCAGGCGTTCGACCCCGACGGCTCCCCGATCGCCTATTCGATCGCCGGCGGCGCCGATGCCGCCTTGTTCGCGATCGACGGTGCGAGCGGCGCGCTGGCCTTCGTCGCCGCGCCGGACTTCGAGGCTCCCGCCGACGCCGACGGCGACAATGTATATGAGGTCGTGGTCCGCGCCAGCGACGGCGAGCGGTTCGACGAGCAGGCGCTCGCCGTCGCCATCGAATCGGCGAACAGCGCGGTCGTCATCGTCTCGGACGGCGGCGGCGACAGCGCGGCGCTCGGCGTCGCCGAGGGCTCGACCTACGTCACCACGGTGGCCGCCACCGACGGCGACGGCGATCCCATCCTTTATGCGATCGCCGGCGGCGCCGACGCGGCGCGCTTCACCATCGATGCGGGCAGCGGCGTGCTGGCCTTCGCCGCCGCCCCCAATCACGAGGCGCCCACCGACGCCAATGGCGACAATTTCTATGAGGTGATCGTCCGGGCGAGCGACGGCCAGCTCACCGACAGCCAGGCGCTGGCGATCAGCGTCGGCGACGTCAACGAAGCGCCGGTGATCACCTTCTACAACTATCCGGCGAGCGACACCCTGATCAGCTCGATGCCCGAGGGCTGGACCAACTACGCCCCGTTCGGTGCCGCCGATCCGGACGGCGACACGCTCGGCTGGACGCTCTCGGGCGAGGATGCGGCGCTTTTCACCTACGACGCCGCGACCGGCTGGCTCCGCTTCAACGCCGCGCCCGACTATGAGGCGGCCGGCAGCGGCCAGGGCACGAACACCTACCGGGTGACTCTGAGCACGAGCGACGGCGCGCTCACCGACTCGGTCGGCATCACCATTCACATAAGCAACGTCAACGAAGGCCTGGCGATCACCTCGCTCGGCGGCGGCGACACGGCAGCGGTGACCGTCGATGAGAATGCAGTCGAGGTGGCGACCATATCCGCGCTCGACCTGGACGGCGATGCGTCCGTTTTTTCGATCTCCGGCGGCGCCGATGCCCAACGCTTCGTCATCGATGCGACCACGGGCGCGCTGGCGTTCGCCGCCGCGCCCGACCATGAGGCGCCCGCCGACGCCGACGGCGACAATGTCTATGAGGTGATCGTCGCCGCGAGCGACGGCTATTTCGTCGACAGCCAGGCGATCCACGTCTCCGTCGCCGGCCTGGACGAGGCGGTCGCGATCACCTCGATGGGCGGCGGCGACAGCGCCGCGGTCACGCTCGGCGAGAACGGCACCGAGGTGGGCATTGTGAGCGCGGTTGATATCGATGGCGATCCGGTCGCCTATGCGATCGCAGGCGGCGGCGATGCCGGCCTGTTCGCGATCGACGCGGAGACGGGCGCGTTGAGCTTCATTGCCGCGCCGGATTTCGAAGCCCCGGCCGACGCCGGCGGCGACAATGTCTACGATGTAATCGTCTCGGCAAGTGCCGGCGCGACCTCGGATATGCAGACGATCGCCGTGACGGTGACCGACGTGGACGAGGACGTCGTGATCGTCTCCGGCGGCGGCGGCGATGAAGCCGCGGTTTCGATCGACGAGAATGAGGGCTGGGTCCTCCCCGTCCTTGCCGTAGGCCCCGACGGGTCCACGCTGCATTACGGCATCGCCGGGGGCGCCGACGCCGCCCTGTTCGCGCTCGACGCCTATTCGAACACGCTGCGTTTCGTCGACCTGCCCGATTACGAGACTCCGCGCGATGCCGACGGCGACAATGTCTACGAGGTGGTCGTCGGTGCGACCGACGGCCGGACGTCCGATTACCAGACCGTCTTCGTCACGGTCGGCAATGTCTATGAAGGGGTCTTCTTCCCCGCTTCGCCTTATGCCTTCTCGATCGACGAGAATGCGGTGGCGGTCGGCGCGGTGCTGGCGACCGGCGAGGAACGCACCACGATCTATTACGCGATCTCCGGCGGTGCCGACGCCAACCGCTTCACCATCGACGGCTATGACGGCACGCTGAGGCTGGCCGAAACGCCCGATTTCGAGCTGCCCGCGGATTGGGACGGCGACAACGTCTACGACCTCATCGTCACCGCTTACGACGGCACCAGCAGCGCCTACCAGTTCGTGTCGGTCACCGTCGGCAATGTCGATGAAGGGGTCTGGATCGTCTCTTATGGCGGCGACGAAACCGTCTCGCTGGAGCTATCGGAGAACGGCCTGGCGGTCGGCCAGATCGAGGCGGTGGACGAGGATGGCGATCCGGTCGCCTATGCGATCGCCGGGGGTGCCGACGCGGCCCTGTTCACGATCGACGCGACTTCCGGCGCGCTGAGCTTCATCGCCGCGCCCGACTTCGAAGCGCCGGCCGACGCCGGCGGCGACAATGTCTACGATGTCGTTGTCGCCGCCGCTTCGGGCGCGTTCAGCGCCACGCAGGCCTTCGCGGTCACCATCGTCAACGAGAATGAGGGAATCTTCATCACCTCGAACGAAGGCGGCATCAGCGCCGCGCTCTCGATGGACGAGGGCGTAAGCCACGTCACCACCGTCGTCGCCGACGATCCCGACGGCACCGCCCCCGTTTATTCGATCCTGGGCGGCCCCGATGCGCTGCGCTTCACGATCGATGCGGCGACGGGCGTGCTGAGCTTCGTCGACGCGCCCGATTACGAGGCTCCCGCCGACCAGGCGGGCGACAATCTCTACACCGTGCAGGTCGGGGCGAGCGACGGCGAGTTCACCAGCTGGCAGTCGATCCAGATCCTCGTCCGCAACGTCAATGAAGGCGTCACGATCACCTCCGGCGCGGCGGCGTCTCTCGGCGAGAACGGCACCGCCGTGACCGTCGTAACCGCGGCCGACGCGGACGGCGACGCGGTCGCCTTCTCCATCGCCGGCGGCGCGGACGCGGCCCTGTTCGCGATCGACGCCGCGACCGGCGCGCTGAGCTTCCTCGCCGCGCCGGACTTCGAGGCGCCCGGCGATGCCGACGGCGGCAATGTCTATGAGGTGACGGTGTCGGCGAGCGACGGGACGCTGTCGGATACACGGTCCCTGTCGGTGACCGTGGCCAACCAGAATGAGGCGGTCGCGTTCGTCTCCGGCGGCGGCGGCGATCAAGCCGCGGTCTCGATCGATGAGAATGAGGGCTGGGTCCTCCCGGTGCTCGCCGTCGACCCCGACGGGACCACGCCGCTCTACGGCATCGCCGGCGGCGCCGACGCGGCCCTGTTCGTGCTCGACAGCTACTCGGACATGCTCCGTTTCGTCGGCCTGCCCGATTTCGAGACGCCGGGCGATGCCGACGGCGACAATGTCTATGAGGTCGTCCTCGGCACGACCGACGGCCAGACCTTCGATTACCAGACGGTGTTCGTCACGGTCGGCAACGTCTATGAAGGGCTCTTCTTCCCCGCTTCGCCTTATGCCTTTTCGCTCGACGAGAATGCGACGGCGGCCGGGACCGTGCTGGCGACCGGCGAACAAGGCGCCTCGGTCTATTACTCCATTTCCGGCGGCGCCGACGCCGACCGCTTCACCATCGACGCGCTCACCGGCGCGCTGAGCCTGGCCGACGCGCCCGATTTCGAGTTGCCCGCGGATTGGAACGGCGACAACGTCTACGACGTCATCGTCAGGGCCAATGACGGGACGGCCAGCGCCTACCAGTTCGTGTCCGTGACCGTCGGCAATGTCGACGAAGGCGTGGCGATCGTCTCTCATGGCGGCGACGACACGGTCTGGCTGGGGCTATGGGAGAACAGCCTGACCGTGGCCCAGGTCGAGGCGGTGGACGAGGACGGCGATCCGGTCACCTATGCGATCGCGGGCGGCGCCGATGCGGCCCTCTTCGCGGTTGACGCGGCCACGGGCGCGCTGAGCTTCGTCGCCGGGCCCAATTACGAGGCTCCGGCCGACGCCGACGGCGACAATCGCTACCAGGTCGCTGTCGCCGCGGCCTCCGGCGCCTTCAGCGACACGCAGGTCTTCGAGATCCAGATCATGAACGTGAACGAGCCGGTCGCAATAAGCTCGAACGGCGGCGGCGCCGCCGCCGCTATTTCGGTCGTCGAGAACAGCGCCACCGTCACCACCGTCGTCGCCGCCGACCCGGAGGGCGCGCCGGTCAATTATTCGATCGTCTCGGGCGGCGACGCGTCGCGATTCGCGATCAATTCGCAGACCGGCCTGCTCTACTTCGTGACCGCCCCGGACCATGAACTGCCCGGCGATGCCAATGGCGACAACGTCTATGGCGTCACCGTCCGTGCCACCGCCGGCCAACATTCGGACCTCCAGACGCTGACCGTCACCGTCACCAACATGCGTGACGGCAACAACGTGACTGGGACGATGGCGGGCGATACGATCACCGGCAGCGGCAAGACGGGACTGCGCACGTCCAACGAGGAGGACACAGTCTACGGCCGCGACGGCAACGACACGATCCAGGGCCTGGGCGGCGAGGATTATCTCCATGGCGACGGCGGCAACGATTCGCTGACCGGCGGCGCCGGCGCGGACCGGCTGACCGGCGGAACGGGCGCGGATCAGTTCATCTACACCCTCCTGTCCGATTCGACCGTCTCCGCGCGCGACGTGATCACCGATTTCGTCCGCGCGCAGGGCGATCGCATCTCGCTCAGCACGATCGACGCCAACAGCGCGGCAAGCGGCAATCAGGCCTTCGCCTTCATCGGTTCGTCGGCCTTCTCGAACGTTGCGGGCCAGTTGCGGTTCGAGAGCTCGGGCGGCAACACGATCGTCTCGGGAGACGTGAACGGCGACGGCGTCGCCGATCTCCAGATCCAGTTGACCGGAACGATCAACCTGGTCTCGTCCGACTTCTTCCTCTGACACAGCGGAGCCGTGCGTCCGGGGCCGCCCGGGCGCCGGCGCCGGTCCGTCGCTAGCCCGCCATCGTCTCGATCAGCGCCCACTCCTCGTCGCGCACGGGGCTGACCGACAGGCGCGACTGGCGGATCAGCTCCATCGCGGCGAGCTTCGGTTCGGCCTTGATCGCCTTGAGGGTGACGGGGCCGAGCGCCCGCACCGGCTCGACCGGGACCTTGACCCACGCCCCGTCTTCGCCGTCGGGCTTGCCCTCGCCCGCAATGCGCATGATGCCGACGACGGCGCGCTCCTCGCCGCTATGGTAGAAGAAGGCTTCGTCGCCGGGCCGCATGGAGCGCAAATGGAGGCGGGCGGCGTTGTTGCGCACGCCGTCCCAGTCGGTGCCGCAGTCGCGGACAAGGTCGTCCCAGCTATAGACGTTGGGCTCCGATTTCATCAGCCATTTGGCCATGCGCCGCGCTTCCTCGATCACGGGTTCCAAAGGGCGGACGCTAGGGCTAAATCCGGTGGCGTGAAAGCCCGCCTCGCGTTCCTCTCTTTCTCGCTCCTCCTCGCCGGTTGCGGCGAGCGGACGCCAAACAAGGACGGCGTGGGCGGATCGACCACGCCGCCTTACGTGCGCCACGAGGCGGCGCCGCTCAACGGGGCGGCGATGCCGGTCCGTATCGGCGAGCTCGGACCCGGTTTCGCCGCCTGCAACGGGCGCGGCGCGACCCGTGAGCGGGCGGGCGGCGGCCCGGTGCCGGTCCGCGCCGCGCCCTTCGAGCCGGCCGTGGAGATCGACCGGCTCGGGCCCGGCGCCGAATTCTTCCTCTGCGCGCGCACCCACGATCAGCGCTGGTTCGGCATCGTCTATGACCAGGGCGGGCAGGCGACGGAGAGGTGCGGCGTCTCCGGCCCCGCCACCGCGAGGCGCGACTACGAGGGCCCATGCGCGGCGGGCTGGGTGCCGAGCGCGCGGGTGCGGCTGGTCACCGGCGCCGCGCATCAGCTGCCCGCACTGCCTGCGCCGGCGACCGATTCCCGCTAGGTTCCACGGCTCGTCCCGGTCGCCGCGCGGTTCATCGCTGCACTGCAGCAAAAGCCTTGCTTCGTTAACCCGCTCCCCTCAAGTGCCCCTCACTGATTTAAAGAGCGGGTGCCGCCAGAGCTTTCGAAGCCGGCGGCCAGGGCAAGACGGAACGGCTTGAAATCTCGGCGGTGCGCATCGCATCCCCCGGTTTCGCCGCGCCGCCATGAAGCAAGAGTTTGATGATCCGAACGGTTCGCGCCGCGGCTTTCGCCGCGGCTGCTTTCGCCCTCGCCGCCGCCGCGGTCTGGGGCGGTCCGGTGCAGGCCTGGGAAGGTGACGTCGCCCCTCTCGCCAATCACTATCTCGACCACGCCACGGCCCCGGCCGCGACGGGCGACCTCGGCGTCAACGACGCGGCGGCGCCGGCGGCGAGCGCGTCCGTCCAGGCGTTCGGCGACCATATGGCGCAGGTCGCCGACTTCATCCTGCCCGATGCGGGGGACCTCGGCGCCCTGGTCGCATCCTATGCGGCGGCCGAGACGCGCAGCGCGGAAGAGGATTGCCTCGCCAACGCCGTCTATTTCGAGGCGCGGGGCGAGCCGCTCGAAGGCCAGCTCGCGGTCGCCGAAGTGGTGCTGAACCGCGCCGCCTCAGGCCGCTATCCGGCGACGGTCTGCGGCGTCGTCGTCCAGCCCGCCCAATTCTCCTTCGTCCGCCGCGGCGTCATCCCGCGCGCCGACCGCGCCTCCGACGCCTGGCGCCGCGCCGTCGCCATCTCGCGCATCGCCGCCCAGCGCGAAACCCGCATGCTTCCCGCCAACGTGCTCTGGTACCACGCCAATTACGTGTCGCCGGGCTGGGGCCGCCGGCTCGTCCGCAACACCCGAATCGGGCTTCATATCTTCTACAGCTAAAGACGGGCTTTCAGCGTCCGAAAGGTGATCGAGTAGCGCGGAGTCTCGACCGGCGGAATGCTGTGCTCCCACTCGCTGCGCGCCGGGCCGCGCAGCACATAGGCCGAGCGCGGCTCGGCCTCGATCGTGACGCGCTGCCATTTGTCGCCCTGCTTGCGGCGAAAGCGCAACGGCGCTGGCGACAAAAGCGAGATGCCGATCACATCGCCGAACACGGGCCGGTCGCGGTGCCAGCCGAGGCCGGCGCCTTCGCCATATTTGATCAGCAGGGCATGTTCGAGCGCGTCCGGCGCGAGGCCGGCGAAGGCGGCGGCGCGGTCGCGAACCGGCAGCAGCCAGTCCGGGATCGGCGCCGCCTCGGCGAGGCCGCTGCCGTCGAACCGGTACGACCAGCCGAACGAGACGGTTTCGCGCTTGCCGAGGAAGCCGTGGAACTCGAACGGCTTGAACGGGAGGGCGGACAGGCGGCCGACGAGCCCCCGCTCCTCCTCGGCCGACAGGAGGTCCGGCCGATAGACGAGGCCTTCCGGCAAGCCGGGAGACGCGAACAGGCTGAGCTGTGTATCCGCCACGGTCGCTCTCAACGCACGAACCCGTCCGCGGGTGTCCGCAGCGGAACCTGCTGCACTGCAGCATCGTTGTGTTGCCGACCTCCATGGTCGAGTTCGAGGAGAATGATGTTGCGTATCGCCCAGATCGCTCCGCTGGCGGAAGCCGTGCCGCCAAAGCTCTATGGCGGCACCGAACGAGTCATCTGGTGGCTTACCGAGGCGCTGGTGGGTCAGGGCCATGACGTGACCCTGTTCGCGAGCGGCGATTCGGTGACGTCGGCGCGGCTGGTGCCGTGCGCGCCGACCGGGCTGCGCCTCGCCGGCATCAACGACCATCTCGCCAGCCTGCTCGCCATGCTCGATCGCGTGCTCGGCGTCGCCGACCAGTATGATATCCTCCATTTCCACATCGATTTTCTGCAATTCCCGACCTTCCGGCACCTTGCCGGCAAATGCCTGACCACGTTGCACGGCCGCCAGGATTTCCCCGATTTCTGGCCCGCCTACCGCACCTTTCCGGAGATGCGGCTGGTGTCGATCTCCGACGACCAGCGCGCGCCGATCGCCGATGCGAACTTCATGGGCACGATCCATCACGGCCTGCCGAAAAGCCTCATCCCGTTCAGCGCGCGCGATGGCGACTATCTCGCCTTCATCGGCCGCATCTCTCCCGAGAAGCGGTCCGACCGGGCGATCGAGATCGCCAGGCGCGCGGGGATGAGGCTGAAGATCGCCGCCAAGGTCGACCGCGCCGATCAGGCCTATTTCGAGCGCGAGATCAAGCCGCTGCTCGACGATCCGTTGATCGAGTTCATCGGCGAGATCGGCGACTGCGGAGAAACCCGACTTCCTCGGCGGCGCCCGGGCGCTGCTGTTCCCGATCGACTGGCCCGAACCGTTCGGGCTGGTGATGATCGAGGCGATGGCGGCCGGGACGCCGGTCATCGCCTGGCGGAGCGGCTCCACGAGCGAGGTGATCGAGCCGGGGCGCAGCGGCTTTCTCGTCGACAGCGTCGATGAGGCGGTGGCGGCGGTGGCCGCGGTCGGCAGCGTGCCGCGCGCCGGCGTACGCGCCGCGTTCGAGCAACGCTTCACCGCCGACCGCATGGCCCGCGATTACGTCCGGCTGTACGAACGGCTCATTGCAGCGGATAAGCCCGCCATGTTCGGAAAGACGATGATCGCGGCCGCCTGAACGGCATGAACGAAGTCACCCCTCCCGCCATTTGGCCTGGGCAGGAGCCGCGCGAGGCGCCCGAAAGCTATCATATCGAGGCGACCAAGTCGCTCGTCGACCGGACGCTGCGGACGCTCAAGCATGACGATCTGTTCGGCGTGTTCGACAAGCAGGGCGACTGCCGCGGCGGCGAGGACGGGCCGGACGGGCTGTTCTACCAGGACACGCGCTTCCTTTCCGGCCTGTCGCTCAGGATCGGCGGCATGGAGCCGCTGCTGCTCGGCTCGCTGGTGCTCGACGACAACGGCGCCCTCGTCGTCGACCTCGCCAATGCCGACCTGCACGACGACGAGGGCAAGGTCTGGCTGCAGCGCGATTCGATCTTCGTCGGGCGGACGAAGTTCCTGCACGGCCGCACCTGCTACGAGCGGATCCGGGTGCGGCGCTACAATCCGATCCCGGAGCCGATCCCGCTCGACATCGCGTTCGACGCGGATTTCGCCGACCTGTTCGAGGTGCGCGGCGACCGCCGGCCGCGCCGGGGAACGCTTCGGGTCGCGCGATTGGACGGGCGCAGCGTGCGCTTTATCTATCTCGGCCTCGACGGGATCGAGCGCACCACCAATATCCATTTCGATCCGGCGCCCGATTCGCTCAGCGAGCGTCGAGCGCGCTGGGACCTGGACCTCGCCGCGCGCGAGCGGCTGACCATCGTGATGAAGACGGTCTGCGCGCTGGACGACGCGGACGCGGCGGAGCCGCCGCACCTCGTCTCCGCCTATCGCGCCGTGCGCCGGTCGAGCCGCAACAAGGTCGGCGAGCGGGCCAGCGTGACCAGTTCGAACGAATTGTTCAACACGGTGATCGACCGCGCCGCCTCCGACATCGACATGCTGCTGACCGACACCGAATACGGGCTTTATCCTTATGCCGGCGTGCCCTGGTACAGCACGATCTTCGGCCGCGACGGCATCATCACCGCGATCGAGCTGCTCTGGGTCGCGCCGTCGATCGCCAAGGGCGTGCTGAACGCGCTCGCTCTGACCCAGGCCGATGCGGTCGACGACGCCGCGGACGCGCAGCCCGGCAAGATCCTGCACGAAACGCGCGGCGGCGAGATGGCCAGATTGGGCGAGGTGCCGTTCCGCCGCTATTACGGCTCGGTCGACGCGACGCCGCTCTTCGTGATGCTCGCCGGCCTCTATCTGAAGCGCTCGGGCGATCTCGAGACGATCCGGGCGATCTGGCCCAATATCCGCGCCGCTCTGGGCTGGATCGACGGCTGGGGCGACGCCGACCGCGACGGCTTCGTCGAATATCAGCGCATGACCGAGCGCGGCCTCGCCAACCAGGGCTGGAAGGACAGCTTCGATTCGGTCTTCCACGCCGACGGCAGCGCCGCCGAGGGGCCGATCGCCTTGTGCGAGGTCCAGGCCTACGTCTTCGCCGCCAAGAGGGGCGCGGCCGAGATCGCGCGCGCGCTCGGCGACACGGCGATGGCGGCGGCGCTGGAAGGCGAGGCCGAGGCGCTGCGCCGGCGTTTCGAGGATCTGTTCTGGCTCGACGAGCTCGGCTGCTATGCGCTGGCGCTCGACGGCGCGAAGCGACCCTGCCGGGTGCTCTCCTCCAACGCCGGCCATGCGCTGTTCGCCGGCATCGCCAGCCCGGAACGGGCGGCGCGGCTGGCGCGGCTGCTTACCGGCAAGCGCTTCTTCTCCGGCTGGGGGGTACGGACGATCGCGGCGGGCGAGGCGCGCTACAACCCGATGTCCTATCATAACGGCTCGGTCTGGCCGCACGACAATGCCCTGATCGCCATGGGGCTGGCGCGTTACGGCCACAAGGCAGAGGTGCTGACGATCTTCCAGGGGCTGGCCGAGGCCGCGATCTATGACGAGTTCCGCCGTCTGCCGGAGCTGTTCTGCGGGTTCACTCGGCGGCGCAGGCGCGGGCCGACCGCCTATCCGGTCGCCTGCTCGCCCCAGGCCTGGGCGGCCGCGGCGCCGTTCGCTTTGGTCGCCGCCGCGACCGGGCTCGTCCTCGATCATGACGATCATGTCGTGTGCCTGACCCACCCGGCGCTGCCGCAATTCCTCGACGACCTGCTGCTCCGCGACGTCAGGGTGGCGGGCTCGCGGCTCGACCTCCGGCTGTCGCGGACCGGCGACGACGTCACCACCGCCGTCGCCCGGCGCGAAGGCAAGGCGGCCCTGGTGATCGTCAAATAGGTTGACGGCGGCTCGTTAATTCTGGAAGTTGAAGGCGATGACCCAGGCTGCGATCCTTTCCGGCAATCCGGGCGCCGTCCGCGCGAGCGCCGCTTCGCACGCCTGGCATTGGTGGTGGGGAAACCCGGCCGACGCGGCTCGCCTGCATCGATGGTGAGGACTCTCTAGTCCGATCTACGAACGCCAAGGCCCGCCGCAACCCGGCGGGCTTTTCGTTATCCCATCATCGCAGGAATTTCCCATGTACATGAGCAATCTGGCGCCCGCCGAGGCCGCCAATACCCCGATCGCCGCGGCCGCGGAGCAGGCGCTGTCCCGCCTGTTCGCCGGCGAATCGCTTTCCCAATCCGCGGCCTTGGCCCTGTTCGAGGCGCTGGTGCGGGGGCGGCTCGACGATTCCGCCATCGCCGCCATGCTGATCGCGCTGAAGATCAAGGGCGAAACCACGGACGAGCTGATCGGCGCCGCCCGAGCGCTGCGCGCCGCCGACATGGCCTTCGAACGACCCGATTACCTGTTTGCCGACAGCTGCGGCACCGGGGGCGACGGCTCCGGAACGATCAACCTCTCAACCGCGGTCGCCTTCGTCGCGGCGGCGGCGGGGTTGCCGGTCGCCAAGCACGGCAACCGCTCGGTGACCTCGCGCTGCGGCTCGGCCGACGTGCTCGAGCATCTCGGCGTGAGGCTCGACGTCCCGGCTGCGACGTCGCGGCGGGCGCTCGACGAGATCGGGATCTGCTTCCTGTTCGCGCCCGCTTATCATCCCGGCCTCAAACATGCCGGGCCGGTGCGGCGCGCGCTTAAGGTGCGCACGATCATGAATGTGCTCGGGCCCTGCGTGAACCCCGCCGAGCCGCCGGTGCAGCTGCTCGGCGTCGCCGAGGCGCGGCTGCTGGAGCCGGTGGCGGCGACGCTGGCCGCCCTGGGAGTCGAGCGGGCGATGATCGTGCACGGCGGCGGACTCGACGAGATCGCGCTGCACGACACGACCGAGGCGGTGCGCCTGAGCGGCGGCAGGCTCGAGCGCCTGACGATCTCGCCCGAGGATGTGGGCTTCGAGCGGGCGCCGCTGGCGACGATCCGGGGCGGCGGGCCCGAGGAGAATGGCGAGCGGCTGAAGGGGCTGCTCATGGGCTACGGCACCAGCGCCGAGCGGCGGGCGGTGGCGCTCAACGCCGGCGCGCTGCTGCTGACCGCGGGCAAGGCGGCGACGCTGAAGGAGGGCGTCGACCAGGCGCTGGGCGCGATCGGCTCGGGGCGGGCGCTCAAAGGCCTCAACGGCCTGATCGAGATCAGCAATGGGTGATCCGGGCGGCGTGCTGGGTGCGATCGTCGCGCGCAAGAGGGGAGAGGTGGCGGCTCGGCTCGGCGGTGTCGGGATCGACGCGCTGCGGGAACGGGCCGCGCCGACGCGGCTCAGCCTGGCGGACGCGCTGGCCAAGCCCGGCGCCCGCTTCGTCATGGAAGTGAAGAAGGCGTCGCCGTCGGGCGGCGCGATCCGGCCCGGCGCCGATCCCGCCGCGCAAGCGGCGGCCTATGCGGGTGCCGCCTCGGCGGTCAGCGTGCTCACCGACGGGCCCTTTTTCGGCGGGTCGCTCGACGACATCGGCGCCGTGCGAAGCGCCTTTGCCGGGCCGATCCTGGCCAAGGATTTCGTCGTCGATCCCCGCCAGGTGGTCGAGGCGCGCCTGCACGGCGCCGACGCGGTGCTGGTCATGCTCTCGGTGCTCGACGACGAGGACGCGCGGGCGATGATCGCCGAGGCGGCCCGGCTGGGCATGGACGCGCTGGTCGAGGCGCATGACGAGGCCGAAATGTGGCGCGCGGTGGCGCTCGGCGCGCGGCTCATCGGCATCAACAATCGCGACCTGAGGACGCTGGCGGTCGATCTCGGCACGACCGCTCGGCTGGCGCCTTTGGTGCCGCGCGACCGGCTGGTCGTCGCGGAATCGGGGATAGCGGACCGGGCCGACGTCGAGCGGCTGGCGCCGCACGCCGACGCATTCCTGGTCGGCACGGCGCTGATGCGCGCCGAACGGCCCGCCGAAGCGGCGCGCGCGCTCGCCTTCGGCCGGGTCAAGGTCTGCGGCGTGCGGAGCGAGGAGGATGTGGGGATGGCCGCCGGCAGCGGCGCGACCTTTGTCGGCGCGATCCTCGTGCCGGGGACGCCCAGGGCGGTGACGGCGGCGGAGGCCGAGCCGCTGGTCGCCGCGGCGCGCCGGCATGGCGCGGCGAGCGTCGGCGTGTTCCGCAACGAGAAGGTGATGCAGGCGGCGATGACGGCGCGGCGGCTCGGCCTCGACGCGGTCCAGCTCCATGGCGAGGAGGATGCGCGCTACATTCGCGGCCTGCGCGCCCTGCTGCCGGAGACGATCGAGATCTGGGCGGCGGGCGCGGTCGGGCGCGAGGTGCCGGCGCCGCGGCCGGGCGCGGACCGGACGGTGTTCGACACCAGGGTCGGCGCGCGTTCGGGCGGCACCGGCCGGGCGTTCGATTGGGCGCGGGTGCGGGGGCGCGGCGAGCTGGGCAGCGCGCTGCTCGCCGGCGGGCTCGGCCCAGGCAATGCCCGCGTCGCGGCGAAGGTCGGCGCCTGGGGGCTCGACATAAGCTCGGGCGTGGAAAGCGCGCCCGGGCGCAAGGATGCGGCCAAGCTCGGCGCCTTCTTCGACGCGTTGCGGCCGGCGGCGCGCGGGGACTGTCCGTCATGCTGATGAGCGGCCGCTTCGGCGCTTATGGCGGTTCCTACGTGCCCGAAATCCTGATGCCGGCGCTGGAGCAGCTAGAGACCGCGTTCGTGGAGGCGCAGGCGGACGCGGCATTCCAGGCGGAGCTGGCCGCCTTGCTGCTCAATTATGCGGGGCGGCCGACGCCGCTCACCCGCTGCCGCAACCTCGGCGCCGGCAAGGCGGCGATCTACCTGAAGCGTGAGGATCTGCTCCATGGCGGCGCACACAAGACCAACCAGGTGCTCGGCCAGGCAATGCTGGCCAGGCGGATGGGCAAGACGCGGCTGATCGCCGAGACGGGCGCGGGCCAGCACGGCGTGGCGACGGCGATGGCTGGCGCCTTGTTCGGGCTGACGACGCGCATCTACATGGGCGCCGAGGATATCGAGCGGCAGCAGCTCAACGTCTTCCGCATGCGGCTGCTCGGCGCCGAGGTTGTACCGGTGGAGAGCGGCGGCCGCACCCTAAAGGACGCGATCAACGAGGCGTTGCGCGACTGGACCGCCAGCTTCGCCGACACCCACTATCTGCTCGGCACCGCGGCCGGGCCGCATCCCTTCCCGACGATGGTGCGCGAGTTTCAGCGCGTGATCGGGCGGGAGGCGCGGGCGCAGGTGCTGGCCGAGGCGGGGCGGCTGCCCGACGCGGTGATCGCCTGCGTCGGCGGCGGCTCCAACGCCATCGGCATCTTCGCCGACTTCATCGCCGATGCCGAGGTGCGGCTGATCGGCGTCGAAGCGGCGGGGAAGGGGCTCGACGGGGCCGAGCACGGCGCCACCCTGCTGCGCGGGCGGCCGGGTATATTGCACGGCGCGGAGACCTATGTGCTGCAGGATGAGGACGGGCAGGTCAGCGACAGCTGGTCCATCTCGGCCGGGCTCGATTATCCCGCGGTCGGGCCGGAGCATGTCTTCCTCAAGGAGAGCGGCCGAGCCGAGTATGTCGGCGCGACCGACGCGGAGGCGCTGGCCGCGTTCGCCGCCCTGGCTCGGGCGGAGGGGATCGTCTGCGCATTCGAATCGGCGCACGCGGTCGCACACGCCCTCAAGCTGGCGGACGAGGCGGAGGTGTTGGTGGTCAACATCTCCGGCCGCGGCGACAAGGATATGGCGCAGGCCGAGGCGCTGTTGTGACCCGCTACGAGAGGATGTTCGCCCGCAACGAGGGCGTGTTCGGGGCGTTCGTCATGCTCGGCGATCCAAGCTTGGCGGCTAGCGCTGAAATCCTCGACGCATTGGTCGAGGCCGGCGCTGACATGCTGGAGGTCGGCCTTCCTTTCTCCGATCCGGTCGCCGACGGGCCGGTGATCCAGGCGGCGGCGACTCGAGCGCTCGCCGCCGGGACGCGGCCGGCGAATTGCCTCGCCTTGCTCGCGGATTTCCGCGCGCGGCATCCCCACCTGCCCGTCGGCATTCTGACTTACGCCAATCTGGTGGTGGCGCGCGGGCGGGACGATTTCTACCGGCGGGCGGCGGCGGCCGGCGTCGATAGCGTGCTTGTCGCCGACGTGCCGCTGCTCGAAGCGGCGCCCTTCGCCGCCGCGGCCCGCGCGCACGGAATCGAGCCGGTGCTGATCGCCGCCGCCAACACGCCGCCCGAGCGGCTGGCGAAGATCGCGGCCCTGGGCGGCGGCTATACCTATTGCGTCGCCCGCGCCGGAGTCACGGGCGCCGACGATGCGGTCCGCTTCGATCATCGCGACATGCTCGACGTGCTTCGGCGCGCCAGCGCGCCGCCGCCCATTTTCGGCTTCGGCATCTCGCAGCCGGCCCATGTGCGGGCCGCTCTGGACGCGGGCGCGGCCGGGGCGATTTCGGGCTCGGCGATCGTCGCGCGCGTGGCCGCCGGGCAGCCGGTCGAAGCGTTCGTCAGGGAGATGAAGGCGGCGACGCTTTGCTGCGGCGCGGCAATCGGCTAGACGGAGGCGATGTCCACCTACACGATCGACACCGCGACCAGCCGCGCCACGCCGACGCCGGCGCCGGGCAAGCGCGTCACCGCCCCGGCGATCATGGCGCGCAAGGGCAAGGAGCCGATCGTCGCGCTCACCGCTTATACGATGCGGATGGCGCAATTGCTCGATCCGCATTGCGATCTGCTGCTGGTCGGCGACAGCCTCGGCCAGGTGATCTACGGCCTGCCCTCGACCATCCCGGTCAGCCTCGACATGATGTGCGCGCACGGCGCCGCGGTGGTGCGCGGGTCGTGGCACGCTTTGGTCGCGGTCGACATGCCGTTCGGCTCCTACGAGGAGAGCCCGGCCCAGGCGTTCCGAAACGCGGCGCGGGTGCTGAAGGAAACCGGGGCGGCGGCGGTCAAGCTCGAAGGCGGCGAGGCGATGGCCGAGACGGTCGCCTTCCTGGCGAAGCGCGGCATTCCGGTGATCGGCCATGTCGGGCTGACCCCGCAGGCGGTCAACGCGCTTGGCGGCTATCGCGCGCGCGGCCGGGACGATGCCGAGGCCAAGAAAGTGCTCGCCGACGCAAGTGCGGTCGCCGAGGCCGGCTGCTTCGCGCTCGTGCTCGAAGGGGTGATGGAGGAGATCGCGGTCGCGGCGACCAAGGCCGTGGCCTGCCCGACGATCGGCATCGGCGCCTCGGCCCAGTGCGACGGCCAGATCCTGGTCACCGAGGACATGATGGGGATGTTCGAGCGGACGCCGCGCTTCGTGAAACGGTTCGGCGACCTCGCCGGCGAGATCGGCGCGGCGGCGGCGGGCTATGCCGAGGAGGTGAAGGCCCGGACCTTCCCGACCGAGGATCAGATCTACCGCGGCAAGAAGTAAGAGCCTTCCGTTTTTTGGCAGCCGTGGCTAAGGAAAAGCCGGGGTGCGCGCCCGCCGTGCGCCGGCGGGCGCCAAGCGACTGTGTTTGAAGGGTAGAGCTGCGGCGCAGTCTTCCCGATTATGGAGAATGGATTTGGCGCTCAAGCCGAATGACGGTGAGACGTTCCTGAGAGAGGTGGACGAGGAGCTTCGCAAGGAGCAGATGAGCCACTTCGTCGCCCGCTATGGCTGGGCGATCGTCGGCGCGGTCGTGCTGTTCCTGGGCGCGGTGGGCGGCTGGCTCTGGTGGCAGGCGCGCGAGGACGCCGCCGCAGCAGCCGAAAGCCAGACCCTGATCGAGGCGCTCGATTCGATGGAGGCGGGTAACCGCGCCGCCGCCTTGCCCAAGATCGCCCGGCTCGTCGAAAGCGACATCGCCGGCGTTCGCGCGGCCGCCCTGTTCTCCCGCGCCAACAGCGAGACCGCGGCCGGCAACCTGCCCGCGGCCGTCGCCACCCTGCGCGGGATCGCCGGCAACCAGGAGCTTCCCGAAATCTATCGCCAGGCCGCGCTCGTCCGCCAGACCGCGCTCGAATTCGATTCGCTGCAGCCGCAGGTCGTCGTTCGCCGGCTCAGCCCGCTGGCGCGGTCCGGCAGCGCCTGGCTCGGCAGCGCCGGCGAGATGATCGGCGTGGCCTACCTGAAAATGCGCAGGCCCGACCTTGCCGGGCCGATCTTCGGCCGGATCGCGCGCGACCAGAATGTGCCGGGCACGATCCGCAACCGGGCGGCCCAGATGGCGAGCTCGCTCGGGGTCGAGGGGACGGCAGCGCCGGCCGGGCCGGCCGCCGGCCAACCACGCCCCGCCACGCCAAATGCTCCGGCCGCAACAAGGGAAAAAGCCGAATGAAGCGCCTCGTTCTCGCCCTGACCGCCCTGAGCCTGCTCGGCGGCTGCGGCCTCCTCAGCGGCCGCCAGCGCCCGACCACGCCGACCGTCGGCCAGCGAATCTCGGTACTCGGCAGGGAAAGCCAGGTCGAGGTCGATCCACTGCTCGCCGGCGTGCCGGTGACCGTTCCCGGTCCGGTCGCCAACAGCGAATGGGGGCAGCCCGGCGGCAACGCTGCCAAGTCGATGACCCACGTCGCTTTGGGCAATGCGGCGACGCGGGCGTGGAGCGTCAGCATCGGCGGCGGCAACAGCTCGCGCACCCGCCTCGTCGCCGAGCCGGTCGTCGCCGACGGCCGCGTCTACACGATCGACACGCTGGCCCGGGTCCGCGCGTTCAGCGCCGATACCGGGGCGATGATCTGGGAGCATCAGGTGCGCGGCGAGAACAGCCCCAGCGAGACCCTGTTCGGCGGCGGCGTCAGCTATGACAATGGCCGCATCTACGCCACCACCGGCTCGGGCGACGCGGCGGCGCTCGACGCGGCCACCGGCAACCAGATCTGGATGGTAAAGCCCGGCGGCCCGCTGCGCGGCGCTCCCACCGTCGCCGGCGAAACCGTCTATGCGCTCTCCCAGGACAGCCAGCTTTACGCGCTCAACGCGGCGAACGGCGAGACCCGCTGGACGGGCTCGGGCTCGTTCGAGCTGGCCGGGGTGTTCGGCAGCGCCGCGCCGGCCTTCGCCCAGAGCACCCTGGTCGCCGGCTTTTCGTCGGGCGAGCTCACCGCCTACCGCTACGAGAACGGCCAGGTGGTCTGGCAGGACGCGCTGGCGCGGACCGGCATCAGCACCGTGGTCGGCACCCTCTCCGACATCGATGCCGACCCGGTGATCGACAATGGCCGCGTCTTCGCGATCGGCCAGGGCGGCCGCATGGTCGCGGTCGAGCTGATCACCGGCCAGCGCGCCTGGGAATTGAACGTCTCCGGCCTGTCGACGCCCTGGGTGGCGGGCGAGTGGGTGTTCGTCGTCACCGATCGGGCGCAATTGCTCGCGATCGCCCGTGCGTCGGGGAAGATCCGCTGGATCGCGCAACTGGCGCGCTACCGCGACGCCGAGGACCGGCAGGGGCCGATCTTCTGGCGCGGGCCGGTGCTCGCCGGCAACCGGCTGGTGCTGACCAGCTCGACCGGCCAGATCGCGTTCGTCTCGCCGACCGACGGCAGCATCCTGTCCACCGTCGACCACCGCACGCCGATCTCGCTGCCGCCGGTGGTGGCGGGCAGTACGCTCTACATCCTCGACGATCAGGGCCGGTTGACCGCCTGGCGGTAAAGCGGCAGGGCAGCGTGCCTCATGGCCAAGCTGCCCACCGTCGCCATCGTCGGCCGTCCCAATGTCGGCAAGTCCACCCTGTTCAACCGGCTGGTCGGCCGGAAGCTGGCGCTCGTCGACGATCGGCCGGGCGTGACCCGCGACCGGCGCGAGGGCGAGGCCCACCTGCTCGGGCTCGATTTCCGGGTGATCGACACCGCCGGCTACGAGGACGAGGACCCGGAGACGCTGCCGGGCCGGATGCGGGCGCAGACCAGCGCCGCGGTGCGCGACGCCGACGTCGCGTTGTTCCTGATCGACGCGCGGGCGGGGGTGACGCCGCAGGACGAGGAGATCGGCCGCTGGCTGCGCGCGGAGAAGACGCCGGTCATCCTCGCCGCCAACAAGGCCGAGGGGCGTTCGGGCGAGGCGGGGATCCTCGAAGCCTGGGCGCTCGGCCTCGGCGAGCCGATCCCGATGAGCGCCGAGCATGGCGAAGGCGTGGTCGACCTATTCGAGCATTTGCGGCCCCATGTCGAGCGCGACGAGGCCGAGGCCGAGGGCGACGAAGAGGGCGATCCGACGCTGAAGCTCGCCATCGTCGGGCGGCCCAATGCCGGCAAGTCGACTTTGATCAACCGCATCCTCAGCGAAGAGCGGCTGATCACCGGGCCGGAAGCCGGGATCACTCGGGATTCGATCGCGATCGACTGGGAATGGAAGGCGCCGGACGGCGCGGTGCGGCCGGTCCGGCTCATCGACACCGCCGGCATGCGCAAGAAGGCCAAGGTCGACGACAAGCTCGAGAAGCTGTCGGTCGCCGACGCCCGCCGAGCGATCGATTTCGCCGAGGTGGTCGTGCTGCTGCTCGACGGAACGCGCGGCCTCGAGGTCCAGGACCTGAAGATCGCCGACAACGTCCTCCAGGAGGGCAGGGCGCTGATCATCGCGATCAACAAATGGGACGTCGCCGAAGGGCCGAGCGCATTGTTCAACGGCATCAAGGCGGCGCTCGAAGAGGGGCTGAGCCAGGCGCGGGGAGTGGCGCTGCTCACCGTCTCGGGCAAGACCGGCAAGGGCATCGACCAGTTGCTCGGCGCCGCCTTTGAAATCCGGGAGATCTGGTCGAAACGGGTCTCGACCGGCCAGCTGAACCGCTGGTTCGAGGACGCGGTCGAGAAGAACCCGCCGCCGGCGCCGGGCGGCAAGCGCATCAAGCTGCGCTACATCACCCAGGTCAACACCCGGCCGCCGAGCTTCGTTTTGTTCGGCACAAGGGTCGACCAGCTGCCGGACAGCTATTTGCGCTATCTCACCAACGGCATCCGCAAGGAGCTGGGCTTCGGCGCGGTGCCGGTGCGGCTCCAGGCGCGCGCCTCCAAGAACCCGTTCGGCAAGCAGGCCTAGCGCTGCTCTACGGTGAAGTTCGGCCCGATTCGTCAACGGCCTGTTTACTCGCGGCGCGTAAGCCCGGGCGACCGGCAAAGGGAAATGCATTGGACGAGGCCGCAGCCACCATCGTCGACTGGACGAAATTCGCGCAGATGCGCTCGGAGCTCGGCGCCAGCTTCGTGCGCATCCTCGGCTATTTCCGCGAGGACGGCGAGAAGGCGGTCGCCAAGATCGAGGAGGCGATGCACCGCCGCGACGCCGCCGCGCTCGTCCTGCCCGCCCATACGCTGAAGGCCGAGGCGCGCCAGTTCGGCGCCGAGCCGGTCGCGGAACTGGCCGAGGAGATCGAGGATGCGGGCCGCCGCGGGGTCGAATTGCGGTTCTTTCCCGACGACATATTGCCGCAGGTCGCCAAATTGCGGCCGCTCTACATGAAGACGATCGGCCTGCTCGAGGAAGAAACCAACCCGCTCGTCGCCCGACGCGCCGCCGGCCGTGGGCCGAGCAACCAGGAGTTCGGCCGGCTCTGACGCCGTCCTATTTCCTTTGCCTGCCGCCGCGGCGCGCGCTTAGGGTCGCGCCCGTGAGGAGGCCCGGTATGCGCAGAATCCGGCAATGGACGACGATCGCGGCGGCCGCACTGCTGCCGGCGCCGGCGAGCTGGGCCCTCCAGCCGGAGCCGCAGCCCGCGCTCGAGCAGTTCCGGACGATGGTGGCCGAGCTGCGCGCGACCATGTTGCGGCCCGGCGAGCGGGTCCCGAACTGGAACGTCGGCGGCGCCAATCCCGACGCCGACCTGAGGGCGCGCGGCGCCGAGCGCCATTACATGCTCTCGCGCGACGACGAGGGCGACAGCGTGTCGATCCTGACCGCGCGGCCGATCGCCGAGCTCGCGCCGGAGGCCTGGCGAATCGTCGACAGCTACGGCTCCTCGGCGACGCCGCTCGCCAGCCCGCAGATCGATTTCACCGCCGTCTCCGCGCGCTACGTCTTCGCGATCCGCTCGCAATTCGAGCGGCGGGGGGGGGTCGACTGCTCGCAAGGCATCACCAACGCCCTGCTCTACGAGGTGCCGGACGCGCCGGCCGGCGGGAACGACGCGGTGATCCCGCTGATGTTCCGGGCGCTGATCCTGGCGCTGGAAGGCCAGGAGCTTTGCGTCCGCTCGGACGGCGACGCGGCGCGCGGCTACCGGAGCCGAGTCTTCCTGCCCGACGGGCGGCTGCTCCCCGAGATGAACGACGACGACGTCTCGACGATCGTGCCGGCGGCGCCGATCGACCGGCTGGTCACCTGGCGGGCGCCCGCGCCCGAGCCGACGCCGGAGGGCTGACGCTCAAGCTTCGACGGGCGCACCTCCTTTCCGCATCGGCTCGAGGCGCCAGCGGGCGAGGCTGCGCCACAGCCATTCGAACGGGCCGTAGCGGAAGCGGTCGAGCCAGGGCTTCGACCAGAGCAGCATCAGCACCCACATGGCGACGACCGGGATCCACAACTCGATCCGGCTCATCGTCCCGTAAAAACCGAGGCCGTAGCCGTAGAAGAAGGTCGTCATCAGGATCGACGTGCCGAGATAGTTGGTGAAGGCGGCCCGGCCGGCGGCGGCGATCCGGTCGACGAGCGCGCCGCCCCTGCGGGTCAGCAGGATGATCAGAGCCGCGATCGCGACCACCATGACCGGCCGGAACGGGGTGGCCGCGGCCATCCACAAAGCGAACAGCATCGGCACCGAGAAATCGTCGCGGATCAGCAGGAAGGCGAGCGCGGCATAAGCCGGGATGCCGATCGCGAAGCCGGTCAGCGCCCATTTGCGGTAGCGCGCCGCCGCCCAGCCGCCGCGGAAGAAGCCCGATTTCAGCGCGGCCATGCCGAACAGCATGTAGGCGAGCGTTTCCGCGGCGAACATGGCGGCGCTGATCAGGGGCTCGAGCGTGTGCTGGAGCAGCCGCTGATCGACCAGGCCGGCATAGCCGTCGCGATAGAGAGCGAGCTTGTCGGCGAGCGACTGGCCGGTCAACGGCGCGAAGCCTTCCTGCATGCCGCGCCATTGCTCGACCAGGGCCGGATCCGGATTGGCCGTCGCGGCGGCCTGGCTGAGCTGGAACGCGCCGGCGGCGAAGCTGGAGAAGAGCAGGGTCTGGACGGCGACGAGGGCGATTCCCCACCGCACCAGCGCCCGTACCGAGAGGTTCCGGAAGGCGAAGAGGATCATCCCGACGAGCGCGTAGAGGGTGAGAATGTCGCCGAACCAGATGAAGTAGAAATGGGCGAGGCCAAACAGCAGCAGCCAAGTCATCCGCCGGTAATGGACCGCAGCCGGCGAATCGCTGGCGACCCCGGCGCGCTCGATGACCAGCAGGGTGCTGGCGCCGAACAGAAAGGAGAACAAGCCGCGCATCTTGCCGTCGATGAGGATGAAGGAGAAGACCCAGGAGGCGAGGTCGGCGTCGCTTTCGAGGCCGTAGGCGGTGGGGTTGGCATAAGCTTGGAAGGGCATGGCGAAGGCGATGATGTTCATCGCCAATATGCCTATCACGGCGACGCCGCGGACGATGTCGAGGGTGACGATGCGCGGGGCGGTCAGGCCGGCGGCGGTGCTCATTGGGTGTCCCCCTCCCGCACGATAAGGGGGCCAGGATATCCGAACTGCCGGCGGCCGCAAACGCGGAAGTTCAGGAAGTTCAGCCCTGCGAGGAAAATCCGGTCGATCATCCCGGTCCGTCAAGGATCGGCGCGCGCGTGACCGCCGTCACGCGACTGCCGCGCCCACTCCGCCAAAATGCCGACGAGCGAAGGCGAGGAGGCGGAGATGAGGAAATCGATCGTTCTGGTCGCGGTGAGTGCGCTGGCTCTTTCGGGCTGCGGAACCTACAGCTTCGGCCCGCCCGAGGTCAGCCTAAGCCGGCGGACGCCGGATCAGGACGTGTCGCAAACCTGCCTGGTCCCTGCCGGCGGTGCTGAAATCAGCCACAATGTTGACGGCGCGCTCGCGCTCATCGACAATTTCATCGGATCCTATCGCTGCACGATGCGGATCGCGGCGGACGGGCGGCAGGCTTGGCAGCTGCCGGCGTTCCTCGCTTTGGTCAGCTCGACCACGGCGGTCGCGCTCGGCGGCGGCACCGACTGGGCGATCGCGGGCGGCGCCGCCAATTCGATCTTCAATGCCGGCAACGCCTATTACAACCCGGCCGAGCAGGCCGAGATCCTGCGCGACGCAATCGAGGCGCTGACCTGCATCCAGACCGAAGCGGTCGGCGTGGAGGCCTTTGCCAGGGCCCCGGCGACCGCCAATGCGCCTGCGGAAGCAAAGAAGGATGCCGCCGAGACGGCGCTTGCGGCCGCCACCGCCCGGGTCCACGCGGCGGAAGGCGCCATCGATCTGGCGGATGCGCGCATGACCGAGCTCGCGAACCGGACTTCGCGACTGCAGGCCGAGGCCGGGGCGCTCATCGCGGAGGACGCGACAGACCCGGAACGCGCGCCCCGACTGGCGGACGCACGCGAGGCCATCGAGCGCCTGGAGACCGAGGCTTCGGCGGCGCGGATCGATATGCGCCGGGCCGAAAACGAGCGTTTGCGCGCGCTTCAGGTGGTCGCCGCGGAGCGTGCCGCGCTCGCCGCCGCCCAGGCCGAGGCCGCGACCCTCGGCGAAATCGAGATTTCCGCTGAGGAACAATATTTCAACATGGTGTCAGCGGCCCTGTTGAGCGTGGAGGTCGCCGCCGCGCAACGGCTCAGCCGGCGGGGCAGCTATGACGTGGCCGGCGTCGTCGCCCAGATCGAGGCGCTTGCGAAGAAGGTTCAGGATGCTCAGGCCGAGGCCAATGCCGGCGGCGCCGAAACCCCGAGCGACGACGACACGACGGGCGAGGGCGATCAGCGGACGGCGATGGCGAACCTCTTCGCCGATCCCGCCGTCCGCAACTTGGTCACGCAAATCCGGCTCCAGCTCAACGTGATGAGGCCGAAGCTCCAGCAATGCATCCTGCGCGCCCAGGCATGACCGCCGCCGCCGCGACGGCCCTCACGCCTCCGCTGGCTTCGACTGCAGCTGGATGTAGTTCTGCAGGCCCATGCGGTCGATCAGCTCGAACTGGGTTTCGAGGAAGTCGACATGGCTCTCCTCGCTCTCCAGGATCGATACGAACAAGTCGCGGCTGACGAAGTCCCGCACCTGCTCGCAATGGACGATGGCGCCGCGCAATTGCTCGACCGCCTCGCGCTCGAGCTCGAGGTCGGCCTTGAGGATCTCCTCGACCGTCTCGCCGATGCGCAAGCGCCCGAGCATCTGGAAGTTGGGCAGACCTTCCAAAAACAGGATTCGCTCGCTCAGGCGATCGGCGTGCTTCATCTCGTCGATCGATTCGTGGCGCTCATAGTCGGCGAGGCGCTTCACCCCCCAATTGTCGAGCATGCGATAGTGAAGCCAATATTGGTTGATCGCGGTGAGCTCGTTCTTGAGCGTCTCGTTGAGATGCTGGAGTACCTGATCGTCGCCCTTCATCGCAGCTCTCCTTTTCGAGCCCGTTCATAACGGTTCGGGCGCGCAAAAGCACCGCAAAAAATGGCGGAAAACCGCGGGAAATTGAATGAAACTGCTAGGCAGTCGCAAGTGCCTCGGGCGCTGTTCTGGCGCAAATGCGAATCACTGGCAGGCGCGGGAATGGGGACAGTTACTTTCCCAACGCCGCGGCCGGATAGCGGACGGGCGGCGCGTGAAAGTAACTGTCCCCTAGGCGGCGAGCTCGGCGGCGATGATCTCGCGCGCGAACGAGAAGCATTGGCCGCAGCGCGGCTTGCAGCCGCGGCTCTTATAGGCCGTGGTCGGGCAGGAGGCGCCGGCGCGCGCGGCGGCGCGCACCTCATTCTCCCGAATCGCATTACAGACGCAGACGATCATGGCGATCGGATTTAGCGATAATGCGAGGCGTTCGCAATAGGGCACGGATCCAATTCGGGACAATTTCCGTCATTCCAGCGAAAGCTGGAATCTCTTTGCCTTTGCGGCCGCGGCAAAGAATAGTGGGTTTCCATGAATGGGACCCCTAAGCCCCGTCCGGGGGACGGGGCGCCCATTCATTTCGATGGAATGACGAGCGATCCGAAACTGGTTCGTTTTGACGAACGATTTTTCTCTCCGCATCATGCCGGCATGGACGACGACCTGATCGCGGTGCTTCGCGCCTATCCGCAAATCTATCTCGCCTGCCATGTCGAGCATCGCACGCGCTCGTCCTCCCCGAGCGGGCTGACCTCGCGCGACGCGAGCCTGCTCGCCCATGTCGAGGATCCGGCCGGGAGCAGCCCGGCGGCGCTGGCGCGGCACCTGGGGGTGGCGCCGTCCACCCTGTCGGCGGCGCTTGCGCGGCTGCAGGGGCAAAGGCTGCTGACCCTCGACGAGGACGCGGCCGACGCGCGGCGGCGGCGGGTGCGGCTGACGGACTCGGGGCGCGAGGCGCTGGTCGGCAATTCGGTGCTCGATCCGGCCCGGCTGGCGGCAGTGCTGGCGCTGATGCCGGCGGCGGCGCGGCGGCGGGCGGTGGCGGGGCTGACGCTGCTGGCGGCGGCGGCGCGCGACTATCGCGAGGGAGGCGGCTGATGTGGTGGAAATGGGCGATCGGGATCGCGGCGCTGCCGCTCGGGTCGGCGGCGATCGTCTACGGCGTCGGCGCGATGCTGCCGCGGGCGCATGTCGCGCGCGCCGAAGCGGTGATGCCGGCGCCGCCCGAGGCGGTCGCCGCTCTGGTCCGCGACGTCGAGGCGCAGCCGCGCTGGCGGCCGGCGGTGACCGCGATCGAGATAGTCGAGCGGCGCCCCGAGCGGCTCCGCTACATCGAACGGCAGGGGACCGACGCGATCCTGTTCGACCTGGTCGAGGAAGCGCCGGGCGCCCGCTTCCGAAGCACCATCGCCGATCCGCAACTGCCGTTCGGCGGCGCCTGGACGATCGCCCTCGCGCCCGAGGGGGCGGGGACGCGAGTCCGGATCGAGGAGAATGGCGAGGTCCGCGATCCGGCCTACCGCTTCTTCTCGGCTCTGCTGTTCGGGCATGAGGGGACGATGGAGGCCTATCTCGCCGACATGGAGCGGGCGTTCTCCCGCTAGCACCCGCTCCAGCCTTCCTTTGCCTGCCGCGATTTCCGAGCCGCCGGCGAAATCGCTCTAGCGCGCGAACAGCTCGACGCGCGCGGTGCCGCCGCCGAGGCTGGCGGCGTCGTAGGTGAAGTTCATGCCGGCGATGTCGCGGCGGCCGCGCAGCGGCAGGAAGCGGCTGCAGCCGCCCTCGCCGATGCGGGTGCGCAGGCGGATGTCGATGCTGCTGCCGTCGCGGAGCCGAACGCCGACCTGATCGAAGCGGACCGGCGCGCCGTTGACGCAGATCATGATCTCGCGGAACGGCTCGATCTGGCGCGCCTCCAGCGTGCCGGTGCCGCTGCTGCCATCGGCCTGGGCGCGGCCGATCATCACCCAGCCGCGCTCCTGCGCCGCGGCCGGAGCCGCCATGGCGAACGCCGCCGCCGCCAGCCCCGCCGCTTTCGAAAGCTTCATCGCAATGTCCTCCCCACAGAGTACCGGCGGGCGAGCCCCGAATCCGCCAAGGCGATCAAGAGTATAGGCATAGGGAAGGGGGAGGCAAGACGGGATCACGGGCGGGTAGTGGGTCAGTTTGAAATCTCAGCCTGTCGCCAGCCGCGTTGGCATCCTATATGCTTGGCGGAAAGAACGGAGGCGGCAATGAGCCATGTCAAGCGAGAGATGGAGGAGCGCGAGCAGGCTGAGTACGATGCAGCCGAGCGCGATGGTCGCCGGTGCCGATATTGCAACGCGGTCATTCCCTACGGAACCGACCCCGGGGCCCATGATGAGTGTCCAGCCTGTGTCGGCGCGCTAAAGGACGATTGATGCCTAAAGGCCCCCATCCCAAGCGCCCGCGCGACCCCAACCAGCTAGCGAAGCTGATCGTCGGCATTGTGACCGGTGAAGCGGTGGAAGAACGAGAAAAGCCCTCCTTACCGGATCACCCCCGGAAGAAGCGGGGCCAAGGGGTCGACCAGCCTTGACCGAATGAGCACGTAGGGGTCATCAGCCTGACCGCTTACCTTGTGCTTGGCTGCGATTTCTCTCAATTGCTTCGACCCCGTGTAGAAGCGCCCGCGCTTTTCGCCGTGCGGAATGAGAAGGCCTAAATCAACCATCTTTCTCAGGTCTCGGCTGGCGACTACGTCCGAGATTTCATTATCCTCTCGATAGCGCCCCGCCCTTATTCTCATACCGTATGCCGCATCTACGAGTGTAACTTCGGCGCGATCTGGGAGCCCCATAGAGGCCGCAATGGCAGTGACCTCGGCATAGACCTTCGCCAGCCAGTTGTTTCGTTTCACCAAGGTATGAGCTTGCTGAAAGTGGGCCGTCAGGCAGAATTGAATCCACGGGTGCGGATCGTTTCCTGGATGCCACGCACCTCGACCGACCCGGGCTAGTATGTCGTAATACGCTGGCGTGTTGCGCCCCAGCCATTCCTCAATCGACGAGAATACGGGGCTTACCGTGCCCTCTCGGGACAGGACTAGAGTCTGTAATGCGCGCGCCATGCGGCCATTTCCATCCTTGAATGGGTGGATCATGGTGAAGTTCAAATGCGCCATCGCAGCCTTCACAATGACGTGACATTCAGATGGCGAGTTTAGATACGTAACTAGCTCATCAATGAGGGCAGGAACGCGCACGGCGTCGGGTCCCTCATATACCCGCTCGTCAGTGGCTTCATTGACCACGTAAATGTCACCCGGACGCCAGCGCCCGGGCATCTTTCTGAGGCTGTGCTGCATCATCATAAAATGTAGCCCCCGCAGAAGCTGCGGATGGAACTCGAAATGCTCGTCCTCGGCTAACTGAAGCACGTATGTCATCGCGTTTCGATACCCGACGATCTCCCGCCAAGTTTCTTTGCTGGCATCCATTGGCTCCTCATCCTCGATGGCCGCTACAACGTCATCCATCGTGGCATGGTATCCCTCGATACTGTTTGATCCTTGGATGGCGCGCGCCATTGAGTTTCGCCGGAGGAGGCCACTCCAGCGGTTTGGCGTGTTTGATATGTGATACTTAAGCTGCTGCTTTTGCTCGATAATGAGCGCTATTACCGCTTCATCCTCGGATGTCAGCTTGGGTGGCAGATATATACTCATTAGATAATTTCCTTCCGTCTTTTGTATAATTAGTAATTGACTTTAGGACGGTTGTCAAATTATATAATGCGTATGAACAAGCTTCCCACCGAAGATCGCGCCCGCATCCTCCACATGCTTTGCGAGGGGATGAGCATCCGCGCGATCACCCGCCTGACCGGCGCCAGCAAGAACACCGTCGCTAAGCTGCTGATCGACGCGGGCAAGGCGTGCATGGCCTATCACGATGAGCATGTGCGGAACCTCGATGCGGTGCAGGTCCAGGTCGATGAAATCTGGAGCTTCACCTATGCCAAGCAGCGCAACGTCGCGACCGCCAAGACGGCCCCGGAAGGCGCTGGCGATACTTGGACTTGGACCGCCATCGACGCCGATACGAAGCTGATTATCTCCTACCTCGTTGGCGGCCGTGACGCCGAATATGCGGTCGAGTTCATTCAGGACTTGGCTGACCGTTGCCGCAACCGCATCCAGCTAACGAGCGACGGCTACAATGCGTACATCGGCGCGGTCGAGGACGCGTTCGGCGAGGATATCGACTACGCCATGCTGGTTAAGCAGTACGGCGATACGCCGGGGCCGAAGGGGCGCTACAGCCCCGCTATCTGCACCGGGGCCAAGAAGCGCCGGATCGTGGGCCGCCCGTCCAAGATGCACGTTTCCACATCCTACGCCGAGCGCAGCAACCTAACGATGCGGATGCATATGCGCCGCTTCACGCGGCTCACCAACGCGTTCAGCAAGAAGGTCGAAAACCACGCTTACGCGGTCGCGCTCCACATGATGTATTACAACTTCGTCCGCCTGCACCGGACCCTTCGCGTCAGCCCGGCGATGGCCGCTGGCGTGACCGACCGGCTTTGGGAGATTGGCGATATCGTGAAGCTGGTCGAAGATCGGGAAGAGGCACCGAAGCCGCGCGGGCCTTACAAGAAGCGGTCGGCCTGAAAATGCTTCATTCGGACAGGCCGCCCTTTGTCAACGCCTGCATGAAGTCGCGTACATGGTTTAGGATGCTGAGCGCCTTAGGGAGGTCGTACGGGTCGTCGCGTGCATGCTGAGAATGATTGCGGTAGGCGTCCTTCAGGAAACCAAATTGCGCGTTCACCTCAATGTAGAAGTCGCGGACCGGACCGCGAGGCTCGTGATCGAGCTTGGCCTTGATCTGATCGATGATGGTTTGCCAGTTGGTGTGGTGAAACGGCACTCCGAACTTGCCCGCCAAGGCATTCAATCCGCGCTCTAGGACGAGCATTAGGTGGAAAACGCAGGCGTCCTCTTGCCCCAACGCGTAGCAGCTTCCGGCCTTGCGAATATCGCGGGCGCAAGAGGGGAAGGCTGCGGCCACTTCCGCGCCGAACAGCTCATCTTGCTCATAGTACGCCAACCGTTCAGGCGGGATGCGAAAAGCCAACTCCCTGTTCAACTCGCTTCCCAACGATCCGTCCAAGTGGTTGAGGTCAGCAAACACACCGCCGTAGGTCTTCGACAAAGGCTGGCTAAGAAGGCGTCCGGCCATCTCCGCCGTAACGTTTAAGCCGTGCGCCGAACAATGCTCTTGGATATTGTGGACCAGACGCTCAAACTCCGCGGACTCGTGATCGTGTACCTCGCTTACGGACCCTCGCGGACTGTCAGCGAATAGCCCGATAACCCTGCGCAGATTCTGCAGGTCGATGCCGATCTTGTAGATCGGAAAATAGTTTCGCAGCATATCCCATAGGCTCACGAGTCGTTGCGGGTGCGTCGTCATAGCACCCTCCGACCACAAGCGCTCTGGCGCAGCGAGAATTTCAAACTGACCCACTACCCACGGGCGGGCGGCGGCGTTTGCGCCGGCCTCCCGGAATGGCACGAAGCCGCGGCCACCGGACCCGCCGTTCGCCTGCGCGGCGCGGAAGCCTTTGTAGGGTCGGCCTGTCGGAACGAACGGATGCTGGCTCCCGTGACGGCTGCTCTTTCGCTTTGTCCGGTCCTCCTTTAGAGGCCGGCCCGAGAGGATCGACTTCGCATGGCAGACCCCGCCGATACCAAGGACGCCCCCGAAACGGCCGCTGCGCCTTTTCCCGCTCCCAGCCTCGAGGACCTCCAGCACTGGACCTGGGTGATGGGCCGCGCCCAGCAGATGATGATGGAGCATGTCGCGGCGCAGATGGGGGCGGCGGCGGAGACGGCGGCGAAGGCGGCGGATAAGCCCGCTTTGACGTGGCCGGGGATGAATTTGTTCGGCGACCCGGCCAAGCTGATGGAGGCGCAGGCGCGGATGTGGAGCGAGGGGCTCGACATCTGGCAGCGGGCCTTGGGCGGCGCGCCGTCGGGGGAAAAGAGCGCGCTCGCCGCGAAGGCCGACGAGGACAGGCGCTTCGCCGCGCCGGAATGGCGCGAGAACCCGCTCTACGACACGATCCGGCAGACCTATCTGCTCGTCTCCGAACGGCTGCTCGGCTCGGTCGACGCGATCGAGGGGGTCGACGAGGAGACTCGGGGGCGGATGCGGTTCATGACCAGGGCGTTCGTCGACGCGATGGCGCCGAGCAATTTCGCGCTGACCAACCCGCAGGTGATCGAGCGGGCGATGGAAACCAAGGGCGAGAGCCTCTTGAAGGGCCTCGAACATATGCTGGGCGACCTCGGCAAGGGCCAGCTCAGCCATGTCGACCGCGGCGCCTTCGAGGTCGGGCGCAACATCGCGACCACGCCGGGCAAGGTGATCAAGCAGACCGCCATGTACCAGCTGATCCAATACGCGCCGGCGACCGAGACGGTGCTGGCGACGCCTCTGATCATCTTCCCGCCCTGGATCAACCGCTTCTACATCCTCGACCTCAACCCGAAGAAGAGCTTCATCAAATGGGCGGTCGAGCAGGGGCTGACCGTCTTCATCGTGTCGTGGAAGTCGGCCGACGAGAGCATGGCCAACGTCACCATGGACGATTATGTCCTGGCCCAGGCCGAGGCGATCGACGCGGTGCGCGAGGCACTGGGCGTCGAGGCCGTGCACGCGATCGGCTATTGCGTGGCGGGGACGATGCTGGCGGCGACCTTGGCGCTGATGGAGGCGCGCGGGCAGGCGGGCAAGGTGGCGTCCGCGACCTTCTTCACCGCGCAGGTCGATTTCAGCGAGGCGGGCGACCTCAAGCTCTTCATCGGCGACGAGCAGATGGCGCTGATCCAGCAGCTGTCGGCCGACAAGGGCTATCTCGACGGCCGCTACATGGCGGCGACCTTCAACCTGCTGCGCGGCCGCGACCTGATCTGGAGCTACGTCACCTCCAATTACCTCATGGGCGAGGATTATCCGCAGTTCGACCTTCTGTTCTGGAACGGCGACACCACCAATTTGCCGGCGGGCTGGCACCGGGCGTATCTGACCCAGCTCTACCGCGAGAACCGGCTCGTCCAGCCGGGCGGGATCAAGGTGGACGGGACGCCGATCGACCTTCGCACGGTCAAGACGCCGACCTACGTCCAGGCCGGCCGCGAGGACCATATCGCGCCGCCGCAGAGCGTGTGGAAGATCACCCATCATTTCCAGGGGCCGCTCAGGTTCGTGCTCGCCGGGTCCGGGCATATCGCCGGCGTCGTCAACCCGCCCGAGGCCGGGAAGTACCAATATTGGGTCAACGAAAAGAAGGTCGACACGCTCGACCAGTTCGTCGCCGGCGCGACCGAGACCAGGGGCAGCTGGTGGCCCGACTGGATCGCCTGGATCCGCGGCATCGCCGACGCGGAGGTCGCGGCCAAGGGCGCGCGCGTGCCGGGCAAGGGGCGGCTGAAGGCGATCGAGGACGCGCCCGGGAGCTATGTGAAGGCGCGCTGAGCTTCGTCATTCCAGCTTGCGCTGGAATGACGGATTGGGTCTGCCCGCGCTCCCCGCATGACACTTTTGCTGCACCGCACAAAAAGTGCTTGAAATCCGTGTTGCGCCGCTCTATTTGCTGCATTGCAGCATAGAAGGAGCGCCAAACGTGGCCGATCAAATCGATACCAAAGTGACTGAAACCAAAGCGGAAATGCTGCCGGCAGCGGCGCCCAACGCGCAGCCCGCCGAGCCCGCCAAGGCGGAGCCTGTCAAAGCCGCGCCGGCGAAAGCCGAAGCGGTGAAGGCCGAGCCGGGCAAGGCCCCGGCCGCGAGAGCGGCCGCTCCCAAGAGGAAGGCCGCCCGCAAGGCGGCACGCAAGACCATCAAAGCGGCCAAGCCGGCCCGCAAGAAGCCGGCGGCCCGCAAGGCCAAGGCGGCCACCGTCGCCGCGATCGTCAAGCCGGCCCGCGCCGGCGCCAAAGCCATCAGAACAGGAGTGAAAACCATGAACAAGCAGACCCACAAGGCGGCCGAGACCGCCCAGGCCGCCACCGAGCAGTTCACTGCCGTGATCGGCAACGTCAACGAGCGCGCCAAGACCGCGTTCGAGAAGAACCAGCGCATCGCCGAGGAGCTCGCCGAGCTGACCCGCGGCAACGTCGAGGCGATCGTCGCCTCCTCGAAGGTCGCCGTGAAGGGCATCGAGACGCTGGGCCAGGACGCGGCCGAATATAGCCGCAAGAGCTTCGAGGAGGCCTCGGCCGCCCTGAAGAGCTTCACCGAGGTGAAGTCGGCCACCGACTTCTTCAAGCTTCAGGGCGACTTCGCCCGCAGCGCGTTCGACAGCGCGGTCGCCGAGAGCGCCCGCCTGAGCGAGACCGTGCTGAAGCTGGCCGGCGACGTCGCCGAGCCGATCAACAGCCGCTACGCCGTGGCGGCCGAGCGTGTGAAGACCCTCGCCGCGTAACCGCGAGAGTCCGAACCGGTAAAGAAGGGCGGCCCCTCCCGTTGGAGCGGCCGCCCTTTTTGCGTTTCCTCCCCGGGACGGGGAGGGGGACCGCGAGCGGGAGGCTCGTGGTGGAGGGGGATCAGTGTCTCGCTCGTCCCCCCTCCACCATGCTTCGCATGGTTTCCCTCCCCGTCCCGGGGAGGATTGGGACACCGCGGGTCTTGCGGCTTACCGGCACCTTGCCATATTTATGGCGTTGCGATGGATATGCGTGATCTCATTCTCCGGGCCGCCTCGGACGACGACCGGCGCGACGGCGGCGACAGCGACCTCGGCGTCGCCACCAAGACGCGCACCCGCACCAAGACGCCCTCGCCCTACAAGGTGCTGATGCTCAACGACGACTACACGCCGATGGAGTTCGTCGTCCACGTCCTTCAGAGCTTCTTCAAGATGAGCATCGAGGATGCGACCCGGGTCATGCTCCACGTCCACCAGCGCGGCGTCGGCGTCTGCGGCATCTTCCCTTATGAGGTGGCCGAGACCAAGGTCGCCCTGGTGATGGATTTCGCCCGGGCGAACGAGCACCCGCTGCAATGCACGCTGGAGAAGGCATAGGCAGAGGAGCGGGCGGGGACAGCCGCAAGCGACTGTCCCGATTTTGACCGGCTAGGCCGGCATGGTCATTTCGCCGGCGGCAGCCAGCCCGTCTCTATTTCGGTGCGGTCGATGAAATTGGCTTCGGCGACGAGGCGCTGTTCGTCGAGCAGGCGGATCTGGCTGCCGTTGCGCTCGATGATGCCGTCCTCGGCGAGGCCGCGCATCATCCGGTTGACGTGGACCGCGGTGAGGCCGGTGGCGTCGCCGATATCCTCCTGGGTGAGCGGCAGCTGGATGCCGTCGGCGTTGGCGGCGCCCAGCCGGCGCATCCGGGCGAAGATCTCGCAGATCAGCGAGCCGACCCGGGCCCGGGCCGAGGTGCGGCCGATCGAGGCCAGGCGGTCGGCGAGCGACACCCGGTCGGCGACGCAGAGGCCGAGGATGAGCGCGCCGAGCCGCGGATGCTCGGCGATCAGGCCGGCGAGCCGCTCGCGGCCGAACGGGCAGAGGGTGACGTCGGTGACGGCGGTGACCGTCTCGGGGGAATCGGCGAAGGCGAGCAAAGGCATGCCCAATATGTCGCCCTGGAAATGGAAACGCATGATCTGGCGGCTGCCATTGCCGAGCACCACGCTCGAATGGAGCCAGCCCGAGCGGACGATGAACAGCTCGCGCGGGGGCTCGTTCTCGCTGATGACGATGGCGCCGCGCCGGTAGCAACGGTCCTGCTCCTCGAGCCGGTCGAGCCATTGCTTTTCGGAGTCGGACAGCCCCACGTAATGGCTGAGCCGCTCAGCTAGGCAAGATCCCCCCAACGCCGCTTATCCCCCCGGCAACGCATCATACTCAACCGCCCGACAATAAGGGGGAATTTCTCGCGGCGCCCTGATCGAAATCAAGACCCTTCCGATGAGCCGGTTTTTTGGGCCGGCCATCCGCTTGCGCGCAGGCGCATAAGGCGTAAGACGCGGCGCCATGGACCGGATCATCATCAGGGGCGGCAACAAGCTGTCGGGCAGGATCCCGATTTCGGGGGCGAAGAATGCGGCGCTGACGCTGATGCCCTGCGCGCTCCTCACCGACGAGCCGCTGACGCTGAGGAACCTGCCCCGGCTCGCCGACGTGGACAGCTTCGGCCATCTGCTCAACCAGCTCGGCGTCACCACCACGGTGGAAGGGGCGCGGGCCGGCGAGTTCGGGCGGGTGGTGACGTTCCGCGCGTCGACCATCGCCGGGACCGTGGCGCCCTACGACATCGTCCGCAAGATGCGCGCCTCGATCCTGGTGCTCGGGCCGTTGCTGGCGCGGGCGGGCGAAGCGACGGTGTCGCTGCCCGGCGGCTGCGCGATCGGCAACCGGCCGATCGACCTGCATTTGAAGGCGCTGCAGGCGCTGGGCGCGGAGATCGAGGTCGCCGCCGGCTATGTGAGGGCGATCGCGCCCGAGGGGGGGCTGACCGGCGGCACGATCAGCTTTCCCACCGTCTCGGTCGGCGCGACCGAGAATGCGCTGATGGCGGCGGTGCTCGCCAAGGGCACGAGCGTGATCGAGAATGCCGCGCGCGAGCCGGAGATCACCGACCTCGCTTCGTGCCTGATCGCGATGGGCGCCGAGATCGAGGGCCTTAAGAGCGACACGCTGACCGTCCACGGCAAGGACAGGCTGCACGGCGCCACCTATGCGGTGATGCCCGACCGGATCGAGGCCGGCTCCTATGCCTGCGCCGCGATGATCACCGGGGGATCGCTGGAGCTGGCCGGCGCGCGCGAGGATTCGATGCACGCCATCCTCTCCGGCCTCGCCGACGCCGGCGCGATCGTCGAGTTCAAGGACGGCGGCATCAGGATCAGCGCCGACAGCGGCATCAGGCCGCTGTCGCTGTCGACCGCGCCCTATCCCGCCTTCCCGACCGACATGCAGGCGCAGTTCATGGCGATGCTTGCGCTCGCCGACGGGACCAGCCTCCTGACCGAGACGATCTTCGAGAATCGCTACATGCACGTGCCCGAGCTGTCGCGGATGGGCGCCGACATCGAGGTGCGCGGGCGCTCGGCCGTGGTGCGCGGAGTCGGCGGCCTGATCGGCGCGCCGGTGATGGCGACCGACCTGCGCGCGTCGATGAGCCTGGTGCTGGCCGGGCTCGCCGCGGCGGGCGAGACCCAGGTCAACCGAGTCTACCATCTCGACCGCGGCTACGAGCGGCTCGAGGAGAAATTGCAGGCGGTCGGGGCGGATATCGAGCGCGTCAGCGACGGCTAATTAGTCCGCGTCGGTGAGCTGGCGTTCGCCGCCGAGCTTGTGGACTCGCCCCTGGCGCATGACGAAGCCGACATTTTCGAGCAGCCGGACATTCTGCGTCGGATCGCCGGCGACGGCGATGATGTCGGCGTCGCGGCCGGGCTCGATCGTGCCCAGCGCGTCGGCGCGGCCGAGCAGCGTGGCGGCGCCGACCGTGGCCGCGCGGATCGCCGCCGTCGGCGTCATGCCGGCGTCGACCATCAAAGCGAACTCCTGCGCGTTGTCGCCGTGCCGGCTGACGCCGCTGTCGGTGCCGAAGGCGATGTTGACCCGCTCGCGGACCGCCCGGCGCAGGCTCTCGACGGCGGCGCCGGCGGCCTGGCGCGCCTTGTCGTGCTGGGCCGGGGTCAGCGCGCCGCGCTGGCCGTCGGCGAGCGCAGCGGCGGGCGCCATCAGGGTCGGCACGTAATAGGCGCCGGTGCGGCGGTAGAGCGCGAAGGTCCGGTCGTCGGTGAAGGTGCCGTGCTCGATCGAATCGACCCCGGCCTCGAGCGCCGCATTGACTCCGTCGACGCCGTGGGCGTGGGCGGCGACCCGGCGGCCGAACGTGTGGGCGGTCTCGACGATGGCGCGCATCTCATCGGCCATCATCTGCCGGTTGAGGCCGCCCGCTACGTTCGAAAGAACGCCGCCGGTGGCGGCGAACTTGATCACCTCGGCGCCGGCGGAGATCTGCTCGCGCACCGCCCGGCGGCAATCGTCGGCGCCGTTACACGTGTTGGTCGCGCGCTCGCGGGCGATTTCGGTGAGGTCGCGGTTGAGGCCGTTGACGCCGCCATGGCCGCCGGTGACCGAGACGCCGCGGCCGGCCGGGACGATGGTCGGGCCGGCGAACTGGCCGGCATTGATGGCGTCGCGGAGCGAGGTGATGGTGCGCGGCTCGCCGCCGAGGTCGCGGACCGTGGTGAAGCCGGCGAGCAGGGTGCGCCGGGCGTTGAGCAGAGCGGTATAGGCCTCGTCCTCATAATCGCGGCTGGAGGCCTGCAGGCGGGCCTGCAGGCGGTCGTCGAGGCCGCCGAGGTGGACGTGCATGTCGATCAGGCCGGGGAGGACATAGGCGCCGCGCAGGTCGACGATGCGGGCGCCGGGAAGGTCGACATAGCCGTCGCGGATCTCGGCGATGCGGCGGCCGCGGACGATGACGCTGGCCTCGCGCCGCGGCGGCTGGCCGGGGATTGCGAGCAGGGTGCCGGCGTGGAGGATCGTGAGCGCTTCCTGCTGCTGCGCGGGCGGCGAGGGCTGGCCCAGGGCTGGGGCGGCGAGGGCGAGCGCGGCGGCGGCGCTGAGCAGGCTGGCAAGCTTCATGACGATCCTTCCCTGTTGATGGCGCGGACCAAAGACGAGAAGGCGGCAGGGTTCAATCGGAAATCGGAGTCATCCCGGCGAAAGCCGGGACCCATGAACCGAAGAGCTGGAGTATGGATGCGGGGGTCCTAGCGCACTCTCGAACGCCGTGTTCATGGGCCCCGGCTTTCGCCGGGGTGACTCTTCCTCTCTTTCCCCCTCGCCCTCTCAGGCGCGACTAGAGCGCCACCTCGATCGTATGGAGGGCGACGCCGACCAGGCCGCCGACCAGGGTGCCGTTGATGCGGATATATTGGAGGTCGCGGCCGACCGCGTTCTCGAGCCGGTCGGAGACCGTGCGCGCGTCCCAGGCGCGGACCGTGTCCGAGACCAAAGTGACGATGCCGTCGCCATAGGAGGCGACCGCGCCGACGGTCGCGCGGCGGGCGAACTGGTTGATCGCGGCCTTGAGCCGGGGCTCCTGCTGCAGAGTCTCGCCGAGCTGGCGAAGGGCTTCGCCGAACTTGCCGGCCAAAGCCGCGTCCGGATCGCGGGCGCCCTTCAGGAGGCCGGCGCGGCTATTCTCCCAGACGCCGCCGAGCCAGTCGGTGACGGCGGGGTTGTCGATCATCTCGTTCTTCCAGGCCTCGACCTTGCCCCGCATCTCGGGATCGGACTGGAGGCCGGCGGCCAGGCGGGCGAGGCCCTCCTCGGCCTTGGCGCGCAGCGGATGATGAGGATCGACCGCCATGTCGATGGTGAGCCGCCTCAGGCCGTCGACGATGGCGTCGGCGAGCTTTTCGTCGAGCCCGGCCATGCGCAGGATCCAGCCGGCGCGCTGGTGGACCATGTCGCGGATCATATCCTCGTTGGCGTCCAGGGTGCGGCCGGCCCAGGTGACGATGCCGTCCACCATCGGCACGTGCCGCTCGGCGGTCATCGCCGCCGCGAGCGTCTGGCCGAGCAAAGGCGCGACGTCGATGGCGCGCATCCGGCCTGCGACCGCGCTCTTGACCATGCCGCCCAGTTTCTCCTGATCGAGCGCCTCGAGGATGTCGGCGAGCAGCCGCGACCCGCCCGCGCGCAGGCGGCCCTCGCCGGGCGGCTGGGCAAGGAAACGGCCGATCGCGCCGGCGACGTTGACCCGCTTCATCCGGCGGGCGACGACCGAGGGGGTGAGGAAATTGTCCTTGAGGAACTGGGCGAGCGTTGCGCCGATCCGGTCCTTGTTCCTCGGCACGATCGCGGTGTGCGGGATCGGGATTCCGAGCGGGTGGCGGAACAAGGCGGTGACCGCGAACCAATCGGCGATGCCGCCGACCAACCCGGCCTCGGCGAAGGCGCGGACGAAGCCCCAGGCCGGATGCGCGTCCGCCAGGCCCGCGACGACGATGAACACCGCCGCCATGCCCGCCAGCATGGCCGTCGCGAGCGCCCGCATGCCGCGCGCGTCCCGGTGGTTGGAAGGGGCGCGGCCCGGGCGGGGAAACAGGCTCATGCCGCCTGAATAACCGGCGGCGGGCATCGTTCATACCCGCCGGCGATCACTCCGCGGCTTGCGGGGCCGGCTCGGGCCCGTGATCCTGCTTGCCCCGATAGGTTATGACCCGCCGGAACTTGGGCGACAGCCACCTTTCGAAGCTGTCGGCCAGGCTGAACGAGGCCGGCACCAGCACCAGGGTCAGCAGGGTCGAGAGCAGCAGGCCGCCCATCACCACTACCGCCATCGGCGCCCGCCAGCTCGCATCGCCTTCGAGCGACAGCGCGGTCGGCACCATGCCAGCGACCATCGCCATCGTCGTCATCACGATCGGCTGGGCGCGCTTGTGGCCGGCATCGATGATCGCCTCGTCCCTGGGCACGCCCTTGGCCATCTCCTCGATGGTGAAATCGAGCAGCAGGATCGAGTTCTTGGCGACGATGCCGAACAGCATCAATATGCCGATGAACACCGGCATCGAGACGGCATGGCCGGCGATGTGCAACGCGATCGCGCCGCCCAGCGGCGCCAGCAGCAGCGAGCCCATGTTCACGAACGGCGCCATCAGCCGCTTGTAGAGCAGCACCAGCACGGCGAAGACCAGGAACGTGCCCGAAACCAAAGCGGTCATGAACTCGGAGATGAGCTGGGCCTCCTCACGCTGCTGGCCCGAGCGCGCGCGCTCGACGCCTTCGGGCAGATTCTGCATGATCGGCAGCTGGCTGACGATGGCCTCTTTATCGACCACCCCTTCGGCCAGATCGGCGCCCACGATGATCCGGCGCTGCTGGTTGATGCGCTGGATGATCGATGGGCCGGCGCCGAAGCTGATCTCGGCAACCACCTTCAGGGGCACCGAGCCGCCGCTGGCCGTGGGCACGGGCATGTTCTCGATCGTCGACAGATTGCGCCGCGCGCTTTCGGTGAGCGCGACCCGGATCGGCACTTGCCGGTCGCTGAGCGAGAAGCGGGCGCTGGCCTGATCGATCTCGCCCTGGGTGGCGACTCGGATCGCCTGGCTCAAAGCGGCGGTCGTGACGCCCATATCGGCCATCAGATCGAGGCGCGGCTGGATCGTGATCTCCGGCCGCCTGAGGTCGCCGGCGATGCGCGGCGCGCGCAGCTCGGGGCGCTGGCGCATCTGCTCGACGAGGGTCAGCGCGGTGCGCTGCAGCTTCTCCGGATCGGAACTTGCGAGCAGGATCGAAAAGTCCCGTCCGCCGACCTGATTCTGGTTGCGGAAGAAGACCCGCGCATCCGCGATTTCGTGCAGCCTCGGCGTGACCTGGCGCTGGAAATCGGTGCTGGTGCGGTCGCGTCCCTCGCCCCTGTCCTTTAGCGAGACGTAGATGGTGGCGCTGCCCGCGCGGACCGATTCGAAGGCCGAGGCGACGTCCGGCTGCCGGCGCATCGCCGCCGCCGCCCGATCGGCAACAGCGCGCGTCTGATCGAGCGTAACGCCCGGCGGCATTTCGACCGAGACCACGACAGTGTCGTCGTCGGTGTTGGGCTGGAACGTTTGCTCGAGCGTGGCAAAGGCGAAAATCTGTATGACGAAGCACACCGCGCCGATGCCGACCGTCTTCCACCGATGCACGAGCGTCCAGCGCAGCACGTCCAGATAGCGGTCCATCAGCCAGCCTTCGCCATGCTTGGCCTCGCCCTTCGCTTTCAGGAAATAGGCGGCGATCATCGGCGTGATCATCCGCGCCACGGCCAGACTGATCAGCACGGCGATCACGATGGTGAGCCCGAAGCTGATGAAGAACTGGCCGATGATCCCGCTCATCATCGAGACGGGCAGGAAGACCGCGACGATCGAGAAGGTGGTGGCGACCACCGGCAGGCCGATCTCGTCGGCCGCGTCGATCGACGCCTGATAGGCCGATTTGCCCATTCGCATGTGCCTGACGATATTTTCGATCTCCACGATCGCATCGTCGACCAGCACACCCGCCACCAGGCTCAGCGAGAGCAGGGTGACCATGTTCAGGGTGAAACCCATCAGGTCCATGAACCAGAAGGCCGGAATCGCCGAGAGCGGGATGGCGATCGCGGAGATGAGCGTCGCGCGCCAATCGCGCAGGAACAGGAAGACGACGACGACGGCGAGCAGCGCGCCTTCGACCAGCGCTCGCATCGACGATTCATACTGCATCTCGATATATTTCACGGGCGTGAAGAGCAGGGTGAAGTCCACCCGCGCGTCGTCGCGATGCATGGCCTCGAGCTCGCGCATGACATCATGATAGACGGTCACGTCGGAATAGCCCTTGGCCTTCTGGATCATGAAGCTGACCACCTGCCGGCCGTTCTGGATGCCGTAGGAGGTCTGCTCGGCCCATTGGTCGCGGACGCTGGCCACGGAATTGAGGCGGACGGTCCGACCGCCGCCCAGCGCGATCTGGGTCTCGCCGAGCTGGTGGGCTGTGATCGCGCTGCCGAGCACGCGCACCGATTGCTCGGAACCGGCGATCTCGGCGCGGCCGCCGGCCGCGTTGAGGTTGGTCGAGCGCAGTTGCTGGTTGATTTGCGAGGCGGTGACTCCCTGCGCCTGCATGCGGACCGGATCCAGCTCGACCTTGATTTCCCGGGTGACGCCGCCGGTGCGGCTCACCACCGACACGCCCTCGATGCCCTGCACGCGACGATTGAGCGTGTCGTCGATGAACCAACTCAATTGTTCGACGGTCATCGAGGTGCTTTCCGCCGAGAAATAGCCGATTGGCTCGTCGGTGAAGTCCACCCGCTCGACCTGCGGTTCCAGGATGCCGTCGGGCAGATCGCCACGGATGCGGGCGATGGCGTCGCGCACGTCGGAGACGGCGCGGTCGACCGGCGTGCCGATCTCGAAATTGATGAAGGTGTTGCTGTTGCCCTCGCGGATCGTGGAATTGATCTCGTTGACGCCGTTGATGCCGCGCACCGCCGCCTCGACACGGCGCGTGACCTGGATTTCGAGCTCTGACGGCGCGGCGCCGGGCTGGCTGATCGAGACGCTGGCGGCCGGGGAGGTGATGTCAGGATTGAGATTCACGTCCATCCGGCTGAAGGCGAGCAGGCCCATGGCAAGCAGGAAGGTGAACAGAACGAGCGGGATCACCGGGTTGCGGATCGCCCATGCCGAGATGTTACGCATTGTCAGCTCCAGTCAGGCTCGTTCTAACTAACGCCGCGCCGCTCGCGAGCGCTCGGGTCGGATACGCTCGCCCGCGTTGAGGAAGGCGCCCGCCGATTCGACCACGCGCTCGTTGCCGCTCAGGCCCTGGGCGATGACGACGCCGCGATCGTTGACGGTGCCGATCCGGACGGAGCGGCGCATCACGGTATTGTTGGGGCCGACGATCATCACATAGCTGCCGGCGTCGTCGGTCAGCACCGCCGATTCGGGCAGCAACGGCGCGGTGGTGGAGCCGGCACGGATGGTCGCCGAGGCGAAGCCGCCGGGCCTCAGGTCGCGCTGATAGGGGACGGCGATGCGGGCCATGCCCTGGCGGGTCTGCGCGTCGATGATCGGCGAGATCTGCCAGACGGTGCCCTGGTAGGTTTGGGCCGATCCCACCGGAGTCACCTCGACCGGCACACCGACGCTGAGGCGGGCGAGATCGGCCTGGGGCAGCCGCGCCATCAACTCCATCTCGCCGCCCTGGGCGATGCGGAACAGGGCACCCGAGCCGGCGCCGACCACCTGGCCGGCCTCGACCGAGCGGCTGAGCACGAGGCCCGCGGCGGGGGCGCGGACATCGAGCCGGCCGATGCGTGCGCGGGTCGCGCCGAGGGTCGCCTGGGCGACGCGGACGCGCGCCGCGGCGGCGTCGCGGGCGGCGCGCTTGCGGTCGAGATCGGCCTGGCTGACGAAGCCGCGGCCGACCAGCGCCTGGGAGCGGTCGAGCTCGTTCTGGGCGAGGCGCAGGTCGGCCTGGGCGACCTGAATCTGGGCGGCCTGCTGCGCGGCCTCCTGGCCCTGAACCGAGCGGTTGATGACGGCGAGCGTCTGGCCGGCGCGGACCCACTGGCCGGGCTCGACGAGCACGCGCTCGACCTGGCCGCCTTCGCCGGGGACGCCGACCGGAAGGTCGCGCCGCGCGCCGAGCGAGCCGGTCGCCGAGATGAGCGCGGCAATGTCCTGGCGGCCGGGGACGACGACGGTCACGGCGGGGAGCTGCGCGCCGGCATCGGCGTCGGGCGCGCCGGCTTTTTCGCCGCTGCCGCCCATCATGAAGATCGCGGCGATCGCGAGCAGCGCGACGACGGCGACGGCGATGATGATGTTCCGCCGGCGTCGGCGGCGCCGGACGAGCGTCTCCTCGTCGACGATCACATCGTCGATCGCGTCACGGCTCCATTTGGTCGACTCGTAGTTCATCGCTTTCATCGTCCCCACTCAGACAGCACGGCTAGAGCCGCTTCCTCGGCCGCTGTATTAGCCGAATATATCACCTGGAACAAGTCAAAATAACCGGCGCCCCGCTTCCCGCTCCGGCGGTCGGAAACCGCGCTTTACAACCGATCCGTGGGCTTTACCAATGTTGAATGGTAGGTTCCGAGGGGGACCCGACAAGGAGAATGCGCGATGTCCGAATATCTCGCCGATTATGGCTGGCTCACCTGGATCCTCATCGGCCTTCTCGCCGGCGCCATCGCCAAGGCGGTCACGCCGGGGCGCGACCCGGGCGGCTGCCTGATCACCATCCTGATCGGCATCGCGGGCGCGCTGGTCGCCGGCTTCCTCGGCCAGCAGCTCGGCTGGTACGATCGCGGCGAAGGCGCCGGCTTCCTCGCCGCGATCGTCGGCGCGGTGGTGCTGCTCTTCATCTACCGGTTGATTGCCAGACGCTGACCATCCGGTTCAGCAAGGATGCAGCGACGATCGGGCCAGGACGCGCATGTCCGAGAGGGATGCGCGAAAGGAACGACGATGAAGACCAATCTGATGGCGGCGGCACTGCTGGCGCTCGCCGCGCCGCTGGCGCCGGCCGGAGCGCAGGGCGCGTCGACGCAGGCCGCCGACGGCACGCGCCTCGACGTGGTGGTGACGGGCGAAGTGACTCGAGTCCCCGACATCGTGCTGATCAATGCCGGCGTGACGACGCAGGCGCCGACGGCGACCGAGGCGATCAGGGCGAATGCCGTGCAGATCGATTCGATGCGCGCGGCGCTGCGGCGCGCCGGCGTCGCGGCGGGCGACATCCAGACCAGCTCGGTGAACCTCAGCCCCGAATGGCGGCACGTGGCCGAACGCGCGCCGCAATTCATCGGCTACCGCGCCCACCATATGGTCAACGTCCGCTTCCGCGACGCCGCCAATGCGGGCCGGATCCTCGACGCGCTGGTCGCGGCTGGCGCCAACGAGCTCAACGGTCCGACCTTCGAGATCGAGCGCCCCGAGGCGGCGCTGGACGAGGCCCGGACCCGCGCGCTGGCCAGCGCCCGGGCACGCGCCGAGCTTTACGCCGGATCGCTCGGAATGCGGGTGAAGCGCGTATTGGCGGTGAGCGAGGCGGGCGGGCCGCGGCCCGGGCCGATGCCGTTCGCCCGGATGGACATGGCGCAGAATGCGGCCGCCACCAACATCGTCCTGGGCGAACAGGCGCTGGCGGTGAGCCTGACCGTCAGTTTCGAACTGGAATGAGAAAAGGGCCGCGCCCGAAGGAGCGGCCCTCTTTTCGAGCCGAGGCCCCGCCTAGCGGACGGAGCCGCGCCGGAACAGGTTGACGATCGCGAGCAGGACGATCGCGCCGATCAGCGACACGATGAACGAGGTCACGTCGAGGGGCGCGTCGTTGATGTCGCCGCGGTTGAAGATCAGGCCGCCGATGAACGCGCCGACAATGCCGACGACGATGTTGAGCAATACGCCTTGTTGCGCGTCGGTGCGCATGACGAGGCTGGCCAGCCAGCCGACGATGCCGCCGATGACGAGCCACACGAGAATACCGATCATTTGCTTCCCTCCTCTGATCTCGGCGCTGCCGAACCGGTTGGCTTCAGCGGCGGTCCGACCCTAAGACGCGCCATAAGCGGTCTTGTTCCTGCGATGCGGCAGGGGGGAGGCTGGCAATTCGGAAAGCTAGCAAGCGGGCCGAAGACCCGCCGGTGCCTCAGTAGCTCTGCTGGCGCTCGTAGAGCGTCTTGTAGTGCTGGATGCGGGTGACGCGCAGGCCGGGCATGCCCGAGCGGTCGACCGCGCGCTGCCAGCCGGCGAATTCCTCGAGGCTGAGGCTGTAGCGCTCGCACGCTTCGTCGACGCTCAGCAGACCGCCGTTGACCGCGGACACGACCTCGGCCTTCCGGCGCACCACCCAGCGGGTCGTGGTCGGATCCGGCAACGAGTCGATGGTGAGCGGCTCGCCGAGCGGACCGATGACCTGAGCGGGGCGGATTTTCTGATTCTCGATCATTCGTACCTCAAGACTTCACGCGCTTTCGGCCCCTAGCGCCGTCTGCGTTCCCTGCTTTAGCGGCAGAGCGTTGAAGGAAGGTTGAAACGCCAAGGTAAATTTCATGGTGAAGATGCTTTACCGGAGGTTTAGGCGGCGTTTCACTTCGGTACGGTTGAAACACCCCGACTGGGCCGAAGCGGCCTGGCGCCAGCGCGGTCCGGCGAGCAGAATCTCGGTCAGCGGATCGCAAAAGGCGGCGGAGTCCTGGACCGGGGGGCGCGTGCCGTTGCCCGCCGCGCGCTGGGCGGCGAGCGCCGCGGTGAGCATCGCATGATCGAGCGGCGCGGGCCGCGATCCGCCGAGCAGCAGCCTGGCGCGGAGCTGGAAAGACTCGTCCATGGGCACGCCCCTATCGAAATTGGGTGAAGAGCCGGTAAAACACGGCGGGGGTGGGCGTTTCCGCTTCAACCCACTATCTGGGCCCGATCATGCACGCGGATTTCCAGCTCAGCCGGCCCGCCAGGGAGGCCCGTATCGTCGTCGCCATGTCGGGCGGCGTCGACAGCTCGGTCGTGGCCGCGCTCGCCGCCCGCAGCGGCGCCGAGGTGATCGGGGTGACGCTGCAGCTCTACGACCATGGCGAGGCGGTGGGGCGGACGAGAACCTGTTGCGCCGGCCAGGACATTTACGACGCCACAGCGGTCGCCGAGCGGCTCGGCATCGCCCATTACGTCTTCGACTATGAGAGCCGCTTCCGCGACAGCGTGATCGAGCGCTTCGCCGACGAATATGCGCGCGGGCGCACGCCGATCCCCTGCATCAGCTGCAACCAGGGCGTGAAGTTCACCGATCTGCTCAGCCTCGCTCGCGATCTCGGCGCCGATTGCCTTGCCACCGGCCATTATGTGCGCCGCGTGGCCGGGGCTCATGGCGCGGAACTGCACCGCCCGGCCGATGCGGCGCGCGACCAGAGCTATTTCCTGTTCGCGACGACGCGCGACCAGCTCGATTATCTGCGCTTCCCGCTCGGCGACATGCCCAAGACCGTGGTACGCGAGATCGCGCGCGAGCTTGCGCTGGCGGTCGCCGATAAGCCCGACAGCCAGGACATCTGCTTCGTCCCCGACGGCGATTATGCGCGGGTGGTGACGAAGGTGCGGCCGGAGGCGGCGATCGAAGGCGAGATCGTCGACCGCGACGGCCGGGTGCTGGGGCCGCACGCCGGCCTGATCCATTTCACCGTCGGCCAGCGGCGCGGGCTCGAGATCGGCGGCCAGCCCGAGCCGCTTTACGTGCTGAGGCTGGAGCCGGAGAGCCGGCGGGTCGTGGTCGGGCCGAAGCGCGCGCTCGCGGTGCGCTCCGCGCGGCTCGGCGGCATCAACTGGCTCGGCGAGGGCCAGCGCGACGGGCTGACCGCCAAGGTGCGCTCGCTGGCGAGACCGGCGCCGGCGCGCTTCGACGGCGAGGCGGTGCATTTCGATCGGCCCGAATATGGCGTCGCGCCCGGCCAGGCGGCGGTGCTCTACGAGGGCGACCGGGTGCTCGGCGGCGGCTGGATCGAGGAGACGGTCGCGGCCGAGCTCGAGCCCGCCTGAAGCCGCGGCAGGAAGAGCAGGCAGAGCACCGAGGCGGCCGAGATCGCGGCGGCGAAGGCGGCGAGGGGGGTCAGGCCGGCGGTGATGAACGGCGCGGCCGCGGCGGTGCCGGCGGCCGCGGTTAGCAGGATGAACAGGATGACGAGCGCCGCGGCGCGCGCGTCGTCGCCATGCGCGGCGAGGATGGCCCGCATGAAGCCCGGCGGCCCGCGCAGGCCGAGGCCGAGATTGACCGGCACGAACAGGATCGCCAGCATCGCCGGCCAGGCGCCGCCGGCCAGCGCATAAGCGAGGATGCCGAGCAGCCCGGCGGCGGAAAGGGCGCTGCCGAGCAGGATCATCCGCTCGGCGCCGAACCGCGCGGCCAGGCGGCCGGCGACATTGGCGCCTAGGATGAAGAAAAGGATGCCGGTGACCTGCATGGTCACGAAATCGATCAGCGTTCCATTGAGCGGCCCGACGATCACCGCCGGAGCGCCGAACACGAAGACGAGCAGGCCGCCGAGCGTGAAGGCCTGGCTGAGCGCGTAGCGCAGGAATATGGGGTCGCGGCCGAGCGTCAGATAGCCGCCGATGCGCGTCGCCGGGGCGGGGCGCGGGAAGCGAGCGCGCATCGCCATGACCAACAGGGCAAGGGCGAGCGAGAGAATCGCGATGACGTTGAACGCGCCCTGCCAGCCGAACCACGCCAGGAGCCAGAGCCCGGCGACCGGCGCAAGGGCGGGAACCAGCGATTCGACGCTGCCCAGCAGGCCGATCGCCCGCACCGCGCGGTCGGGATCGAAGCCGGCGCGGATGATGCCGGGGGCGAACACCGCGGCCGCCGCGCCAGCCGCGCCCTGGACGAAGCGAAGCGCGATCAGCGCGTCGAGCGAGCCGACCTCTGCCGCCGCGGCCGACGACCCGCCGTAGGCGACCAGCGACAAGGCGAGCAGCCTCGGCTGGTCGAAGCGCGCCCCCAATTCCCCGAACAGGAGTAGGCCGAGCGCGGCGCCGGCGACGAAGGCGGCGAGGACGAGCTGCGCCGCGGCGGGCGTGCCGCCCAGGGCCGCGGGCAGGCTCGGCACGGCGGGCAATATGAGGTCGGTGCCGGCGAGGCCGAGCACGGTTCCGCACAGGACGAGGATGAAGGCGGCGACCGGCCGCTCCCTATCGTGCGCCACTGCTCCCGTCCCGCTGCATGCGGGCGAGACCGTAGAGCAGGACGCCGGCGATCACCAAGCCGCCGAGCATGGCCCAGGATTCCCATTTCGACTGGGCGGCCGCCCACAGGCAGACGGCGAGGGCGGCGGCGATCATCGCCCAGGTGCCAGGGCCCGGCTTTTCGGCTTTGGGCAATGCGGCGATGCTGACGGCATAGACGATCAGCCGGGCGAGCGTGCTGACGATGGCGAGCCAGACGAAGCTGCCGCTCAGCGCCAGCGCGATGCCGAGCAGCCCCATGAACAGGATCGAATTGGCCGGCGTCGCGTAGCGCGGGCTGACCGCGCCGAACCAGCGCGGCAGCGACCCCTGTCCGGCGAGCGCGTAGGTGACGCGCGGGGTCGAGGTCATCGAGCCGGTGACGTTGCCGGCGACCGAGGCCAAAGCGGTGGCGGTGAGCAGCAACGCGCCGACCGGGCCGATCAGGGTCTCGGCGAAGGCGGCGAGCGGCGCCGCGGGAACCGGGTCCGCCGGCATGACCGCGACATAAGCGAGCTGGACCAGGAAATAGAGCGTCGCGGTGGCGACCAGGGTGGCGATTAGCGCGCGCGGAATGGTGCGCCTGGGATCGGCGGTCTCGTCGGCGGGAATCACCGAATTTTCGAAGCCCACGAAGGCGTAGAGGATGACCAAAGCGGCCGCCTCCATCGCCGACAATGGCGGCGGCGGACCGGGTGGCGGCCAGGACCCCGCGGAATAGGCCAGGCCCCAGAGCGCGAGCGCGATCAACGGCAGCGCCTTTAGGAGGGTGAGCGCATCGAGGACGCGGACCGCGCGCTTCACGCCGACGACGTTGATCAGCGTGATCGTGCCGACCAGCAGGACGATCGTGACGGCGCGGCCGATCGTGCCGCTGAGCGGGCTCCACAGCGAGCCGGCGTAGGTGGCGAAGACGTTGGCGTTGGCGGCGAGCGCGGTGGCGCGCGCGACATAATAGAGCCAGCCGGTCTGGAAGGAGACGAGCGGGCCGAACGGCGCAGTGTAAGCGACGGGCCCCCCGGAAACCGGAAACAGGGAAGCGAGCCGCGCGAAGGGCAGCGCGATCAGCAGGAACAGCAGCCCGAAGATCGGGAACAGCCAGGGGCTGAACGCGCCGAACTGGCTGTGGAGCGTCGCCGGCAGCGCGAAGATGCCGGCGCCGACCATTCCGCTGAACGACAGGAAGGCGGACCCGGTGAAGCCGATGTCGCGCCGGAGCTTTGCCCCCGCCACGCCGGGCTTATTCCGGCTCGTTCCGCTCCGCTTCCTCCTCCTCCCGGGTCGCGGCGCGCAGCTGCGCCTCGCGCTCCTGGCGCGCTTCCTCGACCATCCGCGCCCAATTGACGTCGCCGGCGGCGCGGCGCTCGGCGCGGGCCTGGTTGACGATCTGGTTGAAGCAGCCGGTGAAGCCGCCGCCGCCGACCGTGGAGCAGCTCTCGGTGCCGGTGCGGCCGACATAGGACAGCTCGATCGCGCGGCCGGTCCAGCTCTGGCTGGCCGGGTCGTTGGGATTCTCGCGCAAATTGGGCGGCAACCGGAAGCGGTCGTCCTCGGGCAGCCGAGCGCAGACGGTGACCTCGCTCGGATCCTCGCTCTGCGGGCACGGATCGTTGCCGTAGACGATGAGCTGGTTGACTCGGACGTCGCTCGCGGACGCCGCCTCGGCCGCGCCCGGGACGGGGACGCCGGGCTGCTGCGCCGGAGCGGGGGCCGCGGCGACGGCGGCGGTCAAGGCGAGAAAGGCAAGGCGCATGGCTTCAAATCCTCTTCGACAGTTCGATGGCGACTCGGCAACCCGCCCTGATCGCCGCATATAGGATGGGATAGCCGATCGTCTGCTCGGCGCCGGCGGCGAGCGCGGCGTCGCGATGCGCGCGCTCGTCGGCCTGGAAACGGGCGATGCTGGCGGAGAGCGCCGGATCGCTGTCGCCGAGCGAGTCCAGCTGCTCGGAATAATGGGCGTCGATCTCGTCCTCGATCGCGGCCGTGCAGGCCATGGCCGCTTCGGGGCCGATCAGGGCGGTGGCGGCGCCCAGCGCGTGGCCGGCGACCGCCCAGACCGGCTGCAGCAGGGTCGGCCGGACGCCGCGCTCGGCGAGGAGCTCGTCGAAATGCTTGAGGTGCTGCTGCTCCTGCGCTGCCATGCCGGCGATCAGGCCGGCGGAGGGGTGCCGGTCGCCGAGCACGGCGAGCTGGCCGGCATAGATGCGGGTCGCGCCATATTCGCCGGCCTGGTCGACGCGCAGCATCGCGCGCACGTCGGGGCTCGCGTCGCCGGGGCGCCAGGCGGGCGCTAGCGGGTCCGGGGCCGTCTCAGGCTCAGCCATAGGATCACCAACGCAGCAGTGAGCGAAAGGATCGCATTCCATCCCGCCATCGAGAGCCCGAGGAAGGACCATTGCACTTCGTCGCAGCGGACGAGCGGCGCCGCCATGATCTCGGCGAGCAGGTCCCCGCTCGCGCCGCTGACGAGCGACGTGCATTGGGTGAAGCCTTCCCAATAATCGAGCTCGACGCCGGCGTGGAAGACGCCGATCGCGCCGCTGGCGAGGATGCCGAGCGCCGCCAGCCAGACGAAGCTGCGGCCCCGATCGGGCATCCGCCCGGCGAACGCCGCCGCGGCGGCGAAGGCCAAGGCCGCGATATGGGCGTAACGTTGCCAATAGCACATTTCGCAGGGGGCCAGGCCGCCGATATATTGCGAGCCCCAAGCGCCCGCGAGCAAAGTCGCGGGCACGAGCAGCGCCAGCAGCTTGGCGAGCCCGAGCGGCGTGCGCACCCCCATCGGCCGCCTTAGCGGCTGCCGCCGCGCCGACCGGGTGCCGCGGCGACCTGCGGCGGGGGCTGGGTCCGGGCGAGCCGCGCGAGCGTCTGCACCGCATAATGGAGCTGGAAGTCGGTAACGCCCTGCGCGGTCAGCTGCTCGACGCTCGCGGCGAAGCGCGGATCGGGCCGGCCGTCATCCTGGATGAGATCGTCCTGGACGCCGGCCTCGTTGACGAGGTGGCGGCGCAGATCCGATTCGCGGACCCGGTTGCGCAGGCGGTAATCGGGGTCGGAAATCTGCGGCACCAATATGTCGGGGGTGATCCCGCCTTCCTGCACCGAGCGGCCCGCCGGGGTATAATAACGGGCGGTGGTGAGCCGCAGCGCCGTGTCGCCGCCGCCGAGCGGCAGCAGGGTCTGCACCGAGCCCTTGCCGAAGGTGCGGTCGCCCATCACCACCGCGCGGCGATGGTCCTGGAGCGCCGCTGCGACGATCTCCGAAGCTGAAGCCGAACCGGCGTCGACGAGAACGATGACCGGGCGGCCCTGAGCGGCGTCGCCGGGGCGCGCGTAGAAGCGCTCGATGTCGGTCCGGCGCCGGCCGCGCTGCGAGACGACCTCGCCGCGCTCGAGGAACAGGTCGGAAAGGCCGACGGCCTGGTCGAGCAGGCCGCCGGGGTTGGAGCGAAGGTCGAGGACATAGCCGACCGGCGGCCCGCCGGGCGCGCGCTCCATTTCCGCGATCGCCCGCTGGGTCGCCTCGGTGGTGTTGCGGTTGAAGGTGGTGACGGTGAGGATGCCGACGCGGTCGCGCACCTCGGCGCGCACCGCCGGAATATCGATGATCGCACGGGTGATGTTGACGTCGAACGGGCGCTCGCGGCCGGGGCGGACGATGGTGATGCGCACGCTGGTGCCGGGCTGGCCGCGCATCCGGTCGACCGCTTCGTCGAGGGTGCCGCCGTAGAACAGGCGCCCGTCGATATGGGTGATGAAGTCGCCCGACTTGATTCCGGCCTGGTCGGCCGGCGTGCCGCGGGTGGCGGCGATCACCTTGACCGCGCCGTCTTCCATGGTGACGGTGAGGCCGAGGCCGCCATAATTGCCGTCGGTCGTGGTCATCAGGCTCTGGAAGCCGCGCGCGTCGAGATAGGAGCTGTGCGGATCGAGGCTGTTGAGCATGCCGTCGATGGCGCCGCGGATCAGCTGCTCGTCGGTGACCTGATCGACATATTCGGCCTTCACCCGCTCGAGCACGCTCATGAACTGGTCGATCTCGCGGACCGAGCCGGCGTCGACCTGGGCGAGGCCGGCGGTGGCGGCGGGGATGAAGGCGATCGCGCTGACGAGACCGAGCGAGCGGAGGAAATTATTGGCCATGATTGTCCTGCTATGGGCTTTGGGCGGTTCCTACAGGGTTATTAGGGCGGCGAAAAGCAACGTTCGATGAACGTCAGCCGGCGATCATCTGGGCGACCGGGACCGGGCGGCCGTTGCGCCTGAGCTCGACGCTGACGCGCGGGGACCCGGGACCCGCGGCGCCGAGCGGCGTTCCGCGCCGCACCGCCTGGCCGCGGCGGACGCGCAAAGTGGCGAGATCGGTGACCACCGAGGACCAGCCGCGGCCATGATCGATGATCACGACATTGCCGTAACGGCGGAACGGCGCGGCATAGACGATGCGGCCGCCGGCGGGCGCGATCACCGGCGCCTCCGCTTCGGTTTCGAAGGTGAGGCCTCGGGCGTGGACGCCGCCGTCGGAAATCTCGCCGACGCCGGTGAGCAGGCGCCCTTCGACGGGCAGCGAATAAGGCAGGCGTTCGCTCGCCTCCTCCGTCGGCGCGGCCTCGCCGGGCCGGGGCAACGGACCGGGCAGGCGCGAGAGGCTGGCGGCGAGCCGGGCCTGATAGTCCCGGGTGCCGATCGTCAGGCTCAGGGTCCGTGCCTCCTCGCCGAAGACGAGGGCGCGGTCGGACTGCGCCAAAGCGAGGCCGCTCAATTGCTGCGAACGGGTCCGCCGCCCGGTCTCGAAGCGGGCCAGGGCGACCCGGCGCTCGCGCAGCGCCTCGCGGCTCCCGATCAGGCCTTCGCGCGCCGCCTCGGACTGGCGCCGCAGCAGGGTTCCGCGCTCGACCTCGGCACGCAATGCGGCGGTGCGCCGCCGAATCTCGGGCAAGGTGGCGGCGAGCAGCGAGCGGACGTGAACCGCGTCGCGGACCGAGCCCGGCTGGACCAAGGCGAGCGCGGCCGGGCGGCGGGTCATCGTCTGCAGCGCGGCGGTGAGCCGCACGAGCGGTCCCTGGCGGGCGGCGAGCCGCGCGCGCTGCGCCGCCTGCATCGAAGCGATGATGCCGATCCGGCGCTCGGCGGCGGTGAGGTCGGCCTCGGCCGCCTCGATCCGGGCGGCGAGCGCGCCCGCTTCGGCACGGGCGCGGTCGGCGTCGCTGGTCGCGCGGCGCGCCTCGCGATCGAGCCGTTCGAAGCGCCGCGTCGCCACCGCCGCCTCGCGCTTGGCGAGCGCGAGCGCCTCGGCGTCGCCGCCGCGCGCGGCGTGGGCGCCGCCGCCCGCCGCGAGCAGGATCAGGACCGAGGCGAGGAAGGGCGTGCGCCGCATCTCGCTATCCTTCGCGATGATAGGGATGGTTGGCAAGGATGCTGGTCGCGCGAAACAATTGCTCGGCGAGCATCGCGCGGGCGAGCAGATGGGGCCAGGTCGCCCGGCCGAAGGCCAGGAGCAGGTCGGCGCCGGCGCGGTCGGCATCGTCGAAGCCGTCGGCCCCGCCGATCAGGAAGCGCGCCTCGCGCCGGCCGTCGTCGCGCCAGCGTTCGAGCCTTTGCGCGAAGGAGAGCGAGCCCAGTTGCTCGCCTTTCTCGTCGAGGAGGATGGCGACGCCACTTTCGACCGGAGGTGGCTGCCTGCCGCCGCTTTCGGGCAATTCCGTGATCTTCACGGGCCAGGCGATGCGTTTGAGGTAGCGGTCGACCAGCTCGGCCTCCGGGCCGCGGCCGATCTTCCCCCGCGCGATTATGTGGAGGAGCATAAGTCCGTCATGCTGACAGAAGTCAGCATCCATGAACACCGCCGGCAATGGGTTTTCACGGACCTGCGTTCATGGATCCCGGATCAAGTCCGGGATGACGAAAGGGGGCGATCATGCGCAGCAGCTCCTCAGCTGCCGGCGGCGGCCGCCGGGCGCTCCTCGAACGCCCACATCCGCTCCAGGTTGTAGAAGGTCCTTACTTCCGGCCGGAACAGATGGACGATCACGTCGTCGGCGTCGATCAGCACCCAATCGGCGACCGGCAGCCCCTCGATCCGCACGCTGCGGCCGAGATCGCGCTTGATCCGTTCGGACAGCTTCTGGGCCATGGCGGCCACCTGCCGGGTCGAGCGACCCGAGGCGATCACCATATGATCGGCGATGTTGGATTTCCCGCTTAACGGGATGGACACGACGTCGACGGCCTTGTCGTCGTCGAGCGAACGAAGCACGAGGTCGTGAAGCGCCTCGGCCCGTTCGATGGCTCCGTCGGTCTGCGGAGCGGGTTTAGCTTGGGGCAAACTGCCTCCTTCCTTGCAATGGCCGGCGCGTCACGCCGTCGCGCAGAGCCTTGGGGGGGAACGATTTCATGACGTTTTCGTGCCAATCGGGATTGGCGGCGCGAATGGCGGTGGCGGATGTCCGATCGGGCGGCAAACTCAGCAGCACGAGCGCGGGCGGTCTCCACAACGTCCAGTTCCGAGCCATGGCCGCGGGCCGGACGAAGCGACGCAGCCAACCCCAGGCGGGCGCCTTCAGGGCAGCGCCACCATAGCCGGGCCGGGCGACGACCGCAATCGGAACCAGCGCCGCGATCCTCCGCCAGTCGCGCCAGTGGTGGAACTGGGCAAGATTGTCGGCCCCCATCAGCCAGATGAAGCGGCGGTCCGGGTAGCGGCGGACGAGGGCGTGGAGCGTGTCGACGGTGTAGCGGGTGCCCAATTCCCGCTCGATCGCGGTCGCCCGGACCGGCGCGCCGCGGGCGATGCGGCGGGCCGAGGCGAAGCGGGCGGCGAAGGGCGCCATGCCCTTCACCGGCTTGAGCGGGTTGCCCGGCGACACCAGCCACCAGACTTCGTCCAGGCCGAGCCGGTCGATCGCCGCCAGGCTGAGCCGGCGATGCCCCTTGTGGGCCGGGTTGAAGGAGCCGCCGAGCAGGCCGATGCGGGTCATTCGCCGGCGATAGCACGGGCCGCGCGAAGGCGCGAACGGCCTCGACGCTGGCCACCGGATCGGCCAATATGATTGGCGGAGGGGCGCGATGGTTTCAGGGGTCGAAGGCGTCGGCGAGGCGGTGACGGGCGGGATGGTCGCGCGTGCGGTCGAGCCGCAAGCCGGCGAGCATGCCGGCGAGATCGGCGGCAATTGCCTCAATTGCGACGCACCGCTGACCGGTCCCTATTGCCAGCAATGCGGCCAGAAGGCGAAGGTCCAGCGCAGCGTCGCCACCATCGCCCACGACTTCGTCCACGGCATCCTCCATCTCGACGGCAAGTTCTGGCGGACCCTGCCGCTGCTCGCCTGGCGGCCCGGCGAGCTGACCCGCCGCTATGTCCATGGCGAGCGCGCCAAGTTCGTCTCGCCGATGGCGATGTTCCTGTTCGCCGTCTTCCTGATGTTCGGCGTGCTTTCGATCTACGGCGTATCGCTGGCCAGCCTCGACGTCACCACGGGCGGCGGCAGGGCGCGGCTGGGGCTGGAGGCGGCCCGCGCCGAGGTCGCCCACGACCTCGCCGAAGCGCGCGAGGACCGCGCCAAGCTCGCGCGCGGCGAAACGGCGAGAATCCGGGGAAGGCCGGCCACGGCCGCCCAGTTCGACCGCCGCATCGCGGATCTCGAGGAGCAGAGCGCCGGCATCCGGCGGATCGAAAGCGGGATGGCGGACTTCGGGGTGCGCGAGAACAGCGTGAGGACCGGCTGGGCGCGGCTCGACCAGGGCGTCGCGAAGTTCAGCGAAAATCCCGGGCTCGCGCTCTACAAGCTGCAGTCGAACGGCTACAAATTTTCCTGGCTGCTGATCCCGCTGTCGGTGCCGTTCGTCTGGCTGCTCTTCTTCTGGACGCGGCGCTACCATTTCTACGATCACACCGTGTTCGTCACCTATTCGCTGGCGTTCATGTCGCTGCTGGCGGTGGTGCTCACCATCCTCGGCTTCGCCGGCGCGCCCTCCGGAGTCATCGCGCCCGCCGCGACCTTCATCCCGCCGATTCACATGTTCCGCCAGCTGAAGCAGGCCTACCAGCTCCACTGGGCGAGCGCGTTGCTCCGCACCTTCATCCTCAGCATCATCTGCACGATCACGGCGAGCCTGTTCTTCGTGCTCCTGCTCGGCATCGGCGCGCTGGGCTGAGCGCGGCGCGGCCCGGTCAGGCCCCCGCCGGCGCCGGGCCGCCGATGCCGCCGCGCGGACGCCGCGTCGACGGGATCGAGGCGCCGCTGGCGGGGGCGACCTTGGGCTTGTCGCTCGGATTCTCGCGGCCGATATCCTCGCCCTTGATCGCGCGCTTGGCCTCCTCGCCGGTCAGCGTCTCAACTCGAGCAGAGCGTCGGCGAGCCGGTGCAGCTCGTCGAGATGGTCGGTCAGCACCTTGCGCGCGACCCCTTCCGCCTCCTCGATCAGGCGGCGGATCTCCTGGTCGATCAGCTGCGCCGTCTCTTCGGAGACGTGCTGGGCCCGCGACACGCTGTGGCCGAGGAAGACCTCCTCCTGATTGTCGCGGTAGCGCAGCCAGCCGAGCCGCTCCGACATGCCATATTCCATGACCATGGAGCGGGCCATTTCGGTCGCCTGCTGGATGTCGTTGGAGGCGCCGGTGTTGAGCGAATCCTTGCCGTAGATGAGCTGCTCGGCGATTCGGCCGCCGAAGCAGAGCGCGAGCCGGGCCTTCATCTGCTTCATCGACATCGAATAACGGTCGCGCTCGGGCAGGTTCCAGGTCACGCCGAGCGCTCGGCCGCGCGGGATGATCGTCACCTTGTGCAGCGGATCGCAGCCGTCGACGTGGAGCGAGACCAAAGCGTGGCCGGCCTCGTGATGCGCGGTCGCCCTCTTCTCCTCCTCGGTCATCACCATCGACTTGCGTTCGGCGCCCATCATCACCTTGTCCTTCGCCAGCTCGAATTCCTTCATCGCGACGAGACGCTTGCCCATCCGGGCGGCGAGCAAAGCGGCCTCGTTGACGAGGTTGGCGAGATCGGCGCCGGAGAAGCCGGGCGTGCCGCGGGCGATGGTGCGCGGATCGACGTCGGGGGCGAGCGGCACCTTCTTCATGTGGACGAGCAGGATCTTCTCGCGGCCCTCGATGTCGGGGCGCGGCACCACGACCTGGCGGTCGAAGCGGCCGGGGCGGAGCAGCGCCGGATCGAGCACGTCGGGCCGGTTGGTGGCGGCGATGATGATGATGCCCTCATTGGCCTCGAAGCCGTCCATCTCGACGAGCAGCTGGTTCAAGGTCTGCTCGCGCTCGTCATTGCCGTTGCCGAGGCCCGCGCCGCGATGGCGGCCGACGGCGTCGATCTCGTCGATGAAGACGATGCAGGGCGCGTTCTTCTTGGCCTGCTCGAACATGTCGCGGACCCGGCTCGCGCCGACGCCGACGAACATCTCGACGAAATCCGAGCCCGAAATGGTGAAGAAGGGCACGTTGGCCTCGCCGGCGATGGCGCGGGCGAGCAGCGTCTTGCCGGTGCCGGGCGAGCCGACCAGCAAGGCGCCCTTGGGGATCTTGCCGCCGAGCCGCGCGAACTTGGTCGGGTCCTTCAGGAACTCGACGATCTCCTGCAATTCCTCGCGCGCCTCGTCGATGCCGGCGACGTCGTCGAAGGTCACCCGGCCGTGCTTCTCGGTCAGCAACTTGGCCTTGGAGCGGCCGAAGCCCATCGCGCCCGAGCCCGCATTCTTCTGCATCTGGCGCATCACGAAGAAGGCGATGCCGAGGATCAGGAGGAAGGGCAGCGACTGGTAGAGCAGGATCAGCCACACCGACGTCTGGACCTCGGGCTGGCCGTCGAAGGCGACGTTGCGCTCGCGCAGCCGGGTCGTCAGGCCGGGATCGGGGACGAGGTTGGTTCGGAAGGTCTCGTTGTTGGTGAGCCGGCCGGTGATCGATTCCTTGCCGATCGTCACGCCCTTGACCTGCCCCTCCTCGACCTTGTTCAGGAACTCGGAATAGGGGATGGAGTCGCGCGTCGCCGAAGCGCCGCCGCCGACGAACTGGACGACGATGACGAGGCCGAGCAGGATGCCGGCCCAGATGAGGAGGCTCTTCATCCAGTTGCTGGTGCCTGGCTCCTTGTCGGGGCCGTTCGGGGTGCGGTTGTCGTCGGACATTATGAGTTCCCATCAAAGTGGTACTTTGACGGGGGCCCGTTTCAGAAAGGGGCGCCCGCGACGCACCACTGCGCGCTGTGACCCGCTAAATAGGATTTGGCGGGGCCGGGCGCAATGTAGGGGTTCTGGGTGAACCTGGGGTTAGCGGAAGAGGTTCTTAACGCAGCCAATATCCGGAAAAAATTTCCGCTCGGTTTTTCAACCTAATCGTTAGAAGCCTCGCGGCTGCCGGTTGCTGCAGTGAGGCCCCGGGCCTAGTTTCAAGCCAGCAACTCCCATTGATAGGTGTACACATGCGTTTGAACACAAGGATCGGTGCCGGCTGGGAAGATGTGACTCCGCCGGCGCTCCGTTGCGGGATTGGGGCCTGCCCCGGGATATACAAGACACCCACGGGCTCCTATGTGGTGATTGGGCGGACGTTGTCTGGCGATGAGATGGACGCGGCGCTTCCTAATCGAGTCGGCCACCATGAAACTGCCATCGAAATTGATGCGGCTTTCATCGATGGGATTGCCGACCGCCGATGATCGGCTGGCTCGTTCTTACGGCGGCACTCGCAGTCTTTGCCGCGACTGCGCTCTCAGGGCGCAAAAAGGCCGCCGGAGTTGAGAGCTTCTTTCACGTCGAGGGCCGTCGACGCAATGCACTGTCGCTGGGCATCGCCGATATTACACTAGGCACGGGGTTCGCCTATATTCTTACTGCTAGCAGCCAATTCGGTTGGGCCATGCTGGCGCTGCCAGCTGGGCTTTGGGTGGGATATCGCCTACTGGCATGGCTTTTCGCCAAGGCGCCCGCAGAAGCCCTCGTCGGCACACGCAACTTCCTTCTCGCGGTGAGGGAGGCTGCCGTCCGGGACGGCGGCCTTCGCAGCCGGCGGCTGTTCGATGCAAGCGTGACTCTGCCGCTGATATTGGTCTTCATTCTGTTCGTTGCCTACGAGGTTTTTGCCAGCAGCCAGATCATGGCCGCCTTCATTGCCCCAGACCTAGCAATCGCGCCCGCAATAATCGGCGGCGCGATCGTCGCGGTCTCCGGGTTGAACTCGATTGCCGGGGGGATGCAAAGCAATTGGCGCAATGACCGGGTGTTGGCCGCGGGGATCTTGCTGCTGTTTGGTGTTGTCGCGATCGCTAGCCTGTTCACACCTGCGCCGACTGCTAGAGCGGCTGCCAATCCACCTCTCTCGGCCGTACTGATCGTCACTGCCCTCGGTTTTCTAGCGGCAGTGGCCACCCAATTCTACTCGTTGCTGAACAGCTATAACGCTTCGAATTTCGAACGGGGCAGCGAGGCCGCACGCGTTTTTCGCCAAGTTGGCCTGATCATCGCGGCAATGCTTGCCTTCCTGGTGGCAATCGGTGCGGAAAGGCCGCTCGATGTGACGGGGGGATTCCCTGCGGCACTTGGTGAACGCATCGCCGCGCTGCCAGTTGGTCAAGCCGGGCAGGTTGCGCTGGCGGCCGTGGCTGTGGCTGGTATGGTGTCGGTAGTCTTCTCCACCGTCGACACGCTGCTAGTTGCACTCGCCTATTTCATACAACGTCACCTTCTTAATCGGCCGACGGACGCGAATGCCTCCGCAACCGAGACGTTGGCACCGACGCGTCGGCTGGTTGCCATTCTGGCCTTTGGCATCCTTCCGCCGCTCGCGGCACTTTATCTTGTCAATCCAAACCTCTTCATGTTGTTGCTAACAATAGGCGGTGGAGCGGCGATCTACGCCCCGTTGGTGTTCGTCGCCACGCTCGCGCTAAGCCGCCCGGCCGGCCTTGCTAACATGCGCCCAGCATTCCTCTTGCTCTACCCGGGGCTTTTCACGGCTTCGGGGGTGACCGGCATCATCCTGATGAGCCAGGATCCCGCCTCTGTGCCCGCGTTCAGCCTGGGCTGGTTGTTGGCTGCTATCATTATCTCAGTCGCGTGGTGGGGATCGAACGCAAAGCGCTGAGATGAAGGAGCGGTTGTGATTGACCGCACTGCCGAGTAGGCTTCCTATTCGTCGGGGGATTTCGCCCATGGAGCTTGAGAAGAGTGCGCTTCAGGACGCATTGGAGCGTCTTGACGCATGGAACCGCCCCTATCTGGCAGATTTCAAGTCTGCCGACGGAACATTACCGGTAGGCTATACCGAAGCGCTTGTCCGGGAAGATGTTGTTGTCCTTCAGACTCGCGACGGCGCAACTGAAAAGGCGGGAAGCTACCGATATGTCCATGGCAAGAAGGGCGGCCCTGGTGAGTTTGGCGCGTACAAGACGTTCACGAAATATGATCAGGACCAACTGATTGAGCGCCTAGGGCTCGTTGCAAAGGTTCAAGGCGGTTCGAAAACCTTTAAGAGTGACGACGAGATCGACGAGAGACTGCCCCTCCTGGACGCCTTGCGCTCCGGGGGCGTGTTGTTGCCCAGCATTGATTACGATCGTGAGCCTCACCAGCGGTATTCGATCATAGACCGATATAAGCGTCTTTACGGGAACAAACCGGGCCCGCACGTCGCGCCGGCGCTAAATCTGATTGCGTTTGCTGTTCTTACCGGATTGCACGAGCACTTGAGGGCCGACGGAATTCTCTACATCCTCCTTGAGCGCCTACTTTCCGAAAATCCAGTCGATTTCACGGATATCAGCGATAACGCCATCAAGGGTGTCCAGGGCCACCATTGGTGCGCTCCTGTGCCGGATCTGGACGAGTCAACCAATCCCCCGATCGCATTAATTTATACCATCGCCGGGTGCGAAGGAGAAACTTGCAATCTCCACGGCCATGAAAATGATATCCTCCGCCACACCATGGAGGCGGGATACGTGTTCCACGCCTCCTATGCCTTGCGTCAGGGGCTGGTCGAGAATGCGCGCACCAGAAAGGGATGGAAATGGGCATCTGACGAAGAGATTGCGCGGTCGGTTTTCTCGGAGGCGGTGAGCGTCTCTGGAATAACCTTTTCCGAGCTTCAGGCATGGTCAGATGCGACGGATAAAGATGGTCGGGTTAGCACGGCAAGAAGAGATACGAGGGCAAGGGATATAATAAGATCGTTTGTTGAGGAAAAAGTGGGCAAGCAATCCGGCTGCTCTAGAGAGATAGCGCAGTTTATTTTTGACAACTTCTACGGGATTCGAAAGAATAACACCAAGGACACGTTTTGGACGTCCAAGGCAACAAGAGAGGATTTTCTAGCGAAAGCAAAAACCCACCTCACTAGGTGACGTCACTACTCCCCGGGCCGGCGTCGAACTGGACAAGTGGCTGCCGCGGGAAAAAATTTCCGGACCATGTTTTTTCAAGCCATGAAAATTCTTATCGGCAATAATGACGGTGAAAACTTATTAGTAATTGATACTAATTCGTAAAACACTCTGTTAATTTGCAGAGTACTAGTAGCGCAAATGTGAATGGACTATTGCCCGACCTCCCAGCGAAGGGAGGTTGACGTGACTTCTTATCAGTTGATCGAACGGGCGATTCCGGCGGCGCGGGCCGCCGCCGATAAAGGTGACATTGGCACCGAAGGCCCGTTCACGGGCTTTCCCGTCATCGAAACCATGTGCAACCATCCGGACTTGATTGCCAAGCAGCCCTTCCGGGGTGTGGGCGGGGCCTTCCTCTTGCACCCGCGCCCGAGCATGGTTGCTCTGGTCAGCGGGGCGATTGGGCTCGGCATGGAGCCGGCTCGCATGACCGCCCTGGTGAAGCAATACGACTATCCCGAGCGCGAGGAAAGCGTTGCCTTGCTGCGCGACGCTGGCGTCCAGGTCGCCTGTGTCTCTGAAGGGGCAAGCGCGATTTCCGACTTCGCTGGTCGTTTGGGAAGAAAGCCTTTTGTCGTCGCGGACGATGGCGGCGCTCTTACCATCAACGTCTACTCCCGCCCCGCCCTGCTGGCGAGGGCCATCGGCTTCGTCGAGCAGACGACGCGCGGCGTCTGGCGAGTGAACGACGAGGTCGGCAGGATGCGCAAGCCGCATTTGGCGCTTCCCGACAGCAGACTGAAGCCCGGCCTCGAGTGTATCGATGTCGGTGAAGCCATTGCCGAAGCTCTCGAGAATCACTTGGCCGGACATATCGACCTTGCCACCAGCAGCGTTGCGATCCTCGGTGTGGCCGGCGTGATCGGCACCGCCGCTGCGCGGGCGCTCCACGCGCGTGGCGCCGCGGTCTATGGCTACGACAGCAGTTATCCGCCCAACTTCCAGTTGTTCAACTGGGGCCGGATCAACGTCTGCCGAAGCAAAGCGGAAGCGATTGCCGGGCGGGACGTCATAATTGGCGCCACTGGCCGCACCTGCTTGGAGGTGGCCGACCTGCCGCTGCTCAGGTCCGGCACTATTCTCGCGAGCGCCAGCAGCGAGCAGATTGAGTTCCCCGTGGCGGAGCTCCAACAGCTTAGCAATGCGGCCACTCCATATTGCCCGTTGGGCGCACCTGTGCCCTTCGGCACGACTTTTGAGTTGAAGCCCGCTGGCCGCAAGGTGACGTTGCTCGATAATGGGAGGCCGATCAACCTGGGGATAGCGGCGCCACCCGAGCGCCGCCGATGCTTCGATGTCGTAATGGGCCTAGTGCTGGCATGCATGATCGACCTAGTCCACGGTCGCTTTTCCAGGCGTACCGGCTGGGTTAGTGAGGTCGATGAGGTGGCCCAGCATCATCGGCTTGCCGAGCTGCGAAATTATTTCGATCAGGAGGCTGGGCAATGAAGGGCGCAATCCTATCTGCCCAGAACGTAGCTCCCTTTCGCGACGACCGATACGCCACCCTTTGGGAGCTCGCTGGCCCGCCAAGTGGACTTTTTACGATCAGCGCGGCCTTCGTTACTGTTGACCCGGGTAAGACCAGTCCCCGCCACTGGCACGAGGATACGGAGGAGATCTACATGATCGTCAGCGGCAGTGGCGTGATGTACTTGGGGGACGTGGTCCAACCGATCTCGCCTGGCGACTGCGTAAGCATCCCGTTGCGCGTTGAGCATGCAATCGGCAATCTTGGCTCAGAGCCGCTTACAATGTGGGTAGCCACCTCGCCGCCCTATGACGAGAACGACGACTTCGAAACCTAGGAGGAGTAGCCGTCGCGGTTGAAGTGTGAATCACCCAGCTCGTCGCGATTCGGCTGTTGGATTCCGACCCTCTCAAAACGGTCCAAAAAGGGCCGCAGAAAATTTTGTTTTTACGCTTGTTCCGGGGATTTTGCAGGATTTGAAATCCAATTTTTTCGCGGGCAAGGTTTTGAGGGCGTTGGCGGATCCCGGATATTTGTTGGATTTCGCCTGTGCGGCACTTTTCGCTTGACAGCGTGACGCTGATTCGGTACAAAACAGCAACAGTCGCGAGACGTGGGTTGGGGCCATGTGTGTGGTGAGTCCCGTCTGAAACTCTAGTTCATACGAACGTGTTCATGGGTCCCGGATCAGGTCCGGGATGACGCTTTTTAGTCGGCCGGTGCGGAGACGCGCCGGCTTTTCTTTTGTGCGGAAAGGAGAAAGGACGATGGCGAGACGCAAAGATGGCACGCGCAGAGGCTCGCTCCCCCTTCGGATCATCCCCAACAAGAACCGGATCCGCCAGGTCGCGCCGACCTCGCGGAAATTGTTCGGCGACGAGGCGAAGGACGAGTTCCTCGAATGGCTGGGGGCGACCTGCAATATCAGCCTCGCGGCGCGCAAGGCCGGCTTCCACTATCGCACCGCGCTTCGCCACTGGCGCGAGGACGAGGCGTTCGGCGGCCGATGCGAGGAGGCGCTGGGAATGGGCTATGTGCGGCTCGAGGCGCTGGCGCTGCAAGGCGCCGAGGAAGCGCTGAGCGGCAAGAAGCCGCCGCTGAAGGGCGACCGGGCGGCGCCGCCCGAGACGCTCGCCATGGACCCGAGCGTCGCCCTGCAATTGCTTCGCGATCACAAGCGCGGGGCCGCCGGGCCGGGCTCCGGCGCCGGCAGCAAGCCCGGGCGGCGGCCGCGGGTGGCGAGCAACGCCGAAGTCAAGGAGGCGTTGGCGAAGGCGCTGAAGGCGTTCGAGGCGCGGGTCAAGGCGCGCCGGCGCCAGGCGCCGGACGGCGCGGCGTCCGAGGGCCCGGCGGATGACGGCGCGCCGCCGGCGGCGGCCGGGGAGCCGGGCCAGGCTTCCTAGCCGCCTTGCCGCCGCTCCTGCCCGGCCCAGCCGCTCCCGCTCGCCCTAGGCGAAACGCGCCCGCCGGGCCTCGGCCAGCCGGTCGCGGAGCAGGGCGTCGAGCTCGTCGAGGGTGAACGGCTTCTCGAGGATCGGCACATCCTCGCCGGCCGCCGAGCGAAGCGCCCGGAGCGCGGCGTGGCCGGTCGAGAAGATCACCGGCAGATCGGGATCGATCGCCGCGATCTCGCGCGCCACCTCGGCCCCGTCCATGCCGGGCATGACGTAATCGAGGATGACGAGCATCGGCCGCTCGGCGCCGCGAAGCGCCGCCAGCGCCGATTCGCCGTCGACCGCCTCGCCGACCTCGTAGCCGAGCTCGACGAGCGCTCGGCGGATCGTCGCGCGGACTTGGCTGTCGTCGTCGACGACCAGAATCATTGGCTGATATCCCACCGTGAAAACCCCCGCCTCAACCGAGCACCGCGCCGGAGAGTTCCTTACTCCGCCGCCTCCCTGGTGTAGCCGCCTTCGCGAAGCGAGGGGAAGGCGTCCGGATAGCCGTAATCGACCACCGCTCGGAGGCGGTAGGAGGCGCTCATCGGCGGCCGCCGCCCGGGCACCGGCGCCGGCGGGATCAGCCGCGGCCGTCCCGAAGGCCGCCGAACCACCATGTCGCGAAACCATTCGCCGACATAGGTGCCGTCGAACCGGTGCACCCGGCAGCCGACGATCCGCCCGAGCGGCGCGCCGTCGAGATCGTAGATGTTGGTCTCGAACACGAAGCCGACGGGATCGCCGTCGGTGCTGTACACGTACATTGCCACCTATGCTGGCCCCCACTGGAACGCGGGAGCCGCCTGTGCCTCCCGCAATGCCGGGCTTCAAAACCGACCCGGCGGCTGTATGGTGAATGAACGGACGGGCGGTGGAAAGCGCCGGACGGGGTGCGCTGCGACGACTTGTTTTCCGCAGGCGGCGGACGGAATATAGGAGCCGGATCACGGAGTGAAGAACGGGCCAAGTCGTTGCAGGAGCGTTACAAGATGAACAGATTCGGATTGACGTCGATCGCCGCGCTGGCCGCCATCGCCGCGCCCGCCGCCGCGCAGAACGGCAGCGCGTCGGCGCCGCCGCCGGTCACCGCGACCCCGCCCAAGGACGCGCCGCCGCCGTCGGCCGGCACGCCGCCATCGACCACGCTGCCGCCGGAGACGGTGCAGCCCGCCGAGCCGGCCCCGGTCGTCGTCCGGCCCGCGCCGCAGCCGGCGCCGATGCAGCCGGTCACCATCTCGCCCGACGCGGCCTATCCCAACGGCTTCGCCGACCCGGACGACCCCTTCGCCAACGAGATGCGCGCCTATAGCGACCAGCAGAGCGGCTTCGACTGGGGCCTGCTCGGCCTGCTCGGCCTGCTCGGCCTGATCCCGCTCGTCCGCGGCGCCGGCAACGGCCGAGTCCGCACCGTCTATGTCGAGCGCGACGACGAGCCCCGCCGAGTGGTCCGCCGCGAGCGGATCGAGGAGGAATGAGGAGGCGGGACTCGCCCTAGCGCGCGTCCACCAGGACGATCTCGGCATCCCCGATTGCCCTGACGGCCACCTGTTCCTCGCCGGTGATCGCGACGCCGTCGCGCGCCTGGGCGCGGACGCCGTTGACCTCGATCGGCCCTGCCGTCGCCACCAGATAGACGTGCCGCGCCGGATCGAGCCGCAGGTCCGCCGTCTCGCCCGCGGCCAGGGTCGCGCCCATGACGCGCGCCGCGGCGTTGATCTTCAGCGCCTCTTCATCCTCGGCGAAGCCGCTCGCCAGCGTCACGAACCGGCCCGACCGGTTGGCCTTGGGGAATTTCATCGCGCCCCAGCTTGGGCTTGCGTTCGGCTTGTCGGTCAGCACCCAGATCTGGAACAGGGTGGTCGCCTCGTCCTCGAGATTATATTCGGCGTGGCGGACGCCGGTGCCGGCGCTCATCACCTGGACGTTGCCCGCCTCCGTCCGGCCCTTGTTGCCCATCGAATCCTCGTGGGTGATGGCGCCGCTGCGGACGTAGGTGACGATCTCCATGTCGCGGTGCGGATGCGGCGGGAAGCCGGACCTGGCGGCGATCTCGTCGTCGTTCCACACCCGGATCGCGCCCCAGCCCATGCGGCCGGGATCGTGATAATCGGCGAAGGAGAAATGATGGCGCGCGTCGAGCCAGCCATGGTCGGCATGGCCGAGCGTGCCGAATTTGCGGACGTTGATCATGATTCTGTTCCTCGGTCAGAGGCGAAGATAAGAGCCCCTCCCCTTGATGGGGAGGGGTTGGGGTGGCGTGAACTTCCGAGACTCGCGCGGATGGAGGCGTTCACCCCCACCCAACCCTCCCCCATCGAGGGGGAGGGCTTTCGGCCTCAGGCCGCCAGCTTCAGCGCCTCGCCGGCGAAGACGCCGAGCGCTTCGCCGGCTTCCGCGATCGCCGCCTCGGCCGCCTCCGGCCCGTAGCCGAGCTTCTCGGCGCGCACGACGGTGACGTCGGTGATGCCGATGAAGCCGAGCAGGGTGCGGATATGCGCCTCCTGCCCGTCCAGCGCCGCGCCCGGGCCTTCGCTGTAGAGGCCGCCGCGGCTTTCGATCAGCACCGCCTTCTTGCCGGTCAGCAGCCCCTCGGGGCCGTTCTCGCCATAGCGGACGGTGACGCCGACGCGCACGACATGGTCGAACCAGGCCTTGAGCGTCGAGCTCATGCCGAAATTGTACATCGGCGAGGCGATGACGAGGAGGTCGGCTTCGGCCAGCTCGGCGACCAGCGCGTCGGAGAGGTCGCGCGCGCCCAATTCGGCCTCGCTCTCCGGAACGCCCTTGATTGCCGCGACCGTGTCAGCGGTAAGGTGCGGCACCGGTTTGGCGCCGACGTCGCGCAATACGATGTGGAAACCCGGCTCGCTTCCGCGGAGCCTGTCGGCCAGGGTCGCGGCCAGGCTGCTGGAAACCGAAGCGTCGCCGTTGGCGCTGCTGGTGACGATCAATGCTGTCTTCATCTCAATTCCCCTTGCGAAGGTGTTGCAGGGGGAGATGTAGGCGGCCGCCAGAGTTGCCAGAAGACGCGATGTGCACATGCCAGTGTTGCAGGATTCGCAACGAAGCCCGGCTTCCGGGCGCGGAGCTTAGCGCCGGCGCACCGGCACCCGTTCGGTATGGATGGTGGTGACCGGACCCGTCCGCGACGCCGCGGCCGTGTAGACGGCGACGACGTCGAACTCGGTTTGGCTCTGGATCACGTAGAAGCCCGTGAAGAAGGGCCCGTGCGCGATGCCGGCCGCGGCGAGCAGCCTCGCGATCTGGGCGCAGTCGATGTCGACGGCCTCGTCATAAGCGAGCCGGAACGGCGAGGTGATGGCGGTGGGCCGGCTCGGCCGGCCCGCTTCCGCGAGCGCGACCTTGTGGACGAGCGGCACGGCCGCGTCGGCGGGATTGTGGATGTTGATCGCGGTGAAATAGACGCCCGCGGCGGCCGCCGGATTGAACGGTCGCGCGTTGGTTCCGCAGACGAACTTGACCGCATATTCGAGCCGCCCGCCCGATTGGGCGGAAGCAGGCGTGGCCAGCGAGCAGGCGAGGATTGCGGCGGCGGCGCGGAAGGCGGCTTTCAGTCGGATCATGGCATCCCCCTTTTCGTTGCGAGGGCCCGCCGTCCGTCGCGGACGGCGCCCGCGCTCGCGCGACTATGCGCCCTTCGCCGTCCTTGCAGAAAGGGATTTCGGCTCCATAACGGAGGCGACCCTAGGAGGCGCGCAGCATGACCGGTTCGGCCCCCGACCTCGTCGACGTCCTCGCCTTCGTGCGGGTGGCCGAGACTGGCTCCTTCGCCCGCGCCGCCGAGCGGATGGGCCTTTCCAAGCCTGTCCTCTCGCGCCGAGTCGCCCGGCTCGAGGAGCGGCTCGGAGCGCGCCTCCTCACCCGCAGCGCCCGCGGCGCCCAGCCGACCGGCGTCGGCCAGGCCTATTACGAACGTGCCGCCGCCGTCCTCGCCGACCTCGAGGCCGCTCAGGAAGTGGTGGCCGAAGCGGTCACCCAGGTCGCCGGGCCGATCCGCCTCTCGGCGCCGCTCTCGTTCGGCATCTCCTATCTGGCGCCGGCGCTGGCCGATTTCGCCAGGCTCCACCCCGGAGTGGAGCTCGACATCGAGTTCGAGGACCGCAACGTCGATCTGGTCGGCGGCGGCTACGATCTCGGGGTACGCATCGGCAAGCTCGCCGATTCCGCGCTGATCGCCCGCCGCATCGCCCCGGTGCGCAAGCATGTCATCGCCAGCCCGGCCTATCTCGAGGCCCGCGGCCGCCCGGAGCGGCCCGCCGATCTCGCCGGCCACGCCATCCTGCTCTACGGCAACGAGCAATGGCGCTTCCGCGTCGGCGACCGCTGGGAAACAATCCGCGTCGCCACCCGCATGCGCACCAACAATGGCGAGATGCTCCGCGCCGCGGCCGAGGCCGGCCTCGGCATCTGCATGCTGCCGAGCTTCATCGCCGCCCCCGCCCTCGAGGCCGGCAGCGTCGAGGCGATCCTGCGCGACTTCGCCGTCGAGGAGGGCGCGCTCCACGCCGTCATGCCCCCGGGCCGGGCCGTCACCGCGCGCGTCCGCGCCCTCGTCGATTTCCTGGTCGAGCGCTTCGGGCCCGAGCCGGCCTGGGACCCGTGCTGGCAGGCTGAGGAGCGCGCGGACGCTGGACGCCGGGACGCGACGCGCTAAGAAGCGGCGTAGCCCGCAAAAGGACCTGCCCGTGAAGCTTCGCCTCGCCCTTGTCGCCCTGCTCCTCGCCACCACCGGCGTCGCCGTCGCCCAGCAGGGCGCGCCGGTCCCCGCGCCGGCCACCGCCGCGCAGACCGAGGATGCCCGCCTCACCCAGTTCCTCGATGCTGCGTTCGACGAGCAGATCGCAACCAACCCACAGCAGCTGACCAGTCTCGGCAGCCGCCAGCTCTACGACCGGCTCAACGACTATACCGACGCCTATCGCGAACGGCAGCTCGCGCTCCAGGAACGGCAGCTTGCCGAGATGCGCCGGCAGTTCGATCCGGCCCGCCTGACCGCCGCCGGCCGACTCTCCTTCCGCCTGTTCGAAAAAGCGGTGGCGGACGACCGCGCCGCCTTCCGCTGGCGCTGGCACAATTTCCCGGTCAGCAACAACGGCAGCCCGATGGGCTCGATCCCGGTCTTCCTGATCAACAACCACCGGGTCGAAAGCGTCGCCGACGCCGAGGCCTATGTCGCGCGCCTGATCGAGGTCGAGCGGGTGATGACCGAGATCGCCGCCAACATGCGCCGCCAGGCCGAGATGGGCATCGTCCCGCCGGTGTTCAATTTCGCGCCGGTGCGCGAGGACGGCCGCCGAATCCTCGCCGGCGCGCCCTTCGCCGAGGGCCCGGACATGCCAGTCTTCGCCGACTTCAAGACCAAGGTGAACCGGCTGCAAATCCCGCAGGCCGAGAAGGACCGGCTGATCGCCGCCGCCCGCGACGCGCTGACCGGGCCGTTCCGCCGCGGCTACGATATGATGCTGGCGACGCTCGACGCGATCGAGACGCGCTCGACCGGGAATAACGGCGCGTGGATCCTGCCCGACGGCGCCGCCTATTACGCCTTCCGCCTCGAGCAATCGACCACCACCGACCTCAGCGCCGAGATGATCCACCGGCTCGGCGTCGGCCAGGTCAACGAGATCCACCGGGCGATGGAGGTGATCAAGGCGCGGATCGGCTTCACCGGCACGCTCCAGCAATTCTTCGCCCACCTGAACGAGAGCCAGGACTATAAATATCCGAACACCGACGAGGGCCGGCAAGCCTATCTCGCCGACGCCCGCGCCTTCATCGCCCAGGTGATGGAAGCGGCGCCGCGCTGGTTCCGCCGCCTGCCGCGCGCGCCGCTCGAGGTCCGCGCGGTCGAGCCGTTCCGCCAGGAGACCGCGGCGGTCGCCTTCTACAACCGGCCGACGCCGGACGGCTCGCGCCCCGGCATCTTCTACGTCAACCTCGCCGACATGACCCAGGTGCTGCGCCCCCAGGTCGAAGCGATCGCCTATCACGAGGGCGCGCCCGGCCACCATTTCCAGACCGCGCTCGCCCAGGAGCTGGAGGGGATGCCCAAGTTCCGCCGCTTCGGCGGCTACACCGCTTATGGCGAGGGCTGGGGCCTCTATGCCGAGGCGCTGGGCAAGGACATGGGCTTCTACCGCGAGCCGCTCTCCGAATTCGGCATGCTCTCGACCCAGCTCTGGCGGGCGATCCGCCTCGTCGTCGACACCGGCATCCACTACAAGCAATGGACCCGCGAGCAGGCGATCGACTATTTCATGGCCAACGGCCTGCTCTCGCGCCGCGACGCGGCCAAGGAGGTCGAGCGCTATTTCAACAATCCCGGCCAGGCGACCGCCTATTTGATCGGGCGGCTGAAGATCATCGAGCTGCGCGACCGCGCCCGGGCGATGCTCGGGGACCGCTTCGACATCCGCGACTTCCACGCCGTTGTGCTCGAGAATGGCGCCGTGCCGCTCGACGTTCTCGAGGAGCTGGTCGATGCCTGGATCGCCGAACGAAGGAACGGATGATGGCCGACGATACGCCCCCCGACCGCCTCGCCAACAATCCGCGCAGCCCGCATTTCGACATGGAGGCGCTCCAGCGCGGCGTCGGCATCCGCTTCAAGGGCAAGGAGCGCGACGACGTTGAGGAATATTGCGTCTCCGAAGGCTGGATCCGGGTCCAGGCCGGCAAGGCGGTCGACCGCCACGGTTTGCCGGTGACGGTGAAGCTCAACGGCGAGGTCGAAACCTGGTGGCGGGAGGAAGGTGAGACGGGCGGCGAATAGAAGCTGCAATAACCGGCTCGATCGGCCACGGAAATAAATTCGATCTTTCCGGCGCATGGCCCTCGCGCGACTCGATGACTTGGGTTAGTCTTCCCGCTTGTGGTCGGGGAGGGGTCGATGGCGAACAACGCAGGGGACGAAGCCGCGCCGGTGAAAAAGGGCATGGCGGCATGGTACGATCCCGGCCTGCTGCTTAGGACCGGCGTCCGATCATTCATTTCAACCCTGTTCGGCCAATTCGCCGACAAGAGGGAGGCCATCGCCGCCGCCAACGCCATCCAGCCGACGCCGGCGGACGGCGAATTCGATTATTCCAGGAGCAATCCGGGCAGCGATTTCTGGTTCGACTATCTCGCCGACAGCGGCGACGGCTGGAACCCTACCTTCGCGATGGCCCGCCTGGTGGCGAAAGACACGCTGACCGACGAGAAGCTGCCGCGCGGGCGGCTGCTGATTCTCGGGGGCGACCAGGTCTATCCGACCGCGTCGCGCGAGGAATATCGGGACCGGTTCGTCGGGCCGTTCGATCACGCCTACGATCCGGGGAACGCGCCGCGCTGGCCGAGAGACGAGAACCGGCCGCACCTCTACGCAATTCCCGGCAATCACGACTGGTATGACGGCCTCAACTCCTTCTTCGGCCTGTTCTGCCGCCGCCGCGTCGTCCGCAAGGAGCACGATCTCGGCATCAGCCGCGAAGGCAAGACCATCGGCGGGCGCCGGACCCAGCAGACCCGTTCCTATTTCGCCATCGCCTTGCCCAACGACTGGTGGGTTTGGGGCACGGACTGCCAGCTCGAGGGCTATATCGATCAGCCCCAGATCGACTATTTCCAGCATGCCGCCACCTATTGGATGAAGCCCAATTCGAAGCTGATCCTGTGCGTCGCGGATCCCGCCTGGGCCTATGTCGATCCCAGGAATCCCGACAAGAAGTTCGAGAGCTTTTCCTATCTGGAGCGCCTGGCGGGGCTGGCCCGGTCACCGGCGCCCGATAATCGGCCCGAAGGATGGGAAGCGGAACCCGAGGGACGCTGGCCCGATGAGGGCGAGCCGATGGGCCACCACCTGAAGCTCGTCCTGACCGGCGACAGCCACCACTATTGCCGCTGGATTGAAGACGATCTCAATTATGTCGTCTGCGGCGGAGGCGGCGCCTTCCTCCATCCGACTCACCATCTGCGCGCCAACCGTTTCGACTCTCGCTTCCCCAAGCCCGGGGTTCAGGGCGGGCCCGGGAAGTTCCCGCGCGAGTTCGCGATTGCGACGACGGCGGAGGGCCAGGAAGCACTTTTCCCGGACAGCGCCACGTCCAAGCGAAAGTGCCGGGGCAATATTCTGTTCGCGGCGAAGAACAAGTGGTTCGTGTTCCTGCTCTTCTGCATCTACGGCTTCTTCAACTGGATCCTCGATTTCAACGCCGGGATCGCCCGCGACCGCATGCTGGTGGAGGCTGTCCGGCAGGAGGGGTGGCTCGGATCGTTCCGGTTTTACTGGACGGAGCTGGTCTGGACCTCGCCTTGGTCGGCCTTGCTCGTCGTCATCTCCTTCTTCGCCTATATCGGATTCGCCGAGTCGCCGCTCTCCACGCCGCTCAAGATATTCATGGGTGCCAAACATGCGCTGACACAGGCGTTCTTCGTGACGCTGACCACTGTCGCGGTCATATTGTGGACGGACTCGCTCGTGCCGAACACCTGGCCGCGGCTGGACAGCATCGTCTCGATCCTGCTGGCTACGGCCGCCGCGGCGATCGTCTCGGCAACGGTGTTCGGCTCCTATCTCTGGTTCTGGATCAGATGGTTCAGGCGCCATCCGAACGAGGGCTTCTCGTCGATGGCGATCCAGGATTTCAAGTCCTTCCTGCGCTTGAGGATCGGCAAGGACGGCGGCCTCACCATCTTCCCGATCGGCCTGAAAAAGGTGCCCAGGAACGACGACAAGGCGCCGCTCGACCCGCACCTGATCGAGCCGCCGATAAGGATCGCGCCCTAGCCCTTCGCGAGCTCCGCCATCGCGCGCTCGGCGAGCGCGGCGATGGTGCGCGACGGATTGACTCCGACCGCCTCGGGCACGATCGCGCCGTCGAGCACGAACAGGCCCGGATAGCCGAACACTTCGCCGCGATGGTCGACGACGCCGTCGGCCGGCGATCTTCCCATGTTGCAGCCGCCGAGCGGATGCGGGGTGATGAGGAAGCTGCCGAGCGTCCAGGTCGCCGGCACGATCGGATGGCCGCCGGTCGCGTGGGCCAGCCGCTTGTGCATGTTGACGATGGCGTCGATCACGCCGCGCGACTTCTCGATCTGCCAGTGGAGCCTGAGCTGGTGCGGCCCGAACAGCCACCAGCGCCGGCGCAGCGACAGCTTGCCGTCGGCGGCGTCCACCCCCTGCGCGAACCAGGGCATGATGCAATCGAGCGCGCCATGCTCCCGCAACCCTTTGCGGATGGCCTTGAGCAACAAGGCGATCTTGGGATTCGCGGCCTCGCCCGCCTCGATCCAGTTGGCGAGCAGATTGGGGAAGCCGCCGTCCTGGATCCAGAAGCTCTGCCCCTCCTCGCTGCGGTCGAGGAAGTCGATCGCGCTGGTGATCGTCGGACCGGTCATCGGGTCCGGCTCGCGGTTGGTATGGAAAGCGGGCGTCAGGAAGTCGCCGTTGCTGCTCCAGTTGCGGCCGAGGAACGGGCTGAGGCCCGGCAGCGTCCGGTCGACGTCGCGGCAGCGCAGCAGCAGCTCGGTCGAGTTGAGCGATCCGGCCGCGACGACGACTCGGGCGGCGGTGAGCGAGCCCGGCCGCCGCCGCTGCTCGTCGATCCGGTCGAAATGCACGCGATATCCGCCCGCTATCGGCTCGATCGACCGCACCAGATGGTGCGGGCGAACCTCCGCTCCATGCTTCTCGGCGATCGCCAGATAATTGCGGTCGAGCGTGTTCTTGGCGTCGACGTCGCAGCCGATGTCGCAATTGGCGAGGTGGACGCAGGTGCCCTGCTCGACACCCTGCGCGTTGACGAAGCGCCGGCTGTGCCGGGCGTCCACGGCGTCCTCCAGGCCATAATTCCATCCCGGATCGAAGGACACCGCAAGCTCCAGCTTGCGGAAGCGGTCGCCGGCGCCGATCGCGTCGGCGCCTTCCTTCATCACGCCGGTGCGCTTGGGCCATTGCCCGTCGGGGATGGTCTGCACGTTCATGACCTGGCCGACCGTTGCGTAATGTCGAGCGAGGTCGTCCCATCTGATCTCTTCCGGCCATCCCTCTTCGAAGGTTTCGCGCGGCGGCACCGCGGAGACGTTGGCGTAGATGAACGAGCCGCCGCCGACGGCGGCCCCTTGCGCCACCGCCATGTGGCGGAAGATGCGAAGGTCCAGCCAGCCGTTGCGGGACACCGGATCGTGCTGGTCCCAGATCCAGTCGCTGTTCCCCTCACCGCCCAGGGTGCGGGGATAATTGCCCTTGTGCCAGCGCCGGCCGCGTTCGAGCACCACCACCCGGTCGCCCGCTTCGGCCAGCCGGCAGGCGGACACCGAGCCGCCGAACCCGCTTCCGATGACGATAGTATCGAAGTCCATCCGTGCCCCCTCCCGAAAGACGCCGACAGCCTTGCCCCAGTCGCGGCCAAATATTGGCCGCACCTCCGCGCTAGCACGATTCGAACATTGTAGACAGCGCTCGTCCCAGTTTCCTGCAAACTTCCCGAGCCTTGTGCGTTGCCCGGGCGTGAAGATCGCCACCTTCAACGTCAACGGGGTCAACGGCCGGCTGCCGCTGCTGCTCGACTGGCTGGCCGAGGCCGAGCCCGACGTCGCCTGCCTGCAGGAGCTCAAGGCTCCGCAAGAGAAATTCCCCGCCGCCCCCATCGAGAAAGCGGGCTACGGCGCGATCTGGCACGGCCAGAGCCGGTGGAACGGCGTCGCCATCCTCGCCCGCGGCTGCGAGCCGGTCGAGACCCATCGCGGCCTCCCCGGCGATCCCGCCGACACCCACTCGCGCTACATCGAGGCGGCGGTGAACGGCGTCCTGGTCGGCTGCCTCTATCTGCCCAACGGCAATCCGGTCCCGGGACCCAAATTCCAGTACAAGCTCGGCTGGATGGAGCGCCTGATCGCCCGCGCCGCCGAGCTCGTGGCGCTCGACGGCCCGGTCGTGCTCGCCGGCGACTATAACGTGATCCCGACCGAAGCCGACGTCTACAAGCCCGAGCGCTGGCTCGACGACGCCTTGTTCCAGCCCGAGCCGCGCGCCCAATATCGGCGCCTGCTGGCGCAGGGCTGGACCGACGCCATCCGTCATCTCCACCCCGACGAGACGATCTACACCTTCTGGGACTATTGGCGCAGCGCCTTCGCCCGCAATGCCGGCATCCGCATCGATCACCTGCTGCTCAATCCGGTCGCGGCCAGGCGCCTGAAGGCCGCCGGGGTCGACACCGGGGTGCGCGCGAAGGAGAAAGCGAGCGACCATGCGCCGACCTGGGTCGAGCTCGCCGAACCCCGGCGGTAGCGGCCTTCAAGGGAAGGCTTGAAGGGGACAGCCCTGATCGGCCGCTGCTCGGGATTCGCTTTTTTCAACGGCGCGCTTGCCTGCGAGGCCGCCGTGCCATGGCGCCAAATCGTCCCAAATGGAGCTAGTTCGCATACCTCGCCGCCGGCGACTGAGATATGACGGACGGGCGAATGCCGGCCGCTAGAGTTGCGGCCTTTCTCTTATGCAAGGAGGGACGCGATGGCGGCCAAGGTTCGTCTATTTTCGATCTGCGCGGTTGAGCTCAAGCTGACGAGGAGCGACCCTCCCCAGCTGGCGGTGACGGTGCACGGCTATGCGGCCAGCACCGGCTGGACCGACCCGGAGCTGGTCCCGCTCGAGAAGAAGCTTTCCGTCGACGGCATCCTCGATCTCGCTTTCGTGGGGACGCCGCCGGCCGCGATCAACCTGCCCGCGCTGACCCCGCAGACGGCGGGGTTGGTCTGGACCGACGACGTTGACCGGCTGATCGGGGTGCGGGTGGTGTCGCGCACCAACGAGATCGTCAGGCTGGTGGTCGAGGACGCGGCCCAGGCGACGACCGAGCCGGTGGGCGAGGAGACGACCCAGATCGCCGGCGAGGGCCTGCATCCGCATTTCGCCGCGGCGGCGCGCGCGGCCCCGACGACCCTGGCCGTGGGCGAGGAAGAGCCCGGCATATCGACCATGGCCGGCACCGAGGAGACGGTGTTCACGACCCTGATGCTCGGCGAGGAAGGCGGCGGCCTGCCGCCCACCCATTTGCTCGGCGAGCATGGCGGCGGCCTGCCTCCGACGACGCACCTGCTCGGCGAGGAGCATGGCGGCTACCCGCCGACCACCCATATGCTCGGCGAGGAGGGCGGCGGCCTGCCTCCGACGACCCATATGCTTGGCGAGGAGGGGGGCGGCCTGCCGCCGACCACCCATATGCTGGGAGAAGAGGGCGGCGGTCTGCCGCCGGGCGCGGAGGCCGTTGCGGCGCCCCGGCAGGCCGGACCGACGACCACCGCGCCCCTGATCGAGGAAACGACGCAGATCGCCGGCGAGGGCCGGGAGGACCCGCCCATCACCCCCATCGTCGGCGAGGCCGGCGGGCCGCCCCATATCACCACCGAGATCCAGGGCGAGGAGCATGGCGGCGGCGGCACCGTCTTCACCACCCTGGTCTACGGCGAGGAATCGGGTGGCGGCGGGACCACCGCGCCGTGGTTCGAGGAAATGATGCCGGGGCCGGTCATCCCGCCCGGCGGCACGGGCCGGGAACAGGCGGCGATGACCACGATGGTGGTCGGCGAGGAAGGGACCACGCCGATGTTCGGCGAGGAGCATGGCGGCTATCCGCCGACCACCCACATGCTCGGCGAGGAAGGCGGCGGCCTGCCGCCGACGACCCTGGTCGCCGGCGAGGAGGGCCCCGGGGGGACGACCGCTCCGCTGATCGAGGAGACCACGCAGATCGTCGGCGAGGGTCCGCACCCGACGACGCCGGCCGTCGGCGAGGAGGGCTGGTACGACCCGCAGAACCAGAACCCACTGGGCCGCCGCTAGACCGTCGTGGCGGAAGACAGCGTCGCCGACCTGCTGATCGCGTGCGGATCGGCCGACCCCAACCTCGCTCCGCTCGCCCGGGCGGCGGCGAGGGCCGGGCGGTCGGTGCTCAGCATCGTCCCGAGCGCGACGGAGGAGCCGGCGTTCAGCTGGGACCTGGAGACCAACCGGCTGGTCGTCGACGGGCGCGAGGCCGGCGCCCGCGGCGCGTTCCTGCGCTACGACGTCTTCACCCCGCCCACCGAGGCGCGCGGGCTCGACCGCAATGCGGCCTGGTACGCCGCCGCGATGGGCTGGGCGATGTGCCAGCCCGGCATGAAGCTGCTCAACCGCAACATGACCCACGGCGCCAACCAAAAGCCCTACATGCTGCGGCTGGCGCGCGAATGCGGCCTCGCCACCGCGCCGACCCTGGTCAGCAACGTCGAGGCGGAGCTGAGAGCCTTCCCCGGCGGCGCGGTGGCCAAGCCCGTGGCCGGCGGCGGCTATGTCCGGCCGCTCGACGCCGCCCTGCCCGACGCGGGCTGGAAGGACGGCCGCAGCCCGATGCCGGCGATCGTCCAGCAGCGCCTCACCTATCCCGAATATCGAATCTACCTGGCCGACGCCCGCTTCCACCTGTTCGAGATCCATTCGCATCTGCTCGATTATCGGACCGCGGCTCCGGGCAGCCTCGTCTATCGCGGCGAGGAGCTGCCGTGGCCGGGGGTGGCGGAAGCGCTCACCAGGCTCACCTCGACGGTCGGCATCGATTTCTGCGCCTGCGACTTCAAGACCCGCTCGGCCGGCCAAGCGCCGCTCTTCCTCGAGCTCAACAGCGGGCCGATGTTCGCCGCCTACGATCTGGCCGCGAACGGCCGCCTCGCCGATGCCATCGTCGCGGCGCTCACCGGCGACGGTCGCGGCGGCACCTGACGCCGCCGTCCCTGCCGATCCCGCCACCTTGGCACGAGCCGGCCCGCGCTACGCCTCCCGCCGCCGCCACGGTTCGTGCACCTGGTAGACCGGCGCGGCGGTCGGTCCGCTCGCTTCCGCGCTGATCAATTGCCGGCGCTTCAGGTGCCGAACCGCGGCCTGGACCGCCGATTTGCTGAGGCCGGTCCGGCTGGCCAGAGTCTGCAGGCTGGCGCCGATCCGCTCGCGGCCTTCGCCCCGGCTCATCCGCCACAGCCACAGATAGACGAGGAAGGCCGAGGGCGCGCGGTCGTGGCCGACCAGGTCGCGCATCAGCGCGTCGGTCAGATAGGCGGGGAGGTGCGGCTCCGCTGTCATGTCCGTAACTATAGTATTTATCGAACCCCTTGTCGCGTCCGCCGCCAATCGCCCTTATGACCCTAGGAGGCGAGTCCATGATCACCCACGTCAAGTTCGTCAGCATCCCAACCAGCGACCAGGAGCGGGCGCTCAAGTTCTGGACCGAGCAGGTCGGCTTCACGCTGCTCACCGACCAGCCGTTTGACGAGGCGCAGCGCTGGATCGAGTTGTCGGTGGGCGACAGCAGCACCCGTGTCGTTCTGTTCAAGCCTTCGCCGGCGGATCAGGATCTGGTCGGCCGATTTTTCTACGGTGCCCTGGCCTGCGACGATGTCGAGGCGACGCATCGGCAGCTCGCGGCGCGCGGCGTGGAATTCACCTCGCCGCCGACCCACGAGCCATGGGGCAACTTTGCGAAGTTCAAGGATCCCGACGGCAACGAATTCGTGCTGAGCTCGCGCTGACGTTCAAGGGGACTCCAGTCTCGCTTCGGCCGCCGCCCCGAGCGCCGCGTCATCCCGTCCATCCCGTCGCTTCCGTCGCTTCCGCTTCGGGAGCCAGGCCGCGTCCCTCGCCGGCGCGATCGGCAGGACTGTGCGGTGCGTGAAGCAGCCTGGTCCGAACCGGTCTCGGGCGCCTTTTTTCTCCGTGCCCGGATCTATGACCTCAAATCGACCGCGCGAAAACGGCCTGCGCAACTCATTCCGCCGATGCAGGCCGTGCCAACGCACGGGTCATCATGGCCATGTTGGCGATATAGGTGGCGGTGGAGATGCCGATCACCGGCTGGTCGGTCGCGTAGGGCGAGGTATCGCTCGAATCGCCGACATGGGTAGTGCGGAAATCGCCCGGCGGCGGACGGCGGGGGCCGGGGCCGATATAGGGGTTGCTGGTCGCGCGCAGCCGCACCGGCCACCAGCCCTCGGCATTGAGGGTACGGATCGCGTCGCGCGGATTGGCGGCTGGCTGGGCGTTGAGATCCGAGCCGACGTCGAGGCTGGTCATGAAGCGCGGCAGGGGCGCGTGCCCCGGCGCGCGGAGCGGCGAATTGCGGATCAGCGCTTCGCGGGGCGCGGCACGAAGCTCGCCATAGTCGCGCCTGAGCGCCGCGATGTCGATGGCGCGAAAGGCGCCGTAATGGCCGAGCGTCGCCTCCGGGCTATAGTCCCAATAATAGCGCCCGTTGACGACGTTGGAGCCGCGCCGGTGGACGTAGAGCGGCCGGTTCGTGCCGATTTCGACAAAGGTCGGGAAATCGCGGCCGCGGCGCGCCGGATCGGGCAGCAGGCGCAGCGACTCCAGCCAGTCCAGCGTCTCCGGCACCCGGGCGAGGAATCTCTCGTCGCCGGTGATCCGGTAGAAGTTCATCAGGTGGCGGACATTGGCCGCGCTGGTGTGGGTGGCCAGCGAGAGCGGCTCGTAGCTGCGGGCGCCGGCGGGCCTCAGATCGAGCCGGTGCTGGAGGCTCCAGCCCGGCTGCGGCATCGGCTGATGGGTCGCCAGGAAAATTTCCATCGCCCGCAGGATCGCGGGCCGCACGCGTTCCTCGCCGAGCGACTGATAGACCATCAGCAGGAAGCGCATGTTCTCCGCGGCGACATCGTCGTTGAAGGTGATGTAGCGGGCATAAGCCGGGTAGCTGCGCACGTGCGGCCAGCGCTGTGGCCAGCCGCCGTCCGGATATTGGCTGTCGAGGACGAAGGAGATCGCCCGGTCGAGCGGCGCGCGGTATTTCTCGTCGCGCTTCTCGAGATACATCCTGAGCAGGAGCTGCATCGCCTCCGACGTGCCGGCATCGTCGAACGTGGCATTGTCGGCGTAGTGCTGGAATTCCTCCATCCGCCAGGCGTTGCGGCCGATCGTCCGGTACCATTGGCGGGTCGAGGCGGGTCCGGCGAAATCGATGAAATAGTTCCAGCCGCCGCTGCCGTGCTGGCCGGCGATCAGCGCGCCCGCCGCGCGTTCGGCGGCGCGGTAATAATATTCGTCGCCGGTGGCGTGATAGGCATCGAGGAAGACGTGCCCCATCGTCGCCGTGCCGGGCGGCTGCACCCAGATCATGGAGGCGCGCGCCTCGATCTCGCCCCAGCGGCGCGACATGTCGGGAAGGTAGGACCAGACGTAGCCGCCGTTGGTCGCGACCCGCTCGACCATGAACGCGGTGGCGCGGCGCATGGCGCGCTCGATGTCTTCATCGCTCTGCGCTGCCGCGGCGGCGGGAAGCAGCAGGAGCGCAAGCAAAGCGAGGGCGCGGCGGATCATCGTCTCATCCTGACATGCCGGCCCGCCCCGGGGGAAGCGGCCGGCGCCCCCGGGCGGTTCAGTAGGCGAAGCGGATTCCGAACCAATATTGCCGGCCGGTATGGTGATAGACGCTCAGGCGATCCGCGACGCTGTCGATATATTGATCGACATATTCGTCGGTGAGGTTGATCGCCTCGACGGTGAGCGTGAAATGGTCGTTGATCCGGTAGGAGGCGGCCATGTCGATATTGATCGTGCCGTGGACGCCCTCGACGTCGTTGAAGGTCGGCTGACCGGCATTGGGATTGAAGACCGGTCCCGCCCCCGGCGCGACGCCGTTGCGGCCCGGGACGCCGCCGGCCTGCAGGTAACCGCTGCGATAGGCGAGCGAGCCGCGCAGGGAGAAGCGGCGATCCTCGTAATAGAGCGTCACATTGGCGGCGTGGCGCGACAGATCGGTCAGCGAGCGGATCACCACCGGCGCGTTGGCCGCGGTCGATAGCGGATATTCGATGTCGGACTTGGCGTAGGTGTAATTGGCCTGGAGGCCCATGTTGCGGACCCAGCCGCGCGCGAAGCGGAAGGGCAGCTGCAGCCCGATCTCGAGGCCCTTCACCGTGCCGCCGTCGCTGTTGACCGGCTGGGTGACGGTGACGAGGTCGGTCGGCTGGATGAGGAGCACGCCGCCCGGCCCCGTGATGAGGCTTTGCGGGAGGCCGAGCTGGTTGAACGGGATCGACTGGACGGTGTTGGCGATGAAGCTGGAGACGTCGCGGTAGAAAGCGCCGAAAACGAGCGCGGATTCGGGCGCGAAATACCATTCCAGCGACAGATCGTAATTGGTGGAGGTGATCGGGTCCACGAAAGGATTGCCGATCGTGTAGGTGCGGTTGCCGCCCGAGATCGAGAAGGCGCCGGTCGGGTTGAGGGTGCCGAGGTTCGGGCGGGTCATCACCCGGGCGACCGCGGCGCGGGCGATGAAGTCGCCGCCGAACTCGGCGACGAAGTTCACCGAGGGCAACCAATTGTCATAGTCGCGCTCCGCGGTGACCAGGATGGCCGACGCGCCGCCGGTATAGCCGGAAGAGAACTGGCTGGTGCGGGCGTAGCGGATGCCGGCGTCGCCGCGCAGCCGCACATTGCCCAAATCGAAATTCCAGGCGGCCTGGATGAAGCCGGCGAGGTCGCGCTCGCGGATGGAGCGCCAATTGCCCTGCGCGCTGGTGTTGGTGATGCCGGTCAGCGTGTAGATGCCGCTGTTCGAATAGATGTCGAGCGCGTCGGCGAACAGATCGAGGTCCGGCACGATGAAGCCGCGCGGAGAGCCGGCAATGTCGGTGCCGGCGCTGATCGAATAGGCGTAGGACAGGCTTGCGAGCTGGCCCGGCGCCAGAACCGGCACCTGGGTTTCGCTGGCCCGCCTCAGCTCCTGCGAATCGAAGGTATAGCGCTTGTAGTCGCCGCCGAAGCGCAGCCTGATCTGCTCGCTGACGTCATATTCGAGCGTGACCCGGCCGACCCAGAAATCGTTGTCGACGAATTGCGGGCGCAGGCGGATCTCGCCGAGGATGAAGCTGTTCGGATTGCGGACGTCGAGATTGCCGTAGCTGAAGGTCGGGTTGCGGCCGTTGGAGAAGTCGTAGCTGTAGCCCTGCACGTTGTTGGCATCGAGGGCGACGGTGGTCTGGATGGGGTTGGCGAATTCCGAGAGCGAATAGCCGCCGAGCGCGTCGAGCCGGAGGCGATCGCCGAATTCCTGGTGCAGCGACAGGGTATATTGCTGGAACTCGGTCTCGAGCTCGTCGAAGCGCGATTCGACGCGAACGTCGACATTGTTGAACCTGCCGGAGACGAGGCTGTTCGTATCGTCGACCTGGCCGGTGAGGATCACCGTCTGCGGCTTGCCCGTGCCGGAGCGGCTGAACGAGATCGCCTCCAGATATTGCTCGGCGCGCTCGGAACGGAAGCGCGAGTAGAGCGCGTCGAAGCTCAGCAAGGTGGAATCGCTCGGCGCCCACTGGATCGAGCCGGTGAGGCCGATGCGCTCGGTATGATAGCGGTAGCTGTCGTAGCGCGGGATGCGCGGATGGAAGAAGGCGAAGCCCTGCTGGGCACCGCCCGGAAGCACCGAGGCGACGGCGAAGCCGCCATTGTCGGTGCCGCGCTCCCAGCGCACCGTCGAGGGTCCCTCCTCGACGATGCCGCGCTCCGAATAGGAGGCGGAAACGAGGATGCCGATCGTGTCGTCGGCGAAGCGCGTGGAGAAGAGCGCGGAGAGCCGCGGATCGACCGCGCTCGACAGGTCGTTGAGGCCGACCTGGGCGGAGGCGACCAGGGTCATGTCGTCGCGATAGTCGAACGGCCGCGCCGTCTGCAGGTCGACGGTGGCGCCGAGCGAGCCCTCTTCGATGTCCGCGGAGGAGGTCTTGCGGACGGTGATCGAGTTGAACAGCTCCGAGGCGAAGATGTTGAAATCGAACTGGCGGCCGCGATTGGCGCCGCCCGACGCGTCGGCGCCGCCGGTCGTGCTCAACCCCTCGAGGCCGTTGATCCTGACGCGCGTGAATACCGGACCCAGGCCCCGCACCGAGATGTTCCGCCCCTCGCCCTGGTCGCGGGTGATCGAGACGCCCGGGATGCGCTGGATCGATTCGGCGAGGTTGTTGTCGGGGAAATCGGCAATGTCCTCGGCGCGGATGACATCGACGATGCCGGTCGCCTCGCGCTTGTCCTCCAGCGCGGCGTTCAGCGAGGCGCGGAAGCCGGTGACGACGATCGACTGGCCGTCCTCATCCTCGGCCGGCGGGGCGGCATCGTCCTGAGCCCAGGCCGGCGTCGCGCCGAGCGCCGCAACGGACGCGGCGGCCGAGAGGCCTATGAGGATATGGCGGCGTGGCGTGCGGTCGAGCTTCGAAGTCATGGCCAGTCCTTCCCAGTCCGAGCGCGCGCGGCGCTTCCCCCTTCTTTTGACACCGGTGTCTAAACCAGCCCAAAAAAAGCCTGCGCAAGCGGTGCACATTGGGCGAAGGATGCAATAGCCTCGGGGCCGCCCCTTTTCCCTCTCCCAGGTGCCGCGTTTGCCGCAGTCGCCTTTTCCGGTCGTCCCGTTAGAGTAACCGGTGTCATTCGAGTTTTTGAGCCGATCAAATCTGTCTGTCAAGACCGATAGGGTCCCGAAACGATCCTAGCGGCGAACGTCGCGCTCGCCGGCGAGGAAGGCCGCGATATCGTGCGCGCCGAACAGGCTGGCGTCGCCCGGCAGCGAATGTTTGAGGCAGCTAAGCGCCAGGCCGGCATGGACGGTGGCGTCGAGATCGAGTCCCCGCCGCATCCCATGCAGGATGCCCGCGGCGAAGGCGTCGCCCGCGCCGATCCGGTCGACGATGCCGGCGACGACCACTTCCTCGGTCTGCGCCGCGCCGTCGCGCCCGTCGATCCGCGCGGCGATGCGGTGGGTGTCTGCATCGGCGATATGGCGGGCCGTCGAGGCGATCAGCCGAAGCCGCGGAAAAGCATCGAACGCGGCTTTCGCGGCCTCGCGCCGGCGCGCCCCGCCGTCGCCCGAAAATTCCCGGCCCAGGAGAAGCGAGATGTCGCGATGATTGCCGAACAGGACGTCCGCCTGTTCGACCAGCGAGCGCAGGATCTTCGCCGGATCGACGTCCCGGAGCCGCCAGAGCGCGGCCCGGTAATTGCCGTCGAAGGAGACCGGAATGTCCCGGGCCCGTGCCGCCTCGGCCGCCGCCAGCGCCGCGTCCGCAGCGCGCTGGCCGATGGCTGGGGTGACTCCGGACACATGCAGCAGATCCGCCCCGTCGAGCAGCCGGTCCCAATCGAAATCCCCGGGCTCCGCCAGCGCGAAGGCGCTGCCTTCGCGGTCGTAGATGATGTCGGACGGCCGCACCCCCGCACCCGGCGACAGGAAATAGAGGCCCATCCGGCCCGGACCGGTCGTGACGCCCGCCGTGTCCACCCCGTATCGCCGCAAATGCCCCGCCGCCGCGTCGCCGAGCGCATTGTCCGGCACCCGGCTGACCATCGCCGTCGCGTGGCCCAGGCGCGCCAACGCCACCGCGACATTGGCCTCGGCGCCGCCGACATGCACGTCGAGCCGGCCGCTCTGCAGCAGCAATTCCCGCCCCGGCGCGGCCAGCCGCAGCAGCAGCTCGCCGAAGGCGACGACCTTGCCCATCAGCGCGCCAGCCAGCCGCCGTCCACCGCCAGGACATGGCCGTGGACATAGTCCGACGCCGACGAGGCCAGGAACACCGCGGCGCCGCCAAGGTCCGAAGGCGCGCCCCAGCGCCCGGCCGGGATTCGCTCGAGGATCTGGCGGTTGCGCGTCTCGTCGGCCTGCAGCGCGGCGGTGTTGTTGGTCGCGATATAGCCGGGCGCGATCGCGTTGACGTTGACGCCCTTGCCCGCCCATTCGTTGGCCAGCGCCTTGGTGAGGCCAGCGACGGCGCTCTTCGACGCCGTATAGGCCGGCACCCGCACCCCGCCCTGGAAGCTCAGCATCGAGGCGATGTTGACGATCTTGCCGCGGCCTTGCGCGATCATATGGCGCCCCGCCTCCTGGCAGAGGAGGAAGAGGCTCTTGAGGTTGGTGTCGAGGACCGCGTCCCAGTCTTCCTCGCTGAAGTCGACCGCATCGGCGCGGCGGATGATGCCGGCATTGTTGACCAGGATGTCGAGCCGCCCGAGCGTCGCCAGCGTGGCGTCGACCATGCCGTGCGCCGCGCCGGGCGCGGCGACGTTGGCCTCGATCAGCACCGCCTTTCGCCCCAGCGCCCGCGCCTGCTCCTCGGTCTCGACCGCAAGCGTCCGCCCGGCCAGCGCGACGTCTGCGCCCGCGCCGGCCAGCGCCAGCGCGATCGCCTGCCCGATGCCGCCATTGGCGCCGGTAACCAGCGCGACCCGGCCGGCGAGGTCGAAGAGGTTGGTCATATCCGCGCCGGGGAGCAGGGTGGGCGCCGTCATTGCAGCTGGCAGATGTCGAGGACGTTCATGTCGGTATAGTCCTGATTCTCGCCCGCCATCGCCCAGATGAAGGCATAGGCCCGAGTCCCCGAGCCCATGTGGATCGACCAGGGCGGCGAGATTACCGCCTCCTCGTTCGCGACCACGATATGCCGCATCGCCTCGCCTTCGCCCATATAATGAAAGACTCGGTCGTTGGCCTGCGGCAGTTCGAAGTAAAAATAGATTTCGCTGCGCCGCTCATGGATGTGCGGCGGCATCGTGTTCCAGACGCTGCCGGGCCGGAGCACGGTCAGGCCCATCACCAGTTGGGCGCTGTCGCAGACGCCCGGGATGACCAGCTGGTAGATGGTCCGCTCGTTCGATTCCTCGAGGGAGCCGCGCTCCAGCGCATTGGCCTCGGCGATCGACAGCTTGCGGGTCCGGAACGCCTTATGCGCGGGGCAGGAAGCGAGATAGAAGCGCGCGCCGGCCCCCGCGAAGATCACCTCCTGCGCGCCCATGGTGACATAGAGGCAGTCCTTGTTGCCGAGCGCGAACGTCTCGCCGTCGACGGTCACGCTGCCCCCGGCCGCTCCGACATTGACGACCGCCAGCTCGCGCCGCTCGAGGAAGGGATGGCCCTGCGCCGAGGGCGGCTCGACCTGGGCCGGCAGGCGCACCGCGTCCGCGCCAACGGCGACGCCGCCGATCACGAACCGGTCGGCATGGGTGTAGTTGAGCACGCACTCTCCCTCGCGGAACAGGTCCTCGATCAGATAGCGGTCGCGCAATTCCTCGTTGGACACGCATTCCATCATGTCCGGATGGGTGGCGTAATAGGTTCGCTCGAACATCCGACTCTCCTCGCTACGCGTTACCGGTAACCGGTGTCAGAGGCGGCGGCAATACTCAGCCCGGCGGCGGCGCGACCGAGGCCCGCTTGACCAGGGTCGAGGGCAGCTCGCTGGGCTGCTCGCCCGCGGCCGGACCGCCGACGATATCGCCCACCAATTTGCGCGCCGCCGCCCTCGCCATCGACACGATCGGCCAGCGCACCGTGGTCAAAGGCGGCCAGATATGGGCGGCGATCGGGGTGTCGTCGAAGCCGATCACCGACAATTCGTCGGGAATGGTGATGCCTCGCTCGCGCGCGGCGAAGACCACGCCCGCGGCCATCTCGTCATTGCTGGCGAAGATCGCGGTCGGCCGCGGCGACAGGTCGAACAGGCGGTTGGCGGCGGTGACGCCGGTTTCGAACGTATAATTGCCGCGCGCGATCAGGCTCCTGGGCAAGGTGATCCCGGCTCCGCGCAGCGCGTCCTCGAAGCCCAGGCGCCGCTCGCGCGCCGAGCGGAAGCCGTCCGGGCCTTCGACGAGGGCGATCAGCCTGTGGCCCTGCTGGATCAGATGCTCGGTCGCCTCCCTGACCGCATCGCGGTCGTTCGAGGCGACCATGTGCTCCGCATCGTCGAGCTGGGCCGAGCCCATCCGCACGTAGCGGCAGCCGACCTCGTCGCAGAGGCGGGCGAGCGCGTCATTCTCGCTGATCGGCGGCAGGATGACGACCCCGAACAGACGCTGCCGCTCGAGGAACAGGCGGACGTCGTCGAGCATCATCGAGCTGGTCCGGTCGACCGGGCGCACAACCATCTCGAAATCGGTGCCCTGCAGCGCCTCCAATATGCCCTGCTGCATGTTGAGCACCATCTGCGCGTTGGGATTGTCGTGGATCAGGCCGACGAGGGAGTTGCGCCCCAGCGCCAGCGCGCGCGCCTGCGGATTGGGGACATAGCCGAGCTCGCGGATCACCTTCTCGACCCGGCCGCGCGTCTCCTCGTTGAGCAGAGGCGAGCGGTTGATCACCCGGCTCACCGTCTTCTTGGACACGCCGGCGAGGCGCGCGACGTCGTTGATCGTCGGCTTGGCGGCGCGCGCGCTCTCGTCGGTCTTGCTCAAGCCCTCGCTCCCATCGCCCTGGCTTAGCGCGAGCTTGCCCGCCCTGCCAGCGGACTTTAGACACCGGTTTCCAATGAACCAGGCGCCCGACCTCGACCGCATCCTCGCCGCCGCGCCGGTCATCCCCGTGCTGGTGATCGACCGGGTCGAGGATGCCGTGCCGATCGCCGAGGCCCTCGTCGCGGGCGGCCTCCCGGTGATCGAGGTGACCCTGCGCACGCCGGCCGCGCTCGAGGCCGTCAGGGCGATGCAGGCCGTCCCCGGGGCGATCGTCGGCGCCGGTACCGTGCTCGACCCCTGGCAGGTCCGGGCCGCCCGGGATGCCGGCGCCGCCTTCCTGGTCAGCCCCGGCCTGACCGAGGCGCTTGCGCAGGCTGCCCACGACAGCGGCGCGCCTTACCTTCCCGGCGTGGCGACCGCGTCCGAGATCATGCGCGCCCGCGCGCTCGGCTTCACCGGGCTCAAATTCTTTCCGGCCGAAGCCTCGGGCGGGATTGCGGCGCTGAAAGCGCTAAGCGCGGTGTTCGGCGATGTCCTGTTTTGTCCCACCGGCGGCATCACGCAGGACAATGCCCAGGCCTGGCTCGACCTGCCGAGCGTCGCCTGCGTCGGCGGCAGCTGGCTCGTCCCTGCCGGCCAAGCTCTTGATCCGAATGCAATGAAAGAGCGCGCCCGCGCGGCCGCGGCCCTCCGCCGGACCTGAAAATGCTGCTGGCCGCGCGCAGCCGGTTGCCTATGACACCGGTTTCCATTAGCATCGGCCAAAAGCGGGAGAGGCTTTTGTCCGTCGTCGAAGACCGCAGCCGGATCGCCGGCCGATTCCTTGCCGCGCGCCGCGCCGCGGCGGGACTCGACTTCTATCCGGGCGATTTTCCGGCGACGCTCGGCGAAGCCTATTCGATCCAGGACGAGGCGATCGCGCGCTGGGAGCGCCCGGTGATCGGCTGGAAGGTCGGCCGCGTCCCGCCGCACCTGATCGACCGCTTCGGCATCGACCGCCTCGCCGGCCCGATCTTCGCGCAGGCACGCGCGCACGGCAATGGCGCCGCTGTCGAGATGCCGGTCTTCGCCGAGGGCTTCGCTGCCGGCGAGGCCGAGTTCCTCTTGAAGATCGGCGCCACGCCACCCGCGGAAAAGACAGACTACAGCCTGGAAGAGGCGGCCGACCTGATCGGCGCGATCCATGCCGGGATCGAGGTCGCGAGCTCGCCTCTAGGCACGATCAACGAGCTCGGCCCGATCGCGGTGATCTCCGATTTCGGCAACAATAACGGCCTGGTGATCGGGCCCGAGATCGCGGACTGGCGCGACAGCGAATTCGAAAGCTGGGACGTATCGACCCTGATCGACGGCGATGAAGTCGGCCGGGGCCGCGCCGCGGGCTTTCCCGACGGCGCGATCGGCGCCGCGCGCTTCCTGTTCGAGCTCATGGCCGAGCGCGGCATCGCGCTGTCGCCGGGCCAGTGGGTCTCCAGCGGCGCCGTGACCGGCGTTCATCCGGCGCGGCCCGGCCAGACGGTCGAGGCCCGCTTCCGCGCCGGGATAACCGTCGCCTGCCATCTGATCGCGGCGGAGCCGGAATAAGGAGAGCGAGATGGCCGAGGAAGCGAATCTGACGGTTCAGCGCGCCGCCGCCCGAGTCGGCTCCTACCGTTGGATCATCGTCGGCCTGCTCTTCCTCGCCACCGTCATCAACTATATCGACCGGCAGATGCTGGGCGTGCTGAAGCCCACTTTGTCCGAGGATCTCAACTGGTCCGAGGTCGATTTCGCCAACATCGTCTTCTGGTTCCAGACCGCCTACGCGATCGGCTATATCGGCTTCGGCCGGATCGTCGACCTGATCGGCGCCCGGATGGGCTACGCGATCGCCTTCGTGATCTGGACGCTCGCCCATATCGCCCATGGCGGCGTCCATTCGGTGACCCAGTTTGCGATGGTCCGCTTCGGACTCGGCATCGGCGAGGCGGGCAACTTCCCGGCGGGCATCAAGGCGGTCACCGAATGGTTTCCCGCCAAGGAGCGCGCCTTCGCCGTCGGGGTGTTCAACGCCGGCGCCAATATCGGCGCGATCGTCACTCCGCTCGTCGTGCCTTTCCTCGTCGTCGCCTATGGCTGGCGCGCAGCCTTCGTCATCACCGGCGTGGTCACGTTCGTCTGGCTATTCTTCTGGCTCGCCATGTACCGCCGGCCGCGCGAGCACAGCCGCGTCTCCGCCGAGGAACTCGCTTATATCGAGCAGGATCCGGAAGACCCCGTCACGCCGCTTCCCTGGGCGAAGATCGCCACCAAGCGCGAGACCTGGGCCTATGCGCTCGGCAAGTTCTGCATCGATCCGATCTGGTGGTTCTTCCTGTTCTGGCTGCCCGGCTATCTGGCCCAGCGCTACGATCTCGACATCCTCCAGTTCGGGCCGCCGCTCGTCGCCATCTATCTGCTTTCCGACGTCGGCTCGATCGCCGGCGGCTGGGCCTCGTCGCGCTGGATCAAGCAGGGCAGGAGCGTGAACTATGCCCGCAAGATGACCATGCTGGTCTGCGCCTTCGCGGTCATCCCGGTCTTCTTCGCCCAATCCTACGACAATCTGTGGGTCGCGGTGCTGGTGATCGGGGTCGCGACTGCGGCGCATCAGGCCTTCTCGGCCAATCTCTATACCCTGCCTTCCGACCTCTTCCCGAGAAGCGCGGTCGGCAGCGTGATCGGGATCGGCGGCACGGTGGGGGCGGTGGGCGGAATGATCTTCTCGCTCTATGTCGGGCAGATCCTCGACAAGGTCGGCAGCTACACGCCGATCTTCATCGTCGCCGGAAGCGCCTATTTCGTGGCCCTGGCGATCGTTCACCTGCTGTCGCCACGGCTGGAGCGGGCGCACGTCGACTGATAGGCCTGCGGGGTGCCGCAGGACCTGAGCTTCTACCTTCTCGCCATTCCGGCCGTCCTGCTGGTGGGTCTCGCCAAAGGCGGCTTTTCGGGCATGGGCGCGCTTGGCATGCCATTGCTCGCGCTGGCGATGGATCCGGTGCGGGCGGCCGGCATCCTGCTCCCCATCCTGATCGCGCAGGACGTGGTCGGCGTCGCCGCTTTCCGGAAGAGCTGGGACGGCCGAGTGCTGGCGGTTATGCTGCCGAGCGCGGTGATCGGGGTCGTGCTGGGCTGGTGGTTCGCCGCCTCGGTGTCCTCCGACGCGGTGCTGGTCGCGGTCGGCGCCATCTCGGTCCTGTTCGGTCTCTACCGCCTCTGGATCGAGCGCGGCGGCCGCATCGCTGCCTCGTCGCGGTCGCCGGGCTGGGTGGGCGCGCTGTTCGGCATCGCCACCGGCTTCACCAGCCAGATCGCCCATGCCGGCGGGCCGCCCTTCCAGATGTGGGTGATGCCGCGCCGGCTCGAGCGCGACGTCCTGATCGGCACCACCGCGATCTTCTTCGCGGCGCTGAACTGGATCAAGGTCCCCGCCTACGTCGCGCTCGGCCAGTTCACCTGGCCCAATGCGATGACGACCCTCATCCTCCTTCCTTTCGCTTTGCTGGGCAGCGTCGCCGGAGTGATCCTCGTCCGCCGAATCTCCATGGAGCGCTTCTACACGATCATCTATGCGCTGATGGTCATCGCTGGCCTCAAGCTCGTCTGGGATGGCTGGGGCGCATAGAAAAAGGCACTGCACCTGAGGATAGTTGCGAGATCTGCGCCTCGCTGAACTTCGATCTCCATCATTCGCTCCGCTTCCTGACCCTCCTTCCATAACTGGCATTCTCCAGCTCAAACGGCCCGGAAAACGGGAAGCAGGTCGCTCAGACCAGTCTCATTCATTGACGGGGCGGAAATTACAGGACTAATTCGGTCCGACCGCACACCGCGCGCACCGGCCGCGGTCCACAAGATTGTGTGGTGCCCAGAAGAGGACTCGAACCTCCACGCCCTTGCGAGCGCCAGCACCTGAAGCTGGTGCGTCTACCAATTCCGCCATCTGGGCCCAGAGAACAAAACAACAGGTAGGAGGGGCGCGTTAGGAGCCGCCCGGCTTGTTGTCAACGCGGGGCTTGCCGACTTGGCGGGGAGGGGGCTAGGGGGCCGCCATGACCGTTAAGACCGACCGGCTCATCACCTTGTTCGGCGGCGGCGGCTTCGTCGGCCGCTATGTCGCCCAGGCCCTGTTCAAGGCCGGCGCCCGAGTCCGAATCGCCGAGCGCGAGCCGCGCCGCGCCTTCTTCCTGAAGCCGCTCTGCGGCCTCGGCCAGATCCAGTTCCTTCGCGCCGACCTCGCCGACAAGGGCGCCGTCGCCGCCGCCGTCCACGGCGCCGACGCGGTCGTCAACCTGGTCGGCATCCTCAAGGGCAATTTCCAGGCGGCACACGTCACGGGGGCCCGCAACGTCGCCGAGGCCGCGGCGGCCGCCGGCGTCCCAGCCCTCGTCCACGTCTCCGCGATCGGCGCCGACCCGGAGAGCGACAGCGCCTATGGCCGCTCCAAGGGCGAGGGCGAGGCCGCCGTCCGCGCCGCCTTCCCAGACGCCGCCATCATCCGCCCGTCGATCGCGTTCGGCCGGGAGGACGATTTCGTCAACAAGTTCGCCCGAATGGCGCAAGTGCTGCCGGTCCTGCCGGTGATCCGCGGCACCTGGCGGCTGCAGCCGGTCCACGTCGCCGATCTCGGCAAGGCGATCGCTCGCGCCGCGCTCGACCCCGGGCCCCATTCCGGCCGGACCTACGAGCTCGGCGGCCCGCAGGTCCTGACCATGGCCGAATTGAACCGCTGGATCTGCCGGGCGACCGGCCGCAGCAAGGCCGTGGTCCAGATCCCCGACCCGATCGGCAGGCTGATCGCGCGCCTGGGCTTCCTCCCCGGCGCGCCGATCACCTGGGACCAGTGGCTGATGATGCAAAAGGACAATGTCGCCGCCGGCCCGGGCTTCGAAGCCTTCGGCATCCGCCCCACGCCGCTGGCCGCGGTCGCCGAGGGCTGGCTGACCCTCTACCGCCGCCACGGGCGGTTCGCGAAGGCGCCGGTAAGCTGAAGCCTGCTTTCTATTCGGGCAAAAACCGCCGGACCACGTCGCGCGCAAGCCGCGCCGGCCTGAGCGTGGCGGCGTCGAGGCAGCACCAGCTCGACTTGACCTCGGCCAACACCTCCTCGCCGCGGGTGATCATGGTGCTGAAGAAGGCGCGCGCGCCCTGCACTCCTTCCGCGACCACCGAGGCGACGACGGTGTCGTCGAGGAAGGCCGGCCGCCGGTAGGTGATCTCGTGCTTGAGCGCGACCCAGAGGTGCTGAGCGACGGCTTCCGCCGGCGCCACGCGCTGCCAATAAGCGATCACCGCCTCCTGCACCCATTGCAGATAGACGCTGTTGTTGACGTGACCCATGAAATCGATGTCGCCGGCTTGGATGGCGAGGGCGTGGACATGGGTCGGGGCGGCGGAGCTGGCCATGATGCAGGCTCCTCTAGACTGACAACCTTGTCAATAACGTGGCAGCGCCGCCGAATATCCGGCGCGATCGAAAAACAGGCATTCGCGCGATCTTCCCTGTAGACGCCGAGGCACCCTTGCCATTCCCTCTCCATTGCCCCGCGACAAGGCGCTGGACCCGCCGCCGCCCGCCCCGCTACAGCCGCCGCCACCTATGAATGATCTCCTCACCATCATCCTGCTCGGCATCGTCGAAGGCGTGACCGAATTCATCCCGGTCTCCTCGACCGGCCATCTCATCCTCGCCTCGGAACTGCTCGGCCACGACGCGGCGAAATGGGCCGTGTTCAACGTCGTCATCCAGCTGGGCGCGATCCTCGCGGTGATCGTGCTCTACTGGCGGACCTTCTGGGCGGTCGCGGTCGGCCTGCTCGGCAACCAGCCCGAATCCTGGCGCTTCGTGCGCAACGTCGCCGTCGCCTTCCTGCCTTCGGCAGTGCTCGGCTTCCTCCTCATCGACCGGATCGAGGCGATGCTCGGCAGCGCGACCATCGTCGCCTGGGCGCTGCTGCTCGGCGGCGTCGCCATCCTGGTCATCGAGCGGACCGCGCCGCAGGGCCGCGAAAAGGGCGTGGCCGACATCAGCCTCGGCAAGGCGATCGGCGTCGGCGCCATCCAGTGCCTGTCGATGATCCCCGGCGTCAGCCGCTCGGGCGCGACCATATTGGGCGCGCTGTCTCTCGGCATCGAGCGGCGCACCGCAGCCGAATTCAGCTTCTTCCTCGCCGTGCCGACCATGCTCGGCGCGACGACGCTGCAGCTGGCCAAGCATCATGACGAGCTCGGCACGGCCGGCCTCGGCGGGATCGCGCTCGGCTTCGTCGTCTCGTTCGTCGTCGCTCTGGTGGTGATTCGCTGGTTCATCGGAATCGTCTCGCGCCGCGGCTTCGCGCCCTTCGGCTGGTATCGCATCGCCGCCGGCATTGCCGCTCTGGTCTGGCTCGGGGTGCGCTGAGCGTTCAGCCGAGGCTCATCGGGTCCGTGCGAGAGCGCAACCGAGTCGCGGAGCCGCGCGTTTGCGCGATGGATGACCGCGCCTGCCGAGGAGCCCGTTCATGCGTAAGCTTGCGATCGCCGCCGCCGCCGCCCTTTTCTTGAGCGGCCCCGCCGCCGCTCAGCCCGATGCCGTCTTCGACGCCGAGATGGACGCGCGTATCGCCGCCTCCATTCCGCCGGCAGAGGAGGTCGAGGCGCTCGCGCCGGTGATCGACCGGATGACCGGCGCAATGCTCGATCTCGATGTCGCCCCGATCATGGACGCCGCCGATCCCTGGCGCCGCCATTACGGCCCGCGCCGCGGCCGCACGCTGCGCGAGATCGCCGGCCGCGACGATCCCTGGTTCGAGCATCGCCTGCGCGATTCGATCTACGGCACCACGGCCGGGATCGGCCGGATGATGGACGCGATCGCGATCGCCGCTCCCGCCATGCGCCGTTCGCTCGCCCAGATGGAGCGCGAAATGGGCCGCGCGCTGCGCGCGCCGCCGCGGCGCTACGATTCCCGCGACGACGAGCGCTATTACGACGATTATGACGGGCCGTACGACGACTGACGATCCGGTCCAAATCGGCGGTGGACTGGGGCCGCGCGGCCGTTAAGAGACGCTGTCCATGTGGCAGCTCTATCAATTCCCGCTTTGCCCCTTCTCGCGCAAGGTCCGGCTGACCCTGACCGAGAAGGCGATCCCGCACGAGCTGGTCCGAGTCTCCCCCTGGCTGCAGGAGGACGAGTTCATGGACCTCAACCCGGCCGGCCAGACGCCGGTGCTGGTCGAGAGCCAGAAGGGCACGGTGCTGATCGATTCGGGCGCGATCTGCGAATATTTCGAGGAGACGATCGACCGCACGCCGATGATCCCGGGCACCGCGGTCAACCGCGCCGAGATCCGCCGCCTGGTCACCTGGTTCGACGAGAAGCTCTACCGGGACGTCGTCGGCCCGATGATGGACGAGAGGATGACCAAGCGCCTGGTCGCCCGCGATCCGCCCGACACCGGCGTGCTCCGGCGGGCGATGACCTCGGCCAACGCCCATCTCGACTATCTCGATTACCTGCTCGATCACCGCCGCTGGCTGGCCGGCCCGGTGCTGACTTTGGCCGATCTCGCCGCCGCCGCGCATTTGTCGGTGGCGGACTATCTCGGCGGCCTCGACTGGCGCGGCCACAAGCAGACCGTCGACTGGTACGCGGTGATGAAGTCGCGCCCGAGCTTCCGCCCCCTGCTCACCGAGCGGATGGAGGTGATCATGCCGCCCCCCCATTACGACAAGCCGGATTTCTGACGTTGTCGGGCGCAAGCGCCCGGCAACGTCACCCCGGCGAAGGCCGGGGTCCCGTAGAGAAGGGCCGTGCCTTTTTCTCGCTGAAATCCGGGCCTTCAGCCTTTTGCTAAAGTCTACCCTGAGCGCCTGCCTTGCAGGCAGTCGAAGGGCCGGGATGACAAGGTTAGCCGTTGATCGTGTCCCATAAGTCCGACCATGTCTCGGTCTCTCTCCACGAGATCCCGGCCTTCGCCGGGATGACGGGCATGTGGGCTTGATCGCTTTCGCGATCGAGCCCACATGCCCGTCATGCTGATCCAGACCGAAACCACGCCCAATCCGGCGACGCTGAAGTTCATGCCCGGCCAGAAGGTGATGGACTCCGGCACGCGCGATTTCGCGACGCCCGAGGAGGCCGAGGCCTCGCCGCTCGCCGAGGCGATCTTCTCGACCGGCGAGGTCGACGGCGTGTTCTTCGGCCGCGACTTCGTCTCGGTCACCGCGGCGCCGGGCGTCGAGTGGCGCCGCCTCAAGCCGCAGGTGCTCGAAGTGCTGCTCGATCATTTCGTCAGCGCCGCGCCCCTGTTCCGGCCCGGCAGCGCCGCCGGGATCGAGGTCGCGCCCGAGGCGGACATCGGCGACGACCCCGCCGACGCCGAGATCGTCGCCCAGATCCGCGAGCTGATCGAAACCCGCGTCCGCCCCGCGGTGGCGCAGGACGGCGGCGACATCGTCTATCGCGGCTTCAAGGGCGGCACCGTCTATCTCGCCCTCCACGGCGCCTGCTCGGGCTGCCCCTCCTCGACGATGACGCTGAAGAACGGCATCGAGAGCCTGCTCAAGCATTACGTCCCCGAGGTCGAGTCGGTCGAGGCGGTCTGAATCGGCCGGCGAAGAGCTCACCCCCGTTCGGGCTGAGCCTGTCGAAGCCCTCCCATACTCCCGGTGCCTTCGACAAGAAGGAAGGCCCTTCGACAATGGACAGGAAGTCCCGCCGGGGGCGGGACTTCCTGTCCATCAGGGCGAACGGTATGGGTCTTCCATGCTCCTCGTGATCGACAGCGCGACCGCCGCCTGCTCCGCCGCCCTGCTGGGCGACGACGCCGAGATCATCGACGAGCGCCACGAGATCGTCGGCCGCGGCCATGCCGAGCGGCTTATGCCGATGATCGCCGAGCTGCTCGCCGGCCGTGTCCCGACCGCGATCCTGGTCGATTGCGGCCCGGGCAGCTTCACCGGGGTGCGCGTCGGCCTCGCCGCGGCGCACGGCCTCGCCATCGGCTGGAAGGTGCCGCTCGCCGGCTTCTCCTCGACGGCGGCGATCGCCGCGGCGTCGGGCGACTCGGCGGTCGCGGTCGCGCTGGCGGGGGGACATGGCGAGCTTTTCGTGCAAAGCTACGGCGGTGATCCGCTCGCTCCCCTCGACGATCTGCGCTCGCTGGCGCCGGCCGCCGCGGCCGCCGCGATCGAGGCGGAGCTGGTCGTCGGCTCCGGCGCCGAGGCGCTGGTCGTCGCCCGCGGTTCCGGCCGCTGGCGAGACGCTTTGCCTCGCGCCGCCGACGCCCGGCTGCTTCCGGCGTCGCTCCGCGGCCTGCCGCCGCGGCCGATCTACGGCCGCGCGCCCGACGCGAAGCCGATGACATGAATGCGCTCGCGATCACCTTGTCCGAAGGCGGCCTCACCGATCTCGACGGTGTGATGGCGGTGATGGACGACAGCTTCGATCCGCGTTTCGGCGAGGCCTGGACCGCGTCGCAATGCGCCGGCCTGCTGGCGATGCCGGGCGTCTGGCTGACTCTGGCGCACGAAAATGGGACAGTCGTCGGCTTCGCTTTGGCCCGCGCGATCGGCGATGAGGCCGAATTGTTGCTGCTCGCGGTCCGCGGCGGCCGTCAGCGCCGCGGCATCGGCAAGATGCTGCTCGAGGCCTTCACCGCCGCCGCGCTGGGCCGCGACGCTAGCCGCGTCCACCTCGAAGTTCGAGAGGGAAATCATGCACTTAACATCTATGAACGCGCCGGCTTTTCCTTGGTCGGCCGGCGCCGCAACTATTATAGCGGCGTCGCCGGGCGCACTTACGACGCCCTGACTTTGGCGAAATCTGTTCACTGCTAGTCGCGATATTTCGTTTCGGACTTGTCAGAAGCGCCGAAACGGACCTATCCAACGCGAGGACGGTCAGGCCAATGACAGTCACACTCCTCTGACGATGAAAGTTGAACCCACACATGGACACAACAGACAATTTCGGTGAGACGCTTATCACCCTCACCGCCGACATTGTTTCGGCCCATGTCAGCAACAACAGCGTGGCGGTTTCCGACCTGCCGTTGCTGATCAGTAATGTCCACGGCGCCTTGTCGGGCCTCGGGGATCAGCCGGAAGCACCGGCCCCGAAGCCCGAGCCCGCGGTTTCGATTCGCTCCTCGATCAAGCCGGACTATGTGGTCTGCCTCGAGGACGGCAAGAAGCTCAAGATGCTCAAGCGCCACCTGATGACCCATTACAACCTGACGCCGGACCAGTATCGGCAGAAATGGGGCCTGAACGCGGATTATCCGATGGTCGCGCCCAATTATGCCGAGCAGCGTCGGACCCTGGCCAAGAAGATCGGCCTGGGCACCAAGCGCAAGCGCACCGCCAAGAAGTAAGCGCGAGACTCAGCTTGAAAGCGCCATCCCCGCCCCCGCGGGGGTGGCGCTTTTGCCGCGCCCGCGCTTTGCTCCGGCGGCCGATCTGCTCTAAAGACGTGGCGACATGACCCGCAACATCGACATCGAGGCGCTCTGCGCCGAAAAGGGCCTCCGCATCACCGAGCAGCGCAAGGTCATCGCCCGAGTGCTCGGCGAATCCGAGGACCATCCCGACGTCGAGGCGCTCCATGCCCGCGCCGCCGCCGTCGATCCCGGCATATCGATCGCCACCGTCTACCGCACCGTCCGTTTGTTCGAGGAAGCGGGCATCCTCGAACGGCACGATTTCGGCGACGGCCGCGCCCGCTACGAGGCGGCGGCCGAGACCCATCACGACCATCTCATCGACGTCGAGACCGGCAATGTCATCGAGTTCGTCGACGAGGAGCTCGAAGAGCTGCAGCGGCGAATCGCCGGCAAGCTCGGCTTCCGCCTGGTCGATCATCGCATGGAGCTTTACGGCGTCGCCCTTGGCCGGGAAAAATAACGGATGCGCATACTTCCTTTAGCCCTCCCCCTCGATGGGGGAGGGTGGGGTGGGGGTGAACGTCTCCGCCAGCACGGCGCGGGTCTCGGAGTTCACCCCTCCCCAACTCCTCCCCATCGAGGGGAGGGGCTTTAGGCTCAGCATGCGCTTCTACCTTCGCATCGCGGCCATCGCCGCCGGGCTCATCTTCTGCGTGCCGCTCCACTATCTCTGGAGGGCGTTCGGTGCGCGCTCGATCTGGCCGCAGGTCTTCCTGGGCTATGCGGGCCGCTGCGCGGGAATCGTCGTCCGTGCCGAGGGGCGGCCGCTGCCCGGGAGCGTCCTCTTCGCCGCCAACCATGTCAGCTGGCTCGACATCCTCGCCCTCGGCGGCGCCAGCCGCGCCATCTTCGTCTCGCGCGACAACGTCGAGAACTGGCCGGGCGTCGGCTGGGTCGCGGCCTTCAACGACACCATCTACGTCGCGCGCCATGCGCGCCGCGAAGTCCACGGCCAGGCCGACCGGCTCCGCCAGGCGCTCGCCGCCGGCCGCGCCGTCGCATTGTTCCCTGAAGGGACGACCGAGGGCGGCCACGAAATCCTCCCTTTCCGCCCCAGCCTGTTCGCCTCGCTCTTTCCGCCGCTCCCCGGCGTGAAGGTCCAGCCGGTGGCGATCGACTATGGCGAAGCGACCGCCGAGATCGCCTGGGTCGGCGACGAATCGGCCGGCGCCAACGCGAAGCGCGTGCTTTCCCGCCGCGGCTCGATCCCGGTCGCGCTGCGCTTCCTCGATCCCCTCGATCCGGCCGAGGCCGGCGACCGCAAGGCGCTCGCCGCGGGCGCCCGGGCTGAAATTGTCGAGGCGCTTGCTTCCGGTGCGCCGCCGCATCGCCTATAGGACGCGCAATGAAGCAACGGACTCCCCGCACCTTCCAGGTCAAATCCTTCGGCTGCCAGATGAACGTCTATGACGGCGCGCGCATGGCCGAGTTGCTCGAGGCCGAGGGCATGATTGCGGCCGGCGAGGGCGCGGATCCGGACCTCGTCGTGCTCAACACCTGCCACATCCGCGAGAAGGCGGCCGAGAAGGTCTATTCGGACATCGGCCGGCTGATGAAGCGGCCCGCGGCGCCGATGATCGCCGTCGCCGGCTGCGTCGCCCAGGCCGAGGGCGAGGAAATCCCGCGCCGCGCGCCCGGCGTCGACATCGTCGTCGGCCCGCAGGCCTATCACAATCTGCCCGCTCTGGTCCGCCAGGCCGCGGCGGGCGGCCGCGCCCTCGACACCGGCATGCCGCCGCTCTCCAAGTTCGGCGCGCTCCCCGCGCGCCGCCGCCAGGGGCCGAGCGCCTTCCTCACCGTCCAGGAGGGCTGCGACAAATTCTGCACCTATTGCGTCGTCCCCTATACCCGCGGCGCCGAAATCTCCCGCCCGTTCGCCTCGATCATGGACGAGGCCAGCGCCCTGCTCGACATGGGGGCGAAGGAGATCACTCTTCTGGGGCAGAATGTGAATGCCTGGCGGGAGGACGACAAAGGCCTCGACGATCTGGTCCGAGCGCTCGATGCGTTGCCGGACCTCGCCCGAATCCGCTACACGACCAGCCACCCCAACGACATGACTGAGGGCCTGATCCGCGCCCATGCCGAGGTCGAGAAGCTGATGCCGTTCCTCCATCTGCCCGTCCAGTCGGGAAGCGGGAGGATCCTGAAAGCCATGAACCGCAGCCACGGCGTCGAAAGCTATCTCGCCATCATCGACCGCGTCCGCGCCGCCCGCCCCGACATCGCCATTTCGGGCGATTTCATCGTCGGTTTCCCCGGCGAGAGCGATGCCGAGTTCGAGGAGACGCTGCGGATCGTCGAAGAAGTGAACTATGCGCAGGCTTTCTCGTTCAAATATTCGCCGCGCCCCGGAACTCCGGCGGCCGACATGGACGATCAGGTGCCCGCTTTAGTTATGGACGAACGCCTCCAGCGCCTCCAGGCCTTGCTCAACGCCCAGCAGCTCGCCTTCAACCGGGCCAGCGTCGGCCGCCGCACCGAGGTACTGCTCGAACGGCCCGGCAAAAAACCCGGCCAATTGATCGGCAAGACGCCCTGGCTGCAATCGGTTCATCTCGAAACCGACGCCCAAATCGGCGACCTCGTCGAGGTGGAGCTTCTCTCCGCCGGTCCAAACAGCCTCGCCGCAATCCCCGTCACCCCGGCGAAAGTCGGGGTCCCAGGTCGAGAAGTCACGGACCTTCTCCACGAGGCCCCGGCCTTCGCCGGGGCGACGGCATAATGCCGTCGAAGAAAGCCGCCGCCGCCGACGCCGCCGGCCCCCGCGCCCGCCTGGAGATCGAGTTCGAGCAGCCGCATCTGCTCGGGCCCCTGTTCGGCGAGTTCGACCGCAACCTGGTCGCGATCGAGGACCGGCTCGGAGTCTATATCGCCGCGCGCGGCGCCAAGGTGCAGATCGAGGGCGAGCCCGAAGCCGCGACTCGCGCCCGCGAGGTGCTGATGGGGCTCTACAACCGGCTCGACGAAGGCCACGACATCGACGCCGAGCTGGTCAACGCGATCATCGCCATGTCGGGCCAGCCGACCCTGAACGGGATCATCGCCCCCGAGGTGATCGAGCCGCCCAAGGTGATGATCCGCACCCGCAAGAAGACCATCGTCCCGCGCTCCAAGGCCCAGGCCGTCTATATGGAGGCGCTGGCCCGCGACGACATGATCTTCGCCTTGGGCCCGGCCGGCACCGGCAAGACCTATCTCGCCGTCGCCCAGGCGGTGCAGCAACTGATCGGCGGCAGCGTCGACCGGCTCATCCTGTCGCGCCCCGCGGTCGAAGCGGGCGAGCGGCTCGGCTTCCTTCCCGGCGACATGAAGGAGAAGGTCGACCCTTACCTGCGCCCGCTCTACGACGCGCTCTACGACATGCTGCCGACCGAGCAGGTCGAGCGCCGCATCGCCTCGGGCGAGATCGAGATCGCGCCGATCGCCTTCATGCGCGGCCGCACGCTCTCCGACGCCTTCATCATTCTCGACGAGGCGCAGAACACCACGCCGCAGCAGATGAAGATGTTCCTGACCCGCTTCGGAATGCGCTCGCGCATGGTGATCTGCGGCGACCCCAAGCAGACCGATTTGCCCGCCGGCATCCAGTCCGGCCTCAACGACGCGGTCGGCAAGCTCGAGAACATCCAGAAGATCTCGATGATCCGCTTCGGCGCCGGCGACGTCGTCCGCCACCCGCTGGTCGGCCGGATCGTCGAGGCCTATGAGGGACCGGCATGACGATCGGAGTCGAGACCGACGTTTCCGGAGACTGGGACAGTCGCATCGACTGGCCCGCCCTCGCCCGCGCGTCGGTCCACGCCGCGGTCGCGCACAGCCGCCACCCCGGCCTTTCCGACAGCGAGGTCTCGGTCAAGTTCACCTCCGACGAGGAGGTTCGCGGCCTCAACGCCGCCTGGCGCGGCAAGGACAAGGCGACCAACGTCCTCTCCTTCCCGATGGCCGAGGAGGCGGAGCTCGCCAGCGCCCAGCTCATCGGCGACATCGTCCTCGCGCACGGCGTCTGCGCGGCCGAGGCGGCCGGCAAGCAACTCGCCATCGAAGCCCATGCCGCGCATCTGGTGGTGCATGGCGCGCTTCATCTGCTAGGTTACGACCACGAAACGAGCGACGCCGCTGCCGAGGAGATGGAGCAGACCGAGCGGCGGGCGCTCGCGTCGCTCGGCATTGCCGATCCCTATTTGAGCGAGGTGCAACCCTAAGCCTTATGGAAGACGACAGTCGAAGCGGCCGGGAAGACGGACGCAGCTTCTGGAGCGGCCTGCGCTCCCTCCTGTTCGGCGACGACAACGGCTCGACGCTCCGCGACGAGATCGAGGAAGCGATCGAGAGCCGCGAGGGCGAGGTGCCCCGCCTCGGCGACCTCAGCCATGTCGAGCGCCAGATGCTGCGCAACATCCTGCATTTCGGCGAGAAGAATGCCGGCGACGTCGCGGTCACCCGCGGCGACATCATCGCGGTCCCGGTCGAGACCAGCTTCGAGGGCCTGGTCGCCGCCTTCGCCGAGGCCGGCCACAGCCGCATGCCGGTCTACGAGGACAGCCTCGACACCGTCGTCGGCATGATCCACGTCAAGGACGTGTTCGCGGTCGAGGTGAGCGGCGCGCCGCCGCCGGCCGATATTCGCGAGCTGCTGCGCACGCCGCTCTACGTCCCCGAATCGATGGGCGTGCTCGATCTGCTCGCCCGGATGCGCGCCGAGCGCGTCCACCTCGCCATCGTCGTCGACGAGTTCGGCGGCACCGAGGGCCTGCTCACCATCGAGGACGTGGTCGAGGAGATCGTCGGCGAGATCGAGGACGAGCATGACGAGGAGCCCGAAGGGCTGCTCATCCCGCTCGAGGACGGCTGCTGGGAGGCCGACGCGCGGGCCGAGCTGGACGAGGTCGCCGAAGCGATCGACGCCCGCCTCGCCGCGGTTGACGAGGATGTTGACACCCTGGGCGGCCTCGCCTTCGTCCTCGCCGGCCGCGTTCCCCGGACCGGCGAGATCCTGGAGCATCCAAGCGGCTGGCGCCTCGAGGTCACCGAGGCGGACACGCGCCGAGTCACCCGCCTGCGCCTGCACGCGCCCGAGGAAAGCGCGCTGGTCGAATGACCTTCGAGCATATCCGCCTCGAACAGAGCCCGGCCGCGGTCGCGACGGTCACGCTCGACCGACCGGACTCGCTCAACGCGCTCAACGCGGCGATGCTCGAGGAGCTGCGGGCCGCGGTCGAAAGCCTGGCCGGCTCCGGCGCCCGCTGCCTGCTGCTGACCGGCGCTGGCCGCGGCTTTTCGAGCGGTGCCGATCTGGCGTCCGGCGGCGGCCTTCCCGACGATGTCGGCGCGGCATTGGAGGCGCATTACAACCCGCTGATCGAGGCTCTCCTCGCGCTTCCCATCCCCGTCGTCGCGGCGGTCAACGGCGCCGCCGCCGGCGCCGGCTGCTCGCTCGCTTTGGCCGCCGACATCGTCATCGCCGGCCGCTCGGCCTATTTCCTCCAGGCGTTCATCAATATCGGCCTGATCCCGGACGCCGGCGCCACCTGGCTCCTGCCGCGCCTCGCCGGCCGCGCCCGGGCGATGGAGATGATGATGCTCGGCGAGCGCATCCCGGCCGCGCAGGCGGCCGATTGGGGGATGATCGCCCGAGTCGTCGACGACGAGGCCTTGCCCTCCGAAGCCGTCGCCCTCGCCACGCGTTTGGCCCAGGGGCCGACCGTGGCCTACGGCCTGCTCCGCCGCCTCGCCCGCGACGCCGAACAGCTCCCGCTCGCCGAGGCCCTCGCCGCCGAGCGCGCCGCCCAGCGCGACGCCGGCCGCACCGACGATTTCAAGGCCGCCGTCCTGGCTTTCCTGCAGAAGCGCCAGCCGACATTCGACGGGAAGTAGGGCCTGCCCAACCCCGCTGGTTGCCGAAGCCTGACATTCGGGAATAAGAACCTCTCCATGGCCACGACCATCGAAGAGCTCGAAAAGCGCCGCGCGCAGGCGCGCCTCGGCGGCGGCGAGAAACGGATCGAAGCGCAGCACGCCAAGGGCCGCCTGACCGCGCGCGAGCGCCTCACCGTCCTCCTCGACCGGGGCTCGTTCGAAGAATATGACATGTATGTCGAGCATAATTGCGTCGACTTCGGCATGGCCGAGCAGAAGGTGCCCGGCGACGGCGTCGTCACCGGCTCGGGCACGATCAACGGCCGCCTCGTCTTCGTCTTCGCCCAGGATTTCACCGTCTTCGGCGGCTCGCTCTCCGAGCGCCACGCCCAGAAGATCTGCAAGGTGATGGACATGGCGATGAAGGTCGGCGCGCCGGTCATCGGCCTCAACGATTCCGGCGGCGCCCGAATCCAGGAGGGCGTCGCCAGCCTCGCCGGCTATGCCGAAGTGTTCCAGCGCAACGTGCTCGCCTCGGGCGTCGTCCCGCAGATCAGCCTGATCATGGGCCCGTGCGCCGGCGGCGCGGTCTATTCGCCGGCGATGACCGATTTCATCTTCATGGTGAAGGATTCGAGCTACATGTTCGTCACCGGCCCCGACGTGGTGAAGACCGTCACCAACGAGATCGTGACCCAGGAGGAGCTCGGCGGCGCGGTCACCCACACCACCAAATCGGGCGTCGCCGACGTCGCCTTCGAGAACGACATCGACGCTTTGCTCGCCACCCGCGACTTCGTCGATTTCCTGCCGCTCTCAAACCGCCACGATCTGCCCGAGCGGCCCTGCCACGACCCCTGGGACCGCACCGACGACAGCCTCGACACCTTGATCCCGGACAGCGCCGCCAGGCCCTACGACATGCACGAGCTGATCCGCAAAACGGTCGACGACGGCGACTTCTTCGAGCTCCAGCCCGCCCATGCCGCCAACATCATTGTGGGCTTCGGCCGGATCGAGGGCCGTACGATCGGCGTGGTCGCGAACCAGCCGATGGTGCTGGCCGGCGTGCTCGACATCAAGTCGTCGAAGAAGGCGGCCCGCTTCGTCCGCTTCTGCGATGCCTTCGATATCCCGATCGTCACCTTCGTCGACGTCCCCGGCTTCCTCCCCGGAATCGCCCAGGAGCATGACGGCATCATCAAGAACGGGGCGAAGCTGCTCTTCGCCTACGCCGAGGCCACCGTCCCCAAGATCACCGTGATCACCCGCAAGGCCTATGGCGGCGCGTACGACGTGATGGCGAGCAAGCACCTGCGCGGCGACCTCAACTACGCCTGGCCGACCGCCGAGATCGCGGTGATGGGCGCCAAGGGCGCGGTCGAGATCATCTTCCGCAAGGACATCGGCGACCCGGAGAAGATCGCCGAGCGCACCCGCGACTATGAAGAGCGCTTCGCCAACCCGTTCGTGGCAGCGAGCAAGGGCTTCATCGACGAGGTCATCTATCCGCATTCCACGCGGCGGCGGATCGCGCTGGGGCTGAGAAAGCTGCGCGACAAGCAGCTCGAGAATCCGTGGAAGAAGCATGACAACATTCCATTGTGAGCTAGCTTATGCCGGAACCGCTTCTCATTGCACTCGTAGGCTTTGCTTCGGCTCTCGTTGGAGGCGCAATCCAAACATGGGTCGCACGTCGCTTCGAGACACATCGGTTCGAGCGACAGAATAGAAATGACGCCTACCTGACTTATCTTCGAGGGATCAGCGAGCTTTCCCATGGGGCTGGCGAAAATGAGACCATCGAGGCAGCGTTGAGGACGATTGCAGAGGCAAGGGGGCGCATTGCGCTTTATGGCTCTCGCGCTGTGATCGAAAAGATGGTGCGGTCGTTCGAGCACGGTGAAGACATCTATTCGCCAGAGGCGCGGACAGATTTGTCAGAGATGATTGCGGCTATGAGGCTAGACAGCATTCCGGGCGAGCGCGAAGCTGCCAAAGATCATCTGGTGACACTCGTCTTTGGACGAGAGCAACGGAGTTAATCAATATGCTAGGTCGCGTGAACCATGTCGGGGTCGCAACGCCGATCGATAAGAGCGTGGCGCTCTATCGCGACCTGCCCGATGCGATGCTTGCAGACCTATGGCTTAAACATTATAATCACATGTGAAGGATCGCCAAATGCAGACCGAACGTGTGACCTTTCTGACCAGCCGCACGGGCAAGGCGGCCCTTGCCAAACGGGCGGCCGCGCACGGGGTATCAATGGGCGAATATGTCCGGCGCAGGGTCGAGGATGATGACGAGCTGACGGCGGAGCAGCAGGCCGAGCTCGCCGCGCTGGTCGCGCAGGCGAACGAGGCTATTCCCAGGATGCGCGGTTCGATCGATCGTATGCTGGAAACCCTCGACAAGACCCATCGCGAGACCGACGCCTTCCTTCGGAAAATGGGCGTTCGCTGATGAGCCTGTTCGGCGATGTCGCGTCCGCCTTGAAAAACGTCGTGCTGATGCAGGCCAATCTCGAACGACTGGAACGAGGTGCGGAGCGGCAGGACCAGGACATTGCGGGATTGCGCGAGGCAATGGCGCGGCTGAGCGAGCGGCTGGTCCGGGTCGAGACGATCGTCGATGAAGCGCGCGCCGACGCCCGCAGCCGCCGGGCCTTGCCGAAGGAATGAGGCGAGGGAGATTGGCGTGAACCGCAGCCACCTGAGCCAAGCCGCGACTCCTTCGCGTCCTTCGCGCCTTCGCGTGCCAGAATCCTCCTTTCTCGTGCGAAGGACGCGAAGACGCGAAGACATGACTGGCCGGGGAGCGTGATGCCGCCGGACTCCGGGGATCTTCTCGTTGGGTTGGTCGCGCTCGTGCTGGTGGTCTTGATCGGCCGGCGGATCATGCGCGGCCTGCGCGACGGCCGCCTGCCGCTCTATCGGACCTCCATCAGCCGCGACAATGCGCCGTCGAAATTCAACGCGCTGCTCGTCCTCCATGCGCTGAGCCTGCTGCTGGTCGGGCTCGTCGCCGCGGACCTGCTGTTCGGGCTCGGCCTGCGGGATTCGCTGTGAGGCGGGGCGCGCCGGTGATCCGAATCGCCGCGGCGGTCGTCGTCGACGAGAGCGGCTGCACCTTGCTGGTGCGCAAGCGGGGCACGTCGGCCTTCATGCAGGCCGGCGGCAAGCTCGGCCGCGGCGAGGCGCCGTGCGATGCTCTGCGGCGCGAGATCAGGGAGGAGCTCGGCTGCGACCTCGCCGGGGCGCCGCGGCCGCTCGGCCGGTTCCGCGCGGCGGCCGCCAATGAGGTGGGCAGCGTCGTCGAGGCCGACCTGTTCATGGTCGAGTTGCTCGGCGACGTCCGGCCCGCCGGCGAGATCGAGGACGCCGCCTGGCACGATCCCGACGATATCGATTCGCTCACCCTTGCGCCGCTGACTCGGGACCATGTCCTGCCCCTCGTCCGCGACCTACGGAGGCCATTATGAAGCTCGGGCGCCTGAACCATGTCGGCATCGCCACCCCGTCGATCGAGCAGAGCGTCGCGCTCTACCGCGACCTGCTCGGCGCGACCAGGATCCACGCGCCGTTCGACCTGCCGCCGCAGGGCGTCCGGGTCTGCTTCGTCGACACGCCGAACAGCCAGATCGAGCTGATCGAGCCGCTCGGCGAGGCGAGCCCCCTCCACGCTTTCCTCGCGAAGAACCCGGCCGGCGGCCAGCACCATGTCTGCTTCGAAGTGCCCGACATCCACGACGCGAAGGCCGACATGGAAGCCAAGGGCGCCAGGGTGCTCGGCGAGCCGCGGATCGGCGCGCACGGGACGCCGGTGATTTTCGTGCATCCCAAGGACATGGGCGGGGTCCTGGTCGAGCTGATGGAGACGCCGAAAGTGGCGGAGGCGCGTTGATGCTGCTATGGTGTTGTCATGGCTGAAAAAGACCCGAGTGTAGCCACCGACATCGCCTGGATCGACGAGCAGCTGGCCGATCCGGATGCAAGCTTCGATGCATTGCGCGCCGACTTCCCATTCCTCCGTTCCGCCGCCCAGGCACGCCGATTCCTTGAAGACATCAAAGAAGGGCTGGAGGACATCGCCGCCGGGCGCGTTGTGCCGCATGAGCAGGTTGTGCGTGAGTCGGAGGCTCGTCGCCGCCGCTTTCGGTCGAGCGCAGCCGAATAGTGAAGGTCGTATGGGCGACAGCCGCGCGCGCCGATCTTGCTCGCATTCTCGCCTTCAATTTGGAGAAATCGGAACATTGGGCCGCGCGCGTGGACGGCCGTTTGAGGCAGCGCGCGGTGGCCTTGAGCCAAACGCCGTTCATCGGCCGGCGCATTGGTCCAGCGCTACGCGCTTTGTCGATCCCTGATATTCAATATGTCATGATCTATCGGGTCGTCGGCGAACAGGTGACGATCGTTCGCGTCCGTAGTACGCGCGAGAATTGGGAAGCCTGATGTCCGACAAGCCCACACGCGCAGACTGGGACGCCGCCGCCTCGAAAGAGGTGAAGGGCAAGGACCCGATTTGGCGCACGCCCGAAGGCATCGACGTGCGCGCGCTCTACACCGCCGAGGACGTCGCCGACCTCGACCCAGGCCTGCCCGGCTTCGCGCCCTACACCCGCGGCCCCTACGCCTCGATGTACACGGGGAGGCCGTGGACGATCCGCCAATATGCCGGCTTCTCCACCGCCGAGGATTCCAACGCCTTCTACCGCCGCAACCTCGCCGCCGGGCAGAAGGGCCTTTCGGTCGCCTTCGATCTCGCCACCCACCGCGGCTATGACAGCGATCATTCGCGGGTGGTCGGCGACGTCGGCAAGGCGGGGGTGGCGATCGACACGCTCGACGACATGAAGATCCTGTTCGACGGCATCCCGCTCGATGAGATGTCGGTGTCGATGACGATGAACGGCGCCGTCCTCCCCGTCATGGCCTTCTACATCGTCGCCGCGGAGGAGCAGGGCGTGGCCCAGGCCGCCCTCACCGGCACGATCCAGAACGACATCCTGAAGGAGTTCGCGGTCCGCAACACCTATATCTACCCGCCGGCGCCGTCGATGCGGATCGTCGCCGACATCATCCAATATTGCTCGGCCGAGATGCCCAGGTTCAACTCGATCTCGATCTCGGGCTATCACATGCACGAGGCCGGGGCGACCGCGGTCCAGGAGCTCGCCTTCACGCTGGCCGACGGCATGGATTATGTCCGCGCCGCCCGCGCCAAGGGGCTCGACGTCGACGCCTTCGCGCCCCGGCTCTCCTTCTTCTTCGGCATCGGCATGAACTTCTTCATGGAGGTGGCGAAGCTGCGCGCGGCCCGCCTGCTCTGGCACCGGATCATGGCGGAATTCGGCGCGCAGAACCCCAAATCGAAGATGCTGAGGACCCACTGCCAGACGTCGGGCGTATCGCTGACCGAGCAGGACCCCTGGAACAACGTCGTCCGCACCACGATCGAGGCGATGGCGGCAGTGCTCGGCGGCACCCAGTCGCTGCATACCAACAGCTTCGACGAGGCGGTCGCCCTCCCCACCGATTTCTCCGCGCGGATCGCCCGCAACACCCAGCTCGTCCTCGCCGAGGAGAGCGGCATCGCCAACGTCGCCGATCCGCTGGGCGGCTCTTATTATGTCGAGGCGCTGACCGCCGAGCTGGCGGAGAAGGCGTGGGCGCTGATCGAGGAGGTGGAAGGGCTCGGCGGCATGACCGCGGCGGTCGCCGCCGGCATGCCCAAGCGCCGCATCGAGGAGGCTGCGGCCGCCCGCGCCGCCAGGGTCGACCGCGGCGAGACTGTGGTCGTCGGCGTCAACCGCTACCGGCTCGCCGACGAGGAGCATCTCGACATCCTCGACATCGACAACGCGCGGGTCCGGGCCGGCCAGATCAGGCGCCTCGAACAGGTCCGCGCCGCCCGCGACGACGCCGGGGCCAAAGCCGCGCTCGACGCCTTGCGGGACGGCGCGAAAGGGACGGCCAATCTCTTGGCGCTCTCGATCGAGGCGGCGCGCGCGCGCTGCACTTTGGGGGAAATCTCCGCGGCGCTCGAAGACGCGTTCGGCCGCTACGACACGGTGCCGACGCCCGTGCAGGGCATTTACGGCGCCGCCTGGGCCGACGATCCCGCCTGGGCGCGCGCGACCGGCGGCGTCGGCGCGATCGAGCGCCGCCTCGGCCGCAAGCCCCGCATGCTCGTCGCCAAGATGGGTCAGGACGGCCACGACCGCGGCGCCAACCTCGTCTCCTCGGCCTTCGCCGATCTCGGCTTCGAGATCGTGCCTGGGCCCCTCTTCCAGACCCCCGAGGAAAGCGCCCGCCTCGCCGTCGAACGGCAAGTGGACGTGGTCGGCGCGTCCAGCCTCGCCGCCGGCCACAAGACCCTGGTCCCCGAGCTGATCGGCCACCTGCGCGACCTCGGCCGCCCCGACATCAAGGTCGTCGTCGGCGGCGTCATCCCGCCGCAGGATTACGACATGCTGCGCGCGGCCGGCGTCCAGGCGATCTTCGGCCCCGGCACCAATCTCGTCGAGGCCGCCGGCGAGGTGCTGAAGCTGCTCGGCCACAACCTCCCCCCGCTCGAGGAGGCGGCGGAATGATGGGCGAGGACGATCCCCGCCTGAAGCCCGAGCCGGGCTCCGAAAATTATGCCGAAACCCTGCTTTACGACTATGCCAAGTTCCTGACCGCGCTGGCGCTGCTGGCGCTGGGCGGTGTCCTCTCGCTCAGTCAGAGCGACCGGCTTGACGGCGTGGAGCCGTTCAACCTGGGCCTGGCGATCGCCTCGATCAGCGTCGGCGGCATCTGTGCCTTCTCCGTCGCGCACGGGATCGTCAGCGCCAGGGCCGCGGGGAAGGAGCCGTCGCAATGGCCGCGGCGCTACATGACGGTCGCAATCGCCGGGATCGCCATCGGCCTCGGCGCCTTCCTGCATATTTTCTGGAAGGCGCTGACATGACGATTCGCACCGACTGGACCCGCGCCGAGATCGCCGCCCTCTTCGATCTCCCGCTGCTCGACCTCCTCTGGCAGGCGCAGCAGCTGCATCGCCGCCATCACGCGCCCAACGAGGTCCAGCTTTCGACCCTGCTCTCGATCAAGACCGGCGGCTGCCCCGAGGATTGCGGCTATTGCAGCCAGTCCGCCCACGCGGACACGGGCCTCAAGGCCGAGAAATTGATGGATGTGGAGGCGGTCCTCGACGCCGCGGCGCAAGCCAAAGCGGCGGGCTCGGGCCGCTTCTGCATGGGCGCCGCCTGGCGCGGGCCCAGGGACCGCGATCTCGACGCGCTCTGCCTTATGGTCGCCGGCGTGAAGGCGCTCGGCCTCGAAACCTGCATGACGCTCGGCATGCTCACCCAGGCCCAGGCCGACCGCCTCGCCGCCGCCGGCCTCGATTATTACAACCATAATCTCGATACCTCGCCCGAACATTATGGCGCGATCGTCACCACCCGGACGTATCGGGACCGCCTCGACACGCTCGAAGCCGTCCGCGCCTCGGGCATGGCGGTTTGCTGCGGCGGCATAATCGGAATGGGCGAGAGCCGCGCGGACCGGGTCGGCTTCCTGCACGCGCTTGCCACCCTGCCTTCCCATCCGGAAAGCGTGCCGATCAACGCGCTGGTGCCGGTCAAAGGCACCGTCCTCGGCGACATTCTCGGCGACACTCCCCTGGCAAAAATCGACGATATCGAGTTCGTCCGCACCGTCGCCGCCGCGCGGATCACGATGCCGCGGTCGATCGTCCGCCTTTCCGCCGGCCGCGAGAGCATGAGCGTCGAAACCCAGGCCCTCTGCTTCATCGCCGGCGCCAATTCGATCTTCACCGGCGACAAATTGCTGACCACCGGCAATGCCGGCGCCACTGCCGACGCCGCTTTGTTCGACAGGCTCGGCCTGCGAGCCATGACCAGCCCGGAACCGGCGCGGGAGGCCGCGGAATGATCACGATTTTTGTGCTGGCGCTGGCGCTTCAGGGCTCGCTCGAAACGCGCCATCGCGAGCACAATTGCGATTCGCCCATGACCCAGATGGACATGAATTTCTGCGCCGCGATCGACTTCGAGCGCGCCGACGCCGAGTTGAACGCGGCCTGGCGCGCAGCGATCGCCGGCGCGCGCGCGGCCGACCGCGAGATCGACCGCCGCTATGACGTCCGCCCGACCAGCGAGGCCAAATTGCGCGAGGCACAGCGCGCCTGGATCGTCTTCCGCGACGCGCATTGCACCCTCCAAGGCTATGACGAAGCGCGCGGCGGGAGCATGGAGCCGATGGTCTATGAGGGCTGCCGAGCCGCGCTGACCCGCGAGCGCATCGGCCAGCTCGCCGGCGTCGCCGATGCGGAGCAGTAAGGGATGATCGGGACGATGATCGCCGGCGCGCTTCTCGTCGTCCTGCAGCCGGGGGGCGAGCCGCTCGAGGAAGTCTCCCTTTTCCGAGCGCCAGCCGGTCAGGCTCGCACCGCTGCCGGTGGCGCGCGCCCTGGACGCCTTCAGCGCCATCTGCATGGCGACTTTCCCTGACGCCGCGGCCTTCGACCAGGCGGCGGCCGCGTCCGATCTCGGCTTCGTCCGCAGCGAATCCGCGGCGCGCGGAGAACAGGAGTGGAGCTCGCGCCACGGCCAGATCATCCTTCGGCAGGCGCGCGGGCGCGACGACGACGCCCGGCGCGACCGGCGAGCAGGCCGCGGCGCCCGCCGGCGCTGGCTGGCGCGCTGCGACTTCTGGGTTGCGGTCGAGGAACAGCTGCAACCGGCCGCGCTGATGGCGGCGATCGGCGCCGCGCTCGCGCCCCGATCCCGTCCGGCCGAGGAGATTCTCGGCTTCTCCTGGGATCTGGGCTCGACCGATCCGGCGACGTCGCTGAAGCTCGTCTATCTGCCGTCCAACGACGATCCCCGCATTTTCACTTTGTCGCTGCAGCGGCTTGCCGAGGGTCGGCCGCGTTGACGTTCAACAAGATCCTGATCGCGAACCGCGGCGAGATCGCCTGCCGCGTCATCAGGACCGCGCGGCGGATGGGGATCGCGACGGTCGCGGTCTATTCGGACGCCGACGCCCGCGCGCCGCACGTGAAGCTGGCCGACGAGAGCGTCCGGCTCGGCCCGCCGCCGGCCTCCGAATCCTATCTCAATGCCGAGCTGATCATCGACGCCTGCAAGGCGACCGGCGCGGAGGCGGTGCACCCGGGTTACGGGTTCCTGTCCGAGCGCGAGAGTTTCGCCGGCGCGCTCGCCGAAGCGAAGATATCTTTCATCGGGCCGCCGCCCGAGGCGATCGCGGCGATGGGCGACAAGATCGAATCGAAGAAGCTCGCCCAGGCGGCGGGCGTTTCGGTCGTTCCGGGCTTCCTCGGCGAGCTCCGCGATACCGGGCACGCGGTCGAGATCGCGAACGGCATCGGCTATCCGGTGATGATGAAGGCGAGCGCCGGCGGCGGCGGCAAGGGCATGCGGCTCGCTTTCTCCGAAAAGGACGTGCGCGAGAATTTCGAGTCGGTCCGCCGGGAGGGCAAAGCCAGCTTCGGCGACGACCGCGTGTTCATCGAGAAGTTCGTCGAAAGCCCGCGCCATATCGAGATCCAGCTGCTCGGCGACCGGCACGGCACCCTCCTCCATCTCGGCGAGCGCGAATGTTCGGTCCAGCGCCGCCACCAGAAGGTGATCGAGGAAGCGCCCTCGCCGTTCGTGACGCCGGAGATGCGCGAGGCGATGGGGGAGCAGGCGATCGCGCTGGCGCGGGCGGTTGGCTATCATTCCGCCGGCACGGTCGAGTTCATCGCCGGCGCCGACCGCAGCTTCTATTTCCTCGAAATGAACACCAGGCTCCAGGTCGAGCATCCGGTCACCGAGCAGGTCACCGGCCTCGACCTCGTCGAGCAGATGATCCGAGTCGCCGCCGGCGAGAGGCTGGGCTTCGGCCAGGACGACGTGACGCTGAACGGCTGGTTGGTCGAGACCCGAATCTATGCCGAGGATCCCTATCGCGGCTTCCTGCCCTCGACCGGCCGCCTGGTCCGCTACCGGCCGCCGCGGGAGAAGGAGGGCGTGCGCGTCGACGACGGCGTCGCCGAAGGCGGCGAGGTCAGCATGTTCTACGATCCGATGATCGCCAAGCTGATCACCACCGGCGCCACCCGCGAGGAGGCGATCGACCGTCAGGTCGCCGCCCTGGACGGCTTCGCGATCGAGGGCATCGGCCACAATGTCGATTTCCTCTCCGCGCTGATGCAGCACCCGCGCTTCCGCGCCGGCGAGCTCACCACCGGCTTCATCGCCGAGGAGTATCCCGAAGGCTTCCTCGGCGCCCCCGCCGACGCCGAGCTCGTCGCCGATCTCGCCGTCGTCGCCGCTTATGCGGGCCGCGAGACCGAGGCCGCGGCTGGCGGCGTCAGCGGCCAGCTTTCGGGCCCGGTTCCGGCGCCCGAGCTGCGCGTCGTCCGCCTCGCCGGCGCCGAGCATCGGGTCCGTTTCGAGGCCTTCGAAGGCGGCAGCCTCGCCTATCTGGACGATGCAGGCCCGCACGAACTGGTCGGCCGCTGGCGCCCCGGCGAGCCTTTGTTCAAGGGCACGATCGACGGCCGCGACCTTATCGTCCAGCTGGCGCGGCGCGGCCGCCAGTGGCGGCTGACCACTCGCGGCGCCTCCCACATCGCCGACGTCCTCCCCGAGCATGTCGCGATCCTCTCGCGTCACATGATCGACAAGGTCCCGCCCGATCTTTCGAAGTTCCTGATCTGCCCGATGCCCGGCCTGTTGACCGCGCTCCATGTCGGCGCGGGCGATCGGGTCGAGGCCGGCCAGCCGCTCGCGGTCGTCGAGGCGATGAAGATGGAGAACATCCTTCGCGCCGAGAAGAGCGGCACCGTCAAGTCGGTCGATGCGAGGCCCGGCGACAGTCTCGCCGTCGACGCCGTAATCCTTGAATTCGAATAGAAAATCGTCACCCGGAAAGCACGCCGCCCGCTTTTCTGTCCCGCCCCCGCAACGAATTCGGCGAAGGAAGGTTCTGGCGATCATGACGACGCCCCGCACGTTCCGCCCCGCTGCCTTGACTGGCGCGGCTCTCCTCGCTCTCGCCGCCGCCCCCGCCACCGCCCAGGACGGCGACGGCGGCGGCCATACGATCACGGTCGGCCTAGGCGCCCAGACCTATCCCAAATATCCGGGCGCCGATTCCTACGGCATCAATCCCTTGCCGATCTTCGGCTTCCGCCGCGAAGGCACGCCGATGCCGTTCGAGGCGCCCGACGACGGCATCGGCCTCGGCCTCCTCGGCCGCGACAGCGCGTTCAACTTCGGCCCGGCGATCCGCCTGCAGAACAAGCGCGAGGAGGACGATGTCGGCGCGCCGGTGGGCGATGTCGGCTTCACCGTCGAGGTCGGCGGCTTCGTCGAAATCTTCCCGACCGAAAATTTCCGCATCCGCGCCGAGCTGCGCCAGGGTCTGGGCGGGCATGAAGGCCTGACCGGCGATATCGGCGCCGACCTCGTCGTGCGCGGCGGGGACAGCACCATCTTCTCGATCGGCCCGCGCGCGCGCTGGGCCGACAACGATTATCACGACGCCTATTTCGGCCTGCCGGTGGCCATCCCCGCCTCCGGCCTCGCCGCCTTCGATCCGAGCAGCGGCTTCTACGCGATCGGCGCGGTCGCCGGAATCACCCACAAAATCGGCCGCAACTGGGGCATCCAGGGCTATGCCGGCTACGACCGCCTGATCGGCGACGCCGCCGATTCCCCGATCGTCCGCGGCTTCGGCTCGCGCGACCAGTTCTCCGGCGGCCTCGGCCTGTTCTTCGAGTTCAACGTCGGCGGCGGCCGCTAGAGCCGGTTGCATCCGGATTGAAGCACCCGCTCCCGGCAACGATTCCATCCGAGCGAACCGAATCTCGTCGTTCAAATCAGCGGGCCAGCCACTTGGGACAGCACCGGCGGGCGTATGTGTCTTTTGGGAACACGCGTCTTTGGAATGTCCGTAATGGGTGGAAAGCGGACATTGCCGCCTTGCGTTGGTGAAGGAGCGATTAGTGCGCAGCGGGCGGTTGGTAGACCTCTGCACTCGCTCAACGCTGTCGTTAGCCCCGACAACAACCCGACCTCCCAGATTGTCCGTCTCAATGGCCTCGAACGCCCTCGCCCCGGCCTCGCCCGGTCGCTTGGACCAACAGATTTTGCCCTTCGGCGGGCCATGCCCCGGCGCGACCCGGATTTAGTATGGCGCACCCAGATTCCTCATGGGTCCTGAACACTCTACTGCAATAGCCTCAAAACAAACGATTATCTATCGTTGACGACCGCCGCGTTCACGCCTAGTTTCGATTGATTATTAGCGCCGCGTTTCATGACCCATACTTGTAATGCTCATTTCGCATTTTTTTAGGTGTGGGCGCGGTTTATTGAGGGGGAGGTTATGAAAAAGAATCTATTCTTCAGAGCCGCTATTTTTGTATCTGCCCTTGTAGTTCCGGCAGTTGCGTCTGCTTACTGTACTGTGTGTTATTCTTATACCCACAACTGCACTGTATGGCCTCATAGATCTTGCAACGAGTTTTACGGCTCTGGGGGCATCTGTTTTACGGGCGGGCCGATCGCGCTTAGTGAAGGCAACTATATATCTGATCAGGGAGGCTCGGCTTGGCTTGTCGTTGGCTCTATCGTGGCGCCAATTGCCACTGATAACATGGAGGCACTCGCCTCGCGACTGAATATGAGATACGCGACCGCAAGGGGTGATAGAAGCGCAGTTAGGCGAGAAATCGATACAGCATGGACCGAGTTTTTCAGGAGGGGAGACGTTGGCGGCGTCTCCGCCGATCGTCTGGCAGGTTTCGCCAGGGAAATAAGAGTCCCGATCCGTCGACGAGAGGCTGAACGGAGATAGCGCGTCACTATCGCTAAATTGACCGGGCAATTCCGGAAACGCTCTCCCGATCTCCAAGACCAGCGATCCAGGCTCGCCGCGACACGCGCGGCGTCACCAAGGCCGAGGCGATGCGCCCGCGATGCGCGCGATCCGGAGCGACGCGAGCCACGACGGCCGCGCCGCCGACCGCGAAGGCGTGATGATGCAGCCAGGCTGGTCCCACCCCGCCGCCTGGGCGCCATTCACACCCAAGCTGGTGAATAACCGTGTGTCCGCGATGGGTCGTTTCCCGACATTCGACGGCTAGCGCCTGATCGGCGAGGCCGCCGATTTGCCGGTCGTCCGCGGCTTCGGCTCGCGCGACCAGTTCTCCGGCGGCCTCGGCCTGTTCTTCGAGTTCAATATCGGCGGCTAACCGCTGGGGGCGTTGGCGATTGTGTAGTTTCCAAACCCACAGCCTTGGGAGTTCAGACTTCGCCTCCCGACATCATCGCATAATAAATGAACGCGAATAGGACTGCGACCATCCAGAATGCTAATGCGGTGCTCAGGGCCGGGGAACGACGAGCGCCTAAGGCCAATGCAAAGGCCGGTAAGATTGCGCCGATCAGCAGGAAGCCAAGGGAGCCGTAACGGTACCAAATCTCTTGTTCTCGACTTGAATAGGGTCCGCTGCCGAAGCTTAGAGCCAAGAGCCCCATAAGCACGGTGTTGAGAGCAAGCGCAGCGGTCGCACAGCCCATGCCCGGCCTGTTATTCGTCACTCCGGCTTCTCGACAGGCTTATGCTTCACCAGCTTCCCTAGGCGCTCGCGGAAGCGTTCGGGATCGTCGTCCGTCTCTAGCTCGCGGGCGGCCTGTTTGAACTTGTCGGGCTTAGCCATGACCTTGCTCCATACCAGTTTTGCCTTGCTAACGGGGTTGGTTCAGACCGAACGGGAAGATCAGTCGTTCGCCTCCAGCCCCGGCGTCTCGACGTTGCCCTCGGGGGCGCCGGCGCCGGCGAGCAATTGCGCATCCTCCGAGCCCCGCCCGGCCGCCTCGGCTGGCGCCGTTTCGCCGGGCTGCTGATCGAGCGCGTCGGGCAGCTGCGCTTCCTTGGTCCTGGGCGTGCGCGGATCGGTCATCGCCATTCTCCTTCCGCGCCCCAACGCATGAGCCCCGGCCCGGGTTCGGCCTTGACCCGCGGCGCCTGAAGGCGGAGGTGGCCCGGATGCGAATCCTCGCCTTCCTCGCTTTGCTCGCTCTCGCCGTCCCCGCCGAGGCGCGCCTCTCCCGCGAGGAGCGGGCGATGGCCGCCGCCGTCGACCGCGAGGCGGACCGCGACGTTGCCTTGCTCGAGCGGCTGGTGAACGTGAACAGCGGCACGCTGAACCTCGCGGGCGTGACTGCGGTTGGCGAGATGATGCGCGCCGAGCTCGAGCCGCTCGGCTTCGAGGTCCGATGGGTCGACATGCGCGAGACCGGCCGCGCCGGCCATATCGTCGCTACCCGCCGCGGCGCCAGCCGCAACGTCCTCCTGATCGGCCATCTCGACACCGTGTTCGAGCCCGACAGCCCGTTCCAGCGCTTCGAGCGCGCCGGCAACCGCGCCACCGGCCCCGGCATCGGCGACGACAAAGGCGGGCTCGTCGTCATCGTCGCCGCGCTCCGCGCCATGCACTCGGCCGGAACGCTCCAGCGCGCCAGCGTCACCATCGTCCTCACCGGCGACGAGGAGCGGCCCGGCGCTCCGATCGCCACCGCCCGCCGCGACCTGATCGAAGCCGGCCGCGCCGCCGATTACGCGCTCGAATTCGAGAATTCCGCGCGACGACGGCCAGGAGTTCGGCACGATCGCCCGCCGCAGCTCGACCAGCTGGACGCTCCGCGCCGGCGGCCGCACCGGGCACAGCTCGGGCGTGTTCGGCGAGGGCCTCGGCTACGGCGCGATCTACGAGATGGCGCGAATTCTCGACGCCTTCCGCCGCGAGCTGCCCGAGCCCAACCTCACCTACAATGTCGGAGTCATCGCCGGCGGCACCCCGGCGACGATCGACGAGGCGGGCTTTCGCGTCGCCGCGTCGGGCAAGACCAACATCGTCGCCGAAACCGCGATCGCCCGCGGCGACATCCGTACCCTCTCCGCCGAGCAGGAGCAGCGCATCCGCGCGGCCATGCAGGCGATCGTCGGCCAGCACCTGCCGCGCACCAGCGCCGAGCTCGTCTTCGCTCCGGACGGCTATCCGCCGATGGCGCCGACCGACGGCAACCGCGCTCTGCTCGCCCGCCTCAACGCCGCCAACCGCGACCTCGGCCTTCCCGAAATGGCCGAATACGAACCGGCCCGCCGCGGCGCGGCCGACTCGGGCTTCGTCGCCGCCGACGTCGACACCCTGGGCGGCCTCGGCGCCGGCGGCGGCAACGCCCATGCGATGGGCGAATGGGTCGATCTCGACACCCTCCCCCGCCAGGCCAAGCGCGCCGCCGTGCTGATCACCCGGCTGACGCAGGAGCGGCGGCGCTAGGCGCGCCTCGCCGTCACCAGATAGTTGAGCGACATATCCTCGGTCAGCTGGAAGCCTCGCGTCGGCGACCAGCCGATCCCGGTCAGGTCCGCCACCTCCAGCCCCGCCCCGCGCACCAACGCGCAAAGCTCGTCGGGATTGACGAACTTGTCCCAATCGTGGGTGCCCCTGGGGATCCGCCCCGTCCCCTCGCCGATCGTGATCATCACCAGCCGCGACCAGGCCGTCCGGTTCGGAGTTCGACAGGATCAGCAGCCCGCCCTCGGCCACCGCCGCCGCCAGGGCGCCGACGAACGCCGCCGGATCGCTGACATGCTCGACCACCTCGAGCGACGTCACCAGATCGTAGCGCCCCTGGAGCGCCTCCGTACCGCCGACGCGATAGTCGATTTCCAGCCCCTGGCCGAGCGCGTGCTCGCGCGCCGCCGCTATGTTCTCCGCAGCCGCGTCGATCCCGGTCACCGCCGCCCCGAGCCGCGCCAGCGGCTCGGCGAGCAGCCCCGCCCCGCAGCCCACATCCGCGGCACGCCTGCCCGTGAGCGGCCTCAACTCGTGCTCGTCGAGCCCCCAATGCGCATCGATCCGGTCGCGGATGTAGCGCAGCCGCACCGGATTGAGCTTGTGCAGCATCGCCGACGAGCCCCTCGGATCCCACCAGTCCGCCGCCAGCCCGCCGAAATGCGCGGCTTCTTTGGGGTCGATGGTGGACAGCTCCGGATTCACCCTCTTACTCCGTCATTCCGGCGAAAGCCGGAATCTCCCTTGAACTTATGGGCTGCAAAGGAAAAGAGATTCCAGCTTTCGCTGGAATGACGGCGAGGTGGGCTGGGGAGATCAATGCCTCGCATCGTGATGAAGTTCGGCGGCACGTCGATGGCGGGGAGCGAGCGCATCCGCCACGTCGCCGGGCTGGTCAGGCGCGAGGCCGAACGCGGCAACCAGGTCGCGGTCGTCGTTTCGGCGATGGCCGGCGAGACCGACCGGCTGATCCAGTTCTGCAGGGAAGCCGCCTCGATCTACGATCCGCGCGAATATGACGTGGTGGTCGCCTCCGGAGAGCAGGTGACGAGCGGCCTCCTCGCCATCACCCTCCAGGGCATGGGGCTGAACGCCCGCTCCTACATGGGCTGGCAATTGCCGATCCGCGCCAGCGGCCACGCCGCCGGCCTGATCGAGGGAATCGACGTCGACGTGCTCGAGCGCGTCTTCGACGAACAGGGCATCGCCATCATCCCCGGCTTCCAGGGCGTCGCCGCCGACGGCGGCATCGCCACTTTGGGCCGCGGCGGCTCCGACACTTCCGCCGTCGCCCTGGCCGCGGCGATGAAGGCCGACCGCTGCGACATCTACACCGACGTTGACGGCGTCTACACTACCGACCCGCGGCTCGTCCCGCGCGCGCGCAAGCTGCCGATCGTCACCTATGAGGAGATGCTCGAGCTCGCCTCGGTTGGCGCCAAGGTGCTGCAGACGCGCAGCGTCGGCCTGGCGATGCGCTACAAGCTTCCCCTGCAGGTTCTCTCCTCGTTCGAGGACCGGCCGGGTACGCTTATCGTGCGCGAGGGCGCGCTTGAGGACTATGCCATGGAAAGAAACCTGATCACCGGAATCGCCTACGACAAGAATGAGGCGCGGATCACGCTCAGCGGCCTGCCCATCGCGCCCGGCACGGCCGCCGCCATCTTTGGCCCGCTTGCCGAAGGCGGGATCAATTACGACATGATCGCGCAGGGTTCGCCGACCGACCTCACCTTCACCGTCCCCGCGGCGACGCTCGCGCAGGCCGCCGATATCCTCGAAAAGGCGCAGGAGGCGATCGGCTATGACGAGCTGTCGACCGACACCGGCATCTGCAAGGTCTCGATCGTCGGCGTCGGCATCCGCTCCGATCCCGCGCTTGCCGCCAGGATGTTCGCGACCCTGGCCGAGCGCAGGATCGACATCCTCGCCATCGCCACCAGTGAGATCAAGGTTTCGGTGCTGATTCCGGAGGAGGCGATGGAGCTGGCGGTGCGCGTCCTCCACACCGCCTTCGGCCTCGACGCGGAGGATGCGGCTTGATGAAAAGCCCCTCCCCTCGATGGGGAGGGGTTGGGGCGGGGTGGAGTCTCCGCTACAGACACCGGCCTATGAACGACGCCACCCCCACCCAACCCTCCCCCATCCAGGGGGAGGGCTCAAATCTCGGCCACGACCGGCTCGCCCGGCTGATGAAGCGCGGCACCGATTTCCTCGGCTGCGAGGTCGCGGTGCTCGGCGGCGCGATGAGCTGGATCTCGGAGCGCAACCTCGTCTCCGCCTTGTCCAACGCCGGCGCGTTCGGAGTCATCGCCTGCGGCGCGATGACCCCCGATCTGCTCGACACGGAGATCGCCGAGACGAAGAAACGGACCGCGAAGCCGTTCGGAGTCAATCTGATCACGATGCACCCGATGATCTCCGATTTGATCGAACGTTTGCGCGAAGCACGCGGTGAGCCATGTCGTCCTCGCCGGCGGGCTGCCGCCGCCCGGCGCGATCGAGCGGATCAAGGGCAATGGCGCCAAATTGATCTGCTTCGCTCCGGCGTTCGCGCTGGCCAAGAAGCTGATCCGCTCGGGCGTCGACGCCCTGGTCATCGAGGGCATGGAGGCGGGCGGCCATATCGGCCCGGTCTCGACCTCGGTCCTCGCCCAGGAGATATTGCCGCCGCTCTCGGCCGACGTGCCGATCTTCGTCGCCGGCGGCATCGGCCATGGCGGGCTGATCGCCGGCTATCTCGAAATGGGCGCGGTCGGAGTTCAGCTCGGCACCCGCTTCGTCTGCGCCCACGAGTGCATCGCCCATCCCAATTTCAAGAAAGCCTTTATCCGCGCCTCGGCCCGCGACGCGATCACCAGCGTCCAGATCGACCCGCGCCTGCCCGTCATCCCGGTCCGCGCCCTCAAGAACCGGGAGATGGAGAGCTTCGCCGCCAAGCAGCGCGAGGTCGCGCAAGCGCTCGACGAGGGCAAGGTCGAGATGATGGAGGCCCAGCTCCAGATCGAGCATTATTGGGCCGGCGCCCTCCGCCGCGCGGTGATCGAAGGCGACGTTGAAAGCGGCTCGGTCATGGCCGGCCAGTCGGTTGGCATGGTCAAGGACGAGGCCCCGGTCGCCGATATTCTCGCCCAGCTCGTCGACGAGGCCGCCCACGCGCTGGAGCGGCGCTCCGCCTGACGCTAGCATTATGCATGCGCTTGTGCTAGGATTGGTAATGGATCGATCATGGCAACATTGACCATCAGGCAGCTCGACGACGACGTTTATGAGCAGCTTCGCGCCCGTGCCCGCGCCAACAAGCGGTCGCTGGAGGCCGAAGCACGTCATCTGCTCGGCGAGCGGACGCGTGACCTGCCGGCGCTCGTAGAGGATTTGGTCGCGTTCCATGACCGGATGATCGCCAAGCACGGGCTGCTTCCGGACAGCACCGAATTGATCAGGGAAATGCGACGCGACGAATGATCGTCGTCGATGCCAGCCTGGCTGCGAAATGGATGCTCTGGGAAGGGGACTCGCGCGATGCGTTGCGCTTCCTGCTTCATCCTGACCGCAGCCTTTGCGGCCCCAATCTGCTGTTCACGGAAGTCGCGGGCGCGATCGTCAAGCGCGCGAATATGAAAAAAGGCATCGCAGCCGACGCGCTCGAGGCGCTTCGAAAATGGACGATCGCCTGGGGCGAGCATATCGTGAAGCCCCACCGGGTGACGCAGCGCCGGCTGTACGAGGCCGGCAAGCTGGCGCTTACGCTCGGCCAGCCGCTGAAGGACTGCATCTATCTCGGCCTCGCCATGGAGCTTTCATGCGAGCTTGCGACCTGCGACGAAAAGTTTCGCGCCAAGGCGATCGGGATCTACCCGCCGGTGAAGCTCCTTGGCGAGTTTGAGTCGGCGGACAATCTCTTGGTACCGAATGGGGAGAACAGGAAATGAGCTGGTTCCGTCGCGACGTGCTGGCCGGTGGATTGGCGCTTGCGCTAGCAGGCGGCCCCGCCAGCGCGCAAGGGCACCACGGAAGCGGCGCAATGCACGGCCTGATCGGCAAAATGCGCGCGACGCCGGGCCAACGCGACGCCCTCATCGAGATCCTGCTCGAAGGCACCGAGGCGATGCCGGGCTGCCTCTCCTACGTCGTCGCCAAGGACCCGGCCGATGCCGACGCGATCTGGATCACCGAGGTCTGGGACAGCCGCGAGAGCCACCGCGCCTCGCTCCGGCTGCCGCAGGTGCAAGCCGCCATCGCCCGGGCCCGCCCGATCATCGCCGGCTTCGACAGCAGCGCCGAGACCGAGCCGGTCGGCGGGGTCGGCCTGCCCGGCTGAGCCATTGGAAACCGTCTCTGCTTTCTGATAGCGCGGGGCATGCCGACCGCCTCCGCCACCTCCGCCCGCGAGATCCTGACGGGCCTGCACGACGTGATGGCGTCGAAGCTCGGCGCTCAGGCCAAATTGAACAAGGTGGTGAAGATCATCGCCGAGGCGATGGCGAGCGAGGTCTGCTCGATCTACCTGCTGCGCGACGGCGTGCTCGAATTGTTCGCCACTTTGGGCCTCAACCAGGAGGCGGTCCACGTCACCCGGCTCGCGCTGGGCGAAGGCCTGGTCGGCACCATCGCCCGCCACGCCGCGATCCTCAACCTCGACGAGGCCGCCAACCATCCCGAATTCGCCTATCGGCCCGAGACCGGCGAGGAACTCTACCACAGCTTCGCCGGCGTCCCGATCATCCGCAAGGAGCGCGCGATCGGCGTCCTCGCCGTCCAGCATGCCGAACCGCGCGCTTATGACGAGCTCGAGATCGAGGCGCTGCAGACCGTCGCCATGGTGCTCTCCGAGCTGATCGCCAATGCCGGCCTCGCCGACCGGGCGGAGGCGGCCGCCGGCGACAGCCGCGACGCCGGCACGGCGCGCCTCGCCGGCCTCCGCCTCGTCCTCGGCATGGCCAAGGGCAACGCCGTCTACCACCAGCCGCGCGTGCTGATCGAGCACACCGTCGCCGAGGATACCGAGGCCGAGCGCCGCCGCGTCTATTCCGCCTTCGCCAGGATGCGCGAGCAGATCGATTCGATGATGGGCCAGGCCGAGTTCGGCAATATCGGCGAGCATCAGGAGGTGCTCGAGACCTACAAGATGTTCGCCTATGACGAGGGCTGGTCGCGGCGGATCAACGAGGCGATCGATTCCGGCCTTACCGCCGAGGCGGCGATCGAGCGCGTCCGCCAGCGCATGCAGCAGCGCATGCGCCAGATCGACGACGCGCTCCTCCAGGACCGGATGCACGATCTCGACGATCTGTCGAACCGCCTCCTGCGCATCGTCTCGGGCAAGCTCGGCACCGCCGCCCAGGCCGGCATGCCGCCCGAGGCGATATTGATCGCGCGCAACCTCGGCCCCGCCGAATTGCTCGAATATGACCGGCGCAAATTGAAGGGCGTGATCCTCGAGGAGGGCTCGCTGACCGCCCATGTCACCATCGTCGCCCGCGCCATGGGGGTGCCGATGGTCGGCCGAATCGGCAACGTCCGCCGGTCGATCTCGGAAGGCGACCTCGTTCTCCTCGACGGCGCCGAGGCGACCGCGCTCGCCCGCCCGAGCCCGGCGATCGAGGAGGCGTTCGACACCAAGTTCGCCGTCACCCAGAAGCGCCGCGCCGAATATGCCGCGGTCAAGGACAAGCCGGCGGTGACCAAAGACGGGACCCGCATTTCGGTCATGGTCAATGCCGGGCTTCGCGACGACGTGGCGGCGCTTTCCGCGACCGGCGCCGACGGCATCGGCCTGTTCCGCACCGAATTCCAGTTCCTGGTCTCGGCGACGCTGCCCCGCCGCGAGAGCCAGCAGCGCCTCTACCGCTCGGTCCTCGACGCCGCCGGCGACAAGCCGGTCGTGTTCCGCACCGTCGACGTCGGCGGCGACAAGAGCCTGCCCTATCTGAACACCAACCCAGAGAATGAGGAAAATCCGGCGATGGGCTGGCGCGCGCTGCGCCTCGCGCTCGACCGCGACGGCCTGATGAAGACGCAGGCGCGGGCGCTGCTCGAGGCCGCCGCCGGCCGCGAGCTGCAGATCATGTTCCCGATGGTCTCCGAGCCATGGGAGTTCGACGAGGCGAAAGCGCTGGTCGAGGAGCAGAAGGCCTGGCTCGTCGACCGCAAGAAGCCGCTGCCGCGCCGCATCCTTTACGGCGCCATGCTCGAAGTGCCCTCGCTTGCCGAGATGCTGGACGTGCTCCTGCCCAGGCTCGATTTCCTCTCGATCGGCACCAACGATCTCACCCAGTTCCTGTTCGCCGCCGACCGCTCCAACCCCCGCCTCGCCGAACGCTACGACTGGCTTTCGCCGGCGATCCTCAGGTTCCTGCGCCGAATCGTCCGCGCCGCCGACAAGGCCGGCGTGCCGCTCGGCGTCTGCGGCGAGATGGGCGGCCGCACGCTCGAAGCCATGGCCCTGATCGGCATCGGCATCCGCCGCCTCTCGATCACGCCGGTCGCGGTCGGCCCGATCAAGGCGATGATCCGCTCGCTGGACGCCAGGGCCGCCGCGGCGGCGCTCGACCGGCTGCTCAAGAATCCTCCCGCCGACCTGCGCGCCGCGCTGGCGCGCTGGGCCGAAAAATACGGCGTGTCGATGACCTGAAGCGGCGGCCGTCGGTTGACAGTTGCGATGCGCTGCGTTGAGAGAGGCCGGGGATTTGGAAGGCGCACGATGACCGAGCATGAGGAGATCGGGGCCGAGAGCCTCTCGATCGGCGACCGGCTCAGGCAGGCGCGCGAGGCGCAAGGGGCGAGCCTCGATGAGATCGCCAACCGGACACGGATTCCGATCCGCCACCTCCAGAATATCGAGCGCGAGGAATGGGACGCGCTGCCCGCGCCCACTTACGCGGTCGGCTTCGCCCGCAATTATGCCAATACGGTCGGCCTCGACGGCGCCGAGTTCGCCGCCGCGGTCCGCGAGCAGATCGGCGGCGCAGTGCGCACCCGCGCCCCGGCGCCCGAATATTTCGAGCCGGCGGATCCCTCGCGCGTGCCGCCGCGCTCGATCGTCCTGTTCGCGGCGCTGTTCGCCGCGTTGCTGATCGCCGGCTACTTCCTCTGGTTCAGCACCCTGGGCGGCGACGAGGTCCCCGATCTGGCGGTGCCGGTGGCCGAGGCGCCGCCGGCGAATTCCGCCGCGCCCGCGCCGCAACCGCTCCAGCCCCAGGCCGCCGCCGGCCAGCCGGTTACGCTTACCGCGACCGGCGAGGTCTGGCTCCGCGTCACAGACGGCGGCGCCCAGCTCTTCTCGGGCAGCCTCGAGGCGGGCCAGACCTTCGCAATCCCCGCCGCCGCCGAACGCCCGGTCCTGCGCACCGGCCGCCCGCAAATGCTCCGCGCCACCGTCGCCGGCCGCGACCTCGGCCCGATCGAGCCCGAGGAGCGCACCGTCGACAATGTCAGCCTGCGCGCCGAGGACCTCGCCGCCCGCGCGCAGGCCGCACCGCCTGCCCAAGCCCCGCCGGCCCCGCAATGAGTAGTGCAATCATAAAATGATTGCACTTGAGCCGGATTTTTGTTACTGGGCCCCGGATGAACAGCAAGCAGAGGCGCACGCTCAAGGCCCTGTTCTCCGATCCGGTTTCGGGAACGATCGAATGGGCGGCGATCGAAAACCTTCTGGTCGCGGCGGGATGCGAACTCGTCGAAGGGCGCGGATCCCGCGTGCGTTTCGTAAAGGATGGCCTTGTGGAGACGTTCCATCGTCCGCACCCGGCCAAGGAAGCGAAGAGATATCAAGTGAGAGCGGCCCGCGACTATCTGGCGCGCCTGGGAGTGAAGCCATGACCAATGTCCTCCGGCACAAAGGCTATTCGGCCCGGGTGGAGTTCGACGCCGATGACCGCATCTTCTTCGGCCGGATCGCCGGAATCGCGGACGGCGTCGGCTTCCACGCAGACACAGTCGATGGTCTCGTCGCCGCCTTCGAGGAAGCGGTTGATGATTATCTCGAGGTGTGCGCGGCGGTCGGCAAGGCCCCCGACAAGCCCTATTCGGGCAAATTGATGTTGCGCGTCGATCCGAACGTCCATGCGAAGGCCGCTATAGCGGCCCGGCTTGCCGGCAAGAGCCTCAACCAGTTCGGCGAGGAAGCGCTGCGCACGGCGGCCGACCGGGCCAGCGGGTAATGGAAGAGCGTCCGGCGCCCCCGCCCGTCGCTTAAGGCTGGCGACAGGCGCGATCCTCCAATATCATCGGCGCAAGCACGACCTGCGGGGGATATCATGCGTTTCCAACTTCTCGGCCTCCTTCTCATCGCGGCGGTCGCGGCGCCGGCGCCGGCGCAGCGGGCCGAACCGGTCGACCGCCGGCTGGACCGGATCGAGCAGCAGCTGCGCGCCGTCCAGCGGCGCGTCTTCCCCGGCGGCAACAGCCAGGTCGTCGAACCCGAGATCGGCGTCCAGACGCCGCGCGGCCCGGGCGGCTCGCCCTCGGGCGAGGCCTTGTCGGGCCTGAATGCGCGCGTCGACGCGCTCGAGGCGCAGCTGCGCACCCTCACCGGCCAGGTCGAGGAGCAGGGTTTCCGCACCCGTCAGGTCGAAGAGCAGATCGCGCGGCTGCGGGCCGATCTGACCCAGCGGCTGGAGCGGATCGAGGCGCCCGCCGCCGCCGCGCCGCCGCCGGTCGCGCGGCCGGCGCCCGCCGCCGACGAGCCCGCGCCCGAACCGCGCCCGGCGGCCGCCGCGGCCGACGCCGCCGAGGACGCCTATAATGCCGGCTTCCGGCTCTGGGACCAGCGCCGCTACGCCGAGGCGCAGACCGCCCTCGACGCCGCCGCCGCCCGCCATCCCAACAGCCGCTGGACGAGCTGGATGCGCAACCTCCAGGGCCGCGCCTTCCTTGACGACAACAAGCCCGCCACCGCCGCCCGCATCCTGCTCGCCAACTACCAGGACAATCCGCGCGGCGAGCGCGCCGCCGACAGCCTCTATTATCTCGGGGTGGCGCTGACCCGTTTGAACCGCCGCACCGAGGCCTGCCGCGTCTATGACGAGCTCGCTTTGGTCTATCCCAACATGCGCGATTTCATCCGCACCCGCCTGCCCCAGGCGCGCACCGACGCCCGCTGCACCTGACAGGGACGGTCCCTCGTGACTGTCCCCATCGGCGGAGCTTAATCCAGATCAACGCGTTGGGGAGCCAGCAGGCACAGGGGAATGGTGCGATGGATGCTTATCCGGCAAAGCTCGAGCGCGAAGGCGAAGCGGTCATGCTGACGCTTCCCGACGTGCCCGAGCTCGTCCTGGTCGCCCGCCGCCGCGCCGAGGCGCTCGCGCGCGCCCCGGCCCTGCTCCACGCCATCCTCGACGCCTATCGCGCCGGTCACCGCCCCTGGCCGCGCGCCTCGACGATCATCGGCGCGCCGATGATCGTCCCCAAGCGCGACTGCATGGCGCTGGCCGACTAGCGCCGGACGCAGCGCCGCCCGCGTCCCGCGGGATCGCCGGCCGGGCCCCTGTCGCGATCGCTGCAGGTCCCGGAACCGCGGCCCCGCCCGGCCGCGTCGGAGCCCGCACCGCTGTCCCCGTCGCTGATCCCGGTGCGCGGCCGCCCCCGGCCCGCCGGATCGGTGGGATCGCCGTCGCTCTCGCCGGTGGGACAGCGCCCGCGCCCCGCCGGGTCGCTGTTGGAGCCGCTGTCGCCGTCGGTGCAGCCGCTGCGCGGGCGGCCATAGCCGGCGGGGTCGGTGGGGTCGCCGTCATTCTCCCCGGTCCGCCCGCGCCCGCTGCCGGCCGCGTCCGCCTTGGCGCCGCTGTCGCTGTCCGTCTCCTGGCCGGCGCGCGCCTTGCCGGCGACCAATGCGAGCGCGCCGCCCGCCGCGCTCCCGCCGGCGACGCGCGCCAGGAACGAGCGCCGGTTTAACCGCACGCCGCTTTAGCGGCAGCGCCGCCCGCGGCCGGCCGGGTCGCCATAGGTGCCGCTGTCCGAATCGCTGCAGCGCGGATTGCCGCGGCCGTAATTGGGCGCGTCGGAGAAGCGGCCGCTGTCGCTGTCGGTGACGCCGGTCTGGCGGCGCCCGCCGCAGCTGCGGCCGCGGCCGGCGACGTCGGCGTTCGGGCCGGCGTCGGAATCGCTGCACCGGCGCGCGCCGCGACCGTCGCCGGCCGGGTCGCGATTGGGGCCTCGGTCGGAATCGGTGATGCCCGATCTGCGGCCGCAGCTGCGTCCGTTTCCGCCCGGGTCGCCGTTCGGTCCGCTGTCCGAATCGGAGCAGCCGCTGGTCCGGCCGCAGCTGCGGCCGCGGCCGCCCGGATCGCTGTTCGGCCCGCTGTCGGAATCGCTGCACCCTTGCATCGCCTCCGCGTCGCTGGCGACCATGATCAGGGCCCCGCCGGCGGCAACGCCGCCCGCCACCTTCCCCAGGAATGAACGTCGATTGAGCTTGCGCGTCGCCTTCATGGCGTTTCTCCCCTCGCAATCGCAGCCGTGCGGGGCACCTCAGCAGCCATTTCCGATGGCACCGCGCGAAGCCAGCGTAACACGGCTCGAATCAGGAAGCGAGACCCCCGGTTTCGGTTTTTGCGGCGGCCGGTCTAGGGTCCGGCCGATGACCGTCCCGCCGCCCCCGCCCGCTTCCGTCGCCCGTTTCCTGGGCGACCTGGAAAGGCTGACCGGCGCGGGCCCCGCTAAGCTCGGCGTCGCGGTCTCCGGCGGTCCCGACAGCCTGGCGCTGCTGCTGCTCGCCTGCGCCGCCTGTCCCGGCCGGATCGAGGCGGCCACCGTCGACCACGGCCTTCGCCCCGAAAGCGCCGCCGAGGCGGTCTTCGTCGCCGAAACCTGCGCACGGCTCGGCGTGCCCCACGCCATCCTGGCCGCCGACAAGGCCATCCGCGGCAACGTCCAGTCCGCCGCCCGCGCCCTGCGCTACCGCCTGCTCGGCGGCTGGGCCGCCGCCGCCGGCCTCGCCTGGCTGCTCACCGCCCACCATGCCGACGACCAGGCCGAGACGCTGGTCATGCGCCTCAATCGCGGCGCCGGCCTCGCCGGCCTGTCGGGCATCCGCGCTCGCACCGCGATCGCCGGCCTTCCCGTCGCCCGCCCCCTGCTCGGCTGGCGGCGCGCCGAGCTCGCCGGCATCGTCAGCGCCGCCGGCCTCGCCCCGATCTTCGATCCAAGCAACAGCGACGACCGCTTCGACCGCGTCCGTATCCGCAAGCGGCTCGCCGAAACCGACTGGCTCGACCCACTCCCGCTCGCGCGCAGCGCCGCCGCGCTCGCCGAGGCCGATGCCGCGCTCGACTGGGCGGCCGAGCGGCTGGCCGGGGAGCGGGTCGCGCCGGCTGAGGGCGGCCTCGCCCTCGCCCCGGCCGGCCTTCCCGCCGAGCTTCGCCGCCGACTGCTGCTGCGCGTCCTCGCCACGCTCGGGCCCGCCGTCCCGCCCCGCGGCGAGGCGGTCCAGCGCCTCCTCGTCACCCTCGAAGCCGGCGGCACCGCCACCCTCGCCGGCGTCAAGTGCAGCGGCGGCGCCGTCTGGCGCTTCGCACCGGAACCGCCGCGGCGCGGCGGGCACCGCGTCCCGCTCGATCCGCTTAGCCGCGCTTCGCCCTGACCAGTGCCTCGTCGAGCGCGGAGAGGAAGCGCGACCGGTCCGCCTTGGCGAAGGGCGCCGGCCCGCCCGTGATCCCGTCCGCGCCGGCGCGCAGATCGGCCATGATCGCCCGCGTCGCGATCGCCGCGCCGATCGACGCGGATGTGAACGGCTTGCCGTTGGGCGCGATCGCCGCCGCCCCCGCCTTGAGGCAGCGGTCGGCGAGCAGGATGTCGCCGGTCACCACCACCGCGCCCGGCCCCGCCGCCGCCGCGATCCAGTCGTCCGCCGCGTCGAACGCGTCCGAGACCGTCACCCGCTCGATCAGCGGATGGGCCGGCACCCTCAGCCATGAATTGCTGACGATCCGCACCGGCACCTGGTGCCGGTAGGCGACCTTGTACACCTCCTCCTTCACCGGGCAGGCGTCGGCGTCGACGAGGATGATCGGACCATGCGCAGGTGCGGACATCCCCCGGATGTCCGCAGCCTCGTCCGGGGGACGGGGCGGCCTGCTCATGGTGCGATCATGGGGGCGCTCATCGCCGCTCCTTAGTCCGCGGCGCCGGTGCGGCTCAACCTTCCTGGCGGACGCTGCCGTGACGGTCACGGAACGGTCCGGCTGCGGTCACGTTCTTCCGTTTCACGCGAAGGGGAGGGGCATCGATGGTCTCGGTCGGCAAGCTGGAAGCGATGGCCAGGGCCGGGTTCGCAGCCCGCGGCGTCATGTATGTCGTCATCGGTTACCTGTTCCTGCGCAGCGGACGGGCGGAAGACGGAGCAGGCGCGCTCGAGGCGCTGGACGGACCGGGCGGAACGGTCCTGCTGGCGGCAATGGCCCTGGGCTTCGTCGGCTACGGCGTCTGGCGGCTCGCGGAAGCGATCGTCGATACCGAAGGCCGCGGCTCGGAGCTCAAGGGCATCGCGGTCAGGGCCGGCGGCGGCGCGAGCGGCCTCGTCCATCTCGGCCTCAGCGTCGTCGCCGCGTCGCTTGCGGCCGGGCAGCGGGGCGGGACGGGCGGCGAGGGCGCGCAGCAGGGCGCCGCCACCGCGCTCAGCCTCCCCGGCGGTCGGATTCTCCTGATCGTGGCGGCCGCGGCCCTGGTCGCGACCGGGCTCTACCAATTGGCGAAGGCCCTGCGCGACCGCTTCCTGCGCACGCTCGATCGGGCCGCCGCCGGCAAGGCCTGGATCGTCTGGCTCGGCCGGGCCGGCCACGCCGCGCGGGGCCTGGTGTTCCTGATCATGGGCTGGCTGTTCTGGCAGGCGGCGCGCGATGCGAGTTCCGCCGAAGCGGGCGGCATCGGCAAGGCGCTGGCATCGCTGCCGCCGGCGCTGCAGCTGGCCGCGGCGGCGGGCCTGCTGCTGTTCGGCCTCTTCAGCCTGGTCGAAGCCCGCTACCGCCGCATCGAGAACCCGCATGTGCTGGCCCGGCTGAAGGGCGCCGGCCCGCTCTGATCGCCGGTCCGGGCCGGGGTCTCGCGGTCAGGTGATCGAGCCCACCTTCTTCGCCCCCTGCCAGACCTCGCAGATCGGGCAATCGTCGTCGTCCACGGCTTCCCGCATCGCCTCCCGGTCGTCGGCGGCCAGCACGTCCTTGCCCTTGACGATCCCGCCTTCCGGCTTGGCCAGCTTGTACACGCGATAATGCTTCATGACGCCACCCTCCGCACCCGTGCAGATTATCGGCTGCGCCTGGGATGGCAAGGGGGAGCTACGGGCAGGCGCGGGCCAGGAAAGCATGGACGTCGTCCGCCCAGATCGCAGCGCCTCTATAAGGGAAAGCATGCCCGTCGCGCGCCGACTCGCCGAAGGGCGGGTAGAGGCGGATCTCGGCCGGCTTTCCGGCCTGCCGCATGGCGGCGTGCAGGACGCGGCTCGGCGCGAGATCGGCGTCGTTCTGCGCCTGGATGAACAGGACGGGAGCCGAAGCGCGCGTCGCCGCTGCCGTCATCAGCGCTCGGATCGCGGGGGATCGCTGCCAGATCTCGGCGGCGCCCGCGGCATCGACAGCCGCGCAGGCCGCGAGCTTTTCCGCGCTCAGCAAAGCGATGATGCCGCCGAAGGAATTGCCCATCACGGCGATCCGGCGCCGGTCCGCAAAGGGTTGCCGCAACAGCCAGGCAAAGGCCTGCGATTGATCGTCCATATGGTCCGTCGCGAGCAGGCGAGCGAGGTGGGCCTGCGCCAGTTCCGGGCCGCCGGCGCTGCGCGCCGCGGCGATCTCGTCCCTGACATAGGGTCCGGCCTCCCGGCTGAGCCCCTGCCCACGGCGATAGGGCGCGAAAACGGCCCAGCCCCGGGCCGTGAACCGGGGGGCGACCGCTTCGAAGGCCTCGTTGCTCAGCGAGCCCGGCGCGCTGCCATGGGCGTAGAGGAGCACCGGAAACGGGCCTTCCCCTTCGGGCACGTAGAGCACCCCGCGCAGTTCGGCGCCCGACGGGGCGCGTCCGTACGCGACGACCGAGCCGGTCAGGCGAGTCTCGCCGCCGCGACGCTCCCCTGCGCAGGCAGCGGAGAGCAGGGCGATGGCGACCAGGGCCGTTCGAGCTTTCCCGGACATGTCCCGACTCGCGTAGACCCGGGTTGGCCCCGATCCTAGACAAACTGCACGCAGATGGTGAGCCACGCGGCCCGGACCGGCGCCGAACGCGACCGATGAAGGCGCGGCCGACGTCGTGAGCGCCGCAACGTGGACGTTGGCCACGGGCGCCTTTCGGAAGTAGCCGGAAGCGGTTCTTGCGCTTATGTTTCGGAGGATGGCCGACGCCGACATCCACCCTGTTATCGCGTCCTTGAACTTGTCCCGCGCGAACGAGCATTCGAGCTGCCGGAGAGCGGGAGGCGGTCATATGCTCCGACGGTCGCGCGCCGCGACGCCGGCGGTTCCGAGCCTATGTTCGTAATGGCCGGGCGTCGGCGCGACCTCGTTCGAAGCGCAGGCGTCGCCGCCGCCGCCGCTTTGGTCCTTACCGTGGCCGGCGCGTTCGGCACCGGCGCCGAGCCGTTCCACGAGCGGCTGATCTACTGGCTGATCGTCATGGCGGTGGGCTCGGCCTGGGCCGAGTCGTGCCAGCTTTTGCTGGCGCGATGGGTGGACATGGACGAACGGCCGTGGCGGCACATATTGGCGCTTACCGGCCTCGTCGCCGGGCCGATGTGCCTGTTCGTCTGGGCGGCGACGGGGCTGTTTTTCGACGGCGAGCTCTACCCGGTCTCGGCCCTGCCGCTGCTCGCCGTGCCGGTGGCGACCGTGACGGCGGCCTTGTGCGCGCTGGGCGTCTTCCTCGGCCGGGAGGCGCCGATCCGGACCCACGCGGCCGCCGAGGCGGCCGGGCCGGCGAGGTTCATCGAACGCCTGCCGCTCCACCTTTACGGGGCCAGGCTGATCGCGGTCGAGGCGGAAGATCATTATCTGCGCGTGCATACCGACCGGGGTTCCGACCTGATCCTGATGCGGCTGTCGGACGCCCTCAATGAGCTCGAAGGGTTGGAGGGCGCCCAGACCCACCGGAGCTGGTGGGTCGCGCGGGATGCCGTGCGGGGCGCCAGCCGGGGCGACGGCCGCGCCACCCTGGCGCTCGACGGCGGGCTCACCGCCCCGGTCAGCCGCCGCTACGCCCGGGCGCTGAGGGAAGCGGGCTGGTACTGATCGTCACGCGCCCTTCCAGCGGCCGTGGAATGCGGCCGGAAGGGCGACGTCGGCGGACCAGGTGGCGACGGGGCCATCTTCGATCCGGGCCATGTCGAAAACGTGCAGCTTGGTCACGCCGGCCCGCAGATCGATCGTCGGCCCGACCAGCCAGGCCTGATCCGCGGCGCCCGATCCAGGCTTGGCGACGGGGACCATCTCGTCGACCACGTGATCGGCGCCGAAGTCGAAGATCCGGGTGCGGCCGTCCCGCCAGTCGGTCACGCCGACGCCTGTGGCCAGGGGACGGCCGCGCGTCTCGCCGGCGGTATGGACGCTGAACCGGCGCGGCAGGCCCGCCCGGCGCCCGTCGCTTCGCGGGAACTCGGCCGTCACGCCTGCTCGCTCCAAACGACCGGGGCCGGCGGGAGGCAGGACGGCGAGGGCCAGCTCGGCCGGCGCTCCGCCGAGAGACATGCCGTTCAGCAGGTCGCTCGCGCCTGTAGCCGCGAAGCTCATGTCCCGATAGGCGCACACATCGAAGCGGATCGTTCCGTCCGTCTCCTCCCACGCGTCGCCAAGGTGGAAGAAGCCGAAGGCCGGCAGCTCCACGATCCGCCGGACGGACAGATCCGCCTTGTCGATCACCAGGACCTGGGTCCCGCTCTCGGGCCGCCACTCGTAACGGGCCGAGACGGCCGCGGCGCGTCGTCCGATTATCCAGGGCTGCAGCACGATCACCAGATGCCGCGCCGTGGCCGTGAAGTCGTGCACATAGCTGGCGCGCGGGAGGTCGATGAGCCGGGCGTCCTCCAGGGCGCCGGCCGGCGACAGCCGCCAGATTATGGCGCGTTCCCCGCTCATCCCCAGGTTCCAGATGCGTCCGCCGGGCTCGATGCGCGGATGGGCCAGGAAGGGCATGGCCGCAAGATCGGGCCTCAGGGTCACGAATCCTTCGCTCGCCAGGGTGTCGGCGTCCATGGCCATTGGCGAGCCGGCCTCCCACAGCGCCCAGATCTTGTCGCCGACCGGGATCACCGAGGTATTGGCCGCATTGGCGTCGTCCGGACCGCTTATCTCGGCGCGCGGATCGGCGGCCGTGCCGAAGCCCGGCATGACCATGGCGCCGAGCCGCGCCTCCTGCCGCCGCTTCGGCGTGTCGGCGAAGCGGGCGGCGAGGCTGGCCCGGCCATCCTCTATGCGGAAGCGGCGGATCAGCCCGTCGCCGTCGAACCAGTGAGTGGCCGATCCGCCCGGCCGGCGGAACTTGGCCGGGCCGTTGCGATAGAGCGAGCCGGCCAGTCCCGCCGGCGCCCGGCCGCGCGCCAGGCGCAGGGCGCGCGGCGCGAGGTCGGCCTCGACGTCGGCGGTGGCCAGCGACCAGTCCGACGCGGCGGCGAGGGCCCGGGCGGCCCAGCTCAGGTCCGGCGTCACCACGATGGACGCGGCCCCCAGGACGACGGCGCGACGGGAAAGGATCATCTCAGCGAATTTCGATCGTCTGGGCCGTTTCGCCCGCGACATCGAGACGGGCGCGGTCCCAGCCGGCCGGGCCCATGTTGCCGCGCGCATTGTTGGAGAAAGCATAGGGCTCGGTCGGCTGGCCGAAGGGATTTGTATTCATCCGGCCGTCGCCGTTGACGTCGTGGAAGGCTTTTGCGGCGTAAGTCCCCGCCGGCAGGCCGGCGAAGATGGTGGTCCGCTCGCCGCCGGCCACATCGATCCGCGCCTGGCGGATCGGAGCGCCGCCGGCGAAAGCGGCCTCTTCATCGTACAGCGAAACCATCACCGCACCGGTCCCGGCCCCGGTCTCGAAGGTCAGGACCAGGCGGGCGGGCCCGACATTCGTCTGATGGGCCACAACCGGAGCGGCCGAAGCGGCGATCAGGGCCGCGAGGGCGATGGTCTTCATAATTGCAATCCTCATGGTGTCGGCGAAGCTCCCGCCTCGGTCCCCCGGCCTCGCCCGGCGGCCGCCGCACCGCCAGCGTCATTTCGCAGGCGCCCGCAAGCCATTCGCGAACGGCGCCGCGCGCCCGTTCACGAAGCGGGAACGGGCAGCTGCTCCCGGCGGGTTGCGGAGCGCACGCTTTCCCGCCCTGCGGCCTGTTCCGCCTGCGGCCTCGGCCCGGCGCATCGCGCGGAACCGGGCGCCGCGCCCCGTCGTTGCCCGCCTGACCCCCAAGACGGAACGGAGCACAGCCATGTCTAACATCCCGAACAGCGCCATCCCCCATGCCGGCCCGGCCGCCGAAACCGAGACCGAGGCGGAGACCGGCCGCAGCTTCTCCGACCGGGTCGCCGGCCTCGCCGAGCTCGCCCGCGACAACCCGAAGACCGCGATCGCCGCCGGCGCCGCGGTCGCCGCCGGCGTCGTGGCCGCCGCCGCCATCCCGCTCGCCCGCCGCCGCACCGCGAGCACCACCGACTCGCCGGGCAAGAGCGGCGGCAAGAAGAAGGGCTAGAGGCTCCGCCTCCGCGGTTCGAGCGCGCGCTTGCCCGGCATCAGTCGCCGGGCAGGAAATCGAGGATGGGCGCGGTCACGGGATCAGCGACTGCGAAACCATAAGCTGCCGCCGTCCCATGGCGCCAGGATCCGCTCGCCGGGTCGGAAGTCGCTCATGCCGAGTCCCTCCGCTCATTGCTTCGCCAATATGTCGCTCTGCCGGCGGTGGTGCCAGGCGAACACGGCGGCCGCGCCGCGGTGGGGGCGCCAGGCTTCGGCGAGGGCGCGGATCGCCTTTTCGGTCGGCTTGCCCTCGAGCCCCATGATGTTGCCGATCTCGATCTGGACGGCGAGGTCGCCGGCCGGCCAGATGTCGGGGCGCCCTTCCGCGAACAGCAGATAGATTTCGGCGGTCCAGCGGCCGATGCCCTTGACCGCGGTCAGATGGGCGATCGCCTCCTCGTCGTCGGCGGGGAGGCGGTCGAAATCGAGGCGGCCGGAAAGGACCTCGTCGGCGAGGCTTTTGGAGTAGGAGATTTTCTGCCGGGAGAGGCCGGCGGCGCGGAGGGCCTCGTCGCTGGTCTTCGCCATGTTGGCGGGGTCGCCCGCTCCGCCGGTCGCGGCTTCGACCCTGGCCCAGATCGCGGCCGCGGCCTTGATCGACACCTGCTGGCCGACGATGGCGCGCAGCAGCGTGACATAGCCGCGCTCGCTGATCCTCGGCTCGGGCAGGCCGACCCGCACCAGCGCCGCGGCGAAAGCGGGCTCGATCCGGCCCAGCGCCGCCAGCGATGTCTCCAGGTCCTTCCGCTCGATGCCCATGCCCGCTCCCGCCTTGCGCTCGCGCGCGGGGCCTAGCATAGGGCGCGGCCGAAGCCTCCCATTTCTTGCGCTCAAGGACCCGCATGCCCCACCTCACCATCGTCACCCGCGACGGCACCGAACGCTCCGTGACGGCTCGGAGCGGCTGGAGCGTGATGGAGAATATCCGCGACAACGGCTTCGACGAGCTGCTCGCATTGTGCGGCGGCTGCTGCTCCTGCGCGACCTGCCACGTCCATGTCGACCCTGCGTGGATCGGCAGGCTGAAGCCGCGCGGCGCGGACGAGGACGACCTGCTCGACACCTCCGACCACAAGGTCGAGACCAGCCGGCTGTCCTGCCAGCTTCTGTTTTCCGATGAGCTGGACGGCCTGCGGGTGACGATCGCCCCCGAAGACTGAAAAGAGGGACCGTCCCTATTCTTGCGCGACGCTGGCGGCGTAGAGAGCGATCGCCGCCGCGTTGGAGACGTTGAGGCTCTCGATCCCGGTGATCGGCAGCCGCGCCAGCGCGTCGCAATGGCCCTGGGTGTTCTGCCGCATGCCTTCGCCTTCCGCGCCGAGCACCAGCGCGACGCGGGGCGGGCCGAGCGCTTGCGCCAGCGTCATCTCCGCCTCGCCGGCAAGGCCGATCCGCCAGAAGCCGGCGGCGGCCATGTCGTCGAGCGCTCGGGCGAGGTTGACGACGCGGACCCAGGGCATGGTTTCGAGCGCGCCGCTCGCGGCCTTGGCGAGCGCCCCCGATTCGGGCGGCGCGTGCCGGTCCTGGGTGACGATCCCCAGCGCAGCGAAGGCGGCGGCCGAGCGCAGGATCGCGCCGACATTGTGCGGATCGGTCACCTGGTCGAGGACCAGCAGCGGCCGCCGATCCTCGGCCCGGTCCAGCAGATCGGCGAGCAGGATGTCGTCGAGCCGCTCGACCTCCGCGACGATGCCCTGGTGCGGCGCGTCGCGCGGGACGAGGCGGCCAAGGTCGGCGACGTCGGCGAAGGTGACCGGCACCGAGGCGCCGATGTCATAGTCCGCTGCCGCTTCGCGCGTCGCCCAGATCCGGACGATCGCGCGCTCCGGATTGGCGAGCGCGGCGGCGACCGCGTGGCGGCCCCAGAAGCGGGGCCGGTTTTCGGCCTTGGTCGCCTGGCGTGCCTTGCGTCGCATCGGGCCGCATTGGCCGTGGCGGCGAGGCTTGGCAAGGACGCGTTGACAGGCCCGGCGCCTTCCGCCAAGGGAGCCGCCTTCCTATATCGCGCTCCACTGGACAGGTGGCCGAGTGGTTAAAGGCAGCAGACTGTAAATCTGCCCGGGTTTCCCGTACGCTGGTTCGAATCCAGCCCTGTCCACCATTCTTGAACCGCCGCCGCCCCGTCGCGAGTCCGCCTTATCGCTCGCGGAACGCCGTCTCGCCGAGCTTGGTGATCGGCGAGAGGATGTATTGGAGGATGGTGCGCTGGTCGCCGATCAGGTTGACCTCGGCGACCATGCCGGGGCCGATCGGCATCCGCCGGCCGGCCTGGTCGAGCAGCGCGTTCTCGTCGGTGCGGACGCGCACGATGTAGAAGGTCTCGCCGGTCCGCTCCTCGAGCACCGCGTCGGGCGAGATGCCGACGACGCGGCCTTCGAGCACGCCGTAGACCGCGCGGTCGTAGGCGGTGATCGCGACCCGCGCATCCTGGCCGAGGCTGACGAAGGCGATATCCTGCGGCGTGACCCGCGCCTCGACGAGCAGGCTCTCGTCGGACGGGACGATCTCGACCACCGGCTCGCCGGCGCGGATGGTGCCGCCGCGGGTGGTGACGAGGACGCGGTTGATCCGGCCCGAAAGCGGCGCGCGCAGCACGGTGCGCTCGGCCCGGTCGGCCAAAGCGGGGAAAGCGCGGAGCCGGGCGGAGCGCTCGGCCTGGGCGGTGGCGAGTTCGTTGGCCGCGGCCGACCGCCACTCCTGCTGGAGCTGGGCGAGGCTGGCGCGCGCCTCGGCGACGCCGGAGCGCGCGCGGGAAACCGCGGCGGCGGCGGCCTCGGCCTCGCTGCCGGCGATCGCGGCCTGGCTTTCCGCCTGGACCAGGCTGAGGCGGGGCTCGATGCCGCGCTCGACCAGCGGGCGCAGGATCCGCGCTTCGTCGCGGCGCGCCGCATAAGCGGTGCGGCGGGCCTGGAGCGAGGATTCGGCCTCGGCGACCGCTCGGTCGGTCTGCGAGAGGCGGGCGCGAGCGGCGCCGAGGATCGAGCCGAGATCGGCCATGCGCGAGGCATGGAGCGACTGCTCGATGCGGATCTGGTCGGCGGCCAGCGGGTTGCGCGCCGCCGGATAGGAGGGAGCGCGCCCAGCCACCTCGGCCTGGAGCCGGGCGATCTTCATGTCGAGCGCGATCAGGGTCTGCTCGCCGCTGCCCAGCTCGGCGCCGGTCTGGGTGGGATCGAGCCGGATGAGCTCGTCGCCGCGCCGGACCTGCTGGCCCTGGCGGACCAAAATGTCCTGGACGATGCCGCCTTCCATGTTGGAAACGACCTGGAGCTGCGAGCTCGGCACCACCCGGCCCACGCCGCGTACCGTCCGGTCCAATTTGGTGACCGCCGCCCAGATGAAGAAGGCGACGACGAAGGCGACCACGAACCACAGGAGGAGGTTCGAGGCGGTGCGCGGCTTGATCCGCGTGGTCAGGTCTTCGATATGGGTTTCCGACACGCTTCAGGCCGCCTTCGGTCTCATGATCTGCTTCAAAACGCTGTCGCGCGGGCCGTCCGAGACGATCTTGCCCTTGTCCATCAGGATGATGCGCTGGACGAGCTGGAGCAAGGGCGGACGGTGGGTGATGAGGATGACGGTGCGATCCTTCAGCTCCTCGGCGAGGCGCTGGATAAGCCCGGTCTCGGTCTGGGCGTCCATCGCGCTCGAAGGCTCGTCCATGATCAGGATCGGCGGCCGGGTGGCGAGCGCGCGGGCGATCGCGATCGACTGGCGCTGGCCGCCCGACAGGCCTTCGCCGCGGTCGGCGAGCCTGAGGTCGTAGCCGTTGGCGATCTGGCCCATGAACTGGTGGGTGCCCGAAATCTCGGCGGCGCGGATCATCTCCTCGTCGTCCACCCCGGCGCGGGCGAGCCCGATATTCTCGCGCACCGAGCCGGTCAGCAGCACGCTCTCCTGCATGACCGCACCGAGATTGCGCCGGAGGCTGGCCGGATCGAGCTGGCGGATGTCGCTGCCGTCGATCATGATCAGCCCTTCCTCGGGCGGATAGAGGCCGAGGATGAGGCGGGCGATGGTCGACTTGCCGGAGCCGACGCGGCCGAGCAGGGCGACATGCTCGCCGGGCTCGATGGTGAAGCTCAGGCCGTCGAGCGCCCGCTCCGGCGCGCCCGGATAGCGGAAGCCGACATTGCGGAACTCGACCTTGCCCTTGCAGGAGCTGAGCTGCAGCGCCTCGCCCTCCGGGCCCTCCGACGGCATCTGCATCATCTCGTCGATCTGGCGGTAGGCGGTGCGGGTCGAGGTGATCCGCGACAGCAGCTGCGAGATCTGGGCGAGCGGCGCGATCGCGCGGCCGGCGAGGATCGAGCAGGCGATCAGGCCGCCCATGGTCAGCGTCTGGTTGGCGATCATGTTGACGCCGACGATCACCACGCCGGCATAGGAGATGGTGCCCGCCGAGGTGGCGAAGGTGACGCCGATGGCGGCGACGAGGCGCTGGCGGAGCGAGCTGTCCGAATGCAGCTCAACCGCCTTCAGCCAGCGCCGCGAGAGCAACGGCGCGGCGCCGGCCGACTTGACCGTCTCGAGGCCGCCGATCGTCTCGACGAGGACCGACTGCTTCAAGAGGCCTTCGCCCATCGCGCGCGCCGACAGGCGCTCGAGCGCGGGATGGGTCAGCCAGCCGATCAGGACGACGAGCGGCACCATCAGCGCCGGCACGATCACCACCCAGCCGCCGATCATCCAGACGATCAGCAGGGTCAGGAGGATGAACGGCACGTCGACGACGGCGGTCAGCGTCGCCGAGGCGAAGAAGTCGCGCAGCGCCTCAAGCTCGCGCATCATGCCGGCGAGCGCGCCGGTCGAGCCCTGCTTGAGCTCGAGCCGGATCGCCAGCAGCCGAGCGAACACGCTCTCGCCGATGTCGCGGTCGATCTGCGCGCCGGCATGGTCGACGAAATAGGCGCGCAGCATCTTGAGGATGAAATCGAAGATGATGACGATGGCGAGGCCGATCGACAGCGCGACCAGCGACGACATGGCGTTGTTCGGGATGACGCGGTCGTAGACCGTCATCGTGAACAGGGCGGTCAGCAGGCCGAAAATATTGATGAACACGGCCGCCAGCGCGACCTTCCAATAGGTCGCCTTGTTGCGGCGCATGGGCTCCATCAGCCAGGCGGCAAGCCGGGGCTTGGGGACCTTGATGAGTTGTTCAGCGCTCAACTTTCACCTCGCAGCCGATCGGCATCGATTTGCAGCGCATCGAGGAGGCGCCCCATGCGCGATAGCAGGACATAGCGCGCCGCGTCCAATTCGGTCAGCGCCTGGATGTAGGCGGTCGCGCTCTCGAAATAGGCATCCTCCGCCGCCACCACGTCGAACAGGGTGCCGCGGGCGGAGCGGAACCGCTCGGCGATCACGTCGCGCGAGCGGCGGCTGGCGATATAGGCGGCCTCGAGCGCCTCCAATTGCTGCTCCAGCGCGCGCACGTCGCTCCAGGCGATGGCGGCATCGCGCTCGGCCTCCTCGCGGATGCGCATGGCGCGGGCGTCGGCGCTGCGCGATCGCGCCTCCTGTTGCTCGGCGCGGGCGTCGGCGCCGCCGAAAATCCGGTAGCGCAGAGCGACGCGGCCGCGAATGTCGTAGTCGCGGTCGTTCTCGAACACGCCGTAGCGGCCGGCATCGACACCGGCGCTGAGCACTGGCAGTCGGTCGGCGCGCGCCGCGCGCGCCTCGCGCCGGGCGGCGTCGGCGGTCGCCTGGGCGCTGCGCACGCCAGCCGATTCGCCGGCGGCCAAAGCGGCCTCGTCGCGGGTCGCCACCGTCGGCCCCGCGACGGGCGCCCGCTCGATCGCGGCGGGCGGCGGCCTGCCGGTGACCTCGGTGAAGCGGGCTTCGGCGCCGGCGAGCAGCCGGCGGAAGCGGGCGAGGCGGGTCTCGGCCTGGGCGATGTAGGAATCGATCCGCGGCAGGTCGCCTTCCGCCGACACGCCCTCGCGGATTCGGATCTCGACCGCCGCGCGCAGGTCCCGCTGGCTGGCGACGAAGGCCTCGGTCAGCGATACCAGGGCGCGGTAGCCGAACAGGTCGTACCAGGCCGCGACCGCGCTCAGCGCGACCCGGTCGGCGGCCTGCTCCAAATCGGCGCCGGCGGCCCTGAGACGGGCGCCGGCAGCGGAGATGCGCTGGGTGGTGGCGCCGAAATCGAACACGGTCTGGGTGACGTTGACCAGCGCGTCGGTGCGCTGGGTCGGCCGCGACCGCTCGATGATGTTGAACGGATCGTCGGAAAATTCGCGCGAGATGACGCGGTAGGAGGTGACCGACAGGTCGATGGTGGGAAGCCTCGCCTCCTCCGCCTCCGCCAGCGCGCCGCGCGCCTCGTCCTCCGTCGCCGCCGATTCGAGCGTGCCGGGATGCGCCTCGACGGCGCCGGCGACGATCGCCCGGAACTGGTCGTACCCGGCCTGCTGGCGGCGCAGCCGGAGGACCGGATCGGCGGCGAAGTCGATCGTCATCGGCCGGCCGGTCGGCGTGGGCAGCGGAGGCTGCGCGGGCGCGCCGCCCTGGGCGAGCGCAGGCGCGCTCACCGCAAGACAGGCGAATGCCGCCGCGATCCGAGAATTCCTGCGCACAGTGCCCCACTCGAAAGCCAAGCGGCGCCGTGTAGAGCGCGAATTGGGGTTTTGCCAGCCTTAACTCGGCGAGCCGCTCGTTTTTACAGTCAGGTCAATCGGTTGCGCTGCTCTTCGAGGCCGGCGACGTCGCCGTCGGCGTCGATCTCGCGGCTTTGCGCCGCTTCCTCCTCGCGCTGGAGCCGGTGGGCGGGCGCAAGACGCAGCACCAGGAAGCCGGCAAGGGCGGACAAGAGCGAGCCCAGCAGGATCCCGATCTTGGCCTCCTCGACGAGCGGCGCCCGGCCCGGAAAGGCGAGGGCGCCGATGAACAGGCTCATCGTGAAGCCGATGCCGCAGAGCAGGGAGACGCCATAGACCTGGAGCCAGGTCGCGCCGCGCAGCCGGGCGGCGAGGCCGAAGCGGACCGAGAGCCAGACCGCGCCGAAAATGCCGATCTGCTTGCCCGCGAACAGGCCGGCGGCGATGGCGAGCGGCAGCGGCGCGAGGATTCGGTCGAGGCTGATGCCCGCCAGCGACACGCCGGCATTGGCGAAGCCGAACAGCGGCAGGATGAGGAATGCGACCCAGGGCGCGAGGGCATGTTCGAGCCGGTGCAGGGGCGAGACGGCATCGTCGGGCGCCCCCGGCGACCTCACGATCGGGATGACGGCGGCGGCGAGCACGCCGGCGACCGTCGCGTGGACCCCGGACAGCAGGACCGCATACCAGAGCGCGACGGCCGCGATCAGATAGACCCACAGCCGCGCGACCCTCAATCTGGCCATCGCGTGCATGGCAAGGAGAATGACGGCGGCGGCGGCCAGCGCGGCGATGTCGAGCTGCGCGGTGTAGGCGACGGCGATGATCGCGACCGCGCCGAGATCGTCGACGATCGCCACCGTGGTCAGGAACAGCTTCAGCGAGGTCGGCGCGCGGCTGCCGAGCAAGGCCAGGACGGCGATGGCGAAGGCGATGTCGGTCGCGGCGGGGATCGCCCAGCCATTGGCGAGTCCCGGCGCATCGCCGGCGACCAGGAGGTAGATAAGAGCGGGCACGGCCATGCCCGCGGCGGCGGCGATGACCGGCAGCCGGCGCTGCTTCCGGGTCGCCAGGCGCCCGTCGACGAGTTCGCGCTTTATCTCCAGGCCGACGAGCATGAAGAAGACCGCCATCAACCCGTCGTTGATCCACAAATGGACCGTCATCGGTCCGAGCCCGGCGGCGAGGACCGGTCCGGTCTCGGCATGAAGCATGCCGTGATAGGCGTGCGCGAGGCCGCCGTTCGACAAGACCAGCGCCAGCGCCGCGGCTGCGATCAGGAGCAGGCCGCCGGTCGCTTCGCTGCCGAGGAACCGGCGCAACGCCGAATCGCCGCCGCTTCGCCCCGCCTTTTGCGCCATCGCCGCTCCCTTCAAGGATTTGAACCCCTTAGCGCACAGACGCACCGGGAAGGAACCGGCGCCTCGCCGGTGCACTGACAAAAGTTAAAGGTGGGTCCGAAAGATTTGCGGTTAACGGGAGACTATCCTCTTCGGGAGGATCATGTTCGTGCGACGATATCGCTACCGTACTGCAGCCCTCACCGGGCCGTGGCGCGATTCCCCCGGGGACGCGTTGCGGGATGCCGTGAAGGCGAAGCAGGCGGTGATCGACGAGGCCGACCCGGCGGACGTTCGCTGGATCGTGCCTGGCAGGATCGAAGAACAGAGCAGCGAAGGCGTCGAGACGCGCCGCCTCAGGAGTTAGGGGGGCCGCCTTCGATCCAGCGTCGGTTCGTTTCGAGCCGCGCCATCTCCCGCGCGCTCATCGCGGCGACGAAGCGGTCGGCCGAGCCGGCGCCGCGCGCGAGCACCGCGATCCCGGCATCGACGCCGCCTTCCGCCCCGGCGAGCTCGCGCAATGCCGCGAACTGGATGCGGTCGCAGGGATGGTGGGCGGCGAAGCTCTCGACCAGGTCGCGGCCGTTGCCTTCATGATTGGCGGCGAGCGCGAGCAGGGCCTCGCTCGACGTGCGGGTGAGGATGCCGGCGACCTCGCATTTCTTCACGTCGAATTGGTACTGGCTGAGGAACGGCAGCTTGTTCGACGCCTCCATGATGTTGATCGAGATCGACATATCGTCGGCGGGCAGCTGGTTGTGGACGTCGCGGTGGGCGCGGTAGAGCATGACCTTGCCCTGATCGAGCTTCGACTTTTCGATGAACCGCAAGTCCACCTTCTCGCCAGGCAAGCCGCCGACCTTTTCGTAATCATATTCGTAATATTCGCTCCAATAGCCGGGGCCGAGATAGCCGACGGTGAGGAACGAGAAATTATGGTCGTGCGGCCTGTGGTAGAAGAAGGGCGAGGCGCCGCTCGTCTTGAACAGGCTGTCGCGCTCCGACAGCCAGAAATTGGCGCGGATGAAATATTTCTCCGAGGCGCGGTGGAGCATGATCACCTGGCTCGAATAGCGGTTCTCGAGGCTTTGCCGGGTACAGCGGTCCTTCAATTCGGCGATCGCGATCTCGGCGAGGAAGTCGCGATTGTTGGCGAGGCCCTTGAGCAGCGGCGCCGCGGCGGCGAAGCTTTCCTCGTCCCAGGGATCGAAGCTCTCATCGTTCAACGCCTGGATGAGGTCGCCGAGCGAGAGCACGCGCTCCTCGCTGCAGGGAAGGACGCGGGCCATCAGGCGGCCTTCCTGCCGGCGACGGCGTCTTCGACGCGGTTCAGAACCGAAGCGGCCGCGCGGCGCGTTTCCGGATGCGGGTCGCCGGCGGCCATGGTCCTCAGATAGGGTAAAGCCGCGGCGGCATCGAGCCCGAGCAGCTCGCGCATCACATGCCAGCGCACGAAGAAATTGTGATGGTCGAGAAAGCCGGCGATCGCCGGAAAAGCGGCCTCATGGCCGAGCTTGCGAAGCAGCGTGGAGATCATCTGGATGCGCGAGGCGCTGTCGTCGGCGGCGCAGCAGCCGACATAAGCGTGGGTCGCCGAGTCATATTCGACGCTGAGCGGCGCCCGGTCCGGCTTCACCGTCGCCTGCAGGATAACGAGGTTGCGCAGGGCATGCTCGACAATGAAGCCTTGCCGGCGGCCATCGATGACGAGGATCTCGCCGTCGGCGAGGCTGCGCTCGCCGGTGCGGACGCACCGGCCCGCATTCGCGGCGGTGAAATCGGCGGTAATAAGCGGCGCTTCCCACAAGGAGATGCGGGCGCTGCCCGCCTTCACGAACTTGAAGAGCGTAAGCTGGCCCGAGAAAGCGATTGAAAGGCGGCCGCGTTTGCCGCTCTTCTTGGCGGCCAGCTGGGCGGCTCGGCTGACGCCGGCGCCGATCGAGACATTGTCGTCCTCGTAGATGACGAGGCCGCTGTGGATGTCGCTTTTGATGTCGCGGAAGGGCGGCTCGAAATAGGGGTCGCGCCGGAGCTGTGCGGCGAGGCCGTCGATCAGAGCGGCGACCCAGGCATCGTCGGCGAACAGTGTTTGAACCGCCCCGGCGACGGTCTCGGCGCGCCTGTCGGGAAGATTGGCCGTGGCGGCCGCGAAACGCCGATTGACCCAGCCATGATTCCATCGCGTCGCGAAGGACTCCATCGCCGTTCTGGTCTCGCGTTGTTTTTCACGATTGCGCAGCCAGCCCCGAAGTTCGTCACCAAGGATCATCAGCGAGTCCCATTCAACCCCTTCGACCGGTCTCGGCAGCGGAGCCAAAAACGAACAAACTCCCCATGCCCGCCCCGCCATGGTGCCGGACCAGAGTCGCGTCACCGCCGCTTGGATAAGGGGATTGTCTAAAATTCCGGTGAAGAGACGGGCCTGGCGTCCGCGGGAGCGGCGCAAGCGTCGCTACCCGCCGGCGCTCCTTCCTGCGTGCAGATCCCTTCCCCCGACTGAGGATTCTCCTAAATCGGCATGGCTTCTCACCAGGGATATTGGGTCGGGCCGGCGCCCGGCTTTGTTGACCGCTCGGCGCCGCGGGATCTGTCCCTCAAAGGGCTACATAGATGGCCATGCCGGCAGCCATCATAAGGCAGACGCCTCCGCCCACTTCTTGCTGCTTGGCCGAGCCGGAGATCGCGACCTGGGTCTCGAGCTCCGGGAGATCTTCCAATTCAAGCCGAACCTTATCCATTTGCTTAGCCTTCCCTATTGGCTTCTCTATTGGGAGGCTTATACCGTCGAGGCCTTGAAATTTTGCTAAAGCGCCGAACAGATTTCGTTTACCTTAAGTAAAGGGCGATCAGGAGGCGGGGCCTCCTCTTTCCTGGCGGTAGGCCTCGCGCATCGAACGCAGACGTCCCAGCTCGCGGCGGCCGCGGCGGATCGCGGCGACCAAGAATACGACCAATACGCCGACCGCGGCGACCCAGAGGCCAACCCACAGGAAGCGAAGCCATGGCGTGTCGCGAAGCGAACCGAAGATGGCGCCGGTCTGCCGATCCGCCGTCGCCGCGAACAAGGTGGCCAAAAGGAAAGCCGGCCCGCCCGCAATCAGCGTATAGCGATTGTATCGGATCGCGGTTTCGACCCGCTCGATCGATTGATCGATCATCTGCTCCGCCGTGCCGGTGAGGCCCCGCAACTCTTCCTGGCGGAGGCGGCGCTGCCGATAATGGGTGTAGAGCAGAATGAAGATGGCGCCGCTGCCGACCACCAGGGTATCGCGTGCCGGATTGAGCAGGATGAAGAACAGCACCACGCCGCCGACGACCATTGCCGAAGCGATGTCGACCAATTGCCCCCAGCGGGCGCGACGCCGCACGGCCTCGGCGGACCGCAGCAGCGATGCGAGCTCGTCCGGATCGGGCTGCTGCCGCCAGACGTCGCCCAGATGGTCGAAATCGAGGTCGTTCATGCCCGCTGCTCCAGCATTTTCTTCAACGCAGTCTTCGCACGCGAAAGTCGAAGCGCCAACGCGTTCGGCGCGATATTCAGCATTTCCGCGATTTCGGTATAATCGAACCCTTCGAGCACGAGGATGATGACTTCGCGCTGCGGCAAGGGCAGGCGCCGGGTCGCTTCGAGGAGCATGTGCCGCTCGTTGGAGGAGATGGCGCTTTCTTCCGGGTTGGGCTCGGCCGCTTCCAGCTTCTCCGGCAGCTCGGTCACCTGCGGCTGGCGCACCTGCTTGGTGACGAACGAGATCGACCGGTTTTGCGCGACCCGCGCGATGAAGGTCTTCAATGACGCGTCGGCGCGGTAGGACGGCAAGGCCTGCCAGACCGCGAGGAAGATCTGCTGGGTGAGGTCTTCGCGCAAGGTCGGGTCGGCCTCGTAGGACATGGCGATGCGCGAGATGAGCGCGCCATAATCGGCGACGATCCGGTCGAACGGCGGGATCCCGCCATTGCCGCCATGGCCGTCTGCCCCCATCCTCGCGTCTCTCCGCGCCTACACGGCCCCCGCCGCTTTTTCGTTGCGGCTCCGAATATAGCGCAATCGGGGCGGAAGTCCCGCGCTTGTATTGCGAATATTGGAAACTGTCTCGATACCGGCCAGCGGCGTGCGGTTGACGGGGCGGCGCATCCGGTGGCAGGGGAGCGGCCGCGCGCGGGTATAGCTCAATGGTAGAGCACTAGCCTTCCAAGCTTGTGACGCGGGTTCGATTCCCGCTACCCGCTCCAGCCCCGCGGGCGCTCGCTTTGCCCGCGAGCTTCGGCGGGAGGCGGCCCGGGAAGGTAAGGCGCCCGGGGTCAGCCGCCCCGCTTCAGCCAGGCGATCAGCTCGCCGAACGGGATCAATTGGTTGAAGGCGAGGCCGCAATGGTCGCCGGCGCCCCAGCGCACCACGCCGTGCAGCGGCCGGAAATCTTCCAGCGTCAGCACGACCTCGGTATCCGGCTCGAGCGGCTGATCGGTCTCGATCTTGACGCCGCTCTGCGAAATGTCGCGGGCGTGAACCCAGTTGATCGTCGCGCCGACGCGCAGGGTGGCCATCCGGTCGATCTCGACCCTGGGCGTGCGCGGCCGCCAGCCATTGTCGAGCAGCTGCGGGTTGGCGAGCAGCTCGGCGACGTCCATGGCGCTGTCGAACTGGATGCCGGCATTGGCTTCGCGCATCCAGACGACGCGCCCGTCGACCGGCTGGTGGCTCTTCAGTTCGACCGACACGCGCTGGCCGGGGACGAGCTTCGAATAGACATGGGCCATCACCCCGCCCGCGGAGATGTTGCGGATCAGGCAAAGCTCGCGGCGGCCGTCGGCGATCAGGGTGCCGACGCGCAGGATCTTGAGATGCCGCTCGTCCCGGCGGCGCTCGCTCGGCGCCGGCACGCGGCTCGAGAAGGAGAAGCCGGTCTCCGAGACCCCGTCCTCAGAAAGCATAACCTTCCCCATCACCGGCGGATTCTTTCCATGCCGCCATTCTGCTCTGACAGGGATTTAAGAAGTCCTTACTTTCGCCACCGCTATAACCGCAGCGGCCGAAGCGCCGTCCTCGCCGCTTGCTCATCAGTGGGGCAGGCAGTGCCGTGAAAAGCCCTCGTTCACCCTATGCTTACGACTTGCGGCTAAGGCGCTTTCCCCATGAACGCGCCGCTCAACTCCGACATCGCCGTCAACGCCGCCGCCTACGATCCCCGCCCCAAATCGGCGGTGAGCACGATGGTCGGGCTGGTCGGCCTCGCCGGGCTGATCGGCTGGACCGCGATGGCGCGGGCCTTCGGGATGACCGGGCCGCTCGCGGCGCTGAGCGCGCTCGCCGCCTGCGGCGTGCCGATGGTGCTGTGGTCGCTGTTCATCGACAAGGTGCACCGCAATCCGAGCACCGGGATCGACTGGGACAATCCGCCGCGGCCCCTGAAGGAGACGTTCGACGTCAGCCTCGCCAAGATCGCCGGCCTGTGGGGGATCTGGGCGGTGATCGGGTCGCTCTACTGCATCGGCCGCTGGTATTGGGACGGGGCCTATCTCTTCTCGATGTACGTGCTCGGCGCGGCGGTGGTGCCGCTGCTCGTCGTCTCGGTGCCTTACGTGCTCTGGCTCGACCGGCGGCTGAAGGAGCCCAAGGACGGCGCCTGGCATTTCGGCCAGCTGCTGATCGGCCGCGGCGACCTCGCCAACAAGGACGAGCTCCATCATTTCTACCGGGCCTGGGCGGTCAAGGGCTTCTTCCTCGCCTTCATGATCTCGATCGTGCCGGGCAATTGGTGGGAGGCGGTGCGCGCCGATTCGGCCTGGATCGCGGCCAATCCGGTCAATCTCGCCAACTGGCTGATCGCGGTCATGTTCATGGTCGACGTGACCTTCGCGACCGTCGGCTATGTGCTGACGATGAAGCCGCTCGACGCCCATATCCGCACCGCCAATCCCTATGCGGCGGGCTGGACGGCGGCGCTCATCTGCTACCCGCCGTTCATCCTGATGGGCGCGAACGGGCCGCTCGATTATCACAGCGGCTCGAGCGAATGGACCTACTGGCTCGCCGACTATCCCTTGTTGACCATGCTGGTCGGCGCCTGGCTCGTCTTCCTGACTGCGGTCTATGCCTGGGCGACGGTGGCGTTCGGCCTGCGCTTCTCCAACCTCACCCATCGCGGCATCCTGACCCACGGGCCTTACGCCTGGACCAAGCATCCGGCCTATGTGGCCAAGAACCTCTATTGGTGGTTCGCGGTGATGCCGTTCCTGGCGACGACCGGATCGATGGTCGACACGATCCGCAACACCGCCGTGCTGGCCATGGTCAGCGGCGTCTATTATTGGCGCGCCAGGACCGAGGAGAAGCACCTCTCCGAAGATCCCGCCTATGTGGAATACGCTGCCTGGATGGAGCGCAACGGGCCGATCCCCAGGCTGATCAACCGGCTGAAGCCGCGCCGGGGGCGGCCGCCCGCGGCGATTGCAGCCGAGTAGAAGCACCCGTTACTGGCTGATCCAGAGGCGGTAGGCGCCGGTGCCGCCCGCCCCGAACGCGCTGACGCGGACGATATAGTCGCCCGGCTCGTCGGGCGCGAAGCCGAGCAGGGGGTTCAAACCAGGGCCGGTATCGTCGTCGCTGTCGACCGTCTGCAGCGGCTCGCTCTCCCGGTCGTCGGGGCGCAGCACCTGGATGAGCCCGTCGAAGCCCTGCGCCTCCAGGGTGATGTAACGGGTCTGGCCCGCCGCGACCCGGATCAGATAATCGTGATAATGCCTGCCGTCCTGCTCCGCGTCGGCGTCGGCGAGGCGGCCCTGCCAGAGCGACCAGGTTCCCGTCACCGTCGTCGGCGTGCCCGGGGTGGAGATCGGCGCGGGGAGCGGCGTCAGCGGCGCGGCCTCGGCGGCATAAGCGCCGCGCGCGGCGGCCGAAAAGCCGGTGACGCGCAATATATAATCGCCGCTCGCCACGGGCGCGTAATTGATGCGCGCGTTGAGGCTCTCGCCGCTGTCGTCATTCTCGGCGACAGGCTCGTCCTCGCCGGCTCGGTAGAGGCGCGCGACCGGATCGAATGCCTCGGAGTTGACCGACAGGCGGTAGCGCTGCCCGGCTTCGAGGCGGACGGCGTGGTCGTCGTAGCGGTGATGCTCGTCGCCGGTCTGGCTGTCGCTATCGGTTAGCGCGCCGTCTACAATCCAGATCGGACCCTGGGCGAGGGATGGCGCGGCGAGCAGGGCAAGGGCGATGGCGGCGACGGAGGCGGTGGCTGAACGCATTTGAGTAACTCCCCTGCGGACGAGGCGAGAATCGCCGCGTGCTACGATGAACCGTGCGATTATAGCGGTGAACCGAATATTAATCACCCGCGAAACGATCGGTGGCCCGGATCAGCCCGTCGAGTATGCCGGGCTCGTTGAACAGATGGCCGCCGTCCGGGACGATGTTCAGCTCGGCTTCCGGCCAGGCGAGATGCAGGTCCCAGGCGGCCGCGGGCGGGGTGCAGCAATCGTAGCGGCCCTGAACGATGACGCCGGGGATGGTGCGCAGCTTTTCGGCGCCGCGGATCAGCTGACCTTCGTCGAGCCAGCCCTTGTTGATCATATAGTGATTCTCGATTCGGGCGATGGCGATCGCGAAATCGTCGCTGGTATGCTCCTCGATCACATGCGGATTGGGGAGCAGGGTGACGGTCTCCGCCTCCCACTTGCTCCACGCCTTGGCGGCGGCGAGCCGCTCGGCCGGGTCGTCGCTGGTGAGCCGGCGGTGATAGGCCGCGACCAAGTCGCCGCGCTCCGCTTCGGGGATCGGCGCGAGGAAATCTTGCCATTTGTCGGGGAAGATCTCCGAGGCGCCATATTGGTAGAGCCAGTCGAGCTCGGTCTGGCGGAAGGTGAAAATGCCGCGCAGGACGAGCTCCGTCGCGCGGTCCGGATGGGCCTGGGCGTAAGCGAGGGCGAGGGTCGAGCCCCAGGAGCCGCCGAACACCATCCAGCGTTCGATCCCGAGCATCGTGCGCAGCCGCTCGATATCCTCGACCAGGTGCCAGGTGGTGTTGGCTTCCAGCGACGCGTGCGGCGTCGAGCGGCCGCAGCCCCGCTGATCGAACAGCAGGACGTCGTAGCGGCCGGGATCGAACTGGCGGCGATGGTCGGGGCTGCAGCCGGCGCCGGGGCCGCCGTGAAGCATCACCGCCGGCTTGCCGCCCGGGGTGCCGCAGCGCTCCCAATAGAGGCTGTGGCCGTCGCCGACGTCCAGCCGGCCGCTCTCGTAGGGGTCGATCGGCGGGTAGAGGGTGCGGCGCTCAGGCGTGTCGATCGCGGCCATCAATAGCTCTCCTCGGCGTAGATGCGCGAGATATCGCCCGCCCATTCGCCCTCATAGCGTTCAAGCAGCCGCTCTGCGGGTGTCTTGCCCGAAGCCAGCACCTCGCGGAGCGGATCGAGGAAGCCCGACTCATTGTCGCCCGAGCTGTTCAACTTGCCGCGCGCCTTCAGCCCCGCCTCGGCGATGGCGAGGATGCGGATGCCGAGGTCCCGCAGCGTCTCGCCTCGGGGCGTATTCGCCCCGAGGCCGAGCTTCGGCACCGAGTCGCGCAGCGCCTGGCGCTCGGCGAGGCTCCAGCCCCTGACCTCGTCCCAGGCGGCATCGAGCGCGGCCTGGTCGTAGAGCAGCCCGACCCAGAGCGCCGGCAAGGCGCAGATCTTGCTCCACGGGCCGCCGTCGGCGCCGCGCATTTCCAGGAACGACTTGAGTCTGACTTCGGGGAAGATGGTCGAGAGATGGTCGGTGAAATCGGAGACGCGCGGCTTCTCGCCGGGGAGCTCGGGCAGCTGCCCGTCGAGGAAATCGCGGAACGACCGGCCGGCGACGTCGATATAGCGGCCGTCGCGGAACACGAAATACATCGGCACGTCGAGCGCGTAATCGAGATAGCGTTCGTAGCCGAAGCCGTCCTCGAACACGAAGGGGAGCATGCCGGTGCGGTCGGGGTCGGTGTCCGACCAGATGTGGCTCCGGAACGAGAGGAAACCGTTGGGCTTGCCCTCGGTGAACGGCGAGTTGGCGAACAAGGCGGTGGCGAGCGGCTGGAGGGCGAGGCCGACCTGGAACTTGCGGGCCATGTCCGCCTCGGATTCATAATCGAGATTGACCTGGATGGTGCAGGTGCGGAGCATCATGTCGAGGCCGAGGCCGCCCACTTTCGGCATGTAGTCCAGCATGATCGCGTAGCGGCCCTTGGGCATGACCGGCAGCTCGGCGCGCGTCTTGTCCGGCCACATGCCGAGGCCGAGGAAGCCGAGGCCGAGCTGCTCGCCCACAGCCTTGCACTGGGCGAGGTGGCGGCCCGCTTCGGCGCAGGTCTGGTGGAGATGCTCGCGCTGCGCGCCCGACAATTCGAGCTGGCCGGCGGGCTCTAGGCTGACCGCGCCGTCGGGGCCGGTTAGGGCGATGACGTTGCCGTTCTCGGCCACCGGCGACCAGCCATAGTCGGTCATCGCATCGAGGAGGTCGCGGATGCCGCCGGGCTCGTCATAAGAGGGAGCGCCATGGTCGGCGCAGCGGAAGACGAATTTCTCATGCTCGGTGCCGATCGACCAGCGCTCGGGCGGCTTCTCGCCCTTCGCGAAGGTAGCGAGCAGGTCGTCCCGGCTTTCGATGACGGGCTCGTCCTTGCCGCCGGTCTCGGTGCGCGTGGTCATCGGCGCCCTCTAGCGGTGTGCGGGACGCCCCGCCAGCGCGTTTCGATCCACTACCGATCGGCCTGGCGGGTCCAATCGCCGGCCGCGGCCATCCACAGGCTGATAGCGGCCAGCGCGGCGGTGTCGGCGCGGAGGATGCGGGGGCCCAGGGACACCGGACGGGCCTGGGCAAGGGCGCGGATCGCGGCGCGCTCCTCGTCGGTGAAGCCGCCTTCGGGGCCGATCAATATGGCGGCGGGGCCGGCGGCGGGGGCGAAAGGCTCGCCGCCGCTTTCGTCGGCGAAATAGAGGGTGCGGCCCAGTGGCCAGCCGTTGAGCAGCGCGTCGAGCTTTTGCGGCTGGGCGAGCTCGGGAAGCGCGGTGCGCTCGCATTGCTCGGCGGCCTCGATCGCGTGGGCACGGAGGCGGTCGAGGTTGAGGCGGTCGACGATCGTGCGGCGGGTGACGACCGGGACCAGCCGGGCGACGCCGAGCTCGGTCGCCTTCTCGACCAGCCAGTCGACGCGGCCGCGCTTGATCGGCGCGAACAGCAGCCAGAGGTCGGGCACGGCTTCGAGTGTCCGCAAGCGCTCGACGACGGTCAGGCTCACGCGCTTCTTGCCCGCCTCCACGATCTCGGCGAGCCATTCGCCGGTGCGGTCGTCGAACAATTTGACCCGGTCGCCGGGGCCGAGGCGGAGGACCGCGCCGAGATAATTGCCGTCGACAGCGACGCTCGCCCCCGGTGCCAGTTCCTGATCGACGAACAGGCGCGGCAGACTGTGCGGCGGCCAGGCGGGGGTTGCGGGCATGGCCTCCCTTACCGTTCGGCCTGAGCTTGTCGAAGGCCCTTTCTTCTCCCCGGCCGCAAAGGTGAGGGCTTCGACAGCCCCGTATCTAGTACGGGGCTGAGCGGCTAGGGGAAGAGTCATGGGCAGCGCTCCACCCGACATCGTTCCCGACAGCGAACGGCGCGGGCTGATCGGCGCGCTGCCGGCGCCCGTTCGCCCCTATGCCTCGCTGATCCGGCTCGACCGGCCGATCGGGGCGTGGCTGTTGTTCTGGCCCGGCGCCTGGGCGGTGGCGCTGGCCGGGATGGGCGCGCGCGGCTGGGTGTTGATCCTGTGGCTGGCGCTCGGCGCCTGGGCGATGCGCAGCGCGGGCTGCGTCTATAACGACATCGTCGACCGCGACCTCGACCGGCAGGTGGAGCGGACGCGGCTCCGGCCGCTGGCGCGGGGCCGGGTGACGCTGACGGGCGCCTGGGCACTATTCGTGGCGATGAGTCTGATCGGGCTCGTCGTTCTGGTCCAGCTCGAGCGGACCGCGCAGATGATCGCGCTGGCGAGCCTGGCGCTGGTCGCGGCCTATCCGTTCATGAAGCGGATCACCTGGTGGCCGCAGGCCTGGCTCGGGCTGGTCTTTTCCTGGGGCGCTCTGGTCGGCTGGCCGGCGGTGACCGGCGAGATCGAGGCGCCGGCATTGCTGCTCTGGAGCGGGTCGGTCTTCTGGGTGATCGGCTACGATACGATCTACGCGCTTCAGGACAAGGAGGACGACGCTCTCGTCGGTGTGAAATCGTCTGCGCTCGCTCTCGGCAAGCACGCGCGAGCCGGGATTTTCCTCTGTTACTTTCTCGCGCTCGCTTGCTGGGCTGTCGCCATCCACCTTGTCCGCGTCGAATGGTACGCCCTGCTCGCTCTGCTGCCGATGACGGGCCACCTTTTCTGGCAGGTGGCGGCGCTGAAGCCCGACGACGGCCGTGACGCGCTCGCCAAGTTCCGCTCGAACCGCTTCGCCGGCCTGCTGATGTTCGCCGCCTGCTACGTGGTGGGGACTGCCTGAGGTTGCTTTTGCGCGCCGAGGCTCTACCTCGCCCCGATGCTCAGCGTAAGTGAAGCGGAAGGGCGCGCGGCCGCCCTGATCGAGGCCGCCCGCAAGGCCGGGGCCGATGCCGCCGACGTGCTCTATCTCGGCGACGCGGCGACCGAAGTTCAGGTGCGGCTCGGCGCGCTGGAGGACGTCGCCCGCTCGGAGGGCGAGGAGATCGGGCTGCGCTTCTTCGCCGGAACGCGATCGGCGAGCGTGTCCTCGTCGGACCTGTCCGCGGAGGCGCTGGCGGCCCTCGTCGAGCGCGCCGCGGCGATGGCGCGCGCCGCGCCCGAGGACCCCTATGCGGGGCTCGCGCCCGAGGCGCGGCTGTTCCGCGGCGAGCCGGCCGACCTTGAGGCCGATGACGGCGCCGACCCTTCGCCGGTGACGCTCAAGGAGCGGGCGCTGGCGATCGAGGAGGCGGCGCGCGCCGTCCCCGGCATCACCAACAGCGAAGGGGCGGGGGTCAGCGCCGGGCGGACTGTGATCGCGCTGGCGACAAGCCACGGCTTCGTCCGCGGCTACACGACCAGCGGCTATGGCGGCTATGCGAGCGTCATCGCCGGCACGGGCGCGGGCATGCAGCGCGACCAGGCCAGCCACAGCGTCCGCCATTATGCCGATCTCGACGGGCCGGATGAGATCGGCCGGCTGGCGGCCGAGCGGACGGTGAAAAGGCTCGATCCCGGCAAGCTGGCGAGCGGCGCGATGCCCATCGTCTTCGATCCGCGCGTCGGCGGAAGCCTCGTCGGACATCTGCTGAGCGCGATGGCGGGCCCGGCGATCGCGCGCAAGACGAGCTTCCTGCTGGGCCGCGAAGAAGAGGCGCTGTTCGCGGCGGGCATCGTCATCGTCGACGATCCGCACCGAGTCCGCGGTCTCCGCTCCAAGCCGTTCGACGGCGAGGGGGTGGCGACCCTTCCGGGCCGGCTCGTGGACGGCGGCCGATTGACCGGCTGGCTCCTGAACAGCGCCTCGGCGCGGCAATTGGGGCTGGAGACGACCGGCCACGCCACGCGCGGCAGCGGCGGCGCGCCCGGCGCCGGCGCGACCAACGTCCATATGGAGCCCGGCAGCGTGAGCCCGGCCGCGCTGATCGCCGACATCAAGCGCGGCCTCTACGTCACCGAGATGATCGGCAGCGGCCTCAACCCGGTGACCGGCGATTACAGCCGCGGCGCCTCGGGCTTCATCATCGACAATGGCGCGATCGCCGCGCCGGTCGCCGAGATCACCATCGCCGGCAACATCCTCGACATGTTCCGGACGCTGACGGCCGCCGACGATCTGGAGCATCGGCGGTCGGTGAACGTTCCAACCTTGCGCGTCGAAGGGATGATGGTCGCCGGTGCTTGAGGATCTCGCCAGGATCACGGAGGAGGCCGGGCGGATCGCGGCCGGGCGCTGCGGCACCGACTACAAAAGCTGGGAGAAGCAGCCCGGCCATCCGGTCTGCGAGATCGACCTCGAGGTCGACGCCTTCCTCAAGGCGGAGCTTGGCGCGCTCGACCCCGAGGCGGGCTGGCTTTCGGAGGAGACGCGCGACGATTCCGACCGGATCGAACGGCCGCGCCTCTGGGTGGTCGATCCGATCGACGGCACCCGCGACTATCTGCGCGACCGGCCCGGCTGGTGCGTGTCGGTGGCCTTGGTCGAGGACCGGGTGCCGGTGCTCGGCGCGCTCGCGGCGCCGATCCGCGGCGAGCTGTGGACCGCGGCCCGCGGCGAGGGCAGCAGGCGCAACGGCGTCGCGCTTCGAGTCAGCCCGCGCGCCTCATTGTCCGGTGCCCGCGTCCCCGCCGATCAATTGCCCTCGGTCGACGGCGACCTCGTCGCGGTCGGGAAGCCCAATTCGATCGCCTTGCGAATCGCTTTGGTCGCGGCCGGCGAGGCCGACCTGGTGGCGACGCTCAAATGGGGCTTCGAGTGGGACATCGCCGCCGCCGCTCTGATCGCCGAGGAGGCAGGGGCGACGGTGAGCGGCGCCCTGGGCCAGCCGCTCGCCTTCAACACCGCCTCCGGCGAGGCGTTCGGAGTGCTCGTGGCGACGCCGGGCATCCACGCCGCCGCGGTCGAGCGGCTGCGCGACCGCGCCATGGCGGTGGTCTAATCAGGGACGGCGTTCGTCGAAACAGGCGTTCCTTCTCCGCCGAAAGGGTTTATCCCCTCTCGACGAAAGCGGAGATGGTGGGATGAGATACAGGCTGTCGCCCTTATTCTATGCGGGCATCGCCGCGATCGCCCTGGCGTCGCCGTTGCAGGGGCAGGACCAGCCCGCGCCGACCGGCACGCGGCTCGACCAGCAGCAGGCCGAGACGCTCGGCTATCGGCGCGACGTCACCGATCGCATGACCGTTCCCGTCGCCATCGAAGGACGGGGGCCGTATCGCTTCGTCGTCGACACCGGTGCCGAGCGGACGGTGATTTCCAGCGAGCTGGCGCGCGAGCTCGAGCTCCAGCCGGGCCGGACCGCGACGGTGCACAGCATGACCGAAGTGAGCCGGATCGCGACGGTGGTCATTCCGGGCCTGCGCATCGGCAGTCGAACGGTGAACGGCATCCACGCGCCGGCGCTGGCGCGGGGCCATCTGGGCGCGTCCGGGATGCTCGGCGTCGACAGCCTGCGCTCGCAGCGCGTCCTGTTCGATTTCGTGCGGCGGGAGATGACGATCATGCCGTCGCGCCGCGCCGAGGCGGCCTGGCCCCAAGGCTCGATCGTCGTCACCGGCCGGCGCATCTTCGGCCGGCTGGTGCTGGTCGACGCCGACGTCGAGGGCCAGCGCGTCTGGGTGATCGTCGACAGCGGCTCGCAGGTGTCGGTCGCCAATTCGGCGCTTCGCGAGCGGCTCTCGCGGCGCGGGCGGCTCGGGCCGACCTTCCCGGTCCGGCTGACCAGCATCACCGGCGGCGAGGTCGACGCCCAGATCGGCGTCGCCCGGCGGATGCGGATCGGCGGGGTCGACATCCGCGATCTGCCGCTCGCCTTCGCCGACGTCCATCCGTTCCGCCAGCTCGGGCTGATGAACCGGCCGGCGCTGCTGCTCGGCATGGACGCGCTGCAATTGTTCGACCGGGTGTCGATCGACTTCGCCAACCGGCGGGTGCGCGTGCTCCTGCCCGAATCCTCGGAGCAGGCGCCGGAGACGCAGGTGGCGGGCGCGGCGCGGCGGGCGGGCCGCATCGCCGGCTAGGCTCGCCGCGACTCGGGCGGATCGTGCGCCCGCCGCAGATCGGGCACGGCGGGCTAAGCGACTTTCGGCACGCCGAGACGGGGGATCTCGATCTTCGGGCAGCGGTCCATCACCACCTTGAGGCCGGCCGCCTCGGCGCGGGCGGCGGCGTCCTCGTTGATCACGCCGAGCTGCAGCCAGACCGATCTGGCGCCGGCGGCGATCGCCTCGTCGACCGCCTCGCCCGCGGCGAGCGGCCGGCGGAAGATGTCGACCATATCGATGGGCTCGCCGATCTGGGCGAGCTCGCGCCAGACATATTCGCCGTGGACGTGCTCGCCGGTGATCTGCGGGTTGACCGGCAGGACGCGGTAGCCGCGGCTCTGGAGATAGGCCATCACGCCGTGGCTCGGCCGGTCGGGCCGATCGGAGGCGCCGATCATCGCGATGGTGCGCGTCTCGGCGAGCAGGGCGTAGATGTCTTCGTCACGGGTAAGGGGCATGTCGTGGGTCCAGGCAGCAATTATTCGTCGTTGCGGGAGCGTTGCTCGCGGAGGAGGCGCTGGCGGAGGAGCAGGCCGTAGGTCGTCATGGCGACGCCGACAAAAATCATGGCAAGCCATAAATAGGTCACGGCGTTACTCCCAGGCATTGCTCGATGCGTTGAAGGGCAAGCGTATTGAGCCTTGTCCGTTGCGTGCCGTTCAACGCTGCATTCTGGACATCGTCTAGCACGACTTGCTGCGCGATCGAACATCGCTGTTCGCCAGCGCTCTGTCGGCCCTTCAGATGGTCGCTGCCGATTCCAAACGAGCCGGTGATCACGGTGGCAAGGCCAAAGGTGATCAAGATATCGATGCGTTCACCCCAGCCGACATTTATGGATCTACGTTTCCGTTGATTCGATGAAGGGGATTCAGGCATTTCCGAACAATAGTCGCTCACCCGGAATTCGGCAATCCCACTCCGGACTCCAATCGCGTCAACAGCGCCTCCGCCAGCGCCCGGAAAATCTCGGCTTCCTCGCCATCCCCGGCCGCGGGCGGGATGCCGGCGTCGGAGGCCTTGCGGATCGCGATGCGCAAGGGGATTCGGCCGAGGAAGGGGATGTTCATCACGCCCGCCGCCGCCTCGGCGCCGCCGCTGCCGAACGGGTCGCTCTCCTCGCCGCAATGCGGGCAGACGTAGCCGGCCATGTTCTCGACCAGGCCGATCACCGGGACGTCCATCTTGCGGAACATGTCGATTGCGCGGGTGGCGTCCATCAGCGACAGGTCCTGCGGCGTCGAGACGATCACCGCGCCCGCCGGCTTCCATTTCTGGGTGAGCGTCATCTGGACGTCGCCGGTGCCGGGCGGGAGATCGACGATGAGGATCTCGCAATCGCCCCAGTCGCCGTCCATGAGATTGCCGAGCGCGCTCGCCGTCATCGGGCCGCGCCAGGCCACCGCGGTGCCGGGCTCGATCAGCTGGCCCAGCGAAAGCATTCGCACGCCATGCACCGGCACCGGCACGATCTGCTCGTCGATCAGCTCGGGGCGGCCCGAATTGCCCATGATCCGGGGCTGGGAGGGGCCGTAAATGTCGGCGTCGATGAGGCCGACCTTCCTGCCCATCCGGCCGAGCGCGACGGCGATGTTGGCCGAGACGGTCGATTTGCCGACCCCGCCCTTGCCGCTGCCGATGGCGACGATCGTGCGCTGGAGCTTCTCGGCGGTCATCGCGATCCTGGTGTCGGCGATTCCGGGCATGGCCACCGTCGCGGCGCGCACCCGCCGTTCCATCCGGGCGCGGTCCTCGGCCGAAAGGCCGGTCGCGTCGAGCATGACCGTCGCGATCCCGTCCCTGACCCGGGCCATGGCGACGCGGCCTTCGAGGCCGTCGATCGCGGCCAGCGCGGCTTCGAGTTGCTCGCTCATTGCCCCGCCGATAGGCAAAGGATCGCGGCTTGGCACTGTTTTTCCGCAAGACCGGTTCCTATAAGAGAGCCATGAGAAGAATTTTCGGGTGGGGCAGACGCCTCGGCGCGGTGTTGAGCGACAATCGGGGCGGCCCCTGGGGGCCCGGGGGCGGCGACGACGGCCCCGGCGGCGAGGGCGGCGGGCCGCGCAACCCCTGGGGCCCCAGGCGGCGCAAGCCGGGGCCGGCCGGCGGCAACGGGCCGAACCCGTTCGACGACTTCCTGAAGAAGAGCCGCGAGCGGCTCGGCGGACGCCTGCCTCGCGACGGGCGGCCCTATTGGCTCTACGGCCTGATCGCCTTCCTCGCCTTGTGGATACTCTTCACCAGCATCCACCGGATCGGCCCGCAGCAGCGCGGCGTCGTCACCACGTTCGGCTATTACACGACGACGATGGGCCCCGGCATCGGCTTTTCCTGGCCGTCGCCGATCGGCAGCGTCACCAAGATCGACGTCGAGGAGATCCGAACCACCACCATCCCCGGCAGCGACGGCGAGAATTTGATCCTGACCGGCGACCAGAACGTGATCGACCTCGCTTATTCGGTGCGCTGGAACATCAAGAATCCCGAGCTTTACCTGTTCCAGATCGCCAATCCCGACGAAACCATCCGCGAGGTCGCGGAAAGCGCGATGCGCGCCGCGGTCGCGCGCGTCTCGCTGGACGATGCGATCGGCGCCGGGCGCGCGGACATCGAATTGAGGGTCGAACAGAATATGCAGCAATTGCTCGACGATTACGGCGCCGGCGTCCAGGTCCAGGGCATCGCGATCAGCCAGTCGGTACCGCCCGAGGCGGTCAACGAGGCCTTCCTCGAAGTCTCCGCCGCGCAGCAGCGCGCGCAGAGCGCGATGAACAACGCCCGATCCTATGCGCTCCAGCAGACCGCCCGCGCCCAGGGCGAGGCGACCGCGTTCGAGAAGGTCTATGCCGAGTATCGCGCCGCCCCGGAAGTGACCCGGCGGCGCATGTATTACGAGACGATGGAGCGGATCCTGGCCAGGGTCGACACCACCATCGTCGAGGCGCCGGGAGTCACGCCCTATCTGCCGCTGCCGGAAATCCAGCGCCGCCAGCTGCCCTCGCCGCAGCCGCAGCCGCAGGCAGGACAGGCGCGATGAACGTGACGCTCAGAAACCCGATCGCGCTCGGGATCATCGCGATCCTGCTGCTGATCCTGATCGCCAGCACCTTCGCGGTGGTGCCCGAGACCAAGCAGGCGGTGATCGTCCGCTTCGGCGAGCCGCAGCGCATCCTCAACAAATATGTGGCGGGCGAGCCGTTCGGGCGCACCGGCGCCGGCCTTGCCGCGCGCATCCCGTTCCTCGAGCAGATCGTCTGGATCGACAAGCGCATCCAATCGATCGACATGGAGAACCAGCAGGTCCTCTCGACCGACCAGCTTCGGCTCCAGGTCGATGCCTTCGCCCGCTACCGGATCGTCGATCCGCTGCAGATGTACATCTCGGCGGGCACCGAGCAGCGGCTCAGCGAGCAATTGCGGCCGATCCTCGGCTCGGCGCTCAGGAACGAGCTCGGCCGGCGTCCGTTCGCCGCCTTGCTCAGCCCCGAGCGCGGCCAGATGATGGACAATATCCAGAACGCCCTCAACCGCGTCGCCCGCCAATATGGCGCGGAGATCGTCGACGTCCGCATCAAGCGCGCCGATCTCCCGGCCGGGACGCCGCTCGATTCCGCCTATCAGCGGATGCAGACGGCGCGCCAGCAGGAGGCGCGTTCGATCGAGGCGCAAGGCTTCAAGCAGGCTCAGATCATCCGCGCCGAGGCGGACGCCGAAGCGGCCGCGACCTATGCCGGCGCGTTCAACCAGGATCCCCAATTCTACGATTTCTACCGGGCCATGCAGTCCTACGAGGCGAGCTTTCTCAGCACTACCCAGGCCGGGGAGGGCCAACGGGGGAGGACGAACATCATCCTCTCGCCCAATAACGATTATCTGCGGCAGTTCCGGGGCAATAGATGAGCGCAAGGCGCGTCATTCAATCCCCGTTCAGCCTGTCATTATAGCGTGCCGGGCCGCAGGGCTCGCCGAATAAGGACCCAAGGAAGGATTATGAAGTGCGTTACGTCTACGGAATAACCGGCGCCATTCTCCTCGGCGGCGCCGCCGCGACCCTCACCCTCAACCCGGCCGGCGCGCAGGTCGCGCAGAACGAGCCGGGCGCCGTCGCCGCGGCAGCGCCGGGCGGCGCGCCGATGAGCTTCGCCAACCTCGCCGAGCGGCTTCAGCCGGCGGTCGTCAACATTTCGACCAGGCAGAGCGTCCAGATCCAGCGCCGCCAGCTGCCTCCCGGCTTCGAGGAATTCTTCCGCCGCTTCGGCGGCGAGGCTCCGCAGGGCGAGGGCGAAGGCCCGGTCACCCAGCGCGGCGGCTCACTGGGCTCGGGCTTCATCATCTCGGCCGACGGCTATATCGTCACCAACAACCATGTCGTCGCCCCGGCCCGCGCCGACGCGGTGGTCGAGCAGATCACGGTGACTCTCACCGACCGGACCGAATATGAGGCCGAGGTGGTCGGCCGCGACGCCGCGTCCGACCTTGCCTTGCTCAAGATCACGCCGCGCCGGCCGCTGCCGTTCGTTCGCTTCGCCGATTCGACGCGGGTCCGCGTCGGCGACTGGGTGGTCGCGATCGGCAATCCGTTCGGCCTCGGCGGCACCGTCACCGCCGGCATCGTCTCTGCGCTCCACCGCAATATCGGCGCCGGCCTCTACGACCGCTTCATCCAGACCGACGCCTCGATCAATTCGGGCAATTCGGGCGGGCCGATGTTCGACCTCAACGGCAATGTCGTCGGCATCGCCACCGCCTTGTTCTCGCCGACCGGCGGCAATGTCGGCATCGGCTTCGGCATCCCCGCCGAGCAGGCACGGCCGGTGATCGAGGCGCTGCGCCGCGGCGAGCGCGTGCGCCGCGGCTATATCGGAGTCGCCATGCAGGACGTCGACGAGGGCGTCGCGGCGGCGCTCGGCATCGACCGCAACCGCGGCGTGCTGATCCGCTCGGTGACGCCCGGCGGTCCGGCCGACCGCGGCGGAGTGCGCCAGGGCGACGTGGTGATCAGCGTCGCCGGCCAGCCGGTGACGCCCGATCAATCGCTCGCCTATCTCGTGGCGCAGCAGCCGGTCGGCTCGCGCATCCCGCTCGAGATCATCCGCCAGGGCCAGCGCCGCAACGTCGCCGTCGCCGTCGCCGAGCGGCCGAGCGAAGAGGAGCTGGCGCGGCTGAACGGCGGCGACGAACAGGCGCCCGCCGCGACCGATCCGGGCGGCAAGCCGACCGACGAGCAGTCGGCCGGCCAGCGCTCGACCAGGCAGAGCCTCGGCCTTTCGGTCCAGGCGCTGACCCCGGCGCTCGCCCGGCAGATGCAGATCGCCGGCGGTGCCCGCGGCCTCGTCGTCGCCAGCGTCGACCCGAACAGCGACGCCGGCCAGAAGGGCATCCAGGCCGGCGACGTGATCCTGTCGATCAACCAGACCGAGACGGCGACGCCGGAGGCGGCCGCTTCGGCGGTCGAGGCGGCGCGGCGCAGCGGCCGCAACACGGTGCTGCTCCAGGTCCGCCGCGGCAACACGCCGCCGGCCTATGTCGGGGTCGAGCTGGCCCGGCGCTGAGGCGGTGGCGACGACGCCTGCCGATTTCGCGATCAAGGGGGGGCCGTTGCGCGAGCTGACGCTGCGCGCGGTCATCCTCGGCGGCGTCATCACCCTCGTCTTCACCGCGGCCAACGTCTATCTCGGGCTGCGCGTCGGCCTCACCTTCGCCACCTCGATCCCGGCCGCCGTCATCTCGATGGCGGTGCTGAGGATGTTCGCCACCGGCAATATCCTCGAGAACAATATCGTTCAGACCGTCGCCTCGGCGGCGGGCACGCTGGCGGCGATCATCTTCGTCCTGCCCGGCCTGGTGATGATCGGCTGGTGGAGCGGCTTCCCTTATTGGACGACCGCCGCGGCGACGGCGCTGGGCGGCATATTGGGGGTGATGTTCTCGGTGCCGTTGCGGCGCGCGCTCGTCGTCGACACGCCGCTGCCCTATCCCGAGGGCGTCGCCGCGGCCGAGGTGTTGAAATGCGGCGCCGCCGAGGAGGGCGACGAGGAGAATCGGAAGGGGCTCAAGCTGATCATCGTCAGCTCGCTCGCCGCGGCCGCCTTCACCCTGGTCGCCAAGACGCGGCTGCTTGCCGAGGAGGCGGCGGCGTTCTTCCACGTCGGCTCTTCCTCGACGGGTGTTTCGGGGGGCCTCTCCTTCGCGCTGATCGGCGCCGGCCACCTGGTCGGCATTTCGGTCGGCATGGCGATGCTCGTCGGCCTCGTCACCGGCTGGTACATCCTGCTGCCGATCCTCACCGCCGGAGTCCCCGGCGCCGCCGAGGAGGTGGCGGGCAATGTGTTCCGCACCGACGTCCGCTTCTTCGGCGCCGGCGTGATCGGCGTCGCCGCGATCTGGACGCTGCTCAGGATCCTGGGCCCGATCGTCGGCGGCATCCGCTCGGCGCTCGCAGCCTCGAAGCTGCGCGCCACCGGCGCCGGCGCGCTGCCTTTGGTCGAGCGCGACATCCCGATCGGAACCGTCGGCCTCGTCATCCTGGGTTCGCTGGTGCCGATCGCGATCCTGCTCTGGCTGTTCATCGCCGGCGGGCCGCTCGCGGGCGCGGCCGTGCCTTTGATTCTCGGCACCCTGCTCTTCGTGCTGGTCGCGGGCGTCGTGATCGCTTCGGTCTGCGGCTATATGGCGGGGCTGATCGGCGCGTCGAACAGCCCGATCTCGGGCATCGGCATTCTCGCCATCCTGGCGGCGTCGCTGCTGCTCGCCCTCGGCTTCGACGGCGTGCGCGAAGGCGAGGTGCAGGCGCTGATCGCCTACGCTTTGTTCACGACCGGGATCGTGTTCGGCATCGCCACCATCTCCAACGACAATCTGCAGGACCTGAAGACCGGCCAGCTGGTCGGCGCGACGCCGTGGCGGCAGCAGCTCGCGCTCGTCTACGGCGTCATCTTCGGCGCGCTGGTGATCCCGCCCGTGCTCGACCTTCTGAACACGGCCTACGGCTTCGCCGGCGCGCCGGGCGCCGGCCCGGATGCGCTGCCGGCGCCGCAGGCGGCGCTCATCTCCGCGCTTGCCACCGGCGTGCTCGGCGGCGACCTCAACTGGCGGATGATCGGGATCGGCGCCGGCGTCGGCGTGCTGGTCATCATCGTCGACGAATTGCTTGGGCGGGCGAAATTGCTTCGTTTGCCGCCGCTCGCGGTCGGGATCGGCATCTACCTGCCGATGGCGGTGACGCTTCCCGTGATCGTCGGCGCGGTGCTCGGCAAGCTCTACGACCGCCGCGCCGAGCGCGCGCTCTACCCCAAGTTCACCAAGCGGATGGGCGTGCTGCTCGCGACCGGCCTGATCGTCGGCGACAGCCTCCTCAACGTCGCCTTCGCGGGCGTCGTCGCCGCGACCGGAAGCCCGTCGGCCATCGCTTTGGCCGGCGAGGATTTCGCGCCATACGCGCTGGTCGCCGGCACCCTCATCTTCATCGCGGTGGTGGCCTGGCTCTACCGCTATACCGCCCGTTCCGCCGCTAGCCTCGACGCGCTTCCAGCCAGCGGCTGATCTCCGGCAGCCGCTGCTCGCGCACCCGGACGCGGTCGCGGATCGCGGCGATGGCGCGGTCGACGGGCGCGCGCGACTGGGGCGTCTGATGGCGCTCGGCATAGTCGCCGAGCTTCGCGATCATCGCCGGGTCCGACGAGCCGGTGGCGAGGCCGGCGAGGTAGCGCGAGCGCGACGAGACGTCGACCAGAGCCTCGACCCGCTCGCGATTTCTGAGCGCGAAATCGAAGGCGAGGTCGGGATGGACGCCCGCGACCGACGAGATGAGCTGGCTGGCATTGGTCGCGCCGGGCTCGTCGGTCAAAGCGAGGTCGAGCGCGCGCCGGGCCAGCGCTTCGTCGCGGACGAAGCCGAGCAGCTCGTAGAGCTGGCCCTTGACCAGCGGGTTGCGCTCGTCGCGCGCCATGACCCGCAGCCGCTCCCAGGTCGCGGCGTCGGCATTGTAGGCGACGGCGCCGAGGATGGTCTCGCGCAACGGCCCGGCGGCAACCGACGGGTCGTTGGCGGCAAAGCGGCGGCGAGCCTCGCCGACCACCGCCGGATCGCGCATATCGCCGAGCCTCTGGATCAGCGTCGCCCTCAGCACCGCGTCGTTTGCGGGCTCGTCCGGCCGCGCGCTCCAGCCGAGCCGGCGGATCGCCGGGCCGAGCTTGTCCGCCGCCCAGCGGGCGATCACTGCCTGACGCGCGGCGTCGCCCTCATACATGCGGTAGATCTGGATGAGGACGGACGCGGTCCGGAGCAGGAGACGGCTGTTGGCGTCGGCCGGCACCGCCTCGACGAGGTCGAGCGCGGCGGCGGGCGATTGGTAGCCGGCGAGACCCAATTCCCAATTGTCGGCGAGCAGGCCGATCTGGTCGAGCGGGCGCAGCCGAGCATAATTCTCGGTGAGCCGGGCGAGGAGGGGCGGGGCGTAGAGCGTCCGGTAATAGCCGGCCTGGCCGTAATTGACGATGAGCGGGCCGCACCCGGGCACGGCCGCCTGCGCCACGCCGCCCTCGACCAGGGTGCGGAACTCGCGGCCGCCCGCATGGGCGATGACGGGCACGCGCCACGCCAGCGGCTGCGCGTCGGGATTGTCGCGGCTGAACTGTCCCTGGCGCAGCGACACACGGGTGCGGCCGCCGACGCATAAAGCGCTCTCGACGCGGATCAGCGGCACGCCCGGCTGCAGGGTGAAATCGTGGGCGATGGCGGTGACCGGGACGTTCGCCGCCTCCTCGATCGCGCGCCAGAGGTCGTCGCTCTGCGTGTTGCCGAGTCGGTGGCGCTGGATGTAGGCGCGCACGCCGCGCCGCCACGCATCCTCGCCGACATAGTCTTCGAGCATGGTGATCACCGCCTCGCCCTTCTGGTAGGTGATCGCGTCGAAGGCCTGGCTGATCTGCTCGACCGTGGTCAGGCGCTGGACGACTGGGTGGGTGGTGCGCAGCGAATCGAGCTGGACCGCGGATTCGCGGCCGTCGACGCGGCCGAGCAGGGGCTCCCACTCGGGATGAAGCGCGGCGGTGGCCTTGGTCGCCATCCACGAGGCGAAGCCCTCGTTCAGCCAGAGATCGTCCCACCAGGACATGGTGACGAGGTCGCCGAACCATTGGTGTGCGATCTCGTGCGCGGCGACCTCGAAGATCGCCTGGCGGCGCGCCTCGGTGGTGATCGCGGGATCGACCAGGAGGATCGATTCGAACGAGAAGATCGCGCCCCAATTCTCCATCGCGCCGAAGAACTGGCTCGAGCCCGGGCCGGCGACATTGTCGAGCTTGGGGAGCGGGTAAGGCGTGCCGAAATAGTCGTTGTACCAGGGCAGGATGCGGGCCGAGCTTTCCAGCGCCCAGCGGCCCTGCTCGCCGGCGCCGCGGCGGGTGACGACGCCGATCTCGGTCCCGGCCGCGCTGGTCGTGATCCGGTCGAGCTCGCCGACGGCGAGGAAGAGCAGGTAGCTCGACATCGCCGGGCTGGTGCGGAAGGTGACGATGCTGGACCCGTCGGGCCGCGCCTCGCGGCCGGCCTCCGGCATGTTGCTCACCGCCTGCTGGCCGGCCGGGACGGTGACTCGAAGGTCGTAGGGGGTGCGGAAATTGGGCTCGTCCCAACCCGGGAAGAAGCGGCGCGCGTCGGGCGCCTCGAACTGGGTGAAGAGGGCGCGCTTCGGGCCCGCATCGGTGGTGTAATCGAGCGCGAACAGGCCGGCGGCCTGGGTGTTGATCCTGCCCGAATAGTCGATCGCGAGGCGGTGACGGCCGGGGGCGAGGCGGCTGGGGAAGCGCAAGGTGGCGGTCTGCGCGTCGGCGTCGGTCGAGACGCGGGCCTCGGCGCCGTCGACGATGGCTGCGCGCGCGAAATCGAGCTCGGCGGCGTTGAGGGTGATCGTGTCGGTCGCCTCCAGCACCTCGACGTTGATCAGCACCGAGGCGGCGAAGCGCAGGTTGGCGGCGTCGGGGACGGCGGAGATCGAATAATGAAGCGGGCGGACGTTGCGCGGCAACTGGCTCGGGACCTGCGCGACTTGCGCGGCGACCGGCGACGGCGCCGGCGTGGTCGCACAGCCGGCGAGCGCGAGGGAAAGCGCCAGGGTCGAGACGATCGGGAACGTGCGCATGACAAGCCTTTCGTTAGGAGCCCGGCCGCGCCGTGGCGGAAGCGATATGCTCGCGCAAGTCCTTCGCGCTCCACTGCCGCTCGACGCCCAGCTCGGCCATCCTGACGAGATCGACGATCGCCTTGTTCACCGGCGCCTTCCGCCCGAGCGAGGCGGCGAGCCTGACCACCTCGCCGTTGAGATAATCGACCTCGGTCGGCCGGCCTGCGGCGAAATCGTCGGCCATGGAGCCGCGCCCTTCGGGATCGATCTTCTGCACCTTGAGGAACAGGTTGCGGAAGATGAGATCGGGCGAGTCGAGCACATAGGGGAGCTGGCGCGGGCCGATCAGGCCGATCTTGGCGGGCTCGATGCCGGTCCGGTCGAGCAAGCCCAGCGCCTCGATGATCGCCGCCGCGAACACGCGCCGGTAATCGCGCTGCTTCAGCTCCTCGAGGATGGTGAGGCCGGACAAAGCATTGATCGCGTTGTTGAGGTTATAGAGCAATTTGCCCCAGGCGACCGCGGGCATGTCCCGGGACGTGCGCAGCCGTCCCGGCCGGTCGCCGATCCGCTGGGCGAGATCGCGGCTGATCGGATCCTCCTCGGCGGTGAGATCGCCCCAGGTGGCGCGGTGCCAGCGGCCGGGACCGCGATGGACGACGTTGTAGGGGACCATGGCCTGGATGATGCGGTGCTTCGGCAGCAGGCGGCGCAAGGTCTCGGCATTGCTGACGCCGTTCTGGAAGCTGATCACCGCTCCGCCCTTCGGGAGGTGGCGGCCGATCTCCTTCGCCGCCGCCTCGGTGCCGGTGCTCTTGACGCAGAGCGCGACGATGTCGGCCCGCCGCAGCGCGGTTTGGCGGGTGTCGAAGGCGATCCGGTCAGGCTCGAAATGAACGTTCCAGCCGTCGGGGTCGCTGAGGCCGAGGCCGTGCGCGGCGATCTCCCCTTTCACCCGCTCGCGGCCGAGGAAGGCGACGTCGAGCCCGGCGGCGAGCCAGGCGCCGCCGACATAGCAGCCGATCGAGCCGGCGCCGTGGACGAGGATGCGGGTCAGCCGCGCCCTCGGTAGGGCGGCACGCCCTGATCCGGAATCCACAAGTCCGAGGGCGGCGCGCCCGACTGCCAGAAGACGTTGATCGGCATGCCGCCGCGCGGATACCAATAGCCGCCGATCCTGAGCCAGAGCGGTTTCATCTCGGCGGCGAGGCGCTCGGCGATGCCGACGGTCACGTCCTCGTGGAAGCCCTGATGGTTGCGGTGGGCGGCGAGGAAGAGCTTGAGCGATTTCGATTCCACGATGAGGTCGCCCGGCGCGTAGTCGATGACGAGATGGGCGAAATCGGGCTGGCCGGTGACCGGGCAGAGAGCGGTGAATTCAGGCGCGGCGAAGCGGACCAGATAAAGCCGGCCGGGGCGAGGGTTCGGCACATAGTCGAGCCTCGCTTCCTCGGGCGACGCGGGCAGCGGGCTGGAATGGCCGAGATGGGTCAGGTCCATGGCCGCTCTCTAGTCGCTTGGCCATGACCTGTCATTCCCAAGGGATCAGCGCTCGCCCTGCGCGGCGCCGAGAATCGCCCGGATTGCACCTTCGCTGAGGCGGTTCGCGCCACGATTCCGGCCGATCACGGTCATCACCAGCTCGTCGCCAAACAGGTCGCGCAGTTGTTCAGGTACCTGCGGAAGATCATCCTCGCCCAGCGGGGCGTGCAGGCGGGCAACACAGGCCGGCCGATTGGCGAGGAAATCGGCGAGCAGCGGCCAGCGCAATTCTAGAATTGTCCAGCGCGCCAGAGCGTCCGGCGGGCAGGAGCGTCCGGCGAGGAACAGCGTTGCCTGATGCATGCCGTAAGCGTTGATCAGGCGCTTCATCGCGCGCGGATTTGGCTCCAGCATGTTGACGTAGCGGCGCAGGCGATGTTCGGTCTCGCTCGCCGCGGGTTGGCTCGCGATCCTCTTCGCCGCAGCCGCGCGGGTCGCCTGAATGACGTTGACGTCGCCAGATTTCTCTGCGTCGTCGACCAGCTTTTGCAGATCCTCCTGCCGGGTCAGCTGGCCCGCCTCGGTTTCGGCCTTGGCTTCGGCCGCGCGCCGTTCCTCGGGCCTGCTCTGCGCTCTTTCGGGGTCGAGCAGCCGGTTCCAATAGACGAGTTGCGCTTCGCTCCCCGGCTGGGGGATCGCTGCCGAAATCTGGAAGATCTTGTCGAGGAACAGATAGCCGAGCGGCCGGCCCGGCTCGCCGATCGGCGGCGAAAAGGCGCCGTAGCGCTGCTCGAAACTCGAGCAGATCCACTTGCGGTCGCCGGCGACGACATAGGTCACCGCCGCGCCGCGCATCAGGGTCTGAATGCCTTCGAGCAAGTCGACGACATATTTACCTTCGCAGCGGTCGAGATCGTCGACGAAGACCACGACCGGCTGCTTGATCGCCTCGATCAGACGATTGAACAATTTCGCGATCGGCCCGTAAGGATCGGACTTGAGGTCCGCATAGGCCTGTGCCGCTCGCTGCGATCCCATGGCAAGCGAGCGGCTCCATAGCACGACCGCCCCAACGAACGCGCCCACGCCGGCGACCAGCTTCAGCAATTTGTCCAGCCAGTTGGCGAGCTGCTCCTCGGTGCCGGTACGGGGGGCGGAATTCGCCGCGGGTGTGGGGGTGCCGACCCAGAATAGCAGGAAGAGCAAGGCGAGCGCGCAGACGCCGACGGCGATCCAGGGCACATAATCGGCACGGATTCTCCAGACCAGCCACCGGATGCGGAGCTTCAGCGCCTTGCGCCAGTTGAGACTCTTTCGCGCTGTGGAATAGATAGTCGTGATCAACGACCACCAAGGTGGCTGCAGCCGTTGGCTGCGCCAGGCGTCGAAGCGGACGACGAGCCAGGGATCGTCGCCTTCCGACAGTTTCCTTTCGAGGAAGTTGAGCACTGAGGATTTCCCCGATCCCCATGGCCCATGCAGGTGAGCGACGAAAGCCGGCGGCATGTCCTCGGCGCCCGCCCGCGCCTCGCGAAGGCGGCCCGCCAGCACCTCGGCGAAAGGCTTCCGTCCCAGCATGTCGTCGACTGCGGGCTCGTCCGAATGAGTGAAGACGCGCTCGTTGATCCGGGGCTTCCTGCGCCGACGGATGCTCGCCGACGCGGTGGCCTTTTCTGGCCCCTCAGCGCGAGTGTGCTGCACGCGGAACCTGGCGTAATCGTCCGAGCCAGCGCTGCGCCATTCCGAGCGCGCAAGTTCAACGACCTTCGACAGGATTTCCCGCCGAACGCCGAGCCGCTCGAGAAGCTTGGCGGCAACGCTTCCCGCGGGAGGAAATACCGACAGAAAGTCCACCGCATCGACCGTAAGGATTTCGCTGGGCTCCCTTAAAAATGCTTCCCGCGACGCTTCCTCGAGGACTTGTTCGACAGCAGGAGTCATTGTCATGGGCGAATCGGAAACTCCCTCGCTGGCGTCGGTCGGAAGATGGGGGAAATAGGACTCCCGAAGCGTCTCAAATCCCTGCTTTTCCTCAAGCACGATGGCATATTGATTTATTACAACGCCCTCGGCGGTGGCTTCCAGGTGATAGACTTCCGGGAGCGCGAACAATATTCTTTCCGTGGTGATCGCAGGCCGATCAAAGCTGCGTGCCGGCGACAGTCTCTCGGCTGCCATGAAGATTGCAACCAATCCGGGACCGGGCGTACGGCCGCGCGAAACTAACCAATGGTCGAGGAGCCCGGCGGCAGAATTGGGGGGGAAGCCTTGTTCCCGAAGTTCGGAATCTCCGCTCATCTTGGTATCCTTACTCCTATCCCTTTTCCTGCTGAAACCGAGGCTGACCTGATCACCAGCAGTCTTAATGTCGCGTAGCATGATTCTGGGCTGAGTTTTACGGCGGGCGCAGATATGCTTTCGTAGATCGCGGACCCTGTGAGGCTGCGGCCGGTTCGAGGGTATTGTTCAATAAAATTATTGGCACGCTCCGACTTCAGCCGCCTCCATTGGCGTGAGAGACCGACTGGGCTAGGGAGGCGACATGGACCCGAGGAGCAGCGCGAGCCGGCCGAACATGTTCGCCTCCTGGCTCGGCTTCGTGCTCGCCGCCGCGGCCGCGGTGGTCGCGCTCTGGTTCCTGCAGAAGATCGTCGGCGCGATCCTGCTGCTGTTCTTCGCCCTCGTGGTGGCGATCGCCCTGTCGGCGCCGGTCGCCTGGTTCGTGCGGCACGGGATGCCGCGGCGATGGGCGGGGCTCTTGACGCTGATCCTCTTCTTCGCCGCGATCGGCCTCGTCGGCTGGCTGGTCATCCCGCAGCTCGCCGGCCAGATCGTGCTGCTCGCCAACCAGCTGCCCGACTTCCTCGCCCGGATCGACCGCCAGTTCGTCTATCTGCTCGAACGCTATCCGGACCTGCAGCGCTTCTTCACCGGCGACGGCGGCGCCAGCGCCGCGGTGGTGCCGGACACGGACGTGGTGCTGAGGGGCCTGAGCGGCTTCTCGCTGTCGCTGCTCGGCGGGCTCGCGCTCACCATCATCTTCTTCTCGACCGTCGCCTATGTCGTGCTCGACCCCAAGCCGATCCTCAAAGCCTATCTCGGCAGCCTGCCGCGCCCCTATGTGCCCGCCGGCATGCGCGCCTATCGCCGCGCCGCCCGGGCGGTGGTCGGCTGGACCAAGGCGAGCCTCGTCATCGGCGCGATCCAGGCGGTGGCGGCGTTCATTTTCCTCAGCATCATGGAGGTGCCGGGCGCGCTGGTCTGGGCGGCGCTCGCCTTCTTCGCCGACTTCATCCCGCGCATCGGCGGCTATGTCATGGCCTTCCCGCCGGTCGTGCTGTCGCTGAGCCTGGGGCCGATGACGGCGGTCTGGGTGGCGCTTTTCTACCTCGCCAGCACCGAGATATTGGGGAGCGTGGTGGCGCCCAAGATCCGCGGCGCGACGATGCAGCTCCACCCGGTGCTGCTGATCTTCTTCACGCTCGCTTTCGCGCTTGCCTTCGGGCTCCTCGGAGCGATCGTGGCGACGCCGGCGGCCGCCTTCTTCTCCGCCTTCTACAGCGAATTCTACCTGAAGCGGCCGATGCGCCGCGACGAGCGAGCCTAGTCCATGCGTCCTCTGCTGTTGCTGCTTACCCCCTTCCTCCTCGCCGCCGCACCAGCCGCCGACCGCGCCGCGGCATGGTGGGGGCATGTCGAAACGCTCGCCGCCGACGCCATGGAAGGGCGCGCGGCGGGCAGCGAGGGGCATCGCCGGGCGTCGGATTATGTCGCAGACCGGCTTGCCGAATACGGGCTGCGGCCGGCGGGGGAGAACCGGACCTTCTTCCAGGCGGTGACGCTTGAGGAGCGCCGCATCCTGGCCGAGGGGACGCGGGCGACGCTGGGCGGCGCGCCGCTCGCAATCCCCGGCGACATCTATTTCCGCGTGACCGGCGGCCCGCCGCCGCCGGCCCTCGACGCCGAGCTCGTCTTCATCGGCTACGGCCTGCATCTGCCCGATGCGGGGCACGACGATTTCGCCGGCGTCGATCTGCGCGGCAAGATCGCGGTGGCGATTGCCGGCGGGCCGGCTTCCCTGCCCGGCGCGCTCAAATCGCATGCCCGGGCCGAGCGGCCGCGGCAGCTCGCAGCGCGCGGGGCGGTCGGCCTGATCCAGCTCGGCACGCCACGGCAGAGCGAGCAGCCCTGGGCGAGCCAGTCCCGCGTCGCCGGGACGCCCGGAATGTATCCGGCCGATCCGGCAATGCGGCAGGTCCGCGCCCCTTTCCTCAACGCCTTCTTCAATCACGCGGCAGCCGAGCGGCTGTTCGCGGGATCGGGCTACAGCTTCGCCGCGCTCGCGGCCTTGGCCGACGCCTCGCGGCCCGTGCCCGGCTTCGCCCTCCGCCCGCGGCTGGCCGCGACGGTGGCGAGCGGGACGCGGCAGGTGGCGACACGCAACGTCGTCGGGCGCCTGCCGGGCAGCGACCCCCGCCTCGCCGCGGAGCATGTCGTGCTGACCGCCCATCTCGACGGGCTCGGCATCGGCACGCCGATCGAGGGGGATGCGATCTACAATGGCGCGCTCGACAACGCGGCGGGCGTAGGTGCCCTGCTCGACATCGCCGAGCAGTTCCAGCGCCGCCGGGCGCGGCCGCGGCGGTCGCTGCTGTTCGTCTTCGTCACCGCCGAGGAGCGCGGCCTGCTCGGCGCGCGCTGGTTCGCTCAGCGGCCGACCGTGCCGCGCGCCTCGATCGTCGCCAACCTCAATTACGATATGGCGCTGCCGCTCTTCCCGCTGACCGGCATCACCGTGCTCGGTGCCGAGGAGAGCAGCCTCGGCGCGGACGCCCGCGCAATCGGCGCGGCGATGGGCCTGCCGCTCGTCCCCGACGCCTTTCCCGACCGCAACTCTTTCATCCGCTCAGACCAATATGCGTTCATCGAGACCGGCATCCCAGCCGTCGCCTTCAAGTTCGGCTTCGCCGTGGGCACGCCCGAGGCCGAAACCGAACGCGCCTGGCGGGCGACCCATTATCACGCCCCATCCGACGACGGCAGCCAGCCGGTGTTCCGCGCCGACGAGATCCGGCTGCACGACTTCATCGCCGCCTTGGCGCTCCGGATCGCCGATGCCGAGCCAAGGCCGCGCTGGAACGATGACAGCGTCTTCCGGCGCCTGGCGCCGGACTGAGGGGGATTTCATGAGAACAGGTTGGCTGATCGTCTTTCCGCTGCTTGCCGCGGGCGCGGCCTGGAGCCAGCCGCCCCTGCTGCCGCCGGCGCAGGGGCAGGCGATCGCCGCCGAGGTTTCCGGAGCACGGGCGATGGCGACGGTGCGCGTCCTTTCCAACCATCATCGCATGCGCGGCTCCGGCGGCTATCGCGCCGCCGCCGAAGCGATCCGCGACCGGCTGCGCGAATACGGCCTCGAACAAGTCGAGATCATTTCCCTGCCCGCCGACGGGCGCATCTTCTACGGCACCCAGCGCTCGCGCCCGGGCTGGAATGCGCGTTCGGCGGAATTGTGGGAGGGCACGGAGCGCATCGCCTCATGGGCCGAGCAGCCGATCAGCCTCGCCCAGGACAGCGTCTCGGGACGCGCCGACGCCGATCTGGTCGATATCGGCGCGGGTACGGGCGAGGCCGATTATCAGGGCAAAGAGGTGCGCGGCCGGCTCGTCCTCACCTCCTCGCAGCCGGGCGCGGTCCAGGACCTCGCCGTCGGCCGCCATGGCGCCGCCGGCATCGTCTCCTGGGCGCAGAACCAGCGCACCGCCTGGTGGGGCGAGGATGAGAGCCTGGTCCGCTGGGGCCATCTCGAGACATTTTCCGAGCACCCAAGCTTCGCGTTCATGGTCTCGCCGGCGCGGGCGCGCGGCTGGCAGGAGCGGCTCCGGCGCGGCGAGACCGTGCGCCTGCGCGCCGAGGTCGAGGCCGGGCCGAGCCCGAGCGCCTATCTGATCCCGACCGGCGTGATCCCGGGCCGACGGCGCGACCGGGAGATCGTTTACTCCTGCCATCTCGACCATCCCAATCCCGGCGCCAACGACAATGCCTCGGGCTGCTCCGGCATCCTCGAAGTGGCGCGCACATTGAGCAGCCTGATCCGCAGCGGCGTCCTGCCGGTGCCCGAGCGGACGATCCGCTTCATCTGGCCGCCGGAGATCGAGGGGACGATCGCCTTGCTCAACGCCCGGCCCGAATATGCGCGAAGGACGCTGGCGACGATCCATCTCGACATGATCGGCGGCAATAGCGAGATCACCAAGTCGGTGCTGCGCGTCCACGGATCGCCGCCGAGCCTGCCGAGCTACGTGTCCGAAATCGGCTTCGCCTTCGCCCGCTTCGTCAATGCGCAATCCCTGCTCTACGCCGATACCGGCGCCGCCGATTTCCCGCTGGTCGAGCCCGACGGCGACCGGCGGGCGCTGCAGGCCGAGATCGGCGGCTTCAACCAGGGCAGCGACCATGAGGTCTGGGCGGAAGGGAGCTGGCGGATCCCGGTCATCTACATCGCCGACTGGCCCGACCGCTACATCCACACCCAGCGCGATTTGCCCGGCAATCTCGACCCGACCAAGATGCGCCGAGCCATCTTCATCGCGGCCGGGGCGGGCTGGCACCTGGCGTCGGCGGCCTCGTTCGAGGCCGTGGCGGAACCTGTAATCGCCGCGGCGGATCGTGCCATCCCGTCCGGCCCGGTCTACCGCCGCATCCGCCGCGAGGGGCCGATGAACGGCTTCGGTTACAGCTGGTTTGACGACCGGCTCGCCCGCGCGGGATTGACGCGGCCGCGGCTGCTCGCCCGTGAGGCGGCGCCGGGGCCGAGCTTCGGCTACGAGGCGCTGAACCTGGTCGACGGGCGGCGCAGCGTCGGCGAGATCAGGGACGCATTGGCGGCGAGCGTGGGGCCGGCGCCGCTTGAGGAGGTGGGCGAATATCTTGACACGCTGGCGAGACTGGGCGTGATCGGGATCGTGCAAAGGGGAAATCAATGATCAGGCACAAACATCTCCTTCTCGCCGCGGCGCTCGCCTTCGGCGCGGCCGCGGCGCAGGGCCAGCCGGCGCCGAACGCCGCTCCCACCGCAGGGGCGCCGGCGGATCGCGAGCCGGTGGTTTCGGTGACCCGCCACACCGGCACGTTCGGCGGCCAGCGCATTTCCTACACCGCCACCGCCGGCGAGACCTTCCTTCGCGCCGAGGACGGCACGGCCCGCGCGGCGATCTTCTCGGTCGCCTATGTCCGCGAGCCGCGCGACCCGAACCGCCCGGTGACCTTCCTTTTCAACGGCGGCCCGGGCTCGGGTTCGGTCTGGCTGCACATGGGCGCGTTCGGGCCGCGCCGGGTCGCCATCCCCTCGGACGGCACCGACGACGGCGCGCCGCCCTTCCCGATCGTCGACAATCCCGATTCGCTGCTCGACGTCACCGACATCGTCTTCATCGATCCCGTAGGCACCGGCTTCAGCCACGCCCTCGGCCAGACGCCGCCGGCCGATTTCTACGGCGTCACCAAGGACGCGCAGTCGATCGCCCAGTTCATCCGGCTCTGGCTGAACGAGAACGGCCGCTGGAACTCGCCCAAATATCTGGGCGGCGAAAGCTACGGCACGACGCGCAGCGCGGCCGTGCTCAACCAGCTCGAAGGCGCCTATAACGACGTCGCGCTGAACGGCGTCATCCTGATTTCGACCGTGCTCGATTTCGGCGCCGGCGCGGACACGCCGGGCAACGAGATGACCCACATCCTCAACCTGCCGTCGATGGCGGCGACCGCGCTCTACCATGGCAAGGCGCAGGCGCCCTCGGTCGAGGCGTTCGTCGCGGAGGCGCGGCGCTGGGCGACCGGTCCTTATGCCCATGCCTTGCTTCAGGGCAGCGCGCTCGGCGCCGACGAACGGGCGTCGGTGCGGCGCGAGCTTGCCCGCTTCACCGGCCTTTCCGAAGCCTATCTCGAGCAGGCCGACCTGCGCGTCACGCCGTCGCGCTTCTACAAGGAATTGCTGCGCGACCGCGGCCTCACCATCGGCCGGCTCGACGCCCGCTATACCGGCCGCGACTATGACAATGCCGGCGAGGAGCCGGACAACGACCCGAGCTTCTTCGGCATCGACGCCGGCTATACCGCCGCGGTCAACCAGCACGTGCGCGAGAATTTGGGCTTCCGCAGCGACCGCTCCTACGTCACGATCGGCCAGGTCGGGCCCTGGGACTGGCGGCTGGGCGGCGGACGGGACAACGACGTCTACGTCAACGTCGCCCCCTATATCGGCCGGGCGCTGCGCGAGAATAGCGGCCTCAGGATCTTCGTCGGCCAGGGCTATTACGATTTCGCCACGCCCTTCTTCGCCGCCGAATATGCGCTTTCGCGGACCGGCATCCCGCGCGAGCGCATCCATTACGAATATTACGGATCGGGCCACATGATGTACGTGCGCGACGACGACCGCGCCAAGCTGAGCCGGGACGTGCGCGCGTTCATCCGCGGGCGATAGAAACGGCCGAGTCACCCCGGCGAAAGCCGCTCGACCTCGATGCGCGCGGCGGGGGCCGAGTCACCGGCCAGCGGCTCTACCAGCTGGTCCGGCAGCGCGGCGACGTGGCCGAGCGGCTGTTCGAGATCGAGTTCCTCGATCCCGGCGTCGAGGCCTTCGCCTTCACCTTCGGCTGAGGGCGGGGTAGGAAGGCCGCGATGGACTCGCTGGTTTCGACCGAATGGCTGGAGGCCGCGCTCGGCGCGCCGGACCTGCGCGTGATCGACGCCACCCTGTTCCTGCCCGGCATGGGGCGCGACGCGGCCGCCGAACATGAGGCGGCGCATATTCCGGGCGCGGTCTATTTCGACATCGGCGAGATCGCCGACTCCGACAATTCACTGCCGCACATGCTGCCGCCGGAGCACAAGTTCGCCAGCCGGATGCAGTCGCTCGGGCTCGGCGACGGCAACCGCTTCGTCGTCTACGACAACAGCCCGCTGCACACGGCGGCGCGGGCCTGGTGGATGCTGAAAACCTACGGCGCCCATTATGTGGCGTTGCTCGACGGAGGCTTGCAGAAATGGACGGCGGAGGGGCGGCCGCTGGCGAGCGGGCGCGAGCCGCACCGGCATGGCCATTTCACCGCCTATCGCGACGACAAAGCGGTGGCCGACAAGGCCGAGATGCTGGCGCTGGTCGGCTCCGGCGGCCACCAGATCGTCGACGCGCGCGCGGCCTCGCGCTTCGCCGGCGCCGAGGCGGAACCGCGGCCGGGGCTGGCGGCAGGGCATATCCCCGGGTCCCGGAACACGCCGCAGAGCGAATTCTTCAACGCCGACAACAGCTGGAAGCGCGGCGACGCGCTGCGCGCCATATTCGACGAAGCGGGCGTCGATCTGGCGAAACCGATGGTGACGACTTGCGGCTCGGGCGTCACCGCCTGCGTCGCCTTGTTCGGCGCGCACCTGCTCGGCAAAGAGGACGTGCGCGTCTATGACGGCAGCTGGTCCGAATGGGGCGCCGACCCCGATACGCCGAAGGCCCGGGGCGCCGCGGCGTGAAGCGCCACCGGCCCGAGACCCACCTCGTCGAGGCCGGGCGGCGCCGGGAATGGACGCAGGGGATCGTCAACCCGGCGGTCTGGCGCGCCTCGACGATCCTGTTCGACAGCGTCGCCGAGATGAGGGCGGCCAATCCGCCCAGGGACGGCATGCTCCATTACGGCCGCAACGGCACGCCGACCACCTGGGCGCTGTGCGAGGCGCTGACCGAGATGGAGCCGGGGGCGGCGATGACGCGGCTCTACCCGTCGGGGTCGGGCGCGGTGGCGGGAGCGCTGCTCGCGGTGCTGGAGGCGGGCGACGAATTGCTGATGGTGGACAGCGCCTACGGGCCCACCCGGGCGCTGTGCGACGGGGTGCTGAAGCGCTTCGGCGTGACCACCCGCTACTACGATCCGATGATCGGCGGCGGCGACATGGCCGGGCTGATCGGCGACAAGACCCGGGCGGTCTTCATGGAAAGCCCGGGCACGCACAGCTTCGAGGTGCAGGACGTGCCCGCAATCTGCGCGGCGGCGAAGGCAAGGGGCCTCGTCACCCTGCTCGACAATACCTGGGCGACGCCGCTTTTCTTCAAAAGCGTGGCGGCGGGCGTCGACCTTTCGATCCTCGCCTGCACCAAATATGTCGGCGGCCATGCCGATCTGATGCTCGGCTCGGTGACGGCGACCGAAAAGGTGGCGGATCGGCTGGAGAAGACCCGTCGGGTGCTCGGCCAGACCGCCGGGCCGGATGACGCGTGGCTCGCGCTGCGCGGTCTCCGCACGCTCGACGTGCGGCTCCGGCGGCACCAGGAGAACGGGCTCAGGGTCGCGCGCTGGCTGCAGGCGCAGCCCCGGGTCGTGCGCGTTCTCCACCCCGCTTTGCCGGACTGCCCCGGACACGCATTCTGGCAGCGCGACTTTGGCGGCGCGACCGGGCTGTTCTCGTTCGTGCTCGACGGCGACGATGCGGCGCGGACGCGGCTGGTCGACGGGCTGGAGCTGTTCGGGATCGGCTATAGCTGGGGCGGCTATGAAAGCTTGGTCGTGCCCGCCGATCCGGTGCGGACTGCGACCAAAGCCGACTATGGCGGGCCGCTGGTGCGGCTCCATGTCGGACTCGAGGATCCGGACGACCTGATCGCCGACCTCGAAGCCGGGCTGGCCGGCCTGTGAGGGCGCTCGGGGCCGATCTCGGGCTTCCGGCCGTCCCCGACACCGCCGTCGTGCTCGCGGCGGTGGCGACGATCGCCGGCGTGGGCCTGATCGCCTGGCTCGGCGGGCGCTATCTCGGCCCGCTCCTGTCCGACTATTGGGAGCACAAGGCGGGGACTCGGGGCGAAGGCCTTCAGGCGCGGATCTGCGCCATGGCCCGCTATCTGGTGCTGGCGCTGGGCATGGCGATCGCGCTCGGCGTCTATCCCTGGCCGCCGTTGGCGGTCTGGCTGCTCGGCGTCGCCGGCGCCGCCGCCGCGGCGCTGCTGGCGAAGGCCACCGTCCGCGGCCTCGGCCTGTCGCGCTGGATCGCCTGGCTGCTGGCGGCGGCCACCTTCGCCGCCTTGCTGGCCAAGGCGGTCGGCGGGCTGGCGCCGCTGACCGCGGCGCTCGATTCGGCGGGCTTCACCCTCGGCAGCCGGCGCTTCACCCTGCTCGCTCTGGTCCAGATCGTGATCGGCCTGCTCGCGCTCTATGCCCTGGTGCGCTTCGCGATCCGCGTCTCCGGCCAGTCGATCAAGCGCAACAAGGGGCTCGATCCCACCCAGCAGCTGCTCGCCCAGAAGCTCGCCGCGCTGTCGATCATCGCCGCCGCCTTCTTCGTCGGCATCGATCTTGCCGGCATCGATCTCACCGCGCTGGCGGTTTTCTCGGGCGCGCTCGGGCTCGCGGTCGGCTTCGGGCTGCAGAAGACGTTCGGCAATCTGTTCGCCGGGATCATCCTGCTGATGGACCGGTCGATCAAGCCGGGCGACGTGATCTCGGTCGGCGAGAGCTTCGGCTCGGTCAACAAGATCGGCGTGCGCGCGGTCTCGATCGTCACCCGCGACGGCAAGGAATATCTGATCCCCAACGAGCTGCTGATGACCCAGGAGGTCGTCAACTGGTCCTATTCGACCCGCGACGTGCGCATCTCGATCCCGGTCAGCATCGCCTATGATTGCGACGTCGAGCTGGCGCAGAAATTGATGGTCGAGGCGGCCAACGCATCCCCGCGCGTGCTCGACAGTCCGCAACCTGCGGTCTGGATGACGGCGTTGGGGGAGAATTCGCTCGACCATGAGATCCGGGTCTGGATCCTCGATCCGGAGGCCGGGATCGGCAGCGTCCGCTCGGAGATTTTGGGCAAGCTCTGGGAGCTGTTCAAGGAGAACGGGATCAGCGTGCCCTTCCCGCAATATGACGTGCGGGTGAAGGAATGGCCGGAGGGCGGACCACCCAGGGTCCGCACTCGATACCCGCAACGGCCGTGACGGAGCGGATTTTGGGTCAGGGCAAGGAGCGAGGAGGGAGCGATGCTGATGCATCGTGACCGACGCTGCGACGTAGCCCTGGCCCAAAATCCGCCCGCCGCTTCGCGGTCGCCCGGGGAAGGCCGCCGGCTACGTCGGGCGGCTTGTCCGGGCACCCAGCCCGGCCTGCGCCGCCCTCCTTGCCGGCGACCTTCTCCGGGCGATCCCGACCATTGCGGGTATCGAGTACGGACCCTAGCGGAGCATCGCCGCCAAGTCGCTGAGGGCGCGCTCGAGCGAGGCGGCGAGCCGTTCCGCGGCCGCGCGCGAAGGCGCTCCGCCGCCAAGCAGCGCCTCGACCCCCGCGGCAGCCCAGATCGCCGTTTCGGCGGCGAGCGCGTCGAACCGGCGCTGGGCGACGGGGAGGGCGCGCTCATAGGCTTCGCTGACCCGCGCCGCTTCGTCGAGGCGGATTTCGTTGCTCGCCGAATCCGGGCGGCCGGCGATCCGCTCGACCAGCCGCAGCGCCTCGCGCAGCTGCGCGAGCTGGCGGCCCGGATCGGCGCCGGGCGGCGGTGCGGCGGGAGGCGCCTGATGCGTCATGGCGCGCGAAGCTAGCGGAGCGGCGCTAACGAAGCGCTAACGCCATTGCGCGGCGGCCGGAGCTGGGGCAGGCCGGCGGGATGTCGAGATCGTTCGCGTTCGCCGCCCTCCTGCTCGCCGCCGCCCCCGCCGCCGCGCAGGACTCCCCGCTCCAGGAGCCGCCGCTCGAGGAAGGCGATCCGCTCGGCGACGCGAGCGGGTTCGACATCGGTGGCGAGGTGAACCTGATGTCCGATTATCGCTTCCGCGGCGTCTCGCGCTCCGACGAGGATCCGGCGGCGCAGGCGGGGCTGACGGTGCGGCACGGCAGCGGAGTCTATGCCGGGGCGCGCGGGACGACGCAAAGCGGGCGCGATTCCTTCCGCCTGCGCGGCCCCGGCTTTGGGGATCTGGGCGACGTCCAGGTCGATCTCTACGCGGGCTATGGACGCGATCTCGGCGGCGGCTTCGATATTGACGCCGGAATGATGTATTACGTCTTCGCCGGCGGCGACGGCGCGACCGATTATGTCGAGCCTTACGTCTCTCTCTCCTATCTGATCGGGCCGGTCTACGCGACCGCGGGCGCCAAATATGCGCCGGCGCAGGACGCGATCGGGGATGAGGACATGCTCTATCTGTTCGGCCAGGTCGACGTCACCGTCCCGTTCCGGCCGTGGAGCTTCAGCGTCCAGGCGGGGCACCAGGATTGGGGGACGGGAAGGTGCGGGCTGCCCAGCAGCCCGCAGCCATGCCCGGGGGGCATGACGGCCATCCCATTCGGCTCCTACTGGACCTGGTCGCTCGGCGGCGCATATCATGTCCGGATCGAGGGCATTCCGAGCACAGAGATCGGCCTGCGCTACGTCGATACCAGCCTGCCGTCCGTCGCCGGGCAGGACGGCACGGTGCTGCTGACCGTGGAGATCGGGTTCTGACGCGAGACTCAGGGAGCAATTCAATGGCCGACCGGGATGCGCCCTATCACGCCCACATCTATTATTCGGCTGAACAGCGTCCGGCCGCCGAGGCGCTGCGGGATGGGTTCATTCGCTTAAGAGCGGCTGGGGGCGAACCGCATATCCTCTTCGTAGGGCGGCTGACGGATAGGAGGGCCGGACCTCACCCGATAGCTCAGTATGAGATTCATTTCCTCGAACGATCGCTGTCCCGCATGGTCTCGGCAATCGAGGCTTCGGGTCTGCGGGCGCTGGTTCATCCGCTCACCGATGATGATATGGCCGATCACACCACATTGGCTCGCTGGATCGGTGAGCCGGTGGAACTCGACCTGACCGTCCTCGATCCGCCGGGAAGAAACCAAGGCGTTCCTCGCTTCGGCAAGACCGACTTCTAGGATCATATTTCGTCGTCACCGGCACTGGCCCCGGCTTGAGGCCAAGGGCCCGAAGCGAGACCGAGGCGTTGCGGAGCAGCGTCCGCTTCCACCCCTTTCAGAAATTCACCCCCTGCGCGCAGGGAGGGAGAAAGTCACTGCGGGGTGCTGACCGAAGCTTCCTGGCCGTCGCCCTGGGGCAGCTGCAATATGGTCTGGACCAGGGTGCCGCGGCTGACGACGGCGGTCTGCGGGTCGCCGGCGACCGAGCGGGCGCCCAGAGCGGCGCGGTCGGCGTTGACGGACTGGAGCAGGCTGGTTTCGACCGCGCTGCGCGGCTGCGGGCCGCCGAAAATCGCCTGCAGCGCCTGGCCGCGGGGATCGGTGCCGCTCGAGTCCGCCTCGCCCGGGCGCGGCGGCGTCAGCGCGAAATCGGGAGGGACGACCAGAGGCTGGTTGCGCGCCACCGCGAACTCGTCGGGGCCGCTGCGGCCGAACGGGCCGCCGCGCGCGCAGCCGGCGAGCAGGAGAGCGGCCGACACGGCCAGAACGAGGGGGGCGGCGGTACGCATGGTCAGACTTCCTTCTTCTTCACCTTGCCATCGCGCATCAGGAGCGCGCGGACAAGCAAAAGCAGCACCCCGATGGTAATCGCCGCGTCGCCGACATTGAAGACCAAAAACGGCCGCCACGCGCCGAAATGGAGGTCGGCGAAGTCGACGACATAGCCGTAGCGCACCCGATCGACGATGTTGCCGAGCGCGCCGCCGAGGATCAAAGCCAGCGCCGCCGAATCATCGCGCCTTTTCTCGCGCCAGAGCCAGATCGCGATGAAGGTCGCGATCGCCGCGGTCAGCGCCACCAGCAGCCAGCGGCCGACCGCGCTGCCGGCGGAGAGCAGGCCGAGCGAGACACCTTTATTCTCGACCCAGCGCAGGTCGAAGAAGGAGAAGATCTCGATCTCGCGGCGGAAGCGGAGCTGGAGCGGATAGGTGATCACCCATTTGGTCGCCTGGTCGAACAGGAAGATGCAGAGGGCCAGCGTCAGCGCGACGGTGCGGTTGCGCTTCAGACGCAATTCGTCCGGCAGCGGCGCGCGGGCGCGGGCGGGCGAGACCTCAGCCATCGACCACCGCCGCGCAGCGTGCGCAGAGGCCGCCATCCTCTGCGACCTCGGGCAGGTGCCGCCAGCAGCGGCCGCATTTCAGACGGTCGGTCCGCGTCACCTCGATCCCCTCGCTTTGGCCGGGAGCCACTTCGGACACGATGTAGATTTCGGCAAGGTCGGCCAAGTCCTCATCGGGGAGGTCGAGTTCCAGATCGGGATAGAGGATCTTCGCTTCCAAGCTCGAGCCGATCACCTTCTCGCGCCGCAGCGGCTCGATGCTCTCGGTGACGCGCTCGCGGGTCGAGCGGATCAGGTCCCATTTGGCGCCGAGCGCCTCGTCCCGCCAGCCGGCGTCGATTTCCGGCCATTCGAGCAAGTGGACCGAGCCGCGGTCGGGGTAGCGGGTCTGCCAGGCCTCCTCCGAGGTGAAGCAGAGGATCGGGCTCATCCAGCGGACCAAAGCGTGGAAGGTGATGTCGAGCACGGTCCGGTAAGCGCGGCGCTTAAGCGAGGACGGCGCGTCGCAATAGAGGCTGTCCTTGCGGATGTCGAAGAAGAAGGCGGAGAGGTCGTCATTGGCGAAGGTGGTGATGAGGCGCGCATAGCGGTTGAATTCATAATCCTCGGCCGCCTGCTTCAGCTCGGCGTCGAGCACGGCGAGTCGATGGAGAACCCATCGCTCGAGCTCGGCCATGGTCGCGCAGGACACGGCTTCGATCTCACTGAAGCCGTCGAGCGCGCCGAGCAGATAGCGGAATGTGTTGCGGAGCTTGCGATAGGCGTCGGTGGTGGTGGCGAGCACTTCCTTGCCGATCCGCACGTCCTCGAAATAGTCGGTCGCGGCGACCCACAGGCGAAGGATGTCGGCGCCGTTGTCGCGGATGATGGCGAGCGGATCGACGACGTTGCCGACCGACTTCGACATCTTCCGGCCCTGGCCGTCGAGCGCGAAGCCGTGAGTCAGCACGCTTTTGTAGGGCGCGCGGCCGCGGGTGCCGCTGCTTTCGAGCAGCGAGCTCTGGAACCAGCCGCGATGCTGGTCCGAGCCTTCGACATAGAGGTCGGCGCGGACGCCCTCGCCGTAGCGCGCCTCGATCACATAGGAGTGGGTCGAGCCCGAATCGAACCAGAACGTCGAGGATGTCGGTCTGCGGCTCATAATCCTCGAGCTTGTAACCGTTGCCGAGCAAAGCCTGGTGGTCGGCGCCGAACCAGGCATCGGCGCCGCCTTCGTGGAAGGCGCGGATGATGCGCGAGTTGACGGCGGCGTCCCTGAGATAGTCGCCGGTCCTTTTGTCGACGTAGAGCGCGATCGGCACGCCCCAGGCGCGCTGGCGGCTGATCACCCAGTCGGGGCGGCCCTCGACCATCGAGCGCATTCGGTTCTTCGATTTTTCCGGGACCCAGCGGGTGTCGTCGATGGCGGCGAGAGCGGTTTCCCGCAACGTCCCTTCGGCGAGTTCCTTGTCCATCGGGATGAACCATTGCGGGGTGCAGCGGTAGATGACCTTGGCCTTCGAGCGCCACGAATGGGGGTAGGAGTGGTGGAAATCCGCGCCGGCGGCGAGGAGGGCGCCGGCCTGGCGCAGGTCCGAGCAGATCGGGCCCTCGGGCGCGTTGAACTTGTTGTTGATCACGCTGCCCTGGCCGCCGAGCCACGCCCAGTCGGGACGGTAGAAACCCGCGTCGTCGACCGCGAAGACGGGGTCGATGCCGGCCGCCTTGCAGACCAGGAAATCCTCCTCGCCATGGTCGGGCGCCATGTGGACGAGGCCGGTGCCGGCATCGGTGGTGACATGGTCGCCGGGGAGGAACGGACGGGGCTTGGCGAAGAAGCCGCCGAGATGATGCATCGGGTGGCGGGCGATGGTGCCAGTGAGCTCGGAGCCCTTGCCTCGCCAAAGAATATCGTACTCGACGTTGCTAACATGAGCTCGGCCAAAGGTGGCGCGAATGAGTGATTCAGCGACTAGAAGCTTGCGGCTGAAAAACTCTTCCCACCAGTCTCCTACGTGGGCTGAGGTTTGCATCCCACCTGTCAGCCTGATGACGGCATATTCGACTTCGGCACCATAAGCGATCGCCTGGTTGACCGGGATCGTCCAGGGCGTGGTCGTCCACACCACCGCGTGCGCGCCGACCAGCTCGGGGATCGGGCTCTCCGTGATCTCGAAGCCGACGTCGATCTGGGTCGAGACGATGTCCTCATATTCGACCTCGGCCTCGGCGAGCGCGGTCTTCTCGACCGGGGACCACATGACCGGCTTGGCGCCGCGGTAGAGCTGGCCGGATTCGGCGAACTTCAGCAGCTCCTCGCAGATCTTGGCCTCGGCCTCGTACTTCATCGTCAGATAGGGGTCGTCCCATTCGCCCATCACGCCCAAACGCTGGAACTGCTCGGACTGGATGGCGACCCATGTCTCGGCATAGGCCCGGCATTCGGCGCGGAACTGGGCGGTCGGAACCTCGTCCTTGTCGAGCTTCTTCTTCCTATACTGTTCCTCGACCTTCCATTCGATCGGCAGGCCATGGCAGTCCCAGCCGGGGATATAGGGCGCGTCCTTGCCGAGCAGCGATTGGGAGCGCACCAATATGTCCTTGAGGATCTTGTTCATCGCATGGCCGATGTGGACATCGCCATTGGCGTAGGGCGGGCCGTCGTGGAGGATGAAGCGCTCGCGCCCGGCGCGCGCCTGCCGGAGTTGCGCGTAGAGCTTCTCCTCGGCCCAGCACGCGAGGATGGCCGGCTCCTTCTGGGCGAGGCCGGCCTTCATCGGGAAGTCCGTCTTCGGCAGGAAGACGGTCGAGCGGTAATCGGGTCTGTCGGACATTGGCGGGGGTGCTTAGGCGACGGGCGGCGCGGCGGCAAGACGGCGGCGGGCCTCGTCGGCGTCGGCGGCGATGCGGGCCTTGAGCGCGTCCAGGTCTTCGAACGCCGCCTCGTCGCGGATGAAGGAGATGAGCTCGACCTCGACCGTCTTGCCGTAGAGGTCGCCGTCGAAATCGAAGAACCAGGGCTCGAGCAGTTCCCTGGGCGGATCGAACATCGGCCGGGTGCCGAGATTGGCGACGCCGTCTAGCATCCGCCCGTCCGGCAGGCGGCCGCGCACCGCGTAGACGCCGAAGCGCGGGCGCAGATAGGGGCCGAGCGCGATGTTGGCGGTCGGATAACCCAATTCGCGGCCTCTCTTGTCGCCATGTTCGACGACGCCTTCGATCGCGAAGGGACGGGTGAGCAGGCGCGCGGCGGTCTCGCAGTCGCCGGCTTCGAGCGCCTCGCGAACGCGGGAGGAGGAGACCGCCTCGTCGCCGTCGCTGACCGGCGCGACCGCGTCGACCGACAGGCGATTGGCCTGGCCGAGCAGCTTCAGCACCTCGACATTGCCGCCGCGGCCCCTGCCGAAGGTGAAATCCTCGCCGGTCACGACGCCCGCCGCGCCGATCCGGCTGAGCAGATAGTCGGTGACGAAATCGGGCGCGGTCACGGCCGCCAGCTCGGCCCCGAAATGGAAGACCAGCATCGCGTCGGCGTCCGCTTCGGCGAACAGCCGCTCGCGCTGGTTGAGCGTGGTCAGGCGGAAAGGCGGCGTGTCGGGCTTGAAGAAGCGCACCGGGTGCGGATCGAAGGTCGCGACCAGCACCGGCCGCCGTTCGGCGCGGGCGCGGCCGACGGCGCGGCCCACCACCGCCTGGTGGCCCTTGTGGAAGCCGTCGAAATTGCCGAGCGCGACGATGCCGCCGCGTAACGCTTCCGGAACCGCCGAGCCCCCGTCCAGGCGCTGCATGGAGCTGCTATAGGTAGCGGGGGGCCTGATGCCTAGCGGGAAGCCCGTTCGAGCCGGACGAAGCTGTAGTCTCCCTGGCCTTCAACCGACGAGATTCTATTCCAACGGGCGGCATCGAAGGGAAGCATCCGCGTGTCGCCTCGCGGCGAACCTCGGACTTCGGTTAGCTCAACGGCCGTTGCCCGATCTTCAAACAGCGCGAAAATCTGGGCTCCGCCAATCACTGAAACGGGTTCGTCGCCTGCAAGAGCCAGGGCCTCCTCCACGGAATGCGCCACCTCCGCACCCTCGGCGCGCCAATCGCTCTTGTGCGTGAGCACAATATGCCGCCGGCCCATCAATGGTCCGGGCAGGCTTTCGAAGGTCTTGCGGCCCATGACCATGACGGTGCCCATGGTAAGCTGCTTGAACCGTTTCAGATCCTCCGAAATGTGCCAGGGCAGGCCGCCATCCTTGCCGATCACGCCGTTTTCGGCCCGCGCGACGACGAGGGTGACGCGCGGCGTCAAACCGCCACCTCGGCCTTGATGTGCGGGTGCGGATCGTAGCCCGAAATCTCGAAATCCTCGAAAGCGTAGTCCTCGATCGCGGTCGGGCGGCGGAGCAGGGTGAGCTTGGGTAGCGGGCGCGGGCCGCGGCTCAATTGCTCGCGGGCCTGGTCGAGATGGTTGGAATAGAGGTGGCAATCGCCGCCGGTCCAGACGAAGTCGCCGGGCTCGAGGCCGCATTGCTGGGCGAGCATGTAGGTCAACAGCGCGTAGCTGGCGATGTTGAAGGGGACGCCGAGGAAGGCGTCGGCGCTGCGCTGATAAAGCTGCAGGCTGAGCCGGCCATTCGCGACATAGGTCTGGAAGAGGAGGTGGCAGGGCGGCAGCGCCATGCGGCCGAGGTCGCCGGGGTTCCAGGCGGAGACGATCTGGCGGCGCGAGCCGGGGTCGCGCCTGATCAGCTCGATCAGGTCGGCGATCTGGTCGATCTCGCGTCCGTCGGGCGCCTCCCAGCGCCGCCATTGCTTGCCGTAGACGGGGCCGAGATCGCCCGCCTCGTCCGCCCATTCGTCCCAGATGCTGACCTTGTTGTCCTTGAGCCAGCGGGTGTTGGTGTCGCCCTTCAGGAACCAGAGCAATTCGATCAGGATCGAGCGCAGATGAAGCTTCTTGGTGGTCAGCAGCGGGAAGCCGTTCGAGAGGTCGAACCGCATCTGGTGGCCGAACACCGAGCGGGTGCCGACGCCGGTCCGGTCGTGCTGCTCGACGCCTTCGTCGAGGATGCGCTGGAGGAGGTCGAGATAGGGACGCATGGGCCAAGCTTATGGCCGCCCGGCCGGGCAAGCGCCACCGGATTCATCCGAAATGGAGGTCCGAAAGGGACTGTGTTTCGGACACCGTTTCGGTTGGAAATGGCACAAGCGGTCCATGATTATCGGCACCGCCCGCGATGCGGCGAATCAATTCGCGCCGATCTTCGCCGCTGCTGAGGACGAGAGGCTTGCCGTGCTCCATCTGGACGCGGACCGCCGGATGATCGCATTCGACGAATGGCCGGTGGGCGAGCGGGATGCGGTGGGCCTGCCGATGCGGGACATCCTGGCGGCGGCGTTGAAATGGGATGCCGTTGGCCTGGTGATCGCGCACAACCATCCGAGCGGCGATCCGCAGCCGAGCGAAGCGGATATCGAGGCGACGCGGCGGCTGGCCGAAGCCGCGGCCACGCTCGACATCCGCCTGCACGATCATCTCATTTTCGCCGGCGGCGAATGCCGGAGCTTCCGGGAATTGGGGCTGCTCTGATCCCCTTGCAAAGGAGGTGGTTCTAGGGGCTGCAGACCGGGATGTCCCGGGGCTCCGGGCGGGGACCGCGCGCCTCGAACTGGGCGAAATAGGATTCGCTGTCGGGCAGGCGATCGAAGCGGGTAAGGGCGTAGCCGACCGCGCTGAACTCGCAGATCAGCAGGGGCTGGGGGGTGCCGTGGCGCGCGGTCGGGCGATTGGCGTCGACCACGATCACCCGGCCGTCATTCTTCAGCGCGGCGCGCAGGTTCCAAAGGAACTCGGAGGGGCGCGCGATCTCATGATACATGTGGATCATGAAGATGCGGTCGAACGAGCCGGGCGGGAGCTGCGGGTCGTTGGGCAGGCCCAATTTGATCGCGACATTGTCGAGCCGCTCGCGCTGGACGCGCTGGGCGAGCGCGTTGATCGTGGCCGGGACGATGTCCTCGGCGAGGACTCGGCCCTTGGGTCCGACCATCGGCGACAGGCGGACGGTATAATAGCCCTCGCCGGCGCCGATGTCGGCGACCGACATGCGCGGGCGGACCTCGGCGAGACGGGTCACCGTCTCGAACTCGCCGACGCTGTCGCGGGCATCCTCGTTGAGGTAGCCCGAGGAGACGATGGGCGCGACCGGCCGGTGCGGCTCGGGAAAGGGCGAGACCTGCTCCTGCTCGCGGCAGCCGGCCGCGGCGAGGGCGAGCAGCGCGAGGAGAGCGCGACTAATCGACATCTTCCACGTCGACCTTTTCGCCGGTGACGCGCTGCGACAGGGCCGCGGCCATGAAGCGGTCGAGATCGCCGTCGAGCACGTCGCTGGGCGATGTCGAGGTCACGCCGGTGCGCAGGTCCTTCACCAGCTGATAGGGCTGGAGCACGTAGGAGCGGATCTGGTGCCCCCAGCCGATGTCGGTCTTGCTGGCCGCGGTGGCGTTCGCCTCGGCCTCGCGCTTCTGCAGCTCGGCCTCGTAGAGCTTCGCCTTCAATTGGTTCATCGCCTCAGCGCGGTTCTTATGCTGCGAGCGCTGGTTCTGGCACTGGACGACGATGCCGGTGGGGATATGGGTGATCCGCACCGCCGAGTCGGTGGTGTTGATGTGCTGGCCGCCGGCGCCGGACGCGCGATAAGTGTCGATCCTGAGCTCGCTCTCGTTGACCTCGATGTCGATATTCTCGTCGACCACCGGATAGACCCAGACGCTCGAGAAGCTGGTGTGGCGCCGGGCGTTGCTGTCATAGGGGCTGATCCTGACCAGCCGGTGCACACCGCTTTCGGTCTTGGCATAGCCATAGGCATTATCGCCCTTGATCATCAAAGTCGCCGACTTGATCCCGGCCTGCTCGCCGGCATGGTGGTCGATCAGCTCGACCTTCATGCCGTGGCGCTCGGCCCAGCGCGTGTACATGCGCTGCAGCATCTCGGCCCAGTCCTGGCTCTCGGTGCCGCCGGCGCCGGCGTTGACCTCGATATAGGTGTCGTTGGCGTCGGCCTCGCCGGCGAGCAGGGCCGCGACCTTGTCCTTCTCGGCGCGCTCGGCGAGCTCGGCCAATGCGGCGACGGCGTCGTCGACCAGCGCGTCGTCGCCTTCGGCTTCGGCCATCTCCATCAGCTCGGCGGTGTCGGCGAGCTCCTTCTCGATCGCCCTGGCGGCGTCGATCGCCTCGGCCAGCCGGCGGCGCTCGCGCATCACCACCTGCGCGGCCTTGGGGTCGTCCCACAATTTCGGGTCTTCGACCTGCGCGTCGAGCTCGCCGAGGCGCTTCAGCGCCCGGTCCCAGTCGAGGAAGCGGCGCAGAAGATCGAGGGCCGATCTGATCTGGTCGATGGAGGCTTGCGCTTCGGCGCGCATCGGGAAACTCCACATTGCCTGTGCCCCGGCGAACGCCGGGGCCCAGAAGTACTTGATTCGCTGGATCCCGGCTTTCGCCGGGACACGCTTTATCGCTGTCGCGATAAAGCTAGTAAATCCCGCCCTCTCTTTGCAAGAAGTCGCTGTCGCGCCGGTTGGCGCGCTGGACGGTCCGGCGCACCTGGCGCTGGGCGTTGGGATCGATCTCCTCGCGCCCGGTGGTCCGCCTCGGCTCGCTTTCCGGCTTGAACGCTTCCCAGATCACCGCCGCGCGCGGATCGCCGCCGGGCCAGGCGCCGAAGGCGCGGTGGCCCGAGCGGCGGTCGATCGCGACCATTCGGATGCCCTGCGGCGCGCGGAAGGGGAGGACCGGCATGCCTTCGAACGCCGCGCGGGCGAACTGGCGGAAGATCGGCGCCGCGACGGTGCCGCCCTGGGCGTAGCCGCCGAGCGATCGCGGCTGATCGAAGCCGATATAGACGCCGGCGACGATTTCGGCCGAGCCGCCGACGAACCAGACGTTGGTCGGGCCGGTCGAGGTACCGGTCTTGCCGAACAGCGGTCGGCCGAGGTCGCGCAGGATCGTCGCAGTGCCGCGCTGGACGACGCCTTCGAGCATGTGGACGACCTGATAGGCGGTCATCGGGTCGACCACCTGGCGGGTGCGCAAGGGCGGGCGCGGCATCGGTCGGCCGTCCCAGTCGGGCGCGTCGCAGCCTTCGCAGGGCCTTGTGTCGGCGCGCCAGATCACGCGGCCGCGTCGGTCCTGGACATAGTCGATCAGGGTCGGGGTCAGCGCCCGGCCGTGATTGGCGAACATCGCGAAGGCGTTGGTTATCTTGAGCACCGTGGTGTCGCCGGCGCCGAGCGAGATGGCGAGATAGTTGCGATAGTCGCCGACGCCCATCTGGCGGGCCATCCGGGTGACCCGGTCCATGCCGACCTGGTTGGCGGCGCGAACGGTCATCAGGTTGCGCGACTGTTCGAGGCCCCAGCGCATGGTCTGCGGGCCGGCGCCGGCGCTGCCGCCGAAGTTGCGGAAGCATTTCTGGCTCGGCGTGCCCTGATTGGCGCAGAACGGGCCGTCGACGATGATCGAGGCCGGGGTCATGCCGTTGTCGAGCGCGGCGGCATAGACGATCGGCTTGAAGGTCGAGCCGGGCTGGCGCATCGCCTGGGTGGCGCGGTTGAAGTCGGCGCCGCGGACGTCGAAGCCGCCCTGCATGGCGAGGACGCGACCGGTCGCCACCTCCTCGACGACCATGCCGCCCGAAACTTCGGGGACAGAGCGCAGCGCCCAGACATTGCCGGCGTCGCCGCCCTCCCGCTCGACCGCGACGACCGCGCCGGGGCGGAGCGAGTCGAAGGCGGCACCGCCGGTGCCGCGCCGCGGCATCGAGGCCAGCGCGGCGGGCAGCGTGCCGGTGCTGCCGTCGACGAAGCCGATCGTGGCGCTTGCCGCCTCCTTCGACAGCACCACCGCCGAGCGCCAGCTCGGGTAGCCGGGGCCGAACTGGGCGATGGCGAGCTGGCCGCGCCAGTCTCCCGAGACGTCGACGCTGAGCCCCGGATCGCGCCAGCCGCGGCCGCGGTCGTAGCGGGTGAGGCCGTCGCGCAACGCGGTCTCGGCGGCGCGCTGCATCGCCGGATCGTAGGAGGTGCGGACCCACAGGCCGCCGGCATAGACGCTGTTCGGGCCGTTCGCCTGGGTCGCGCCGTAGCGCGCGATCAGGGTGCGCCGCACCTCCTCCATGAAATAGCCGCCGACGTTGCGGGCGATCTCGCCGCCGCCGCGGACCGTGCCGAGCGGCTCGCGCGCCGCGGCGTCGCGCTGGGCGGGGGTGATGAAGCCATTGCGGGCCATCTCGTTCAGCACCCAGTTGCGGCGCTCGATCGCGCGTTCCGGCCGGCGGATCGGGTCGTAATTGGCCGGCGCCTTGGGCAGCACGGCGAGATAGGCGGCCTCGGCCACGGTGAGCTGCTGGACGTCCTTGTTGAAATAGGCGCGCGCCGCGGCCTGGACGCCGTAGGCGTTGCGGCCGAGGAAGATCTGATTGAGGTAGAGCTCGAGGATCTGCTCCTTCTCGAGCACCGATTCGATGCGGCGGGCGAGGAATAATTCGCGGATCTTGCGGGTGTAGGTGACCTCGTTGGTCAGGAGCAGGTTCTTGGCGACCTGCTGGGTGATGGTCGAGGCGCCGACCGGGCGGCCCTCGCTGGTCAGGTTGGTGAACAGGGCGCTGACGATGCCCGGGATGTCGATGCCGGGATGGCTGAAGAAGGTCCGGTCCTCGGCGGCGAGGAAGGCCTGGACGAGGTGCTGCGGGAATTCCTCATAGGTGAGCTGGACGCGGCGCTCGCGGGCGTAACTCTGCACCGGCGCGCCGTCCACGTCGCGGACGTAGGTGGGGAGGACCGGCTCGTAATTGAGCAGCGATTCGGCGGAAGGGAGGTTGCGGGCGAAGATCAGCCAGAGGATCGCATAAGCGACGAAGGGGAGGGCGAGGAGGATGGCCAGCCATCTCACCCAGCGCCGCCGCCAGGCCGCGCGCAGCGCGGCGCCGGCGCGGCTCCATGGGCCGGCATGGCGGCGAAGGGTGATCCGCTCGGCGGCGGCTTGCTCGGCACTCATCGGGGGCGGTCTAGCGGATGGAGCGGACGGCGTGAAGGCCGTGCCGCGGAAGCTGCGGCGGCCCCGTCGGCTCTCTTCATCCCGTCCGGCCCAGAACAAGCCGCGGCGCGAAATGCGCCTCGATCGCGCGCTGCATGCCGGTGGCGATCTGGCGGCGGCCCTCGGGCGAGCTGATATAGGCCGAGTCGACCTCATTGGTGAGGTAGCCCGATTCGAACAGGATCGAGGGGATGTCGGGCGCCTTCAGCACGATGAAGGCGGCGAAGCGGTGCCAATCGGGACGGAACGGGAAGACCGGGGCGCCCTCGCGGTGGAGCAGGCGGGCGAAATCGGCCGAGACGTTCATGCTCTCGCGCTGGGCGAGGTCGATCAGGATAATGTTGACGTTGGCGTCGCGGCTGAGGCGGGCGCCGGCGATTCGGTCGGCGGCGTTCTCGCGGGCGGCGAGCAAGGCGGCCTGCCGGTCGGAGGCGACCTCGGAGAGGGTGTAGACGGTGGCGCCGCGGGCGGCGTCGTTGGCGGGGGCCGCGTCGGCGTGGATCGAGATGAACAGGTCGGCCTCGAGCCGGCGCGCGATCTCGTAGCGCTCGTCGAGGCCGCGATAGCTATCGTCCTCGCGGGTCATCGCCACGCGGACTCGGCGAGTCGAGGCGAGAGCGTCGCGGATGGCGAGGCCGAGCGCCAGCGTGATGTCCTTCTCGCGCTCGGGCACGAAGGGCGAGGCGGCGCCGGGATCGCGCCCGCCATGGCCCGGGTCGATCACCACCAGCGGCGGGTTTTGGCCACGCGCCGGGGTGGCTCGGGGGAGCGGGCCGAGCGCGTCCGCGGTCAGCGGATCGAGCGCGATGGTGACGCCGCCGTTCGGGGCGCCGCCGGGCGCCGCGCCGGGCAGCAGGTTGGCGCCGAAGATCGCCAACAGGAGCGGAAGCAGCCAGGTCATGGCGCCAGCTTGCCGCGCGGCGGCGCGGTCGGTCCAGCAAAAACGGCGGCGATGACGACCGGAAAAATAGCCGCGGCGGTTGCCGCTCGCGGCCTGGGGTGCTAGCTGCACTGGATCGCGCCGGATAAGGCGCGATTGGAATTTCGCCGGCGTGCGAGCCGGTTCTCTAGGTTGACGCTGTATGTGGCATTTTTCCTCCGGGCTGACGCGCCGCCTTTCCGGCGATCCGCTCGGCGGAGCGCGGGCGGCGTTCGCTGCCGGCCTGCCCCAGGCAGCAGACGCGAACATTCCTCTTTCAACCCGGACATTCGACGCGCGTGCCCGTTTCGCCGCGCGGCCGTCCATATTCGAGCGCCTGCACCGCTCCGTACTCCGGACCGCGGTGCGCGCGTGGAGAGACTTTAATGACAATGCGCATGCTGATCGACGCGCGCCACCAGGAGGAGACCCGGGTGGCCGTGCTCAAGGGAAATCGGATCGAGGAATTTGATTTCGAGTCCGCCGAGCACAAGCAGCTCAAGGGAAATATCTATCTAGCCAAGGTCACGCGGGTCGAGCCGTCGCTGCAGGCGGCGTTCGTCGACTATGGCGGCAACCGCCACGGCTTCCTCGCCTTCTCCGAAATCCATCCCGATTACTACCAGATCCCGAGGGAGGACCGCGAGGCGCTCCTGAAGGAGGAAGCCGAGCACGCCGCCGAGGAGGAGAGGCTGCGCGCCGCCGAGGAGGATGGCGGGGATCATGGTGGTAGTGTCGTCGAGGTCGACGACGAGCCGATGTCCGCGGAGGGCGACGACGAGGGCGAGCCCGCCCCGCCCGAGGAGGCCGAGAGCGCGTCCGAGGAGAGCGCCGCCGAGACGCTGCGCCGCAAGCGCCAGAATCTGAGGCGCCGCTACAAGATCCAGGACGTGATCCGGCGCCGCCAGGTGCTGCTCGTCCAGGTCGTCAAGGAGGAGCGCGGCAACAAGGGCGCGGCGCTCACGACCTATTTGTCGCTGGCGGGCCGCTATTGCGTGCTGATGCCCAACACGTCGCACGGCGGCGGCATCAGCAGGAAGATCTCCAACGGATCCGACCGCAAGCGGCTGAAGCAGATCATGGCCGATCTGAACCTGCCGGTCAGCATGGGGCTGATCGTGCGCACCGCCGGCCTGTCGCGGACCAAGACCGAGATCAAGCGCGATTTCGACTATCTCGCCCGGCTCTGGGACGAAATCCGCGAGAACACGCTGAAGAGCTCGGCGCCGGCCTTGGTCTACCAGGACAGCGACCTCATCAAGCGCGCCATCCGCGACATCTACAATCGCGACATCGACGAGGTGATCGTCGAGGGCGACGACGGCTATCGCGACGCCAAGGCGTTCATGAAGCTGCTCATGCCGAGCCATGTCCGGCGGGTGAAGCAATATGCCGACCCGGTGCCGCTGTTCCAGCGCTACGGCGCCGAGGACGAGCTTTCCGCCATGTACCAGCCGGTCGTGCAGCTGAAGTCGGGCGGCTATGTGGTGATCAACCCGACCGAAGCGCTGGTTTCGATCGACATCAATTCGGGCCGCTCGACCCGCGAGCACAATATCGAGCAGACCGCCTACGCCACCAATATCGAGGCGGCGCACGAGATCGCCCGGCAGCTGCGCCTGCGCGACATGGCGGGCCTGGTCGTCATCGACTTCATCGACATGGAATCGAACGGCCATATCCGCAAGGTCGAGAAGGCGATGAAGGACGCGCTGAAGAACGACCGCGCCCGCATCCAGGTCGGCCGCATCTCCTCGTTCGGGCTGATGGAGATGAGCCGGCAGCGGCTGCGCACCGGCGTGCTCGAGGCCTCGACGCGGCCCTGCGCGCATTGCGAGGGCACCGGGCTGATGCGCACCGCTTCGTCGGCGGGGCTGTCGGCGCTCCGAATGCTCGAGGACGAGGCCGGCCGCGGCCGCGGCTCGCGGATCGTGCTGCGCGCCGGGCGCGAGGCGGCGATCTATCTCCTCAACAAGAAGCGCGCCGAGATCGGCGAGGTCGAGGAGCGCTACGGCGTGCTGATCGAGGTGCTGATCGACGAGAGCTTCGAGGGCGCCCGGATGAGCGTCGAATCGCACGGCCCGCCGCCGGCCGAGCGGCCGCGCTTCGTCGCCGCCGCTCGGGAAGAGGAGGAAGACGAGCCGGTCGAGGACGAAGAGGACGAGGTCGAAGCCGAAGCCGAAGCCGAAGCCGAAGCCGAAGAGGAAGAACAGGCGCGCTCCGAGGACGAAGAAGCCCAGGCGCCGCGCCGCGATCCCGGCGATCGTGGCGAGCGCGAGGAGCGGGACGATGGGCGCAAGCGCCGCCGGCGCCGGGGCCGCAGGGGCGGCCGCCGCCGCGACCGGCCCGAGGGCGAGGCCGGCGCCGACGATGGCGCGCCGCCGATCGAGCAGGCCCCCGCCGAGGCCCCCGAACCCGTCATCGCCGAAGAGGAAGCGCCGAAACGCGCCCGCAAGCGCCCGCGCGCGCGCAAGGCCGAGCCCGAAGCGGCGCCCGCCGCCGAGGAAATTGTCGAGGCTCCGGCCGTGACCGAGGAAGCGGAACCGGCCAAGCCGAAGCGCGGCCGCCGCAAGAAGGCCGAGGCCGAACCGGTCCCGGCCCCCGAACCCGTCGCCGAGGAAGCGCCGCCGCCCGCCGCCGCCAATGACAGCGGCCCGCCGCCCAAGCGCCGCCGCAGCCGGAAGTCGGCCGAGCCCGAAGCCGCGCCGCCCGAGGCGGAGGCCGGCGAGGCGGACGATGATGACGCGCCGCGCCGCTCGGGCTGGTGGCAACGCACCTTTGGCGCCTGACGACAATGGGCTATGATGGGGCCGCGGACGGCGCGGCCCGAGCAGGATTTCATCCGCGGTTCATGCGGCCAGGGGGATAGCGCGTAAAGATGGCTGAGGCTTCCATGACCACGTGCCGGGGCGGGACCTTCCTGGTCCGGCTGGTGATGCTGGTCGCCTTGAGCTTTGCCGCGCTGGCGCAGCCCGCGGCCGCCCAGTCGATCCTTCGCGACGCCGAAACCGAGGTGCTGCTTCGCGAGATGTCGAGGCCGCTGATCGAGGCGGCGGGACTGCAGCCGGAGAACGTCCGCATCGTCCTGATCCACGATCAGGAGATCAACGCCTTCGTCGCCGGCGGCCAGATCGTCTACCTCCATTCGGGCCTGATCACCGCGGCCGACAATGCCAACGAGGTGCAAGGCGTGATCGCGCACGAGCTCGGCCACGTCACCGGCGGCCACATCGTCCGGATGAACGAAGGCGTCCGGCAGGCGACCGGGATCATGCTCCTGTCGCTGATCCTCGGCGCGGCGGCGATCGCGGCCGGGGCGGGCGAGGCCGGCATGGGCGTGCTCGCCGCCGGCCAGCAGGCGGCGATGGGCCGCTTCCTCGCCTTCAGCCGAATCCAGGAAAACAGCGCCGACCAGGCCGGCGCCACCTATCTGCAGCGCGCCGGGATCAGCGGCCGCGGCTCGCTCGCCTTCTTCCGCCGCCTCCAGAACCAGGAATACCGGCTCGCCATCCCGCAGGACAATGGCTACGCGCGCACCCACCCGATGAACGCGGAGCGCATCGCCCGGCTCGAGCATCTCTACGAGACCGATCCGGCGTGGGCGCGGCCGACCGATCCGGCGCTCGAGGAGCGCTTCCAGCGCGTCCGCGCCAAGCTCGCCGGCTTCGCCGACGACCCGCGCCGGGTGCTGACCCGTTATCCGGCGCGGGATGTCAGCGTTCCCGCCCGCTATGCGCGCGCCTACGCCTATCACCGCACCGCCCATCCCGAACAGGCGATCGCGGAGGTCGACGCTCTGCTCCGGGCGCAGCCGCGCGATCCCTATTTCCTCGAGCTGAAGGGGCAGGTCCTGCTCGAATCGGGGCGGCCGCGCGAGGCGCTGGAGGCGCTGCGGGAGGCAGTGGCGATCGTCCCCGATCAGCCGCTCATCGCCGCCTTGTTCGGCCACGCCCTGATCGCGACCGAGGACGCGGGCAATTTCGGGGAGGCGAAACGGGTGCTTCGTCTCGCGGTCGCGCGCGACAACGACAATCCCTTCGCCTGGTACCAGCTCGGCATCGTCTACGACCGCGAGGGCGACGAGGCGCGCGCCGCTTTGGCCACCGCCGAGCGCTACAACCTCCAGGGCCAGCCGCAGCTCGCTTTGCCCAATGCCGAACGGGCGCTGATGGGTATCCAGGTCGGCACCCCCGACTGGCTGCGCGCGCAGGACATCGCGATGGTGTCCAGGAGCGCGGTCGAGCAGCAGCGCCGGCGGAACCGCTAGATGGCGCAGGCGGGAGGCGGCCCGGGCGCGGGCGGCTGGAGAACGAGCATCGTCGCCGGACTTGCCGGCCTCCTCGTCGGCGCGGTCGCGGTGGCGGGCTATTACGGCTTCAGCGCGCCCGACCGCGCGGCGACCGAGGCGATCGTGCGCGACTATATCCTCGACCATGGCGAGATCCTGCCGCAGGCGATGGAGCGGATGCAGCAGCGCCAGGCCTCGGCGGCGGTCGGCCAGCATCGAGCGGCGCTGCAGACGCCCTATCACGGCGCCTGGGCGGGCGCGGCCGACGGCGACGTCGTCCTGGTCGAGTTCTTCGATTATGCCTGCGGCTATTGCCGGGCATCGAACCCGGACGTCGAGCGGCTGCTCAGGGAAGATCCGCGCCTCAAGGTGGTCTGGCGCGAGCTGCCGGTGCTCGGGCCGGGCAGCGAGGCGGCGGCGCACGTCAGCCTCGCCGCCGCGCGCCAGGGCCGCTTCCGCCAGTTCCACGACCGCATGTTCGCCTTGGGCCGGCCGACCGAGACCGTCGTCGCGCAGGCGCTGGGCGAAACCGGCGTGCAGGCGCCGGCGCCGACCGCCGAGGGCCGCGCCGAATTGAGCCGCAACATCGAGCTCGCCCGCGCGATCGGCGCGTCCGGCACGCCGACCTTCGTGATCGGCGACCGCGTCCTGCAGGGCGCGGTCGGCTATGACGCGCTCAAGGAAGCGATCGCGGCGGCGCGGGCGCGGAGCTGAAAAAGGGGGACAGTCCCCTTAGAGGGGGACAGTCCCCCTTTTTCGCGCGGGGGGCTAGCCCTTGAAGCCCTGGGCGACGACATACCATTCGGACGAGCCCTTGCGGCTCGCGGGAGGCTTGGCGTGCTTCACCGTCGCGAAGCGGCGTTTCAGCTCGGCGACGAGGGCCGCGTCGGCGCCGCCCGCCAGGACCTTGGCGACGAAGGCGCCGCCGGGGCGCAGCATTTCGACGGCGAAGGCGAGCGCGGCCTCGACCAGGCCCATGGTGCGCAGATGATCGGTCCGCGGATGGCCGACCGAAAAGAAGGGGACAGTCCCCGTTTCTTAAAAAAGGGGACAGTCCCCGTTTCTTAAGGACCTTGGCGACGAAGGCGCCGCCGGGGCGCAGCATTTCGACGGCGAAGGCGAGCGCGGCCTCGACCAGGCCCATGGTGCGCAGATGATCGGTCCGCGGATGGCCGACCGAAAAGAAGGGGACAGTCCCCGTTTCTTAAAAAAGGGGACAGTCCCCGTTTCTTAAACGCCTCCCGAAAGGCGGCCATTTCGCGGCCTGGGATCAACCCCAGATTCCGCACGCCAGGAGATGGGCCGGTTGACGTCCCTGCGCCGAACCCGCCCCCGTTCCTGTTCCCCGGCGAAGGCCGGGGCCCAGCGGGCCGCCGAAACTGGACCCCGGCCTTCGCCGGGGAACAGCTTAGGGTCGAATGGGGGACAGTCCCCGTTTTCAATGGGGGACAGTCCCCGTTTTCCGGCCTTCGCCGGGGAACAGCTTAGGGTCGAATGGGGGACAGTCGCCGTTTTCACCGAATGGGGGACAGTCCCCGTTTTCAAGGGTCGAATGGGGGACAGTCGCCGTTTTCACCGAACGGGGGACAGTCCCCGTTTTCAATGGGGGACAGTCGCCGTTTTCAAAAGGAGGGACAGTCCCTCTTTTTCGCGGGGGCTAGCCCTTGAAGCCCTGGGCGACGACATACCATTCGGACGAGCCCTTGCGGCTCGCGGGAGGCTTGGCGTGCTTCACCGTCGCGAAGCGGCGTTTCAGCTCGGCGACGAGGGCCGCGTCGGCGCCGCCCGCGAGGACCTTGGCGACGAAGGCGCCGCCGGGGCGCAGCATTTCGACGGCGAAGGCGAGCGCGGCCTCGACCAGGCCCATGGTGCGCAGATGATCGGTCCGCGGATGGCCGACCGTGTTGGCGGCCATGTCGGACAGGACGAGGTCGGCCGGGCCGCCCAGCGCCTCCCTGAGCCGATCGGGCGCCGAATCGTCCATGAAGTCCATCGTCAGGATGGTCGCGCCCTCGATCGGGTCGGTGGGGAGGAGGTCGATGCCGACGACGGCGGATTGCGGCAGGCGCTGCTTCACCACCTGCGTCCAGCCGCCGGGCGCAATGCCGAGGTCGACGACCCGCGCCGCACCCTTCAGGAAGCCGAAACGCTCGTCGAGCTCGATCAATTTGTAGGCGGCGCGGGAGCGATAGCCCTCGGCCTTGGCGCGCTTGACATAGGGATCGTTCAATTGCCGCTCGAGCCAGCGCGTCGAGCCGACCTTGCGGCCGCGGGCGGTCTTGACCCGGGTCCGAAGGCCGCCGCCACCGCCGGTCGGGAAACGGGTCATGCGCAGGGGTGGGGACAGTCACTCTTCCGCACGGCGTCGCCCTTTTCGGCGCGATCGAGCGTGAAAGTGACTGTCCCCCTTCCGCTCACAGCAAATGGCCGTCGCGGGCCATGAGCGAGCGGAGGATGCCTTCGCGGATGCCGCGGTCGGCGACGCCCAATGTCTCGGCGGGCCAGATGTCCATGATCGCCTCGAGGATCGCGCAGCCGGCGACGACCAGGTCGGCGCGCTCGTGGCCGATGCAGGGGAAGGTGGCGCGCTCGGCATGGTCCATGCCGGAGAGCGTCGCGGCGACGCCGCGCATCGCCGCCGCCGGCATCTTGAGGCCGTCGACCGCGCGCCGGTCGTAGCTCGGCAGCGCCAGGTAGACGCTGGCCAGCGTCGTCACGGTGCCGCTGGTGCCCATCAGGCGGATGTCGTTCTTGTCGGCCGGGAGCAAAGCGGTGAAATGGCGGAAGGCGTGGCGGACTCGCTCGCGCATCCGGCCGTAGGCGGCGAGGCGCTCCTCGGTCGAAACGAAGTCGCGGCCCTCGCTCTCGGTCAGCGAGACCACGCCCCAGGGCGCGCTCCACCAGCATTTGATCCTGGGCTCGCCGCCGTCGGTGTCGATCAGGACGAGCTCGGTCGAGCCGCCGCCGATGTCGAAGATGAGCGCGGGGCCGTCGCCGGGCTCGAGCAGTCGGTGGCAGCCGAGCATGGCGAGCCGCGCCTCCTCCTCGGGCGAGATGATCTCGAGGCAGATGCCGGTTTCGTTGCGCACCCGCTCGACGAAGTGGCGGCCGTTGACCGCGCGCCGGCACGCCTCGGTCGCGACCGAGCGGGCGAGGCTGACTCGGCGGCGCTTCAATTTCTCGGCGCAGACGGCGAGCGCGGCGACGGCGCGGTCCATCGCCCCTTCGGAGAGCTTGCCGCTGGTCGCCATGCCCTCGCCCATTCGGACCACGCGCGAGAAGGCGTCGATGACGGTGAAGCCCTCGGCGCCGGGCCGCGCGACCAGCAGCCGGCAATTGTTGGTGCCGAGATCGATCGCGCCGTAGGTGTGGCGGGGCGCCCATTTGCGGGGCGGAGAGGGACGGTCGAGCCCCGGGGCTGCTTCTGGAGCGGGCGCTTGCGGAGCCGTGACGGCTTGCTGCGGCATCGAACGGACTTCTCTTTATCTTATCGTTTCGGGCGACCGGGGCCGCCTTCTGACCTGAGGCCGTTGTACATGAGGGGAGAGGAGGCGGCAAGGACGGGGTCGGCGGCGTTGACAGCCCGGGCGGCCCTGCCTATCTCGCCCCCCTCCCGATTGCCCCGTCGTCTAACGGTAAGACTACGGACTCTGACTCCGTCTATCGAGGTTCGAATCCTCGCGGGGCATCCATTCCTCGGCGCGGCGCCTCCCGGAGGTGTCAGCGGCGGCGCGGCCGCCGCCCGCGGTTCGGCGGGTCGCGATATTGGCCGGTGTCGCCATCGCTGATGGAGGGCCTGTAATTGTCGGGGTCCGCGGGATCTCGGTCGCTGATCTGGCGGCCGTGCGCCCGCTGGTCGGCGGTCGGGCCCCGATCATTGTCCGAATAATGTCCGAGCCGGCCAGCCTGGCCAACCGCATCGCTGAACCGTCCCTGATCGGTGTCCGAATGGGGCCATCGCGCCCCACTCCGCCCGGTACCGACGCCATCGGCCGGGTCGTTGTCGGAAATCGGGTGGGCCATTCCGCGTCCAGCGACGAGCACCACTGCGCTGCTCGCGGCCAGCACACCACCGGCAACGCGGGCCAGAAACGATCTCCTGTTCAATCTTCGCCGCATCATTCAAATCCCTTCTGCCACGCCCGACCAGGGACCAGAGAAGTAACCCATCTCCGGGGACGTCTACGATCCGGCCTTTCCGCTTTTTCTTGCCGTACGCGAGCCATGCTCATAGCAACGATCACCGGAAAAGTAATCATGTCACATTCCGCACGTGCCTATTCCTTTTGCATCGACTAATCTGCTGTAGGTGAACCGCCGACTCGGTGAATGCGAAGTACAGCAGATTAAAAAGGTCGGGCGTATGAGGCAATTCATCGCTGCCGGATTTTGCGCATTGTCAGGCTTGATTCTGCCTGATGGGGTGCTGGCCGCGCAGCCGGCGCAAACTGTTCCGGTGCGCGCGGCATCTCCCGGCCAGCGGACTATGTATTGCCGGCGACTGCTCGACGTTACCACCCCGGAAGCCTGCGCCGATGCTAATATCAGAGTCGAGAATCTGGAGATCGGGACGGGACGTTTGGCGCCCCCGAATCCGGTGTTTCGCGACAGTCCGGTCGACGTATATTTCTGGGTCATGCGAGAGGGCTCCGCCCAACGTCAGGGAGGGGGAACTGAAGCCCGGGAATATGGCGGCATCAGATTATCGAGATACATGAGTGCCGTGCTCGTCGGTGAGGGGTTCCGCATCGATCCCCCTTCGCCTTCGGGTGGGCAGAATGGGGGCACTGCGCGCGAATTCGGCCTCGGCGACCGAATGATGTGGAGGTGGAGAGTGACCGCGGTGGATGGACCGCGCCATAATCTGAGAATCGAGGTCTACAACCACATACCGATAAAGAACAAGGACGGTACCGATGAGATGACCGTCACCCCGGTCCTTGCCCCGGACGAGCCCGTCGAAATTCCGGTGCGAAGAACGTGGAGCCAACGGTTTGACGACGCAGTCACCCGCAGCACGACCGGCGTGCGGCTGCTGACGGGCCTTGTCGTCGCTCTGGGGGCATTGCTGACGGCCTGGTTGTCCCTTCCGGGCCTCAGGCGCCGATTGAAGAAAAAGCCGGCGGTCCAGCCACCGGCCTGACCGGCTGCAGCCGCCGGCCCTGCACTTGCATGGCGCCGCCGTCTCTTTCGCTCGCGCCCGGGCGTCGATGCGGCGGGGTCCGCGACGCGCCACCCTCAAAAAAAGCTTGACCGCTGGCGCCCATGCGAGCCCCGATGAGGGTCCTGAAAGGCGGTGCAATGGACGAAATCCTCGCCGAGGTTCTGACGGCCGCCGCGCCGCACCGGAAGACCGGCAAGGTCGCCGATTACATCCCGGCGCTGGCCCGGGTCGATCCCGGCAAGCTCGGCGTCGCCGTCGCCGACAAGGACGGGCGCGTCTGGGGCGCCGGGGATTGCGACGAGGCCTTCTCGATCCAGTCGATCTCCAAGGTGTTCATGCTGGCGCTGGCGCTCGACCGGGTCGGGGCGAAGCTCTGGGAGAAGGTGGGGCGCGAGCCTTCGGGGAGCGCGTTCAACTCGATCGTCCAGCTCGAGACCGAGCATGGCAAGCCGCGCAACCCGTTGATCAATCCGGGCGCGATGGTGGTGACCGATCACCTGATCGGCGGCGGCGGCGCGGACTTGGCGATCGACGCCCTGCTCGCTTTCCTGCGGGCGCAGGCGCGCGACGAGGGCGTCAATGTCGACGAGGAGGTGGCGGCGTCCGAGGCCGCGACCGGCGCGCGCAACCGCGCTTTGGCCTGGTTCATGAAGAATTTCGGCATGCTTTCGAACGAGGTCGAGACCGTGCTCGGCGCCTATTTCCGGCAATGCGCGGTGGCGATGAGCTGCCGGCAGCTGGCGCGGGCCGGCCTGTTCCTCGCCTTCGACGGGCGCGACCCGGAGACGGGGCAGCAAGTGACCGCCTGGCATCGGGCGCGGCGGATCAACAGCGTGATGATGCTCTGCGGCCATTACGACAATAGTGGCGAGTTCGCCTTCCGGGTCGGGCTGCCCGGCAAGAGCGGCGTCGGCGGCGGCATATTGGCGATCGCGCCGGGCCATGGCGCGGTGGCGGCCTGGTCGCCGGGGCTGAACTCGGCGGGGACGAGCGCGGCGGGCGCGGCGGCGCTGGAGGCGCTGGTCGAGCGGACCGGCTGGTCGGTGTTCGTCTAGCGGCGCTGCTTTCGGATCATCAGCTTGAGGCCGGACCAGGTGGCGTCGACGGCGCAGACCTTGACGTCGACAAGGTCGGTATCGGGGAGGATCACCTCGCGGATACCATCCTCGGTGATGTCGGTGGGGACCTTGGAGGCCTTCTTGGGCCAGCTCACCCAGATGAAGCCGGCCGGAGCGAGCAGCGGGCGAAGGCGGACGAGCCGCGCCGCCATGTCCTCGCGGAGCGTGACGAAGATGTGGGCGGCCTCGATCGGCGCTTCGGGCGCGGCGAGATGGTCGAGGGCGAGGCCTTCGCGCTCGATCTCGTCGCGGACCGCGGCGGGCATGTCCTCCCACCAGGTGCGAAGCCCGTGCTTGAGCGACAGCTTCTTCGCCAGCGGGGTGCCCGAGTATCCAGGCACGTCAGGCCCCCGGCCTGACTGAGGATTGCCGGGGGCAGTCCTCACCTGGATACCCGGTCGTCATCGGCGGAACGGGCTCCGGCCGCGGAAATGGCGGGCGGCGATCAGGGCGATGGGAATGCCGACCAGGACGATGTGGCAGAAAAGCTGGGTCGCGACCGAGCGCAGGGAGGGCGGGAAGGCGGCGGGCCAGCGTAAGGGCACGACGATGAGGTTCATCACCACATAGGTGGCGAGGCCGTAGGCGACGCCCCAGCGCAGCGGCTTCAGCCGGAGCGCGGGCAGGCGCTCGGCCGCGACGACGAACAGGGCGGCCATCGCCGCCATGATCGCGAAATGCGTGGCGAGGCCGAGCGCGGCGCCGCTCGCGCCCCATTCGGTCGCCGCCGGGAACGGGCCCGAGGCGACATAGCGCAGCATGCCGGCCGGCTCGCGGCCGTAGATCAGGGTCAGGCCGGTGGCGGCGAGGATGTCGAGGGTGCCGGCGACGAGGGTGGCGATCAGGATCGGGCGCGCGAGGCTCACGGTTCTTCTCCGTTGGAAGACGGCCCGAGCCCGGGGCTATGACTGGACGAGGCTATCACCCATCAAGGCGGGAAAGAAGCCCTCATGCGCGGCGCGCAGGTCGGCGAGGGAGACCGCATGGTCGCCGTCGGGAAGCTCGAAGATCAGGCGGCTGCCCTTGGTTCGGCCGATCGCCTCGACCTCGACGCCCGCCGCGTGGGCGCGCTTGAGGAAGGTGAGCAGGCAATTGTCGGCGACGGTGGCGACGTAGAGGCCCTGGTCCTCGGCGAAATAGCCGGCCTTGCCGAAGGGCGCCGGGCTGTTGATCAGGGCGCCGACATTGCCGGCCAGCGCCATTTCGGCGAGCGCGACGGCGAGGCCGCCGTCGGCGACGTCGTGGCAGGCGGTGATCGCGCCGCCGGCGATCGCGGCGCGGACGAACTCGCCGGCGGCGCGCTCGGCGACGAGGTCGACGGCCGGCGGCGGGCCGTGCTCGCGGCCGTGCACCTCGCGCAGCCACAGCGACTGGCCGAGATGGCCGTGGCGGTCGCCGATCAGGACGATGACGTCGCCATGGTCCCGGAAGGCGATGCCGACGGCCTTCGTCCAATCCTGGATCAGGCCGACTCCGCCAATGGCGGGGGTGGGGAGGATGGCGCCGCCGGCGCCGTCGTCGGTCCCGGAATCCGATCTGGTCTCGTTGTAGAGCGAGACGTTGCCGCTGACGATCGGGAAGTCGAGCGCCCGGCACGCTTCGGCCATGCCTTCTATGCAGCCGACGAACTGGCCCATGATCTCGGGGCGCTGGGGGTTGCCGAAGTTCATGCAGTCGGTGGCCGCGAGCGGGCGGGCGCCGACCGCACAGAGGTTGCGCCAGGCCTCGGCGATCGCCTGCTTGCCGCCCTCGACCGGGTCGGCCTTGCAGTAGCGCGGGGTGCAGTCGGTGGTGACGGCCAGCGCTTTCCCGGTGCCGTGGACTCGGACGACGGCGGCGTCGCCGCCCGGAGGCTGGACGGTGTCGGCGCCGACCTTCTGATCATATTGCTCCCAGATCCAGCGGCGCGAGGCGATGTCGGGCGAGGCCATGAGCTTCAGGAGATCCGCGGCGATGTCGGTGCTTTCGGGGACGTCGGTCAGCGGCGCCGGGGGCTCGGTCCTGGTCCAGGGGCGGTCGTAGCAGGGGGCGTCGTCGGCGAGCGGGGCGAGCGGGATGTCGGCGGCGGTCTCGCCGTTGAAGGTGAGGACCATTCGGCCGGTATCGGTGACTCGGCCGATGATCGCGAAGTCCAGCTCCCATTTCCGGAAGATCGCCTCGGCCTCGGGCTCGCGGCCGGGCTTCAGGACCATCAGCATCCGCTCCTGGCTCTCCGACAGCATCATCTCATAGGGCGTCATCCCGTCCTCGCGGCAGGGGACGGCGTTCATGTCGAGCTCGATCCCGACGCCGCCCTTCGACGCCATTTCGACGCTCGACGAGGTGAGGCCGGCGGCGCCCATGTCCTGGATGGCGACGATCGCGTCCGAGGCCATCAGCTCGAGGCAGGCCTCGATCAGAAGCTTCTCGGTGAACGGGTCGCCGACCTGGACGGTGGGGCGCTTCTCCTCGCTGTCCTCCGAGAAATCGGCGCTGGCCATGGTGGCGCCGTGGATGCCGTCGCGGCCGGTCTTCGAGCCGACATAGACGATCGGATTGCCGATCCCGCTCGCGGCCGAATAGAAGATCCTGTCGGTGTCGGCGACGCCGACGGTCATCGCGTTGACCAGGATGTTGCCGTCATAGGCGGCATGGAAGTTCACTTCGCCGCCGACGGTCGGCACGCCGACGCAATTGCCGTAGCCGCCGATCCCGGCGACGACGCCGGCGATCAAATGGCGCATCCTGGGATGGCCGGGGCGGCCGAAGCGCAGCGCGTTCAAATTGGCGACCGGCCGCGCGCCCATGGTGAAGACGTCGCGCAGGATGCCGCCGACGCCGGTCGCGGCGCCCTGATAGGGTTCGATAAAGGAGGGGTGGTTGTGGCTCTCCATCTTGAAGATCGCGGCCTGGCCGTCGCCGATGTCGATCACTCCGGCATTCTCGCCGGGGCCGCAGATCACCCAGGGCGCCTCCGTGGGCAGCTTCTTCAGGTGGACGCGCGAGCTTTTGTACGAGCAATGCTCCGACCACATGACCGAGAAGATGCCGAGCTCGGTGAGGTTGGGCGCGCGGCCCAAGGCGTGAAGGACGCGCTGATATTCCTCGGGCGAGAGGCCGTGCTCGGCGACGATTTCGGCGGTGATCGGGGACATTGCGGGGCCTTAGCCGGGGCGCGCCATCCCGCCTAGCCGCCAAAAATAGGGGACAGTCCCTATGTTCGGGGACTGTCCCCCTTCGGGGACTGTCCCCGTCTCTCCCGGGGGACTGTCCCCGTCTCTCCCCGTCTCTCCCGGGGGACTGTCCCCGTCCCCCCCTCGTTTTTGATTGCATCGCGCCGCGAATGCACGGAAAAAGGTTCCATCCATTTTGGTGTCGCTTTTGGAGGAAAAGATGCCGCGACCGGCGCGACTGGTGGTTCCCGGGCTTGCCCACCACGTCGTCCAGCGCGGCAACCGCCGGCAGCGGATCTTCTTCGACGATGACGACCGGCGGGCCTATCTGAGGCTGCTCGCCGCTGCCTGCGCCAGGCATAAGACGACCTGCCTCGCCTGGTGCCTGATGGACAATCACGTCCATCTGATCCTGGTCCCGGCGACCGCGGACGGGCTGCGCGCTCCGTTGGCCAGCGTCCACACCGCTTATTCCCAGCGGCTCAACCACGCCCGCGGCCTGAGCGGCCATTTGTTCCAGGGCCGCTATGCGAGCTATGCGATGGACGACGCGCACCTGATGGCGGCGGCGCGCTACGTCGAGAACAATCCGGTCGCGGCCGGGCTGGTCGGGCAGGCGGAGGCCTGGCCGTGGTCGAGCGCCCGGGCCCATGTCGCCGGCCGGGCCGACGGGCTGACCGACATCGGCGCGCTCGGCGCGCACGTGCCGGACTGGCGCGCCATGCTCGCGCGCGGGCTCGAGGCGGGCGACGAGCGGGAGCGAATCGCTCAGGCGATCCGTGCCGGGCGCCCGCTCGGCGCCGCGGCCGGGCCGGCGGCGGCCGCCCCGCAGCCCGCGCCGGATCAACATGGATGAGCGGGATGAACAGGGACAGGATGAACAGGGACAGTCCCCCCTTTTCAGGGTGGACGGGGACAGTCCCCCTTTCGGAGGGTGGACGGGGGTGGACGGGGATAGTCCCCCTTTCGGATGGGTGGGGTGGACGGGGACAGTCCCCCTTTCGGATGGACGGGGACAGTCGCCCTTTCCGGCCGGCGGGGAATCAGGGACAGTCCCCCTTTCGGATGGACGGGGACAGTCGCCCTTTCCGGCCGGCGGGGAATCAGGGACAGTCCCCTATCCGCAGGCGGCGCCGCGCCCCCTCGACACGTGGGGACTGTCCCCGGTTCGCCCCTCGACACGTGGGGACTGTCCCCGGTTCGCCCCTCGACACGTGGGGACTGTCCCCGGTTCGCGACGTCCGACAAAAAATAGGGACAGTCCCTCTTTTCGCGGTCTGGCGGGACGGGGCGGGGGCGCCTAGGGAAGGGCGTTCGTCAGTTTCAGGAGTACCGTCATGCCCCTCAGCCACGTCCCCAAAGGCTATCACAGCGTCACCCCCTATCTGATCGTCGACGACGCCGCGGCGGCGATCGATTTCTATGCGCGCGCGTTCGGGGCCGAGGAGGTGCTGCGGCTGCCGATGGGGGACAGGATCGGCCATGCCGAGGTCAGGATCGGCAACAGCCACATCATGCTCGCCGACGAATTTCCCGACATGGGCTTTTTGGGCCCCAAGGCGCGCGGCGGCGCGACCGCGAGCTTCATGGTCTATGTGAAGGACGTCGACGCCGCCTTCGCCCGGGCGGTCGAGCAGGGGGCGAGCGTCGAGCGGCCGGTCGAGGACCAGTTCTGGGGCGACCGGGCGGGGACTCTGGTCGATCCGTTCGGCCACCGCTGGACGATCTCCACCCAGAAGGAGGTGGTGTCGCCCGAAGAGCTCGAGCAGCGCATGGCGGACTGGATGGAGCGGCAGGAAGCGGCCTGATCAGATGGGGACAGTCCCCAAGGGGACAGTCCCCACCTCAGCGAAGGGGACAGTCCCCGCCTCAGCGAAGGGGACAGTCCCCACCTCAGCGAAGGGGACAGTCCCCGCCTCAGCGAAGGGGACAGTCCCCGCCTCAGCGAAGGGGACAGTCCCCATCTCAGCGAAGGGGACAGTCCCCACCTCAGCGAAGGGGACAGTCCCCACCTCAGCGAAGGGGACAGTCCCCGCCTGAACGGCTCAGGTGTGGCAGGATTGGCCGTTGACGGTGACCTGGTCGCCGGTGCCGCTGACGCTGTTGCCGCCGCCGGTGAAGGGTGGGTTGCCGCCCTCGGTGGTGAGCTGGGTCGGGGCCGCCTCGCGGCTGCCGCGGCGGATCATGGCCGTGTTGTTGTTGTAGAAATCGACATAGAACAGGCTGTTGTCGCTGCAGCGATAGGTCTTGCTGGCGGTGATCGCCGGCGGCAGCTCGACCGGCGCGGCATTGGCGAGGGCCTCCGCCTGCGCGTCATATTTGTTGACGGTTTGCGGCTCGCTGTTGCAGGCCGAGATCGAAAGGACCGCCGCGCTGGCCGCGACTGCGAGGAATGGGTTTTTCTGCATAAGCTTATCCTCCGCCAGCGCGGCATATGACGTCAAGCGGGAATTTGTTTCAAGATGTCCCGCGCGCGCCGTGCGCTTTTCGACGAAGCGCCGAGAGGGTTCGACAAAAAGCGGCGCGCTGGCTAGTCTGCTCCTCTCGGTTGGCGATGACGAGGAAAAGACGGCGCATGCAGCGGGTTCGGATCGGCCTCACCGGTCTTGCCTTCGTCTTCCTGGCGGTGCTGCTGGCGGCGATCTTCACCGGGCAGACCGCCGACGAGGCGCCGATCACGCCCAGGTCGATCGGGCAGCAGCAAAGCGGCGCGCCGCCCGCCGCCGCTCCGGCGCCCGAGCCGCAGCCGACCGAGCCGCTCGCCGAGCTGGGCGTCGCGCCCGGCAATGCCGAGTCGAACGCGGCCCAGCCGACGCCGCCCGCGGGGCAGCAGCAATGACCCGTTTCGCGCGAGTCCACCGGCTTATCCACAGAATGAAATCGAGCGCGCAAGCGCCGGAAAGAGGAGAAGAAAGTCCGGAATAGGCCCGATTTCCCTCTCAGTGGTATAAAATACCGGGTAAACCCATTAAAATCCTTCCAATCCCAACCGCGCTGGGTTATTCACAGTCGCGAAAAGGGGACTTTTCTGTTGTGCGGCAAAGCGGCGCGGGATCGCGAAGGCCTGCGAACAGGGAAGCCTTGGTTTGGGAGCGGACCGGGGCGTGGATTCGGAGATTTTCCAGGGAAATGCGTTGAACGCGGTGGACGCGAAGGCCCGGCTGTCGGTGCCTTCCTTCGTCCGCTCGGTGCTCGACCGCAACTCAGACAGCCGGGCGGTCTATCTCGGCCGGCATGAGCGCTCGCCCTGCCTCACGCTCTACGGCAATGCCTATTCCGAATATCTGATCGGCGAGACCGAGCGCCGCCGCCGGCTCCAGGAGGAGAACGGAGTCGCTCCCGCCGCCCTCGACGATCAGGGGCGCGGCCTGTTCGGAATGACCGAGCGAGTCGGCTACGACGCCGGCGGCCGCATGGTGCTGCCGCAGATGCTGAAAAAGGTCGGCCGGATCGACGAGCTCGCTCTGTTCGTCGGGCAGGGCCGGTTCGTCGAATTGTGGAACCCGCGAGTCGCGATCGAGGCCGGCGGCGCGGTGCTGAAGGAAATCGCCGAATATTATCTCGAGCAGCGCGGGGCGAAGCCATGACCGCTCCGGCCGCAGCGCACATTCCAGTCCTCGTCGACGAAGTCGTTGCATCGCTCGCCGTCGCCCCCGGCGAGACCCATGTCGACGGCACCTTCGGCGCCGGCGGCTATACCAGAGCCATCCTCGGCAAAGGGGCGGCCCGCGTTTTCGCTTTCGATCGCGATCCCGACGCGATCCAGTATGGCGAGACGCTGGCCGCGAGCGGGGAGCGCCTGACGCTTGTTCCGGAGCGTTTCTCCCGGATGCGTCAGGCGCTTGCCGACCGCGGCGTCGAGGCGGTGGACGGAGTCACGCTCGACGTCGGCGTCTCCTCGATGCAGCTCGACCGGCCGGAGCGCGGCTTCTCCTTCCAGGCCGACGGGCCGCTCGACATGCGGATGGGGAAAGACGGGCCGAGCGCGGCCGACTTCGTCAACCGGGCCGACGAGGCCGAGATCGCCGACGTCCTCTTCCATTATGGCGACGAGCCGAGGTCGCGCCGGGTGGCGCGGGCGATCGTCGCGGCGCGGCCGATCGAGCGCACCGGGCAGCTCGCCGAACTGGTCCGCAAGGCGCTCGGCCATCATGCCGGCATGAAGAAGGACCCGGCGACTCGGACCTTCCAGGCGCTGCGCATCCACGTCAACGACGAGCTGAAGGAGCTCGAGGGCGGGCTGGCGGCCGCCGAGCAGGTGCTCGGACCCGGCGGCCGCCTCGCCGTCGTCACCTTCCACAGCCTCGAGGACCGCATCGTCAAGCGCTTCCTCAAGACCCGCAGCGGGGCGACGCCGTCGGGCTCGCGCCACCTTCCGGCCGCCAACGAAACCGGCCCCGCGCCGACCTTCGAAGCGGTCGCCAGGCCGGTCCGCGCCGGCGCGGCCGAGCTCGCCGCCAACCCGCGCGCGCGCTCCGCGACGCTCCGCGCCGCGCGCCGCACGTCCGCCCCCGCCTGGGGCCTTGTCGAAGAAAAAGAAAAAGAAGGAGCACAGGGATGATCGCCAGGGGCTTCAAACCCGTTGCATGGGTCGCCGCCGTCGGCGCCGCCGCTTTGGGCTGCTACATGCTCTCGCTCCAGGTCGCCGCCGAGCGCGCCGATCTGGCCGGGCTCGAGCGCAGGATCGTCTCGACCCAGCAGCATATCCGAGCGCTCCATACCGAATTGGGCACGCGCGGCCGGGTGCAGCAGCTCCAGGCGTGGAACGACGAGGTGCTCGCTCTGGTGGCGCCGGTCTCCGGCCAGTATCTGGCGGGCGGCGTGACCCTTGCGCGCTTCGACACCCGCCAGCCCGTGCTCGCCGACCAGGCCGAGGTCCGGATGGCTTCGGCGGAGGTGCCGGCCACCGCGGCGCCGGCCGCGCCGATCGCCGTCCCGCGGCGCGCGGTCGCCGCCGCGCCCGCCCCGGCGCCGCTCCAGCAGCCTTCGATGATCCACCGCGCCAGCGTGACGGTCGCGGCCGCGCCCGCTCCGGCTCCGGTCCGCGCCCGCCCGGAGGCGGTGCGCCCGGCCGCCGCCGCCGCCGGCCCGCCCGCCCAGCCCGCGCGTCCGGCTGTCCAGCGCGCCCGGGTCGCCAGCGCCGAGCCGGCCCGGGCCCGGCCGGCCGCGCGCCAGGCCGCCCTGCTCGACGACCGCACGCTTCGCGACCTCGGTTCCGCCTCGCGCGTCGAGCGCGGCGGAGGCACAAACAACTGATGGCGACGCTCGCCGCGCCAGCCCCGAGGACGAGCCCGTCCGCCGAACCGGCGCACGGGCTTTCCCTGACCTATCACCGGCTGATGCTGGTGATGCTGCTGTTCGTCGGCGTGACCGCGATCATCGTGCTGAGGCTCACCTGGCTGCAGCTGTTCACCGACCGCTCGGCCGCGGCGCAGCTGGCCAATCCGCTGCTGCCTCCGCGCGGCGACATCGTCGACCGGAACAATGTGCCGCTGGCGCGGACGATCGACGCCTGGACGATCGGCGTGCAGCCGCGCGCGATCATCGGCGACAAGCGCGAGCTCGCGCAGCGGCTGCACCGGCTGATGCCCGAGCGCAGCGTCGCCGACTATCGCCGGCTGCTCAGCGCCGACGTCGGCTTCACCTATATCGCCCGCCGCGCCGTCCCCGAGATGGTCGCGGCGGTCAACGCGCTGGGCGAACCCGGCCTCGTCTTCAGCCGCGAGCCCGAGCGGCTCTATCCGCAGACCGCGATGGCCGGCCATGTCCTCGGCTGGACCAGCCGTGAGGGCCATGGCGTCGCCGGCATGGAGCGGGTGCTCGAGGAGCGGCTGATGAATCCCGCGCTGCGCGGCGAGCCGGTCGCCCTGTCGATCGACAGCCGAGTCCAGGCGATGATGGAATCCGAGCTCAGTTATGCGGTGAGCGCGATGAACGCCGACGGCGGCACCGGCATCGTGCTCGACGTGCGCACCGGCGAGGTCGTCGCCATGGCCTCGGCGCCAACCTTCAACCCCAACGCCGCCAACCGGTCCGATAACAATGCGATGTACAACCGGGCGACGATGGGCGTCTACGAATTGGGCTCGACCTTCAAGCCGCTCACCATCGCCGCCGCGATGGAGGCGGGGGTCGTCACCTCGCTGCACCAGAGGTGGGACGCCTCCTCGCCGGTCGCGGTCGGCCGCTTCCGGATCAGCGACGATCATCCGCTCGGGCGCTGGATCAGCGTCGCCGAGCTGATGGTCCATTCGTCCAACATCGCCACCGCCCGAGTCGCCGACCAGATGGGGCCCGAACGGATGCAGGCGGCGTTCCGGGCGCTGGGCTTCGACCGGCCGGCCCATATCGAGCTCGCCGAGCGCACCCAGCCGCTGTGGCCGCGCGACTGGGGCCGAGCGACCGTGCTGACCTCGGGCTTCGGCCACGGCGTCGCGATCACGCCGCTGCACCTCGCCAGCGCCTATGCCGCTTTGGTCAATGGCGGAATCTTGCGGCCGACGACGCTGATGCGGGTCGCGCCCGGCCGGGCGCCAAGGGGCCGCCGCGTCTATTCGCCCGAGACCAGCTATCGCATGCGCCAGCTGCTTCGGCTTGTCGTCACCAACGGCACCGGCCGGCGCGCCGAAGCGCCGGGCTTCCGCGTCGGCGGCAAGACCGGCACGGCCGAAAAGGCCGGCGCGGGCGGTTATTCGAACCGGGTGAACGTTTCCACCTTCGCCGCGGCTTTCCCGATGGACGATCCGCGCTATGTGGTGCTGGTCATGGTCGACGCCCCCCGCCCGACCGAAGCGAACAGCTTCGTCACCACCGCCGCCTATACGGCCGCTCCGATCGTGTCGCGCGTCATCTCGCGCACCGGACCCCTGCTGGGCATCATTCCCGACGACAGCCGCGACATCAACACGTCCGATCTGATGCCACCGGCCGACCCGCCGGGGCACTGATGAACCTGGGCGCGCTGACCGGCAGCGGCGAAACGGCGCCCGTCACCGGTTTCGCGATCGACCACCGCAAGGTGGCGCCCGGAACCGTGTTCGGCGCCTTCAGGGGCGAACGGTTCAACGGCGAGGATTTCATCGCCGACGCGGTGTCGTCGGGCGCGGTCGCGGTGGTGTCGCGGCCCGAGGCAGAGGTCGACGGCGCGGTCCATATCGCCGCCGAGGAGCCGCGGCGCGCCTTCGCCCGGCTGGCGGCGAAGTTCTTCCGGCCGTTTCCGGGGACGCTGGTCGCGGTCACCGGAACCAACGGCAAGACCTCGAACGTCGAGCTGGTGCGGCAGCTCTGGCGGATGGCGGGGCATCCGTCGGCGAGCATCGGCACGCTCGGCGTAACCACCTCGGACGACCAGGTCACGACCGGGCTCACCACGCCCGACATCGTCACCTTCCTGTCGAACATGGCCGGCCTCGAGCGGATGGGGATCAGCCACGCCGCGTTCGAGGCGTCGAGCCACGGGCTTTCGCAATACCGGACCGAGGGGCTGCCGGTGAAGGCCGCCGCCTTCACCAATTTCAGCCGCGACCATCTCGACTATCACGGGACGATGCATGCCTATTTCGAGACCAAGATGCGCCTGTTCGAGGACGTGCTCGAGCCGGGCGCGACGGCCGTGGTCTGGACCGACGATCCGAAGTCCGACGAGGTGATCGCGCGCTGCGGGGCGCGGGGGCTCGACGTGCTGACCGTGGGCGCGAAGGGCGAGGCGCTGAAATTGCTGGAGCGCGAGACGACCGCGCTCGGGCAGAAGCTCATTGTCGAGGCCGACGACAGGACCCATGTCGTGAACCTCGCCCTGATCGGCGCCTATCAGGCCGCCAATGCGCTCACCGCCGCAGGCCTCGTCGTCGCCACCGGGGGCAAGGTCGGCGAGACGCTGGCGAACCTGGCCCGGGTGCATCCGGTGCGCGGCCGGCTCGAGCGGGCGGTGATCAGCCGGGCGGGGGCGCCGGTCTATGTCGACTATGCCCATACGCCCGACGCGATCGAATCGGCGATCGAGGCGCTGCGGCCGCATGCGAAAAGGCTGATCATCCTGTTGGGCGCGGGCGGCGACCGCGACCAGGGCAAGCGTGCCGAGATGGGCGCGGTGGCGGCGCGCCTGGCGGACAGGGTGATCGTCACCGACGACAACCCGCGGAGCGAGGATCCGGGCGCGATCCGGCGCGCCATTCTCGAAGGCGCGCCGGGCGCGGAAGAAGTCGCCGGGCGGCGCGAGGCGATCCGGGCGGCGATCGCCGAGGCCAAGGCGGGCGACATCGTCCTCCTCGCCGGCAAGGGGCACGAGCAGGGCCAGATATTCGGCGCTGGCAAGGACGTGCGGGTGCTGCCGTTCGACGACGTCACCGTGGCTCGGGAGGAGGCGGCGTGAGAAACGAGGGACAGTCCCTATTTTCCCTCTCCCCCTTGAAAAAGGGGGACTGTCCCTCTTTTCGCGGAGCGGGGCGATGAGCCCGCTATGGACCGCGCAGGAGATCGCCGAGGCGACCGGCGGAACCGCGCGCGGCGCGTTCGAGGCGGCCGGAGTCGCCTTCGATTCGCGCGAGATCGGGGCGGGCGACCTGTTCCTGGCGCTGAAGGGCGAGGCGACCGACGGGCATTTGTTCGTCGACAAGGCCTTCGCCGCGGGCGCGGCCGGGGCGGTGGTGAGCGAGGACATCGCCCACCCGCATGTGCGGGTCGCCGATACGGCCAGGGCGCTGGACGATCTCGGCCGGGCCTCACGCGGGCGGACGCGGGCGAAGATCGTCGGAGTCACCGGCTCGGTCGGCAAGACCGGGACCAAGGAGGCGCTGTTCGCGGCGCTCGAACGCGCGGCGCCGGGCAGCGCGCACCGGTCGATGAAGAGCTACAACAACCATGTCGGGGTGCCGCTTTCGCTGGCGCGGATGCCGCGGCGCGCGCGCTTCGGCATCTTCGAGATGGGGATGAACCATCAAGGCGAGCTTGCGGCGCTGACCCGGCTGGTGCGGCCGGACATCGCCATCGTCACCGCCATCGCCGCGGCGCATCGCGAATATTTCGCCAGCGACGCCGAGATCGCCGACGCCAAGGGGGAAATCTTCCAGGGGCTGGAGCCGGGCGGCACCGCCATCATCCCCTATGACAGCCCGCATCGGGCGCGGCTCGCCGCGGCGGCGCGGCCTTATGCGGAGCGGATCGTCACCTTCGGTCTCGGCGATGCCGCGGACGTGCGCGCGACCTACGTGGTGCGCGGCCCGCGCGGCGGATCGATGGTGACGGCGCAGCTGCCCGAGGGACAATTGAGCTTCACGATCGGCCAGCCGGGCGCGCACTGGGTGACCAACGCGCTGGCGGTGCTGGCGACGGTCGAGGCGGTCGGCGGCGACCTCGCGCTCGCCGGCCTCGCTCTCGGCGAACTTAGCGGGCTCAAGGGGCGGGGCGAGCGGCGCCTTGTTTCGGTCGGCGGCGGCGAGGCCTTGCTGATCGACGAGAGCTACAACGCCAATCCCGCATCGATGGCGGCGACCTTGAAGGTCCTCGGCGAGGAGAAGGTGCCCGGGCGGCGGATCGCCGTGCTCGGGGCGATGCGCGAGCTCGGCGACGACAGCGCGGACTTCCACGCCGCCCTCGCCGACCCGCTCGAGGACGCCCATGTCGACTTCGCGATCCTGGTCGGCGACGAGATGGGCGCGCTGGCGAAAGCGCTTGGCGGGCAGGTCAAAATGGCGCATGTGCCCGACGCGGCAGCGGCCATTCCCATTGCCCGCGAGGCGATCGGGCCGGGCGACGCCATGCTCGTCAAGGGATCCAACTCCATCGGACTTGCCGCCCTCGTCGAGGCGCTGGCAGGCGGGAAAGACTGATGTTTCTCTGGATCGCAGAACAGCTTGGCTATCCGGGGGTGCTGAACCTGTTCCGCTACATCACCTTCCGCGCCGGCGCCGCGACCGCGACCGCGCTCTTCCTCGGCCTGCTGATCGGCCCCAAGTTCATCGGCTGGCTGCGCGTCCGCCAGGGCAGGGGCCAGCCGATCCGCGACGACGGGCCGCTCTCGCACCTCGCCAAGCGCGGCACGCCGACCATGGGCGGGCTGATGATCCTGACCTCATTGACCGTGGCGATGCTGCTCTGGATGGACTTCTCCAACCGCTATCTCTGGGCCTGCCTCCTGATCATCGTCGGCTTCGGAGCGATCGGCTTCCTCGACGATTACGACAAGGTGAAGAAGCGCAGCCACCGGGGCGTCTCCGGGCGGATTCGGCTGCTCGCCGAGTTCCTCATCGCCGGCGCCGGCTGCTGGATCATCACCCTGGGCGGCGCGACCGAGCTCTACATCCCATTCTACAACGGGCCGGTGGTCGATCTCGGGCCGTTCTACATCCTGTTCGCGGCGTTCGTGGTGGTCGCGTTCGGCAATGCGGTGAACCTGACCGACGGGCTGGACGGGCTCGCCACCATGCCGGTGATCATCGCCAGCCTCGCCTTCATCCTCATCGCCTATCTGGTCGGCAACGCTATCTTCGCCGCCTATCTCGGCATCCCGCACGTGCTCGGCGCCGGCGACCTCACCGTGCTCTGCTCGGCGATCGTCGGCGCCGGGCTCGCCTTCCTCTGGTTCAACGCGCCGCCGGCGGCGGTCTTCATGGGCGATACCGGCAGCCTCGCTCTGGGCGGGGCGCTGGGCGCGATCGCGGTGGCGACCCGCCACGAGATCGTGCTCGGCATCATCGGCGGGCTGTTCGTGGTCGAGGCGATGAGCGTGATCATCCAGGTCTTCGTCTACAAGCGTACCGGCAAGCGCGTCTTCCGGATGGCGCCGATCCACCATCATTTCGAGCAGATCGGCTGGTCGGAAGCGACGATCGTCATCCGCTTCTGGATCATCGCCTTCGTGCTGGCGCTGGCCGGCCTTTCCACGTTGAAGCTGAGATGATCGCCAGCGGCGCCTCCCCTTATCGTCATCCCGGCGCAGGCCGGGATCTCAGGTCGACAAGTCTCGGCGGTCTCCCCGAGACCCCGGCCTTCGCCGGGGTGACGAAATGATCGCCAGCCCCGCCTTTGCCGGCAAGCGCTATGCCGTCCTGGGCCTCGCCCGGTCCGGGCTGGCGACGGTCGAGGCGCTGGTGGCGAGCGGCGCCGAGGTGACCGCGTGGGACACGAGCGAGGAGGCGCGGGCAGCGGTGGCGGGGAAAGCCGAGCTCGCCGATCCGCTGGAGATCGGCCTGGCCGGCTATGACGGCGTCGTCGTCTCGCCCGGCGTGCCGCTGAACCGCCACCCGATCGCCGCCAAAGCGCGCGAAGCCGGGGTGCCGATCATCGGCGACATCGAATTGTTCGCGCAGGCGCGCGCCGGCCTGCCGCCGCACAAGGTGGTCGGCATCACCGGCACCAACGGCAAGTCGACGACGACGGCGCTGGTCCACCATATCCTCAAGGCCGCGGGCGTGCCGGCGACGATGGGCGGCAATATCGGCCTGCCCATCCTGGCGCAGGATCCGCTACCGGAGGGCGGGGTCTACGTGCTGGAGCTGTCCAGCTACCAGCTCGACCTCACCTACAGCCTCGATTGCGAGGTCGCGGTGCTGCTCAACGTCACCCCGGACCATCTCGACCGCTATGAGAGCTTTGAAGCTTATGCCGCTTCCAAGGCACGTTTGTTCGAGATGCAATCTGCGGGACACGTTGGGATATTCAATTACGACGACGACGAAGTTTGGAATCTCATCGATCGTTATGACGATGGAGCTTGGGCATATGGCGGCACGCCGGCGCTGCTTGCTGGCCGCGCATCAGCCGAGGATTATCTCCTGCCAGCCAGTTTAAGCGGACCACACAACTTCCAGAACGCAACGGCAGCAATCGAGGTCTGCCGAGAGTGCGGAGTCGGCGATCGCGCGATCCAGGCAGGGCTGCGCACCTATCCTGGGCTGCCGCATCGGATGGAGCGCGTAGCGGAGAAAAACGGCATCATCTTCATCAACGACAGCAAAGCCACCAACCCGGATTCGACCGCGCCGGCACTCGCCGCCTTCCCGCACGTCCACTGGATCCTCGGCGGGCTGGCCAAGACCGGGGATCTCGGCCCGTGCGAGGACCAGCTCGGCCATGTCCGCGCCGCCTACACAATCGGCGAGGCCGGGCCGATGTTCGCCAGACTGCTCGAGGGCAAGGTGCCGGTGCGCGAATCCGAGCTGCTGGTCACCGCGGTGCAGGACGCATCGGCGGCGGCGGCGCCTGGCGAGGTGGTGCTCTTGTCGCCGGCCTGCGCGTCGTTCGATCAGTTCCGCGACTATGAAGCGCGGGGCGATGCCTTCCGCGCCGCGGTGGAGGCGCTGGCATGAGCACCGCCCAGCCCGCCCGGAAGCAGAAGGCGTCCCTGGTCGGGCGGTCGCGGACCGGGCCGTTCGCGCGCTGGTTCTGGGACATCGACAAGGTGCTGCTGGTGCTCGTCGCGGTCCTGATCTCGATCGGGCTGATCGCGGTCGCGGCGGCCTCGCCGGCGGCGTCGCAGCGTTATTCGGGCGGCGGCATCAACGTGCCCCCGCTTTATTATTTCTACCGGCAGCTGGTCTGGATCGCGCTCGCCGTGCCGGTGATGATCGCCGTCTCCATGCTCGGCAAGACCGGCGCGCGGCGGCTCTCGATCCTCGGCGCGATCGGCTTCACGGCGATGCTGTTCCTGGTGCCGGTCGTCGGCGTTGAGGTGAATGGCGCGCGGCGCTGGCTCGACGCCGGGGTCACCCAGTTCCAGCCCTCCGAATTCCTGAAGCCCATGTTCATCGTCACCGTCGCCTGGCTGCTGTCGATGAAGGACAAGGACCAGTCGCTGCCGGTGGTGCCGCTCTCGGCATTGCTGATGGCGGTGGTCGCCGCCTTGCTGATGCGGCAGCCCAATTTCGGCGAGACGATCATCTTCGTCGCCGCCTGGGTGCTCTTGATCGCGCTGTCGGGCGCGTCGATGCGGATCCTCTACGCGCTGGGCGCGGCGGGCTTCGCGGCGGTCGTGCTCGCCTATCTTTTCTATGATGTGGCGACGCAGCGCATCAATGGCTTCCTGTTCTCGGAAGGCGACCAGTATCAGGTGGAATCGGCGTTGCGGACGCTGACCTCCGGCGGGCTGTTCGGGGCCGGGCCGGGCGCCGGCATCCGCAAATTCTCGCTGCCCGAGCCGCACACCGACTACATCTTCTCGGTGATCGGCGAGGAGTTCGGGATCATCGCCTGCCTCGCCATCGCCATCCTCTACATGACGATCGTGGTCAGGGTGCTGGTGCGGCTCCTGAACGAGGACGACAAGTTCCTGGTGCTCGCGGCGGCGGGGCTGGTCGCGCAGTTCGGGCTGCAGGCGTTGATCAACATGGCGGTCAACGTCCATATCGCGCCGTCCAAGGGGATGACGCTGCCGTTCATCTCCTACGGGGGCTCGTCGATGATCGCGCTCGCTTTGGGCTTCGGGCTCCTGCTCGCCTTCACCCGGCGCAACCCGCACCTCCACAATTCGCCCTATGTGGTGAAGAGGAGCGGGTTCAAATGAGCCTGATTTCGCGCCACTACGTCCTCGCCGCCGGCGGTACCGGGGGCCATATGATCCCGGCCCACGCGCTCGCCGAGGAGCTGCTGCTGCGCGGCCACCGGGTGGCCCTGATCACCGACGATCGCGGCGCGCGCATCCCGGGCCTGTTCGACAACGTCCAGGTCCATATCCTGCCGGCCGGGCGGCTCGGCGGCGGGCCGATGGGCTGGTTCAAGGCGGCGAAGAACATCCTGACCGGGCGGGCGATGGCCTTGCGGCTCTACGAGACCTTCCTGCCCTCGGCGGTAATCGGCTTCGGCGGCTATCCGGCGCTGCCCGCTTTGCTGGCGGCGCGGCGCGACCGGATTCCCGCCCTGCTGCACGAGCAGAATGCCGTGCTCGGGCGGGTCAACCGCATGATGGCGGGCAAGGTCGACGCGATCGCGACCGCCTATGAGAGCGTGCAGCGGCTGCCGAAGAAGGCGGCGGCCAAGGTCCATCTGGTCGGCAATCCGGTGCGCGACGAGGTGCGGGCGATCGGCGAGCAGCCCTTCCCGCCGCTGACCGAGGACGGCATCTTCCGGCTGCTGGTGACGGGCGGCAGCCAGGGGGCGTCGATCCTCTCCGAAGTGGTGCCCGAGGGGCTTGCCCTGCTGCCCGAGCATTTCCGGCGCCGGCTGCAGGTGACGCAGCAATGCCGAGCCGAGGATATCGATGAGGTGCGGGCGCGCTACGCGGCGCTCGGCATCCCGGCCGACCTCGCCACCTACCTGCCCGACCTGCCCGAGCGGCTGGCCTGGTCGCATCTCGTCATCGGCCGGGCCGGCGCCTCGACCATCGCCGAGCTGACCGCGGCCGGCCGGCCGGCGATCCTGGTGCCGCTGCCCAGCGCGACCGACGATCACCAGACCTTCAACGCGCGCGAGATGGCCAAAGCGGGCGGGGCGCGGACGATCGCGCAGGACCGGTTCACGCCGGTCGAGCTCGCCAAGCAGATGCAGAAGCTCGGCCTCGAGCCGGAGGCGCTGGCGCGGGCGGCGGAGCGGGCCAAGGCGGTCGGGCGGCCCGACGCGGCGCGCGATCTCGCCGACCTGGTCGAGCGGACCGGCGTCGCGCCGGGCGCCGATCCGCTGGTCGTGCGCGACGCCGTGCTGCGGCCGATGCCCGGCGGGGTCCCGGCATGACCGGCGTCCTTCGACAAGCTCAGGATGAACCCACTCCTGCCATCGGAGACGTCCGATGACAGGAGTGGGCACCGACATCGGAACCATCCATTTCGTCGGCATCGGCGGCATCGGCATGTCGGGCATCGCCGAGGTGATGCATATCCTCGACTACAGGGTGCAGGGCTCGGACGTCGCCGAATCCTCGGTGGTCGAGAGCTTGCGCAAGCTCGGCATCCCGGTCGCGATCGGGCATGACTCGGCCAATCTGGGCGACGCCGACGTGGTCGTGATCTCGACCGCGATCCGGAAGGACAATGTCGAGGTCGAGGCCGCCTATGCGCGGCGGATCCCGGTCGTGCGGCGGGCGGAGATGCTGGCCGAGCTGATGCGGCTGAAGCGGACCGTCGCGGTGGCGGGGACGCATGGCAAGACGACGACCACCTCGATGATCGCCGCTTTGCTCGACGCCGGCGGGATCGACCCGACGGTGATCAACGGCGGCATCATCAACGCCTACGGCTCGAACGCCCGGCTCGGCAGCTCCGAATGGATGGTGGTCGAGGCCGACGAGAGCGACGGCTCGTTCCTGAGGCTCGACGGCACGATCGCCGTCGTCACCAACATCGATCCCGAGCATCTCGATTTTTACGGCGGCTTCGAGAAGGTCAAGGACGCGTTCGTCGAGTTCGTCGAGAACGTGCCGTTCTACGGCGCCGCCTTGCTCTGCGTCGATCATGCCGAAGTGCAGTCGATCATCCCGCGGCTGCGCGACCGGCGCGTGGTCACCTACGGCTTCGCGGCGCAGGCCGACATACGCGGCGAGAACGTCGTTCCGGTCCCAGGCGGCAATCGCTTCGACGTGTCGCTGCGCAACCGCGCGGGCGAAGTGCGGACGATCGCGGGGATCGAGCTGCCAATGCCGGGACGGCACAATGTCCAGAACGCGCTGGCAGCGATCGGCGTGGCCGCGGAGATGGGCATATCCGACGCGGTGATCGCGCGCGGCTTCGACCGCTTCCATGGCGTCGAGCGGCGCTTCACCAAGGTCGGCGAGGTCGACGGCGTCACCGTGATAGACGATTACGGCCACCATCCGGTCGAGATCGCGGCGGTGCTGTCGGCGGCGCGCGAGGGCGCGGAAGGGCGGGTGATCGCGGTGGTGCAGCCGCACCGATACACGCGGCTGCATGCTTTGATGGCCGAATTCCAGGGCGCGTTCAACGATGCCGACCTGGTGCTGGTCGCGCCGGTCTATCCGGCCGGCGAGGCGCCGATCGAGGGCGTCAGCCACGAGAGCCTGGTCGAGGGGATGAAGCAGCGCGGCCATCTCGGCGCCCATGTCGCCGCCGATGCCGAGGACGTCTGCCGCCAGCTCGCCGGCCTGGCCGCGCCGGGCGACATGGTCATCTGCCTGGGCGCCGGCGACATCACCAAATGGGCGGCCGGCCTCGCCGACGGCATCAAAGCGGCTCGGGCGAGGAAGGCCTCGTGAGCGTGGGCGGCCTCCGCCGGCGCGAGGGGGACAGTCCCCATCCGGGGACAGTCCCCACGACGCAGGCCGAAGGGACTGTCCCCGACTGGGGACTGTCCCCGCTCGATTCCGCCGCGACCCCCGCCAGGGTGAGCGGGAAGCTGACCGCCGATGCGCCGCTGGCGCCTTTGGTCTGGTTCAAGTCGGGCGGGCGGGCCGGCTGGCTGTTCGAGCCGAAAGACGCCGAGGACCTCCAGCGCTTCCTCGGCGATCTCGACCCCGATGTGCCGGTCATGGCGCTGGGCCTCGGCTCCAACATGATCGTTCGCGACGGCGGCGTTCCCGGCGTGGTGGTGCGGCTCGGCAAGGCCTTTGCCGGGATCGAGCGGCTGGACGGCGAGCGGCTCCGCTGCGGCGGCGGCGCGTCGGGCATCCTGGTCTCCTCCCGGGCGCGCGACGCCGGCATCGCCGGCCTCGAATTCCTGCGCGGCATCCCCGGCACGGTCGGCGGCTTCGTCCGGATGAACGGCGGCGCCTATGGCCGCGAGGTCGCGGACATATTGGTCGAGGCGAAGCTGGTGCTTCGGACCGGCGAGATCGTCAGCTGGCCGCGCGGGCGGTTCGGCTACACCTACCGGCACAGCGACGTGCCCGGGGGCGCGGTGGTGGTCGAAGCCCTGTTCGAAGGCGTGCCCGGCGATCCGGCGGTGATCGGCGCCGAGATGGACCGGATCGCGGCCGAGCGCGAGGCCTCGCAGCCGCTGCGCTCGCGGACCGGCGGCTCGACCTTCAAGAACCCGCCCGGGACCAAGGCCTGGAAGCTGATCGACGCGGCGGGCTGCCGCGGGCTCCGCATCGGCGACGCGCAGGTTTCGGAGAAGCATTGCAACTTCCTCCTCAACCTCGGCGGCGCCAGCTCGGACGAGATCGAGGCGCTGGGCGAGGAAGTGCGGCGGCGCGTCCAGGCGCAGAGCGGCGTGACGCTGGAATGGGAAATTCAGAGGGTTGGAGTGCAAAGTGCGTAAGCTTCATGTCGCGGTATTGATGGGGGGCTGGTCGGCCGAGCGCGAGGTCTCGCTGACCTCGGGGGCGGGCGTCGCCGACGCGCTCGAGAGCCGCGGCCACAAGGTGACTCGGATCGACATGGACCGCAACGTCGCGGCGCGCCTGGGCGAGCTCAGCCCCGACGTGGTGTTCAACGCGCTGCACGGCACGCCCGGCGAAGACGGCACGGTGCAGGGGCTGATGGACCTGATGGGCCTCAGATACACCCATAGCGGCCTCGAAACCTCGGTGATCGCGATCGACAAGGCGCTGACCAAGATGGTGCTGGTGCCGCACGGTATCCGCATGCAGGAGAGCCTGGTCGTCGAGAGCGAAAGCCTCTATTCCGGCGACCCGCTGCCCCGGCCCTATGTTCTGAAGCCCGTCAACGAAGGCTCGTCGGTCGGCGTCGCCATCGTCACCGACGGAGGCAATTACGGCAACCCGATCGGTCGCGATGTCGAGGGCCCCTGGCGGCATTTCGAGAAGCTGATGGCCGAGCCCTTCATTCCCGGGCGCGAGCTCACTGTCGCCGTGCTGGACGATACGGCGCTGGCGGTGACCGAGCTTCGGCCCAAGTCCGGCTTCTACGATTATGACGCCAAATATACCGACGGCATGACCGAGCATGTCTGCCCCGCCGACATCCCCGACGACATTCGCGACGCGGCGCTCGCCATGGCGCGGAAGGCGCACCTGCTGCTGGGCTGCAAGGGCGCGTCACGCGCCGACTTTCGCTGGGACGACGAGCGAGGCGAGGCGGGGCTCTATCTGCTCGAGATCAACACCCAGCCGGGAATGACTCCCTTGAGCCTGGTGCCCGAGCAGGCGCGGGCGCGGGGCATCGACTATGCCGAGCTGGTCGAGCGGATCGTGGAGGCGGCATTATGACGGCGCGGATCGCACGGGGCGGGCAATCGCGGGCGAAGCCCAGGGGGCGCGCGGCGCCGCAGCGGGTCAACACGCGCAAGCCCAGGAAACAGGGAATGCTGGAATCGCTGGGCTTCTCGCCCGGCTTCGCGCGGCGGATCGGCAACTGGACGCTGGCGGGCATGACCGCGGCGGTGGTGATCGCGGCGGTGCTCGCCTTCCGCCTGCCGCAGCTCGCCGGCATCGCCATCGGCGAGGGCGTCGGCGGCGCCGGCTTCACGCTCCGGCGGGTGGAGATCCGCGGCAATAGCCGCGTTTCGACGCTCGACATCTACAATGTCGCCTTCGACCAGGATTCGATGGCGATGCCGCTGATCGACCTGGCGGGTACGCGCGAGCGGCTGCTGCAGTTCGGCTGGATCCAGGAGGCGCGAGTCTCCCGGCGGCTGCCCGACACTTTGGTCGTCGACATCGTCGAGCGGCGGCCGGCGGCGATCTGGCAGAACCGCGAGCAATTGAGCCTGATCGACGCGACCGGAGTAGTGCTCGAGCGGGTGCGGGTGGAAGACATGCCCGATCTGCCGCTCCTGATCGGCCCGGCGGCGAACAGCCGCGTCGCCGAGTTGAACCGGCTGCTGGAAAGCGTGCCGCACCTGAAACCGCAGATCACCGGCGCGACCTGGCGAGGAGGGCGGCGCTGGGACGTGCGTTTCCAGACCCGCGAAGAGCTTGCATTGCCGGAGGGCGAGGAGGCGGCGCGGCGCGCGATCCTGCGGTTCGCGCGGATGGACCAGCAAAGCCAGATGCTGGGGCGCGGCTTCGTCCGCTTCGACATGCGCGACAGCCGCCGGATGGTGGTGCGCGTCTCGCGCGAGCCGGGGACGCGGGTTCCCGACCTGATCTCCCCCGATCCCGGGCCGGTTCCGGCCGACCTGGCGGAAACCATTTGATGGGCCGCCGCGCGCCGCAGCCGCAGGTCCGCAACCTGGTCGCGGCTTTGGACGTCGGCTCGTCGAAGGTCTGCGCCCTGATCGCCGAGCCGGGCGAGGACGGCCAGCTCAAGATCCTCGGCACCGGCCAGCGCGAGAGCCGCGGCGTCAAGCGCGGCTTCATCGCCGACATGGAAAAGAGCGAGATCGCGATCCGCGAGGCGGTCGAGCAGGCGGAACGGATCGCCGGCACCAATATCGACCAGGTGTTCGTCGGCTTCGGCGCCGGCGGCCTGGTCAGCAACGTCGCCAGCGTCGAGGTCGCGATCGGCGGCCGCCGGATCACCGACGCCGACATCGACGCCTTGCTCGAGGCCGGCCGGGAGATGATCGACGAGGGCGAGCGCACCATCCTTCACGCCATCCCCGCTTTCTACACGATCGACGGCATCGACGGGGTCAAGCAGCCGCGCGGGCTCCACGCCGACAAGATCGCGGTCGACATCCACGTCGTCGCCGCCGATCCGCCGCCGGTCAAGAATTTGGACCTGTGCGTCCGATCCGCCCATCTGGGCGTTGAAGCGATCGTCGCCTCGCCGGTCGCGGCGGGGAAGGCCTGTTTGAGTGAAGAGGAGCGCGAATTGGGCGTGGCCTTGGTCGAGCTGGGCGGCGGCGTGACCAACGTCTCGGTGTTCATGGGCGGCATGCTGGTCGGTCTGAAGTCGCTGGCGGTCGGCGGGCGCGACATCACCGACGATATCGCCGCCGCCTTCGGCACGCGCCGCGCCGAGGCCGAGCGGATCAAATGCTTTTACGGCTCGGCGATGACCAGCCCGCGCGACAATCACGACATGATCGAGCTGGCCCCGATCGCCGGCGGCCAGGAAGGGATCGAAAGCGCGCGCATCACCCGGGCGCAGCTCGTCGCGGTGATCCGCCAGCGGCTCGAGCATCTCACCGCCCGGATCGAGGGCGCGCTCAAGGAACTGGGCTTCGCCGGCCCGTTCGGCCGCCAGGTCGTGCTGACCGGCGGCGGCGCCGAATTGAAGGGCGTCGCCGATTATGCGCAGGGCGTGCTCGGGCGCGCGGTCCGGATCGGCCGGCCCAACCTGCCCGGCCTGCCCGAGGCGCATAGCGGCCCCGCTTTCTCGGTGCTCGCCGGCCTCGCCATTTTCGCCGCGTCGGACGAGGGCGACCTCCATCCGGGGCCGCGGGGCCCCGAGGGCGGCGGCGCGCCCGGCAACTGGCTGCAGCGCCTGATTGCGGCATTTCGGACTCAGTATTGAGGAAATCTGGGGAAAACATGACTCGACCGTTAACTTTTTACTCGCACCGCAGAATCGCATCGTGCAAAAGCACTTAGCCAAGGCGCGTCGCACGTCGCGAGGGCATAGGGGAGACAGCGCATGAGCATCGATTTCATCCGTCCGGAAGTGGAAGAGCTTCGCCCCCGGATCAGCGTGATCGGCGTCGGCGGCGCGGGCGGCAACGCCATCGCCAACATGATCCATTCGGACGTGCAGGGCGTCGATTTCATCGTCGCCAACACCGATGCGCAGGCGCTCAACCACAGCCTCGCCGACCGCAAGATCCAGCTCGGCCTGAAGATCACCCAGGGCCTCGGCGCCGGCTCGCGGCCGGAGATCGGCAAGGCCGCCGCCGAAGAAGCGCTGCACGAGATCGAGCAGGCGCTGGAAGGCGCCCATATGTGCTTCATCGCCGCCGGCATGGGCGGCGGCACCGGCACCGGCGCCGCGCCGATCATCGCCAAGGCGGCGCGCGACCGCGGCATCCTCACCGTCGGCGTCGTCACCAAGCCGTTCAGCTTCGAAGGCGCCCGCCGCGGCCGCTCGGCCGATGCCGGGATCGAGGAGCTGCAGCAGCATGTCGACACCTTGATCGTCATCCCGAACCAGAATCTGTTCCGCATCGCCAACCCGAACACGACCTTCAAGGAAGCGTTCATGATGGCCGACGAGGTGCTTCAGCAGGGCGTGCGCGGCATCACCGACCTCATGGTCATGCCCGGCCTCATCAATCTCGACTTCGCCGACGTCCGCTCGGTGATGAGCGAGATGGGCAAGGCGATGATGGGCACCGGCGAGGCGCTCGGCGACAACCGCGCCATCGAAGCGGCCGAGCAGGCGATCGCCAACCCGTTGCTGGACGGCGTCTCGATGAAGGGCGCCAAGGGCGTCATCATCTCGATCACCGGCGGCGAGGACATGCGCCTGATGGAGGTCGACGAGGCCGCCAACCATATCCGCGAGCTGGTCGATCCCGACGCCAACATCATCTGGGGCTCGGCGTTCAACAACGATCTCGACGGCAAGATCCGGGTCTCCGTGGTGGCGACCGGGATCGGCGCCGAGGACGTGGTGCCGATGCCGCAGCCGGCCAAGGTGTTCACCTTCCCGACCGCCCGAGCCGCCGAGCCGCCGCGCACCGAAGCGGCGCCCGAGCCGGAGCCGCTGACCCTGATTCCGCCCGAGACGGTGGCTGAGGAAGACGAAACGTTGGCGATCGAGACCGCGGCCGATGAAGAAACCGTCGCAGCGCCGCAGCCCGGGACGCTGACCCTCGACGAGCCCGTCGCGGAAACGGACGATGACGAGCTGCTGCTCGACAGCGCCGAGCTGGCCGAGTACGAGACCGCCGAGCCGGAAGCGGCCGGGACGCACCCGACCGGCACGCGCAGCTGGCTGACCCAGGACGAGAATCCGGCCGAGCCCGATACCAAGCCGGCGCGCGAGGGCGGCACCCTGTTCGAGCGCATGTCGAGCATCGCCCGCGGCGCGCCCAAGGCGCAGGTCGGCGAGGAGACCGAGGAGGAAACCCCGGGCATGCGCGGTTCGGCCCGTGACCCGCTCGATATCCCGCGATTCCTGAACCGGCAGAACAATCAATAGTCCGGAGGCCGCTTGGGAATGAGGCGCCGGTCCGCGACGCCGTTGATCAGTCGCCGGACATTCGTGACGCTTGCTGCCGCCGCGGCGGCAGCGCCCGCGCTCGCCGCGCCGGCCGCGTCGCAAGGCCGTATCGAGACACTTGGGCCGCTCGGTTCCGGCGATCATCCTGAACTGCGCGTCCGGGTCTGGCTGCCGCCCGGCTACGAGGACGGCGCCCGCTCTTACCGCACTCTCTACATGCTCGACGGGCAGTTCGTCTTCACAGGCGATTCCGAAGGCCAAAACTTCGCAGCCGATCGCCGAGTCGCCGGGCTCGCCGCCGCCGGCCGCATCCAGCCGGCCCTGATCGTCGCGATCGACAGTCTCGAGGATCCGGCCGACCGCTTCCGCCAATATATGCCGCAGTCGATCTACGATCGGACAGAGGGCGCCTTGCGCAAGCAGCTCGACCGCGAGCTTGCCGGACGGCCGCTCCTCTCCAAACAATTCCTCCGGTTTCTCACGACCCGGTTGAAGCCGTATATCGACGGGCACTATCGCACCCTGGCCGACCGCCGGGACACCGCCATCGCGGGGGCCAGCATGGCCGGACCGATGGCCGCCGCCGCCTTCGTCGAAGGGCAGCAGGCTTTCGGCCGCGCCGCCTGCATCTCGCCGCAATGGCCGCTCTACAACCTACGCATGATCGATCATCCGCAGCTGCTCTCGATCTGGCCTCGATATTTCGCGCGGCTCGGCGCCCCGGCCGGGCGGCGGCTGTGGCTGGACCATGGCACCCGGATGATGGACGCGGGCATGGCGCCTCATCAAATCGGGATCGCGCGGCGACTGGCGGAGCTGGGATGGCGCCGCGGCCGCCACCTGGAGACACGCGTCTACCACGGCGCCGGCCACGCCTTCGCCCAGACGGCCGTGCAAATGGACGAGCTGCTCGCCTGGCTGCTTGCCTGAGGCCGGGTGACTGGTTGTGGGCCCGTTCATCGCCTCCCGGCACCGATTGACCGCAGCGGCGCGCGCGAGTCATTGCCCGTACAAGCGAAGGCCTTTCTAGCGGCGGGATGAGTTCATCGGCGATGCGGGGGGCGCGTCGCGGCCTTTGGCTGCTGGCGGGCGGGTACATTCTGGCGGGGAGCGCGCTGGCGCAGGATCGCGCGGCATTGCCGCCGGGCGCAGTCGTGCAGCCGCTCGATACCGGGCCGGGCGCCGAGCTGAGGCGCAACCTCACGACCCTCGCCGCAAATCCGCGCAGCCTTGCGGCGCTGGTCGGCGCCGGCCGGGCGGCGCTCGCCATGGGCGACGGGGAGGCGGCTTTGTCCTTCTTCACTCGGGCGGACGAGGTGACGCCGCGCGACGCGCGGGTCAGGGCCGGCATGGCCTCGGCTCTGGTGCTGATGGAACGCGGCGAGACTGCCTTGACCCTGTTTGCCGAGGCGGAGGCGCTCGGCGCGCCGACCGCCGAGATCGCCCGCGACCGCGGCCTCGCCTACGACATGACCGGCGATCCCCGGCGCGCGCAGCAGGATTATGCGCTGGCGCTCAGGCGCGGCGACGACGCCGAGCTCAGGCGGCGGATGGCGCTGTCGCTGGCGATCAGCGGTCAGCGCGACGCGGCGCTGCGGATGATCGACGACCAGCTCCGGCGCCACGACCGGTCCGCCTGGCGCACCCAGGCCTTCGTCCTCGCTTTGACCGGCGATGCCGCCGGCGCGAACGACACGGCAATTCGGATGATGCCGGCCGGCGCCGCCCAGTCGATGGCGCCATTCTTCGCCCGGCTCGCCGCGCTCAGCCCGGCACAGAAGGCGATGGCGGTCCATTTCGGCCGTTTCCCGAGCGACGGCCGAGCCACGGCGAGCGCCGGCGTCGACACCGGCGCCGATCCCGGCGCGGTCGCGCTGGCGCAGGGCGGCGTGCCGGCCAGCGTGCCCAGGCCGCGCATATCCGAGCCGGACCCGCGCGAGCCGCGGCGGCGGCCCGGCGGCAGTGCGAGCCCGCTCGATGCCGGGTCGGTCGGCCGCCGGTCGCGCGATCCGATCGCGCCGCCGGTCCGGCGCCCGGTCGAGATCGCGCAGGCCGAGCCGCGGCGGTTCGAGCCGCCCGCGCCCGAGCCGCAGGCGCCGCCGCCCGCACCCGAGCCCGAGCCGCAGGCGCCGCCGCCCGAGCCCGAGCCGAGCCCGCCCGAAACGCCGCCGCCTTCGACGCCTGTCGCTTTGGCCGAGACGGGCCCGGGCTTCACGCTGACCCCCGCCGGCGCGCAGCCGCTCATGGAGCCCGCACCCGTGCCCATGCCCGCAACAACGGTTGCCGGCCGCGCCGCCGGTCTTGGCGACCTCCTCTCGGTCCTCGAGGCGCTTCCCGATCCCGAGGCGCCGCGACCGGCGCCGGCCCGGGCCGAGCCCCGCCCGGCCCGGACCGCCGAGGTGCGTCCCGCGCCGCAGCGCCAGGCGGCGCGGCGGCCGGCCCAGCCCGCCCATCCGAGCCGCCACTGGGTCCAGGTCGCCGGCGGGGCCAACCGGGCGGCGCTGCCGGCCACCTTCGCGCGGCTGCGCGAGCGCGCGGCCGCCTTGCTGGCCAGCCGCACGGCCTACACGACACCGCTCAACGCGACCAACAGGCTGCTGGTCGGGCCGTTCGACAGCAGCCGCGCGGCCCAGGCCTTCGTCAACCAGCTCGCCGAAAAGGACATCTCGGCATTTGCCTGGACAAGCCCCGCCGGCCAGGAGATAGAGCGGCTTAGGGACCTGCGCCGATGACCGGAGGCGGTCGTGACGGGCTGGCATTTGTTGTCCGACAAGGAGCAAGGAGGGAGCGATGTTTATACATCGTGACCGACGCGGCGACGCTGGCGGGCGGCAAAGGGCAGCCCGCCGCTTCGCGGTCGGCCGGGGAAGGCGGCTGGCGGCGTCGAGCGTCTCGTCCGGGCTGCCTGGCCCGGCCTTCGACCCTCTCCTAGCCAGCCGCCTTCCCCGGCCGATCACGGCCACCTCCGGTCATCGGCGCAGGTCCTAATCGCCAATGAACCTCGCTCCACTCGCAGCCGACCCGAACCGGAGCAGAGGCCGGCTCCACGCGGAAGGCGAACGCGCCAATAGGGGGCCGCGGGACGCCTTCCAGCGCGACCGCGACCGGATCGTCCATTCGGTGCCGTTCCGGCGCCTCAGGCACAAGACCCAGGTCTTCGTCGCGCCCGATGGCGACCATATACGGGTCCGGCTCACCCATAGCCTCGAGGTCGCGCAGATCGGGCGGACGATGGCGCGCGCGCTCGGCCTCAACGAGGATCTGACCGAGGCGCTCTGCCTCGCCCACGATATCGGCCATCCGCCCTTCGGCCATGCCGGCGAGGACGCGCTGCAGGCGGCGATGGCCGGCGCCGGCGGCTTCGACCACAATGCCCACACGATCCGGCTGCTGACCAGGCTGGAGAGCCCCTATCCCCGCTTCTCTGGGCTCAACCTCAGCTGGGAGACGCTGGAGGGGCTGGCCAAGCATAACGGCCCGGTCGCCGAGCCGTCCTGGGCGCTGGCGGAGGCCGACGCGGAATGGCCGCTCGAACTCGACAGCTGGCCGGGCCTGGAGGCGCAGGTCGCGGCGATCGCCGACGACATCGCCTATGACAATCACGACATCGACGACGGTCTCAGGGCCGGCCTGTTCACCCTTGAAGACCTGCTCGAGGTGCCGCTGGTCGCGAGCGGCTGGGCGGCGGCGAGGGCGCGCTATCCGGAGGTCGCCGAGGCGCGCCTGGTGCCGGAGCTGGTGCGCGGTCTGATCGGGTCGATGGTCAACGACGTGCTCGCCGAGACCCGGCAGCGTGCGGCGGGGATGCGGTCGGCCGACGACGTCCGAGGCGCGGGCAGAGCGCTTGCCGGCTTTTCCGACACGATGGCGGCGGACGAGCGCGCGCTCAAGGCCTTCCTCCACGCCCGCATGTACGAGGCACCCGAGGTCCAGTCGGTACGCGAGGAGGCCCAGCGGATCCTGGCCGGGCTGTTCGAAGCCTTTCGGGACGATCCGGTCAGGCTGCCGGAGGAATGGCGGCCCGCTTCGCCCGATCCCCTGCTCGTTACGCGCACGGTCGGCGACTTCATCGCCGGAATGACCGACCGCTATGCGGTGCGCCGCTACGAGGCGCTGGTCGGCCCGACCCGGCTGCACGATCGCGTCTGACGGTGGCGCGCCGAATCCTGTTGATCGGTGCGACCGGGCTGGTCGGCGGATCGACCGCGGACCGGCTGCTCGCGCTCGGCCGCGAGGTTCATGGGCTCGTCCGCCGGCCGACCGGACGAGGCCATCGGGGCTGGCGCGAGAGCGTCGCCCCGCCGCGGGACTGGCCGGCGCTCGCGCAAAGGATCGGCGGCGACGTCGCGGTATCGGCGCTCGGCACAACGTCGCGCGCCGCGGGGTCGGACGAGGCCTATCGCGCGGTCGATTTCGACATGGTGACGGCGTTCGCGCGGGCGGCCCGGGACGGTGGCGCGCGGCACATGGTCGCCATCTCCTCGGTCGGGGCCGATCCGGAGTCGCGATTCTTCTACCCGCGTCTCAAGGGCGAGATGGAGGCGGCGCTGGCGGCGCTGGCGTTCGACCGGCTCGACATCATCCGGCCCGGCCTGCTGCGCGGCGAGCGCGGGCCGGAGCGGCGGCTCAAGGAGCGGCTCGCCATCCTGGTCAGCCCGGCCGTCAACCTGCTCCTGCGCGGCCGGCTCGACAATTATGCGGCGATCGACGCCGCCATCGTCGCCGACGCGGCGGCGGCGCTGAGCGGAGCGGACGCGCCGGGCCGGTTCGTCCATCATAATCGCGATCTGCACCGACTCGCGCGCGGCTGACCTTCAAATCGCCGGCGGCATCCGCTAGAGCCGCGCCTTCCCTGGCCTTGGAAGGCGTCGTGACCCTTTACGCCCGCTTTGCCGCGCATCTCGATGACGCATTGAACGCCCTCGAAGCCGAAGGCGCGCTGGCGTCAGGTATCGACCGGTCGGCGGTGGCGGTCGAGCCGCCGCGCGATCCGGCGCACGGCGATCTCGCGACCAATGCGGCGATGGTGCTCGCCAAGCGCGCCGGCACCAATCCGCGCGCACTGGCCGAGGCGATCGTGCCGAAGCTCGCCGCGCTCGACGAGGTGGCCGGCGCCGAGGTGGCGGGGCCGGGCTTCATCAACATCCGCCTCGACCGGTCGGTCTGGGAGGAGGAGCTGCGCGCGATCCTGGCGGAGGGCGGGGCCTATGGCCGCTCCGACATGGGCAAGGGCCGGACCGTCAACGTCGAATATGTCTCGGCCAATCCGACCGGGCCGATGCACATGGGCCATTGCCGGGGCGCGGTGGTCGGCGATGCGCTCGCCAGCCTGCTCGAACATGCCGGCCACCAGGTGATCCGCGAATATTATGTCAACGACGCGGGCGCGCAGGTCGACGTGCTCGCCCGCTCCGCCTATCTGCGCTACCTGGAAGCGCTCGGCCGCCAGATCGGCGAGATACCGGAAGGGCTCTATCCCGGCGATTATCTGAAGCCGGTCGGAGCGGCGCTCGCCGCGGAATTCGGCGAAGTCTACGCCGACACGGCGGAGGCCGAATGGCTGGAGACGTTTCGCCGCAGGACCGTCGCCGCGATGCTCGACCTGATCAAATCCGATCTCGCCGGCCTCGGCGTGCATCACGATCTTTTCGCTTCCGAACGGGAGGTGCAGGAATCGGGGGCGGTCGACCGGGCGCTGGCGGTGCTGGACGAAAAGGGACTGGTCTACAAAGGCACCTTGCCGCCCCCAAAAGGCAAGACCGCCGAAGATTGGGAGCCCACCGAGCTGCTCCTGTTCCGTTCGACCCTGTTCGGCGACGACCAGGACCGACCGATCAAGAAATCCGACGGCAGCTGGACCTATTTCGCCGCCGACGCCGCCTATCACCTGCAGAAGCTCGAAGCGTCCGCTGAGCTCATCAACATCTGGGGCGCGGATCATACCGGCACGGTCAAGCGCACCCGGGCGGCGGTCGAGGCGCTGGCGGGCCGCGCCGCGCTCGACGTCAAGCTCGTCCAGATGGTGCGGCTGCTGCGCGACGGCGAGCTCGTCAAGATGTCCAAACGGTCGGGCAGCTTCGTCACGCTCGCCGAAGTGGTCGAGGAAGTGGGCAAGGACGTGGTCCGCTTCACCATGCTGACCCGCAAGAACGACGCGCAGATGGATTTCGACTTCGCCAGGGTGGTCGAGGCGTCGAAGGACAATCCCGTCTTCTACGTCCAATATGCCCATGCCCGGATCTGTTCGCTTCACCGGCGGACGAAGGAAGCGGGGATCGAATTGCCCGCCGACGCCGATCTGTCGCTGCTCGACGAGGACGAATTGGGCCTGGTCAGGCTCGCCGCCCAATTCCCGCGCGCCGTCGAGGGCGCCGCCGCCGCGCACGAGCCGCACCGGATCGCCTTCTACCTCGGCGACCTCGCCGCGGCGTTCCACGCGCAGTGGAACAAGGGCAATGACGACCCCGAAAAGCGTTTCCTCCTGGCACAGAATCCCGATTTGACACGCGCGCGGCTGGAATTGGCCGACGGGATCGGGCAAGTTGTCCGCAACGGCCTCGGCGTCATGGGCGTCGCCGCGGCCGAGGAGATGCTGTGATGCCAAGGCGGCGGGCCGACCCCGATGAGGAAGCTGCGATGAGCGACGACGCGCGCGAGGATCTGGAGCTGGCCGACGAGGACCGGCTGCCCTGGCTGGAAGCGGTCGAGGAGGACGAGGGCGAAAGCGGCCCGTCGGTGGCCAAGCTGGTCGCTGCGATCGTGATCGGCCTGGTCGCCATCGGCATCATCGTCGGCGGCCTGTTCTGGCTCGGCAACCGCGGCGCCCCGGGCGGCGACGACGGGCTGATCGCGGCGCCGGAGGGGGACTATAAGGTCGCGCCGGCCGACCGCGGCGGCATGAACGTCGCCGGCGAGGGCGACACCGCTTATGCCGCCAGCGAGGGCGCCCAGCCCAAGGGCAATCTCAACGTCGACGCGGTGCCCGAGACTCCGGTGGCCAAGGCGCCGCGCCGCCCGGCGCAGCCGCAGCCGCAGCCGCAGGCGCAGCGCCCGCAGCCCAAGGCGCCCGCGCCGGGCCGCCCCGCCCCCGCCCCCGCAGCCGCCGGTGTCACCATCCAGCTCGGCGCCTTTTCCAGCCAGGCCGGCGCGACCCGCGCCTGGACCGGCCTTGCCGGCCGCTTCCGCTATCTCGCGCCGCTCAGCCACAGCGTGGTCCCGGCCCAGGTCGGCGGCCGCACCCTCTACCGCCTGCGCGCCAGCGGCGCCGCCGCCGCCGACGTCTGCCGCCGGCTCCGAGTCGCCGGGGAGCAATGCTCGGTCGTCAGCTGATCTGCTATAGGAGCCCATGCTCCCCGCCATCCTCGGCCTCTCCGGCGAAACCCTGACCGAAGGCGAACGCGCCTTCTTTCGCGACGCCGACCCGGCCGGGTTCATCCTGTTCGCGCGCAACGTCCGCGACCGGGGGCAGCTCGGGGCGCTGACCGACTCGCTGCGCGCGCTCTCGGGGCGGGCCGACCTGCCGATCCTGGTCGACCAGGAGGGGGGCAGGGTGGTTCGGCTCAAGCCGCCCTTATGGCCGGAATTTCCGGCCCAGGGGCGGTTCGCTTCGCTCTACGAGAAGGCGCCGATCAGCGCCATCGAGGCGGCGCGGGTCAATGCGCAGGCGATCGCGGTGACGCTCGCGGACGTGGGGATCAACGTCGATTGCCTGCCCTTGCTCGACGTGGCCCAGGAAGGCGCGCACGACATCATCGGCGACCGCGCGCTCGGCGGCGAGCCGCTCCGGGTGGCGGCGCTGGGACGGGCGGTGCTCGACGGGCTGGCGGCGGGCGGCGTCTGCGGCGTCGTCAAGCATATCCCCGGCCATGGGCGGGCGGGGGCGGACAGCCATGAGGAATTGCCGGTGGTCGATGCGAGCGCGGACGAGCTGGAAATCGACCTCGCGCCGTTCCGCGCCTTGCGCGACGCGCCGATGGCGATGACCGCGCACGTCCTCTACCCGGCCTGGGACTCGGAACGCTGCGCCACCTTGTCGCCGACGGTGATCGGCGAGGTGATCCGCGGCGAGATCGGGTTCGACGGCTTGCTGATGTCGGACGACCTCACGATGAAAGCGCTGTCGGGCACGCCGGCCGACCATGCGGCGGCGGCGATCGCGGCGGGCTGCGACGTCGCGCTGCACTGCTCGGGGGTGCCGGCGGAGAATGAGGCGATCGCCGGGGCGCTGGGGGCGATGAGCGAAGCGGCGAGGGCGCGGCTGGAACGGGCGATGGCGGGTGTTGCGGGCAAGGCTTCGGCGCAGAGTTACGAAGCGCTGGCGGCGAAGCGGGATGCGCTGCTCGCTTATGCCTAGCCGATGCTGACGCCGCGACTGGAGCGCCGCCTGTTGCAGGCCGCCCTCCTCCTTGGCTGTCTGTCGCCGCTGCTGTTCGGGCTCAAGGGGATGATCGAGGGGCCGGCGATGCTGTTCGGGGTCGAGCCGGGGCGGAGCGCGCCCGATCTCGACAGCCATTACCGCTATTTGTCGGGTGTCTTTTTCGGCGTGGGACTGATCCTGGTCTCCTGCGTGCCGCGGATCGAGGCGCGAACGGCGCGGCTGCGCTGGGTGGCGGCGGCGATCGTCATCGGCGGCCTGGCCCGGTTGGCCGGATTGGTCCTCTCGGCAACGCCCTCGGCGGCGCATTATGCGGCGCTCGGCGGCGAGCTCGGACTGACTCCGCTGCTCGTCCTGTGGCAGGCGCGCGTGGCGCGGCGGTCCAAGAGTCCCGGAAAAGAGTGACTGTCACTATTTAACGCGGCAGGGGTTGCTGCATTTCCGGCGTCACCGGCAGACCCTCGTTCGATCAAAATCGAGCTTGCGGTCCGCGCCACGGGAAGATATCATTCTCCGAGCGGAGAATGTTTATGCCAGATAATGCCCGGTATTACACGCCAGCGGAGGCCGGAGCGATCAGCGGCCTCGGACGCAAGGCGATCGACAACGCCATCGACAAGAGGCTGATCCCGGTGCTCGGCAAGGGCAAGGCCGCGCGGGCGATCAAGCCACACCGCTCGAAGACCTGGCATCGGCGGCTGATTAGCGAATCCGAGGTCGTTTGGATCTACCTGAACCATGCAGCCGGAGGCGCCATTCCGCGCGAGGATCGCGACGACCTCTTCAAGCGCTATCTCCACAATCTCAAGGCGCGAGAATTGCGAGTGTCGCACCTGGTGATTCTCGATCTCGAGAGCGCTCGAGAGAGAATCCTGGAGCGTGCCGCCAAGCTGGAGCGGGCCAAGGCGAACGTCGTCAGCGATCCCGAAGTCCTTGGCGGCGAGCCGGTTATTCGAGACACGCGTGTTCCGGTCTACGACGTCGCCGCGTCCGTCCGGAAGGGTATCTCCGTTGCCCGTCTCCGGGAGGCCTATTCGGTCCTGGACGAGGATGCGATCGAGGACGCCGTACTCTATGCAGAGGCCTTTCCGCCGAGGGGCCGTCCGCGCTCGCGGGCCCGTTTCCATCCGGCACTCGTCCCGATCGAGGAGAAGGTGGTGCGGCGAAAGCCGACGGGATGAAGCTCCTCGTCGACGAGTGTTTGAGCGAGAAACTGGCCACGCTCGCGCGGGAGCGCGGCCATCCGGAGAGCTCGCACGTCGTCTGGCTGGGCAAGCGAAGTTGGCAGGATTGGCATTTGATGCCGATCGTGCTGGCGGGCGATTGGACGCTCGTCACCCGTAACTCGGTTGATTTCCGCGGCCCTGAACGGGCAAAGGGCAGCAAGGGCCAGTACAGCAAGGTCCCGCTTCACGCCGGATTGATCTGCCTCAACGGGCCGGTCGGGATGGATCTCGACATGCAGCTCGATCTGTTCGGCCTCGCGCTGGCGGAACTGGGTCCCGATCCCAACCTCACCAATCAGTGCCTGGAAATTACCCAGGATGATGAAGGCGAGGTCCGTAGCATTCGTTACGCATTGCCGCTCGCTTCGCGTTGACGCCGTCGCAGGGACTGAACGAACGGGGCAGTTGCGAGCAATCGTCTCACTGAAAAAGAGGACTAGCCCCGATTTCGGGTGAAGCTCCCGCAACGCTTGACGAAGCGTGTTCGCGGCTATATGTTCTACAAAACAAAAGATAGGTGGCCAAATGGCGAAGGACACGCTGGGACAGTCAGAGTTCGTCGTCCTCGGCGTGCTGGCGCGGCGGGCGCGGGGCGCGCATGGGACCGCCTTGCTGGACGACCTTGAGGAAGCCACCGGCAGAGAATGGAGCGTGGGGGCGCTCTACACCACGCTCGAAAGACTGGAAAAGAAGGGGTTCGTCTCGTCGGAATGGGGCGAGCCGACAGCGCAGCGCGGCGGGCGGCGCAAGCGGATCTATCAGGTCCAGGCGGCCGGGCGGCGCGCGCTCGACAGGACGCACGAAATGGTGAGCGCGATCGCCGGATCGCGGACGGTGGAGGCGTAGGTGGCCGACAAGAGGATCAGGAAGGACGCCCTCCGGGTCGACGAGGAAGAGCAGGTGCGAAGGGACCGGCTGGAGTGCGACGGCGCGGACTGGCTGAGGGAGTCGGACGAGGTTCGACACGGCTGGGCTTTCGCCGACGACGGCGAGCTGTTTCCGATCAATCAAAACAGGTCCCTGTTTGCCCTTGTCGGCACTACCTATGGAGGGCGCGGCGACGATGATTTCACGCTGCCCCACCTTGACGATGCCCGAGACCCGCCGGAAATGCGGCACGAGACGGACGGCGTGGCGGGCGCGCCGCCGCGGGCGGCTCACGAGTGGACAGGCGCAGCACACCCTCTCCCTAAGGCGGGCGAGGTTCTCATCGGCTTGTTCTGCGGCCGAGACCGCCGGGAAGACATGCTGGCCGTCCTCGCCGACAAGTTCGAGGAAAAGGCGCGCGACCATGGCGGGAGATATGCGCGCACCTGGTATTGGTGGCAGGTCGCGTGCTCGTTCGGTCCATTCGCTTTGCAGTGGGCGCGGCGGTTGATCGAGCTGGACGAGATATTCCGGCGGATCGGGCTTTAGGGATGAAGCAGGCGAATGAGGCGGCGGCGCTGCTGAAACTGCTCGCGCTTGGCGACGAGGAGATTGCTGCCGGGCGGACTCGGCCGGCGCGGGAGGTGTTGGAGCGCTTGAAAGGCCGAGCCGGTGGGTTCGGCTCGGCGACTCGGGTGTGCGGCGCTGCGCGAAAAGGGCCTGTTTCGGCCCCTCGAAAATAAAGTTCTCGCGCTCGGAAGGCGAAAATCGGGCTTCGCGAAATCCAACTTTTTGGCGCTGAAAGCCGCGGAAATCCGCGGCGGGCGCGGGATCTTTGTTGGAAATGCCCGATACGGTTAAATAGGCTTGACAGCGTCACGCTGATATGGTACTTTCTCATCAGGCTCGGTAAGTGCGCCCGGAAACGGCGTGATCGAGTTTTTTCACAACGCGCAGTGCCCGCCGTCCCGGCAAAGCCGTAACGTCGAACGGGTTCGCTCGGCAGGGGGCCGAGCGCCCCGTCGGCCGGGCGGGTTCAACTCCGCGGTAGCGCGCGATCGCTTCGCGCTCGCCGCGCTGCCGCTGGGACGAACGCGCCCCGAAGGAGATGAGCATGGGCTCGAAGAAAGGCATTCCGACCGGCCCGGACAACCCGCTGCGGCGGAGCGCGCGGTGGACGGGGCTGAGGCGCGAGACCTACCTCGAAGTGCTGGAGGCGACCGGCAATGCGCGGGCGGCGGCCGAGGCGATCGGCATGAACCGGCGCACGATCGAGCGCCGCGCCGCAAAGGACCCGGGGTTGGCGCGCGACCGCGCGGCGGCGCTCGCCGAGGCGGGCCGACGGCTCAAGGGAATGCAAGCGGACAGGGCGGCCGGGGGCGGCCGCACCGTGGCGGCCGGGCCCGACCCGTTCGAAGTGGTCCGGCGCGGGCCGAACGGCAGGATGCAGATCGCGGCGGCGGGCAAAAGGCGGTGGAGCGGGCGCGCCGAGACGATCTTCATCGCCGAGCTCAGGCGGACCGGCAACCTATCGGCCGCGGCGCGCGCCGCCGGCTTCTCGCTCAATTCGGTGCTCGACCGGCGGCGCAAATGGCCGGCCTTCGCTCGGCGGATCGAGGAGGCGCTCGAGGATGCCGAGATCGTGCTCGAATTCCGGCTGGCGGCGCAGGGCAACGACGTGGCGGAAGAGGGGACGGAGGCCGAGACGGAGCCGGCCGCGAGCAACTCTCCCGATTTCGATCGCCATTTCGCGCTCGCCTTCCTCAAATGGCGCGAGCAGAAAAGGACCGGCGGCGGGCGGCGCGGGCGGCCTTATGTGCGCCGCGAGCCGACCATCGAGGAGGTGCGCGACGAGATATTGCGCCGGATCGCGGCGATCAAGCGGCACCGCGAGAAACACGGGAACGGGGATGAAGACGCGGGCGGGGATGGGGACAGTCACGAGTGACTGCCCCCAGGCCGAACGCTGCTGTGGAAAACTCCGCTTTGGGCTTCGACTATTGCCGGCGGTCGCCTTAGTCTCGGCCGCGTGACCGAATCCGACGACGATTTCGAATTCGAGCGCGCGCCCGGCGCCCCTCCCGCGGAGCGGCTGACGCTCGACCTCGACGGCTGGGAAGGGCCGCTCGATCTGCTGCTGACGCTGGCGCGGAGCCAGAAGGTCGACCTGGCGAAAATCTCGATCCTCGCTTTGGTCGAGCAATATCTGGCGTTCATCGCCGACGCCAAGAAGCTCCGGCTCGAGATCGCGGCCGACTATCTGGTGATGGCGGCCTGGCTCGCTTTCCTCAAATCCTGCCTGCTGCTGCCCAAGGAGGCGGGCGTCGATCCGAGCCCCGAGGAGCTGGCGATGCGGCTGCAATTGCGGCTCCAGCGGCTGCAGGCGATGCGCGAGGCGGGCGCCCGGCTGATCGGCCGCGACCGGCTCGGCCGCGACGTCTTCCCGAGGAGCGCGCCCGCCGGGCTGAAGGTGGTGCGGCGCTCGGCCTGGCAGGCCAACCTCTACGATCTGATCGCCGCCTACGGCATCGTCCGGGCGCGGACCGAGCCCTCGGTCCACGTCATCGCTCGGCGGCCGGTGATGACTCTCGACGAGGCGCTGCACCGGCTCGAGGCGATGATCGGCGCGAAGCTGGCCTGGACCGCGCTCGAGGCGTTCCTGCCGGAGACTCCGGATCCCGAGTTCCGGCGGTCGGCGCTGGCCTCGAGCTTCGTCGCGACGCTCGAGCTGGCCCGGCTCGGCAAGGTCGCGCTGCGGCAGGAGGGGGCGTTTTCGACGCTCTACGTGAGGGCGGCATGAGAAAAGAGGGACAGTCCCTGTTTTCGAAAAAGGGGGACTGTCCCCCTTTTCGGGAGGGGCGATGATGAGGGAACTTGCCGACGCCGTGCGCGCGGTCGAGGCGACTTTGTTCGCGGCGGCGGAGCCGCTGAGCGCGGCGGACATCGCGCTCCATGTCGGCGAGCGGGTGGACGTGGCGGCGGCGCTCGCCGAGCTCGAGGCCCATTATGCCGGGCGCGGCGTGGAATTGGTCGAGCGCGGCGGCCGCTGGCACTTCCAGACCGCGGCCAACCTCGCTTATATCCTGAGGCGCGAGCGCGAGGAGAGCCGCCGGCTCAGCCGCGCCGCGGTCGAGACGCTGGCGATCATCGCCTATCACGAGCCGGTCAGCCGCGCCGAGATCGAGGCGATAAGGGGCGTGCAGATCTCCAAGGGCACGCTCGACGTGCTGATGGAGGCGGGCTGGGTGCGGCCCGCCGGCCGGCGCGAGGCGCCGGGGCGGCCGCTCACTTATGCGACGACGCAGGACTTTCTTACCCATTTCGGGCTAAGGAGCCGGCGCGACCTGCCGGGGATCGACGATTTGAAGGCGGCGGGTCTGCTCGACCCGGTCGACGCCGCGCTTGAGCGGCTGGGGCTGGCGAGCGACGAGGATGAGGGGTTCGGCGACGCCGAACTGGAAACTGACGCCGAACAAGCCTAGACCGGGCCGGCACTGGGAGAATTTCGAAATGGGTAGTTTCAGCTGGATCCATTGGCTGATCGTCGGCCTCGTCATCCTGCTCCTGTTCGGCAAGGGCCGCTTCTCGGAGATGATGGGCAACGTCGCCAAGGGCCTGAAGAGCTTCAAGAAGGGCATGACCGACGACGACGACGCGCCGGCGCCGGCGCCGCCGCGCCGGATCGCCGAGGACCGGCCCGTCGAGGCGCGCCCGGCGGAGCGCGCGGCCGATCCCGCACCCGCGCCCGCGCCGGCCCCCGAGGCCAACCGGCCTTAAGCCCCAACCCTGATGTTCGGGATCGATTCCGGCGAGCTCATCATCATCGCGGTCGTCGCCCTGGTGGTGATCGGCCCGAAGGACCTGCCGCGGGTGATGCGCACGATCGGCCAGTGGGTCGGCCGCGCGCGCGGCATGGCCCGCCATTTCCGCGCCGGAGTCGACACCATGATCCGCGAATCCGAGCTCGAGGACATGGAGAAGAAGTGGAAGGCCGACAACGAGCGGATCATGCGCGAGCATCCGTTCGCGGAGCCGGCGCCGGCGCCGGCGCCCGAGGCTGACTGGCCCGAGCCGGCCGCCGACGAGATGCCGCCGCCCAAGCCGAAGCCGAGGCCGCGCCAGGCCGGCCCGAAGGCGCCGCCGCGGCGGGCGGGCGCGCCGCCGCTGCCGGCGGGGCCGCCGGCGCCGGCCGGGGACGACGGCGCATGAGCGACCTCGACCGCACCCTGATGGACGAGGCGGAGGAGGGCGGCGACCTCGACGCCAGCAAGGCGCCGCTGCTCGACCATCTGATCGAATTGCGGCGGCGGCTGCTCTGGTGCGCCGCAACGCTCGCGGTCGCGTTCGGGGTCAGCCTCTATTTCGCCCGGCAGATCTTCGGCTTCCTGGTCCAGCCCCTGCTCGCCGCCGGGCAGGACCGGCTGATCTACACCGCGGTGTTCGAGGCCTTCTTCGTCGAGGTCAAGGTCGCCTTCTTCGCGGCGATCATGATCTCGTTCCCGATCATCGCCAACCAGCTCTGGCAGTTCGTCGCGCCCGGCCTGTACCGGAAGGAGAAGCGCGCCTTCCTGCCCTTCCTGCTGCTGACTCCGTTCCTGTTCCTGGGGGGAGCGGCGCTCGCTTATTACGTGGCGATGCCGCTCGCGCTCCATTTCCTGCTCGGCTACGAAGGCAATATCGCCGGCGTCCAGCAGGACGCTTTGCCCGGGGTCGGCAATTACCTCTCCTTCGTCACCCGCTTCATGTTCGGCTTCGGCGTCGCCTTCCTGCTGCCGGTGCTGCTGATGCTGCTCGAACGGGTCGGAATCGTCACCCGCGACCAGCTGAAGCGCGGCCGGCGCTACGCGATCGTGGTCGCGTTCGTGATCGCCGCCATCCTGACCCCGCCCGACGTGATCTCGCAGCTGCTGCTCGCCATTCCGCTGGTCATCCTCTACGAATTCTCGCTGATCGCGATCTGGTTCACCGAGCGCAAACGCGCCAAGGACGCGGCCAAGGCCGGATAAAAAAGGGCGCCCCCGAAGGGGCGCCCAGCTCAGCTGAATCCGTTGCCGTCGCGGCGGAGGCTCAAGTTCCCTCGTCGACGGCATTGGCAGCGGACTGGACGTCCTCGCCGGCGCCGCGGACGGTGTTGCAGGCGGCGGCGAACAGCAACGTGCTCGACAGCGCCACGATCGCGAAAAGCTTCTTCATCGACTCTCTCCTGAACCGCGACCCCGCAAAAACGCGCCGGGTCGGGATGGCGGGTCAATGCCCCGCCGCCCGGTTCGGTTCCGCGCCCGTGACGAAACGGGCGCAGTCTGCGGCGAGGGTGGGAGGATGGCCAAAAAAGTTGAGCCCGGATGCGCCACCGGGGGGGGGAGGTTGGCGCGTCCGGGCCCATGTTCTGGATAGCGAGAGCGGGGGGGCAAAAGGTCACTATCCAAACCGCTCAACGAGGCGGGGCGCGGGGAGTTCCACGGGCCTCGAAAATTTTTTCCGACGGCATTCGTTTTTTCGGAAACCGTCCGCGGGCGCGGCCGGTTGAGGCGGCGAAGGAGAGGACCATGCCCAAGCCGCCGCCGACGCCGCCCCATTCCGACCTCGACGGCGTCCATCAGGACGAGATGCGCAACACCGACGCCGCTGCCGCCGCGGGCCAGGATTCGGGCAACCTCGATCTCGCCCGCAGGGAGGCGGCGGCAAAGCCGGCCCATTCGGACGAGGACGGCGCCGACGACCGCTCGCATTGAGGCGGCCCCCCCTTGCGCGAATCGCGAATTGGGGAGAGGTTCGCTTCCGGGCGACCGAACGAGGGGGAAAATATGAAGCGGACCGCGATCTATCTGGGCTGCGCGCTCGCGCTGGCCGGCTGCTCCAGCGAGGAGGACCGGCTCGAAAATGCGATGCGCGAGACTCTGACCGAGAAGGGCAACGTGCAAGAGATCGAGATGACCAGGCAGACTGACGACCGGCTGACCGGCTTCGCCCGAATCCGCCAGGCGAACGGCCGCGAGGGCCGGCTCAACTGCACCGCCGACCGCGACGCCAGCAAGGGCGGCTCCTATTTCAACTGGCGCTGCGTGCCGGCGATCGACGACGCGCTGCTGCGCGAGATCGAGGCCAGCATCCGCGCCGACATCTCCCAGCGCGGCACCGTCCAGCAGGTCCAGATGCAGAAAAGGGACGAGGACAATATGACCGGTTTCGTCCTCGCCAGCGACGCCGGCGGCCAGGTCCGCCTCGATTGCACCGCGACCCGCGAAGGCGGCGACGCCGGCAATTTCAACTGGCGCTGCGATTCCCCCGGCGACGCGGCCGCGGCGCCCGCTGCGGGCGCCAGATAACCGGCGTCATCGCGATCCGGCGGTCGAGGCCGCGCCCTTGTCGCTCACCGCGAAGCGGACCGCGTAGCGGCCGCGGTCGGGATCGCGGTCGAGGGTCGAGCGGAGCTGACGGGCGAGGCCGGTGACGATCCGGTCGAAGCGGTCGGCCAGCGCCTCGTCGCACTCGACCGGGCCCACCAGGCTGTCGACCTCGACCGCGAGGCAGGCGGTGCCGGGCGCTTCGGCCTCGAGCACGACCGAAATCAGCGTGGCGCCGCACAGCATGCCGAACTCGACGATCTCGGTGACCAGGAAGGCGATCGAGACGGCGACGTCCTGGGTGACGTGGAGCGGCGCGACGTCGACCCGGATCTGCATGCCGACGGCGCCGGCCGGGGCGGTCGCGCGCAGATTGCCGGCGAGCTCGGAGACCAGCGACTTCAGCGCGACGCCGCGATTCTCCTCCAGTTCGGCATAATGGTTGCGGTGGACGACGGCGAGCGCGTCGACCCGGCGCTGGATCGAGGCATAAGCGGCGGCGACCTCCTCGCTGGCGGCGCCGCGCGAATGGAGGTTGAGCAGCGAGGCGACGACCTGGAGGTTGTTCTTGACCCGGTGGTGGACCTCGCGGACCAGCCGGGTCTGGCGCGCGACCGCCGCTTCGAGGTCGGCCTCGTGGCGGGCGACGGTGCGGGTGACCTGGTCGAAGGCCTGGCCCAGAGCGGCGATCTCGAGCGCGGGGCTGCTGACCTGGGGGAGATCGACGCCGCGGTCGCCGGGCCGGTAGGCGGAAATGACGTTCTGGATCCGCCCGAGCGGGCGAAGCAGCAGCCGCTGGACGATGATCCAGCCGACCACGGACGCCCACACCCACATCAGGATCGGAGTCAGGATGACCAGGATCTCGCTGAGGCTCACCGGCTGCGCGGCGAGGCGGAGGCGAAGCGCATATTGGTTGTCGGCGAAAGGGAATTCGGCCGAAACTTCGCGCCTGCCGCCGGACTCGCGGGCGCGAAGCGGCATGATCCGGTCCCCCTGGACCAGCTCGAGCGCGAAATCGCCGTCGAGCGGCGGCGTGTCGACGACTCGGACGAGCACGTCGCGGCGATAATCGGCGACGCCCTCGAGCGCGCCGCCCGGGTCGTAGAGGAAGATTTCGAGGATCTCGTTGCCGGGCAGGATGATCGCGCGCCCGACCTGGCCCGCCGCTTCCGGTGCCCGTGGCGGCGCGAAGCCCGGCGACAGGCAGCGCGGCACCGGCCCGTCGCCGTAAAGGGCGAAGCGGCCGGGCGTGTTGGGAAAGCGGGCGAGCCGGGTGAGCGTGCGCGTGCAGATGCCCGACGGATCGCCGGCTTCGAGGATGCCGTCGCGCGCGGCCCGGAGCGCGAAGGCGTTGCGCGCCAAGGCGAGGGTGAAGCGCTGGACGTGGACCGCGAGCAGCGCCTGCGCCTCGACCACCTCCTGCTCGCGATTATGCCGCGCATTGTCGATCGAGGCGATGACCGCGATGATGCCGAGCGGGAGCAGGCCGACGCTGAGGATGACCCACATCTTCAGCCCGGTCGACAGCCGCTCCCAGCGGGCAGCGGCCCAGCCCGGCTTCTGGCTTCTCAAGAGGGCCGCTCCGTCACTGCGGAGCGGCTAGCCAAGCTTGCCGAGCAGGTCGAGCATTTCGGGCGGAATGTCTTCGGCCACCGCGCGGTCGTAGACCGAGCGAAGCGCGTCGCCGACCTCGTTGGCCGGGGGACGCCTCCTGCCGCGGCGCTCGGAACGGGGCGTTTTCTTGGTCTTAGAGTATGAAGTCAATGAGCGTACCCCTCGCGGCCCGCGTACGGCGCCGACCTTGTTGCTCTCATGTCTGCGACCCAGCAGCCGCCCCGCTGAACAGACGCCCATGATTGCGGCGGCCCCGGATTAATGGGACCGCGCGGCCTTGGAAACAAAAAAGTCCGACGATTGTTCCACTCTCGCGCGAGGACGGGGCCGGGCCGCTTTCCGTGCTTGTTGCGCGACCGTCACGGCTTGCAATCGGCGGCGCGCCCACCCAATAGGCCCGGAGCTTTGAAGGAGTCGCATCCACCATGTCGCTTGGCCAGGAACTCGCGCCGCATCTTCCCTTTCTCCGCCGTTATGCCCGCGCGCTGACCGGCACCCAGGCCCATGGCGACGCCTTCGTCCGGGCGACGCTCGAAGCGATCGTCGAAGCGCCGGGCGATTTCCCGCGCGACGTCGATCCCCGGCTCGGCCTTTACCGGACCTTCCATGCGATCTGGTCGTCGGCCAATGTCGAGGAGGAGCCCGGCCATACCAATCCGCAGGGCGCCGAGGGGATCGCGCAGGCGCGGCTGTCGCGGATCACGCCGCTGTCCCGCCAGGCCCTGCTGCTGACCGCGATGGAAGGCTTCACCTCCGAGGATGCGGGCTATCTGATCAGCGCGTCCGGCGAGGAGGTCGACGCGCTGGTCGCCGAGGCGCTCGCCGAGATCGAGCGCCAGACCCGCGCCGACGTGCTGATCATCGAGGACGAGCCGATCATCGCCATGGACATCGAAACCATCGTCCGCGACCTCGGCCACAACGTCACCGGCGTGGCGGTGACCCGCGACGAGGCGGTGAGCCAGGCGCTGGCCAACCGGCCCGGCCTGGTCCTCGCCGACATCCAGCTCGCCGACGACAGCTCGGGCATCGATGCGGTCAAGGACATATTGAAGCAATTCGCGGTGCCGGTGATCTTCATCACCGCCTTCCCCGAGCGGCTGCTCACCGGCGAGCGGCCGGAGCCCACCTTCCTGATCACCAAGCCGTTCCAGCGCTCGACGGTGAAGGCGGCCATCGCCCAGGCCTTGTTCTTCGACACGGCGACGGTTCCGGCCTAGGGAGGGGGACAGTTACTTTTCCGCACGTCGCCCCCGGAAGCGCGCCGCGGCGCGGAAAAGTAACTGTCCCTTTGCGTGCGGAAAAGTAACTATCCCTTAGGAACCGGCTCACCGGGGACGCGTTGCCGCCCTGAAACGAATGGAACTCGCGCGAGGAGCGGCGGCAGGCATGGATCAGGATCCCGAACAGCATATCAGCACGACCGAGGCGCGCGCCGGCTCGACGCCGCACATGACCCGCTACGTCCTCGTCTGGGGGCTGGGGCTGGTGGTCGTCGCCTTCGTCCTGCTGTTGTTAATCGCGCAATAAATCCTATTTCACCGGGAGCGGCGGCGCCGGCCGGCGCTGAAACCGCGACAGTCGCAAATTCCGAGGGGCAGCTTGATGGCGGGCGAACAGCCGGCACGGAGTGAGGACGATGCGGCGGGCGGGGGCGAATGGGCGCCGCTGCCCGACAACGAGTTCAAGGACCAGCTCGCCCAGGTGATTCCGCACCTGCGCGCCTTCGGCCGCTCGCTCTCCGGCAGCCGCGACCTCGCCGACGACCTCGTCCAGGAGACTTTGCTGAAGGCCTGGGCGGCGCGCACGCGCTTCCAGGCCGGCACCAACATGCGCGCCTGGACCTTCATCATCCTGCGCAACCTGTTCCTCAGCCAGATGCGCCGCGCCCGCTTCAAGGGCGAATGGGACGAGCTCACCGCCTCGAAGCTGCTCGCCGCGCCGGCCAGCCAGGACCGGCATATCGAGCTGGGCGACATGCAGCGGGCGCTGCTCCATCTGCCGCAGCCGCAGCGCGAGGCGCTGATCCTGGTCGGCGCGGGCGGCTTCGCCTACGAGGAGGCGGCCGAGATTTGCGGCTGCGCTGTCGGCACGATCAAGAGCCGGGTCGCGCGCGGCCGGGTCGCGCTCGAAAGCCTGCTCAACGAAGGCAAGCTGCCGTCGCGGCGGTCGCACCGCAATCCCGATCATCAGACGGCGCTGCAGACGATCATGAAGGAAGTGGACGATCTGAGCCGGGACCGCGATCCCGACGGCGGCAACGGGGACGAAATCGCCTAATTGAGGCGTTCAAGCAGATCGTCAAAACGGTCGAGGGAACGTAACTCGCCGTTGAGCCGGAACGCCTGGCGCAGGGCATCGCCGACGCCGGCGTGAATGGTGGGGGAAGCCACCTTCACGAACCGCCGGGATGAATTGTCGGCCATCGCCTTCATTCTCGAATTCCATTCCTTCACAGCCGGTTTAACGTACGTTGCCGCGTCCAGTTGCAAATGTTGCGCTGCTTCAACGGATCGGGGACGACGCTGTGACATGATCGCGACAAATCCTGAAAAGGCCGTTAACCATGCGATCGGCCGCGCCCGGGCCCATTCGCCCTTCCTGAATTTTCAGCTCGAACGGCTGCCGGAGATAGAAAAGGCGCTGGCTTCCGGCGACGTCGAGGCGGCGCTGGACGCGGCAGGACTCGGCGGCGAGACCGACGACGTCATGGCCTCCGTCCGGCGCGAACGGAGCGGCTTCGCGCTGGCGCTGGGGATCGGCGAGCTGGCCGGCATGCTGACGCTGGAGCAGGTGGTGGAGCGCCTCTCCGACCTGGCCGACCGGGTGATGGACCGGGCGCTCGCCGCGGCGATCGCCGAACGGACGCCGGAGGCCGAGCCGCGGGGGTTCGCGATCGTCGCGCTCGGCAAATTGGGCGGCCGCGAGCTCAATTATTCGTCCGATGTCGACCTGCTCTTCCTCTACGATCCCGAAACCCTGCCAAGGAAGGCGCGCGAGGAGCCCCAGCAGGCCGCGCTGCGCATCGGCCAGCGGATCACCGAGATCCTCCAGAAAAGGACCGAGGACGGCTACGCCTTCCGGGTCGACCTCAGGCTCCGGCCCTCGCCCGAGGTGACGCCGATCGTGCTGCCCGCCGACGCGGCGATCTCTTATTACGAATCCTCGGCCTTGCCCTGGGAGCGGGCGGCGTTCATCCGGGCCCGGGCGGCGGCGGGCGATCCGGCGCTCGGCCGCTATTTCCTCGAGGCGATCCATCCCTTCGTCTGGCGGCGCTCGCTCGATTTCGGGGCGATCGGCGAGATCAGGTCGATCAGCCGGCGGATCCGCGACCATTATGCGCAGGGGCAGGCGTTCGGCCCCGGCTACGACGTCAAGCGCGGCCGCGGCGGCATCCGCGAGGTCGAGTTCTACGCGCAGATCCACCAGCTCATCCATGGCGGCCGCGAGCCCGAACTGCGCGCGCCGGCGACGCTCGACGCGCTGGCGGCGCTGGCCCGGGCGGACCGGATCGGCGCCGACGACTCGGCCGACCTCGCCGGCGCCTATCGCCTGCTGCGCACGATCGAGCACCGGCTGCAGATGGTCGACGACCGGCAGACCCACAGCCTGCCGGCGGAGGAGGAGGCGCTCGACGGCGTGGCGCGGCTGCACGGCCTGGACGGCGGCGCGGCGCTGCTCGGCCTGCTCGGGCCGCGGGTCGAGCGGGTCGCCTCGATCTACGACACCCTTGCCGCCGGCGAAAGCGCGCGGCTGCCGGAGAACGGGCCGGCGCTGGAGCGGGCGCTCGTCGAAGCGGGCTTCGCCGAGCCTGGGGCGGCGCGGGCGCGGGTCGAGGGCTGGCGCTCGGGCAGGGTGCGGTCGCTCCGCACCAACGCGGCGCGCGAGCCGTTCGAGGCGATGCTGCCGGTGCTGGTCGCCGCGTTCGGCGCCGCGCCCGATCCGATGCGCGCGATCAACCGCTTCGAGGACCTGATCCTGAAGCTGCCGACGGGGGTCAATTTCTACCGCCTGCTGGAGGCGCGGCCCGCGCTGATCGAGCATCTCGCCGCGATCCTGAGCCACGCGCCGGCGCTGGCCGAGCAACTGGGACGGCGGCCGGAGCTGCTCGACGGGCTGATCGACGCCAGCGCCTTCTCGGCCGTGCCGCCGGTGGCGGAGCTGATCGGCGATTTCGCCCGCTCGGACCGCGCCGGCGAGGATTATCAGATGGTGCTCGACCGGGTGCGGCGGCGGGTCAACGAGCGGCGCTTCGCGCTCGGCGTCCAGCTGGTCGCGGCGCACACCGACCCGCTCGACGTCACCGAGGGCTATTCGCGGGTCGCCGAAGCGGCGATCGGGGTGCTCGCCGACGCCGCAGTCGCCGAGTTCGAGGAGCGGCACGGCAAGGTGCCGGGCTCGGAGCTCTTGATCCTCGGCCTCGGCCGGCTCGGCGGCGAGGCGCTGACCCACGCCTCCGACCTCGACCTCGTCTATCTGTTCGGCGGCAGCCACGAAGCGGAATCGGACGGGCCGAAGCCGCTGCGCGCCACCGACTATTTCAACCGGCTGGCGCCGCGCGTCACCGCCGCGTTGAGCGTGGCGACCGCCGCCGGGCCGCTCTACGACGTCGACACGCGGCTGCGCCCGTCCGGCAATGACGGGCTGCTGGCGATCAGCGTCGAGAGCTTCGCCGCCTATCAGAGCGCGCAGGCCTGGACCTACGAGCATATGGCGCTGACCCGGGCTCGGCCGGTCTACGGCTCGGCGGCGGGGCGGGCGGAATTGCGGGCGGTGGTCGATGCCGCGCTGCGCCAGCAACGCGACCCGGCCAAGCTGGTCGCCGACGCGGTGCGGATGCGCCACGACATGAACCGCCACAAGCCGCCGGGCGGCCCGTTCGACATCAAGCTCGGCCCGGGCGGCCTGGTCGACCTCGAATTCGCCGTCCATGTGCTCCAGCTCGAGCACCGGGTCGGGCTCCACCCGCACCTCGAGGTCGCTCTCGCCGACCTCGGCGCCGCCGGGCTGGTCGGCGCCGACGTGGATCCGGCGCTGCGCCTGCTCACCCGAATCCTGGTCATCCTGCGCCTGGTCGCGCCGAGCTCGGACATCCCGCCCGAGCCGAGCCGGAAGCTGGTCGCCCGCGCCTGCGGCCTGGAGGATTGGGAGGCGCTGATCGCCGCCCATGACGCCGCGCGCGGCCTGGTCCGGAATTTCTGGGGGGCGGTCGAGCGGCGGGCGCCCTAGCCTCGTTCATTTCGCATTCAGGCCGATCCGGGCAAGTCCGTAACCGGTAACGTAACTGGATACGGACATGGCCGGCGATTTCGTTCAAAGCCTGGGGACGGCGTTCCTCGCCCACCGCCTGCGCCGCGTTTCGGAGCTGATCGTCGAGGGCACGACCGAGGCGCTGCGCCGGACCGGCTTCGAGGGACCGGCGCGGTCGGTCTCGATGCTGCTGCTGCTCCGCGAGAAGGGCGCCATGGGGGTCACCGAGATCGCCTCCCGGCTGCGGCTCAGCCACCCGATGATCATCAAGCTCGCCAGGACGCTCGAAGCCGCCGGGCTGGTGGCCGACTCGGCGGACCGCGCCGACCAGCGCCGCCGGCTGATCGCGCTGACCGGGAAAGGCGAGGCCCAGACCGCCATCGCGCAGGCCATGCTGGGCGACGTCGCCCGCACCTTCGACGACATGTTCGGCGAAGCCGGCATCGACCTGTTCGCCGCCCTCGAGCGGTTCGAGGCGGTGGCGGCGCGCTGGCCGATCGCCGACCGGCTCGCGGCCAAGGTGCCGGTATCCTGAAAATCGCGGAAAGGGAGGCGTCATGAAGATCTGGAAAGCCGTTGCCTGCGTTTCGATCGCCCTGCTCGCGGGGCCGCTGGCCGCCCAGGACCCTCCGCAGGGGAGCGGGCCGAGGATGGTCAGGCGGGCGCCGTCGCCGCCGCCGCAGCAGACCGGCGAGCGCGCCGACGTCGAGATGCGGCTGGTCAACGGCATGCCGACCATCGCGGCGATGGTGAACGGGCGCGGACCCTACCGCTTCGGCGTCGACACCGGCGCGCCCGGTTTCTTGCGGGTGACTCCGGCGCTCGCCGCCGCGCTCGCCCTGCAGCCGGTCGGCGAGGCGCTCGCCGGCGATCCGTCGGGCGGCAATCCGGTGCGGATCCCGGTCTACCGGGTCGACAGCCTCGCCTTCGGCGATCTCCGCTTCACCGGCGCCGGCACCACGCCGATCACGCTGACCGGCCCGCTCGCCGGCGTCGACGGGATCATCGGCATCGGCTTCTTCGCGGAGCTGCTGCTGACCATCGATTATCGGGGCGGGCGGCTCACCGCGGGGCCCGGCGCGCTGCCCGCCGCGAGCGGCGGCGACGTCGTCGATTTCACGCTCGAGCGCGGGCTGATCACCATTCCGCTCCACGTCGGCGATGCCGTCCACGCGGTCCATCTCGACACCGGCAATACGCGGCACGCCTTCTTCATGCCGTCGGCTGCGATCCCGGCGCTGCCGACGCGCGGCGCGGCGCGGGGCATCGGCGTGGCGCGCACCTTCAGCCGCGAGTTCCCGCTCCAGGAGATCGACCTCGCCGCGCCGGTGCGGGCCGGAACGACAATGCTGCCGGTGACGGCCGTGGCCTTTCCGGCCGTCGCCTCCGCGGGCAATGTCGGCTCGCTGGCGCTCCAGGCCATGGCGGTCACCGTCGACCAGGCGAACCGCCGAGTCCGCATCGCCCCCAGCCGATAAATGGGGACAGTCCCCCGATAAATGGGGACAGTCCCTATTTTCCGCGCTTGCGGGGAAGCCTTTCGCCCGGCAGACCGTTCTCAAGGCTCCACGGCCCGGAGAATCGGATGCTCACCGAAGGCGATCCCGTACCCGATGCGACGCTGACCGGCATGGACGGCGCGCGGATCAGCCCGGCCGACTTCAAAGGGCAGAAGCTCGTCCTCTATTTCTACCCCAAGGACGACACGTCGGGCTGCACCCGCGAGGCGCAGGACTTCACCGCGCTCGCCGGGGAATTCGAGAAAGCGGGGACCTGGATCCTCGGCGTCTCCAGGGACAGCCCGCAAAGCCACGCCAAGTTCACCGGCAAATACGGCCTCAAGGTCAAGCTCGCCTCCGACGAGGACGGCAGCGCCTGCGAGGCGTTCGGCACCTGGGGCGAGAAAAGCCTGTACGGGCGCAAATATATGGGGATCGATCGCGCCACCTTCCTGATCGACCGCGACGGCACCATCTTCCGGATCTGGCGCAAGGTGAAGGTGCCCGGCCACGTCGCAGAAGTGCTGGCCGCGGCGCGGGAACTGCCATGAGATAGGGGCCGATCAGTCCGGCGCTTCGTAGGGAACCATCTGTCCCATTTCGTTCTTGATGTAGGTATAAAAGCCGGTCACCCGCCAATCTTGGCCTTCCGCTTCCAGCCAGACCGCTTCGTAAATGTGGCGAGGCTCCCTTTCGAAGCGCGTTCGAAACCCATATCCCTGATAATGGCCTGGTGCCGCGCCCGGCGGACTTTGGGCATTGGATGCGGACTCGAACCTCCGGGCGACCACACGCCCCAAGGTACGGCGTTCGTTCGACATTAACTCGGCCATATCCTCCGCGGAATAGCGGGATCTGAAGGTCCTGCTCATCGACCCATAGGCGGCGGCATAGTCTCCCCGGTCAACGAGGGCGAGCCAGGCATTGGCCGCAGGCCGCGCGTTCGCCGTGGGTGGCGGCGCGATCGTCTCGTTCGGTTCGCTGAGGGCAACAGGGGCGAAGAAATAGACGACTACGAAGAGCGCAACCGCACCACTCGCCCGCAATATATTGCGAAATGAGACCTCCAGGAAACCGGGTATGACCGCGCCCACTCCCGCTGCAGCGAGCGCGAGCACCACCCGGAAAATCGTATAGCTGAACGGCGTAGGGTTCGGGACAAAGATCGCGATCATAAGAATGATCCCGATGAAGACGACGCCGAAAACATAGGCCAGAAGCTTGTCGGACGTTGCCGGCGATTCTCGAAGCACCTGCATTGCAGCCCCCGCTAGTGCCGACGATGCACTCCCCTGAGGACGCAAGATCAGGCATAGTCCTGTCCTTGTCGAGTCGTTTTTGAGCATGGAGATCGCGCAAATTGGGGAGGGGGAGATGAAGCTAAGAGGAATTTTTGCAGCAGCGACCGCATTGTTGAGCTTTGCATCCGGAACGCCTGCCGGGGCGCAGCAATATCCGCAATATTATCCGCCCGGGACGTTCAGCATTGACGGCATTCCCGTACAATGCGGGAACGTCGTCTTCGTCGTGAACCCCTTCATGAACGACGTGGGATTCGCCCGGCCAGGGGAAATTCACCTCAATCCCAACTATTTCTTTCACCTGCCGACGACGCTCAAGCTGTTCTGGGCGGCGCACGAATGCGGCCATCATGTTGTCGGTTACAATGAGGTCCAGGCCGATTGCTGGGCAATCACTACCGGCCGGGACCAAGGCTGGTTCCCGCCGAACGCCTTCTACGGCATGATGGAGATGTTTCGGAACAATCCCGGCGACATGGTTCACCCGCCAGGTGAACAGCGCGTGGCCTTCATGATACAATGCTATGGCGGCTGACCGGGTTCGAAGGCTAAAGCGCGGCGGAGAAATTGCCGGGACCGGTCGAGGACTCGGTGGAACGCGCCGCCGCCGTCTTCGTTTTGCCGGCATGTTCCGGCGTAACCCCTATACATGGGGCGGTCTCGGCCTTGCCGCTGTCGTGGCCGCAATCATCGGCGTGCAGCTCGGCGAGAGCGCGATCGCCGGCATCAATCCGATCCACTTCCAGGGAGAAGCCGTCCATCCGCGCGACCGCGGCGCGGCGGTCGACCCGGCGACGATCCCGCCGGCCCGCCAGGCCAGCTATTACGAGGCTTATGGTTGGGACGCGGGCAATGCGGCCCGGCTCAGCGAATGCGCCGGTTGCGCGCCCGGGAGCGAGAGCTATGCCTGGGTGGAAAGCGCGCCGGTGACGCGGCTCGCCGGCCAGAATTGGCGCGACCCGACGCCGGTCGCCGAGCCCGAGCCCTGGGAGCCGGGCGAGACCTCCGCCCACCCCAATCGCGAGGTCCTGCGCTACGCCGACTTTCCGATCGAGGAGAAGCCGGTCGCGGAGATCGCCGAGGCGGAAGAGCCCGCGGAGCCCGACAAGACCTACGAGGAGTAGGCGATGCGGACGCGGCCGGCGGCCTCGGCGGCAAGGGCGCGGGCCTCCTCGACGCTGTTCGCCCGGGCGAGCGCGACGCCCATCCGCCGGTTCGGCCGCGTGACCGGCTTGCCGAACAGGCGCACGTCCACCTCCCGCCCGCCGCCGCCGAGCGCGAGCGCCTCGGCGACGCCTTCATAGGCGAAGTCCCCCGCGTCGCGATCGGCGAGGATCACCGCCGACGCGGAAGGGCCGCGCAGCCGGATCTCGGGAATGGGCAGGCCGAGCACGGCTCGGGCATGGAGGTCGAACTCGCTCAGCGTCTGCGAGATCGAGGTGACCATGCCGGTGTCGTGCGGGCGGGGCGACAATTCGGAGAAGATCGCCTCGCCGCCGGCGACGAAATACTCGACGCCGAAAATGCCGTGGCCGCCGAGCGCGTCGACGACCTTGCGCGCCATCTCCTGGGCCTGGCCGAGCGCGCGGTCCGCCATCGCCGCCGGCTGCCAGCTCTCCCGATAGTCGCCGCGCTCCTGGCGGTGGCCGATCGGCGGGCAGAACAGGACGCCGTCGCCGGTGCGCACGGTGAGCAGGGTGATCTCGTAATCGAAGTCGACATATTCCTCGACGATCACGCGGCGAAGGTCGCCGCGCATGTTGGCGACCGCATAGTCCCAGGCCGCGTCGAGGCCGGCCTCGTCGCGGACAAAGCTCTGGCCCTTACCGGAGGATGACATGACCGGCTTCACCACGCAGGGCAGGCCGGTGTGGGCGGCCCCGGCGCGGACCTCCTCGAGACTCTCGGCGAAGCGGTAGCGCGAGGTCCTGAGGCCGAGCTCCTCGGCGGCGAGCGCTCGGATCGCGTCGCGGTTCATCGTCATCTGCGCGGCGCGCGCCGACGGGACGACGGTCCAGCCCTCGCCCTCGAGCGCGACCAGCTCCTCGGTCCGGATCGCCTCGATCTCGGGCACGATATGATCGGGCCGGTGCCTTTCGACCGCGGCCCGGAGCGCGGCGCCGTCGAGCATCGAAAAGACCTCGCACGCATCCGCCACCTGCATCGCCGGCGCCCCCGCATAGGAATCGCAGGCGACCACATAAGCGCCGAGCCGCTTGGCCGAGATCACGAACTCGCGGCCGAGCTCGCCCGAGCCCAGCAAGAGGATTTTGGCGGTGAAACTCATGGCGCCTCCGTGACCGCCGGTATCGCGTGCCGCCGCCCTCGGGAAGCGGATTTGGCGCGCAACCGGTCAGGCGCCGGGAAGAGGCTCGCGGCGAACGATCGCCAGCGCTTCGCCGGCGGCCGCGTCGGCCGCCCGGGGGGCGAGCCAGCCGGCAAGCGACTCGGTGAGGCTCTGGCCCGCGCCGCTGCGGGGATTGGCGAGGCCGAGCACGGCGAGCGCCAGGCGAACGGCGCCCAGGGCGGCTTCGGCCCGTTCCCAGTCGGCCGGCCCGGGCGCGCCGTCAGCGAGGACGAGGCGCGCCAGCTCGCCCTCGAGCGTTCCGCCGAAAGCCTCGGCGAGCCCGCGCAGCGCCGCCGGCGCGGCATCGGCCTCGGCAAAGAGCAGGGCCCGGCGCAACCTCTCGTCGCGAAGCAGGCCGGCGAGCGCCTTGTCCTCCTCGCTCTCGGCGGCGGCCACCGAAAGCGTCAAATCCTCCGAGGCGACGGCGGCGGTGCGCGGCGACGGGTAATAGTCCGCGGCGAGGCCGTAGCGGCCCGGCTCGGTGAAAAGCGGGCCGTCGCCGCCGTCCAGCAGGTTGAGCGCCCCGACGAGCCGGCTGCCCGGTGCCAGCTCGACCCGGTCGAGCCCGGAATCGACCTGCCAGCCGGGCGCGACGCGGGCGGCGCCGGACGGATCCGCGATCCGCAGCCGAACGTCGCCCTCCATCAGGTTGAGGCGGCGCGAGGCGAGGACGGGCGCCGTGCCGCGATTGACGACCTCGATCCGGGCCAGCACGGCACGCCCGGCAACGGCCGCGCCCTCGATCGCGAGCCGCACCCCAAGCGTCGCGGCAGTCGACTCGTCCAGCGGCATCGGTGCGGTCGCTCCCGTCCGGCGCCGGGCCCATGCCCGGCATTTTCCGCCTTACAGGTTCGCGAACGTCCGGCGAATCCCGTTCAGCAGGTCGGTGGCTTCGCCCGGGCGATAGGCCTCGCCCCCGGCGGAAGCGAGCCCCTTCTTGCCTTTCCCCTTGCCCTTGCCGCCGTCGACATAGGCCTCGGCGAGATCGAGCACCGGTGCGCCGGCCTCGGTGGGGGCGGCGACGGCGGTGGCGAGCCACACCAGACCCCGGCTGCCCGGCGCCGTCGCCGCCTCGGCCGCGCGCCCGAAATACGCCTCGGCCGCTTTCGCGTCGCGTTCCCGGAGGCAATCGCCGGACTGCAGGTCGCGCACCGCGCTGCCGCTGGAATTGGCGAGGACCAGGGCCGCGGCGATGCCGGTGTCGCCGTCGAGATGCGCGTCGGCGAGGCGGACGAGGTTCTCGCGGGCCTCGTCGCTGACGCCGAAGTCGCCGCGCGCGAAGGCGCCACCGACCGCCGGCGTCATCGACAGCCGGGCGATCTCCTCTTCCTCCGGAGTGATCGGGGCGCGGACGACCACCGTGACGGCTTCGCTGCGCACCACCTCGCCGGACCCGTCGCCGACGTTGAGCTCGGCGGAGACGATGAAGCGGCCGGTCTGGCGGAAGGTGAAGCCCTGATTGGTGAAGAAGATCTGGCCGTTTCCGGTCAGCGATTCTCCGGGCTGGAGCACGGTCAGCGGCCGGTCGCCGCAGACGATGATCGAATCGCGCACGTCGTAGACGTTGCCATTCGGCGGCGTCAGCAGCAGCCTGAGATCGCCCTGGGAGAGGTTCAGCGCCGCGGTTACGACGCGCGGCGCGTCGCCGCGGTTGGTGAGGGTGAAGCTCGCGCTCACGAACTCGCCGCGGAACAAGGTGTCGGGCACGCTCAGCTCGAGCGCGAGGTCGGCCGCCGGTTCGGCGTCGCGCATCAGCCCCAGCGCGTCGACCGGTTCCGCGACCCCGCCGGACAGGTCGCCATGGCCCCAGCCGAACGGCTTCCAGCCGGGCGACACCTGCGGATCGGGCGAATGGATCAGCGACGTCCGGTTATGATCGTCGAAGGTGAAGCTGATGATGCCCGGATAGGTATTGGTCGTGGTCGCGAAGCCGATCACGTCCCCGGTCTGGTTCATGATCGTGGTGCCGGTCGGCACGGTGTGAACGTCGTGCTTGGGATGGTAGAGGTTGAAGGCGTGCCCGGCTTCATGGACGAGCGTGCGCAGGAAGGCCGCCGCCACCTCGCCCAGCTTCTTGCCCCGCGCGTCCGCCGCGATCACCGGATCGTTCGACAGCGTGGGATCGAAGAAGCCGACCGCGCCTTCGCGGTGCGGCGCGGCGTCGTCGAACATCAGCCCGAACGTCGATCCCATGGCCGAGCCCACCATCAGCCAGAGCCGCCACGCGTCGGGGCTGGTCGCCGGCCGCCGGTTCGCCGCCAGCGCGGCGTGAAGCTCGGTGGTGGTGAGCTGCGCGTCCTCGGCGAGACTGGTCTGGTCGACGCTGACCCCGCAGTCCCATCCGGCGGTGCGATAGATGCTCTGGAAGGAGACGACGGCGCCCCCGGCGGCGGTCGCCGACAGCGGGAAGCTGCGATTGGTCATCACGTCGACCTCGATCGCGCAGCCGCGATAATAAGGCGAGGTCTTGGTCGCCACCGCATCGTAGGTCACGCCGCCGAGCTTGACCGTGCCGCGCATTTCGATCGTCCTTTGCGGCAGCAGCGCATGGTCGATGACGCTGGAGAGCCGGCAATTGAACTCCATCTGGCCGCGATCCTCGCTCACGAACTCGGACGTCACTCGATCCCAGATGTGGCGGACGAACTTGAACCGGAGCCGGCCGGCGCTGTAGCTCACGCCGGTCGAGCGGAAATACCAGGAATAGTGGCGCTGCGGCAGCTGCGGATACCAGTTGCGCCGGAAGATCAGCGCGTTGCTCACGAAGGGTTGCAGCACCTCGACCGCGGCGACCGGGACCGCCCGGTTTGCCGGGCCGATCAGCGGCGCCACATAGATGTCGCCCGAGATGCGAAGGACCGGCGCCCTCGCCTCGATCCGCATCGGGCCGCGAATCTGGACCAGCGAATGGGGCCCTTGGCGGGTGAGCTGCAGGAACCAGGAGCCGTTGAGGTCGCCGAGGCTGCAATTCCGGGTCAGCAAACCCGGCTGGAACAGGTTTTCGACGCCCGCATGCACCCCGGCCACGGCGGTGGCGGCGGAAAGCCGCTCGTCGCCGAAGGAGCCGTCCTCGTCATATTCGATGTCATCCTGCGAACAGCCCTGAGCGTCCGCGCTGAACAAGGGCAGGTCTTCCAGGATCGTCGGGTCATCGGCGCTGGTCATGGCGGCACTCCGCATCGCCGGAGACAAAGGAAATGGCCGACGCGGGAGCGGAGAATGCCCTCCGGCTCGATCACGTCCGCTCCCCGACTCCAAGCGATTTCACAAGGCGCGACCAACGGAAGATTTATCACGTCCGGAAAATAATGTGAGTCGAACTCGCTCTGATCCGGTGCAGATATTGCGGCGCGATAAAGCAAGGCAATTCATGCCTGAGAAACGATTGCAGAACTCAGCGCCGCAACGCCCATATTCCATTGGATCGGCGTGGCGCATCTCGAGCCCGGCAAAAAACATTCGGCGCCCTCCTGAGCGCGCGAAGCGGCTTTGACGCCATCCGCACGGGCGCTAATCCGGCCGCGGGAGAACATGCCATGCCGTCCGCCATTCGCCTTCCTGCCGGCGGCCCGTTCGCCGGATGAGGACGATCGCCGAGGCCTGCCGAATCGTGCTGCTGACCGCGGCGCCGGGCGCCAAGGTGAAGGCGGCGCGAGCGGCGGCGCGGGCGTGGCGGCGGGGCGGGCTCGCGCACGCGTTCGACGTTGCCATGCCCGAGCGGCCGGCGCGGCCTCCGGCGCCCGAATTGCTGCCGGCGAACCGCATGCCCAAGCGCGGCAAAGGCGGCTCGGAGCGCGGCCGGATCGCGATGCTGCATGCGCTCGCCCATATCGAGTTCGCCGCCATCGACCTCGCCTTCGACATGGCCGGGCGGTTCGGCGCGGGGCTGCCGCGCGCGTTCGTCGACGATTGGCTGGCGGTGGGCGCGGACGAGGCGATGCATTTCGCCTTGCTCGACCGGCGGCTGCGGGCGCTCGGCGCGCATTACGGCGCGCTGCCCGCGCATGACGGGCTGTGGGAAGCGGCGGCGGAGACCGCGCACGATCTGCTTGCCCGGCTGGCGGTGGTGCCGATGGTTCTGGAGGCGCGCGGACTCGACGTCACGCCGGCCACCGTCGCCGCGTTCGAGCGCTCCGGCGACGCGCGCTCGGCGGCGGTCCTCGGGCGCATCTACCGCGACGAAATCCGCCATGTCGCGGCGGGAACGCGCTGGTTCAAGACCGGCTGCGAATCCCTGAACATCGCCGCCGTCCCGCACTGGCAGGCGCTGATTCGAACGCATTTCCGAGGGAGCCTTAAGCCGCCGTTCAACGACTCAGCCCGCGACCAAGCCGGTTTGTCCCGCGATTTCTACCAAGGGGTTGCCGCGCAAAGATATGTTTAACACTGTCCGGCTCACGCAGTCGGGGGGGACTTTCCGACGATTTGTGCCGGGGCCGGTGCCCCAGGTTTTTTCAAGCGGTCGCCAAGCGTGACCGCATCGGTCCGGTGGAGGCCGAGCGGGGATAATGATGACGAGCAACCTACGAACGGCGAACGCAGGCTTTACCGGAAAGTTCCGCAACATCTTCAAGCCGCGCGACATTTTCCTGCACGATGGCAAGAGCCTCCGCCGCTTCACGATCGGCGCGGGCGTGCAGATGGCGGCCACTCTGGCCGCTTTTGTTTTGCTGGCCTGGTCCGCCTTCGCGACCTTCCAGGCGATCGACGCAATGGACGGCGATGTCGCCCGCATGGAGCGCCAGGTCGCCCAGATGCAGGCCAACGTCGCGCAGATGCGCGTGCAGACCCGCCAGCACGCCGCCTTGCTCGAGCGCCGCCAGCAATTCCTCGCCGCGATGCTCTCGGGCGACGCCGACGCCAACCGGCTCGCCGCCTTGATGCCGCAGGAGGCCGCGGCGCCGGTGACCGTCGCCCGCCCCTACGCCCGGGTGGAGAGCATGCAGCGGCAACTCGCCGAGCGCACCCGCGACATGACCCGCCAGCGCGTCGCCGAAACCGCCCGCGCGATCCGCACCATGGGCCTCAATCCCAACCAGTTCATCCGTTCCGGCGCGCGCGCCATGGGCGGGCCGTTCGAGGAAGTGGCGCAGGCCGGCAACGCCGATCCCCGCTTCCGCGAGCTGTTCACCACCTGGCGCCAGCTCGACCAGCTCGAGCAGGGCGTCGCCGCCATCCCCTCCGCCCACCCGATCCGGGATTCGATCGCGCTGACCAGCGGCTATGGCGTGCGCTCCGATCCGTTCCGCGGCCGCGCCGCCATGCATGCCGGAATCGATCTCGCCGGCCCGCTCGGCACTCCGATCTTCGCCACCGCCGACGGCATCGTCGGCCGCGCCGAATATAATAATGGCGGCTACGGCAACCTCGTCGAGCTCAACCACGGCCAGGGCATCCAGACCCGCTACGGCCATCTGTCGCGCTTCGCCGCCCGCGCCGGCCAGCGCGTCCGCCGCGGCGAGCTGATCGGCTATATGGGCTCGACCGGCCGCTCGACCGGCAGCCACCTCCATTACGAAGTCCGGATCGACGGCCGCGCCGTCAATCCGGTCCCGTTCATGCAGCAGGCCAATGCGCTGGTCGCGCTGCAGCGCCGCAACGCCCTCGACGCTCCGGCCGCGATCGGCGGCCCGACCGGCGGGCCCGCGGCCGGCCGCCGCTAAGCAGGTTTCGACAGGCTAGGGAGAGGCCGCAAAGGCCGAAGGCCTCGCCGGCAACGGCGGGGCCTTTTCTCATGGTCGCCGCAACTCGCGCTAGAGCCGTTCCGCCGGCTGCAATTGGCAGTCGCCGCCGACCTCGATCTGGAAGGTGGCGTGAGCGATCCCGAAGCCGTGCGCGATGCCGTGCGCGCAATCCGAGAGGAAGCGGTCGCCGGGGAAGCCCGCGGGCATGACCAGATGGGCGGTCAGCGCGAACTCGGTCGTGCTCATCGGCCAGATGTGGAGGTCGTGGATGTCGGTAACGCCGGGCAAGGCGAGCAGATGCGCCTCGACCGCCTCGGGATCGATGCCGCGCGGGACGCCGGCCAGCGCCATGGTAAGCGAATCGCGGAGCAGGTCGGCGGTGACGATGAAGATGAGGCCGGCGACGAGGAGCCCCGCGACCGGATCGATCCACACCCAGCCGGTCGTTGCGATCCCGATCCCCGCCACCACCACGCCGGCGGAGACGAGCGCGTCGGCGACCATGTGCAGATAGGCGCCGCGCACGTTGATGTCGCTGCGCCGGCCGCGCGCGAACATGAGCGCGGTGGCGCCGTTGATCAGGATTCCGATCCCGGCGACGATCATCACCGTCTTCCCCTCGACGATGTCGGGGATGATCAGGCGGATCACCGCGTGATAGACGATGAAGGCGATGGCGATCAGCAGCAGCACCGCATTGGCGAGCGCGGCGAGGATGGTGGCGCCCCTGAGGCCGTAGCTGAACCGGCGGCTGGGCGGCCGCTTTGCCAGGATCGCCGCGCCCCAGGCGGTGGCGAGGCTGAGCACGTCGGAAAGATTGTGGCCGGCGTCGGCGAGCAGGGCCATCGAGTTGGCGTACCAGCCATAGGCCGCCTCGACCGCGACGAAGGCGAGATTGAGGACGATGCCGGCGGCGAAGGCCGCGCCGAAATCGGCCGGCGAGCGGCCGTGACCATGGCCGTGATGATGCCCGCCATGGCCGTGGGCGCCTGGACCATGGAGGTGGGAAAGGGACAAGAGCGGCTCCGCCTCGGCGCCCGAAGGGCTTTGCGGTTCCAGGACTAATCGAGAAGGGGCGGCGGCGCTAGCGCCCGGTCCGTCCCTCGTGGAGGGCGCGCAAGGCGGGGTGGCGGAAGATGATCGAGCCGACATAGCGCGCCCCGGCGCGGGTGACGTGGCGATTGTCCTGGCTGATGAACTTCCGGTCGGGAGTGAAGACCGCGACCCGGCCCTCGGCGTCGGACAGCATGCCGAGCATGTCGACATAGATATCGGGAGGGAGGCTCGCCCGGCCGAGCGCATTCGCCTCGCGGGCATAGGCGACGGGCATCGCGCGATAGGCGTAGCGGCGTTCGGGGGGAAGCAGCATCACCCCATCGTTGTGCCAGCCGAAATTCTTGACTCCGAGGACGATGATGCGGGCGGCGGTGACCCCGCGAAGCTCGCGAATCCGCCGGATCGCGCAGCGGAGCAGCGGCGCGTCGATGCCGGAGCCGATGACGACGAAATCGGCATGGACGGCATTGGCGCGGGCTTCGCGGGTCATCGGCGCGCAATCGTCCGAGTCCGAATAGCTGATCCGGTGCCGGTCGAACTGGCCGGCCGCCACCCCCATGTTGATGAAGTCGCGGGCGAAGGAATTGCCGAGGACGAGGACGTTGGTCCGCCCGCCGCGTTCCGCCGGCAGCGGCGCCTCGCGGAAGCGGAACGGCTCGAGATTATAGTCGCGGTTCTGCCGGGCGCCGAATTGGCTGTCGCCCCCCGCCAGTTCCGGCCAGTTGCGATAGAGCCCTTGGGTGAGGTGCATCGCGATGCCGGCAGCGAGCGCCAGCGCCGCCGTCACGCCGCAGCTCAGCGCCACCCAGCGGAAGCCGAGCCGGCGGTCGCGGAACGGGCATTCGACGAAGCGCCAGGAGATATAGGCGAGGATGAGGATCACCGGAATCAAGGCGGTCAGCAGCATCCGGTCCGGCTGCTCGAGGCTGGCGACCCGGGTGAAGGCGAAGATCGGCTGATGGAAGAGATAGGCGCTGTAGCTGATCAGTCCGATCGCGACGAGCGGCCGCCAGGCGAGGATCCTGCCGGTGATCGTCGCCGGACCGGCATGCATCAGCAGCAGGCAGACCCCGAGCACCGGGATCGCCGTTTCAAGGCTGGGCGGAGCGCCGCTTTCGTCGAGCAGGAAGAGCGGCAGGATCGTCATCGCCAGGCCGGCCAGAGCCAGCACCTGGTTGAGCCCCGTCGCGGCGCCGAAGCGGCGCTTCAATGCCGGCTCGGCCATTGCCACCAGCGAGCCGGCGCCGAGCTGCCAGGCGCGTGAGAAGATCAGATAGAAATTGGCCGCCGGCGCGTGGCGGGAGGCCCAGAGGCAGAAGAGGAAGCTGGCCAGCGTGATCGCGGCGATGCCGGTCGCCGTCACCCGCCGCCGGCCCGCCTTGTAGGCGAAGTACATCAGGATCGGGATGACGATATAATATTGCTCTTCGACTCCGAGGCTCCAGGTGTGCATCAGCGGGTTGAAGGCGATGTCCGGCGCGAAATAGTCGGTTTTCAGAAACAGCAGGATGTTGTTGCTGAACAGGATGGTGGCGACCACCGACTGGCCGAAATTCTCGAGCGAATCGGGCAGCATCAGCAGATAGGCCGCGGGGAACGCCAGCACGATGGTGAGCAGCAGCGCCGGGACGATTCTCCGGGTCCGGCGCTCGTAGAATTTGAGGATCGAGAAGGAGCCGCGATCGAGGGCGTTGTAGAGGATCGTCGTGATCAGATAGCCGCTGATGACGAAGAAGATGTCGACGCCGAGAAAGCCGCCGGCGATCTGCTCGTAGCCGGCATGGAAGAAGATCACGGCGAGGACGGCAATGGCGCGAAGGCCGTCGACTTCGGGGCGATAGCCGATCGCGGGGCTTTTCATGTTTCCTATGCCGCCTTCGCCACGCTTATTATTATTTGCCACGCTTCTGGCGGTGCTTCTCAAGGTCGAGCACGCTGCTCGCCTCGCCCTCGGGGAGCAGGCCGAGGCGGCGGGCGACCTCCTGATAGGCTTCGGCCTCGCCGCCGAGGTCGCGGCGGAAGCGGTCCTTGTCGAGCTTCTCGCCCGAGGTCGCGTCCCACAGCCGGCAGCCGTCGGGGCTGATCTCGTCGGCGAGGATGATTCGGGCGAAATCGTTCTCCCAGAGCCGGCCGAATTCGAGCTTGAAGTCGATCAGGCGGATGCCGATCCCGGCGAACAGGCCGCAGAGGAAGTCGTTCACCCTGATCGCCATGTCGGCGATGTCGTTCATCTCCTCCTGGCTGGCCCAGCCGAAGGCGGCGATATGCTCGTCGGCGATCATCGGGTCGCCGAGCGCGTCGTCCTTGTAATAATATTCGATGATCGTGCGCGGCAGCTGGGTGCCTTCCTCGATGCCGAGCCGGGTCGACAGCGATCCCGCCGCGACGTTGCGGACGACGACCTCGATCGGAACGATCTCGACCTGGCGGATCAATTGCTCGCGCATGTTGAGGCGGCGGACGAAATGGGTCGGGATGCCGATCGCGCCGAGCAAGGTGTAGATATGCTCGGAGATGCGGTTGTTGAGCACGCCCTTGCCCGCGATCATGCCCTTCTTCTGAGCGTTGAACGCGGTCGCGTCGTCCTTGAAATATTGGATCAGCGTGCCGGGCTCGGGCCCTTCGTAGAGGATCTTGGCCTTGCCCTCGTAGATCATGCGGCGGCGGGACATTGGGCGGGGAGCCTCCGGCTTGGGGATGGCGAGGGAAGCGGCTCTATAGTGGAGCGGGGGCGGGAGAGCAAACCGGCGTGCGCCTCCCATAAATAGGGACAGTCCCCATTTTTCAGCTCGCGCTCGCGCGTGGGAATTAAATGGGGACTGTCCCTATTTAAGTCAGGTGACCTTGCCGCGGACGGCGAATTTCGGGTCGCGCCAGCTTTCGCCCGCCATGATCCGCGCCAGCCGGTCGACCGCCTGCCAGACATCCTCGAAGCCGAGATAGAGCGGGGTGAGGCCGAAGCGGATGACGTTGGGGGCGCGGAAGTCGCCGATCACTTCGGCGGCGATCAGCGCCTGGCAGATTTCGAAGGCGTGGGGGTGGCGGAAGGAGATGTGGCTGCCGCGCTGGTCCTCGCCGCGCGGCGAGATGCAGATGAGGTCGGGGCAGCGTTGCTCCATCAGCGCGTGGAAGACGTCGAACAGCGCGCGCGACTTGGTCCAGAGCCGTTCCATGGTCACGCCGGCGAAGGCGTCGAGGCCGCTTTCGAGCGCGGCGAGGCTCAAGATCGGCGGGGTGCCGGCGAGGAAGCGGGAGATGCCCGCGGCCGGCGCGTAATCGTCGGTGAAGGCGAAGGGGCTGGCATGGCCCATCCAGCCGCGCAGCGGCGAGACCAGCCGCTCCTGCAGATGCTCGGCGATGTAGAGGAAGGCCGGGGCGCCGGGGCCGCCGTTGAGATATTTGTAGCCGCAGCCGACGGCAAGCTCGGCGCCGGCGTCGCCCAGGTAGAGCGGGACGGCGCCGACGCTGTGGCTCAGATCCCAGACCGTCACCGCGCCGGCGGCCTTCGCCTTGGCGGTGATCCGCGCCATGTCGAACCGCTCGGCGGTCTTGTAGTGGACATGGGTGAGCAGGAGCAGGTTGGTCTCCGGCCCGATCCGGCCCTCGATCTCGGCGCGCGGGACGATGTCGAGGTCGAGGCCGAGCAGGTCGGCGACGCCGCTGGCGATGTGGAGGTCGGTGTGGAAATTGCCGCTCTCGGAGAGCAAAGTCTTGCGCTCCGACAGGCGGGCGGCGGCGACCAGCAATTTGAACAGGTTGACCGAGGTCGAGTCGGTGACGAGGACTTCGTGCGGTTTCGCGCCGATCAGCGGCGCGATCTTGGCGCCGATCCGCTGCGGCGCGCCGATCCAGTCGCGGCTGTTCCAGCTGCGGATCAGCTCCTCGCCCCATTCCTCGGCCACAACCTGCTGCTGGCGCGCGACCGCCGCCTTGGGCAGCGGCCCGAGCGAATTGCCGTCGAGGTAGATCAGGCCCTCGGGCAGGTGGAAACGGCCGCGCAGCGGCCGCAGCGGATCGGCGGCGTCGGCGGCCTTCGCCTCGGCGAGGGTGAAGCTCATCGGCCGAGCGCCCGCTCGATCTCTTCCACCGCCGCGGCCCAGGCGCCGGTTTCGGGCGCGATCAGCTCGACATGGCCGGTGCGGTCGATCATGCGCACCCGGACGTTGTCGCCGGCGGCACGCATCGGCCCGGCATAGCCCTCGGCATAAGAGATCGGGATGATCCGGTCCTGGCGGCCGTTGATCAGGCTCTGGGGCAGGCCGAGCGGGGCAAGGCGCGGCACCGAAGTCTCGGCGAACCGGCCGCCCGAAATGCGCGCGATCACGTCGGTGCCGCAGCCGCTGCCGGGCGGACGGGCCGCTTCCTCGAGGTCGGGCAGGCCGCCGAGGCTGACCACGGCGCGGACCGGGATCGGGTTGGCGGTGCGCAGCGGCGAGCCCCGCGGCAGGCGCGGGCGTGCGGCCAGCCAGAGCGCGAGATGGCCGCCGGCGCTGTGGCCGACCGCCACCAGCCGGGAGAGATCGAGATCGTAGCCGCCCGCCTGGCCGCGCAACGCATCGGCGGCGGCGGCGGCGTCGAGGAAGGTGCCCGGATAGCCGCCGCCCGGCCGGTCGACGCCGCGATAGTCGATGTTCCAGACGAAGATGCCGCGGCGGCGCAGATCCTCGGAAATCCAGTCCATGAAATGGCGGTCGGCGATCTCGGTCTGCCAGCAGCCGCCATGGACCATGATCACCGCCGGATGCGGTCCCGCCCCATCGGGCGCCCAGATGTCGGCGACCTGATAGGGATCGTCGCCGTAGCGGACGGTCGCGGTGGGCCGCGGCCGGGGCCGTTCGAGCAGGTCCGGCCAGCTCATCAGGCGGGCGGGGGCGCTCCCCTCGGCGTTCGGCGTCTGGCTCACGGCGCAAGCGGCTAACGCGGCGCCGGAGAGGAGGGCAAGCGGTTTCGTCAAACGGCGCATGGCGTCCTTCCGCGGGGGGCAGGCAGCGGATAGACGCCATGCGCGCCAGTTCAAAGCCCCAAGGTTCGGGGCGCTGGCCCTAGCCGCAGCTGGTGCGGTTCGGGTTCCAGGGAGCGCTGAACTGGATTTGGTTGAGCTTGCACAGGGAGACGCGGATCGTCTCCAGGAGGCGCCCGAGCGCGCCGCGCGGGGAGGTCAGGCTGGCCATGTCGTCGTCCTTTCTCAGGCAGCGGTGGTGTTGAAGGCGAGCCCGGTGATCGCGAACGAGGCGACCAAGGCGAGCAGCTGGGCGGTGGTGCCGTCCCAGACCGGCAGGCGGGCGATCGCGGCGCGAAGCGCGGCGAAGCCGCGCTCCAGGTCGCGGGAGAAAGCCTCATGGTGGTCGACCCAGAGGCGGTCGTAGATTTCGTCGCGCATCTCGAAGTCCTTTCTTGCGGCGGGGCCGGATTGGCTCTCGGCGATGCACGGGACATGACAGCCGGCGCGCCTCGGCGCCAACGAAAGTCTCGACATCAGGTATAAGTCCAGCTTATAGGCTGGGCATGCGCCGCCTGCCGCCTCTCAGCGCCGTTCGAGTCTTCGAGGCAGCAGCGCGCAGGCAGAATTTCACCCAGGCCGCGGCCGAGCTCGGGATGACGCAGGCGGCAGTCAGCTATCAAATCCGCTTGTTGGAGGAGCGGCTCGGCATTTCCCTCTTCTCGCGCGCCAAGGGGCGGGTGGCGCTGACCGACGCGGGGCGTCGCGCGGCGCCTTTGGTGGCGGCGGCGTTCGACACGCTCGACGACGCCTTTTCGGGGCTCGTCGCCGACGATCAGGGGGTGCTTTCGATCAGCACCGCCCAGACTTTCGCGACGACCTGGCTGGCGGCGCGGCTCGGCGCCTTCCAGGTCAGGCACGCCGATCTCGCCGTCCGGCTCAGCACCGACAACAGGCTGGTCGACTTTTCCGCCGGCGAGTTCGACGCGGCGGTGCGGATCGGCCGCGGCTCGTGGCCTGGCCTCAGGCAGCATTTCCTGTTCCGCTCGCACTTCACCCCGATCTGCACGCCCGAATTCCGCGACCGCCACGGGATCGAGCGGCCGGAGCAGCTGCTCGACGTCGCCTGGATCAGCCCGGCCGACCATTGGTGGCGCGACTGGCTGGCCGAGGTCGGCGTGGCGGCGGGCGGCGGCGCGCCCAAGGCCGGGATCGCGCTCGACAACCAGGTGATGGAGGCGAACGCCGCCTTCGCCGGCTTCGGAGTGGCGATGATGACTCCGATGTTCTGGCGCGCCGAGCTCGATTCGGGGCGGCTGGTCCAGCTCTTCCCGCATTTGCTGATGCCCGGCAACGGCCACTGGCTGGTCTATCCGGAGGCGCGGCGCAACCAGCCCAAGATCGCCGCCTTCCGCGACTGGCTGGTCGGCGAGGCGCGCGCCGCCGCCGCGGCCGGCGCAGCGCCGGCCGCGGTCTTCGTCGAGCCCGAAAAATAGGGACAGTCCCTATTTTTCGGGTGGGGCGGGCGCGCGGCGCGGCGGCGCCTGGCGAGGATCGGGCGGCGCGTCGTTCGCACCCGCCCCCTGCCTCTCCGCCTGCAGGCGGAGAGGCGAGCGGCTTCAGGCGCTCCCGGCCTCGCCCGGGAGCGGCGGCCTTGCCAGCCGGCGCCGGGCGAAGCGGATCGCGCCCCAGATCAAAAGGGCGGTCAGCAGCCAGGGCGAGAGCGTCACGAAGAGGATCAGAAGAATGTTGAGCCCGCCCAGGAAATTGTCGGCGGCGCGCTCGGCCGCCTCGCCGACCGTCGCCTGCGGCGCCGGCCCCGGCGCGAACGCACCCGAACCGTAGCGGAACAGCATCGGCGTCGTCGCCAGCTGACGCTCCTGCGCCGTAGTGGTCGACCGCAGCTCGGCGATCTGCCGGCGAAGATCGCGCCGCTCCTCGTCGAGCCGCTCCCGCTCGCGCCAGCCGAGGCCGCGCCCGGCGAGCCTGGCCTCGACCCGCGCCAGCTCCGCCTCGAGCTCCTCGATATTGCCGGTATTGGCCTTGATCGCGGTGCCGATCTCGGTGCCGCTGATCTCGCTGCCGGCGAGCGCGCCGTCGGCCGCGGTCACCGCGCGGACGCTCTCGCGGCCGAACTGCCCGGCGATCTCCGGATCGACGAGGAAGGAGAGCATCGCCTCGACATCGTCCTCGTTGGCGGCGCGATAGTCCATGCCGGTGATCCGGCAGCGCGGCCCGTAGCGCCCGCACAGGCGCTGGTGCTCCTGCTGCATCTCGGCGATCCGCTCGGCCTCGAGCCGGAAGGAATAATTATAGTCGAAGGCGACGCCGGGCGCCGCCGCCGGGTCGAGGTTGGGGCCCGTCTCGCGGCTCGGCCGGGCACGCGGCGCGGGCAGCTCCGGCGGGATCGCGGTCAAGGAGTCGGAATTGGCCGCCGCCTCGGCCGCATTCCCGGCCTGGCCGGGGGGCGCGGCGCCGGGAGCCGCGCTATTGTCGTCGGCCCGGTTGCAGGCCGCGGCGGTGGCGAGAAGCAGGACAAGCAGGGGAAGCGAACGGCGCATTTCAGTCTCCTCTCTCTTCGTTGTTACTCAACTGAAACAGTAGACAATTGGGTCGCAAAGCCCCAATGCCGGAAGCTCCTATCTGCTCAGGCCGTGGGGACGGGCTCGGCCGCTGCCGGCGGGTGCTTCGGGAACCAGCGGCGGCGAATGCGGACGACGGCCCACCAGAGCAGCAAGGCGAGCAGGATCCAGGGCGCCAGCGTCACGATGACGATCATCAGGCCGAGCCCGGCCGCGCTCAGATTGTCGAGCGCCCGCTGCCACGCCTTGCCCAAGGTGAGGTCGTCGTCGAAGCCGGGGACGAGGTCGCCCGAACCGTAGTTGAACACCATCGGCGTGGTGGCGAGCGACTCCTGCTGCTGCTCGCGGCCCGCCTCGGCGGCGCGGATCGACTGGCGGAGCAGCTGCGCCTCGTTTTCGAGGCGGCTGCGCTCGTCGGCGGAGAGGCGCGCGGCGAGCCGCGCCTCGATGCGCCTCAATTCCTCGCCCATCTGGGCGATCGATCGGCCGGCCTGGCGGATGTTGGTGGCGGCGTCGACGCCGGTGATCTCGCTCTCGGTCAGCATGCCCTCCGCGCGGACCACCGCCTCGACGCCCGAGCGGCCGAAATGGCGGGCGATCGACGGATCGAGCTTGAAGGCGAGCATCGCCTCGATGTCGCGGTCGTTGACGACTCGGTAGCGCAGCCCGGTGATCCGGCAGCGGGCGATCGTGAGCCGCTCGCAGAGCTGGGCGTGCTGCTCCTGCACGTCGGCGATGCGCGGCGCCGCGAGCCGGAAGCCGTAGCGATAGTTGAAGGCGATTCCGGGCGCGGCGGTCGGCCCGACATTGGGGCCGGCGGCGCGGCCGGCGGTCGTCGAGTTGGCCGGGGCGATGGCCGGCGCCGATTCGAAGCTGGTCTCGGGCTGGGCCTGGTCGCGGGCCATGGTGTCGGACGGGGGCGCCTCACTTTGGGGACCGCCGCACGAAGCGGTGGTGGCGAGAAGCAGGACCAGGAACGGAAGCGAATGGCGCACGATCATTCTCCCCTGTTATATTGTCACATGACTCTACCATATCGGTAGACAATTGCAAGACCCTCTCGCATCGCCGAATCGGCCCTGCTAACGCACCCTCATGAGTGATGAATTCGACCAGGTCGTCGACCACCCGTTCGACACCGCCTTGTCCCAGCGCTACCTCGTCTATGCCCTCTCGACGATCACGGCGCGGTCGCTGCCCGATTTGCGCGACGGGCTGAAGCCGGTGCACCGGCGGCTGTTATGGGCGATGCGGCTGCTCAAGCTCGATCCGGCGGCCGGCTACAAGAAATGCGCGCGCGTGGTCGGCGACGTGATCGGCAAATATCACCCGCACGGGGACCAGTCGGTCTACGACGCGATGGTCCGGCTCGCCCAGGATTTCTCGCTGCGCTATCCGCTCGTCGACGGTCAGGGCAATTTCGGCAATGTCGACGGCGATAACGCGGCGGCGATGCGCTATACCGAGGCGCGGCTGACCGCGGCGGCGGGCGAGCTGATGGCCGGGCTCGACGAAGGCACGGTCGAGTTCAAGCCGACCTACAATGGCGAGGAGGAGGAGCCGGAGGTCTTTCCGGGCCTGTTCCCCAATCTGCTCGCCAACGGCGCCAGCGGCATCGCGGTCGGCATGGCGACCAGCATTCCGCCGCACAATGTCGCCGAGCTGATCGACGCCGCCGTCCTGCTGATCGCCGACCCCGGCGCCGGCGACATGGCGCTGATGGCCCATGTCAGGGGCCCCGATTTCCCGACCGGCGGCAAGGTGGTCGACTCGCCGGAGGCGATCGCGCTCGCTTATGCGACCGGGCGCGGGAGCTTTCGGGTCCGCGCTCAATGGACGATCGAGAAGGGCCCGCAGGGGTCCTGGGCCGCGGTCGTCACCGAGATTCCGTTCCAGGTGGCGAAGGGCAAGCTGATCGAGCAGATCGCCCAGCTCATCGCCGACAGGAAGCTGCCGATCCTCGCCGACGTGCGCGACGAATCGGACGCCGAGATCAGGATCGTGATCGAGCCCAGGAGCCGCACCGTCGAGCCGGAGCTGTTGATGGACAGCCTGTTCCGCCTCACCGACCTCGAAGCGCGGGTCCCGCTCAACCTCAACGTGCTCGACTCGAAACGGACGCCGCGGGTGATGGGCCTGAAGCAGGTCCTCGGCGAATGGCTCGCCTTCCAGTTCGAGGTCCTGGTCAACCGGTCGAAGCATCGCGTGACCAAGATCGACGATCGGCTGGAGCTTCTCGAAGGCTATCTCGTCGCTTTCCTGAACCTCGACCGGGTGATCCAGATCATCCGCGCCGAGGACGAGCCCAAGCCGGTGATGATCGCCGAGTTCGGCCTCTCCGACCGGCAGGCCGAGGCGATCCTGAACATGCGCCTGCGAAGCCTGCGCAAGCTCGAGGAAATGCAGCTCAGGAGAGAGCGTGACGACCTCGTCAAGGAGCGCGAAGCGCTGCGGAAGCTGATCGACGACAGGAAGCTGCAGAAGAAAAGGCTGATCAAGGATCTGACGGCGCTGAAGGCCCGCTACGGCGAAGATACCAAGCTGGGAAAGCGCCGCACGCTGATCGAGGAAGCGGGGCCTGCTCGGGAAATCCCGCTGGAAGCGATGATCGAGCGCGAGCCGGTGACGGTGATCCTGTCGAAGCGCGGCTGGATCCGGGCGATGCGGGGCCATGTCGAAATCACCAACGCCGAGGCGCTGAAGTTCAAGGAGGGCGACGGCCTCGCTTTTCCTTTGCTCCACGCCCACACCACCGACAAGTTGCTGCTCGCCTCGTCGGACGGGCGTTTCTACACGCTCGCCGCCGACAAATTGCCGGGCGGGCGCGGCTTCGGCGAGCCGGTCAAGGCGATGGTCGACATCGAAGGCGAGGGCAACGTCGTCGCTTTGCTTCGCGCCGGCGCGGCGGAGAAATTGCTGCTTGCCTCGTCGGACGGCCGGGGTTTCGTCACCGCGGCCGCCGGGGCCGTCGCCGAAACGCGCAAGGGCAAGCAGGTCGTGAACCTGCGGCCCGGCGCGCGCCTGCGGGTGGTGCGGCCGCTGAAGCCCGGGCAGGATTATGTCGCGGTGATCGGCGAGAATAGGAAGATGGTCGTCTATCCGTTGAGCGAGCTGCCCGAAATGGGCCGCGGCCAGGGCGTCCAGCTGCAGCGCTATCGCGACGGCGGCCTCGCCGGCGCCACCGGCTTCACCCTCGCCGAGGGCCTGTCCTGGCCGATGGGCGGCGACAGCGGCCGGATCCGGACGGAGGCCGACATGAACCCGTGGCGCACCGCCCGCGGCGCCGCCGGCCGGATGCCGCCGATGGGCTTTCCCCGGGACAATCCGTTCGAGGGATGATTTGGCAAACGCGGCAAATGGTTACCGCGTTTGCCGGGGCATTTTCTCAACGATCCGTTAACCCTATTTGCCTATCGCCGCGGTCATGCAGGCTGCAAAGACGCGCGGGCGGTCGAAAGCCGCGGCGGAAGGTCCTCCGGCGCGCGGAGGCGTGCCGCCCGAGTTCGCGCCGCAATTCCAGGCCGTCCTCGAGACCGTCCGCCAGCGCTATCTCGACGCCCTCCCCATCGCCGCGGCGATCGTCAATATCTCGGACGACAGCGTCATCGACTGCGCCAACGATCAGTTCCGCTTTCTCGCCGAATGGGACGAGCGCCTCGGCGAGCGCCGAGTCGCCGAGGTGCCGATGCTTCGCTCCGGCCCGATCGGGACCAAGCTCTCCGCCTTCCTCAAGAAGAACGACCCGGCCTTTCAGTTCGACACGTCGGAAGGGCGCAGCATCGGCGGCCGGCACTACACGGTCCGCTTCGCCCGACTCACCATATTGCCCGGCCAGCCCGAGCGCTGCCTGATCTCGCTGATCGACAAGACCGCGCAGGTCGAAACCGAGCGCAGCCTGCGCTCGGAAATGCTGCGCGACACGCTGACCGGCCTGCCCAACCGCTTCGCCTTCAACGAGAAGGTCGAGGCCGTGCTCGCCGACCCGGCCTTCGCCGAGGGCGCCCATGCCGTGCTCGCGGTCGACATGACCCGGTTCAGCCGCGTCAACGAGTGCATGGGCGCGATCGCCGGCGACGAATTGCTGATCACCTTCGCCCGCCGCCTCGTCTCGGCGCTGCGCCCGAGCGACATGCTCGCCCGCATCTCCGGCGACGAGTTCGGAGTGCTGCTCCGCCTCGACCGCGGCCCCGCCGACGCGCTCCGCGCCGCCGAGCGCATCAAGGCCGTGCTGACGCTGCCGTTCCGCCTCAGCGAGCTGGAGATCCGCGTCGATTGCGCGATCGGCTGCGCGATCCTCAACAGGAGCGTCGCCACCGCCGACGAGGTGCTCCGCAACGCCCAGTTCGCGCTGAAGCGGGCCAAGAAAACCGGCGCCACCCAGGTCTACGAGCCGACCCAGGCGCAGGCGGTGCGCCGGCGCTTCAGCATCGAGACCGAGCTCCGCTGCGCGATCGAGGCGGGCGACCTCAGCATGGCCTACCAGCCGCTGATCCAGCTCGCCTCGGGCAAGGTGGTCGGCTTCGAGGCGCTGGCCCGCTGGCAGCATGAGGGCAATCCGATCGCGCCGGGCGAGTTCATCCCGGTCGCCGAGGAATCGGGCCTGATCGTCCAGCTCGGCCGCTGGGCGCTCGACACGGCCGTGCAGGCCCTGGCCGACTGGGACCGCAAGACCGGCACCCGACTGCCGATCAGCGTCAACGTCAACCTCTCGCCCGTCCAGATCAGCCGCGACGACGTCGCCGCGGCGGTGTCGGGCGCGCTTTCGGCGAGCGGCATCGACGGCGCCCGGCTGACGCTGGAGCTGACCGAGGGCGCGATCATCCAGGACCCGGAGCGAGTCGCCAAGTCGCTGAAGGCGCTGCAGCGCTTCGACGTGAAGATCGCGATGGACGATTTCGGGACCGGCTTCACCTCTCTGGCCTCGCTGCAGACGCTGCCGATCGACATCCTGAAGATCGACCAGCGCTTCGTCTCCGGCATGCTCGCCGACGGCGATTCGACCGCGATCGTCCGCGCCATCCTCAGCCTCGCCCGCGCGCTCGGCATGGAGACGACCGCGGAAGGGATCGATTCGTCCGACCTTTCCGAGATGCTGACCGAATTGGGCTGCACCTACGGCCAGGGTTTCTTCTATTCCGAAGCGATGCCGGCCGACGACGCTTTGGCCTACTGGCTCGAACGCAGCGCCTGATCGACATATTTGTCGATCACGTCCTCGATGTCGCCGGGGAAGCCGCGCTCGATCCACTCCGCCTCGATCGCCTGCAGGGTCTTCGCCACCAGCGGGCCGGCCTCAAGGCCCCGCGCGACGAGGTCGCCCCCGCCGACCGGGAGGCGCGGACGCTGCCACGTCGCCAGCGCCTTGAGATCGCTTCCCGGCGCGCCATGGAGCAGGATCCGGTCGATCGCCTCGGCGGTGCCGATCCGGTAGGCGAGCGGCTCGGGCGCATCGAGGCCGGGCCCGGCCGCCGAGGCGAGCCGCTTCGCCGCCCGCTTCGACAAGCGCAGCCGCGCGGCGACCGATGCCGCGACCTCGGCGTCGATCGGCAGCAGCGCGGCCAGGCGGCGGATCGCCTCCGGACCGATTCCGGCGGCGCGCTCGGCCTCGATCAGGGCGTGCAGCCGCCCGGCCGATCCGATTTCCGGCAGGACCGGCCGGAAGATGCCGAGCGCGATCATGAGTTCGACCGTGGCCGCGGGATCGGGGAGGCCGAGCAGCTTCATGAGCTCGTCTGCGATCCGCTCGCGGGAGAGCGCCATCAGGTCGTTGGCGCGGGCGGCGCAGGCTTCGAGCGCTTGCCGATCGGGATCCTCGGCGCCGAAGCGGGCATGGAAGCGGAAGAAGCGCAGGATGCGCAGATGGTCCTCGGCGATCCGCTGCAGCGGATCGCCGATGAAGCGGACTCGGCGGGCGCCGAGGTCGGCGACGCCGCCGAAATAGTCGAAGACCTGGCCGCTTTGGGGATCGGCGAAGAGCGCGTTGATGGTGAAATCGCGCCGGGCGGCGTCCTCGCGCCAGTCCTCGGTATAGGCGATGGTGGCTCGGCGGCCGTCGGTGGCGACGTCGCGGCGCAGAGTGGTGACCTCGACCGGCGCGCCGCCGATCACGGCGGTGACGGTGCCGTGCGCCAGGCCGGTCGGCACCGCCTTGATGTGCGCGGCCTCGAGCCGGCTCGTCACGTCCTCGGGCGCGAGCCTGGTGGCGAGATCGACGTCGGCGACGTCGAGGCCGAGCAGGGTGTCGCGCACGCAGCCGCCGACGAAGCGGGTGTCGCCGTCGGCCGCGCCGAGCGCGCGCAGCAGCCGGGCCATGCCGGGGCGGTCCCGCCAGGGAGCGTCGGGCAGCGTCACGAGACCAGCACCAGCCGGCGGCCCAGGTTGACGATCATCGCCGCGGTCGCTCCCCAGATCCGCCTGTCCTCCCATTCGATCTCATAATAGGTCCGCTCCCGTCCCCGCCAGACCGCGCTTCGGACATGCTGGTGGGCGGGGTCGAGAAGGTAGCCGAGCGGCGCCTCGAACACAGCCGCGACCTCGCCCGGATGCGGGGTCAGCGGCAGGTCCGGCGGCACGATGCCGAGCACCGGCGTCACCTCGAAGCCGGTGACGGTGCGGTAGCGGTCGGCGATGCCGATGATCTCGACCTCCGACGGCGGCAGGCCGATCTCCTCCTCGGCCTCGCGCAGGGCGGCGGCGACCGGGCCGTCGTCGCCGGGGTCGATGCGGCCGCCGGGGAAGCTGACCTGGCCGGGATGCTTGCGCATCGTTTCCGGGCGGAGCGTCAGGATGATTGTGGGATCGGGCCGGTCGACGACCGCGACCAGCACCGCGGCCGGGGTGATGCCGTGGCCGTCGGCTTCCTCGTCGAGCACGTCGCCGCCGATCAGCTCGGGGCTGCTGCGGTGGCCGATCTCGAGCGCCTCGCGCAACCTGTGGGCGAGGCTCATCGCGCCGGCTCCAGCGGGAAGAAGGCGCCGTTGCTCCACACTCCCGGCGGCGAGCCGCCCTCGGCAAGGGCGATCTCGGCCAGCTCGTAATAGACCGGGCGGGCGACCAGCGCGTCGAGGCCCGTGCGGACTTCGAGATAGGGATGCGGCCCCGCCTCGAAGCGCAGGCCATGGCCGGGCCCGGCGACGACCAGGTCGTCGGTGTTGAGCCGGAAGGCGAGGGTGCGGCCTTCGCCTTCGCCCTCGGTCCTGAGCTCGACCGCGACGAAGGGCGCGTCCTCGACCTCGATCGAGAGCTTCTCGACCGGCGTGACGAGGACGAAGCTTCCGTCCGGCTCGCGGCGGAGGATGGTCGAGAACAGCCGCACCATCGCCGGCCGGCCGATCGGCGAGCCTTCGTGGAACCAGCTGCCGTCGCGGGCGATCCGCATCGCGCTCTCGCCGCAATGGCTGGGGTTCCATTTGTCGACCGGCGGCAGCTTCCGCTCTCCGGCCAGGCGGGCGATGTCCGCGAGGCTGAGGCTGGCGAGGTCGTCCATGCGCGCGGGTGTAGCGGCCCGGCTGGCCATGCGCAAAGCGCGCCGCTATTCGCCACCCATGGAAACGGCGATCGTCACCGGCGGAGCAAGGCGCATCGGCGCCGAGATCGCGCGCGCGCTGGCCGCAGACGGCTGGCACGTCCTGATCCACTACAACCGCTCGAAGGCCGAGGCCGAGGCGCTGGCGACCGAGCTTGGCGGGTCGGCAGTGCATGCCGACCTGGCCGATGCCCGGGCGGCCGACGCGATCCTCGCCGCGCTGGACGGGCTGCCGCCGGCGCGGCTGCTGGTCAACAACGCCTCGCGCTTCGCCCATGACGACATAAGAGATTTCACCGCCGACAGCTGGGCCGCCCATCTCGACGTCAACCTGCGCGGGCCGGCTTTGCTGTCGCGCGCTTTCGCGGCGCGGGCGGGGGAGGGGCTGATCGTCAACCTGCTCGACGCCAAGCTCGCCGCGCCCAACCCGGATTTCTTCAGCTACACGATCTCGAAAATCGGCCTGGCCGGACTCACCGAGCTTTGCGCCCGCGCCTTCGCGCCGGGCATCCGAGTCTGCGGGATCGCGCCGTCGGTGACGATGGTCTCAGGCCCGCAGAGCCGCGCCAATTTCGACAAGGTGCACGGCTTCAACGCGCTCGGGCGCGGCGTCGACGTCGCCGAGATCGTCGCGGCCCTGCGCTTTCTGATCGCGGCGCCGAGCATCACCGGCCAGACGATCCTGCTTGACGGCGGCCAGCGTTTCCTCTCCCTGCCGCGCGACGTGCAATTCCTGGAGCCCGAATGACGCAGGACCTCGCCCATCTGGACGGCCTCGTCCCCGACCGGCTCGCGCCCAAGACCCGCAAGATCGTGCTCGAGGGTTACGACCTCGCCGTGGATATCGGCTTCCACGATTTCGAGGTCGGCAGGCCGCAGCGGCTGCTGGTCACCGTCGAGGTCTGGGTCGAGGAGCGCGCCTTCGCCGCCTCCGACGACCGCGCCAGCGCCTGGGACTATGATTTCCTGCGCAGCGAGATCGGCGCGCTCGCGCAGGGCCGCCGCTTCAACCTGCAGGAGACCTTCGTCCGCGAGATTTACGATCTGGTCGCGGCGCGCCGCGGCGTCACCGCGCTGCGCGTCTCGACGCGCAAGCCCGACATCTATCCCGACTGCGCCGGCGTCGGCGTGGAGCTGTCGAGCTTTTAATCCAGATTTATATGAAGCGATTAGGGTGTTGACAAATGTAAACAGTCGTTTATATGCAGAGGCCCGTGGATGGTTAGGAAGCGTCATCCCGACAAGGAGATTGAGGATGCTGTCTCATATGCGGAGGAACTTGGCTGGAGCGTTAAGCCGGTCAAGGGGCACGCATGGGGAAGGTTGTATTGCGCACATCACGACCGGGACGGCTGTAAAATCTCCGTCTGGAGCACGCCGAGGAGTGCAGGAAATCACGCCCGGGCGGTCATGAGAGCGGTTGATCGCTGTCCCCATCAGGAAAAGGAGGAGAATGATGAAGACGCATGAATTCACCATTATTGCCTCCGGGTTGGATCATGAGGCGGATGACTTCGAAGACCGCTTTTTTGAAGCCGGCTGCGATGACGCGACCCTCTCGTTCCAGAAAGGGGTCATCATCGTCGAGTTCAGCCGAGAGGCCGTATCATTCTCAAAGGCGGTTGCCTCTGCTTATGAAGACGTATTGCGTACCGGCGCGCACGTGGAGCGCGTGGAGCCGGATCATCTGGTAAGCCTTAGCGAGATTGCCGAGCGGGCGGGAATGACGAGACAGGCCATCTCGCTTTACACTCGTGGGGAACGGTCGTCGGAATTTCCTTATCCCGCGGCCAAGGTAACCTCGAAACATCCGCTTTGGGATTGGTATGAAGTCTCGGAGTGGCTTTTCAAGAACGAGAGAATCGACCGGGAAGAGGTCGTTCGGGCCAAGATCGTGAAGGAGGCCAACCTGCATCTGGAGACGAATGATGCAACGGCCGATAATTTTACAAGGCGGTTGGAAGCCCTTGAGGCGGTCTGAGTGACCTTTCTCGTGGCCCGGAAATCCGCGCCTGAATAACCCGGTCAGCGCCGGACCCGCGTCCGCGTGCAGGGGCCGAGCTCCTCCATCACCAACCGGTAATCGGCCTGGATCGCCCGGCCCTCCGCGGCGCCGGCCTCGCGCAGCGTGTCGGGCGGGAGCCGGGCCGGCAGCGTGCAGGCCAGCCGGTACCAGAGGAAGGTGTCGCGCGCCGGCGGCGCCGCCGCTTCGTCGACGATCTCGGACAAAGCCACCGCCCAGCGCGGGCGCTCGCCGGGACGGCGCAGCACCGTCAGCGAGATCGGCCGGTCGTCGCCGGTCTGCAGGAATATCTGGGTCTCGCTCTCGCCCGGCAGCGAGCCGGGGACGTGGAAGGCGCGGCCGATGCCGGTGATTCGCGGCGCCGCGTCGCGGGCGCTCGAATCGCGCAGGATCGCGCGCAGCCGCTCGGCGGTTTCGGGCGCGTAGGGAAGCTGCGCGTCGGGCGCGGCCAGCCTGATCTCGGCGGGGCGATCGGGCACCCGGTGGGCGAGGACCAGGAGCTCGGTGCGGCGCCGCAATTGGGCGGGGCGGCCGCGCGAATCGTTGGCCAGGTCGACGATGTAGCTGACCCGGCCGGGAATGCCGCCGGCGCCGCGAATCAGGGCGACGACCTCGGCCTCGACGAGCAACCGCCTGTGCCCGGGCGGGACGTTCGGCGCCAGTTCGGCGCTGAGCCGCTCGGCCCGCGCGACCCGCAAATGGGCGGCGATGGGCGCGGCCGCGGCGAGATCGGCGAGGTCGGCATAGGTCAGCGAGGGCGCCGCGGGAACGGCTTGCGACTCAACGGCTTGCGGCGCGGCCGAAGCCAGAATCGCAAGCGCGGCCAAGAGTTTGATTCGCATTATCACTCCCCGAATGCCTCGGCCGCGTCGCTAGCGGCCGGCGCATTAACCCTGGATTGCGGCGCAAATCCGCCGCTCTGTCGCCGTCACGTAACAGAGTCACAGAAGGATTGCGTCGGGCAAACCGTCACGATAGAGACCACGGCCTTGGCACTGTCCGTTACACGGATGAACCGAATGATGGCCGCGGCGTTTGAGCATCGGTCGGATACGATGAGAGGGAGCGCGGCTGGTTAATGTCATACGTTGATCAGGGGATGACCCGGGGCAGGGTTTACGCGATCATCTTCGTCGCGATCCTGCATGCGCTCCTTGGTTTCGCCATCGTGACCGGCCTTGCCGGCAATTTCGTCAAGCAGGTCCAGGAGGACCTCAAGACCTTCGACGTCGAGGAAGAGCCGCCGCCCCCCGAAGAGGAGCCGCCGCCGCCGGAGCCGCAGGAGGTTCAGCCGCCGCCCGTGGTCGCCCCGCCGCCGCTGGTCAGGATGCCGAGCCCGGCCCCGCCGATGCAGATCGTGCGCGAGGCCCCGCCGCCGCCGCCCCCGATCGCCGCGCCGCCACCGCCGCCGCCGCCACCGCCGCCGCGCGTGATTCCGCCGCAGCGCGCGCGGGCGAACCTCGCTTCCTATTTCTCCGCCGACGATTATCCCGCCGGCGCGCTTCGCTCCGAGGCCGAGGGCACGGCGCGCTTCCGACTCACGATCGGCCCCGACGGACGCGTGGCCGGCTGCGACATCACCGGCTCGAGCGGCAACACCTCGCTGGACCAGGCGACGTGCCGGATCCTGCGCAGCCGCGCGCGCTACACTCCGGCCCGCGACAGCAGCGGCAATCCGACCAGCGGCAGCGACAGCGGCAGCGTCACCTGGCGCCTGCCGTCGGAATGACGCGCCACGTTAAGAGTTAGACTTTTTGAATCTGTTTGCATGAGAGGGAATTGATCCAATGGCAGCAACACCACCACCGGCAGCGGCCGAAAACCCCTATGGCCTGATGAAGGCGCTCGGGGAGGGCGGAATCATCGCCCAGGTCACCTTCGGCATCCTCGTCATCATGTCGATCGGTTCCTGGTACATCTTCTTCGTCAAGCTGTTCGAGCAACAGAAGATCATCAAGGAAGGCCGCAAGGCGCGAACCACCTTCTGGCAATCGGCGAACCTGCGCGAGGGCGCCAACAAGCTCGACAAGAACGGCGCCTATCGCCAGATCGTCGACGACGGCCTGCTCGCCCAGGAGCAGCACAACAAGCTGACCGACCCGATCGACCAGCACGACTGGATGCAGAATTCGCTGGCCCGCAGCCAGGGCGCGATCACCGCCAGGCTGTCCTCGGGCCTCGCCTTTCTCGCCACCGTCGGCTCGACGGCGCCGTTCGTCGGCCTGTTCGGCACGGTGGTCGGCATCTACCGCGCCCTGATCAAGATCGGCGCCTCCGGCCAGGCGTCGATCGACGCGGTCGCGGGTCCGGTCGGCGAGGCGCTGATCATGACCGCGCTCGGCCTCGTCGTGGCGGTGCCGGCCGTCATGCAGTACAACTGGCTGATGCGCCGCAACAAGGCGATCGGCGAGGAGCTCGCGCGCTTCGCCAATTATGTGCACGGCTACATGATGTCCGGCGGCTCGGTCCGTCCGGCCACGGCGGCGGCCGCTGCCGCGTCCCGTGCGCCGGCCGGCGCTGCGGCCACGACGAGGGCGCCGAGCGGCACCACCGCCACCGGCAGCCCGACGGGGACCGCGACGACCAGCCCCAACAAGATGTAAGTGGAGGGAGCGGTGGGCTCGCCCACCGCTCCGCTCCCGCGGCCGAGCAGGGCGGCGGGACGAAAGCATAGGAAGCTACGAACATGTCCATGCAGGTCGGCGAAGCAGGCGGCGAAGAAGACACACCGATGTCCGACATCAACACGACGCCTCTCGTGGACGTCATGCTGGTGCTGCTGATCATCTTCCTCATCGCCGTCCCGGTCGTGCTGCAATCCGTGCCGGTCGAGCTGCCCAAGGTCCGGTTCGAGCCGACCATCACCAAGCCGGAAAACGTCAACCTCTCGGTGCGGGCGGTGAACGGCCGGTGCGAAGTCTATTGGGACCTCACCCCGGTCACCGCGGAAGAGCTGCTCGCCCGGGGTGTTCGCGAGCTCGAAACCCAGATCGAACGGGTTGGCGGCATCGAGAACATCACCGAGGAGAATATGCCCGAGGCGCATATCCGCGGCGACGTCAACACGCCCTATCGCTGCATCGGCGGCGCGATCTTCGCCATGCAGCGCGCCGGCTTTGCCCGGATCGGCTTCATTTCCGAACCCATCCCCCAGGGCGGGATGCGGATGTGATCGCCGCGAGCCAGGAGTAATCGAATGAGTGCATCCGTCACCGACCCCGAATCCTCTGAACCGATGATGGACATCAACACGACGCCGCTCATCGACGTCATGCTGGTGCTCCTGATCATGTTCATCATCACCATCCCGATCCAGAGCCACGCGGTGAAGCTGGACCTGCCGCAGGACCAGCCGAACCAGCCGCCGCCGCCGATCGAGCCGGTGAAGAACCGGATCGTGGTCATGCCGGGCGGCGCGGTGCTTTGGAACGGCTCGCCGGTGAACCTGACGACGCTGCGCCAGTATCTCGAGATCACCACGACCATGCGCCCGGTGCCGGAGCTGCATCTGCAGCCCCACCCGGAGGCGCGCTATGAGCTGGTCGACGAGGTGCTCGCGGTCACCAAGCGCGCCAACGTCACGGCGATGGGCTTCGTCGGCAACGAGGCCTATACCCGCTGGTGATCGCCGCCTGAGCGAGAAGAAAAGGGCGGCCCCGCGGGCCGCCCTTTTTCTTTGCGCGGGCGCTGCTGGGGTGGGCCGATGACGGTCCGCGAAGCCCGTTGCGCCTGCGGCGCGCTGACCGCCCGGGCCGAGGGCGATCCGGTCCGGCTTTCGATCTGCCACTGCCTCGATTGCAAGCGGCGGAGCGGCAGATGAGCGGGTGCGGGCTCCCCCGGAGCCCGCAGTCGTGCCGGGGGCACGACGTGCCCGCTCATTTCAGCTGGAACGCGACCTATGATGCCGCCCGGGTCGAAATCGCGGGCGTGTCCGAAACCTATCGGCGCGGCTCGGACGACGGCGGCTGGGTCCGGCAGAGCTTCTGCCCCTTATGCGGCGTTACTGTCTTCTGCGAGGGATAGTCCCTATTTTTCAGGCCGCGAGGCCTTCGAACTGCATCCGCGCCAGGCGGGCGTAGAGGCCGCCGCGGGCGGAAAGCGAATCGTGGTCGCCTTCCTCGACGATCCGGCCCTGCTCCATCACCACGATCCGGTCGGCGGCGCGGACGGTGGCCAAGCGGTGGGCGATGACGATGGTGGTGCGCGCCTCGAACAGCCGCTCGAGCGAGCCCTGGACGAGGCGCTCGGATTCGGCGTCGAGGGCCGAGGTCGCCTCGTCGAGCAGCAGCAGCGGCGCGTCGCGCAGCAGCGCGCGGGCGATGGCGACGCGCTGGCGCTGCCCGCCCGAGAGGCGCGCGCCGCCTTCGCCGAGATAGGTGTCGAGCCCGTCCGGCAGCCGGCGAAGGAATTCCGCGGCATTGGCCGATTCGGCGGCCTCCCAGAGCCGCTCGTCGCTCGCCTGCCAGTCGCCGTAGCGCAGATTGTCGCGGGCCGAGGCGGCGAAGATGATCGTCTCCTGCGGCACCACCGCGATCCGTGCCCGGACCGCGGCCGGATCGGCCTCGCGCACGTCGATCCCGTCGAGACGGACGGCGCCGCCCTCGGGATCGTAGAAGCGCTGGGCGAGCTGGAACAGGGTCGTCTTGCCGGCGCCCGACGGGCCGACCACGGCCAGGGTCTCGCCGGGGCGGACCGATAGGCTGAACGCGTGCAGCGCGCTGACGTCCTGCCGCGTCGGATAGCGGAAAGTGACGTCGTCGAACTCGAGCGCGCCGCGTGCCGGCTCGGGCAGCTTCACCGGATCGGCCGGCGCCTTGATCTGCGGCACCTCGGCCATCAGCTCGGCGATCCGCCCGGCCGCGCCGGCGCCGCGCAGCAGCTCGCCATAGACTTCGGTCAGCGCCCCGAACGCGCCGGCGACGATCGCGCCGGTGATGACGAAGGCGGCGACGGTACCTCCGGAGAGCTCGCCCTGCGACACGTCGAGCGCTGCCTGGCGCATGAGGAGAGTGATCGATCCGAAGATCATCGCGATGACGATGGCGGTGAGGAAGGAGCGCAGCAGGATCCGCCGCCGCGCGGTCGCGAAGGCCTGGCGTACCGCGTCGCGGAAACGGCCGCTCTCGCGCATCTCCTGGTTGAACGCCTGGACGACCTTCATCGCGCCCAGCGTCTCGGCGACGATCGAGCCGAGGTCCGCGATCCGGTCCTGGCTGCTGCGGGAAACGGCGCGGACCCGCCGCCCGAGGAGGACGACGGGGACGATGATGACCGGGATGCCGACCACCAAGGCGAGCGTCATCGCCGGCGCCAGCGTCGCCAGATAGGCGATGCCGCCAATGCCCATCACCATGTTGCGCAGCGCCTGTGAGACGGTCGAGCCGACCACCATCTCGATCACCGTCGTGTCGGCGGTGATCCGCGAGGCGATTTCGGACGGGCGGTTCTCCTCGAAGAAGCGCGGCTCGAGCCGCAGCATGTTGTCGTGCAGCGCGACCCGTATGTCGGCGACGACGCGCTGGCCGAGCATCGACACGAAGTAGAAGCGGAAGGCGGTGGCCACCGCCAGCACGACGACCATGACGAGCAGATAGTTGAACAGAGGCCCGATCTCGCCGCCGCCCGCGGCGAAGCCCCGGTCGATCAGCCGCCGGAAGCCGTCCGGGATGGCGAGCGTCGCGCCGGCGGCGATCAGCAGCGCCAGCCCGGCGCCGGTCAGCGTCCCCTTGTAGCGGATCGCGTAGCGCCAGATCGTGACGAGATTGCCGATCTTCCCCGGCGGCCCGTCGTTGAGCGTCCCCCCTGCCATGGTGGCGGACCTAGCAGCCGCGGGGGAAGGGCTCAATGGCGGGTCGACCGGTACAGCGGAGCGCGAAGGCGTGACGCTGCCTGTCGCTTGAGCTATCAGAGATGCCGACCGCCGGGGGTTGGATGGGTCACGATGTCTTCATCAGCTATTCGTCGCACGACAAGAAGGTCGCCGACGCCGCCTGCGCGCTGCTCGAGCAGCGCGGGCATCGCTGCTGGATCGCGCCGCGCGACATCCTGTCCGGGGTGGAATGGGGGAAGGCGATCGTCGACGGGATACGCGGCGCGCGGATCTTCGTGCTGATCTTCTCCGCCAACGCCAATCGCTCGCCGCAGGTCAACCGCGAGGTGGAGCGCGCGGTGAGCATGGGCATCGCGATCATTCCCTTCCGGATCGAGGACGTTGCACCATCCGACTCGCTCGAATATTTTATAAGCAACCAGCACTGGCTGGACGCACTGACGCAACCGCTTGAACGACATATCGGCCATCTTGCCGATGTCGTGGCCCGTCTCCTCGGCGCTGAACCGCAGGCTGGCCCGGCCGCTTCCCCTGCGGCTCGACGAAAGCCCTTCCTCGGATGGCGGGCGGGCGGCATTGCGGCTGCCATCGGCCTGGCCGCGATCCTATCGCTGTCGCGGTTCCCGGGCGCGCCCGAACCGGCCGCTCCTCCGCCCGCCGCCGCCGCGCCCGATCGCGCATGGCTCTATGGCCGCTGGTGCGTGGACGGCAACCGCGACAACGTCCAGACCATCGGCGGGGATGGAAACAGGATCGTCACCGTCTTTTCCGGACAGCGCCAGGTGGAGACGGTCCGCGAAAGCGCGGCAGGCTCGATTTCGACGGACGTCGCGACCTACGCTCGCAATGGCAATACCGTGATCGTCAGCGAGCCGGGTTATTCGTTCAGATTGGAGAGGTGTCGATGAGGCCAGCTCGACCGCTGCCGATCCCGATTGCCGCCCTGCTGTCGGGCATGGCGTTCCTCGTCGCGCCCGGCGCGGCGTCGGCCCAGAGCCCAAGCCCTCGGGCCTGCGATGCCGCGCGCCGGCAAGGCATTACCCTGCCCAATTGTCCGCAGCCCCGCCCCCTGTGGCCGGCCGTGCGAGAGCAGGCGTCGCCGCCTTCCCAGCCGCGCCCAGCGCGTCGAGTCGAGAGCGAAGGTCAAAGGAAATCGACCCAGCCCGACACGGCGCGCACGAACCTCGCCTATTGCCGCAACGAAAACGTGCAAGTCACCTGGGACGTCATGAGGCGCGCATGCACGGCGCTCATTGAATCGGGGCGCCAGAGGGGTGCCGACTTGGCCGAATCCTTCGTCAATCGCGGGAATTCCTATCTGTCGTGGCCTGGAGACGCCGCTCGCGCCATCGCCGACTATGATCAGGCGATCCGTCTCGATCCGCAAAACGCGAACGCCTATGCCGGCCGCGGGACTGGCTATTTCCGTCAGCGAGACTATGCCCGCGCCATCGCCGAGTACGACCAGGCGATCCGGCTCAACCCGCGGGAGGGGTATTACCGCAGTCGCGCGGCCATCTATTATCAGCTCGGGGACCGCACCCGCTGGTGGGCCGATCTTACCGCAGCCGCGCGGCTCCACGGCCGATAACGCAGATGCGCCGGCGCTCGCATAGCTGGCGCATATCGCTGTAATGATCGGGCTCCGGGGCCCGCCAGGCTTCGTTCGATGCAAATGGGTCATTTGCGACCATCCGCCGAACTCGGCGCATGGAAATAGCCATCGCGCCGCCGTTCGACGGAATGCGCTTCGCACGGGCTCTGCACGGGAGGATCAAGCACCCCGGCACCTTTGACCGACCGGTCGGTTATTCCCATATGGACCTATGACTCCCGACCATCCATAAGGCGTTCGAACGGGGGCGGAGATCGAATGTTATACGACGCGTATGAGATGCAGCGCTCGCTGCTCGCCGGTGCCAGCACGCTCGCCAATATCGGCGCCGGCTGGATGCAAAACCCCGCCAATCCCTTCGCTTATTCGCATATGGGGCCGATCGTCGCATCGGCCCTCGATGTCTTCGCCCACGCCTCGGCGCCGCGCGGCAAGCCGGACTTCGGGATCGAGACCGTCATCGTCGAGGGCAAGACCGTCCCGGTCCGCGAGGAGATCGCGCTGAGGAAGCCGTTCGGCCAGCTCAAGCATTTCCGCAAGGAGGGGGTCGAGGGCGGCCCGAAGCTGCTGATCGTGGCGCCGATGTCGGGCCATTATGCGACGTTGCTGCGCGGCACGGTCGATCGGATGCTGCCGGGCCACGACGTCTACATCACCGACTGGCGCGACGCCAAGCTGGTGTCGCTGGACGAGGGCGGCTTCGACCTCGACGATTATATCGATTATCTGATCGCCTTCCTCGCGGCGATCGGGCCCGGCGCCCATATGCTCGCGGTCTGCCAGCCGGCGGTCCCGGCTTATGCGGCAGCGGCGCTGATGAGCGCCGACAGGCATCCCTGCCGGCCCAGGACGCTGACCATGATGGGTGGCCCGATCGACACCCGCAAGGCCCCGACCGAGGTCAATATCGTCGCCACGGAGCGCCCGTTCGCGTGGTTCGAGCAGAATGTGATCGCGACCGTCCCCTATCATTATCCGGGCTCGGGCCGGCACGTTTACCCCGGCTTCCTCCAGCTCGCCGGCTTCATGGCGATGAATCTGGGCGACCACCTCACCAGCCATTGGGAGATGTTCAAGCATCTCGTCCAGGGCGACGGCGAGAGCGCCGAGGCGAGCAAGGATTTCTACGACGAATATCGTTCGGTCTGCGACATGACCGCCGAATTCTACCTGCAGACGGTGGACGTCGTGTTCCAGCGCCACCTGCTGCCGAAGGGCGAGCTGACCCACCGCGGCCGCCGCGTCGATCCGGCGGCGATGACCGATGTCGCACTGCTCGCCATCGAGGGCGAGCGCGACGACATTTCCGGAGTCGGCCAGACCAAGGCCGCGCTCGGCATCTCGACCGGCCTGCCGGCGAATCTGAAGCGCTATCACCTCGCCAGGGGCGTCGGCCATTACGGCATCTTCCATGGCAGCAAATGGCGCACCCGGATCGCGCCGGTGGTCGAGGACTGGATCGCGAAGCACGACTGAGGCGGCGACGAATCCAACCGTCCCCCGCTCAGGCGCGCTGCGACTCCACCCAGCGGTCGATTTCCTGCTCCAATATGGTCAGCGGCAGCGCGCCCTTGAGCAGGATCTGGTGGAACTGCCTGAGGTCGAAGCGATCGCCGAGCGCGGCCTGCGCCTCGCCCCTCAGCCGCGTCCAGACGGTGTGGCCGACCTTGTAGCTGCAGGCCTGGCCCGGGGCGACGCAATAGCGGTCGATCTCGCGCTGGGTGCGCGGCCGCGGGAAGCCGGTGGTGCGGACCATGTAGTCGGTCGCCTGGGCGCGGCTCCATCTTTTGTGGTGGATGCCGGTGTCGACGACGAGGCGGACGGCGCGGAACAGCAAAGACTGGAGCATGCCGACCCGGCCGAGCGGGTTGCCTTCGTAGACGCCGAGCTCGTCGGCGAGCGATTCCGCATAGAGCGCCCAGCCCTCGGTATAGGCGCCGAACGGGCTCAGCTTGAGCAGCATCGGCGTGTCCCGGCTCTCCTGGGCGAGGCTGATCTGGAGGTGATGGCCCGGCATCGCCTCGTGATAGGTCAAGGACGGCAGGCCGTATTTCGGCCAGTCGTGGGTGTCCTTGAGGTTGATGTAGTAGAGCGCCGGCCGCGAGCCGTCGAACGGCGCCAGATTGTAATAGCCGTTGGGCGCGCCGTCCTGGATGAACTCGGGCACCCGCACGACCTCGACCCGCGCCCGCACCCGGGTCGCGAAGGCGCGCGGCAGCAGCGCGTCGACCGCGGCGATCTGCCGGTTCAGATCGGCGATCAATTCGGTCCGCCCCGCGTCGGTGTTGGGATAGAGCTGGGCGGGATCGGCGTTGAGCGCGGTCAGCCGGGCGCCGACCTCGCCGCCGGCCATGCCCTGCGCATCGAGCAGGGTGCCGATCCGGCCGCTGATCTCGGCGACCTGGGCGAGGCCGAGGTCGTGGACCTCCTGCGGCGACATCGTCGTCGTGGTCGCGTTGCGCACCGCGGCGGCATAATAATCCGCGCCCTGCGGCAGCCGCCAAACGCCGGCCTCGTCGGTGGCACTGCGGCGCAGCTCGTCGACCAGGGCGATCTGCCGGTCGAGCGCGGGGAAGACCTTTTCGGCGACGATGGCCTCGGCGCGGCGGGCATAATCCGCGCCCAGGTTCGCCGCCTGCGCCTTGCGGGCGATCGAGCTGGCGAGGATGGTCTGCGCGGCCGGCACGTCGCGCAGCGCGCGCAACTGGCCCTTGGCGGTGTCGAGCGCGAAGGCGGGGGCGAAGACGCCGCGGGCCGCATCCTGGCGCTGCTTCTCGCTATTCTGGTCGAGCGCCGTCCCGAACGCCTCGAGCCGGGCCAGATAGGCGTCGGCTTCGGCGGCGTTGGCGACTCGGTGCTGTTGGTCGAGAAAGTCGGGGACGCTCTGATAGGCGCCGTCCTGCTGGCTGATCACGTAGGGCGAATAGCCGAAGCCGTTATTGCCGTAAGGGAAGCCCGCCAGCCCCTCGATCGCGCTGTCGACGAGATAGGTGACGGTATCGTAGTGAAGCTTGCTCGGCTCCGCCAAGGCGGCGCGGTCCATCGCGCGGAGCTCGCTCCGATAGCCGCGGAAGGCACCGAGCTGGCGCGCCTGCGCCGCCGGCGAATAATCGGCCAGCCTGGATTTCAGCGCCGCGCGCGGGCCGGTGTCGAGGCCCAGCGAGGTCGCGAATTCCGGCGCCTGCTCCATGAAGCCGAAGAACATCCGGTCCATCAGCGCCGCCAGCGCCGCGCCGGCGCCGGTCGGCGCATTGCCCTGGGCGAAGGCGGCGGCGGGGAAGCCGCCGGCCAAAGCCAGTGCCGAGGTCGCGCCGAGCGACGCGATGAAAGTCCGTCTGTCCATGGTGATTGCCCTTCCCGATTCGTGTGCCGTCCTGCTTCCACCTCGCGCGCCGCGGCGCAACCCGCTCTCGACGGACGACGGCAGGCGTCGACGGAGGTCAGGTCCCGGCGCAGTGCCCCAACCGGCTGCGGGCCTGTCGGAAGACAGCACCTATAGGAAACATGGGGGCCGCCGTCTGGTATAATCCCGGTCTCGTTTCGGGCCCGCTCAGCTGCCCGGCTGGCCCTCGCTCCTGGTCGGGGCCGAGGCCGGGGAGATGTTGAAGATCCGGCTGATCAGCGCCTCGAGCGCCTGGAACACCGATTCGACTCCGAAGCCGGCGACGAAGGAGATGGCCGAAGCCGAAAGCGCCACCGGTCCGAGCAGGCTCTCGCCGGTCTCGTCGGCGCCCGGAGCGACGACGAACAGGCCGATGCAGGCGCCGACCACCGCGCCCAGAGCGAGCTGCTGGAACGACAATACGAGATCGCGCGGGCTCAGCCGGCTCTCCCTGATCTTGCGCGACAGCGAGCGGATGATCGCCGCGCCGGCGCCGAGCAGGCCGTAGAGGAAGGGGAGCACCGCCGAGCCCAATATGTTGGCGAAGGCCGCCGCGCGCGAGGGCGCGTCGCGGACCTTCCGATCGTTCTCGCAGTCGCGGATCATATCCCAGCACAGCCAGTTGGCCAGCCGCTGCTCGACCGCGAGCAGGCTCGTCTCGGCGCGCTGCAGCGCCCCGCAGAGCTGCGACTGGGTGGGGTTCGCAAAAGGCGGCGACCCGCAATAGGGGGCGAACACGCGCTGCGGCGCGGCCACGGAAGGGTCGTTCGGCGGCGGCACCGGCTGCGCCTGGTTTTCGGTTGGGGGGGCCACCACGTCATCGCCGCCGTCCTCGGCCTGGGTCCCCTCGCCGGATTGAGTCCAGTCGGCGGTTTCGGCGCCGTTGACCCGGGTCTGGGCCTCGGCGAGGCTTTCCCTCGCCGTCGCCAGCTCGGCCAGCGCCGCATTGCCGTAGGCGACGTACCAGGAGAGGGCGCAGGTCAAGATCAAAGCCGCCACCAGGCCGATGCTGATCGACCGCATCCCGCGCCGGAAGCCGATCGCCTTGCCGACCAGGTCCGGATAGGCGGTGCGGGCGAGCGAGCTTCGCGTCGGTTCGGGCGGCTTGCGCGCGGGCCGATCCGCTTCCGCCTGCTCCGCCGCCGCCGGCGTCGCGCCATCGCCTTCCCGCCGGCGCCACCACTGCCACCAGCGCCTCGGGCCTTGCGCATCTTCCTGGGTGACCAGCAAGGTGAAGGCGATCGTCGATCCGCTCGCCGGGTGCGACAGGCGATTGAGGAAGTCCTTGGCCCGGATCAGCAAGGCGGCGTCCTCGGATTTCTCCTCGTTCGAGCCGTCGGGCGGCCAGCTGATCTTGCAGATCTCCTCGATCCATTCGGGCTCGAGCTTGTGCTCCCTCAGCTTCTCGTCGGACGCCATCTCCGAGACCGAGGTGGTCGGGTTGGCCGAGAGGTTGTCGAGCAGCAGATGGACCTCGCTGAGCTCGCGCAGCAGGACGAACACCTTGGGATCGCGGCTTCGCCGCTTGGCGCCGTTCGGCTGCGCGGCGGACGGCTCGGCCGTCGCCCCGCTCGGATCGTCGGCCGCAGCGGGCTCTTCGGCCTCGCCGGCGCCGGGCGCACCCATGTCTGTCATCCGACCGCTCCCCCAAGCTTCGATGAGCCGTTCAAGATGACAGGCCGCCTCCCCCAAGGCAAGGCGCGATCATTACTTGCCCCTGCCGGCAAGCACGGAAATAAACGTGATCGCGTTCTCAATGGCGCGGCAAGGGGAGTCGGCGGCGGCTCAGGCCGGCTGGCCGACCGCTTCGAGCAGCCCCTCGAACAGCCGCCGGCCGTCGGTGCCGCCATGGGCGGGCTCGACCATGCGCTCGGGATGGGGCATCATGCCCAGCACGTTGCCGGCCTCGTTCAAGATGCCGGCGATGTTGCGCGCCGAGCCGTTGACTTCGCCGGCATAGCGGAAGGCGATTCGGCCCTCGCCCTCGAGCCGGTCGAGCGTCGCTTCGTCGGCCTGGTAATTGCCGTCATGATGGGCGACCGGAAAGACGATCTCCTCGCCGGCATCGTAGCAGGCGGTGAAGGCCGACTGGCTGTTCTCGACCTTCAAGGGCACGTCGCGGCAGACGAAGCGGATGCCGGCGTTGCGCATCAGCGCGCCGGGCAGCAGCCGCGCCTCGGTCAGCACCTGGAAGCCGTTGCAGATGCCGAGCACCATCACGCCGCGATCCGCCGCTTCCTTGACCGCGCGCATCACCGGCGATTGCGCCGCCATCGCGCCCGAGCGCAGATAATCGCCGTAGGAGAAGCCGCCCGGGACCGCGATCAGATCGAGCCGGTCGGGCAATTCGCTCTCGCGGTGCCAGACCATCTGCGGCGCGCGGCCTGCGATCAGCCGCAGCGCCTCGGCCAGGTCGCGATCGCAATTGGAGCCCGGGAAAACGATGACGGCGCTGTTCACGCCGCTTTCTCCACCCGGTAATTTTCGATCACGGTGTTGGCGAGGAGCCGCCGGCACATATCGTCGAGGTCCTGGTCGCTGGTCCCCTCGGCCACGTCCAGTTCGATGAGCTTGCCGGCGCGGACGTCGTTGACTCCGGCGAAGCCGAGCCCTTCGAGCGCATGATGGATCGCCTTGCCCTGCGGATCGAGGACGCCGTTCTTCAGAGTGACATGGACGCGGACCTTCATGCCCGCCGCTATGGCGGCAAGCCGGCGGCGGCACAAGACGGGGGCTGGTTTCCGGGCATGCAAGCCCCTATTTTGTGCGGATGAGCGATATCGCCCTTTCTCCTTCCGCCGCCGCTCGGGTCGCGGCGATCGCGGCGCGGCAGGACAAGCCGGCAATCCTGCGCCTGTCGATCGACGGCGGCGGCTGCGCCGGCTTCCAATACCGGTTCGAGCTGGCCGAGGCGATCGCCGAGGACGATGCGGTCGCGAGGGAAGACGGAGTCACCCTGGTCGTCGATCCGGTCTCGCTCGATCTGGTCCGTGGCGCGACGGTGGATTTCGTCGAGAGCCTGGGCGGCGCCGCCTTCCAGGTCACCAACCCCAACGCCGCCTCGGGCTGCGGCTGCGGAACCAGCTTCTCGATCTAGCCAGGGTCCTGCGTTGACCGTCACCCCGGCGAAGGCCGGGGTCCAGCCCTTTGAAATAATCAGCGGTCTTGGTCTGGATACCCGCCTTCGCCGGTAAGACGGATTGACGCCGGGATTCATGCCGCGGTTACGCTATCTTAGTCTTGCCGCGTTATTCGGCGCCCCGGCAACATGTCCGTTGGAGCGCCGCATTGCTGCACTCGAAGATCCAGAAAGATGCCGGTCTCGTCACCGTGGACGAGGAAGCGGGCGCCTCGCCGTCGCTCGATCGGGTGGCGGCGTCGGCGGAGCCGGTGCACGCCTTCCTCCGCGCCGCCTGGTTCCGGGCCGCCGCCGGCGCGCCGCTCGCGACCCTGGTCGCTCGGCGCGCGGGCGGGGAGCCGATCGCGGCCATTCCGCTGGTGTCGCGAGGCCTGGGCCCGCTCCGGCTCAGCGAGGTGCCCGGCAGCTATTGGCCCTATCGCAGCTTCCCGCTCGCCCGCGACGCGAGCGATGACGAGCTCGCCGCGTTGCTGGCGAGCCAGGCGGCGCAGGCCGCTTTCGGCCCGGTCTGGCGGCTCGGCCCCCTCTATGCCGACGACCCGACGGGCGCGCGGCTCGCGAATGTTGCCCAGAAGAGCGGCTGGACCCTGCTGCGGCGCCGGCTGGCGACCTCCTATCTGGTCGATCTCAACCGGCTCACCTCGGCCGGCCCCTGGCCGAGCGCCAAGACCCTGCGCAAGAACCGCTGGTGCGAGCGCCGGCTCGCCGAGATGGGCGCGCTCGAGTTCCGCACGGTCACGGGCGCCGACTGGACCCCGGACGTGCTCGATATGCTGGCGGCGATCGAATCGGAGAGCTGGGTCGGCGCCAAGGCCGACGCTCGCGACACCAAATTCCTTCGCGCTGAAAGCCGCCGGGTCTGGGAACAGGCGATCGAAGACCCGGTCCTCGCCGCCGGGCTGTCCTGCTCGCTGCTCCATGTCGGCGGCGTCCCCGCGGCCTTCACCTTCCGCCTCGCGAGCGGCACGACCCTCTATTACATCGCCAACAGCTACAGCGAACGCTTCGCCGGCCGCAGCCCGGGCCGAATCCTGCTCTACCGCGATTTCCAGCAGGCCGCCGAAGCCGGGATCGAGACGATCGGCTGGGGCGCCGGCGATCCCGGCTACAAGACCGAGATGGGCGCCGAGCCCGGGCCGGACATCCTCGACCTTCTGTTCGTTCGCGGCGGCGTCGTGGCCGCGCTTGCGCGGCCCTTCTGGGAGCGGCGCCGATGAGCGGCGCGATCGAACGGGCGCGCCCACCGTTGTGGCCCGCACTCGGCGCCTGGCTGGCCAGTGCCCCTGCTTTGCGGCTGATCGCTGTCGCTTTGGTGGCGGCGGCCGGGCTTGGCGCCTTCACAGCGTATGAAACCCTGGCGCTCGGCTGGCCCGTCGCCCGGGAAGAGCCGGCGCTGTTCGACGCCTATCATCTCGGCCGGACTGCTTTCGCCGTCTCGGCCTCCGCCCTCTTCGTCGCCGCGCTCACCGCCGCGCGCGCGGCCGGCTGCGGGATGGAGCGGGGCCGGCTGGGCGACCGCCCGGCGGTGGCCGCGGTGCTGGTCATGGCCGGCGCGCTGGCCGCGGCCGGCCTGCTCGCCGCCCGCCCGCCCGCCTTCCACGCCATGGTGCGCGAGGACGGCGCGCTCGAATGGGTCTCCGCCTTGCTGCTGCTCGCGGCGAGCGGGCTCTTCGCCCTCGGGGCCGCGCGCGGTTTCGCTCGGGGGCAGGCCGCTCCGGCGCTGGCGCTCGCCGGCCTGCTCGCGGCCATTTTCTTCGTTCTCGGCATGGAGGAGATTTCGTGGATGCAGCGGATCCTGGGCTTCGGCACGCCGGAGCGCCTGGCCGAGCTCAACTGGCAGGGCGAGTTCAACCTCCACAACGTGCAGACCGATCTCACCGAGCTGGTCTATTATGCCGGGGCCGGCCTGTTCCTGACCGTGCTGCCGCTGCTTCGCGACTCCGTCCCCCCGGCGCTTGCCGGACATCCGCTCGCCGCGTTCATCCCGGACCGCGGCGTCGCCGCGGTCAGCGCGCCGGTCGCGATCTTCACCTACGGCCAGTGGAATTTGCTGCCCGTCCAGATCGCCTGCTGGCTGGCCCTGTTCGTGCTGCTCGCCTTCGCGCGCGCGGCCCGTCGCCGCGGCGATGGCGGGGAGGGGCTTCTCTTCCTCGCGCTCGCCGCCGCGGCCGCGGCCGGGCAGGCGCTGGTGCTGGCCAACGGCCCGGTAATGGCCGACCTGCCCGACGCGAGCGAGTATAAGGAGCTGTTCATCGCCTTCGGCTTCGCCTGGTACGCCGCGACCGCGAGCCGGGCGCTGGCGCGGGCCTAGCGGCGCAGCCGGCGCGCGGCGGCTGCGCCGAGCGCCCGCTTGGCCAGCGCGACGGCACGATCGAAGCCGCCCAGGACGTAGCCGGCGAGCAGATTGCCCGCAGTCGGCCTGACCAGCAGAAGGTCCACGCAGTCGATCCCATCGGTCGCGAATTGCCTTTTGTGCTGCCCCTCGCCCTCGGTGAAATCGAACAGGCGGAAGCTCTTTTCCGCCATCAGCTGCCGCATCGCCTCGAGCTGGAGCACGGTGCCGGGCGAAAGCTCGGCGAAATCCGGATCGTAGCCGAGATGGGCGTAGATCAAAGTCGATCCTTCCGCCGGCGCCCAGAGATAGGCCACCGGCGCGCCGTCGAGGAACAGCAACCAGGCCCGGGCGCGGCCGGCCCGGGCGAGCGCGCGCATCCCCGCAAGCGCTTCCTCGCCCTCCGGCAGGCCGGCGCCGAGCAGCCGCTCCTGGTAAGTCCTGGCTGAGACCGCGCGCGCCCGCGCATAGAAGCGCCCGATCTCTTCTTCATCGCTGTAGCAGCGGACGTCGAGCGTCCCGCCCGAGCGTTCGGCGAGCTTCTTCAGCTTGCGCCGGCAGGTCGACCGGCTCTTCGCCGAAAAGCCGGCGAGATAGGTCTCGAAATCCAAATCGAGCCGGGCGTAGCTGCGCCGGTAGCGCTGGCGCACGAACGGGGTCAGCGCGCCATGGCCCGCGGTCAGCTCGGCGCACATGGCCGCCGGCAACGCAGTCACCAGATAGCCATGCTCGCCTTCGCCCAGCGCCGGAAGCGCCGGAACGCCCCCGCCGAGCGCCTCTTCGAGCGGGAGCCGGCGGCGCACCAGGCGGCGGCGCAGCGTCCACAGCGTGCGCGCGCCGATGCGGAGCGGCAAAAAGGTGTCAGAGGCCGACAAAGGCGACGAGCTCCCCCCCGAGCACGGCGAGCGGCGGTGCCGCGATCAGCGCTCCGCCCACCGCCGGCTTTTCGTAGCGGGCCGCGCCCCAGGCCTGTTCGGCCATGCGCCGCGCCGTGCGCAGCGGGCGGGCGGGCAGCGGCCGGGCGGGGCGGGCGGGGACGGCGAAGTCGAGCTCGTCGAAGGCGGCGGTCGGCATCGTTGCCGCATTCGCGGCGAGGAAGCCGCAGAGCCGGTCGAAGCGGCCGCGCACCAGCCCGTTGACTCGCTTGCCGTCGCGGGTGGCGAGCTCGAAGCTGTGGCTGACGATGGTGACGAGGCGGTGCCCGCTCCAGGCGGCGTGGCGCAGCGCCGCCGCCATCTCCTGGCTCGAGAGCGCGCAGACCTGGAAGGGGCGCAGGCCGCCGTCGCGGCGGCGGATCTGGGTCACCGGGATCTCGGTGACGCCGCCGCACTGCACGGGGTCGATCAGCGCCGGGTCGAGCGGCAGCGCGCTCGGCCAGGGATGCTCGGTCCCGTTGTGGCTGCTGTCATAGTCGAGGCCGAGCTGGCGCAGCGCGGCGAGCGTGTCGGCATTGGCGGCATAGCTGCCCGACCGGAAGGCCACGGGTGATGGCGCCCCGGCGGCGGTCAGCAGCTCGCGCGCGGTCTCGATCAGCGTCAGCTGCTCCAAAGCGTCGAATTGGGTCAGCTCGAAGCGCGCGTCGTCGCGCCGGCCGCCCGCCAGATCGTGCCAGAAGCTGTGCAGGTGGAGCTGCACCTCCTGCCCCGCCTCGAGGATCGGCGCCACCATCCGGCGGATCGGCTCGAGCCCGTAGACGAGCGCCGGCATCGGATCGACGAAGAAGCAGGCCTTGAGCCCGTGCCGGCGGAGCAGCGCGAGCTGATAGGGCACGCCGACGCCCGCCGGGTCGTAGCTGAGCGCGAGATTGTCGCGCCAGCCCGCGCCCCTGGCGAAATGCCGCCAGGTGAGCTCGGTATCGATCGTCAGCAGGACCCGCGTCGCCATGGCGGCGCCTTAGCGCAAGCGGGTAAAGGCCAGCTAAACGCCCACCTCGAGCCCGCGCCCTATAAGCCCTCCCCCTTGATGGGGGAGGGTTTGGGTGGGGGTGGAGTCTTCGAAAAAGCTGCAGCCTGCATCGACGCTCACCCCACCCCAACCCCTCCCCATCGAGGGGAGGGGGTGCTACGGCGAAGCGATGAAAGTGGTCTCCTACAACCTCAACGGCATCCGCGCCCGGCTGCCGCGCCTGATCGAATATCTCGACGAGCAGAAGCCCGACGCGCTCTGCCTGCAGGAGGTGAAGTGCGACGACGACGCGTTTCCGATCATGGATATCCGCGCCGCCGGCTATGACGGCATCTGGCACGGCCAGAAGGGGTTCAACGGCGTCGCCATCCTGACCCCGGCCGGCGCTCCGGCGGCGCTCCGCCGCACGGGCCTGCCCGGCGACCCCGACGACACCCACAGCCGCTATATCGAGGCCGAAATCGGCGGCGTCACAATCGCCTCGATCTATTTGCCCAATGGCAATCCGGTCGGCACCGAGAAGTTCGCCTACAAGCTCGCCTGGATGGAGCGGCTTCGCGCCCATGCCGTCGAATTGCTCGCCGAGGAGCGGCCGACTGTGCTCGCCGGCGACTGGAACGTGATTCCGACCGACGATCCCGACGACGTCTTCTCGGCCAGGGCGATGGCGCACGACGCGCTGATGCAGCCCGAAAGCCGCCAGGCCTTCCGCCGAATCCTCAACCTCGGCTTCACCGACGCGATCCGCGCCCGCTATCCGGAGGGCGCGCTCTACACTTTCTGGGACTATACCGCCGGCTGCTGGCAGCGCGACGCCGGCTTCCGCATCGACCACCTGCTGCTCAGCGCCCAGGCCGCCGACCGGCTGCGGGATGCGGGCGTCGACAAGGAGTATCGGGGGCGGGAGAAGGCCAGCGACCACGCGCCGACCTGGGTCGAGATCGAGGGCTGAAGGACGGCCAGCGCGGCACCGTCGCTAACTGCGGCCTCCCTTCGTTTCGGTCCGGAACCGAATCCTGCGCATTCCTTCGCCTCGGCGTTCGCGCCTCGACCTGTCGCTGTCGGCCACTAGAAATCCAGTCCGAAAGGCATCGGTATTTTCCGAAAGCCAGTAAATGGAGGATAATGGCTTCGTGCGACTCGGAGCGGGCAATGAGCACCTATGCGCTGTCAGTAGCTGAGAAAAAGCTGTGCGCCGCCATTCGGCATGGCGACCAAGCTGAATTTAAGCGGGATGAGGAAGATAGTGTAATCCGCGCGGAAGTCATTCGTCATATCATGATCGGACTGCCCCTGGTGAAGGAAAGATCATGGATTGCTCGTGCGAAATCTTCCATTTCCGGGCAGCCGCCCCGGGAGGGAATCTGGCCGAAGACGGTCGTGGGACTCTCGATCAAGGGCGCGATCATAACGGGGCCCCTCATCCTCGATTCCGCGTTCGGCGATGGCGGGGGCCCGCTATGTGCACTGGAGTTCAATGCGTGCCGCTTTGAGGACCGGTTCTCGGGCCGCCATTCCCGCTTCAGCCGGCTAAGCTTCAGCGCCTGCACGTTTGGCGATCCGATCAAGGCCAATGATCCGACCCACCCCACCATTGATCTTTCCGGCGCTAAGGTGGGCAGCGATCTCGACATGGACGAAATCCATCCCGAGGGCGATTCTTGCCTGTGGATCAAAGCGTTCGGTATCTGGATAGATGGCGATCTGAACCTCTGCGGCGCCGATCTGAAGATCCCGCCGCTGTCGACGAGTGACGCTCTCCATCTCTCGCTTGCGGAGGTGCATGGCGACCTGCAGTGTCGAAACGGCTTCCGCACCGCGGGCCCGATCTGGGCTCGCGAGGCCCGGATCGACGGCGACGCCTGGATGCCCGGCGCCACCCTCAACGGATTGGGGCGGCCCGCACTCATGCTCCAGTCGGCGACGATCGGCGGGATTCTGGTCCTCGACGGCCGCGATGGCGACCCGAATCATCGGGATCTCCGGGATTCCCCCGGCTCCGGGAAGATATTCCGCCGATTCATCGCCCGCGGCGAGCTCAACCTCCGTGGCCTTCAGCTCGGCTCTTATCTGGCCCTATCGAGCGCCAACCTTGTTCCCTCGCTGGACGGTCCGTCTCCCAACCCGCGCCTCGAACCCGGCGGGGAGCCTCCAGCCGCCGCGGTCACGCTGACCTGCCTGCGGCTTGAAAAGGCGGTCATCGGCGGCGGCGATATCGGCCGGGCGCCGGGTCGGTCGCGGCTGTGCGGCAGGGTGAGGCTCGACGACCTTGAGGTGAAGAACAGGCTGACGATTCAGAACCTGGGTCTGGGCGTTCCCGAGGACGATTCCGGCGAAGGCACGATCCTCGACGCCCGTTCGCTGATCGCAAAGGGGCTGGCGATAAGGAACGTCGCGCCGTTCGAGAGCCCGCAAGATACTGCCGATCTGGTCGGGGCGATCAGGCCCGTGCTCTCCGTTGACCTCAGCGATGCGACGCTGGGGACGCTTGAGGTCTCGAACAGCCTGTTCCGCGGCTCCTTCGTCGCGTCTCCGCTCCATTGCTCGGGAGATGTCCTGCTCCGCGCGACGATCAGCGGAAACGTTGTGATGGCGGGTGCCACGATCGACGGGTCGCTGGACATTTCCGAATTGGGAATGGAGCTCAGGAATGGCCTAATTTCGCTGAAGAACGCCAAGGTCGGCCGGGCACTGCGCCTCACTCGCCAAGGCGAAGCCGGTACAGGGGGATGCGGATCGCCGCGGAACGGAACGGGCAGTGCCTTGTCGCATCCTGCGGAAGGTGACTTCCTCGGCGAGATCGACCTTGGCGGGCTCAGCTGCGACACTCTCGACGATCAGGGAGGATGTCTGTGGGGGCGCCCGGCGCAGATCGAAATGAACCATTTCATCTATCGGCATGCGACCTCGCCGCCGCAGCGCGAGCGCGAGCGCAGGAAGATCTGGAAGCGGGGCGCCCGAAGCGCGGAAACGGCCGATTGCCCGGAATCCTGGGAGGTGCGGCGAGACTGGCTCTATCGCCAGTTCAGGCCGAAGGACCGGGAGCGGCCGGCGCGGCACCGCATCAAGGAACATGAATACAAGCCGCAACCGTTCGAGCAGGCGATCCGCGCCGCCCGGGCGGAGGGGCATGACGAAAACGCATCGCAATTCGAAATGCTGAAGCGGGGGATCGAATGGCGCCTGTTCAACATCCGCAACCGCTGGCCGCTGGGTTATCTGGCCATTGTGGTGGCTTGTGCATGGCTTTGCATCAAGCGCGGCTGGGATGCGGTTCCAGTGATCGCAACCGGCCTGATCTTGGTTCTCCTCGTCATGTATCACATTCCCGATTTCTGGGAGCGGACCAAGTACCGGCCTTTCTCTCTCCGCTATGGCGCGCTCCTTCTGCTTTTCGCCGCCATCGTGATTTCCGTCTTCTTCTGGGGAGGCTGGGAGCTGCGCCCGATGGAGTTCCTGACGGCGGGGCTGATTTTCACGGCCATCAGGCTGGTCTCGTGGATTTCGCAGGCCGTCATGTACGGCATGTTCGGGTATCTGCTGCGGCCGGTTCGCGCCATCACCAGCCTGATCGCGGCTTTTCTGGTCGGCTGGGCAGGCGTCAGCATCGCGAACGACAGCGGGATGCTGGTCATCGATATCGAGCCTGTGGCCGGCTATGCAGCGCAGGAGATCGCGCGAGAGAGCCAAAGGACCCGCATGGTGACGCAGCTCGTGCCGGGAAATTCGCCCTTTGCACGGAACGTTCCATGCGGCGACACGATCAGCGAGCCCCTTTACGCGCTCGATATTCTCATTCCGCTCATCGACCTTCGTCAGGAGAGCCGCTGCGAGGTTGGACGAGTCCCTCGGCTCGGGGTCGCCGCCGCGGTGGGCGGAGTGACGCAGCCCGCCGCCGCCGGCGACCGCGTTGCCGCGACCGGCGTCGGCGACGGCGAGATGACTTCGGCCGAGGAGGCCGATCTCTTGTCTGCGGTCAGGACGGTGCCATTGGGCCTCCGGTTGCGCCGGACATGGGGTACCTTCTGGAATGAATTTTCGAGCCTGCCCAAATCCGAGACCTTCTGGCTGGTCATGAAGGCGATCTACGCGATCGCCGGCTGGTTCATTGTCTCGCTGTCAATCGTGACCTTCGCCCAAGCGAATCGCGCGAGGATCGAGCCGGCCTGAACAAGGGAAATTGGCGCGCGGTGGGACTTGCTTTCCCCACGAACGCATCGGTCGGCCTGAGGGCCGAGCCCGTGCTACGGCGGCAAGATTTACCGTGTCGCGCGCGCCGGGTTCCCCGATAGCACGGCGCCGCGGCGGCGTTAAGCGCCGGCGCTGCGCCGGTCGCGGATCAGCCCCGGCTGGGCGGGTTCGGGGGCGGGGCGGCCCCGGCGCGGGTCCGATCGGATATCGCACCGCTTCGGGGCAAATTGCGTAAGACAGAATGAGCTTTTAAGTATAATAAGCCCGAAACGAGGGGGCCGGCGGGAATGAATACTTCGATCTGGTATCTCTATCTGGCCGTGCTTCTCCTTGTGGTTGCGACATTATTTACCGGATGAGCGAGGGTGTCGCCGCGCCGGTTTCCCCGGCGCGCGGCGGCCGCATCCCGCTTTCGAGTTCCTCGCGGCCGGCATTCCTCTCGCCGGCCGGAGACGGGCGACCGGGCCCGCCGCCCGCGGCCAAGGGGCGGCGAGGTCCGGCGTCGTCCGTGCCCGCGCGCCGGATTCAGCAGCGGGTCGAGCGGCCGAGCGAACCGTCTGGATTGACGACGTTCATCACGTTCTGGTCGATCGGCACGACCTGCAGCGTGATCGTGCCGTCGACGGTCAGCGTCAGCCGGTCGCCGGCGAGGTTCCACAGCCCTTCGCGGCCGTTGGCGGCGGCGAGCCGGCCGTCGGCGAGGAAATCGACCGCATTGTCGCAGTCGCCGTCGTCGGTCCAGCGGCCCAGCACATAGGCGCGGTCGAGCGCCACCGGGGCCGCGCCGGCCGCCGGCGCTGCGCCGGGGACGTCCTTGCCGCCGAGGCCGGCGCCGGCATCGGCCTGGTTGCCGCCGCCCTCGGCCGGCTTGCCGCCCGAGTCGTTGCCAGCGGCGGCGAGGTCGGCCGCTTCATTGCCGCCGCCGGCCGCGTTGCCGAGCCCGAGCCGGTCGCAGGCCGCGAGCGCCGTCAAGGCGGCGGCCGCGGCCAAAGTCCCGATCGCCTTCATCGCATCACGCCCCCCGTGGCCGGCCCCGAAAAAGCGCGAGCATAACGCGCGCCCGCGCCGAGCGGAAGCCTTGGAAAGGGCGGCCCGTTCGGCCCTACAGCGCCTTTTCGTAGATCCGGTAGGTGCGGTTGCGGCGGCTCTCGATGGCGTCGGCGATGGCGATCATCGGCCCGTTATCGTCGAGGATCCAGCCGACCTCGGCCCGGGTGATGCCGTAATGGCCGTAACCGGCGCGGCGGATATATTCGATCATCATGAAGGCGAGCTGGCTTGCGAGCCGGGTCGAATGGAGCTTCTTCAGCACCCCCATCAAGGGCACCCGCCCGCCCTTCGGCCGCATCCTTCTCAGCCGCCACAGCAATTTCGCCCAGCCGAACGGGAACAGCTCGCCCTTGAGGTCGATCAGGAATTCGTTGACGTCGGGCAGCCCCATCATGAATGCCACGGGCTCCCCGTCATATTCGGCGATCAGGATCAGATCCTCGAGCACGATCGGCTTCAATTTCTTGCCCGCATAAGCGATCTCGGCGTCGGTCAGCGGCACGAACCCCCAATTGTCCGACCAGGCCTCGTTGAGGATGGCGAGGATCAAGGCCGCCTCCTCTTCGAAGCGGCTCTTGTCGGCCCTGCGGATTCGGATCCGCTCGTTCTTCTCGCCCGAGGCGACGATCCGCCGGATCAGCGGCGGGAATAACCGGTCGGTCGGCACGTCGTAGGTGTAGAGGTCCTTGACTCCGGCATAGCCCGAGCCCTCGATCCAGCCGGCATAGTCCGCGCTGTTGTGCCCCATCATCACCATCGGCGGATGGTCGTGGCCCATGATGAGCAGCCCCGGCTCGTCCCAGATGCCGAGCGAGAACGGCCCCATCGACCGCCTCATCCCCCTGGCGGCGAGCCAGCCCTCGGCGGCGCAGAGGAGCGCCCGAGCGACCTCTTCATCCTCGGCCTCGAACATCCCCCACTGGCCGAGCCCTTCGCCCATATGCTCGAGCACGAGCCGGTCGACCTGCGCCGAGATCCGCCCGGCCGGCGCAGGGGCGCCGGAGCGGAAGGCGAGGAAGAATTGGGCCTCGGCATGTTCGAACCAGGGGTTCCTGCCGGGCGTGATCAGGCTGCGCATCTCGTCCTTCAGCGGCGGCACCCAATTGGGATCGCCCCGGTTCAGCCGGTAGGCGAGCTCGACGAAGGCCTTGCGGTCGGCCTTCGAGACGATTGGGCGGACGACGATCTCGCTCATCCCCTCCTGCTAGCCGCTCGTCAGGAGCGGGTCGAGGGGCGGATCGTCATAGGGTATGCCGTGCCTGAGCCCGAGCGCCCGCAGCCTCTTGTCGAGCGCCGCCATCGCGTCCTCGAAGCTCCATCTCTTCTGATGGCCGTGGCTTATCGCGCGCGCCCCCAGCGTCCCGTCGCGCCGCTTCCACTGGCGAAGCAGCTTGAGGCACTGGTCGAAGCTCGCCGCCATCGCCGCGGCGTCGGGATTGGGCTGGAGCCGGTATTTGTGCTGCTCCGCCCGCATCTGGGCGCAGGCCTCGGCCTCGAGCAGGGTGTAGCCGAGCTCGAGCGCCTCGCGAAAGCCTTCCGCGAAGGCGGGGTCGGTGCGCAGATGCTCGTGGACGCAATCGGCCGAGACCCCGGCCGCCTCGGCGGCGGCGGCGAGGTTGCAGCTGCCGGCGAAATGGTCGAGGAACGCCTGCTTGCGCTCGCGGGTGAAGCGCACCCGTCGGCTCTGCTGCTTCTGCCAGCGCCGCCGCGCCTGGTTCCAGACCAGCACCGGCCCCGCGCTCTTCGCCACCGCCGAGTCCCACAAAGCGGCAAACGCGGGATCGCGCTCGCGCCGGCAATAGAGCGTCGACAGCGCCACCCCGGCGCTCTGCGCCGCCGCCTCGACCAGCGCCCCGCCTTCGAGCGCCGCCACGAACCGCCCCGCCGCCGCGGGCATCAAAGCCTTGCTGTACCGCGCCATAAATCCTCCCCGGGACGGGGAGGGGGACCAGCCATAGCCTTGGCGAAGGCTGGTGGAGGGGGCCCCGCCGCGCGCCGATTCGTTCCCCTTGGGAGAGATTATCGCAGAACAAACCCTGAAAGGCGAATCCAATTTTCGTGCTTTGTTCCGCTGTGGATTCAAGGAGATCGCTGAAATTATGTTGGAAATGGTTTTTTACATACACTGAAATGCTCGCGGTTTTGGAGCCGACTCGCGGAGTGCTGCTAATGCAGCCCCGCGCGGCGCCCGGAATGGCCGCAGCAAGCTCAACGGAATTGTAGACAAATTCGACATTTTTTGATTTCCTATTGACAATCGGCAGGCTACGCTCCGGCGCGTTTTACGCGGGAGCGCCGAAGCGCATGGCAGTCGTCGATTTCTTTTCCGGCTGCGGGGGGTTCTCCCTGGGCGCCCATCAAGCCGGCTTCGACGTGGCCGCCGCTTTCGATGTCGATCCTATTTTGACGTCGTCATATTCGAGAAATTTTCCGAACACCCAGCTGCACAGGCTCGACCTATCTCAAGCCAGCGGGGAGCAAATCCGAACCCTGACCGGCACGCGGATCGACGGCATAATCGGCGGCCCGCCCTGTCAGGGTTTCAGTTCGATCGGCCGGCGCAGTCCCGGCGATTTGCGTAGGGATCTGCTCTTCCACTATTTCCGCTTGGTCTCGGAGATTCGCCCATCCTTCTTCGTGATGGAAAACGTCCGCGGGTTAGTCGAAGGTAGAAATCGTGACTTGCTGACCGATTGTCGGGCCTTGGTGACTTCGGACTATCACGTAACCGAGCCGCTGGTCCTGGACGCCGCCGACTTTGGAGCTGCCACCACCCGAAAGCGCGTATTCGTTTTGGGCGCGCTTCGGGCCGATGCCTCGGCTTTTTCCGAGGATGGGTTGGCATCCGAAGGGGCGGGTCGCGCGAACGTGAAGGCTGCGATCGGCGATCTCCAGACCGTACGGCCTGTGGAATCCGAGGACGAGTTCGACAGATGGAGGATCGCTACGCCCGGCCGGCCGTCCTCCTATGCCGGCCGATTGCGCGCTCCGGATGGGACCTTCACGGGCAATATGCGAACCGCTCATACCTATGAAGTCTTGAAGAGGTTCTCTCGGTTGCCTCCGGGGGAAACGGATAAGGTCGGAAGATACCCTCGGCTGAGTTGGGAAGGCTTGTGCCCCACCCTGCGCGCTGGCACGGGGAACGACCATGGCTCCTATCAATCCGTGCGGCCGGTGCATCCCGAGGCTGATCGCGTCATAACGGTTCGCGAAGCGGCTCGTTTGCAGGGCTTCTCGGATTTTCACCTATTCCATCCGACGATTTGGCATAGTTTCCGAATGATCGGGAACAGCGTCTCTCCGTTCGTTTCGGCGCACGCGCTCGGTTGCGTGGCGGCGCATATGCCTTGGCTCCTCCCTACGGCGGAGGCGGCGGAATAACTCGTGGTCGACCACATCTCCCGAGAGCGCCGCTCTTGGCTAATGTCCCGCGTCGCAAGCAAGAATACCTCTCCAGAAATGCGTGTGCGGCGAGCTGCGCATGCACTCGGATTACGATTTCGTCTGCACCGAAGGGACCTTCCGGGAAAGCCGGACCTCGTATTCCCCAGGCACAGGGTCGCTGTGTTTGTCCATGGCTGCTTCTGGCATCGTCACGCCAATTGCCCCAAAGCAAGCCTGCCGCAGAGCAATACGGCATTTTGGACATCAAAATTTGAACGGAACGTAAGGCGTGATCAGGAGGTGGCACGATCGCTGGGAGCAATGGGTTGGAGAATTCTGACAATCTGGGAATGCGAAGCGAAGTCCGACGACGCCATCCGATCTAAATTGCTTGGCTTCTTTGACGACTCGCAGCATGCTGCGAACGAGACGAGAGAGGGCGGACATGGCAAAAAAGCCACTCGAGGACCAAATTGATGCGTCGCCGACAAAGAGTTTTTTCGTGGACATGCTCACTCGGGATATTCCGCTAGAACAGGCCGTTCTTGACCTAGTTGATAACAGCGTAGACGCAGCTCGACGACCTCCGGAGAAGGGCGGGCGCCACCTGAACGAGAGCATCGTTCGTATCGAGTTCGATGCTGAACATTTCTCGATCGCCGACAACTGCGGCGGCTTTAGCAAACAAGAGGCAAAGGACTACGCTTTCAGATTTGGGCGACCTGAATCCAAGCCGGCAAGTCCTCATTCGATCGGTCAGTTCGGCGTTGGGATGAAAAGGGCCCTTTTCAAATTTGGCAGGCGGTTCTCGGTCGCCTCCAGATCGCTCGCCGACGAATGGGCGATAGACGTATCCGTCGAACAGTGGGAGCAGAATGACCGAAATTGGCTTTTTGATTGGGACGAATTTTCCGACCATACGAAGCATCTTGGCCCAGACCGTGGAACTGAAATACTAGTAACCGGCCTCCGCGACGAGGTTTCCGCGAAATTCTCTTCGGCATACTTCGAGAACCAAATAATTTCATTTATAAAATCCAAGCACAGAAGTTTTTTAAGTCTTGGCCTGACGATTTCTGTAAATGGGCAACACATCACCCCGGCTATCATTCTCATTGCCATTCATCCTTCGCTGCAGCCTGGGGTAAATATCTTCAATATAGGGAAGGCAGAAAAGTCTTTGGTGCATGTAAAAATTGTGACAGGTGTGGGACATTCTTCGCCAAAGAATGCAGGATGGTGGGTAATTTGCAATGGTAGGGTAGTATTAGAGGCTGATCGACGTGATGTCACAGGGTGGGGTTATTATGAAGAGGAAAATAAAAGACTTTTGATTCCTAGCTTCCATAATCAGTTCGCTAGATACAGGGGTCTAGCTTTTTTCGACAGCATCGATTCTGGTCGTGTTCCCTGGAATACGACAAAAACGGATGTTGACCAGGATAGCCCCGTTTGGCGATCTGCCTTCGAATCTATGCGCGAGATGATGAGGCCAGTAATTAACTTTCTGAACGATCTGGATCAGGATATCGATGAATCGCCGGAGAACCAGAGTGCATTGCTCAGATTAGTGGAAGACGCGCGTTATACATCCCCCGAAAGCTTAAATGAATCTATGCAGTTTCGCGCGCCAGCTCGGGGAGATGTTGTCTTGGGGCCTAGAATGGGGCGGATCTCATATCAGAAGCCGGTAGATGACATAGGCACCCTAAAAAGGGAGCTAGGTCTCGGATCAAACAAAGCCGTGGGTGAAAAGACGTTTGATCTCATATTTGATGGGATCGACTGACGATGGTGGCTAGTTTCGATAGGATAGACTACTCCCTCAGAATAGGGAAATATGCTGAGCGGCGCATGATGGCGGACATCTTTCGTCGCCTTTCGATCTTTGGCAACCTTGAAGACTATGAGTACATAGGGTTTGGCTCCGTTTGGTTTGCTGACTTTATCCTTTTTCACCGGGCACTTGGTATGGAGAAAATGGTGTCCATCGAAGGGGAGGTCAACTCGGAAGAGCGCGTCCGTTTTAATAGGCCGTACCGGATTGACGTTCGGATGGGGTTATCTGGGGCGGTCCTGCCCAACGTTGACTGGAGTGGACGCAAGGTCGCATGGCTTGACTATGACGATCCCATTTCAAAGGCGTTTCTCATTGACGTTCGAACCTTTGCGAGAAACGCTGTCTCTGGGAGCGTGTTAAGCGTTTCCGTACCTTGTTCATTCGCTCCCGAGACGCGCGCCAAGAAAGGGCCGATTCCGAAGGCGGAGGCATTTCGTCAAAGATTTGATGATGGCCAAGTCCCAGCAAAACTGACAGAGGCGCATCTGTTTGGATGGTCCTTTGGCACCCTGGCGAGGCGGATGTTCGCTATGGCAATCGAGGATGCGCTGAAGGTCAGGGCGCTCGAGGGGGATAAACTAAGCTTCCAAGAAATATGCTCATTTGAATATGAGGACGGCGCAAAAATGACGACCCTTACCGGGATCTTCTACACCGACGAAGATGCCCCCAAAGTAGCTGGATGCGGCTTCGATCATTTGGATTTCCAGCACGAGGTGGGGCGGCCCGTGAGGATCGTCAATCCTAAGCTTACGATCAAAGAAATCAGGCATCTAGAGGCTCAATTGCCTTTTAAAGCATCAGGTCCCCTCCAGCACCGGGCGATACCCCACGAGCAGGTCTCGAACTTTGTACGATTCTACCGATATTTCCCCAAGTTCGCTGCGCTAGAGTCCTAGAATACTCCGCCAAGTTTACTCCCTGCCGAGGGACCTCGCTCCCCGCCCGGCTCCGTCTCACTCCCCAAACAGCTCCCCCGCCCCCACCTCAAGCGCATTCGCGAGCCGGTGGATGTTGACGAGGCTGAGGTTGCGCTTTCCACGTTCGATGGCGCTCAAATAGGAGCGATCGAGCTCGGCGGCGAAGGCGAGGTCCTCCTGGGTCATATCCCTGGCCTTGCGGAGTTCGTGGAGGCGCTCGCCGAAGCGCTGTTTGACCCGCTGCTGCTGCGCCTTGTCCACGCCCCGGCTTGTCGGGAGTTTGTGGACGATAAGTCCATGGACGATGATTCACATTTGAAGTCCGATTCGGTGGCTATTCGCGGACTCGGTCCCGGTTTGCGGCCTCGAGCCCGGCTTCGACCAGGTGGATATAGAGGCCGTTGAGGCGGTGGAGCTGCTTTCCCACCTGCAGCAAGTCGGCCTGCGAAGCGGCGTCCCGCGATTGCAGCCGCTGCTCGAACAGGCGGAGAAGAGTGTCCAGGATCACCAGCAGAGTGGACGTCTCCATGACGCTCCGCGATTAGCGCAACTTTGCGGACGATAATACCCATTTCGGAGGAAATTTCGGATCAATCGGACGGCGGGCCAGCCGTCTAACGCTGGCTGCACCTGAGGTCGAGGAGGCGCTCCTCGAGCGGGGTCGGCGGGGGGGCCTCGCCGCGTTCGACCCGGCGGCAGCGTTCGGCGGCGCTCGCCCGGTGCCGGGCGCGGTCGCGGTCGAGGAGGAGGCGGCCGACCTCGGCGACTTCCGCTTGTTCGAGGGGGGTGAGCTCGTGAAGCCGCCGAAGGCCGCGCTGAACCGCCCGATAGTTGCGCAGCGCCCGGTCCGGATCGGCCTGGGCGGCCGCCGCCGCGCCCGCCTCTGCGGCGGCGGGAGCGGGAAGCGCCGGCGCGGTCAGCGCGGCGAGCGCGGGGAGGAGGATCGAAAGGCGTAGCTTCATGTCGCGCGTCCTGCCGCTTATGCCCGTCGCCTTAGTCGTGTCGCCGAGGTTGAAGTCGGTGTCAGGCCGCCCGGAGGCTGCCGAGGGGGAGGTCGACAGCTTCGAGCGTCGAAAGGTCGAGCTTGCGCGACGCCTGGTCGATGTCGATACCCACGACAGCGCCGCTCGCGTCGAAATCGGCGTTGATGCCGCTGGCGACCTCGCGAGTTTCCGTTCCGGGAGCAGCCTTCAGTTCGATATAGAGGCTGTCGGTCTCAGGATAATAATGGAGCTTCATGGCGTCTCGTCCTTGAAATTGCGGTCGAGGAAGGCGTTGTGAATCGTCTCGCCGTCCTCCAGCGTCACCACCCTTAGGAACCGTATCTCCGCTTCGCCGGGCAGTTTGACCTCGCCCCAAAAGCGGACTCGGCCGTCCTCCTGCCTCTCGCGCCGCAAGGGTGCCGTTCGGACCGCTTCGCACATCTCATAGCTGAGATAGGGCCGCTTTCGAAGCACCTGCTCGCGAAAGTAGCGGGTTGCCTCGCCGGCGGTTGCCGTTTCTTCCGAAGGCTCGGCCAAAAGTATCTACTTTTGGACGTTGGGCCGCTGCCGCGGATGGCCCGTGGCCACCCCGCCGGAGAGCTCCGCCACCCGCGGATATTGCTTTGCCACCTCCTCGGTGTAGCCGAGGTTGAACACCGTCGGGCTCTTCTCGGGGCGTTCGGGGCGGTCGTAATAGGTCTTGAAGACCTTGTCCCAGAAGAAGGTGGTGATTCCGTAATTGCCGTTCTCGTCGTGGAAATGGTGGGCCATGTGGCGCCGCTTCATCTCGGCCAGCGCCCTGGATTTGGGCTTGTAGGCGAGGTGCTGGATGCAGTGGACGAACTCGTAGACGCAGGTGGTGAGCAGGCCCGCGGCGAGCGCGGCCATGCCGCCACCGAGGCCGGCGTCCCACTGAGCGCCGATCGCGTAGCCGAGCGGGAAGACTCCGAGCGCGATCGTCGGCAGCGTGGTGTGGAGAGCGCCGAACAGGACTTCGAGATGGTTGGGGTCCTGGTGGTGGTCGTAATGGATCCGCTTCCAGGTCGGGGCGAGCCAGGCATGCTTCCACATCCAGCGGCTGTGAAGGACGTAACGGTGGATCAGGTACCAGAAGAGCGGGTAGGCGAGGCTTGCCGCGGCGATTGCGAGCGCGGTCGGAGCGGGCGGCGCCGGGCGCCAGGCATAGACTCCGATCGAAATCGCGGCGAGCGCCAGATAGGCGATGATCGCCGGATATTGGAAATAGGCGAGGACGAGCTCCCTGAAGCTCATCCGATCCAGATGGTGCTCACGTCTCCAAAAGGACGGGCGGAGGGTTTGTGCGGGTTTCACTGATGATCCTTGTAGCGCGCTGCTGCCTTTTGGGGGAGTCTCGAGCGCATCCATGTGGGGAGGCGTGATATTTTCGCAATAAGGCGGTTTTGGGGCGGTCAGGCGGATTCGCGGGCCGCGACGATGCGGTTGGCGAGGTCCCAGTCGACCTGGCGGTCGACGTCGATCGGCCCCTCCGCGAACGGCATGAGGACGGGCGCGGTGCTGACGCCGATGCCCCGGGAGAGGGTCTTGAGGATCGTCCGAAGCGTGAACAGGCGGCTCTTGTAGAGGAGGAAGGCGGCGAGGCCGAAGGCGCCGATCAGGCGCCTGGGCTTCTTACCGAACTGGCCGCCGGAGTTGAACACGCGGGCGCCATCGAGGCCGCGCGGAGTGAGGATCGCATAGAGGTTACAGCTGGAGAAGGCGCCGTCGCGGAAGCGGTGGAAGGCGCGGTTCCCTTCCGGATATTTTTCGAGGACGAACGAGGCGGGAGTGAGCCCCAAGGCGCCGTCCTCGGTGACGCCGTCGAGGGCGTCGCAGAAGAAGGTCACCATCTCCTCGGTGTGGAGAGCATTGTCGCCGGTGGTGATGACGAGCGGGAGGAACTCCGCCGAGGCAACGGCGGCGACGCTGGCGCCGATAGTCTCGCGGCTGGCGACATAGTCGATCGCCTCGGCGCCGGGCAGAGAGGCGAGGAGCTGGCGCGCTTCCGCCATGCTGGCGGACTCGATGGCGACGATGGTGCGCCCGACGCGCGGGCTGGCCATCACCGCTTCGACGACTCGGCGGAGCATGGGTTGGCCGGCGATGTCGATAAAGCATTTGTGGGAGACGCCGCCGGCCTGCGCCAGCGGATCGAGATTGCCGCGGCTCGCCGCGAGCACCAGCGCCGTATAGCGTAAGGTCATGGCCGAGCGTCGTAGAGCGCGTCCATGAGCGGCGCAACGGCGGGGAGGTCGGGGAGGCGCTCGAGCGCGGCGCGGACGCCTTGGGCGCGGTCCGGAGCGAGGAGGCCGGCGGTGCAGCCTTCGAACTTGGCCCAGAGCTGGGCAAGGGTAAACGGCACGGCGAGGCTGCCGGCGGGCCAGGGCACGGCGGTTTCGTGGCGGGCGCCATGCTTGAGGATCGCCTCGACCCGGGTCGGGAACTCCCCTTCGGCCTTGTCGACCGGGTGACGGTGGATGCGGGGGTACAGGGCCTGGAGGTCGGCGCGGTTCGCGGCCTCGTCAGTGAAGTCGGCGAGGGAGCAATTACCGGTCACGAGCAGGCAGGCGAGGGCATATTCGAGGCTGAATTTGGCCTGCAGCGCGTCCTTTGGGGCGGTGTACATGAGGTTGTTGAGGTGCGTGACCGGCGCCCGGACGTGGACCGCCTCGACGTCGGCGGCGGTGAAGCCGTGCGCTTCCCTGAGCGCGAGCAGGCCGTCCATGGCGCGGTGGGCGCTGCCGCAATTGGGGAAGCGCTTGAGCTTGAGGCCGCTGGAGAGGATCAGCAGCGGCTCGCCGACGCCCGCCGTTTCGAAGCGCAGGGTCTGGCCGTGCTCGATATGGGCGAGGGTGTCGCGAAGCTGCTCGTAATCGGGGCCGACCATCAGGCGGTTCAGGCCGGTCGGGCCGTCGAGGGTGTGGAGGCCGGCGTCGATGCCGGCGCGGGCGAGGCTGGCGGCGAGCACCCCGGATTTGGCGGCGAGGCCGGCGTGGAGCGGCTTGGTCATGGTGCCGAATTGCGACATCGAGCCGGCGGCCATGGAGGTGGCGATCGAGACCGCATGGGCCGCCTTTTGCGGGTCGAGCCTGAGCAGACGTGCGCAGGCGGCGGCGGCGCCGATCGCGCCGACGGTGGCGGTGGCGTGCCAGCCGCGGTTGCGGTGCGCGGGGTTCAGGCCCTGGCCGACGCGGCCCAGGATCTGGAGGCCGGCGATATAGGCGTCGAGGCACTGGCGGCCGCCCGCCGCCTCCTGCTCGGCCAGCGCCAGGATGGCGGGGGCGAGGACGGCGGTGGCGTGCGCCTTGGCGGGATCGAAATTGTCGTCGAAGTCGAGCGCGTGGGCGGCGGTGCCGTTGACCAGTGCCGCCCAGGGCGCGGGGAGGCGCGCGCCTTGTCCGATCGCGGTCGCCGGGCCGGCGCCCCAGGTTTTTACCGTGTCGAAGACCCTGTGCGCGACCGGCTCGGCGGCGCCGGGGATGGCGACGGCGACGATGTCGGTAAAGGCGCGGTGCGCGGCCTGCCAGGCGGCTTCGGGCCAGTCGTCCGGCGTCTCGGCGAGCCAGGCGCCGTAGGCGAGGACGGGGTTGCTCTCGGTCACAGACGGCGGACTAGCATTCCGCAATCCCCGCGAACAGGCGGGCTCCTTGCTGCCGTTCAGTTCAGGCTCAGCAGTAGGATCAGCAGAGCGAGCAGGATCAGCGCCAGCAGCAGCAGGACCATCCAGTGCCAAATGTGCCAATGATGCCCGGCAAGTGCATCGGGCAGGGCGGTCCCGCCGAACCCTTGCCCCTCGCCGCCTTCGCCCGGCAGCGGAAATTCGCCGTCGGGCGTCGCCGGGACTGCGAAGGGATCGCCGCCCAGCGCGCGGACCTTGTCGGCGAGCAGCGCGACGTAGCGATGGAAGGTCGCATGCCAGCGGCCGTTCGGCTTCAGCTTCTCGGCGCGCCAGCGCATCACCGAAAGAAGCTGCAGGTGATAGGCAAGCATCGCGCCCTTCACCGAGACCGGGATGCCGAGCTGGAAGGCCCCGACCGTCTCGCGCCAGACGCCGGATTGGGCCGCCGCCGCCGCCACCGCCTCGGGTTCCGGATGCTGGACGACCAGCGCATGATCGCCGTCATCGTCGAAGATCCTGAGATCGGTGACCAGAGTGCGGTTGCCGCCCAGATCGAACGCGCCGCGCGGGGGCGCGGCCGCCGCTGCAGTACCGGCGGCGGTCTGGGGTTGAAGGAGTGCTGCGGCCTCTTCCCGCGAAATCTTCGTGACCCTGGGCGGTGGCGGCTCGACCAGGCGCCGGCGGTTGGTGATCTGGCGGACGGAGAGATCGTAGCGCTCCCCCCGCTTCACCCCGATCGGGAAATCGGCGATCAGCACGCCGGTCCAGCGCTGCTGGCTCGGCGGCAGCGGGACGTAGCGGGTGCCGCCGCCGGGAAGCGCGACCGTCTGCGCGTCGACCTCGCGGATGTCGTGCCGCGCGTAGAAACGGTCGGCGAGCGCGACCACGTCGGCGGCCTGCCAGCCGGAAACGTATATCCTGACCTCGGTCCCGTCGGGCACGGGCCCGCGCCAGTCGAGCAGCAGCTCGTCGGGCGGAAGCGCCTCGCCGATCAGGCCCGGCGCCGCCTCGATCTCGAACGTGTGGAACGCCATGCGCGACGCGTCGAGGCCGGGATTGGCGATCTCGCTGAAGGCGATGTTGCGCTGGGCGAGCTTGTCGGAGGCGAAGGGCGTGGCGCCGTCGGGAATCGGCGCGCCGGGAAATTCGATCTGGGCGACGATGCACTGATGCTCGCCCATCATCAGCCCCGGCAGGCTCTTCATCCCGCCGCTGCCGTCCGGATTGGCACTGAGATAATTGTCGTTCAGATTATTGTCGATCAGCGCGCCGAAGATGACCGATTCGCCGGCGCCGACGTCCTTCTCGTTATTGCCGTCGGTCTGGGAGGCGTAGGCCGGGTTGCGCGTTTCCGCGACGACCGGGAATGAGACCCAGTCGGTGTGGGCGTTGTTCCTGCCGGGCGCCGCCCAGCCGCCAGCGGTCTTCTCGTAGCTGCCGGTCGGGCCGCTGACGCTGTCGTGATAGGTGAGCGCCGCCGTGGTCGGCGAGGGGACGATCCGGAAGAAGACGCGCACGTCGTCCGCGTTCGCCCCGTCTGGGCTCAGCCGGACCCGCGCCAGCGCGAAATTGTAGACGTTCTTCTTGGGGTTCTGGGTGGTCTGGGGGGTGGGGCTGAGCGCGGACTGCTGCTGGCCCGACGGAAGACCGACGAAGTCGGGGATGGAGATGTCGTCGACGACGTTCTTAAGGAACTGGAGCGCGACGTTGCGCGACGCGCCGGCGGCCAGGCTGTGGCCGGCAATGACCGTGTCGCTGCCGGCGACGACCGGGAAGATCTTGAGGTCCGAGCTCAGCCAGGGCGTGTCGTTGTTGTTGTCGAGATCGAGGCTGAACGGGTTGGCCGATTTGACGAGCTGAATCCAGGCTTCGTCCTGGAGCTGCGCCGGGACCTCCAGCGCGTCCAGCACGGCGTCGATCTTGACCGTGTTGAACAGGTCCGGATCGAAGTCGAAGGCCAAGGCGGCGTCGATGTTCAGGCGGTAGCGGAAGGTGAAGCGCTGGAGCCGCTCCGGTAGCGACGGATCGTCGCTGTCGACTTCGATCGGCGCGATCGTAAGGCCCGCGGGCTCGGCGAAGCTCAGCTGGGGCGCCCAGTTGTCGAGCTCGGTTTGGGTCGGCGTCAGGTCGTCGAGCGGGCCGTCCGGGAACTGGCTCGGCTTCAGGCCGTCGACGTGGACCAGGATCACGCCGTCATATTGCGGCTGGGCGGTGGCCTCGTCCTGGCTGAACGTGCTGCGCTCGAGGATGATGGTGATCTTGGGCCTGGGGCGCGCCAGCCAATCGGCGATGTTGACGAACACCGCCTTGATGTCGTCGAACGCGCCGGGGACGGACGGCGTGGCATAAGCGAAGCCCTGGTCGTTCTGCGTGTCCGGGCCGCTCTTCAGCGCTTCGTTGGCATCGACGCCGCTGTCGCCGGTGAGGTTGATGTCGACATAATGATGGAAGGTCGATCCGGTGACGATCCGCCCGACCCCGGCCTGCCGCCCGTCATAGACGCTGAACGTATCGACTTCCTTCATCCCCGTGATCTCGGTGTTGGAATCGAGGGTGACGTTGGGGACGGCCTTGTTGGTGTAGGGGGTGGATTGGCCGCTGGCGATGATCCGCGGCATTTCGCGATTGCCCGCGACGAGCGGGAATTCCACGAAGGATTCGGCGCCGATCGGGATCGACGTCGTGTAGTCGTATTTGTTGCCGACGTCGGCGAGCACCTTGCCTTCGTGCATATGGTCCGGGAAGACCGAGACCACCGCGTCGCCGCGGCGCAGGATCGGGTGGACGGGCGGCTTGGCGGTGATCGTCTGCGGCGTGGAATCGGACTGGTTCTCGAAATAGACGAGGTTCGCGTCCCCGTCATAATCGCTAAGGGCGCTGCGCTGGGTGGTGTCGGCCCGGGCCGCGCTGCTCCGCGGATAGTTGCGCGGGAAGGTGGGGAAGTCGGTTTCCATCGGCGAGGAGCCGTCGCCCTCGCCATACCAGCCGCGCATCGCCCTGACGCGCGGGATATGGCCACACATGATGGAGCCGATGCTGTCATGGTCGCCGGTCGCGAACACGCCGCCGCCGGCCTGCATGAACCTGGCGATCGCCGCGAGCTGGCCGACCATCGCGGGGTCGCCGGGGTCGCCCAGGCCTTTGCCGCTGGGGGTGGCGGAGTTGAAGGCGTTGCGGCCGTCCTTGCCGATCATCCACAGGACGTCGAAATCGAGCAGGTCGACGCTGGTCTCGAAATTGAAATTCTGGATGACGCCGGGGCTGCCGTCCGTGCCGCGATGCGCCTTGGTCACCTGATGCTTGTTGCCCTCCTCGAGCGCCGTGACCAGCGTGATATAGGTGAAATCGGGGTCGTTCAGCGTTCCAACCGAGTAACGGTAGCTGCCGTCGAGAACCATCAAGATCTTTGCCATCGACCGACTCCCTCAATACGAATGCGCCGCCGCGGGCAAAGCCGCAGCGCGGATTCCAAATGGAAATCCTGAGATGATCCAGTTTGCAGCAAATGGGCCGCGACTCGATCTTACTGCTTCGGAGGGATATTCACAATCGAACGTATGTGAACTGGGTCCGTAATGATATCCAAACCTTCAGTTCTCCGATTAACTCGCGAGGATCGTTCGCGGATCGTCGAGGCCGGCTCCCCATGGAGTGCCTCAGTGCAGCCCCACCTGCGCCCTCAGGCTCGCGTAGATCGCCCGGGAATCGTAGCCGATGCCGTTCTTGAACACGATCAGCGGCCGGGTGATCGCCCGGATGTCGCTCGACAGGTCGCCGTCGAGGAGGACGATGTCGGCGCGCTTGCCGGCCTCCAGGCTGCCGATCCGGTCGGCGCGGCCGAGGAAGACCGCGCCGTTGAGGGTCGCGATCCGGATCGCCTCGGGCACGCTGAAGCCCGCCTCGTGCAGCAGCTCGACGTTGCGCTGGTCGCCGAGGCCGGCGACGACATGGCCGTCGCCGGTCGGGTCCGCGCCCGCGATCAGCAAGCCGCCGGCGGCGACGAAGGCGCGCTCGAACGCCATCTCCTTGCGAAGCATCAGCGCATAGAAGCCGGCCGCCGGGCGCTGGGCAGCGTGGCGGCGGAGCTGGATCGCCCAGATTTCGGGCGGGAAGAGTGCGCGCAAATTCGGAATCGCCTCGAGATCCGGCCGGTCGCCGCCTTCGAGCACCGCGAGCGTAGAGGTGACCGCGACCCGGCGCTCGACCAGAGTGCGGATCATCCGCTGCACCTCCGGAGAGTCGACGGCGACGTTCTGGACGATGTGAAGCATCACGGGGCCGGGCCCGGCGGCGGCTTCCGCGCCGCCACGGGCGCAGCGGCCGGCCGAGCGCGCGGGATCGAGGCCGCCGTCGGGCGCGGCGAACGGCCCATGCTCCAGATTGTCGATGCCGAGCCGCGCCGCTTCCTCATAGCCGATCGAGCAGAGATGGCCGGTGACCCGCATATTGAGGCGCCGCGCCTCCCGGATCGCGGCGGCAAGCTCGGCCGGCGCGATGTTCATATAGGCCTTGATCGAATTGAAGCCCAATGAGGCCCAGTGGCGCACCGCCGCGCGCGCCTCGGCCGGGCCGCGCAAAGGATAGAGCTGGGCAATCGCCGGCGGCGCGCCTTCCAGATAGGGGGCGGTGAGATCGAGATCGGGGCCGATCAGCCGGCCCGCCTCGATCTCCCGCCTGATGCCGAGGTCGCCGTGCGGATCGACCGAGCCGGCCGTACGGGCGGTGGTAACTCCACTGGCGAGATAGAGCTGAGGGAAGGTGACCGGCGCCTGGATGACGCTGAACGGGCCGTCGCCCGAGGCGGTGCGGTACATATGCTCGTGCATGCCGACGAGGCCTGGGATCGCGGTTCGGCCGCGCCCGTCGACCCGGGAGACGCCTTCCGGGAGCGCGACCGAGCCCGCCGGGCCGATCGCGGCGATCCGGCCATTGTCGATCAGGACCGTCTGGTTGGCCCGGGGCGCGGCACCGGTGCCGTCGATGACGAGGACATGCTCGATCGCGATCAGGGGCCCGCGCTCTCGGATCAGGCTCGGAGCCGCCGGCGCGGGCTGCGGCACGGCGCCGGAGGGGAGCGAGGCCGCGAGCGCGGCGGCGAATATGAGCAACGGGCGGGAGAGCCGGATCATCGAAAAACCCCCTTCGATCTGGTCCCGTCATGGAGCCGCGTTTTCGGCCGACATGCAAGCCTTCAGACGAGGCGAAGCCGCCGCGACAGGCCGCCGAGCGCGAGGCGGTCCTCGCGGGTGAGGCCGTAGCGCAAAGCGAGCCAGGAGGTGATCGCCCAGAGCAGGACTTCGAGCGCGAAGCGGGCGGGGCCGTCGAGCAGCCATTCGCCGGCCGCCATCAAGGCGACGCCGACAAGGGCGATGCCGAGCCCCTGGAAGAGCTTGCGGTCGAAGGGCGACAGGCCGTCGGCGATGCGAAGCTCGAGCGTCGCCGCGTAAGTGGAGGCGACGACCGCGGCGGCGACGGCGATGGCCATGCCGAGCGCGCCGTATGCGGGCATCAGCCACAAGGCGAGGCCGATCCAGAGTGCGATGGCGATGGCGCCGTTGAGCAAAGGGAGGGCGCGGTGGCCGATCATCTCGACGATGGCCGAAGCAGGCCCGACGATCGCCTCGATGCCGCGCGCCGCGACCAGCACCCAGAGCATCGGCAAAGCCGCCATCGCCTCCGGGCGGTAGACGCTCAGGATATCGACGCCGGCGAAGACGAGCAGGCCCGACAGGGGCACGACGAGCGCGGTCGAGACGCGGCTGGCGAACTGGTAGAGCGGCGCGACCATAAGACGGTCGGCGTGGGCCTGGGCCGCGGAGAGCGGCCCCAGCACGTACTGGAAGGCCTGGCGCACGACATAGGGGACGGTCGAGAGCTTGCGGGCGATCTCGAACAGGCCCGCCGCCTCGGCGCCGCGTGCGCCGGGGATGGTGAGGTTGAGGATCACCGGCGGCGCGTCGATCAGCAGGCGGCGGGCGAGGCTGGCGGGAAGCAGGCCGAGGCCGGAGAGGAGGAGATTGCGGGCAAGCACGCCGGGGACGGGGGCGCTGAGGATCAGCCTGAGGCTGTAATAGCGGCCGAGCAGGGGGATGCAGAGGAGAGCGGTCAGCGCCAGCGAGCAGAGGTGGGCGAGCATCAGGCCGATGCTGTGGAAGCCGAGGAAGAAGAAGCCGACCGCGAAGCCGATTCGGGCGATCTGCTCCCAGAAGATGCGCAGGCGGATCTCGGGCCCGAAGGCGCGGCGGGCGCGGGCGGCCGAGGTGGCGACCTCGACGAAGGTCCATAAGGGCAGCGCCCAGGCGAACAGGGCGATGGCGGCGGGGAGGCGGGCCGCGTCATCGGGCGCGGCCGAGAAGATGGCGGCGATCGCATCGGCGTTGAGCGTGATCAGCAGCGCGATCAAAGCGGCGGGGGCGACCGAGACGATGAGCGCGAGCTTGACGGCGCCATGGGCGCGCTCCTCGCTGTCCTGCGTGGGCACGACGCGCTGCAGCGCGCTGGTCATGGAAAGGTCGACGATATTGGTGATCAGGCTGACCGCGCCCCAGAGCACGATGTAGAGCCCGTAGGTCGCGATCCCGAACAGCCAGGTGTAGAGCGGCTGCGCCAGCGCCTCGATCAGCGCTCCGGCGCGGGAGAGGCCGGCCAAGCCCGCGCCGCGCGCGACTTCGCCGCGGGTGACGGCGGGTGCGGGGGAGGGCGGTGGGTCCTGTGACATGAGCGATCGAGGTGGTAATAGGTCTGCCCGACAACTCCAACATTGTGCCTGGGGATGACAATGGATCTGAGAAGTCTTCAGCACGACATCGCCGAATTGCTCGACAAGGTCGCGATTCGCGCGGAAGCCGCGCCCCAGGTTGGCCAACAGCTTCGCGATCGCGAGAACGAGTGGGTAGCTGCGGGCGGCGGCGAGGATGGGATCAACCTGGTTCGCAAGGCCCAGGGCTTGACCGGAATGGTTGGCGCGAGCGCCGGAGACCCAATGCATCTGAACCGGGCCTATCGGCAGCTGCTCGACTTCAAGCTCGAATGCCGGATCGGGGCGGCAGGACGCTAGTCCCGCCGGCCGCCCTCATTCCTCCGTCCGGATCAGCACGGCTTCGCCGACCAGCAGGAACAAGAGGAACGGACCCCAGGCGGCGAGGAAGGGCGGGTAGGCGCCGAGATTGCCCATCGCGAGGGCGAAATTGTCGGCGACGAAGTAAGCGAAGCCGAGCGCCATGCCGATCACCGCGCGGACCAGGAGATGGCCCGAGCGCGCGAGGCCGAAGGCGGCGGTGGCGGCGAGGAGGGGCATGAGGACGGTCGAGAGCGGGCCGGCGAGCTTGTGCCAGAGGTTGGATTCCAGGGTCGCGGTGGCGCGGTCGGCGGCGCGCAGGTCTTCGATCGTCTCGCGCAGGCGCCAGAAATTCTGCTCGTCCGGATTGACCTGGGCGAGGGTGAACGCGTCCGGCCTGATCGTGCGACCGAGCGTGATCCCGGCCATGCGCTGGAGACGGCCGCTGTCGACGTCGAACAGGCTCGTGCCGGCGAGCTGCCAGCCGCCGCCGGGCGCGCGGCGGCCGGTCTGCGCGCTGAGAATCCGCCGCAACGTGCCGCCGGCGCGGTCGTAGACGGTGATCCCGGCGAGGCGGACCGCGTCGCCGCGGCCGCTCACCCGGCTGACGAACCAGAGGTCGTCGCCGTGGGCGATGCGGATGTTGTTGCGGATGTCGGTCTCGGCCGGGACCGGGCCGTATTCGACCGCGTCCCAGGCGGCGAGCGCGGCGTTGGCGCGGGTCACCACCCGTTCGATGAAGGCGAAATGAGCGACCGCGACGAGGCCGGCGGCGACGATCAAGGGTGCGATGATCTGGTGCGCCGAAATGCCCGCCGCTTTCATCGAGATGATCTCGCTATGCTGGTTGAGCCCGGCCAGGGTGATCAGCGTGCCGAGCAGCACCGCGAAGGGAAGGAAACGGGCGACGAGCTGGGGGATGCGGAGGCCGACATAGCGCCAGAGCTCGGCATCGCCATTGCCCGGATGAGCGAGGATCTGGCCGCTATTGCCGAGCAGGTCGAGCATCATCAGGATGCCGACCAGGGCGACCAGCACGGCGAGGCTGCGGCTGACGAACAGACGCGCCATATAGAGCGCGATCCGCCGCGATGGGAAAAACTGAAGATTGATCATGCGGCGGCCGGCGGCCGGGCACGGCGACGGAAGATCCGGCCAAAGGCCTTGGCGATCCGCGCGAACAGCCGTTCGAGGGCGCCTATCGGCTGGCCGCCGGGCTTGTGGGCGAGGGTCCAATACATCCAGAGGATCAGGCCGGCGAAGATCAGGAACGGGGCCCAGAGCGCGATCAGCGGATCGAAGCGGCCCAATGCCCCCATCTGCTCGGCATATTGATTGACCTTGTGATAGGTGACGACGAAGACGATGGCGACGAAGATGCCGAGCCCCGAGCTGCTGCGCTTGGGCGGCACCGCGAGCGCGACCGCGAGCAGCGGCACGAGCAGCATCATCGCCACCTCGACCATTCGGAAGTGGAAATTGGCGCGGGCCGCGTCGCGCCGAGTCTCGGGGGCGCCGGCGTCGCCGCCGATCCGGACCAGCTCGGGGACGGTCAGCTCCCTGGTGCCCTCGCCGCGCCCGCGAAAGGCTTCGATGCTGGGCAGCTCGATCGGCAGATCGTGCTCGATGAAGCGAAGCACGCGCGGCGTCCTATAGCTCGGCGCGTTGTGGACCATGCGGCCGTTGGAGAGGCGGAACAGGATGGTGTCGGGATCGTCGGTGGCGAGGAAGGTGCCGCGGTCGGCGGTTACGGCAAGGCTGCGGCCGTCGCGGGTGGTCAGCCGGACGAAGACGCCGTGCAGATCGGTGCCCCGGTTCTCGCTGCGCTCGACGCGGAGCGTGATTCGGCGCCCCATATTGGTGAACTCGCCGACCTTGATCGAGGCACCGAGCGCGCCCGAGCGCAGCTCGAAGCGGAGGCTCTGATATTCGTAATAGGCCTTGGGCTGGACGAAGCTGACGATGGCGAAATTGGCGACCAGGAGCGCCACCGCGTAGAGATAGGGCACGACCATCAGCCGGCCGTAGCCGAGCCCGGCGGCGCGCAGCGAATCGAGCTCCGAGGACAAAGCCAGCTTGCGGAAGGCGAGCAGCACGCCCAGCGTCAGTCCGACGGGAATCGCGAGGCCGAGATATTCGGGGATCAGATTGGCGAGCATCCGCCAGACGATGCTGACCGGCCCGCCTTCCGAGACGACGAAATCGAACAGGCGCAGCATGCGGTCCATGATCAGCAGCATGGCGGCGAGGCAGAGCGTGCCGAGCAAGGGCACGAAGATCAGCTTCGCGAGATAGCGGTCGATCTGGGTCGGAAACGTCAAGCCTGTGTTCCCCGGCGGCGGACAGCGAAACCGGCTATAAAGGGTGAGGGCGGGGCGGTCATGCGGATTTGCAGCCTACCCGCCTTTCGCTTGCCGACCCTCATTTGAAATGGAGCTGGACGTCCGAACCGCCCAATTCCCTCCTTTCGACGCGCCTTGACCACATTTTGGCCGCAAGCGGAGGCGATCTGGCGGGGCATGGGGGCCTTGACGGCCGGCCCGCACGCGCGGGGCGGCCGAGTCTTCAGGAGAAGAAAAGGTCATGTCGAAGAATTTCGCAAAGGCGGCGGCGGCGGCCGCGCTGGCGCTGGCGGGAGCGCCGGGGGCGGCCCAGGCGGCGATGGGCCCGGACGCGGCGGCGTGCCGGACAGGGCAGGGCCGGCCGGCGATCCTCGTCACGGTCGACGGGTTCAAGGAACGGGCCGGCAATGTCCGCGTCGCGCTCTACGGCTCGGACCCGCGCACCTTCCTCGCACGCGGCCAGACCCTGCGCAAGATCGACCTGCCGGTGAGCCGGTCGGGGCCGATGCGGATCTGCGTCGCGGTGCCGGAAGCCGGCCGCTACGCGGTCGCCGTCCGCCACGATCTCAACGGCGACGGCCGCTCGGGCTGGAGCGACGGCGGCGGCTTCTCGCGCAACCCGGACATCTCGCTGACCAGCCTCAGGCCGCGCTACGAGAATGTCGCGGTCGACGTCAGCGGCGGCGTGCTCGGAGTCAACGTGGTGCTCAACTACCGGTTCGGCCTGTCGATCCGGCCGGTCAGGGGTTAGGCGGGACATGGCGTCGGTCGCGCTCCTCTCCAACCCGCGATCGTCCGGCAACCAGTCGATGCTGCCGGAGGTGCGCAGCTTCTGCGCCCGGCACAAGGAGATCTTCCACTACGAAGTCGAGCATGTCGACCAGATCGGCGAGGCGCTGAAATCGATCGCTCGGGTGAAGCCCAAGGTGCTGGTCATCAACGGCGGCGACGGCACCGTGCAGGCGGCCCTGACCGAGCTGCACCATGGCGGCCATTTCGGCGCCAGCCCGCCCCCGGTGGCGGTGCTTCCCAACGGCAAGACCAATCTGATCGCCCACGATCTCGGCGCCGACGGCGACCCGATCGAGGCGCTGGAGCGGGTGCTTGCCCTGGTCGACACCGACATGGTGCCGCACATCGTCTCGCGCGAGCTGATCGCGCTGTCGGGCGGCGGCGGCAACGGCCGCGCGGTGCTCGGCATGTTCCTGGGGGGAGCCGGGCTCGCCGACACCATCCTCTACTGCCGGCACAAAATCTATCCGCTCGGCCTGCCCAACTGGCTGGCGCACGGGCTGACCTTCCTGATGGGTCTCATCTCGGTGATCGTCGGCCGGCGCTCGCGGCTGCTGCCGGCGAAATGGGCGCCGATCAAGCTCAGCATCACCCGGCGCGGCGAGATGCACGGCAAGTTCGCCTTCGTCATGGTGACGACGCTCGAGCGGCTGCTCTTGAACATCTCGATGGCGGGGGCCACCGGCCGGCCCGCCGGGGCGATGCAATTGATGGTCATCGAGCGCAACCTGGTCTCGATCCTCGGCGCCCTCATCGCGGCGGTCCGCGGCCGGCTCGGCCTGCACCGAATCCGCGGCGTCCACCTCGAGCGCGGCGACGAGATCAGGATCGAGGGGCATCGCTCGAACGTCATCCTCGACGGCGAGATGTTCGAAGCCAATGACGAGTGGCCGATCGTGCTCAGGCCGACGGCGCCGGTGCCGTTCCTCAGGCTGGCGGTCTGACCGTATTATCCGCATCTGACGCCGGTCGCCCATTTCGGCTACAGCGCCGCCAGCCGCTCCCGCGGTTAGGGCCGGGTGAAGTTGGCCCTGATCCCGGCCCGTCCGCCATGCGCCCCCTCTCCCCACGACTGGCGCGCGGCGGTAAGAGGGTGCGGATGACCACCCTCAAGAATCTCGTCGCCGAAGAGCTGGCGCTGCCGGTGGATCCGCGCGTCGCGGCGATGGCGGCGGCGATCGCGGCGCTTTATCCGGGCGCGGCGCGGGCGGTCTTGTTCTACGGGTCGTGTTTGCGCGAGCGCGAGCTCGACGGGCTGATGCTCGATTTCTACCTGATCGTCTCCGACTATCGCGCCGCTTACGGGCGGGGGTGGTTCGCGCTGGCGAACCGACTGGTGCCGCCCAACGTGTTCCCGTTCGAGCATGACGGGCTCGCCGCCAAATATGCGGTGCTGAGCGAGGCCGATTTCGCCCGGCTCAATGGGCCGGAGGCCGGCGACGTTTCGGTCTGGGCGCGGTTCGCGCAGCCCTCGCGGCTGGTCTGGGCGGCGGACGCGGCGGCGCGCGGCAAAGCGGTCGACGCGGTGGCGCGGGCGGCGCCCACCCTGCTCGGCTATGCCAAGCCGATGGGCGAAGGCGACCTGCTCGACATCTGGCGGCGCGGCTTCGCGCTCACCTACCGGAGCGAGCTCAGGGCCGAGCGCCAGGGGCGGTCGGGGTCGATCGTCGATGTGGATCGCGAGCGCTACCGGCGGTTCGGCGAAGCGGCGCTGCCGCTGGCGGAGGCGGCTCCCGGCGCGGCGGGCCAATGGCGCCGGTTCCGGCGGCGGGGGAAGCTGCTGAGCCTGGTCCGGCTCGCCAAGGCGACGACGACCTATGCCGGCGGCGTCGATTATCTCGCCTGGAAGATCAACCGCCACGCCGGGACGGCGATCGAGGTCAGGCCGTGGCAGCGGCGCTGGCCGATATTGGGTGCGCTCACGCTGCTTCCTCGCCTGCTGAAAAGGGGCGCGATCCGCTGAGCGGCTCGGCCAAAGCGGCGGCGACCGCGCCGGCCAGAGTGTTGACGGTGAAGGGCTTCCTGAGCAGCTCGTGGCCGCTGAGGTCGCCGGCGTCGCCGGCCTCGCCGACATAGCCGGTGACGAACAGGATGCGCAGCGCCGGATAGAGGCGCCTGACCTCGGCGGCGAGCTCGGTGCCGGTCATCTCGGGCATCATCACGTCGGTGACGACGAGCGCGATATCGGGGTCGCGGGCGAGCAGATCGAGCGCCTCGCGGCCGCTGGCGCAGGGGTGCGGGCGGTAGCCCAGCTCCTCGAGCGCGGCGACCGTCGAGCGGCTGACTCGGGGATCGTCCTCGACCACCAATATGGCGACGCCGTGGCTGCCGCGGGCGGGCTCGTCATAACGGACCGAAGGCGAAGCCCGGGTCCTGGCCTGCTCGGCCGCAGCGGCCGAGCGGGGCAAATAAAGCGAGACGGTGGTGCCCCGGCCGAGCGCGGAGGCGATCGCCACCTCGCCGCCCGACTGGCGGGCGAAGCCGAAAATCTGCGAAAGGCCGAGGCCGGTGCCCTTGCCGACCGCCTTGGTGGTGAAGAAGGGTTCGAACACGCGGTCGAGATGCTCGGGCGCGATGCCGGCGCCGGTGTCGCGGACGCGGACTCGGACATAGTCGCCGGCGGGGAGGTTATCGACCTCGGCCTCGGCGAGGGTGACGTTGTCGACCTGGATGGCGAGGTCGCCGCTGCCGTCCATCGCGTCGCGGGCGTTGACGGCGAGGTTGAGAACGGCGTTTTCGAGCTGGGTCGGATCGGCCCAGACATGCCAGAGCGGATCGGCGAAGCGGGTGCGGACGGTGATCCGCTCGCCGATCGCGCGGTCGACCAGCTCGAGCATGTTCTCGACCAGCTCGGCCGGCGCCACCGCCTCGGGGATGAGCGGCTCGGCGCGGGCGAAGGCGAGCAGCCGGCGGGTCAGCGCGGCGGCGCGGGTGGCGCCCTCCATGGCGTTGTCGAGGTGGAACTCGACCTCGCGGCGCGAGCCGTGCAGCTTGCGCCGGGCGAGATCGAGGCCGCCGACGACGACCGCGAGCATATTGTTGAAATCGTGGGCGATGCCGCCGGTCAGCTGCCCCACCGCTTCCATCTTCTGGACCTGGCGGAGCTGCGCCTCGGCGGCGGCGCGCTCGGCCGCCTCGGCCTTGAGCCTCTCATTGGCCTCGCTCAATTCGCGGGTGCGCGTCTGCACCGCCTGCTCGAGGTCGAGCGCGCGCCAGGCCTGCGCCTCGGCCTCGCGCCGCGCCTGCAACCCTTCGACGAAGGCACGCCAGGCGAGGATGGCGAGGCCCATCGCGCCGAGGCCGATCAGGATAGCCAGCCAGCCGAGCCATTCCGTATAGGCGTCGGCAGCGGCGACCAGGCCCCGCGTCTCTTCCATCCGCCGGGTCAGATTGGCGCGCTCGGCGTCGGCGATCTCGTCCAGCTTGGCGCGCAGCGCCGGCAGGGTGCGCGACGCGCTGGCGGCGTTGAGCAGGCTGAGTCCGCCCGTCCCCTCGCCGCGCTGGGCGGCGGTGGCGGCCGGGGCGAGCTCGGCGCCGCGCCGGTCGAACAAGGCGCGCAGCTCCACGATCCGCCGCGCCTGGGCCGGGTCCTCGCGCAGCCGGCGCTGGAGCTGGCCGATCTGCCAGCCGGCCGAGCGCCATTCGTTGACATATTGGGTGCCGGTGACGTCGTTCTCGTCGAGGACGTAGCGGCCCAAGGCGGCTTCGGAACGGGCGATGGTCGCATCGATCGTGCCCGACAGCAGCATCACCTCATAGGTGCGCCGCTCCCAGCCGAGCGCATCGTCGCGGGCGCGGTTGGAGAAGGTGATCATGAAGATCAGCGCGATCAAGGCGAGCGTCGCCAGCAGCGCGCCAGCGCTGACCCACAGGGCACGCCCCGTTGGGGGACCGTTTTCCTCGGTCCCCGCCTCCACTGCCGCCGCCGCCATCATGGGGAGATTACGGCATCGGTACGGGGCTTGCAAAGCCGGCGGCGGGCATTTGGCGCGCCCAGACGGGCGGTTGGTCGCAGTTAACTGAGTTTATTGAGGGCTTTGGCGCCACTGGCGATGTTTTCGCGGCGCGGGTAGAAGGCCCGGATCGACGGGGACCGGATCCGTGCATTCCGAGCGCATCCGGCTCAGGCTCGAGCACGGAAAACAGTGGCTGTCGCTGTTTTCCAGGCCGGGGAGGGGGAGCCATGACCGAGCGGGTGGAGGGGCAGACCGACGCGGCCGCTTTGGGCGGCGGCGTGGTGGCGATCGCGATGACGATGTTCTCGGATCCCACGCCCTACGACATATTGAGCCTGGTCGTCGCGCTGACCCTGATCCTGCTCATCCTCTGCTATATCGGCGGCCATAAGCGCCGCTGGCCTCAGCGCCTCGCTTATGCGGCAGTGCTCGGCATCATCTTCGTCCCGGTCTGGGGCTTCGTCGCCGAGACCTGGAAGCTGCCGGTCTGGACCGACGACCGGCCGCCGCAGATCGCCGCGGCGGTCCGCTTCGCCCACGATCATGGCGCGGCGCCGACCTTCGACGCGCTGGCCAGCTATTCGACAGTCGGCGACGGCGCGACGGTCATCGCCTGGGCGCTGGCGAGCGCGCTCGTCTTCGCCGGCGACTGGCTCTGGCACCGCCGCCGCGCCTAGGGGACTGTCCCCGACCAGCCTGGCGACGTTGCTCCGGCGAATGTTGAGAAACGGTAGGGCCTCGGCCCGCCTTCGACGGAAAGAGCGGGTCAGAGAACGCCGGTCGCCTTGCCCGCCCGTTCGAACATGGCGAGGATTTCGCCCACCTCCGCGTCGCTATGCTCGGCGCAGAGCGAGCAGCGGAGCAGGGTCATGTTGGCGGGGGTCGCGGGCGGGCGGGCGAGGTTGACGTAGAGGCCCTCGGCGAGCAGCGCTTCCCACATTGCCGCGCCTTTCTCGAGATCGGGCATGATCACCGCGATGATCGCCGATTGCGGCTCTTCGGTGCCGAGCGTGAACCCAAGGCTCTTCAAGCCGGCGTGGAGGCGCTTGCTGTTCTCCCAGAGATGGGCGCGCTTGTTGTTGCCGTGCATCAGCTTGCGGATCGAGGTGGCGGCGGTGGCGACGACGCTCGGCGGCAAGGAAGCGGTGAAGACGTAGGGGCGGCAGACCAGGCGGAGGATTTCGAACTTGGGATGGTTGGAGACACAGAAGCCGCCGACGGTGCCGACGCTCTTGGAAAAGGTGCCGATGACGAAATCGACGTCGCCGAGCACGCCCTGCTCCTCGGCGACGCCGCGGCCATTGGGGCCGATGAAGCCCATCGAATGGGCCTCGTCGACCAGCACCATGGCGCCTGCGGCCTTGGCGACCGCAATCATCTCCTTCAGCGGCGCGACGTCGCCGAGCATCGAATAGACGCCCTCGAGCACGACCAGCTTGCCGGCGCCTTCGGGGATTCGGGCGAGGCGCTTCTCCAGGGCGGAGACGTCGTTGTGGCGGAAGGTGACGATCTGGGCATTGCCCATTGCGCAGCCGTCGTAGATCGAGGCGTGGCTGTCGATGTCGAGGACGACATAATCGTCCTTGCCGGCGATGGTGGCGATGATGCCGAGATTGGCCTGGTAGCCGGTCGAGAAGACCATGGCGTGGTCCATCGCGTAGAAATCCCTGAGCGCCGCCTCGACCGCCTTGTGGCCGACATAGGTGCCGTTGAGGACCCGGCTGCCGGTGGTGCCCGAGCCGAACTCGTCCAGCGCCTGCTTGCCGGCGGCGACGACGTCGGGATCGAACGTCATGCCCATATAATTGTAGGTGCCGAGCAGGATCGTCTCCTTGCCGTTGCAGATGGCGCGGGTCGGGGAGAGGACCTTCTCCATGACGAGGCCGAACGGGTCCTTGACGCCGGTGTCGAGCAGGGCCTGGCGCTCGGCGATCAGGGGGTCGAACTTGGAGAAGAGATCGGTGGCGCGGGGCGCCTCGGGCGGGTTCATGGCGGCGGCGGCGGTCACTGCATTTCCTCCCCCTCGATGCTCCCCATCACCCCTCGGCCCTCAGGCTCTCGACGGCGTCGACGAGCTGGCCGACATTTTCGATCTCGGCCTGCATGTTCATGGTGATGAGGATGTCGAACTCGTCCTCGACGTTGGCGACGAAGTCCATCACCACCAGGCTGTCCCATTCGAGGTCGCCGGCGAAGCTGGTGGTCTCGGTCAGCTCGGCGCCCTTGCGGTTGAACGGCGCGATCAATTTGGCGATCTTGTCGAAGGTTTCGTCTCTGTCGGTCATCGCCTGCCCTTTAGGGTCCGGCACCCCTTGTGCCAAGGGAATAGGGCGGGAAAGCGGCGCCCGCTTGGCAAGGTGCGGCGGGGCGTGCCATGACGCCTCGGAGACGAAAAGGGATGGATGAGTGACGGACGAGACCGAGCCCGTGCCGCCGACCTATCCGGTCAACGCCGCTCACCTGATGCGCACGACCCAGCTCGCCCAGCTCCAGCTCTCCGCCATGGCCGACAGCAAGGCGAGCATATTGATGGGCGCGACCTTCGTCATCTTCACCATCACCATCGGCCAGGCGCGGACGGGGGCGGCGCGCCGCTGCCGCTGCTGATCCTCGGCGGCGCCGCCTTCTTCTCGGCGATCTTCGCGGTGCTGGCGGTGCTGCCCAAGGTCGGCCGGCCGAAGCGGACGGGCGAGAGCAACCTGCTCTTCTTCGGCGTGTTCACCCAGATGGCCGAAGAGGAGTTCATCGACGAGGTGACGGCGCGGGTGCGCACCGAGGACGGCATCTACCGGACGATGGCGCGCGACATCTACCAGAACGGCATGGTGCTGCAGAACAAGAAGTACCGGATGCTGGCCTATGCCTATCACGTCTTCCTGGTCGGGCTGGTGGCGAGCTGCACCGCTTTTGTGATCCAGCAGTTCGTCGCCTGATCTGCCCCTCGCCTTGATGGGAGGGCTTTTTATTTCAGCCAGCCCTGCTCCTGGTACCATGCTGCGGTCGCCTTGAGGCCGGTGGGGGTGCGCACCCGGGGCGTCCAGAGCGTCTCGGGCGGGCGGGCCAAAGCCGCGGCGACCCAATCGGGGTGACAGAAATAGCGGACCCGGTCGGGGGTCAGCTTGGCCTTGCCGCGGCGGACCAGGCGGTCGAGGCGCGAGGCGCCCTGGAGCACGACCTTTGGCATGGCGACGGTGGCGGCGCGCTTGCCGAAGACGCGGCCCAACGTGCGCGCGAAATGGCGATGGTCCCAGCCGTCCTCGCGGCCGTCGTCGGGCTCGTAGGTCTCCGAGACCGTGTCGGGCGCGTCGGCCACGGCGAGGATCAGCCGGCAAAGATCCTCGACGTGGAGCACCGAAAATCGGCCCTTGGGCGGCAGGGCCACCAGGCCGCGGCGGGCCATCTTGAACAATTCGAACGTCTCGCGGTCGCCGGGGCCGTAGACCGCCGGGGGGCGGATGACCGTCCAGTCGAGGCCCGACGCGGCGACGACGCGCTCGGCTTTGGCCTTGGACCAGCCGTAATCGGAGAGATCGGGCTCGCGCGCGACCAGCGAGGAGATGTGGACGAAGCGGCGGACGCCCGCCCTGCGCGCGGCGTCGACCATGTTGGCGGTGCCGCCGACATTGACGGCCTCGAAGCCGGCGCGGCCGGCGGCGTTGATCAGGCCGGCGACGTGGATCGCCACATCGGCGCCGGCGCAAAGTCGTTCGAGGCTGTCGGGATTGTCGAGCGCGCCCTCGACCCAGTCGATGCCGTCCTCGGGCGGGCGCCAGCCGCGGGTGAGGGCGCGGATGTCGTGGCCGGCCGCGCGGGCGAGGCGCAGCAAATGGCCGCCGACGAAGCCGGTGCCGCCGGTGACGGCGAGGGTGGTGGGGCGACTCATGGAGGCGACCAGCCGGTGTCCTTTTCACTCATAGCGGAGACCATCCCGGCTCCTCCGCGGGGACGGCGGCCGCCGCCTTGCCGATCCGTTCGACCAAGGCGTCGAGCACGGCATCGACGCCGGCCCCGGTCGCGCCGGAGACGGTGAGGACCGGGGCGCCGGATTCCGCCGCGAGCTCCGCGGCGAGCGCCGCGGACAGCTCGTCGTCGATCAGATCGCACTTGTTGAGCGCGATCACCTCGAGCTTGTCGGTGAGGCCCGCGCCATAGGCGTCGAGCTCGTCGCGGACCGTGCGCCAGGCGGCGGCGACGTCCTCGAGATTGGCGTCGACGAGGTGGAGGATGACTCGGGTGCGCTCGATATGGCCGAGGAAGCGGTCGCCGACGCCGGCGCCTTCGGCCGCGCCCTCGATCAGGCCCGGAATGTCGGCGAGGACGAAGTCGACGCCCTTGTGGCGGACGACTCCGAGCTTGGGGTGCAAGGTGGTGAACGGATAATCGCCGACCTTGGCCTTGGCGTTGGAGACGGCATTCAAGAAGGTCGACTTGCCGGCGTTGGGCAGGCCGACCAGGCCCGCATCGGCGATCAGCTTCAGGCGCAGCCAGACCCAGAGCTCCTCGCCGGGCCAGCCGGTGCCGTGCTGGCGGGGCGCGCGGTTGGTCGAGCTCTTGTAGCTGGCATTGCCGCGGCCGCCGTCGCCGCCCCTGAGCAGGACGATGCGCTGGCCGACCTCGGTGAAGTCGGCGAGGACCTGGCTCCGGTCGTCGTCAAGCACCTGGGTGCCGACCGGGACCCTGATCACCAGGTCGCCGCCGCCGGCACCGGTCTGGTCGCGGCCGGCGCCGCCCTTGCCGCGCGGCGCCTTGAAATGCTGGGTGTAGCGGAAGTCGATCAAGGTGTTCAGGCCTTCGACCGCCTCGAAGACGATGTCGCCGCCCTTGCCGCCATTGCCGCCGTCGGGGCCGCCATATTCGACGAACTTCTCGCGCCGGAAGCTGACCGCGCCCGGGCCGCCGGCGCCGGAGCGGATGAAGATCTTGGCCTGGTCGAGGAAATGCATGGCGGGCATGTAAGGACAAGCGGCAAGGAATGAAACCGCGACACTCCGCGACAATTTCGCCGCCGATGGGGTAAACTCCCGCGACATCGGGGCGCCACCATGAGGAGCGTGGGCGAAGAGGAGGGATCATGACACCGGATCGTTCACCAACCCTGTTCCATCGCCGCGCGCTGCTCACCGGCGCCGGCGCGCTCGGCCTGACCGCGCTCGCCTGCGCCAAGGCGCCGGCGCGGCCCGCCGCGACCAGCGCGCGGCTGATCGCCGGCACGACCTGCCCGGTCACGCCCGAGCAGACCGAAGGGCCGTTCTATTTCGATCCCGAGCTGGTGCGGGCTGACCTCGCCGAAGGCAAAGCCGGCGTGCCGCTGAGGCTCCGGCTGCAGATCGTCGACGCGGCCCAATGCGCGTCCTCGGCGCGGGCGCGGGTCGATATCTGGCATTGCGACGCGGCCGGCGCCTATTCGGGCTACGACCGCGAGCGTTCGGCCGGGGCGCGCTGGCTGCGCGGCACCCAGTTCGCCGACGCGCAAGGGGTGGCCGCGTTCAACACCCTCTATCCGGGCTGGTACGAGGGGCGGGCGCCGCACATCCACGTCAAGGCCTGGATGCCCGACGGGCGCGAGGTGACGTCGCAGCTCTATTTCCCCGACGCCTTGTCCGACGCGGTCTATGCCCAGGGCGCCTATGCGGGCCGGACCGGGCGGCGCCAGCGCAACGGCGACGACTTCATCTTCCGGCGCGCGGGCGGCGACGTGCCGATGGCTGAGGTTGCCCGCGCCGCGGACGGCTATGACGGGGCGATCGTCATCGCGCTGAGCTGAGCGGCTCGCCTAGGGCCGGGCGTGGTGGGCCTCGTAGACGCCGAGCGTGCCGCCGCCGGGGAGCTTCACGCCGGTGCTGCGGCCCCAGCCCTCTTCCGAGATCGGGACGGTTTCGACGCCCTTGGCCTGCATCGCCGCGACGAATGCGTCGGCATCGTCGCAGATGAAGTAGAGCTGGTGGAAGCCGTTGTCTCCGGAATGGACGCCGAGCTCCGTGGGCGGCAGCTTGAAGATCAGCCAGCCGCCGCCCGAATCGATGCAGGGGATTTCGAGCACGTCGCGCAGGAAGGCGCGATCGGCCGCCTCGTCCTGAGTGAAGATCATCGCATGGGCGCCGCTGATCATGTCCTTTCTCCTTCCTCCGCTTGCTCCTGGGCTCGCTTGTGGGCGGCGATGAGCTGGCGGCGGGCGAGCTCGCGCGCCTTGCCGCGCTCGAGGCCGAGCGCGAACGCCATCTCGCCGCCGAGAAGCGAATCGCCGAGCGCGGCGAGCACGAGCCAGAGCGTGTTCTCGTGCACCGGCCTATCCTCATGGCCCTCGCCCAACTGGTCGACGAGCTGGTGGATCGAATCGAGGATCGGGTCGAGCGCGTCGCGATTGCCGCTGAGGATCATCCAGGCGGCGAGCGCGCCGGCGCCCTCGCGGCCGAAGGCGTCGAAGGTTCGGTCGACGATCTCGATCGGGTCGGCCTCGCCGGCGCGGGCGCGCTCGACCGCCTCGGCGATGCCGGCCGAGACGCGCGCCCCGATCATTCCCGCCAGCGCCGCCTGCAGCCCCGCCGCCGAACCGAAATGATGGAGCAAATTGGCGTGGGTCTTGCCGACCGCCGCCGCCACCGCCTTCAATGTCACCGCCTGCGGGCCCTGCTCGATCAGCAGGGTGCGCGCAGCCTCGAGCGCGCCGGCGCGGCTTTCCTCGGGTGAGAGACGCTCGCGAGTTATTGACATGCGTGTAAGTATCTCATATCGGTCGTGCGAACGGAGATACACCATGGCCCGCCAAGGAACACCCCAGGACCTGACCATCACGCCGCGCGACCGGCGCTTCGGCCGCGGCATGGCGCAGGAACGCTGGTGGATGGGCGGCGATCCGGTGGCGACCGCTTTCTACAACGCGCTCTCGGCCACCTTCCCCAAGGGCGAGGCCTTCTTCGTCGAAAGCGTGCGCATGTTCCGCGAGGGGACGCCGGCCAGGCTCGCCGCCGAGATCAAGGCGTTCGTGACCCAAGAGGTGATGCACAGCCGCGAGCACGTCCAGTTCAACAAGCGCGCGCTCGAGGCCGGCTACGACCTGAGCGGGCTCGAGGCGCGGGTCGAATGGCGGCTGTCGATCACCCGGTCGCGGCCGCCGATCGTCAATCTCGCCGCCACCATGTGCCTGGAACATTTTACCGCGATCCTCGCCAACCAGCTGCTCGGCAATCCGCGCCACCTCGGGCGCGCCGACGCGGAGAGCGCGGCGCTCTGGCGCTGGCACTCGATCGAAGAGATCGAGCACAAAGGCGTCGCCTACGACACCTGGCTTCACGCGACCCGGGACTGGACGCGGTGGAAGCGCTGGAAGGTCAAGGCCAAGGTGATGCTGTTCGTGACCCGCAACTTCGTCGTCGATCGGTCGCTCGGCACGATCGCGCTGCTGCGCCAGGACGGGATCGGCGGACCGAAGGCCTGGGCGCGGATGCTTTGGTTCGCCTGGGTGAGGCCGGGGATGCTGCGCAAGATATTGGGCGCCTGGCTCGCTTTCTTCCTGCCCGGCTTCCACCCCTGGAACCATGACGACCGGGCGCTGATCGGCAAGGCCGAGAGCGACTATGCCGACGCGCTGATGCCGGGGGCGAGCCCGGCCTGAACGGAGGTCCGGGTCAGCCGGACCGCGCCGACCAGCCCGGCCAGAGCGAACGGGATGCCGATCCCGAACGCGCCCCAGGCGACGAGCGTGAAATTCCCTTCGTTCAGGCCGTCGCCGAAGCCCGCCGCATTGGCGGCGATCCCCGCCAAGGCCGCCCCGAGCGCGCCGCCGGCGTTGCGCACCGCCCCGATCGCCGACGAGCCGCGGGCGCGCTCCGCGTCGCCGAACGAGCCGATCACGCGCTGGCCGATGAAGCTGTAGGAGAGGCCGAAGCCGCCGCCGAGCAAGGCGCTCGCCGCCGCGACGGCGGCGAGGCTGCCGCTGTCCATCAGCAGGGTGATCCCGGCCACCCCGGCGAGGATCGAGGCCGCGCCGGCGACGATCAGCCGCGAGCGCCAGGCCTCGCCGGCGCCGGCGACGGAGAGCGAGGCGGCGGTCCAGGTCAAAGCCTCGATGGCGACGACATAGCCGGCCTCGAGCGCGCTCAAGCCCGCTTCATACTGGAGCATGATGGGGGCGTAGAGCGCGAAGGCGGTGCCGGCCGCGGTGGTGGCGAAATAGGTGATGTAGGCGGCACCGAGCGGGAAATCGGGATCGGCGCTCCGCCGGGGGAGGAGACCATTCGTGCTCGAGCGATCGGCGGCGAGCGCGGTAAAGAGCAGGGCGATCCCCGATCCAGCGAGCAGTATTGAGAGCGCGAGGCTATCGACGACCCCGGCGGTGGCGATGGCGGCGATGCCGATTGCGACAAGGAGGAGCGGGGCGGCCGGTAGGATGCCGCGTTCGTCCTGGCCCGTCTTTGCCGGGATCAGGACGAAGCTGGCGGCGGTGAACAAGAGGGCCTGGCCGGCGAACAGCCAGAACACGCCGCGCCACATCCCGGCGTCGGCGAACAGCCCGCCGATCAGCGGCCCGGCGAAGGTGGCGATGCCCCAGACGCTGGTGGCGAGCGCGAAGACGCGCGGCAGATGGCGGCCGGGGAAGAGCAAGGCCAGAGCAACATAGATGAGGCCGCAGACCCAGCCCGCCGCGCAGCCCTGCAGCGCTCGCCCGATCAGGAACAGCGCGATGCCGGGCGCGGCGGCGCTCAGCGCGCAGCCGATCGCGAAGCAGGCGCCGGCGAGCATCATCGCCGCCCGTAATCCGATCCGCTCGGCGAGCCAGCCCGCCGAGGCGCCGGCGACGACGAGCCCGGTCATGAAGCCCGAGCCCGCCCAGCCGAACCAGGCATAGCCGTCGAGCGAGGCGCCGACGCTCGGCATGATCGTCGCGGTGACCAGCGAATCGGCGGCCACCACCCAGCAGCCCAAGAGGATCAGCGCCAGCGCCGGCGCGCGGCCCTCGGCGAGCAGATCCGACCAGCGACCGGGGTCGCGAAGCTCGGCGGGCTCGAGGGCGGCTTCGGCGGTCATGGCATTCCCCGGTTGCGAACGGCGCGGCCCCATCCTATGCAACCTCAACTATAGTTGAGGTCAAGCGATGAATCGAGCGGGTCCGCTGCCCAAGATCCTGAGCGTCGGCGAGGTGGCGCGGCGCAGCGGCGTTTCGGTCTCGGCGCTCCATTTCTGGGAGCGCGAGGGGCTGATCGAGGGCTGGCGCAGCGGCGGCAACCAGCGCCGCTACGAGCGCGCCGTGCTGCGCCGGGTGGCGATCATCAAGGTCGCTCAGGCGGTCGGCATCCCGCTCGCCGAGATCCGCGCGCGCCTCGCGGCCGTGCCGGGCACGGGCAAGGCGGCCTGGGCGACGCTCGCGGCCGAATGGCGGAGCGAGCTCGACGGGCGGATCGCGCTGCTCACCCGGCTCCGCGACCGGCTCGACGGCTGCATCGGCTGCGGCTGCCTCTCGGTGGAGGATTGTCCGCTGCGCAATCCCGAGGATCGGATGGCAGGCGAGGGGCCAGGGCCTCGGCATCTGATCGGCTGACGGGGGACAGTCCCCGAGGGGACTGTCCCCATTTTCTCACGCCGCCATCGCGCACGGGTCGGCGTTCGTCGCCGCGGCCGCCAGATCGAGCTCGAACAGGCGGCAGGGGGCCTCGCCGCCGCGGCCGAGGCTGTGGCGATGGACGGTCGCGCCGGTCGGGCGGAAGCCGAGCTTGCACAGCACCCGGCCCGAGGCGGGATTGTCGAGGAAGTGGCCGGCCCAGAGCCTGTCGAGCCTGAGCGTGTCGCGGGCATTGGCGAGCAGCGCCCGGCCCGCCTCGGTGGCGTAGCCGCGGCCCCAATAAGGCCTGGCGATCCAATAGCCGAACTCGCGGCCGCCCGTCGGCATCGGGCCGAAGCCGATGCCGCCGATCAGGCGCGGCGCGCCGTCGGTGCGCAGGAAAATGAGGCAGGCCGCGTCCTGCTGCCGCCGCTCGCGCAGCAGGAAGGTCTCGGCGTCGGCCAGGCTGTACGGCCAGGGCGCGGTGGCGAGGTTGCGGACGATCGCTTCGTCGGCGATCGCCCGGAAGAGCGCGGGCGCGTCCTCCCGCCAGCCGGGCCTCAACAGCAGTCTTTCCGTTCGCGCGAACATCGGTCTTTCCCTTCACTCACCGCACCGGCCCTTGCCCGCTTCGGGTTTCAGGCTGGCGACACGTTTGTGTGAGGGAGACAAAATTAAAGGGAGAGGCGGCGGCCTCTCCCTCACTTGGTCCCGTCCTGGGAACCCTGGGCCGCCCTCCCGGGACAGCCCTTCCTCGGCGGTCCCTATTTCGCGTCGCTAATCGGCATCTCGACGCAGACGAACTTGCGGCCGAGCTTGCCGTCGCGAAACGCGACGGTGCCGGCGGTAAGCGCGAACAGGGTATGGTCCTTGCCGATGCCGACATTCTGGCCCGGATAATATTTGGTGCCGCGCTGGCGCACGATGATGTTGCCGCCGACGACATTCTCGCCGCCGAACTTTTTCACGCCGAGGCGCTTCGATTGTGAATCGCGGCCGTTACGCGACGAGCCGCCTGCTTTCTTATGTGCCATCGTTCTTCTCTAGCTCTGAATCGGTTTACTCGGCCTTACCAGCGGCCGGCTTCTTTGTCGACTTCTTGGCGGCGGGCGCCTCGGCCTTTGGCGCTGCCTTGGTGGCGGCTGCCTTTTTCGGCGCCTCCGCCTTAGCCTCGGGAGCCGCTTCTCCGCCGCCCTTGGCCGGAGCCTCGGGCTTGGGCGCAGCCGCCTTCTTCTCGGCTTTCTTGCCGCCGATCGACACGATCTTCAGGATCGTGTGCTGCTGGCGGTGGCCGCGCTTGCGGCGGTAATTGTGGCGGCGCTTCTTCTTGAAGACGGTGACCTTGTCGGCCTTCGCCTGGGCGACGATCTCGGCCGCGACGACGAGGCCGTCGGTCGACTTGAGCTCGCCGCCGTCGCCGGCCAGGAGGACGTCGTCCAGAGTGATGCTGTCGCCCGCCTCTCCGGCGAGCTTCTCGACGACGATCTTGTCTCCGGCGGCGACGCGATATTGCTTGCCGCCCGTGCGCACGATTGCGAACATGGGCCTATCCAATAAGTCAAAATGCTTGACGCGCGGAGCACGCCCCGCGCGGGAAGAGGGGCTGCTACAGAGGGAGGGCGCGACTGTCAACCGAGGCGCGTGAATGGGGACAGTTACTTTCAGCCGCCAGCGGTCGAAGGTCGGGCGCCAACCCGTGAAAGTAACTGTCCCCCTAGTGCCGGCGCTCGCGGCGGAGGCGGTAGCGGCCCTGGTCGAAATCCTCGAACATGCCGGCGATGGCGGGATGGTCGACCGGCTCGCCGTCGGCGTCGGGCAGCAGGTTCTGCTGGCTGACATAGGCGACGTAGCTCGACTCCGCATTCTCGGCCAGGAGGTGGTAGAAAGGCTGGTCCTTGGGCGGCCGGATCTCCTCGGGAATGGCCTGGTACCATTCCTCGGAATTGGCGAAGACCGGATCCACGTCGAAGACGACGCCGCGGAAATCGAACAGGCGGTGCTTGACCACTTCGCCGATCGAGAAGCGGGCGTGGGCGATGGGCGGCGCCTTGGGGGAGCCGCCGGCGGGAATGGCGTGCGATCCGGTCATGCCTTCTATGTAGGCCCGCCCGGGCGTGGCGACAAGCGAGGCCGCCCCTCGACGGGCTCAGGACATGCTTGGCAAGGCGGCTTGGCTGAGCTAGAGCGCGCCGCTCATCGACCGGGGCTCGCCCGCACGCGGGCTTCAATCTCACATGCGGAGAGGTGCCGGAGTGGTCGATCGGGGCGGTCTCGAAAACCGTTGTGCCCGCAAGGGTACCGTGGGTTCGAATCCCACCCTCTCCGCCATTTCCTAGATCGGTATTCCGCTTCGGCTCTGGTGCCCGGATGCCAGGCGAAGCGATGTTGCCACCGCTCCGCCTGGCGCGCGCCTGGGCCCCTCTGCCAGCCGGCGCGCTTCCGCAAGGCGGATCGACGGCCCCCGCCGCCACTGCCGCCTCGAGCAATATTCTCGCCATCGACCCCTTCTGCCTCGGCTCGGCCATCATAAGCGCTGCGGGCGGGTTGTGCGTGACGGCCGTCACGCCGACATGAATTGCGCGGACCGGGCCATCCTTGCGCGCCTGCCGCGATTCTGGCACTTATCCACAGCCGGGATCGGGCCTCACGCGCCGGCCCGGCGGGGGAAGCAATGGGCGAGCGGGGACCGGGCGAGCTTCGCTACACGGCCTTCCTCAGCTACAGCCACAGGGACGCGGCGGCGGCCGGGCGGCTGCACCGGCGGCTCGAAGCCTATCGGCTGCCCAGGCGCCTCGTCGGAGCGGAAACGGCGCGCGGCCCCGTTCCGGACCGGCTCTGGCCGATCTTCCGCGACCGCGAGGAATTGCCCGCCGCCACCGACCTCAGCCAGACGGTGCGCGAAGCGCTCGCCCGATCCGGGTCGCTCGTCGTGCTGTGCTCGCCCCATTCGGCCGAATCGCTGTGGGTGGCGGAAGAGATCGAGACCTTCCGCCGGCTCCATCCCGACCGGCCGATCCTGGCCGCGATCCTGGACGGCGATCCGCCCCACTGCTTCCCGGAGAAGCTGCGCGCCTTCGGCCAGGACGGCACTTGGCATGAGCCGTTGGCGACGGACCTCAGGCGCGGCGGCGACGGCGCCCAGCTTGGTCTGCTGAAGCTCGTCGCCGGCATCACCGGCGTCGGCCTCGACGACCTCGTCCAGCGCGACGCTCAACGAAAAATCCGCCGCGTGACGGCTGTCACGGCGGCCGCCCTGGTCGCGATGCTGATGATGGCTGCGCTGACATTGGTCGCGCTCAACGCTCGCAACGAGGCGGAGCGCCAACGCGTGGAAGCGCGGGGATTGGCCGAGTTCATGCATACCGACCTTCGAAAAGGCCTAAGCAGCGTGGGGCGGCTCGATATCATGCGCACGGTCAATGAACGCGCCTTGGCCTATTACGATCGCCAGCTTCAGCTCTACGATCGGCCCGCCGACCGGCTCATGCGGGCGCGGATCCTCCAGGCGATCGGCGAGGACAACCTCGCGCGGGGCAACGAGGCGGCCGCGCTGTCGCTCTTCAGGGAGACCTATGAAACGACGAGCGCGTTGCTCGCCGCGTCTCCGGGCGATCCCGAGAGGATCTTCGGTCATGCGCAAAGCGAATATTGGCTTGGCTATGTGGATTATCGCCGCGACGATTTCGCCGGGGCGAGGCCGAGATGGCGCCGCTACAAGACCCTTGCCGGCGGCCTGGCGGCGATCGATCCGGCTAATCCGCGCTGGCTCAGGGAGCTGGCCTATGCGGAGGGCAATTTGTGCACGCTGGCGGTCGCGCCGCCGGTCGACGCCGCGGAGGCCCGCCGCGCCTGCGACGCGGCGCTGGCGGCGCTCGAGGCGATCCGGCGCGCGATGGGGAACGATCCGGCGCTGATCCTCGACATCGCCAACCGGCACGCCTGGGCCGCCGATGCCTGGAACCTGAGTGGGTCCTGGGACCGCGTGCAAGAGCATCGCGATCGCCAGCACAGGCTCGCGCAATGGCTGATCGCGCGCGAGCCCGACAATCTCGACTATCAGGATTTCTGGATGCGCACCCAGTTCGGCTTCGGCGAGCTGCTCAAAGGGCGTGGCGAGCGGCGGCGGGCGCAGCCGTGGTTCGCCGGCGCGGCGCGGACCGCCGCCATGCTGCGTGCGCACGACCCGGAAAATGCGAGCTGGCTTAGCTTCCAAAGACGCATTGCCGAAGCCATGGACCCTAGGGGCTGAATATTCGAGACGACCTCGACGGACCCGGATTATCGCCGAGAGTCCGAAAGCGAATGGCAAGGGCAACCGCCCGCACGGCTTCAATATCTATCGACCCTCCGCGTGACCGCCGTCACGCGGCCACGGCGGCGGCGATGCTAATCGTGACGGTGTTCGCAGGAGCGGCGCCCGACGCCGCCGCCAGCGAAGCACCGGTGAGCCTCGCTGCGGGCCGGCGCGGCCGCGAGGCAGGAGGAGACAGACAATGCCGAAGCTCTTGAGCGCTATCGCCGAACTTGACCCGGCCTTCCCGATCGCCGCGCTCGACGACGCTTCGCCGCTGTCGGCCGCCGATGCTGAAATAGGTTTTCCGACGCCCGGCTATGCCGGCAATCCGCCGCAATGGGCGATCGTCAGGGAGATCAACTTCCAGATCGTCCCGAAGCCCGGTGGCAGGGACGAGCTGCAATTCTTCTATTCGCGCTTCAACAACAACGTCAACGTTCCGACGGTGGCGGCATTCGATCAGCTGCTGACCGAGGTTCTCGATCCCAATTATCAGTTCAACGCTGGACCGTCGAACCCGGGTATTCCTTTCATCAATCCGCTTTCGCTCAACTGTCACCGGCTGAGCTATGTCGTCTTCAAGCTTTCCAAGAAGGCATGGCAGTTTGCGCGCAAAGGCCCGCCGATCAAGTTGGGCTATCCCGGATACAGCGCCGCCCATTATTACGACGCTCATCGGGTCGATCCGCAGGGGAACCGGGACCGGGGCGACAATCCGGCGATAATCATCAACGACTGCAAGGTCGCCTATATGATCGCTGACGGCGCCAGCGCGTCGGCGGGCGGCAATTACGATCATGCTTTCAATCTGTACGTCGACCTGCTCCTGTCCACCGGCGGCGCCGGCCACATGCCGATCATCCTCGATCCCAACGTCCGCCACCCGGGCGGGTCGGACCAGCCCTAAGGTCGCAACGTCGTACGTCTGGGCTTCGACGCGGAGGGCGGTTATGTTCGCCGGCCAATGGTAGGCGCTGTCCCTCTCTCCACGATTATCGCGCTGGCGCGGGCCGGGGCGCTCGACCATGCCTGGGGGCAGTTCAGCGCCGGCGGCTACGATCGCGACGATCGGGACCCGGCGGCGCTGACGGTCAAGGGGCGGCTGCTCAAGGATCATGCGCTCAGGGCCTCGGGGGAGGAAAGGCGGCGTTTCTACCTGCAATCGGCCGAGGCCTATCGGCGTTCGGCGGCGCTGCAGCCCGGGACCTACCCGCTGATCAACGCGGCGACGCTGTCGCTGCTGTCGGGCGACCGCGCTCAGGCCGAGGAGATCGCCCGCGAGGTGCTCGAGCGGATCGCGCGCGAGCCCGAGGAGCCCGAAACGCCTTATTGGCGCGCCGCGACCGAGGCCGAAGCCCTGCTCCTGCTCGGCCGCCGCGACGAGGCGCGCTCGGCGCTGACGGCGGCGGTCGCCGCGGCGCCGCGGGCTTGGGAGGACCATGCCTCGACATTGCGGCAGTTCGTCGTCATCCACGACGCGCTGGGCGCCGATCCGGCCTGGCTCGAAATGCTGCGGCCGCCGCGCTCGCTCCATTATGCCTCCGCCAAGGCGGCCGGCGCCGATCCGGACGAGGCAATCGCGGCGCTCGACCCGGACATCGGCTTCGGCTTCGGCGCATTGGCGGCCGGCTCCGAGCTCCTTGCCGCAGAGGCGCTGATCGAACGCGGCGCCGAGCTCCACGTCATCCTCCCCTCGGATCCGAAGAGCTTCGCCGCATTGTTCGTCGATCCGTTCGGCGAGTCGTGGCGGCGGCGCTTCGAGGCCGCTTTGTCCGCCGCGGAGAGCGTGCGGTCCGTGCGCCCCCTTCATCGCGCTCCGGACGCCGCCGCCATCGCCCTTGCCGACCGGATCGCCTATGGCGCCGCGCTGCTGAACGCCGAACGCCTGATGGGGCGGGCGGTCCAGTCGCGGCCCGACGGGAATGATGCCGATGCCGGCCTCGCCCTGCTCGCGATCCGGGTCGGCGGCGGCACGGAGGCCGGCTTCGAGGGCCGGCTCGGCGAGGCGCGAGACGCGCTCGATGCCGCAAACGGCGCCGCGCTTGCGCCGCACCTCAGCGGTGAGAGCATCCTGGTCGGCTATTCCGATTGCGGGGCGGCCGCGGCGGCGGCGCGCACGGTGCACGCGCGGCTGCGCGGCCGGGTCCCGCTGCAAATCGCCGGCCATTACGGACTGGTCGATTGCGTGCGGGATCCCTTCTCGGCGGGCATGCGGCCGACGGGGAGCGGCGCCGACATCGTCGAGGCGATTGCCGGCGCCACGCCGCCGGGCTCGATCTGCGTTTCGGACGATTTCGCGGCCGTGCTCGCGGCGTCCGCCGGCGCCCCGGGCGAAGCCAGCTGGATCGGCGAGATCCAGGCCTTCGACGGCGGCTCGGCGATCGGGCTCTACGCGCTCAAATCGATCGGCACCTCATAGGACCAACTCCTCGAGCCGGTGCGGCGCGACCACGATGAGCGCGTCGGCGTCGCGCCGGATGATGCCGCGCCGCTCGAGGGCGTTGACCGCCCGCGAGGCGGTTTCCCGAGTCGTCGACACGCGCAGCGCCAGATCGGACAGCACCGGGCTCGGCCGGATCGTGAGATCCCGGCTTTGCCGCGCCTGGCGCAGCAATTCGGCGTGCACCCGGCCGGCCGCGGACAAGGCGACATGCTCGTACATGCGAGACGCCGTCTGCCGCAGGCGATCGACCATGACCCTGAGGAGGGCAAGGCCGATGCATCCATGCTGCTCGGCGAGCAGCGCCAGCGCGCTCCCGTCGAGAAGGAAGGAGGACACGTCTTCCACGGCAACGACGTCGGCATCGTGAGTCGCCGAATAAGGCGGGCTCACGACGCCGAAAAAATCGCCCGGCCGATATTCGTGCAGAAGCACGATCTGGCCGTCCAGGGAATAAGCGATGGCGTGCGCCCGGCCGGCGATGACGACGTAGAGCGTCGAGATCCGGTCTCCCCTGCGCACGATCGTCGCGCGGCACGGAAACTGGCGGAGCCTGCCGCGCAGCAGAATGTTGCCCGCAAGGTCGAGAGAACAATCGAAGACGCCGCACAACAAGCGGCAAACGCTTTCGTCCGCCGGCGCGCCACCCCCATCTCGATCCGCCATAATCATCTGGGGATGGTATACGGGAATTTCCCTAGGGTGGAACGTGGCTTGGCGATTGAGCCGGCGTGCGCCACCCCCGCTCAGAGCTCCTTGAGCGGCAGCGCGGCGTCGGCGAGCCGGGCCTTGTCGGGCGCGGCGCCATCGAGGATCAGCTTGCGGCCCTGGACATAGTCCCTGACCATATTGACGCAGTCGAGCGCGACGACGCGGCCCTGGCGCAGATAGAGGACCGAGAAGCTGCGCGCCGCCGGATCGCCGCGGACGACGAGATCGTCATGGCCGTGGAGCAGGCCGACCGTCTGCAGCTTGAGGTCGTACTGGTTCGACCAGAACCAGGGGAGGGATTCATAGGGCTCGGGCCGGCCGAGGATCGCCCTGGCGGCCGTGGTCGCCTGGTCGTGGGCGTTCTGCACCGATTCGAGGCGGATGCGGGCGCCGCCGGCGAAGCGATTCGCGTGCGCGGCGCAATCGCCGACGGCGTAAACGTCGGCCAGGCTGGTCCGGCAATATTCGTCGACGTCGACGCCGTTGGCGCCCTGGGCGCCGGCGGCGCGGAGCGGCGCGACGGCGGGGGCGATGCCGATGCCGACGATGACCATGTCGGCGGGGACCAGTTCACCGTCCGAGAGGCGGACGCCTTCCGCGCCGATCGACGTCACGGTGACGCCGGTGCGGACCTCGACGCCGTGGCCGCGGTGCTCGGCCTCGTAGAAGCGCGACAGCGGCGCGCCGGCGACGCGGGCGAGGACGCGGTCGAGCGCTTCGAGGAGGACGACCTGCTTGCCGAGCCTGGCCAGCACAGCCGCGGCCTCGAGGCCGATATAGCCGCCGCCGATGACCGCGGCCCGCTTCGTCGCGCGCAGCTCGGCGACCATTCGGTCGACGTCGGCGCGGCTGCGGACCGTGTGGACGCCCCGGCGGTCGCCGCCAGGGCAGGGAAGGCGGTGCGGCGTGCCGCCGGCGGCCCAGATCAGGCTGCCATAATCGAGGCGGCCGCCGTCCGAGAGCGTGACGCGATGCGCGTGCGGATCGACGGCCGCGACCGGCCGGCCGAGCCGCATCGCCACCGCGCGCTCCTCCCAGAAGGCGGGTGGGCGGATCAGCATCCGCTCCCAGTCCTTGTCGCCAGCCAGATAGTCTTTCGACAAAGGCGGCCGCTCATAGGGCAATTCCGGCTCGCCGCCGACGATCGCCACCGAGCCGGTGAAGCCGAGCTGGCGCAGTGCGATCGCCGCCTGGGCGCCGCCATGGCCGCCGCCGACGATCAGGACGTCGTAATGCGTCATTGGGCGGGCGCGAGGTCGCCGAGCAAAGTGGGGATCAATTCGGAGACGGTCGGGTGGATCGGCACCGCCTTTTGCAGGACGGGATAGGGCGCATCGGCGTTCATCATGTCGATAATGCCGTGGATCGCCTCGTCGCCGCCCGGGCCGAGGATCGCGGCACCGAGGATCCTCTTCGTCTCGGCGTCGGCGACCACCTTCATCAGGCCCTGCGTCTCGCCCTTCTCGATCGCGCGGCCGACCCGGGTCATCGGGCGGCGGGAGACAAGGATCGGGCGGCCGGCCTTGCGCGCCTCCGTTTCGGTCAAGCCGACGCGGCCGAGCGGCGGATCGACGTAGAGCGCGTAAGCGAGGATGCGGTCGCCGACCTTGCGGCTTTCGCCGTCGAGCAGGTTGGCGGCGACGATCTCGAAATCGTTATAGGCGGTGTGGGTGAAGGCGCCGCGGCCGTTGCATTCGCCCAGCGCCCAGATGCCGGGCACACTGGTGGCGAGGCCGTCGTCGACATGGATATAACCGCGCGCGTCGGTGGCAACGCCGGCCGCATCGAGACCGAGATCGTCGGTATTGGGGCGGCGGCCGACGGCGAGCAGGATGTGGGTTCCGGCGACTTCGGGCGGGCCGTCCTCGCAATCGAGGCCGATTGCCACGCCCCCGCCGTGGTTCATCAGCCTGATGCAATCGGCATGGGTGCGGATGGTGATTCCCTCGGCCGCCAGGATTTCGCGGACGGCTTCGGAAATTTCCTCGTCCTCGCGGCCGATCAGGCGGGGGTTGCGCTCGACGATCGTCACCCGCGCGCCGAGGCGACGGTAGATCTGCGCGAATTCGAGGCCGACATAGGAGCCGCCGACGACGAGCAGGTGATCGGGCAGCCGATCGAGCGCGAGCATGGACGAATTGTCGAGCGAGGGCACGTCGCGGACGCCGGGCAGGTCCGGCAGGCTGGCCCGGCCGCCGACGTTGAGGAAGATGCGCGGCGCAGTGAGGAGATTCTCGCCGACGCGGACGCGATCCGGGCGTTCGAGCCGCGCATGACCGCGCAGCAGAGTGAGGCGGGCCATTGCGCCGAGCCAGTCCTCGATGCCCGTTCGTGCGTCGCGGGACACCGTGTCGGCCCGCGCCTTGACCGTGGCGAAGTCGATCCGCAGCCCATCGGCCACGACGCCGAGATCGGCGCGGCGGGCGAGATGGGCGGCATAGGCGCTGGCGACCAGGGTCTTGGTCGGCATGCAGCCGGTGTTGACGCAGGTGCCGCCGAGCAGTTGGCGCTCGACCAGCGCCACCTTCATTCCCGCCCCGGTCAGCCGCCCGGCGAGCGGCGGGCCGGCCTGGCCGCCGCCGATGATGATCGCATCGAAAGCGCTTTCGCTCACAGCTGCGAGACGATGAGGAACGCGCCGCCGATCGCGATCGCGTCCTCGATCAGGGCGGCGGGCAGGTCCTTGCCGAAGCTGCGGGCGAGCGCCGCCCGGAAGGCGGCGCCGGCATAGGTGCCGATCACCGCGCCGACGATGCCGGCGACCAGGCCCGGCACCAGCATGTCCGCGGCGATGCCGATCGCCGCGCCCGACAGCGCGCCGGTCAGCAGCCGCGCGCCGAACTGCATCGGTGACTTGCGGCTCCCGGTGGAGGGGAGCTGATCGGCGACGAGTTCGCCCAAAGCGAGCACGGTGAGGATGCCGACCGCCCAGGGCGAGGCGAGGAAGGCAAGCGGCGTATCGGCGAGCGAGAGCCAGCCGCAATAGGCGGCCCAGCTCACCGCCGCGGGCGCGGTCATCGTGCGAAGCCCGGCGATCACGCCGATCAGCACGGCCAGAAGATAGATCATCTCTCGTCCCCCCTTGTTGCCCGAGTCGCCATAGTGTCGGCTTTCTCTCAGTGAGGGAAGGGCGGCCGCCTATCTCCCGGCGGGGCAGGAGCTTTCCGGGCCCTCGATGAGGTCGAGGCAGCGGCCGTCGATGCTGCCGGGCGCCAGCGGCAGGCCGATCAGGGCCGCGAGCGTCGGCATGATGTCGACCGTCTCGACCGCGAGCGGCTGCTCGAACGGTGTCAGTCCGCGCCGCCAGAACAGGATCGGTACGCGGCGGTCATAGTCCCAGGGGCTGCCATGGGTGGCGACCGAGCCGCTGCGGCTGGGTTCGGGGATCGGCGTGACCCGCGGCCGCAGGAGGACGAGAAGGTCGCCCGACCGTTCGGCGTCGAACGAGGCGCGGGCGCGCTGAATCAAAGTCCAGCCGTCCGGCGGCCCGGACGGGATCGGCGTCGCCGCAATCTCTTCGCGGGTGAAGACGGCGGCGACCTGGGCATGGTCGCGATAGCGGCGCAAGGCTTCGGCAAGGACGCGGGCGCGGTCGGCGGGGGACAAAGCGCGGCTCAGATAGACGTCGCCGAACCGGCCGCCGAACAGCAGATCGCCGCTGAGACCCAGATCCTGCCCGATCCGCCGCCCGATCCGGGATGCGGTGAGCTCCGGCTCGGAACGCTCGGCGGCGAGGCCTCCATCCGCGCGGGACCGCTCCGGAATGTCGAGGCCGCCATGGTCGGCGGTCAACGCGACCGCATAGTCCACGCCCAAAGCGTCGAGGCGCTCCAGGAAGGCGCCGAGCAGCCGATCCAGCGCGACCAGCTGATGGCACATCTCGCCGCCGCCCGGGCCATAGCCGTGGCCGACATGATCGGTGGCGGAGAGACCGATTGCCAGGAGGTCGGTTGCGCCGCGCCGGCCGAGCTGCAGCTCCTCGGCGAGGCCCGCCGCCAGCGCGAGGACGATCGCATCGTAATCGGGCGAGGCGATGAAGCCGTCGAGGTCGCCGGCGGCGCGCGCGAAACGCCCGGGGCCCACCGTGCGGTTCGGCCCGGCGGCGATGGGACGGCCGCGCGGCGCGCAGAGCGGGACCGGGGCATCGGGCGCGCGGGGCCGGGCGAGCGCCTCGGTCAGCGCCCGATTGGCGGCAATGACGGCCCCGGACGGGGCGGTGCTCCGATCGGTGACGAACGCGCGCTCGTCACGATACCAGCGCTGGGCCGGCTCGTGCCCGCCCACCATCAGCGCCGCCCGGTCCTTTCCCGCCACCGCGACGGTGCGGCTACGCGGATCCGCCCGGCGCAGCAGATCGCCGAGCGTCGGCACCCGCAAATGCAGCGTAGAGACGGTGTAGTCGTCGGACGAGCTTCCGGGCACGCGCTCGTCCTCGCCGCAATAGATGGTGGTATCGCGGCGCGCGACGCCGAGGTCGATCCAGTCGTTGGCGATGATGCCCGTGCGCGCCGGCCGGGCGCCGGTGAGAATGGTCGCATGGCCCGGGCAGGTCTCGGTCGCGGCGTGCGACTGGTAGCCGGCGGGAAAGACGACTCCCTGGGACAGGCGGCGGAACCCGCCGGTGAAATGCCGGCGGTATTGGGCGAACAAATCGGCCGAGAATTGGTCGACCGCGATGGCGACGATCAGCTTCGGCGGGGCGGCGGGCGGCTGCGCGGCGGCGGGCGCCGCGGCGAAAAGCAGGGCGGCGAGCAGCTTGAGCTTCATGGACTGTCCCCGAATCAGGCGCGGTCGAGCCGGCGTCCGATCGCAACGAAAACATAGATCAATGGCGGTACCATGACGATCGACAGCACCACCTTGGCGAGCATCTGGCCGAGCAGCAGCTCACCGATCGGGAAGACGCCGTAAAAGGCGATCGAGATGAACAGGAAGGTGTCGACGATCTGCGAGAGGACGCTGGCGACGCCGGCGCGCAGCCAGAGCAATTTGCCGCCCTCGCCCTTCAACTTGCTGAAGATGGTGACGTTGAGGATCTGCGACGTGCCGTAGGCGACGATGCCGCCGATCCAGATGCGCGGGGTCGAGCCCATCATCGTCTCGAACGCCGCCAGGCGCTCGGGGGCCATGTCGGCGGAGGCCGGGACGTTCAGCACGACCAAAGTGAGCAGGATCGAGAAGATGAGCGGGACGAAGCCGACCAGGACCAATTTGTTGGCCGTCCCCCGCCCGAACAGCTCGGCGACGGCGCTCGAGGTGATGACGAGAAACAGGAAGGCGAAGATGCCGGCCTCGACCGCCAGCGGGCCCAGAGCGACCTGCTTGTTGCCGAGCACGCCGGCGATGCAGACCATGCCGCCGTAGAAGATCGAGAACCAGAAGAGCGAGGGGGCGTAGGCGGGCGCGGGCTGTGTGCTCATTGCGATGACGTAACCGGTTTGTCCCCGCGCAAAAAGGGCTTTCCGTTCGACCATATTCCCGCCATCACCCGCCGGTGACTGAGACCCGTCTGGACGTGCTGGCGATCGGCGACGCCGTGGTCGACGTGATCGCCGTCGCGGAGGATTCGTTCCTGATCGAGGAGGGGCTGGTCAAAGGCTCGATGCAGGTGCTCGACGCCGACGGCGCCACCCGGCTCTACGCCAAGATGCGCCAGGCACGCGAAACCAGCGGCGGATCGGCGGCCAACACCATGGCCGGCGTGGCGGCGCTCGGTGGCCGCGCCGGCTTCGTCGGGCAGGTCGCCGACGACCAGCTCGGCGAGATTTTCACCCACGACATCCGCGCGCTGGGCGTCGAATTCCTGACCCCGCCCAAGGCGGGCGGAGAGCCGACCGGCCGCTGCCTGATCCTGGTCACGCCCGACGCGCAGCGGACGATGAACACCTTCCGCGGCGCCGCCCACGAGCTGACCGCCGACGCTCTCGACGCCGACCAGATCAGGGCCGCGGCGATCCTCTATCTCGAAGCCTATCTGTGGCGCTCGGCGGGGCCGCGCGCGGCGATGGAGCAGGCGATGGCGATCGCCCATGAAGCGGGGCGGAAAGTGGCCTTCACCTTGTCCGACATCGCCTGCATCGCCCCGCACCGGGCGGAGATGATGGCGATGCTCGAGGGCGGCGCCATCGACCTCCTGTTCGCCAACGAGAACGAAATCCGGGAATTGGCGGCCGCGCCCGACCGCGAGAAGGCGATCGCGGCGATCCAGGACAAGGTGCCGCTGGTCGTCGTCACCTGCGGCGAGGAAGGGGCGCTGGCCGTCGGGAACGGACGCACGGTCTCGGTGCCGATCGCCCGGATCGGCGGCGGCGTGGTCGACACGACCGGCGCGGGCGACCTGTTCGCGGCCGGCTTCCTGGTGGGGCAGGCGCAGGGCAGGAGCCTCGAGGAGTCGCTCAAGATCGGCTCGATCGCGGCGGCGGAGGTGATCTCCCATTTCGGCGCCCGGCCCGAAGCCGACCTCAAGGCGATGATGGCCGAGCTGTGAGGCGCCTGGCGGTCTATTGCGGCGCCAGCATGGGCACCAACCCCGCCTTCGCCGCGACCGCCAAGGCGCTGGGCGAGGAGATGGCGGACCGCGGCATCGGCCTCGTCTACGGCGGCGGCCGGCTCGGGCTGATGGGCGTGGTCGCCGACTCGGTGATCGGCAATGGCGGCGCCGCCTATGGCGTGATCCCGCAGGCGCTGATCGACCTCGAAGTCGCCCACACCGGCCTCACCGAGCTCCACATCGTCGGCTCGATGCATGAGCGCAAGGCGATGATGACCGATCTGACCGACGCCTTCGTCGCGATTCCGGGCGGGATCGGCACGCTCGACGAATTGTTCGAAGCGTGGAGCTGGAACGCGCTGGGCTATCACGCCAAGCCGTTCGCCCTCCTCAACGTCGACGGCTTCTGGGACGGGATGATCGCCTTCCTCGACACCGTGGCGGCGAGCGGCTTCATGTCGCCGGCGCGGCGCGCGCAATTGCTGGTCGCCGACACGATCGCCGGCGCCATAGACCGGCTCGACGCGGCGATCGGCGCGACCGAGCCGAAAATGGTTTGGTGATTCGGCGCGGGCGCGCGATGGTGCGCCAGAGCGAAAAGCGAATCCGGGGGGAGAGACGATGCATTATCTGATCGGGATCGGCGGCATGGTGCTGATCCTCGCCATCGCCTTCGCCTTCTCCTCGAACCGCAGCGCCATCCGGCTCCGCGTGGTCGCCGCCGCCTTCGCGCTGCAGGCGGGGATCGCGGTCCTGGTGCTGGGCACGCCATGGGGGCGCGACGTGATCGGCGCGATGTCGCGCGGCGTCTCCAACCTTCTCGGCTATGCCAAAGCGGGCACCGACTTCATCTTCGGCCCGCTCGCCTCGCCGGAAATGGGCGCCAACAGCTTCGCCATCGCGGCCCTCCCGGTGATCATCTTCTTCGCCTCCTTGATCTCGATCCTCTATTATCTCGGCATCATGCAGCTCATCATCAAATGGGTGGGCGGCGCGATCCGGCTGGTGACGGGCATCACCCGCGTCGAATCGCTGGGTTCGGCGGCGAACATCTTCGTCGGCCAATCGGAAAGCCCGCTGGTGATCAAACCCTATCTCGCCAACCTCACCCCGGCGCAGCTGTTCTGCGTCATGACGGTGGGCATGGCCGGCGTCGCCGGCACGATCCTCGGCGCCTATGCCAGCATGATCGGCCAGCATCTGCTGCCCTATCTGCTCGCGGCGAGCTTCATGTCGGCGCCCGGCGGCATATTGATGGCGAAGATCATCATGCCCGACGATCCCGCCGCGCGCGACATCGAGCCGGAGCCGATCGACGAAGCCGAGCATGGCGAGGAAAGGCCGGCCAACGTCATCATGGCCGCCGCGCAAGGCGCGCAGACCGGCGTCAAGCTCGCGGTCGCGGTCGCGGCGATGGTGCTCGCCTTCGTCGCTTTGGTCGCTTTGGCCAACGGGCTGCTCGGCGGCGTCGGCGCATGGTTCGGCTATCCCGAGCTGAGCTTCCAGCTGATCCTCGGCAAGATCTTCCAGCCGGTCATGTTCATGCTCAACGTCCCCTGGGAGGAAGCAGGGGTGGCGGGCGGGCTGTTCGGCACCAAGGTCGTGCTCAACGAATTCGTCGCGTTCATCGATCTCAGCCAGATCCAGGGGACGCTGAGCCCGATGACGGTGGCGATCGTCACCTTCATGCTCTGCGGCTTCGCCAATTTCAGCTCGATCGCGATCCAGATGGCGGTGACCGGCGGACTCGCGCCCAACCAGCGCCCGATGATCGCGCGACTCGGCCTCAAGGCGCTGCTCGCCGGCTCGCTGTCCAACCTGATGAGCGCGGCGCTCGCCGGCCTGATCCTCCACGCGACCGGCGCCGCGGTCGCCATGCCGCCGCCGGCGCCCGCTGCGGCGCCCGCCGCAATCGCCCCGGCCCCGGCGCCTCCCCCGGCCGCGGGGGCGGAAGCCGCCCCGGCCGAGCCCGCCCCGGCGCCCGCGCCCGCGCCATGATCCCGCCGCCATTGGATTCGCGCGGCTAAGGCGCTAAATTCGCGGCCATGGACACGCTCGCCCCCGCCAAGACCGTCGCTTCCGTCTCGCTGATCGAGGCGGACCGCGACCCCGAAGGCTTTTCGCAGGAGCTCGGCCGCTCGTTCGAGCGCTACGGCTTCGCCATCGTCGCCGATCATGGCATTCCGGCCGACCTGATCCACCGCGCCGAGGAAAAGGCGAAGGCCTTCTTCGCGCTGTCCGAAGAGGTGAAATGCAAATATCACCAGAAAGGAGGCGGCGGCGCGCGCGGCTACACGCCGTTCGGCATCGAGACCGCCAAGGGTGCGGTCAATTACGACCTCAAGGAATTCTGGCACGTCGCCCGCGAGCTGCCGCCCGGCCACAAATATGAGCGACTCGATGGCGCCCAACCTCTGGCCCGAAGAGGTCGAGTCGTTCCGCGACACCTTCCTCGAATTGTTCGCGGCGTTCGACCGCGACCGGCCTCAAGCTGCTCGAGGCGATCGCCCGCTATCTCGGCCTCGCGCCCGATTATTTCGTCGACACGGTGAAGGACGGCAATTCGATCCTGCGCCTGCTCCATTACCCGCCGATCCCCGGCGACGGCCCCAATGTCCGCGCCGGCGCGCACGAGGACATCAACACCATCACCCTGCTGCTCGGCGCCGAGGAGGCCGGGCTGCAATTGCTCGACCGCGACGGCGACTGGCTGCCGGTCACGCCGAAGCCGGGCGAGCTCGCGGTCAATATCGGCGACATGCTGCAGCGGCTGACCAACAACGTGCTGAAATCGACCACCCACCGGGTGGTGAACCCGCCGCCCGAACGGCGCGGCCATGTCGCGCTACTCGATGCCCTTCTTCCTCCACTTCCGCTCGGATTTCCCGATCGAGACGCTGCCCAATTGCGTGTCTGGCGGAGCGGCCCAACCTCTATCCCGAGCCGATCACCGCCGACGAATATCTTCAGGAGCGGCTGAGGGAGATCAAGCTGGCCTAGTCGCCGGCGTCGGCAAGGCTGGCGGGGCCGAAGCCGTCGGGAAGCAGCGTCCTGATCGTCCTGACGATCGTCTCTGTGCCGTCGCCGTTCGCCGAGATGACTTGGATATCGCGGCCCGACAGATCGGCGGCTTCGTAGATCGCCTGCCGGCAGCCGCCGCAGGGCGTGACCGGGGCTTGGCCGGCGAGCGTGCCACCGGGGCCGATATGGCCGCCGGCAACCGCGACTCGGGCGATCCGGTCGAGACCGAAGGCCTGGGACGCCGCGGTCAGCGCGGCGATTTCGGCGCAGATGCCGAGCCGGTAGCAGGCATTTTCCATATTGGCGCCGAGCACGACCTCGCCGTCGACCGATTCGATCGCGCAGCCGACGCTGAAGCGGGAATAAGGGGCGTAGGCGCGGAGCGCCGCTTCGCGCGCCCGCTGGACGAGTTGGTCGGTCATTGCGGATCGGTAGAAGAACGCCGCTCAAAAAGAAACCAGCGGCGACCCGAAGGCCGCCGCCGGTCCTTTTCACCATCGGTTCGCTTAGAACTCGAAGCGGATGCCGATCCGAATCTGGTAGAGCGACTGACGCCCGACCAGGGCCTCGTTCGGCGAAACGACGTTCGAGTAGCGATATTGGGCACAGACCTGGCTCGACGCCGTGTTGACCGTGGGGTAAGTGGCGCCGCCGCCGCCCGGGATCGCCGATCCCGGCGCAGCCCCGGTCGGGACAGCCCCGGCCAGGCACTGCACGTTGACGATCGCCGCGGTCTGCGGGAAGGACACCTGCCGCAACGAGCCCCAATCGCTGTTCAGCAGGTTGAGGAAGTTCTCGATGTCCGCGAACACCTGAATGCGGCTGCTGCCGAGGAAGGTCGGGATTTCCTGCGACAGATGGAGGTCGACCTTGAAGAAGTCGGGCGAGCTCTGCGTGTTCTTGCGAACGATGCTGCCCCGAGTATCCTCCAGACCCAGCTGGCCGATCAGGGTATTGAACGCCGCCTCGGACACGGCCGTGTCGAACGAGACGCGGCTGTCGCCTACGGTCGGGATGTAGAGCAAGGCGCGGGCCGCATTGCCCACGGTGCCGAGGGTCGCCAGGCGCCCGCCCGAGGGATCGAAGCCGGTGATGCTGTAGGGTCGGCCGGTCCGATATTCGCCGAACATCGAGAAGCGCGTCCGATAGTCGCCGAAGAAGGCGTGATTGTAATCGACGCTGAACTTCCACTGGTCGGTGATCTCGTAGATCGAACGGCCATAGGCGGCCTGGTTCGGATCGACGAACGCGTTGTTGCTGTACAGCGACCCGGCCGTGGCGGAAGTGATCGCATTGACGTCGGTCACGTCCGAACGGGTGTAGCTGGCGTCGATCGACAGCCCGAAATCCCACGTCTTGGCGACCCGGACCACCCCGATAAGCGAGCGGCCGCGGCTCGAATTGGTCATCAGCAAGTCCTGGTTGGTCGTCGCCACCCCGCCCAGCGGGCCGTAGCGGGGGCGGCCGTCCGGCAGCGTGCCGATCGGCACCGAACGGATGTCGGTCCACTGATAGGCGTCGAGCGTGTTGCCGTAGAGGAAGTCGATTCCGAACAGCCAGCCGTCGCCGAGCGGGCCGAGATCGGCTTCATAATTGGCCGAGATCGTCGCGCGGAACAGCGAGGCGACGTCGAGATCCGGATCGATCGCGTTCACCGGCGCAAGCGCCAGCGAGGCGGTGTTCGTCGCCAGGAAGTTGGTGACCGGACCCGGGAAGTTGCGGCCGTCGACATTGTTGAGCGCGCCCGAGCAGATCGCCTGTTGCTGCGCGAGCGTGAGGCCCGCGGTCGGGACGTTGCATCCAGCCGCGGAGGTGTTGCGCGAAAGATCGATCTGGTTGGTGAGCAGGCCCGTATTGGAGAAGCTGTTCGAGAGGAACACGTCGGGCGTGCCGCCGGCGAAGATGCCGAAGCCGCCGCGGATGATCAGCCGCTCCATCGCCTGCCAGTTGAAGCCGATGCGCGGCTGGATCGCGTAGCGGCCGCTGAACGTCTCTCGGTTCGAGAAACCGTGCCGGGCGACGAAGTTCGGATTGGGCGCCGGGGTGTCCGGATTGCCGTACAAGTCCATCCGCACGCCCGCGGTGAGCTGCAGGCTTTCGTTCACCTCCCAATCGTCCTGGACGCCGACGGTCCAGGCAAGGGTCGTGAACTCGGCCGCCGCGTCGTTCGGATCGAGGCTCGGAACGGCACCGCCGAGGCGGAACCGGTTGGCGCGCCGCGCCTGGAAGTCGGCGAGCGAGTCGAAATAGATGTTTCCGAGGGAGTTCTGCAGGAACAGGTTGAAGACGTGGATATCGGTGTAGCCGAAGATCGCCTTGACCGTGTGGGCGCCGAAGTCGAAGCGCGCGGTGAAATCGGCGGAGAAATTCTCGGTGTTGAGATCGTTCGACTGCCGGCTGATGTCGGGGCCGAAGAAGATCCGCGATCCACCGCAGGCGGTCACGTTGTTCGGCGGAGTTGGACCGGTTGTGGGATCGAGGCAGACCTCCATCTGGGCGAAGTCGCGGCCGCCGAACGGCGTCTGGTCGCGATTATAGTCGCGATAGCTGACGCGCATCTCGGTCGAGACGACGTCGGACCAGCGCGAGTTCACCTGGAGCACGCCGGTGTTGATCTCCTCGGCGAGCTCATAGCCGTTCGACTGCAGGCCGAGCGCGAAGGGCGGCGTGGTGAACGTATTCTGCTGGAACTGCTGGGTGCCGACGTTGCGGATGAAGGTCAGCGAGGCGCGATGGTCGTCGTTGATGTTGAGGTCGAACTTGGCAATGTATTTCTCGTCCTGCTCCGTCGCGTTCTGGATCAGGCCGAGCGTGTCGTAATTGTAGACCGTATTCGCAATGCCGCTCACCTGGTCGACCTGCGCCTGGGTAATGCCGGGCACCTGATTGGCGAAGCCGGCGCCGACGCCGTCGTCGAACGGATCGGTCTCGTCCAGCCGCTCATAGGCGAACATGAAGAACAGGCGGTCGCGGACGATCGGGCCGGCGATGAGGCCGCCATATTGCTGCGAGCGGAAATCAAGGTTGATCTCGCCGGTCGGATTGGTCGGCGTCGCCCGCGAGCGCGAGCCGGTCAGGCTGTCGTCGGAATGGGTGAAGAAGGCCGAGCCGTGGAACGAATTGGTGCCCGAGCGAAGCACGACGTTGATCGCGCCGCCCTGGAAGTCGCCTTCCGAGATGTCGAACGGTGCGACTCGCACCGCGAACTGCTCGATCGCGTCATAGGGCACCGGCCCGCGCGAGGTCGGCAGGCCGCCATTGTTGAGACCGAAATCGTCGGAGAATTGAACGCCGTCGACCGAGAAGCGGTTGAGGCGGCCGTTCTGGCCGGCGACCTCGATCGTGCGGCTGTTGGTGAGATCGATGGTGACGAACGGATCGCGGCGGGCGAGATCGCGGATGTCGCGCGAGACCGAGGCGACGCCTTCGATATCCTCGCGGCTGAGACCGGTGATCGGGCCGTTGGAGGTCTGGCGCGCGCCGCGGATGCCGGTGACGACGATCGACTCTTCCTCGTCGCCGCCGAGCTCGATCGGGACGCGGAACGACTGGCCGGCCTGGAGGGAGATGTCGGTGACCTGCTGGTCCTGATGGCCGGCGGCGGTGACAGCGATGGTATACGGCCCGCCGACGCGCAGGCCGGAGGCGCTAAACGAGCCGTCGGCATCCGTCGTGGTGGTCGATTGGGTTCCGGACGGAACGTGGGTCACGGTGACCTGGGCGCCCGCGACCGGCGCGCCGCCGGCGGTGACCTCGCCGCGCACGGACGAAGTGGTTTCCTGGGCGTGCGCCGCCGTCGGAAGCAGGAAGGCCGCGGCCGGCGCCATAACGGCGGCAGCGCAAAGCAGTCTGAATTTCTTCATGATGTGATTCCCCCAAGGCCAAGAAGCGGCCTCCCGATGCCAAGCCTATAGCAAGGGCCATTTTACGGTTCAAAGACTCTCGGAGGCTCAGCGGAAAAATCTGTGGAGAGCTGCCCCCCGTTGCACGAAGGCCACAGGAATCGGCTTTTGTTCTAGCGAAACGGCGGCTCGTCGAACGCGCGAAGCTTGCGCGAATGGAGCTTGGCCCCCTCGCGCCGCAGGAGTCGCAGCGTCTCGATGCCGATTCGCAGATGCTGGCTGATCGCGCGCTCGTAAAAAGCATTGGCCTGGCCAGGCAGCTTGATCTCGCCGTGCAGCGGCTTGTCCGAGACGCACAGCAACGTGCCGTAGGGGACGCGGAAGCGGTAACCCTGCGCAGCGACGGTCGCCGATTCCATGTCGATGGCGACCGCGCGGGACTGGTTGAAGCGCAGCGCCGACAGGGTGAAGCGCAGCTCCCAATTGCGGTCGTCGGTGGTGACGACGGTGCCGGTCCTGAGCCGGCGCTTCAGCTCCTGCGGCTCCTCGCCGGTCACCTCGACCGCGGCGTCGAACAGGGCCTGCTGGATCTCGGCGATGGCGGGGATCGGCACTTCGACCGGGAGGACGTCGTCCATGACGTGGTCGTCGCGCAGGTAAGCGTGGGCGAGGACATAGTCGCCGATCGTCTGGCTGGGCCTCAGGCCGCCGCAATGGCCGATCATCAGCCAGACCTCGGGCCGCATCACCGCGAGATGGTCGCAGATCGTCTTGGCGTTGGAGGGGCCGACGCCGATATTGACCAGGGTGATGCCCTCGCCGCGCGGCGCGATCAGGTGATAGGCCGGCATCTGGTAGCGCCGCCAGCCGCCCGCGGCGACCAGATCGACGGCATCGGGCGTATCCTTGGTGACAAAGACGCCGCCCGCCGCCGACAGCGCCTCGTAGGGGCTGTCCGGCTTCTTCAGCTCATCGACCGCCCAGCGCACGAACTCGTCGACGTAGCGGACATAGTTGGTGAAGAGCAGATAGCGCTGGGTGTGCTCCGAAGGCGTGCCGGTATAGTGCCTGAGGCGCGCCAGGCTGAAATCCACGCGCGGCCCGTCGAACAGGGAAAGCGGCCGCGGCGCGCCCACTGGCTGCATCCACTCGCCGTCGGCGATCTCGTCGCCGATATTGGCGAGCTCGGTGGTCGGGAACCAGAGCGCGAGATCGAGCGCCTGGGCGCCGTCCAGCCGCAGATCGTCGGTGCCGTCGAGCACATAGGGATAGGGAATCTCGCTCCGTGACCGGCCGACCGAGACTTCGACGTCATAATCCTCGATCAGATAGGTGAGCTGCTCGGCCAGATATTTGCGGAACAGATAAGGGCGGGCGACGCTGATAGCGTACAGGCCCGGATGGTTGAGCCGGCCGAACGAGCGCGCCGGTATGATCTCGGCCGGATTGTAACGATATTCGATGCGAAGCTCGGGATAGGCGAACAGGCCCTCGGCGCGTGCTTGTGGATCGGGCCGCTCGCCGCTCTTCAGATAGCGCGCCAGCGCGTTGCGCAGATTGGCGACCGATTCGTCGTACATCCCGCAGAGGAGCTCGATCACCCGCGGAATGTCTTCTATCCTGGTCGTGCCCCCCATTCCTTTCCTTTCCGCCTCCGCGGCGATCCTGTCAAACGGGAGGCGAAATGGGCAGCGATCAGCTGTCGCCGAACAGCGCATCCCGCAGCCGCGTCTCGCCGCAGACCCGGAGCAGCTCGGCGATGGCGGGAGAGGCGCCGACGATGCGGAAGCTCAGGTCGAAGCGGCGGAGCTCGATGTCGCGGGTGCGGAAGACGACCTGCTCGGAGCGGATCAGGTCGCCCAGGAAATCGGCGGCGCGGCGGCGCCCGACGAGCCGGCCGCCGCGTTCGCGCGGCACCCAGATCGCACGGCGCGGCGGCTGCGCGTCGAATCGGTAGACGAGCCGGCGCGGGCCGGTCACGACCGACGGGAGGGCCACCCAGCGCGCGCTGCTGAAGCTGACGCGGATGCCGCGATAATCGTCGGCGTCGCAGGCGACCACCAGCTTCCGGCCGCGGTCGGTCAACGTCGCCGATGCGCTGACCTTGTCGTTGATCGGGTCGCGCACGACCTCGACCTGCATCGGCGGCGGCGGCGGCGCGGGCGGTTCGGCTGCGAACAGGGCCAAAGCGATTAGAAGCATTCGATATTTCTCCCCTTGCGCGCGGGAGATAGAGGGGGAAGGCGCGCGGGGCAACCGTGGCCGTGAAAATGACGGCGGGCGGCGCAGCTTGTGCTTGCGTCGGCGAACCGCCGGGCCTAAATCGCCAGCCGAAGCCGGCCGCTCCGCGAGGGGCGGCCCTTATCGTTTTTGGAGAAGTACAGTGGCCCAGCCGCTCATGCCGCACGCGACCGCCTCCTGGCTCGTCGACAATACTGCGCTAACCTTCCAGCAGATCGCCGAATTCTGCGGGCTGCACATCCTCGAGGTCCAGGCGATCGCCGACGACACCGCCGCGACCAAGCTGACCGGCCGCGATCCGCTGCGTTCGGGCGAGCTCACCCAGGAGGAGATCGAGCGCGGCCAGCGCGACCCCGACTACAAGCTCAGGATGCATCGCGAGCCCGACCAGGCGGTCCGCACCCGGGGGCCGCGCTACACGCCGGTATCCAAGCGCCAGGACAAGCCCGACGGCGTTGCCTGGCTGATCCGCAATCATCCGGAGCTTTCCGACGGCCAGATCGGCAAGCTGATCGGCACCACCCGGACGACGATCCAGGCGATTCGGGAGCGCAGCCACTGGAACATCGCCAACATCCAGCCCAAGGACCCGGTTACGCTGGGCCTGACCTCGCAGCGCGAGCTGGACGCTGCGGTCGCCAAGGCGGCCAAGGCGGCTGGCGCCGAGGCGCCGCGCGACACCCGCTTCAACGAGGATCGCGAGGCCCTGATCGAGGAGTTGCGCGCCGAGCGCGAGGCCCATGCCCGCGAGGCCGAGGCGGCGCTGGCCGCGGAAGCCGAAACCGGCGAGGCCGAGTCCGAGCCGAATGCCGACACCCTCTTCAAGCGCTGAACCGGAAGCCCCGGCAACGCCGGACGCGTCGCTCGTCGACGAGCCTTATTCGCACAAGGGCCTGACCTACCCGCTCGGCCGCAAGGCGCCCGAGGCGGGCCAAATGTTCGACCTGGCCGAGGGAGTGGGCTGGACGCGGTCGCCGGTGCCGGGTTCGCTCAACCACATCAATTTGTGGGTTCTCGATGATGGCGACGGCGTGGCCCTGGTCGACAGCGGCCTCAACATGCCCGCGGCGCGCGAGGCGTGGGACTCGCTGTTCGCTGGGCCGCTCGCCGGCCGGACCGTCACGCGCGTCATCTGCACCCATTTCCATCCCGACCATCTCGGCCTCGCCGGCTGGCTTTGCGAGCGGTTCGGCGTGCGCCTGTGGATGACGCGGGGCGAATGGCTGTTCGCCCGGATGCTGACCAGCGACATACGCGAGAAGCCGCCGGCCGAAGCCTTCGCCTATTGGCGCGCGGCGGGGTGGAGCGAGGAGCGGATCGCCGAGGAAGCCGGCAAGGGCTGGGGCCGCTTCGCCGCGATGGTGAGCCCGGTCCCGGTCGCCCATGTGCGCCTGCGGGACGGCGACACGCTCCAGATCGGCGGCCGCAACTGGCGCGTCGTGATCGGCAGCGGCCATTCGCCCGAACATGCTTGCCTGGTCGACGATGCCGGCAAGTTGATGATCGCCGGCGACCAGGTGCTGCCGCGGATCACCTCGAACGTCTCGTTGAGCCTCAGCGAGCCCGAGGCGGACCCGCTCGGCGAATGGCTGGCCTCGATCGCCAAGCTCAAGGATCTCCCCGACGACCTGCTCGTCCTGCCTTCCCACGGCGAGCCCTTCTTTGGCCTCCACGCCCGGCTCGACGCGCTGGCGGCAGGCCATCGCGGCCGCCTCGACGCGCTCCACGCGCATCTGGCCCAGCCGCGCCGCGCGCTGGACTGCTTCATAATCCTGTTCGGCCGCAAGATCGACGACGGCTCGCTCGGCCTCGCCACCGGCGAGGCGATGGCGCACCTCAGGCGACTCGAAGTGGAAGGCAAGGCGGTGCGGAAGGATCGCGACGGCGTCCACTGGTACGAAGCCGCCTCGGCTTGACCCTTGCCGCGTGCAGGACCAATGCTTTCGGCCATGGCTGAGCAAGAAGATGTTGCCGAGCTCTCCTTCGAGGCGGCGCTGAAGCGGCTCGAGGAGATCGTCCGCAAGCTGGAGAGCGGCGAGGCCTCGCTCGACGAGGCGATCGCGCTCTACGGCGAGGGCGACCGGCTGAAGCAGCAATGCGAGGCCAGGCTCGCGGCGGCGCAGGCGAAGATCGAGCAGATCCAGTTCGGGCCGGACGGCAGCCCCTCGGGTACGGCGCCGTTCGGCGGCGAATGAACGGATGATCCTCCAGACCGCGCTCGACGAGGTCGGCGCCGCGATTGATCGCGCCTTCGATCGGCTGCTCGCCGTGCCGCAGGACGCGCGGGCGCGGCTCTACGAGGCGATGCGCTACGCCGCGATCGGCGGCGGCAAGCGGATCCGGCCGATGCTGGTCGTCGCCGCCTGCGACCTGTTCAACGTGGATCGGGCGCGGGCGATGCGGGTCGCGCTCGCGGTCGAATGCATCCATGTCTATTCGCTGATCCACGACGATCTGCCGAGCATGGACGACGACGATCTCCGCCGCGGCAAGCCAACCCTCCACCGCGCCTATGAGGAATCGACCGCGATCCTCGCCGGCGATTCGCTGCACGCGCTCGCCTTCGAGATCCTCGCCGAAGAAGCCACTCACGAGGATCCGTTCGTGCGCTCGGACCTCGTCGCCGAGCTCGCCCGCGCCTCGGGCCCGGCGGGCATGGCCGGCGGCCAGATGATGGACCTGAGGGCGGCCGAGATGGACCTCGATCTTGCTGCCGTGACTCGCCTCCAGCAGTTGAAGACGGGCGCGCTGATCGGCTGGTGCGTCGAAGCGGGGGCGATCATGGGCCGGGTGCCGCCGGAGGGGCGGACCGGCCTCAGGGGTTTCGCGCGCGACGTCGGCCTCGCCTTCCAGATCGTCGACGATCTGATCGACCATGAGGGAATGGAGGAGAAAGCCGGCAAGAGGGTGGGCAAGGACAAAGCGGCGGGCAAGGAGACGTTCGTGTCGCTGCTCGGCCCCGAACGGGCGCGGCGGCAGGCGGACCTGCTGGTCGACCAGGCGGTCGAGCATCTGCACGGCTTCGGCGTGGAAGCGGACCTGCTCCGCGTGGTCGCGCGCTTTGCGGTGGAGCGGGATCATTGATTATTTCGTCACCCCAGCGCAGGCTGGGGTCCAAGCGGACCCGGATGCGGCATCGCCGCTTGGATTCCAGCCTTCGCTGGAATGACGGACGAGGGGCAGAATGAGGACAGGCGTCTATCCCGGCACCTTCGACCCGATCACCTTGGGTCACATGGACATCATCCGCCGCGCCGCGCACCTCGTCGACCGGCTGGTGATCGGAGTCACCACCAACCCTTCGAAGTCGCCGATGTTCACCGTGGCGGAGCGGCTGGCCATGGTCGAGCGCGAGGTCGCGGCGGTGAAGGACGGCGCCGAGCTTCGGATCGTTTCATTCGATTCGCTGCTGATGGACTTCGCCGAGGCGCAGGGCGCGTCGATGATCGTGCGCGGCCTGCGGGCCGTCGCCGACTTCGAATATGAATATCAGATGGCGGGCATGAACCAGCAGTTGAACGCCGACATCGAGACCGTGTTCCTGATGGCCGACGTCTCGCTGCAGCCGATCGCGTCCAATCTCGTCAAGGAGATCGCCCGCTTCGGCGGCAGCATCGACAAGTTCGTCACCCCCGCCGTCGCCGTCGACGTGCGGGTGCGGGTCGACGAGATCGGCCGCAAGGGCGCTTGAGGCGCGGCCCGCGCCGCTTTAGAATCAATCCATTGATCGGGAATCGGGATAGCAGCATGTCGCGTCTGAAGTTGATTGTCTCCGGCCTTGCCGGCCTGTTCGTCGCCAGCCTGCTCGCCGCGCAGACGCCGCCGCCGGCGGCGCCGAAGGTCGCTCCCCCGGTCCCGCCGCTGGAAGCGGAGAACATCTGGCACCTCGACCTTTCGACCGGCGGCCGTGTCTCCATCCAGCTCCGGCCCGATGTCGCCCCCAACCATGTCGAGCGGATCAAGACGCTGACCCGCCAGGGTTTCTACAACGGCCTGGCCTTCTTCCGGGTGATCGAGGGCTTCATGGGCCAGAGCGGCGATCCGGAGAATAACGGCGCCGGCGGCTCGCAGCTCCCCAATCTCGATCGCGAGATTGGCGGGCTCCTCCACCTGCGCGGGGCGGTCGGCATGGCGCGCACGGAGGATCCGAACACCGCCAACAGCCAATTCTACATCATGTTCGTGCCGCGGCTGAACATGGATCAGCACTATACCGTCTTCGGCAGGGTGGTGAGCGGGATGAACTATGTCGAGACGCTCGCGCGTGGCGAGCCGCCGCTGGCGCCGAGCCGGATCGTGCGCGCTTCGATCGGCGCCGACAATATCCCGGCCATGTCGGCCGAGGCGCTCCGCGCCGAGGCCGAGCGGCTGGCGGCGCAGCAGGCCGCGGCGCCCCCCGCGCCGCCGGCGATCGTCAACATGCGCACGCCGCCGCCGGCGCCGACCCAGGCGCCGCCGCCGCCCCAGCCCCGGTAAGTGCGGGTCGACCTTTTCGATTTCGATCTTCCGCCCGACCGGATCGCGCTGAGGCCGGCAAGCCCGCGCGACTCGGCGCGGCTGCTGCTGGTCGACGGAGCCTGCATTTCGAACCAGTGTTTTGCGCTGCTGCCGCGGCTGCTGCGCCGTGGCGATATGCTGGTTTTCAACGACACAAGGGTCATTCCCGCCCAGCTCGAAGGCCGGCGCGGCCCCGATCCGGATGGGGCGCGGATCGGCGCCACGCTGCACAAGCGCGAGGGGCCGCGCGCCTGGCGCGCCTTCGTCCGCAACGCGAAGCGACTGCACGACGGCGACCGGGTCGATTTCGGCGCGGGGGTGAGCGCGCTCGCCTCCGAAAAGGCCGAGGACGGCTCCGCCCTCCTCACCTTCGCTGGCGACGAGCCGGTCGAGCTGCTGCTGGAGAAAGCGGGCCGGATGCCGCTGCCCCCCTATATCTCGGGCAGGCGCCCCGCCGACGCGCGGGACCGAGACGATTATCAGACGATGTTCGCGCGCGCGGAAGGGGCGGTCGCGGCGCCCACCGCCGCGCTCCATTTCACGCCGCGGGTGATGGCGGGCCTCGCCGAGGCCGGGATCGGCCACGAGATTCTGACTCTCCATGTCGGCGCCGGCACCTTCCTGCCGGTCAAGGCCGACGATACCGACGACCATGTCATGCACGCCGAATGGGGCCGGATCGCGCCCGGAGCGGCCGCGCGGATCGAGGCGGCGCGCGCCGCCGGCGGCCGGATCATCGCGGTCGGGACGACCTCGCTCCGCCTGCTGGAGAGCGCCGCCGACGAGGCGGGCCGGATCCACCCCTTCGAGGGCGACACCGCGATCTTCATCACCCCCGGCTACCGCTTCCGCGCCGTCGACGGCCTGATCACCAACTTCCATTTGCCGCGTTCGACCCTGTTCATGCTGGTCTCGGCGCTGATGGGGGTGGAGGTGATGCAGGCGGCCTATGCCCAGGCGATCCGCGAGGGCTACCGCTTCTATTCCTATGGCGATGCGAGCCTGCTGTTGCCGGCCTGAATTTCCGGTCCTGCGGTTGTCATGCCCGGCAAAGAGCGGCATCGAGGCGGCCGATGATCCCCTTCCACCATCTGCTCGCCAACAATCTCGTCGCGAACGTCACCAACTTCAGCGTGTGGGTCGCGCTGACCTTCTGGGCGTTCCTGGAGACCCGATCGGTCTTCGCGACCGGCATGATCGCGGGCATCTACCTCGTGCTCACCGCCGGGCTCGGCATCTGGTTCGGGAGCATCGTCGATCATCACCGCAAGAAAGCGGTGATGATGGGCTCGAGCGTCGCCTCGTTCCTCCTCTATAGCGTCTCGCTCGCCGCCTGCTGGCTCGTCCCGGAGGAGAAGCTCGTGTCGGTGACGGGCGCGCCGCTTTGGCTGTTCCTCCTCGTCGTCATGCTCGGCGTCATCGCGGGCAATGTCCGCAACATCGCCCTGCAGACGCTCGTCACCCTGCTCATTCCCGAGGAGCGGCGCGACAAGGCGAACGGCCTGGTCGGCATGGTGACGGGGATCGGCTTCCTGACCACGTCGGCGATCAGCGGCTTCCTGGTCGCCTGGGGCGGGATGATCGCCACGCTCGCCTTCGCGCTTGCCTTCACCGCGATCGCGTTCCTTCACCTCAGCGTCGTGCCGCTCGAAGAACCGAGCCCCGAGGCCGGGACCGTCGCGCCCAAGCGCATCGACCTCACGGGCACGATCCGCATCGTCGCGGGCGTGCCGGGCCTCTTCGCCCTCATCCTCTTCGCCGCCTTCAACAATTTCCTGGCCGGCGTCTTCATGGCGCTGATGGACGCCTACGGCCTTTCGCTCATGGCGGTGGAGGCATGGGGACTGCTCTGGGCGTTCGTCTCCTGCGCCTTTATCGTCAGCGGCATCGTCATCGCCAAGACCGGGCTCGGCAAGAACCCGCTGCGTACCCTGTTGCTCGTCAACCTGCTCATGTGGACGGTGGCGGCCGTGTTCACCGTGCAGTCCTCAATCCCCCTGCTGACGGCAGGATGCTTCCTCTGGATGTTCCTCGGGCCCTATGCCGAGGCGGCGGAACATACCGCCCTGCAGAAGGTCGTGCCCTATGAGCGGCAGGGCCGAGTCTTCGGCTTCGCCCAGTCGGTTGAGCTGGCGGCCGCGCCGCTCACCGCCTTCCTGATCGCGCCGGTGACGCAGTTCGTCTTCATCCCCTTCATGACGACCGGAGCGGGCGCCGACGCGATCGGGGAGTGGTTCGGCCGCGGCCCGGAACGCGGCATCGCGCTCGTGTTCTGCATTGCGGGCGCGCTCGGAATCCTCGCCACCATCGCCGCCTTCAACTCCCGCTCTTATCGCCGGCTGAGCGCCGCCTATATGCGCAAGGGAATAGTTGACATAGGCAACTAATTTGGCGCACTCATATGCCATGGACGATGCCATTGTCGCGGTGCGGGCGTTCAACCGCTTCTACACCCGCTTCGCCGGGGCGCTGGACGCGCATTATATGGGAAGCGAGCTGTCGCTCACCGAGGCGCGGCTGCTTTACGAGATCGCCAATCGGAAGGCGGCGGTCGCCGCCGAGCTCCAGGCGGAGTTCGGCCTCGACGCGGGCTATGTCAGCCGTATCCTGCGGCGCTTTCAGGCCAAGGGCTGGATCGAGCGCGGGCGGGGCGAGGACGCGCGGCGCCGCCCGATCAGCCTGACCGCGGCGGGCCGTCTTTATTTCGACGCGATCGACGCGCGCACCCGGGCCGAGGTCGCCCGGCGGATCGAGCGGCTGAGCGAGGGCGACCGCGAGACGCTGAGCGCGGCGCTCGCCGCGGTGACCGGCCTGCTGAGCGGCGGCGAGGCGCCCGCGCCCTGGGCCATCCGCACCTTCCGGACCGGCGATCTCTTCACCATCGCCGCGCGCCAGTCGATCCTCTACGAGCCCTATGGCTGGAAGCGGCCGATGGAGATTTTGCAGGGCGAGATCACCACCGCCTTCCTCAAGGATTTCAAGCCTGGCCGCGAGCAATGCTGGGTCGCCGAGCGCGCCGGCATGATGGCGGGCGCGGTGCTGCTGGTCGACGCGGGCGGCAATGTCGGCCAGCTGCGGCTGCTCCATGTCGAGCCCTGGGCGCGCGGCCTCGGCATCGGCGGCGCGCTGGTCGCGGAGTGCATCAAGTTCGCGCGCGCGGCCGGCTATGATCTTGTCCGGCTGTGGACCCACAGCGTCCTGCTGAGCGCCCGCCGGATCTACGAAGCGCAAGGCTTCCGGATCGTCGCGACGGAGGTCCATCACGAATTCGGCAAGGCGGAGCAGGGCGAGACCTGGGAGCTTGCGCTGAACGCCTGAGCGGTTATGCTACATTTGTCGCATTGGGAGGGCTTCGAATGAAGGAATGGCTTGCGCTGCTCGGCGGCCTGCTCGTTGCAGCGGCGCCCGCTCAGGCGGCCGGCACGGCGAAGCCGGCGCTGCTTATCCTCGGCACGCCGCATTTCGACAATCCGGGGCGCGACACCGTCAATGTCCGTGTCCCGGACGTGCTGACGCCGGAGCGGCAGCGCGAGATCGAGGCGATCATAGACGGGCTCGCGGCGTTCCGGCCCACCCGGGTCGCGGTCGAATGGCCGGCGGACGGGCAGGCCCGGCTCGACCGGCGCTACGCCGACTATCGCGCCGGCCGCTACGCGCTGACCGCCGACGAGCGCGACCAGATCGGGCTTCGGCTGGCAGCTCGGCTCGGCCTGGAGCGTATCGACGCGGTCGACTGGAGCGGCGACGCGCCCGGCGGCTGGCCTCCTTACGATTATCCGGCCTGGGCCGAGGCGCATGGCCGCGGCGCGGAATGGCGGACCTGGGTCAGCCGGTTCCAGGCCGAGGCGAATGCGAGCGCCCGGCTGATGGCCTGCACCCCGGTTTCGGCCTGGGTCCGCAGCCTCAACACGGCGGCGTACCGCCTCGCCAATCACCAGACCTATTTCTATGTCGCCCAGATCGGCGATGCTCGCGGCGACAATCCGGGCGCGGCCTGGGTCGGCACCTGGTACACGCGCAACCTGCGCATCCTCAACAACCTGCGCGCGCTCGCGCCGAGCCCGCAGGACCGAATCCTTGCCATTTACGGCGCGGGCCATGGCCATCTGCTCGATCAGCTGGCGCGGGAATCGGGCGAGTTTGTCGTGGCGGACAGCCTGGCCCATTTGCCCGCCTCGCCACGCGACGCATGGACGCGCTGCCCCGGCTGACCGTAGAGGGCGGTGGATGACTTCGCCGCCCCGCTTCGCCTTCGCCATCGCCGCCACCGACGGCCGCGCCCGCGCCGGCTCAATCGCGATGCGCCGCGGCGAGATCAGGACCCCCGCCTTCATGCCGGTCGGCACCGCCGCGACGGTGAAGGCGATGAAGCCCGCCGACGTGCGCGCCACCGGCGCCGACATCATCCTGGGCAACACCTATCATCTGATGCTCCGCCCCGGCGCCGAGCGGGTGGCGAAGCTGGGCGGCCTGCACGATTTCATGGGCTGGCAGCGGCCGATCCTGACCGATTCGGGCGGCTATCAGGTGATGAGCCTTTCGGAGTTGACCAAGGTAAGCGAGGAGGGGGTGTCCTTCGCCAGCCATCTCGACGGGTCCCGGCACATGCTGACGCCCGAGCGGTCGATGGAGATCCAGACCCTGCTCGGCTCCGACATCGTCATGGCGTTCGACCAGCTCGTTCCCGCCAGCTCGACGCGCGACCAGCAGGCGATGGCGATGGAGCGCTCGATGCGCTGGGCGAAGCGCTCGCGCGACGCGTTCGCGGGAAAGGGCGCGCTGTTCGGCATCCAGCAGGGCGGGCTCGACGCGGGGCTGCGCAAGACCTCGGCCGACGCCCTCGCCGAGATCGGCTTCGACGGCTATGCGGTCGGCGGCCTCGCGGTGGGGGAGGGGCAGGCGGCGATGTTCGCCTGCCTCGATTTCGCCGCCGGCCAGCTGCCTGAGGACAGGCCGCGCTATCTGATGGGCGTCGGCAAGCCCGACGACATGATCGGCGCGGTCGAGCGGGGCATCGACATGTTCGATTGCGTTCTGCCGACCAGGAGCGGACGCACCGGCCAGGCCTTCACGCGCGATGGCCCGATCAACATTCGCAATGCGAAGTTCGCCGAGGATCCTGAGCCGCTCGACCCGGAATCCCCCACGGCCTTATGGTCGAAGGCCTATCTCCACCACCTCGTCCGCTCGGGCGAGATATTGGGGGCGATGCTGATGACCGAGCATAATCTCTGGTTCTACCAGCGGCTGATGCAGGACCTGCGCGAGGCGATCGCGGAAGGGCGGCTGGCGGCTTATGCGGACGGATTTCGGCGACGCTACAAAGCCGTCTGAACCCCCTTCGTCATACCGGCGAAGGCCGGTATCTCGCGACCAGAAGTCTCGGCACTGCACCCTGAGACCCCGGCCTTCGCCGGGGTGACGAATCTATCCCGACGAGACCGGGCTTAGCTGCCGAAGCCCTTGCCGAGGAAGCTCGGCACCGGGCCGTTCCAGCCGTCGTCGGCCGGCTCGGGCTCGGGCTGGCGCTCGCGGCGCGGGGCGCGTTCCGGTTTCTGGGCTCTGGGCTCGGGTCGCGCCGGCCGGGGCTCGCGCTTCTCCTCAACCGGCTTCTCCGCCCTCGCCGCGGGCTTTTCCTCGCGGCGCGGGCGGCGCTCGCGCCTGGGCTTGTCGCCTTCGCGCGGCTTCGGCTCCGCGCGCGGTTCGGGCGCCTCGGCCGCTTCCGGCTCGGCCCTGGCCGGGCCGTCGCCCATCTCGGCGATCCTGGTGCCGGTCAGTTTCTGGATATTGTCGATCGATTCGGCGTCCTCGCGGGTCACCAAAGTGATCGCGATGCCCGTTTTCCCGGCGCGGCCGGTGCGGCCGATGCGGTGGACGTAATCGTCCGGATGCCAGGGCACGTCATAGTTGAAGACGTGGCTGACGCCCTTGATGTCGAGGCCCCTGGCCGCGACGTCGGAGGCGACGAGGACGTTGATCTCGTCATTCTTGAAGCGGTCCAGCTCCTTGATCCGGTCGGATTGGGCCATGTCGCCCTGGATCTGGCCGACGCTCATATGGCCGCGCTTGAGGCTGGTGGCGAGCTCGCGCACCGTCGTCTTGCGGTTGCAGAAGACGAGCGCGCTGCGGACGTCGCCGTTGCGCAGGAAATCGGCCAGAACGTCGCGCTTCCTGCGCGCGTCGACCCGGATCATCCTTTGGTCGATCAGCAGGTTGGAGGAGGCCGGGCGGGCGACCTCGATCGATTTGGGATCGGTCAGGAACCTGTCGGCGAGCTTCTTGATCGGCGGCGGCATGGTCGCGCTGAACAGCAGGGTCTGCCGGGTCTTGGGCAGCTTGGTGCAGATCTCCTCGATGTCCGGGATGAAGCCCATGTCGAGCATCCGGTCGGCCTCGTCGATGACGAGCAGGCTGCAGCCGTTGAGCATGATCTTGCCGCGGCCGAACAGGTCCATCAGCCGGCCGGGCGTGGCGATCAGCACGTCGACGCCCTTTTCGAGCGCCTTGATCTGGTCGCCCATCTGCACGCCGCCGATGAGCAGGGCCATGGAGAGCTTGTGGTGCTTGCCGTACTTCTCGAAGTTCTCCGCGACCTGGGCGGCGAGCTCGCGGGTTGGCTCGAGGATCAGCGAGCGCGGCATTCGGGCGCGGGCGCGGCCCTGAGCGAGGATATCGATCATCGGGAGGACGAAGCCGGCGGTCTTGCCGGTGCCGGTCTGAGCGATGCCGATGATGTCCTTGCCCATCAGCACCGAGGGGATCGCCTGGCGCTGGATCGGGGTCGGGTCGTCATAACCCGACTCGCTCACCGCGCGGAGCAATTCGTCTGACAGGCCGAGGTCGGCAAAGCTCATGGAAGGTCCGGGATTTGGGCCGTCGTTTGGCGAAGGCGCTTCAGGCGAGCCGCTTGTGCGAAGCGGTCCGGCTTGTCAAGCAAAGCGGACCCCAGGGTCCGTACTCGATACCCGCAACGGTCGTGACGGAGCGGATTTTGGGTCAGGGCAAGGAGCGAGGAGGGAGCGATGCTAAACGCATCGTGACCGGCGCTGCGACGCAGCCCTGGCGCAAAAGCCGCCCGCCGCTTCGCGGTCGCCCGGAGAAGGCCGCCGGCAAGGAGGGCGGCCTTCTCCGGACGATCCCGACCATTGCGGGTATCGGGTACGGACCCTAACGCCGCGAGGCCCAGAGGGCGCGGAACTGGTCGATCCGGCAGACTCCGCCGGTGCGCGAGCGCACCGAATCGCGCTCGGCGCAGATCTGGCCGTCGGCGGTCGCGTTGACGTAGAAGCCGCGATAGAAATCGAGCGCCGGGCAGCGCCGCTCGAGCCGGGCGCGGACTCGGCTGCGGTCGCGGAAGATGAGATCGAAACTGTGCTGGCTGAGCGCGGTGGCGCCGATGATGCGGCCGGCGGGGATGCAGCGCGGGCCGCGGCCCTCGTGCCACTGGACCAAAGCGGGCCGGGGCGCGGCCGGGGCCGGGCCGGCCACGGGCACGCGGATGATGATCTGCTGCTGGCGGATCGTCAGCGAGCCGCCCTGCGCCGGACGCGGCTGAGGCTGCCGCTGGTCGCCGATGCCGCCGACGGCGAGCAGCAGCAAGGCGGCGGCGCCCGCCAGGATCATCGGTGGAGCTCCATCGCCGTCCGGGATTCATGGCCGCGCTTGAACATGCGATTAATTTGATCCTCCCGCGGCCGCTCATTATCAGCCGGGCGATGGCTTACCCTTCACCGGCGCTGCTCGACAAGCTCGCGGCGTTGCTCGGCCCGAAAGGCTTCACCCGGGATCCGGGCGACCTCGCGCCCTGGCTGGCCGACTGGCGCGGGCGCTATCGCGGCGCCGCCGCCGCTCTGCTCTCGCCGGCGAACCGCGAGCAGGCCGCCGACATCGTCCGCCTGTGCGCGGAGGAGAGCGTGCCGCTCGTCCCGCAGGGCGGCAACACCTCGATGGTCGGCGGCGCCACTCCGGACGCCTCGGGCGCGGCGATGATCGTTTCGATGCGCCGGATGAACCGGATCAGGTCGCTCGACGCGGCCGCGGGCGTCGTCATCTGCGAAGCCGGGGTGATCCTGGCCGACCTCCAGGAAGCGGCGCTCGCCGCCGGCCAGCGCTTCCCGTTGACCCTCGGCGCCAGGGGCTCGGCGACGGTGGGCGGCCTCATCTCGACCAATGCGGGGGGCACGCAGGTCCTCCGCTTCGGCCCGATGCGCGCGCTGGTGCTCGGGATCGAGGCGGTGCTGCCCGACGGCGGCCTGTTCGACGGGCTGAGCGCGCTCAAGAAGGACAATCGCGGCTACGACCTCAAGCACCTCCTGATCGGCGCAGAAGGGACGCTCGGCCTGGTCACCGCGGCGACGCTGAAGCTGGTGCCCGCCGCCGGCGCGCGCGCCGTGGCCTGGGTCGGCCTCGATTCGGCGGCCGCGGCGATGACCTTGCTTCGCCACCTCGAGGCGGTGATGGGCGATGCGATCGAGAGCTTCGAATTGGTGCCGAAAAGCGCGCTCGACCTCGTTCTCCGGCATGTGCCGGGCACCCGGCCGCCGCTGGCCCCGCCCGCATCGTGGAACGCGCTCATCGAGGCGGTCGCGCCGACGGCGGCGCCGGGGCCGGAGCGGACGCTCTACGAGGGCCTGCGCTCGGCGCTCGAGACCGGCATCGCGGCGGATGCCGTCATCGCCGCGAGCGAGGCCCAGGCGCAGGATTTCTGGCGGCTTCGCGATTCGATCTCGGAAGCCGAGAAGAAGGACGGCCCCGCCGCCAAGCACGACATTTCGGTCGCGGTCGAGCAGATGGCCGGGTTCATGACCGCCACGGCGGCGGCGGTGGAGGAGCGCTTTGCCGGCACCAGCGTCAACGCCTTCGGCCATCTCGGCGACGGCAACGTCCATTTCAACGTCCGCGCGCCCGCCGGCGCCGGCGCGGACTGGGTCGAATCGGACGGCGAGGCGGTCACCGCCTTCGTCCACGACCTCGTCACCGCGGCCGGGGGCTCGATCTCGGCCGAGCACGGCATCGGCCAGATGAAGCTCGCCGAATTGGCCCGTCTCGGCGATCCGGCCCGGCTCGGCGCGCTGCGCGCGATCAAGCGCGCGCTCGACCCGAAAAACATCATGAATCCCGGCAAGCTGGTCCCGCCCTCCGAGGATGCTCAGGAGAGCCTTGCACAAAATCCCGTTCGCCCATAGAGGGATGCGCTGAAATCCCGCGGCCGCTCCGGCGCCGCTCCCACATATATGGAGATTCATCATGGCGACGTCGCCGCCGGCCAATTTGCCGCTCTTTTACAAGAATTTGCAGCCGCTCACGAGCGCCGTTCACGGCAAGCTCAAGGCGAAGAACACTGACAAGGCGCCCTATCTGGCGGACACCCATGCCGTCCCGGTGACGATCGACGAGTTCACCATCGCCCAGCGTTTCTACCCGATCGTCTTTTCGGCCGGGCAGAACAGCGTGCCGCTGGCGCTGATGGGCCTCAACGAGGGCGTCAACGTGTTCATCGACGAGGAGGGCAAGCCGCACAATCCGGTCTACATCCCGGCCTATGTCCGCCGCTATCCCTACATCCTCGCCCGGATCGACCCGAGCAAGGACGAGCTGACGCTCTGCTACGATCCGGAGAGCGACCTGGTCGGCGAATTGGGCGAGGGCCAGCCCCTGTTCGACGGCGACCAGGCGTCGGAGACGTTGAGCGGCATTCTCAAATTCTGCGAGGAGTTCGAGGTTTCGGCGCAGCGCACCAACGCCTTCATGAAGGAGCTCGAAGACGCTCGAGCTGCTGATCGACGGCGAGGTTTCGGTTCAGCCCGAGGGCGCGCCGCAGCCGTTCGTCTATCGCGGCTTCAAGATGGTCGACGAGCAGAAGCTCCGCGACATGAACGGCGACCAGCTCAGGAAGATCAACCAGAACGGCATCCTGCCGCTGATCATGGCCCACCTCTTCTCGCTGACCCTCATCCGCGAGATTTTCGGCCGCCAGCTGCAGCAGGGCAAGGTGCCCGAGCAGCCGGCCCCGGCGCCCGCCCCGGCCGACGCCTGAGGCATTGATACCGCCCGGTATTGAAACCGGAAAAACGCGTCCTATCTAGGATTAGCGCCGCCGTATCCCCCCTTTACGCCGGCGCACCGCGCCCCTTCGCAAGCGGGGGCGCACCTCCCTGAACCTGGGCCGCCTCACGATCTCGTGAGGCGGTCTTTTTATTGGGGACAGTCCCCATTTTTTTGCGTTCATTCCGCCGCGATCGCCTCCACGCCGCCCAGCAGGCGCCTCTCGAGCGCGCCGGCGACCGCGGCGATCAGCCGGCAGGCGCCCTCGAAGCCCGGCCCGGGCCCGCGCAGATCCTCGTCGAGGTAGATCGAGCGGTCGAGCTCGATCTGCAGCGCGTGGAGCCCGTGCTGCGGCCGGCCGTGGCGCCCGACGACATAGCCGCCGGCATAAGGCGCGTTGCAGGCGGTCCGGTAGCCCAAAGCGCGGGCGGCCTCGACCGCGGCATCGAGCAGGTCGGCGCTCATCGTCGTGCCGTGGCGATCGCCGAAGATCACCGTCGCGGCGTTCGTGCCCGCGTCGCGCGGGCGCGGCGGCATCGAATGGCAGTCGAGCAGGATGGAAGCGCCGAACCGGTCGCGGGCGAGGGCGAGCGCCGCTTCGAGCGCAGCGTGATAGGGCCGGTGGACCTCGTCGATCCGGCGGACCAGCTCGGCGCGCGACAGCCGCTCGCGCCAGATCGGTCCGGCGCCGCCGATGCGCGACGGAACGAGGCCGAGGCCGCCGCGAGTCCGCGCCGACTGGACCAGGCCGCCCGACGGCAGCGGCGGGGCGATCAGGGCCGGGTCGATCTCGCGCTCGTCGCGGTTCAAATCGATCTCGGCGCGCGGCGCCCGCGCGATGAAGGCGGTGGCGCCGGCAGCGGTGGCGCGCCAGACCAGCCGGTCGACGAGCCGGTCCTCGAGCGTCTCCAGCGCCGCCTTGGGCAGGCGCGCGGCCCTGAGCAGCTCGGGCCGGTAGTCGCGGCCGGCATGGGGCACCGACAGCACCACCGGCGAGGCCGGCCGCTCGGGTCCGATACGGAAGAAGGGATGGGCGGCCGCGCTCATTCTCGCCCTCCAACTAGGCCCGGACTGGGACGGGTGCAATCGCATCGGCCGGCGCGGCTGGAAAAAGCCGATCCCTTCGCGCATAAACGGGCCGATGCTGAGGATACTTCTCGCCGAAGACGACGATTCGATGCGGATCTATCTGGCCCGCGCGCTGGAGCGGGTCGGCTATCACGTCACCGCGGTCGACAACGGCGCCGTCGCCCTGCCGCTGATCGAGAGCAAGCCGTTCGACCTCCTCCTCACCGACATCGTCATGCCCGAGATGGACGGCATCGAGCTCGCCCAGAAGGCGGCCGAGCTCGTCCCCGATATCCGAGTCATGTTCATCACCGGCTTCGCCGCGGTGGCGCTGAAGGCCGGCCGCAAGACGCCCGACGCCAAGGTCCTCTCCAAGCCCTTCCACCTCAAGGACCTGGTCGCCGAGGTCGAACGCATGTTCATGACCGAGGACCAGCACGGGCGGCTCTAGGGAAGGGACAGTCACTTTCAGGCTGCACGCGACGAGGTTTCGCACCGCCGCGCGTGAAAGTGACTGTCCCCTAAGCTGTCCCCTTGTCGGGCGGGCTGATGAAGGAGTGGGCAGCCAGATGGGCTGTTCCCGGCCGTTGCATGCTCTCCTTGTCTGTGGGAGGTTGCCGTCGGCGGCGCGAGGCTTTCATGAACGGCGAGGCTGCAACCGACAAACCCGTTGTCGAACCCGCGGACAAGGAGGGTGGGACACACTGGCGCAGCATCGTGCTGGAGCTGGCGATCGTCATCGCCGGCGTCCTCATCGCGCTCGTGGTGGACCGGCTGGTTCGCGATTTCGACGCGCGGCAGGACGCGGCCGAGGCGGGTGCCAACCTGCGCGTCGAGATCGAGACGAATCTCGGGCGGATGCAGTCTCGCCTGGATGCACAGGCCTGCGTGCTGCGCCGGCTCGACGAGATCGCCGCCTATCTCTCCGCTGTGCGCGACGGTAGGCGCCCGCCCCGGCTCACCTGGATCGGGCGGCCGCATACCTGGACCATGCAGGACGCGCGCTGGCAAGCCGCCGCCAGCGCGGGGCGAGCCTCGCTGCTGTCGCGCGACGAACAGGCGCAATATGCCTTCGTCTATGCCGGGACCCAGGAATTTGCCCGCCTCGAGGAAGAGGAGCAGGATGCTTGGGCGCAGCTGCGCGCCCTCTCCGAGCTGAGCGCCATCTCCAACGTCCAGGACGCCTATATGGTCGCGGCGCTCCAGCGGGCGCGATATGCGGCCTGGCTGCTCTCGATCAGCGGGGGCCAGACGAGGGACGCCGCCACGCGCCTCGGCGCCGAGCCGATCCTCAACGAGCTGCGTGGACCGCAGAGCGTCTGCCTCGCAAGCACGACTCCGTTCGACGAAGCGATCCGCCGCCTCGGCCCCGGCGTGGTCGAGCCGAGATGAAAACCGGGCCGGCGCAAGGGACAGTCACTTTCAGGCTGCCAGCGACGAGAGCTCGCACCGCGGCGCGTGAAAGTGACTGTCCCCCTTCCACCGCCATTCAAAGATCGGCTTGGGGCGCGCCGCCTGTGGCGTTAAGATACGCGCCCGCGACTCCGGTCTGGAGGGAAACCATGAGAATAGGTCTTGCTGCCGCCGCCATCGCCGCTTTGGCGCTCGCCGCCCCGTCGGCCGCTCATCATGGCTGGGCGGGTTATCTGGATGAGGATTTCTCGCTGACCGGCACTGTCGAGAGCGCTCGTCTCGGCGGCCCGCACGGCCTGCTGCGCCTGCGCGCCGGGCGGCAGGTCTGGGATGTCGTGCTGGCGCCGCCGACCAGGAACCAGCGTGCGGGCCTCAGCGCCGCGGCCGTGCCGCGCGGAACGAGGGTCACGGCGCGCGGCCACCGCCACCGCGATCCGCGGCGGCTGGAGATGAAGACCGAGCGCCTCCAAATCGGCAACCGCACCTTCGATCTCTATCCGGAACGCAGCTGAGCGCGATCCAGGCCTTCGCCGTCTGGCTCGAAGGCTCGCCCCCCGCGATCTTCCTGCAGGAGAGCGGGTGGCTCTATGCGGGCGTCAACACGCTGCACGTCCTCGGCATCGCCTTGCTCGTCGGCGCGATCGTCCTTCTCGACCTGCGCCTGCTTGGGGCCTGGCGCGCCGTGCCGGTGGCGGTGCTCGGGCCGCCCGCCGTCTCCGTCGCCGCGGCCGGGCTCGCCCTCGCCGTCGCGAGCGGCGCCGCCCTGTTCGCCGTGCAGGCGACCGAATATGTCGCCAACCCGTTCCTCTACGTCAAATTCGCGGCGATCCTGCTCGGCCTCGTCAACGTCGCGGCGCTTCGCTTGGCCGGCGACTGGACCGACGAGCGCCTGGCGGGCCGCCGCCGCCGCTGGGCGGGCCTCGTCTCCCTGCTCGCCTGGCTCACCGCGCTCGCCGCCGGCCGGCTGATCGCCTATTGGTGAGCGGGCATTTTCGCGCCGGGCCTGGGTTGCGCCCGATACAACCCCTCGCTACATGCGCCTCCGCGTGGGCGTGTAGCTCAGTGGTAGAGCACTGTGTTGACATCGCAGGGGTCGCAAGTTCAATCCTTGCCACGCCCACCATTTTTCCTCCCGCGGTCCGCCTCCATCGCCCCTTCGGCGGGGGGGACGAGACGCCCGGGGCGCGGACCCCGGAGGCTGCGGAGCAGGCCGAGCGCGACCAGCAGCAGCGCCGAAACCGCCGAGCACCAGGTCAAGGCTGCGCGCATGGGCGGGCTCCAGTCCGGCCAGAGCAATGGCGCGCTCGACGCGGCCCACAGGATCGCGAGCGAAGGCAGCCAAAGCCCGTAATCGCGCACCCGGAACGGGTGGACGAAATGGACCGGGGCGAAGCTCATCATGGCGAGCAGGGCGACGATTGCGGCGCCCGCTTCCGGGCCGGGCCGGACCGCGAAGAGATAGAGGGCGACGACGTTCCACAGCGCCGGGAAGCCGCGGAAATAATCGTCCTCGGTCTTCATGTCGGCGCGGGCGAACACGTAGAGCGACGACAGCAGGATCGCCGCCGCCAGGGCGGGGGCGAGCGAAGCCGGCACCAGGCCGGCGCGCCAGATGAAAAGGGTCGGCACGAACACGTAGTTCAGATAGTCGACCACCAGGTCGAGCGTCGCTCCGTCGATCCGCGGCACGCGCTCCTTGACGCGGGCGAGCCGGGCCAGCGTGCCGTCGACGCCGTCGATCGCGAGGGCCGCCAGCAGCCAGAGCAGGGCGAGACGCCAATTCTCGTCGACGATCGCCGCGAGCGCGAGCAGTGCGAGCACCGTCCCGCTCGCGGTCAGGATGTGCACCAGCCAGGCCATCAGCACCTTGGCGGGCGAAGCGCGCGGGGTTTCGGTCGGGTGCATCGGCGGCTCGCCCATGGCTGTTCTCCGCCCCGCCGGGTGGACGGGTCGAGCCCTCGAACGCCGCCTCGCTCCCGCTGTTCCGGTCGATGGCTGTTTCGGAGGCGAAACCCGGAGGGCGCTGCCGCGTTGGGTGGCCATGGACGGTGTCGAGGATGTGGGGGCGGCAGGGGACGGACCCCTGCTCGACCCGGGCCGCAATTGCTGGCGGATCGCGCGGGCGGACCGGGCCGCTCTGGTGGTCGACGCTGCCGACTATTTCCAGCATGTCCGCCAGGCGATGATGAAGGCGCGCTCGCAGATCCTCCTCATCGGCTGGGATTTCGACACCCGCATTCTCCTCGATCACGACTGCGACGACGGCGCGCCCGCCCGATTGGGCCCGTTCCTGTCCTGGCTTGCCAGGAACCGGCCCGGGCTCTCCATCCACATCCTGAAATGGGATCTCGGCTCGCTGAAGCTGCTCGGGCGCGGCACCACGATCCTGCGCCTCGCCCGCTGGGCCTGGAGCAAGAGGATCTTCTTCAAGCTCGATGGCGCCCATCCGTTCGGCGCCAGCCATCACCACAAGATCGTCGTCGTCGACGACGCGCTCGCTTTTTGCGGCGGCATCGACATGACCGCGTCGCGCTGGGACACGCGCGGCCACGAGGACAAGGACAAAAGGCGCAAGCGGCCGACCACGGGCCGGCTCTACGGCCCCTGGCACGATGCGACGATGGCGGTCGGCGGACCGGCGGCCGAGGCTCTGGGCGAGCTTTCCCGCGACCGCTGGTGCGCGGCCGGCGGCGCCCCGATCGATCCGCCCGCGGCCAGGGGCGACCCCTGGCCCGACGGGCTCGAGCCCATGTTCCGCGACGTCGACGTGGCGGTCGCGCGCACGCGCGGCGCCTATAAGGGGGCCGCGGCCGTGCGCGAGATCGAGGCCCTGTTCCTCGACCTGATCGCGGGGGCGCGGCGCTTCGTCTATGCCGAGAACCAGTTCTTCGCCTCGCGGGCGATCGGCCAGGCCATCGCCGCTCGGCTCGCCGAGCCCGACGGGCCGGAATTCGTCATCGTCAACCCGAGAAAGGTCGAGGGCTGGGTCGAGGAGGAGGTGATGAGTCCGGCCCGGGCGCGGCTGATGCGCCTGCTCGAAAAGGCCGACCGCCACGGCCGCTTCCGTATCTACACGCCGGTGACCGAGGGCGGCGAGGACATCTATGTCCATTCCAAGACCCTGGTCGCCGACGACGTGCTGCTGCGCGTCGGCTCGGCCAACATCAACAACCGCTCGATGGGCCTCGACAGCGAATGCGACCTGCTGCTCGACGCGCGGCTTGCCGCCAATGAAGGCGCCGCCGCGCGGATCGCGGCGATCCGCGCCGATCTCCTCGCCGAGCATCTCGGGGTGACGAGCGAGGAGATCGAGGCCAGGCTCCAGGCCACCGGCTCGCTGGTTGCGACGGTCGAGGCGTTGCGCGGCCGCGGCCGCACCCTTGTCCCTTTCGTTCCGGAACAGCCCAATACGCTCGAAGCGGCGATCGCCGACAGCGAAGCGCTCGATCCGGAAGGCGCCGGCGGCGACTTCGAGCCGCTCGCCCGCCCGGGCCTCTTCGCCCGCATGGGCGCTTCGATCCGGCGCCGGCGGGAGCGCCGCCGCCCGGCGAAAGCCTGAAAGCGCGGGACTTTCCTTTCGGGGCAAAGGCCCGCACAATCCGGCCCGTGACCGACTTTCCCCAGCCCGCCTTCATGGCCGACGAGGAGATCCGCATGTTCGCGGATTCGGTCGGCCGGTTCCTCGACCGCAACGCGCCGCCGGAGCGGGTCGCCCGCTGGCGCGACGCCGGGATGGTCGAGCGCGAATTCTGGCGCGAGGCGGGGCAGGCGGGCTTGCTCGGGGTCAGCGTTCCGCAAGCCTATGGCGGCGGCGGCGGCGATTTCCGTCACGACGTCGTGGTCGCCGAGCAGGTGATCCGCAAGGGCGCCGAGGGCTTCGCCGCCGGGCTGCACAACGTCATCATCACGCCCTACATCCAGGCCCACGGCACCGAGGGGCAGAAGCGCAAATGGCTGCCCTTGCTCGCCAATGGCGAGCGCGTCGCGGCGATCGCGATGAGCGAGCCGGGCGCGGGCTCCGACCTGCAGTCGATCCGAACCACCGCGCTCAAGGACGGCAACGGCTACCGGATCAACGGCGCCAAGACCTTCATCTCCAACGGCCAGATCGCCGATTTGATCGTCGTCGTCGCCAAGACCGATCCGTCGCAGGGCGCCAAGGGGGTCTCGCTGTTCGTCGTCGAGCCCGGCGAGGTCGAGGGCTTTCGCCGCGGCAGCAAGCTCGACAAGGTCGGCCTCGACGCGCAGGACACGTCCGAATTGTTCTTCGACGACGTCTGGGTCCCGGCCGAGAATTTGCTTGGGGACGAGGAAGGCAAGGGCTTCTACCAGTTGATGCACGAGCTGCCCCGCGAGCGCCTCTTGATCGCGATCGGCAGCGCGGTGGTGATGGAGAAGGCGCTCGAGGAGACGATCGCCTATACGAAAGAGCGCAAGGCGTTCGGCCAGCCGGTGTTCGAGTTCCAGAACAGCCAGTTCGTGCTCGCCGACTGCAAGGCCAAGGCGGTGGTCGCCCGAGTCTTCGTCAACGATTGTATCGAACGGGTGCTGAAGGACGAGCTCGACGCCGCCACCGCCGCCATCGCCAAGCTCTGGGTGACCGAAGCGCAGGGCGAGCTGGTCGACGCCTGCCTCCAGCTCCACGGCGGCTACGGCTATATCAACGATTATCCGATCGCGCGGATGTGGCGCGACGCCCGCGTCCAGCGCATCTACGGCGGATCGAGCGAGATCATGAAGCTGCTGATCGCGCGGTCGCTTTAGGCCCCGAGCGGAGGAGCGGCGATATAATAGTCATCCCGGCGGAAGCCGGGACCCATGAACCGAAGCATCGGCGGTGAGGCGCCCGCGTTTTTCGCGCGTCCTCAAGCCGCGGTGTTCATGGGTCCCGGCTTCCGCCGGGATGACTCCCTTGGATCAGCGCGTGCCGTAGGTGCGGTCGCCCGCGTCGCCGAGGCCGGGAATGATGTAGCCATGGTCGTTGAGCTCCCCGTCCATTGCCGCGGCCCAGATCGGCACGTCCGGATGGGCGGCTCGGACCGTCTCCGCGCCCGGCCGGGAGCAGAGCAGGCAGACGAACCGCATGTCCGTGACCCCGGCCTCCTTCAGCCGGTCGATGGCGGCGATGGCGGTGTGGCCGGTGGCCATCATCGGATCGACGATGATGACGAGACGCTCGGCGACGTCGTCCGGGGTCTTGAAATAATATTCCACCGCCTGGAGCGTGACCGGCTCGCGATAAAGCCCGATATGCGCGACCCGGGCCGAGGGGACGAGATCGAGCATGCCCTCGGCCATGTCGAGCCCGGCCCTGAGGATCGGCGCGATGACCAGCTTCTTGCCCGCGATCTTCGGCGCCTCGGTCACGGCGATCGGCGTTTCCACCCGGATCGGGACGGTCGGCAGGTCGCGCGTCACTTCGTAGCAGAGCAGCATGGCGGTCTCCCGCACGACGGTCCGGAACAGCTGGGTGGAGGTCGTCCGGTCGCGCAGGATGGTGAGCTTGTGCTGCACCAGCGGGTGGGAAACGATCGTCAATCCGTCCATGGTCAGGGTCCCCTAGAATACCGTTCCGTCGCTGATGATATTGAAAGGCGGCCCGCCGCCGGGGCGGCGCTCGGCCGCGATGCGCCGGCCCGCGGCCCAGGTGCCGCCCTCGAGCATCCGGGCGAGGGGGAAATCGGCTTGCGACACGCCGAGCCGGTCGCGGACCAGCGGCGCCATCCGGTCGAGCAACGCGACCGTCATCGCGCGCCAGGCGACGATCAGCGGATCCGAGACGTGGTGCGGCCGGCCGGCGTCGGCGGGATCGGCGAGGCGGAGCACGCCGATGTCGACGAAGAGCCCGCCGTTGCGATATTCGGCGAGGCCGGTGAGGCCGTCTATGTCGACGATTTCGATGCCCGCGTCCCGGAGCGGCTCGATCAGCGAATAAGCCAGCCATTGCGAAAGCTTGTGCAGGGGGACGAGACCATCGCTGGAATCGGCTCGTCGGATCGCCGGATGCCGCCAGCAATCGCCGAGCGGGATGCCGTGGATGACGAGGCGGTCGGCCCAGATCGGCCCGAGGGCGTCCAGGAGCAAAGCGAGAATGTCCGGCGCCGGCAGCCTGCCGCGATCGGCACGCGCCGCGAGGACATCGTAGAGCCCGCCGGGGCGCGCTCCCGGGAACAGGTCCGGCCGCGCCGACACCTGCTGCCCGAGCCGTCGCAGCAAGGCCGTGCGGCCCTCCAGGCCGGCCAGCGGATTATCCGCCGAAACCTGGAAGCCCCGCGCGAGGGTCCGGGTCTCAAGTCCCGCCAGGTCGGCGAGGTCGCCGGATTCGATCAGCCGCTGGCTCGCCACGGCTAGGCCTTCGGAGCGGCTGAAGGTTCGGTCGCTCGCGGAGTCGGCGAAGCGCCAGCCCGGGCCGGCGCCGGCATCGAGCAGGACCGACAGGATGACGAGGTCGAAGGCGGCGCGCGCGCGCTCGGCGGCGTCGGTGTCGGGCAGCTTCGGGTCCCCCGCCACGAAATGGCGCCAGCGGGCGTGGAACGGGATGGCGAGGTCCGGATAGCGCTCGCGGGTCACCGCCGCGGTCAGCGCCGCGGCGTCGCCGAGCCGCCCGAGGTCGACCGTCCAGCCCTCGACCCCGCCGTCGAGAGCGACGTTGAGCATCTCGTGCGCTCGCTCGCGCACGGCCGCGGCATTCAGCAGGCGGCGGAGGGGTTCGGCGAAGCCCGGCACGCGCGCTAGAATTTCCCCAGATCCCGGCCCAGGGTCGAGCGGAGCTTCTTCGCGCTCGGCGGTTTCTCCGGCGAGAAATAGCCGGCCGCTTTCTTCGCCTCCATCTCGACGCTGGCATCCTCGGGAACCAGCCAGTCGGGGATCGGCACGCGCTCGCCGATCTCGACGCCGCCGGCGGCGAGCGCGTCATATTTCATGTTGGACATCGAGACGAAGCGGTCGATCCGCCTTATGCCGAGCCAGTGGATCACGTCCGGCATCAGCTGCTGGAAGCGGGCGTCCTGGACTCCGGCGACGCATTCGGTGCGCTCGAAATAGGTCGCGGCCTGATCGCCGCCCGGCTGGCGCTTGCGGGCGTTGTAGACCAGGAACTTGGTCACCTCGCCCAGCGCCCGGCCTTCCTTGCGGTTGTAGACGATGAGGCCGACCCCGCCCGCCTGCGCGGCCCTCGTCGCCTCCTCGATGCCGTGGGTGAGATAGGGGCGGCAGGTGCAGATGTCGGAGCCGAACACGTCCGAGCCGTTGCATTCGTCGTGGACCCGGCAGGTCAGGCTCTTGGCCGGATCGCCGAGCGCGGCCGGATCGCCGAAGATGTAGAGGGTCATGCCGCCGATCGGCGGAAGGAAGACGCTGAGATCGGGGCGGGTGACGAGCTCCGGATACATGCCGCCGGTCTGTTCGAACAGGCAGCGCCTGAGGCTCGATTTCTCTACCCCGAAACGCTCGGCGACGCCCGGCAGCCACCAGACCGGGTCGACCGCGATCTTGGTGACCGAGATGTCGCCCGCCTCGTGGACGACCTCGCCGTCCACCTCGAGCCGGCCCGCGGCGATCGCGGCCTGAAGCTCCCCAAGCGTCAGCCGGGCCTTGGTGATCGCGATCGACGGCCGGATGTCGATGCCCTCGGCGATCAGGTCGCCGAAATCATGCGCCACCCTATGGCCCCAGGGATCGAGCGAGACGATCTTTCCGGCCTCGCTCCATTGCGGATGCGGGCCGATCTCGCAGACCGGGGAGGTGTCCTGAAGGTCCGGGCGCGCCTCCGGGTCCATCGCGCCCGATGAAATCGCCAGCGCCCGGTAGATCGAATAGGATCCGCCATGGGCGCCGATCGCGTTTCGATCGGCCCGGGCATTGACCGTCGCGACGACCGGCCCCCGCTCGGCGGCGGTGCCCTCGCCCCAGTGCATCGGGAACCGAGCCGGCCCGCGCGAGCCGGGATGCGATGTCAGCCGGATATGGCCGCTCTTTCCATCCGAAGGTTTCATCCGCAATCACCCGCTTCCCGTCGCACCAGCCGGCCCTGCCGGCTCGCGCCCGAGGCTACGACAGCGTGGGCAAAGGCGCCAGCCTGCTGATTCAGGCGCGCGGACGGCTCAGGCGGCTTCGAGGTCCCGCGTCTCAATCTCCACGCGGCGTCCGCAGGCCCGCAAAGCCATTTCCAGCTGCCCGACGGTGGAGCCGTGGCGAAGATCGAGCAGCCGATCGATTTGCCGGGGATTGAGGCCGAGCGCGCGCGCCAGATCGGCCTTTCGCCAGCCGCGCGCCCGCATAGCGCGGTAAACCGCCACCTTGAGACTGCCGAGCAGGCTGAGGGATACGGTTGGCCGGCCCTGCGCGGCCGACGGCGGGGGAATCTCGTTGCGCTGGACGATCAGCCCGGAAAGCACGGTCTCCAGCGCGTCTACCGCGTTTTCCAGGGCTTCGGCCTCCGTCTCACCGCAGGTGATGGCGCCGGGCACGTCGGGAAACGTCACGAGAAAGGTGTCGTTGTCGTCGGCGGTGATCTCGGCGGGATAGCTGCTCATCGGACCTTCCATGGCGGTCATTCTAAGTCCAACGTCTTCTTGATCGCGCTGATCAGGCCGGTGCCCAATTGCTTGCTGCCCCCGTGCCGGGGAAGCGCGGCGACCCTGCCGCTCCGGTAAACCAGCGTGTGCTTCTTGCCTTCCTCGAACGTGCATCCCTGCTTGGCCAGATAGCGGCGGAACTGGCTGCTGTTCACGCGCCGATATAGACAGAAATGTCGGGTTTCGTCAACCTTGCGGCGCCACTCTTCCTTGAGCTGTACGCGCGGACGCTCGGCCGCCGGGATGGCGTTCGCCGCGAATGGCCCATCCTGGCCGAGCACGCGCCGATCAGCGCCAACGGTCCGCCGGCTGCCTGATGTAGTGGCGCCAGACATAGCCCCAGGGGATGATGAGCCCGAACAGGATCGGGCCGCCCCCGATCAGCAGGAGATCCTCGCTCAATTGCGGGTCGATCCGCCCTGCCATCCACTGCGGCAGCCCGAAGGCGAGCAGCCAGATCGTCTTCCAGACGAACTCGAACAGGAAGATCGGAAGCATCTGCAGCGGGTAGCGAAGCCCGAAGAACGACATCACCCACAAGCCGGCGGTCATTCCGTGGGTCATGCCGCGCGCGGTCGGGTCGGGGTCGAACATCCATTGCGGATGGACGATGAAACCGCCCACGACGAAAACGAGGAACATCGCGCGCAGGAGGTACAGCCGCCACAGCGGGACTTCGCCTTCGCGCCTGTCCGGCGGAATTGAATCGGCCCTCGAAGCCATCTCAACTCTCCTCAAGACCCGGCATGAGCCGCGGCCGCTTCATTCCCGGAGCGGCGGAGATTCCAGGGATCGCCCGGCCTGGCCACGTAGTTCGCCCAAAGATACCGCCACGGGATCACGAAGATCAGGACCACTCCCAGGGACGTGTCGAAGACGGTGCTTCGCATCCCCTCGTCGAGGGTGCCGTCGAGCCAGCGCGGGAGGGCGAAGGCGGCAAGCCAGATCGCCTTCCAAATCAGCTCGAACAGCAGCAGCGGGATCATTTGCAGCGGATAGCGCAGCCCCAGCAGCGCCAGCAGCCCGATGGTCCCAAGCAAAGCGAAGGCAACTCCGGTCATGCGCGGCAGCTCGGAATCGTGACTGACGATCAACGGCCAGATCGTGAGCCCGAGGCCGACCGCCATGATCAGATACATCGCCCGCATCACCCATAAACGGATCGGCGAAACCCCGGTCATTGTCCTTCCTCCATGTTCAAAGAGTGGGCGCGCTTGCCCCGGGCGGGAATGAGCGACAGCGCCAGCCCGAGGATCAGAAGCGTCGGGAGCGCGACGGCCATGAACCAGACGATAGGGGGGCTCCCGGTGCCCGCCACTGCATGGCTCTGCACGATAAGGCGCCCGGCGAGCCGTTCGCCGAGGAGCAGCAGATAGATGAACGGGACCAGCGCCCGGTAGCGGATCAATGCCGTGAGGGCGACGAGTGCAAGCGCCAGCTGCCCGAGCGCCATCAACGCGAACAGCGTCAGCACCTCCCGCGCCGCGGCAGGGCCGAAGCTGTCCAGCGGGATGCCGTCGCCGGTGGCGATCGACGCGGTGTTGAATATCGAGTTGACGCTCATCACGAGCTTCAGCGCGATGAACAGGCCGAGCAGCCAAAGCGCCGAGCGATGCCCGTCGAACCCGTTGTCGGCCTGCCTGGGAAAGAGCCGGTTGAGCATGGGTGGGTCCCGTTCAGGCGCTCGGTTGAGTCAGCGGGACGGAGGTGCGCAGCTTCAGCCGGGCGATCGCTTTCGAGAACCGCAGCCGGACCAGCCAGAAGGCCATCACCGCGAACGGCGCGAAGGCCAGGACGAAGAGGATCGGCGAGCCGCGCACGGCCTGAGGCAGGACGTCCTGCTGACCGAGGAAGAAGGACCCGGTCGCGATGAAGAAGGCGAAGCACATCCGCCACAGATGTCGCGCGATCCGCTGGGCGGATGTGAGCCTGGTGCGCAGGATGGCGTTGAGATCGAGCAGGCCGGCGAGCAGGCACACCCCGGCAAGGGCGAACACCGGGCCGCCGCCCGCGGGCGTGGTCGCTCCCGTGAAACCGCCCCAGGCCATGAGCGCGGCCATACCGAGCGCGGCCGCGCAGGCGACGATCTCGAACCTGCCGGTCGTCCCGTCCCGCCGGCGCGCGGCGACCCAGGATGTCGCGACAAAATAACAGACCATGATCCCGCCGATCGGGGACCCTGGCGGCGACCGGAACGGTTCCAGGATCGAGGCGGTGACGCCGAGAACGAGCATCGATCCGAAGAACCAGGTTCCGGCGCGGGCGTGCAGCCGGCCGCCCTTGCGCGCGGTAACCGCGATAGTGCCCGAAGGGAGGGCAAGGAGTTCCTGCCGCAATATGGACCCACATGAGGATGATCATGCCGCCTCCGCCTCCTCGATGCTGTCGGGTACGAACTCAAGGATCTCGCCGGGCTGGCAGGACAAAGCGGCGCAGATCGCCTCGAGCGTCGAGAAGCGGATCGCGCGGGCCTTTCCGGTCTTGAGGATCGAAAGGTTCACGATAGTGATTCCGACCCGCTCCGCGAGCTCGGTCAGGGTCATCCGACGCGCGTAAAGCAGGTCGTCGAGCTTGACGGCGATCGTCATGTCACACCGTCCCTTCGAGGTCTTCGCGCATCAGCGCGCCTTCCGCGAACACCCGGGCGAGCACGAAGGTGAGAAGCACGGCGAGCCAGCCGTTGACCGAAAAGCCGGCATCGAGATCGAGCGGATGCGCCGGCGTCGAAACGGCCTTGGCGATCGCGAAGATGACGAGGCCGAGCAGCTGCAGCGCGAGCAAGGCCCAGGCGATCCCCTGCAAACGGGACGCGTTCGCGGCGACGAACGGGTCGCCCGCGCGAACCGTCTCGACGATCGCGATCAGCCGCTTGAGGATGAGATAGTTGATCGGGATCGTGGCGAGGCCGACCAATGCGATCGCGCGCAAGCCCATGATCAGCCGATCCGCCTCGGGCGAAGGAGCGATTTGGAACGCGCTCATGATCCATTGCGCGTTGGGCATGACGACGAGCAGAGCGAGGATCGCGGCGCCGACCAGCCAGTTCAGGACGACGAGGAGCCGCAGCAAGACGTAGGCGATCGGCAGGGCGGCGGAATATGATCGGGACATCGGCATGGCGCTCCAACGACTCGGAATATCGATAAACGATAATATCATTATCGAAAGTCGTCAAGTCCCTTATCGCGGGGCGATATCAAAGCGAAGCCCGCTCAGGTGGGGCCGAGACCAGGAAGCTCCTCGCGGGGCGCTCGGCCTGACGCGGGGCGTCATCCGGCCCTTCGACGCCGCCTGCGGCGTCGCTCAGGCTAAACTGCGGCCGGCAGCCCGACTGAAGGCAGATGAGCCCGTCCACCCAGGGTCCGAGTACGGACCCTAGATCACGGCGAAGTCCGAAGCCGCGAGCGACGGGATATTACTGAGCGTCGCGACGAGCACCGCCGCGTCGCTTCCCGTTCCGTCGGCGTCCCAGAACAGGCGCCCGTCATCGGTATCGAAGAGGAATTGGCCCGTGGCATCATCCGTTGCGGTCGGGTCCGTCCCCGAGACCAGCGAAACGGCGCCGCCGGCGGTCAGGCCGCCGCCGAAGCCGCTCGCCGAGACGCGGAGCTGGTCGACTCCACTGGCAAAGTCGGTGATTTCGTCCGGTCCATCCGAGGCGGACTGGAAGTTGAAGAAGTCGATGCCGACACCGCCGGTCATCACGTCGGAGCCAAAGCCGCCAGCCAGGAAATCGTTGCCGTCGCCGCCCTCGAGACTGTCGTCGCCGTCGCCGCCGTCGATACTGTCGTCGCCGTCGCCGCCGGACAGCTCGTCATCGCCTTGCTCGCCGAAGAGGATGTCGTCGCCGGCCTGGCCGGACAGCTGGTCGTTGCCGTCGTCGCCCGAGAGGAAGTCGCCGTCGTTGCCGCCCTCGATGACGTCGTCGTCGGCCCCGCCATACAAAAGGTCGAAGCCGTTGCCGCCATAGATCTGGTCGGCGCCGGAGCCGCCGTTGACGAAGTCGCTGCCGCCGAGCGCATTGATCGTGTCGGCGCCGATCGTTCCGACCAGCGTATCGTCTTCCTCGGTGCCGGTGATCGTCTCGCCCGCCGGCGCGGACCCGTCGGGATCGTAGCCCGGCACGAAATTGGCGTCGGTGAAGTCGCCGGCGCCGGTGTTCTCGAAGACGACCAGAGTCTCCCAGTCGTCCCCGCCGCCGTCGGCGTCCCATTGCAGCACGGTGTCGTCGCCGCTCTGCTCAAGCCGGAGGAAGCCCGAGGCGAACGGGTTGGAGCTGCCGTCCCAGCCCGAGAGCAGGCTGAGCAGCGACCCCTCGTCGCCCGAGAGCCGGAACATGTCGCCGCCGGCACCAGCCGTGAAGTCGGCGACCACGATCGCCGCCGCCCCGACATTCGCATTGAGCAGCTCTATCGTGTCGCTGCCGGCGCCGGTGGTGATCGTGCTCGCGAAGTACCGGCCGTAATGGCGGATCGTGTCGTCGCCGTCGCCGCCGTCGATCGTCTGGGCCCCGTCGGAGGAGCCGGCAGCGATCTGGTCGCTGCCGAGGCCGCCGGCAAGGCTGTTGGTCCCGGCGAAGTCGGTCAGGAAATCGTCGTCGTCGCCGCCGTCGAGATCGTCGTCGCCCTCGCCGCCGTCGAGGCTGTCGCCGCCGCCGCCGCCGGACAGCTCGTCATCGCCTTGCTCGCCGTAGAGGATGTCGATGCCGGCCTCCCCGAACAGCTGGTCATTGCCCTCGCCGCCCCACAGGACGTCGTCGTCATTGCCGCCCTCGATGACGTCGTCGTCGGCCTCGCCGCGCAGTTCGTCGAAGCCGTCGCCGCCGTTGATCTGGTCGGCGCCGGCCAGGCCGGAGACGCTGTCATTGCCGCCGAGCGCATTGATCGTGTCGGCGCCGATCGTGCCGACCAGCGTATCGTCGCCCTCGGTGCCGGTGATCGTATCGCCCGTCGGCGCGGACCCGTCGGGATCGTAGCCAGGCACGAAATTGGTGTCGGTGAAGTCGTCGGCATCGGTGTTCTCGAAGACGACCAGAGTCTCCCAGTCGTCCCCGCCGCCGTCGGCGTCCCATTGCAGCAAGGTGTCGGCGCCATCTTGCTCCAGCCGAAGGAAGCCTGATGAGCCGAACGGGTTGGAGCCGTCCCAGCCCGAGAGCAGGCTGAGCAGCGACCCATCGTCGCCCGAGAGCCGGAACTTGTCGCCGCCGGCACCGGCCGTGAAGTCGGTGACGATGATCGCAGCCGTCCCCTGGTCCGCATGGGCGAGCTCGATCGTGTCGCTGCCGGTACCCGTGGTGATCGTGCTCGCATTGTACCGGTAATAGTGGCGGATCGTGTCGGTCCCGCCGCCACCGTCGATCGTCTGGGCGCCATCGGACGACGCGGCCACGATAAAGTCGTCGCCAAGACCGCCGGTGAAGCTGTTGGTCCCGATCAAGTCGGACAGGAAATCGTCGCCGTCGCCGCCGTCGAGATCGTCGTCGCCGTCGCCGCCGTCGACGCTGTCATTGTCGGCCCCGCCCGACAGCTGGTCGTCGCCATTGTCGCCGGAGAGGACGTCACTGCCGGCCTGGCCGGACAACTGGTCGGCGCCGCTTCCGCCAGACAGGAAGTCGCCGTCATTGCCCCCATCGATGACGTCGTTGCCGGTCTCGCCATTCAAAAAGTCGACGCCGTCGCCGCCGTTGATCTGGTCGGGGCCGGCGCCGCCGTTGACGAAGTCGTCGCCGCCGAGCGCATTGATCGTGTCGTTGCCGATCGTGCCGGTCAGGATATCGGCGTCAGCGGTGCCGGTGATGGTCTGGCCCGCCGGTGCGGACCCGTCCGGATGGTAGGCGGGCACGAAGTTGGCGTCGGTGAAGTCGTCGGCATCGGTGCTCTCGAAGACGACCAGAGTATCCCAGTTGTCCCCGCCGCCGTCGGCGTCCCATTGCAGCAAGGTGTTGGCGCCGTCCTGCTCCAGCCGAAGGAAGCCTGATGAGCCGAACGGGTTGGAGCCGTCCCAGCCCGAGAGCAGGCTGAGCAGCGACCCGTCGTCGCCCGAGAGCCGGAACTTGTCGCCGCCGGCGCCGGGCGTGAAGTCGGTGACGGTGATCGCCGCCGACCCCTGGTCCGCATGGGCGATCTCAATCGTGTCGCTGCCGATGCCGGTGGTGATCGTGCTCGCAAAGGACCGGTTATTGAGGCGGATCGTGTCGTTGCCGTCACCGCCGATCAGCACGTCGGTGCCAAGGCCGCCGAATAGGAAATCGTCGCCGGCGCCGCCGTCGACCGAGTCGTCGCCCTCGCCGCCGGCGAGGCTGTCATTGCCGGCGCCGCCGTCGATCGAGTCGTCGCCCTCGCCGCCCTCGAGACTGTCTTTGCCGTCTCCGCCCGACAGCTGATCATTGCCGCTGTCGCCGGAGAGGAGGTCATCGCCGGCCTGGCCGAACAGCTGGTCGTCGTCGTCGCCGCCGAACAGGAGGTCGCCGTCATTGCCGCCCTCGAGGGTGTCGTCGCCGGCATCGCCGGACAATTGGTCGGAGCCGTCGCCGCCGAGGATGACGTTGGCGTCGTCGCCGCCGTTCAGATTGTCGTTCCCGCTGCCGCCATCGATGAGATCGTCGCCGGCCAGGCCGAAGACGGTATCGTCGCCGCCGAGCGCATTGATTGTGTCGTTGCCGGGCGTACCGGTCAGCGTATCGTCTCCCTCGGTACCGGTGCTGGTGGATCCTTCGTCGCGGCCCTGGACCGTGATCGTGATCGTGGAGGACGACTGAACTCCGAACTCGTCCTGGATGGTGTAGTTGAGGGTTACGGTCGCGCTCTGGCCGCTGGCGAGATACTCGAAATCGGTGCCCGGATCGAAGCGGACCTGGTTTTCCACGATCGTGACCGTGCCCTGACCCGCCGGGCCTGAGGCGGCGACGACGGTGAGGACCGCGTCATGGTCGACATCGACGTCATTCGCGAGGACGTTGACCACGACGGCCGAGTTCTCGCTCGTCGTCCTTGCATCCGCATGGGCGACCGGGCCGTCATTGGTGCCGGTGACGGTGACGGTGATCGTCGAGGTAGCGGTCGCGCCGTGCTCGTCCGTCATGACGTAGCTGAGCACCACCGTTTCGCTATCGCCGACCTGGAGCCTATCGAAGGCCGTGCCCGGGTTGAACTGGACCTGGTTGCCGACGATCGAGGCGCTGCCCTTGCCGGCAGGAGCCGAGGCCGAGACGAGCGTCTTGACCGCGCCGTCGTCGACGTCGGTGTCGTTGGCGAGGGCGTTGATGGTGAGCACCTGGTTCTCGTGCCCGGCGGCCGAGTCGGGATTGGCGACCGGGCCGTCATTGACGCCGGTGACGGTGACGTCCGCCGTCGAGCTCGACGTGGCGCCATGCTCGTCGGTGATCGAGTAGCTGACGGCGACGACCTCGCTCGCGCCCAGGGCGAGATGGTCGAAGGCGGTGCCCGGAGTGAACTGGACCTGGTTGCCGACGACAGCGGCAGTACCCTTCCCGGCCGGCGCCGAGGCGGCCGTGACGGTCAGCACCGCGCCATTGTCGACGTCGGTGTCGTTGGCGAGAACGTCGACCAGCAGAACCGCGTTCTCACTCGTGCTCGCCGCATCGGGATTGGCGGTCGGGGCGTCGTTGACGCCCGCGACGTGGACCACCAGCGTGCCGGTGTCGCTGCCGTCGTTGTCGGAGACGGTATAATTGAAGCTGTCCTGGACGTTCTCGCCCTGGGCGAGCTCCTGGGCCGAGGCGGACAGCGTGTAGCTGTAGGTGCCGTTCGAATTGAGCGTCAGCGTGCCGTAAGTGCCGACGAAGACGCCGGCGGTGACGGTGAGCGGGTCGCCATCGAAATCGAAATCATTGTCTAGGACGCTCGCCGCGCCGCTGCTGTGGGTGCCGGTGTCCTCGTTGACGAAGACATGGTCGTCGATCGCGACCGGTGCATTGGTGCCGCTGCCGAGGTCGATGACTCGGTCGGCGAAGACCAGCCGCTCAACGCGGATCAGCTGGTCGTGGCCGTCGGGCCCGGCGCCGCCGAGGTGGAGGATGTGCAGATAGCCGGCGGCGGCAAAGAACGAATATTCGTCGATCGTCCCGGAATAATAGGCGGTGTCGAAGCCGGTCTTGCCGTCGAGCAGGTCATTGCCGGCACCGCCCGTCAGATGGTCGTTGCCGTTGTCGCCATAGAGTTGGTCGTTCCCGCCGTCGCCGAACAGCCAATCGACGCCGTTGCCGCCGTAGATGATGTCGTCGCCGTCGAGGCCGTGGATGGTGTCCTTGCCGTTGCCACCCGACAGAGTGTCGTTGCCATTGGTGCCGTAGGTGATGTTGTCTGGCACGTCCCCTCTCCTCATCGTGTTTCGTCAAACGAAAGTAATGAAGCAGTGCACAATCGCGCACGCACACCGCCCACGGCGAAAGCGCTTGGCTACGTTTCTACTATCTCTGCAGACCCCCGATCGATCACCCCCCGGCACGATCCCAAACGCGACTTTGCGCGCCCGCGACTCACTGTCCCTCTGACCTAACGACAAGAAAATGACCCCGTGCAGGCTTCGAGTCCACAGGAATCTATTTGGTTGCTCCTGCGGCGCGACTCGTATGCCGAGCGGCAAGATGGAGGACGGCCGCGCATCGCGGCCGCGGCAAGTTCACTCCCTTGCCATGTTCACCATTTTTCCCGCACAAAGGCTGATTGAACCGGGAGCCCTTTGCGGCGGGAGTTGGAATGCCAGAAGCCTATATCGTCGCCGCCGTCCGCACCGCCGGAGGCCGCAAGGGCGGCCGCCTCGCCGGCGTCCACCCGGTCGATCTCGCCGCGATCAGCCTGAATGCGGTCGCCGACCGCTCGGGCATCGATCCGGCGGCGATCGACGACGTGATCATGGGCTGCGTCACCCAGGCGGGCGAGCAGTCGCTCCATGTCGGCCGCAACGCGGTGCTCGCCTCGAAGCTGCCGCGGAGCGTGCCCGCCGTCTCGATCGACCGCCAATGCGGCTCGTCGCAGCAGGCGATCCAGTTCGCCGCCCAGGCGGTGATGTCGGGCACCCAGGATGTGGTCGTCGCCGCCGGCGTCGAAAGCATGACCCGCGCCCCGATGGGCCTCTCGATGGTCGCGGACAAGGGCTTCAACCCGTTCCCGCCTAGCGTGACCGAAAAATATGGCGTGCCCTTCTTCAGCCAGTTCATGGGCGCGGAGATGATCGCGAAGAAATATGGATATTCACGCGCCAGGCTGGATGAATATGCGCTCGAAAGCCACCGCCGCGCCAAAGCGGCGACCGAGGCGGGCGCGTTCGACGCCGAGATCGTCCCCGTTGAGGTCGCGCTTCCGGACGGCAGCACCGAAATCCACAAGGTCGACGAAGGCATCCGTTTCGACGCCACCCTGGAAGGCATCGGCGCGGTGAAATTGCTCAAGGAGGACGGCGTGATCAGCGCCGCCTCGGCCAGCCAGATCTGCGACGGCTCCTCGGCGGTGCTGGTCGTCTCGGAAGCCGCCTTGAAGGCGCACGGCCTGACCCCGCTCGCCCGAATCCACAACCTCACCGTCACCGCCGGGGACCCGGTGATCATGCTCGAAGAGCCGCTCTTCGCCACCGATCGCGCCCTGAAACGGGCCGGCATGGCCATCGCCGAGATCGACCTCTACGAGGTCAACGAGGCGTTCGCCCCGGTGCCATTGGCCTGGCTCGACCATGTCGGCGCCGACCCCGCCAGGCTCAACGTCAATGGCGGCGCGATCGCATTGGGCCACCCGCTCGGCGCCTCGGGCGCCAAGCTGATGGCGACGCTCGTCCATGCGCTGAGGGCGCGTGGGCTGCGCTACGGCCTGCAGACGATGTGCGAGGGCGGCGGAGTCGCCAATGTGACGATCGTCGAGGCGCTGTGAATGGCGGGCCCGCTCGCCGGCGTCCGAATCCTCGAAATGGAGGGGCTCGGCCCGGCGCCGTTCTGCGGCATGATGCTGGCGGATCACGGCGCGGAGGTGATCCGGATCGAGCGGGACGGCGGCTTCAAGCTTCCCGGCGACCCGCTGGCGCGCACGCGCCGGGCGATCCGCGTCGATCTGAAGCAGGCGGAGGGGATCGCCCTGGTTCGGGATTTCGCCCGCACCGCGGACGGCCTGATCGAGGGCTACCGCCCCGGCGTGATGGAGCGGCTCGGCCTCGGCCCGGACCTGCTGCTCGCCGACAATCCGAAGCTCGTCTACGGCCGCATGACCGGCTGGGGGCAGCAGGGGCCGCTCGCCGGCGCGGCCGGCCACGACATCAATTACATCGCCCTTTCCGGCACCCTCCACACGATCGGCCGCGACGGCCGGCCCTCGCCGCCGGTCAATTATGTCGGCGATTTCGGCGGCGGGGGCATGCTGCTCGCTTTCGCCATGGTGGCCGCGCTGCTTGGCGTGCGCGGCGGCGCCCCGGGGCAGGTGATCGACTGCGCGATGACCGACGGCTCGGCTTTGCTCGCCAGCCTGACCTGGGGGCTGCACGGCGCCGGCCTCTGGCGGGACGAAACCGGCGCCAACGTCATCGACAGCGGCTCGCCTTATTACGACACTTACGAGACCGCCGACGGCAAATGGGTCGCGATCGGCGCGATCGAGCCGCAATTCCGGGCGGTTTTGTGCGAGAAGCTCGGCATCTCCGGCGCGGAGGCGGAGAGCCGCGACGCGCTCGCCGCCTTGTTCCGCCAGCATCCGCGCGACCATTGGTGCGCCCTGCTCGAAGGCTCGGACGCCTGCTTCGCCCCGGTCCTGTCGCTGGCCGAAGCGCCGCTCCATCCGCACAACAGGTTCCGCGACACTTTCGCCAATATCGGCGGAGTCATCCAGCCGGCGCCGGCGCCCCGCTATTCAGCCACCGGCACTGAACAGCCCGAACCGCTGCGCCAAGACGGCGAGGCGTTGCTCGCCGAGCTCGGCTACGATCCCGAGCGCGTCGCCGCGCTTCGCGAGGCCGGCGTCATCGGCTGAGCCGCCCGGCGTGCCAGCGCAAGTGATCGTCCATGAAGGTCGAGATGAAATAATAGCTGTGATCGTAGCCCGGCTGGATGCGCAGCGTCAGCGGGATCCCCGCGGCGGCGCAGGCGGCCTCGAGCAGCTCGGGCCTGAGCTGCTCGGCCAGGAAGGCGTCGGCGTCGCCCTGGTCGACCAGCAGTTCGTCGACCCGCGCGCCATCCTCGATCAGCGCCACCGCATCGTGCCGGCGCCAGGCGGCCCGGTCCGGCCCGAGATAGCGGCCGAGCGCTTTCTCGCCCCACGGCACCTGGCTTGGCGCGACGATCGGCGCGAAGGCGCGGACAGCTGCGGTAGCGGCCCGGATTGTTGAGCGCGAGGGTGAGCGCGCCGTGGCCGCCCATCGAATGGCCGGTGATCCCCTGGCGGTCCATGTCGGCCGGGAAATTGGCGGCGACGAGCGCCGGCAGCTCGCGCGTGACGTAGGAATCCATCCGGAAGTTCGCGTCCCAGGGCGGCTGGGTCGGCGTCGACGTAGAAGCCGGCGCCCTGGCCGAAATCATAGGCCTCGTCGTCGGGCACGTCCGGCCCGCGCGGGGACGTGTCCGGAGCGACGAAGATCAGCCCCAGCTCGGCGCAGGCGCGCCGATACTCGCCTTTCTCGGTGACGTTGGCGTGGCTGCAGGTGAGGCCCGACAGGTACCAGACGACCGGGCATTTCGCCCCGCCCGCGGCCTGCGGCGGCACGAAGACCGAGAAGGTCATCGGCTGCCGGTCTCGCGGCTCTCGTGCCGGTAGACGCCCTGGACGCCGCCATGGCTCTTGTTGGCCGATAGTGTCTCCAGACTCATCACCCGCTCCGTTCGCCCTGAGCCTGTCGAAGGGCTTTCTTCTGCGGGCCTAAGAGAAGGAAAGGGCTTCGACAAGCTCAGCCCGAACGGTCTGGGGGGGCGATGATCTCGAAGCCCGCGCCCGGCCTAGAACACGAACAGATAGAGCAGGATGATGATCGGGATCGGAATGCCGATCAGCCACAGCGCAATGCCTTTCATGTTTTGGTCTCCTCGGGCCAAGAACGAGGTGGAAACGGACCGGTTCCGAAACGTCAGTAGAGCACGACGCTCCGGATGCTCTCGCCGGCATGCATCAGGTCGAACGCCTTGTTGATGTCGTCGAGCGGCATCGTGTGGGTGATCAGCGGGTCGATCTCGATCTTGCCGTCCATGTACCAGTCGACGATCCTGGGCAGGTCGGTCCGCCCGCGCGCGCCGCCGAAGGCGGTGCCCTTCCAGGTCCTCCCGGTGATCAGCTGGAACGGGCGGGTCGAGATTTCGTGGCCGGCCTCGGCGACGCCGATGACGACGCTCGTCCCCCAGCCGCGATGGGCGCTCTCCAGCGCCTGGCGCATGACATTGGTGTTGCCGGTGCAGTCGAACGTATAGTCGGCGCCGCCCTTGGTCGCGTCGACCACCGCCTGGACGACCTTGTCCCGGCCGACCTCGTCGGGGTTGATGAAGTCGGTCATTCCGAAGCGCTCCGCCATCGCCCGTTTGGCCGGGTTGACGTCGACGCCGACGATCTGGACCGCGCCCGCCATCCGCGCGCCCTGGATGACGTTGAGGCCGATGCCGCCGAGCCCGAACACGGCGACGGTCGATCCCGGCTCGACGCCGGCGGTCCAGATCGCCGCGCCGATCCCCGGTCGTCACGCCGCAGCCGATATAGCAGATCTTGTCGAACGGCGCGTCGGGCCGCACCTTGGCGAGCGCGATCTCCGGCATCACGGTGAAGTTCGAAAAGGTCGAGCAGCCCATATAATGGGCGATGGCCTCGCCGCTGAGGCTGAAGCGGCTGGTGCCGTCGGGCATCACGCCCTTGCCCTGGGTGGCGCGGACCGCGGTGCACAAATTGGTCTTGCGGGAAAGGCAGGACGGGCAGGTCCGGCATTCGGCGATGTAGAGCGGGATGACATGGTCGCCGACCGCGACCGAGGCGACGCCCGGCCCGATCTCGCGGACGATGCCGGCGCCCTCATGGCCGAGGATCGACGGAAAGATCCCCTCCGAATCCTTGCCCTCGAGCGTGTAGGCGTCGGTATGGCAGATGCCGGTCGCCATGATCTCGACCAGCGCTTCGCCCGCCTTCGGCCCGTCGAGATCGACCTCGTGGATCTCCAGCGGCGCGTTCGGCGCGACGGCGATGGCGGCGCGGGTCTTCATGAAACGATGCTCCCTCCGATTGCAGAGCCGCGAACTACCCCAAGAGTCATCCCGGCGAAAGCCGGGGTGACTCAGGAAAGCAGGAACCGCCTGATCCACACCCCGACCCGTTCATTGTCGTTGGGCGCGTCCAACGAGGCGATCGCAGCCTCCGGATCGGGCGCGCGGTCGTAACGGTGCGCGATCAGCGCCTTGGCGTAATCGGGCGAGAATTCCGGGTGGAACTGGAAGGAGATGGCGCTGCCGTCGCGCCAGGCGAGCCCGGCATAGGGCGTGAACAGCGACGAGGCGATCACCTCGGTCCCGGGCGGCTGGATCACCACCTGGTCCTGGTGGGAGGCGGGCACCGAAACCAGGGCCGCATCGTCCATCCACGGCTCGCGGCGCACGATCGGATAGGTCATGAGGCCGACGCCCCAGCCTTTGGCCGATTTCTCGACATGGCCGCCCAGCGCCTCGGCCATGATCTGGTGCCCGAAGCAGATGCCGACCAGCTTCGCCCGTCCTTTGGCGCGCTTCAGGAAGGTGGCGAGCTCCGCGATCCAGGGCAGGCCCTCGTAGACGCCGGCCGGCGAGCCGGTGATGAGATAGGCGTCGTAGTCATCAACTTTCGTTGGATACTCGCCCGCCGCGACGTCGAAACTCTCCGTCCCGAGCCCGTCGCCGAGCAGGTCGCGAAACATGGCGGGATAATCGCCAAACCGTTCCGCGAGGTCGCCGGGCGGCGCGCCGGTTTCGAGGATCGCGAGCTTCATAAGCAGGACTTAGCCCGCACGCCCTCTCCGAGTCATCCCGGCGAAGGCCGGGAGCCATGAACACCGCCCGCATTCGGAACGGCGAAGGGTTTGGCACCTTGTCCTTTTATCCTTCGGTTCATGGGTCCCATTGAACAGGTGCGGAGTGCCCCGCACTCCGCAGTCATGTCCGGGGGACATGACGAGCCTGTTCAATTCCGCCGGGATGACTCCTGAAATTATTTCGCCCGCCGGTCCCGCGTCGCCAGCGTGCGCAGCCGGAGCGCGTTCAGCTTGATGAACCCGGCCGCGTCGCGCTGGCTGTAGCTCGACGAGCCTTCCTCGAAGGTGACGAGATCCTGGTCGTAGAGCGCGAACTCGCTCACCCTGCCGATCACGGTCGCATTGCCCTTGTAGAGCTTGACCCGGACCGTCCCGGTAACATGCTCCTGGCTCTTGTCGATCAAGGCCTGCAGCATCTCGCGCTCGGGGCTGAACCAGAAGCCGTTGTAGATCAGCTTCGCGTAGCGCGGCATGATCTCGTCCTTGAGATGGGCGGCGCCGCCGTCGAGCGTGATCGATTCGATGCCGCGATGGGCGGCGAGCAGGATCGTGCCGCCGGGCGTCTCGTAGACTCCGCGCGACTTCATCCCGACGAAGCGGTTTTCCACCAGATCCAGACGCCCGATGCCGTTGTCGCGGCCAAGATCGTTCAGCCGGGCGAGCAGGGATGCGGGCGACAGCGCCTCGCCGTCGATCGTCACCGGGTCGCCGCGCTCGAACGCGATCTCGATCACCGTGGGCTTATCCGGCGCGTCCTCGGGCGAGATGGTGCGCTGGTGGACATATTCGGGCGCCTCGACCGTCGGGTCCTCGAGCACTTTCCCTTCCGAGGAGGAGTGGAGCAAATTGGCGTCGATCGAGAAGGGCGCCTCGCCTTTCTTGTCCTTCGCGATCGGGATCTGATGCTTCTCGGCGAAGTCGATCAATTGCTCGCGGCTGGCGAACGCCCATTCCCGCCACGGCGCGATCACCTTTATGTCGGGCTCGAGCGCATAATAGCCCAGTTCGAACCGCACCTGGTCGTTGCCCTTGCCGGTGGCGCCGTGGCAGACCGCGTCGGCGCCGACCGCCCGCGCGATCTCGATCTGCCGCTTGGCGATCAGCGGCCGAGCGATCGCGGTGCCGAGCAGATACTGGCCCTCATAGACCGTGTTGGCGCGGAACATCGGGAAGACGTAGTCGCGGACGAACTCCTCGCGAAGATCGTCGATGAAGATGTTCTCCGGCCTGATCCCGAGCAGCTCCGCCTTGGCCCGCGCCGGCTCGACCTCCTCCCCCTGGCCGAGGTCGGCGGTGAAGGTGACGACCTCCGCTTCATATTCGGTCTGCAGCCATTTGAGGATGATCGAGGTGTCGAGGCCTCCGGAATAGGCCAGGACGACTTTCTTCGGCCTGTCAGTCATTTGCGGTCCTTGAATTGGGTGCCGGCGCTCGGCGCGGGCCGATCGATCCGGTCCGGATGGGCCGGGCGCCTCGCCGCGGGACGGGCGAAACCTCCATTATGGTGGATAAATTCATCCAAAATGGATAAATGGTGCTGCGAACTGTACGGAAATCATTCAGTCGCTGCCACCGCCCAACGAGGAGGCGTCCATGCCCCGCTGCGCGCGTCTCGTCCTTCCCGGCATCCCGCACCTTGTCGTCCAGCGCGGCAATCGCCGGCAGCCCGCCTTCTTCTCGGACGCCGATTGTCGGACCTACCTTCGCCTGCTCCGCGAGACGTCGCGGGCGGCGGGCACGGCCGTCTGGGCGTGGTGCCTGATGCCGAACCATGTCCGGCTGATCCTCGTGCCGAGCCATGCCGACGGCCTGCGCGCGGCCCTCGCCGGGGCGCACCGCCGCTATACCCGCTACGTCAACAACCGCGAGGAGAGCCGCGGCCGCTTGTGGCGGGGCCGCTTCGCCTCCTTCCCGATGGACGAGGACCATCTCCTCGCCTGCGCCTGCTATATCGAGCTCGGCCCGGTCCGCGCCGGCCTCGCCGCCAGTCCCGAAAACTGGCGCTGGTCGAGCGCGCGCACCCATCTCGGCCTTGCCGACGACGCCCTGACCGAGGTCGAGCCGCTGCTCCGCCGGGCGCCGGACTGGCGCGCCTTGCTCAATGCGGGCCTCACCGAGGACGAGCGCGAGGCGATCCGGGCGAGCGAGCGAAGCGGCCGGCCGCTGGCCGGCACCGTCTTCCTGAAGCAGCTCGCCGCCGCGCTCGGCCGCGACCTCATGCCTCGGCCGCGCGACCGCCCGCGGCGCTGAGCCGATCCCTTCCGCCGGCGCAGTCATGCGTGGCGCGCCTTGGCCTGACCGGACATCTGCTCGAAACGCTTCAGCAAGGCGTGGACGGTGACGCCGTCGCGAAGCGCGACGAACAAGGTGTCGTCGCCCGAGACGGTGCCGGCGATTTCGGGCAATTGGGCATGGTCGATCGCCGCGGCGACGAGATGGGCCGAGCCCGGCGGCGTCCTGATCACCAGCATCTGCCCGGCCGCCTCGATCGCCACCACCCATTCCCTGAGGATCCGTTCCAGCCGCCCGGTGCTCCAGTCGGCGCCGCCGATCTGATCCGGCAGGGCGTAGGAGAGCAGGCCGCCGCGCTTCACCTTGATCGCGCCCAGCTGCTCGAGGTCGCGCGACACCGTCGCCTGCGTGACCGCGAAGCCGGCCGCCTTCAGGCGCGCGGTCGTCTCCTCCTGGCTCACCAGCCCGCCCGCGCGGATCAGATCGGCGAGCGCGCGCAGCCGCAGGGCGCGGGTGTCGGTCATCGCTGGCCCTCGCAACATTTCGAGTCATCCCGGCGGAAGCCGGGACCCATGAACCGAAGAATAAGCGGATGGGGCACGGACGCACCCGCTTCTCCAAACGCGCCGATGTTCATGGGTCCCGGCTTCCGCCGGGATGACTCATGAAGAGCGAGCATCACCGCGCCCCCGCCAGCCACGCCAGGGCGCCGCGCGCCGTGTGCATGCGGTTTTCGGCCTGGCGCCAGATCGCGCTCCGCGCGCTTTCCATGACCTCGTGAGTCACCTCCTCGCCGCGCCGCGCCGGCAGGCAGTGGAGGAACCAGGCGTCGTCCGATTTGGCCATCAGCGCCTCATCGACCCGATAGTCGGCAAAGGCTTTGCTGCGGATCTCCGCCTCCTCGTCCTGGCCCATCGAGACCCAGACGTCGGTGTAGACGATCTGGGCGCCGTCCACCGCCTCGGCGGGATCGGTGACGTGGCGGGTGCCGTAGGGGGCATCCTTCAACGCATAGCGTTCGGGGCTGGCGAGCGTCAGCTCGGCCCCAGCCAGAACGCACGCCTGCGCCAGCGAGCGGGCGACATTGTTGTCGGCATCGCCGACATAGGCGATTCGCGCGCCCTCGATCCGGCCGAGCAATTGCTTCACCGTCAGCAGGTCGGCGAGCGCCTGCAGCGGATGGTCGGTGTCGGAGAGCAGGTTGAGGACGGGCGTCGCGACCGCCTCGGCCATTGCCACGAGGTCGCGATGGTCGATCACCCGCGCGGCGACGATGCTGTGGTAGCAGGCGAGGGTGCGGGCGACGTCCGCGGCGCTCTCGCGGGTGCCGAGGCCCACCTCCTCCTTCTGGATGTAGACCGGATGGGCGCCCAATTGGACGGCCGCCATCTCGGTCGAGCTGCGGGTCCGGGCCGACGGCTTCTCGAACACCAAAGCCACGCCCTTGCCCGCGAGCGGCCGGCCGAGATCGGTCCGCTCCGAGAGCGCGAGGATCTCGGCGAACGCGGCCGCGTCGAGATCGGCGATGCTGAGCAGATCGGTCACCAGTCCCGCTCCTTTTTGACCATGGTACCGATGCCTTCGTCGGTGAGGATCTCGATCAGCAGGGCGTGCGGCACTCGGCCGTCGATGATGTGGGCGGAGCCGACGCCGCCGTCGACCGCGTCGGCGCAGGCGCGCAGCTTGGGGATCATCCCCGCCGAAACGCTTTCATGGGCGATGCGCTCGCGCAATTCGGCCGAGGTGAGGCGAGGCACGAGCGTCGCCTCGTCGCTCGCATCCTCGAGCAGGCCGGGGGCGGCGGTGAGATAGACGATCTTCTCCGCCTGCATCGCCACCGCGATCGCCATCGCCGCCTCGTCGGCGTTGATATTGTAGGGCTGGCCCGACGGGTCGGCGCCGACCGTCGAGACGACCGGCACCAGGCCCTGGTCGAGCAGGCCGTGCAGCCGCCCGGCCCGAACATGAGCGACGTCGCCGACGAAGCCGAGAGCGGCGTCGCGCGGCGTCGTGATCAACAGGCCGCCATCCTCGCCGGCGACTCCGACCGCGACCGGATCGTCGGGAGTTTCGCGGTTGATGGTGGCGACGAGGTCGCGATTGACGCCCCCGACCAGCACCATCCGCACGATCTGAAGCGTTTCCGCGTCGGTCACGCGAAGGCCCTCGCGGAATTCGGGGACCTTGCCCATCCGCGCCATCAGCGCGTCGACCTGAGGCCCGCCGCCGTGGACGAGGACGCAGCGCACGCCGACGCTGCGCAGCAGAAGCACGTCCTGGGCGAGCGCCCGGTCGAGCGCGGCGTCGATCGCGGCGCCGCCGAGCTTGACCACGACCGACTTGCCGGTGAAGCGCTGGATGTAGGGCAGCGCCTGTATAAGTATGCGTGCGGTCTCGGTCGGGGTCATGATGTCTTCGAATTCTCTTTGATGTAGCCGGGGCCGAGGTCGATGCCGATCGTCCGGGCGGTTCCGGAGCCGGCGCCGAGCCCCACTTCGATCTCGATCCGCTGCCCCTGCATATGCTTCATCACCCCCCCTGCATCATGTGGAACGGGGGTACCGCCGCGCGCGACGACGGTTCCACCGTACGCGACAAGGCTTGAATCGGTGTCGAACGCCACCCCCGCGGAGCCCGCAGCGGCCAAAAGCCGGCCCCAATAGGGGTCGGCGCCGTACCAGGAGCATTTGACGAGGTTGTTCTCGGCGATCGACTTGGCCGCGATCCGCGCCTCGGCGTCGCTGGCCGCGCCGGTGACGGTCAGAATCACCATCTTGGTCATCCCCTCGGCGTCCTTCGCCATCTGCCAGGTCAGGTCCCCGCACAGGCGATGGACGGCGTCGGCGAACTCGGCGCGGTCGGCCGGCCCGCGCCGCCCCGAGGCGAGCAGGATCGCCGTGTCGTTGGTCGAGGTGGCGCCGTCGACGTTGAGCGTGTTGAACGTCCGGTCGGCCGCATCCCCCAGTATTTGCTGGAGTATTTCGCGCGGAACGGCGGCGTCGGTGGTCAGGAAGGCGAGCATGGTGGCCATGTCGGGCGCGATCATGCCGCAGCCCTTGGCCATGCCGCCCAGGGTGAAGGTCGACCCGGCGACCAGCGCGGTCTTCGGCCCGGTGTCGGTGGTGAGGATGCCGAGCGCCGCATCCTCGGCGCCGTCCCGCGACAGCTTCCCGGCCAGCTTCGGCGTCGCCTTCAGGATCGCCTCGATCGGCAGGGGGGTGCCGATGATGCCGGTCGAGCAGACAAGAACCTCTTGTTTATTAATGCCTAAGGCGGCGGCCGCAGCCTCGGTCATCGCCTCGGCGTCGGCCATGCCCCGGGCGCCGGTGCCGGCATTGGCGTTGCCCGAATTGACGATGATCGCGCTCGCCTTGCCGCCGTTCGCGGCGAGCCGGGCGCGGTCGAGAGTCACCGGCGGCGCGACGAACCTGTTGCGGGTGAAGACTGCGGCGGCGGTCGCCGGCCTGCGGTCGTCGGTCGCGACCAGGGCCAGATCGAGGCGCTTCTTCTTGATCCCGGCATGGCAGCCGGCGGCGACGAACCCCAAAGCGGCGGTGACGCTCATGGCCAGATCCCAACATTCTGTAATCCGGCACTTTCTTCCAGGCCGAGCATCAGATTGGCGCACTGGATCATCTGCCCGGCGGCTCCTTTCACGAGATTGTCGAGCGCCGCGATGGCGAGCACCCGGCCGGTCCGCGCGTCGTAGCGGGCGGTGAGGTGGACGGCGTTGGAGCCGAACGTCCACTTGGTCGAGGGCGGCCGCTCGGAGACGCAGATAAAGGGCTCGTTTTCATAGGCTAAGGCGAGCGCGGCGAGCGGATCGCAGGGGCCCTTCGCCTGGGCCGTGCAGGTGGCGAGGATGCCGCGGTTCATCGGCGCGAGATGGGGGGTGAACAGGATCGTGCCGCCGAGCTCCATCTCCATCTCGGCGGTGTGGCGGTGGCTGAGCAGTCCGTAGGCGGCGAAATTCTCGTCCACCGTGTTGAAATGGCTGGATTCTTTCAGGGCCTTGCCGGCGCCGCTGACGCCCGAGGCGGCGCTGACGTTGATCGTGCCGGGGTCGATCAGGCCGAGCAGCGGCTTCAGCGCCAGGATCGCGGCCGTCGGGTAGCAGCCCGCCGCAGCCACCGCCGCCGAGGCTGCGATGGCGCCGCGGTGGAGCTCGGGAATGCCGTAGGCGAAGCGGCCGAGCAGCTCCGGCGCGCGATGCGGCTCGCCATACCAATTTTCGTACCGGGAAGCGTCCCGAAGCCGGAAATCCGCCCCCAGATCGACGAATTTGGCCCCCGTTGCGAGGATCTCCGCCGCCGCACGCTGCGATTCGCCGTGCGGGAGCGCCGCGAACACCAGCGCAGTACCCCCCAGGGCAGTGGGGCAATACCTCTCGACCACCGAGCCGGGATAGGCCGGAGCGAGGTGCGGATAGAGAGCGGAAACGGGCTGGCCGGCCTGGCTGTCGCCGAACAGGCGGGCCGCGCGCAGCCCGGGATGGCCGGCGCAGAGCCTGAGCAGCTCCGCCCCGACGAATCCCGAGGCACCGAGGATGGCGACGTCGATCATTTGCGACTATATGCATATTTCTGCATAATTATGCAACATCGTTCACAAAAAAAGCGCTCCGGGAGGGGAGGGCCGGAGCGCCTTTTTTCAGAAGTTCGGCGGCTCGATTACGGGCTGGACGATTCTTCGTCGTCGCCGAACAGCTCGAGGCCGCCCCAGATCAGGAGGGCGATGACGATCGCGCCGATGATGTAGATGCCGGCGCCGCGACCGCTGAGGTCGCTGTCGTCGGCGACCGTGGCGCTGACCGGCGCGACCGGCTGCGCGGTTTGCGCGGCCGCGGCGCTGCTGCCGAGAACCAGCGCAAGGGCCGATACCGCGGCGAGACTCTTCGAAAGCATGGATTACCCTCCCTTGAAAACGATTGGTGGCAACAGCGCCAACTCCCACCTGACATAGGAGTTCCGCAGAATTATGACAATAATCGGGCAAAGGCGGCCGATGCGGTCGCCCGAGCCGCCGGCGTGCCCGACCGGGAACGCCGGCCGGCATTCAGCCAGCGACTGAAATCCTCGGCGGTGAGCGCCTGCAAATCGTCGTACATCCCCCCGCTCCGGTTGGGTCTCCGGCGTTGGAGCGGGGAAGCGAGCCGGAGTGCGCGCTTGTCGGATGGCCGTCCTATCCCCGCGCCGGAAGCCTTGGACGATTCCGCCTCGAAATGCCAGGAGGCGGGCATGGCCACGCCCGCGCCCAGCCAATCGGAGAAGTTCAAGCAGGCCGTCCGCGACCTCTATGTGGTGAGGACGAGGCCCGCCGGGATGAGCGACCGCGGAGGGGCGTGAGGCACAAGCCAGCGTGTGAGAAGCCGGAGTAGGTGGAACCGCCCGAACGCACCGCGCGCTTGGGCGATATGGAGGTCCGCCCATGGGGCACTACCACATCGAATTGAGGACGGCGGGCCAAGTCTGGGAAACTCTGCCCGTCGAAATGGCCAACGTCAGAGACCTGCGGATTGAGCTGGCGCTTTGTCGACGAACTCCTGAAGGACCACGCGGGCAAGATATGGGCGGATGAAGACTGGCGCGTGGACGTGACGGACGAAACCGGGCTTATCCTCTATGTGATGCACATTTCAGTAACGGACAGCGCCGCGACGCATCCCGTGCGTCGCTAGGGTCCGCACTCAATCAGAAGACGGGTTTTGGCTCGATAACCAAGGGAGTCATCCCGGCGGAAGCCGGGACCCATGAACACCGAGCCTCAGAAGAGGCGCCAAGGCATCGTCAGTCCTCGCCACTTGCGTCCATGGGTCCCGGCTTTCGCCGGGATGACTCTGAAATTGCACGTAAATTCCGCCGATAGCCGGGCCGGGCGGGAACCTGCCCGCCCCGTTTAACCTGTGTCGGTTTCGCTTCCTTAACCAGGATAAAGCGCTCGGCGCACAAGGGGCCTAATGTCGCGTTCAACCCGACCCGGGATCGAAGGGGACGGTCATGACACATTATCATCTCTACTTTCTGCGCGGTTCCGAGCTGGTCGGCTCGAACGACATCGAGGCGGCCGACGACAATGACGCGGCGCGCATCGCCAGGGAGCGAGGCGATGGCGAGGTGGTAGAGGTTTGGAACGCTCATGCGCGAGTCCGACTCGTCGCTCCCGCCGCATCCAAGATGCCGCGGGCGAGGGCCTTTTAAGCCGCTAATTGCTTATCGCGTAAGATACGCGGTTCGATCCCGCCGCACCCTCATTGCAGGGTTCCGTTGAGGTGCAGATAGGCGGGATCGAAGTCGCCGGCCGCCATCAGATGGGGCCAGTCGTCGATCCGCACCGTCCGCTGAGTCCGCGAGATGAGGCCGTCCGCGGCCAGATTCATGAGCGTCCTGTTGGTATGGACCGAGGTCAGGCCCAGCGCATCGGCAAGCTGCTCCTGGGTCATCGGCAATTCGTAATTGCAGCGCTCGCCGAGGCCGGCCGTTTCGAGCCGAAGCGCGAACTCGCAGAGCATATGCGCCGCCCTGGTCCGCGCGTCGCGGCGGCCGACGTTGAGCGTCCATTCGCGGAATATGGAAGCGTCGACGAGGGTCTCGTACCACATGGCCCGGCCGATCGCCGGCCGGGTGAAGGCGATGTCCTGAATCGCCTCGACCGGGATGAGCGCGGCTTCGACATGGGTCAGCGCCTGGAGATTATGGTCGGCCGTTCCGAGCAGCGAGTTTTGCAGGTCGGCGAGGTCGCCCTTCATGTGGATCGAGAAGATCTGCCTGCCGCCATTGCCCGCCACCTTGTGGCGGAACGAAAAGCCGGACACGATCAGGCAGGAGTGCTGGGGCCTGTCGCCCTCCCGAACGATATATTCCTGGGGCCTGAGCCTGATCACGCGATAGGGCAGCGCGAGCAGCGCCTCCCGGTCCGGGCCGTCCAGCGGACGCCATTGCTGAAGCTTGCTCACCATCGGAGCGAGGACGGTTTCCGGCGAATGGGACATGAGCGGCTCCCCACACAGGCGGGAGCGCTGCCTTGTCTCTCAGCCACCAGTAAGCCACCATAAGGAACTGGTGATGGGCCGACCTTAAACCATTTGAAAGAAGAGTCCTAACTTGGATTGAACTTTGTCGTGCCTCCGCGCATTATGACCCAATCGCCGGGAAGGCTATCGGGCTCCGGCGGCTGAGAGACGTCGCGCTCCCGCCCCGCGGAGACCGACGCGATGCACGCGCTCATCATCGAGGACGAACCGCTGATCGCGCTGCTGATCGAGGATCATCTGCGCGCGCTCGGCTATACCAGCGTCGATTTCGCGGTGACCGAGGCGGAAGCGGTGACGGCGGCGCGGAAACGCTGTCCCGATCTCATCACCTCCGACGTTCGGCTCCCGGATGGCTGCGGGATCGCGGCGGTGGAGACGATCTGCGGCGGGCGGCGGATTCCGGTCGTGTTCATCACCGCGACCGCCGGGGAAGTGCGCCGGCGGGTGCGTGGCGCGATCGTGGTCCAGAAGCCGTTCCTCGCGGCCCAGCTGCAACGGGCATTAATAGCAACCAAAATGGCGAGCCTGGATGCGCCGCGCGCGTCACCAAGGACCTGAAGTCGTGACCGAAATAGTAGATCCGGGGGCCGTTTCGACAGCGCTTTACAGTTCCGCGGACCTACATGGGGAGATTGCGCAAGGGATCGAGTCCAGAAATGCGTACATAACTACCCTTAAGCTGTTGTGCCTCTACGTGGCGGGCGCCGATGGGGAACTTACAGGGCCAGAACTCGATATGATGCAAACCATTTTCGCGGGAGAAGATATCGACGAAGTCTGGGCCAACGACTTCCTCAGTGAAATGAACAACGATCCAAGCTTTGTTGAGGATTTCCTTGCAACCGCTGAATCCATCATGAGGAGGAAATGGCTAAGTTTTATCCAGTTGGATTTGCCATACAGATCCGAACACGAAACCCTCCCCCAGCTTATTTCGATAATATGTAAAACGGTAGTTGCTGCAGATGACAATGTCGACGAACGGGAATTTGAAAGACTTTCCGATGTGACTTACCGTCTCCGAGAGTATGCCGAAGCGCTGGTGCACGAACGCTTTGGAGCCTAGAGAACAGCAAAGCGAAAGCTCGCGGCGCAAGGCGTGTGGTGGCCGCGACAGGGATAGCGAGGCCGGAGGCGCCGCTCGCGTCACCTGCAGCCTGAGCGCACGCCGAATTTCCGCAAATGTTCGATTGTGGACCTGCTTCGCCAGCGGCGGCCGGAACGGCGGCCAATGCGGTAAGCGGACACCTTGGGAATCGCTCCAACCTTAAATAGGTTAGGACCCGAAACTATGATATGACAGCATCGCGGCCCTCGCTTCGCGAGCGGTCCAGCGAAGGTTCAGCCCATGGATACCCGAACGTCGCTTCTCTCCGAGGCGGCAGACAGTCTGGCATTGGCGGTGATCGCCTCCTCCAACGCGCCCGTTCTGTTGCTCGACGACGATCTCACCATCATCGCTGCCAGCGACTCGTTCTGCGGCACCTTCGGGATCGACCCGGCGGTCGCGGACGGCCGTCCGCTTTCCGCTCTGGGCGCGGGCGAATGGGGGGTTCCCCAGCTCGCGTCGCTGCTCAGGGCCACGGCCGCGGGCTCGGCGGACATCGCTTGCTATGAAATGGATCTCGTCCGCCCCAACCAGGTAAGCCGGTGCCTCGTCGTCAACGCCCGCAAGCTCGACTATTTCGACGCCGACAATGTCCGGCTCGTCGTCTCATTCGCCAACGTCACCGAGGCGCGGGTCAGCGAGAAGCTGAAGGACGATCTCCTGCGCGAGAAGGCGATCCTGCTCCAGGAGCTCCAGCACCGGGTCGCCAACAGCCTCCAGATCATCGCCAGCGTGCTCATGCAGGGCGCCAAGAAAGCGCGGTCCCAGCAGGCGCGGGGCCACCTGCGCGATGCCCGCAACCGGGTGATGTCGATCGCCACCATGCAGCGGCAACTCGCCGCCTCCCGGATCGGCGATGTCATTCTGCGCGACTATTTCACGGAGCTTTGCGCCAGTATCGGCGCCTCCATGATCAGCGACCACGATCAGCTGTCGCTGACGGTCAATGTCGACGACAGCGTGACCAAGGCGGACGAATCGGTGAGCCTAGGCCTGATCGTGACCGAGCTGGTGATCAATGCGCTGAAGCACGCCTTTCCGCACCACAGGAAGGGCGAGATCCTCGTCGATTACCGGGCGGACGGGACGGCCTGGACCTTGTCCGTGCGCGACACCGGCGTCGGCATGCCCAAGGATCGGGCCGGCGCCAAGCCGGGCCTGGGTACCGGCATCGTCGAGGCGCTTGCGAGGCAATTGGGCGCTTCCGTTCGCCAAGAGCCTGCGAACCCGGGGACCCTGGTTTCGATCGTCCACGCATAACCGACCGGCTCGGCCGACCCTTGCGCGAAACAGGCCCAACCAATGGAGCCGTCGCCAGCGCCGCATGAACCGCCCGACAAGGCCGCGGAAAGCGCGGTGCCGCCCGGATCGGTGTCACGTTTCAAGGCGCTGGCGCGGAGGCTCCAGCCAGGGCGCGACGCCCTTTTTCCGGGCGGCCCCTTCTGCGATAACGACACATGGAGGGCATCCCATGAATCCTGTGATCTTCGGCCTGATCGCCGGCCTCGCCTTCGGCGCCGTCGACGTGGCGCTGATGCTGCCAATGGAGTTCCCGGACAAGAAGACGGCGTTGCTGGCGGCTTTCTTCAGCCGGTTCGCAATCGGCTTCCTGATCCCACTGGTTAAGATGCCAATCCCGTCATGGGCGGCGGGTGCGATTGTCGGCGTGCTCATCAGCATCCCCGACGCGATCATAACCGGGGCCTACGTCCCGATCCTGGCAAGCGGCCTCATTGGCGGACTGCTGATCGGATGGGCGTCAGGGCGCTACGCGAGGTCCTGAACGGTCCGCTGCGGTTTCCGAGCGCGGGCCGAACGCTCACCCGGCGCCCGGCCTGGCTGAGCGGCATCGTCGCGAAGAAGCCGGCCTCCAGCAGGGGCCCAGCCTGCGTTCACGGGTTAAAGAGGGACAGTCACTCTTTCTTGGCGACGCTGCCGGCCCCCTCAGCCGAGCCGAGCCCGAGTCCAGTCCGCGACCACCGTGCCGAGCACTTCCAGCGGCATGTCGCCATTGAGGAGGACGGCGTCGTGGAACGACTTGATGTCGAAGCGGACGCCCAATTGCCGGCGCGCCTGCTCGCGCAGGCGGACGATCTCGTTATGGCCGATCTTGTAGCTGCAGGCCTGGCCGGGCCAGACCACGTAGCGTTCGACCTCGCTGGTCGCCGAGATCGGGTCGAGCCCGACCGTCTCGGTGAAGTAGCGGATCGATTGCTCGCGGCCCCAGCCCTTGGCGTGCATGCCGGTGTCCATGACGATCCGGGCGGCGCGGTACATGAAGCTTTGCAGCGTTCCGATCCGGCCGGTCGGGAAATCGGCGTACATGCCGATCTCGTCGGCGAGCTGCTCCGAATAGAGGCCCCAGCCCTCGCCATAAGCGGGCACGCCGATATTGCGGTGGAGGAGCGGGATCGCCTGGTTCTCGAGGACGATCGAGCCCTGCCAGAGGTGGCCGGGGATCGATTCGTGATAGGTGAGCGTCGGCAGCGCCCATTTCGGCCAGATCCGGGTGTCGACCAGGTTGATATAATAAGCGCCGGGGCGGGAGCCGTCGAGGCTCGGACCCTGGGCGTAGCCGCGCGGAGCGCCGAGCTCGATCGCCGGCGGCACCCTTTTCACCTCCATGGCCGAGCGCGGGATGGTGTTGAAATGTTCGGGCATCCGGGCGCGGATCGCCTCCATCTGGCGATTGAGGTCGGCGAGCAATTCGGCGCGGCCGGCGTCGGTGTTTGGGTAACGATAGCGCTCCTGCTCCCGAAGCGCGTTGATCCGGGCTCCGGCGCTGCCTTGCGTAAGCCCCTCGCGGCGCAGCAGCGGATCGACCTCGGCGCCGAGCTCGGCGACCTGCCGCAAGCCGATCTCGTGCGCCTGGTCCGGAGTCAGCCCGGTCGAGGTGTGGTAGCGCAGGCAGAGGCCGTAGAAGCGCTCGCCGTCGGGAAGCGCGCCCGCCGCCGGGCTGGTGCCGGCGCCGCGGCGAAGCTCGGCCAGCAAGGCGATCTGCCGGTCGAGAGCGGCGGCGAGGCGGCCGTCGACGATCGCCGCCGCCTGGGTGGCCCAGTCGCCGGCGATGTTCTTCTCGCGAGTCCGCCGGACCAGCGACTGGACGAGGCCCGCTTCGGCGCCGCGCTCGCCGCGCAGGGTCCGGGTCTGGGTCAGCGCCTTGTCGAGGATGAAGCCGGGCGGGACGACGCCGCGGCCGGCATCGGCGCGGGCGCGGTCGACCTCGAGATTGATATTGGCGGCGAAGGCCTCGAGCCGGGCGACATAGGCCTCGGCGTCCTCGCGCGTTTCGACCTTGTGCTGGCTGTCGAGGAAGTCGGGGACCTCCTGGTAGGAGCCGGTCAGCTGCGAGATCACATAGGGGATCGGATAGGCGTAGCCGCCGATGCCGCCATAGGGGATGGTGGCGGCGTCGGCCATGCGGTCGCCGAGCCAGTTGACCGTGTCGAGCCAGGCGCGCTCGCGGCCCGCCAGCTGTTCGCGGTCGATGCGCCGGAGCTGAGGGCGGTGGTCGAGCAGGGGCTGATAGGGGCCCATCTTGCCCGCCGGCGAGGCGTCGTGGAGGCGGCTCTTGAGGTAGGCGAGCGCGCCGGTGTCGAGGCCGAGCCCGGTCGCCGTCTCCGGCGACGCGCGGAGCATGCCCTGGAAGATGCTGTCGTAGAACGCGCGGGCGGCGGCGGTCTCCGAGCGCGGCACGATTCCGGCGCAGCCCGAAAGCGCGAGCGCGCCGGTGGCGGCGGCGGAGCCGAGAAGGAACTGGCGGCGGGTCGGGTGGAACATGCTGGGGGCCTCCCTTCTAACGCTGAATGGGGACAGTCACTTTTCCGCACGGCGTCGCCAGATTGAACGCGTCGGCGGGGAAAGTGACTGTCCCCTAGTCCTGCCTGTGCACCCGCCCCCGCGCCATGACGAAATTCACCTGGCGAAGGACGCCGATTTCGGCGAGCGGGTCGCCGCGGACGGCGATGATGTCGGCGCTCCTGCCGGGCTCGATCGTGCCCGCCTCGGCGGCAAGGCCGAGCAGATCGGCGGCGTTGACGGTCGCCGCCTCGATCGCGCTCGCCGGGGTCATGCCGTGCTCGACCATGAGCAGGAACTCGTCGGCGTTGCGGCCGTGCAGCGAGACTCCGGCGTCGGTGCCGAAGGCGATCCGCACCCCGGCCGGGACCGCCCTTCTCAGCGCCTGGCCGGTGATGCCGATCCGCCACTCGATCTTCGCCCGCACCTCGCCGGTATAGGCGTTGGGATTGGCGCGCAGCCGCTCGCGATAGCCGTTCACCGTCGACAAGGTCGGCACGTAATAGGCGCGGCTCTGGCGGAACAGGCGCAGGCTCTCGGCGTCGATCAACGTGCCGTGCTCGATCGAATCGGCGCCGACGCGAAGCGCCAGGTTGATGCCGTCGGCGCCGTGGGCGTGGACCGCGACCCGCTTGCCGTAGAGATGGGCGGTCTCGACGATCGCGCGGGCCTCGTCCTCGAACATCTGCGCGCCGAGGCCGAGGCCGATGCGGCTGTTGACGCCGCCGGTGGTGGCGATCTTGATGACGTCGACGCCGCGGGCGATCTGGCGGCGGACCGCGCGGCGGCACTCGTCGGCGCCGTCGCAGGTGCTGCCCGATTGCCGAAGCGCCTCGTGAAACTCCTCGCGGATGCCGAGGGTGGGGTCCATGTGGCCGGTGCTCGCCGAGATCGAGGTGCCGGCGTCGATGATGCGCGGCCCGATCGCCCAGCCGCGGGCGATGGCGTCCCTGAGGCCGAGGGTGATGCCGTCCGCGGAGCCGAGGTTGCGGACCGTGGTGAAGCCCGCGTCGAGCGTCTTCCGAGCGTTCCACGCCGCCTCCTGGGCGCGCAGCGCGACGCTGTCGGTGACGTCGGAAAGCTGGCCCTCGATGCCCGCCCGGTCGGAATCGAGGTGGACGTGGCTGTCGATCAGGCCGGGCAGCACGAACCGGTCGGAAAGGTCGATCAGCCGGGCGCCCGCCGGCACCGGCACGAAGCCGTCCCGAACCGCTTCGATCCGCCCGCCGCGGACGATGATGCTGGCCTGGCGGCGCGGCGGCCGCCCGGGCCGGTCGAGCAGGGTGCCGGCATGGATGACGATCGCTTCCGGCGCGGCCGGGGAGGTCTGGGCGGCGGTGGGAGCGGGGAAGGCGAAGGCGGCGAGAAGGGCGGCGGGCAAAGCGGGGAAGCGCATGGACGGTCACTCCTGAAGGCGTGACGATAGCCGATCCGATGCCGCCGCCAATCCCCTAAACGCGGCTCCGCTTATTATTGAACCCGGCGGGCGCGGCCATTACAGCGGCCCGCACATGCCGATCCCCGGATCCCGAATCCCCGCCCGCATCGCACGTTAGGAGTTGGACGCATTGGCCGGCCCGCCATCCCCCCAGATATTGCGCGTCGGCATCGTCGGCGCGGGCGCGATCACCACCAACCTTCATTTGCCGACGCTGACCAACCTGGCCGGCGTCAGGATCGACTGGATCGCGGACCTGCACGCGCCGCGCGCGGCGGCGCTGGCCGAAGCGGCGGGCGCCCGCCCCTACGCGCCCGATATGCTGGCGGAGACCGACGTCGTCCTGCTCGCAATCCCGCTGCCGGGACGGGCGGGCTGGCTCGCCGACCTGGCGGCCGCGGACGCCGCCGCGATGGTCGAGAAACCCTTCGCCAACACGCTCGCCGAGCATGAAGCGGCGCTCGCTTTGTTTCCCGACCACCGGCTGGCGGTCGGCTATCAGCGGCGCCACTACGCCAGCTCCCGGTTCGTCCGCGACGCGTCGCGCGGCGGCTGGTTCGGCCGGTTGCGGCGAATCGTGCATCGCGAAGCCGGGCGGGTGACGAGCGGCGGAATCACCAATTACGAGGACGCGCCGGTGGCGGAAGGCGGCGGTCTCCTCAAGAATCTCGGCTGTCACGGGCTCGACCTGGCGCTTCACCTGGCCGGCGCCGCCGATGCGAGGATCGAGGAGGCGGAATTCGAGATGGACGGCCCGGTCGACCGCGAGGTCCGCCTGCGCATGACCTTCTCGGGCGAGGCCGACGGCTGCGAATTCGACAGCCTGGTCAGCTATGTCAACGACCAGGTGCCGCAGATGCGCTACGAATTCGACACCGCCACCGTCACTGCCCCGATCGGCCCGGCCGGCCGGGTCGAGATCGCCGGCGCAAGCGGGCCGGCGACGTCGATCGCGGTCGGCGGCAATGGCGGCGCCTGGACATCGGCCCAGGCCTGCTACCTGATGTGGAAGGATTTCATGGAGAAGCTCCTCCAGGGCCTGCCGGCGGTCAATTCGGCGCGCTCGGCGCTGCTCGTCACCCGGCTGATCGACGACTCCTTCGCCCGAGCGGGGGCGCCGCGATGAAGCGGCGGATCGCGCTGATCGGCGCCAACGGCAAAGTCGGCTCCGAAGTCACCATGCTGCTGAAGGCGGCGGGCTGCGACGTCGTCCCGGTCTGCCGGGGGGTGAAGGGATCGGCGCAGCTTCGTTACCGCGGCATCGCCGTGCGGCACGGATCGATGGAGCGGCTGGACGAAGCGCGGCGGCTGATCGGCGACGCCGAAATCGTCATGAACTTCGCTCTGCCGAGCGGAGTCCCCGCCGAAAGCCGGCAACGGATCGGCGCCATCCTGGAAAATTGCTTCCTGGCCGCGCCCGGCGCGATGCAGATCTTCTGCAGCACGTTGGTGGCGCATCGCGGCTTTCAGGCGGAAGGGCGGCCGGTGGTCCTCTCCCGCTACGGCCGCGAGAAGCGCGACGCGACGGCGCTGGTGCTCGGGCTGGCGAAACGAAGCGGGCGCGGCGCGCTGGTGGTGCGCCTGGGCCATGTCGCCGGCGCGCTGCAGCCGATCTCGCGCACGATGCGCGAGATGATCGCGGCCGGGCCGGTGGCGCTCCCGCATCCGGAGCGGGCGGCCAACCTGATCCATACCGTGGCGATCGCCGATCTGGTGCGGCGGGCGGCGGAAGAAGAATGGCGGGACGAAGGAGTCCGCGATCTGGTCGACCAGCCCGCGCTCAACTGGCGCCGGGCCTTCGAGATCGAGGCGGCGCAAGCGGGCCTGCCGCTCAGCTTTGCCGCTCCGCCGCCGGCGTCCGCGACGGCGGAGCCCGCGCCGCTGCTGCGCCGGCTGGCGGGGGGGATCGCCCGGCAGCCTCAGCTGCGCAGCGCGACGGAGCGCGTGCTGGCGAAGCTGCCCGACCGCTTCAACAGGAATGCGCGCATCCAGCATCTGATCGCGCAGAATGCGGCCGAGATCGCCGCGCTCCCCGCGCCCGCGCCGCCGCCGACCGACGCGCTCACCTATCCCGCCGTCGAACCGGACCTGCCGCCCGGGCTGCGCGATCTCGATGCGCTGCTCGCCGATCCGCGCTACCGCCTCCCGGCGACCGGCTTCGGCCCGCGCTGGCCCGCGGATTTGCCGCCCGCGATGGTGGACATGCCTCCGGCCGGGTGAGCCGGACGGACGGACGCCTAGAACAACGTCGTAAGACAGTAGAAAAGCGCGCCCACGGCAGCGGAGGCCGGAATGGTGATGATCCATGCGGCCACGACGCTTCGCGCCACGCCCCAGCGCACCGCCGAGGCGCGGCGGGCAGTTCCGGCGCCGATGATGCAGCCGGTGATCGTGTGGGTGGTCGATACGGGGATGCCGAGCCCGGATGCGGTGAAAAGCATCACCGACCCTCCGAGCGAAGCGCTGAAACCCTGGTGTTGGGAGAGCTTGGTAATCCGCGATCCCATCGTCTCGATGATCCGCCATCCGCCCGTCAGCGTCCCGAGGCCGATCGCGACATAGCAGCTGATGGCGACCCAATGCGGCACCTCGAACTCCCCGCTCAGATAGCCGGTGGAATAAAGCAGAACGGTGATGATCCCCATCGTCTTCTGGGCGTCGTTCAGGCCATGACCTACCGAATATGCGGCCGAAGACGCGAGATGCAGTATCCGGAAGCTGCGTTCGGCTCCCCGGGCGCTGGAATCCTTCAGCAGCCAGCTCGTCACCAGCATGATCAACATGGAAAGGAGCATTCCGAGCGTTGGCGAGAGGACGATCGCGATCAGCGTCATGTTGAGGCCGGTCCACTCGATGCCGGTCAGCCCGGCGTGGGCCACGCCGGCGCCGACCAGTCCTCCGACCAGGGCGTGGCTCGACGAAGAGGGGATGCCTTTGAGCCACGTCACGACGTTCCAGAACATCGCCCCGACGAGCGCGCCGAACACGACGGCCGGCGTGATCAATTCCTGGTTGATCAGACCCTTTCCGATCGTCTCGGCAACCTTGTGAAGGCTGGGAAAGGCGATGCTGAGGAAATAGGCGGCGAAATTGAAGAAGGCGGCGAAAATCACCGCCTGGACAGGACCCAGCAGCCGGGTGGCGACGACGGTGGCGATCGAGTTCGCGGCGTCGTGCAGGCCGTTCAGGAAATCGAATGCCAAAGCGACGGCGATAAGGCCGATGAGCAGCGGCAGCGCGAGTTCATGCATCCGCCTGTCCCTCAGGCGTGATCAATGACGATGCCGTCGATTTCGTTCGCCACATCCTCGAACGAATCCGTGATGCGCTCGAGATGCTTATAAATTTCACGCGCTACGATGAACTTGAGGGTATTGTCCGCGCGGTCGCGCTGGAACGCTTTTTTGAGGCCGGCGGCGTGGATCTCGTCGGCATGACCCTCCATGCGCACGAGCCGGGACGTGAGTTCGTGAAGGCGCCCTCCGTTTCGCCCCACGTCGCGGAGCAAGGGCATGGCTTCGGCGGTCAGACGGGCAGCGTCGACGATGATGGCCGCCATGTCCTTCATCTCCTGGTCGAACTCGGTCATCTCATAAAGGTCGATGGCCGAAGCCGCGGCCTGCATCTCGTCTATGGCATCATCCATGGCCCCGATGAGGCTCGTTATGGCGCCGCGGTCGAAAGGCGTAAGGAAGGTACGGCGAACGGTGGTGAGCACTTCCCGGATGACGTTGTCGGCCTCATGCTCGCGTTCGTGTATTTCGCGAATATGATCCTTCATGGCGGGGCCGCCTTCGAGCAACCGGCCGATTGCGAGCGCGGCGCCGACCACGCTCACGGAATGGGCCTCGAACAGTTCGAAGAAGTTTCCGGTTTTTGGCAGCAGGCGCTGAAACCAAGAGAACATCGATCCTACCTTTGATCTTTCGGCAACCGTCTGGAACATGGTGGGTCGCTGCGCGGCACGGTTGAACTCGGATGCGCCGAACGACCGGATGAGGGTCGCTAGATCCGCTTCCTCGACCGCGTCGGCAGCTTCGGCGAGCTTGAACCAGCGGCGCTCGCGCTCTCCGCATTCCTTCCAGACGTCCAGCTCCTGGGTCACGGCGAGCGGAAACACGTCCACGTCGAGCATCAGCGAAGCGCCATTGCCCCGCCGCTTCCGATAGCGGTAGGACCCCAGGGGAGTCGGGCAAACCGCGCCCCGGACTCCCGCTTCATCCTCGGCTTCAACCGCCGCGGCCGCGTGCGGGGCAAGGCCGTTGGCCGGATTTCCTTTCGGGATCACCCAGCGCTTGCTCTCTCGAGAAGTGACCAGGAGAATGCTTACCGGCGCCTCTACCGAGCCGCCGGGCGTGCGATACGGTAAAGCAGCGATCTGTCGAATTGCCTTGGCGCCTTCCCTGCCTGGTGGGGCGACGATTGTTACAATCTTGTGACAACGTCAACACGAAGTGCGAGAGGCGGTCTTTCCCGAAGCAAATCGGCGGCAACGTGAAGGAAGTGGCGGATGCGTTTGCCCATATGTTGCAGGGCAGCAACAGGTCCGCGATGTTGTTGCGCACCCGCCACAGCAAGGCTGTACGGCGATTCGCGCGGGGGTTATTCTGGCGGTGCAACAAAGGGGGAAACCGCCATGTCACGCCCGATCAATATTGTCCGCCGCACCGCTCTTGCCGGCGCCGCTTCGATGCTGGCGCTGATCGTGGCGACGCCGGCCTGGGCGCAGGACGAGGCGGTTGCCGCCGAACCGGAAGACGAGCAGGCCATCGTCGTCACCGCCACCCTGCGCGAGACATCGCTGATCGACGTGCCCTTCTCGATCAACGCCCAGACCCAGCAGGATATCGAGCGGTCGGGCGCCAGCACGGTCGAGGACATTTCGCGCAACGTCGCGGGCCTCGCCGTCCAGAATCTCGGGCCGGGCCAGAGCCAGGTCTCGATCCGCGGCGTTTCCGCCGGCCAGATCGTCCGCGACCAGCCGGGCGTCAAGGAGCAGGTCGGCGTCTATCTCGACGACAGCGTGATCTCGCTGTCGCTGTTCACCCCCGATCTCGACCTGTTCGACCTCAACCGCGTCGAGACGCTGCGCGGGCCGCAGGGCACCTTGTTCGGCTCCGGCTCGGTCGGCGGCACGCTGCGCTACATCACCAACCAGCCCCGGCTCGGCGAGCTCGAAGGGCAGATCGAAGCCAATATCAACCTGATCGGCGGCGACGACTGGGGCGGCCATCTCAAGGGCGCGGTCAACGTGCCGCTGGGCAGCACCGCGGCGATCCGGGCGGTCGCCTACCACACCGAATATGGCGGCTTCATCGACGCCCGGACCGACGGACAGACGCTCGAGAACGTCAATGACGGGCGCCGCACCGGCGGCCGCCTCGCGATTCGCTGGGAGCCGACGCCCGACATCTCGGTCACGCCGCGCATCGTCTACCAGGAGATCCGCGCCGACGGCTTCAACCGCCAGGAAGTCTTCAACATCTACGCCAACCCCTTCACCACGACGCGGCCCCCGATCCGGCTCGGCGAGCGCGAGCAGTTCCTCAGGCTGCAGGAAGGGTTCGCCGACGACACCCTGCTCGCCGACCTCAACCTTACCGCCAATATCGGCCCGGTCACGCTGACCTCGATCACCACCTATATCAACCGCGACATCACCGTCAGCCGCGACGCCAGCGCGCTGACAGGCAGCGTCTCGATCGACCTCGGCTTCCCGAACGCCGGCATCCTGCTGCCGTCGAACCTGGTCGACACCACCGACCTCGAGACCTGGACTCAGGAGGTGCGGCTGGGCTCGTCGCAAGACGGGCCGTTCCAGTGGCTGGTCGGCGCCTTTTATTCGGACACCAGCCGCTTCTACCGCCAGCGCCTGCCCACCCCGGGCTACGACGCCTTCACCGACGCCCGCTTTGGCGCCGGCACATCGGCGGCGGTGGCCAACGGCTTCCCGCTCAACTCGCCCTACAATGCCGACCTTCCCTACGACATCGAGCAATTCGCATTGTTCGGCGAGGCCAGCTTCGACATAACCGAGCGGCTCAAGGTCACCGCCGGCGGCCGCTATTACGACTTCAGCGAGACCCGCGAGTTCAACTCGGGCGGCCTGTTCTCCAACGGCGACAACAATGTCGACGAGACCTCGTCGAACGGCTTCAGCCCGCGCGTCATCCTGACCTACGAGCTCGAGGAGAATTTCCGGATCAACGCCCAGGTCTCCAAGGGCTTCCGCCTCGGCGGCGTCAACGACCCGCTAAACCTCGGCCTTTGCACGGGCGGGCCGGGAGGGCCCGACGCGCTGACCTTCGGCAATCGCCCCACATATGAGGACGAGACGCTCTGGAATTACGAGGTCGGGGTACGCGCCCAGCGCCGCGGCCTGCGCTTCTCGGGCGCTGCATTCTACACGGACATCCGCAACCTGCAGGTTACCGCCGATGCGGGTGCCTGCTCGTCGCGCGTCGTGTTCAACGTACCCGAGGCGCATACGATGGGCGTCGAGTTCGAGCTCGGCTTTGAGCCGATGGAAGGGCTCGACCTGTCGATCGCCGGCAGCGTGATCGAGGCGAAACTCGATTCAAGCGTCATCTCGGTGCTTGGCGCGGTGATCGCCGGCATACGCGAGGGCAACCGGCTGCCGACCGTGCCCAACTTCCAGATCGCCCTCAGCGCCAATTACAATTTCCGGGTGAACGACGCCGCCGAAGGCTTTGTCGGCTTCACCTTCCAGCATGTCGGCGACCGCTACACCCAGACAGGCGATCAGGAGGGCAATCCCCAGACCTTCACCTTCTCGCCCAACGGGCTGCCGCGGGCCTATTTCGGCGCCAACGGCCTCGAGCCGACGGTGATCGACCTCAGGCTGCCGTCCTACGAATATGTCAACCTGAGCGCCGGTATCGAATGGGACAACGGCATCGGCGTGATGATCTACGTCAACAATCTGCTCGACGAGAACGCCTTGCTCTCCTTCGACCGCGAGCGCGGCGGCCGGGCGCGCCTCGGCTACAACATCGGCCAGCCGCGGATCGTCGGCATCACGGTGAGGAAGCGCTTCGGCTCCTGATCGTAGCCAAGCGATGAGGGACATCGACCGCCGTACCCTGCTCCTTGCCGGAGCCGGTGCGGCGGTCGCCTCCGCGCTGCCGGCCGGGCTCGGAGCCCAGAACGTCCGCGCCCGGCTCGACGTGCTCGTCGTCGGCGCCGGCGTGTTCGGCGCCTGGACGGCGATGAAGCTGCGCCAGGCCGGCAAGAGCGTCGGTCTGATCGACGCCTGGGGCCCGGCCCATGCCCGCGCCTCGTCGGGCGGCGAATCGCGGATGACGCGCAGCGCCTACGGCGCCGACGAGGTCTATACGCGGATGGCGACCGAATTCGCTGCCCGAATGGCGGGCGCTCTCCGATCGCGCCGGCCTGCCGATCTTCCACGAGATCGGCGTCCTCTTCTTCTTCCCGCGCGCCGAGCCCTATCTCGAAGAGTCGCTCGAGCGTGCACCGGCGGCTCGGCCTGCCGACGGAGATGCTCGGCGGCGCGGCGCTGCGCCGGCGCGTGCCCGGCATCGCCTTCGACCCCGGCGACGTCGGCCTCTACGAGCCGCGCTTCGGCGCGCTGATGGCGCGGCGCGCGGTGCAGACCCTGGTCGCCGAGTTCGGCCGGGCCGGCGGCATGTACTGGCAGGCGGCGGTCCGCCCGCCCGCCCCGGGCGGCGCAATGCTGCGCGAGGTCGTCACCACCGAAGGCGACAGGATCGTTGCCGACCGCTTCGTCTTCGCCTGCGGGCCCTGGCTCGGCCGAGTCTTCCCGGAGCTGCTCGGCCGTCGCATCTTCACGACCCGGCAGGAGGTGTTCTTCTTCGCGCCCGAAGCGGGCGACACCCGCTACGAGCCGGGCCGGCTGCCGGGCTGGGCCGATTTCAACGGCGGCGACATCTATTACGGCTTTCCCAACCTCGAAGGGCGAGGCTTCAAGATCGCCCACGACGCGCACGGGCCGCCGATGGACCCCGACAGCGGCGACCGCACGCCCTCGGCGCAGGCGGTGGCCGATGCGCGGGCGTTCATGGCCCGGCGCTTTCCCGACCTCGCCCGGCGCCCGCTCAGCGAAGCGCGCGTCTGCCAATATGAGAACAGCTCCAACGGCGACCTCCTCATCGACCGCCACCCGCAATGGGAGAATGTGATCCTGGTCGGCGCCGGCTCGGGCCACGGCTTCAAGCACGGCCCCGCGGTCGGCCGCTACGCGGCGGATCTGGTGCTGGGGAGGCTGCAGGCGCCCGAGCCCCGCTTCTTCCTCGCCACCAAGGCGGAGCAGGCGGCGCGGGCGGTGCACTAGCAGCGGTCCGGTTCAGAGCGTGAAATTGACTCGGCGGGAGCGGCTGGTAGACCGCCGCCACCCTTCCCTGACGAAAGCCGTGCTCCATGCGCTTGCCCTTCGCTCTCATGCTCCTGCCCCTCACCGCTGCCGCCATCGCCCAGCCCTCCTCCGCCCCGATCGCCTATCCCGAGAGCGCCCGCGGCGACGTCGTCGAGGAGCAGTTCGGCGAGCGCATCGCCGATCCCTATCGCTGGCTCGAAAATGACGTCCGCGAGGACGCCCGCGTGCGCGACTGGGTGACGGCCCAGAACCAGGCGACCGACGCCTATCTCGCGACCCTGCCCGGCCGCGCCGCCTTCCGCGCGCGGATGACGCAGATGTACGATTACGAGCGGTTCGGCCTGCCCGAAAAAGCGGGGAGCCGCTATTTCTACACCCGCAACGACGGCCTGCAGAACCAGTCGGTCCTCTACGTGCGCGAGGGGCTGAGCGGCGCGCCGCGCATGCTGATCGACCCCAACACATGGGCGCAGGACGGCGCCACCGCGCTCGCCGAATGGGACCCGTCGGAGGACGGCCGCCACCTGCTCTATTCGATCCAGGACGGCGGCAGCGACTGGCGCACCGTGCGCGTGCTCGACGTCGCCACCGGCCAGCCCACGGGCGACGAGGTCCGCTGGGTCAAATTCTCCAGCCTCGACTGGGCCAAGGACGGCTCGGGCTTCTATTATTCGCGCTTCCCCGAGCCGCCGCAGGGCCAGCAATTCCAGTCGCTGAACGAGAACCAGGCGATCTATTTCCACCGCCTGGGCACGCCGCAGAGCGAGGACCGGCTGGTCCATGCGAGCCCGGACCGGCCGCGGCTCGGCAACAATGGCGAGGTCTCCGACGACGGCCGCTGGCTCATCGTCTATTCCGCCGAAGGCACCGACGCGCGCTACGAGATCACCTTGATCGACCTCACCCGAACCGACGCCCAGCCGCGCCGCCTGATCACCGGGCTCGAGAACGACTGGACCTATCTCGGCAATAGCGGCACGCGCTTCTTCTGGCAGACCAATCGCGGCGCCCGGCGCCAGCGCATTGTGGCCATGGACATCGCCAATCCGACGCAGCTGACCGAGATCGTGGCCGAGGACGCAGCGACGCTCGCCAGCGCCTCGATCGTCGGCGACCGGCTCATCGCCACCTACCTCGTCGACGCCAAGAGCGAGGTCAGGACCTTCACGCTCGACGGCCGCCGCACGGGCGTGATCGCTCTGCCCGGCATCGGCACCGCCTCGGGCTTCTCGGGCGATCCGTCGGACAGCGAGACCTTCTACAGCTTCGCCAGCTTCAACCGGCCGGCGACCGTCTACCGCTACGACAGCGCGACTGGCGAAAGCGCCGTCTTCGCCCAGCCCGAGCTCGCCTTCGATCCCGCCCGATACGAGGTCCGCCAGGTCTTCTACAAGTCGCGCGACGGGACTCGGGTGCCGATGTTCCTGGTCCACCGCCGGGGCCTCGACACGAGCCGGCCGCAGCCGACCCTGCTCTACGGCTATGGCGGCTTCAACGTCTCCTCGGAGCCCGCCTTCCAGCCGCGCTGGATGACCTGGGTCGACATGGGCGGCGTGCTCGCCGTCGCCAACCTGCGCGGCGGCGGCGAATATGGCCAGGCCTGGCACGACGCGGGGAGGCGGGCGAACAAGCAGAACGTGTTCGACGATTTCATCGCCGCCGCCGAATATCTGATCGCGCAGCGGATCACCTCGAACCGCCAGCTGGCGATCGAGGGGCGCTCGAACGGCGGCCTGCTGGTCGGCGCGGTGCTCAACCAGCGGCCGGAGCTGTTCGCGGCGGCGCTGCCCGGCGTCGGCGTGATGGACATGCTCCGCTTCGACCGCTTCACCGCCGGCCGCTATTGGGTGGACGATTACGGCTATCCGAACCGGGCCGAGGATTTCCGGATCCTCAGGCGCTACTCGCCCTATCACAACATCCGCCCGGGCGTGCGCTACCCGGCGGTGCTTGCGACCACCGCCGACACCGACGACCGAGTCGTCCCCGGCCACAGCTTCAAATATATCGCCGCCCTGCAAGCCGCCGACGCTGGGCCGGCGCCTCACCTGATCCGCATCGAGACCCGCGCCGGCCACGGCTCGGGCAAGCCGACCGACAAGCAGATCGAGGAATATTCGGACATGTACGCCTTCATCGCCCAGCATACCGGGCTGCGGGTGGGTAATGCGCCCCCCGCGGGCGAGCGCGGAGCGCGCTAAAGGGAGGAATGAATGGGACGCGCGCGGTTCCGTTAACCATCGCGTTCATCGCCCGCTCAGGCGCGTTGGCGGAGACTTAGGGTGCCGGACTGCGTTCTTCGTCCGACTCTGGTCTGTAAGGAGCCCGTATCATGCTCAGGACATTCATACTCGGCGTCGCCGCGTCGATCGGGGCGATGGTCGCCCTCCCCGCGTCGGCCGAAGCGCAAGGCTATTACGACCGCGGCTATTACGACCGCGGCTATTACGATCGCGACCGTTATCGCGATCCCCCGCGCCGCTACCGCCGCGGCGACTATTATCGCGGCCACGACCGCCGTTACGCCCGACGTTACGCCCGGCGCGGCTATTATGCCCGCGGCTATTACGACCGCGGCTATTACAACAGCGGCTATTACGACCGCCGTTATTACGGCCGGCGCGGCTATCGCTGCGGCAGCGGCACCACCGGCGCGATCGTCGGCGGCGTCGGCGGCGCCCTGGTCGGGCGCGAGATCGGCCGCGACGGCCGGCGCTACCGCTATGGCCGCTACGGCCGGCGCGGCGGCAGCGGCACCACCGGCGCGATCATCGGCGGCGCGATCGGCGCCCTGATCGGCCGCGAGATCGACCGCAGCTGCTAGAAGGCTCACTCGGTCAGGGTTCGGGCGAGTCCCTCGAGGATCATCGTCCAGCCCTGGCGGGTGCGCTCCTCGTAACCGGCCCAGACGCCTTCGTGAGTGAGGGTGACGACCGAGCCGTCGCCGTCCGGGGCGATCGTCACCGTGACTCGGGTGCGCTCCTCGCTGAAGCTGGTCCAGAAATCGAAGGCCAGGCGGCGAGGGCGGTCGAGCGCGACATATTCGCCGAAATGCTCGGCAAGATCGCCGCCGCGGCGCTCGACGATGGTGAAGCCGCCGCCGACGCGAGGGTCGATCTCGACCCGCTCCATCACCCCGTCGGGCGTGGCGAACAGCCATTGGCCGACCGCTTTCTCGTCCAGCCAGGCGTCGAACACCGTCTCGGGCGGGGCATCGACATGGCGTTCGACGGTGAGGACGATCGGATCGGCCATCGGCTCAGCCCTCCCGCTTCATCTTCTCGCGCCGAGCGAGCTCCGCCTCGCTCGACTCTTCGAGGGCGAAGGAGCCGGTGCGCACCGGACCCTTGGGCCGGTAGCGGCTGATGATCACGCCGGTCGTCGCGGTCTTGCTCGCCACGAGTTCGAGCTCGCCCGGCATTGTCTCCTCGCCGAACAAGGTCTTGCCGCGGCCGAGCAGGACCGGGAAGACGAGCAGGTTGAGCTCGTCGACCAGGCCCCTGGCGAGCAGCGACTGGACAAGCACCGAGCTGCCCTGGGTCAGCAGGTCCGGCCCGTCGCCCTGCTTGAGCCGGGCGACCGCGTCCGGCACGTCGCCCTCCAGCCTGATGCTGTTCGCCCAGGCGAGCGTCCCGGTCGAGGAGGTGGCGACATATTTGGTGACCCGGTTGAACAAGGCCGCCGGCTCCTCGCTCGTGAAGGGCCAGTGCGCGGCGAAGATCTCGTAGGTCTTGCGCCCGAGCAGCAGGTCGAACGGCTGCGCGAAGCTTTCGGCCATCGCCTCGCCCATGACCTCGTCCCAATGGGGAAATGTCCAGCCGCCGAACGCGAAGCCGCCGGTCGGGTCCTCCTCCGGCCCGCCCGGCGCCTGCATGACGCCGTCCAGGCTGACGAAGGCGCCGACGACGACCCTTCTCATGCCTCGGCTCCCAGCGCGCGCGCCATCTCGCCGAGCTGGTCGGCGCAGGTGCCCCAGCCCTCGTGGAAGCCCATCTTCGCATGGGTGTCGCGGTCGGCCTGGTTCCGGTGCAGCGCCACCGCCTTGTAGCGCGTGCGGCCGTCGCCATTGTCCTCGAAGGTGACGATCGCAGTGAACGGGAAGCCGCCGCAATCGGCCGGGTCGCCGGCGATCGGCCGGTAGCCGGGGAGAAGGGCGCTGGTCCAGACGATCTTCTCGCCCTCAACCACCTCCAGGAAGCAGCCCGTGCCCGCGGAATCGAAGCCGTCCGGCCCGGTCATCCTCGTATAGAACTTGCCGCCCGGCCTCAGCTCCATCTCGCATTCGGGCGTCTGATAGGGCCTGGGCGCCCACCATTTCTTCAGATGCTCGGGATTGGTCCACGCCTTCCACACCAAGTCGCGCGGTGCATCGAGCACACGCTCGAGCACGAGGTCGTTCTGATCGCTCACTTGTCATTCTCCTTGGCTTGGATGTCGGCGAGATAGTCTTCGAGCCGGTCAAGCCGGCCCTCCCAGAGCGCGCGCTGCTCGGCGATCCAGCCTTCGGCGGCGCCGAACGCTTTCGGTTCCAGCCGGCAGGTCCGCACCCGGCCTTTCTTTTCCGATTTGACCAGCCCGCTCGCCTCGAGCAGCTGGAGATGCTGCATCACCGCCGGCAGGCTGATCGCGAACGGCCGGGCGAGCTCGCTCACCGAAGCGGGAGCTCGGGAGAGGCGGGCGAGCATCCCCCGCCGCGTCGGGTCCGCAAGCGCCTGGAAGGCGAGGTCGAGCCGGGCCGATTCGTTAAGCATGCGCTTAACTAACGTGGCCGGGTCGAGTGCGCAATGGAAAACTTCAGCGCTTGCTTAACTTTACAGCGGCCGGCCCGCTTCCTATCGCCCCGCCATGACGATCCAGCCCACCGATTCCATCCTCATCGTCGATTTCGGCAGCCAGGTGACCCAGCTCATCGCCCGGCGCGTCCGCGAGGCCGGCGTCTATAGCGAGATCGCGCCGTTCAACCGCGCCGGCGAGGCGTTCGAGCGGCTGAGCCCCAAGGGCATCATCCTCTCCGGCGGCCCTTCGTCGGTGATGTGGGACGACAGCCCGCGCGCGCCCCAGCATTTCTTCGATGCCGGCCTTCCCATCCTTGCCATCTGCTACGGCCAGCAGACCATGGCGCACCAGCTCGGCGGCCGCGTCGCGCCGTCCGACAATCGCGAGTTCGGCCGCGCCTTCATCGAGATCATCGGCGAATCCATGCTGTTCGACGGTCTGTGGAAGCCGGGCGAGCTGCACCAGGTCTGGATGAGCCATGGCGACCGCGTCGAAGCCCTGCCGGAAGGCTTCAGCGTCGTCGCCGCTTCCGAGGGGGCGCCTTATGCGGTCGCGACCGATGAGCAGCGCCGCTTCTTCTCGCTGATGTTCCACCCCGAGGTCGTCCACACGCCCGACGGCGGCAAATTGCTCGCCAATTTCGTCCGCCACGTCTGCGGCCTGGCCGGCGACTGGACGATGGCCGAGTTCCGCGACGCCAAGATCGCCGAGATCCGCGCCCAGGTCGGGCAGGGCAGGGTGATCTGCGGGCTCTCGGGCGGGGTCGACAGCGCCGTCGCCGCGGTTCTGATCCACGAGGCGATCGGCCACCAGCTCACCTGCGTCTTCGTCGACCATGGCCTGATGCGGCAGGCCGAGGCCGAGCAGGTCGTTTCGCTGTTCCGCAACCATTACAACATCCCGCTGGTCCACGTGGACGCGGCCGACGCGTTCCTGGGCGGCCTCGCCGGCCTCGACGAGCCCGAGGCCAAGCGCAAGCTGATCGGCAAGACCTTCATCGACATTTTCGAAACCGAAGCGGCCAAGATCGGCGGCGCCGACTTCCTCGCCCAGGGCACGCTCTACCCCGACGTGATCGAAAGCGTCAGCTTCACCGGCGGCCCCTCGGTCACCATCAAGAGCCACCACAATGTCGGCGGCCTGCCCGAGCGGATGAACATGCAGCTGGTCGAGCCGCTGAGGGAGCTGTTCAAGGACGAGGTCCGCCTGCTCGGCCGCGAGCTCGGCCTGCCCGAGGCGTTCGTCGGCCGCCACCCGTTCCCGGGCCCCGGCCTCGCCATCCGCATCCCCGGCGAGGTCACGAAGGAGCGCTGCGACATCCTCCGCCGCGCCGACGCCATCTACCTCGAGGAGATCCGGAGCGCCGGCCTCTACGACGCGATCTGGCAGGCGTTCGCGGTGCTGCTGCCGGTGCGGACGGTGGGCGTGATGGGCGACCACCGCACCTACGACCATGTCTGCGCGCTGAGGGCCGTCACCTCGACCGACGGCATGACCGCCGACATCTACCCGTTCGACGCCGCCTTTTTGAGCCGCGTCGCGACCCGCATCGTCAACGAGGTGCGGGGCATCAACCGGGTGGTCTACGACTATACGTCGAAGCCGCCCGGGACGATCGAGTGGGAGTGAGGTCGACGGTCTTGTGAAGCGCCGGCCTGCTCAGTTCCGGTCCTTGCCGCGCGCCTCGCGTGGGCAGGTTCCCGTCCAGCGCTTGAAGGCGCGGGAGAAGGCAGCCGGATCGGAAAAGCCCAGGCGCCAGGCCGCCTCCTTCACCGACAGCCCCTGCTCGCGCACGAGCCGCAATGCGAGGCGCCGCCGAAGACCGTCGAGAAGCTCGACGAAGGTGACGCCTTCCTCCTTCAGTCGCCGGTACAGCGTCTGCCGGCTGCAGCCGAGCTCGCGGGCGACCCGGTCGATGCGGACGGGACCCGAGGCGAGCATCGGCTCCATTCGGCGCTCGACCTCGCTTTGGAAGGCGCTCTTCCGCGGCGCGATCCGGCCTTCGAAAGCCTTCGCCATCTCGACCAGCAACGCCGTGAACGGGCTTCTCCGCGGCGCGGACGGGCGCTTCGGCACCCGGTCGAGTTTCAGCGCCTTCCACAAGGACGCGCAAGCATCGCGCCGCTCGCAGCCGCCGCACCCGCTCTGCCTCATTCGATCGATGCAACCGGCGATCATGCTTTTGGCCTTTCAAATCATGTCATAAGCGGTGTCTTAGTGAAGCAATACGCCTAGTCCTTCGGAAGCGCAAGCCAGCGCCAACAAATGGAGGAAAGATCATGCGTAGAGCTTATCTGGCAACCGCGGCGGCGGCCCTGGTCTTCGCGCAGCCGGCGCAGGCGGATCCGGTCACCGACTGGTGGGACTTTGCGACCCGCATCGCCAATTCGATGCAGGGTTCGGGGATGCGCACGCCCGACCAGGAGCGCGCCACCACGCGAACCGCGCTCGCCATGTTCGAGGCGCTCAACGCGATCGACCGGCGCTACCAGAGCTATCTCGATTTTCCGGCGGGCGATTCGTCCGCCTCGCAGGACGCCGCCGCGGCGGCCGCCGCCTATCGAGTCCTCGTCCACCACTATCCGGCCCAGAAGACCGCGCTCGACGAAAGCTATGCCATCGCCATGGCCGAGGTCCGCGACGAGCGGCGGCGCGAGGCGGGACGGCTGGTCGGCGAGGCCGCGGCGACGGCGGCGATCGCGGCGGGCGGGATCGATCCCGCCATCGTCCAGGAACCCTACCGCCCCCGCACCACGCCAGGCGAGTGGATCTCGACGCCTTTGCCGCAGATCGAGCCGCATATGTCCGCCTTCCGCCCGTGGGTGATCCCGAGCGCCGCCGCGCTGCGGCCGCCGCCGCCGCCGCCGCTCACCGGCCAGGTCTGGGCGCGCGACTATGAGGAGGTGCGGCGGCTGGGCGGCCGGACCAGCGCCGAGCGGACGCCGCAGCAGACGCTGGTCGCCCGCTACCGGCAGGCATTCGACCTGACCCCGGCGATGCGCCTCGCCGCCGACGCGCCGGGACGCCGGCCGGTCCAGAATGCGCGCATGTTCGCGCTCTACCAGATGGCGTTCGACGATGCCGCGCTGGCGATGATCGCGGCCAAGTTCCACTACAATTACTGGCGGCCGATCACCGCCATCCGCAACGGCGCGGCGGACGGCAACGACGCCACCGCGCCCGATCCGGCCTGGGTGCCGCTGCTCGGCACGCCGAACTTCCCGGAATATCCGTGCGGCCATTGCACGGTGGCCGCGGCGGCCGCCGAGGTGATGACCGCCGAGACCGGGCCGGCCCCGGCGGGGGGCGTCCGGGTCGGTTCCCAGGCCATTCCGCTCTCCGCCGTGCAGGTGCTGCCCAATTGGAACGAATGGGCGCAGCAGGTATCGGATTCGCGCATCTACGGCGGCGTCCACTACCGCTTCTCCAACGATGCCGGGGACGAGATCGGCCGCCGCGCCGCCCGCATGGTGCTGGAGCGCGCGCTGCGGCCGCTGCCGGGACGGGGAGGACGGCGCTGACGGGGAAGCCCGACGGCGCTGCATTGAGCCCGCGGTGACGCGGCGGACGCGGCTTGTCCGCGCCTTGCCATTGCCGCCGCGGGCCCGATAGAGAGCCTCATGGCGGTCCCCACCCTGTACGGCATCCGCAATTGCGACACGGTCAAGAAGGCGCGGGCCTGGCTCGAGGCACGCGGCGTCGCTTATGATTTCCACGATTACAAGGCGGCCGGGATCGAAGAGGGCCGGCTGCGCGCCTGGGCGGACGAGCTTAGCTGGGAGACGGTCCTCAACCGCGCCGGCACCACCTTCCGCCAGCTGCCCGGCGCCGCCAAGGAGGGGCTCGACACGGACAAGGCGATCGCGCTGATGCTGGCCCAGCCGTCGATGATCAGGCGCCCGGTCCTCGACCTTGGCGATCGGCGGCTGGTTGGCTTCAGCCCGGCCGCTTACGACGCGGCTCTGGCGGGAACGAATTCGCCGGCTGCGGATTGATTCTGGCTCAAGCGGACCGCGGGGGATCATGTGTCGACAAGCGAGGGCCGGGAAGCGGGCGACGACGCCGATCCTCGCCTGACCCGCGACGATCCGGCGCTCGCGCTGCGCGAGAGCGAGGCCGGCTTCCGCGCACTCGCGGACAGCGCCCCGGCGCCGGTCTGGGTCACCAACGCCGACGGCATCGAGTTCGTCAACCGCGCGCTCATCGACTTTTTCGGACTGCCGCCCGAGCAGCTGCTCGGCAGAGGCTGGACGCGGCACGTCCACCCGGATGACCTGCCCACCGTGATGGCGCGGCGCGCCGCCGCCTGGGCCGGGACCGGGGTCTACGAATTCGTCGCCCGCTTCCGCCGCCACGACGGCGAATGGCGCTGGTTCCACGCCAGCCTCAAGCCGCGGATCGACGCCAAGGGCGCGCCGATGGGCTTCGTCGGCATGGCGCTCGACGTCACCGACCTGAAGCAGGGCGAGGCCGAATTGCGCGAGAGCGAGGCCCGCTTCCGCGCCATGGCCGATAGCGCGCCGGCACCGGTCTGGGTCACCAACGAGAATGGCATCGAGTTCGTCAACAAGGCGTTCGAGGAGATTGCCGGCCGGCCCGCCGCCGAGCTGACCGGCGAGACCTGGATCGAGATGATCCATCCCGAGGATCTGCCGCCGGTGATCGAGCGGCGCGCCAGGGCCTGGGCCGAGGGCACCGACTACGGCTACGACGCCCGCTTCCGCCGCGCCGACGGCGAGGAACGATGGCTCAGGGTCAGCTGCCGGCCGCGCTTCGACGGCACCGGCAGGCTGGTCGGCTATGTCGGCCTCGCCTTCGACTTCACCGAGGCGCGCCTTGCCGAGGAGGCGCTGCGCGAGAACGAGGAGCGCCTGCGCGTCGCGCTCGCCGCCGGCGCGCTCGGCGACTGGGTCTGGGACGCGGGCACCGACATGGTCACCTTTTCCGACCAGGCGGCGGCCTTGTTCGGCATTCCCCCCGGCCCGGTCATGACCTGGACCAGGATGCAGAAGCTGATCGAGCCCGGCGATGCCGCCCGCGCCGCCGCGGCGGTCGAGGCGGCGATCCTCGCCGGGACCGATTACGACGTCGAATATCGCCTCATGCGGTCGGACGGCAGGTTCACCTGGGTCAATGCGGTCGGCCGGCCGATCTACGCCGCCGACGGCAGCCCCCAGAGCATGATCGGCGTCGTCCGGGACATCAGCGCGCGCAAGGCGGCCGAGGAGGCGCTCGAGGAGGACAAGAAGTCGCTCGAGACGCTGAACCGGATCGGCGCCAGCCTCGCCGGCGAGCTGGAGCTGCACAAGGTCGTGCAGATGGTGACCGACGCCGGCGTCGAGCTGTCCGGCGCCCGGTTCGGCGCCTTCTTCTACAACGTGCTCGACGCGGCGGGCGAATCCTACATGCTTTATACGATCTCGGGCGTCGACCGCAGCCACTTCGACAAGTTCCCGATGCCGCGCAACACCGCCGTCTTCGCGCCGACGTTCAGCGGCGAGGCGGTGGTGCGGTCCGACGACATCACCAAGGACGCGCGCTACGGCAAGAGCGACACCCATCACGGCATGCCGAAGGAGCATCTGCCGGTCACCTCCTACCTGGCGGTCCCCGTCGTCTCGCGCTCCGGCGAGGTGATCGGCGGTCTCTTCTTCGGCCATCCGGAGCCCGGCCGCTTCACCGCGCGGCACGAGCAGCTTCTCGTCGGCATCGCCGGCCAGGCCGCGGTCGCGATCGACAATGCCCGGCTCTACGAAGCCGCGCAGCGCGAGATCGCCGACCGCAAGCGCGCCGAGGAGGCGCTTCGCGAGCTGAACCAGTCGCTCGAGGCGCGCGTCGCCGCCGCCATCGCCGAGCGCGAGCAGGCCGAGGAAGCGCTGCGCCAGTCGCAGAAGATGGAGGCGGTCGGCCAATTGACCGGAGGCATCGCCCACGATTTCAACAACCTCCTCACCGTCATCACCGGCAATATCGACGCCGCCCGCCGCCATGTCGGCGACGAGGGCGAGGCGCGCGTCGTCCGCGCGCTCGGCAACGCTTTGATCGGCGCCGAGCGGGCGGCGGTGCTGACCCAGCGCCTGCTCGCATTCTCGCGCCGGCAGCCGCTCAATCCGCGCCCGATCGACGCCAACAAGCTGGTCACCGGAATGTCCGAGCTGCTCCACCGCACCCTGGGCGAGACAGTCGAGGTCGAGACCGTGCTCGCCGCCGGCCTGTGGCGGATCGAGGCCGATCCGAACCAGCTCGAGAACGCGATCCTGAACCTCGCGGTCAACGCCCGCGACGCCATGCCCGACGGCGGCAAGCTGACCATCGAGACCGCCAACACCCATTTCGACCGCGCCTATGCGGCGCAGAATGCGGGCGTGTCCGCCGGCCAATATGTCGCGATCTGCGTCTCCGACATCGGCGCCGGCATGGACGCCGACACGCTCGCCCGCGCCTTCGAGCCCTTCTTCACCACCAAGGAGGTCGGCAAGGGCACCGGCCTCGGCCTCTCCATGGTCTACGGCTTCGTCAAGCAATCGGGCGGTCACCTCAAAATCTATTCGGAGGAGGGCGAGGGCACGACGGTCCGCATCTATCTGCCGCGTCTGCTCGGCGAGGAGGCGGCGGCCGAGGACCGGCCGGAGCTCGCCGTCCCCGAAGGCTCGCGCGAGGAGACGATCCTGGTCTGCGAGGACGATGACGACGTCCGTGCCTATACGGTCGAGGTGCTGCGCGAGCTCGGCTATCGCGTGCTCGAGGCGCATGACGGCCCCTCGGCGCTGCGCCTGCTCGACCGGCAGGAGAGCAATGTCGACCTGCTGTTCACCGACGTCGTCCTGCCCGGCGGCATGACCGGCGCGGTGCTGGCGCGGCAGGCGCGCGCCCGGCGGCCCGAGCTCAGGATCCTGTTCACCACCGGCTATGCGCGCAACGCCATCGTCCACCACGGCCGCCTCGATCCCGGCGTTGAGCTGATCACCAAGCCCTTCGCCTATGCCGATCTCGCGGCGCGGGTTAGGGATATGCTCGACCGGACCTGAGGGGATTTGAAGATGCGGCTGCTGGTCTTCCTGCTGCTGATGCTCGCTACCGCGCCGGCGGCTGCGCAAACCGATCATGCCGCCCGCCTCAGCGAAGGCGACGTCGTGCTGCGCGATTTCCGCTTCCGTTCGGGCGAGACGATGGCCGAGCTTCGCATCCACTACGCCACGCTCGGCACCCCGCGCCGCGACCGGGCAGGGCGGATAACCAACGCCGTGATGGTCCTCCACGGCACCGGCGGCAGCGGCCGGCAATTCCTGCAGCCGCAATTCGCCGACGAGTTGTACGGCGCCGGCCAGCCGCTCGACCTGGCGCACTACTACGTCATCCTCCCAGACAATATCGGCCACGGCCGCTCGTCCAAGCCGAGCGACGGCCTGCGCATGCGATTCCCCGCCTACGATTATGACGACATGGTCGAGGCGCAGCGGCTGCTGCTGGCGCGGCTCGGCGTCACCCGCCTGCGCCTGCTGATGGGCACGTCGATGGGCTGTATGCACGGCTTCGTCTGGGCGCAGGCCCACCCCGATTTCGCCCGCGCGATGATGCCGATGGCGTGCCTGCCGGTCGAGATCGCCGGCCACAACCGGATGTGGCGCCGCATGGCCGTCGAGGGCATCCGCAGCGACCCCGCCTGGCAGCAGGGCAATTACGCGAGCCAGCCCGTCCTGGGCCTGCGAACCGCGGTCAGCCTACTCCAGGCCGCCGGCTTCGCTCCCCTCTATCTCCAGCGCGCCTATCCGGACCGAGCGAGCGCCGAAGCCTATATCGTCGAGCGCATCGACCGCGACATCGGCACGCGCGACGCCAACGACCTCATCTACCAGCTCGAATCCTCGCGCACCTACAACCCGCTCCCGAATTTGGAGCGCATCCGCGTGCCCATGACCTGGGTCAACAGCGCCGACGACTTCATCAACCCACCCGACTATGGCATCGCCGAAGCCGCCGCGCGCAGGCTGTCGACGGCGCGCTACGTCCTCATTCCCGCTTCGGCCGAAACCCGCGGCCACGGGACGCACACGTGGGCCCGTTTCTGGAAGCAGGAGCTGATCGATCTGCTGGCCCGGACTGGCGGTTAGCTCTCGTCGAACGTTACCAAGTCATTATGAGTTGAATGGCGAACCTTCAACGAAAGGCGCCGGCAATGAGCTTCGAAAACCTCGGATATGACCAGCTGGCGTTCAAGGCGTCGCACAATTCCTACGAACGCGACGAGGACCTCCCGACCCAATTGCGCTGGAACGACGCCAATCGCCAGGATGGCGGATGCAGGGGCCTGGAGCTCGACATCAACCGCCATTCCGATTCGTCGAACGGCACCAGCGCAAGCTATTTCCAGGTCAGCCACGATCAGGGCGGCGAGGGCCCCCCGCTCGCAGCCTACCTCGAGGAGCTGATTTCGTTCCACGCCGCCGATGCCGGCCACGACCCGATCCTCGTCTGCCTCGACATCAAAAGCAAGGAAGGATCGGTCTCGGTCTTTCCGGATGAGATCGACAATTATCTCAGGCAATGGTTCGATGCGTCGCTCATCTACACGCCGGGGAAGGTCCTGGCGCATGACCCGAGCCGGGGCCTGGTCGAAAACCTCCAGGAATATGGCTGGCCCTTGTTGGCCGAGATCCGCGGAATGTTCCTCTTCTGCCTGAGCGGCACCAACGATTGGAAGAAGCACTATTCCCAGGCTTCGCCGAGCGAGCGATTGTGCTTCGCCGATTTCGACGTCGACGACGAGGCCGGCTCCAATTCGGTCACTGCCGTCAATCGCGCGGTCGCCAATCTCCACCTGGAGTCCAAGCATTACGACAAGTGGAAGACGCTGGTCCCCAAGCTTCGCGCGCGGCGCTTCCTGGTCCGCGGCTATGTGCTCAATTCGTCGGGCCTGTGGGAGAAGGCGCAACGCGTCGGCGTCAACGTCCTCACCACCGACAAGGTCAGCGGCCACGAATGGGCGGTGGTCGGCAATGCGCCGCTCGTGCCGTCGGCGCCGCAAGTGAGCTAGCGGGCCGGCGCCTCCGGCCCCTCCTTCGAGCTGACATGGTTGAGCGCGATCACCCAGCGCCCGTCGACCTTGCGCATCAGCCTGGTGTTGATCCCGTCCTGCGGGCTCTCCGAGCGATCGAGCCGGTAGCGGCTGATCAATTGCGCCGCGTCCGGCGCGAGCATCTCCACTCGTATGTCCCGGAAATGGAGCCGGCCGCGGCGCTCCGGCGCGCCGCCATAGTCGCGGATGTAATGGTCGAGCGTGCCCTGCCAGTCGCGCTGGAACTCGCCGCGCGAGACGAACACCACGTCGGGGTTCTTGAAGCCGGCCATGTAGCCGCGGAAATCGCCGCGATTCCAGGCGCCTTCCATATCGGCGATCACTTGCCGGATCGCCGCCTCTTCCGCCGCCGCATCCGTGGCGGGCGGGCAATGGCAGGCGGCCGTCGCCAGCGCGGCCAGGAACAAAGCGGTTCGGAGCCTCATCGCGATCAAAGCTAGTCAAAGCGCGCCGCGGATGCCAGCGATCCCGAAGAGGTGCATGCTGTCGCGCCGGATGCTATCCCCAGCGGGCATCACCGGAGGCCTGCTCATGCGCCGAGTCTATCTGGTTCTCGCCTTGCTGGTCATCCTGCTGGGGCTGTTCCACACCGCCTCGACGCCGCGCTTTTTCGACGAACTGAGCAGTCGCGCGATCTGGTTCGCGAGCGGCGGTCTGCTGCTGACCCTCGCCGGGATCCTCAACCTGCTCAACCGGCGCTATGGCGCAGTCGCCTCCGGCGTGCGCTGGGCCGCGATCGCCACGAACATGATCATGACCGTCTTCGCGGCGGTCGCCGGCACCGCCGGCGCCGCCTCGGGGGCGCAGCTGGCGGCGATCGTCGGGCTGATGGCGGCGACCACCCTGGTGTCAATGCTGCCGCGCGCGGTCAGCGCGTGAATTTCTCCCCGGCTGCGGCCTTTTCCGCGAGTAGCTTCGCCACTTCGAACCCCCGACGCTTGAGCCCCCCGACGATCTTGTCGAGCCCCTCGCTGTCCGCCCAGAACATCGGGCCGCCGCGATAGACCGGCCAGCCATAGCCGTAGACCCAGACCACATCGATGTCGGAGGCGCGCTGCGCCATGCCTTCCTCGAGGATCCTGGCGCCCTCGTTGACCATCGGATAGAGCGTGCGCTCGACGATCTCCTCGGTGGTGATCTCACGCTTCTCGACGCCTTCCCTGGCGCGGAAGTCCTCGACGATCTGCTCGACGACGGGGGAGGGGCTTGGCTTCCTGTTCTCGTCATAATCGTAGAAGCCCGCCCCCTTCTTCTGGCCCCAGCGGTCGGCGGCGCAAAGCGCGTCGCGGACGTTCTCGATCCGGCTCGGGTCGCGGTGCCAGCCGATGTCGACCCCGGCGAGGTCGGCCATCTGGAACGGCCCCATCGGCATGCCGAACGCGACGTGGACCTTGTCGATCTGCTCGGGCGTCGCGCCTTCGAGCAGCAATTTGTTGGCCTCGATCTGGCGCGGCATCAGCATCCGATTGCCGATGAAGCCATGGCAGACGCCAGCGACCACCGCCACCTTGCCGATCCGCTTGGCGAGCAGCATCGCCGTCACCAGCACGTCGGGCGCGGTCTTCGCGCCGCGCACCACCTCGAGCAGCTTCATCACGTTGGCGGGCGAGAAGAAGTGGAGGCCGACCACGTCGCCGGGCCGCGAGGTCGAGGCGGCGATCTCGTCAATGTCGAGATAGGAGGTGTTTGAGGCGAGGATCGCGCCCGGCTTGGCGATCTTGTCGAGCTTCGAGAAGATCTCCTTTTTCACCTCCATATTCTCGAACACCGCCTCGATGATGAGGTCGCAGTCGGCGAGGTCCTCGAGCTTCAGCGTCGGCGTCAGCAGGCCCATGGCGCGCCCGACCTCAGCGTCCGTCATGCGCCCCTTGGCCGCGGTCGCCTCGTAATTCTTGAGGATCACGCCGGCGCCGCGGTCGAGCGCGTCCTGGCTCGTCTCGACGATGGTCACGGGAATGCCCTGCGACAGGAAGTTCATGGCGATGCCGCCGCCCATCGTGCCCGCGCCGATCACTCCGATCCTTCGGCCTATGCGCGGCTCGGTCCCTTCGGGGATGCCGTCGATCTTCGCGGCGCGCCGCTCGGCGAAGAAGACATGGCGCTGGGCGAGGGACTGGTTGCCGGTAATCAGCTGGAGGAACAGCCGCCTTTCCTCCAGCACGCCTTCCGCATAGGGCTTCTCGACCGCGGCCTCGATCGCCTCGACATTGGCGAACGGCGCCTCGAAGCCGCGGAATTTGCGCATGTTGGCGACGCGGAACTCGTTGAAGATGCGGCGATCGTTGCGGTAGGGCGCGACCTTGTCGTCGCGCTCGCTCGATTTTGGCAGCGGCCGGATGTCCTTGACCTCCTCGGCGAAGGCGACGGCATGCTTCTCCAGCTCGCTTTCGACGATGCGGTCGACGAGGCCGACCTCATGCGCTTTCTGCGCCGTGATCGGGTTTCCGGTCGCCGCCATTTCCAGCGCCGTCTGCACGCCGGCGATGCGCGGCAGCCGCTGCGTGCCGCCGGCGCCCGGCAACAGGCCGAGCTTGACCTCGGGCACGCCGAGCCTCGCCGACGAAAGCGCGATCCGGTAGTGACTCGCCAGAGCGACTTCGAGGCCGCCGCCGAGCGCGGTGCCGTGGATCGCGGCGACCACCGGCTTGGTGCAATTCTCGATGATGTCGACGACCTGCGGCAGCACCGGCTGCTGCATCGATTTGCCGAACTCGGTGATGTCCGCCCCGGCGAAGAAGGTCTGGCCCTCGCCGATGATCACCACGGCCTTCACCGCGCCGTCGGCGTCAGCCTCGCCGATCGCCGCGACCAGCCCTTCGCGGACGGCGTGGCCGAGCGCGTTCACCGGCGGGTTGTTCGAGGTGACGATCAGCACGTCGCCGTGCTTCTTGGTGGAAATGGGGCTCATCTGCGTCTCCGGGATCGGGGGTTCGTGCCGCGATAGGCCCGAGCTTTCGTTAAGGTCAATTGCTGCCGTGCCGCCGACGGGCGGCGAGGCCGGCGGGGCTGGCTCATCGAGGCCGAAGAAGCGGCGCCGCGCGGCTTCCTGCTCGGCGAGGCGCAGCGCGCGCTCCTCGCGATCGAACGCCTCTTCCTCGGCGATCGCCGGCAGCTCCTCGGCCGCGAGCTCGCGGGTGTAATCCTCCTCGCCCGGCTCGCCCTCCTGATAGCCGTCGAAGCCGGCGGGCGGCGGGAAGTCGGTCAGCCAGCCCTCCTCCGTCTCCCAGATGCCGCAGCCGGCGAAATCGTCCTCCGGCTCGGCCGGCTCGACGGCCGCGGCGGAATTGAAAGCGAGGTAAAGTTCACGAACTTTACACATGCCATTCACGTCGTCCCCGGCGGGTTCGCGGGCGGCCTCGGGCCATTCCAGCGGATGAAGCATTTCCAGGAAGCCGCTCGCTTTGGCGCGGTCGATCTGCTCCTCGGTCCAGCGCTCCATCTCCTCCGGATCGAGGTCGCCCGTGTCGATCTCCTGCGGCAGGCCGACGCCATATTCCTCATAGTGGCCCAAGCGGGCCAGCAAGGCTTGCTCGGTGCCGGACGGCGCCGGATCGCCGGCGAAGCAGCCGGGCGGCTCGCGCACCTCGGCCGGCGCGCCAACGCCGGCGGCGGCGGGGAAGCGGACGGCCACGAATTCCTCGGCGGCTTGCAGCCCCTGGGGGAGCAGATCGAGGAACTGGTCGAACTCCTGGGCGACGGCGCGGATCACCGGCGCGTTCTCGCCATGGCCCTCGGCGACCCGGTCGAGCCGGGTGAGCACCGCCATGGTGAGACGGTTGTCGTAGCGGTGGCGCTCGGCGACCAGCTCGCCATTGCGGTAGACCCGGTCGATCACACCGTGCCGGGCACGCGACAGGACGTCGTCGCCGAGCGGGTTGCGGGAGATCAGCAGGGCCGCGTCCCAGGCGAGCGCGAAGGCGCGTCCCGACGCGCTCTTGCGACGGTCATAAGCGGCCCGGCGGCTGATCCCGGTCGCCCGGCAGGCGTCGGCGATCACTCCGGTGTCGGCGAGCGTGCGCAGGAAGAGCTGCTCCTTCGCCACCGTGAAGCCGTCGTGGCGGCCGGCGCGCGGCGCCGGCTCGGCCGGGCCATGGGTGGTGAGGCCCCGCGACGCCTCGTCGTCCGGGATATGCGGCCAGGGATTGAGCCATTTGCCGGAGGTCAAAGTGGGGGCGCCGCCGTCGCGGGTGAGATCGAGCGAGAAGCTCTCCGGCATGTGCGGGTGGGCCCGGTCGCGGCCCGATTCGCTTATGCCGCGGCGAACGCCCTGCCAGAAGGCCATCGCCTCGGCGCGGCTGGCGAATTCGGGCCAATCGCTGGTGGCGAGCGGCTCGTCCTGAGCGTCGGGAAGCGGAGAAGCGCGCTCATCGGTCGACGCTTCGGGAGCAGTGGGATTCTCGATCTGTTCCATTGAGCAGGATAGATCATCAGGACGGGGCTGTAGGAAAGCGCTTTTTTCAAAAAAGCCAACAGCGCCCTTTTTTGCCAACGAGGACAATTAGTTAGGGACGTGGAGATGGCGGCCGTTCGGCAACGGTTCGTCGCATGGAACGAATGGCGGGGTCACGAATCAGGGACCTAGAAGGACGTGCGGCCATATTCCTGGCGGTAATGGGGATGCGAGGCGGAGAGGCCGCCATCGACGACGAGGGCGTGGCCGTTGACATAGGAGGAGTCGTCCGAGGCGAGGAACAGTAAAAATAGGGGACAGTCCCCAAAATAGGGGGACAGTCCCCCATTTTTCGAAACTTGGGGAACTGTCCCCTAAACCTGGGGGACTGTCTCCTATTTTTAGGGAGGGGATGTCGCGTCAGAAGGGCGTGCGGCAATGGGCGCGCTTCAGCTTTTCGTGACACGGCTCTACCCCCGTGTTCCTCGTCCGGAATAAAGCGCGACGAGTTTGCGTCTCCGTTCCTCAAGTTCAGCGAGGCGCTGGTCAATCCTGGCGGCTAGGGGGGTGCCGTCAGCCTCTTGGCGCTTCCACTTCAACAGTTCAATGTACGTCTGCACCGCCCCAGGGGTGTTGCCTTTGGGAAGTTCCACTAACTCCTCAAGCGTCATACGCTTGCGCTTCGCTTGTGCGAGGGCGGCGAGCGGAGGGTCCTTTTTGTCAAAGGCAGCCTCTTCAACCTTGCGCTGACCATCTTCGTAACAGCTGGCGAATCCCATTTACCACCTCGCGAACAAGGAGATGAGCATAGACGGGATGGCGGGACCGCAATAGCCGGGTGCGAAGGGGTGCGAATGGGACACGTACTTTTTCGCGAAAAAGTACGTGTCCCCCTAGAAGGACCCGTCGGTTCAAAAGGACGTGCGGCCATATTCCTGGCGGTAATGGGGATGCGAGGCGGAAAGGCCGCCGTCGACGACGAGGGCGTGGCCGTTGACGTAGCTCGACTCGTCCGAGGCCAGGAAGAGCGCGGCCCGCGCGATCTCGTCGGGGACGCCGCCGCGCTTCAGCGGGTTCAAATGGCCGATCATCTCCTCTTTGCCCGCCGCCCGGGCCATGTCGTAAATGCCCCGGGTCATGCCGGTCTCGATCAGCCCGGGGCAGATCGCGTTGACTCGGATATTGGCGCCGCAAAGCTGCGTCGCCGCCACCTCGACCAGGCTGATCACGCCCGATTTGCTCGCCGAATAAGCCGGCCCGCCCGCGCCCGCGCGGATGCCGGCGACGCTGGCGGTGGCGATGATCGAGCCGCCGCCGCGTTCCTTCATCACCGGCGCCGAATGCTTGATCGCGAGGAACGGGCCGATCAGGTTGACTCGGAGGATTTCCTGCCAATCCTCCGGCGTCTGTTCGAAGATCGAGGCGAGCCCGCCCGAAATGCCGGCATTGGCGAAGAAGATGTCGAGGCCGCCATGCTCGCGGCCGGCGATGTCGATGAGGCCGCGAACATCCTCCTCGCGCCCCGCGTCGGCGGCGATCACCCCTTCCGAGGACGCGACGTCCGCCGCGATCACCACGGCCCCTTCGGCCGCGAACAGGGCCACCGTCGCTTTGCCGATTCCCGACGCCGCGCCGGTGACGATCGCGATCTTGTTCTGAAGTCTCATTCCGCTGCTCCTTGTGTTCCTGCGAAAGCAGGAACCCAGATCCGGGCGTCCGACTGGGCTCCTGCTTTCGCAGGAGCCCAATAGAGGCGGGTCATAACCCAACCCCCGTCGTCGAGCCGCCGTCGACGACGATCGCCTGGCCGGTCATGAAGGTCGAGGCCGGCGAGGCGAGGAACACGGCGGCGCCGGCGATCTCGTGCGGCTCGCCGATCCGCTGCATCGGCGTGTGCATGGTCACCGCGGCCAGCGTCTGCGGATTTTCCCAAAGTGCCTTGGCGAAATCGGTGCGGATCAGCCCCGGCGCGATGCAATTGACGCGGACCTGGCGCGGCCCGAACTCGGCCGCCAGGTTGCGCGCGAGCTGGAAATCGGCGGCCTTGGAGATGTTGTAGGCGCCGAGCACGCCCGAGGCCTTGAGGCCGCCGATCGAGCTGACGATGATGATCGATCCCTCGCCGCGCTCCAGCATTTCGGGCGCGACCATCTGGATCAGCCAGTGATTGGCGATGACGTTGTTGTCGAGGATCTTGCGAAACTGCTCGTCCGATATCCCCGCCATCGGCCCATAATAGGGGTTGGAGGCGGCGTTGCAGACCAGGATGTCGATCCGCCCGAACCGCCGCTTCGTCTCGTCGACGAGGTTCTGCAGCGCCTCCTTGGACGAGATGCTGGCGGGGACGACGATGGCCGCGCTCTCGTGCCTGGCGTTGATCGCGTCGGCGACCTCCTGGCACGCCTCGGCCTTGCGGCTCGAGACCACCACCTTCGCGCCATGATCGGCCAGCGCCTCGGCGATCGCCCGGCCGATGCCGCGCGAGGAGCCGGTGACGATCGCCACCTTGCCGGTCAAATCAAAAAGACCCGTCATTCCCGTTTCCTTCGTCATTCCAGCGAAAGCTGGAATCTCAATTGCTCTTCTCGACCGCCGTCAAGACAGGGAGATCCCAGCTTTCGCTGGGATGACGGCTAGTCTGGCCGGTGCTTGGCGAATTCGATCCGCGCGATCGCCCGATTGTGCACTTCGTCCGGCCCGTCCGCCAGGCGCAGGGTCCGGATCCCAGCCCAGCTCGCCGCCAGCCCGAAATCCTGCGACACGCCGGCGCCGCCATGCGCCTGGACCGCGTCGTCGATGATCTGCAGCGCCATTTGCGGCGCATAGACCTTGATCATCGCGATCTCGGCCTGGGCGGCCTTGTTGCCGGCCTTGTCCATCAGGTCGGCGGCCTTGAGGCAGAGCAGCCGCGACATGTCGATGTCGATCCGGGCGCGCGCCACGCGCTGCTCCCAGATGCTGTGCTCCATCAGCCTCTTGCCGAACGCGACCCGGCTCTGGAGCCTTTTCACCATCGCCTTCAGGGCCTCTTCGGCCGCGCCGATCGTGCGCATGCAATGGTGGATCCGGCCCGGCCCCAGCCGCCCCTGCGCGATCTCGAAGCCGCGTCCTTCGCCCAAAAGCAGGTTGGCCGCCGGCACCCGCACGTCCTTCAGCTCGATCTCCATATGCCCGTGCGGCGCGTCGTCGAAGCCGTAGACGGTGAGCGCCCGTTCGACGGTCAGGCCCGGCGCGTCGAGCGGGACCAGCACCATCGATTGCTGCCGGTGCTTGTCGGCGCCTTTGTCGGTCTTCCCCATCAGGATCGCGACCTTGCAGCGGGGATCGCCCGCGCCCGACGACCACCATTTGCGGCCGTTGATCACATAATCATCGCCGTCGCGGGCGATGTCGCATTCGATATTGGTCGCGTCGGACGAGGCGACGGCCGGCTCGGTCATCAGGAAGGCGGAGCGGATCTCGCCCAGCATCAGCGGCCTCAGCCACTCCTCCTTCTGCTCGCGCGTGCCGTAGCGGTGCAGCACCTCCATATTGCCGGTGTCGGGCGCCGAGCAGTTGAATACCTCCGCCGACCACATCAGCCGCCCCATCTCCTCGGCGCAGAGCGCATATTCGAGGTTGGTGAGCTGGGTCCCCTCGAACTGGAAGCTCTCGTCGACATGGGCAAGCGCCCCGCCCGGGGGCATGAACAGATTCCACAGGCCCTCCGCCTTGGCGACGGGCTTCAGCTCCTCGATCACCGGGATCGGCTGCCACCGGTCGCCCTCGGCGAGCTGCGCCTTATAATCGGAATTGCGCGGCCGCACCCGAGTCTCGACGAACGCCTTCACCCGGTCCCGGTAGAAAGCCTGCCGTTCCGTAAGGTCAAAGTCCATGGAGGCATTATCCTTCGTTCTGCGCGACTCTCGCTGCCAGAAACGGCGGTTTTGCGCCAGTGGGGAGGGAGGGACGGCTTCGCTAAACGAGTCCAGGGCGCCCGGCGCCTCCTCAGGCGGCCTTGCCCTCGCGCAGCCGCCAGGGAAGCCCCGGCGGCTTGACCATCGCCTTGCCGCATATGCCGCAGCGCGTCACGAAATAGCCGCCGTCCCAATGGCTGTCCTTGGTGTCGGCGACGTGCCGCCCGAGCCAGTCGTGCAGGCTCATGCGTCATTCTCGGCGTGGATCGCCGCCTCGACCGCGATCAGGCCGGCCTCGCTGGCGACGGCAAGGTCGATCGGGCGCCCGTCGAGGGCCGGGTGATGGGTGTTGAGGAAGGCGCGGACGGCGTCGACGCTGCCCAGCGCGGCCTGCGCCGAGCGGACGGCGCGTCCCTGCCTCTTGCCTTCGTCGGGCGAGAGGACCGGGCCCTTCCTCGTCTTGCGGAAGTTGAAGCTCATGCGCCGCCCTCCGCCGGGCCGCCCAGAGCGCTGCGGGGACGCGGCCGAGCCCGCGCCGGCAGTTGCAGCGCCTCGCGTTCGCCTGGCGTCGCCGGTCCCTTGTTGGGCAGCAGGAAGGGGTGCGCCGCCCTGATGCCGCCCGAGCGCGCCATCGCCGCGCGCTTGCGGCCGATCCAATATGTCTTGTCCATGGGAGGTCGCCTGGTTGTGCAAGCGGGAGCACGAGCGTCTCTCAGTCACGGGGCGCTTGCGGAACGGCGCAGGTGATGACGGAAACCTAGCAGATCGGGCTCGAGAAAGCGACTTTATTCGGCGGCGGCGCGCCGGCCGGCCGCCAGCGTCCGCGGAGGCGATCCCCGATTCCGGGGGGCGGACGCCGCGATCACTCGCCGCCGGACACCCGCTCCAGCCCCTCCAGGATCCGCGGCCAGCCGCCGCTCATCGCCTGGTAGCCGCCTTCGTCCTGCGGGCGGAAGCCGGACTGCTCCATGCGGACATGGGTGCCCCCGGCGGTCGGGGTCAGCGTCCAGGTGACGAGCGTCTGGAGGCCGCTGTCGGATTCGGTGCCGTCGCCCCAGCGATAGGCGAGACGGCGCGGCGGATCGGCCTCGACCACCTCGCAATTGGTGATCCCCTTCCAGCCCGGCATCGGCTTGGCGCGGAACTGGAACTTGCGGCCCACCACCGGCTCGAAATCATTGTCCATCAGCCAGTCGGCGATCAGCGCCGAGGAGGTGAGAGCGCGCCAGACCTTCTCGGGCGGATGCGGCATCTCGCGCTCGACGACGATGCTCCTGGTGGCGGCTTCGCTCATTGGTCCATCCTTTTCAGCAGATCCTCGAGCGCGTCGAAGCGCTCCTCCCAGAAGGCGGCGTAACGTTCCATCCAGCCGAGCAGCGGCCCCAGCCCCTCGGGGCGCGCGCGGTAATGCGTCTCGCGCCCAGCGGGCCGGCCCTCGACCAGGCCGGCACGCTTGAGCACGCCCAGATGCTTCGACACCGCCGGCTGCGATACCCCCGAGCGCTCGGTCAGCGCCCGCACCGACAGCGCGTCTCCCAGCGCCAGCCGCTCGAACAAACCCCGCCGGGTTGGGTCGCCAAGCGTTCTGAACAAAAGGTCGGAAGCGGCCTGCATGGGACATTCATAACTTGAAAGTTATGAATGAGTCAAGCACCTGGGCGTCATCGGCTTGCCAACCCACCCCGCCTCGGCCAAGGCGGCGGCGCAAGGAGGAGGCCCCGATGACCCCGCGTTCGGCCGACTTTCCGATCGATCCTTTGTTCCTCCAGCGCTGGTCGCCGCGCGCCTTCGACGGGTCGGAGTTGCCCGAGGCGGACCTGATGACCATCTTCGAGGCGGCGCGCTGGGCGCCGTCGGCGTTCAACTCGCAGCCCTGGCGCTTCCTTTATGCCAAGAATGGCGATGCCGACTGGGAGCGCTTCCTGTCGCTGCTCATCCCCTGGAACCGGGGCTGGGCGCACAGCGCCTCGGTCCTGATCTACATCCTGTCGGACAGCACGCCTTTCACCGACAAGAAGACCGGGGCGCCCCAGCCCTCGCACACCCACAGCTTCGATGCCGGCGCCGCCTGGGCCTGCCTGGCACTGCAGGCGACCCGGATGGGCTATCACGCCCACGGCATGTCGGGCATCGAGCATGACCTCGCCCGTGCCGAGCTCGCCATCCCCGAACGCTACCGGCTCGACGCCGCCTGCGCGATCGGCCGGATCGGCGACCCGACGATCCTCGACGAGAAGCTCCAGGCCCGCGAATATCCGAGCGGGCGCAAGCCGGCCGCCGATTTCGTTCACTCCGGCGGCTTCCCCGCCGACGCCTGAGGGGTTGTGCCGAAGCCCCAAAAGGTCAACATTCGGCGGCTGGGCTTCAGGGGGCTTGGCGGATGACGGTTGAAGCGGGCGTGGGAAGGGGGCGCGTGATCACGCTGCCCGCGCGCCCCGAGCCGATCCGGGTCTCGGTCGAGGAGACCGCGATCGTCGTCATCGACATGCAGAATGCCTATGCCTCGCCGGGCGGCTATGTCGACCTGGCCGGCTTCGACATCGCCGGCGCGGCCGGCACGATCGGCCAGATCGCCAAGGTGCTCGACACCGCTCGGGCGGCGGGGGTGCAGGTCGTCTACCTGCAGAACGGCTGGGATGCGAGCTATGTCGAGGCGGGCGGCCCGGGCTCGCCCAACTGGCATAAGTCCAATGCGCTGAAGACGATGCGGGCGCGTCCCGAGCTCGAGGGCAAGCTGCTCGCCAAGGGCGGCTGGGACTATGATTTGGTCGACGCGCTGAAGCCGCGGGAGCGCGACATCGTCCTTCCCAAGACCCGCTACAGCGCCTTCTTCAACTCGCAGCTCGACAGCACGCTGCGCGCGCGCGGCATCCGCAACATCGTCTTCGTCGGAATCGCCACCAACGTCTGCGTCGAATCGACTTTGCGCGACGGCTTCCACCTCGAATATTTCGGGGTGATGCTGGAGGACGCCACCCACCATCTCGGCCCCGATTTCATCCAGGCGGCCAGCGTTTACAATGTCGAGAACTTCTTCGGCTGGGTCTCGACCGTCGCCGATTTCTGCGGCGCCTTCGGCCAGATCGCCGAAGACGGATAGGAGAAAGACATGCCCTTCGAGCCCATCAACCCACCGCAATTCCCGACCCCGATCGCGCCTTATTCGGCCGGGGCCAAGGCGGGGAACATCGTCTACGTCTCCGGCGTGCTGGCGCTGGGGGAGGGCGGCGCCGTCCTCCATGCCGGCGACGCCGCCGCCCAGACCCGCCATGTGCTCGAGGTCATCAAGACCACGCTCGCCGCCGCCGGCGCCACCATGGCCGACGTCGCCATGAACCACATCTTCCTGAAGGACCTCGCCGACTACGCCGCGTTCAACGCGGTCTATGCCGAGTATTTTCCGGGTAACAAGCCGGCGCGCTACTGCGTCAGATGCGAGCTGGTGAAGCCCGATTGCCTGGTCGAGATCGCCTCCGTGGCGCATATCGGCTGATGGGGGAGGTCGCCGGCCTCTATTACGAGACGCACGGTCCGGCCGATGCGCCGGCCCTCATCCTCTCGGCCGGCCTCGGCGGCTCCGTGGCCTATTGGGCGCCCAACCTCGACGCCTTGGCCGAGGACCATCACGTCATCCTCTACGACCATCGCGGCACCGGCCGCAGCGATCGCGAGCTGCCGTTCAACGTCAGCGTCGACGACATGGCCGGCGACGTGCTGGCGCTGATGGACGCCATCGGGCTCGCCGTCGCGACTTTGGCCGGCCACGCCGCCGGCGGAGTCATCGGCCTGGCGCTCGCGCTGCGCGCGCCTGAGCGGCTCGACCGGCTGGTGATCGTCAACGGCTTCGCCCGCCCCGATCCGCATTTCCTGCGCTGCTTCGAGGCCCGGCTGGCGCTGCTGCGGGGCAGCGGCGTCCGCGCCTTCATCCGTGCCCAGCCGATCTTCCTCTATCCCGCCCGCTGGGCGGCCGCGAACGTCGCCCGCCTCGAGGCGGAGGAGGCGCAGCAGCTCGAGCATTTCCAGGGCGCGCCCAATGTCGAGGCCAGGATCGCCGCCTTGCTCGCCTTCGACGTCACTGCCCGTCTCGCCGAGATCCCCATGCCGACCCTGCTGGTCGCGGCCCAGGACGATATGCTCGTCCCCGCCTCCTGCTCGGAAAGCCTCGCCGCCGGCCTGCCCGACGCCACGCTCGCCCGAATGACCGGCGGCCATGCCTGCAACGTCACCGAGCCGGCCCGCTTCAACCTCGTCCTGCGCGACTGGCTCGGCCGCGCGCGCCTCAAGGGAGCTGCATGATGGAAGTCGGAATCTTCACGCCGATCGGCAACAACGGCTGGCTCCTTTCGGAGAACGCGCCGCAATATATGCCGACCTTCGATCTCAACCGGGAGATCGCGCTCAAGGCCGAGAAATACGGCGTCGATTTCCTGCTCTCGATGATCAAGCTGCGCGGCTTCGGCGGCAAGACCGAGTTCTGGGACTATAATCTCGAAAGCTTCACCCTGATGGCCGGCCTCGCCGCCATCACGAACAAGATCAGGATCTACGCGACCTGCCCGACGCTCGTCATCCCGCCCGCATTCTGCGCGCGCATGGCCAACACCATCGATTCGATCAGCCACGGCCGCTTCGGCATCAACCTGATCACCGGCTGGCAGCGCCCCGAATATTCGCAAATGGGCCTGTGGCCGGGCGACGAGCATTTCCGTAACCGCTACCAGATGCTCGGCGAATATGCCCATATATTGCGCGAGCTCTGGGCGACCGGAGTCTCCGACTTCAAGGGCCAATATTACCAGATGGACGATTGCCGGGTGAAGCCGCTGCCCACCGGCGACATGAAGATCATCTGCGCCGGCTCGTCGGACGAAGGCCTCGCTTTCTCGGCGCAATGGGCCGATTACGCCTTCTGCCTCGGCAAGGGCGTCAACACGCCGACCGCCTTCTCCTCGAACAACGACCGGCTGATGGCGGCGACCGCCAAGACCGGCCGCGACGTCCGGGTCTACGCTTTGTTCATGGTCATCGCCGCCGAGACCGACGAGGAGGCGATGGAGAAATGGATCTGGTACCGCGAGGGCGCCGACGAGGAGGCGATCGCCTGGCTCGGTCTGCAGGGCGCCGCCGACAAGACCTCGACCACGACCAACGTCCGCCAGCTCGCCGACAAGGAGAGCGCGGTCAACCTCAACATGGGCACCCTGGTAGGCTCCTACGAGAATATCGCCCGGATGCTCGACGAGGTCGCCACCGTCCCCAATACGGGCGGAGTCCTGCTCACCTTCGACGATTTCCTGATCGGCACCGAGATGTTCGGCACCCGAATCCAGCCGCTGATGAAATGCCGCGAGGGGGTGGCGACGGCCTGAGCAACGGGAAATGGATAGTCATCCCGGCGGAAGCCGGGACCCATGAATGGAAGCGCGGGGGCGGGGCGCGGAGGTGCTCGCCCTGTTCTCGACCGGCGGCGTTCATGGGTCCCGGCTTTCGCCGGGATGACTCCTTGGGACCTAGGCCCTGGCGCTGACCACGTGCGCCGACATCGGCGCGTCGACGCCGTCCGGCCCTTCGAACCGCGCCAGCGCCGCCGCGGCGCTGTCGGTGACGTCGCCGAGATCGCCGCGCGCCTCGATCTCGGCGCGCAGCGGCGTGCCATGGCAGAGGCCGGTCGCTGCCTCGCGCGCCGATCCGATCCGGCTGCGCTTCTCGACGGTCTCGACCTCGATCTCCTCGAAGCCGGCGGCGTGCAGATCCTCCTCGATCCGTTCGATGTCGTGATAGCCGAACGGCACCCGCCGCAGGAATGCCGCCGGGTTCTCCGGGAAGAGGGCGGCGACCGCTTCAGTCACCGCCTCGGACAGCGGATTATCCTCGATCCGCCCCCAGACGTTGAACAGCAAGCGACCACCCGGCTTCAGCACGCGCAGCGCCTCGCGATGGGCGACGACGCGGTCGGGGAAGAACATCACGCCGAACTGGCAGACGACCGCATCGAAGCCGCCATCGTCGAACGGCAGCGCCTGCGCGTCCGCCGCCCGGAAGCTCACTCTGGCCGAACCGATCCGCGCCGCCGCCACGTCGAGCATCGCCTGGTTAAGGTCGGTCGCAACGATCTCGGCGTCCGGAATCGCGTCCAGCAGCGCCGCGGTCACCACTCCGGTCCCGGCCGCCGTCTCGAGAATGCGCCGCGCGCCCAGCGCCGCGACCCGCGCCGCAATGTCCTCGGCATAAGGCGCGAACAGCATGGGCACCAGAAAGCGCTCGTAGAGCGCCGGGATCGCGCCGGAGAAGGCGGCATCGGTTGCGGTCATCGGTCAGCCTCGCGCCGTCGAACGGCCCCGTCCGCCGACTAGGCCCGTCGCGTGCCGGACGCAATCGGGCATGGCGTCGGCGCCAAGCGGTTGATAGTCAGCGCGTCATGCGCCTGTCGCCTCTCTTCCTGCTTCCGCTCGCCGCCGGCTGCGCGGGCAATCTCGCCGATTATGTCGGCGACCGCGGCAGCATCGTCTCGCCGCAGCTGATCCGCTACGGCTTCGATCTCGCCCAGACGCGCTGCGTCGGCGAGCGGCTCGGCGCCGCGCTGACCCCGCTCCAGCTCCGCCTCCTCGTCCGCTCGGCCACCGTCGTCCGCAGCGGCTATTTCGAGCCCGGCCGGCTCACCCCGCGCGACTTCGACCATGTCGCCGCCGCGATGTCCGATCCGCGCGTCCGGCCCGCGCTCGGCGCCGCCATCGGCGCCTGCGGCATGGCGGACGCGCTGCGGCCTCCGCCCGAGCCGGTGGCCTCCCTCGCCGTGCCGCCGCCGCGCCTGTCGACCTGGCTCAACCTCGGCACGGCGGGCTCGGGCCAGTCGATCGCGGTCGACGCCGCGACCATCGACCAGCAGGGCACGACCCGCAGCGCCTGGTTCCGCCTCACCGATCCGGGCGCGACCGGACCCAGCAACGACGTCTATCTGCTGCTGATCGACTGCGCCGCGCGCACGATCAACGCCAAATCCCGCGAGCGCCGCGACGCCGGCGGCGCCGTTTCCGACCATGTCGACTATCGCGACAATCCGCTGCCGGTCGAAGGCGGCACGGTGATGGAGATCGCCTTCCTGTCGATGTGCACCTGAAGGCGCCGCAAGGCCGATCCCGGTTCGGGACATTAACCCTTTTCTCTAGTAAAATCACGATCTTGGCAGCGGAGCATTTCGGGCGCATCCGCGGCTGATGATCATGACGGCACTCATGGTTCTGGCCGCCGCGCCGCCCGCTCAGGCGCCGCCCGCGCGCGCCGCGAGCGAGGCAATGAGCGTCGGGGCCATTGTCGTCCCCGAGGCGCCGGCGCCCCGGCCCGTCGTGGCGGTCGAGCGCGGCGCGATCGTCGTCCGCAATGTCGAAGGCGTCGCCGTCAGCGCCGCAGGCGGCAGCGTCAGGCGGACCGGCGCCGCCACGATTGTGGTCGCTGCCGGCGGCGCCGGCCCGGTCACCGTCACGCTGACCTACTGAACGCTCAGCCGAGCCGTTCCGGCACCGCCAGCGCGTCCATCGCCAGCGTGGTGCGCGGGGCGACCGCTTCCCAGGGGAAGACGTACCAGCGCTTGTCGGCGTCGCGGTCGATCTCGCTGCCATGATATTCGGATCTGGATCGGGAACGGACGTTGTTGACCAGCACCGCGATCCGCAAGGCCGCCGGATCGCCGCTCTTGGCGTCGACCGCGGCACGCAGATAGGCGATGGTGGCGCCGCTGTCGTTGATGTCGTCGACGATCAGGATGCGATGGCCGTCGCGGATCTTCGCCGCCAGCTTGTCGAGCAATTCGTCGCCGAAACCGGTTTCGCCCGAGCTGTGATCGACCGAGAGCATCTGGATCCCGGTCCGGTGCGACAGGTAGGCCGCCGGCACCAGCCCGCCGCGGCCGATCCCGACCAGGAAATCGGGCCGCCATTGGTTGGCGTCGATCAGTTGCGCCACCGTCTCCACCTCCTCGAGGAAGCGCTCATAGGGGATGTAGTGGAGAGTGGGTTCTTCGGGCATGGCGGCTCCCCGGCGGGGCTGGAGTCGCGGCCTGATAGGGCGGCGCGGATGCCGCGACAATGGCGGCGATTTGCGCTAGAGCGGCCGCTCAAGACGCCGCGGCCGACCTCGGAGGAGATGAAGCCATGAAGCCCTTCACCACGCTCGCCATTCTTCTGTTCACGCTGATGGCGCTCGCCCACCTCTACCGACTGGTCCGGCCGTTCGAAATCGTCGTCGGCGGCACGGTCCTGCCTTTATGGGTCAGCATCGTCGGGCTGGTCGTCACCGCCGGGCTCGCCCTGATGCTGTGGCGAGAGTCGCGGCGCTAGGGGGAATCGCTCCTCGGCCAGGCCAGCTGGCTCGACAGCCTGGCGGAACCGGGTTCAAGCGGCCTTCAACGCCTCGATCCGGTCCAGCTCGCCCGCCGGCACCTGCTAGGTCCGGCCATGGATCACGGGCTTGGACCAGCCGGAACGTTGGGCGGCGGCAAACGGCAAGGCGGTGGCGCAGAAACCGCATTCGGCCGAAACCCGGCCGACGATCCAATGCGTCCGGCCACAGCCGGGGCAATGGTTGGTTTCCTGCTCGCGGTAGATGACATGGTAACCGCGATGGGCCGGATTGTGAGCGAATCGTTCACCTCTCGCCTGGATCATTGAAGAGGCCATATCCAATTCCTTCATGACGGCAGCAAGAGAAGATCAGATGTCTCGCCGTCTGTCACTTGGGATTTGGGCGCCGTACCATAACGAAACTTTCCTGGATTGATGTCTGAAGGATCGAATTGAAGCGCATGCGGAAGCAGGTTCGGCCTGTTTACTTGTAGAGGCCGCTCTTTTCCGGCGGCCCATTCCTCCTCCATCCGCGACTGTTCGCGAGTCCGGATGCCGGGAACGCGCCTTGCCGTTCCCCTTTCCCGACCCTAGCCTGCCGCCATGCCGGACAGGCTCATCATCGGTGGCGGGGTCCCCGCACATGGCTGAAGGATCGGCCGCGGAACACTCCGTCGGCGCGTCAACCGCCGACGCGGCCGCCACCGACGCAGAGCATCTCGACGTCCTCATCGTCGGCGCCGGCATTTCGGGCATCGACGCCGCTTACCATTTGCAGAAACGCTGCCCGAGCAAGTCCTGGCTGATCCTCGAGGCGCGCGAGGCGATCGGGGGGACCTGGGACCTGTTCCGCTATCCCGGCGTGCGTTCGGATTCCGACATGTACACATTGGGTTTCCCGTTCCGGCCGTGGACCGGCGAGAAGGCGATCGCCGGCGGGGAGTCGATTCGTGACTATGTCGAGGCGACGGCGCGGGAATTCGGCATCCATGCCCGAATCCGTTTCCGCCACCGAGTGACGGGTGCTTCCTGGTCGTCCGCCGAAGCGCGCTGGACGGTGGACGTCGAGGCCGAGGGCGAGGTCCGCCGCTTCACCTGTTCCTTCCTGTTTTTATGCAGCGGCTATTATGATTATGCAGGCGGATATCGGCCGCAATGGCCCGGCGAAGCGCGCTATCGCGGCCGCATCGTCCATCCCCAGCACTGGCCGGAAGACTTGGATCATGCAGGAAAGCGCATCGTCGTGATCGGCAGCGGCGCCACCGCGGTCACCCTGGTCCCCGCGCTCGCCGAGACGGCCGCGCATGTGACGATGCTGCAGCGCTCGCCGACCTATATCGTCGCCCGCCCGTCGCGCGACGGCATCGCCCACTGGCTGCAGCGCCGGCTGCCGCTCGGCCTCGCCGACAAGGCGACGCGCTGGAAGAACGTGCTGCTCGGAATCTTCTTCTTCTCGCGCGCCCGCAAGCGGCCGGAAAAGGTCAAAGCGGCGATTCTCAAGCTCGCGGCGGAGGCGCTGCCGCCCGGCTACGACGTCGCTCGCGACTTCGCGCCCGCCTATAATCCCTGGGACCAGCGCCTGTGCCTGGTGCCCGACGGCGATCTGTTCGCGGCGATGCGCGCGGGGAGCGTGTCGGTCGTCACCGACAGGATCGAGGAATTCACCGAGACGGGGATCGCGCTTGCCTCGGGGGACGAGCTGGAGGCCGACATCGCCGTCGCGGCGACCGGCCTCGTCGTCAGGGTCCTGGGCGGGATCGCGCTCAGCGTCGACGGCGACCGCGTCGATGTCGCCGACCGCTTCAGCTACAAGGGGATGATGCTCAGCGGCGTCCCCAACCTCGCGCTCGCCTTCGGCTACACCAACGCCTCCTGGACGCTGAAATGCGACCTCACCTCGCGTACCGTCTGCCGGCTGCTCAACCATATGGACCGGCGCGGCCATGATGTCTGCGTCCCCGAGCTCGGCGGCGCGGCGGTCGAGCGCCGGCCGATGCTCGATTTCAGCTCGGGCTATGTCCGCCGCGCCGAGGGGAGCCTGCCCAGCCAGGGGGCGAAGGCGCCTTGGCGAGTCCACCAGAATTACCTCAAGGACCTCGTCGCGATGCGCCTTCGCCCGATCGCCGACGCGGCGATGACGTTCCGCAAGGCCGGTTGACTCCGGCGTCGCGGCGCGGCACTTGACGTTTACGTAAAGGAGAGGTCGATGACCGACGGCGATATGGGCGAATTTCGCGAAGATGTCCGCGCCTGGCTCGAGGCGAGCTGCCCGCCGGAGATGCGCGAGCCGGTCCGCGACGAGAGCGACATGTGCTGGGGCGGCCGCAACCCGGAGTTCAAGAACGAGGCGCAGCGGCGCTGGCTGGAGGTAATGGCGGAGCGCGGCTGGACCGTACCCGACTGGCCGAAAGATTATGGCGGCGGCGGGCTCTCACCGGCCGAGACCAAGATCCTGCGCCAGGAGATGGCGCGGATCGGAGCCCGCAATCCGCTGATGAGCTTCGGCATCTCGATGCTCGGCCCGGCACTGCTCAAATATGGCAATGAGGAGCAGAAGAAGCGCTTCCTGACCGAGATCGCCAGAGGCGAGATCCGCTGGTGCCAGGGCTATTCCGAGCCCGGCGCGGGCTCCGACCTCGCCTCGCTGCAGACCAAATGCGAGGACAAGGGCGACCATTGGCTGGTCAACGGCCAGAAAGTCTGGACCTCCTATGCCGACAAGGCCGACTGGATTTTCTGCCTGGTCCGCACCGACCTCGCCGCGCCCAAGCATCAGGGGATCAGCTTCCTCCTGTTCGACATGGCGAGCCCCGGCGTCTCGACCCGGCCGATCCTGCTCATCTCCGGCTATTCGCCCTTTTGCGAGACCTTCTTCGACGACGTGAAGGTGCCCAAGGACCAGCTGGTCGGCGCGCTCAACAAGGGCTGGGACGTCGCCAAATATCTGCTCGGCCACGAGCGCGAGATGATCTCCGGCATGGGCCTCGGCGGCCGGGGCGACTCGCTGGGAGCGGCGCTGGGCGACGTGCTGGCGGACGATCCGATCCTGCGCGCCGACATTGCCCGCTTCGACATCGATCAGATGGCGTTCCGGGCCATGTCCGAGCGCTTCATCGACGAGTTGAAGGCCGGGCAGGCGCACCCCGCTTTGCCCTCGATGATGAAATATGCCGGAACCGAATTGAACAAGGCCCGCCACGAGCTGGTCATGGCCGCGGGCGGCTCGAACGCCCTCGAATGGGAGAGCGGCCGCTCGAACCGGGGCAAGGCGGCGCGAGAATGGCTGCGCACCAAGGCCAATTCGATCGAAGGCGGCACCAGCGAGATCCAGCTCGGGATTGTGGCGAAGCGAATCCTCGAACTGCCGGGAGCCTGACGCGATGCCGCTCTATCTGACCGACGACCAGAGGATGCTGCGCGATACCGCGCGAGGCTTCGTGGCCGATGAAGGCGCGATTTCGAAACAGCTCCGCCACTTGCGTGACAACGGCTCCAGCGACGGCTTCGGCCACGGCCTGTGGAAGCAGTTTGCCGAGATGGGCTTCACCGGAATCCTGATCGACGAGGCCGATGGCGGTCTCGGGCTCGGTCATGTCGAGGCCGGGATCGTGCTCGAGGAGATCGGGCGCAACCTGACGCCGTCACCGTTTCTGACCAGCGCCGTGGCGTTCGTCGAGGCGCTCAAGGGGACGGCGCCGCGCGAGCGTTGGTATCCCGGCATCCTCTCGGGCGAGACGGTCGCCGCACTGGCACTCGACGAGGGCGCCAAGCACCGGCCCGAGGCGATAGCGATGCGCGCCGAGCGCTCCGGCAACGGCTTCAGCCTGTCGGGACGGAAGCAGTTCGTCGTCCAGGGCGCGTCCGCGGATGTCACTCTGGTCGCCGCCTGTGCCGACGAGGGCCTGACCCTGTTCGCGGTCGAGAAGGACGCGAAGGGCCTCGATGTCGAGAGCGTGCGCCTCGCCGATTCCAGCATCGGCGCGCGGATGACCTTCGACAAGGTCGAGATCGATGCCGACGCGGTGGTGGGCGAGGTCGGCGGCGGCGCCGCGGTGCTTTCCCGCGCGCTCAACGCCGGGCGGACGGGGGCGGCCGCGGAGCTGGTCGGGGTCGGCTCGGCGTCGATGGAGATGACGGTCGACTATCTCAAGCAGCGTAAGCAGTTCGGTCGTCTGATCGGCGAGTTCCAGGCGCTTCAGTTCCGCGCCGCCCATCTTTATTCGGAGCTCGAGATCGCCCGGGCGGCGACCCTGAAGGCTCAGCAATTGCTCGACGAAGGCGATTCGGGGGCCGAGGCGATGGTCTCGGTCGCCAAGGCCAAGGCCGGGCGCGCCGCCCAGCTCGCGGTCCAGGAAGGGGTCCAGATGCACGGCGGCATCGGCATGACCGACGAATATGATATCGGCCTCTACATGAAGCGCGACCGCGTGCTGAACGAGCTGTTCGGCGATCCGGCCTATCACGCCGACCGGCTGGCCCGGATGAATGGCTATTAAGGCGCCCCCGCGCGCGCCGCGCGGCGCCAACCGGCTTTATGCCCAGGGGCTGGCGCGGGCGTTCGGCGGCGCGATCATCTTCGGCCTGCCGCTGCTGATGACGATGGAGATGTGGGCGCTCGGCGTCCACGCCCATCCCGCCCGGCTGCTCCTCTTCCTAGGTCTCAACTTCCTCGTCCTGGTCGGCCTGTCGCGGTTCGGGGGGTTCGAGCGGACGGCGAGCCTGAGCGAGGACGTGCTCGACGCGCTCGCCGCTTACGGGGTGGGGATCCTCGCGAGCGCGGCGATCCTCGCTCTGTTCGGGGTGCTGGCGCCGGGCATGCCGCTCGACGAGCTGGCCGGCAAGGTCGCCCTGCAGAGCGTGCCGGCGAGCTTCGGAGCGATGATCGCGCGCAAGCAGTTCGGCGATTCGAGCGAGGCGGCGGAGGAGGAGCAGGCGCTCCGTACCAGCGGCTATGGCGGCCAGCTCTTCCTGATGCTGGCCGGCGCCCTGTTCCTCGCCTTCAACGTCGCTCCGACCGAGGAGATGGTTCTGATCGGCTATATGATGTCGCCCTGGCATGCGCTCGCCTTGGTCGCGGTGTCGATCCTGCTGCTCCACGGCTTGCTCTTCGCGGTCGGCTTCGGCGGCCAGCAGGAGCGGGCCGGCGAGCTCGGCTTCGCCCGGACCTTCTTCGGCCACAGCATCGCCGGCTATGCCGTCGCGCTCGCGGTCAGCTTCTACGTGCTGTGGACCTTCGGCCGAACCGAAGGAATTGGGGCGGGCCAGATCGTCAGCGCGGCGACCGTGCTCGGCCTGCCCGCCGCCCTCGGCGCGGCGATCGCCCGGCTCGTGGTCTGAGGGGTAAGGGCATGGCCAGGAAGAAGCGCCCGGAAACGCCGCTCCTCGAATGGATCGCCTCGGCGATCGGGCTGCTGCTCGTGCTCGCCGTGGTTGCGGTGATCGGGCGCGAGGCGCTGAGCGGCGAATCCGGGCAAGTTCCGGCGATCGAGGTGGCGGCGGTCAGGGTCGCGCCGGCCGGCTCCGGCTTCGTGGTCGGCTTCGAGGCGGTCAACCGGTCGGGCGGGACCGCCGCCGCGGTCGAGATCGAAGGCGTTCTGAAATCCGGCGAAACCACGGTCGAGACGAGCAGCGCGACGATCGATTACGTGCCCGCCCATTCGCGCCGCGGCGGCGGCCTGTTCTTCCGCGAGGACCCGCGGCGGCATTCGCTCGAGCTTCGCCCGCTCGGCTTCCAGATTCCGTGATCTCGCATCTTCCCCTCCCTGCAAGGGAAGGGGTAGAATGGGTGCGAGCGCAGCGAGCCTTCCTGCCTCGGCGTTTCGACCGCCTTCGGCGGACCCACCCCCGGCCCCTCCCTTGCAGGGAGGGGGGAGATTCTGCGATGGCGCTCGACCCCGAAACCTTCGCTGCCCTGATCGAAACGATCCGCCGCTTCGTCGCCGAGCGGCTTCGGCCGCTCGAGGAAAGGGTCGCGGAGGAGGACGAGGTCCCCGAGGAGATCGTCCGCGAGATGCGCGAGATGGGCCTGTTCGGCCTCTCCATTCCCGAGGAGCATGGCGGGCTCGGCCTGACCATGTCGGAGGAGGTGCGGGTCGCGCTCGAATTCGGGCGGACCACGCCCGCCTTCCGCTCGGTGTTCGGCACCAATGTAGGGATCGGCAGCCAGGGCCTGGTGATGGCGGGCACGGAGGCGCAGAAGGCCGAGTGGCTGCCGCGGATCGCCAGCGGCGAGATCGTCACCAGCTTCGCCCTGACCGAGCCCGGCGCCGGCTCGGACAGCGCCTCGGTCCAGACAAGAGCGGTCCTCGATGGCGACGTCTATCGGCTTTCCGGCACCAAGCGCTTCATCACCAATGCCGACAAGGCAAGCTTGTTCACGGTGATGGCACGGACGGGCGGGGAGGGCGCCGGCGGAGTCTCGGCCTTCCTCGTTCCCGCCGATCTGGCGGGGGTCTCGATCGGCAGGCCCGAGAAGAAGATGGGCCAGCAGGGTGCCCATGTCTGCGACGTCAATTTCGACGCGGCGCCCGTGCCCGCCGCGAACCGCCTCGGCGCGGAGGGCGAGGGCTTCAAGATCGCGATGCGGGTGCTCGACCGCGGCCGGCTCCATATTGCGGCGGTCTGCGTCGGCATATCCGAGCGGCTGATCGCCGATGCGGTCGCCTACGCGACGGAGCGCAGGCAGTTCGGCAAGCCGCTCGCCGATTTCCAGCTCATCCAGGCGATGATCGCGGACAGCAAGACCGAGACGATGGCGGCGCGGGCGCTGGTGCTGGAGACGGCGGCGCTCAAGGACGAAGGCAGGCCGATCACGCTCGAGGCCGCCGCGGCCAAATATTTCGCCAGCGAGAGCGTCGGCCGGGTCGCCGACCGCGCCGTCCAGATTTTCGGCGGCGCCGGCTATGTCGCCGATTACGGCATCGAACGGCTCTACCGCGACGTGCGGCTGTTCCGGATCTACGAAGGCACCAGTCAGATCCAGCAGCTCGTCATCGCCCGCGAGACGATCCGGAACGGCGGCTGAAAATGGGGGGAGTGCGTGGAATGAAGAGAGGATTGATGATCGCGGCCGCGCTGGCCGTCCTGTCGTCGCCGGCGGCGGCGCAGCAGCCGGGCCTGGGCGAAGCTGTCGCCCGCGACTATCGCGAAAATCTGGGCGCGCTGTTCGACCATTTCCACCGCAATCCCGAGCTTTCGGGCCGGGAGGTGCAGACCGCGGCGCGGATGGCGCGCGAATTGCGGGCGCTCGGCTATGAGGTGACCGCGGGCGTGGGCGGCACCGGCGTGGTCGCGCTGCTGCGCAACGGCGCCGGCCCGACCGTGATGCTGCGCGCCGACATGGACGGCCTGCCGCTCGAGGAACGATCGGGGCTGCCCAATGCGTCGCGGGCGCGCCAGGCGGATGCGTCCGGAACCGAGCAGCCGGTCATGCACGCCTGCGGCCACGACGTGCACATCACCGCGCTCGTTGGGACGGCGCGTCAGATGATCGCCCGGCGCGCCGGCTGGTCGGGCACGCTGGTGCTGATCGCCCAGCCCGCCGAGGAGACTATTTCGGGCGCGCGGGCGATGATCGAGGACGGCCTCTACACCCGCTTCCCCAAGCCCGATTTCGCGCTGGCGTTCCACGTCGCCGCCGAGGTGCCCGCCGGCCGGATCGAAGTGCCCGAAGCGATCGTGGCGTCGAGCGCCGACTCGGTCACGATCAACGTCCACGGCGTCGGCACGCACGGCGCCTATCCGCATATGGGCGTCGATCCGGTGCTGGTCGCCGCCCAGATCGTGGTCTCGCTCCAGTCGATGGTCGGCCGCGACATCAATCCGCTCGAAGGCGCGGTGATCAGCGTCGGATCGATCCATGGCGGCGTGAAGAGCAACATCATCCCCGACCGCGTCGAGCTTCAGCTGACCGTGCGCTCCAACAATCCGGAAATCCGTACGCGGCTGCTGGACGGGATCGATCGGGTCGCGCGCGGCACTGCGCTGGCGCTCGGCGTCCCGGAAAACCGGTTGCCGACGGTAACCCGCTCGGCGACCGAAACGACGCCGCCGACGCTCAACCACGGTCCGACCGCGGCGATCGTCCGCGATGCGATCGCAACCGCGATGGGCAGCGACCGGCTGATCGAATCGCCGCCGTCGGGCATGGGAGCCGAGGATTTCGCCTATTTCGTCACGCCGGAGAGCGGCGTCCGCGGGGTATATTTCAGCGTCGGCGGCACACCGGCGGCGGACGTGGCCACGGCGCCGGGCCACCATTCGCCCTTGTTCCGCATCCAGCCCGAGCCGTCGGTGACCGCGGGCGTCGAGGCGATGGTGGTGGCCGCGGAAGCGCTGATGCGCCGCCGCTAGCCCCGCAGGGCGAGTAGCGCGATCAGCATGACCATTGCCAGGATCACGATGGACAACAGGCAGCCGAGTACGCCGAACGTGCCGAGATCGTTGTCGAGCCGGATCTTCATCGCCGCAGCAGCACGTTGACCTGCGCCGCCGCTATCGGTTTGGCGCGGTCGAGCTGCCAGGCGTGGGCCTCGACATTCGCCACGCGGTTGCCGAGGCGAGCGACCGCCGCGGCGGCGTAAGTGTCGTGCTGGGTGCCGCCGCGCATATATTGGACGGTGACGTTGACCGGCTTGACCGTAACGCCCTCGCGCGTCCCCAGTGCCTCGTAGAGGGCGCCGAAGGCGGCGAATTCGAGCAGACCGGCGATCGCCCCGCCATGGAGGTAGCCGGGCCGGCCGAGCACGACGTCGGCGAACGGCATGACGAACAGGAGCTCGCCCGCCGCCGAGCGCTCGGTGCGGATGCCGAGAAATTGGGCGTAGGGCGGCAGGGGATTCATCGCTCCGGCCTAGACGCTGGCCGCGAGCCGGGCAACAAGGGCGGCATGGATGCCGATGCGCTCTTCGAGGAGGCCGCCGCGACGCTGAGGGCCAACCGCGTCTAAGAGGCGCGCGACCTGTTCCGCCGCGCCGGCGATGCCGGGCGTCACAACGCGGCGGTGATCCACTGCAATCTCGTGCGGAGCGACCGCCGCTGCCGCCGCCAGTTCGAGCTCATCCGGGCGATGGATTTATCGGCGGCCCTGGTCGGGGAGGTCGTCAGCACGTCGCCCCACCTCACGGTCTTTCGCGGCCTCTTCAGCGCCGAGGAATGCCGCTATTTGGCCGACGCGGCGGCGCCGATGCTCGCGCCCTCGGTGGTGGTCGACCCCGCCACCGGCCGGCAACGGCCCGATCCGGTGCGCATCTCGGACAGCGGCTTCACCCTGCCGCTCGAAAATCCCGCGGTCCACGCGCTCAACCAGCGCATCGCCGCGGCCAGCGGAACGAAGGTGACGCAGGGCGAGCCGCTGCAGGTGCTGCGCTACCGCCCGGGCGGTGAGTACAAGCCGCATTTCGATGCCATTCCCGGCTTCGCCAACCAGCGCATCGCGACGATGATCGTCTGGCTCAACGAGGATTATGAAGGCGGCGAGACGATGTTCATGAAGAGCGGCGCGAAGCTCAAGGGAGGGATCGGCGACGCGCTCCTGTTCCGCAACGCGCTGCCCGACGGGAGGCGCGATCCCGACGCCGGCCATGCCGGAATGCCTGTCACAAGGGGGTGAGAAATTGATCGCAAGCCGCTGAATTCGCGCGCGTCCGTTCGAAATGCCGGTGGACGGGCTGGCAGGCTGAAAAAAGAGGGACTGTCCCTATTTATTGAGGATTCGGCCGCAGATCGCGTCCAGCTTGGCGACCATTGCCGGGTCGCGGGCGTCGGGGGCGGTCATGATCGCGGTGTCGAGAGCGGTGTCGATCGGCGAGGGCGCGCGCTCTTTGGGCAGCCTTCGTGCCAGTTCGACGACCAGGCGACGGGCGGTGCCGGCATTGGCGTGGAGCCGGGCCATGATGTCGGGCACGTTGGCCGCTTCCCCGTCACGCCAGCAATCGTAATCGGTGACCATGCACACCGACGCGTAGGGCAGCTCCGCCTCGCGTGCGAGCCTGGCTTCGGGCATGCCGGTCATGCCGATCACGTCGCCGCCCCAGCCGCGATAGGCGCGGCTTTCGGCGCGGGTCGAGAATTGCGGGCCTTCCAAAGCGAGGTAGCAGCCGCCGCGCGCGACTTCGGCGCCGGCCGCTTGCGCCGCGTCGGCGGCGAGCGCCGACAGGCGCGGGCAGGTTGGGTCGGCCATCGAGACGTGGGCGACGAGGCCGGGGCCGAAGAAGCTCCCCGCCCGCGCGACCGTGCGGTCGATATATTGGTCGACGACGACGAAGCGGCCCGGCGCCAGCGCCTCGCGCAGCGAGCCGACCGCGGAGATGGCGACGAGGTCGGTGCAGCCGGCGCGCTTCAGCGCATCGATATTGGCGCGGGCGTTGAGCTCGGTCGGCGGAATTCGGTGACCGCGGCCGTGGCGGGGCAGGAAGACGAATTTGACGCCCTCGATCCGGCCGATGAGGAGTTCGTCCGACGGCGCTCCCCAGGGCGTGTCGACGGCGATCCATTGCGCATCCGCCAGCGCGTCGATCTCGTAGAGGCCGGAGCCGCCGATTATGCCGATCGCCCATTCGCTCATGGTTCCGTCCTAGGGGGCGACGAGGATGATCCGCAAGTCGCTGACGTTGGTCCCGGTCGGGCCGGTGACGAAAAGCTTGGCGCAGGCGGCGCTGTCGTTGGCGGCGAGCGCTTCGGCCGCGCCGGCGATCGGGGCGCCGCCGAAGAAGGCGCCGGCCGCGCCGCTGGTGCCGTCGAGCCCGTCCGAGTCGGCGGCGAGGCCGTGGATGTCCGGGCGTCCCTCGAGGGCGATGCCGGCGGCCAGCGCATATTCGAGGTTCGGGCCGCCGCGCCCGGCGCCGCGGACCGTGACGGTCAGCTCGCCGCCGGAAATGAGCGCCGTCCCCGGCGGCGCTTTGCGCGCCATCCGGGCGTGGATGCGCCCGATTTCGCGCGCCTCGCCCTCGACCTCGCCGAGGCGTACCGGGCGATAGCCGAGACGGTCCGCCTCCAGAGCGGCGGCCGTCAGGGCGTCGGCCGCCGCCGCGACGATTCGGAAGTCGCCCTCGACCCGCTTCGGCGTCTCGGCGAGCGGCGCATGCAGGCCGTAGCGGTCGAGGACGGCATGCGCATCGGCGATCGTCGTCGGATCGGCGAGAGTCGGGCCGGACCCGATGACATGGGCGAATGTAAAGCGGCTTCCGGGGGAAGCCGCGCTGCCCATGTCATCCTCGGGCGGGCCGGCCACATCGGAGATGGCGAGCGTCAGCAGCCGGGCAGGGGAGGCCGCGAGGGCGAGGCGGCCGCCCTTGATGCGCGACACGTGGCGGCGGACGCAGTTGATCTCGCTTATCGAAGCGCCCGAGCGCAGCAGGGCGGCGGTCAGAGCCTGCTTGTCCTCGAGCGTCAATCCCTCCCCGGGAAGGCAGGCGAGCGCGGAGGCGCCGCCGCTCAGCAGGACGAGGACGAGATCGTCGGCTCCCGCCCGGCCGGCGAGATCGAGCAGGCGTTCGGCCGCGGCGACGCTGGCTTCGTCGGGCACCGGATGGCCGGCGTGGAGGGTTTCGATCCGCTCCAGCGCCGTCCTCACGCCGTGCGGAACCACGGCGAAGCCCGCCGCCTCCGGTCCGTAGTGCGCCTCGGCGGCCTTCGCCATTTCGCCGGCGGCCTTGCCCAGCGCAAGGACGATTACGCGGCCCGCCGGCGCCTCGGGCAAATGGCCGGGCAGCACCCGTTTCGGGTGGCAGGCGGCGATCCCGGCTTGAAACACTTGGATGAGATGGTCGCGCATCGCGCTCTTTCTGTCGGCCGCCGCGCCGGTTAGCACAAGGCCGTGGCAGGATTGGGTTCGAGGCGGAGGCGGGCGGTCGTCTGGCTGCTCAGGATCGTGGCGGCGGTCGTCGCGGTTCCGCTCACCTATTTCGCGGCGGCCTTCATCCTCGGCGCGGTGCCGGCCAACGTCGCCTTCCGGCAGCCGGCCGAGGGGATCACCATCTTCGTGCGCTCGAACGGCGTGCACACCTGGATCGTCATGCCCAAGGTCTCCAGCGAGATGGACTGGCGCCCTTATGCGCGCCCCGAGCATCTGCGCGATCCGCGCTGGGGAAGCGCGGACCATGTCGCGATCGGCTACGGCAATCGCGAATTCTACCTCAACACGCCGACCTGGGCCGATCTGTCGCTAAGGACCGCGGCGCTGGCCCTGTTCGGCCGCGGCCCGACCCTGCTCCACGTCGAGCATGTTCATCAGCCGCGCGTCGAAGAATGGCAGCGGCCGATCCGGATCACGCTCGACCAGTATCGCCGCCTCGCCGGCTACATCCAGCGCCGCTTCCAGCTCGATCGCGGCGGCCGGCCGATGCCGGTGCTCGGCCGCGGCTATGCCGGTTACGACATGTTCTACGAAGCCAATGGCGGCTACAGCTTCGTCATGACCTGCAACGAATGGACCGGACGCGCCTTGCGGGCGGCCGGCATCCGCATGGGTCTCTGGACCCCCTTCGAGCAGAGCATCATGTGGCGGCTCGATTGATCCGCGCGCATGCGCTAGAGAGCCGGTGACGATCCAAAAAGGGGGACCGGCAATGGCCAAGATACTCGGCAATTTCCATTTGGCGCTGGCGATCGGCGTCATCCTGCTCGTGGCGGTGATGTTCGGGGTGAATAGCGAGGCAATCGGCGCCGAGGGCTACTGGACGCAGTTCCTGCGCTACCTCCATGTTTTAGCGGGCATATTGTGGATCGGGCTGCTCTACTATTTCAACTTCGTCCAGATTCCGACCATGCCGAGCGTGCCCGCCGAGCTGAAGCCCGGCGTCACCAAATATATCGCCCCCGCGGCCCTGTTCTGGTTCCGCTGGTCGGCGCTGGCGACGGTCGTGCTAGGCCTGCTGCTCGCCGAAATGTCGCAGGGCGGCTACATCATGCGGGCGCTGCAGCTGCAGTCGGGCTTCCGGACGATCGGCGTCGGCATGTGGCTCGGCCTGATCATGGCCGCCAACGTCTGGTTCGTAATCTGGCCGAACCAGAAGAAAGCGCTGGGCATCGTTCCGGCTGAGGACGCGGCGAAGGCGACGGCAGCGCGCCTCGCGATGATGGCATCGAGGACCAACCTGATCCTGTCGCTGCCGATGCTCTATTGCATGGTCATGCAGAAATATCTCGGCTGACCGCGACAATTTGAGACAAAGTCTTTGCGCTCATAAACTTGCGCGACAGGTTTGATTGTCTACGGGCGGCGGCATGAGAGTCGCCGTCCCCTTGTGTGCGTTGTCGCTGGCGGCCTGCACTACCGTCGGCCCCGATTACCGGGCGCCCGAGCCGAGCGCGCTGTCCGTCCCCGACGCCTATTACGGACGCGACGCGCAGGCGGCCCCCGCCGATCTGGCCCGCTGGTGGGAGCGGTTCGGCGATCCGCTGCTGACCCGGCTGATCGACGAGGCGAGCGCCGGCAATCTCGATCTCGCGCAGGCCGGGTCGCGGCTCGTCCAGGCGCGCGAGTCGCTCGTCCAGGCGCGGGCCGGGCTGGTGCCGCAGGTCGGCGCGTCGGCGGGCGCCGGCCGCGATGTCGGCCCCGGCGACGACCGGTCGAGCTTCAGCCTCGGTGCCGACGCCGCCTGGGAGATCGACCTGTTCGGCCGCATCCGGCGCGGCATCGAGGCGGCCGGGGCGGACGCACAGGGCGTCTATTACGACCGCGAGGCGCTGCGCGTCGCCATCGCCGCCGAGGTCGCCGTCAACTACATCCAGGCGCGGCTGGCGCAGGAGCGGCTCGCGCTCGCCCGCGACACGCTCGCCATCGCCGACGACAATCTGCAGATCGCCCGGTGGCGGGTCGAGGCCGGCCTCGCCTCCTCGCTCGATTCGGAGCAGGCGCGCGCGGCGCGGGCGCAAACCGCCGCTTCCATCCCCACCATCGAGAACGCGTTTACCAGCGCGACCTACCGGCTCGCCGTGCTCACCGGCCGGGCGCCCGGTGCGCTGACGGCGGAGCTCAGCGCGGCGCGCCCGATTCCCGAGGGCCCCGAAGAGGTGGCGGTGGGCATCCCGGCCGACACGCTGCGCCAGCGGCCAGACGTCCGCGCCGCCGAGCGCAATCTCGCCGCGGCGACGGCGCGGATCGGCGTCGCCGAGGCGCAGCTCTATCCGGCGCTGCGCCTGAGCGGGAATATCGGCACTTCGGCTTTCTCGCTGGGCGGCCTCTTCAGCGCGATCACCGGCGGCATCTTCTCCGGCCTCAGCCAGACCCTGTTCGACGGCGGCCGGCTGCGCTCGCAGCTGCGCTCGCAGCAGGCGGCGACCGAAGGCGCGCTCGCCGCGTACCGCCAGTCGGTGCTGACCTCGCTCGAGGATGTCGAGAACGCCCTGCTCGCGTTGCGCGCCGCGCGCGAGCGGCAGGCGCAGTTCGCGATCGCGTTCGAGGCCGCCGGCAACACCGCCATTCTCGCCCGCACCCAGTATCGCTCGGGCCTTACCGACTTCCAGCAGCTGCTCGAAGCCGAGCGCTCGCTCCTCTCCGCGCGCGACGGCATGGCGGGCAGCCGCGGCGACGAGGCGCTCGCGCTCGTTCAGCTCTACCGTGCGCTTGGCGGCGGCTGGGACCCGCTTGCCGCTCCCCAGATTGGACGTGACGGATGACCGAAGTGATCAAGACCGTGACCAACCGGGCGGCGGCGCCCGAAAAGGAGACGCTCGAGGTTTTCCTCGGCGCGCCGGCCGCCAGGCCCTGGTACAAACGGCCGCTCTACATCGTCGGCGCGCTCGTGCTGGTCGCGGCGCTGCTGCTGCTGGCGCGTTGCTTCGCCGGCGAGGCGGAGGGCGGCTATGCGACCGAGACCGTCCGCCGCGGCCGGCTCACCGTCACGGTCTCGGCGACCGGCAATCTCCAGCCAACCAACCAGGTCGAGGTGGGGTCGGAGCAATCGGGCCTCGTCACCCAGGTCTTCGTCGACAATAACGACCGCGTCGTCCAGGGCCAGCCGCTTGCCCGGCTCGATACGTCGCGGCTGCAGGACACGATCCTCCAGGCGCAGGCCGGCCTCGCTTCGGCCCAGGCGGGCGTCGCCACAGCCGAGGCCTCGGCGGCGCAGGCGCGCGCCAACCTCGCCCGCCAGGAGGAGGTGTTCCGGGTCTCGGGCGGGCGGGTGCCGTCGGAGACCGAGCTTGACGCCGCCCGCGCCGAGAACCGGCGCGCTTTGGCTGGAGTGCGCTCGGCCCAGGCGCAGGTCGCCCAGGCGCGCGCCCAGCTCTCCTCGGCGCAGACCAACCTTTCGAAGGCGACCATCTATTCGCCGGTGACCGGCGTGGTGCTGTCGCGCCAGATCGACCCTGGCCAGACCGTCGCGGCCTCGTTCCAGGCGCCGGTCCTGTTCACCATCGCCGGCGATCTCGCGGCGATGCAGCTCGAGGTCCGGGTCGACGAGGCCGACGTTGCCCAGGTCCGCGAGGGCCAGCGCGCCACCTTCTCGGTCGACGCCTATCCCGGCCGCACCTTCCCGGCCAGGGTGACCCGGGTAGACGTTGGCGCCAACGCCTCGGGCACGACCACGGGATCCACCGCCACCGCGGCCGCCGGCAGCGTCGTCGCCTACACCGCCGAGCTCGCGGTGGAGAATCCGGAGCTGTTGCTGCGCCCGGGCATGACCGCGACCGCCGAGATCGTCACCACCGAGCGGCGCGGCGCCCTGCTGGTCCCCAACGCCGCCTTGCGCTGGTCGCCCGAGCGCGACGCTGCTGCCCAGGCCGGCCAGCCGGGCGGCATCACCAGCGTGCTGGTGCCGCGCGGCGGGCGGCGCGGCATGGGCGGCCGCGGCGGCCGCGGCCAGCGCGAGGTTTCGATCGGCCGCGGCAGCCGCCAAACCGTCTATGTGCTCGGCGCCGACGGCAATCCGGCGCCGGTCCGAGTCGTCGTCGGCGAGAGCAACGGCTCGCAGACCGAGATCACCGGCGGCCAATTGCGCGAAGGCCAGGAGGTGATCACCGCCCGCCTCGCCGCCGGCCAGACCCAGGAGAAAAGGGAGCGGCGCGGCGGCGGCCAGGGCCGGCGCGGCCAACGGGACGATGACGGAGCGGGCAACCAGGCCGCGCCGCCGCCCGCCGCCGCTCCCCGCCAGCCGTCCGCAGCCGCGGGGGGACAGTCCCCAAGGGGACAGTCCCCAAGGGGACAGTCCCCAGGGGGACAGTCCCCGGATCGCGGCGCTCGGCCGGGGGCGGAGCAGATACCCGCTCGGCCAGAGGGACAGGCCCCCCGGGGACTGTCCCCGGGTGACGGGGCCGGGCCGCGCGGGGAGGGGCGGGGCCGCTTCCGCGACATGACGCCCGAGCAACGCCGCGCCGCCATGGAGAGCATGACGCCCGAGCAGCGGGCCGAGATGCGCGAGCGGCGCCGCCAGCGCCGCGAGGCGCGCGAGCGCGAAGGAGCGGCGCCTCCCGATGGCGAATGAGCCGATCATCGCGCTCGAGGGCGTCACCAAGACCTATGGCAGCGGCGCCACCGCCTTCGAAGCGCTGAAGGGCATCGACCTCGAAGTCGCGGCCGGCGATTTCGTCGCGGTGATGGGGCCGTCGGGCTCGGGCAAGTCGACCGCGATGAACATATTGGGCTGCCTCGATGTGCCGACCACGGGAAGCTTCCGCTTCAAGGGGCTGCCGGTCGAAAGCCTCGACCGCGACCAGCGCGCCCTGCTGCGCCGCCGCTATCTCGGCTTCGTCTTCCAGGGCTTCAACCTGCTCGCCCGCACCGACGCGCTCGAGAATGTGGAGCTGCCTTTGCTCTACCGCGGCGAGGACAAGGCGAAGCGCCACGAACTGGCGATGGCGGCGCTCGACAAGGTCGGCCTCAAGGACTGGTCGGACCATAGCCCGGCCGAGCTTTCCGGCGGCCAGCAGCAGCGCGTCGCCATCGCCCGCGCGATCGTCACCAACCCCGACGTGCTGCTCGCCGACGAGCCGACCGGCAATCTCGACAGCAAGACCTCGCTCGAGATCATGGACCTGCTGACCGGGCTCAACCGCGATCTCGGCATCACCGTGCTCATGGTCACCCACGAGCCCGACATGGCCGCCTATGCGCGCACCATCGTCCACTTCCGCGACGGGCTGGTGGAGACGGTCGAGAACGGAGTGCCGGCATGACCGGATATCATCGTCATCCCGGCGAAGGCCGGGATCCCAGGCCGAAAAGTCACGGTCCTTCTCCACGAGACCCCGGCCTTCGCCGGGGTGACGGATAAATCCGTCATGTTCTTCACCACCATCATCCTCGCGGTGCGTGAGATCAGGCGCCATCTGCTGCGCTCGTTCCTGACCACGCTGGGCATCGTCATCGGCGTCGCCGCGGTCGTCACCATGGTGACATTGGGAAAGGGCGCCACGGCGGCGGTGGCGGAGCAGATTTCCAGCCTCGGCGCCAACATCCTCCAGATCCGTCCCGGCCAGGGCTTCGGCCGCGGCGGCGGCGGCGGCCAGTCGCCCGATTTCACCATGGCCGACGTCGAGGCGATTCAGGAGCAGGTCGCGGGTGTGCGTGCAGTCGCTCCACAGGCGCAGGCGTCGGGGCTGGCGGTGCGCAACGCGGCCAATTGGCAGACCCAGGTCAACGGCACCACGTCGCAATTCTTCACCGCCCAGCAATGGGCGCTCAACGACGGCCGGATCTGGACCGAAGCCGAGGAGCAGGCCGGCAAGGCGGTCTGCATCATCGGCTCGACCGTCCAGCAGAACCTGTTCCGCGGCGAGGCCGCGGTCGGCGAGCGCTTCCGCATCCGCGACATTTCGTGCGAGGTGATCGGCACGCTGGCGTCGCGCGGCCAGGGCGGCTTCCAGGACCAGGACGACGTCGTCATCATGCCGATCAAGGCGGTGCAGCGCCGCTTCTCGGGCAATCGCGACATCCGCTTCATCATGGTCGCGGTCGACGACGCCTTCGCCACCGCCTCGGTCCAGGCGTCGATCGAGAGCCTGCTCCGGGAGCGGCGCAACGTCGGCCGTGGCGAGCAGGACAATTTCAACATCTTCGACACAAGGCAGATCTCGGAGACGCTGCAGGGCACGACCCGCATCCTCACCGCAGTGATGGGTGCCGTGGCCGCCGTGAGCCTCATTGTTGGGGGGATCGGAATCATGAACATCATGCTCGTCTCGGTGACCGAGCGGACGCGCGAGATCGGCATCCGTCTCGCCATCGGCGCGGTGGCGAGCGAGGTGCTGATGCAGTTCCTGGTCGAGGCGGTGGTGCTCGCCTGCCTGGGCGGGCTGATCGGGCTGCTGCTCGCTTTGGTCGCGACCTTCATCCTCGCGCCGATCATCCAGGTGCCGTTCCTGTTCGATCCGCAGATCAACCTGATCGCGTTCAGCGTCTCGGCCCTGATCGGCATCGTCTTCGGCTATTTCCCGGCGCGCCGCGCCGCCGCGCTAAACCCGATCGACGCACTCCGGCACGAATAGACAAAATCCTTCCCGACATCGCACGCGCCCCGGTCTTTCTTTGTTCGAAGAATGAATTGAACAAGCCAAGTTGAAAAAAAAAGACAAAAGACACTTCACGACTGGGGACTCGACCTTTTCAATCACCAAGTATAGGTTGATTGCTGTCGAAGCGCTCCGAGACCCCGGGGGGTGTCATGGCCGAAACCGAAACCGACCTGCCGCTGGCGCGCGTAATCGAAGGCCTGCGCCGCGAACTCCTCAAGGCCGTTCTGCTTGGCGCCAACCAGCCTTTGCGCTTTCGGCTCAAGCCGGTCGAAGTCGAGCTCCAGGTCGTCGTCACCAATACGGGAGAGGGTGAGGCGGGCATTCGATTCTGGGTGGTCAATCTCGGTGCGAAAGCGTCCACGGCCAATCAGGTCACGCACTCGCTCAAACTCACGCTCGACCCCGTCTATCGCGGCGGCGACGAGGAAATCCTCGTGAGCGATTTCGAGAGCGGGCCTGTAACTCCTCCTAAGAAATAGCGGCGTCCATGGAAAAAGACCGCCTCCTCAAGACCAGAACGGATCAGGGCGGCGGCATATGGCGAACCGGCACCGGCTATCGATTGAGCGACGGGCTGGTGCTTACCGGAAGACATGTGCTCTGGGGCGCGGAGGCGGGACGAGCGATCCAGGTGCGCGGCATGAACGACGACCGCTGGACGCCGGCCGATTTGGTCTGGCCGGCGACCGATCAGCTTCGCGCCGATCCTGACGTTGCCCTGATCGGCATCGCCGGCAAGGACCGCGAGGCAGGCGTCACGCGCGATACGATCGGAATGGATCCGGACGACGCGAACGACATGAACGTCACCGCGACCGGATTTCCGCAGTTCATGACCGACGACACCTATCAGATCTTCGGCGATGCCGCGCCCTTCACCGCAATCAGGCAGGGGATGTTCGAGATCAATACGACGAATCTCAATCGCGGCGACACCGGCGCGCGCGCCAACCCGCCGCAGTGGAGAGGGATTTCGGGCGCGGCCGTGTTTGCCGGCAAGCGGCTGATTGCCGTCCTCGCCGCCGTGCCCGAGGATCGTTTCGACTTCCGGGCAACCCGGCTCGATCCGCTGATGAGCGATCCCGACTGTCGCCGGCATTTGCCGCGCGCCCTAAACGTGAGCGGCGCGCCCGCGCTCGTCGAACTCCCCTCGCTCGACAGCTATTTCTGCCTTCTCGACCGGATGGAGCAGGAATTCGATTTCAAGGAGGGTCACAAGAGCTGCGGGTTGGGCGCGCGCGAACCCGGGACCTCGGCGGCAAGCTCTCGCCCCCTGATCTGCGTGCTCCCCGGGGTGGATCTGCGTCATGACCCGTTCGATTTCCTGAAGCGGCTCGAATCCTGGACCTTGCCGGAGATGAAGTGGCCGCAGCAATCAATCTCCTTCGAACCCTGCCCCTGGCCCGCCGGCGAGGACAGCGCGGAGCAGACGGTTCAAAAGCTGCGCTCCTGGCTTTGGCAGGCGCTGTGCGGCGACTTGCCCGCGCCAGCCGAATCCGGTGACTATGTCGCTCTCCTTAAGGATCTGTCGCGCACGCGAACATTCTATTCCGAAATCAACTTTCACCCCTTGCGCGCGAAAGACGCAGAGGTCCTTCGGCAGTGGATAAGCTTCCTCGCCTCGATTCAACTCCCGGATTCCTGCCCGCCGGTTCATTTGCTGATCCTGCCGAAGTCGAATAATGCCGCGGCCCGCGAGTGGCTCGAGAAAGCCGGGCTGGGGGCGAACGACAATCTCAAACTCCTGACGGAGCTCGGACAATGTACGCAGGGGCATCTGCGCGACTGGTTTGAAAAGCGGCTCCCGCAAACGCAGCGGCAAGTGGTCCAGCCCGTCAGGTACAGGCTGGAAAGCGATTTCACCGAAGAATTCTATGCGCGCGATTTCCGCATCAAGGTCAGCGAGCTCGTCGAGGGGAGGCCGAATGTCTGAGCCCATCTTCCAGAGTTCGGGCGAGCGCCTCGACGAGCCCGAAGTCCCGCCGCCGGTCGAGCGGCAGCTTCGCGAGGAAGGGCATTATATTGCGGGGTCCGAGCTGAAGCATGCGGTCGACGTCGCTCTGACGCTCGGCCAGCCGCTGCTCCTGACCGGTGAGCCGGGGACGGGCAAGACGACCCTGGCACAGGCGTTGGCCGACGAGCGCTTCGACGGGCGTCTCCTCGAAATGCAGGTCAAATCGGGATCGGGGCGGGATGATCTTCTCTACCGCATCGACGAGCTGGCCCAGTTCCGCGACGCCCAGCCGGGACGGACGTCGCAACCGCTCGTCCGCTATTTGGAACTGCGTCCGCTGGGCGAAGCGATCCTGCGCGCTTGCCCGGCCGACACGCCGTTGCTTCGCCGCTCGGGCCGCCCCTTCGAGCCGGGCGAACCGATCCTCGACCAGGTTTTCGGGGTGGAGCGGCGTTCGCCAATTCCGACCGCGCGAGATTTGCTGCCCGACGCCGGGGAGTGGAGCGAGCCGCAGCGTTGGGTGGTGCTGATCGACGAGATCGACAAGGCTCCCCGCGACACGCCGAACGACCTGCTCGAGGAGTTCGAGCGTCTGGAATTCGCCATTCCCGAGCTCGATCTACGGATCAAGCCGCCCAAGGATGGGCCGCGGCCCGTGGTGGTGGTAACCAGCAACAGCGAGAAGAGCCTGCCCGACGCCTTCCTGCGCCGCTGCGCCTTCCATCACATCGAATTTCCGGTGGGAAAGCAGCTTCAAATGATCATCGCAAAGCGGCTCGGGCCACTGGAAATGGGGGAGGAAAAGCTGCGTTCCTTCCTCGTCCTGTTCGACGCTTTTCGAAACGGAATGCAGCGCAAGCCCGGCACCGCCGAACTGCTCCAGTGGCTCCGGCTGCTCGACCGGAACGATGATCTGGCATCTTCGTCCCCCGCGCAGCTGCGCGAGGCGGTGATGCAGACGCTCAGCGCCGTCGTGAAGCAAAAATCCGATCGCGGCGTAGCGGAGACCGTTGTCGACTCCTGGGCCGCTTGAGGTGGCGACGCGATTGGCCGAGGACTGCGCCGGTTCCGGCGAATGGCAATTCGACATTCTCGACCTGCTGAGCTTTCTGCGTGGCGGGGATTTCCCATTCGGGACGGGTGAGACGCTACGGGTCGTAATGCTGTTCGAGCGCCTGCGCGAACAGGGGCGCGAGCCGCGCAGCCCGGCAGCCGTCGCGATGTGGGCTTCCCCGATCCTCTGTACGTCGCATCGCCAGCAACTCCTGCTGCGGGAGCGGGTCGCTGCATTCGTCGCGAGGGCGGATCATACGCCTCGCGCGTCCCCCGCCCCGGCCGGGCGGCGACGGCTCGGGCGCTGGCGCAAACTCAATTGGACGATCCTGGCGGTGAGCTTCGCAATCGGGCTTGTCGCCTGGTCGCTATACGACCCGACCGGCACGCCGGTCCCGACGCAAATTCCCGACACGATCAGGCAATTGGGCTCATTGGGGGCGCCGCTGATCGGCGCGAGCCTCCTTGCCGGATTGGCACCGTTTCTTTGGTGGCTGGCCATTCTCCAGCTGCGGCGGCAGCGACGGCCAGTCCTGGCCCGACGGCAGTTTGAAGGGGGATCCGCGACCGCGTTATCGACCGAAGCCTCCGGTCTTGTCGCTTTCGGGCGGGGAGAATTGTCCCGCGCGATTCAGGGCTGGCGAACGCATCGCCGGCTGCAGTCCACGCAGATCGACGCAAAATCCAGCGTGAGCGCAACTATCGCGGCTTCCGGCCGGCCCGTGCTCGTTTCGCGCTGGCGCCCAACCCTTCCTGAATATCCGATCGTCGTCGAGGCCGCCTCGACCCGCGACCATCTGGTCGAACTTGGCCGTTCCCTGTCCCGGCGGCTGCGCGAGGAAAATGTCGATCATGCCCTGTTTTTTTCGGGCGCGGATCCGCGCTGGCTTCGCGATGCCGACGATATCCCCACCACGCTTGCCGACGTCGCCGCGCGCTACCGCCAGGATGTCCTCATCTTCCTCGGCGATGGCGAGACGCTGCTCGACGGCAGACGGGGCGGGTGGCGGGACTCCCTCGCCCTCGAAGAGTGGCATACGGTGGTTCTGCTAACCCCGGTGGCGCAGTCCAGATGGTCTCATCGCGAGCGCGGCCTGGCGGAGGCGGGCGTGCTCGTCCTGCCGGCGACGCCCAAGGGTATCGCGCAGCTCGGGGACTTTCTACGTGCGGAGGGAATGCGGCTCGCGCCGGCGCTCGACCGCGCGCCGACGGCGCCCGGCATCCTGAAGGCGCACGGTCGCAATGCGCCGGAGCTGCATCTCGACACGGCGCCACCGCCGGATCGGCGCGAGGCCATCGTCAATGCGCTGGCGCTGGAAATCTCGCCCAATGCCTTCGAGCTGGTCAGCGTGCTTGCCGCGTTTCCCGAGCTCAGGCCCGACCTGACCAGCTTCGTCGCCGGCCGGCTCAAAAGCCCAAGGGGCAATCCGCTGATCGGCGAAGCGGATCTCGCCGCGATCTCCGCTTTGCCCTGGTTTCGCAACGGCCGCATGCCCGATTGGCTTCGGCTCGATCTGGTCAAGGATCTGGCCGCGGATCGCGCTGACGAGGCGCGCGCCCTGTTTGCGCAATGGCTCAGCCCGACCGGAGATGGAGGCGCGGGGATAATGGTCACGCGAGAGACGCTCGGCGCACGGGTGGCGGAAACAGCCGAGCGGAATCCGGACAGCGGCCTGCGCGATGCCATCTTCATGTGCTTTTCCAAAAATGACCTCTCACCGCTGGAAGTCGAGGCGCCCGAGCGCGTCATCGCGAGGATCGCGCCCAGGGTGAGGCGGTTCGAAAGGCTCGGCTGGGTGTGGACCGGCATGGTGGCCGTGTATCTGGCCGGCGTCTTCCTCTATTTGGGAGACGACCTCATCGATGTGCTCTCCTTCGATTGGGCGCTCAATATCACTTTTGCGACCCTCGGGGCAGTTGTCGCGATCATGCTCTGGATCGTTCACCGAGCGGCGGCGGTCCCCGCCGCGGTCCCGCTGCTGACGCTCGGGCTCACGGAAGCGTGCGCGCTTGTTGTCAGCGGCTACGTCTTTCCTTTCCTCGCACTCGCCGACAGCCGGGACTTCTGGATCGCGGCGATCGTGTGGGGCCCGGGCTGCGCCGCGTTCGTCCCCGTCGTCTTGCGGAGCGCGCCGCCGCGGCCGGCCGCGGCGAGCGAGTCCTGGAACCTGCGGCACGCCATGGCCTTTCTCTCGATTCTGTGGGCGGCCTCGTTGGACATTCCCCCACTCCTCTACGCCGCGATCCTGGCCTTCTTGCTCCTGATCCTGACGCGGGAGTACGGACTGAGGCTGGTTCCGAGCGCCGCCGCGCTCTTGCTGGGTTTCCCTTTAGTCCTTGTCTCGGTGGTCGTCGTCGAAGTGATCCTGGGTCTCCCCGCCACGACGGACTCGCCCCAGTGGCTCCTCGCCGCACTTTTCCTGGCCTCGTTGGCCGGCGCAACGATCGCGGTCGCGGTCCAGGCGCGGCGGCCGTTGCGGTTGCTCTTCTGCCTGCTCGTGGTGACCGCGGTCGCGCTGCCGATAGCCGCTCCCGAGATGGGGATCGAGCTCTTGACGAGCGCGCTGCTGCTGGTCTGGATCGTCACGCCGATGGTCTGGGCAAGTCCGGCGCTGATCCGGTCGCCGCGCGCCTGGATCGGTCCGCTTGCGGCGGTGGGCATCTTCGGCCTGCTGGTGCGCCTGGAAACGCCGCCGCTGCTTGTCGTCGGCCTGTTCGGCGCCGCCGTCATACCGGGCGCGAGGGCATGGCTTTTCGCGGTTTCGCGCGGCGCATCCGTTCCGGCGGCCATCCGCCATTCGATCGCCTTGTATCGGACGGTCTCGCGACTGCCGTTTCAGGCGGCCGCCGATGCGGTTGCCTCGGCGCGCGCAGATCTTCGTTCCAACGTCTTTCGCCAGCGCATCCGGCTATGGCTCGGATTGGACGCGCCGCGGGCCTGAATTCGATCGACGCACCGCGGCGCAGATAATCTTCTCCATCACACCCGGGCGTAGCGATTGCTGGGGGGGCGGCGGCACATGCGCTTCTCCGCCCGAGTCTCCTCGCCGTCGACGATGACGATGTCGGTCACCGTCATGCAGGGATTGCCGTCGGGCATCGGCGCCGCCGCCGCGGTGACGGTCGACGAGCCGGTGACGCCGGGGCGCGTCTCGCTCTCCCACGTGGTGGTCGTGCCGATGCCGCGCTCGACCGCCTGCTCGGTGGCGGCGGCCGCCTGCTGCTGCTCGCGGCAATCGAGCAGGCGGGCGATCGTCTCGCCGATCAGCGCGCCGACCGGGGCCGAGAGGGCGATGGTGGCGAGGCGCCTGACCGCGCCTCCGCGCCCGACCGCCGCGCCGGCGACGCCGCCGATCAGGCCGCCGATCGCCCGGCCGCGGCCGCGGCTGCGCCGGTTCTGCTGCTCGCACTGCTCGGACGAGGCGGCGGCCGGCGCGGGCTCGGCGGGCTCGGCAGGCGCGGCGGCTGCGGGCGGAGCAGCCGGCTCCGGCTCGGCCTCGCGGTCGCCGTGCCGCGCATCGTAGCGGGCGCGGCGCCGTTCGTAGCGCTGCTGCGCCCGCTCCGCCCGCTCGACCTCGCGCCGATGGCGGGCGAGGTCGGCCTGATGCTGGCGCTGCGCTTCCTCGTAGCGCAGCCGGGCGGCCTCGGCGTCGCGGACGCCCTGCTCGTAGCGCTCCCGCTCGGCGTCGCGCTGGGCCTGGCTTGTCGCTTGCGGCGGTTGCGCCGCGGTCTGCGCGCCCGCGCCGAGGCCGCCCGCGCAAAGCGCGCCGGCGCCGAGCGCGAGGAGCATGCGGTTCATGGCCCGGTTTTCCCCCATCGGGGGCGGCAAGTCCAGCCGCCTGTTCAGCACCGCCGCGCTCGGCTAGCCTCGCCGGATGAACGCGTTGGAGTGGATCGCGGCCGCGCTCGGGGTGATCAACGTCACCCTCGTCGTCCGCCGCAGCGTCTGGAACTATCCGTTCGCGCTGGCGATGGTCTCGCTCTACTTCTTCGTCTTTTTCGAGGCGAAGCTCTACAGCGACGCGCTGCTCCAGATCTTCTTCGTCGCCGTGAACCTCTACGGCTGGCGCAACTGGGTGAAGGCGAAGCGAGCCGCCGGCGAGGTGCCGGTCGGCACTTTGAGCATGCGCGAGCGGCTGGCCTGGGTCGGCGGCACGGCGGCGGTCAGCCTCGCCTGGGGCCTTGGCATGGCCCGCTTCACCGACGCCGCCGCGCCGATGATCGACGCCGGCATCGCCGGCGCCAGCATCGCCGCCCAGATTCTGCAGGCCCGCCGCAGGATCGAGAATTGGGTGCTCTGGATACTCGTCGATATGGTCGCGATCCCTTTGTTCTGGAGCCGGGGCCTGTTTTACACAAGCGGCCTTTACGCGCTCTTCCTGCTGCTTTCGATCGCCGGCCTGATCGCCTGGCGGCGGGCGCTCCGCGACCGAGCGGCGGGCGCCTCGTAACGAGGGGAGTCATCCCGGCGGAAGCCGGGACCCATCAACCGAAGCAGTGGAAATCGGCCGGGAACGTCTTTTCAAGATTTCAGAGAGCGGTGTTCATGGGTCCCGGCTTTCGCCGGGATGACTCCTGTGGGGGCGGCCCGGACACTTAATCGGCCTCGGCCGGCTCCGGGCGCTTCTCGCCGTCCTCGATGGGCAGCGACCAGGTGATCTGGTCACGGAGCTTCTGCTCATGGTCGCGCAGGCCGCGGCGATGCGCCTCGGCGCGCTTGCGCAGCAGCTTGCACAGGATTTCGGCGCGGCTGGTCGGCACGCCCTTATTGGCGCGCCCCCTGGCGAGCGCCTGCGAGAATTTGAACGACAAATCGGCCATCGTCGACTCCGAGGCCCCCCGGAGACTCCCCTGACCGATTCCCTTTAAGGAAATGCTAAAATTGCGGCTGGGCGAGGAAGGCGGTCCATTCCTGCGGCGGCGTTTCCCCCGTCTGCCGGGCGAGCGCCACCGCCTGGGCCATCCGCGTCCGCGCCTGGTCGGTGCGGCCGTTGCGGGCGTAGAGCGCCGCCAGGTTGGCGAGGCTGCGCGCGTCCGCATCGGCCTGGACGAGCCGTTCGAAGCGGGAGATGGCGGTCGCGTCGTCGCCGTTTTGCAGCGCCATGCCGGCCAGCGCGCGCAACGCCTGGCGCCGATCGGCGTCCTCCATCCGCCCGCTCGCCAGCATCAGGTCCAGGCCCCGCTCGCGCCGCGCATTCTCGGGGACCGCGTCGCCCAGCCGATAGGCGAAATAGCCGATATAATAGCGCTCCCAAGCGGTGAGGTGTCGTCGCGCCAGCAACGGCGCCAATGCCCCGGCCGCGGCGTCATAGTCGCCAAGCTCGGTATTCCGCTTCACCCGGAAGAGAATACAGGCGACCTCCTCGCTCACCTGGTCGTGCTCGGGCACGCATTCGGTGACCCGTCGCATGCGGAAGCCATGGCTGGAACCGCCGGTGCCGTCGAAACCACCGTCTTCCGTGAGACTGACCCCGCCGACGCCGCTGTCGCTTGCCACCGACCGGAACGGCCGCTGCGCCACCCGCCGCGCGATGCGCGAGCCGAGCGGCACCCGTTCAACTTCGGGGTAGGGCGCTTCGACGCCGCCGCGCGGGTCGCGCTCCGGGCGCTCGCCGGTGACGATGACGCGCTGGCTCTCCGGATCGGCTTCCGGCTGGGCGGGCACTGGCTGCAGCCCGACAAAGGCAGAGGAGAGCAGGAGCGGCGCGAGCAAAATCATGGGACCCCCCTTTATTTGTTGAAATCTAACACAATCCCGCCAGCGCGTATACTGTGGATGAGGCGCCGCCGGCTCCCGATCACTCTTGTTCCGGACCAATCGACCATTGCGGGGAGGAAACGACTCCCTGTACCTTGCGCGGGACATCAACGCCGATCGTTGCGGCGTGTCGGTATGCTTCCCCCGAGAATATGATCGACCTCGAAAAGGGCCTCTGCCATGGACAAACCCGATCCGATCACGCCGCTGACCCCGGCCGAGAAGGCGTTCGTCGCCGAGCTCGACGCAAACAGCAGTCGCGAGGAGGTCCTGGCCGAGCTCAAGGCCAACCTCCAGACCGCGATCGAGATCGAGCTCGCGACCATCCCGATCTATCTCTACACCTATTATTCGCTGGTCCGGAACAACGAGAGCGGCGAAGCGATCAGCAATGCCCAGCTCTACGCCAACAAGGCCGGCGGGGTGATCATGAGCGTGGCGGTGGAGGAGATGCTCCACATGTCGCTGTCGTCGAACATCCTGTTCGCGATGGGAATCGCGCCGCGGCTCTACGGCAATGCGCCGAGCCAATATCCGACCGGCCTGCCCTACCACAATCCACAGGGCCCGCCGGGGCCCGACGGGTCGACCCCGGTGCTGATCCCGCTCGAGAAATTGAGCTTCGAGCAGCTCTGGCACTTCCTCCAGATCGAATATCCCGAGCAGTGGGACGCGCTGCCGCAGGATCGCGACTGGGATACGATCGGCCAATTCTATTCGTACATACGCTGCCTGCTGCGCACCCGGTTCGTGACCGACGAGGACTTCCAGCTCGGCGCCTATGAGAACGGGATCCAGCCGTACAATTATTCGCCGAACAATGTCGACACGGTCTATCCGAGCGAGGGCTTCGATCCGTGGAAGCCCGCGCCGCCGGCGCCCAAGCCGAGCTGGGCGGATGCCTTGCCCGGCGCCGCCGAAGTGGCGCAATTTCCCGACGACGAGGACAGCCATGCCGGCCAGTCCGAGCTGCTCTGCGTCCGCTCGCGGCAGGACGCCGCCGAGGCGATCGACACGATCTGCGACCAGGGCGAGGGCTGCCCCGTCCCCGACGTCGGCCCGAGCCCCGACGACGACCCGTCGAAGGATGAGGAATCGCACTATGTGAAGTTCCTGAAGCTCCAGGCGCAGTTCGCCGATTATGCCGGATGCAAGGAGCAGCTTCCGCCCGAGCCGCCGCCGCCCGCGCCGATCGAGCCCGCGATCACGCAGGACGATCTGATCGCGGCCGGGCTGCTCTGCGACTTCCCGGACAATCCGGTGAATGCCGATTATCCCGACGGCTACCGGGCGATCGCCGAGTTCAACAGCGCCTTGTTCCAGTATATGCTGATCATGACCGAGACGATCTACCTGGTCCCGCCCGACAGGCAGAAATTGTTCTTCAACGAAGGGCTGCACCGCTCGATGATCTGGGTGATGGACAAATATATCCGCACGATCCGCGGCATCCCGATCCCCTCGGGGCCCTATCAGGGCAAGGTGATGGCGCCGACCTTCGAGAATGTCGATCTCGGGAAGCCGGTCGATTCGTTCGCCGGGCTGGCCAGGTTCGGCGATGCCGCGATCGACGCCGCCAATGCCATCGCCGAGGCCAATCCCAATACCGATCTCGCTTACTCGATGAGCAACGTCGTCTATTATATCGGCGTCGCGCTCACCAAGACCGAGGGCGCGGCGCCGATGCACCTGCCCGACGTCGGCCCCTATTGGAGCAACGCCCGGTAACGCTTTTCGCCGAAGAGGATGCCACGATGCCCTTACGCGCAACCGCCAAGACGGCCGCCGGCCCCGGTCCCGGCGAGCCCGTGCCCACGCCTTATCCCTATGCCGACGCGCCGGCCTTTCCGACGAGCATCGGCACCGGTCCGCGCGGCATGCCCGCCCATGCCTGCATGGGCCTCAACAGCTGCAAGGCCTCCGACCGGTTCGGAGTCGCGGGCCCCAAGACCCAGGCGCCGAACGACTGCGCCGGCCAGGGTTATTGCTCGACCGCCGCCAACCATACCTGCCACGTCCAGAATTCGTGCCGGGACCAGGGTGGCTGCGGCCTCTACGGCACCGACGAGGAATTGAACCGGCCGGGCGACAACGAATGCCGCTCGCAGGGATCGTGCGCGACTCCGATCAACGCCGAGCGGTTCAGCACCAACGGGCCCAACCAGCGCAAGAGCGTGTGGCTGCGGGCGCGCGCGGTGTTCGAGGAGAAATGGCCGGCGATGCGCGCCGAGCTGGTCGCGAAGCAGGCGGAGGGCGAGCTCGACTCCAACCAGCCGCTCCCCGAGACGCTCGGCCCGTCGCCCGCCTTGTTCGCAGAGACCGGGCCGAGCTACCTCTGGATCGCCGACGACAACAAGGCGCGCGGCAACATGACCGCCTGCGGCTCGAGCGGGATGAGCGGCGCCGGTGGCTGCAGCTAGGGACGCGCTGGCGGACCTGCCAAGGCTGGGCCTCGGCCTCGGGCTTCGCAACGTCCATTTCGACGGGATTCTGGCCGAGCGGCCGGCGGTCGACTGGTTCGAGGCGATCTCGGAGAATTTCATGGATTCGGGCGGGCGCCCGCGCGCGGTGATCCGCCAGATCGCCGAGCTTTATCCGCTGGTGCTGCACGGCGTCTCGCTGTCGATCGGCAGCGCCGACCCGCTCAACCTCGACTACCTCGCCCGGTTGAAGCGGCTCGCGGACGAGGTGAAGCCGGCCTGGATCAGCGATCACCTGTGCTGGACCGGCATACTCGGCCTCAATTCGCACGATTTGCTGCCGATGCCGCTGAGCGAGGAGAGCCTGAAGCACGTCGCCGGGCGGGTTCGGCAGGTGCAGGACTTTCTCGAGCGCCCGCTGATCCTGGAGAATCCGAGCAGCTACGTCAGGTTCGCGCACTCGACCATGGACGAGCCCCTATTCCTGCGCCGGCTGGCCGCCGAGACCGGCTGCGGCCTGCTGCTCGACCTCAACAACGTCTATGTCAGCTGCTTCAACGCCGGCACCGACCCCCGAGCCTATATCGAGTCCTTCCCTTGCGACAGCGTCGTCCAGATGCACCTCGCCGGCCACCAGCATGACGGCACCCACGTCATCGACACCCACGACCGGCCGGTGCGGGCCGAAGTCTGGGAATTGTTCCGCCTCGCCTGGGCCCGCACCGGCGGCGCCTCCACCTTGCTCGAATGGGACGGCGACATACCCTCCTTCGCCGACTGCCATGCCGAGCTGCTCAAGGCGAAAGACTATATGGGCGGGCGCTTCGACCCGCGGCCCGCCGGTCCGCCCGACACGGGCGGAGCGGACGGAGTCTCCAACCCGGTCGGCTTCCTGGTACCACGGGTGATGGACAGCAATCTGCTGGAGGAAGCGTGAGCACGATCGAGGCGATCCAGCTATGGATGCACGACGCGCTCGTCTTTCCCCGGCGGGTCGACGCGGAAAGGCGGGACGATCTCCTCCGCCCTTCGCCGCGGCTGAGCGGCGCCGCAGGCCTCGCCATCTACCAGCGCGGCTATTTCCTGCGCATCGCGAGCTGCATGCGCGAGCAATTCCCGGCTTTGTGCCATGCGCTGGGCAAGCCGCTCTTCGACGATTTCGTCGCCGATTACATTCGCGACAAGCCTCCGGAGAGCCACACGCTCTACGATCTCGGCCGGCGCTTTCCCGCCTGGCTTAGCGAGAACCGGCCCGACCGCGACCTGCCGCCGGCGGAGCGCGAGACCTGGATCGACTTCATGACCGACCTGGCCCGGTTCGAACGCCAGGTGTTCACGATGTTCGACGCGCCCGGCCACGAAGGCAAGCCGTTCGCCGACGCCGCGACGCCGGACGGCCGGCTTCGCCTGCAGCCCTGCTTCGCTTTGGGCGCCTACCGCTTCCCCGTTCCCGCTTATTATCACGCGGTGCGGCTGAGGCAGCCAGCGGACCTGCCGCCCGCGCAGGCAAGCTTCGCGGCGCTGGTGCGGTCCGATTATGTGACCCGCACCATCCCGCTCCACGAACCGCATTACCTGTTCCTGAAGGCGATGGCCGACGGCGGCCGGGTGAAGGACGGGATCGGCGCCGCGGCGGCACATCTCGGCATCGCCCCCGCCGCCGTCCGGCGATCCTGGCGGGCGGCGCACCGCCGACGCTGGATCGACTGGGGCTTCTTCATCGCCGGCGCATGAGATGCCGGGGCGCGGCGATCGAGGAAGCCCTGGATCGCGCGAGGCGCGCAGGCGGCCGGGCTATTCGGGTCGGGTGCCGTCATTGGCGATGCGACGAGATTGCGGTGCACGAAGCGGCTGCTGCTGGCGCATTGGTGTGGAGCCCAAGGATCGCATCGGTCGTCGCCGGTCGGAAAATATGCTTCGCGAAGAACGCATTGTGTTGTTTTTACTATATTGACCGTGCGCCGCCATGATGCTCTGACTGTCGCCCGGAAGTATGTGTTCGGGGGCGGGTGTGTTTGTTGTTTTAGCGTATACGGGGGCTCTTAGAATTTCGGCCGTCGGCAGCCCCATCGTCCGCACGTTCGCACGATGGGGTTGGCGGGAGATCGCAGCGTGACCGGCGCTGCGACCCGTACGCCGACAACGGGTCAAGTAACCATAAGCCAGATATTGGGCGAGATCACCTGGCTGATAACGCAGTCGCCTCGTCATGGCGGCTTTCCCGTCGCCGAGCTTTCCTGGCTGGTTTTGCCCCCGATCGCCTCACGCCAGTTCCACATATTTCGGCAGGGCGAGCGCCCGATCGGTGTCGCTCTGTGGGCATTCCCGCCGCCGGCTGCCGAGGCCCGGCTCGGCAAGTCCTTGCCTTCGCCGTCTAACAGGCTCGCGCCCGACGAGTGGACCGGTGGTGGCCCGCTATGGCTGGTCGATCTTATCGCTCCCTTCGCCACCGCGGAAAATCGGCACATAGAGCTGATGCTCGGCGACCTCGTCACCGGCCCGTTCAAGAACCGCGAGTTCCGGATGCTTCGGATCGATCCTGGAACAGGGGAAGGGTCAGCCGCGACTATCGGCGCGGATGCAGGTCAGCGGCTCGTTGCCGAGATCGCTGCGGCCATGAAAGCGCGAAAGGGGTGAGGGGGAGACGCCCGCTCAGGCTGACGCGATCGCTCCGGGCCGTGCTGCTGGTGTTCGGCACCCTCGTGATCGGCGTGGCGGGCTGCGCCTTGGTCGGAGAGCGAGCGGTCGCGGCGGAGATCGCGCGACTTCGCACCCAGTGCGTCCCGGCAAATCTGCTCGAAATCTACGAACCGAATTTGTACGCAGCGCGCAGTCGGCAGATTCGCCGGGGACAAGGCGGCCACGGCGCAAATGATGCGGGCTGGTCACTGGCAGGCGAGGCAGCGAGCGTCGTCGCGACCGTGCCCTTCATCTCGAAAACCCTCGTCCATCGCCTCGTGCTGATGCAGGGATCCACGCGGGTCGCGGCGCTCAAATTCACGGGCGTGTATACGAATTCGCCCTTGGTCCAGAGCGGCATCGCTCAAAGCCTGACTCTATTCAATTGCGACGACGTGGCACACGAATTCTATGTGGATAAGTTAGGACATGAATTTCGGGGGGCATAATGACTGACTTTAACTATGCCAATGAGTACGTCACGATGGCTCGAATGGCTGAGATGTCATATCTTGCGAATAGATTCACTGTTAATCAGGGAGGGGCGTCACTCCAGGCGACACTAAACAGTGCAGCGACGAGTTTTTCTTCCGATCCGACGTTCATCCAGAACTTTTCCGCTCACCAGACGGTCGTAGGGACATTCAGCTCCGCTCCCGGCGGGATCGTCGGAGCGCCTGGGTTGAGCGCAGTCGTGTTCAGGAGCAACGCCGGGGAGCTCACCATCACCATATCCGGGGTCGATGGGATCGGCGACACCACCCAGACGGCGGTCAGGACGTTCCAATATGGTTTTAACGACCTCCAATTCGCGCAACTGCGCGCCTTTCTCGCGCCCATTCTGAATACCTACTCCGAAGACGTAATCGATATAATCGGCCACTCTCTTGGCGGACAATTGAGCACAATTCTGTTTGCCGATTTGACCATTCAGAATAAATCTCATTTAGTTCGGAACGTTGTTACGTTCGGCTCCTACGGTGTGGGAACCGGTAATATGTACAATTTTTTGCTGCCGAACAGTACTCATGTGCCCGACTACAGAAGTCTTCTTTATACTGTAGAGAATGACCTCGCATTATGGAAGATGATTAATTTCAGAAATGAAAGCGACCCGATCCCGTCGCTTTTGTCGACCGGACTGGAACGACCTGGTCACAATATCATCCTGGATGTGGACGGTGACGGCCTAATTCGCGTAGAAAACACCAATATCCTCAATCATTTTATGATGACCTACGCGTCGGCTCTCACCGTTCCGACAAACAATCTGGGGCCCATCGGGCTGGCCAGGGACCTGTGGTCTCACCTCCTCCAGGATGGCGTCCCGCTGACGATCAATGGCGAGCCGGTTTCTCTGGGTTCGGTGGACGTTTCCCTCATCCCGGTCGACGAGGCAGAAATCGAGATCGTGGTCACTGCACCACGGAGGGTAGGCACGCATGAGCCTGCAATCGATCCGACAACCGGCGCGGTCATACCGGACGAGCTTGTTCTTCGGACAATGGGCAATGCCAGTCGCGTCGAAACCCAACAGGGGGAAGAGGTCGCGCTGGTTACGGTCGATACTCCGGAAGGGCCACGCGTAACAAGCTACGTCTATCGAACGGGCACGGTAGGAGCTGACGGCTCGCGCGGCTTGACGGTGTTTGTCCGAGTGAATGAAGCGGGCGAGAATATCGAAACCGAAGTCCGCATCAATGGCAATTCGCTCACCTACGATTTCTCGGACGCGGGGGCGCTGATCGGCGGTCAGCTCGGTACATTTCTGGTCAACGGCGATCAATTGGCCGGAGTGGTCGCATCGGCCGCGCTGCGCACCTTGGGCAACAATCTCGGCGACACGCTGGACAGCGTGATCGGGGGGAGCAGCGTCAGCCGCGCACTCGACATATCCTTCGACTCGTTCGGACCCGAGTTCCTCGCGAATCTGAAAACGTCGGGGATCGGCGCACTTTCCTCATTCATCTCGGCTGAGCTTCTGAATGAGCTCGGCGTGGAAGGGTTTACTGCCGAGGCGCTAAACAGCGCCGCGGGTTATGCTCTAAATCAAATAATAACGAACCTTTCGGAGATCGCGCTCGGCAACAGCGTCGGCATCTTCGATGGCGTGGCCAATCTGGCTCAGATCCAAAATGTCGCCGGCAGCTTTATCGGCAATCACCTCGCTTCGGAAATCGGGAGCTGGGATGAGATCGGCGAGCAACTCGGCTCCTCGATCGGCGGCGCGCTGGGCGGCATGCTCGGACCTGTCATCTTCCAGGGGCTCGTTCCGATCCCGATCATCGGCGCGATCATCGGCAGCTTCCTCGGCAACCTGCTCGGCGGGCTGATCGGCGGGGTCTTCACCGGGACGCCGAAATCCGGAGCAATCCTGGAATTCGACGCCGCCACCGGCCTGTTCGCGGTCGATCAAGTCTGGAAGGAAGACGGCGGCAGCAAGCGAGTCGCCAGCGAGCTCGGCAATACCGCCGCCGATACGCTGAACAGCATTATCGCCTTTGTTGGGGGCGAGCTGGTCAACGGCGAAGAGATCGAGGCCGGATCATACGGCATGCGCGGCAAGCGCTTCGTCTATTGGGAAGACGGCACAAGCAGCGAAGACCGGATCAAATTCAAAGAGGCGGAGGACCTGATCGAGTACGGCGTTCTTGAGGCCATCAAAGAATTTCAATTCCTGGGTGGCGACATTTACGCGAAGCGGGCCTTTTACAACACGCTGGAATCGGCCGGTCTCATCGTGACAAGCGCCGAAACCGGCGGCGATCCCGAGCTGGTTCCCGGCCAGTTGTACGATAGCAACCCCATGACGAGCGTGGAGTTCGGCCTTGATACCCTGCTCGGCAATTTCGCGGTCGTCGAGCGGCTCCATGTCTACCTGCAGACGCCGGCCGCCATCAATGCGTTGATAGCCGCCGAGTCGGACTCTGCCCTTGCCGCCGATTGGATGCTTGCCTTTTCCCGCATCGACGAGCTCGGCCTGTTGCGCCGGAGTTCTCACGACTGGGACGGCGGATTCCAATATTTGCTGCAAGCCGCGGGCGTCGACGCGCGTGAGGTTCACTTCCAATTCCAACTCTTCGGCGATGGATTGAATGGGGATCGACTGACGCTCATCGGACCCTGGTTCATCGGCGACACTATCGACAGCGGGTCGAAGACGGTCATCCAGGGCACCGCGGATGGCGACTATCTGGCCGGGCCTCCATCAGGGCCGGGACATATCGCCACCGTGCTGCACGGCGGCGATGGAGACGACGAGATTCTCGCCGGCGCCAGCGGCGACGACCTTTTCGGCGGCGCAGGCAACGATCTCCTCGTCGGCGGCGCGCTCGATGATTGGCTGTTCGGCGGCGTCGGAAACGACGTGGCCGACGCGGGTGGCGGGAATGGCAATGTGCTCCTGGGCATGGACGGCGATGATCGTCTGGTGGGTAGAGGCGGGTCGGACTGGCTCGACGGGGGCGCGGACGCGGACCGCCTCGACGGCGGCGCGGGAGACGACATCCTCGAAGGGGGCCTTGGCGAAGACGATATAGACGGCGGTCAGGGCGGCGACACGATCGTGTACCGCATCGGAGCCGGCGCCGATCATATCGCCGATACCGGTACCGGTGATTCCGATATCGATCTGCTGGAGTTCGACGTCGTGATGACCCCCGAGGACGTCCTCGTGGTCGCGCACTCGTCCGGCGAAACCGTGTCGCTGTTCATCGGCGAGCTTGCCGACGGCGACCGCATCGACCTGCGGGGCATCGCCTATGGCGAGCGCAGCGGCATCGACCAGTTCAGCTTTTTCGACGCGAGCTGGGACCGCGGCGACCTCGTGTCGCGCGCCGTCCTCGCGGAAAGCGCGGGCGGCGATCTGACAGGGTCGTCAAGCGGCGAGGAGCTCACCGGCACCGTCTATGACGACAGCCTGACCGGCGGCGCGGGCAACGACCTGCTCGCTGGCGGCTTCGGCTCGGACGTCTATAGCTTCAACCTCGGCGACGGGGTCGACACCATCGTCGAAGCAGGGTTCGCCGCGGACCTCGACACGCTCGTCTTCGGCGCCGGGATCGCCACGACCGACCTCGCCGTCGCTTATTCGTCGAGCCAGCCGCACGACCTCGTCGTCACCGTCGGCGCCGGCGGCGATCAGCTCATCCTCGAGGACCAGCTCACCCCCGACGGCGCCAATTCGATCGAGCAGCTGTTGTTCGCCGACGGCACCAGCTGGACGATCCGCGACCTGATCGCGCTCGCGCCGAGCGCCGCCGCGACGAGCGGCGCCGACACGCTCTCCGGCACCTACCGCGCCAACGTCATCGCCGCCGGCAACGGCAACGACGTCCTGACCGGCCGGTTCGGCGACGACAATCTCGACGGCGGCAGCGGCTCCGACACCTTTCATTACGGCCTCGGCGACGGCAACGACCGCATTCACGACAGCCGCCACGTCGATGGCGGCTCGACCAACACGCTGGTGCTGGGCGCCGGCATCGCCGTCGCCGATTTGCTCCTCGCCCGCGACCTTGCCGACGCCAACAACATCCGCATCAGCTTCGCCAACGCCGCCGGCTCGATCCTGATCGACAACCAGTTCTACACGACCAATTACGGCTTCACGCTCTACGATCACGGGTTCGACTCGATCCAGTTCGCCGACGGCACGCAATGGACTCGCGCGACTTTGATCGCGCAATCGATCCTCCAGGCTTCGACGGCCCGTTCCGACTACGTACTGGGGTCGCGGTTCGGCGATACGATCGCCGCCGCCGCGGGCAATGACATTGCCGCCGCGGGGGACGGCAACGACGTGCTGACCGGCGGCCTCGGCAACGACAATCTCGACGGCGGCTACGGGTCCGACGCCTATTATTACGCGCTGGGCGACGGCGACGACCGGATCTGGGACAGCCGGTTCAGGGACGGCGGCCCGACCAACGTCCTCCACCTGGGCACCGGCATCGCGGCCGGGGACCTGATCCTCGAGCGCGACCTCGGCCACAGCCTCAATCTGCGCATCACCTTTGCCGGCCAGGCGGGCTCGATCCTGCTCGACAACCAGCTCGACTGGAACCAATATGGCTGGACCCTCTACGACGACGGCATCGACACGATCCAGTTCGCCGACGGCAGCTCATGGAGCCGGGCCGCGATCATCACCGAGCTGCTGGCCCAGGGTTCGACCGCCGAGACCGACATCGTCTCGGGCACGCGCTTCGAGGACACGATCGCCGCCGGCGCCGGCAACAACGTCCTGAGCGGGGGCGATTCCGCCGACACGCTGACCGGCGGCCTCGGCAACGACAATCTCGACGGCGGTTACGGGTTGGATTCCTATCATTATGCGCTCGGGGACGGGAACGACCGTATCATCGACAGCCGCCACCAGGACGGCGGCGCCGTCAACACGCTCCACCTCGGCACGGGCATTGCCGCCGCCAACCTCATCCTCGAGCGCGACCCGGGAGATACGTACAACGTGCGGGTCACCTTCGCCGGCCAGGCCGGCTCGATCCTGCTCGACAACCAGCTCTACTGGACCGACTACGCCTACACCCGATACGATCACGGCATCGACACGATCCATTTCGCGGACGGCACCCAGTTGAGCCGCGCGGCTTTGATCACCGAGCTGCTCGACCAGGGCTCGACCGGCGGTTCCGACTATCTGCTGGGGACCCGGTTCAGCGAAACCGTTTCCGGCGGCGCCGGCGCCGACATCCTCTGGACGTACGATTCGAACGACGACCTGACCGGTGGGCTGGGCGACGACAATCTCGACGGCGGATCCGGATCGGATACCTACCATTACGGGCTCGGCGACGGGCACGACCGGATCCACGACGACCGCCACCGCGACGGCGGCCCGACCAACACGCTGGTGCTTGGCCCCGGCATCGCCGCCGCCGATCTGATCCTCGACCGAGACCAGGCCGATTCGAACAACGTCCGAATCACCTTCGCGAACGCGGCGGGCTCGATCCTGCTCGATAACCAGCTCTACGTCAGCTCCTATGCCGGCACCCAGTACAAGCACGACATCGACGTGATCCAGTTCGACGACGGGACCTCGTGGAACCGGACCCAGATCGAAAGCGCCGTCGTTTCCGCGGTCACCGCGATCAACGGCACCAATGCGGCCGAGACGCTGAACGGAACGGCCGGCCGCGACAACGTCTTCGGCAGCGGCGGCAACGATTCGCTCGGCGGCGGCGCCGGCCACGACCTGCTTCGCGGCGGCAGCGGCAACGACACCTATCGATTCAATCTCGGCGACGGCTTCGACCTCGTGGTCGAGGAAAGCGGCACCGACAAGGTTCTGTTCGGCACCGGCATCGCGGTCGCCGACATCGTCCTTTCCCGCCCGATCCAGGACGGCGACACAACCGGCGTGATCATCGCCGTGGCCGGCACCAACGACCGGCTCTACATCAAGAGCGCCACCGGCATCGAAAGCTACGAATTCGCCGACGGAACGACCTGGACCGAGGCTGACCTCCGCGGCCATCTCTATACGCAGTTGAAGACCGCCGGCGCCGACCTTTTCCACGGCACCGGCTTCAACGAGGCGATCGACGGCGGGGCCGGCGCTGACAGGATCTATGCCGGCGCCGGCGCCGACACGCTCGGCGGCGGCACCGGCAGCGACCTGCTCGAAGGCGGGACCGGCGACGATGCCTATCTCTTCAACCTCGGCGACGGCCGCGACGTCCTCTGGGACGAAAGCGGCACCGATACCGTCCGGTTCGGGGCGGACATCGACCCCGCCGACCTCATCCTGTCGCGCCCCCATGCCGATGACGACACCAGCGGCCTGCTGATCTCGATCACCGGGACCGAAGACCAATTGCACGTCAAGTCCGCGAGCGGCATCGAGCGCTACGAGTTCGACGACGGCACGGTCTGGACCGAGGCCGAGATGCGCGCCGCCCTGTTCGATCAGCTGCGCACCGACGGCGCCGACATCATGGTCGGAACCGGATTTGCCGATGCGATAGCGGGCGGCGACGGCGCCGACCGGATCTATGCCGGCGGCGGCAATGACGAGCTGGAAGGCAATGGCGGAAACGACCTCCTCGAGGGCGGCACCGGCAACGACAGCTACCGGTTCGATCTCGGCGGCGGCCGCGACGTCCTGTGGGACGAGAGCGGCACCGACACCGTCATCTTCGGCGCCGGGATCGAGGCCGGCGACCTGCGCCTGGCGCGCCCCATGGCCGACGGCGACACGACCGGCATCGTGATTTCCATCGCCGGCACTGCGGACCAGCTCTACGTCAAGTCGGCGACCGGCATCGAGAGCTACGAATTCGCCGACGGCACGGTCCTGACCGAGAGCGAGCTGCGCGCCACCCTGTTCGCGCAGGCGAGGACCGAGGGCGCCGACACCATCTGGGGCTCCAGCCTCGCCGACTCCATTACCGGCGGCGCGGGCAGCGACAGGCTTTACGGTTCGTCGGGCAGCGACATTCTCGGCGGCGGTCGCGGCGAAGACATCCTCGAGGCCGGATCGGGCAACGACGCCTATGTCTTCAACCTCGGCGACGGCCGCGACGTGGTCTGGGACGAGAGCGGCACCGACGCGATCCGGTTCGGCCCCGGCATCGAGGCCGGCGACATCATCGTCTCGCGCCCGCTGCAGGACGGCGACACGACCGGGCTCTTCTTCACGATCCGCGGCACGGAAGACAGGCTCTACGTGATGAGCGCGGCGGCGATCGAGCAATATGCCTTCTCCGACGGCACCGTCTGGACCTATGCGACTGCGACGGCGCTCCTCGACAGCTCGACGGTCGGCGGCTCCCCATTCCCCGCCACCATGGGCGACGATGTGGTCTTCGGATCGGCGCAGGCCGACACGATCCGCGGCAAGGGCGGCGACGATGTGCTGCGGGGCGGGACCGGCTCGGACGCCTATCATTTCGCCCTCGGCGACGGCTACGACGTCATCTACGACCCGCAGAGCGACGGCGACACCGATACGCTGGTCCTGACCGGCATCGCCTCGACGACGGTGCGGGCCATCACCTCTCCCGCCGACGCCGACGACGTCGTCCTGTTCATCGATGACGCCAACCAGATCTATCTCGACCAGCAGAAAGCCGGCGTCTCCGGCGGCATCGAGCAGATCCAGTTCTCCGACGGGGTGACCTGGACTCGCCAGGACATCCTCTCGCGGGCCGGCCTGGTCGCCACCGCGGGCGACGACACGCTGGTCGGCACGAATTTCGGGGAGGAGGTCGAAGGCGGGCTCGGCGACGACCTGCTGATCGGCCGAGCCGGCGGCGATTCCTACGTTTACGGCCTGGGCGACGGCGACGACGTCGTCGTCGAGCCGGGATCGGCCGGCACGGCGCCCGCCGGCGAGGAGCCGGGCCCGGCCGACGACAGGATCCTGTTCGGCAGCGGCATCGTGCAATCGGACGTCATCGTCGGCCACGGGATCGGCGCCGGCGACGTTCTCATCACCTTCGCGGCCGCCAGCGGTTCGATCCTGCTGACAGGCCAGAATGCGGGCAATGGCGCGGGCGTCGAATTCCTGCTGTTCAGCGACGGCAGCAGCATCGACATGCGGCTGCTGCTCGCCGAGTCGGTTGCCGAAGCGGCGACCGGCGGCGCGGACACGATCCGCGGCTTCTTCACCCCCGACGAGCTCTCCGGGGGCCTCGGCAACGACGTGCTGGACGGCGGGCGGGGCGCCGACCGCTATCATTTCAATATCGGCGACGGAGCCGATGTCGTTCTCGAAGGCGGCGGCGCGGACGCGGTCGGGGACGAGCTCCTCCTGGGAGACGGCATCGACGTCGGCGACGTTTCGCTCAGACGGCGTCCCGACAGCCCCGACGACCTGATCCTGGTGATCGGCGCGAACGGGGACGAAGTCCGCCTGACGGGTCAGCTGAGCGGCAGGACCGGGGAGGGCGTCGAGCTCATCCGCTTCGACGACGGCACGACCTGGTCGCGCGATCAGCTTGTCGAGCAGTATCGAACCCAGCCGGCGACCGCCGATCCCGACTTCCTGGTCGGCACCGGCGGCGACGACAGCTTCTCGGGTCTCGCTGGCGACGACCTGATCGAGGGCGCGGCGGGCGACGACCTGCTGGGCGGCGGCGACGGCAATGACGAGCTGCGCGGCGGCGCCGGCGAGGACTTGCTCACCGGCGGCGCCGGCGACGACAGGCTCTCCGGCGGCTTCGGTGAGGACGGTTTCGACGGCGGCGACGGCTTCGACACGATCGACTATGCTTTCTCGCTGGACGACTGGACCGTCGACCTGAGCGAGGGCGAAGCGGTCATCCTGTCCGGTGGTGCCGTGGTCCTCCTGGAGAGCTTCACCGGCATCGAGGCGGTGGTCGGCGGCGCCGGCCAGGACACGCTGATCGGCGACGCCCAGGCCAATCGGATCGAGGGCAGCGAGGGCAACGACCTGCTCGGCGGCGGCGACGGCGACGACGTGTTCGTCTATCGCGGCTCCGAGACGGGGCTCGATCAGGTCGACGGCGGCAGCGGCACCGACCGCATCGAAGCGGCCGAGGACGACAGCGTCATCGGACTGGCATTGCTCCAGAATGTCGAGCAGATTTCCGGCACCGGATATACGGGCGTCATGCTCACCGGCACCGATCTGGCCGAGACGCTCGATCTTGGGGCGGTCGCGGTTAGCGGAGTGTCGCTCATCTACATGGCCGCGGGGAACGACGTCCTCGTCGGCGCGGCCGGGTCCGACACTGTCGACCTCGGCCTCGGCGACGACGTCTTCCGGGTATCGGGCGATCAGGGCGCGGACTCGGTGACCGGCGGCGACGGCACCGACCGCGTCGAGGCCGCGGGCGACAACACGATCATCCGTCTCTCCAGCCTGGCCGGCGTGGAACAGCTTTCCGCCGCCGGCTTCGCCGGCGTCTCGGTGGCGGGCACCGCGGCCGGCGACGTCCTCAACCTCGCCAACGTCACCCTGACCGGGATCGTCCGCGTCGACGGCGGCGACGGCAACGACACGCTGACCGGCTCGGCCCAGGCCGACACGCTGCGCGGCGGCCTCGGCAACGACGTCCTGGCCGGCGGCGCCGGCAACGATATATTCGAAATCGTCAGCGAAACCGACGGAGCGGACACGGTCGACGGCGGCAGTGGGACAGACCAGATCCTGGCCGTAACCCAGGGCGTAACCATCCGGCTCGCCGCGCAAACGACCGGCGTGGAGACGATCACCGGCCTCGGATCGGCCTTGGTCTACGGCGCGCTCAACGACAACATCAACCTGACAGGCGTCACGCTGAACGGCATCGTCTCGATTGACGCAGGGTCCGGCAACGACACGGTGATCGCGTCCGGCGCCGGTGACACCATCCTGGCCGGGCTCGGCAACGACACTCTGACTGGCAATGGCGGCAACGACAGCTACCTCTTCAACCCCGGCGACGGCAACGACATCGTCCAGGAATTTTCCAGCGGCGGCGCAGGCTCGGGGGGCACGGACGCGCTCGTCTTCGGCGCCGGGATCAATTCCGACGACGTCACCATCTCGAAGACCGGCAACGACGTGATCCTGACGATCGGGGCGAGCGGGGAGACCGTCACCCTCAAGTCTCAGGCAGGGACCACGACTTCCTATTGGGTCGAGGAGGTCCGCTTCGCCGACGGCACCGTCTGGGACCGTGTCACGACGATCACCACCCCGAGCTACGGTACGGCCGCCGGCGAGACTCTGAACGGCACGTCGGGCACCGACGTGATCTTCGGTCTCGGCGGGAATGACACGCTCAGCGGAGCGGCGAGCGCCGATCGGCTGTTCGGCGGCGAAGGGGCCGATACGATCGTCGGCGGCCTTGGCGACGACGTTCTGAGCGGTGGCGCCGGCGACGACATCTTCTCGTTCACCAACGGTGACGGCTACGACTTCGTCAGCGGCGGCGCCGGCTACGACATGATCCTCGCCACCGCCAACAATTGCGCGATCGCGCTCAGCACGTTGAGCGGGATCGAGGAGATCAGCACCGGAGGCTTCAGCGGCGTCACCGTCTGGGGCTCGAACGTCGCAGCGGGCGACATGCTCGATTTCTCCGGCGTGACCATGACCGGAATCGTCAAGATCGACGGCGGCAGCGGCAACGACGTGCTGATCGGCTCGGCGGGCGCGGACACGCTCGTCGGCGGCTCGGGCAACGACATACTGAGCGGCCACCTCGGCAACGATTCGATCGACGGCGGAGCGGGCACCGACACCGCCGATTACAGCGCCGAAACCGATGCCTGGACGATCAACCTGGCGGCCGGCTCCAACCACGCCCAATCGGCCTCGCAAACCGACACGCTGATCGCGATCGAGAACGTGAACGGCGGCGGCGGCGCCGACACGATCACCGGCTCGAGTGCGGCCAACACGCTGAACGGCTTCGCCGGCAACGACCGCATCACCGGCGGCGCCGGCAACGACTCGATCCAGGGCGGGCTCGGAAGCGATGTCGCGGTCTTCGCCGGCCTTCAGGCGAGCTATTCGATCGTCACCGCCGGCGGCTCGATCCAGATCGTCGACAACCAGACATCGGTCGACGGCAATGACGGCACCGACACGCTCGCCGGCGTCGAGATCGCGGAGTTCAAGGGCGGCGTGCAGGTCACCCTCGCGGCACCGATCGTGCTCGATCTGGACGGCAATGGCGTGACTCTCGCCAGCCGCGCCGCTTCGCAGGCGAGGTGGGACTGGAACGATGACGGCGTCGCCGATCGAACCGGCTGGATCGGCGGCGGCGACGGCATCCTGGTCTACGACCGGGACCGGGACGGCACGGTGTCGAGCTCGACCGAGATGTCGTTCGTCGACGACGCGGCCGGCGCCAGATCGGATCTGGACGGGCTCGCCGCATTCGACACCAGCGGCGACGGCCTGCTTTCCGCCGGGGATGCCGCCTGGGCCGATTTCAGGATCTGGGCGGACCGCGACCTGGATGGACGAGTCGATGCGGGCGAGATGCTGAGCATGGGCGAGGCCCGGGTCGCTTCGATATCCCTCGCCGGCACCGCGACCGAGCAGGCCTGGGGCTGGGAGGACAATATCGTCATCAACACCGGCCAGTTCACCCGCAGCGACGGCTCGACCTCCGCGCTGGCCGACGTCGCCTTCAATTATGCACCGGCGACCGGCTCGGAAGGGCCCGAATGGCAATCGCCGCCGATCTGGCTTCAGGACGATCGGGAATTGCGGTTCGAGACCTATCGCGGCCTCGCCTCAGATGGCCGCGGTTCGCTCGCTTTCGGCGGGTATCGGCACGGCGAGCCGGATTCGGGCCGCCCGCATGCGGAACTTCGCGCCAATGCCTTCGGGCGGCAGGACGACGCAAGGGGCGACGATCTCGCGGGGCTGCAATGGCTGGGTGGGCCGCAGCTGGATCTCGCCGCGGCTTGGGACATTCCCGCTTGAGGGAAATCGGGCGTCTTTGGCGACGAGGACAGGATTTTCTTAAAGCCGGTCTTTGATTTGGCCGCGGAGAATTCCGCCCCGAAAGCGCGTCTGCCGTGCGGACAAATCGTCTTTCGGCCACAAAGCGCGCGCGACCGGCCTGCAAGTGCCGGAAACGAGGCCTGGATTTCCGCCAGTTTCGAGAGACCCGGAATCCCCCCAAGTCCGTGCAATGGCTGGCGCGCCACCCAGTCGGGAGCGAACCAGTCTCGCATTGTCATTTCCCTGATAGCAGCGAAGATACAGAGAGTTCTCCGGAAAAGCAGGCCTTCACGGCCTCGACTACCCTTCCGAAATCGCGGGATTTATACGCCGTACTGCTATATTTCCCTACAGATAGGCATCAGCGAATTCGTCCAACTGGATCCGGGACGCCGGACAGCGCCGTAGGGCTGGTTCCGACGCAAATCACAGGTCCGCCCGCCGGCTCGGCGAACCAGCCAATGCCCAGGAGCTAGGCGGGCTTGGCATCCTTGGCCGAAGAGGCGCGCGTCTTCTTGTCTTCCGAATCGGCAGCTGCGGCGGTGTCTTTCGTCGCGGCCTTCTTGGTTCTGGGAGTGGCGGCCGCGGCCACAGCCTTCGCCGTCGCCTCCAGGTTCTTGCGCTCGGTCTTGATCCTGCGCGTTCGCTGCTCGTGCTCGCCTCTCAACTCGTTCAATTCGGCGTCGATGCTCTCGATCAGCGCCGCCTTGGACCTTTCCAGGCTGTCGATACGGTTCTTGACCCGATCGGCCTGCGCCTGTTGCAGCTCGACCGGACGGTTGATGGCATCGGCGCCGGCGGTGCGCTCGTCCGGCTTGAAACGGGCTTCGGTCGCCAGCTTGGCCTGGCTTTCGATCAGCTTTTGAAGGTCCACTGCTTTCCTCCTCAGGCGTTGGTGTTGAAGTTCGCTTCCGGGTTCGGCATCTGGGTGGCCCGCCTCGAATGGCCCATGTGCGACACGTTGCCGATGAACGGTCCCGGCATTCCGTGCAGATTGTAGGACGGATAGCCGTTGGTCGTCGCCTTGACGTGATTTCCGGTCACTGTGCAATGCCGCCCCACCAGCGAGACGGTGGCCACCAGCGGCGCCCCGGTCGCTGGCAACGTCCCTGGCGGGAGCTGGGCGAAATGCAGGCAATAATTGCCATGGAACAGCACCCACGCGAAGCGCAGGAAGAAGTCGTCGGTGAACATCAAACTCCACAGCTCGACCAGGGCCGATGCGCCGGGGCCGATGAACTTGTTGTTGGTGATCTGCACCGCGTTGCCGACCGTCAAATTGTCGCTCACCTGGAAATCGAAGACGCCAAGCAGGCGCAACGCCCGATACTCGGCCTTCAGGTTGAGCTCCGTCTGGTCGTTGTAGGTGACGAGATTGTTTTCAATCCGTGCTTCCCAGATGATGTCGCCGACGATGCCGTAGGCGAGCGGAGCACTGCCGCCGCCGTCGGCCTGGCCGGTGTCCGCTATCTCGTTGCTCTCGACGTGCAGCTCGCCGGCAATGTACAGGACCCTCAGGCCGGCGGCGACGTCGGCGCCGCCGCCGCAGCGCAGGATGCGATTCTCGATCACGTTGCAGCGCTCCGTGGTCCCCATGATGACGATCCCGCCCTGATCGAGGCCGATGACGCGGTTGCCGCTAACCGTCGGCGCCTGCTCGCCCAGGAAGACGACGCCGAAGCCCCCGCGGTCGACGCGGTTGCCGCAGACGGCGCTGCGGGTGCCCACCAGACAGAGGATCGCGAATTGCGCGCCCTCGACCGCGTTGTCGGTCACCGAACAGTCCATCGAAAAGAGGAGCGCAATGCCGAAGGTGGCGCCCGAGCTTCCCCCGAGGAGGTTGCCGGCGACGCGGCTGCGCGCCGCCCCCACGAGCAGGATCCCGCTCTGACTCCCTTCGACGATGTTGTCCGAGACCACGACCCGATCGAGCGCGGACAGATCGTCTTCCGCGCCGAAATGGCCCACAACGATGGCTATCGAGGAGCTCGACCTGCGCTGCCCGCTCCTGATGACGTTGCCGCAGGCGTTCGACCCCGTGCCGCCAAGCCGGATCGCGGTGATCCCGTGGCCGTCATGGTCGATCCGGTTGTCGCCGACGCTCGACCCGCGGGCCGCGACATCGATGCCGTAAAGGGTCTGGCCCTGTTCGCTGCCCTCGTCGTGGAGCCGCAGCCGGTTGGCCCAGATCCGGGACCCGTCCGCGCGCGAGAAAGGCCGGCCGTTCGGATCGTCGTCGACGATAATGCCGTCGCCAACGCCGTCGATGCTGTTTCCCTCCACGGTGACGGGGCCGCTCATGGCCCGGGCGAGGATCGCCGCATTTGCGGGGACCCGCCCGATCTGGCGGGCCAGCATGAACTCGCATCGGGATACCGACACATCGCGGCAGCCGCCGTCGAACCACACCCCGAGCGCCTGCCCGCGGAAAGCGCATCCGGAGATCGTGACGTCGGCCGAACCTTGGACGAGCACGGCGATGGAGTCGCCGCGATCCGCGGCTTCGAGGCGGCAATCGTCAATGACGAGATCTTCCGCCCGCATGACCTGGATCGCCGGCGCGACGGCCGCCTCGATTTGCCGGAAGACAATGGTGTGGACTCGCACATGTTCGGCACCGCTTATCTCGACCAGGCTCGATCCGCGCGGATTGTCGACGATGGCGCCCAGGCTTTCGCCGTGCAGGGTGACATTGTCGCGGTCGATGACGATCGGAACCGTGATCGGATGCAGGCCCGCCTTGAGGCAGACGCAGCCGCCGACCGCGGGCAAGTTGTTGATCGCGGCCTGGATGTCTTCTCCAGGGCTGACGACGAAGGTGCAGCAGCCTGCCGACCGCTTCGGGCGACAGTCGCTGACCGTGCCCGCGCCGGCGTCCCAGATTGCCAGCCGCGCATAATGATGATGGATGCCGCGCGGCGGCGCGTGGTCGAGCGGTTCGACCGAGGCATCCGGCGTGCGTGCGGCGAACACCCAATAATCGCCGGTGTGGAATCCGTCCGTGCCGGGATCGAACCGCACCGTCACGCCATGTTCCAGGATCAGCGTGGTCGTGGCGGAGGGCACCGCGATCAGGCCGGTCGAGGTGGCGGCGTTCAGATCCTGAACCTGGACCGGGGTACCGCTGGGGTCGGTGCGTTTGATGGCGCCGCTTTGATCCCACCGGCGCACCCTCTGGTTGCGGTTCCTGGGAAAACTGCTGTCAGGAAAGGTCTGCGGGGACGGCAGCAGATCGGGCGTGAGCGCGGGCGCGAGGGTGATGCGCCGCCGCGCGAAGTCGATGAACGTGATCCGACGGACGTCCCCCGGCCGCCCCGCAAATTCCCTGAAGTCGTCGGTGATTTCCACCCAGTCATTCATCTTGAATGAGAGCACGTCGTCGCGGCCGAGCGATTCGACCTCCAGCTCGGTGGCGGACACGATGCTGCCGACGCGGCTGCCGACGCTCGCATTTTCGCGCGACCATTTGAACGTGGCGCCGCCGCCGCCCGGCGGGGTGGGATCGTGGATTTCGACCCGGTAGAGCTGGTTCTCGAGCCCGCGATAGCCGCCGGTCGGCGGCAGGTCGCACGGATCGGTGGGCGGGTCGACAGCGAAGGTGCCCGTCGTTAGCCTGCCGGTCGAGGGCGCGATGAGGTTCGCCCATCCGCGGAATTCTTCGTCGGGCGAGGCGCAGGTCGCGTCGCTGCCGACGTTCGTCTCGTGGACGCGCACCTGCCACACGGTCTGGATGCGCGAGCTCGCCTCCACGCCGACCGCGACCTCGACCAGATCGGGCTGCTCGAGATGAGTCACCTCCCGGTTCCAGACGTCGAGATAGACCAGGTGGCGCCCGCTCGTCGGCGGGGCCGGCGGCTGCGGCGGGTAGGGCTGGGCGTCGTAAGGCAGCGGTTTGGCGAATTTGGGCTCGGCGAGCACGGTGTCGAACCGCCGGTCGGCGAGGACGGCGGGATCGCCGCCATGGCATTGGGCGAGCAGCCCATCGACGTATATCCGCCCGACCCCGATCGTCAGGTTTCCGGCCGAGGGGGCCTTGATCTCGAAGGCGTCGGGCGTCGTCGCGGCCACCGTCACCCGGCCGATCAGGTCGGCGCCGAGCGCGCGGAGGCGGCGGTCGAGGATGTCCGTCCCTTCGTTGGCGTCGGCGTCGAGCAACACGCCGCCCTGCTTCAGCTCGACGGCGGAATAATTCTTCAGGGGATCATGCCTGACTCGCGATAAATCGGTGCCCATGGTGCTTCTCCAGACAGATCCTAGGTGGCGTAGAAGATGCCGGCGCGCAGGCCGAAACGCATATATTCATCGAGCCGGACGCGCAGATTGTCCTCACGCTGCGGTTGATAGAGGTCGTGCAGGACGCCCATTTCGCTGGCGTCGTCGGCGCCCATACGGATCGAGCGCTCGGTGACGCGCCGCAGCTGGCCGTAGGCGGCGTCGCCGTAGCGCAGCGACGTGAAATGCGGCATCGCGTCGGGATGCTCCTTGCTCGGGACGCAGCGGTAGCGACGCGGCGTCACCGAGCCGGCGGGGACGTAGCAGAAGCGCATGCAGCCCTCCTGGCGGCGCTGCGCGACCACCGGCCCGAGCCAGGGTATCGACGGAGCCTGGGCGAGCGACGCGAAGAATATACTGTTCGAGGCGAGCTGGATCCGTTTCGAATGCACCCGGCCGACGATCGTGGATTCGCGCACCGTGAGCGTCCCGCCGGGCCCGCCCGCCGCATCGCCGGCAAAGGCGACATTCTCGGGCCCGCCGGCATCGACGATGCAATCCTTCATCTCCACCTCGATGTCGGGCGCGACGATGAGCCTTCCGGCGATGCAGCGCAGGAGGGTCAACTTGCCGAACGGATGGTCGATACGCAGGCTCACCGCCCCCGGAGACGCCGCGCTCCCGTCCGGGTTGAGCGACAGGCCGGGCACGAGCGTGCAGTCGCGCAGGACGAGCTCGCGCGGCTCGTTGTCGGGCGCGGCCGGAAGACGCAGCGTGCCCCCCGCGAACACCATCCCGTCCAACACCAGGCGGCCGCGCGCGCCGACCGCCAGGGTAATGCCCGTCGTCGCCGGGAGGACAAGCGGCCGCACCGAATTCCTGGCGGCGACGATGACCTCGAGGCCCGATGCGCCCGGCGCCGTGACGGGATCGACGGTGAAGGTGGCGGCCTTATAGGTCAGGCTGTCGTCGATCAGGCGACGGCCCCCGGTCGCGATCGCGTTGAGGATTGTCTGCATCGATCCGCCGCCCGCGATGCTGGGCTGCGGCGTCACATCGCGCCCGAACGGAGTGCGCTCATAGTCGCCGCCGCCGATCCGGCTCGCAGTGCCGTAATGGAAGGTCGCCAGGAGCGGCGCTGCTGGCACGCTGCTCAGCAGGACGCGGCCGCGCTCCGGATCGAGCCCGATCTTGCCCGGCGGCAGCGGCGGCCGCAGCTGTGGCAGCGAATTCTCGTGATTCCAGACGACGCCGCCCGAACCGGGCATGTCGCGCAGGTCGCAGATGACGATGTCGGCCACGGAAACGGGGGTCGGGTCGGGGAACGTATCATGGAACAGCTGGATGCTTTCTTCGCCGCCGTAATCGTCCCAGACGATCGCGTCCGGCGCCGGGCTGAGGCTCGCCTGGGCGGCCTTCACGGCCATCGCCATGAGCCGGACCGACAGGGGCTCGGGCACGTTGATCGGCTCCGCGAGGTGGGCGATGTCGTCCTCGGCGCGCGGTCGCCGGAACAGCCGCAGATCGGCGCCGAGCGGATTGACCCGGAACTTGAGGCCGCTGGCGTCGCCCGGGTGCGGGACGAGCGGCAGGGGGGTCAGCCGGAGCGGCAGCAGGCGCCACAGATGCAGGCCGACATTGGGGATGTTGTAGCGGCCGGCGCCGCCTTCCGGGCTCCGCATCTCGGCCGTGTGCGCGAACGGCGCGAAGGCGCTGCCCTCGCGCAGGCAGCCGGTGAGGTTGCGCAGGTTCGCCGTCGCCGGCGCGTGCAGGCGGATATGCTTCATATATTGGGTGGTCGCGAGCCGCTCGAAATATTCGACCGCGCTGGCGGGCCAGCCGGTGACGTTGCTCGCCAGCTCTTCGAGCACCAGAGCGGTGCCCTTGCGCCGCCGATTGGCGATCGTGTTGCCGATCTCGGCCCGCGCGGAAAGGAGATCGGCGGGAATGCCGTGCAGCGGCCGGTAGCCGATCACATCGCCGATATAGGGCGCGGCCCAATTGGCGCAGGTTTCGATGAACTGGTCGTCGTAGAGCTGCTCGATATTCTCCTCGAGCACCGCAAACTGGTCGGCGAGCGCGGCGATGAGGGCGCGGAGCGGCTCGCCCTCCTGCTCGGCGTCGCGCAGGCGATAGACCGACGGCAGCAAGGCATAGAGGCGCTCGGCAGTGAGCGTGCTCATGGCATTTCCTCCAGCAAGGCGAGCGGACCCGGATCGAGCGTCAGCAGCTCGGCCGACCGGGCCGTGCCGCCGCCGACATGTATGCGCTTGGCGAGCAGCCGCTTCGACGGCGGCGTCAACGCCTGCTGGCCGGGCTCGGTGCCGCTGTAGAGATGCTCGAGGTCGACCGCGACGACGCCCGGCACGGCTTGGGCGACCGCGATCACTTCCGACTGCTGGACCGGCTGGCCCAGAGCCCGACCATCGAACGAGAAGGCCGAACGCAGCGCCGCCTCGACTGCGGCGAGCACGGTTTCGCTTTCATGATCCGCGGCGATCTTGACGCGGATGCCGACATGGAAGGTGCTGTCCAGATAGGACAGCAAGGTCACCGCGACGTGCGGATCGCCGCCGGCCTTCAGGGCCGCGAGGAGGCTGGTCGCCACCGGACCGGCCGGAGGCACCAACTTCCCCGCCGGGCCGGCGAGGGTGATGGCGACCGTCGGCCCGGCGCTGAGGTTCAGGACCCGCGCCTGAGCCTTGGCGATGCCGGTGAAGGCCAGGGCGAAATCCTCATAGTCGAGCACCGAGACGACGCGCCCGAGCGTCCGCGTCGCCCTGCGTATGGCGTCCCGCGCCGCTTCCGCGCCCTCGGGATCGGTGCCGCCGTCCGCGGCGAGCGGATTGCTGACGCTCTTGAGGCCCAGCGGCCGCGTCATCAACTGCGTCAGCGTGTCGGCGGCGACATTCCCCTGTGCACCCAAGTCGCGCCGATATTTCGCCACGACATTGTTAATGCCGCTGGGCAGGCGGGCGCCGCGCGCGCCGTCGCCGAAGGCGACGAAGGTGCGGCCCAGTTCGTCGACCTTCAGCGTGTAGACGCGGTTGGTGGGCGCGGCGCCGAACAGGGTCGGGCGCTCCCGCCAGGCGATGTCGCCGACCCTGACGACGAGTTCGGCGGCGGCGCCGCTCGCGGCCGCGGCGGCACGGTAGGTGAGCGGCACCTGCTTGAGCTCGAATCGCTGGAAACGCTGCCCGGCCGCCCCGGATCCGAGGATCTGCGACACCGATTCGCCATGGCTGGCGAGCGCGACATTAGCGTGCACGACGACGCTTTCGCGCCGGAGGGATGCAGGGAGCGGCGGTGAAATCTCCAGCTCCGCGCGGCCGTCGCCGCCCGCGCGGGCGGCGACATAGGCGGTCTGGAAGGTCACGGCGGCGCCGCCCGCGACGGCAATTCCGCGGACGATCAGGCGCCGGCCCTTCTCGAAAACGCCGCCGGTCACGTCGACGGGGAGGCGATCCTCATTCCCCGTGGCGCCGACGGGGCCGACCAACGGCCGCTCGGCAAGGGCCAGCAGCTCCGATCGCGCGTAGACGCTGGTCTGCCGCACGAAGGCGTGGAAGATGGCGAGATTGGGACCCGCAAGGGTCAGCTTCGTTACCTTCGCGGCAATCGCGAATTCTCCGCGTGAAACCTCGGACACGCCTTGGACGCCGAATAGCCCCAGGGTTCCGAAACTGTCCTTGGCGAGGACCGCAAAGCTGCGGGTCTCCGGCTTGGCCGAGAGATCGGACGTAATCGCGGACTGGAGCGAATTGAGGTCGACCTCGCCCCCGCTCGGGCTCGGAGCGGTCTCGCTGATCTCGAAGTCCGGCCAGTCGCTGAAGTTCACATGGGCCGGGCCCTTATAAGCGAGACGGAATTCGGGCGACATCGCGGACCAGTTGGGGGCATTGCTGCCGAATATGCCCGTCCGCTGGCGCAAGACGTAGACGAAGGAGGCGCCGGTGGGGTTGAATTGCGGAGCCGACAGGCCGAGGCCGCCCGTCCACGACGCCCGGGTGCGGCCGTTGCCGCTGTCGGGATCGACGGCGGCGACGATCCTGAAATCCCAGTTGGCGAGGTTGGTGCCGTTGACGAATTCCTGGGCGACGAACAGCAGTGCGTCCCCCGGCTTGAGCAGCGTATCGACACCGTTCAGCCAGACTTCGGTATCGCCCCGGACCGGAAAATGGGCCTCGCTCAGCCGCGGCCGGATGGCATTCCATTCGGGCCGCGCCTCTTCGAGCGTCTCGACCAGCTCGAAGGTCTGCGGCTTCTCGTCGGGGCCGGGCACGCTCTGGACCTTGAGGCCGGTCTCGAGGCGCAGGCTCGCCGGCACGCCGGTGACGAAATTGCCCGGCTCGGGGGGCAAATCGGGGGGCGGGACCGGCGGAGTCTCCAGCGCGAAGGCGAGCCAGGCCTCCGCCGCCAGGCCCTGCCTGAGCTCGTAGCCGACAAGCTTGCCCATCTCCTGCACCGACACCCGTTCGACGGCCGTGAGCAGATAGGATTCGGTGGCGATACGCTCCTGGTAGAAGGTGAGCAGATCGGCCGAGCAGGCGAAGGCGCCGATCAGCCCGATCGTGAAATCGGCATCGTCGCGGGTCAGCAGGCGGGCCAGCGGGCTGGCCGTGCCCGCCGGCTGCCCGAAGTCGAACGAGGAAAGCGCAGCGTGGAGGCTCTCCCGGAACTGCGCGTGATCGCCGACGCGATAGCTGATCCGCGAAAGCCCGGCCGGATTGCCGATCGCCTGCGGCGTCTGCGACTCAATCCCCTCGCAGCAGTCGCAGCACTCGCTGTCCGCCGCCGGCGGCGACACGTTCCGCTTGAGATCGGGGACGGGGCCGCTCATTTGCCGCCTCCTCCTGAAAGGACGAGTGTGCCCCGCTCGGGGAAAGTCGGATTGTTGGCCAGCTGTGCGATCTCGATCGCGCCGATCTCGATCACGCCGAGCTCGAGCGACAGGGGATCGGGGTCGACGAGCCGCTGGAAGCGCTCGGCATGGACCGAGTCGACGCCCTCGACCGCCTGCGCCGCGGCGATGATCTGGCTCAGATAGACCGGTGCGCCGAACTTGAGCCGATCGGGGTGGAACAAGCCGAGCGAGCCGTCGGGCAAAGCGGCGCTCGACAGGACTTGCCCAACCCGCTTCACGACCTCCGACCGGAAATAGCCGCTGCGCGCGCAGACATGCAGCTCGATAACCAGCGGCACGAAACGCGGCGCGACGACTTCGAGGTCGTAGACCGCCATGCGGACGCTTTCCAGCTGACGGCGCAGCCGCGCCCTGAACGCGGCGTCGATCGGGCCGCCGCCGAAGGGGTTGGCGCTGACGAACACGGTACGCCAGCTGCCGGTCCAGCGGAAATTCGCGAACGCACCCTGAACTTCGTAATGGCGCTCCGCCGCGTCGGCATAATCGCGGGCCGTGACCGCCCTCTTCTGGGTGCGGAAGGCCTGCGGCGCGTCGCGGCGGACCGCCTCGATTTCCTCAGGGTCGACGCCGCCCGCGGCCGGCATCGGATTGCGGATCGCGGTGAAGACGCCGCCCGCTCCGCTCACGACATGGCCGATGGCATCGGCGCCGACATTGCCGACCTGGCCGTTGCCGATGCGGTAGCTGACGGTGAAGACTGTGCCGGGATCGGGGCGCTTGCCGTGCTGATCGTCGCCGAAGCGCAGGTGGGCGCGCGTATCGTCGTCGACCTCGACGACGAAATGCCGGTCGTAGCCGCGGCTGCTCAGCAGGTCGCGGCGCGGCTCCCAATCCTCCGCCGGAAGGATGCCGAGCTGCCCCGCCAGGCCGGCGAAGCGCGGCATCGCGGCGCGCGGGTCGATGGCGAGCAGCGCGCTTGCCGGCCACCAGGGCGTGAGGGTGCCGAAGGGGACCGCCAGCAGCTGGTCGAGGTCGAAGCCCTGCGAGACGGGCGCCTTGGCCAGGACGGGGCGGAAGCGCGGCGGCACCGGCATTCTTTCGGGCTTGTCGCAGCAGCTGCCGGGCGCCGCCCGGGCCAGCTCGAGCCTGTGCTCGGGCATGGTCCCGAGCGGCGCGGGCGGGACCGTCTGGCCGTGGTTGGCGAGCACGATATTGCCGAGCGCGATGCTGATCTTCTCACCGGGACGCTTGGCGACGGAGAGGCAGAGGGGGAAAGGCAAAGCGTCGGCGGCGTCCCAGGCGATCTCGGTCACCTTGACCGCGCCGGTGCCCGCCGGACTGTCGAAGAGGCGTCCCGAGGGATCGCTCGACAGCTCCGCCTCGGTCAGCCGGACCGCCCAGCGATGGGCGAGATCGCGATCCGCCGCCTGCAACGTGGTCGGGCTGAGCCGTTCCTCGAAAACCAGGATCGCGTTGGGATTGATCCCGTCCGGCTTGAGCAAGGGATGGTGTCCCCGCAAAGTGGCGCGGGTGCTCCCCCGGGGCAGGCAGCACGCCTCGTCGCCCCAGGTGTAGAAGTCGAAGCGGTTGAGCCCGCCGTCGAGCGGGACGGTGAGCGCGGTCTCGAACACAAGCGGTCCCTGTGCGAGGGCCTCGTCCAGCTCGCGGCTGCCGGGCGCGACGGCGATGGTGTTGCCGAGGCTTGCCACCCGGCTGAGGAGCTGGGTTCCCTTCGGCAGGGTCACGTTCTGGCCGGCCGCCACCTCGAAGTGAACGAAGGCGCGCGCGTTGCAGCCTTCGTGCATCGCATAATCGACCAGCCGCGTGTGGCGGTGGACCGATATGCGCTGGCGCGCGGTGGCGAGATAGGCCTCGTTGGCGACGGCGTCCTGGCGGTAGGAGAGGTTGTCGGCCGCATAAGCGAGCAATTCCACCAGCGCGACGCCGAGATCGGCGGGCGAGCGCTCGGTCCAGCCGGGGCTGAGCAGGCTCAGGCGATCGAGCATCAGCCTTCTCAGCGCCTGATAGTCCTTGGCGAGATAGTCGATGTCGGGGCGAACCGGGGTCTCGGGCGGGCAAATCAGGGCGGGAGCGCAGTCGAAATCGTTCGGGCACTCGATCTTGAACGAGAATTGCACCGACGACAGCACCGGGTCGAAGCCGGCGGGCGGCTGGACGCTGCCGGAGCCGGCGAGGATGCTCAAAATATAGGTCGAATAGTCGCCGCTGCTATCGGTGCGGACGACCAATGTCAGGGCGGGAAGGTCGATGCCGGCGGCGAGGCCGGGCTCGGCGGTCGCCGGCAGCTGATCCGCCATGGCGCACCAGACAATGCCGATGTCGCGGATGCGCTCTCCGCCCGAGATGCGCAGATTGTCCGGCGTCAGCGGCACCGGGGGCACGGCCAGCAGCCGGACGAACAAGGTCTGCTGTCGCGGCGCGGACATGGGCGCGGCGAGGTCCAGCACCTCGAGGAACTCGATCCCGTTGGCGCTGCCCGCTTTGCGGATCACCTCGAGTCGGCGCAGGTCGCAGCAGTGAAACCTCATGGCGCGCCCCCCGCGATGGCGAATGTGGCGTTGCCCGCGGTCCGGTCGAGCAGCACCACGTAGCGCACGTTGATCCTGAGCGCGGCCTCGTCATTCTCGACGTCGACGCCCTGAACGGCGATCAGATGCGACAGGTTGAGCTGCAGCGCGCTGTGGATCAGCATCTGGGTGGTGGCGGCGAGCGTCGCGCTGTTCGGCTCGAAGATCAGGTCGAGCAGGCCGGAGCCGAAGTCCGGCCGCATCACGCGCTCGCCCGGCGCGGTGAACAGGACCTGCTCGATCAGGTCGCGGATATGATCGTCGCGCCCGGTCGTCGCGGTGCGGCCGAAACCGGAGAAATGGTAAGGGAAATCGAGATTGCCGCTCATCGCCTCCCCCTCATGTCGCCAGGACCCGGACCTGCTGCATGACGGGCAACAGCGGCCCACCGGTCGGGACGCACACGGCGGTCCCCATCGCCGTCGCGACCGGCGCCCCCCCGGCCAGCACCCGCGTCGCGCCGGCCACCCATTGAGCGGTGACGCACGGCGGCGCCGAACCGCTGAGGCCGCAACCGGCCACGGCATAGACCGTGGTCAGAGTCGCCACCGGCTGCCCGCCGAGGGTGACGCGCGGGAAGGGAGAGGTCGCGGTCGCCTGGCCGCCATGCGAGCACAGGACGGTGGCGCCGAGATGGAGGATGGGTGCGGGCATGCGTTTTTCCTCCTCAGGTGACCGTCAGAGCGGTGCCGTTCAGCTGGATCTGGGGGCCGATCAGCTGGATTTTCGCGCCCATGCCGTTGTCGATGGTGATGCCGAGCTCGTTGACCGTGATCTTGGCCTTGGTCTTGTTCTTGATGGTGATTCCGCCGAGCGGACCCGGCATGTCCGAAATGATGAGGCCATTGAGGCCGGCGGTCTGCATGGTGATGGCGGCGATTCCGGGAAGGTTGGCCTTGGCGTAGCTCGGAACCTCGGCCGCGCTTCCCCAATAGCCGCCTACCCAGATGGGATAATCCGGATCGCCGCGCTCGAACTCGATCCACACCCCCGAGCCGATTGCCGGAACGGTGAAGACGCCCGCGTTTTTTCCGGAGAGCGGCAGGCAAGGCATGGCCCAGGACAGGGGCGTGGACCCGCCGACGTCCGGAACCGACGCCAGGATCCGGCCGATCATCTTCGGATCGATGTTGTTCACGACCTTGCCGCGATATTTGCCGAAATAGGGCCCCGCGCTCATGTCGGCACCCTCGGCACGGTCGGGAGGAGCGCGTTGCGGGCGAGCGCGAAGGACTGTTTGTAGCTTCCCGGCGCGATCTCATGGGTGACGTTGGTCACATAATAGAGGCCGTCGAAGGGAAGGCTTGCTCCGCGCACGCCGACCAGCGAGCGCGACTTCAGCAGGCGGCCGTATTTGGCGACGTCGAGCTGGCCCCGGCCGAAGACGGAATCGCTGTGTTTCCCGACGAAGGCCATTCCTGCCGCCAGCGCCTCCGGAGCCGTGAGGTGGCCGGTATCGTTGATCTTGTACCTCTGCGGAGGAAGCGGCGGCACCAGTCCGAGCGGCGGGTTGAGGGGCGTTACGTCGGGTATGGGAAGGGTGATCGTCGCCTTGCTGAACGGCTCCTGGAACGAGACGATCGGCATCCATTTCCTTTCCTTCTCGTAGGTGAAGGACAGCTGCTCGACGTTGGTCTGGGCGTTCATGTTGGTGGTCAGCGCCGGCTGCGGCGCTCCGACCCTTATCTCGGGTCCCCAATAGGCTTTGGACATGCCGGGCGCCGGCCCCGGCTCGAGATAGAAGACATAGCCGGCCTGATCGGCGAGGCTCGTGACATAAGCATAATCGGTGCCGCGCTGCTGCGGGATTCGGCTGATCGGCAGGGGCGGGATGTCGTTGAGGCTGGGAATGACCATCGGGATCACTCCGAAGGCGGCATATTTGGCGAGGATGAGCAGGACCCGCACCGAAGGCGGCATGGCCGGGAAGGGCAGGCCCGCAATCTCGATTTTGGCCATCAGCGCCGAAAGGTCCTTGCCCTTGACGACCAGCCGGGCGACGCCGCCTTCCCCCGGCTGAGCCTCGACATGGGTGGTGACTCCGTCGATGATCGATTCCGCCTGGCCGTTGATCGTCACCACCAGCACCACCCGCATCAGCGGCAGAACGCTGCCCCCGGCGAGCAGGAAAAGCGTGTGCAGCGGCGAATTCGCCGGCAGCTCGAAGGTCAGCTCGAAGCCGCTCTGAGCACTGCCGGACCCGCTGTCGACCTTGACGCTGACCAGCGCCTCGACGACCTCGCGCGGCGCCGCGACCGGCACCGGCCCGATCTTCAGCGTGAGGTCGACGCCTTGGATCATGCCGCCCCCTATTGCCCGAACGGCACCGGGATTCTCACCCGGAGCCCGATCGTGTCGGTGAGCTCGAACGGATCGGTGACCGCGTTCGCGTCGGCGATCCGCCAGTAGAGCCCGCTGTCACCGAAAACCTGCGCGGCGAGCAGGTCGGGGCGTTCGCCGCTCTGCACGATATGCTCGCCGGCGGTGCCGATATCCCGCATCTGCGGAATGAATCGCCGGAGGACATAGACGATGGCGGGGCCGCCGCCGGGCGGCTGGTAGCGGCCGAGCCCGACGCCCTGGTAACGGCTGTTCGGCCCGAACGGGGTCGAAGGGATCGCGCCGGCGTCGAGCAGGGCCTGGACGGGATCGGTCGCCACGATCAGCCTCCTTTCGCCTTGGCGGCCAGAGCCTCGCGGCCGCGCAGATAGCCGATGAACATCGTGCCGCCCTTGTGGGTGAATCCGAGATCGTCGGAGCTCAGCACGCGCAGGCCGAGGCCGACCTTCGCGCGGACCGGGTTGAGCGCGGGGTCGAACGCTTCCTCGGTGACGGAGAATTCGGTCACGCGCACCGGCGCCACCCGGCTCTGGCCCCATTGGAAGAGGACCAGCGGCGCTTCCGGCGGAAGAATCTCCAGAGTGCCGTTCGCGGTCTTGGCGGCGACCGCCAGAAGCTCGTCGACGCTGGGGTTGATCAGCGATTCCAGAACCGCCAGCTGCGGGCCGATGCCGAACCGGGCCGCATTCGGATTCTGGCCGGGGAATTCGAGCTGGTCCGACGCGTCGATCTCGACGTTGAGCTTGATCGTCTGGACCGCCGGCCCCTTGAGGCGGAAGGGCTGCGCCTTCTCGCCGCCGCCGTCGCCGCCGGCGCCCTGCACCTGGTAGGTATGGGTGATCTGGTCGGGATTATACTGCACGGTGATGGTGTTGCGGATCGGCCCGCCGCCGGGCGCCATCACGACGAGCATGCCCTTGGTGAGCTTCGGGGAGGCGGTGAGGGTCACAGTTCAACGTCCGGCAGGCCGGTCGAGATCGCCGTCTCCCACGACGCCTGAGGCCCGGCCTTGCAGCCGTGGTCGGTCTCATTGTCATATTGGGTTTGCATGCTGTTTAGCTTGGTGTGGATGACCGCATTGACTTGCTCGAAGGTCTTCTTTGCTTCGGCGAGCACGGCATTGCCTTTGCGGGCTAAAGCGCAGGTCAGCGCGAAGTGCGTCTGCTCGTGTTTCAGGAGGCGCATCGATTCCGCGATCTGGGTGTCGGTATAGTCCTTGCCCAGGACGGTGGTGCATTGCGCGAAGTTGTTTGCAACGTCGCCGCGGGGCATGATGGTTGCGGTGCATGTCGGGGGATTGGCCTTCAGAAAGCGGGTCCCCGTCTGCCCACTGGCAAAGAATGCCTCGCACGCGCCGATGGGGCCGGCGCTTCCATTTTTCGACGGATCGCCGGCATCGACGAATTTCCGGTCGACCCAGCTTCGCTTGGGATAGAAAAGGCCTTGAAACCGCTTCTTGGGGCCGAGGGCGCGACCGGTGATCTGCTCGATGCATTGCTGCGAGGGGACGTCCACCGCCTCGATGCCTGAAGTGGTCTCGGCGTCGAAACCCTGCAGCGTCGGATTTGCAGCCGTGAAGGAGGCCCATCCCGGCGGGGTGGCGGGCACGCAAGCTTGCGGATCGACCTTTCCCTTCATGCACTCCACGAGCGCATTATCGGATTTCCCGGTGAGATCGGCCGCCGGGCCTGCCTGATCCAGGCCGACGATGGCCGGCTGGCGCCGCAGTCGCTGCACCGGTTGCTCGTCCTCGCCTCCTTCTCCGTCGAGGATTAGGGATGGGCTGATTGAACGGCGGCGCAGAGTCGCGCCCTGCTGGACGACATGGGTGAGCTCGTGCGCCAGCAGGCGGCGTCCGGGGAGGGTGTCGGGCGCGTAACGCGACGCGGCGAAGACCAGGTGATTGCCGAGGGTGTAGGCATGCGCATCCACGGCGCGGGCCGAGGCGGCGGCCTCGGCGTCGGCGTGCACGCGCACGTTGCTGAAGTCGCGTTCGAAGCGCCTTTCGAAAAAGCGCTTGGCGCCGGAATCAAGCGCCTGCCCGGATCGCTCCAGAACCCGGTCGACGATGGGCGGGGCCTGGGGCTCGATCCCCATGGCTGGGCCGGCGCTCGACCTTTGAACGGCGGCGGATATCGCGCCGACGCCGGCGCGCCCGTCACCGCCGCGCATGACCGCGTCCGCGACGCGATCGGCCTCGCGCTCTTCGGCCGCGTGCTGGCTGCCCACGACCAGCTTCGGCTGCAGCTTCTTGCGCTCGCAATCGGGGCAGGATTGCGCGACCGGGCCGGCTTTCGCCCCGCAGGCGCATTGGCGCCGGACGATCATTCGATCCGCATCGGCGGACGTCGGCGCGGCAAGGCGCGGACGGGCCATCATGGCTTCGGCCCCTCGACAATGCCCTCGACGAGGCGGCTGAGCGGCGGGTTGGCGGGCGTGGTGCCGCGGATCGGCCCCTCGCCGGGCACCATCACGACGAGCAGGCCCTTGGTGAGCTTGGGGGAGGATGCGAGGGTCACGGCGTGCGCCCCGAAGCGCCGGCGGGTTGCGACCCGGGCTGGCGGCGGGAGGAGCCTGGCATCCCGATGCCCTGCCGGACGAGGTCGAGATAGGGCTGGGCCGGCGTCTGGTTGTCCGCCAGCTGCTGGGCCGACCCGTCCGAGCGGCCGCGGTGCGCCTGGCTCCGTCTCAGGGCCTGGTTAAGCGATGGGTCCCGTCTCAAGGTCATGGCCCGGGCCGATCGACGACGATCACCACCCGACGGTTGAGCGCCCGGCCGGCTTCGGTCGTATTGGCGGCGGCGGTGATCGCAGGCGATCCACTGGTCGCGTGCATGCGCGGCTCGTCGATTCCCCCCCTGACCAGCGCCTGCTTGATCCCGTCAGCCCTTGCCGCCCCCAGAGAGGAACTGGGGGCCGGCATCTCGACGTTGTCGGTAAAGCCTTCGATCCGAACGGTTGCCAGGGGGTGGGCGCCGGCCGCGGCGATGACATCTCCAATCGACAAGGCGCCGGTGAAAGACGGCGTTGTCGGAAATGTCGACGAACGCGGCGAATAATGATCGATGGTCCTGCGCAGCACGTTGACTCGCGGTGCGCGCCGGGCGGCCGACAGGCTGGCATTTCCATTCGAGCGGTCGATCGTGACATTGAAGACGAGGAAGTAGTGTTCAAAATCAACCGCGACGGTCGTTTTGTTATTGACGAGGGGGAGTGAGGCCTGGGCGACACGGCCGCCTGGGCCGACGGTCTCCAGTGCGACGCTGTTCTCCGTGATCGTGGCGGCGGCATGAGAGGAGGGGTACCGGTCCATGCCCGCCACCGGCGGGGTTGCATGCGCTTCGAAATTTTCGGTCAATTCATGGATAAGCGTAACGGCGCCGCTGCCCGGAGCGCCGGCCTCGATTGCTTCTATGTCGTCGATGTCGATTTGTTGCTCGGTATTGCCCGTCAGCAGGTCGTTTTCGTGGAACGGGGCTGGTGAGGTCCGCGGCGCGATGGGCGGCCGTTGCCGTTCTGGAAATGCGCCGACAACCACCCCGGCCTGCCCCGTACCGATATGCGCCAGGGCGTCGTGGGTGCCGTCATCCATGATCCGGTGCATGGCGGCCGCGAATGCGGGCGATCTACGCGGGCTGTTGATTGAGCTGGTGGCGGTGACTGCGCCCGTCAGGACATTGCGCGTCAAGTCCTCGCCCATATAGGTCTCAGCAAAAGTGAGGAACCGCTGGATGTGCGCCGGGTCGCCGCTGACGATCAGGCGCGGCTGGATCCGCTTCCAACCGAGCATCCTTTGCTGCACGACATGCGCAAGCTCGTGAGCGACGAGGCCATCCCGCTCCGCAGCGCCCGACGGGATCCGGGCGGGATCCGCATAGATATGCTCGCCGAACGTGAAGGCCGAGGCGCCGAGCTGGCGCGCAGCGGCCGCCGCGTAACCGTCCGAGTGAAGGCGGACGTGGGAGAAATCCGCGGCCGCGCCGCTTGATTCCCGCGCGCCGGAGGCGGCGGCCTCGGCCTCGGCCTCGAGACCGTGAAAGCCCGAAGAAGTCCCGACCGAAACGCTTCCGAACGAACCGCCGATGCGTGCCTCCATGCGGCTGCGCTGCGCGCCGTCGAGCGGCTGTCCCGTGCTGCGTCCTATTCCATGACGCACGCCTTCCGCGGCTCTGTGGAGCGGACCGTGTCCCGCGCTCTTGGGGGCCGATAGGCGCGCCCGGACCATCAGTCCTGCCCTCCCGCGCTTGCGCCCGTGGCCGGGAAGGCAGGGTGGTGCGCTATGCCGCGGGCGATCGCCTCTGCGATCTTGAGCTGCCCCGCCCCGGGTGGGCCGCTCCCGGCAAGCTCGCGTGCCAGGGCTTCCGCAATCGAGTCGCCGAGTGCGCCCCCCGGCTGCCCCGGGGGGAGCACCAGCCGTCCGATCCTCACCGATACGGAGGAAGAAGGGATCCGGCCCGCCATCACCGCACCTCCTGAAATGGCCGCTCGAGCTTCGCGAACTCTCCGCGCGCGGCGTCGATCAGGAGGGCCTGGTCGATGGGCGCTTCGGAATCGGCCGCCTTGAAAGCGGCGCCGAGCGCGATGCTGCGGATATTGCCTCCGGCGACGTTGAGCCGGGCGAGCGCCGCATAGTCGATGTCCCCAACCGGCGCCGCCGCCGGAAACTGGCGCCGCCAGATCTGCTCGCGCGCCGCCGCGTCCGGGAAGGGGAAGTTGACGACGAAGCGGATCCGCCGGAGGAAGGCGCGGTCGAGCGCGCCCTTCATGTTGGTGGTGAGCACCGCCAGGCCGCGATAGGCCTCGATCCGCTGGAGGAGGTAGGCAACCTCGATATTGGCGTAGCGGTCGTGGCTGTCCTTCACTTCGCTGCGCTTGCCGAACAGGGCGTCCGCCTCGTCGAACAGAAGGACCGCGCCGCTCGTTTCGGCGGCGTCGAACAGGCTCTTCAGGTTCTTTTCGGTCTCGCCGATATATTTGCTGACCAGCATGGCGAGATCGACTCGGTAGAGGTCGAGCTCGACCTCGTTGGCGATCGCTTCCGCGGCCAAGGTCTTGCCCGTGCCCGATTCCCCCGCGAACAGCGCCACCAGGCCCTGGCCGAGCGCGTGCTTCTCGCCGAAGCCCCAGTCCCGGTAGACTCGTTCGCGATGGCGCAGGTGGCGCGCGATATCGCGCAACGTCCCCATATGCCCGGCTGGCAGGACGAGATCGTCGAAGCCCGTTTGGCTGACGATCCGCTGGGCAAGCGAGTCCAGCCCGCCCCTCGCCGATTCGCGGGCGATCGGCCATGCCGACGCGGCGCGGCTGGCCGGAGGAGTCGCGGCGAGCCGGGTGATCATCGTCTCCAGCGCCGCGGGTCCGAGGTGGAACTGGGCGGCGGCGCGCTCCAGGGCCGCGTGGACGGTGCCATCCCCCTCGTCCGGCGCCTCGCGGCGCCAGCGCTCGAGCATTCCGTCGCGCGTTCGCCGCGCGTCGCGTCGCGCCAGCTCGAACCGCAGCACCCGACGGTCCCGCGGCAGCGCGGACAATCCCTCGCCGGGGGCGCCGAGCCAGAGGAAGGGGGTGTGCAGGCGCGCCGCCAGCCCGGCCGCCAACCGCTCCGCCCCGGCGCCGTCCATCGCCAGGACCGGAACGATGCCGGTCAGCGCCGCCTCCCGGTCGACATGCCGCGCCAGCAGGGTCTGGGATGCGGCATCGGCCGGCAGATCGTGCGCCGCCAGCCAGAGCGCGGGACGACGCGCCGCCGCCAGCGCCGCCAGCGCCAGGTCGCGCAAGGCCACCGGATCGGAATTGCCATGAAGCACCACGGCTGGCGGGACGTCCTTCCGTGTCAATGCCCGCGCGATCCGCTCGGCCAGCAGCGGCTCCGCGCCCTCGCGCAGCCCGCCAGTGTCGATCAACGTTCCGATGCCCGCCAGATGCGAATCGTTTGCCGGAACACCGGTGAGGAAATGCAGGATGCGCTCGTCGATATTTAGAGGCGCCTGCGTCAGAATGCCGCCGGGCTCGGGCTCGATCATCCGCCAGTGGCGCAATGGGCCGTCGGGCGACAGCGCGTCCCAATGCGGCCCCGGCAGCGCCGAAAGGGCCAGGCCGAACGTCGCCCGGGGCGATCCGGCGGGGTCCTTCGCCGCCACCGCCTCCCGCAGCCGGCCGTCGAGCTGCAAGCCGGCGGCGAGGAGCAGGAGCTGGCGCTCGAACTCGGACAGGCCGAACGCCTCGGCGCAGCGGTTCAGCGCCGGCGTGAACGACTCGGGGGCCGGTTCGACGTCGCTGCGCGCCTGCTCCTCCGGCATCTCGATCCGGCGGGTCAGGCGGAAGATTTCCGCGACCAGCCATTGCCGGTTGAGCTCCGCCCAGCTGCGCGGTTCGGGGGCCGTGGAGGGGCCGGCGATGTCGAGCGCGATCTTCATGTCACGGTGATCCGCTGGCTCGTGTCGAAGACCGGAACCGGCTCCTTGCGGTTGACCAGCAGGGAATCGGTCCCATCCACCCGAAGCCGCACCCAATAAGTGCCGTTCGGCAGGCTGGCCGGGAATTTGAACACGAGCGGATCCGCTGGCGCGGCGCGCGGCGCCGCGATCGCTTCGGCGCCGTCGAGCATGAGGATCGCCTGCTGCCTCGGGCGCACCTGGGGCCGCGAGGTCAGGGTGATCTCGACCCGCGCGTCCGATCCGCCATGGCGAACGACGGTCGCGGCCGGCAGGCTGAGCGGTGCATCCGCGGCGATTACGGAGGCGGGGGCTATGACCAGCGGAATGGCATTGGTGTCGCGCGGCAACGGCGCGCCGGCCGGAGTGAAACGGATCGTCGCCGAAAGCTGGCCGGCGACGAGCGCGGCCTGCGCCGCGGCGGTGTTGGGCAGGGTCAGCGTCACCGTCTTGCCGTCGGCGCTGACGCTGTCGGGGGCGAGGATCTGGGGGGAAGTGAAAAGGCGGTGGGAAAGCCGGACCTCGTGCCCCGATCCGGCCAATCTGGTGCCTTCGATGGTGACGACCTCGCCGAGGCGGGCTGCGGGCTGCCTGTCCGGAGGCCGGGCTTCGAACAATGTGGGCAGGGGCGGCAGCACGTCGGGGCTGACGGCGACCCCTTCGTCGCGCTGAGTTCCGGGGATCGGTTTGCCGCGGGTCAAGACGGGCAGCGGAGTGACCGCCGGCTGCCGGCTTTCGATGAGGACGACCGAGACCTGATAGGCGGCAGACGGGCGATAGTGGGTCGAGATCGCCGACCACAGCTTCGATATGTCGTCGCTGTCGAAGGGGGTTTGGGTGATCTTGATCTGCTCGACCTGGTCGGCAAGGTCCGAAGCCGCGAGCGCCTGGAACGGAGTCGGCAGCATGGAGACGTCGAGCGGGCTCGGATCGAGCGCGCGCCGGATCGCCGCCCGGTCGAGCACCGGCCGCTCGTGCAGCAGATGCATGCCGTAGCCGAGCAGGATCTCGGCTTCGCAGTCCGCCCGCGAATAAGCGGTCAGCATATAGTGCAGGTCGAGCGCGAGCGGCGGGTTCGTCAGGCGCTCGCCATTGGCCGCGCCGCGCGAGGGCAGGGCGTGATTGCGCCAGCCGGCGTTCGGGGTCACCTGAAAAAGAAACAGGTTCAGCCGCGGCTGGCCGGCGGCCTCGAGATCGATCGTGTCCGGCGCGACGGCGCTGACATTGACGGGCGCCCCGACCGGCCCGGTCTGGATAAGCCCGTTGTCGAGCAGGTTCCGCAGGACCGCGCTGACCGCGCCTATGGCGAGGGGGGAACTCATCGCCGGGGGCCCGGCGGTCCGGCGGCCAGGAAATCGGACAGCGACAATCTGGGCTCGACGGGCGTGCGCCGGGCCGCCGGCGCGGGCCGGGCCGGATCGGGAGCGCGCACGTCGATCCGGTCTATCGTCACATGGACGACGGGCGCGACCTGACGGGCAGCGTCGCTCCGGCTGGCGACGGCCCTGTCGCTCAGCGGCGCGAACGGCGTTTCGCCCGCGTCGGACGGCGCCGCCGCTCGCCGCGTAGCGTGGACTGCCGCGGCGCGGCTATGGCTCGCCTGGACGGCCAGAACCGATGCCGGCGCGGAGGGCGGGACGGACGCGTGCAGGACCAATGCCGGCGCGGAGGGCGGGGCGGACGCGGGCAAGGGCGAGGCCGGCTCCGGCTCCGGCGGGACGTCGGGCACGACCGCGGATGGCGCGGCGAACTCCTGCGGCCGTCGCGGCTGCCTCGCAGGCCGGGCCGCCAGCGGGCGCGACGGGCGTGGGGCGGGCGCCACCGCGATCAGACCCGCGGACGCATCGGATGGCGGCGGCGATGCCGGCTCGCGGGCTGGCGCAACCGGCCGGGGGGAGCCGCCATCGGCGTCCCGCGGCTCGCTGTCAGGGGGCCCGGTCGCGGCCAAGGGCGCTGTCGGCGGCCGCTCGTCCAACAATTCGCCTACCTGAATCGCCTCCCGGCCAAGGCCGCCGGCCTCCGGGTGGGCGTAGCGCGGCGGCAGCGAGGGACGCGCCGCACCCTCGACCGGTCGGCCCAGCGCGATGCCAGCGAGATGGGTAAGGAACCTGCTCATGATGCCGCCACCAGCTGCAGATAGGCGGCGCGGCGGACCGGGGAGAGGCTGACGACCTCCTCCTCGCTCCATCCATAAGCCCGTGCCAAAGCATCGACCTCGGTCAGCGAGCGCTCGGCCGCGCGCTGCACTTCCGTCCACACCGCCCCGGCGACATCGACCGGCGCCGGCCATTGGTGGCGGCAGTCCGGGCATATGAGCGCGAAGTCGATCGACGCGGCCGGATCGAGGCTCTCGATCCGGTCTACGAGCAGGTCGATCTCCTCCTCCGCCAGCGCCGCCGGGTCGACATCGGCCGGCAGGCAGCGGGCCAGCAGCGCCTGCGCCGCGCTCGCGATGTCGGCCTCGCCGGCAATGCCGTCGAGATCGTCTGCCGTCGGCGCGCGCAGAGCGACCTCGCGGCCATGCCATTCGATGCTGCCCCCACCCGTCGGCGGTGCGGCGCTCAGGCTCTCGGCGAGGGCGTCACCGTCGATCGTGAACTCGCACGCGCCGCCACAGGCCGGGCACTCGCTCCTGAGCGGCCAATCCCGGCCGAACAGGGCGGCGCGGATGGCGAGCAGCGCGCGGTTGCGCTCGCCGAGCGCCCGCGGCCGGCCCGCATCGGCGAGCAGCGCCTCGTCGCGATCCCGCCGCGTCCGGCCGACCGCGCGTTCCCACAGCGACAGGATGCGTCTTTCGCGGTCCGCATAAGCCGTCGGGGTCACAATCGTCCCATCATGCGGGCTCGGTGAAACTCGGCTCTGCCGGCTCCGTAACCTCGAGATCGCGCTCCCAGCCTTCGTTCTCCAGCTTCATCGTCTGGATCGCCACCGCATTGGCGTTGGCATCGAGATCCGGCAGCGCCTGGAATTCGGAAACCCAGCAGCGGAACACCTTGTAGGCGATCGCCAGCTGGCCGGCCTCGTTGTAGAGCTCGATGATCAGGTCCTTGCGGAAATCGCTGAGCGAGACTTCCGCGCCCAGGCCGGAGCCGAAATTCCAGATCTTGTTCGCCCACTTCTCGAATTCGGGGTCGTGGGTGACGCCGCGCTCGAGGGTGATCGCTTCATATTTGGTGCGCCCGGGCGATTTGCGGCCGGTCGAGGGATCGCCGCCCTCGCGATGCTCGACGACCTCGGTCGAGCGCTTGAGCGCCGAAACCTTGCTGACCCCTGCGACGTAGCGGCCGTCCCATTTCACCCTGAACTTGAAGTTCTTGTAAGGGTCGAAACGCTGCGGATTTGCGGAGAATTGAGCCATGGACCTGCCCTTTCAGCAGCTTATGTCGGGATGTCGCCGGCCATCTGCTGGATCTTGATGACGACGAACTCGGCGGGCTTGAGCGGCGCGAAGCCGACCATGATGTTGACGATGCCGTTGTTGATGTCGGCCTGGGTCGTCGTCTCGCGGTCGCACTTGACGAAATAGGCCTCCCTGGGGGTCTTCCCCTGGAAGGCGCCCTGGCGGAACAGGCCGTTCAGGAACGCGCCTATATTGAGCCGGATCTGCGCCCAGAGCGGCTCGTCATTGGGCTCGAACACGACCCATTGAGTGCCGCGATAGAGGCTCTCCTCGAGGAACAAGGCGAGGCGCCGGATCGGGATGTACTTCCATTCCGAGCCGCGATCGTTGTTGCCGTGGAGTGTGCGCGCGCCCCAGACGACGTTGCCATAGACCGGCAGGGTGCGCAGGCAGTTGACGCCCAGCGGGTTGAGCTGGCCGTTCTCCGAGTCGCTCATGTTGATCTTCAGCCCGGTTGCCCCGCCGACACCGGCCTCCGTCCCGGCGGGGGCCTTCCAGACACCTCGGGAGGAGTCCGTTCGGGCAAAGATGCCGGCAACGTAGCCGCATGGCGGAAAAGCGCGGAGCGCCCCTGATTGGAGCGGGTCGGGAGCCAGCACCCAAGGAAAGTAAAGGGCCGAATTCTCGGCAGCGGCGCCGGTGATACCCGCCGGCGGCGGCTGCACATTGGCCACCGTGGCGTCCTCGCGACAGTCCACGACCAAAAAAGCCCGGTTCGCCTTCGCCAATCCCTGCATGGTTCCGATGGTGGCGGGGTGGTTCAGGCCCGGCACGCAGATGATGTTGAAGAGGTCGAGGCGATCCGCGATCGCTCCCGTTCCGAAAAGCGCGATAAGCTTGGTCTCGAACGTGCCAATGGCGGCCACGGTGGAGGGACGCAGAATGGTACCGTCGCTGCCGGTCGTTAAGGCGACGTTGCTCGCCAATGGCAAAACCGGCGCCGCGGGCGGAACCGTCGTCGTCGAGAGATTGGCGAGATAGGCGGAAGCGCCGTTGATGATCGCCGGAGCGAAGCGTGGATCGCCCGGAACCAGCGAAAGATCGACGAACGACTCCAATATGGCGTGATTGTTCGCTTTGTCGCGCACGTCCAGCCGGAAGCGCGTCCCGGAGATGACGGCGCTGACTTCGAGGTTCTTGCCCCATTCGCCGGGCGAGCTTGCTTCGACCTTGAGGTCGCCCGTGGTCGCCTTCGCCGTGGCGGCGGCCCCCGCTCCGCTGTCGTCGACGATCCGAATGACATACGCATCGGATCCGCCATTGTCGTAGAAATGGCGCACGGCGTAGCCGAGCAGTGAATCGATATCGAGCCCGCCGTAGGCGCGCTCAAAGTCGGCAAAGCTGGTGAGACGAAGCGCCCTGTCGGTCGGGCCTTTGCGAGCCCATCCAATGAAAAGCGCGATCGATGTCGCCACCCCAGTGATGGACCGGACGCCGCTCGGGACCTCCTCGATATAGACGCCGGGGTGCAAAAGGGCTTGGGGCATGGACACCTCCTCGCGTTCCCCGAAGAGCGGGCCGCTCCGCCGGAATGCGGGCGCGGCACGGCTCGGGGGACGGACACGACTATGGCAGGATCGGTTCGGGTCCGCTTGAACCGAAGGGTCCACGCGCGGCCCCCAAGAAGATGCACATCCCGCGGCCCCCCGGTCTCGCGGGCGCCGTCGCCCCGAAGCGCCGGCGATCAGGCCGTCGAGAGAGCGGCCAGGCCGCGGGGAAGCCTGCCGTGAACCGTCCGGTCTAGGCCGTGTGGTCCCGGCCGTCCCCATTGCCGGCGGCCGGCGGCCGGCCTGCCGGCCGCGACTCGCTGCGTTGACGGTGCTGGCGCAGGCGCGCCGCCGCCTCGCCCCGGCGGCGGACCCTCAATTTGCCGAGGATGGAGTGGACATGATTCTTGACGGTCGCGTCGCGGATGCCGAGCAAGGTGGCGATCTGCTTGTTCGACAGCCCCTCGTTCACGAACCTCATCACCTCCTGCTCGCGGGCCGTCAGAGCATTGTCCGACGCGCCGTTCGCCGGCCCGACGAGGCTGCTGATCCGGTCGAGAAGCATGCCGGCGGTGCGGGGCGAGCAGACCAATTCGCCGCGGACCGCCGAATGCACGGCCGCCGCCACGTCGTTCGCCGAACCGTGGGCATAGACGAAGCCGGAGACGCCGGCCTGGGCGCAGGCCAGGACGACCTGTTCGACCTCGGCGACTCCGAGCGCAACAATCTTGACGTCGGGAATGAGCCGGCGAAGAAACGTCGCCGATTCAAGGATAGCCGGGCTGGAAACATCGAGAAGCACCACATCGGGGCGAGAATCGGCGACTTCATTGAGCAGCGTCGCATCGGACGAGCCGACGACTTCGATACCGGCCTGATGGGAAAGGGCGAGGACCAGTCCCTCTCGCAGCAGCCTGACATTGCTGAGAATGAAGACTCTTGGGGGTGCCGCCGCGCCCCCTAGTGAACGATTCTCCAGACAGGAACCGACGTGGTCGTCTTCCTTGGTCGCCATCATCCCCTCCTGAAGAACCCGTACCCCACATCCACAGAGCGAATAGTCGCGAACCTAGAATGCGAGGATTTGACAGCTCCGCGTTATTGACGGTTACGATGCTCCGATTTGCCTTTGACATCATGACCCTACAATCCGTGGTTTGCAACATCGACAAATCTAGTTTGTTGCAAATAAGCAAGCTCATGGCTGCTCAAATGGCGGGAAATAAGTCCTCCGCTGGGCCGCATGCGATTGGCAACTAATTTGACCGCGGAGAATTCGGGCGTGAAAACGCCCCTGCGTTGCGGACAAATCGTCTCTTGGCCACGAAGTCCGCGCGACGGCTCTGCAAGCCCCGGAAATGAGGCCTCAATTTCGGCCTGTTTCGAGAGACCCAGAATCAACCCAGACCAGTGGAATGGCTGGCGCGCCCGGCAGGATTCGAACCTGCGACCCCAAGCTTAGAAGGCTCGTGCTCTGTCCAACTGAGCTACGGGCGCCTGCGCGCCGCTCTAGACCGAATTGGTGAAGATCGGAATTCCGATTCAGGGCTCCTGCATATATGCTCGGTGCCGAAGGGGAGGGGAGAATGGCAAAGCAACGGCAGCTGACTGCGGGTGAAATCGCGCTCGCCCGAGAGTGTTTCGGCAATTCGATCCCTTATGAGAGCGTCAAGATCAGCGACGGACCCGCGCGCAACGGCGTCGCGATCGTTGCCTTCCAGCGCGGGAATCCGGCGATCACGCTGGGCACGACCATCTATTTCGAGCGCGGCTATAGCGAGGACTTCTCGCAGCAAGCCGCGGACAAAGGCCTCTTCATGCACGAGATGACGCACGTCTGGCAGTATCGACAGCTCGGGACGGTGAAATTCCTGCGCCGCTACCTGCAGGATCTGGCGGCGACGGGATTCAAGCCGAGCCGGATGTACGATTATGCGAAAGGCACGACCCGGTACGGCGAGGCCATGCTCGAAGCGCAGGCCAATATGGTGCGCGACTATTGCCTCGCGAGGGGCGACGAAGCGGGCAAGGCGGTGATCGGACGCAATCTGGCGGGCAGCGGCCTTTACGGGAAGAAATAGTCCCGCTCGCCGCTTCGTCCGGGTTCAGGCCGCCGGGCAGGCGGCGAGCCGGTCCAGTGCCGCCTCGATGAGCGGCCGGGCGCGCGCGGGACGGAGCCGGGCCAGCGCGCGGAGCGATCGGGTCCGGCCGAGCTCGGCGGCGACGAGATAGCCGACATAATAGCCGAAGCGCGGCGGCAGCCGCTCGTTCATCCGCCGGAAGCTGAACAGCGCCTGCCGATCCGCCCGCCCGCCCGAATCGAGACGGGCGCGGACCGCGCAGACCGCCTCCGCGCGGTTCGCCTCGACCGGCGCCCGGATCGGCTCGGGGACCTCGAGAAGCAGCTCGGAATCGGTGGCGCCGGGGTTGAGGCGCGCGGCGACATGGGTGGCCAGCCCCTCCTGCCACAGGTCGCACCAGACGGTCTCGCCGCAATCCGCGAAAGCGTCCGCGTGGTGGAGGTGGAACAGCTCGTGGTGGAAGAAGGGCTGGATTCGGTGGGAGAGGTGGAGCCGCGCCATCACGTCGGCGCCGAAGATGAGGAAGAGCCCGCCCGGGAGTTGGCGCGTGCCGCCGTCCATCTCGCCCAGGCTGTGCACCAGATAGACGGTCTGCGGCCGGCGGAAGCCGCCGAATTCGGCTTCGAAGCTCCGCCGGGCGGCGGCGAACAGCGCGGCGAAGCTCAGGCTCACCTCGCGCACCCCGTCGCGCTGTGCGGGATAGTCCTGGAGCAGAGTGCCGATGCGAATGTCGTAGACTGCGGAATCGGCCAGACTGAACCGCGCCGGACCGTAGAAACCCGGAATGAGCGACGCGAATTCCGCCCGCAACGAGGCGGCACGCTCGATCGGCGTCTGGCCCTGGCTGCGCTCCCAGAAAGCGTCGAACTCGTCGGTGAGGTCGACGAGCCGGACCGTCTCCTCGGCCGGGGCCGGCATTGCCTGGCCGGCCGCGACTGCGGATATGGCGAGGCACAATGCTGACCCGGCAATAAGCGACCGCAATTTCATGCCGCCTCCTGGCGCCCAGCCCGTTTCCCGCCGCCCAGCGTAAGGAAAGCGGTGGCGGACGAGACGAGCGCCAGCGCCGCCCCGACGATCGCGGCCGAGTGAAAACCGCCGATCAACGCCGCGCCCTGCCGCGAGAGCACGATGCCGAGGATAGCGGTTGCGATCAGGCCGCCGCCGCGCGCGACGGCGCTGTTGAGCCCGGAGGCGGTGCCGACATGGCTGTCCTCGACCGAGGACAGCACCGCGGTGGTCAGCGGCGCGACGGCGATCGCCATCCCGGCCGAAACCATCAGGATCGAGGGCAGGACGCTGGTCCAGTAGCTGCTGTCGCCGCCGATGCGTATCGCCAGCGCGAAGCCGGCCGCGACAAGCAGCGGACCCAGGGTCAGCGGCCAGCGCGGCCCGATCCGCGCCGCCAGTTTTCCCATCAGCGGCGATCCGAGCGCGATGATGATCGGCAAAGGCAGCAGCGCCGCGCCGGCCCTGACCGGCGTGTAGCCGCCGGCCTCGATCAGCGTATAAGGCAGGAGCAGCATCAGCCCGCCGAGCGCCCCGTAAAGCAGGAAGGTGAAGAGGGTCAGGCCGACGAAGGCGCGCGAGCCGAACATGTCGAGCGGCACCATCGCATGGCCGCGGCGCCGCCGCTCGACCGCCAGGAAGGCGACAATCAGGACGAGGCCAGCGCCGAGCGCGACCGCGGCGGCGGTCTCGAGCCGGTCGCCGGCCGACCAGGAGGTTAGCCCCCAGGTCAGCGCGCCGAGGCCGAGGGTCGCCAGCACTGCCCCCGCCCAGTCGGGATCGGGACGGTCGGGATTGTCGCTCTCGGGCACGTACCGATAGCCGAGCGCGATCGCGGCGATGGCGATCGGCACGTTCAGCAGAAAGATGAACGGCCAGCCGGCCGTGTCGACCAGCCAGCCGCCCAGCATCGGCGCGACCGCGCCCGAAATCGCTCCGGCCGCGGCCCAGGTGCCGACCGCTCGGCCCTTCTTCTCGCCGGTGAACGCGGAACTGAGGATGGCGAGGCTGTTCGGCATCAGCATCGCCGCGCCCAGCCCCTGCAGCGTCCGGCCGGCGAGGAACATCTCCAGGCTCGGCGCCGCCGCGCAAAGGATCGAGGCGAGGGTGAACAAGGCGATGCCCCAGAGCATCACCCGCCGCCGTCCGTACAGATCCCCGGCCGCGCCGCCGAGCAGCAGCAAGGCGGACAAGGGCAGCATGAAGGCGTTGATCACCCACTGCACCTCGGCGGTGGCGGCGCCGAAGCTGCGCCCGATCGCGGGCAGCGCCACGTTCAGCACCGATCCGTCGATGAAGGCGAGGCTGGAGGCCAGGATGCAGGTGGCGAGGATGAGGCGCGGGTGCGTGCAGCCGCCCGCCCGCGCCGGAGGCGTGACGACGCTATCGCAGGGGGCGGGGATGGTCAGACTCAGGCGCGTCCTCCGGCGCGCCGTGGCTAGCGGCAAGCCCCGCCGCGCGCAATCGCCGGCCGCCGCGGGGGCCGGAAACGAATGATGCCGATGCCCCGCCCCGAACAATTGAAGGCGGTATCGAAACAAGATACCAATCGGATCAATAACCGATGCGGAACCACAGGATAGGGGAGAGGATATTATGAATCTCGGTCCAGACGGCATCAAGCTCATCCAGTCATTCGAAGGTTGCGCGAAGAAGCGCGCGGACGGGTCGTACGACGCCTATCCCGATCCGGCGACGGGCGGCGATCCGTGGACGATCGGCTGGGGCTCGACCGGTCCGGACATCAAGCGCGGCGTGGTCTGGACCCAGAAGCAGTGCGACGACCGCTTCGTCAGCCATGCCGGTGAGTTCGCCGCCAAGGTCGCGGCGGCAATCGGCGGCGCCGCCACGACCCAGCATCAGTTCGACGCGATGGTGAGCCTCGCCTACAATATCGGCATGGGCAATTTTTCGGCGAGCACCCTGCTCAGGAAGCACAAGGCCGGCGACCAGGCCGGCGCCGCCGCCCAGTTCGCGGTCTGGAACAAGGCCAACAAGAAGGTGATGGCCGGCCTCACCCGCCGCCGGGCGGCGGAAGCGGCGCTCTATGGCAATTAGGGGAGCGGCTGGGGCCGCTCCGGGTCAGAGCACCTCGAACAGCCCCGCCGCGCCCATGCCGCCGCCGACGCACATCGTCACCATGACATATTTCGCGCCGCGCCGCTTGCCTTCGATCAAGGCGTGGCCGGTCAGCCGCGCGCCCGACATGCCGTAGGGGTGGCCGATCGAGATGGCGCCGCCGTTGACGTTCATCCTGTCGTCGGGGATGCCGAGCACGTCCTGGACGTAGAGGACCTGGACCGCGAAGGCCTCGTTCAATTCCCACAGGTCGATGTCGGCGACCTTGAGGCCGAAGCGGTCGAGCAATTTGGGCACCGCGAAGACCGGGCCGATGCCCATCTCGTCGGGCTCGGTGCCGGCCACGGCCATGCCGATATAGCGGCCGAGCGGCTTCAGGCCGCGCTCGGCGGCGAGGCCCGCTTCCATGATCACCGAGGCAGAGGCGCCGTCGGAGAGCTGGCTGGCATTGCCGGCGGTGATCATCGCCTCCGGGCCCATCACCGGCTGCAGGCTCTGCAGGCCTTCCAGCGTGGTGTCGGCGCGGTTGCCCTCGTCCTTGGTGATCGTGACCTCCTGCTTCGAGGTCTCGCCGGTCTCCTTGTTCTTGACCGGCATCGTCGCGGTGACCGGGACGATCTCGTCGTCGAACTTGCCCGCGGCCTGGGCGGCGGCGGTGCGCTGCTGCGACTGCAGCGCATAGGCGTCCTGGCGGTCGCGGCCGATCGCCGTAGCGCTTGCCGACCACCTCGGCGGTGCCGATCATCGGCATGTAGACGTCCTTGTGCATGGCGACGAGCTCGGGGTCGGCGCCGAGCCGCATCTCGGCGTCTGCACCATCGAGATCGATTCGACGCCGCCGGCGACGCAGACGTCCATCCGGTCGACGATGACCTGCTTGGCCGCGGTGGCGATCGCCATCAGGCCGGACGCGCACTGGCGGTCGATCGACATGCCGGCGACGGTGACCGGGAGGCCGGCGCGGAGCGCGGCGGTGCGGCCGATCGTCGCCTGCACGCCCTGCTGGAGCGCGGCGCCGATGATCACGTCGTCGATCTCGGCCGGATCGACCCCGGCGCGCTCGACCGCGGCGCGGATCGCGTGGGCGGCGAGGGTGGGGGAGGGGGTGGCGTTGAACGCGCCGCGATAGGCCTTGCCGATCGGCGTGCGGGCGGTGGAGACGATGACGGCTTCGCGGTTGGACATTGCGGTTCTCCGAAAAATGATCAGGTGAAGATAAGGCCGATCCAGTCGGCGATCAGGGCGGGCTTGTCCTCGCCCTCGATCTCGACGGTGACGTGGTGCAGGAACTGCCACTGGCCGGGGCGCTTCTCCTCGAACGCGGCGAGGGTGAAGCGGCCGCGGACGCGCTTGCCGGAGCGGACCGGGGCGAGGAAGCGGACCTTCTCGAAGCCGTAATTGACGCCATCTTGATCGTCGCCGGGCGCAGCATCACGTCGGCGGCCATCCGGCTGAGCAGCGAGAGGGTGAGGAAGCCGTGGGCGATGGTGCCGCCGAACGGGGTCTGCGCCGCCGCCTCGGGATCGACATGGATGAACTGGTGGTCGCTCGGTGACGTCGGCGAAGGTGTCGATCGCGCGCCTGGTCGATCAGGATCCAGTCGGAGACGCCGATCTCCTCGCCCAGGCGCGCTTCGATCTCTTCGAGGCTGGCGACCGGCATTGAGCCTCCCTATGTCTGGCGCTATCGGCCCCGCATAGGGCCGCGCCGCGGCGAGACTCAAGCCCTCGGGAGAATATGGACATGGCGGACGCTACGGCATCGGCGCGCGCGGAAATCCAGCGGCCTGCTGCAGGGCGCCCGAACCGGAGGTGCTGGCGCCGCTGCTGCGAGGCCGCCGCGCTCGACGCCGATTCGCGCGGCGCGGGTCGAGACGCGGGCGCAGGCGATGCTCGCCGAGCTGCGCGACGCGCAGTCGCGCGGCTGGGTCAACCAGTTCCTGCAGGAATATCGGCTCAACACGCAGGAAGGCGTCGCCCTGCTCAGCCTCGCCGAAGCGTTCCTGCGCGTGCCCGATCCCGAGACCGCCGATTCGCCTGATCGCCGACAAGCTCGGCGAGGGCGACTGGCGCGCGCACAAGGGCAAGGCCAATTCGACCCTGGTCAATACCGCGACCTGGGGCCTGGTCATCGGCCGGGCGCTGACCAGCGGACAGCGAGCAGGCGAGCGCGCTCAAGCGGCTGATCGCCCGCACCGGCGAGCCGTTCGTCCGCCAGGGCGTCGGCGCGGCGATGCGGATGATGGGCGAGATCTTCGTCATGGGCCGCAACATCGACGAGGCGATCGCGCGGATGAAGAAGCGCGAGAACAGAGGCTTCACCGCCAGCTTCGACATGCTCGGCGAGGCGGCGCGGACCTTCCCCGACGCCGAGCGCTATTACCGGAGCTACGAGGACGCGATCCGCGCGGTCGGCAAGGTCGCCGAGCGAGGGCCATTCGATCTCGGTGAAGCTGTCGGCGCTGCACCCGCGCTACGAGGTCGCGCAGTACGATCGCTGCGTGCCCGCGCTGATCGAGCAGGTCGAGGCGCTGGCGACGCTGGCGGCGAGGCTCGGCATCCCCTTCACCATCGACGCCGAGGAGACCGAGCGGCTGGAGATGAGCCTCGACATCATCGAGGCGGTCGCCGGCCTGCCGGCGCTCAAGGGCTGGGACGGGCTCGGCATGGCGATCCAGGCCTATGGCAAGCGCGCCCGGCCGACCGTCGCCTGGGCCGATGCGCTCGGCGAGAAGACCGGCCGGCGGATCGCGGCGCGGCTGGTCAAGGGCGCCTATTGGGACACCGAGATCAAGCGCACCCAGGAGCAGGGCCTCGTCCGATTATCCCCTGTTCACGCGCAAGGCGGCGACCGACGTCTCCTACCTCGCCTGCGCGAAGGACATGCTGGCGGCGAAGAACATCTATCCAGCCTTCGCCACCCACAATGCGCTGACCGTCGCGACCGTGCTGGAATGGGCGGGCGACGCCCGCGACTTCGAGTTCCAGCGGCTGCACGGCATGGGCGAGGGGCTCTACGAGAGCCTGGTCCGCGAGCAGGGCTATCACACCCGCATCTACGCGCCGGTCGGCGGCCATCGCGACCTGCTCGCCTATCTGGTCCGGCGGCTGCTCGAGAACGGCGCGAACTCCAGTCCTTCGTCCACCAGCTCGCCGACGAGACTCTGACCGACGCCGACCTGCTCGCCGATCCGGTCGCCAAGATCGCCGCGGTCGGCGGCACGCGCCATCCCTCGATCCCGCTGCCCGAGGATCTGTTCATGCCCGAGCGCAAGAACAGCGAGGGCCTCGACCTCAACCACCGGCCGGAGCTGGAGCGGGTCGCCAGGGCGGTGGCGCCGCCGCTCGACTTCAAGCCGACGACCAGCGGCCCCGCGGACGAGCTGGTGGCGCCGCGCGCTGAAGGGCTTCGAGGATCTGGTCGAAGCGCAGCATCGAGGAGCGCGCCTCTGCCTCGAGCGGCTCGCCGACCTGCTCGAGCGCGACCGCGACATGCTGATGCGGATCGCGGTGCAGGAGGCGAAGAAGACCATCCCCGACGCGCTCGCCGAGGTGCGCGAGGCGGTCGATTTCTGCCGCTATTACGCGGCGCAGGCGCGCGCGCATCTGCAGCCGATCGAGCTGCCCGGCCCGACCGGCGAGCGCAACGTGATCCGGATGGAGGGGCGGGGCGCCTGGGTCTGCATCGCGCCGTGGAACTTCCCGCTCGCCATCTTCCTGGGCCAGGTCAGCGCGGCGCTGGCGGCGGGCAACAGCGTCGTCGCCAAGCCCGCCTCGCAGACGCCGGAAATCGCGGCCTATGCGGTCGGCCTCGCCCATGCAGCCGGCGTTCCCGAGGACGCGCTGGTGCTCGCCGCCGGCCGGCGGGATCTCGGCCAGAAACTGATGGAGGACGTGCGCATCGCCGGCGTCGCCTTCACCGGCTCGACCGCGACCGCAAAGACGATCGCGCGCACGCTCGTCGCCGACGACGACCGCGACATCATCCCGTTGATCGCCGAGACGGGCGGGATCAACGCGATGATCGTCGATTCGACCGCTCTGCCCGAGCAGGTCGTGCAGGACGTGATCACCTCGGCCTTCCGCTCGGCCGGCCAGCGCTGCTCGGCGCTCCGGCTGCTCGTGCTGCAGGAGGATGTCGCCGAGCGGACGCTGGAAATGCTGGTCGGGCGCGATGGACAGCCTGATCGTCGGCGATCCCGCCGATCCGCGGCACCGATGTCGGCCCGGTGATCGACCAGCCGTCCTACGACAAATTGATGGGCCGGCGCGAGGCGATGAAGGACCGCATCCTGAAGACCGTCGCGGTGCCGGCTGAGGGCCTGTTCGTGCCGCCGACCCTGATCCGCCTCGACGCGATCGAGGACCTCAAGGAGGAATGGTTCGGCCCCTTGCTCCACGTCACCACCTGGCAGGGCGGCCAGCTCGCCGAGACGGTGCGGCGGGTCAATTCGTCGGGCTTCGGCCTCACCATGGGCCTGCACAGCCGCATCGCCCGCGCCGCCGAGACGGTCGAGGAGACCGGCACGGTCGGCAATCTCTACGTCAACCGCTCGATGATCGGCGCCATCGTCGGCTCGCAGCCGTTCGGCGGCGAGGGCCAGTCGGGCACCGGCCCCAAGGCCGGCGGCCCGCATTATCTGCCGCGCTTCTGCACCGAGCGGGTGACCAGCACCGACACGACCAGCTCCGGCGGCAACGCGACCCTGCTGTCGCTTGGAGGATGTCGGCTTTTGAGCGGATTCGTCGCTCCATCGGTTGATTTCGTCGCCGGAACGTAGCGTGCCGTTGGGGTTGGGTTAGCGGCGCTCCCGCAATTCAGGGAGTGACCAGATGCTGTTCCATATTTCCATCGACGCCGACGATCCGCGCCGCGTCGCCGAAGTCTTCGCCGAGATTCTCGGTGGCCGCGCGCTGCCCTTTCCCGCCGTCATCGAAGGCAGCTGGGCCGCCCTTGCCGGCGACGAGCGCGGAACGATGATCGAAGTCTATCCGCGCGGCACCCAGCTCGTCGAAGGCGAGGACGGCGCCCACGGCGTCGCCGGCTTTCCGCGCCGCCACAACCCCGTCCACATGGCGATCGCGACCGCCATGGACCTCGCCCAGGTCTGCGCGATCGCCGCGCGCGAGGGCTGGACCGCCAGGCATTGCCTGCGCGGCGGCCGGTTCGGGGTGATCGAACTCTGGGTCGAAGGCTGCCAGCTGGTCGAAGTGCTGACGCCGGAGATGCAGCGCCAGTATCTCGAGACGATCACGATCGAGAATTGGGAGCGGATGCTGGAAGAGGGCAAGACGGCTCGACAAGGCCGCCTGAACCGCCGGAGCCCCTCCCGTCAACGGGAGGGGCTGCTCTCCGCGGGCTTCTCGCTGTCCGGATAGGGCATGATCAGCGTCCCGTCCGGCGCGGCGGTGAAGCTGGTCTGGGTCGGGTAGGCGAACTCGATTCCCTCGGCGTTGAAGCGCGCGAGCAGGGCGATCAGCACCTGGCTGCGCGCGTCGAACACCTTCTGCCAGACCTCGGATTTGACGTCGAACTGGAACTCGAAGTCGAGGCTCGAGGCGCCGTAGCCGACCATGCCGCAGCGCAGGAACGTGCATTTCTCGCACGAATTGACCACGTCCTTGACGATCTCCGGAATGCGCGCGCAGACCTCGGGCGCGGTCTGGTAGACGAGGCCGAACGGCTGCACGATCCGCCGCCGGTTGAGCCGCGCCATGTTGTGCAGCTCCTTGCCCAGCAGGTTGGTGTTGGAGATCACCACCTCCTCGCCGGTCAGCGAGCGCACCCGCGTCGATCTTGAGCCCGATCTGCTCGACCGTGCCCGAGGTCTGGTCCCAGCGGATCGAATCGCCGCGGCGGAACGGCTTGTCGAAGATGATCGACAGCGCCGAGAAGAGGTCGTCGAAAATGCCCTTGGCGGCGAGGCCGATGGCGATGCCGCCGATGCCGAGGCCGGCGACGAGGCCGGTGATGTCGACGCCGAGATTGTCGAGCACGACGACAGTGGCGATGAGAAGATGGCGATGGTGACGAGCAGGCGGATGATGCCGATCGCGCTGCCGAGCCCGCTGTTCGCCTCGAGCCCGCCGGCGCGGTGCTCGATCACGCCGAGGACGAGCTCGCGCGCCCAGAGCGCCACCTGCAGCGTCGCCGCGATGATGAACAAAGTGGCGAGGGTGATCGCCACGGCTTCGGGCGGCTGGGCATAGCCCGCGACCAGCCGCGCCGCGACCGCGATCATGAACCAGAGCCGAGTCTGGGCGAGGACCCGGCCGAACACCGTGCGCCAGTGGGCCGCGTCCCGGTCGCCGCGGCAGAGCCGAAGCGCGAGCCATTTCAGCCCGAGCATCGCCGCGACGATGACCGCGCCGGCCGCGAAGCCCAGGATGATCTGCAGGCTGTGGCTGGAGAGCCACGCGCCCATATCCGCCCAGAGGGTCCGGATCTGGGTATCGAGCGAATCGCTTTGGTTCATCTGGGTCAGGTTTTCCTGCTTTTCCTGCGGCTTGCCTTGCCGAGGAAGGCGATCAGGCCACGCTCGGCGCTCGACAGATATTTCGTCGGGCGGGGGCATTGCAAGGCGAGGCGATTGCCAGTTCCTTCCTTGACCGCCTCGATCAGCGCCGGGTGGACATAGGATTTCCGGCTCATCGCCGGGGTGTTGCCGAGCGCTTCGGCGACCGGCGCCAGCATCGCGTTGAGGCCGACCCCCTCGTCGCCGGCGGCGCAGATTTGCTCGAAGGCGATCGTGCTCGCGCTCCAGGTGCGGAAATGCTTGGCGGTGAAATCCTCGCCGGTCGCCTCGCGGATATAGTCGTTGACGTCGGTCGAGCTGACCGGCTGGGCCTCGCCCTTCTCGTCGACGAACTGGAAGAGGTTCTGGCCGGGCAGGTCCTGGCACTTGCGAACGATCCGGCTCAGCGTGGTGTCGGTGATCGACAGCTCGCGCTCGATGCCGCTCTTCGCCTTGAAGCGCATCTTCACCGTCTTGCCGCGGACCTTGGCGTGGCGGCTGCGCAAGGTGGTGGCGCCGAAGCTCTTGTTGGTCTGGGCATAGGCCTCGTTGCCGACGCGGATCTGGCCGGTGTCGAGCAGGCGGACGACGGCCGCGACCACGGTATCGCGGCTCAGTGCGCGCTTCCTGAGGTCCGCGGCGACGCGCTTCCGCAGCTTTGTCAGCGCGCGGCCGAAATCGGCGCAGCGATCATATTTGGCCGCCTCCTGCCTCTCCCGGAAATCGGGGTGGTAGCGATATTGCTTGCGGCCCTTGTCGTCATAGCCGATCGCCTGGATGTGGCCGTTCGGCCTTGGGGCAGAACCAGGCGTCGCGGTAGGCGGGCGGCAGGCCGATCGCGTTCAGCCGGTCGATCTCGTCGCGGTCGGTGACGCGCTTTCCATTGGCGTCGAAATATTGCCAATAGCGGCCATGCCGCCGGCGCGTGATGCCCGGCGACTGGTCGTCCACGTAGCTGAGCGCGCCGGTCATCCCGCGGCTAAAGGCTTGGCGTCTTTCTTCGTTCCTTCTGCCGGCGCTCGCGCGCTCGCGCCGCCAGCCAGGAGTCGAAACCGATCTGGCACAGCGAGCATCAGGTAGACGAACGGCTGATAGGCGATACCGACGAAGACGGCGCCGACCAGGTAGATGAGCTGGAAATTCTGCAGCGCGGTCGCCAGCGGCGAGATCCAGGCATCGTCGCCCTCGGCGCGGCGGTAGCGGCGGCGGATCAGCTCCATCCGCACCAGCCCGATGCCGTGGATCAGCAGGAACAGGATCAGGCCCGGGAAGCCCTGCTCGCCGAGCATCTCGAAATAGGCGCTGTGATAGGCGCGGCCCTCGTCGGCCTGGGTCTGGGTGGAAACGATCTGGACCTCGCCCGTCGTCCGCGCGTTCACCGTCGCCACCTGGATCCGGTTCTGGCGATAGGCCTCGAAGCCGCCGCCCATCGGGTGGTCCTGCACATAGTCCCAGGTCCAGCTCCAGACGGCGAGGCGGGTGTTGGCGGATTCGTCGCCCTGGAAGCCCTGGATCGTCTCCATCCGGCTGGTGAAGGAGGAGGGGAGGAAGGGGATGGCGACAAGGCCGATGAGGGCGGCGGCGCCGATGTAGAGGAAGCGGCGCTTCGCGTTGCGGAGCATGAGGACGCCGAGCACGCCGATGCAGACGAGCCCGGTGCGCGCCTCGGTGCCGATCGGGATCAGCAGGCAGGCGAAGACCAGGGCGAAGCAGAACAGCTTCACCCGCCAGTCGGGCGGGAAGATGGTGCCGAACCGGGTGAACCAGAGGATCAGCGGGATGAGCGCGACGGCGATGGTCGAGATGGTGCTGCTCTCGTAGAGGCCGCTATTGTTGTCGACCATCAGGTTCAAGCACGCCGTAGCCGCCGCCCGACAGCACGGTCTTGATCCCGCCGACGATGATGATCGTCGCCGCCGAGAGGGTCAGGAACAGCAGGGCGGCCTCGATCCGCAGCCTGGTCCGCAGCGTGAAGGGAAGGAAGATGGCGAAGACCAGCGCCTTCCACACCCATTCCCATTTGGTCCAGGCCTCGACCGGAAGGTCGGCATAGACCGTCGTCCAGGTGACGTAGACGAGGAGGAGGAAGATCAGGCCCTGGCGCGGCGCCGGGCGGAAGCCGTCCTTCTTGTCGGCGATCAGCCAGCCGGCGATGGCCAGGACGGCGACGTACATCGAGACCGAGAAGCTGTTGAGCAGATAATAGGACAGGCGCTGCGGCGAGACCGTGTCGACATAGATGTAGGCGAGCGCGAACAGGAACGGCCGCTTCAGCGCGAGCAGCAGCAGCGCGCCGAGAAAGCCGACGAGGGCGAGGTCACGCATCCTCGGGCCCGCCCTTCGCGAACCAGCCGCGTTTTGCCGCCGGCGGCGCGTCGTCGTCCTCGAGGTCGGGCCGCGACAGCAGCCGCCAGGCGGCGAGCAGCATCAGGCCGTGGCTCAGGGCGAGCGCGAAATTGTCGATCATTGGCCCAGTTCCCCAGCGTCCCGCATCGGGACGGCATAATAAGGTTCGATTGACGCGCCGTTAAGCTTGCGCTGGCAAGAGGGCGCGGCATGCGGATTCTCCATATCCTCGACCATAGCCTCCCGCTGCACAGCGGCTATGCCTTCCGCACCCGCGCCATCGTCAAGGCGCAGCTGGCGCGGGGCTGGGAGGTCGCCTGCCTGACCGGGCCGCGCCACGCGGCGGACGGCCCCGATCCCGAGGTCGTGGACGGCATCACCTTCCATCGGACGCAAAAGCCCGCGCCGGCGCCGGCGCCCCTCGGCGAATGGCGCGAAGTGCGGGCGCTTTCGGAGCGGCTCGACCGGCTGGTGCGCGACTGGCGGCCGGACCAGCTCCACGCCCATTCGCCGGTGCTGACCGCGCTCGCCGCGCTGCCCGTGGCGCGGCGGCACAATATTCCGCTGGTCTACGAGATCCGCGCCTTCTGGGAGGATGCGTCGGTCGGCAACGGCACCGGGCGCCAGGGCTCGGCACGCTACCGGCTGACGCGGCTGATCGAGACCCATGCGGCGCGGAAGGCCGACGCGGTGGCGGTGATCTGCGAGGGGCTGCGCGACGATCTGGTCCGGCGCGGCATCGATCCGGACAAGATCGTCGTGGCGCCGAACGGCGTCGACATGGACCTGTTCGGCAATCCGCCCGCGGCCGACCTCGCCTTCGCGCAAAGCCTCGGGCTCGGGGATGCCGACACGGTCGGCTTCATCGGCTCCTTCTACGATTATGAAGGGCTGGACGACCTGATCGCGGCGATGCCGCTGCTCGCCGCGCGCCGGCCCAAGGCGCAATTGCTGCTGGTCGGCGGCGGGCCGATGGAGGCGGCGCTGAAGGCGCAGGCGGCGGCTTCGCCCGCGGCGGACCGCATCCGCTTCGTCGGCCGAGTGCCGCACGGGGACGTCGAGCGTTATTATGCGCTGGTCGACATCCTGGCCTATCCGCGCAAGGCGATGCGGCTGACCGAACTGGTGACGCCGCTGAAGCCGCTCGAGGCGATGGCGCAGCGCAAGCTCGTCGCCGCCTCGGACGTCGGCGGTCATCGCGAGCTGATCGAGGACGGCGTCACCGGGACATTGTTCGCCGCCGGCGACCCGGCGGCGCTGGCGGACGCGCTCGCCAATCTGTTCGAGCGGCGCGAGGGCTGGGACGCGCGGCGCGATGCGGCGCGGCTGTTCGTCGAACGCGAGCGTAACTGGTCGTCAAACATTTCGCGTTATGCCCCGGTCTACCAACGGCTTACCGGCAAGGCTTTATGATGGCTTCGAGGCCCCTCCAGGATGCGATCCGCAACGTCGGCAGGAACGCGCTCGACCTGCCCGTGGCGGCCCTGGCCGCTTTGGCGGTCGCCTTCCTCGCTTTCGCCATGCCGTCCGACCTCTTGACCAACCTTGTGGCGGGCAGCGGCCTGCCGTCGGTCCTGCCCGCGGCCGAGCCGCCTTTGGGCTTCAAGGCGCGGATCGGGGCGGGGCTTGCCGGCGCGGCCGCCATGTTCGGAATCGTGTTCGTGCTGCTGCGCCTGCTCGACCGGACCGGCCTCGACTCGGCCAAAGCGAAGCCGGAAATCGACGCCGAGCCGCAGGCCCCGCGCCTGCGTCGCCGCGATTCCCATCCCGATGCGCCGACTCGGCGACCGATCTCCGCGACCCGCGATTTCGGCGAGCCCGCGCCGCCCTCGGCGCCGACGCCGAGCTGGCTGGCCGCGGCGGAGCCGGAAGCGGTCGCCTTCGAGCCCGAGCCCGAGCCCGTCGCCGCTGCGCCGGCGAGTCTCGACGAGCTGATGGCGCGACTGGAACAGGGCCTGTCCCGGCGCCGGGCGCACAAGCCTTCCGCTTCGCCGCCGGCCCCCGCCGCGCCCCAGGTCTTCCCGGAGCCCGCCGACGACCGCCTGCAAAGCGCGATCGACAGCCTGCAGCGCCTCGCCGCGCGGCAATCCTAGCTCTCGACGGTCAGCGCCTCGAGGGTGAGGCGGACCCTATCTTCGCCATCTTCGCGCATATCGACCATAACGATATCGGCCAGGATGTGGCCGCCCAGGTCGAACTCGCGTTCCTCCAGGCCGGACCGGAAGGATGAGGCGGCAATTCCGGCCCCTGGACCTTCCAGGCGCAGGATCATGCGGTGCCGTTCGCCGGTCATGGTGATGCTCGCCCAACTTCGGCTGGTCAGCTCCTCCACGGTCACGGCGCCGGCAAAGTTGACGAAGTTGACACATGCCATTCGTTTCAGCGCGTCCGCGGCCGCCGTCATCGTCTTGCTCCTTTCCGATCGAGCCAGGCGTGAATCCGCCTGGCGGTCTTTTCACGGACTCGGCGACCCTTTCTAAGATCGAATAGGAATCGTGAGTCGTTTGCCGCCTCGCGCCCGAAACGGGTCGGCCTGGTGTGCGTGCGTTTGAGGTAAAGCTCGATGCGACGAAGCAGTTCGATGTCGCCCTCCGAATCGGTGTTCCGTGTCCGTTCCCCTTTTGGAGGATATTTCCTACTTGTCTAGGACAAATCCTATCTATATGGGACAAGTCATGGCAGACGAGGACGCACGGCGCGCGCTGCAGCGGCTGATCGAAGAGAAGGGCGAGGATTATGCCGGCCTCTCGCGCCTGCTCGGCCGCAATCCCGCCTACGTCCAGCAATATATCAAACGGGGCAGCCCGAAGCGGCTGGCCGAGCAGGACCGGCGGCTGCTCGCCCGCTATTTCGGTGTGGAGGAGATCGTGCTCGGCGGCCTCGCGGGAGAGGCCGGAAGGCTGGTCCCGGTGCCGCGCCTCGACGTGGGCGCCGCTGCGGGCGCGGGCGCCTTCGACGGGGACGAGCGCGCGCAGGCGCATATCGCCTTCGATCCCGCCTGGCTCAGGCGGCTGGCGCGGGGCAGCCCGGAGCAGCTCTCGATCATTCGCGTCGCCGGCGATTCGATGGCGCCGACCCTGGCCGACGGCGACGACATCCTGGTCGACCGCGGCGACGGCGCCGAGCGGCTGCGCGACGGAATCTACGTTCTGAGGATCGACGACGCCCTGGTCGTGAAGCGGATCGCCGCCCATCCGGCGGCGCGGGCGATCTCGATCCGCAGCGACAACCCGGCCTATCCCGGCTGGCCGGACTGCGATCCCGGCGCCGTCGACATCGTCGGCCGCGTCGTCTGGGCGGGGCGGCGGATCGGCTGAGGCCGGCACCCGATCGTTTTTGCGGGCGTGCGATTCGATCGCATGCTGCTATCTTCCGCGCAGGCGATTCGGGGAGGGATTATGCGGAAACTTGGCTTGCTCGCGGCGGCGGCCGCGCTGGCGTTCGGGTCGGCTCCGGCCGCGGCGGACACGGTTTGCGAATGGATCGATTTCAGCCAGGTCATCATCGCCGCCGCAGCGCCGGCGCCGGGCGCGCCGAGGACATCTGACCACGACCGCGCCGCCACCCAGGTGGCGCTCGCCATGTTCGAGGCGCTGAACGCCATCGACCGGCGCTACGAATCCTATCTCGGGCTGCCCGCGCGCGACCGCGACGCCTCTCAGGACGCCGCCGCGGCGACGGCCGCCTATCGGGTCCTGTCCGAGCATTTTCCGGGCCAGCGCGCGGCGCTCGACGACAGCTACGCGATCGCGATGGCCGCGGTCGCCGACGAGGCCAGGCGCGAGGCCGGGCGTGCGATCGGCGAGGAGGCGGCCCGGGCCGCGCTCGCCGCCGGCGGGATCGACCCGGCGATCGTCCAGCAACCCTATCGGCCGCAGACCAGCCCCGGCGTCTGGACGGCGACCCAGCTGCCGGTGTTCGAGCCCTTCTCGATCGCGTTCCGGCCATGGGTGCTGCCGCGCGCGGATGCCGTGCGTCCCGGCCCGCCGCCCGCCCTCGCCAGCGAGCGCTGGGCGCGCGACTATGACGAGGTGCGCCGGCTCGGCGCCCGCAACAGCACCGAGCGCACCGCGCAGCAATCGCTGATGGCGCGCTACCGGATCACGCCGAACATGTCGCCGACGCTGCGCATCGTCGCCGACGCTCCCGGCCGGGCGCCGGTCGAGAATGCGCGCATGTTCGCTTTGGTCGCCATGGCCGTCGACGACGCGAGCATGGCGACGGCCGACGCCAAGCTCCATTACAATTTCTGGCGGCCGGTCACCGCGATCCGCAATGCCGAAAGCGACGGCAACGACGCCACCCGGCCCGATCCGGCCTGGGAGCCGCTGATCGCGACCCCCAACCATCCCGAATATCCCTGCGCCCATTGCAGCTTCGCCGGCGCCGTCGCCGAGGTGATGACGGCCGAGACCGGGGCGAGGCCGGCGGCGGGCGTGCGGGTGAGCTCGCGGTCGATCCCCAACAGCGCCGTCCAGGCGCTGCCGAGCTGGGCCGACTGGGTCCGCGAGGTCTCCTTCTCGAGGACTCTGGGCGGCGTTCATTACCGCTTCTCGAACGAGGCCGGCGAGGAGATCGGCCGGCGCGTCGCGCGCCTGGCGTTGCAGAATCTGATGCGGCCGATCAGCGGGACGAGGAGGCGTCGCGCGCGCTGAGCTCAATTTCGCCGGGATCGGTCCGCCAGCCACACCAGGGCAAGCAGCAGCAGGCCGACGCCGAGGCCGGCGAGGAAGCCGATGCTGGGCTGGCCGAGGAAGACGCCGGCGATCACGCCCGCGAGCAGCGAGAAAGCGAGCAGGGCGCCGCCGGCCAGCGGGACTTTGCGATCGGGAACCATCGCTCGCCCATGGCAGCAACGCCCGCCGCGCGCCACCCGGCAATCGCCATGGTTTACGAGGCGTTGAGCATGGCCGTCACGCGTTTCGAAAGGTCGTGCCGCTAGGAAGGGCGCCAACGATAAAAGAAGATATGCGAGGAAAACGTTGCAAGCCCCGGTCTATCTTACCGACCCGGCCGACGCGGCCGACGCGGCCGACCTGATCGCACGGTTCGGCTGCCATGCGGCCGGCGAGGCGGCGGCGCGCGCCGACCGCAGCCGGAGCCTCGGCAACGTCATCCACTTCTGCCGCTGGCGGCAGATCGAGCGGATGATCGAGCTGCTTTCGACCATCGATCCCGACGACGCCACCGTGCATTGAGAACCAACGTGATTTCCGCTCTGGCGCGGACTCCTCGCCCCCGCTAGTTTCGCCTTATGTTGCAAGTCGTTGCGGGGCGGCGCGCGGCGGCCCTCACGGCCGCGCTTGCCCTCATTCTCTGCCCGGCCGCTGCCCATGCGCAGCCAGCGGATCCTTTGGACGAGGTCGATCAGCCGCTCGATCCGTCGGCGCCGCTCGAGGACTGGCCCGATCTGGGCGTCGACTGGCCCGACATGGAGGCGGACCAGGGCGACGTCATTCCGGACCTGCCCAACGCCAGCGTCGCCGACGCGGCGGCGGCGCGGACCTACACCTACCGCATCGAAGGGCTGGACAACGAGGACGCAGCGGCGCTGCTCGCCCAGTTCCGGACCCTCTCCACGCTCGAGGAATATCGCGGCGATCCGGCCAATGCGGCGCAGATCGACCGTCGCGCCCGGGCCGACGCCGAATTGCTCGGCGAGCTGCTGCGCGCCTACGGCTATTATGACGGCAGCGTCACCACCGCGGTCGACGCCGAGGGCGCCACCGCCTTCCTGGTGACATTGAGCGTCCAGCCGGGGCCGCTCTACCGCTTCGCCGAGGTGCGGCTGCCGGGGCTGGAGGCGGCGGCGGGGGCGGACGCTCCGGCGCTTCGGGACTCGTTCGCGGTCGGCGCCCAGGATCCGGTCGACGCGGCCCGGGTGGAGCAGGCGAAGGCCGCGCTCCGAGTCGAGCTGGGACGGCGCGGCTATACCTTCGCCGAGGTCGGCGAGGCCGACGTGGTCGTCGATCACGAGACGCGCACGGCGACGTTGGTGCTGCCGGTGACGTCCGGCGGGGGCGCGGCGCTTCGGCGGCATCCTCGTCGAAGGCGCGCCCTTGTTCAGCGCCGGGCATCTCGAGACCATCGCCCGCTTCCGCGAGGGCGAGCCCTATCGCGTCGCGCAGGTCGAGGATTTCCGCCAGGCGCTGGTGGCGACAGGGCTGGTGTCGACGGTCGCCATCCGACCGGTCGCGCGCCCGGGCACCGACCTCGTCGATCTTGCCGTCGCGATCGAGCCGGCGCCGATGCGCACGATCGCCGGCGAGGCGGGCTACGGCACCGGCGAGGGCGTCCGCCTCGAGCTGAGCTGGCAGCACCGCAACCTGCTGCCGCCCGAAGGCGCCGTCACCTTCCGCGGCGTGGCGGGGACTCGCGAGCAGCTCGTCTCGGCGATCCTCAGGCGCAACAATTTCATGCGCCGCGACCAGGTGCTGAACGCGCAGGTCGCGGCCAGCCATGTCGACCGGCCGGCCTATGACGCGCGCATGTTCACTCTGACCGGCGGCATCGAGCGGCAATCGAACATCATCTGGCAGAAGGCGTGGACCTGGTCGGTCGGCGCCGAATTGGTCGCCACCGACGAGCGCGACGTCGACATCGCCAGCGGGATGACCCGGCGGCGCACCTTCTTCATCGGCGCGATCCCGGCCTATCTCGGCTATGACGGGTCCAACGACCTGCTCGATCCGACGCGCGGGCTTCCGGCTGTCGGCGCGCTTCTCGCCCGAGGCGTCGCTGCAGAGCGGCAGCTTCTTCTACGCCCGCGCGCAGCTCGACGGCAGCTTCTACTGTGCCCGTTTCCGACACCGTCACCATCGCCGGGCGGACTCGGCTCGGCACGATCTTCGGAGCGAGCCGCGACCGGATCGCGCCGTCGCGGCGCTTCTATGCGGGCGGCGGCGGCTCGGTGCGCGGCTACGGCTTCCAGGCGCTGGGGCCGCGCGACCCGGTGTTCGACGATCCGATCGGCGGACGGAGCCTCGTCGAGGTCGCGCTCGAGGCGCGAATAAGAATGGGATCGTTCGGCATCGTGCCGTTCATCGACGCGGGCAACATCTCGACCTCGCCCTTGCCGAGGCTCGACGATCTCCGGTTCGGCGCCGGCGTCGGGGTGCGCTACCACACCCGCTTCGGCCCGATCCGGGTCGATGTCGGAACGCCGCTCAATCCGCGCAGCGGCGATCCGCGCGTCGCGGTCTACGTCTCGCTCGGGCAAGCCTTCTGACATGGCCGAGGCGGTCCTCGACGCAGCGGAAGCGCCGCCCGCCCGGCGCGGCTGGGGGCTCTGGCTGAGCCGGATCGCCAAGTTCGTCACCGGGGCAGTGATCGGGCTGGCGCTCGCTTTCGCCGCCTTGATCGCGTTCCTCGACACCAGCGCCGGGCACCGCTTCATCGTCGATCGGATCGCGGCGATGACGCCCAAATCGGGGCTCAGGGTCCGGATCGGGCGGATCGACGGCTCGATCTGGGGGCGGACGCAGCTCAAGGATGTGCGACTCTACGATCCCGAGGGACTGTTCGCCGAATCCTCCGAAATCGGGATGGACTGGCGGCCGGTCGATTTCCTGTGGAACAGCCTCGTCATCCACAGGCTCGATTCCGATCTCGTCATCCTCCACCGGCTGCCCGAGCTGAACCCGCCCGAGGAGCCGCGGCCGCTGCTCCCCGAATTCGATCTCCATATCGGCCGCCTCGACGTGCGGCAGCTCAGGATCGGCGCGCGGGTGACCGGACGCGAACGGATCGGCAGCCTGAGCGGTGAGGCGGAGATCAGGAGGGGCCGAGCGCTGGTCGGGCTCGACGTCCGCGTCCGCGATGGCGGCGACCGGCTGCGGCTGCGGCTCGACGCCGAGCCCGACCGCGACCGCTTCGACCTGGAGGCGCGAATCCGGGCGCCGGCGAACAGCGTGGTCGGAGCGATGCTGGGAACGCGGCGGCCGGTGGTGCTCGACCTGGACGGCGAGGGGGGCTGGTCGCGCTGGCGCGGCTCGGCTCGGCTCGACATTTCGGGGCGGCGGACGGCGGACCTCAGGCTGGGCATGGCCGGGGGGCGCTTCGACCTGCGCGGCTGGGCCGCGCCGGCGCCGTTCCTCAGGGGCAAGTTGCAGCGGCTGACCAGCCCGCGCGTGGCGGTGCGCGGCACCGGGACGTTCGCCGGGCAGCGGATCGACGGGCGGCTGTCGCTGCGCTCGGCCTCGCTCAGGGTCGAGGCGCGGGGCGTCGTCGACTTGCGGCGCAACGCCTATCGCGACGTGGCGATCGCCGCCGAGCTGATCCGCCCGCCCGCCATGTTCCGCAACATGACCGGGCGGCAGGTGCGGATGACGGCCCTGCTCGACGGGCCGTTCGGAACGGCGAATTTCGTCTACCGGCTGACCGCGCCCCGGATCGCGTTCGACCAGACCGGGTTCGAGGAGGTGCGCGCCGAAGGGCGCGGGCGGCTGTCGCGGGCGCCGGTGACGGTGCCGATCCTGGCGACGGCGCGGCGGGTGACCGGGGTCGGCGAGGTCGCGGGCGGCATTCTCGCCAATTTGCGCGTCCAGGGTCAGCTCAGGGTGACCGCGCAGCGCCTGTGGGGCGACGACCTCGTCCTCACCTCGGACAAGTTGCGCGGGCTGGTCGACCTCGAAGTGGATCTGCGCACCGGCGTCTATGCGGTCGCGGTCAACGCCGGGATGCGCACCTATGCGATCCCGGGCTTCGGCGTGGTCGACGTCCTCTCCGAGCTTCGCGCCGTGCCCGGGCCGGGCGGCCGGGGCACGATGGTGACCGGCACGGCGCGGGCCTGGGTCGGCGGCTCGACAACCGCTTCCTCGCCTGGGTGGCAGGCGGGCTGCCGACGCTGACGACGAGCCTGACCCGCGGGCCGGATCGGATCGTCCATTTCGCCAACCTCAGGATCAACGCGCCGAAGATCGCGCTGACCGGCACCGGCTTCCGTCGGCTCGACGGCACCTTCTTTTTCGACGGCGCCGGGCGGCACGCCGATTATGGCACGCTCCGGCTCAACCTCGACGGGCGGCTGGAGCGGCCGCGGCTGGCGATCCGGCTCGACCGGCCGCTCGATTCGCTCGGGCTGAGGAACGTCCTGCTCAACCTCGAGCCCAATGACGCCGGCTTCGCCTGGCGGGCCGAAGGCGGATCGACGCTGGGGCCGTTCACCGGCAACGGCGCCATCCTGCTGCCGCGCGGGGCGCCGGCGATCATCCAGTTCGCGGCCCTGAACGTCTCGGGGACGCGGGCGAGCGGCGCTCTGCGCTCCGATCCCGGCGGGTTCCTCGGCGTGCTCGACGTCGCCGGCGGCGGGCTCGACGGCCGGCTGCAGTTCAATCCGCTGCGCGGCCACCAGCGGATCGCGGTCAACCTCGCGGCGAGCGACGCCCGCTTCGTCGGTCCGCCGCCGATCGTGGTGCGGCGCGGGACGATCGAGGGGGTGGTGCTGCTCGATCCGGCCGGGACGTCGATCGAGGGGCGCGTCGTCGCGCGCGGCCTCAGCCGCGGGCCGCTGTCGATCGCCAATGTCGACGCCACTGCGAGCCTGCGCGGCGGCGTCGGCCAGATTCGGGCGCGCGTCGCCGGGTCGCGGGGCCGCGACTTCGCCTTCAACGCCGTCGCCGAGGTGGCGCCGGGGCGCTACCGGGTGAGCGGCAGCGGCACCCTCGACCGCCGGCCGCTCGAGCTGATCGGCCCGGCCGAGCTGACCTGGCAGGCCGACGGCTGGCGGCTGGCGCCGACGCGGTTCCGCTTCGCGGGCGGCAATGCCAGCCTTTCCGGGCTGTTCGGCACCCGGACCGAGGTCGACGCGCGGATGGAGACGATGCCGCTCAGCGTGCTCGACATCTTCTATCCGCGGCTCGGGCTCGGCGGCATCGCCTCGGGAACGGTGCGCTACCGCTCGCCCTCGGCGGACGCGCCGCCCGCCGGCGAGGCGAATCTGCGGATCCGGGGGCTGACCCGGGCGGGCCTGGTGCTCGCCTCGCGGCCGGTCGATATCGGGCTCAACGCGCGCCTCGACGGGCGCAACGCCGCGGTCCGCGCGGTCGCGGTGAGCGAGGGGCGGACGATCGGCCGGGCGCAGGCGCGGATCTCGCCGATCGGCGCCTCGGGCAACCTCGTCGACCGCTGGTGCGGGCGCCGATGCGGGCGCAGATCCGCTACAACGGCTCGGCCGACACGCTGTGGCGGCTGACCGGGATCGAGCTGATCGACCTCAGCGGCCCGGCCGCGATCGGCGCCGACATGTCGGGAACTCTGGAGAATCCGCTGATCAACGGCACGGTCCGCACCGCCGGAGCGCGGCTGGAGAGCGCGGTCACCGGCCTGGTGATCGACAATCTCGAATCGGTCGGGCGGTTCGGCGGCTCGCAGCTCCGCATCACCCAGTTCCGCGGGCGGACCGAGGGCGGCGGCACCATTTCCGGTTCGGGCGTGCTCGACTTCGCGGCGGCGCGCGGAGTCGGCATGCGCTTCGATTTGCGCGCCGAGAATGCGCGGCTGCTCGACCGCGACGACATCCAGGCCTCGGTGACGGGCGACCTCGCCATCCGCTCCGACGGCGAGGGCGGCGACGATTTCGGGCGACGTGACGATGACCCAGGGACGGTTCCAGCTCGGCAGCGCGACCGCGGCCGCGCAGGTGCCGCGCCTCAATGTCCGTGAGGTGAACCGCGTCGACGCCGATCTCGGCCCTGTCGTTCGGCGGATCGAGCCGTGGCGGCTGGCGCTGGGCGTTACCGCGCCGAGCCGGCTGACGGTGACCGGGCTCGGCATGAACAGCGAATGGCGGCCGACTTGCGCGTCGCCGGCACGGTGACCGAGCCCAGGATCACCGGCGAGGCGGAGATGCTGCGCGGCACCTACGATTTCGCCGGCCGCCGCTTCGACCTGATCCGCGGCAACATCCGCTTCGCCGGCGAGGCGCCGGTCAATCCGCAGCTCGACATCGCCGCCGAAGCGCGGGTGCGCGGCCTCAGCGCGCAGATCCGGGTGACCGGTCGGAGCCAGCGTCCGGAGATCGCCTTCACCTCGACCCCGGCTTTGCCCCAGGACGAATTGCTGTCGCGTATCCTGTTCGGCACCTCGATCACCAATTTGTCGGCGCCCGAGGCGGTCCAGCTCGCCGCCGCGGTGGCGAGCCTCAACGACCCGCGCGGCGGGCTCGACCCGATCAACGCGGTCCGCCGCTCGATCGGCCTCGATCGGCTGCGCATCCTCCCCGCCGACGTGACCCAGGGGATCGGCACCCAGCTCGCCGCCGGCAAATATTTCGGCCGCCGGGTCTATGTCGAGGTGGTGACCGACGGGCGCGGCTATTCGGCGACGACCGTGGAATATCAGATCACCCGCTGGCTCTCCCTGCTCTCCAGTATCTCGACGATCGGCCGCGAAAGCGTCAACCTGCGCGTGTCGCGGGATTATTGAGGATGCTTGCTCCCCTCCCCGCAAGGGAGGGGTTGGGGGTGGGTAGGCGCGTCGCGCCTTTCTGCTAGTCTACGACCATGCAACGGCGCGTTCCGAAAAATCATACCGACCGGGCCCGCGCACTGCGCTCGAACGCGACCGATCAGGAGCGCACGCTCTGGAGCCTCCTCTCTCGCTATCGCCCCAAATTCACGCGGCAATTGCCGGTCGGTCCCTACACTGCCGATCTCGCGTGCCGCAAAGCTCGGCTCATCGTTGAGGTGGATGGCGGCCAGCATGCCGACTGCTCGCGTGACATGACAAGAACAGGGTTCCTGGAAGTCGAAGGCTGGACGGTCGTTCGGTTCTGGAACAGCGAAGTCGATGAAAATCCCGACGGGGTGGCGCAAGCCATTCTGCTCAAGGCCGCCGAGTGCCTCGGCGGCACCCACCCCCAGCCCCTCCCTTGCAGGGAGGGGAGGCCGCGACGACGGCGCTTCGAAGGAAAAGCGTGAGGGGACGGGCGATTCTGGCGGTTGCGGGAGCGCTCCTCCTCCTGCTGGCGGGTCTGTTGCTTCTTGTCCTGCCGCAGCGGCCTTCCGGTAACGAGCAATCTTCGCCACCGTCACCGCCGCCGGCCGCCGCGCAGTCGCCGCCCGCGCCGCCGGCCGAGCCCGAGCCGGTCGATCTCGGCCAGGCGCTGGGCCTCGGCAGCCTGACCGGCTGCGCGCCCAGCCCCGTGCTGGCCTCGATCCTCGAGCAGATGGTGCGCAGCGATCCCGAAACCTTCGAGAGCCGGCGCGGCGGCCCGATCCGCGTGCCGGGCCATGCGCAGCCGCTCATCCCCACGTTCGAGCGGACGCGTGAAGTCGGCGGCAACCGCGATATCCGCGCGGTCGCCGCCGATCTCGACTTTGCGGGGCGCTGGCATGGGCTGGCCGTGGTCGGCCTCACGCGCAGCTTCTACGAGGAAAGCGACGCTTCCGCGTTCCAGGTCCGGTTCGCCGAGCCGCCCGTGCGGGTGCGGGAGACGCTGATCCGTCAGGGCTTCCGCCTGCCTGCTGTGGGCGAGATGCGCGAATTCGACGATGAAGGCCTCTCGACCTACATCGGCATAGAGCGGATCGAGGGCGGAGCGGGGCTGACATGCGCGACGGGATGAGCGAAGTCACGGGCACCCATCGCCTGCGCAACATCGTCGGCGGTTCGGCGGGCAATCTCGTCGAATGGTACGACTGGTACATCTACGCGGCGTTCGCGCTCTATTTCGCGCCGGTCTTCTTCCCCGAGGGCGACCGGACCTCGCAGCTGCTGAACACCGCCGCGGTCTTCGCGGTCGGGTTCGTGATGCGGCCGATCGGCGCCTGGATCATGGGCGTCTATTCGGACAGCCGGGGCCGGAAGGCGGGGCTTACGCTCAGCGTCACCCTGATGTGCCTGGGCTCGCTGATGATCGCGGCGGCGCCGGGCTATGCGGAGATCGGCTGGGCGGCGCCGGCGATCCTGATCCTCGCCCGGATGCTGCAGGGGCTCAGCGTCGGCGGGGAATATGGCGCGAGCGCGACCTATTTGAGCGAGATGGCCGGACGGCGCCGCCGCGGCTTCTATTCGAGCTTCCAGTACGTCACCCTGATCGCCGGCCAGCTGGTCGCGCTCGCCGTGCTGCTGATGCTGCAATTCACGCTGTCGGAGGCGGATCTCGAGGCCTGGGGCTGGCGGATTCCGTTCGGCATCGGCGCGCTGCTCGCCGTGGTCGTCTTCTACATCCGCCGCCGCCTCGCCGAGACCGAAAGCTTCGAGAATGCCCGCGCCGGCGACAAGCCGAAATCGAGCGGCGTCAACCTGTTCCGCGATCATCCCAGGGAGGCGTTCCTGGTGATCGCGCTGACCGCGGGCGGCACCTTGGCCTTCTACGCCTACACGACCTACATGCAGAAATTCCTGGTCAACACGTCGGGCTTCGGCCGCGAGACGGCGAGCCAGGTGATGACCGCCGCTTTGTTCGTCTTCATGTGCCTGCAACCGCTGTCGGGCGCCTTGTCGGACCGGGTCGGGCGCAAGCCGGTAATGGTCGCCTTCGGCATATTCGGCGTGGTTCTGACCGTGCCGATCTTCACCGCGCTCGAAAGCGTTCAAAGCCCTCTCGCCGCCTTCCTGCTGGTGATGGCGTCGCTGGTCATCGTCACCGGCTACACCTCGATCAACGCGGTGGTGAAAGCGGAGCTCTTCCCCACCCATATCCGCGCTTTGGGGGTCGCGCTGCCTTATGCCATCGCCAACACATTGTTCGGGGGCACGGCCGAATATGTCGCGCTCTGGCTCAAGGACATGGAGATGGAGCGCGCCTTCTACTGGTACGTGACCGGCATGATCGCGCTGTCGCTGATCGTCTATCTCACGATGCGCGACACCAAGCGGCACAGCCTCATCCTGGAGGATTAAGGGGTGGCGATCGCGATCGTCGGTGGCGTGCGCGCCCGCAACGGCTTGTTAACCATTAGCAGGCAGACCGGACCTTCTCGAAAGACAAGGATCCGCCCCGATGAAGCGTTTCTCCGACTTTGCCTTCGCGATCGTCATCTGCTCGGTCTTCGTGACCTCGCCCGCGCAGGCCTATCTCGATTCCGCGACGATCAGCATCATCCTGCAGGCGGTGACCGGCGCTTTCGCCGGCTTCCTGCTGTTCGGCAAGATCTACATCGCGCGCTTCATGAGCTTCTTCCGCCGCGGCCCGACTTCGGCGCCGACGGCCGGCGACAATCGCGAAGCCTGACCCGATGAAGTTCGATCCGGGTTCTTTCCGGGACCCCTCCGGCCGCATCCTGCTCGCCGAGGGCCGCATCTTCCGCGCCGTTTTCGGGGCGGGGCTCGACAATTTCGAAAGCGCCCGCGCGGCCGGCGTCTACCGCAAAGCGATCGAGCGCAGCCGGCTCGTCCCGATGGAGGAACTGGAGCCGGGCCTCCTCGGCGACGGCGAACCGCGCCCGGACTATCTGCTCGAGCACCCGAAGATCGACTTCGTCTCCTATCCCTACGAATGGACCTTTTCCGCGCTGAAGGCGGCGGCCCTGCTGCACCTCGATTTCCATCTCGAGCTGCTCGCGGACGGCTTCACGCTGTCCGACGCGACCGCCTACAACGTCCAGTTCAACGGCACGCGGCCCGTTTTCATCGATCACCTTTCGGTCGTTCGCTACGAGGAAGGATCGCCGTGGACCGGCCAGCGCCAGTTCGCGATGCAGTTCCTCAATCCGCTGCTGCTTTGGGCGAAGCGCGGCCTGGCGCCGAACGCCTGGTTTCGCGGCAGCGGCGAGGGACTGGCGCCGGAAGACGTGGCGCTGTTGCTGCGGATGCGCGACAAGCTGTCCTTCACGGTGCTGGCGCATGTCATCGGTCCCAGCGTCGTGCACAAGCGCCGGGTGGCGAAAGGGCTGGACGACAAACCCCGGCGGACGGTCGCGCTGCCGAAGAAGAACCTGGCCGCTCTTCTCCAGACCCTCAGGAACTATATCGCCGGCCTCAAGCTTCCCGGCCAGAAGACCATCTGGTCGGATTATGCCGGATGCAACAGCTATGACGGGGCGCGGCGCGCCGCCAAGCACGATTTCGTCGCCCGCCAGGTCGGCGCGCTCCGGCCCGGCCTGCTGTTCGACCTCGGCTGCAACAGCGGCGATTTCAGCCGCACCGCGCTCGACAGCGGGGCGCGGTCGGTGGTCGGCTTCGATTTCGACTTCGGCGCGCTCGAACGGGCCTTCGTCCGCTTCGACGCCGATGGCGGCCGCATGCTGCCGCTGTGGCTCGACGCGACCAATCCGAGCCCGTCGCAGGGCTGGGCGGGCGCGGAGCGCAAGAGCCTGGGCGATCGCGGCGGGGCCGACGCTCTGCTTGCGCTGGCCGTGATCCATCACCTCGCCATCGCCAAGAACGTGCCGCTCGACATGGCGGTCGACTGGCTGATGGGCATGGCGCCCGCGGGCGTCATCGAGTTCCCCTCGAAGAGCGACCCGATGGTGATCGAACTGCTGCGCGGCCGGCCCGACATCTTCCCGGATTATACCGAGGAGGCATTCCTCGCGCATGTGCGCGAACGCGGCGCTATCACGGAGCAGCAGCGCCTCGGCGAGGGCGGGCGCCTCATCGTCGCCTACGATCGCCGGCGCCGATCTTGAGCCGAGCCGGGAACCGGCTGGCGCGGCTGCCGCTGGCCGGCAGCGCGATCGTGCTGATCGTGGCGCTGACCCATTGGTTCCCGAACATGAACCGGGTCCCCTATGAAGGCGCCCTGCCGACGATCGGCGCCTTGCTCGCGGCCTCCGTCGCGCTGGTCGCGCTGCTGCGGCCGGTCGCGGGCGGTTGGACGCGCGGCGGGCTCATGGCCGGCATCGCCGCGGTCTATTTCCTCTATTTGCCGGCGCCCGTCGCCGCGCTCACTCGATCCGCCTGGATGCAGGCCGGCCTGTTCCTGATCGTCGCCGCGGCCGCCGTCCTGCTGACGCGCCGCATTCCCCGGGATGCCGGGGCGCTCACCGCGCTCAATCGCAAGATCAACCTCCTCCTCGTGCCGGTCGCGATCGGGGTCTGCGCCGTGGCGATCGTCAAGCAGGTCCGGCTGGAATCGGGGCGGCCCGATCCACACCAGGCGTTCGCGGCGCTGGAGGGGCGCGCCGACGCCGCCAGCCCGGATGTCTGGCACATCATTTTCGATCGTTACGCGAGCAGCGAAACCCTCGCCGCTACCTACGATTATGACAATCGACCGTTCCTCGACGCGTTGCGCGCACGCGGCTTCATGGTCGGCGAGGGGAGCTATTCCAACTACCAGCGCACCGCCCATTCCGTCGCTTCGACGCTGAACGGCGCTTATCTCGACGGACTCGCCGCGCCGATGGCCGAGCGGCAAACCGATTGGGTGCCGATCTATCGGTCGATGACGTCAAACCAGGCGCTGCGCTTCTTTTCGCGGAGCGGCTACAGGACAGTCTTCGCCGGGTCGTGGTGGAACCCGACGCGGATCAGCGGCGAGGCCGGCCGCAACATCAACTATCGAGCGATGCCGGAGCTTGGCCGGCTCGTTCTCGAGCAATCCGTGCCGGGTTTCGTGCTGCAGCAATTGGGGCTCCCCTATGGCGATGCCCGAGGCGAGCAGTGCCGCCGGGCCACGCACAAATTCGCACGGCTGCGCGAGCTGGCCGGGGGAGGCGACCGCAAATATGTGTTCGCCCATTTCCTGGTGCCGCACCCGCCCTTCGTGATCAACGCCGACGGTTCCTGCCGGTCGCTTGCCCAGGCCGGGGCCGCGTCGCGGCGCGACAATTATGTGGCGCAAGTCGAATATGTGAACCGCGAGGTGCTTCGGCTGATCGACACGATCCGCGCCCGGCCCCGGCCCGCGGTGATCGTCATCCATGCCGACGAGGGGCCATGGCCCGAGCCGTTCGTCGGCGACGAGCGATTCATCGGCCGTGACCCCGTCGACCTGGACTGGACTCGGCTCAGCCCCGCCAAGCTCCGCGAGAAAATGGGGATCCTCATGGCGATCCGGCCGGCGGACGCGCGGCCGCTCACCCTGCCGGCCAGCCCGGTCAACGTCTATCCGGCGATCCTGCGCGCCTATTTCAACAGTGGAAGGCCGGATCATCCGACCCGCCATTTCGTGTTCGAGGGCGATCGGGCGCTCTACCGTTTCCGCGACGTTGGCGCCGCGCTCCGCGGACCGGTGCCAGCGCGGGTTCGGGCCGAAGCCGGAAGCCCTCGCCGCTAGCTCGAATAATACATGTCATATTCGACCGGGCTCGGCGTGGTCTCCCAGCGCAGCTGCTCCTCCCACTTCAATTCCATATAGGCGTCGATCTGGTCGTCGCTGAACACGTCGCCCTTGGTCAGGAAGGCGCGGTCGTTGTGCAGGGCGATCAGCGCCTCACGCAGCGAGCCGCAGACGGTGGGGACGTCGACCAGCTCTTGCGGCGGCAGGTCGTAAAGGTTCTTGTCGATCGGGTCGCCGGGGTGGATTCGGTTCTGGATGCCGTCGAGGCCGGCCATGAGAAGGGCGGAATAAGCGAGATAGGGATTGGCCATCGCGTCGGGGAAGCGGAACTCGACTCGCTTGGCCTTCTCGCCGGAGCCGTAGGGGATTCGGCAGGAGGCGGAGCGGTTGCGCGAGGAATAAGCGAGCAGCACCGGCGCCTCGAAGCCGGGGACGAGGCGCTTGTAGCTGTTGGTGGTCGGGTTGGTGAAGGCGTTGAGCGCCTTGGCGTGGCGGATGACGCCGCCGATGAAGTAGAGCGCGGTCTCGCTGAGCCCGGCATAGCCGTTGCCGGCGAACAGGGGCTTGCCGCCCTTCCAGATCGACATGTGGGTGTGCATGCCCGATCCGTTGTCGGCCTTGATCGGCTTGGGCATGAAGGTCGCGGTCTTGCCGTAGGCCTGGGCGACCATGTGCACGACATATTTGTAGACCTGCATGCGGTCGGCGGTTTCGGTCAGCGCGCCGTAGGTGAGCCCCAATTCGTGCTGGGCGGCGGCGACCTCGTGATGGTGCTTGTCCATCGGCAGGCCCATCTCGATCATCGTCGAGACCATCTCGGCCCGGATGTCGACCGCGCTGTCGACCGGCGCGACCGGGAAATAACCGCCTTTCTCGCGCGGCCGGTGGCCGAGATTGCCGCTCTCATATTTGGTGCCGGTGTTGGTCGGCAGCTCGATATCGTCGATCGTGAATCCCGAGGCCGCGTAGCTGTCCTCGAAGCGGACGTCGTCGAACATGAAGAATTCGGCCTCGGGGCCGACATAGACGGTGTCGCCGACACCGGTCGCCTTCAGATAGGCCTCGGCGCGCTTGGCGGTCGAGCGCGGGTCGCGGGCGTAGAGCTCGCCGGTGCCGGGATCGACGATGTCGCAAATGAGGATGCCCATCGGCGTCGCGCTGAACGGATCGACATACCAGGCGTCGAGATCGGGCTTCAGGATCATGTCCGATTCGTTGATCGCCTTCCAGCCGGCGATCGAGCTGCCGTCGAACATGAAGCCGTCGGTCAGCTGGTCCTCGTCGACCACGCCCGCGCACATGGAGAGATGCTGCCATTTGCCCTTGGGATCGGTGAAGCGCAGGTCGACCCACTCGATCTCGCTGTCCTTGATGCTTTTCAGAATCTTGCCCGCGTCGTTCGCCATGAGATCGTGCCCCTGTGAAAAGGAATCGGATGAAGTGCGCGGGCGCATTCATCTCGATGCTCACGGGAGCCGTCCAGCGGGGCGTGAATATTTCACGCGGGAAGGGGACAGTTACTTTTCCGCCCCGCCTTCGGGTGCACCCGCCGCCGCGGGGAAAAGTAACTGTCCCCGGTCCTCAGAAGGGGCGGCGCTGGGCGGCGATCAGGGTGCGCAGCAGCATCGCCACCGGGCGCGGCACGCCGACCTTGCCCTCGAGCCAGAGGCTGACGGCGGATCGGCTGACGCCGATCGCCGCGGCGAGGTCGGCCTGGGTCTTGTAGCCGAGGCTGAGCATCGCCGCGCGCAGCTCGGCCGGGGACATCGAGGCGAGGCGGGGGTCGTCCACGAGCGCGCTTTAGCGCGGGGAACCGCGCTTGGTCACCCGACCTATTGAACAACGGTTCAAGGTCGTAGTCTCCGACTGGAGGAATCGGAGGTTCACCGCGCAGGCGTCTCATCGTAAGCAATTGCGACCTTCTTCCGAAGGTTTCTCAAATCCGCTGCCTTGCGGGCCATGATCACTGGACAGATCAAGATCACCCCATCGTCGTTTGGGCCTTGATAGGTACCATACATAGTGGTTCCTTGTGGACCGATGATAAGATTGAGCACGCCGCCTGATGTGGCGGCAGGCCTCGTTGACTTCCATTTGGCATACAAATGAGTGCCGCGATGTATGCGCGCATATGCGCGCCACTGATACCCTCCCGTATTATCTCGGCTAGCCATCTTCAGGTAGCCGAAGCCAAGTGTGATCCGCACTTTTTCGCGAACCCAATGTGACGGTTGCCGCGTATTTCGAGGCTGCCATTCTGAAATCCATTCTCCTCGAACGTTCTTGCTAGCCCTCAGCAGGAGCGTCTCGGCTAGAAAGGCACAGAGCCAGCTGCAGATCGCGCCGATTAATACTGGAACCCAAAACGCGGCCGACGAGATCAGATTCGAATCCATGCCACAACCCTCCACCAGCCAGACTGTCAGCAACTGATCAGTTGTCGTCAACGTCTAGAAATTGGAGTTGCTTGATCAACTAACCGATACAGAACTCCCCGGATGTAGCTGTGGCGAAACATAAAGGTCAGATCGCGTCGCTCCCGCGCTCGCCGGTGCGGATGCGAACCGCTTCCTCGACCGCCGACACGAAGATCTTGCCGTCGCCGATCCGCCCCGTCCGCGCCGCGGCGGCGATCGCCTCGACGACCCGCTCGACGAGGCCGTCCTCGACGACCACCTCCAATTTCACCTTGGGCAGGAAATCGACGACATATTCGGCGCCGCGGTAGAGCTCGGTGTGGCCCTTCTGGCGGCCGAAACCCTTGGCCTCGGTGACGGTGATGCCCGAGACGCCGACCTCGTGCAGCGCCTCCTTCACCTCGTCGAGCTTGAACGGCTTGATCACCGCCTCGACCTTCTTCACCTCGCGCCTCCGTCTGCTGCGATGCACAATAGTCGGCGCGGGCGGCGGCGCAAGCGGCATCGGCGGTTAGCGCCGGATCGAAGATAGTCAGCGCACGTTCAGTCGGAATGGGGTAATGGCTCGAAGAGCCAAGCTGAGAAAAGGAACGGGCCATGCGCAAACTTCTTCCCCTGCTCGCCGGCACCCTCCTGCTCGGGACCTCCGCGGCGCTGGCCGATCCGCCCGACCGCGAGGCCGAGCTCGAGCGCGCGCTCGCCGGCCGGGTCGCCGAGGCGCCGGTCGACTGCATCGACATGCACCGCGTCCGCAACACGCGGATCATCAACGGCACCGCGATCCTCTACAACGCCGGCAACGTCATCTACGTCAACCGGCCGGACAGCGGCGCCGAGTCGCTGCGCAGCTGGGATCAGATGCGCACCCGCCAGTTCATGTCGCGGCTGTGCAGCGTCGACACGGTCGAGATGTTCGACACCAACGTGAACACGCTGAAGGGAATCGTCTTCCTCGGCGAGTTCGTGCCCTATCGCCGCGTCCGGACCAGCTCGGCGGACTAAAGGACGCGAACCGGGAAGCAGGCCGGCGATCGGCTGATGACGATGGCCGGCTTCGGTCCGAGCGGGGCTTGCCATTCGGCCGGGAGCTTCTGCGCCTCGTAAGGGGCTGCGGCGACGGGAACGACGACGATCCGGCTGCCGTCCCCGCTTCCACCGAGGACTGCCGCGGCAAGCGACGCGATCGCGATAATCGTCATAGAATAGCCGCTGCGCGAGAGATCGCCCCGGAGCCAGGCAAAGGCTGTCTTGCGACCCGCCGTGCTCCGGACGGCGGCGCTCTTCCGCGCGATCAGCGCCAGGCGCGAATAGGGAATGGCAGGCCTCGCGACCTTGCGGAGGCTTCGTCGATAACAGGTCTTTCGCGGGTGACGACCGGGCATGGCAGGCCTCTTCGATTCGCCTCATGCTTAGCTCGGATTGGCCCGCGGAAATAACCGATTCGTCAGATATATTCTTTTATTAACAATGGGATAGTATTATGCCATCGTTGTTGCGAAATGCCGGGCGGGGCTGTTTGCCGGCACCCCCTCTTGCTTTTCGTCCGCTGAAAGTGAATACGGGCAGAGCGTGCTGGCGCGCCACGACTCCTGCGCCGGAAGATGGACTTCGATGGACGACATCGGATAGTTTGTCTTCGGCAGTCGCGGCTTCCGCTTTTTGTCGCGAGCGCTCTCGACGCATTTTCGCTCACTCCTTCCGTTTGTTTTCATCACCCTTTCCGGCCATGGGAATGGCCGAAGCTGCGCGACGGCCAATACGATCGTGCGATGACGTGCAGAGCTTGATTCATATGATTCATGATGTTTTTCTTGAAACGGCGACAGAACGACTCTAGACGCTGAAATTAAGGGCGTCCGCCTGTTGAAGATGCGCTCGGCCCGACAGAGGGGCGCGCCAGTGATCGATGCCGGGGGTATTGAAGAGCCGGAACGGCATTTTCCACCGATCGCGGTGGAAGAAATCACCAGCAGCAGGATCGCCGCCCAGTTCCTGGATGTGAACCCCACGCGTGCCGTGGATTGGTTCGACGCGGTTGGCAGGGTGGCCGCCTTCAGGGTTGGCAATTTCGGCAAATATTATTCCGGTCTGCGAGCGGATATCCTGTCGCCTGAGTGGCCGGCCGATGCGCCAAATCCCTATCGGATTGGGGACGACAAGGCGTTCAGGAACGCTTTCATCCAGGAGGGGCGCCTCGTCGCGTCCAAGCTCCACGCCCAGGCAATCGGCACCAAATGGAGCGAGGCGGACTACGGCCCCCGACAGATCGATGCAGCGCTTACCGACAGGCCGGTCCGGTTCGACAAGGCAGTGATCACCTGCCTCGCGCTGAACAATATCGCCCAGGCCTTCGCGCTAGACCACAAATGGTCGTTCGGCCGGCATTCGATGGTCGCCTCTATTTTCTGGTTTCGCGGCCTGCTCACAATTCTGCGCAAGATCGCCCTCGATGAAGAGCGCAGAAGCAGCGATGCGACCGATAGCAACAAGATGGGGGATGGCATTGAGCGGCGCGTTGCGGAGCTGATCGAGGAAATGTCCGACGACGATGACATAGGTCAGGACGTCGCCACGCTGCGGATGCTTGCGGGCCTCAAGGCGGAGGGGCCAATCGAGGTCGATCCCAAGGTGGGGCCCTATCTGGCGTCCTTCCCGACCCAGATGGCCATTCTGAACTTTTTGCTCGGCAAGGAAGTCGATCAAGGCATTGCGGAGGTCGGAAAGGAAAGGCGGACGAGGAGGATCAGGCTGACCCAGGTGATCGTGCAGCGCGAGCCGCATGGTCCGAAGAGACTTGCCGCTTCGGGAGAAAAAGTGGCTGCCCCGTCCAGGGTGACTCATGGCCCCTACCGGTGGCCGGGTCCGGACCCGGCCTCGCCGGAAGAGCATTGGCCCCCTAAAATCAAGGCAAAGGGCAACTTCGTCATCACGGACGATTGACGGGCCGCCTTTGGATCCGCGTCCTTCCGGACGTGCAACGCTGGAGTGCCGCGCGGCGGCCCGGATCCGGTGCCCTCCTTTGCGCGACGGCCGCGAAGCGCTCAGTAAGGCGGCGCGTCGAGGCCCTTCGGGCTTTTGGTGAAGATTTCGCAGCCGGTCTTCGGTGATTCCGATGCTGTGCTCGAACTGCGCCGAGAGGCTGCGGTCGCGGGTCACCGCGGTCCAGCCGTCGTCGAGCACCTTGGACGCCGCCTTGCCGATGTTGATCATCGGCTCGATCGTGAAGAACATGCCGGGGCGCAGCTCCGGGCCGGTGCCGGGGCGGCCGGCATGGACCACTTCCGGCGCGTCGTGGAAGACGCGGCCGAGGCCGTGGCCGCAAAAATCGCGGACGACCGAGTAACGCTGCGCTTCGGCGTGGGTCTGGATGGCGTGGCCGACGTCGCCGAGCCGGTTGCCGGGCCGGGCCTGGGCGATTCCGAGCAGCAGGCATTCGTAGGTGATCTGGACGAGCTTCGACGCCTTGATGCCGACGTCGCCGACCAGGTACATGCGGCTGGTGTCGCCGTGCCAGCCGTCGAGGATGGGGGTCACGTCGATGTTGACGATGTCGCCGTCCTTGAGGACGCGGTCGCCCGGAATGCCGTGGCAGATGACATGGTTGATCGAGGTGCAGCAGCTCTTGGTGTAGCCGCGATAGTTGAGCGTCGCCGGCACCCCGCCGCGCCTCGACCGTCATCCGGTGGACGATGTCGTCGATCTCCTGCGTGGTGACGCCCGGGACGACGTGCGGCACCAGCGCGTCGAGGATCTCGGCGGCGAGCCGGCCGGCGGCGCGCATCCCGGCAAAGCCTTCGGGCCCGTGCAGCTTGATCGCGCCGTGGCGGCCGGCGACGGCGTCGTCGTGGGCGAGGAGGCTGGTTTCGATCATGGTGCGGATATAGTCGCTGCGGGCTGGTTTGACGACCCCCGCGGGGTTATGCGGCGAGGGATGACGGACGAGCGGATCTGGACGGCGGGCCTGCTGGTGATCGGCGACGAGATCCTCTCCGGCCGCACCCAGGACCGCAACGTCGCGCAGATCGGCACCTGGCTCAACCTGCAGGGCATCAGGCTCGCCGAAGTCAGGATGGTGCCCGACGACATGGCGCGGATCGCCGAGGCGGTGAACGCGCTGCGGAGCGCCTACGACTATCTGTTCACCACCGGCGGTATCGGGCCGACCCACGACGACATCACCGTCGACGCGATCGCCGCGGCGCTCGGCGTGCCGGTGGTCGTCCACCCGAAGGCGCGGGCCGTGCTCGAAGCTTATTATGCCGCGCGCGGCGGCCTCACCGAGGCGCGCCTCCGCATGGCGCGGGTGCCGGAGGGGGCCGAGCTGATCGAGAATCGCATGTCGGGCGCGCCGGGCATCCGCCACGGCAACATCTTCATCCTCGCCGGCGTTCCGCACATCGCGACGCTGATGCTCGAGGCGCTGTCGGGGCAGCTCGAAGGCGGGCGGCCTTTGCTCTCCCGAACGATCGGCTGCTGGGTGCCCGAAAGCGAGGTGGCCGAGCTGCTCGGCGAAACCGAACGCGCCCATCCCGGCTGCCAGATCGGCTCCTATCCGTTCTTCAAGGACGGGCGGGTGGGCGCCAATTTCGTCATCCGCAGCCTCGAGGAAGGCGCTCTGGAAGCCTGCGCCGCGGATCTGGTCCGCCGCCTCGAAGCCGACGGCAAGCCGGTCAGCGGCGAGATTTGAAGGTCCGTCGTTGCGGTGCAGGAACCAATCCCTGGCCGACTCGCTTGACACCGGCCCGGCAGGAGAGGCGCGATGATGGACCGTATCTTCACCTGGTTTGCCAGCCGGATGTCGGCGATCGTCGGCCAGCCGCTCGCCTTCGTGGTCGCGTTCGGCGTCATCCTCGTCTGGGCAGCGACCGGGCCGATCTTCCGCTTTTCGGACACCTGGCAGCTGGTCATCAACACCGGCACCACGATCGTCACCTTCCTGATGGTGTTCCTGATCCAGAACAGCACCAACCGCGACGCCGCGGCGATGCAGGCCAAGCTGGACGAGCTGCTGCGCGCGGTCGCCAAGGCGCGGCCCGAGTTCATCGGCATCGAGCATCTGACCGACACCCAGATCGAGAGCATCCGGGCCGCGCTGGAGCACGAAACCAACAGCCGGAGCGACGGCAAGCGCAAGGCGCACGAAAGCGTCGAGCAATTGCTGAAGCGGTTCTAGCGGCCGGGGAAAAGTGGAGCGGGTGGAAAGCGGACATCCGCACGGAATGAGTCACGCCCGTCCGATCAGGAGATGAGCAGGAACCATGACCATCGAACACCATGTAGCGGCGATCCTGCCGTGCAACGACCTCGTCGCAAGCCAGGCTTTCTACGAACGGCTGGGGTTCGCGTTGAGCGGCGATCACGGGCACTATCGCATTCTCGCCGATGGGCGCGGATGGCATCTGCATCTGCAATCCGCCGAGCCGGGTTGGGTGAGCCCCGGGCGCAATCCCTTCGGGCTCTATCTCTATGTCGAGGATGTGGATGCCGTGGCGGATCGCGTGCGCGACATCATCATCGAGGAGGGCGCGCCGCATGCGAAACCCTGGGGCATGTACGAGTTCGGCGTCAGCGACCCGGATGGCGTGCTGGTGCGCGTTGGCCGGCCGCTCGAATGATTGGACGCGGGCGGACCGCTCCATCCGTTCAATTCGGATGGTGAGCGGGTGAAGGGAATCGAACCCTCGTCGTAAGCTTGGGAAGCTTCTGCTCTGCCATTGAGCTACACCCGCGCGGGCGGCCTATCTAGGCAGCCCCTCCGACCTTGTCGAGGGCTGCTTAATAGCGCAGGTCCGATGCCCGGAGCGCCTGCTTGTCGACCGCCTCTTCGGCATAGCGAAGGTTGGTGTAGCCCTGCTTGGCCAGCTTGGCGCCGAAGGTCTTGGTCTTGCCGGGGGCGAGGCGCCTCAGGTCGAACTCGTCCTCGAACTGGATGCCCATGCGCCGCGCCTCGTTCCAGCGCACGTCGGCGCCGAGATTGCCGCAGCCGGGCAGATCGAGCTGGACCTTGGAGTCGGGCGGCAGTGCGCGGTCGCATTCGAGCAGGGCGCCGCCGGTCGAGATGTTGCGTACCCTGACCGGCATGCTCATCCCGTTCCACTGCAGGTTGGCGACCTTGAGCAGGCCCTGGCGCGGCGGCCGGTTGAACTGGAAGCCGTCGGCGGTCACCGCCTTGTTCTGGGCGGCGAGCTTGCCCGCCTCCTCGGGGTTCATCGGCCGGCCGAAGATGTAGCCCTGGATGTGCGAGCAGCCGAGCTCGCGGATCATGGTCAGCTCGTCATGGGTCTCGGCGCCCTCGGCGGTCGTGTCCATGCCGAGGCTCTCGGCGAGAGTGACGATGGCCCGGATGATGGCGGCGTTGCGGCTGCCCGAGGTGGCGGCGCCGCGCACGAAGCTCTGGTCGATCTTGATCTTGTCGAACGGCGCCTTCTTCAGATAGCCGAGCGACGAATAGCCGGTGCCGAAATCGTCGAGCGCGAGGCGGACGCCGATCGCCTTCAACTTGGCGAACATGTCGTCGGTCGATTCGCTTTCGACCAGGAACACGCCTTCGGTGATCTCGAGCTCGAGCTGGCGCGGCGGCAGCTGGGCATTGGCGAGCGCGCTGACGACGGTGGCGGGCAGGCTCGGCTCGACGAACTGGATCGGCGAGAGGTTGACCGCGACGCGGATGTTCTCGGGCCATTTCGCCGCCTCGAGGCAGGCGGTGCGGAGCACCCATTCGCCGATCGAGAGGATCAGCCCGGCCTCCTCGGCGAGCGGAATGAACAGGCTCGGCGAGATGATGCCGCGAGTCGGATGGTGCCAGCGGACCAGCGCCTCGAAGCCCGACAGCTCCTCGGTCTGGGCGTTGACCACCGGCTGGTATTGGAGCTGGAGCTCGCCGCGCGCGATCGCCTTCCTGAGGTCGGTTTCCAGGATCTGCCGATCCTGCGCTTCGGAATGCATTTCGGGCGCGAAGAAGCAATAGGTGCCGCGTCCGGCTGCCTTGGCCGAATAGAGCGCGAGGTCGGCGTTGCGGATCAGGGCGTCGGCGCAGTTGCGGCCCGGCGGGGCGAGGGCGATGCCGACCGAAGCGCCGATCGAGATGTTGTGGCCCTCGATCATGTAGGGCATCGATACCTGCTGGATCAGCCGGGCGGCGAGGGCGCCGAGGCTGCCGTCGTCGTCCTGGCCGGGCAGCACCGCCTCGAACTCGTCGCCGCCGAGCCGGCCGACCTGGCCGCGTTCGCCGAGCACGGTGGTGAGGCGCTGGGCGACCTGCTTCAGCAGGGCGTCGCCGATCGGGTGGCCGAGCGTGTCGTTGACGTTCTTGAAGCGGTCGAGGTCGATCAGGAACAGCGCGCAGCCTCCGGTCGCCTCGTCCTTGCTCTGCAGCGTCTCGTCCAGGGTGCGGCGCATCAGCATCCGGTTGGGCAGGCCGGTCAGCGAATCATATTTGGCGAGACGGTTGATCTCCTCCTCGGACCGGCGCTGCTCGGTCAGATCGGCGCCGATGCCGCGGAAGCCCATGAAGCGGCCATGCTCGTCGAAGATCGGGGTGCCCGACAGCGACCACCAGATCTCCGCGGCGGTGTTGGCGCGCACGTTGATGTCGGTGAAGGGCAGGCGAGCCGAGAGATGGAAGCCCAGGGTGCGCTCGGAGGATTCCGAGCCGCGCCGGTCGTCGAGGCCGATAAGGTCGGCGAATTGCCTGCCGATCAGCTCGACGGCCGGGGTCTTGAGATCGGCCGCGAGCTGCTCGGACACATAGGACAGGGCGCCGCGCGCGCTCGTCTCCCAGAACCAGCCGCGCCCGGCCTGCTCGAACTCCTCGATGAAGCGGGCGGCGCGCTGGGCGTTCCAGTCGATCTCGATCCGGCGCTTCAATTGGGCGAAGCCGTCCGCCGAGCGCCGGAGGCTGAGCGCGACCAGGCAGAGGCAGAGGACGAGGGCGACGCCCGTCGCGGGCAGATTGCCGGACAGGAAGAGGAGCTTCGCCGCGCAGGCGAGACCGCCCAGCGCCGCGAGCGCCGGGAAGGACAGGAAGGCGATGGGGAGCGCCATCACGCCGCCGGCGAAGGCGAGCTCGACCAGGATCGCATTCTCGCCCGAGCCGGTGCCGGCGCCAGCCGCGGCGGCGCACCACAGAGCATCGGCGAGCAGGACGTAGGCTGCCGCGCCGCGGGTCGCGACGTGGGGCGGGCGCTTGGAAATCGGGTGCCGGCGGAACCAGCCCCAAAGCGCCAGATCGAGCAGCAGCAGCGCGCCGAGCGGCACCAGAACGCCAGCGCCCAAGGCCGCGCCGCCGAGGCCGGCCAGCAGCGCCACGCCGCAGGCGAGGTGGACGCAAAGCAGGAAAGTCGGCACCGGATCGAGCGAGCGGATGCGCTCGCGGGCGGCGCTTTCCTCCTGCTCGTCCTCGAGCCGCTGGAAATCGCGCACGAAAAGGCGTCGGAGCGAAACCCGCTCCTCGGCGTCGGCGCCCGCAGCCCGATTCACCTGTTTTCCGAACCCCGCCATCGGCCTTGCGATAGCGCGGCGGTCTTAATATTTGTTTTCCGGCGCTTCCGCCTCGACGTCCTCTTCGCGTTCGCGGGCGCGCTCCGCCTCGCGTTCGCGACGGCGCGCCTCGCGGCCGAGCCGCTCTTCCTCCTCGCGCACCTGGCGACCGCGCCTTTGGTCGGCCTCGGCCTGGCTGGTGGTGGCGGCGTCGACGCCCGCGCCCACCACCTTCACCGGCAGCGTAACGAGATCGACCGCGGTCCGGGCGAGGCAGCCGGAAAGCAGGACCGGAAGGATGACGACCAGAATGCGCATGCGGCTCTTATAGAGGGCAAGCGATTGAAAGGACATGAACAGGGCCTCGGCCGGACGGGTCTATGCGGCGATCAAGCTCATGCAGGTGAGGCCGGCTTCGGCCTTGTGAAGCTCCGACACGTCGAGCGCCACGACGCGGAAACCGCGGCCGAGGAGCATGTCTACGGTACGTGGGCCCGCGGCGGAGACGAGCAATGTCTCGCCGGCGCGCAGCGCGTTGGCCGCGCTGGGCTCCGGCACGGCGACCGGCTCGACATCCGCGAACGGCGCGGGCGAGATCCAGTCGCGATGGTAGAGCAGGACCGGCCGTCCCGCGCCGTCGGGCCCGGCGAAGGTAACCGCAGATTTGAGGTGGAGGCAGCCGGAAACCTCGACCGGCACGACTTGGTAGCCGAGCGGGCCGGCAAGATCGGCAAGCGCGGCGATGCCGGCGTCCGAGGTGCGCGCGGACCGGCCGACATAGAGTGCGCGGCCGATGCTGAGCACGTCGCCGCCGTCGAGCGTGCCGGCGGCGAGGCGATGGAGGGTGAAATCGCCAACCAATCCTTCGGCGGTCGAGGCGGTCTCGCCGGCCCGCGAGGCGGCGCCGGGGCGGGTGATGACGGCGTGGCGGCCCAGGATCAGCGCGGTATCCTCAACGAACACGCCGTCGGGCGCGTCCGGGAGCGTTGGCAGCCGCCTCACTTCGAAGCCCGCATCCGCCAGCGCCCGCTCGTAGGCGGCGTGCTGCGCCTCCGCCTGGGAGAGGTCGATCGGTTGGGCGGGCAAATGGGTCAGCTCGCATTCGGCGAGGCGGGGGCTGAGCGCCCTGGTATAGGCAGTGCTGTTGCTCATCGCACCGCTCTAGTCGCCGCGTCGGCAAGAAAAAAGGCGGCCCGGATCGCTCCGGACCGCCCCTTTTGATGATAAGCTTCGCTTAGCGCTTCGAGAACTGGAAGCAGCGGCGGGCCTTGGCCTTGCCGTACTTCTTGCGCTCGACGACGCGCGGGTCGCGGGTCAGGAAGCCTTCGCGCTTGACGGTGGTGCGCAGGCCGGCTCGTAGCGGGTCAGCGCGGTCGAGATGCCGTGGCGGACCGCGCCGGCCTGGCCGGAAAGGCCGCCGCCGGAGACCGTGGCGACGACGTCATACTGGCCCTTGCGGTCGGCGACGTCGAACACCTGGTTGATGATCAGCCGCAAGCGTCGGACGGGCGAAATAGACCTCCTGGTCGCGGCCGTTGACGACGATCTTGCCGGAGCCGGGCTTCAGCCAGACGCGGGCGACCGCGTCCTTGCGGCGGCCGGTGGCGTAGGCGCGGCCCTGCTTGTCGAGCTGCTGCTCGCGCAGGATCGCCTGGATCTGCGGGCCCTGGGTGGAGACGCCGTGATCGTCGGGAGCCTCGTCGCGGCGGTCGCGGGGGCCTCGGCCTTCGCCGCTGTGGCGCTCCGCGGCACGCGCTTCGGCCGGGGCCTGCGGCGCCTCGGCCTCGGCGGCCTCGGCGGCCTCGGCGGGCGCGTCGGGCGTTGCCGTGGCCTCGGCCTCGGGCGTCGCCGCCTCGGCGGGGGCCTCGGTCAGCTTGGCGAGATCGGAAAGCGATTGACGGTTGTCGGACATCACGCACCCACCTTGTTCTTGCGGTTCATCGCCGCGACATCGAGAGCTTCGGGGATCTGGCCGCCGTGCGGATGCTCGGTGCCGGCATAGAGGTGGAGCGCGCGCATCTGGTCGCGGCCCAAAGGCCCGCGCGGGATCATCCGCTCGATCGCCTTCTCGAGCACGCGCTCGGGGAAGCGGCCCTCGAGCATCTTGCCGGGCGGTGATCGTTTCCTTGATGCCGCCGGCATAGCCGGTGTGGCGTAATAGATCTTGTCGGTCAGCTTCTTGCCGGTGAAGCGGACCTTGTCGGCGTTGACGATGACGACATGGTCGCCGCAATCGACGTGCGGGGTGTAGCTCGGCTTGTGCTTGCCGCGCAGGATGTTGGCGACGATCGAGGCGAGCCGCCCGACCACCAGGCCATCGGCATCGATCAGATGCCATTTCTTCTCCACCTCGCGCGGCTTGGCCGACTTGGTGGTCTTCATCAGCGCCTTCATTGGCTTCGGACCTTATGTTGAAATGAGCAGCGCCGCCCAAAGAGCGAGCGGCGCGATGGCGGCCAAATGGCGGGCGAGGGCGAGAAAGTCAAGGAAAAGCGGGCGTTTCGCGAGAGGTATTATGTTACCTCGACATTCTCCAGTACCCATTGCGCATAAGGCGCAAGCGCATCCTCGATCGGCCAGACGGACGATCGCCGGCACGTCGTAGCTGTGCAGTCCCGCGATCCGGTTCGATCAGTGTCTCGGCCCGGTCCGCGCGTGTCTTGAGGATGGCGGCCACCTCCTCTGCCTCCTCGACCTTGCCCTGCCAGCGGTAGACGGAATGGCAGGGCGAAGATGTTGGCGCAGGCGGCGAGGCGCTCCTCGACGACAATGCGGGCGATGCGCGCGCGCTTCCTCGTCGTCGGCGAAGGTCGCGTAGACGCTGACGATATTCGTCATGCCCGTCTCTCCCCGAAATCGTGGGCGACCGACACCATCGCGGCGAGCAGCAGAGCGGCCATGCCCTGATGGGCGACGGCGATGTCGATCTGGACGCCGGACAATATGGTCAGGATGCCGAGCAGGATCTGGGCGACGATCGCGCCGGCGAGCAGGGCGGCGTCGCCGCGATGGCCCTTCGCCCAGGCTTTGAGCGCGAGCCAGAGCGCGACGCCGGCGACGACGAAGGCGAGCCAGCGGTGGACGAACTGGACGACGATCGGGTTGTCGACGAAGTTGCGCAGGAAGGCGTCGTACATGCCGGCCTCGGCCGGGAACCAGTCCTCGCCCATTTTCGGCCAGGTGTTGAAGGCGTAGCCGGCATCGAGCCCGGCGACATAGGCGCCGAACAGGAATTGCAGGAAGAGCAGGCTCAGCGCCCAGATGCCGAGCTTGGCATCCGCGCCGGCCGCGCGCCGGCCTCGCGGGCGAGCGCCTGCAGATCGAGCGCCGTCCAGATCAGGCCGGCGAAGATGAGCAAGGCGGCGAGCAGGTGGACGGCGAGCCGGATGTGGCTGACCTCGGGCACGTCGACGAGGCCCGAGGCGACCATCCACCAGCCGATCGCGCCCTGCAGCCCGCCGAGTGCGAGCAGGGCGGCCAGCTTCCAGCCGTAGCCGGGCGGGATCGCGCGCCGCCACCAGAAGAAGAGCAAGGGCAAAGCGAAAGCGAGGCCGATCAGCCGGCCGAGCAGGCGGTGGACATATTCCCAGAAGAAGATCGTCTTGAAGTCGGCCAGCGTCATGCCGCGATTGACCTGCTGATATTGCGGGCTCGCCCGGTAATGGTCGAACTCGGCCTGCCAGTCGGCCTCGTTCAAGGGCGGGATCGCGCCGGAAATCGGCTCCCAGCGCACCATCGACAGGCCGGATTCGGTGAGCCGCGTGATCCCGCCGACGACGACCATCAGGAAGACCAGGATGGCGACGAGCGTCAGCCAATTGGCGATGGCGGCGGGGCGCGGGCGCGGCTCGGCGGGGCGGGCGAACATGGGGCGCCTATGGCGGAGCGGCCGCCCCTTGCCAACCGGCGCCAAAACGGAGCCATTTGGCAAATGTTATATTGTAACGTCCGGAAACTCGGCGTATAGGCGAGCCGACAGGAGGCATCGAAGCGCGTGTTCCAGAGTGCAGTCAGGTCCGGCTCCATCGACCGGCTGGCCATCGGCCTGTCGCGGCCTTTGCCTCGTCCACTGCATCGCGAGCGCGGTGCTGGTGACGGTGCTCGCCTCGGCGGGCGGGTTGCTGCTGAACCCGATCATCCACGAAGTCGGGCTGATGTTCGCGATCGTCCTCGGCGTGGTCGGGCTCGGCCGCGGCGTCTTCGCGCACGGCTTCATGATGCCGGCTCGCGGTCGGCAGCCTCGGCCTCGGCACGATGGCGGGCGCGCTGACGCTGGAGCACGGCGTCGACAGCACCTTCTTCGCGATGCTCGGCGTGCTGATCCTCGCGCTGGGCCACGACCTCAACCGCCGCGCGGTGATCTGACGGCGCTCCTCGCGGCGCCGCTTGTCGCGACTCGCTCGAAGGCTTACATTCTCCGTCATGGCACACGTCCACCACAGCCACTCCGGCGCCGATCTTTCCGTTGCCGCGAAAGCGACGATGGAGAAATCGGGCGAGCAATGGACCGCCATGCGCTCCGCCGTGTTCGAGGCGCTGGCGAGCTTCGACCGGCCGGCCTCCGCCTATGACATCGCCGAGAAGGTCTCGACAGGACGAGGGCCGCCGGGTCGCCGCCAACAGCGTCTACCGGATCCTCGATCTGTTCGTCGGCGCCAACCTCGTCCGCCGGGTGGAAAGCGCCAACGCCTATATCGCCAACGATCATCCCGATTGCCTGCACGACTGCATCTTCCTGATCTGCGACACATGCGGCCAGGCCAAGCATATCGACGACGACCGGCTGACCGGCGGCGTCCGCGAGGCGGCGCGGGCGGCCGGCTTCTCGCCCGACCGGCCGGTGATCGAGGTGCGCGGCCGGTGCGGGGATTGCGAGAGCGATTGAGCCTCCGCGCCGCCGCCCGCTGCACCCCGCCTGCACCGAACCAACATTCGACAGCCGCCCCACGCGGCGCTAGAGCCGGGGCGATGAGCGATCGTCCCGCCACCCCCTTGCTCGACACCGTCGCGACGCCCGCCGATTTGCGCCAGCTCGAGCGCGAGAGCAGCTGCCGCCACTCGCCGACGAATTGCGCGCCGAGACGATCTCCGCGGTGTCGGTGACCGGCGGGCATCTGGGCGCGGGGCTCGGCGTGGTCGAGCTGACCGTCGCGCTCCATTATGTGTTCGACACGCCCGGCGACCGGCTGGTCTGGGACGTCGGCCATCAATGCTATCCGCACAAGATCGTCACCGGGCGGCGCGACCGCATCCGGACGCTGCGCATGGGCGGCGGGCTCTCCGGTTTCACCAAGCGGAGCGAGAGCGAATACGACCCGTTCGGGGCGGCGCACAGCTCGACCTCGATCTCGGCCGCTTTGGGCTTCGCGGTGGCGAACAAGCTGGCGGACGAGCCGGGCAGGCGATCGCGGTGATCGGCGACGGCGCGATGTCGGCCGGCATGGCCTATGAGGCGATGAACAACGCCCAGGCGGCGGGCAACCGGCTGATCGTCATCCTCAACGACAACGACATGTCGATCGCGCCGCCGGTCGGCGGGCTCTCGCACTATCTCGCCCGGCTGGTCTCGTCGCGCAAATATCTGACGTTGCGGCACATCGCCCAGAAGGTGCGCGCGCAGGCTGCCGCGGCGGCTCCACGTCATGGCGCGGCGCTGGGAGGAATATTCGCGCGGCTTCTGGACCGGCGGCACGCTTGTTCGAGGAGCTGGGCTTCTATTATGTCGGCCCGGTCGACGGCCACGATGTCGAGCGGCTGGTCAAGATCCTCGAGAATGTCCGCGACGCCGACGAGGGGCCGATGCTGGTCCACGTCGTCACCAAGAAGGGCAAGGGCTATGGCCCGGCCGAGGCGGCGGCCGACAAATATCACGGCGTCCAGAAGTTCGACGTCGTCTCCGGCGTCCAGGCCAAGGCCGAGCCCGGTCCCGCCTTCCTATACCGGCGTGTTCGCCAAGGCGCTGATCGCCGAGGCGGCGCGTGACGACAAGGTGGTGGCGATCACCGCGGCGATGCCGTCGGGCACCGGGCTCGACAAGTTCCAGGAGAAATTCCCCGACCGCTGCTTCGACGTCGGCATCGCCGAGCAGCATGCGGTCACCTTCGCCGCCGGGCTCGCGGCGCAGGGGATGCGGCCGTTCTGCGCGATCTATTCGACCTTCCTTCAGCGCGCCTACGACCAGGTGGTGCACGACGTCGCCATCCAGAATCTGCCGGTCCGCTTCGCCATCGACCGGGCCGGGCTGGTCGGCGCCGACGGGGCGACCCATGCGGGCAGCTTCGACGTCACCTATCTCTGCGACCTTGCCCAATTTCACGGTGATGGCCGCGGCCGACGAGGCCGAACTGGTCCATATGGTCCACACCGCGGCGATGCACGATAGCGGCCCGATCGCGGTCCGCTATCCGCGCGGCAACGGTACGCGGGGTGGCGCTGCCCGAGACGCCGGAGCGGCTCGAGATCGGCAAGGGCCGGATCGTCCGCGAGGGCAAGAAGGTCGCGATCCTGTCGCTGGGCACGCGGCTCGAGGAGGCGCTCAAGGCCGCCGACGTGCTCGACGGCAAGGGCCTTCGAGCGCGACCGTCGCCGACCTCCGCTTCGCCAAGCCGCTCGACGAGGAACTGATCCGCCGGCTGCTGACCACGCACGAAGTCGCGGTGACGGTCGAGGAAGCGTCGATCGGCGGCCTCGGCGCCCACGTCCTCACCCTGGCCAGCGACCTCGGCCTGATCGACGCCGGCCTGAAGCTGCGCACCATGCGCCTGCCCGACCACTTCCAGGACCAGGACAAGCCCGACAAGCAATATGCCGACGCCGGCCTCGACGCCGACGGGATCGTCGAGACGGTGCTGAAGGCGCTCCGCCACAACAGCGCCGGAGTCGTCGAGGGAGCGCGGGCCTGATCTTCTGGCTCATCGCCGGCGCGGCCGTCGCCCTGCTCATCCTCGCCATCCTCACCTATAATCGCCGGTTCGACCGCAGGCAGCGGGAAGCCGCGGCGGGGCGGCCGAACCTGACCGAAAGCGAATTCGTCGACCACCTCGCGCGATCGGGCGGCGATCCGCTCGCCGCGGCCGCGGTGCATCGCGCCCTGGCGGACTATTGCGTGGCGGCGGTCGCTCCCCACCCGCACGACGCGCCGGAGGCGTTTTTCGGAATCGATCCGGACGAGCTCGAGGGGGTCGTCGAAGAGCTGTTCGAAGAGCTCGGCCTGCCTCGTCCCAGCCCCCAGGCGTCCGAGTATGTTCCACCCTTGGCCACCGCCCTCGACCTCGCTTGTTACCTGTCGCGCCGCTGCGCCGCGCCACGCATCGATCCGGCCTCATCGGGCGAGCGTTGAATAGCGCCCGGCTCTCCATTATCTAGTCATTTGACTAGTCAGGAGGCTGGGATGAAAGTGTGGCCGGTCCAGGATGCGAAGGCGCGGTTCAGCGAAATGCTGGACGCCTGCGTGGCGGAGGGACCCCAACTCGTGACCAAGCGCGGCGCCGAGACGGCGGTGTTGATCGGCGTTGACGAGTGGCGGCGCCTGAAAGGTTCGGACAAGCGGACATTCAAGGAAATCCTGCTCGCCGAGCATCCGCGCTTCGATCTCGAGCTTCCGCCTCGCGGTCAATATCGGCACCGCAAGCCGCCGATCTTCTAGCCGTGTACCTGCTCGACACCAACGTCGTTTCGGAGATCCGCAAGGCACGGCCGCATGGCGGCGTCTTGGCCTGGATGGCAGGCGCTTCGGACCGCAACCTCTATCTATCGTCCGTCACATTCGGAGAGATTCAGGTCGGAATCGAGAACGCCAGGCGATCCGATCCCGCCAGGGCGATCGAGCTCGAAGCGTGGGTGGACGATCTCATGTCCACCGCTCAAATCCTTTCGCCGGACGCCCCGATCTTTCGGCTTTGGGCGAAGCTGATGCGGGGCCGGCCTCGCGACTGGTACGAAGATGCGCTGATTGCCGCTACGGCCATCAGGCACGAACTGATCGTGGTGACGCGCAACGTGCGCGATTTCCACCATTTCGACGTCCCTCTGTTCAATCCGTTCACGCCGAAGTGACCGCCGCCAAGCTCCGCGCCGATCAGCTGCTCGTCGACCGCGGCCTCGCCGAAAGCCGGGCGAAGGCGCAGGCGGTGATCCTCGCCGGGCTGGTCTTTTCCGGCGAGCGCAAGATCGAGAAGGCCGGGCAGGCGCTGGCCGCCGACGCGGCGCTGGAGGTGCGGGGCAAGGACCATCCCTGGGTGTCGCGCGGCGGGGTCAAGCTGGCCCATGCGCTCGACCATTTCGGCTGGGACGTGGCGGGGGCGGTGGCGCTCGACGTGGGGAGCTCGACGGGCGGGTTCACCGACGTGCTGCTGCAGAAGGGGGCGGCGAAGGTGTTCGCGGTCGATGTCGGCACCAACCAGCTCGCCTGGAAGCTCAGGCAGGACCCGCGCGTCGTTGTCCACGAGCAGACCAATGCGCGCTATCTGACGGACGCGATCGTCACCGAGCCGGTCGATATCATCGTCTGCGACGCGAGCTTCATCTCGCTCGCCAAGGTGCTCGACACGGCGCTGGGCTTCGCGAAACCCGGCGGGCGGCTGCTTGCGCTGATCAAGCCGCAGTTCGAAGCCGAGCGAGGGGAGATCGGCAAGGGCGGGGTGGTGCGCGATCCTGCGGTGCACGCGCGGGTCTGCGCGGCGGCGGCGGCGTGGCTGCGAATCGCGCGGCTGGGCTGTCGAGGGGGTGACGCAAAGCCCGATCACCGGGCCCGAGGGCAATGTCGAGTTCTGATCGCGGCCCGGAACGGCGCGGCGGCCGCGACAGTTTGATACAAGGCCTCTCTCGACAAAGGCGGAAATTTGGGCATTGAGCCGGTCATGCTGAGACGATCGCCCTTCCTCCTCGCTCTCGCCGCGGCGCTCGCGGCCTGCGGCGGCGGCGAGGGCAAGGAGCGCGAGAAGCAGGCGCCTCTGGTCAAGGCCGAGGCGGCGCGGACGATGCGCTTCGTCGACCGGATCGAGGCGGTCGGCACCGCCGTCGCCAACGAGCAGGTCACGCTCTCCGCGCCGGTCACCGAGCGGATCGTCCGGCTCAATTTCGACGACGGCAGCTTCGTCAGCCGCGGCCAGGTGGTCGCCGTGCTCCAGCAGGCGCAGCAGACCGCCGAGCTGCGCGAGATCCAGGCGCGCGCGCGCGAGGCGCAGCAGCAGCTGCGAGCGGGTCGAGCAGCTCAAGAATCGCGGCTTCGCCACCCGCGCCGACTATGACACGCGGGTCGCCGCCGCGGCTGCGGCGCGGGCGCAGGCGCAGGGCACGCAGGCGCAGATCGGCGACCGGGTGATCCGCGCGCCCTTCTCGGGCTGGGTCTCGCTGCGCAACATCTCGGTCGGCGCGATCGCCAGCCAGGGCACCGAGATCGCGACGATCAGCGACATCAGCACGATCAAGCTCGATTTCACCGTGCCCGAGACGATGCTGGCGTCGATCCGGCCCGGCCTCACCATCGAGGCGCGCTCGGCCGCTTATCCCGACCGGCCGTTCAACGGCACCATCCACACCATCGACACGGTGGTCGATCCGAACACCCGCGCGGTGACCATCCGCGCCCGGCTGCCCAATCCGGACCGGCTGCTGCGGCCCGGCATGATGCTCAACGTCGGCATCGAGAACGCGCCGCGCATGGGCCTGTCGGTGCCCGAGCTGGCGGTGATCGGCGAGGGCGACCAGCGCTTCGTCTATGCGGTCGACGGCGACGGGCGCGCGCGCAGGACGCCGGTGCGGACCGGCGCGCGGCTCGGCGGGCGGATCGAGATCCTCGCGGGGCTGCGGCCGGGCCAGCGCGTCGTCACCGAAGGGGTGGTCAAGGTGGCGGACGGGATGCAGGTGCGGCTCGCGGGCGAGAGGCCGCCGCAGCGCGCGCAACGGGCGCCGCAGCCGGCCCGGGGCCAGGGCGGCTAGCAAGTGCAGCTCTCCGATCTCTCGGTCAAGCGGCCGGTGTTCGCGGCGGTGGTCGCGATGCTGGTCGCGGTGGTCGGGATCGTCGGCTTCTTCGGCCTCTCGGTGCGCGAATATCCCGACGTCGACCCGCCGATCGTCTCGGTCGAGACCCGCTATATCGGCGCCGCGGCGAGCGTCGTCGAGACCCGGGTCACCCAGGTGCTCGAGGAGCAGCTCGCCGGCCTCGAAGGGCTGCAGACGATCACCTCGCGCTCGCGCGACGGCCCGTCCGACATCACCATCGAGTTCACCGCCGGCCGCGACGTCGACAGCGCCGCCAACGACGTCCGCGACCGGGTCGGCGCGGCGGCGGGCAATCTGCCGACCGAGGTCGAGCCGCCGGTGGTCCGCAAGGTCGACGCCGATGCGGCGCCGATCATGTTCCTGGTCATCTCCAAGCCGGGCTGGTCGCGGCTGCAGCTCTCCGACTGGGTCGACCGCAACCTGCTCGACCGCTTCTCGTCGATCGACGGCGTCGCCCGGGTCTTCATCGGCGGCGAGGCGCGGCCGGCGATGCGGGTCTGGATGCGGCCGGAGCGGCTTGCCGCCTTCGGCCTGACGCCGGCCGACATCGAAACCGCGCTCAGGAACCAGAATGTCGAGCTGCCCGCCGGACGGCTCGAATCGGCGCAGCAGAACGTCACTTTGCGGGTCGATCGGCCGTTCACCACGCCCGAGCAGTTCCGCACGCTCGTCGTCGGCCGCGGCGGCGACGGCTATCTGGTCCGCCTCGGCGACGTCGCCCGGATCGAGGCAGGGGCCGGAAAATCCCTATACGATCTTCCGCCTCAACGGCAATCCGGCGGTCGGGCTCGGCATCGTCCGGCAGTCGGGCGCCAACACGCTCGCCGTCGCCGAGGCGGCCAAGGCGATGGTCGACGCAGGTCGAGCCGAACCTGCCCGAGGGGATGACGATCACCGTCGGCTCCGACGAGAGCCTGTTCATCGACCGCGCCATCGAGAAGGTCTGGGTGACCCTCGCCGAGGCCGCGGTGCTGGTCGTGCTGGTCATCTATCCTGTTCCTGGGCAGCTGGCGGGCGACCTTGATCCCGGCGGTGACGGTGCCGCTCTGCCTGCTGGCGAGCTTCGGCGTGCTCTGGGCGTTCGGCTTCTCGATCAACCTGCTCACCCTGCTCGCTCTGGTGCTGTCGATCGGCATCGTCGTCGACGACGCCATCGTCGTGCTCGAGAACGTCTATCATCGGATCGAGGAGGGCGAAGCGCCGCTCGCCGCCGCCTATCAACGGCGCACGCCAGGTCGGCTTCGCGGTGCTGTCGACGACGATGGTGGTCTGCGCGGTGTTCGTGCCGATCATGTTCATCGCCGGCCAGACCGGCCTTCTGTTCCGCGAGCTCGCCGCGGCGATGATCGGCGCGGTCGCCTTTTCGGGCTTCTTCGCCCTGAGCCTGGCGCCGATGCTCTGCTCGAAGCTGCTGAAGCACGAGGAGCGCAAGGGCTTCTCGCTCCGCATCGACCGCACCTTCAAGCGCGTCGAGGAGGGCTATGCGCGCCGGCTCGACCGGGTGCTCAGGAAGCCGCTGATCCCGGTCGCGGCGGTGCGCATCTTCCTCGCCGGCGCGGCGGCGCTGTTCTTCACCCTCCAGTCCGAGCTCGTGCCGACCGAGGATGCCGGCATCGTCAACGTCAACGTCAACGCGCCCGAGGGCACCGGCTTCGCCGAGATGGACCGCTACATGCAGGATGTGCAGGCGCGGCTGCTGCCGCTGGTCGGCGAGGGCGCGGTGCGCTCGCTGATCACGCGCACGCCCGGCAGCTTCGGGCCGAGCGACGATTTCAACATCGGGCGCGGTCAGCATCTTCCTGAAGCCCTGGGAGGAGCGCGAGGAGACGACCCAGGACGTGGTCGGCCAGGTCAACCGGACGCTCGGCCAGATCGCCGGCGTGCGCGGCAACGCCGCGGTCCGCAACTCGCTGAGCCGCGGCCGCGGCCAGCCGGTCAACTTCGTCATCGCCGGCGCGACCTATGCCGACCTCGCCCGCGCCCGCGATCGGATCATCGCCGCGGCGGCGGACAATCCCGGCATCGTCAATCTCGACAGCGACTATAAGGAAACCAAGCCGCAGATGCGGGTCGAGGTCGATACCGCGCGCGCCGGCGATCTCGGCGTCTCGGTCGCCGACGTCTCGAACGCGCTCCAGACCCTGCTCGGCTCGCGCCGCGTCTCGACCTATGTCGACCGCGGCGAGGAATATCGGGTCGTCGTCCAGGCCGAGGAGGCGGCGCGGGTCAACGAGGCGGACCTCGCCCAGATCTACGTGCGCAGCCGCACCGGAACGCTGGTGCCGCTCTCCAACCTCGTCCGGGCGCGCGACACCGCCGGCGCCCGCGACCTCGGCCGCTACAACAAGTTGCGCGCGATCACGCTGTCGGGCGGCCTCGCGCCCGGTTATTCGCTCGGCGAGGCGCTCGACCTTCCTCGAAGAAGCGGCGGCCGGCCGCGCCCGAAGTGGTCGCGGTCGGCTATCGCGGCGAGAGCCAGGCGTTCCGCGAGGCCGGCGGGTCGATCTACCTCGTCTTCGCGCTCACCATCCTCGTCGTCTACCTGCTGCTCGCCGCCCAGTTCGAGAGCTTCGTCCATCCCGGCGTGATCATCTCCACGGTGCCGCTGGCGGTGGCCGGCGGGCTGATCGGGCTCGCCGTGATGGGCCAGACGATGAACCTCTACAGCCAGGTCGGCCTGGTCATGCTGGTCGGCCTCGCCGCCAAGAACGGCATCCTGATCGTCGAGTTCGCCAACCAGCTGCGCGACGCCGGCCGCGACGTCGGCACCGCGATCCGCGAGGCCTCGCGGCGGCGGCTGCGGCCGATCCTGATGACCTCGATCGCCACCGTCGCCGGCGCGGTGCCGCTGATGATCGCGAGCGGCGCGGGCGCGGCGGCGCGGACCGCGATCGGCGTGGTGATCGTGTTCGGCGTCTCGATCGCGACCGTGATCACCCTGTTCCTGATCCCGCTCCTTTATTCGCGGCTGGCGCGCTTCACCGGCTCGCCGCTGGCGGTGACCCGCAGGCTGGAGGGCCAGCTCGCCGGGCCGCAGCCCCAGCCCCAGCCGGCCGAATGACCGGGACTCGCGTCCAGATCGCAGCTCAGGATGAGCTTCCTGCGCTATGCCTTGTTCACCGTCCCGGCCGTGCTGCTGCTCGGGAGCCTTTCCGGCGCGCTCTCGGGGTCGGGCGACGGCAATCCCTGGTTCGACGCGCTCGCCAAGCCGGCCTTCATGCCGCCCGGCTGGGTGTTCGGCCTGGTCTGGCCGATCCTCTACGTCCTGCTCGGCCTGTCGCTGGCGATGATGCTGCACGCCCGGGGCGCGCAAACGGCGCGGCCAGGCGCTGATCCTGTTCGCGCTTCAGCTGCTGCTCAACTTCGCCTGGTCGCCGGTCTTCTTCGCCTATCACCAGGTGGCGCTGGCGCTGTCGATCATCGCCGCGATGGCGGTCGGCACGTTCGTGCTGATCGTCGCTGGCCTGGCGGATCCGCGTGCTCGCGGGGCTGCTGCTCTACCCCTATCTGGCCTGGCTGATGTTCGCGGGCCTGCTCAATTACGAGATCCTCGCGCTCAATCCGAACGCCGAGGCGGTTGCGCCGCAGGGCGCGAGCACCGAAATCCGGCTTTGACCTTATTCGAGGAGGACGGCGATGCAGTCCCAGAACCGCTTGTTCGACGATTTCGTCAAGGTGATGAACGGCGCCGCCGGCACCATCGCCGGCATGACCCGCGAGGCGCAGGCCGCGATGCAGGAGCGTGCGCGCGACTGGATCGGCGGCCTCGACCTCGTCTCCCGCGAGGAGTTCGAGGCGGTCAAGGCGATGGCCGTCGCCGCCCGCGAGGAGAACGAGGCGCTGCGGGCGCGGGTCGAGGCGCTCGAGGGCAAGGCCGCGAAGCCGCGCGCAGGAAGGGCCAGGGCGGAGCCGCGGCCTGACTATCCACAGCTTTCTGCGGCCGGAATCCCGCTGTTCCTTGCGCTTTGCGGCCGGGACAGGCAGATTCGCGCGAACAGAAGAGGACCGGGGACCGCTTCATGGACATGGATGAATACGAGCTGGAGCGCGAGGCGAGCGCCCCGATCGACATGCTCGAACAATATTTCAGCGCGCTGGGCTGGGCCTGCGAGCGCAACGGCGAGGACGAGATCGTCTCGAGCTTCCAGGGCAGCTGGACGCAATACGAGCTGCGGGCGATCTGGCGCGCCGAGGACCAGGTCCTCCAGTTCCTGGCGCTCCCCGACGTCCGCGTCTCGGCGGAGAAGCGCGCCGCGACCTACGAGACGATCGGCCTGATCAACGAACAGCTCTGGCTCGGCCATTTCGAATTGTGGTCGGCCTCGGGGCTGGTCCTGTTCCGCCACGCGGCGCTTGCTCGAGGGCGACGAGAGCGGCGACGTTGAGCCTGCAGCAGGCCGAGACCCTGGTGGAGGCGGCGATCGAGGAGTGCGAGCGCTTCTATCCGGTCTTCCAGTTCGTGCTCTGGGCCGACAAGACGCCGCAGGAAGCGATCGCCGCGGCGCTGATCGAGACCCAGGGCGAGGCCTAGGCTCGGCCGGGCCGTCCCATAGGAGTCATCCCGGCGGAGGCCGGGACCCATGAACGCCGAAGATCGAGATAGCGCGATGAGTTGGGCCCTCTCTTCAGACCTGAGTGTTCATGGGTCCCATTGAACAGGTGTGGAGTGCCCCGCACTCCACAGTCATGTCCGGGGGACATGACGGCCGGTTCAATTTCGCCGGGATGACATGACCGACCCCCTCCTCCCCGGGCCGCTCTGGCTCGCCGGCTGCGGCAACATGGCCGGGGCGATGCTCGGCCGCTGGATCGAGGAAGGCGTCGATCCCGCCCATGTCAGCGTCATCCGGCCGAGCGGCGCGGCCGGCGGGCGAGGGCGTCCGAGTCACCGCCGACTTTCCCGAGGACGAGGTGCCGGCGATCGTGCTGCTTGGCGATGAAGCCCTACCAGCTCGATCGCGTCGCGCCGCGGCTGGCGCCGATCCTCGATCCCGAGACGATCCTCGTCTCGATCCTCGCCGGCGTCGAGCTGGCCTCGCTCCGCGCCCGCTTCCCGGCGCCGCGGACGATCATCCGGGCGATGCCCAACCTGCCGGTGCGGCTCGGCAAGGGCGTGATCGGTCTCCACAGCGACAGCGGCGATGGCGCCGCGCGGGCCCTGGTCACTGGGCTGATGGCGACCCTGGGCCACGCCGAATGGTTCGACGAGGAACGCCTGTTCGACCTCGTCACCGCGCTGGCGGGCGCGGCCCCGCCTTCCTCTTCCGCTTCATCGAAGCGCTCGCCGAGGGCGGCGAGGCGCTCGGCCTGGCGAGGGAGCAGGCGCGCCGGCTCGCGCTCGCGATGGTCGAGGGAGCGGCGGCGCTGGCCGCAGCGCGGAGAGCGATCCTGAGACGCTGGCGCGGCAGGGTGGCGAGCCCTGGCGGGACGACCGAGGCCGGGCTCGAGGTGCTCGACGCGGATCGCGCGCTGAAGGATCTGGTCGCGCGGGCGCTGGACGCGGCGCGCCGAAGGAGCCTCGAAATGGCGGCGGAGGCGCGGCGGCAGCGCGATTGACCGACCGGGCGGTCGGCCCTATCCCGCCGCGATGACCGACCAGCGCACTTATGACGACCGCGACGGGCAGATCTGGTTCGACGGCCAGCTCGTCCCCTGGCGCGAGGCGGAAGTCCACGTCCTCACCCACGCGCTCCACTACGCCTCGTCGGTGTTCGAGGGGCAGCGCGCTTATGGCGGCGAGATCTTCAAGCTGACCGAGCATAGCGAGCGGCTCCGGAAGAGCGGCGCCCTGCTCGGCTTCGAAGTGCCATGGTCGGTCGCCGAGATCGACGCCGCCTGCCGCGAGGTGCTCGCCGCCAGCGGGCTCGTCGACGCCTATATGCGGCCGCTCGCCTGGCGCGGCTCCGAGCAGATGGGCGTCTCCGCCCAGAGGACCAAGATTCACCTCGCCATCGCCTGCTGGGACTGGGGCAATTATTTCAGCGAGGAGGCGATCCGCAAAGGGCTCAGGCTCGACATCTCGTCCTGGCGGCGGCCGGCGCCCTATACCGCGCCGACCGAATCGCAAGGCGGCCGGCCTCTACATGATCTGCACGCTCGCCCGGCACAGCGCCCAGGCCAAGGGCTATGAGGACGCGCTGATGTTCGACTGGCGCGGGCAGGTCGCCGAGGCGACCGGCGCCAACGCCTTCTTCGTCAAGGACGGCGCGCTGCACACGCCGACGCCCGATTGCTTCCTCGACGGCATCACCCGCCGCACCGTGATCGATCTCGCCCGCCGCCGCGGCATCGAGGTCCACGAGCGGGCGATCTGGCCGGAGGAGCTGGAGGGCTTCGAGCAGATGTTCCTGACCGGCACCGCCGCCGAGGTCGCGCCGATCCAGTCGGTGGGGCCGTGGAAGTTCGAGGTGGGCGATCTGACGCTGCAGATGCGCAGCGACTATCTCGACCTCGTCAACCGGCGGATCGCCAACGCCTGAAGGCTTCCGCTCATCGGCGGGGCGGCTATATAGCCGCGTCAAACGCTCATGCTGGGGCGTCGCCAAGTGGTAAGGCACCGGTTTTTGGTACCGGCATTCGCAGGTTCGAATCCTGCCGCCCCAGCCAACCGAATCCTCTGGATTCGGTCCTAGAACAATGACTTGCACTCAGATCGATGGTCAGTTCAACTAGACCCGGTTCGCCTCAGATCGGCCGGATTAGACGCCTCTTGTGTACCGATTTGTGTCCCGATTTTTGTTCTGCCCAAGGACCGGTTGGAGTCGGTATGGCTGGCAGTCTCGCGCGCTTAAGCGCTTCAAATGACAATCAAAATGTGTTGGACACGGTTGGATTGGGTGCACCCGAGCACGACACCACCGCTCCCAATCCGTGCCCTGATTTGTGTACCGATTTTTCAAACCGTTCGAGGCTGCGACCGAAAGGAAAATCGAAGAAACGCCATTTGTCCCCGGCACTTATCGATGATTTGAAAGCCGGCAAGCTCGACGACCCGGAAACCGGTGGTCTCGCGATCGAGGTCCTTGCGAGCGGGAAGAAACGCTGGCGCTTTCGACGGCGCATCGCCGGATCGGGCGAGGTCGTGAAGCTCAGCCTGGGCCTGTTTCTGGCCTACACGATCGCGGCAGCGCGCGAATGGGCCAATGGACTCAATCTGCAAATCGACGCCGGCATCGATCCGCGCGAGACGGCGCAGCGCGAGGTTCGCTTTGCCACCATGACCGTGGAACGCGCGCACGGCCTTTACATGATGGCGGTCCGCGAAGGGCGGTCCTCACGGGCCAAGCGGCCCAACAAGCCGCGGACGGCCGGCCGGCTTTCCACGCGAGTTCGAACTCGGGAGTGGCGGCAGCAAACACCGCCGCTGCCCGCGCTTCAAGCTGTCCGAAGTCAATCGCTGGCTGGAGTCCCGCGCGCTTTGGTGAGTTCGCAGTCCAGCAAGGCTGATCCGGTGTCTGGAAGTGAGGCTAACAGTCGGAGAGCTCTTAAGCCTGGTACTCGCGGACGATAGATCAGCGCCAGCTGGGGCGACCCCCAGTATTTACGAGCGAGTCGACCCATGCCGACGTTAAGAATCATCAATTCGCCACTCGACAATCCATAATCTGACCGTAATCTGCCAAGCGGGGGCGACAATGGCAGCATTACCCGTTGTTGGCGAGCAGGGTGCGGTTATCGACGCAGCCACCTGCTCGGAACGAAATGTCTATTTCATCGGGCCGCACGGGTCGCGGGTGAGCTTCGCCTCGCAGCAGCGTCGCGTGCTCAATTTGATCTGGGCACTTCACGAAGCACGCCAGCTTCCCGTTTCTGGACAAATCGAGGTTGCGGTCATTGGCGCGGGCATTGCAGGGATCACCGCTGTCGCGGCTCTGCGTTCGCTCGATCTCAACGTAACGATCATCGAGAAGAGCGGTCATGCAATGGCGCTGCAGGAAGCGTCCAGCCATCGAACCATTCATCCGACGATCAACTTCTGGCCGCAGGAAGACCTTCAATGGACCACAAAGCTTCCATTCTTTGACTGGTTCGCCGGCACGGCAAGCGAGATTATCGGCCATCTTTACAACGACTGGACGCGGGAGACACTCGGCGATTGCAAACCGCTCTTCAACACCACTGTGGACAAGATCCGATATGACCCGGATGAGCGGAAGGTGCGAGTCAAGACGCCCGGCAAAGACTATCTTTTTGACCTGGTCTTCGTAGCGACGGGATTCGGCAAGGAGCGCAATTGCGACGACGAATCCCAAAACACTTATTGGAATGGCGACGACATCCATCAGCTTGTCACGTCAAGCCACCGCGTCCTCGTGAGCGGGACAGGAGATGGAGGCGTGATCGACGCTCTCCGCCTGGTTTATCGCCGCTTCATGGAAAATGAGACTGCGCTCCGCTATCTGCTGGCCATCAACAGCGATCGTTTCCAGGAGACCGTGCAAGAGATCGAGTTGGTCGGGGCCGCAATCGAGGATTTGGACACTCGGGCGGCCCATTATGCGAGAGAATATACGAAACTCGCAAAGTCGCGGCCGCCCAACGCTCAGAATCTCCTTCAGCCTGCTACGCCGTTGTTGAACCCCAAGCGTGGCCGCGAGCCCAAGATAGTTCTCATGGGCAAAAGAACGCATCCTTTCGAAATATCCTCCGCGCCGATCCACCGACTGATCCTCGCCCATACCCTCAACAAAAGGTGGATTGCCTACAGGCGGGGCAGCTTGGACAGGGATAAGAAGACCGGCGCCTTTTTCTACGTTCAAGACGGCATCCGGCACGACGTCACTGAGGACGTCGTGATTGTCCGACATGGTGCCGTGCCGCCGGTGGCGGATCTGATCGGCAAGCCCGCGGCCGATCGTCTGGCAGCAAGCCAGATGCGCTATGGCGACTTCATGCATGTCCTGGGAATGGATGAGGACTTTTTCGACGACAGGCGACGCGACCGATCCTTCATTCCCAACAGCCATTCCCTCGCCGGCCTCCGCGAGGACTTTGCCAACTTCTTCGCGCGGAAGCGGTTCGGTGGTCGTGTCGTCGTCCAGCTTCTCACCGACGAGACAGCTCGTTTTCATGCCTCTCCGCTGGACGGGACAACCTACTCTGAGGAATTTGGCCCGCGTCCGAGCAGAATCTTCAATGTCAACATCCACTGGGGCTTCGATGCCCCAATCCGCCTCGATATGATGGTAGCGGGACGCAGGTGATCGTTTTCCCCCATTCGCGCGCCGTTTTTCGCTCCGGCCTGCCGGTCGCTGCCTTGGATTCAAACCTGCAGGGAACGCTTGGCCCAATTGTCGCCGATCCTACAGGTCAGCTGTTCGCTCTCACCCTGACGACCTTCGTGCCGCACGGAAAAAAAGCGCGGGCGCGAACGCCAAGTCGCGAAATGCGTTTCGCGGGTCCGGCGATTGCGCTCGCTCACCCCACACCGCCGTTCGAGCCGTCAGTGACGACCTTGCTTTCGCTGCTTCCGATCGACGCCCAAGCCGCGGTCGACCCATTGCTGGCCTCGGTCGAGGCGCCAAGCCGGACGGCCAGCGCGCTCGACCACAGCCGCGAGCGCCTCATCCTTGGTCGGCCCACGGGGCGTGTCGAACTTGGGCGGGCGCTGTCGCTGGGCGAAGTCGTGCAGGTCGACTCGCCGGACGGGGGTGAGGGTATATTGCTTGGTGGAGCGATTCGTATCGATTGCTCCAGCCTATCTTCGCCAATCGCACCGGGAGAAGCCGGCACCGCAGTCCTTTCCCCGGCTGGCGACCTAATCGGGATATTGATTGGCGTCGGCGATTCCGCAGCCTTTGCCGCTCCGGTTCACAAAATTCTGGCGCACAACAATTTGCTTCCGATGACCCGAGCCCATCTGATGGCGCGCGAGGCGGAGCGTGCAGCTCAGGCCAGGGCTCGCTCCGCCCAGCGAGCGCAGCAGCAAATGCAACAGCAGGAAGAAATAACCTTCACTCCTGCGCGCAACCCGTCGGAACAGACCTTCGCCGAATCCGCCCTCGCCGGCCTGGTGCATACTCTGGAGCCGGCATGGTGAGGAGCGCCTCCAGCCCGTCAATCCCGTCGGAACGCTACGTGAAGGCGGCCGTGAGTCTCGCTGAATCGCTCGCGAGGAATCAGAGTGACGAAGAGTTCGCCTCCGAACCGGGCAACGAGATCGTCTACGTCTTCGACACGAACGTCTTCATTTATCATATCGATCTCGAAGACCGTTACCGTCTCACCCATAACGTCAAAAGCTTGATCGGCGATCGCGCCACTACGTCGCAAATGCAGACGATCGAGCGGCTGACGGTCGAGTTCCTGTTCTCGGGGCAGCTTCCGGGACAGCGTGAGCGTGCAGGCTACATCACGGTGCCCCATTTCGAGGAGGTGCTGTTCAGAGCCGACGCGATTTCGGCCAGACTATCCCGTGAGCTCGGCACGCATGAGCGCCCTGGTTATTCGATCGAACTGCAGAGTGAATTCGACGAGATCGCGTCGCTCCTTCGGCAGGATCTCTCACCCGTGAAGAAGTTCGACCGGCTCGCCCGCAAGGCGCCCAGAACCTGGTTTCATACGTTGAACGCGACCGTTCATTTTGAAAGAACGCTCAAAGAGGCTTTCCTCAGCGAGCCAGGGCTTCTGATTCCTTTAGACCGAACCAATTGGGGCATTGCCGCCTCAAGAACTCGGGTGTCCGACGTAAGCGAGTGGAAGAAGTATCTTCCGCGGCCCTCAGCGAGTCGCCCGGCCTCGCTGATCCAGAATGACGCGGAAGCCCTTCAGGCGGTTCTGAACCTCAATCAGCTCTTCGCCACGGATGAGGAAGGGCGGACTACCAAGCGCTACGTCCTGGTCAGCTCCGATGATGCGATCGTTCGAGCGGTGACGAAGCGTGCCAAGCGGGAAGGCTGGGACCCGGGTCTCGTTTTCGCGCGCTCGACTGAGGACTATCTTCCCTTGCTGAATCTCAAGGGAATGACGGTCGCTTTCACGAATGCGGGCGGAAACGGCGATATCACTCGAGACTTCGAGAACGTGTTCAACTCTCTCAAGGCGGCGGTAGAATATGTTGGTCTCGCTTCTCCGGCCGAACTGGGCAGGATCAACAAAGGAGAGGAGGAAACTCCTCTTCACGCCTTGCAAAGGGACTGGGCGAAGGCGTCGAGATATACCTCGCTGCTCGGAATCCGCTATTCGGCGGGGCAGGCCGAAGGGCTGTTTGCCGAAGTCGCGCAGTTCATCGATTCCGGCCGAACCAAGCACCTCGCGGCAAAATCGGTGCAGACCACCGTCGATGATGTACGCGACCGCCATCTCACGGTGGTCCTCGAAAGCGCGATCGCGAGCGTAAGGTCGGTACGCCAAGCAGGTGCGCTGCTGAGTTCCCGGCGGGTCGACATCCTACTGCTTGGAGATTTGCTGAATCCCTTGCTGGCGGGCCGGCCCAACCTCAGCGCCTTTCTAGACGATGCGATCGCGAAGGGCAGCCTGCCCGGAGAAACGCATCAGTTTGTGAATCGGCATGCTCGAAGCCCTGAGGTGCTGTTGCTTGCCACCTGCTTGTTCGTGGCGGCCGAGCGTTGGGAGCCAGCAGCTCAGTTCGCCACCAAGGCTTTCAGGTTGCTCCGACAGCGAAAGCAGAAGTCCAGCCCCGAGCTGCGCGAGGGCGCTTATCTCAAGGCGCTCAGCCTCCGATTCTCGATGCGCACCAAGAATGACTTCGAGACGGCGAGATCGTTGCTGGAACAGAATCAGCAGGCCTATTTTCGAGGAACGGACCGATCTCTCAAGACCTTCGTCGCGCAGATCCGAGACGATATGGAATTGGGCAATCTGCTCATGACCGCCGCGCTCCAACAAGCGTTTTCGAAGCTATCTGCGAGCAGGTCGGACGCGATGTTCCGTGGCGAAGGGCCCTTGCAGGACGAACAGATCTCTCATGTCTTCGCGCGAGGCGTTCGTCGCTTGCGGGAGGCGCGGGAACGCCTGGGTGACTTTGAGGTCGACGACGATGTTGGCGATTCAGCGATCGATGTCGCGGTGACGGCGCTGACCGTGATGGCGACGACCAATCTGGTGGGCGCCTTCCTGTTCGAGCGGATTGTTCCGGGACTTACCGGTCCCCGCATGGCTCCAGTCATCGAGATCGATCAACTCCTCCTCGAGTTGGAGCGTCAGATCGAGTCGGTGCAGCGCGCCAACAAGAAGGTGCGCCCAACCCAATACATTTACTTCTGGTGCGCGACCCTGTTGCGGACGCCGATCCTGTCCGTGAAGGATGAAGCAATCGGGAAGCTCGAGAGTGAGCTTGCTGCGTTTCGAAAGGCCTCGGACCGAGCCACCGAAGCGGACGTTTCCGAGTTTCGATGGATCACGCTGTTTGTTGCCAGAGAGAAAGAGCGGCTGTTGCCGGTTCCATAGAGCGGCGAATTTGTGTCCCGATTTGTGTCCTAATTTTCGCTTGCCCTCGATTCCTGCTGTTTTATGATCTCAAAACCCGCAGATTTCTGCGGGGTTCGGTTGGCCGGCAAAATGGGCTACAGGTTTTTGGTACCGGCATTCGCAGGTTCGAATCCTGCCGCCCCAGCCAGATTTCAGGATCTGGACCGAAGAGCGCCGCATCGGGACGGCGCCGCCAGGGCAGCAGCCGGGTGAGGTCGCGGGTGCAGGGCATGGCGGCGCCTCACGACGAACGTGACGTCGGCGAAATGCTTGGTGGACGCTGCGTTTTACGATTGTTGTCATCATCTTGACTGGGCCCTAAGCTTAAGTGTCCCGCCGGCGTCGGGATTCGCCGGTTGCGGGCGTTGGGGGGAAGTCGTTGCAATACGAGGAGGAGGGTAATCCCGGCGGGGTGGCGCCGGGGCGCGGTGGCGGTCCGGAGGATTCGGCGCTCGCCAGTTTCGTGCTCCTCGCCCGCTTCCTCGGCACGCCCGCCGATCCGAAGCAGATCGCCCATGACCGCGGCAAGGGCGACGATCCCTGGACGCTCGAGGATCTCGCCCGGACCGCCAAGAAGCTTGGCCTGATCGGCCGAATCCGCCGCTGCGAGCCCGACGACATCCGCAAGATGCCGCTGCCGGCGATCGCCGAACTCGCCGGCGGCGACTCGGCGATCCTCCTCAAGGTCGAGGAGGAAGGCGCGGAGCCGCGCATCCTGGTCCAGCTCGGCGACGGCGAGCGGCCGGAAGTCTGGTCGTGGGCGGAGCTGGAACAGCGTTTCGGCGGCCGCCTGCTGCTGATGACGGCGCGGGAGCGGCTGGCCGGCGCCTTGCGCGCGTTCGACATCAGCTGGTTCATCCCGGCGCTCGTCAAATATCGCCGGCCGATCCGCGACGTGCTCATCGCCTCCTTCTTCATGCAGCTGATGGCTTTGGTCTCGCCGATCTTCTTCCAGCTGGTGATCGACAAAGTTCTCACCCACCAGTCGGTGAACACGCTTCAGGTGCTCGCCTTCGGCCTCGCCGTCGTCCTCATCTGGGAAACCCTGCTGTCGGGGCTGAGGAACTGGTTGTTCGCGCACAGCACCAACCGCGTCGACGCCGAGCTCAGCTCCCGCATGTTCCGCCATCTGTTGAACCTGCCGCTCTCCTATTTCGAATCGCGGCGGGTCGGCGACAGCGTCGCCCGGGTGCGCGAGCTGGAGCGGATCCGCGAGTTTCTCACCTCGAACGCGGTGACGGTGGTGATCGACCTGTTCTTCACGATCGTCTTCTTCGCCGTCATGTACCTGTACAGCCCGATGCTGACCCTGATCGTGCTGTTGTCGATCCCGCTCTACATCCTGATTTCGGTCCTCATCACGCCGTCGCTGCGCGCTCGGCTCGACGAGAAGTTCCAGCGCGGCGCCGAGAACCAGGCCTTCCTCGTCGAGACGGTGACCGGCATCGGCACGCTCAAGGCGATGGCGGTCGAGCCGCAGATGCGGGACAAATGGGAGAAGCAGTTCGCCGGCTACACCCAGACCGGCTTCGAGGTCACCAAGCTCGCCAATTGGGGCAACCACCTGATCCAGCTTGTCTCGAAGCTGACCACGGTGGCGATCCTCTATTTCGGCGCCAAGGCGGTGATCGCCGGCGATCTCTCGGTCGGCTCGCTGGTCGCCTTCAACATGCTGGCCGGCCGGGTCGCCGCGCCGATCCTCCGTCTGTCCCAGCTCTGGCAGGACTTTCAACAAGTCCGCATCTCGGTCGATCGCCTGGGTGACGTGCTGAACTCCCCCGCCGAGCCCGAGCATAATCCCACTCGTGCCAGCCTGCCGCCGATCCGCGGCGACATCGAGTTCGACAAGGTCCGCTTCCGCTACCGCGCCGACGCGCCCGAGGCGCTGCGCGGGGTCACCCTCAAGGTCGCCGCCGGCGAGATGCTCGGCATCGTCGGTCCCTCCGGATCGGGCAAGTCGACCCTGACCAAGCTCGTCCAGCGTCTCTACGTGCCCGAACAGGGGCGGGTGCTGGTCGACGGCGTCGATCTCGCTCTGGTCGATCCCGCCTGGCTGCGGCGACAGGTCGGGGTCGTGCTTCAGGAGAATATCCTGTTCAACCGCTCGGTCCGCGAGAATATCGCGCTGACCGATCCGACCCGGCCGATGGACGCGGTGATGGCGGCGGCGGAACTTGCCGGCGCCCACCAGTTCATCGCCGAGCTGTCGCACGGCTACGACACGGTGATCGAGGAGCGCGGCGCCAATCTGTCGGGCGGCCAGCGTCAGCGCATCGCCATTGCCCGCGCCCTGATCAGCGATCCGCGCATCCTGATCCTAGACGAGGCGACCTCCGCGCTCGATGCGGAAAGCGAGGAGATCATCCAGAACAATTTGCGGCTGATCGCCCAGGGCCGCACCGTCATCATCATCGCCCACCGACTGTCGGCGGTGCGGCAATGCCACCGCATCATCACCGTCGAGGAAGGCGCGATCACCGAGGAGGGCGATCATGAGGCGCTGATGCGGCAGGGCGGCCGCTATGCCAGCCTCTACAGCAAGCAGATGGGAGTCCCGGCATGAGGGCGATCGCCGACCGCTTTCCGGCTTTGGCCCGGCAATGGTCGATCTTGCGGGAGGCCTGGCGCCAGCAGAACGACGCCGACCGCGACAAGAAGGAGGTGATGGAGCACGAATTCCTGCCGGCGGCGCTCGAAATCACCGAAAAGCCGCCAAGCCCGGGCCTTCGCATCCTGCTGCTGACGCTCTGCGGCTTCTTCACGATCGCCATATTGTGGTCGCTGCTCGGGCGGATCGACGTCGTGGCGGTCGCCACCGGGCGGACGATTCCGGTCGCGAACGTAAAGCTGATCCAGTCCTCGGAAATCGCGGTGGTCCGCGCGATCCACGTCCGCAACGGCCAGCGCGTTCGCCGCGGCCAGGTGCTGGTCGAGCTCGACCCGACCTCCGCGTCGGCCGACGACACCCAGGCGGCTCAGGGCCTCCTTGCCGCCCGGATCGCGGAGGCGCGCAACGACGCCTTGCTGGCCCATCTGCAGGGACGATCGGCGGCGTTCCGGGCGCCGCCCGGAACATCGCCGGGGGTCGTCGTGACCCAGAGCGAGCTGATCCGCAGCAAGGTCGCCGAATATGAGGCGCAGCGCGCCTCGCTGCTGCAGGGCCGGGCGGAGCGGACGGCGGAGCTGACCGGGGTCCAGGCCGAGATCGTCAAGCTGCGCACGACCCTGCCTTTGATCGATCAGCAGCTGGCCGCCCGGCGGGAGCTTGCCGGCCGCGGCCATTTCTCGAGGCTTCGCCTGCTCGAATATGAGCAGCTGCGGATCGAGCATATCCAGAATATCGCGGTCCAGGAAAGCGCCGCCGCCCGCGCTTTGGCCGGGATCCGCAACATCGACGCGGAGATGGCGGCGCTCCGTGCCCGCCTCGCCGAGGAGGCGTCGACCGAATTGTCGACCTCCGAGACGGAATCGGGCCTGCGCACCGAGGAGCTGCGCAAGTCGGCGCGGCGGCTGCAGCTTCAGCAATTGCGAGCGCCGGTCGACGGCGTGGTGCAGCAGCTGGCGATTCACACGGTCGGCGGCGTGGTCCAGCCGGCCCAGCCGCTGATGGTCGTCGTCCCCGACCGGGGCGGGGTCGAGGTGGAGGCGCAGATCCTCAATCGCGACATCGGCTTCGTTCATGAAGGCCAGCCGGTGACGGTCAAGCTCGAGGCCTTCCCGTTCACCGATTATGGCTGGATCGAAGGAACGGTCGAGACGATCAGCCGCGACGCCATCCAGGACGAGCGCCTCGGCCTCGTCTACAGCGCCCGAGTCCGTCTCAGCCGCGACCATCTGGTGGTCGGCGGCCGGCGCCAGCCGATCGGCCCGGGCATGGCCGTGCAGGCGGAAATCCGCACCGGCCGGCGGCGGATCATCCAGTATCTGCTGTCGCCGATCAGCCGGCGGGCGAGCGAGGCCGGCCGCGAGCGCTGACGGGGGAGCGGGTGGCGTCAGGCCGCCGGCGCTTCGGCCTCAAGCTGGGTGGCGCCCATCTTCTTCAGCGTCTCCGCGTCGACCAGGCGGGTGACGATCGGGTGGAGGCGGAGCGAGCCTTCCTTCACGACCTGGCGGAAATTGGCGATCACCGCTGCGGTCGCCCGGGCGTCCGGCGCGATCACGTCGAGCAGCCAGTTGATCGAGCCCGAATTCCAGTCCTCGGCCTTCAGCCGAAGCGGGAAGGTGCCGCTTTTGATCTGGTCCCGGATCCGCCGGTCGGCCTCGTCCGAGACGCTCGCCCAGATCGCCACGCCGGCAATGTCGGCGAGAGGATTGTCGGCTGCCTTGACCGGCTGGGCGATGGCGATTCGGTCGCGGATCAGCGGGTCGAGCACGAGATGCTGGAGATCGCCCAGCGTCTGGTGGCGGTAGCGCGGCAGCATCATCATCGCCATCGCGACCTTGCCGAAGCTTTCCCGCACGTGGCTGCGCAGAGCGGCGACCTTGCTCATGATTTCCGGATCGAGCTGGGCCGGGGCGCCCGCCGCCGCCGCGCCGGCGGCCTCGTCCGCGCCGCCTCCGCCATTGCCCTTCCCGGTGACAACCGCCTGTTCTTTGGTCTTTTTGGCCATCGATTCGCTCCCTTGGTCGGCCTGTACCAAGCCATAAGGCCACCGGATGTCAACGCGGGGCGCGCGAAATCTCGTCCAGGACGGGTCGATGGCGTTGCCTGCTTCGGCTCCGCGGCGCGTTTGAAGAGCGGGGAATCCGATGCGTCTCCAGCAACAGTAAAGTGTCCCCGACGACTGCGGCCTGGCCCGGCGAACACTTGTCTCGCTGAAGATCGTTTTCCGCAAATTCGTTTTTTGGAAGGAGGCCATTGACCTGTAACTCTATTCGGAGAAGTCTCGGTAGCGAGGGGCTTCCGAGCCTGCCGTAAAGGGCGGTGGAGTGCTTCGACTGCACTTCCGGCGGGGCGGGAATGCGTTTCGGGTGGGAGGCGATGCTTAGAGGGCTCGAGGAACGCATGCGGGGCGTGGCGACCCGGGAGCGCGCGTGATGGCGTGGCCGGCTCGAAGCCATCCTGGCGGAACGATCAGATTGCAGATCGTCGCGGCGATGCTGTTGATCTGCGTAGCTGGCTGTGGGGAGGCGAACGAGATGAACAACGCCGCGGATGGGAAAGCCAACGCCGCTGACGGCGGGCAAGGTTCAAACGTCCTCATGCCGATCGAACCCGATCATGAACGCCCGGGCGACGTGCCCGCGCCGGCGGGCAGTATAAGCGTGTCGCCGAACGGCAACATTTGCGGCTTGGCCTTCGTGGACCCCGCGCTGGCAGCCGCTGTTCGCCCCGATGATCCGGAGCAATTCATCCGGCAATTCAGCATCGTCCGCATCGTCCTTCCGGGCATTTCCACGCACCGGAGCGATGGGGGCAGCCGCTTTTACTTTGGGGCCGCGAGCGTGCTCACCGGGCGGACGACCACCCCGCAAGAGGCTTCCTTCCGATCCGAATATCCGGCGGCATGTTTGAATGACGGTTCGAACGTGCTTCTCACTCAGGAGGTTGCGATGCGTCCCGACGGGCGCCCGTACACCGTCGCGCTGACCATACGCCAAGGACGCAAATTCGCGCGGGAAACCATCGTGCGCGCCCCCGATGCGCTCGCCGAGCCGTACAATTCCACCTTGAGAGGCTTCGAGGGCGAAGAAATTCCGGAAAACCTTTCTCGCCGTATCGAACTCAGCATCATGAGTGATCTGGCGGGACTATACCAACGGGCGAACTCGCTGTTCGATCGGGGGAATTAGTATGTCTTCTGAAAAAATAGTGACAGTCACCATTTATCCGCCATCACACTCGCTCCCGGATCGTCGATGTCACCATCGATGAGATTTGCGTTCCTGTGGGGATGCTCGGTTGCGCTGTGCGGATGCGGGGAGGCCGGGATATTGAACAGTGAGAAACCTGCTTCGAAAGCCGTCGCCGCGGATGACGCGGGCGCCGCGGCCCCGGCCACGCAGGGCCGGATTCCCCCCCAACTCTTAAGCTACACGAGCATCGACGTTTCGGTGGACCGTGCGGAGCTGGCGGCCTCGTTCCAAAGAACGATCGAGGAATACAAGCCGGCCTTCGCCGCCGTGGAGCGGCCCATCTCCTTTTCCGGAGTTGCGCCAAGGCGGTCCGACTGCCGGGATCCAAGCGTGCTCAAGATCAGCTTCGTCTTCGATCGCCAAGGCGGTCCGATCCGCGCCCAGTGCGTCGGGACTTTCTATCACGAGCAGCCCCTAAGCGTGAGCGTCGAGCCCGAGGCGCAGCTACGTCAATATTTGACGGCGAATGCTGACTTCTGGCGAGAATATCAGCGCAATCCCTCCATAATCAGCACGATGTAGGAAGCCTGAGGGGAAAAACAGTGACAGTCACCGTTTATCCGCCGCCACGCCGCAGGGCAGGCCAAATGCCGCTGAAATTGTGCCAGCCGAGGACCCTGGCGCGGTCCCGCAGGTCTTGGTCCGAAGAGCGGCGCGGCGGCAGGCGCCCCGAATCGGCAGTAAATCGGCCCGGTAGACCCTGGCTCCGGCTGCCGGACATTGATGCCGCGCAGGATTATTTTTCCCGAATCCGTCTTTTACGCACGGGAGCCATTGACCTGAAACACTATTCGGGGAAGTCTCGGTAACGAGGGGACTCCCGAGTCTGCCGTAAAGAAGCGGTGGAGTGCATCGACTGCACTTCCGGCAGGTCGGGACTGTGTTTTGGGTGGGGACGATGCTTGGAGGGATCGAGGCCGACATGGGTTGCGTGGCGACCCGGGCGTGCGCGTGATGGCGTGGTCGCTCACATGTCATTCGAAGGTTTCCCGCTTCCTCCAGGTCCCTGATCGGCGATATCGAAATCCCCGCGCCGAGCCGCCAATGGAAGCGCGAGTCCGCGAAAGCATATCGGGCGACTCGGACCATCTCTCCAGCGCTTTATCTCGCACCTTTCGAGAAGGTAGATCCATGAGCGAAGTCGAAATTACAGCCGGCTTGGTCGCGAGCGACCAGTGGTTCGGCTGATGTTGCGGGCGACCTTGGTCCTGCTCGGCTTGGCTGGTTGTGGATCGGGTGGCGGGTCGAACAGCCCGCCGGGAGCATCGATGCCCGGCTTTGTGCGGGCGGCCGCCGAAGCGCGGGTTCCCGCGGACGGCCAGGTGCATGTTCAACGGCGCGGAAGCCTCCGCGTTTCTCCGGCGGTGCGTTTCTGCACAGCCCCTCCGATCGTGGACGACGCCCTCCGCGCCAGAGGCGTGCGCGGAACGGGACTGGTTGGCCTGGTCGAGAAATTGAGGAGCATTGGACAGCCCACTCATATCGGTGGATCCCTTCGACAGGCTCCGCTGAGTAGGAGTTGCCCTCCCGCCGGCGACAACGTGATCGAGCAGGGCTTCGTCATCCTCAACGGCGACGGCGAGCCTTACCGGGTCGTGCTCGCATTCTGGCAGGGAGCCGCCGCATGGATCGGCAGCATCGAACGGGCTCCTGGCGGTCCGCGCCCCGAGATCTTCAATCCTTATGGTACCGATCCCGTCTACTTCGAAGTCGAGGCCGACACGCGTCGCATCTCGGAAACATTCCTGAATAATTTAAGCGGAGCCGACTGATATGCCCTCGGATCTGGAACGGACGCCGTGGCTCCTGACCTACGCGAACGGTCAGGCCTGGTCGGCCGATATCAAATACAGCTTCATGACGTTGCTTCCGTCGGAATACGCCAATGTGCCGACCGGATTCAGCGACGGAAACGGTGCGGCCAATAACGGCCAGGGAAATCCCCGTACCTATACCGCGAGCGATTTCTCTGCTCTGACCAATCGGGAGAAAACCATCTTCAGCGCCGCTTTCGCGGCGGTCGAATCCTTTACCCAAGCCACCTTCACGGCCGTCGCGAGCGGGACCGGCAACATCAATCTCGGGGCGCTCAAGTCGACTCAAATGACGCCGGATATTGGTCCCAACGGCAATCCAATCGTCGACAGCAACGGCAATCCGGTGTTCAGGGAAGTTCCGGGCTACTCGATGCGGCCCAAGTCGACAAACTTGTCAGACCCGTTCCGAGGTGATTTCTGGCTCGCGGGAAATTACCGCCTCGGTCTTGCTGGCGTGACTCCCGGGATCGACATCGAGCGACATCTTCATCATGTCCTGCCACATGAGCTGGGTCATTCGCTCGGTCTTGCCCATACGTTCAGGGACTCCGGCGCGGGCAACATCTTCGGAGTCGGCCCGCGAAGCGGTGAACTGGAGAACAACCACAAATATTCCATAATGTCCTACGACCCTCATCGAGGTGAGGGTTGGTTCACGACCGAATTTCAGCTCTACGACATCGCCGCCCTGCAATTCGCCTACGGCCGGGACGATCAGAATAACAACGGGCCTTTCAACAATTTCGAAGAAACCATCGAAGGCGATACGCGCGACCGCGCCTTCTCGATCTGGAGCGGCTCCGGGCACGATACGATTGACGCGACAGCGCATGCCGACGCCCAGGCCTATATCGATTTGCGGCCGGGCCACTTCTCCTCGATCGGGCCGAACGCCTTCACGCAAAACGCAATCGGTCCCGTCGGCATCATCAACGATGACTGGACTGTCAGCTACGGTCAGAACGCGCTCGGGCGCGAGAATATCTCGATCGCCTTCGGCGCCTATATCGAGGACGCCAAGGGCGGGAACAAAAGCAACGTCCTCATCGGCAACATGCTCTCCAATCGCCTCGAAGGGGGCGGCGGCAATGACATCGTGCTGGGAGACGGCTTTGCGGCGAAATTCTCCGCCGATCGGCTTGGAACGGGGCTCGATCCAAGGCTCCATTCCGGTTCCGATGACGACGCGGATTACCGGCAAGTCGAGAAGAATGTGGGCGCGGGCGCGATCGGCGCTGCCGCCAAGCCCCATACGGACGACAAGAATCTCCAGATCGACCGCCTCGACGGCGGCGAGGGCAACGATCTCGTCATCGCGATCAACGGCAAGGAATCGATCACCATCGGCGGTCTCGGCCGCGACCTGATCGTCAACCGCACCGCCGGCGGCGTGATGTACGGCGACATCGAGAATTCGACGGGCGACGCGGTCGCCGACGACAAGACCAATTCCGACAATTTCTGGTTCTGGTCCAACGTCACCATCATGGACGCTCAGCATGCCGACATCCTGACCTATTTCGGGGTGCCGCTGACCGGCGGCGACCAGATGGCCTCGTCGATATCGCTCGGGCTGGGATTGGGTTCGGGGAGCCTGGACGTCGCGTCCGGCGTGCTGGGTTCGGTGGCGCTGGGCTCCGCCCGGCTGGCCCGGCTCTACGGCTCGCCGGTCTATTTCGACACGTTCATGCCGCACATCGCCTACACGGTCGAGCCGAGCGCCGACAGCGCGCATGGCGACCTCGTCGTCCACGACATGCTGCGCGGCCTGTGGAGCAAGATCACCGGCCTGGTCGGCATCGACGCGCCCAGCGGCCGGATGGTCGTCAAGAATTTCGAGATGGCCAATTCGAGCCGGGCGGGCATGCTGCCCGCCGGCGCGAACACCCTGCTTTCCGGTTTCAACGCCCCCTCGCTCCACGGCAAGGGCGATCTCAGCATGGTGTTCCGGGACAACAGCCCGCTCGCCGCCATCGCCCTGCTGAAGCCGCTCGTGGCGGGCATTCCGATCGTGCAGAGTCTGTTCGCGGCATTGAGCGTGCTCGCGCTCGCCGACGCGGCGGTGTGGGTCGGGGCCGCAGCGGTCCGGCTCGCCAAGGGCTTCGACTGGGCCGACGAGGGCGATCCGCTGGTGATCGATCTCGACGGCGACGGGATCGAGACGGTCGGCCTGACGAACTCGGTGGCCTTCTTCGACGTCGACGGCGACATGTTCGCCGAGCGGACCGGCTGGCTCAAGGGCGATGACGGCTTCCTGGTACTCGACGGCAACGGCAACGGCCGGATCGACGACATCGCCGAAATGTTCGGCGACCGCGCCCAGGGCGGCTATGCCGAGCTCGCTGCGTATGACAGCGACGGCGACGGCAGGATCAGCGTCGCCGATCTAATCTGGTCGGAGCTCAAGGTCTGGCAGGACCGCGACCGCGACGGCGAAACCGATGCCGGCGAACTGAACGGGCTCGACGCGCTCGGCATCGTCTCGCTGTCGCTGGACGCCGAGGCGCTCGACGTCACCACCCCGCAGGGCGCCCAATTGCTGGCGCGCGGCGACGTCGAGTTCGCGGGCGGTCGGATCGGCCGGATGTTCGAGGCGATCTTCACCGCCACCGAGGTCGAGACCCGCTATGCCGGCGAGGGCGGGCGCGCGGCCTGGCAGGACGGTCTCACCCTCGACCAGAAAGGCTTCGGCTCGCTCACCGATCTGTCGGTGGCGATGGCCAACGACGTCGCCCTCGGCGAACTGGCGGCCGCCACCGCTTCTGCCATGACCGCTCCCCAGGGGTCCGCCCCGCTGCTCAAGACGCTCGTCCAGCAGGCCGGCGCGGTGCTCGGCGCCTGGGGCCAGACGCTCGAGACGACCCGCGAGCTGGCGCCGGTCCGGCTCGGCACCGACTCGGCCGGCAAGACGGTGCTGCTCGACCGCGGCGTCTATGTCGAGGATTCGCAGGGCGGCTATTGGACGCTGGATTCGGGGGCTTCGGTGCTGGACGCCGGCGGTCAGCCGGTCGCTCGAGCGACTCTGGAGCAGGTGCTGGCGCAAGGGTCCGGCTGGCGCCTCGAACAGGCCTGGTCGCCGACGACGCGCGGCGAAGCGCTCCAGCACCGCAACGAGGCCCCCTATCTCGTCCGAGTCGAAAACGGTCGTGCAATCATCCTCGACCATGGCGTCAAGCAGGCCGACGGAAGCTGGCGGCTGGCGTCCGGCACCGCAATCCTCGACGCCCAGGGCCAGGTCATCGCCGCACCGACCCGCGAGGACGTCCTCGCCCAGGCGCATGCGACCGGCACCGAATGGCGGGTCGAGGAGATCGGCTTCAACCCCTATGCCTCGATCCCCGTCGAGGCGATCGGCGTTCGCTTCACCGACGGGCGGGTGGTCGACTACACGGTTCAGGTCACCGACGAGGACGGCACCTTCTACGTCTGGGCCCGCAACCTCGATCGGGCGCTGGAGCTCGAGCACAAGACCGGCGACTATCGCGAGTTCGCGCTGCGCAATTACGCGATCGACTTCGACAATCTCGACGAGGTCGGCTCGACCGACGACAGCGTCTATCGGGTGGAATTGCTGACGCCCGAGCAGTTTCATTTCGCCACGAGCCTCGCGGGGATCGACTTCCGGCCGGAGATGCTCACCGCCATCGCCAACTCCGCGACTGGGCACCTCGCCTATTCGGTGAACGCGGGCGGCGAGGCCAGCCTGTCCGAGGACAGCTACGTCTCCGCGATCAAGCCGATGATCGAGATGGTCGAAGTGGCGATGACTCAGTACATCATCGTCTCGCGGCGGTTCGCGGTGCGGCTGGCGCTGCAGGGCGGGCTCGAGGATTTCGCGCGCGGGATCGAATATGACGTCGAGGCCGATCGCTACCGGCCGACGACCGACCGCGAGCTCGCGCCGATGTTCGAGGCGATCTTCGAGGCCGCGCCCGCTTCGAACGCGGACGACGCGATCGCCGATTATCTGACCGGCTGGAACGAAGTCCTGTGGCAGGTCTACCCGGATTACGAGCCGCACGGCGACGACAATGTGCTGAGCGGCTCGGTCGAGATCGACCAGGCCTTCATCTTCCAGATGATGCTTCCGGCCTTCGAAAAAGGGATCGCGCTCGACCTCGCCGCCGTCGCCCACGCGCTGTCGATCGACGAGACCCGGCTGCGCACCCATACGGCCGGAGACGTCTCGGTCGGCGGGACGAGCGGCGTCGACTATTTCTACATGTCGCACGGCGACCAGACCCATGACGGCGGCGGCGGGTCCGACGTCTATTTCGTCGGCAAGCAATCCGGCAACGACCTGATCGTCGACGTCGATGCGAAGGCGCAGGACAGCCTTCGCTTCACCGACGTGAAGGCGTCCCAAGTCAAGGCCGTGCGCGACGGCCAGGACCTGATCATCACCATATTGACCGACCAGCGGGTGATCCGGGTCAGGGATCAGTTCCTGGGCGAGCTCAACCAATATCTGAACAACGGCACCCAGCTCCAGTCGGGCGTCGATTCGATCGTCTTCTCCGATGGGATCGCCTGGGATCGCCAGCGCCTGGCGATCGAGGTGGTCGATCTCGCGCGGGCGGACGGACAGCATAACGATGCGCTGATCGGTTCGGGCTCGGGGGACATCCTCATGGGCGGGCGCGGCAACGATGCGATGAGCGGCGGCGCCGGCGGCGATCACTATATCTTCCGGCGCGGCGACGGCTCGGACGTGATCGACGAGCGCGGCGGCTTCTCGTTCGGCCCGGTCAAGGCCGGAATCGACTTCCTCCACTTCCGCGGCGACATTACCGCCGACGACCTCAAGCTCGTTCGCGACGGCTCCAGCACCAACCTGACCGTCATCCTGCTCGACGAACAGGGCAACGAAACCGGCGACCGGATCGAGCTGGTCGGCCAGCTCGGCGGCATCACGCTGGGCCTCGGTCTGTTCTCCGGACTCCTCGGCAGCGACGAGGGACTCGACTATGTGTCGCCGAGCCTGATCGAACGCTTCATCTTCGAGGACGGCACCTCGCTCGAATTCACCGAGATCGTCGAGCGGGTGCTGAAGAACGCCAAGACCACCGGCGACAACGCCATTTACGGCATGCTCAACGTCAACACGCTCGATGGCGGGGCCGGCGACGATTATCTGCAGGGTCAGGAGAGCAGCGACACCTACATCTACGGCCGCGGCTACGGCCAGGACGTCATCGAGGATGCCGACTTCAGCTTCAAGGCCTACGCGCCGCCGCAGCACGACACGCTCAAGTTCGTCGACGACCTGCGCTGGACAGATTTCGACTTCCTGCGCACCGACGCGAGCGACACGCTGACGCTGCAGGTCAAGGGCACGACCGAGCACGTCATCCTCACCAATTATCTCAAGGAGCTGCCGTTCATCGGCTACGTCAACCTGCTCGAGGACATCGAGTTCGGCGACGGCACCAAATGGACCTACCTCAAGCTCCTCCAGCATTATGTGAACATCGCCAAGACCGCCGGCGACAACACGATCTACGGCTTCGAAGGCATCCGCGACTTCATCGACGGCGGCGCCGGCAACGACCGGCTCGTCGGCGCGAGCGGCAGCGACGTCTATGTCTTCGGCCGCGGCTACGGCACCGACACGGTCTACGATTCAAGCGGCGAGGAACGGATCCAGTTCGGCGACATCGGCACCGGCGAGGTCGAATTCTCCCGCTCCGCGCTCGACCTCATCATCACCGTCAAGGCGACCGGCGAGCGGATCGTCCTTGAAAACCAATATGTCCGCGACGGCGAGCAGCACGCTGCCGTCGAATATTTCGAGTTCGCCGACCGGACGTTGGTGTTCACCGATTTCAATCCCGAGGACATCGACCTCGTCGGCACGAACGGCGACGATGAGATCACCGGCTCGAACTTCGCCGAACTGATCGACGGCCGCGGCGGCGACGACACGCTGACCGGCGGCGACGGCGGGGACACCTACAAGTTCGACGTCGGCTACGGCCACGACGTCATCATCGACCGCCGCGTCCGCGCCTCCTGGCACGACCGCAAGGGTATCAAGGTCGCGGTCGAGGACGTGATCGAGTTCGGCGACGACATCCGCTACCAGTTCGACAAGAACGTCGTCTTCACCAAGTCGGGCGACGACCTCCTCATCTCCGTGCGGGACCGGCCCGACCAGCTCAGGATCAAGAACCAGTTCCGCAGCGTCGAGGACGCCATCGAGAAGTTCAAGTTCAAGGACGGCACGATCCTCGACATATCGGATATCGAGGAGGAGCTGCAGATCGAGGGTGGCAACTTCGGCGACAACATCCTTGGCCCAAGCCCCCTCACGATGGATGTGCCCAACACGTTCGACGGTCGGCAGGGCGATGACACGCTGAACGGCGGCAATGCCGGCGACACCTACGCCTTCTCCGCCGAATATGATTTCGACACGATCAAGGAGCGAACCGGCCACGCGGGCGCGATCGACAAGGTGGTGTTCGGCGCGTCCGTGGAGCGCAACGCGCTGATCGTCCGCCGCGACGGCCTCGACATCAATATCGACCTCGGCAACGGCACCGACATCCTCAAGATCGAGGGCGGCCTCGGCAGCACCCGCATCGAGGAATTCCACTTCGCCGACGGCTCGGTGATGACGCTCGAACAGCTTATCGACCGGCTTCTGACCGGTACCGAAGCGGACGAGCAACTCACCGGCTTCGACAACCGCGCCGACACGATCAGCGGCGGCGGCGGCTCCGACGCGCTGGCCGGCGGCCAGGGCAACGACACCTACAAATACGGCCTCGGCGACGGCAGCGACAGCATCGCCGACACCGCCGGCGTCGACCAGATCGTGTTCGGCGCGGGCGTCACCAGGGACAATGTCGAGTTCCGCAACGTCGACGGCGACCTGCTGATCACGCTGGAATCCCGCACCGACCGGCTCGTCGTCCTCGGCGGCTACAAGCTCAACCCGGTCGAGAATTTCGTCTTCGCCGACGGCACCACGCTCGGCATCGCCGAGGTGCGCGACCTGATCCGGCTCGGCGAAGCCAACAGCAGCCAGGACCGGATCGACCTGCGCGAGCTCGCCGCCGAGGTCACCGTCGAGCCCGGCCCCGGCCACGACCGGGTGATCATGGCCCAGGGCGCCACAATCGTCATCAAGGCCGGCGACGGTCTCGACCGGATCGAGATGCCTTCGGGCGTAATCCTGGCGACGCTCGAATTCGCCGATTTCCTGGCGAGCGATGCGGTGGTCCGGCTGTCGGCGCTCGACAGCATCGACCTCATCATCGCCTTCCCGGGCACCGGCGACCAGGTGCTGCTGGTCGGCGCGGCGGGCGGCGGCGCCGTGCCGACGATCAATTTCGCGGACGGCACCAGCTGGGACGCGGCGGCGCTGGTGCAGCGCTCGGTCGACGACCAGTCCGGCGACGGCGACGACATCGTCCTCGGCAGCGCCCGCAACGACCTGATCACGGGCGCCGGCGGCAACGACCAGCTGCGCGGCCAGGGCGGCAACGACACTTACGAATTCGCGCGCGGCGACGGCCACGACGTCATCGACGACAGCGCCGGCACCGACCTGCTCAGGATCGCCGGCTATCGGCCCGACGAAATGCGGGTCAGCCGTACCGCGCCCGGCCGCAACGAGCTCGTGCTCAGCTTCGCCGAGGGCGAGGACGAGGTGGTGCTGCGCTACGACGCGCAGAACAATGGCGTCGAGACGGTCGAGTTCGGCGACGGCACCAGCCTGACCCGCGACGAGCTGTTCGACCGGATCCTCGGCGAGGGCAGCCCGCAGGATGACCGGCTGACCGGCACGACCGGCGACGAGATCTTCACTGGCGGTCTCGGCAACGACGTGCTGATCGGCGCCGGCGGGAACGACGTCTACCGCTTCAACCGCGGCGACGGGCAGGACCGGATCGAGAGCAACGGCGCCACCGACGGCAAGGGCATGCTCGAATTCGGCCCCGGCATCGCGCTGGAAGACGTGATCGCCACGCGCAGCGCCGACGGCAATATCGTGCTGAGCGTTCAGGGCGGCAGCGACCGCGTCACCCTGGTCGATCCGGCGGCGGACGCCGATCCGGTGATCGCCCTGGTCCGCTTCGCCGACGGCCGGACCCGGAGCTTCGCCGAGATCGCCCTGTCCGTGCTCGAGACCGATGGCGACGATCATATCGTCGCGCCCGGCGCGCTCGGCAGCGGCGGCACCTATGGCGGCGTCGCGCTGTTCGGCGCCCTCGGCAACGATCATCTCGAATCCGGCCGCGGCCGCGACCTCCTGACCGGCGGCAAGGGGGACGACCGGGTCGAGGGCAAGAGCGGCGCCGACATCTATTATTTCGAGCGCGGCGATGGCCAGGACGTCGTCGTCGACTTCGAGGAGACCGACCGCACCCAGCTCGACCGGGTCCGCTTCGGCCCCGGCATCCTCCCGACGGATATCCGCATCCTCGCGGCCGGTCCGACCGATCTGGTGATCGGCCTTGCCGGCGGCGACGACCGGCTGACCCTCGCCAACATGTTCGTGGCGGGCGGCTCCACGACTGATCATGGCGTCGAGGAGTTCGCCTTCGCCGACGGGACGGTCTGGACGCTCGACGACATTTACGCCCGGATCGGCACCGGCACGGCCGGCGACGACCGCATCGACTTCGGCACGTCGCTCGACATCCCCGCGACGCTCAACGGGGGAACGGGTGACGATTGGCTGGCGGGCGGACTGGGCGACAATCGCTACGTCTTCAACCGGGGCGACGGCCGCGATACGATCAGCGAGGCATCGAACTGGTCCGGGTCGGGCGACACGCTCGAGCTGGGCACCAACATCGCGCCGGCCAACGTGGTCGTGGAGCGCAGCGGCGCCGACCTGATCCTTCGCTTCATCGGCAGCGACGATCGAATCACCATCAAGGGCCAGGCCACGGCGTCCCAGCCGCCGATCAACCAGGTGATTTTCGCGGGCGGCGCAACCTGGAGCGCGGCGGACCTCCTCTCCCGCGCCGTCGACGCCACCGCCGCCGAACGATTGCTTCACCCCTCGGTGCCCGGCACCGATCCGTTCACGAACCCGCTGTTCGGCGCCGCTCCCGGCGGCGGCGGCGGTGAGACGCCGGCCGCCGGCATCGGCGAGAGCGGCGGCTCGCGGACGCTGAGCGGGACCGGCGCGCGCGACACCTATGCCTTGTTCGTGCCGCTGATGAGCGACGGCGAAAGCGTGATCACGGTCACCGACTTCCAGACCGGGGACGCGGGTGACGTGCTCGACATCCGCATGGCGCAGGGCCTGGTCGGTACGGTGGTCACCCGCCAGGAAGGCGCCGACACCGCCGTCTATTTCGCCGAGAGCGGCGTCGCCGGCCTCGCCGACGCGCGCCTGCTCTTCACCCTCCAGAACGTGACGGCGACCAGCCTCACGCCGGCCAATCTGGCGGGCGCGCCATTCGAGCGCGCGAACGTGACGCTGGCCGGCAATAGCTCGGCCAACACGCTCGTCGGCGGCTGGGGCGATGATACCCTCTCCGGCAGTGGCGGCAATGACGTCATCACCGGCGGCGCTGGCAACGATTCGATCGACGGCGGAACCGGCCTGGATACGATCACGGGCGGTCGGGGCGATGATTCGATGGTCGGCGGCGACGACACCGACACCTTCATCTACAATCCCGGCGACGGCAACGACTTCATCTCGGACTACGGCACCGGAGGAGCCGTCGACGTCCTGCAATTCGGCGCCGGCATCACCCGTTCGATGCTGCTCTTTTCGGCCTCGACCGGCGACCGGCAAGACGTCGTCATTCGCTTCGAAGGCCTGGCGGGAAGCATCACTCTCGATGAGAAGCTTTCATCCTATAATTACGGGCCCAACCTGATCAGGTTCGCCGACGGCAGCGTCATGACCGACGCAGAGCTGGTTCAGGCGGCGGTGGCGGGCCAGGCCAGCGGCGGCGACGATTTCGTCCATGGCAGCTACCTGGGCGCGATCGTCAGCGGCGGAGCGGGCAACGACACGCTGACGGGCAGCCTCGGCAACGACACGATCGTCGGCGGCGCCGGCAACGATTTGCTGCACGGCGACGGTGGCGATGACCTCTATCGGTTCGCACGCGGCGACGGCAGCGATACGATCTACGAATATAACGCCAACTGGCTCAGCGACGGCTATGGCGGGTCCGACGTTGTCGAGTTCGCCGCCGGCATCGCGCCCTCGGACATCATTGTCCTGCAGCAGGGCTCGGCGGATCTCCTGCTCCGGATCGTCGGCACCGAAGACAGCATCCGGCTCGGGGGAGCTGTGTCCGATTCCAACTACCGGATCGAGAAGGTCCGGTTCGCCGACGGTACGGAATGGACCCATGCGGATCTGACCGCGCGGGCGATCGCCGCCGCGTCGACCGCAGGCGACAATGTGATCTACGGCAGCCACGGTGCCGATACCAATAGCGGCGGAGCGGGCAACGACACGCTGACCGGCAGCCACGGCAACGACATCCTCGTCGGCGGTACCGGAAACGACGTGCTGCACGGCGACGGTGGCGACGACGTCTTCCGGTTCGCCCGCGGCGATGGCGAGGACACGATCTACGAATATAACGCCAACTGGCTTACGGATGGCTATGGCGGCTTCGACGCCGTCGAGTTCGCGCCCGGGATCACGGCGGCGGATGTGATCGTGCTGCAATCCGGTCCGTCGGACCTTCTCCTCCAGATCGCCGGCACCGAAGACCGTATTCGCCTCGCCGGCACGATCACCTCCGGCGACTATCGGATCGAGGAGATCCGCTTCGCCGACGGCACCAAGTGGAGCCATGCCGACCTCGTCGCTCGGGCAATGGCTGCCGCCTCCACCTCGGGGGACGATGTCGTCTACGGCAGCCAAGCCTCGGAAACGAGCAATGGCGGTGCCGGCAACGACACGGTGTTCGGCAGCCACGGCAATGACGTGATCATCGGCGGCACGGGCAACGATTTGCTTCACGGCGACGGAGGCAATGACGAATTCCGCTTTGCCCGCGGCGACGGCCGCGACACGATCTACGAGTATAACGCGAACTGGCGCACCGACGGCTACGGCGGAATCGATGCGGTCCGGTTCGCGGAAGGGATTCTGCCCGGCGATGTGAGGGTTCGCCAGCAGGGTTCCTCGGATCTGGTGCTGGAGATTCTCGGCACCGAGGACCGGATCGTCATCGGCGGCACGATTACCGACGGCGACCACCGGGTCGAGGAGGTGCGCTTCGCTGACGGCACGATCTGGACCCACGCCCAGCTGATGACCCTGGCCGCGCAAACAGCGCAGGGCGGCGCGTCGCAAGGCACCCAGATTCAGATGCTCGGCGGGTCCGAAAGCGGCAGCCCCGGGGGCCCCGCCCCGTTCGCCGCGGAAGGCGAGTGGGACAGCGAGATCGTCGGCAGTGACGAGGGCGAGACGCTGTACGGCGGATCGGGTGCCGATCTGATCCAGGGCGGCCTCGGCGACGACAGGCTTTTCGGCCTCGGCGGCGACGACCGGCTGGTCGGCGGCAATGACGGGATCGTCGTCGGCGACGCCCCGGTCGACCTGTCGGCCTATTTCGGCCCGGTCACCAACGCCTTGGTCAACGGTCTCGGCGGCGACGCCGGCTTCGGCGAAAACGGGCTGCCGCCCGGCTACGACTCGATGCACGAGATCGCGATACCGGAGAGCTTCGCGCCCGGCGGATTGCTGATCAACGGCCAGACCGTCAGCACCATCAACATCGCCGATTTCGGCGCGATGGGCATCGGCGACGTCTGGCTCGGCGTCTATTCGGGCGACGCCGACACCGAAGGGGGCCCGCTTGCGCCGAGCCCCGGCGGCAATTCGACCGGCGCCAACCGGATCTGGTATCATTTCGACGAGACCAGCCGGACCCTTACCGTCACCTGGGACGATGTCGCCCGGCACGGCGAAGCGACGCCCAACGCCTTCCAGCTGCAGCTGATCGACCAGGGCGACGGCAATTTCGACGTGCTCTACCGTTACGAGAATCTCGAATGGAGCGGCTGGGGCGCTTCCATCTCCACTCAAGTTTCGAGCTTCTACGGACCCCGCCGGGACAGCGCGAGCTACGACACGTCGATCGGCAATCTCGGCGTGCCGGGCGTGTGGGGCTATCAGGTCCGGGACGGCGAGATCATCGGCGCGCCGACGGCCGGCGACGGCCACGACGAGCTTTACGGCTTGGGCGGCGACGACCTTCTCGAAGGCGGGTCCGGTTCGGACTTCCTCGACGGCGGCGACGGCAGCGACACGCTGTCCGGCGGCGACGGCGACGATCAGCTGGTCGGCATTGGCGGCGACACCAGCGTCGACCTCTACAGCGGCGGAGAAGGCTCCGACAATTTCGCGGTTACCAGCCTCTATCTGACCGACGAGGTTCCGGGCGTCGACGTCATCGCCGACTTCCAGACCGGCCCCGAGGGCGACGTGCTCGACCTCTGGCTCGCCTATAACGGCAATGGCGACCCACTGCTCGACGGCCAATATGTGCTTCAGCAGGACGGCGACGATACGCTTCTCGTCCGCGATCTCGACAGCGCCGCCGGCCACGGCAGCACCCAGGTGCTGGCTCGGATCCTGAACACCCAGGCGGCCGACTTCACCGCCTTCAACCTGTCGGAGATTGAGCCGGTCCTCTACGTTCCGGTGGTTTCGGAAGGGACCGACGGCGACGACCTCCTCGACGGCGGCGCTCTCGCCGATACGCTGTCCGGCGGCGACGGCCACGACGAGCTCCAGGGTTATGGCAGCGCCGACCATCTCGATGGCGGCGCCGGCGACGACTATCTCGACGGCGGCGAGGGCGCGGACACCCTGATCGGCGGCGCGGGGGACGACAGCTTCGCGAGGGTCGGCGGGGACCGTGGGATCGACACCCTCACCGGCGGCGAGGGCAGCAACGTCTATACGATCGCCTGGCTCCACGACTGGTCGGTTGAGGACGGCTTCGTCCCCGCCGTCGACATCGTCACCGATTTCAAGACCGGGGCGGACGGCGACGTCATCGACCTTTGGAACGATTATTGGGACGAGAATGACCCGCTGGCCGATGGCCATTTCGTCCTGGTGCAGGACGGGGCCGACATCCTCGTCGTTCAGGACGTGGACGCGGCGGGCGGCGACGGCCGCACCTATACGCTGGCGCGGATCCTCAACGCCGAGGTCGCCGACCTGACCGAATTCAACCTCGGCGGGATCGATCCCGACGGACCCGACGGCCTGGTGATCGACGGCACGCCGGACGACGATTATCTTTCCGGCGGCCCCGGCGGCGACACGATCCGCGGCCACGAAGGCGACGACGAACTCGACGGCGAGGGCGGCGCGGACACGCTGATCGGCGGTGCCGGCGACGATTATGTCGAGGGCGGCTCGGGCGCCGACCTGATCGAGGGCAATGACGGTTTCGACTCTCTCGAGGGCGGCTCCGGCAATGACCTTATCGAAGGCGGGCTCGGCGGCGACGAACTCTTTGGCGGTGACGGCGACGATCGTCTGATCGGTGGCGACGAGGGCGTGGTCGTGGACGACGGCGCCGCCGATCTCACCGGCTATTTCGGACCGGTCGGCAACAGCCTGGTCAACGGCCTCGGCGGCGACGCCGGCTTCGGCGAGCAGGCGCTCGAACGCACCTATTGGGAGACGTTCGAGATCGGGATTCCGGCCGAATTCGCGCCCGACGGCCTGCAGATCAACGGCGAAATCGTATCGAGCCTGACGATCGATTCCTACGGCTACGTCCGCCTCGGCGCGGTCACCCTCGCCGCTCTCCAATCCCATGTCGACACCAGCAGCGGCACCGCGGTGGCGAGCCCGGGCGGCAATTCGACCGGCGCCAACCAGGTCTGGTACGATTTCGATTCCGCGACCGGCACCATCACCCTCACGTGGGACGACATCGCCCATTACCGCTGGCTTCCGAACGAGACCACCGAGCTGCTCGTCAACGCCTATCAAATCCAGATCACGGCGCTCGGCGACGGCGATTTCGACGTGGTCTACCGCTTCGAGAATGTCGACGCCGAAGCCTGGGGCAGCGGCTATATCGAAACCGGCTCGGCCTTCTATCGGATTCTCTCGGACGACAGCGCCGACCAGGACAGCCTGGTCGGCAATCTCGGCGCGACCGGAGTGTGGGGCTTCCAGGTCCGCGACGGCGAGATCCTCGGCATTCGCACTTCAGGCGACGGCCGCGACGACCTCTATGGCGGCGACGGCGATGACACCCTTGAGGGCGGATCGGGCTCCGATTACCTGGTCGGCGGCGAGGGCAGCGACACGCTCAGCGGCGGCACCAACGACGATTATTTCGAGGGCGTCGGCGACGATCTCGGCGTCGACACCTTCACCGGCGGCGAGGGCACCGATTATTACACGATCGGGCTTCTCAGCCAGAATGGCCCGGAAGTGATCCCGGCGGCCGATATCATCACCGATTTCCAGACCGGCGACGACGGCGATCAGCTCGACCTTTGGTCCTATTATGACGGCTGGTACGACCCGCTCCGGGACGGGCAGTATGTGTTGCGCCAGGACGGGGCGGACACGCTCATCATCCATGATCTCGACAGCGCCGGCGGCGAGGGACGCACCCATATGCTGGTCCGCCTTCTCAACACCCAGGCGACCGCCATCACCGCCTTCAATCTCGACGGCATCGACCCCATTCTCGCCGAGCCGATCGTCGCCGACGGCGACGAACAGGATAATGAGATTCACGGCGGTCCGCGCGGCGACACGATCCGTGGCCATGGCGGCCACGATACGTTGTTCGGCTATGGCGGCGTCGACCATTTGTCGGGCGGCACCGGCGAGGACTATCTTGAGGGCGGCGCCGGCAACGACCTGTTGGAAGGCAACGAGCATGACGACAGCCTGGAGGGCGATTCCGGCGACGACCAGCTTTCCGGCGGAACCGGCAACGACGACCTCGATGGCGGCGACGGTTTGGACAAGCTCCAGGGCGACCTCGGCGACGATTATCTTTACGGCAGCGACGGCGACGACCATCTGGTCGGCGGCACCGAAGGTGTCCACGTACCGACGCTTCCGATCGACGTCGCCGCCTATTTCGGCCCCCTGACCAACACGCTCGTCAACGGGCTGGGCGGAACCTCCGGGTTCGGCGAGGCCGCGTTGCCGCGCAATGACGACGGCTATTATGTCATCGCCATCCCCGAAAGCTTCGCGCCCGGCGGGCTGACGGTCGAGGGCGCCAGCCAGACCAATATCGAGATCAACAATAACGGCTATCTCATCGTCGGCGGCCTGAGCATGGCGGTATGGCCGGGCGATGCCGACAGCGAGGCTGGACCGCTGACGGCCAGCCCGGGCGGCACCTCGACCGGCTCCAATCTGGTCTGGTACGATTTCAACCAAACCACCCGGACGATCACCGTCACCTGGGACGATGTCGGCCGTTACAACAACGGCACGACCCCGAACGCCTTCCAGGTCCAGCTGATCGATCGCGGCAACGGCGATTTCGACATCGTCTACCGTTACGAGATGCTCCAGTGGAGCGGCTCGGGCGGAGTCGGCGTTAACCTGAACGGCACAAACTACAGCGTCCCGCTCCCGACCGGCGGCAACACCGCCTACGACACCACGGCCGGCAATGTCGCGACCGGCGTCTGGGGCTTCCAGCTCCGCTCCGGCCAGATCCTCGGCCTGCCGACCCGCGGCGATGGCAATGACTCGCTCTATGGCGGCTGGGGCAACGACCTGCTCGAGGCCGGGACCGGCGACGATTATCTCCAAGGCGAATATGGCGACGACACGCTGCTCGGCGGCGAAGGCAACGACGATCTGATGGGCAATGAGGGCGACGACGTCCTCCTCGGTGGTGACGGCGACGACTGGTTCGACGATCCGCGCGGCACCAACATTCTGGACGGCGGCGCCGGCAACGATCATCTCGATTGGCTCGGTCTTTGGTCCGGCGTCGACACTCTCACCGGCGGCTCGGGACGCGATCTTTTCGAGCTCAGAAGCTGGTGGTTCGGCTGGGACGTACCCGCCACCGACATCATCACCGACTTCCAGACGGGGGCGAACGGCGATTCCATCCTCATCTACCGGATGGGTCTCAACAATCTGCTCAACTATGCTGGCGGCAATCCCTTCCCGACCGGTCATCTGCTGCTCAAGCAGGACGGGGCGGACACCCTGCTGCTCGCCGACCGCGACGGTGCCGACGGCCCGGAAGAGGGTTTTGCAGTATTGCGCATCGTGGGGACGCAGGCGGGGGATTTCACGGCCGCGAACTTCGATGGCAACATCCCCGCCGTTTCGCAGGCGCTGGAGATCCACGACAACGACTTCGGCAACCTGCTCTCCGGCGGGCCGGCGGCGGACCTGATCCACGGCAATGGCGGCGACGACATTGTCGCCGCCGGCGGCGGCAACGACCGCATCTTCGGCGGCGCCGGCATGGACTCGATCAACGGCGACACCGGCAACGACACGATCGAGGGCAATAAAGGCGACGACAGCCTGAACGGCGGCGCCGGCAACGACATCTACCGCTTCGCCCGCGGCGACGGCCAGGACACGATCACCGACACGGCCGGCGCCGACCGGATCGAATTCGCCGCCGGCATCGCCGTCGCCGACGTCCAGGTCCGCCAGCAGGGCGCGACCGGGTTCATTCTGCGCATCGCGGGGACGGACGATCGGCTGACGCTGGTCAACGCCCAGGGCACCGCCGCCAACATGATCGAGGAAGTCCGCTTCGCCGACGGCACAATGTGGACCCACGCCCAGCTGCTGACGATGGCGATGGCGCCGACCGACGGCAACGACATCCTGTTCGGCACCGGCACCGCCGACATCATCAGCGGCGGCCCCGGCAACGACACGATCAACGCGCTCGGCGGCAACGACCAGCTGTTCGGCGACGGCGGCAATGACAGCCTCGCCGGCGACGTCGGCGACGACATCCTGGCCGGCGGCAGGGGCAGCGACAGCCTGACCGGCGCCGCCGGCAACGACGCCTACCGCTTCGCCCGCGGCGACGGCCAGGACACGATCACCGACACCGCCGGCATCGACCGGATCGAGTTCGCTTCGGACATCGCGGCGGCCGACGTGCGGGTGCGCCAGCAAGGCTCGACCGGCCTCGTGCTCAGCATCGCCGGCACCGACGACCGTCTCACCCTGGTCAACGCTCTGAACGTCGCCGCCAACGCCATCGAGGAGGTGCGCTTCGCCGACGGCACGGTGTGGACCCACGCCCAGCTGCTCACGCTGTCGGCCGGCTCTACCGCCGGCGACGACGTGCTGTACGGAACCGGCGGCGCCGACGTCATCAGCGGCGGTCTCGGCAACGACACGATCAACGCGCTCGGCGGCAACGACCAGCTGCTCGGCGAAGGCGGCAATGACAGCCTCAACGGCGATGTCGGGGACGACATCCTGGTCGGCGGCACCGGCGGCGACAATCTGGTCGGCGCCGGCGGCAACGACACCTACCGGTTCGACCGCGGCGACGGCCAGGACGCGATCACCGACACTTCCGGGCTCGACCGGATCGAGTTCGGCGCGGGCATCGCGCCGGTGGACATCGAGGTCCTCCAGCAGGGGACGACCGGCTACATCCTGAAGGTCGTCGGCACGGAAGACCGGCTGACCCTGGTCAACGCGCTCGGCACGCCCGCCTACGCGATCGAGACGGTGGCGTTCGCCGACGGCACGGTCTGGACGCCGGCCGATCTCCACCGGCGCGCCAATTCCGGCACCGGCCGCGACGACGTTTACACCGGCCGGGCCGAGGCCGACGAGCTTAGCGGCCAGGGCGGCCGCGACACGTTGAGCGGCCTCGGCGGCGACGACGTCCTGCTCGGCGGGGCCGACGACGACCGGCTCGACGGCGGCGCGGGCGCGGACCGGCTGGCCGGCGGCACCGGCGACGACAGCGTCACCGGCGGCCTTGGCGGCGACACCTATGTCTTCGCCGCGGGCGACGGCCGCGACGAAATCGAGGACAAGGGCGATGCCGCCGCCGACACCGTCCAGATCGACGGCTACACGCTCGACCGGCTGCGCTTCAGCCGGGTCGGCCTCGGCGGCAACGATTTGTCGATCCGGTTCAGCGGCAGCGCCGACCGGCTGCTGATCCGCGGCGCCTTCGCCGCCGCCGCCGCGAGCAGGATCGAGCAATTCGTCATCGCGGCGAGCGGCATGACCCTGACCCTCGATGACGTGCTGGCGCGCGTGGCGCCGGACATCGGCGTCACCGGCGAGGCGCTGAACGGGACTGGCGGGGACGACCTGCTGACCGGCGGCGCCGGCGACGATTATCTGACCGGCGGCGCCGGCGCGGATGTGCTTGCCGGCGGCGACGGCGACGACGTGTTCGGCGACATCCTCGCCGACGAGGCGGTCGACACGATGACCGGCGGCGCCGGCCGCGACACCTATCGCTATCTGCCGATCCACGATCTGCCCGACAATGTCGCGGAAGACGTCGTGACCGACTTCCAGGCGGGCAATGGCGGCGACGTCATCCGCCTGTCGTCGAGCAATCCCAATCCGTTCGAGAACGGCCTGTTGCGGATCAGCCAGGTCGGCGCCGACACCGTCATCCTGCTGCGCAATGGCGAAGGCTTCGATCGCTCGGTGCTGCGCCTGGCCGGAGTCACCGCCGCCGACCTCACCGCCGAGAATTTCGGCGGCCTGCCGTTCGGAATCGACAATTCGGTCCGGACCAGCGACGGCGAGACCGGCAGCACGCTCGAGGGCGGTCCCCTGGACGACCGCATCTTCGGCAATGGCGGGGCCGACGCCATCTCCGGCTTCGGCGGCAACGACCGGCTCGCCGGCGGCGCCGACGCCGACCGGATCGAAGGCGGTTTCGGCAATGACTGGATCGCCGGCGAGGCGGGCCACGACCAGATCTTCGGCGGCGCCGGCGGCGACGTCCTCTCCGGCGGCAGCGGCGACGACGTCATCTATGGCGGCGACGATGCCGCCTCGGCCAATGGCGGGGACCTCTTCGACGGCGGCGGCGGCGACGACTCGCTGTTCGGCGGCAGGAATAACGACATCTACCGCTTCGCCCGCGGCGACGGCCGCGATGTGATCGGCGATGCCGGCGGCCAGGACAGGATCGAGTTCGCGGCCGGCATCGCGGCGACCGACGTCACCGTGGTCCAGGCCGAGGGCGGGCACATCGAGCTGCATGTCGCCGGCAATGGCGGGCGCGTCCGCCTCGACGGCGCGCTTGGCGGCGCGTCGCGGATCGAGGAGATCCGCTTCGCTGACGGCACAATGTGGAGCTGGGACGACGTCGTCGCTCGCGCGCTCACGGGGAGCGCCGGCGACGACCGACTGCAGGTCATGCTGGCCGACACCTCGGCGAATCTGCTCGTCAACGGCAGCTTCGACAATTTCTCGACGGTCGGCGGCACGTCGAACTGGTGGGGCTGGACGGTCGCCTCCATCCCGGGCTGGACCGACGCCAACGGCGCCCTCTTCGAGATGGCCGTCGCTAACGTCGAAGGCATCTCGCCTTCCGACGGCGCCTACTGGCTCGACCTCGACGGCGCCGGCCAGAACATGGACATCGCGCAGACCGTCGGCGGCCTCGTCGCCGGCCAGGCGATGGTGCTTCAGTTCGATCACGCCAACCGCGTCTCGGCGGCATCCGGCGCCTTCGAAGTGTTGTGGAACGGCGCGGCGGTCGCGACGATCAGCGAGTCCAGCCTGGTCTACAAGACCGTCTCGCTCGCCCTCACCGCGGCGGAGGGCGACAACGTCCTGCGCTTCCGCGCGCTCGGACCGGTCGACTCGCGCGGCGCGGCGCTCGACAATGTCCGGCTACAGGCCGTGGCGGGCGGTCTCGGCCCCGTCACCCTGAGCGGAAACGGCGGCAATGACAGCCTGCAGGGATCCTACCGCAGCGACATTCTGGTCGGCGGCAGCGGCAACGACCAGCTCGCCGGCGGCGCCGGCGGCGACACCTACGTCTTCAACCGCGGCGACGGACAGGACGTGGTCGCCGACCTGGAGGGCGCCAACCGCATCCTGTTCGGCGCCGGCATAAACCCCGCCGACGTGCGGATGGTGCGCGGCAAGCCCACCATCGTCCTGGAGATCGCCGGCACGGGCGACCGGATCGATCTCGGCGTCGGCGCCGGCACCAGCCTCGCATTCGAGGCGGCTTTCGCGGATGGCACGACCTGGTCGGCGGCAACCCTTTCGGCGATGGCGGTGGCGGCGAGCGCCGGCGACGACACGACTTACGGAACGACGGCTGCGGACACGCTCGACGGCGCGGCCGGCGACGATGTCTTGCTCGGCTTTGCCGGCGACGACAGCCTTTCGGGCGGTCAGGGCGTCGACCAGCTGGAGGGCGGCGAGGGCAACGACACCTATCGGTTCGGGCGCGGCGGCGGCCAGGACGTCATCTCCGATGCGGCGGGCGGCGCGGACATCCTCCTGCTCGATGCGGGCCTCGCGCCGGCCGACGTGGCCGTCGAGCAGAGCCGCGATGGCTCCAGCCTGGTCCTGAAGATCAGGGGCAGCGACGACCGTATCGCCATCCTCGATGCGCTCGGCGCGGGCAAGATCGAAACCGTCCGCTTCGCCGACGGCACCGAATGGGGCGTGGCCGACCTGCTGCGGGAACTGCCGACGATCGGCGACGACGCGATCACCGGCGACGGCAATGCCAACACGCTCAGCGGCGGGCTCGGCAACGATCGGCTCGTCGGCGCCGGCGGCGACGACACCTATCGCTTCGCCCGCGGCGACGGCCGCGACACGATCCGCGACGGCGCCGCCTCGTCCGGCGACCGGCTCGAAATCGCCGGCTATGCGCAGGGCGAAGTCAGCTTCCACCGCCGCGGCTACGGCAGCAACGATGTCGCCATCCGCTTCGCGGACGGCTCGGACGAGATCGTGCTGCTCGACGCGCTTGCCGGCGGCTTCGCCGGCATCGAGGCGGTGGTGCTCACCGACGAAGGCGTCACGATCGGCGTCGAGCAGATTCGCGCGCTGGTGCTCGCCGCGACCACCACCGACGGCGACGACATCGTCTTCGGCACCACCGGCAACGACACGATCGCGGGCGGCAAGGGCAACGACCTGCTCGTCGGCGATGCCGGCAGCGACACCTACGTCTATCGCAAGGACGACGGCGACGACCGGATCGACGCGTTCGGCTCGGGTCAGGACAAGGTCCAGCTGGTCGACTACAATGTCGCCGACATCGCTTCCGCGGTCCGGGCCGGCCCGGACAGCGACGATCTCGTCATCCGCTTCACAAATGGCGGCGATCGGCTGGTGCTGCGCGACGCGCTCGGCAGCGTGAATGCCGGTTCCAACAGCCTGACCATCCAGTTCATGGACGGCACGATCTGGGGCCGCGCCGAAATGCGGGCGCGGGCGCTCCAGGACATCGGCACCGCGGGCGACGACAATGCCTACGGCTTCGACGGCGACGATCAGTTCGCCGCGGGCGAGGGCAAGGACCTGCTCTCCGGCGGGGCAGGCTCGGACAGCTATGCGTTCAAGCGCGGCGCCGGCCACGACACCGTCCAGGACAGCGGCACCTCGGCCAGCGCGACCGATACCATCCTCATCGCCGATTTCGCCTCGACCGACGCGTCGGTCGACCGGCTTTTCCGCGGCAGCGACACCGTCGTCATCCGTTTCGCCAGTTCCGACGCCGACAGCCTGACCATCGTCGACGCGCTTTCGCTCGACCGGAAGGGGATCGAGAGCATCGCCTTCGCCGACGGCGTGACCTGGACCAAGGACACAATCCGCGACCTGCTCGACAATAGCGCGCCGGCGGCGGCCGAGGACGGCTATTTCACCGTCATCACCGGCCAGCCGCTGACGATCAAGGCGGCGGACCTGCTGCGCAACGATTTCGACGCCGACGGCGACACACTGCGGATCGTCGCGACCGACGGCGGCGAGAACGGGGTGGCGACGTTCAACGCCCAGGGTGACATCGTCTACACCGCGACCGCCGGCTATGCCGGTCCGACGACTCTTCGCTACACCGTGTCGGACGGCCGCAACGGCTTCGCCGAGGGCACGATCGACGTCCGCGTAAGGCCGGTCGCGACCGCGCTCGAGGATCGCGGCTTCACCGTTGATGAAGACGGGTCGCTGACCATCCGGGTCGAGCGGCTGCTGTCCAACGACCTCGATGGCGACCGAATGATCGTCGGCCAGGTCTTCGGCGCGAGCAACGGCATCGCCGCGCTGTCCAGCGACGGCAACATCTCGTTCACGCCCAACGCCAATTTCAACGGCGAGGCCTGGTTCACCTATGTCGCCAACACGCCGGAGGGCGGTCGCGCCGAGGCGAAGGTCTATATCAACGTCGCGCCGGTCAATGACGCGCCGGTCGGCTTCAACGACGGCGGCATCACGACCTCGGAAGGCGCCGCGTTCGACGTGGATCCGGCGGCGCTGCTCGCCAACGACCGCGACGTCGACGGCGACCAGCTTCACGTCCTGTCGGTGCTGCCGACGCCCGATCTGCATGTCACCCTGACGCCCGAGGGGCAGATTCGGGTTGTCCCCCGCGCCTATTTCTGGGGCAACACCTATTTCGACTATGTCGTCGCCGATCCGTCGGGCGCGACCTCGACGGCGCGGGTCAATGTCACCGTCACGCCGGTCAACGATCCGCCCGAGGGCCATGACGACCGGTTCGAGCTCACCCAGCAGGGCGAGGCGATCCGCGAGGACAATCCGATCGTGATCAGCGCCGAACGGCTGCTCGCCAACGACGTCGAGCATGACGGCGAGATTCTGAGCCTGGTCGCGGTCGGCGCCGATCATGGCGGCCGCGCGCGGCTGCTCGAGAACGGCACCGTCCTGTTCGAGCCCGACGCGAATTTCAACGGCGACGCCTGGTTCGACTATCAGATCAGCGACGGCCATGGCGGCACCGATTGGGCGCGCGCGACCATCGTCTATCAGGCGGTCAACGACCGGCCGGTCGCCCGCAACGACCATTACGACAATCCCGACTTCTACTTCCTCAACGGCACCGAGGACCAGGCGATCGAGATCCCGATCGTCGAGCTGCTCAAGAACGACTTCGACGTCGAAGGCTTCGCGGTGCGGTTCGAGAGCGCGACCAACCCGATCTGGGGCGACATCGAGGTCACCGGCCACGGCACCATCATCTTCACCCCCGACCAGGATTTCTGGGGCGAGGCCAGCTTCAACTATCTGATTTCCGATCCCGAGGGCGAGGTCCACGACGCCAAGGTAACCTTGTGGTTCGACAATGTCGGCGACGGCCCGCCCAACGCGGTGCGCGACACGATCTACGTCTATGAGGACGTGCCGACGGTGATCCCGATCGCGGCGCTGCTCGGCAACGACACGGACATCGACCGCGACGCGCTCGAGTTCACCGGCTGGCGGCACCTCAACTTCGGCGATTTCTTCAGGTTCGGCGGCGATGCCGCGGGGTCGATCAACGGCACGCTCGAGTTCAACGAGGATGGCGACCTCTTGTTCACACCGTTCCGCGACGCCAGCAACTCCTCCGGCTTCGTCTACGGCATCACCGACAATGCCGACGGCTCGGCCGAGGGCTTCGTCAACATCGTCGTGATCCCGTCGAACGACGATCCGACGGCGATGGACGACGAGGGCTTCGTCACCCCGCTCGACATCCCGCTGGTGATCCGGGTCTCCGACCTGCTGGCCAACGACTTCGACCTCGAGCAGGCCGACCATGACGGCGACGGCACCATCGACGACGATCTCGACGACCCGGACCGGGCGCGGCCCCGCTTCGTCGGTGTCGATGCAGTGCTCGATCCGGCCGAGCTCGCTTTGGGCCGGCACGTCTCCGTCGGCGAGTTCGAACTGGTCGAGTTCCGCGGCGAGAAGTTCCTCGTCGCCCGCTTCCCGCAGGGCTTCACCGGCGGAGTCACCATCCAGTACCGGATCGCCGACGCCGAGGGGCTCGAGGATATCGGCTTCGCCCACGCCAATGTCGCCGGTTTCCACAACGGGCTGCTGAGGGGCACGTCGCTCGTCGACTATATCGTCGGCGGCGCCGGGGCCGACACCATCCGCGGCCTCAACCGCGACGACTTCATCCTCGCCATGGCCGGCGACGACATCATCGAGGCCGCGCTCGGCGCCGACCAGATCGACGCGGGCGACGGCGACGACGTCATCGACGGCGGCGACGACGGCGACCACATCACCGGCGGCGCCGGCTTCGACACAATCGTCTTCACCGGATCCAATACCGGAATCCGCGCCGACCTCGAATCGCGGGTCGGTCAGGGCGGCTTCGCCCAGGGCGATATTTATGTCGGCATCGAGGCGCTCAAGGGCACGGAATTTTCGGACGATCTCGGCGGCGACGGCGCCGTCAACCGACTCGACGGCGAAGGCGGCAACGACCTGCTTGAAGGCCGCGGCGGCGGCGATGCGCTGACCGGCGGGGCGGGCGACGACACGCTCGACGGCGGCGCCGACGGCGACCAGCTCGACGGCGGCGACGGCACCGACACCGCGACTTACTTCTTCTCCAACGCGGCGGTGCAGATCTCGCTCGCCGCCGGCACCGCTTCGGGCGGCCATGCCCAGGGCGACACGCTCGCCTCGATCGAGAACGTCACCGGCTCCGACTTCGCCGACACGATCGAGGGCGACGATTCCGCCAACCTGCTGAGCGGCGGCCGCGGCGACGACGTGCTGAGCGGCGGCGGCGGCGACGACGTGCTGATCGGCGGCCGCGGCGGCGACGCCCTCGAAGGCGGCGCCGGAATCGACGTCGTCGACTACACCTTGTCCGCCGAGGGCGTCACCATCGACATGGCGGACGGCGCGGCCGGCAGCGGCGACGCGCAGGGCGACACCTTCTCCGGGATCGAGATCGTCCAGGGCTCGTACCATGACGACACGATCCGCGGCGACGGGGCGGACAACCGCCTGCGCGGCGGCCGCGGCGCCGACATTATCGACGGCCGCGGCGGCTTCGACATTGCCGACTACAGCCGCGCCGACGAGGCGGTCACGGTCGACCTCTCGCTCGGCCAGGGCCTGGCCGGCGAGGCGCTGGGCGACACGCTCGCCAACATCGAGATGCTGCTCGGCTCCGTCCACGACGACACGCTGATCGGCGGCGCCGGCGACGACGTCTTCGATGGCGAGTTCGGCGACGATCAGCTCCGCGGCGGCGCGGGCTCCGACTTCTATCGCACCGGCTTCGACAGCGGCGCCGATACGGTCACCGAGATCGGCAGCGAGTCCGACGTCGATCGGGTCGCGATGAAGGCCGAGCTTTCCAACAAGGACGTGTCGCTCCTGCGCGAGGGCGACGACCTCCTGATCGAGCTCGAAAAGGACGACGGCTACCTGATCGACAAGGTGCGCGTGAAGGATCATTTCCTCGGCCGGGCCACCGGCATCGAGGAAATCGTCTTCACCAACGGCGTCGTCTGGGACCGGGAGCGGATGGAGCAGCTCGTCCGCGCCGGCCGGTTCAATGCCGAAGACGACATCTACAGGTTCGGCACCGAGGACCAGATCGCCGTGATCGATCCCGCGACGCTGATCCTGAACGACGCCGAAGAGGGCCTCGACAAGCTGGTCCTGATCGGGGTTGGCAAAATGCGTTTCGGCACCGCCACGATCCGGGCCGATGGCATGATCGAGTTCCGCGGCGCGCCCAACCATAATGGCGACGCCTTTTTCGATTATACGGTGCGCGACGAGTTCGGCCGTGAGTCCACCGCCACCGTCGAGGTGAACCTCTCGCCGGTCAACGATGCGCCGACCGCGGTCGACGACGCCGCCATCGTCGGGATCGAGGACGTGCCGCTGCGTATCCGCATCGATACCCTGCTCGCCAACGACTTCGACATCGATAATGATTTCGAGGACCTGCGGATCGTCAAGATCGAGCCGCTCAAGAATGCGGCCGGCCACGATCTGCGCCCGTACAAGGAGCAGGGCTACGATGCCGCCACCGACGTGACCGGAAAGATCGACGGCGACTATCTGGAATTCCATGGCCGGCCCGATCATTTCGGCTTCGCGGGCTTCATCTACACTCTCGCCGACGCCGACGGCGCGACCTCGACCGCCAAGGTCGAGATCCAATTCTCGCCGGTGAACGACGCTCCGCGCGCGGAGGACCGGTCGCGCTGGATAAGGCTCGACCAGACGACGACCTTCACCGTCGCCGACCTGATGGGCCAGACCTACGACGTCGAGGGCGACGCGGTGACTTTCGTCGGCCTGCACCCCGGCGCGGACAACAATCCGGCGGCCAACGGCAGCGTCGTGTTCGACGCCGCCGCCGGCACCATTGCCTTCACTCCTCATTCGCTCGGGGCAGCCTCGCTCGAATATGAGGTGATCGACGCGCGCGGCGCCTCGTCGATCCTGACCTACAAGCTCAAGGTGCGGCCGCTCAACGACGCCCCGGTCGGCCGCAACGATTACGGCTACCGGACCTTGGAAGACCTGGTGCTGGTCATCGATCCGGCCGCTTTGCTCGCCAACGATACGGACGAGAATGGCGACACCCTGATCTTCACCGGCGTCGAATTGTTCCCGGACAACGGCAAGGTCCGGGTCAACGAAGCCGGCATGATCGAGTTCAGGCCGCGCGCCGACTATAACGGCTCGGCCGGCTTCGAATATTATATCAGCGACGGCCGCGGCGGCACTTCGAAGGCCTATGTCGCGATCACGGTCATGCCGCGCAACGACGGGCCGATCCTGCGCGGGGACATCGTCGCCGGGCTGGAGGACCTGCCGCTCTACGTCATCCCGGCCGAGGCGTTCGGCAACGACATCGAGCCCGATGGCGACGTGCTGTTCTTCAAGCGCGCCACCGTCCTCGGCGCGCTCGAGAAATCCTATCTCTCGGCTGGCGTCGAGATCACCGCCAAGCTCGCCAATGGCGACGCCTTGCCCTCCTGGCTGAGCTTCGATGCTCAGAATGTCCGGTTCACCGGCACCCTTCCGGCCGGCGAAGAGGCGGTCACCGTCGACGTCTGGGTCCACGACCCCGAGACCGGTTCCACCTTCAACCGCCGCTTCGAGCTCGATGCGGAGGAACTGGCCGGCGGCGCGTCGGTGCATGGCGAAGTGCTCGGCCGCTACATCGTCCGCGGCGGCTTCACCCAGGGCCACGAATTCGGCGCCGACACGCTCGGCGACGGCGTCGCCGTCGCCGCGACGCTCTCGGACGGCAGCGCCTTGCCTTCCTGGCTGTCGTTCAACAGCGGGACCTTGCGCTTCACCGGCACCCCGCCCGCCGGGCAGACCCAACCGTTCGACGTCATCCTGACCTTCACCCATCCGGGCGCCGGCGGGGCCTCGCCGGCCAGCTATGCCGAGACGATCGCGATCGACCCGGCGAACGCGGCGGCGCTGCAATCCGGCATCGCCTATGACAGCGACGTCGCCTTGTTCGACATCGGCGACGGCAGCTTCTCGGCGAGCCTGGTCGGCGGCCGGCCGCTGCCCGACTGGCTGACTTTCGACCCCGAGACGATGAGCGTGAAGCTGACCGGCTTCGCGCCCGACGCGAACGCTCCGGTCGCCCGCCTCCAGATCGTCTTCACGCCGGATGCGGTGACCTTGCCCGAGGACGTCTACGCCTCGACCGACCGCGGCTTCACGCTCGAATTCGTCATCGATCCCCACCAGCCGCTCGACCCGGCGATCAACGCCCTGCTCGCCAACAATCCGTTCTTCGCCGCGCAGGGGCTGTTCGCGCTCGATCTCGGCGCCGCGCAGGGCATTTCTGCGGCCCGCGAGAGCCGCGCGCCGCTGCCGTCCTGGCTGACGTTCAACAGCGAGACTCTGACCTTCTCCGGAATGCCGCCGGCGACCTTCGTCGGCGCGGTGCCGGTGCGGCTCAACGTCACCGGCAACGGTTCCAGCCTGCCGACCATGTCGGTGATCACCGAGGCCGTGGTCGACCGCACCTACAAGGTCGTCGAGAGGGACGACATCAGCGTCACCTACGGCGCCGAGCGGATCGACCTGCACACGCCGACCGACTTCAACGGCTCGGTCGCGATCTCCTACGACGCCCGCGACGAGAAAGGCGGCGTCTCCGCCAAGCCGGCGGTCATCGTCTTCAACGTCAAGCCCACGCCCGAAAAGCCGAACGGCTATGGCGACGAGGTCGACACGACCGAGAATGGCAGCGTCACCTTCGCGCTCGCCGCCCTGCTCGAGAACGATTTCGACCGCGACGGCCATGCGGTCCGAGCGATCGAGATCCGCCAGCCCGCCAATGGTTCGGTGACGGTCAATCTCGCCGTGGTGATGCTCGACGCGCCGGCCGCGCTGGCCCAGGTCGAAGGCGCGACCTGGTCGGCGACTTTGGCCGACGGCTCGGCCCTGCCGGGATGGATGACGGTCGACTCGGCGACCGGACGCGTCACGGCGACGGTGCCGCTCGACATACTCGGCGATTACGCCCTCCGCTTCACCCGGACGGTCGGCGGAGTCGCGGAGACCGCGGCGCTTGCACACCGCTTCGACGGCAATGCCGGCGTCACCCTGACCTACGTGCCGAACCCGTCCTTCTCGGGCGACGACAGCTTCTCTTATGTGATCACCGACGACAGCGAGGGCACCGGCAGCGCCGCGGTCACCGTCCATGTCGCGCCGATCGCCGACCCGCCCTATCCGGGCAAGGACCGGCTCGACGGCGTCGAGGATACGCCGCTGCTGATCGATCCGGCGACTTTGCTCGCCAACGATATCGACGTCGACGGCGATCCGATCAGCTTCCTCGGCGTGCTCAACGCGTCGCACGGCACCGTCGTCTATGACGGGACGAGCATCGTCTTCACTCCGGATCATAATTTCGACGGCCGAGCCACGTTCGAATATCGCGTGGCCGACGAAGTCCACGGCAGCAGCGTCGGCCTGGTCGAGATCGACGTCGCGTCGACCAACCGCGCCCCGATCGCCGTCTTGGACGTCTTCACCCCGTCCGAGGACACGCCGTTCGAGTTCACCATCGCCGATCTGCTCGCCAACGACAGCGATCCGGACGGCGACACGATCCGCTTCGTCTCGCTCCGGACCGATCATCCGAACGGCCGCATCCTCGAGCTTCCGGACGGGCGCTACCAGTTCGTTCCCGACGAGAATTTCAACGGGCCGATCTCGTTCGGCTACACGATCACCGACGGCCGCCGTCAGGCGAACGGCACGATCCGGTTCGACGTCGCCGCGGTCAACGACGCGCCGATCGCCAATCCGGACGGCTTCTTCACCGGCGACCAGGACCAGCCGCTGACCGTCAGCTTCGCCGACCTGATCGCCAACGATCGCGACGTCGAGGGCGACGCCTTCACTTTGGTCGAGGTGTTCGACGGCGACAATGGCGAGGTCGTCCAGGTCGGCGACACCGCCGTCTTCACGCCCCGGGCCGGCTATTACGGCGACGCCGGCTTCTCCTACCGGGTCACCGACGTCCATGGCGCGACCAGCGTCGGCACCGTTTCGCTGACGATAATGCCGGAATTCGAGATTCCGATCGCGGTCTCGGACGCCGGCTTCGAGGTGCTCGAGGACAGCTATATCGACATCGATCCGGCGGCGCTGATGGCGAACGACCATGCGCCGGAAGGGACGACGCTGACCTTCCTCGGCCTCACCGGCGCCCAGCTGCTCGACAACGGCCTCTACCGGGTCACTCCGGCCGCCGATTTCTTCGGCACGCTCGTTCTGACTTACAAGATCAGCAACGGCGCCGACTTCCACGTCCCGACCACGGTGACGATCGACGTCCTGCCGGTCAGCGACGCGCCGGTGGCAGTCGCCGACAGCCTGCGGACTCAGGAAGACGCGCCGCTCACCATCTTCACCACCAAGCTGCTCGCCAACGATTTCGACGTCGACCGCCAGGCGATCGTGCTGACCCGGATCCTCGCCAGCTCCGGGGTGACCGTCGTCGACAACGGCATCGGCCAGCTGATCGTCACGCCGGACGCCAATTTCGCCGGCAACGGCTGGTTCGACTATGAGATCGAGGATTCGAGCGGCCGCGCCGCCACGGCGCGGGTCTCGGTCACCGTCGATCCGGTCAACGATGTGCCGGCGATCGGCGTAATCCCCGTCTTCGCCGGGACCGAGGACACCGCCTTCAGCGCGACCCTCCCCGCCGGCCTGGTGACCGACGCCGACGGCGACGCCCTGCTCGTCGAAGTGCGCGGGCTCGGCGGCACGGCGCTGCCCTCCTGGCTCAGCTACGATGTGCGCGATCGCAGGCTGACCGGGACGCCGCCGGCCGACTTCCACGGCGATCTCGTCATCGAGGTCTCCGCCTCCGACGGCCAGGCCGAGACGATCCGCCAGATCCTGGTCTCGATCGCGCCGGTCAACGACCGGCCGGTCCTCGACGTCGCGCTCGCCGATCAGTCGGCGAGCGAGGATATTCCGCTGAGCTTCGCCTTGCCGGCCGACGCCTTCTCCGACGTCGACGGGGACGTGCTGAGCTACACGGCGAGGCTCGCGGGCGGCGAGCCGCTGCCGGCCTGGCTGTCGTTCGACGGCAGCCTCTTCACCGGCACCCCGCCGGCCGATTTCAACGGCCTGCTCGACATCGAGGTGACCGCCAGCGACGGCTCGCTCACCATCAGCGACACGTTCCGCCTCAGCGTCGACCCGGTCAACGACGCGCCCGTGCTCACCGCCGCCCTGCCCGACTCGGCCAGCGCCGAAGACATGATGGTCGACATCGTGCTTCCGCTCGACACTTTCGCCGACGTCGATGGCGACGAACTGACCCTGACCGCGGTGCTGGCCGGCGGCGATCCGCTGCCCGACTGGCTGAGCTTCGACGGCGCCCGCTTCACCGGCATGCCGCCGGCCGATTTCCATGGCGCCTTCGACATCCAGGTGACGGCAAGCGACGGCTCGCTCAGCGTCAGCGACACCTTCCGGCTGACGATCGACCCGGTCAACGACCGGCCGGTGGTGCTCACCCCGCTCGACGACGCGATGGTGGCCGAGGACCAGGCGATCGATCTCGCCGTTCCCACCGACCGCTTCGCCGACGTCGACGGCGACTCGCTGACCCTGACGGCGCGGCTCGCGGGTGGCGACCCATTGCCCGAATGGCTGAGCTTCGACGGCAGCCGCCTCACCGGCACCCCGCCAACCAACTATAACGGCGCGCTCGACGTCGAGGTCACCGCCAGCGACGGCCAGCTGACGGTCAGCGACACGTTCCGCCTCATCATCGACCCGGTCAATGACGGCCCGGTCGTCGCCGCACCGCTCGCCGACATCCAGACCGCCGAGGATTCGGCGATCGACGTCGCCATCCCCGCCGGCACGTTCGCCGACTCGGACGGCGACATGCTGACTCTGACCGCGCGCCTGGCGGGCGGCGCGGCGCTGCCCGCCTGGCTGCTGTTCGACGGCAGCCGCTTCACCGGCACGCCGCCGGCGAACTTCCACGGCGCCTTCGACATCGAAGTCTCCGCCAGCGACGGCCTGGCGAGCGCGGTCGACATGTTCCGGCTGACCATCGCGCCCGAAAACGATCCGCCGGTCGTGCTCACCGTCCTTGCCGACGTCCATGTCGACGAGGACCGCCCGATCGACGTCCTCATCCCGGCCGAAGCGTTCGGCGACATCGACGGCGACGCCCTGACCCTCACCGCCGCTTTGGCGGACGGAGCGGCTCTGCCCGGATGGCTGAGCTTCGCGAACGGCCGCCTCACCGGCACGCCGCCGGCCGACTTTAACGGCCACCTCGACATCGCGATCACCGCCAGCGACGGAATCGAGAGCGTCAGCGACAGCTTCCGTCTGACGATCGATCCGGTCAACGACGCCCCCGCGCTGCTCACCGCCCTCGCCGACTTCGCCGGCGCCGAGGATATGGCGATCGACCTCGTCATTCCCGCCGGCACCTTCGGCGACATTGACGGCGATACCCTGACGCTGACCGCGCGTCGCGCCGACGGCACGGCCTTGCCCGCCTGGCTGCTGTTCGACGGCGCGCGCTTCACCGGCACGCCGCCGGCCGACTTCCACGGCACCCTCGATATCGAGGTGATCGCCAGCGACGGCGCGTTGGCCAGTTCCGATGTGTTCCGCCTCGCGCTAACCCCGGTCAACGACCGGCCGGCGATCCTGGCGCCGCTGGCCGACGTCACCACGGCCGAGGACCAGCCGATCGACATCGCTCTGCCGGCCGGCACCTTCGGCGACATCGACGGCGATACGCTGACCCTTGCCGCGACCCTGGCCGACGGCACGCCGCTGCCGGCCTGGCTGAGCTTCGACGGCGCGCGCTTCACCGGCACGCCGCCGGCCGACTTCCACGGCAGCCTCGACCTCATTGTTACCGCGAGCGACGGCGCGCTCGACGTCGCCGATACGTTCCGGCTGACGATCAGCCCGGTCAACGACGCGCCGCTGCTGCGCGCGCTGCTTCCCGACCTCGCCGGCCTCGAGGATTCGGCTTTCGACCTCGCCATCCCGGCCGACGCCTTCGCGGACGTGGATGGCGACACGCTGACCCTGACCGCAACCCTCGCCAACGGCCAGCCGCTGCCGGCCTGGATCGGCTTCGCGAACGGCCGCTTCACCGGCACCCCGCCGGCCGATTTCAACGGCGGCGTCGACATCATCGTTACCGCGAGCGACGGCGCGCTCAGCGTCAGCGACACGCTCCGGTTCACAATCAACCCGGTCAACGACCGGCCGACGCTCACCGCCCTCATCCCCGACGCGACCAGCGTCGAGGATTCGGCGATCGACCTGATCGTCCCGGCCGGCAGCTTCGGCGACGTCGACGGCGATCAGCTGATTCTGACCGCAACTTTGGCCGACGGTCACGCGCTGCCCGGCTGGCTGCAGTTCGACAATGGCCGCTTGACCGGCACACCGTCCGCCGACTTCCACGGCTTCCTCGACATCAAGGTGCTGGCCAGCGACGGCGCGCTCACCGCGTCCGACGTCTTCCGTCTCACGATCACGCCGGCAAACGACCCGCCCGTCCTGTTCGCGCCGCTGAACGACGCCGTCTACGCCGAGGACCGGCCGATCGACATCCTCGTCCCGGCCAACACCTTCACCGACGCGGATGGCGACTCGCTGATGCTCACCGCGGCGCGGGCCGACGGCTCGGCGCTGCCCGGCTGGCTCAGCTTCGCCAATGGCCGCTTCACCGGTACCCCGCCCGCCAACTTCCACGGCGAACTCGACCTGCGCGTCACCGCCAGCGATGGCCCGGTAACCGCGTCCGACGTCTTCCGCCTGACCATCCTCGCCGTGAACGACGCGCCGACGCTGGAGCGGATGATCCCGCCGGTCAATCGCCCCGAGGACAGCGCCATCGACGTGGCGATCGCGGCCGATCATTTCGCCGATGTCGACGGCGACGCGCTGACGCTGACCGCGCGGCTCGCCAACGGCCATGCGCTGCCGGCCTGGCTCAGCTTCAACGGCGCCCGCCTGACCGGCACCCCGCCGGCCAATTTCAACGGCAACATCGACATCGAGATCTTCGCCAGCGACGGTCTCCTGTCGACCTCCGGCACGTTCCGCCTCACCATCGATCCGGTCAACGATGTCCCGGTGCTGGTGACGCCGCTCCAGGATGTCTCGCTGACCGACGACCAGGCGGTGAACATCGCGATCCCGGCGGCGGCGTTCAGCGATGCCGACGGCGACGCGCTGACCCTGTCGGCGGCGCTCGCCAACGGTACCGCGCTGCCGACCTGGCTCAGCTTCGATGGCGCGCGGTTCACCGGCACGCCGCCGTCCACGGGCGCAACCCTCGACATCAGGCTCACCGCCAGCGACGGCGTGGCGAACGCGTCCGACACGTTCCGGCTGACCATCACGGCGAGCAACCGCGCGCCGGTCGCCGTCGATGACGGGCTGTTCCTCGTCCGCGGCGGCAATCCGCTCACCATCCTCGCCTCGACCTTGATCGCGAACGATACCGATCCCGACAACGACACGTTGCAGGTGACGACGGTTGACGGCGCCGCTCACGGCACCGTCGCGCTCGATGCTCAGGGCAACGTCGTCTACACGCCGACCTTCGGCTACCAAGGCAACGACCGGATCCGCTACACGATCAGCGACGGCGAGATGACGGCTTCGGCCTATGCCAATATCCAGGTCACCAACCCGTTCGAAGGCTGGCAGCAGGGCAACAACAGCGCCAATCTCCTTTACGGCAACTTCATGGCCGCCAACGACATTTTCGGCGCCGGCGGCAACGACCTGATCTTCGGCGGCTTCCGCGACGACCGCCTCGCCGGCGGCGACGGCAACGACGTCCTTACCGGGCTCGCCGGCGACGACAGCTTCTGGGGCATGGCCGGCAACGACATACTGGTTGGCGGCGGCGGCTATGACACAGCTTATTATGCCGGCCTGCGCAGCAGCTACACGCTGACCACCTCCGCCGGGAACCTGATCATCCGCGCGGTCGATACCGCTCCCGCGACGGACGGCAATGACGGATCCGACACCCTGATCGGCATCGAGCGGCTGTCATTCCAGAACGGCGAGACGATCTCGATCGCCTCGCCGATCATTCTCGACCTCGACGGCGACGGCGCAGAGCTGCTCAGCGCGAGCGAAAGCAATGCCCGCTTCGACATGGACGGCGACGGCGAGGCCGACGACACCAGCTGGTTCGGCGTCGGCGACGCGCTGCTCTTCCTCGACCGCGATGGCAACGGCACCGTCACCAATGTCGGCGAGTTCAGCTTCATCGAGGATGTCGAGAACGCCCGCTCCGACCTTGAGGGCCTGAAGGCGTTCGACAGCAATAAGGATGGCAAGCTCACCGCCGGCGACGCCCGCTTCGGCGAGTTCCGGCTGTGGCAGGATTTGAACGGCGACGGCGTCGCCGCCACTTCCGAGATCACCACGCTGATGGCCTCGGATGTCGCCAGTATCGGGCTCAACGGGACGCCGACCAGCGTCCATGCGGGCGCCGGGAGCGCGCTCTCGATCAACACCGGCCAGTTCACCCGCACGAACGGCAGCTCGAGCGGTTTCGCCGATGCGGCGCTCACCTATTTCTCGAGCAGGACCGGCGAGATCGCCAGCATCGTCCCGGTCCGGCAGTCGTTCGCGAGGAAGGCCAAGAAATATTGGGTCACGGCGCAGGACGGCCAGCTCTTCGTCACCGCGCGCGGGTCGCGCGATGCCGGCGAACGGATCGCGCCGGCGTCGCTGCTGCGCTTCCGCAACGAAACCGTCGGCATGCTCGCCCCGGTGATCCTCGATCTTGACGGCGACGGCATCGAGCTGGTCCGCCGCAAGAAGTCCAAGGCCAAGTTCGACATGGACGGCAATGGCAGCCGCGACGATACCGGCTGGATCGGCAAGGGCGACGGCTTCCTGGTCATCGACCGCAACGGCGACGGCCTGATCACCGAAGCGAGCGAACTCAGCTTCCTCGCCGAGAATCCCGAGGCGGGCAGCGACCTGCAGGCGCTCGGCGAGCTCGACTGGAACGGCGATCGCAAGATCGATGCCAACGACCTGAGATTCGGCGAGCTCAAGGTCTGGGTCGACGGCGACCTCGACGGCATCACCGACGCCGGCGAGCTGAAGACGCTCGCCGAGCTTGGCATCGCCTCGATCAGCCTCAACGCGACGGCGAACAACGTCTCGGTGAAAGTGGGCGAGAACGTTCTGCTGGCGACGAGCAGCTATACGAAGACCGACGGCAGCGTTCACGCGGTCGGCGACGCCGCTCTCGCGTTCAAGCCCGGCAAAGGCGGGTCCGCGGCGTCTGCCAACACGGCTTTGGCGGGGGCCCACGCGGCGACGCAGCTGTCACGCAGGGGCGAGTCGAACTACCTCTCCTTGGAGCTTGCAAGGCTTCGCACTGGCTGGAAGGACGGCCTCGCCCCGCTCGACCTGTTCGCGGCGGAAGCCGGGCCGGCGGGAATCGCCAATGGCCGGGCGGCCGCCGGGCAGCCGGCGGCCACGCCGGATACTCGTCTTTCGCTGATGGTCCAGGAGATGGCCTCCTTCGGCCGGCGCAGCGGCGAAGCCGAGGCGCTCGATCGCAACGCGATCGATCGGCCCTCCTTCGACTATTATGCATGAGGCCTTGATCGGGCTGAATCCTGCCGCTCCAGCCGGTCATGCCACCAGCTCAGCGCTCACCACGTAGCGCAGCGGCCCGCGGCCGGTGCCGCCGATCGGCCAGCAGGTCGCCATGGCGATCGACGGCCGGGCGGCGTGGCGGTCGACGCCGAAGCGGTCAAAGCGGATCACCCGACCCCGGCCGGCAACGTAGCGCATCGTCCGCCCGCCGATCTCCTCGACCTCGATGACGTCCCCCGGCCTCAGCTCCGCGAGGAAGCGGAAATGAGTATCGCGGTGGGCGGCGAACACCGCGGTGCCGCGCTCGCCAAGCCGGCCGCCGCCCGGGAGAAGGGTGGGGCCGAAGGCCATCGCCTCGCCCGAGCCGCCGGACAGCACGATCTCCTCGACGCCGAGCCGCGGCACTCGGATCTTCGCGATCGGTGCCGCGTCGGCCCAGGGCCACGCCCTTGCGGGCTTACCCGAGACGGCGCCTTGGGCGAAGGCGCGCTCGAGCAGGAGCTGGGCGAGCCAGGCCTTGGCGGGGATGATCGCGCCCTGGCCGATCAGCCAGAGGCCGCAGGCGGCGAGCAGGATGAAGGGGAGGCGGGCAAGCGCCCGCCTCCCAGGGATCGGCCTCATGCGCATGCCGGCTTCCTCCGGCGAAGCGCGGCGAGGCCGGCGAGCGCGAGCAGCAGCAGCAGCGCGCCGTTCCGCATCAGGATGGCGGCGTGGGTGCCGGTCTGCGGCAGGTCAAGCTGCTCGGCCTGGTCCTCGGGCCGGATACCGCGCTCGCCGTCGGCCGGATTGCCGCCGAACAAGGCGTCGAAGTTCCAGCCGTGCGGCAGGTTCAAGGGCAGCTCCTCCTCGGTGAGGCGGGCGCCGCGCGGCCGGCTCGGAGTGCGGTCGACCGCGACCAGGCTCGTCTCGCGGCTGACCAGCGAGAAGTCGAGACCGAGCCGGGCGATGGCGTCGGACGCCGCCTGCTGCTCCATCGAGCCGAGCGTGGCCGCCACTTCGACCTCGGCGATCCGCCGCCGCGCCCACAATCTGGCGACGCCATGGCCTTCGACCGCCTCGGCGAGCGGAACCGAGCGCCGCCAGGCCCTGCCGCCGATCCGGCCGCTGACCTCGAGCGTGCCGCCGATCGCATCGCCGCGCGCCAGCACCACCAACGGCTCGCCCGCATAGAGGTCGGGCAGCTGCGCCGGAGTGATCTCGGCGTCCGAACCGGCGATCCGCACCTCGAGGTCGGTGACGGCGGGGCGGGTCAGCCGGTCGAGCAGCTCGGACATCCGCTCGTTCACTTCGCCGGTGTCGCCGATATTGGTGTAGCCGCCGCGCCCGACCTCGGCCATTCGGCTCATCAGATAGGAATTGGGCGCCGAGCCGATACCGACCATGAACACGCGGCTGCGGCCGCGCCCCTCGCCCAGCGCCGCAAGCATCTCCGCCTCGTTGCTGATCGCGCCGTCGGTCATGAAGATGAGCTGGCGGACTCGGCCGTCCGCGGGCGTCGGGTCGACAAGCGCGGCACGCAGGGCGGGCAGCATCTCCGTTCCGCCGCTCGCTTCGAGCGAATGGGTGAAGCGTTCGGCCAGCGCGACCTGGTCCGGGGTCGCGGCCACCGGCGCCTCGAACAATTGAGTCATCGTGTCGTCGAAGCGGATGACGTTGAACCGGTCGGCCGGGCGCAGCGTCATCAGCGCGTGGATCAGGCTGGTCTTGGCCTGCTCCATCGAAGCCCCGGACATGGAACCGCTATTGTCGATGACGAAGATCATCTCGCGCGGGCTTGGCGGGCGGCGGCGGTCGTCGACCGGCGGGGTCAGCATCGCCATCAGATAGTCCCGGCCGCCGACGCGCTCGCGAAACAGGCCGACGGTCGCGTCAGCGGCGGCTGAGCGCCAGCCGAGCTCGAAATCGCGGTTGGCGGGCACGTCGCCGTCGGCGAGCCGGATGATGCGGCCGCCGTTCGGGCCCTCTTCGGCCCGGATCCGGTGATAGGGGCTGGCCAGGTTGGCGATCGGGAAGCCCGGCTGGAGGTGGACCTCTATCGACACCGGATTGAGCGGGGTGCTCCGCCGCGGGTCCAGCAGCGGCGCGGTGACGGCCTGCGCGTCCGCGACCGCCGCCTTGCTGGTGAGCGTGCGATCGGGCACGTAGCGGGGACCGACCACCAGCGGCAGGCGCAGCGAATATTCGCCGCCGCGCACGGTCACCGGCGCCTGATACTCGATCTCGATCAGCACCGTCTCCCCCGGCGCGATGTTGGCCACCCGGGTGGTGAACATATTCGGCCGCTGCTGCTCGACCAGGGCGGCCTTCTGGCCGGCGGCCTTGGCGCGCTCGTAGATCTCGGCGGCTTCGGCGCGACGCCTTATCTCGCCGACGATGACTCGCTGGCCGACGACCATCTTCAGCGAATCGACCGCGCCGTCCTCGGGCAGCGGATAGAGGTAGGTGGCGGCCGCCCATTGCCGGCCGCCGTTGCGGAAGGCCTGGACGACGCGGGTGCGGGCGATCCGCCCGCTGACGCGAACTTCGTAATGGGTGCCGAGGCGGACCGCGGGCATGGCCGCGCCGCCGCCGCGCGGAAGCAGCATCAGGGTGCCGGCGGCGATCTCCTCTGCCCGCTGCTCGTCCTCGCTGGCCGCGCGCGCCATGGAGAAAGCAGCGAAAGCGGCAAGGGTGAGCAGGAACAGGATTGAAAGGCCGATCGCGGTCCGCCGCGGATAGCGCGTCTGGCCTAAGTGAGACGATTCGGACATTTTATAGGCTCCCAATGAGAGGAGCCTCGCAATTAGGCGGCGTTTGGCCCGCACAGCCACGATCATGATCGCCAATCTTCAGGCGCGAACCGCCATTCGCTGCTGGCCATTGCGGCCCTGTCGGAATATGTGCGGATTTGTGCGGATCGGAGGGGCGATGCTGCAGGACGAATGGCTCGACGAGGGACGGGCGGCGGAGATCGCCCGCAAGGTGCGCGAGGAGCTGGCGCGCCGCCGCATCTCGCGCCAGGCGCTCGCCGACATGGCGCGGATCAGCATCTCGACGCTGGAAAAGGCCCTCGCCGGCCGCCGTTCCTTCACCCTGGCGACGGTGATTCGGCTGGAGGAGGCCCTCGGCACTTCGCTGCGCGGCCAGGCTACGGCGCCGATTCCGGCGAGCGGCTCCGCGCCCGACGAGCTGGGCGGCTATGGCCACGGCGCGGTGCGCTGGCTCGAGGGGCGCTATTTGACGCTGCGGCCCCTTTTCGGCGTCGATCCGGGCATCCACGCCTACCTGATCACGATCCAGTGGGACGAGGCCTCAGCGCGCCTCGTCTTCGTCGAATCCGAACGCAGCGACAGCTTCGCCCAGCACGGCGCGGTATCGCTGCCGCATCTCTCGGGCCATATCTACCTGGTGACCAACGAAGCCGGGCAATATCGCCTCGCCATCCTCGGCCGCCCGACCATCTCCGGAGCGCTCTACGGCATTCTCACCACGCTTTTGGTCGGCCACGGCTCGCAACTCGTGCCCGCGGCCTGTCCGATCGCGCTGCTCCGAGTCGGCGAAACCGAGCCCACCTTCGGCAAGATCGAGCCGGGCGACCCCTCTTATGCATCTTACCGCGCCGAGCTCGACGCCATCACCGACCGGGACTATGCGCGCTTTCCGGTCGGGCTTGCTAACCGCTGATCACCGCCGGCAGCTCCACCTCGAAGCAAGCGCCCGCGTCCGCGGGACGGCTCGCGATCGTGCCGCCGCACGACGCGAGCAGCGAGCGGGCGATGGAGAGGCCGAGGCCGGTCCCGCCCTGCTCGCGGCGGCCGGTGTGGAACGGTTCGAAGATGCGCTCGCGGTCGGCGGGCGGCACGCCGGCGCCGTCGTCGGCGACCGCGACGGCGATCCGGTCGCCGTGTCGCGACGCCTCGATTCGGACCTCGCCGGCGCCAGCCTGGCGGCTGTTCTCGATCAGGATCTGGAACACCGTCTCGATGAGCTCGGCCGCCGCGGCCGCCGGCGGCAAATCGGGCGGGAGATCGAGGCGGACGGCGAGGCTTTCGCCGCGCATGGCGTCGGCGACGGCGCGCAGCGGCGCGTCGAGCGGCGTGGTCGCACCCTCGGCGGCGACCGCCATGTCGGCGCGGGCGAGGTGGAGCAGCCGTTCGAGCAGCAGCGACAGCCGGCCGGCGTCGGCGGCGGCGTTGGCGAGGAAGCGGCTTCGCTCTTCGGCGCTCATCGCGCCCTCATGGTCCTGCATCAGCTCGATCGCGCCGCTGATCCCGGCGATCGGCGTCTTGAACTCGTGGCTGACCGCCGCCGCGAAGTCGCGCAGGTAGCGCGAGCGGCGCTCGATCCTCTCGGCCATCGAGGCGAAATTGGCGTAGAGGGCGCGGATCTCGACCGCCGCGGTCGCCGGCGGATCGGGAATGGCGACGGCGCCGCGGGCGACGTTCTCGGTCGCCGCGCCGAGCGCCTCGATCGGCCGGACGATGCCGCGCGAGAGCAGGCCGGCGAGGACGAGCAGGGTCATCAGGATGAGGCCGGCGCCGAGCGCGATCTTGCCGCGGTCCTGATAGATGCCGAGGAACAGGCCGCGTGGGCTACGCGACAGCATGACGAAGCCGACCGTCTCGCCGCCGGCAAGGATCGGGCGGACATGGTGGACTCGGATCGCCGAGGCGCGGCTGAGAAATTCGAACGGGTAGCGCGCCCGATAATCGGCGCGGCGGCGGAGCACCGTCTGCGGACCGTCCGCGGCCGCCGCGCGCACCTCGGGGAGGTGAGCGTAGCTCATGCCGGCGTCGTCCCGGCCGACCAGCACCCGGCCATGGCGGTCGAGGATGCGGATCGCGGCCAGGGTGGTGCGCGCGCTGTCGGCGGCGATCGGGCGCAGCGCCGCGGCGACCGCCAGCGCCCGCGGCTCGAACGGGCGGGCGCGCGGCTGGGCGGCGGGCTGCTCGGCGAGCACCGGCATGGCGCTGAGATCGATGGTCGGCGCCTCGCGCCGGAGCCGGCCGCGTGGCTCGACCATGGAGGCGCTCTCGCTCCAGAAGCTGCGATAGGCGCTGGCCAGCACCGCGCCCTGGGCGATCAGCTCGGCCTCGGTCTGCTGGACCAGGGTGTTCTCGTAGACGCGCAGGAAGACGGCGCCGATGCCGGGCAGAGCGGCCACGAACAGCAAGGTCGCGAACAATATGGTGCGCAGCCGGAGCGACGGCCAGCGGCGCTTGAGGGCGGCCTTGGCGCTTGCGATCAAGCAGCGCCGCCCTGGCAGGCGCCGATCCGGTAACCGATTCCGGCCCGGGTTTCGATCAGGTCGGCGCCGCCGACGGCGGCGAACTTGGCGCGCAAATTGCGGATATGGCTGTCGATCGTCCGGTCGGTGATGGCGAAGCCGGGGCCGTGCAGCCGGTCGATGATCGCGTCGCGGGTGAAGACCTTCGACGGCAGGCTGGCGAGGAGGAGCAGCAGCTGGAATTCGGTGACCGTCACCGCCACCGGCTCGCCATCCCAGCACGCCTCCCAGGATTGCGGATCGAGCCGCAGCCGGTGGCGACCGATCGGCCGCTGCGCGCCCGCCTCCTCGAGCGCCCGGCCGCCGCGCTTCAATATGGCGCTGACCCGCGCCACCACCTCGCGCGGCGAGAAGGGCTTCACGACATAATCGTCGCCGCCCAATTCGAGGCCGAGCACGCGGTCGATCTCGTCGTCGCGCGAGGAGAGGAACAGGATCGGCAGATCGTCGCCCGCGCGCAGCTTGCGACAGACGTCGAGGCCGCTCATCCGCGGCATGTTGATGTCGAGCACGACGAGGTCGGGGCGCTGCGCGGCGATCGCCCCGAGCGCGCTCTCGCCGTCGGCCGCCTCGGCGGTCTGCATGCCGGCCTTGCCGAGCGCGAAGCTCAGCACTGCACGGATATGCGGGTCGTCGTCGACGATCAGGATGCGGTGGCTCATCGCGTACATCTCATTCACCGCCCGGCGTGCTCTGTCAAAGGCTTGGCCGGTTCCGCCTCGACCTCCGGGATCACGATTTCGGGGACCAGATCGCCTTCCCGAGAGGCCGCCGGCGGCGGGACGGCCTCCGGAAGCGTCGTCGCAGGCGGCGCCGGCGGCGGAGGCGGGAACGGACGGCCGTCGCACTGCCGCGCCTCGCCGCGATGGCGGCGAAGGCGAAGCGCGGCGGCGCGCGCGTTCGCGGCTTCGAGGCGGCGGGCGCCGCGCCACGTCCAGCCGTGCCAGTCGGCCTGGTCCCGGGCGAGTTCCGCCATGGTCCGGGTGCGCAGCCAGGCGAGGCGGTCGCGAAGCTCCGGCGGAATCCGGCGGCCCTCGATCTCGATCAGCGGCAGCAGCGCCGACGAACCGAGCCGGCTGAGATAGCAGAGGTCGAGCGCGGCGCCCGAGCCGCCCGCCTCGCGGGCGTGGCGGACGTTCCACGCGGCCGCCATCCGGCCGAAATCGACGGTCGACGAGAGGCCGAGCACGATCAAAGCCGCCAGCATGTTGGCGTTGATCAGCCAGGCGCCGCTCTTCGCGCGAAGCAGCCGGTAGCAGATCAAGGCGAGGCCGACCGCGACCAGGGCCATCCAGATCAGGGCGGCGATGCGCAGCCGGGTCAGCGAATAGGCTTCGATATAGTCGAAGGTGCGAAGCATCGTCGAGGCGACGAGCAGCAGATTCTGCGCGATCCACAGGGTGACGAGCAGGCGGATCGGGCGCGAGCCGGCGGTGGCGGAGCCCGGGCGCAGCGTGACCAGCACGAACAGGCCGGCGAGCAATGCCGTCGCGATCAGCGGATAGGCGCCGCGATGCGCATATTCGGCGAGCGTCATCCCGTCGGGCAGCGGCGCGCCGCTCCACAGGAAGGCGAGGTCGAGGCCGTTCTGAGCCAAGAAGATCAGGTTGAAAGCGGCCAGCGACAGGGTCACCGACGCGACCGTGACTCCGGGCAAAGCGAAGCCCGGATCGATGCCGGGCCCGGCCGGATTGAGCCGCACCCGCGCCGGCCGCAGCACGCTCCAGACCATGACCAGCACGGTCAGCCAGAAAAACATGCGAATGACGGTCAGAAGGTCGAAACGGAACCTGAGATCGAGACGGGCGAAGGCGTCGCCGATCAGCGGATTGGCCTGGGCGAACAGGGTGATGAAGACCGCGCTCCCGGCCAGCGGCAGGATCAGCACCAGCGCCTTGCGGGCGAGGCCGATCGGCTTTCGACGGCGCCGCGCCCGGCGGGCGATGATGCGGTCCCGGTACAGGCCGAACGGGGCGATCAAAGCTTGCAGGCCAAGCCGCTGGAGCCAGCGCCAGCCGTCGTCGAACCGCGCCGTGCGCGGCATCAGCGCGGCCATGGTCAGCGCCGTCCAGTAAAGCAAAGCGGCGAGCAGGCCCGGATCGGCGGCGAGGACCAGCGTGAACAAGGCCGCGGCGGCGACCGCGCATCGCGCCGGCCAGTTGCGCAGGGTTCCGGGGCGGACGAAGACGGTCAGCAAGAGCAGCGCCAGCGCGAACAGGCCCAGCGTCGAGCCGGCGCGCTGGAGATAGAAGAGCAGGTCGGCGAGGGTCACGAGCATCGCGGCTCCGACCATCTTCAGGAGAAAGCTGTAATCCTGCGGCCCGCCGCGGATCGCCTGCTGCTCAGTGGCCATTCCATCTCCCTTTCGCCGTTCAGAGGGAGATGTCTGGCAGAGTCGCGTTGAGCGCTGATCCGCGCGCGATGGAGGCGCCGGGTCGATGCCGTGCAGAAGCCGTGCAGAGCCGAGGATTCAGCTCCGAACCGGTGCCGCCGGATAGCCGCCCGTCACGTGCTCATGCCGACCCTGGCCAGGCGGAAGGGCGTAATGTTTGCCGAAGCGGTTGGCGAGGAAGACGTCGAGATCGACCTGGTCGTGATGGATGAAGCCGGCCTGCGGCAATCCGTCCTCGCGCACCAGATCGAGCACCGCGCAGATCGCGGAGGCCGTCGTGATCTGGATCGCGCTCCAGCGTCTGCCCTCCTCGTCGACGCGTGAATAGACCTTGTTGGCGTAACTCTCCTGCCTCAGTTCGCCGTCGATCCAGCCGATCGCGGTGACGAAGATGAGGACGACGTCCTGATAGGCGTGCGGCAGCGCCTGATCGAGTATCTCGACCAGCAGTTCCGGCTTTTTGCCCAGTCCCAGATCCCGGATCAGCAGCTTCAGAATCTCGCAATGGCCGGGATAGCGCACGGTCTTGTAGTTGAGGTTCCTGGCCGGCAGCCTTCCGCACAAAGTGCCCAGGCCGCCGGACGTGTTGAACGCCTCATAGTCCGTGCCGTCGAGGGAAAAGGTCTCATAGCCTTCGAGCGGCTCGACGACGCTCACCTTCCCGTCGACGATCGCTTCGCAGTCCTGCAGATATTCGTGGATCAGCCCGGCCGTCGACCAGGTCAGATTGTATTTGAGGCCATTGATGGGAAACTGCGTCAGCGCCCCGACCCGCAGCCTTACCTCCTCCAGCGCGTCGAACCCTCTGGCGAGATTCGCGCCGGCGATCGAGATGAAGCCCGGCGCGAGGCCGCATTGCGGCATCATGACCGCCCCGCCGGCTTCGGCGAGCTCGGTGACGTGGCGCGTGGTCTTCACGTCCTCGGTCAGGTCGAAATAGTGAACCTTCGCGGCGGCCGCGCCGTCGGCGACATACCGGGTGAACGAGAAAGGCACGGCCGAAAGCACCGCGAACTTGCCGGCGAGAGCCCGCTTCAGGGCATCCTTGTCGGTAACGTCGAGACTCAAGACATCGACGCGCGCGCCGCTTTTGACCTTCCGCAACGCGTCCTCCGAACGATCGGCGACGGTGACCCGGTAATCATTGTGGCCGCCATATCGTCCGCTGTTCGCCAGCAATTCGGTGATCATGGCGCCGATCTTGCCGCCGCCAACGAGAAGAACGTCTTTCATGCGGCGAACCTAAGCGTGGAACCTGGGCAAGGCCAGCCTGCACGGCAGTGCTCATGCTTCAATCCTGTTCACTAGGCGACTCGCGGTCGACCGCTTAAGGAGGCGCCATGGCAGGGACGATTCATATCGGTATCGGCGGCTGGGATTTCGATCCCTGGCGCGGCACCTTTTACCCGCCCGGCCTCGCCAAGACGAAGCAGCTTGAGCATCTCGGCACGCGGCTCAATGCGACCGAGATCAACGCGACCTACTACAAGACGCAATCGCCCGCCTTGTTCGCGCGATGGGCGAAGATGGTGCCCGACGGCTTCACGTTCGCGATCAAGGCGTCGCGCTTCTGCACCAATCGCAAGATGCTCGGCGATGCGGTGGAGTCGATCGGCAAGTTCTGCGCGCAGGGCTTCACCGAGCTGGGCGACCATTTGGGGCCGATCCTGTGGCAGCTGGCGCCGACCAAGAAGTTCGATCCGGAGGAATTGAGCGCGTTCCTGATGCTGCTGCCGACCAGCCGCGACGGCATCACGCTCCGGCACGCGCTCGAGGTCCGGCACGAAAGCTTCAAATGCCGCGAGTTCGTGGCGTTGGCGCGGGCGGCCAACGTCGCGATCGTGTTCGCCGATCACGACGTCTATCCCGGGATCGCCGACGTGACCTCGGATTTCGTCTACGCCCGGCTGCAGCGGGCGCGCGAAGCGGAGCCCGCGGGCTATAGCGCCGAGGCGCTCGACCGCTGGGCGGAGGCCGCGCGCGACTGGGCGGCCGGCGGGAGCCCGGACGGGCTCGATTATGTCAGCCGGGCCAAGGCCGCCGCCAAGCCGCGCGATACGTTCATTTTCTTCATCAGCGGCGACAAGATCCGCAACCCCGTGGCCGCCGAGGCGCTTGCCGGACGGCTGAAATGACCGCCTAAGGGCGCGCCGCGGCCGCGAGCCTCGCGCGTGCCGCCGGCAGGCCTTCCGAATAGAAGCGCTGCACGAAGGCGGCGGTCGGGCGGGTGCGCAATTCGGTTCCCAGAGTCCGCATCGCCTCCGGCATCTGCTCGAGCCTCGGCATCGGCGTGTCGAAGCCCTCCGGCAGGAGCAAAGGCGCGGCGGCGGCGGCAAGCGCGATGTCGCCGAGCGTCATCCGGTCGCCATTGAGGTAGAGGCGGCCGTCGGCGACCCTTTCGTCGGTCTCGGCGAAGCTGGACAGGATCTGGCCATGCGCCTTTTCGGCCGCCTCGGGGCTGAGCTTGAGCTTGGCCGCGATCAGCTTGCGCATCACCGGATAGAAAACCGGCATGATCAGCCGCTCGTACCAGGGGGTCGGCGCGGCGAAGATCGGCGCCATCAACTTTCGCTCGGGCAGCAGATGATAATAAGAGAAGATCGCCGTGCCCGCCGACATCGTCCCATTGTAAAGCTGCCAGTCGGCCTCGACCTGGCCGGCGAGCGGTTGCTCCGCCGGGATCAGCCTGAATTCGGCGGGGACCAGCGAGTCATAATGTTCGGCAAGCGGTCGCGGCTTGGCGACCTTGACGCCCTTCCCGTAGACCACCGGCACGTCGGTGCTGCCGCCGTGGATCTGCGCCGGCAACAGCACGAACGGCATCAGATGATCGCGCTCGCGATAGCGGACACCGTAATAAGAGAGGAGCAGGCGCACCTGCTCACTGTCCAGCGTCGGCGCGAACGTGATCATGGTGACGTCGTGGTTGGAAATCGTCATTGTGCCCCCCGGATGGCAAGCGTAACCCGGCGTCCGGACTGGGTCAAACAGGCAAAGCGGACTGGGGAAATGCCGATTACCGATTTCGATTCGCGCGTCGAGCTTGCGGCGCTCCGATTGCCGCTCGGCCTCGGTGCCGCGCTCGTCGACGACGGCGACATCGAGGCTTGCTCGCCGATCGACGGGCGGGTCATGGCGCGGGTCCGCGCCTCCCCGCCGGCCGCCGTCGCCGACGCGGTGGCGCGGGCCCAGGCGGCGTTCCTCGACTGGCGGGGCGTACCGCCGCCGCGGCGGGGCGAGCTGGTCCGGCTGTTCGGCGAGGTGCTGCGCGAGGAGAAGGAGGCGCTCGGCCGGCTCGTCAGCCTCGAGAGCGGCAAGATCCTCCAGGAGGGCCTGGGCGAGGTCCAGGAGATGATCGACATTTGCGACTTCGCGGTCGGGCTCTCGCGCCAGCTTTACGGCCTAACCATCGCCACCGAGAGGCCCGGACACCGGATGATGGAGACCTGGCACCCGCTCGGCGTGGTGGGGGTCATCTCCGCCTTCAATTTCCCGGTCGCGGTCTGGGCCTGGAATGCATGCCTCGCCTTCGTCTGCGGCGACTGCGTCGTCTGGAAGCCCTCGGAGAAGACGCCGATCTGCGCGGCGACGGTCGCCGACCTGTTCGCGAAGGCAATGGAGCGGTTCGGCGACGCGCCGGCGGGCCTGCTGGAGGTGGTGCAGGGCGGCCGCGAAGTCGGCGAGGCGCTTGCCGACGATCTCCGCGTCCCGCTCGTCTCGGCGACCGGATCGACGCGGATGGGCCGCGCGCTCGGCCCGCGGGTGGCGGCGCGGTTCGGACGGAGCCTGCTCGAGCTTGGCGGCAACAATGCGATGATCGTCGCGCCCTCGGCCGATCTCGACCTGGCCGAGCGGGCGATCGCCTTCGCCGCGATGGGCACGGCCGGGCAGCGCTGCACGACGCTTGCGGCGGCTGATCGTTCACGAGGCGATTTACGAGGCGCTGCTGCCGCGGCTGAAGGCGATCTGGTCGAGCGTCACGATCGGCAATCCGCTGGAAGCGGGCGTGCTGGTCGGCCCGCTGATCGACCAGGCGGCGGTCGACGCGATGCAGGCGGCGCTCGGCGAGGCGCGGGCGCAGGGCGGCGCGGTCCATGGCGGCGAGCCGCATCGAGGGCCGCTACGTGCGGCCCGCGCTGGTCGAGATGCCCGGCGCAGAGCGGGGTGATGCGGACCGAGACGTTCGCGCCGATCCTCTACGTGCTGCGCTATCGCGACCTCGACGAGGCGATCGCGCTGCAGAACGGCGTGCCGCAGGGCCTCGCCTCCTCGATCTTCACCACCGATCTGCGCGAGGCGGAGGCTTTCCTGTCCGCCGCGGGCTCCGATTGCGGCATCGCCAACGTCAATATCGGCCCCTCGGGCGCCGAGATCGGCGGCGCGTTCGGCGGCGAGAAGGAGACCGGCGGCGGCCGCGAGAGCGGCTCGGACAGCTGGCGCGCCTATATGCGCCGGGCGACCAACACCATTAACTACGGCCGCGACCTGCCGCTTGCCCAGGGAGTGACTTTTCCCTCTCCGGCGAGAGACGTCCGGAGCTGACCGAAATAATTTCGCCGCGCAGGTCGCACTCAGCAATTTGTTAACCGCTGCGATGGTATTCGCCCCGTTGTCGGGGAGAATTCTGTGAGATACTCGCGCAAAGTCGGTCCGCCGATTGTATCCGCCGCCGTGGCGACGCTGGTGCTGACGAACTTTGCCACGGTCGTCATCGTCAAGGACGCGACCGCTTCGCGGATGGAGCTGTTCGGCGCGATCTGGCCGATCGCGCTCACCTCCGCGGTCGCGGTGATCCTCGTCATGTCCTTCCTCTACAAGTCGATCGTCGAGCTGGTCGGCGAGCTCGAGGCCGCGCGAGGCGAACGCCCAGCACCAGGCGCTGCACGACCAGCTCACCGGGCTCGCCAACCGCGCCTTGCTCGAGGACCGGCTCAGCCAGGCGCTGACCCGCTACCGCCGCTCGGGCGAGCAGGTCGCCTTGCTGATGCTCGATCTCGACCGGTTCAAGCAGGTCAACGACACGCTCGGCCACAATGCCGGCGACAGGCTGGTCGCAGGAGGTCGGCGAGCGGCTGCGCTCGCTGCTGCGCGAGACCGACACGGTCGCCCGCATCGGCGGCGACGAATTCGCCATCGTCCAGGTCAGCCCGAAGGGCGAGGCCGACGTCCGCCGCCTGTGCGAGCGGATCATCGCCGTCATCCGCAAGCCGTTCATCATCGGCGACCGCGAGGCGCGGGTCGGCGTCTCGATCGGCGCGGTCTTCGCCACCAAGGACGTCGCCGAGGCCTCCGAGCTGCTGCGCAAGGCCGACATCACCATGTACCGCGCCAAGGCGGCCGGCCGCGACTGCTTCCGCATCTTCACCGAGGCGATGGACGCCGACGTCCAGCGCCGCGACCAGATCGAGCTCAGCCTGCGCGCCCAGCTGCGCGAGGGCGAGGGCTCGAGCTCCATTTCCAGCCGATCATCGGCAGCCGCGGCAAGGTCACCGGCCTCGAGGGCCTGGTGCGCTGGGATCATCCGGCGCTCGGGCCCGATCGCCCCGAGCGAGATCATCCCGATCGCCGAGGAATGCGGCGTCATCGAGGAGCTCGGCCAGCATGCTTCCGCGACGCCTGCCGGATGGCGCGGCACTGGCCCGAGCTCAACGTCGCGGTCAACCTGTCGCCGCTGCAGTTCCGCGCGCCGCGCTTCGCCGCGACGCTGCGCGCGATCGCCGAGGAGGAGGGCGTCGCGCCCGCGCAGCTCGAACTCGAGATCACCGAGGGCCTGTTCATCGAGCATGGCACGCTCTGCGGCCAGACCATCCAGGAGCTGCGCCGCGACGGCTTCCGAATCGTCCTCGACGATTTCGGCACCGGCTATTCCTCGCTGTCCTGCCTGCGCCGCTTCCCGGTCGACAAGATCAAGCTCGACCGCTCGTTCATCGACATCGCCGCGCGCGACCAGAGCGTGGCGATCATCCGCGCCGCGGTGACGCTCGGCCACGCCATGGATCTCGAGGTCGTCGCCGAGGGCATTTCCTGCCGCGAGGAAGAGCAGATCGCGCTCGAAGCCGGCTGCGACGCCCTCCAGGGCCATCTTTACGCGCCGGCCATGGCCCGCGACCAGATCGGGGCGTATCTGGCTTCGCTCGAAGGTCCGGCCACCATTTCCGATGCGGCCTGAACCGGCCCGTCCCCGCGCCCCCATATCCTGACGGGGACGAAATGACTGGCACGCCCCGGCCAACTGCTTTAGATTCCCGACGTTGAATTGTTGAATGACAAGACAATCGGACAGGGAGAGCAGGGATGAGCACGCGCACATTCGCAATGTTATTCGGCATCGTCTTCCTCGCGGTCGGCATTGCCGGCTTCGTTCCGCAATTGCTGCAGCCCGCCGAGGGCGGCGAGATGGCGATGGCCGGCGATCACCAGATGCTGCTCGGCATCTTCGCGGTGAACTTGTTGCACAACATCGTCCATATCCTGTTCGGCCTGTGGGGGCTGGCCGCCTCGCGCTCGCTGGGGGGTTCGGTCATGTACGCGCGCGGCGTCGCGATCATCTATGCGGTGCTGACCGTCATGGGCCTGGTGCCGAGCATGGACGACATGTTCGGCCTGGTGCCGCTGCACGGCAACAACATCTGGCTGCACGCCGCTCTCGCGGTCGTCGGCGCCTATTTCGGCTGGGTGCACCGCAACCCGGCGACGGTCTGAACCTCCCCGACGGCCCGGTGCGTTCCGGCGCGCCGGGTCCGCGCTTCCGGCAATGAATCGCGACCTCAGAAGCCGCTGGCGAAGTGCGCCGCGCTTCAGTAAAGAGGCCGCATGACCCGGCCTTTCCGCCTCTCGGCGCTCATCCTCCTCCTCGCCTCGCCGACCATGCCCGGGGCGATCCAGACCGCCGCCTTCGCCCAGGCGCAGCCGCAGGCCGGCATTCAGGCCGTGCCGGCGCAGGCGCCGCCGGCGCCGGCGCCGACCTGGCGGCGCGAGACCGCACAGGAGCTGCTCCTCTATGTCGAAGCGATCGGGCAGGAGGGGCTGAGCCCGGCGACCTATTCGCCGGACCGGCTGCGCGGCCGCGATCGACGGCGACGGCGACGAGGCCGCGCTGACGGCGCTCGCCAGCCGCATCTTCCTTCAGCTCGCCGCGGACCTCAGCGGCGGCTCGGTGCGCGGCAGCGGCCGGGTCGATTGGCACATGACCCACGAGGGGCTCGACGCCGCCGGGCAACAGCGGCTGCTCGCCCAGGTCATGCGCGGCGGCGGCGTCGGCGCGGCGCTCGATTCGCTGCTGCCGATCCATCCCCAATATGTGGGCCTTAAGCGCGCGCTCGCCGCCACGCCGGAGACCGAGACCGCGCGGCGCGACCTGATCCGCACCAACATGGAGCGCTGGCGCTGGATGCCGCGCAACCTCGGCGCCCGCCACGTCCTCGTCAACGTGCCCGCCTTCACCGCCGCGATCATCGACGATGGCGCGGTGACAACGCGCCAGCGCATCGTCGTCGGCGCCCGGCGCACGCCGACGCCGCAGCTCAACGCGACGATCACCGCGGTGACGATGAACCCCTGGTGGAACGTGCCGCAGAGCATCATCCGCGAGAATGGCGGCCGGTTCGGCGCCGGCTATCAGGTCCGCCGCGAGGGCGGCTACACGACGGTGCGCCAGCCGCCGGGCCCGAGCAATGCGCTCGGCCGGCTGAAGATCGAAATGCCGAACGAGCATGCCATCTACCTGCACGACACGCCGTCGCAGGCACTGTTCGGCCGGCCGGTGCGCGCGTTCAGCCATGGCTGCATCCGCACCCAGAACGTGCGCGAGTTCGCCGCTTTGCTGCTGGCGCCGACCGGGCAGTGGGACCGCGCCGCGATCGACCGCGCGATCGCCGCCGGCCGCACCCAGCAGGCCCCGCTCGCCGCGCCGGTGCCGGTCTACATCGCCTATTTCACGGCGGCCGCGACCAGCGACGGCAACATCGTCACCTATAACGACATTTACGGCCGCGACGCGCCGGTGCGCCAGGCGCTGAACGCGGCCGGCCCGGCGCGCGTCCAGCAGGCGAGCGCCGACTGATCCACCGGAACGGTCGCCAACGACAGGGGTTGTCCGGCTGAGTTAAACCAGCCGGAGCCTTACGAATGGCGCACCCCTCATCCTATTGGAACGCAACCGCGCCGGCTTCGGCCTTCCCGCGCTGGCCGGCGAGGTCGAGGCCGACGTCGCCATTGTCGGCGGCGGCATCGTCGGCGTCACCACCGCGCGGATGCTCAAGGATCGCGGGCTCAAGGTCGCTCTCGTCGAGGCGCGGCGGGTCGGCGAGGAGGTGACCGGCAAGTCGACCGCCAAGATCACCTCGCAGCACAACATCGCCTACACGATCGTCGAGCGAGCAAATTCGGCGAGGACGGCGCGCGCGCCTATGCCGACGCCAACGAGGCGGGCGTCCGCACGATCGTCGAGCTGGCCGAGCGGTTCGGCATAGCCTGCAATCTCGAGCGCAAGCCCGCCTTCACCTACACAAATGACGAAAGCGAGGTGCCGCGGATCGAAAAGGAGGTCGAGGCGGCGCGGCGGTTCGGCTGCCGGCCTCGCTGACCCGCGACACCGGCCTGCCGTTCGACGTTCTGGCGGCGATGCGCTGGGACGATCAGGCGCAATTCCATCCGATCCGCTATGTGAAGGGCCTCGCCGCGACCCTGCCCGGCGAAGGCTGCCATGTCTTCGAGCATTCGCGGGTGACCGACTGGGATCCGCACCGGATCGCGACCGAGGGCGGCACGGTGCGGGCGCGGCACGTGGTGATGGCGACCCACTTGCCGCTCGGGCAGATCGGCCTGTTCTACGCGGAGAATTATCCGCACATGCATCCGGTGATCATGGGCCGCGCCGATGCCGGGCCGGGTGCCCGACGGCATGTATATCAGCGTCGAAACCCCGCGCCATTCCACGCGCGGCCATCGCGACGATGACGGCCAGGCCTGGATGATCTTCGCCGGCCCGAGCTTCACGCACGGCCATGTCGACGAGGAGCGGGAGAGCTTCGCCGACCTGGAGCGCTTCGCCGCCGACCATTTCGGGGTGACCGCCGATTATCGCTGGACCAACGAGGATTACACGCCGATGGACCACGCCCCGTTCATCGGCTGGTCCTCGGCGCTGCGCGACGGCTATCTTGTCGCCACCGGCTTCAATGCCTGGGGAATCACCAACGGCACCGCCGCCGCCATCCTGATCGCCGACCTGATCGCAGGGGCGCGACAATCCCTGGCTGAAGCTGTTCGACGCGACCCGGATCAAGCCCGTCGCCGGCGCCAAAGAGTTCGCCGCCGGAACCGCCGCCACGTCGCCGCGCACCTGGTCGGCGGCTATCTTTCGTCGCAAGCCGCGAAGCTTCGACGAGCTCGCCCGGGGCGAGGGGGCGGTGCTGAAGGTGGACGGGCACAATGTCGCCGGCTTTCGCGACGAGCGGGGCGCGGTCCACGCGTGTCGGCGGTCTGCACCCATATGGGCTGCCTGGTCGGTTGGAACGAGACCGACCGGACCTGGGACTGCCCGTGCCACGGCTCGCGCTTCGCGCTCGACGGCACCGTCATCCACGGCCCGGCGGTGCAGCCGCTCGCCCCGCACCGGGCGGAATGAGGGGTCAGGCGAGCCGGTCGGCGTAGAGGAAGCGGCCGGGCCCGAGGCGCGCCAGCACTTCCTGGAGGCTGGTGTGCGAAAGCGCGAAGCAGCCCTCGCTGCGGCCGAGGCGGCCGTTGCCCTGGAGCACGTTCGGCTCGGCATACCAGGCGGAATGGACGACGATCGCCCGCGCCTCGGCATTGCTGTTGCTGTGGTCGAGCCCGCGCAGCCGCATCGAACGGCCGTAGCGGCCCGGATAATAATCGCCGGTCACATACGCGCCGTTCGAGCTCGCTTCGGAGCCGACCTGATTGGAGAAGCGCTGCAGGAAACCGGTATGGCCCGGATCGGAGCCGCGGCCGTGCGCGACGAGATGGCGGGTGACTCGGCCGCTGGTCGGTATCGAGCAGATAGAAACGCGGCTCGCCCGACGCCTTGGTGAAGTCGGCGATGCCGACGACATTGATATGGGTGAGCTGCGAGCGGTGCCGGTCGAAGGCGGCGCGGGCGCGGGCGACGAGCCGGGAATCGATCGCCGGATCGACCGCGACGGAATTGGGACGCGGTGCCGGCTGATCGATCTCGTCGATTCGGAGGTCGGAGAGCCGGTTGGGCCGGCCGCGGCCGAGCGGATCGGTCGCCGCCGCGAACAGGGGCGAACCGATCGCGGCGAGCGCGCCGGTGGCGGCTCCAGCCTCGATCACCTGCCGGCGCGACAACAACATGGCACAGCCCTCCCCGGTCCCGTTGCGACCCTATGAATTTTCCCGTTTCACCTCAACGAGCTGGTCGAGCGGATCGACTCGGCTCATCGCGGCACCCCGGCCATTCGCCGCATTGTCGCGGCCGGACGATTAAGGAGTTTTATCGGTCCTCGACGAAGCGTGGCGGAACTGCGGCGAATGCCGGGAGTCTGTGGCGAGTGAACCGATGGAGGCCGCGTGACCCGATTCGCCCGCCTGAACATCCCGCTGACGCTGGCGCCGATGGAAGCGAAGCTGGTCGAGGCGCTGCCCGAGGGGGAAGGGTGGCAGTTCGAGCCCAAATGGGACGGATTTCGCTGCCTCGTTTTCCGCGACGGCGATGAGATCGCGCTCCAATCCAAGGCGGGGCGGCCGCTGGCCCGCTATTTTCCCGAAGTCGAGGTGCTGGCGCGGTCGCTGCCCGTGGACCGCTTCGTCGTCGACGGCGAGCTGATCGTGCCGGTCGGCGGCCTGCTTTCGTTCGAGGCGCTGCAAATGCGCCTCCATCCGGCCGAAAGCCGAGTCCGCAAGCTCGCGGCGGCGACGCCGGCGCAGCTGATGCTGTTCGATTGCCTCGCGGTGGGGAAGGAACGCCAGATCGGCGCCCCGCTGGCCGAGCGGCGCGCGGCGCTCGAAGCCTTTCATGGGCAGTGCAAGCGCCCCGATCTGCTGCTCTCACCCTGCACGCTCGACCGGGCCGTCGCTTTGTCGTGGCTCGGCCGTGCCGGCAGCGCCCTCGACGGCGTCGTCGCCAAGCGCCGCGACGCTCCCTACCGGCCGGGCGAGCGGGCGATGCTGAAGGTGAAGCAGCTCAGGACCGCCGATTGCATCGTCGGCGGCTTCCGCTACGGGGCGACGGAAAGAGTGGTCGGCTCGCTGCTCCTCGGCCTCTACAATGATGCGGGCCTCATCGACCATGTCGGCTTTACCTCGGCCATTCCGGCGGCGGAGAAGAAGGCGCTGACCGCGCGACTGGAGGCGTTGGTCGAGCCCCCCGGCTTCACCGGCAATGCGCCCGGCGGTCCAAGCCGCTGGAGCACCGATCGTTCCTCGGAATGGGAGCCGCTGAGGCCCGAACTGGTGGTGGAGGTGCGCTACGATCACGTGACCGGCGACCGCTTCCGCCACGGCACCAAATTCCTGCGCTGGCGGCCCGACAAGGCGCCCGCGCAATGCCGGATGGACCAGCTTCGCCAGGAGGCGGCTCCGGCGCACCTCGCCTCGGATCTTGGCCGGCCCTGACGCGCCCGGCGTCAGTCCGGGGTCTGCTGCCGCGCCTCCGAAGCCGCCCGCAGCATGCGCCGTCCCGTCTCCTCCGCCGCGTCCGGCGTCAGGGTGACCGCGACGCCATCGGGGCCCTCGACAATGACCTCGCCCTGCTCGGCGTTCACCTCGCTCGGCTGCGAATGCGATCTGATCGTCTCCATGGCGGTCCCTCCTCTGCGCCGTCTCAACCCGCGCCAAGCCGCGTGCGTTCCTTTTGCGGCACGATTCAGCCGACTTGCTGTTGCGCTTTCGCGTATCTGGACCCATGGGAAGAGCGCAGGGGCATCGATGGAAAATCCCGAGACATGACGCTGAGCTCGCCAAATGTTTATGTGATCGATGACGACCGGGACGTGCGCCGTTCGCTGAGCTTCCTGCTTGGCGCGGCGGAGATACGGTCGCACCCGTTCGGCAGCGGCAGCGACTTCCTCGAGGCGCTGCCGGACCTCGAGCCGGGCTGCGTCCTGCTTGACCTGCGCATGCCGCAAATCGACGGTTTCGCGGTGATGGCCGAGCTGGAGGCGCGCAATGTCGACTGGCCGGTGATCGTGATGACCGGCCATGGCGAGGTCCCGCTGGCGGTGCGAGCGATGAAATTGGGGGCGGTCGACTTCATCGAGAAGCCCTTTTCCGAGCAGACGTTGCTCGGCTGCTTCGACCAGGCGTTCGGGCTGCTCAGGGAGCGGCAGCGGAGCGGCGTCCGGCGCCGCGAGGCCCACAAGCGCGCCGCTTTGCTCACCGCGCGCGAGCGCGAGGTGCTGCAGAGCCTGCTCGCCGGCCAATCCAACAAGGAGATCGCGCAGGCGCTCGGCATCAGCCTGAGGACGGTAGAGATGCACCGCGGCAACATGATGGACCGGTTGAGCGCATCCAGCCTGGCCGAGGCGTTGACGCTGGCCATGGAGGCCGGCCTGAAGCCGACGTCCGGCCAGGCCGCGTGACCGGTGGCCGGCTCCCCCGGCAGGCCGGCCGATGAAGCCGCGCTGAAGGCGGAAAGCAGCGTTCTCGCCGCCGAGGTCGAACGGCTCGAACGGGAACTGGCCGGGCTCCGCGAAAGCGAGGAGATGCACCGGGTCACGCTGGAGCTCACCCAGCAGATCGTCTGGACGGTCGAGCCCGACGGCAGCGGCCTGCAGCTGAGCCAGCGCTACCAGGACCTGACCGGAATGGTCGGCGGCGAGGATGCGCGGATGTCGATCCACCCCGATGACCGGGACCTCGTTACCGAGAGCTGGTCGACCGCGCTCGCGTCGGGCACGCCCTTCGCTGTCGAGTGCCGCCTCAGGATGCGCGACGGCAGTTACCGTCTGTTCCGGGTGCGCGCGCTGCCGTTCCGCAACGGGGAGGGCCGGATCCTGCGCTGGTACGGCCTCAGCGAGGATGTCGACGATCAGGCGCAGGCGGAGCTTGCCCGCCAGGACGTCGAAGAGCGCTACCGGCTCGCCGCCAAAGCCACCAATGACGCGATCTGGGACCACGACTTCACCCAAGGCGTGATCGACTGGAGCGACAATGCCGCGGCGATCGTCGGCTCCTCCATATCGCCGTTGGGACGGACGCCGGCGTCATGGTGGGAAGACCGGATCCATCCCGACGAGAAATTGAGCCTGGTGCGGAGCCTGACGGAGGCCATCGGCGGAGACGCCACCCGCTGGTCGGGGACCTATCGGTTCCGGCGGGACGACGGCACCTACGCGGACATGCTCGATCGCGGCTTCATTATCCGCGATGCCGCCGGCAAGGCGGTCCGCGCCGTCGGGGCGATAGCCGACCTCACCGAGCGGCACCGCGCGGAGGCGGAGATCCGCCGAATGCAGGCCGAGCTGATCCATGTCTCGCGGCTGAGCGCCATGGGTGCGATGGCCTCCACGCTCGCCCACGAGCTGAACCAGCCGCTTACCGCGCTCGCCAATTTCATCAGTGGCGCGAAGCGGATCGTGGACAGGGAATATCGCGACTCGCAGCCGGCTCTGTTCAGCGCCCTGGAGGCGGCTGAATCGGGCGCGTTGCGGGCCGGGGAAATCGTCCGCCGGTTGCGCGAGCTGGTTTCGCGCGGCACCGTCTCGGTCCTCGTCGAGCATCTTCCCAAGCTGATCGAGGATGCCGCGGTCCTGGCCTTTGTCGACGAGCACAAGCTCGGGGTCAGTCACCGGCTGGATCTCGATGTGTCGGGGCAGTGGGTTCTCGTCGACCGGGTCCAGATTCAGCAGGTCCTCATCAACCTCGTGCGTAACGCGGTCGAAGCGATGGAGGGAAGCGCGGTGCGCGAGGTCGTGATCTCGGCCCGCCGCATCGAGAACGACATGATCGAAGTGCGTGTCGACGATACCGGGCCGGGCATCGAGCCGGATCAGATCGAGACGCTTTTTTCGCAGTTCATGACGACGAAGAGCGGCGGCATGGGCGTGGGCCTGCCGATCAGCCGCACGATCGTCGAAGCGCATGGCGGCAGGATCTGGGCGGAGAACCGGGACGGCGGCGGCGCGTCGTTCCGCTTCACGCTGCCGCGCGCGTGCGGACCGAGCGAGAAGGAGCAGGTGTAAGCGGGTCCGGACTTCCTATCTCGGGCCTGTCCAGCAACGGAGACGAAGATGGCGCAGGAACAGGCGACTTTGGCGGGCGGATGCTTCTGGTGCACCGAGGCGGTGTTCAAGGACGTGATCGGCGTCGGCGCGGTCGAGAGCGGCTATATCGGCGGCCATGTCGCCAACCCGAGCTACCGCGAGATCTGCGGCGGCGACACCGGCCATGCCGAGGCGATCCGGGTGACGTTCGACCCGGAGATCGTCTCCTATGACGACATCCTCGCCATGTTCTTCGCCACCCACGACCCGACCCAGCTCAACCGCCAGGGCAACGATGTCGGCACGCAATATCGGTCCGCCATCTTTCCCCATTCGCCGGAGCAGGAGCAGGCGGCGCGGCGGGCGATCGAGAGCGCCGCGGCCGACTGGCCGGGGCCGATCGTCACGACGATCGAGCCGCTCGGCGATTGGTGGCCGGCCGAGGATTACCACCAGGATTATTGGCAGGGCGAAGGGCAAAGCAGCCCCTATTGCCTGGCGGTGATCCCGCCCAAGCTGCAGAAGCTCCGCAAGAGCTTCGCCGACCGGCTGAAGACCGCCGACGCTTAGGGCCCGTACTCGGTACCCGCAACGGTCGTGACGGAGCGGATTTTGGGTCAGGGCAAGGAGCGAGGAGGGAGCGATGCTGACGCATCGTGACCGACGAGGGACGTAGCCCTGGCCCAAAATCCGCCCGCCGCTTCGCGGTCGTCCGGAGAAGGCCGCCGGCTACGTCGAGCGGCTTGTCCGGGCAACCAGCCCGGCCTGCACCGCCCTCCTTGCCGGCGGCCTTCTCCGGACGATCCCGACCATTGCGGGTATCGAGTACGGACCCTAAAGCGCGAAGGGATCGATCGCGGCGTGGCGGTCGAGCGCCCGCGAGGCGTCCGTCATCGGATATTTGAGGCTGGTCGCGCAGTTGAACAGGACCACGCGGTCCGACGCGCCGATCAGCCCGGCGGCGCGCGCCCTGGCGGCGGCGGCGAGGGTGGCGCCGCCCTCGGGGCACATCAGGAGGCCGTCCGAGGCCGCCGCCGCTTCGACCGCGGCGCGGATTTCGGCGTCGGAGACGGCGATGGCGAAGCCGCCGCTGTCGCGCACCGCGCGCAGGATCAGGAAATCGCCGATCGCCTTGGGCACGCGGATGCCGGCGGCGATCGTGTGCGCATTCTCCCAGCGCGGCGCGTGCTCCTCGCCGGCCTCGAAGGCGCGGACGATCGGCGCGCAGCCTTCGGCCTGGACGGCGATCATCCGCGGCCGCTCCGGGCCGATCAGGCCGAGCGCCTCGAGCTCGGCGAAGGCCTTCCACATGCCGATCAGGCCGGTGCCGCCGCCGGTCGGGTAGAAGATCGCGTCGGGGACGCGCCAGCCGAGCTGCTCGACGAGCTCGAGGCCCATCGTCTTCTTGCCCTCGATCCGGTAGGGCTCCTTCAGCGTCGAAAGGTCGAACCAGGCGCCCTGGCGCGGCGCCCTCGGCGACGATCGCGCCGCATTCGTCGATCAGGCCGTTGACCCGGTAGACGCGCGCGCCTTGCGCGGCGATCTCGCGCACGTTGACCGCCGGCGTGTCCTCGGGGCAGAGGACGATCGTCTCGATGCCGGCGCGGGCGGCATAAGCGGCGAGCGCGGCGCCGGCATTGCCGTTGGTCGGCATGGCGATCCTGGCGACGCCGAGCGCCTTCGCCATCGACACCGCCACGGCGAGGCCGCGCGCCTTGAATGAGCCGGTCGGCAGCCGCCCCTCGTCCTTGACCAGCAGGGCCTCGAGCCCGAAGCGCCGGCCGCAGGCGGGCAGGCTCAGCAGCGGCGTCGCCGCCTCGCCGAGGCTGACGATCTGCCTGGGCTCGCGCACCGGCAGGAGCTCGCGCCAGCGCCACATGTCCATCGGGCGCGCCGCCAGCGCTTCGCGGGTCAGCGCGCCGCGCGCGCCGTCGAGGTCGTAGCGGACGAGGAGGGGCTTGCCGGCCCGGGAGAGGCCGTGGAGCCGGTCGGGCGGGTATAGCTCGCCCGTCATCGCGCATTCGAGATGGGTGACGAAGGTCTTCCGTTCGGCGATGAGGTTCTCGTCCCACATCATCGCGGTGCCGCCGCCCGGCGCAGCCGGTCGTTGATCGCGGCGCCGAGGCCGTGATCGGGAATAGGCGCGACGGCGATTCTAGGCCGATCCCGCAGCTCGGCCTCGTGGAGCTTTTCGAAGAGGTTGGCGGCGGCTTCGACCAGATCGGCCGAGGGGCTGAGGCTGGCATCCCCGGCGACGGCGCCGAAGCCGATCAGCCATTCGCCCGGCTCCGCGCCGAGCGCATTGAGGCGAAGCGGCTTCGACGGCGCATAGTGGCTTTCGAGCTGGCCCGGCGCTTCGATCGCCGCCGCTGCCGCGGCGGTCCAGCCCGAGGTCGATCGGCCCGGGGCGGAGCAGACGCGGCTCGTCCGCCGGTCAATGCGACGATCGTGCTTTCGAGGCCGTGCGCGGTCGGGCCCGCGTCGACGATCAGGGGAATGCGGCCGCCGAGGCTGGCGAGGACATGGTCGGCGCGGGTCGGGCTGATCCGGCCGCTGGCGTTGGCGGAAGGTGCGGCGAGCGGGACGCCCGTGGCGCCGAGAAGGTCGCGCATCGCCGGGTGGGCGGGGGCGCGGATCGCGATGGTGGGCAGGCCGGCGGTGACCAGCGAGGCGATGCCGGCGTTCGGCGCAGCGGCAGCACGAGCGTCAGCGGCCCGGGCCAGTGGCGGTCCGCCAGCGCTCGCGCCCGATCATCGAAGGCGGCGAAGGCTGAGGCCTGATCGACGCCTTTCACATGGACGATCAGTGGGTTGAAGCTCGGCCGTCCCTTCGCCTCGTAGATGCGCGCGACCGCTTCGCCATTGGTCGCGTCGGCGGCGAGGCCGTAGACGGTCTCGGTCGGCATGGCGACGGGCTGCCCGTCCGCGATCAGGCGCGCGGCCTCGGCGATCGCCTCGGGGCCGTAGGGCAGGACGCGAGTGTTTTGCCGGGATCACAGCCGCGCGCTATAGCCCCCGTTCCAGCCGCGCAACGTCCACGGGGCCCCTCATGACCTATACGCCGCCCGTCGAGGAACAGAAATTCCTGCTCCGCCACGTCGTCGGGATGGAGGAGCTGGCCGGCCACAATGCCTTTGCCGAAGCCTCGCCGGACCTGGTCGACGCGATCCTCGAGGGCGCGGGCGCATTCGCCGCCGGCGAGTTCGCGCCGCTCAACCGGATCGGCGACGAGGTCGGCGCGAAATGGTCGCCCGAGGGCGTGACCATGCCGGCCGGGTTCAGAGAGGCCTATCGCGCCTATGTCGAGGGCGGCTGGGGGACGCTCGCCGGGCCGCCGGAATATGGCGGCCAGGGGCTGCCGCTGACGCTGGCCGTCGTGGTGATGGAGGATCTGGGCTCGGCCAATATGGGCTTCTCGCTCTGCATGATGCTGACGCCGGGCGCGGTCGAGGCGCTCAGGCATCACGGCTCGGCCGAGCTGCAGGAGGCCTGGCTGCCCAAGCTGATCACCGGCGAATGGACCGGCACGATGAACCTGACCGAGCCGCAGGCGGGCTCCGACGTCGGCGCGCTCAAGACGCGGGCGGTGCCCGCGGGCGACGGCACCTACCGGATCACCGGGCAGAAGATCTTCATCACCTTCGGCGAGCACGACCTCGCCGACAATATCGTCCACCTCGTCCTCGCCCGGCTGCCCGACGCGCCGCAGGGGACGCGGGGGATTTCGCTGTTCCTCGTGCCCAAGATCCTGCCCGACGGGACGAGGAACGACCTGCGCTGCGTCTCGATCGAGCACAAGCTCGGCATCCACGCCTCGCCGACCTGCGTCATGGCCTATGGCGACGAGGGCGGCGCCACCGGCTGGCTGATCGGCGAGGAGAATAAGGGCATGGCGGCGATGTTCACGATGATGAACAATGCCCGCCTCAACGTCGGCCTGCAGGGCGTGTCGATCGCCGAGCGGGCGATGCAGCAGGCGGTCGCCTATGCGCGCGAGCGCGTCCAGGGCAGCCGCGAGGGGCGGCCGGCGCGGATCATCGAATTTCCCGACGTGCGGCGGATGCTGCTCCGGATGAAGGCGCTGACCCAGGCGCGCGCGGGCGCTCGCTTATTATTGCGCCGGGCAGACCGACCGGGCCAGCCTCGGCGACGAAGCGGCGAGGGCGCGCGCGGACCTGCTGACGCCGCTGGTCAAGGCCTATGGCACCGACGTCGGCGTCGAGGTGACCAGCCTCGCCGTCCAGGTCCATGGCGGCATGGGCTATGTCGAGGAGACCGGCGCCGCCCAGCATTATCGCGACGCCCGCATCTCGCCGATCTACGAGGGCACGAACGGCATCCAGGCGGCCGATCTGGTCGGGCGCAAGCTGGCCTTGAACGGTGGAGGAACTCTTCGCGCCCTGCTCGATGAGATTCGACGCGACGCGGCAGGCTGGCCGATTGAGGAACTCCTCGACGCGATCGATGAATGCGTGGAACGCCTGACCAGCTCGGAAACCGGTTTCGATGACCGCCTCGCTGGTTCCTATCCCTTCCTGACCATGCTTGCCGTCGCCGTCTCAGCGTGGCTGATGATCAAGCAGGAGGACATCGCCGACCGACAATTGGCGGCCGGTGAGGGCGACCCGCATTTCCGCGGTATGAAGTTGGCGGCGGCCAACTATTATCGCCTCCACGTCGTGTCCGAAGCGATCGGATTGAAATCGTCCGTCCTTTGCGGATCGTCGCTGCTCTATTCGATTGATGAGGAGGCGTTCGCCGCCTGATCCTCAGATCCGCCGCGCCAGCTTGTGCTGGCGCTGGCCGACGTGCGCCAGATGCGGGGGCCCTGGTCGACGCGGAAGGCGCCCATCTTCTCGCTCGGCTCCTGGAGCTCGCGGCCGACGACATAGGATCTCGAGGTCTGGCCGGTGCGGCCCTCGCCCCAGTCGTAGAGCGCGTTGACGGCGATCATCGGGATGAACAGCAATTTGTCGTCGAGCCGGACCGCGCGCATGTCGTCGCGCGGCATGGCCACCTCGCCCTGGATGACGCCGGTCGTGTCGGGGGCGATGCCGGGCAAATGGCATTTGGTGCTCTCGCGGCCGGCGGTGCGGAAGAAGGCGCCGATCTCCTTGTCCTGCTCACGCCCGGCGTTGAACATCTTGACGTCGATCCTGAGGTTGCGCGCCGCGGCCTTGCCGATGTTGGCGATCCTGAGCTCGAAATTGACGACGGTCTCGGTCGGCGTCGCCGAGGCGCGCTCGGCCTTGAGCGCCAGCTCGAGCCACGGCCGTTGCGCCGGCTCGGCGGTCGGCGCCGGCGCGGCGACGGGCGCCTGGACCTCCGGTTCGTCCTCCTCGCTCCGGCCGCGCCGGCGAAGCAGCACCAGGCCGAGGAAGGCGAAAGCGGCGGCGGGAATCGCGTAGAGCCACGGAAAGCCGTCGCCGCTCCGTTCGGCGGGAACCGGCGCGAGCTCGGGATCGGCCGCCGCGATCGGGGCTGCGGGCGCGGGCTCGGAGGAAGGCGTTTGCGGCGGCGCGACTCGGGCCGCGGGCGCCTGTTGCCTGGGCTCGGGCTGGCCGGCGGCGGGGCGGGAGGGCGCCGACCCGGCCCGCGCGGGCGCGGGCGGCCGGGCGGCGACGGGGGCGGGCGGGGCGATCTCGACCGGCGGCGCGGCCTGGGGAGCGGGCTGGCTGACGATCCGCTCGCGCGGCGTCAGCTGGAAGTCCTTGAGCGGGGCGGGGCCGATGACATTGTCCTGCGCGCGGGCGGCGATGCCCGCGCACAGCAGGGCCGCGCCGAACGCGGCGGCCGCCAGGCTCCTGTACCGATTCGTCATCTACGCCGCCCGACCCGCTCCGAGCCCCAATCCTGCGTCCCCAATTAGGGGCCAAGGCACCGAAATGTAACGGCGAGTCAATGTCGCGGCGCTGAACGGCGGCCACGGTGCGGCAAATCGGCCACAGCGGCGGTCAGTGATGCTCCGGCGCGGCTGGCGGCACTTCGCCGTGCCTGTCATGGGCGGCGGCGCTCCGCAGCCGGGTGCAATGGGCGATCTCGCGCTCCGAACGGTCGGCGGCGAGCGCGTGCAGCCAGGCATGCTCGCCGCGCGCCGACCAGACCAGGATCGGCGCCTCGTCACCGCCTTCGTCGCTGACGTAGCGCAGGCCGTAGGTGGGCGGCGTCGCGGCCAACTCGATCGAGCGGCCGTCATAGAGCAGCCGCGCGGTCGCGCGCGGGAAATAGCCGCCGCCTTCGTAGAAGATCCGCGCCGGCTTGCCGTCGGCGCAGGCATAAGGGATGCCGGCCGGGCCATGGCCGTGATGGCCGCCGCCGGCGCATCCCGCGAGCAGCAAAACCCCCGTCGACGCGGTCAGGAAAAGGCGCATCCCACCTCCCTCGGTCGAGGGATGGTGCGCCAGCGTCGGCGTCAAATCAAGCCGAAGGAATGTTGATCGGGCCGATCTGGACGTCGGGCGCGGGCACCAGCATTTCCGAAAGCACGCTATGGCTGCCGAACAGGGCGGCGAGGCCCGCGGAGAAGGAGAAGAGGAAGGCGCGAAACGGTCTCATCGAAGGTCCTTTCAGGCGGCGTCCGGCCGGCTGCAGACCAATTAAAAAGAGGATCGTTTCGGGGCAACATCGTTGGTCGCCCGATTCGTCATGTTTGTCGATTAGTCGGGATCGTACGCTATAAAAGCCGGATCAAAAGGCCGGCAAGGCACCATCGTGCCCTGCCGTCGATCGGGTTCGGCTTTGGCCGACCCGTCGGCCGGCTTGGCCTGCTACGCCCGTAAGCCTGGGGGCTTACGCGCGGGGCGGCCTACGCGAGCGCGCGTTCGACCAGATCCTCGGGCTCGAGGCCGAGCCGGCGCATGTGCGAGACGATGCCCGGCCAGCGATTCTCGAGGAAGTCCTTGCGCTCGGTCGCGCGCAGCCGCTCGGCCGCCTGCGGCGCCACGAACATGCCGACCCCGCGCTTCACCAGGACCAGCCCCTCCTCCTGGAAGGTCTGGTAAGCCTTGGCGACGGTGAGCGGGTTGGCGCCGTAATCGGCCGCAAGGCTGCGCACCGACGGCAGCGGATCGCCGTCGCGGACGCGGCCCTCGAGGATCATCGCGGCGATGGAGTCGCGAAGACGGAGATAGACGGGGCGGTCTTCGTTCATGCGCGTCATACTGTGCTAATACAGTAGGAAGGTCAAGCGCGAAATTAGCTTAAGTCTCGATTTGCCGCGGAGACGAGCGCCGCTCCGCTCCGGCGCGGCGCGCCTCATCGATGATGACTTCAAGGCGGATAAGGCGCTCGCGCGTTTCGGCATGCGCGGCGGACAGTCGTTCGACCTCTCCAGTGAGGGTCTCGACCCGGTGCTCCAGCAGTACGACCTTACGGATACCGGCGACTATGTCGCCAAGCGCCGACACTATTCCAGACCGGCCAACAGCAGATCGCGGCTGCCGGCGAATTCCGCTTCGTACCGTTTGCGAGTAGCCGCTTCCCGCTCAGGGTCCAGCGCGGCCCGAACGGCCTCGATCGCCCGATCGAGATGTTCTTCCATCCGCGTCGCCGCTGCGTTCAACTCGCAGGCTAGAGTTTCCAGCTCGCGCGTGTCGACCGTTTCCGGTGACTCGGATGGTAGGTCCGAACTCTCGCCAGGGGCTTCTTCGAGCGCCTTCTTCAGAGCCGTCTTGTCGCCGATCGCAACGATCTTGAGGATCGTATGATGCTGACTGCCGTGCTTGCGGCGGTAATTGTGACGTCGCTTCTTCTTGAAGACGGTGACCTTGTCGGCCTTGGCCTGGGCGACGATCTCCGCCGCGACGGTCAGGCCGTCGGTCGATCTCAGCTCGCCGCCGTCGCCGGCCAGCAAGACATCCTCCAGGGTGACTGAGTTGCCCAGCCTCCCGCTCCCGAGCGGGTCCAACACGATCTTGCCGTTTTCGACGCTGACGTGAAATGCCAGGCTCTCGGCGTCCGGGCCTGCCGCGGATCTCCGGGCGGAGGCCTTGCCCTCCGAACCACCTACTTTTCCGCTGGTTGCGCCCATTTGCTACTCCGGAGCGGAACGTAGAGAGTATCGGACCTGACCACAAGGGATGGGTGCCGCTGGAACGGTGTCAAAATCGCGGCGGAAGCCATTCCGAGACGACCTCCGCGGGATCGGGGCGGAGACGTTCTTCCAGTTCGGCGCCGGGCGTGCCGAGGAAGAGGAAGCCCGCGATCCGCTCGGGCGGAGCGCCGAAGGCGGCGAGAACGGCATCGGAATAGGCCGCCCAGCCGGTGACCCAGCCGCCGGCATAGCCCATTGCGTGCGCCGCCAGCAGCAGGTTCATGCAGGCGGCGCCGCACGAGAGCTGCTGCTCCCAGACCGGGATCTTGTGGCCGGGCGTCGGGCAGGAGAGCGCGACGATCAGCTCGGGCGCCTGCCGGGCGAAGCGCTCGGTCGCCTCGATTTCGAGCCGGCCGGGATCGGGATTGCCGATCCGGTAGGCCGACTGGAGCAGGCCCGCGAACGCGTCGCGCCGGTCCTGCGGCACATGGACGAAGCGCCAGGGATGGAGCTTGCCATGGTCGGGCGTCCGCATCGCGGCGGCGAGGATTTGCCGGAGCTCGTCCGGGTCCGGTCCGGGCGCGGCGAGGTCGCGCGGGCGGCCGGAGCGGCGGGTCAGCGAGCAGATCGAGCGCGGAAGAGCGGTCGTTGAACATCGCCCGCGCGCTAACAGGACGGGAAGTTTGTCACAATCCGCTTCACAAGCGAGATTGGCGCGTTAGCGTGCCCGCCGTTCCAAGGCCGCCGCGCGAGCGATCAACACATTCCAGGGAGTAGCGCCTGTGACTGCCGCAAACCTCATCCCCCTTATCGCCGCCATATTCCTGGCCCTTCTCCTGGTCGGCGGCGCTGCGATAGCGATGACCAAAAGCCCGGAATTCGCCGGGCATCCCAAGGGCCTCTACGTCCTGTTCTTCGCCGAGATGTGGGAGCGCTTTTCCTTTTACGGGATGCGCGCGCTGCTGATCTTCTATCTCACCACCCACTGGCTGTTCAACGACGGCCCGGCGAACCTCATCTACGGGGCCTATCTCTGCCTCGTCTACATCACGCCGGTGCTCGGCGGCTATCTCGCCGACCGCTATCTCGGCCAGCGCAGGGCGGTCCTGTTCGGCGCCGTGCTGCTGACCTGCGGCCACTTCCTGATGGCGTTCGAAGGGAGCGGCGGCCAGATCGGATCCCGACGATCAACATGTTCTGGCTGGCGCTCTCGTTCATCATCGTCGGCTCGGGCTTCCTCAAGGCCAACATCTCGGTGATCGTCGGCCAGCTCTATCCGCGCACCGACGTGCGCCGCGACGGCGCCTACACGATCTTCTACATGGGCATCAACGTCGGCGCCGCCGTCGGAACCATCCTCGCCGGCTGTCTCGGCCAGACCTATGGCTGGTCTTACGGTTTCGGCGCCGCCGGCGTCGGCATGCTCGTCGGGCTCGTCGTTTTCATCTGGGGCAGGCCGCTGCTGCTCGGCAAAGGCGAGGCGCCCGACCCCGCCGCCCTGGCGCGGCCGGTGGCCGGGATCAGGCTGGAATATCTGCTCTATCTGATCGGACTGGCGTCGATCGGCGTGATGTGGATGCTCATCCAATATGTCGACGTGATCCAGACTTTGCTGATCATCTCGGGCGTCGCTTTGCTCGGCTATGTGCTCTTCCAAGCGTTCAAGCTCGAGCCGCATGCCCGCGACCGGATGTTCGTCATCCTGTTCCTGATCGCGCTGAACCCGGTCTTCTGGGGCCTGTTCGAGCAGGCCGGCGGCTCGCTCAACCTCTACACCGACCGTTTCGTCGACCGCGCCGGCGTCCCCGCCTCGCTCTTCCAGTCGATCAACCCGATCTACATCGTCCTGCTCGGCCCGATCTTCGCCGGCCTCTGGGTCTGGCTGGGCCGGCGCGGGCTCGAGCCGTCGGCGCCGGCCAAGTTCGGCCTCGCTCTGCTCCAGGTCGGCCTCTCCTTCCTGGTCTTCGTCTGGGGCGCGCAGTCGGTCGGCCTGGGCGTGGCGACGCCGGTGCTGTTCGTCTTCCTGATCTACCTCCTCCAAACCACCGGCGAGCTCTGCCTCTCTCCGGTCGGCCTTTCGGCGATGAACCGGCTGGCGCCTGCGCACCTGGCCAGCCTGATCATGGGCGCCTGGTTCTACATGACGGCGGTCGGCAATTTCGTCGCCGGCAAGATCGGCGAGGCGACCGGCGGGCATGACGGCGAGATGACCAAGGAAGGGACGCTCGACGTCTATTCGAAGATCGGCTGGATCACGATCGGCATCGCCGTCGCCGTGCTGGTCGTGTCGCCGCTGATCCGGCGGATGATGCACCTCGAGACGCTCAAGGACGACGACGATCACGTGCCCGGCGACAAGGAGCTCGGCGAGCCGCAGGCCGGCGGCATGCACCCCGCGCCCGAGGCCGGCCGCTGATGCGGGCGGGGCTGGCGGCGGTCGCCGCCGCCGCGCTCCTTTTCGGCTGTGCGAACCAGGGAGGCGGAGCGGAGCCCCGGTCCGCGGCGGCGTCGACGCCGCCATCGACCCCGGCGGCCGATCCCTATCCGTCGACCTACCGGGCCTATCCGGGCGTGCCGACGGCGATCACCGGCGCGACCATCTATGACGGCGAGGGCGGGCGGATCGAGAACGGCACGATCGTGCTGGTCGACGGCCGCATCCAGGCGCTGGGCGGCGCCGACACGCCATCCCGGAGGGCGCGACCCGGATCGACGGGCGCGGCCGCTGGGTGACGCCGGGCGTGATCGACGTCCACTCCCATCTCGGCGACTATCCGAGCCCCGGCGTCGAGGCCCACTCGGACGGCAACGAGGTCACCTCGCCGGTCCGGCCCGAAGTCTGGGCCGAGCACAGCGTCTGGCCGCAGGATCCGGGCTTTTCACGCGCGCTCGCCAATGGCGGGGTCACCACGCTCCAGGTCCTGCCGGGCTCGGCGAACCTGTTCGGCGGACGCGGCGTGACCTTGCGCAACGTGCCGGCGCGGACGATGCAGGCGATGCGCTTCCCGGGCGCGCCGCGCGGGCTGAAGCTCGCCTGCGGCGAGAATCCGAAGCGCGTCTACGGCGGCCGCAACCAGATGCCGCAGACGCGGATGGGCAATGTCGCCCTGATGCGCCAGACCTGGCAGCGCGCGGTCGAATATCGCGAGCGGCGCGCGCGCGACCGCAACACGGCGCGCGACCTGGCGCTCGATACTCTGGTCGAGGCGATGGACGGGCGACATCCTCGTCCACAACCATTGCTACCGCGCCGACGAGATGGCGGTCATGCTCGACATGGCGCGCGAGTTCGGCTTCCGCATCGCCAGCTTCCACCACGCGGTCGAGGCCTACAAGATCGGCGACCTGCTGCGCGAGGCCGGCACCTGCGCGGCGATGTGGGCCGACTGGTGGGGCTTCAAGATGGAATCCTACGACGCGGTCAACGAGAACATTCCGCTGGTCCACAATGCCGGCGCCTGCGCGATCGTCCATTCGGACGACGCCAACGGCATCCAGCGCCTGAACCAGGAGGCGGCCAAGGCGCTCGCCGACGGGCGGCGGATGGGCATCAACATCACCGACGAGGTCGCCTGGCGCTGGCTCGCCATCAACCCGGCCACCGCGCTCGGCATCGCCGAGGAGACCGGCAGCCTGCGCGCCGGCAAGCGCGCCGACGTGGTGCTGTGGAACGGCAATCCGTTCAGCGTCTACACCCGGCCGCAGGCGGTCTGGATCGACGGCGCGCTGCTCTATGACATGAACGATCCGCAGCGGCGGCCGGTCAGCGACTTCGAGCTCGGCCAGCCCGGCGAGGGAGACGTGAAATGAGGTCCGTTTCCGCCCACGGGAGTCATCCCGGACTTGATCCGGGACCCATGAACACGAGCACCTCCGGAAAGGATGCCAAACGTCGGTGTTCATGGGTCCCGACTTTCGTCGGGATGACTCTGGGGGCGCTTGCCGCGCTGCTTCCCCTCCCCGCGGCGGCGCAGACCGTCGCCATCACCGGCGGCCGGGTCGTGATCGGCGACGGGTCCGAGCCGATCGACGGCGGCACCGTGGTCGTGCGCGACGGGCGCGTGGTCGCGGCCGGGCGCGAACGTCGCGATTCCCGCGGGCGCGACGATGGTCGACGCGCGCGGCAAATGGGTGACGCCGGGCATCGTCGCCGGCTTCTCGCGGATCGGCCTGGTCGAGGTCGACGCCGTCGATGCGTCCAACGACAGCCAGGCGAACACGTCGCCGTTCAGCGCGGCGATCGACGTCGTTCCGGCGATCAACCCGCTCGCCACCTCGATCGCGGTCAGCCGTGCTGCGGGGGTGACCCGCGCGGTGGTCTCGCCGGCGACCGGGCGGAGCATCTTCGCCGGGCAGGGCGCGGTGATCGACCTCGGCGGCGACATGAGCCCGATCACCCGGGCGCGCGCCTTCCAGTTCATCGAGCTGGGCGAGGACGGCGCCGCCGATGCCGGCGGCAGCCGCGCCGCGGCGCATGTGCTGCTGCGGAACGCGCTGCGCGAGGCGCGCGACCTCAGGCTGCCGATCGGCGGGCGCGGCCAGGCGCGGGCGCCGTCCACCGCGCCGCCCGAGGATCTTTCCGAGAATCCCTATATCGGCGCGGGCACGCAACGGTCCGACGACGTGCTGCTGACCCGCTTCGACGCGGCGGCTTTGGTGCCGGTGCTGCAGGGGCGGCAATTGCTGCTCGTCCATGTCGAGCGGGCGAGCGACATCCTCCAGGTGCTGGCGCTGAAGCGCGAATTCCCGAACCTCCGGATCGTGCTGGTCGGCGCGACCGAGGGCTGGCGGGTCGCGCCGCAGATCGCCGCCGCGGACGTGCCGGTGATCGCCAACGCGCTCAACGACCTGCCGGCGAGCTTCGAGCAGCTCGCCGCCACCCAGTCCAATATCGGCCGGATGCGCGCGGCCGGGGTCGCGGTCGCGATCGGCATGATCAACGACGACGAGGCGCGCAACGTTCGCGTCTCGACCCAATATGCCGGCAATCTCGTCGGCATCGGCCGGGTGCCGGGCCATACCGGCTTGAGCTGGAGCCAGGCCTTCGCGGCGATCAGCTCGGGGCCGGCCGAGGCGCTCGGCCTCGGCGGCGAGATCGGCTCGCTGCGGCCGGGCCGGCGCGCCGACGTGGTGATCTGGGACGGCGATCCGCTCGAGCTCGCCACCGGCGTCGACGCGGTCTGGATCGACGGCGTGGCGCAGAGCCTTGAGAACCGCCAGACGCGGCTGCGCGACCGCTACCGCCAGCCGCAGGAAGGCGCGCTCCCGCACGCCTACGACCGGCGGTGAGCCCAACTGCCGGCCTCGTCGTCGCGACGCTTTTCCTGATCGTGACCCATTTCGCCTTGTCGCACCCGCTGCGGGCGCCGCTGGTCCGCCTGCTGGGCGAGCGCGGCTTCATCTTCTTCTTCATGGCGGTCGCCGTGGTCGCGCTCGTCTGGATGACCGTCGCGTGGCGCGACACCCCCGCCGAGGCGGCGTGGGTGGCGCCGCTCTGGTGGTGGCCGGTGGCGTCGGCGATCACCCTGTTCGCCAGCATCCTTCTCGTCGGTTCGCTGGTCCGCAACCCGGCCTTTCCGCGGCCGGGCGCGGCGCCCGGGCCGATCAGACGGGAGCCGACCGGCGTTTTCGCCATCACCCGCCATCCTGGGAACTGGAGCTTCATGCTGTGGGCGCTGGCCCACCTCTCGCTTTCGGGCAGCGTCCGCAATCTGATCGTGGCCGGCGGCGTGCTCTTCCTCGCCTTTTTCGGGACGCTCGCCCAGGATGCCAAGAAGGTCGGGCAGCTCGGCCAGGCCTGGCGCGACTGGCAGGCGCGCACGTCATTCATCCCGTTCGCCGCCCTGTTGCAGGGCAGGATCGGCTGGCGGGCGGCGAATCCCGGCTGGATCGCCCTCCTCGGCGGCCTCGTCTTCTGGGCGGCGGTCACGTCCTACCACGCGCCTTTGGTGTCGCCGCTCGGCGACCTGCTCCGCTAGACGCCGGCGTCATCGGGCCGGCGCGTCGAGGAAGCCGTTGACGAGCGCCGTGTAGCGCTCGGGCTCGACCAGGGCCGAGACGTGGCCCGCGCGCTCGAAGCAATGGACGGCGGCGTGGGGAAACCGGGCCCGCAAAGCGCCGCGCGCCCGCGCCGCAAGGAGCGGGTCGTTGCCGCTCTCGATGATCAGCACCGGCAGGTCGGCGGGGGGCGCCAGCCCGGCCTCCGGCCCGTCGAGGCTTTCGGCGAGGCAGATCTGCTGGGCCTGGAGGATGCCGAACAGAGTGCCGGACTCCAGCTGGCGCCGAAGCGCGGCCAGCTGCCGATCGAACAGGTCCGGATCGCGGGCGCGAACCGGAGCGAGCGCCCGTCGGACCCGGGCGAGCAGCAGCGGCTTCAGCAGCGCCTTCGGGAAGCCCGCCAGCAGCCGGTGGCCGAGCCGGAAGCGCCGGCCGTCGCGGGGCTCGAGCGCGAAGCTGTGGGAGAGGACGAGGCGGCGGACTCGTTCCGGGTGCCGCGCCGCCAGGCACTGGGCGATCCAGCCGCCGTAGGACTGGCCGAGCAAGTCGAAGCGCGGCGCGGCGGCGGCGGCGAGAATCCGCGCCAGCAGCGGCTCGAAGCGATCGGCGGCGCTATAGTCGACGAGGACGACCGGCCGGCGCGCGCCAAGTCCGCTCGCGGCGGTCTCGCTGCCCTCCAGCGACCCCAGCGCGCCCGGGAGGAGGACCAGCGGGACCGTCATTGCTCGTCAGAGCCGGACCATCCGCATCCCGCGCTCGCCGTAGCGCGGGCCCGCGGCGGCGCCGGCCTCGGCAAGCGCGGCGAGGTCCTCGGCGCTGAGGTCGACCTCGACCGCGGCGACGCTGTCCTCGAGCGTGAGCGCGGCGCTTGACGCCGGGAATCGGGACGATGTCGTCGCCCTGGGCGAGCAGCCAGGCGATGGCGATCTGGGCGAGGCTGACGTCGTGGCGCTCGGCGACCGCGCGGATCGCGTCGACGATCTTCAGGTTGGCGCCGAAATTCTCCTCCGAATAGCGCGGGATCGTTGTGGCGCCAGTCGTCGGCGGGGAGGTCGGCGCGGCTCCGGATCTGGCCGGTCAGGAAGCCGCGGCCGAGCGGGCTGTAGGGGACGAAGCCGATGCCGAGCTCGCGGCAGACGGGCAGGACATCGCCCTCCACCTCTCGCTCCCAGAGCGAATATTCGGACTGGAGCGCGGCGATCGGGTGGACGGCGGCGGCGCGGCGGATCGTCTCGGGCGCGGCTTCGGAGAGGCCGATATGGCGGACCTTGCCCTCCGCGACGAGGTCGGCGATGCCGCCGATTGTCTCCTCGATCGGCGTCAACGGATCGACGCGGTGCTGGTAGAAGAGGTCGATCGTGTCGATGCCGAGCCGCTTCAGCGAGCCCTCGCAGGCGCGCCGCGCATTGGCCGGGCTGCCGTCGATGCCGACCGGCTGGTCGCCGTCCCAGAGCAAGGCGAATTTGGTGGCGATGACGAGGCCGTCGCGCTTCCCCTTGATCGCCTCGCCGACCAGGCTCTCGTTGGTGAAGGGCCCGTACATCTCGGCGGTGTCGAAGAAGGTGATTCCGAGATCGATGGCGCGGTGGATGGTCGCGATCGATTCGTCCTCGCTCGCGGTCTCGCCATAGGTGATGTTGCCGCCGCGGACCATCGGCATGCAGCCGATGCCGAGCGCGGAGACGGTCAGGCCGTCGCCGAGCGTGCGATATTTCATGCGCCTTCCTTCAACAATTTGTCTTCCTCGGTGCTTGCCTCTTCCGAGTCGAAACCCGAGCGTTTGGCGACGGTCGCGGTGGCGGCGACGTCCATGCTGACATTGCCCAGCGTCCGCATCAGATCGGGCAGCATCTCGACCGCGATCAGGAGGGCGAGCGGCTCGATCGGCAGGCCCATGGCGAGGCAGATCGGCGCGATCGAGGTGACGAAGCTCGCCTGGCCGGGAATGCCGACCGCGCCCATCGTCGTCGTCGCCGCGGCGGCGACACCGAACGCCATCTGCATCGGCGTCAGCTCGATCCCGAACCAATAGGCGATGTAGATCGCCACCGCGAGGTTCATCGCCGGCCCGGTCGCGCGGAAGATCGCGACCGCCATCGGCAGCGCGACGCCCGAGGCGGCGACCGGCACGTCGAGCTTGCCCGCCGCGCGAAGCATGGCGGGCAGGCAGGCCAGGAGGATTGGGTCGAGAAAGCGAGCGCCTGGCTGGCGGCGACGGCGCGGGTGAAGCGGACCGGGCCGATCCTGGCGCCGATCAACGCCAGCGGCCAGGCGGCGAGCCAGATCACCGTGCCGACCGCCGTGACGATGAGCACATAATGGAGCAGCGCGCCGAACGCGGTCGCGCCGGCGCGCGCGCCGACGACGTAGGCGAGGGCGAACACGCCGATCGGCCCGATCCACAACACCCAGCCGATCACCACCAGCATCGTCTCCGCGATCGCCTGGAAGAAGCCGACCAGCGTCTCGCGCGGCGCCTCCGGCAGCCGGATCAGAGCGAAGGCGAAGATGATGACGAAGACGATCAGCGGCAGGATCGCGCTTCTCCGACGCGGCGGCGACCGGATTGGTCGGCACGATCGAACGGAGGAAATCGGCGAAGCTCGGCGCCTCGCCGACCGGCGCCGCGCTGGTCAGCGCGTCGCGCAGCGCCGCCGCCGATTCGGCGGGCAGCGGGAACAGGTTGAGGAACAAGGGCGTCAGCAGCGCCGCGGCGATCGACGAGGTCCAGAGCAGGGCGACGAACAGGATCAGCGCGCGCGTCGCGAGCTTGCTCGCCCGCGCCGCCTCGGCCGAGGCGGCGATGCCGGTGATCAGCAAGGCGACGACCAAGGCACGATCGTCATCTGAAGCGCATTGAGCCAGAGCCCGCCGATCGGCTCGGCGATGGCCGCGCTTCGCGCGACCCAGGCGCCGCCGCTCCACCCGGCGGCGATGCCGGCGGCGAGGCCGACGACCAGGGCAAGCAGGATGCGGGTCGGCTGCGAGAGTTTCAAAAGCGTCGCCCTTCCGCTCTTATGGCGCTATCAGCCCCTAATCGGAGGCCGTATCAGCGACGGCAAGGGAAAATTCGGGGCACTCTTCGCATGACGCGCAAATTCTTCGGCACGGACGGGATCAGGGGCCGGACCAACCAAGTGCCGATGACGGCGGCGATGGCGCAGCGCATCGGCCAGGCGGCGGGCGCCCATTTCCTGCGCGGCGACCATCGCCACCGGGTGGTGATCGGCAAGGACACGCGGCTGTCGGGCTATATGATGGAAACGGCGCTGATCTCGGGCTTCACCAGCGTCGGCATGGACGTGGTGATGGTCGGGCCGGTGCCGACGCCGGCGGTGGCGATGCTGACCCATTCGATGCGCGCGGACCTCGGCGTGATGATCTCGGCCAGCCACAACAAGTTCGTCGACAACGGCATCAAATTGTTCGGACCGGACGGCTACAAGCTCTCCGACAAGGACGAGACGGCGATCGAGGCCCTGCTCGAGAAGGAGCCGCAGCTCGTCCCGGCCGAGCAGATCGGCCGGTCGAAGAAGATCGAGGACGCGCGCGGGCGCTATATCCACGCCGCCAAGCTGACCTTTCCCAAGCATCTGCGCCTCGACGGGCTCAAGATCGTGGTCGATTGCGCCAATGGCGCCGCCTACGAGGTCGCGCCCTCGGCGCTTTGGGAGCTGGGCGCGGAAGTGGTCGCGATCGGCGTCTCGCCCAACGGCCTCAACATCAACGAAGGCTGCGGCTCGACCGACCCGAGCCTGCTCAAGAGCGTCGTGCTCGAATCGGGCGCCGACATCGGCCTCGCGCTCGACGGCGACGCCGACCGGCTGATCGTCGTCGACGAGACAGGGCGAGACGGTGGACGGCGACCAGCTGATGGCGCTGATCGGCTCGTCCTGGAAAAAGCGCGGCCGGCTGCGCGGCGGCGGCGTCGTCTCGACCGTGATGTCCAATCTCGGCCTCGAACGCTTCCTGGCCGGCGAGGGGCTGAAGCTCGAGCGCACCCAGGTCGGCGACCGCTACGTGCTCGAGGCGATGCGCGCCAAGGGCTATAATGTCGGCGGCGAGCAATCCGGCCACATCATCCTCAGCGAATATGGCACGACCGGCGACGGGCTGGTCGCGGGGCTGCAGGTGCTCGCCGAGCTGGTCGCGTCGGACAGGCCGGCGAGCGAATTGCTGCGCCTGTTCGAGCCGCTGCCGCAGCTGCTCAAGAGCGTCCGCTTCGGCAGCGGCGCGCCGCTCGACAGCGACGGCGTCAAGGCGGCGATCGCCGCCGGCGAGACGCGGCTCGGCGGCAGCGGCCGGCTGGTGATCCGCAAGTCGGGCACCGAGCCGGTGATCCGGGTCATGGCCGAGGGCGAGGACGAGGCGTTGGTCGGCGAGATCGTCGACACGATCTGCGCGGCGGTGAAGGCGGCCTGATGCTGGAATTGCGGCCCGATTGCGAGCGCTGCGGCCGCGACCTGCCGGCGGACAGCGCCGCGGCGCGCATCTGCACCTTCGAATGCACCTTCTGCGCGGATTGCGTGGACGGGCCGCTCGCCGGCGTCTGCCCAAATTGCGGCGGCAATTTCGAGCCGCGCCCGATCCGGCCGGCGCATTTGCTCGACAAATACCCGGCCTCGACGGAGCGAAAGGGACCGCGGTGAAGCCGCCCCGCGTGCTGATCATCGCCGGCTCCGATTCCGGCGGCGGGCGCCGGCATCCAGGCCGACATCAAGACGGTGACGATGCTCGGCGGCCACGCGATGACCGCGATCACCGCGATCACCGCGCAGAACACGCTCGGCGTTCAGGCGGTGCTGCCGGTGCCGGCGGAGATGGTCGTGGCGCAGATCGACTCGGTGGTCGGCGACATCGGTGTCGACGCCGTGAAGATCGGGATGATCGGCTCGGCCGAAACGGCGCATGCGGTGGCGGAGCGGCTGGAGCAGCTCGCCGTCCCGATCGTGTTCGATCCGGTGATGGTCGCGACCAGCGGCTCCGTGCTCGCCGACGAGGCGACGATCGCCGCGTTCGAGCGGCTGATGCGGCTGGCCTCGGTCGTCACGCCCAACCTTGCCGAGCTCGAGGCGTTGGGAGGCGAGGCGGCGATCCTCGACCACGGCTGCCATTTGCTCGTCAAAGGCGGGCATGGCGAGGGCGATGAAATCATGGATCGGCTGCTGTCCCCGTACGGGCCCGTCCGGGAGTTGCGCGGCAAAAGGTTCGAGACCAGCGAGACGCACGGCACCGGCTGCACGCTGGCGAGCGCTCTTGCCTGCGGGCTTGGCGCCGGGCTGCCGATCGGCAAGGCGTTCGAGCAGGCGGTCCGGTTCGTCCGGCTCGCCATCCTCGAGGCGCCCGGTCTCGGCAACGGGCCCGGCCCGTTGGGACAGCAGTTCGTGACGGATTTCCAATGGCAGGAGCCGGACTGACCGGTTTTCGCCGGGGATATCCACAGGAAAGATAAGTGGGATTCCAGCTTGCGCTGGAATGACGGGGCGGGGGTTTCTAGGCTGGGGCATATGGCGCGGCCCTGCTTCAAGCTCGAGAAGATCCATCCCGACCCGGTGGCGGGGGTGGACGAGGCGGGCTGCGCGCCGCTGGCCGGGCCGGTGGTCGCGGCCGCGGTGGTGCTCGACCGCAGCCGCTTCCCGCGCGGCATCGACGATTCGAAGGCGCTGCCGGCCGCGACGCGCGAGGCGATCTGCGCGAAGCTCTACAAGGTGGCGGTGATCGGCGTCGGCATCGCCAGCGTCGAGGAGATCGACAGCCTCAACATCTATTGGGCGCGGATGCTGGCGATGAGCGGGCGGTCGACGCGCTCGGCCTCGATCCGGCGATGGTGCTGGTCGACGGCAATCGCTGCCCGCGATGGGAGCGGCCGTCGCTCGCCATCGTCGCCGGCGATGCCAAATGCCGCTCGATCGCCGCCGCCTCGATCGTCGCCAAGGTGACGCGCGACCGGATCATGGCCGAACATGCGCGCGAGCATCCCGGCTATGGCTGGGAAACCAACAAGGGCTATCCGACGCCCGAACATTGCCGCGCGCTCGAAGCGCTCGGCCCGACGCCGCTGCACCGGCGCAGCTTCGCCCCGGTGCGCCAACTTACGCTCAATCTCTGAGTCTTTCGAGTCACACCACTCCAGATTGAGTTCGACCCCATAGCCCAACCACAAGATGTAGCGGCGGGCTCGCTTCGTTCGCCCAGCGCCTAAACCTTTTATTAACCATCTTCGGCAAGTGTCTGACTTGACCGGGGAGTCCGGCTGACTCAGCATGGTCGCCTTGACCTGGGGGGCAGACACAGATGAGCGTGATGGGCCGCGTGGCCGCGGTGTTGCGACCGAAGCGGGCGAGCGAGCCCGCGCCCGACCTGCCGCTCGGGCAGATCCTCCAGGGCGATTGCGTGGCGGCGATGGCGGCCCTGCCCGACGCCTCGATCGACATGATCTTCGCCGACCCGCCCTACAATCTGCAGCTCGGCGGCGATCTGTTCCGGCCCGAGGGAGGGCGGGTCGACGCGGTCGACGACGATTGGGACAAGTTCGACACCTTCCAATCCTATGACGATTTCACCCGCGCCTGGCTCAACGAAGCGCGGCGGCTCCTGAAGCCCAACGGCACGCTCTGGGTGATCGGCTCCTATCACAACATCTACCGGGTCGGCGCGGCGCTGCAGGACGCGGGCTATTGGATCCTCAACGACATCATCTGGCGCAAGACCAACCCGATGCCGAACTTCCGCGGCACCCGCTTCACCAACGCCCACGAGACCTTGATCTGGGCGAGCCGCAGCGAGGACAGCCGCTACACCTTCAACTATCGCGCGATGAAGGCGCTGAACGACGAGCTGCAGATGCGCTCGGACTGGGTGCTGCCGATCTGCGCCGGCGGCGAGCGGGTGAAGACCGACGGCGTGAAGGCGCATCCGACGCAGAAGCCCGAGGCCCTGCTCTACCGGGTGCTGCTCGCCTGCACCAACAAGGCGACGTCGTCCTCGATCCCTTCTTCGGCACCGGCACGACCGGCGCGGTGGCGCGGCGGCTGGGCCGGCGCTGGATCGGGATCGAGCGCGAGAGCCGCTACATCGCGGTTGCGCGCGCGCGGATCGATTCGACGCTCGCGCTCGACGAAAGCGCGATGCAGGTGATGGCGTCGCGCGCCACCCAGCCCAAGGTGCCGTTCGGCGCCCTGATCGAGAGCGGGATGATCGCCCCGGGCACTTCGCTCACCGACGCCAAGCGGCGCTGGAGCGCGACGGTGCTTGCCGACGCATCGGTCGGCACGGCGGTCAGCAGGGCTCGATCCACAAGATCGGCGCCGCCGCGCAGGGTGCGCCGGCCTGCAACGGCTGGACCTTCTGGCACGTCGAGCAAGCGGGATCGCTGGTTCCCCTCGACAAGTTCCGCCAAGACTATCTCGCCATGGCAGGCTGATCTAGGCATGGCCACCAAAGTCTATCTCCGCCCGACCGGATTCGTCGACGCGCCTTTCGGCCATGACGGCAAGGTCGCGCGGCTGGCGGGCGGGCTGCAATGGTTTTCGGCGGTCGAGATCATCGGCGAGCAAGGGCCGGAGCTGGTGCCGGTCGCCGGCATCGAAAGGCGGCTGGGCGAGGCCGCGCGGGCGACCTGGGAGAACCTCATCGCGCCGCGGGCACCGCTGCTGCTCGGCGAGCGGTCGATCCGGCTCGACCAGCCGCAGGTCGCCGGCATCCTCAACGTCACCCCGGACAGCTTCTCGGACGGCGGTCAATTCGCGGACTCGGAGGCCGCGGCCGCGCAGGGCCATGCGATGGCGGCGGCGGGCGCGGCGCTGATCGACGTCGGGGGGAATCGACCCGGCCGGGCTCGAAGCCGGTCTGGGAGGGCGACGAGGCGGCGCGGGTGCTGCCGGTCGTGCAACGCCTGGCCGCGGCGGGAATTGCGGTGTCGGTCGACACCCGCAAGGCTTCGGTCATGGAGCAGGCGCTCGGGATGGGCGCGGCCATGGTCAACGACGTGTCGGCGCTGACCTGGGACCCGCGCGCGGGCGCGGTCGCCGCCGACGCGGCCTGCCCCGTCGCGCTGATGCACCATCAGGGCGCGCCCGAGACGATGCAGGAGGAGCCACGTTACGCCCGGCCCGTGATGCTCGAAATCTATGACTGGCTGGAGGAACGGATCGCGGCGGCGGTCGCGGCCGGAATCGCGCGCGAGAAGATCATCGTCGATCCCGGCTTCGGCTTCGGGAAGAATGTGCATCACAATCTCCAGCTCATGAACGGGCTGGCGATGCTGCACGGGCTCGGCTGCCCGGTCATGCTCGGCGCCAGCCGCAAGCGGACGATCGGCGCGCTGTCGAACGAGGCGCCGGCCGATCAGCGGCTCGCCGGTTCGCTGGCGCTGGCGCTCAAGGCGGCGGAGCAGGGGGCGCAGCTGCTGCGCGTCCACGACGTGCCCGAGACGGTTCAGGCGCTCCGAGTCTGGCGCGGGCTTCGCGACGCCGCGCTGACACCAGGCTAGGCGGGGCCTGGCAATTTGTGGGCGCCGTCGAACGGACTGATCTCCAGGCTGTCCGGGTCGACGTCATCGGCGCAGCGCAGGTTGATCTCGACCATCGGGCCGTTGGGACCGGTGCCCTCGGCGAAGGGGGCGCAGCCGCAGGTCTTGCAGAAATGGAATCCGATCGCGCCCTTGTTCCAGCGGTAGGTCTCGATCGCGTCGCGCGGCGTCTCGAGCTTGAACCTGTCGGGCGTGGTGAAATGGTGGAGCGCGGCGCGGCGGCGGCAGATCGAGCAATTGCACGCCATCGCCTTGGTGGGTGCGTCTTCATCGACCGTGTAGGCGATTTTTCCGCAATGGCAGCTGCCGGTGAAGGGCATGGCCTGTCTCCTTAAAGCGAATAGCCGCCGTCGCTGACGAGGCAGGCGCCGGTGATGTAGGCGGCCTTGTCGGAAAGCAGGAAGGCGATCTGCTCGGCGATCTCGTCGGGCCTGGCATAGCGGCCGAGCGGCGTCGTCATGGCCGCCATTGCCCGGTAGGCGGCCTCCTCGCTGCCGGTGCTCGCGATCAGATCCTGAAAGAAGGGAAGGCCCGTCCAGATCGGCGTCTCGACTCCGCCCGGCGCGATCGAATTGACGCGGATGCCGGCCCCGGCGCCTTCCCTGGCGGCGATTCGGGCGAGGTGGATGACGGCGGCCTTGGACGCACCGTAGGCGGCGATGCCGGGCTCGGCCTTCACCCCTGCCGCCGAGGCGGTGAGAACGATGGCGCCGCCGGCGCCGGCGGAGCGGATCGCGCGCATCGCGGCCTGGAGAGTCAGGAAAGCGCCATCGAGGTTGATCGAGAGGACGCGCCGCCATTCGGCGAAGCTCAAATCCTCGATCGGGCCGCCGGCGCCGATGCCCGCATTGACGACGGCGTGGGTGAGGCCGGTCAGGTCGGCATCGGCCCAGAGCTGCTCGTCGGTCACGTCGCCGATCAGCATCTGCCGCTCGCAAGGCAGGGAAAAGGCGAAATCGCGGAGCCGGTCCTCGTCGAGATCGACCAGGATCAGCTTCTTGGCGCCGTCATTGGCGATGCGGGTGGCGACGGCGGCGCCGATCCCCGAGGCGGCCCCGGTGACCAGAGCGATGGCGTTGGCGAAATCAGGCATCGGGGCGCCATAGCAGCGCCGCGACGGGCGATCCAATCAAAGCCAGTTGCTCCGCCGGAAATTGACGTAAAGGGTGACGCAGGCGGCGAGCACGGCGCCGATCACCAGATGATAGCCATATTCCCATTGCAGCTCGGGCATGTTGTTGAAGTTCATGCCGTAAATGCCCGCCACCGCGGTCGGCACGGCAAGGATCGCGGCCCAGGCGGCGAGGCGGCGCGAGATCATCGTCTGCTGCGACTGGCTGGTCAGCAGGCTCGCCTCGAAGCAGAAGGCGAGCATCTCGCGCAGCCCGTCTATCTCGTCCTGGACGGAACGGACATGATCGGTGACGTCGCGGAACAGCAGCTCCATCTTCGCGTCCATCGGGAATAGGTCGCTATGCTCGAGCCGGCGGCAGACCTCGACCAGCGGCAGAACGCCCGAGCGGAGGCGGAGCAGGTCGCGGCGGAGGATGTAGAGCCGTTGCACCTGGGTGCCGGTCAGCCGCTCGGCGAGCAGGTCGTTCTCGATCTCCTCGGCTTCCTCCTGCACGCATTCGAGGACGCCGTGATAATTGTCGACGATGAAGTCGAGGATCGAATGGAGGATATAGGTCTCGCCGCGGCCGAGCAGCGCGGGCGAGGCCTCGCAATGCGCGCGGACCTTCCGGTAGGAAGCCGAGGCGCCGTGGCGGACCGAGACGACATAGCCGCTGCCGACGAAGAGGTGGGTCTCGCCGAACTCGATGCGGCCGCCGACCATCTCGGCGGTGCGGGCGACGACGAACAGGCTGTCGCCGTAGCGCTGCAGCTTCGGGCGCTGGTGCGCCTGCGCCGCATCCTCGATGGCGAGGTCGTTGAGGCCGAATTGCTGCTGGACGACGCGGAGCTCGGCGTCGGACGGTTCGAGCAGGCCGATCCAGACGACATGGCCCTCGCGCCGCGCCCATTCGCCGCCTTGGTCGATGCCGATATCGGCGACTCGGCGGCCCTCATGATAGACGGTCGCGGCGATCAGGCTGACCGGATTGGACGGCGGCGCGTGCTCTTCGGCCATGCGAGTTCCCCGGAGCTGCAGAGACCGCTTAGCACTCCCTCCCCTTGATGGGGAGGGCTGGGGAGGGGTGGATTCAGGGACTGGCTCAGCGTGGCGGAGACGTTCACCCCCACCCCAACCGTCCCCCATCAAGGGGGAGGGAGTCAGGCGGCAATGTCTCCAATGCCCAGTTCGCCCAATTTCCGGTACAGTGTCGAGCGGCCGATGCCGAGGCGGCGGGCGACTTCGGTCATTCGGCCGCGATAATGGCCGATGGCGAGGCGGATGACGTCGGCCTCGATCGCGTCCAGCGGACGCAGGTTGCCGTCGGATTCGAACAAGGTGATGCCGGCGCCGTGGGCGAAGGCGGCGGTGGCCGAAGCGCCGTTCAAGGGCTTGGCATGGTAATCGTCGGAGCGCTTGCCGCAGGCGGCCTCGGTGGCGATGTGCGGGAAGTCGCTGGCGGTGAGCGCGTCGCTCTCGCAGAGGACGGCGGCCCGGAACAGCGCGTTCTGGAGCTGACGGACGTTGCCGGGCCAGCCATAGGACATCAGCACCGCAAGGCCGTCGTCGGTGATCGAAAGATGGCGCATGCCCGGCTGCTCGGCGATCCGCGACAGGAGATGGCGGGCGAGGGGAGGGATGTCGCTTTGCCGGTCGCGGAGCGGCGGGATCGGGACGTGGACGACGTTGAGCCGGTAATAGAGGTCCTCGCGGAAGCGGCCGGCGGCGACTTCCTCGGCGAGGCGGCGGTTGGTGGCGGCGATGATGCGGACGTCGACGGTCTGGGTGATTCGGCCGCCGACGCGCTGGATCTCGCCGGTCTCGAGCGCGCGCAGCAGCTTGACCTGGGTGTCGAGCGGCAGCTCGCCGACCTCGTCGAGGAAGATGGTGGAGCCGTCGGCATCCTCGAAGCGGCCGATATGGCGGTCGAAGGCGCCGGTGAAGGCGCCCTTCTCATGGCCGAACAGCACAGATTCGACGAGGTTCTCGGGAATGGCGCCGCAATTGACGGTATGGAGCTGCTTCTTGCCCCGCGGCGAGGCGGCGTGGATCGCCTGGGCCACGATTTCCTTGCCCGAGCCGCTCTCGCCTTCGATCAGCACCGAGACCCGGGCGCGGGCGGCCTTGGCGGCGATCGCCAGAGCGGTGCGGAACTTGGGCGCCGAGCCGACGATCTCCTCGAAGCCGAGGGTCTTGGCGATTTTCTCGGAGAGCGGCCGGAGCTCGCCCGACGTCTTGCGGCGGTCGGTGGCGGTGTTGAGGGCGGCGAGCAGGCGATCGGGCGCCAGCGGCTTGACGATGAAGTCGCTCGCCCCGGCGCGCATCGCGTCGACCGCGACCGGAACGTCGTTCTGGGCGGTGAGGACGAGCAAGGGCAGCTCCGGCCGGAGCGCTCGGATCTGGCGGATCAGCTCGGTGCCTTCCTCGCCGGGCAGCCAGTGATCGAGCAGGATCGCATCGAACTTGGGCTCCTGCGGGTCTTCGAGCATCTTGCGCGCGGCGTCGAAATCGGAGGCGCCGCGAACCCACCAGCCGGCGCGCGCGCCGATGGCGGTCACCAGCCGGCGCTGCGCCGGCTCGTCGTCGATCAGCAACAGGCAACGATTGGGGTCCGCCCGCATCTCTTCCCTCGTCTCGGCGTGGAGGGACGGCCTAGCGGAATTGGGTAAAGGCGGCCTTAAGAGAGATTGCGGTGCGCACCGCAGCGGCGAAGGCCGAAGTTGACGGGATAAGCTCGGGAAATATAGAACATAAGACGAACATAATCAAGTGCGATCTGTGCCTGGAACCGGTGCGAACCGAAGGAGTTTTGGGCGCGTCCGGAGCATGAGCCGGACCTGGAAATGCTGGCGAACCGTAGGCCGATTGGGAGGCGACTTATGGCGGACTATCATCTCTATTTCCTGAAAGACGGCCTCCTCGTCGGATGCGAGGACATCGAGGCGGGCAACGACAACGAGGCGGCGCGCATCGCCGAAGACAAGGGCCGGGGCGACATCGTCGAAGTCTGGAACGCCGACAGCCGCGTGCGGATCGTTAGGGCTGGTGGCGCGCGGCTTGAGACGGCGTGGGTCGAGGAGCCGAGAGCGGGGGAGGCTCCCCGCGCTCGTTGAGCTGGTCACCGGCAGTGGCGAACGGGGGACATATAGGTGTGTGTCCCCTCTCTCCTTCACGCAAAGGTGGACGAGCGGGGCGAAGGCCGATTGTGACGGGCCCAGATTCAAACTTAGACACTATCGGGCCCCATCCCTGCGCCTCTTGCAGAGAGGGGAGAAGGATGCTTGCCCCGCGCCCCTAGCCCTTGCTAAGCGTGCCGCGCGCGAAACAGGAGGATCGGCGACATGGCGGCACCGGGCGACACCCAGAAGGAAATGAGGGCGCATGAGGGCACCTACTCGCTGTTCACCGCCCTCATGAAATGGGGCACGATCCTGAGCGCGATCACCGCCTTCGTCGTCATCTTCATCATCAGTAACTGATTGCGGGCCGCGGCGGGTGAAGATCGCGGTCCTCAAGGAAACGGAAGAGGGCGAGCGCCGGGTCGCGGCGACGCCGGAGACCGTCAAGAAATATATCGGGCTCGGCGCCGGCGTCGCGGTCGAGGCCGGGGCGGGCGACGGGGCGTCGATCGCGGATGCCGACTATGAGGCGGCCGGCGCCAGCGTCGGTTCGCGCGCGGAGACGCTTCGAGGATGCCGACGCATTGCTGTGCGTGCAGGGGCCGGATCCGGCTTCGCTCGACGGGCTGAAGGCCGGCGCGCTGCTGGTCGGCGGCCTCGACCCGTTCGGACCGCGCGAGCGGATCGAGCGTTATGCCGGGGACGGGCGCCGAGGCGCTGGCGATGGAGTGGATGCCGCGCATCACCCGCGCCCAATCGATGGACATCCTCTCCTCGCAATCGAACCTCGCCGGCTACAAGGCGGTGCTCGACGCGGCCGCCGAATATGGCCGCGCCTTCCCGATGATGATGACCGCGGCCGGGACGATCTCGGCGGCGCGTGTGTTCGTGATGGGGGTCGGCGTCGCCGGGCTGCAGGCGATCGCGACCGCGCGGCGGCTGGGCGCGCAGGTCTCGGCGACCGACGTGCGCTCGGCGACCAGGGAGCAGATCCAGTCGCTGGGCGCGAAGGCGATCTTCGTCGAGGACGTCGCGGGCATCGAAGGCGAGGGCGCGGGCGGCTATGCGACCGAGATGTCCGACGACTACAAGGCGGCGCAGGCCGAGCTGGTCTCCGGCGCATATCGCCAAGCAGGACATCGTCATCACCACCGCCCTGATCCCGGGCCGGCCGGCGCCGCGGCTGATCTCGGACGCGCAGATCGCGACGATGCGGCCGGGCAGCGTGATCGTCGACCTCGCCGTCGAGCAGGGCGGCAATGTCGAGGGCGCCAAAGCCGGCGAGGTGGTCGAGCGGCACGGGGTCAGGATCGTCGGCCACCGCAACGTGCCGAGCCGGCTCGCGGCCGACGCCTCGGCGCTGTTCTCGCGCAACCTGTTCAACTTCCTCTCGCGCCTTCTGGGACGCGGAGGCGAAGGCGCCGGTCCTGCCCGACGACGACGAGATCGTTCGGGGCATCAGGCTGACCCGGGGCGGCAAGATCGTCCACGAGCGGCTCCAGGGATGAGGGCGGCGGGAACCATGGCGGGGATGGCCTCGCTGCTGCTGGCGCCGGGCTGCGGCGGCAATCCGAACGCCGCGGACGAGGGGCAGGACCCGATCCGGCTGGCGAACTTTCGCAGCCTCGCGGCGCGCGATTTCCTGTTTTCATGCCCCGGCGGGCGGGCGCGGCCGGAAACGGCGACGCAGGTCGCGCGGCATGAGGAGCTCAAGCAGCTCGCCGACCGGACGGACGCGGGACGGGCGCTCGCCCTCGGCGAGAATGACTGGGCCGCGATCCGCCGCCACGACGACCGCTCGCCCTGCGCGCCCGGCGACGCGCCCTATCGCGCGGCGCTCGCCGCGTTCGGCGGGACGCTCGACCTGCTCGCCGGCCGGATCGCCGCCCGCCCCGGGACGGCGCAGTGAAACGGCTCGCGCTTGCCTTGCTCGCCGCCGCCGCCGCAACGGCGGGCTGCACGACTCCGGGGACCGGCTGGAGCCGGGCGCCGGATCTCGCGGTCTACGAGGCGATGGGCTCTTATGCCGATATCGCGCGCGAGCAGGCGGTATTGTGCGACGGCTCCCGTCCCGGCCGGGTCGACGCGTCCTGGGACGCGGAGTTCGGGGCGCGCGAAGCGGCGGTGCAGGCGGCGATGGTGTCTCGCTACGGCGCAGAGGCGGTCGATGCGGCGGCGGCGGCGCGCGAGCCGCGCGTGCCCTGCGAGCCCGAGCCGGACAAATGGCGGCATCGCTACGTCCGGCTGCTGCGCCTGCTCGAGGCGCGGCTGGGCCTGGCCTAGGAAGGAGCGGACGTGGACTTCATCGCCATACTGTCGATCTTCGTGCTGGCCTGCTTCGTCGGCTATTACGTGGTCTGGTCGGTGACGCCGGCGCTGCACACGCCGCTGATGTCGGTGACCAACGCCATCTCGTCGGTGATCATCGTCGGCGCGCTGATCGCGGCGGCGGCGGCGGGCGCGCCGGGCGCGAAGTGGCTCGGGCTGGTCGCGGTGGCGCTGGCCAGCATCAACATCTTCGGCGGCTTCGCGGTGACGGCGCGGATGCTCGCCATGTACAAGAAGAAGGAGCGGCGCTGATGCACCATGCCGCCGCCCCGCCCGCCTGGGTGATGCTCGCCTATCTGGTCGCGGGGGTCTGCTTCATCCTCGCGTTGCGCGGCCTCTCCAGCCCGGTCAGCAGCCGCGCCGGCAATCGTTTCGGCATGGTCGGCATGGTGCTGGCGGTCGGCACCACGCTCGTCCACTATCGCCCGCTGTCCGCTCCCGGCGGCCTCGACTCGACGATCATGATCCAGATCGTCGCGGCGATCGCGATCGGCGCCGCCATCGGCCTCGTCACCGCGCGGCGGATCGCGATGACGGCGATGCCGCAGCTCGTCGCCGCCTTCCATCGCCTGGTCGGCCTCGCGGCCGTGCTGGTCGGCGCGGCCGCCTTCCTCAATCCGGAGGCGTTCGGGATCGCGGATGCCGGCGGGCTGATCCATCCGGTCAGCCGGGTCGAGATGGGGCTCGGGGTCGGCGATCGGCGCGATCACCTTCTCAGGGATCGTGATCGCCTTCCTGAAGCTGAACGGCAACATGTCGGGCAAGCCGATCATCCTGCCGCTGCGGCACGTCATCAACCTCGGCACGCTCGCCGCGATCCTCGGGCTGATCGGCTATTTCACGCAGGATCAGAGCCCGTGGATCTTCTGGACGCTGACCGGGCTCGCCTTCCTGATCGGCTTCCTGCTGATCATCCCGATCGGCGGCGCCGACATGCCGGTCGTCATCTCGATGCTGAACTCCTATTCGGGCTGGGCGGCGGCGGCGATGGGCTTCACCCTGCACAACAGCGCGATGATCATCACCGGCGCCCTGGTCGGCAGCTCGGGCGCGATCCTCTCCTACATCATGTGCCGGGCGATGAACCGCAGCTTCATCTCGGTGATCGCCGGCGGCTTCGGCGGCGACGCCGTCGCCGGCGGCGGCGGTGCGCGCTCGACCGGCCCTGGAAGCGCGGCTCGGCCGAGGACGCCGCCTTCCTGATGAAGCAGGCCGAGCAGGTGATCATCGTGCCGGGCTACGGCATGGCGGTCGCCCAGGCGCAGCACGCGCTCGCGAAATGGCCGAGCTGCTCAAGAAGGAAGGCGTCACCGTCAAATATGCGATCCATCCGGTCGCCGGGCGGATGCCGGGGCATATGAACGTGCTGCTCGCCGAGGCGAACGTGCCCTATGACGAGGTGTTCGAGCTCGAGGACATCAATTCGGAATTCGCGCGCACCGACGTCGCCTTCGTGATCGGCGCCAACGACGTCACCAATCCGGCGGCGAAGACCGACAAGACCTCGCCGATCTACGGCATGCCGGTGCTCGACGTCGAGAAGGCCAAGACGGTGCTGTTCATCAAGAGATCGATGGGCGGCGTCGGCTATGCCGGCGTCGACAACGAGCTGTTCTACCGCGACAACACGATGATGCTGCTCGCCGACGCGAAGAAGATGGTCGAGGAGATAGTCAAAGCGCTTGGCTGATCCGGCGGAGTCGCCGGCACAGGGAGCAGGAGGGTGCCCGATGCTGAGCGTAAGCACGATAGTGAGCGGGGGCTTTCGCCTCGTGCGCGAGCGGCCGCTCGCGGTGGCGGTCTGGGCGATCGTCTACCTGGCCGCAACCGTCGCCATGACGCTCGCCATGCGACCGGTGACCGAGATGCAGGTGGCCGCGATGGGCGGCGACCCCCAGGCCGAGCTTGCCGGCTTCATGTCCATGATGGGCAGGATGCTCCTCATCCAGCTGATCTTCATGGTGATCTTCCTCATTCTGTTCACGGCTTCGCAGCGCGCGGTGCTGCGGCCCGAGCAGGACGGATTCGCCTTCATCCGGCTCGGCATGGACGAGCTGCGCATCGTCGGGCTCGCGCTCCTCCTCACCATCCTCTTCTATCTGGGGATGGTCGTCCTCGCCCTCGTGGTCGGCCTCACCATCGGCGCGGTGGCGGTGGCGATGGGGCCGGAAGCGCTTCCCGCGCTCGTCATCGTCCAGATGCTGGTCATCTTCGCGTTCCTGATCTGGTGCCAGGTGCGGCTTTCGCTCGTCTTCCCGCTGACGCTGCTCCGCCGCAAGATCGTCATCGGCGAATCCTGGCGGCTGACGAGCGGCCGCTTCTGGACCCTGTTCGGGGGTTATCTCGTCATCGCGCTCATCCTGCTCGCGACCGGGCTCGCGATCTCGGCGATAACCTCCGGATCCTATCTGGCCGAGCTCATGCGCAACGGGATCACGCTGGAAAGCCTGCAGGCGGCGTCCCAGAATCAGATGGTGCGGCAGCTGGACGGCATCGACGCGATGACGGTGATCGGCTGGGTCCTGGGCGCGCTGTTCGGGACGCTCACCGTCGCTCTGTTCGGCGGCGCCATAGCGACGGCCGTCGGCGAGCTGGTTCTCGACGAGGAGGGGATCGCCCGGACCTTCGCCTGAGCGCCCGTTGCGGCGGAGCGTGCCGAGTTGCGGCCCGCCGGTGCGTCGCGCGGGCCGCCGGCGGCAGTTTCATCCGAAATGGATCAGGTTGTGCGACAGCGGCGGAGATCGGGCAGGACTATGTGTCAAATGGCACCGCCGTCGCCGTCCGAAACGGTCCGATACGGAGGGAGCGCGGCCCGGCCGCCCTATTTACCCAGACAAGCAAAAAGTCTTTAAATGAAGCGATTTAGTCGCCGCTAATCCGGTCCGTTCCGGACTCGATAATGGTTCATCTGGGCCGATCTCTTGCCAATCTCCGTTTTGGAGTTGCATTGGGGGGCGCTTGGCGATGGGCAGGGACATGGCGCATGATCCGCTGGCAATGATCGAATATCGCGACAGCCCCGCCGTTTGCCTGGTCGGCGACAGCGACCTGGCGCTGAGGCGGATGGGCCGAACCGCCGAGGCCGCGGGGTGCCGAGTCGCCAGCGCAACGATGATTGAGGCCGATTCGGATGGAATTTCGAATTGCGTGCCGGCGTCGGTCGCCTTGGTCGAGCTCGCCGGCGCGGTTGGCGAGGAGACGCTTGTCCGAGTCCTCGACTGGGTTCGGCGCGAGGCCGAGAGCGGGCGGCGATCAGTGGTTTCGATGCCGCCGTCGCTGATCGATCTCGTCGCGGCGCGGGCCTGGCACCCCAGGATCGAATTCCTCTGCGACGGCGGCGACACCGACCGCGCAGCCGTCGTGTCCGGGGTGAGCCGGCGGCACGACGTGCGGCTCCACGACATCAGCCGCGACGACGGACCGCTGATCCTCCAGCAGCTTTCCGAGGACGTCGGCCGAATCGCCGCGATCCTGGCTTCGCTGTCCGAGGAGGAGAACGCGGCGATCGAAGGCGTGAAGCCGTGCGAGGACAAGGACGAGCCCGGGATCGACGCCGCTTATGTGCGCTCGATCATCCGCGCGCGGCGGCTTCGGGACCAGTTCTTCCGCGGCGGCCTGTTCGCCGATCCGGCCTGGGACATGCTGCTCGATCTGTTCGCGGCGCGGCTGGAAGGCACCCGGGTCGCGGTGTCGAGCCTGTGCATCGCCGCCGCGGTGCCGGCGACGACCGCCCTCAGGTGGATCAAGGCCCTGACCGACCGCGGCCTGTTCGTCCGGTCGGCCGACCCGCAGGACGGGCGGCGAGTCTATATCGCCCTGTCCGACGAGGTGGCGCGCTCGCTCACCGCCTATCTGCGCGCCGTCCAGCGGACCGCGCCGACCGCGATCTGACTCGGGCTTGCCCGTGCAGCCGGCGGCTGCCACTTAAGGCGCCACGGGTGGTTAGCTCAGTTGGTAGAGCATCTCGTTTACACCGAGAGGGTCGGCGGTTCGAGCCCGTCACCACCCACCAGCCTTCGCTAAAGCTACGGCTGGCAAGCCGGCAATTGTGTTTCGCGCGAAGGCTGCCCGCCGAAGCTCCGAAGGAGCGAAGGAGGGCTAGAGGCTCCGTATCAATTTTACGGCCACCGCCGCCCAGGGCGGATCGGGGACGACCGTCTGGCGCTGGCCGGCGCCCAAAGGCAGGATGTGGAGCTTGCTCCCCTCCCGCCCGATCAGGCGGCCGAACAGGAAGCGGCCGGCGGGGCGGGGGACGAGCACGTCGCGGTTGAGCGCGCCGGCATAGGCGTCGGGAGCGAGGCGGCTCAGCCAGATCTCGTCGCCGCTGCGATAGTCGCCGATCCCCGAGCCGACCATCATCGCCACCAGGCCGGGCGCGGGCGCGGGCGGGATCGACACGCCTTCGCGGCGCGGCGCGTGGGCGCCGTCATGGTCGAGCGTCGCGGCGACCGGGATGTCCTCGCGGTCGGGCAGGGTGACGAGCTCGGCCGCGTCGACGTCGAGCGCCCTGGCGATGCGGTTGAGCCAGCCGACCGAGACGGTGCGGGTGCCGGTCTCGAGCCGGCCGATCGTCTGCGGCGTGGTCGGCGGATCGCAGCGGTCGGCGACGTCCTGAAGGGTCATCTTGCGGGCGCGGCGGACGTCGCGGATGCGGGTGATCATGATTTTCCTCCGAACCGGATCGGTTATCTCTTTCCTACAATCGAGCCAAGATGGCAAGGCCATCCTCACGATTCGGAGGAACATATGAAGAACAGGCTTTTGGTGGAGATGCCGCCGCCCCGCGATGGGCAGGACCGCCCGCTTCGCGGACGACCCAGCCTCCAATCCGCTTCGCGAGGGAAAGGAGGAAAGCGGGCGGCGCGCACGGTGACGGTGAATCTCGCCGAATCGCCGCTGGGCTGGCTGAAGGCGCGCGGGCTGGTCAGCGCGCGCCAGTTCGAGGCCGGAGAGAAGTTGCGGGGCGACTGGGAGCGGGCGGCCTTGGGTCCGCGGGTGACGATGTGCTGGGACGCACCGCCGGCCGACAAGAATGCGCGCGGGCCGACCGAGGCGCCGGCGCGGACGCTTGCCCAGGCCGCGGCGCGGCAGCGATTCGACGCCGCGGCGAAGGCGGTGGGCCCGGGCCTCGGCGACGTGCTCTGGCGCGTGATCTGCGCCGGCGAGGGCATGCGCGACGTCGAGCGCGCGCTCGGCTGGCCGGCGCGGGCGGGCAAGCTCGTCCTCGGCTTCGCGCTCGACCGGCTGGCCGATTATTACCGGATCAGGTGACGGGCGGCGAAAATAGGGACAGTCCCCATTTTTTCGCGGCGCGCGGGGCATCACGGCACCATTGTGCCGTGACGTCGATCGGGTTCGGCTGGCGCCGACCCGTCGGCCGGGCTGGCCGACTCCTGGCGTAGCGCGCGCGCTACGTCAGGGACGGCTCAGCCGAACATGAAATCCGCGGCGTGGATCTGGTTGAGCTTGACGCCTTCGAGCAGGATCGAATTGGTCGTGCCCCAGGTGACGAGGACGTCGCTGCCGATCTTGGTGAAGGTGAGGTCGCCAAAATCGTCGACGCCGGCGATCCCGTCGAACAGGATGGTGTCCTTGTTCTTCTCGAAGTCGGTGATGACGTCGTCGCCGTCGCCGGGGCCGAAGATGAAGGTGTCGCGCCCCTTGCCGCCGGTCAGCTCGTCGTCGCCGCCGCCGCCGAGGAGGGTGTCGTCACCCTTGCCGCCGTCGAGGATGTCGTTGCCCGATGCCTCGGGGAAGGGCAGATCGGCGACGTCGCCATAGGTGACGATCGGCCCGGAGCCGCCGGTGCCGTGGTGGTCAACGAGGACCCGGCCGTCGCCGTAGAGCGTGTCGTTGCCGTCGCCGCCGCCGAGCATGTCGTTGCCGACGTCGCCGGCGAGCAGATTGTCTCCATTGTTGCCGCCGAGCACGTCGTCGAAGGTCGAGCCGGAGAGGTTCTCGAAGCCGGTAAGGTTCATCGTGCCCTGCTCGGTGACCTGGCCCATGCCCTGCAGCGCCAGCGAGACGGTGACGCCGGCGGCGGTGATGTCGGTGCCGTTGCCGTGCAGCGAGAGCGTGTCGATGCCGATGCCGCCGCTCAGCACATGGTTGCCGGTGCCGACCTGGACGAGATCGTTGCCGCCGCCGGCGGACAGATTGTCGTTGCCGGTCACGCCCGTGGCGTTCGAGCCGCCCCAGATCCAATTGTCGCCGGCATCGCCGATCAGCACGTCGTTAAACGCCGTGCCCGAGACATGCTCGATGCCGATCAGCGTGTCGTTGCCCTGGCCGGTGGCCTGGGCGACGCCGACGATGTTGAGGTTGACGGTGACGCCCGCGACGGCGCTGGGGGCATAAGTCGCCCGGTCCCACCCGCTGCCCCCGTCGAGGATGTCGTCGCCCTCTGCGCCGTCGAGATAATCGTCGTCATTGCCGCCGATCATCGTGTCGTTACCGGCGTGGCCGCGCATGAAATCGTGGCCGTCGCCGCCGGCGAGGACGTTGTCGCCGGCATTGCCGCGGGCGAAGTCGTTATAGGCCGAGCCGAGGAAATTCTCGATGTTGACGAGCGTGTCGTTGCCGGCCGCGCCGGTGGCGCTGCCGGCGATCAAATTGACCTGCACCGCGCCGGTGGCGCCGGTGTAGGCGGCCGTGTCGGAGCCGCCGCCGCCGTCGAGCGTGTCGTCGCCGTCGCCGCCCTCGAGCACGTCGTTGCCCGCAGGATCGGAGAAAGGCAGCGTGCTGGCGTCGGCATAAGTGGTGATCGGGCCCGAGCCGCCGGTATTGTGGGTGTCGACGGCGACTCGGCCGTCGCCGTAGAGCGTGTCGCTGCCGCCGCCGCCGCAAGATGACGTCGTTGCCGAGATCGCCGGCGAGGAGGTTGTCGTTGCCGTCGCCGGTCAGGCTGTCGGCAAAGGTCGAGCCCGAGACGTTCTCGATTCCGCTGAGGGACATCAGGCCCTGCTCGGTGTCCTGCGCGACGCCGACGATGTTAAGGTCGACGGTGACTCCGGCCGCACTGATGTCGCTGCCGTTGCCGTGCAGCTGCAGCGTGTCGGTGCCGGTCCCGCCGTCGACATTGTGATTGCCGGTGCCGACCTGCATGAGGTCGTTGCCGCCGCCGCCGGAAAGGGTGTCATTGCCCGTGATCCCGGACCCGTCGCTGCCGCCCCAGACCCAATTGTCGCCGCCGTCGCCGATGAGGATGTCGTCGAAGCGGGTGCCGGAGACGTGCTCGATGCCGGTCAGCGTGTCGAAGCCCTGCGAGCCGGTGTCCTGGGCGACGCCGACGATGTTGAGGTCGACGGTGACGCCGGCGATCGCGCCGGTGCTGTAGGCGGCGCGGTCGATGCCGGTGCCGCCGTCGAGCAGATCGTCGCCGATGCCGCCGTTGAGGAAGTCGTCCTCGCTGCCGCCGAGCAGCGTGTCGTTGCCTTCATTGCCGCGCAGAAAGTCGTGGTCAGCGCCGCCGTCGATGAGGTCGTTGCCGCCGAGCCCGATCAGGCCGTCATTGCCGCCCAGGCCGAAAATCTGGTCGTCGGCCGGAGTGCCGGTGATGAAGTCATCGCCCGGAGTGCCGGTAAAGATGGGCATATCATGATCCTTCCCTGATCGCAGCTTTGCCGGGAGCATAAACGGAAGCCGCGCCGCTTCAATCGGTACGGTCACGAAATGCTTGTCCATATCGGACTTTGACGCGACAAAGACCAATCGCAGGGGAGGGGACCATGGCGAGCATCACCGCAGACCAGGAGGAAGGCATCCACGCCGCCCAGGGCGGCGCCGCGCCGGCGAAGCGGCGGATCGAGGCGCTCGATTTCGTGCGCGGGGTGGCTCTGTGCGGCATATTGCTGATGAACATCACCGGCTTCGGACTGCCCGACGCCTATGTGAACCCGGTCAATGCGGGCGGGGCGACCGGCGCCAACCTCTGGGCCTGGATCATCACCGAAGTGGGCTTCGAAGGGACTCAGCGCGCCTTGTTCTCGATGCTGTTCGGGGCGAGCGTGATCCTGCTGACCTCGCGGCTCGAGGCGGCGGGCCGTGCCGATGCCGCCGACATCTATTTCCGGCGCAACCTCTGGCTGATCGGCTTCGGCATGGTGAACGCCTATCTGTTCCTCTGGTACGGCGACATCCTCTACGCCTATGGCGTCACCGCCTTGTTCGTCTACGCCTTCCGCAAGATGGCGCCGAAATGGCTGCTGGCGATCGGGGTCGGAGTGCTGATTCTCGGCGCGGTCTGGAACGCCTATGACAATCGCGTCCTGCTCGGCGAGCACGCGGCCTATGTCGCGGCGGCGCAGGCGCGCGACGGCGGCGCGCCGCTCAACGAGGCGCAGGCGAGCGCGATCAGCGCCTGGGAGGAGGCGCGCACCGAATTCAAGTCGACGCCCGAGGAGATCGCCGACGCGGTGACCGCGCGCACGAGCGGCTATTGGCCGGCCTTCGTACGGACGGCGTCGATCAATGCCTTTTTCCAGACCTGGTTTCTGTACCGTTACTTCTTCGACCTGTTCGGGATGATGCTGATCGGCATGGCGCTGTACCGGCTGGGGGTGCTGACGCTGGAGCGGCCGGCCCGGCTCTATTGGGCGATGCTTGCGCTCGGCTACGGGATCGGCGTCACCGTCAATATCCTCGAAACGCGCTGGATCATCGACCACCGGTTCAGCGCGCTCTCGTTCGGCCAGGCCCACCTCAGCTACGACCTCGGCCGGCTGGCGATGACGATCGGCCATCTGGGCGCGCTGCTGCTGTTCGTGCGCTCGGGCGCGCTCGGCTGGCTGCGGCGCGCCTTCGCCGCGGTCGGGCAGATGGCGGTGACCAACTATCTCACTCATTCGGTGGTGTGCGGGTTCCTGTTCATCGGGCTCGGCTGGTACAACCGGCTCGAGCGGCACGAGCTCTATTATGTCGTGTTCGCGATCTGGGCGGCGCAGCTCGTGATCAGCCCGCTCTGGCTCAAGCATTTCCGCTTCGGCCCGGTCGAATGGCTGTGGCGCACGCTGACCTACATGGAGCGCCAGCCGATGCGGCGGACGGCGCAAGCGTAGGAACTACGCCGACCCGGCTCATTCGGCGGGGACGCGCGCCTCATAGTCCTTTTCGTACACCGCCTGGGTCGACCAGAATGGGCGCGGAGTCCTGCCGGCGAGCAGGTCCTCGAGTACGTCCAGGTGGATGTGCCAGCCGGACGAGACGTCGACTTTCATGGCGCGGCTGGGCAGGCGGCTGTGGACGAGGGTGAGCAAGGTCTGTTCCCCGCGCGGCTCGAGCGTCCATTCGACCTCCTCCTCGCCCCAGAGGTGGACGAGGCGGCGGGGCGGATCGGCTTCGAGGATTTTGCCGTGGGTCTCCAGCCCTTCATATTGGCGGAACCGCTCGGGCATCTCCTCGTCGTGATGGGAGAGCTCGGAATTGCGGAAGACGAAGGTGAGCGCGCCGCCGGGCGTCAAATCCATCTCGCCGCCGGCGAACCAGGTGCGGCGCAGCTCCGATCGGGTGAGATAGTCCCAGACCCGCTCGGGCGGCGCCGGCAGCAGCCGCTGGAAGCGGACCGCGCCGCTCTCGGTGACGGTGCCGTGACGGTCGGTCATATGCTCTCTCCCTGTTCGCCGGCCAGCGCCGTTTCCAGCGCGTCCAGCCGCGCGCTCCAGAAGCCGCGGACCCGGCCGAGCCATTGGTCGACCGCGGCGAGGCCGTCGGGGTCGAGGCTGTAGATGCGGCGCTGGCCGTCGACCGTCACCCGCACCAGCCCCGCCTCGCGCAGCGTCTTCAGATGCTGCGACACGCCCGGAGCGCTGAGTCCGAACCTGGCGGCGATCGCCCCGGACGGCTCGGGGCCGGCGCCAAGCAGCTCGATCATGCGGCGTCGGTTCGGGTCGGCAAGGGCGGCGAATTGGTCCATCCGGGCCGTCTATTAATCCGGCGCTTAATTAAGTCAATACGCAAATAATTGACACGTGACCGTTGCGACGTGGAACGCTATCTGCGTAGCAGATAAAAACTGACCGGGAGTCGCAGCCATGATCGTCTATGGATCGTCATTGTCGCCGTTCGTCCGCAAGGTGCTCGCCTTCGCCGCGGAGAAGGGGATCGAGCTGGAGCTGAAGGCGACCGGGCTCGGCGACAAGGATCCCGGACTTCCTCGAGGCGAGCCCGTTCGGCAAGATGCCGGGCTTTCGCGACGGCGACTTCGCCATCTCCGATTCCTCGGCGATCATCGCCTATCTGGAGGCGGTGAAGCCGGAGCCGAACCTCATCCCGACCGAGCCCAAAGCGCGGGCGCGGACGATCTGGTACGACGAGTTCGCTGACACGATATTGTTCGCTTGCGGGGGGAAGATGTTCTTCAACCGGCTGGTGGCGCCGCGCTTCCTCGGCCAGCCCGGGGACGAGGCGGTCGCGGCCAAGGCCGAGTGCGAGGAATTGCCGCCGTTGCTCGACTATCTCGAGCGGGTGATCCCGGAGAGCGGCTTCCTGGTCGAGGACCGGCTGACCCTGGCCGACATCGCGGTGGCGAGCCCGTTCGCCAACCTGCGGCACATCAACGTCGCCCTCGATCCGGCCCGCCATCCCAAGGTCGTGGCCTATGTCGAGGCGATCCTCGCCCGGCCGAGCTTCAAGCACTGGACCGACCGCGAGGCCGCCTTCCTGAGCCGAGCCGCCTGAGCAATGCGCCGAATCGCCGAGATCGCCAGCTTCCACGCCCATGTCTATTTCGAGGGGGCGGAACAGGCGGCAGCGGCGCGGACGCTGCGCGAAGCGATCGCCGAGCGCTTCGCGGTCCGGCTCGGGACGTGGTGGGACCGCCCCGTCGGCCCGCACGACCGGCCGATGTTCCAGATCGCCTTCGCCCCGGAGCTGTTCGCCGCCCTGGTGCCCTGGCTGATGCTCAACCACGGCGATTTGAGCATCCTCGTCCACCCCAATAGCGGCCGGCCGCGCCGGGACCATGTCGCCGACCGGATCTGGATCGGCGCGGCGCTGCCGATCGCCGAGGAGGTGCTGCCCGAGCGCGAGGAAGAGGCCGAACAAGCGGGCCAGATCAACACCGCGCCCAGCCTGACGCCCTGAAACTCGCCGGCGGGCAGACGCAGGCGACGGGTCGAAGTGTTTCGCGCGACTGATCGGCGATTGTGTTCCCCGGCACCGGATCTTACAGTCGCGACGGCGCCGTTGGACAGCGGAGGCAATCCAAAGAACCGATCATGCGCAGCTTTGCACATCCGCAGAAGCCGACGGAGCGACCGCGCCGGACTCCGGCGCCTTTGCGGTTCAAGCCCAACGCGGAACACCACGCTGACGTTCGCGAAGTTACGGCGGCCGCCCACGAAATATTGCGCTCGCCAGGCCAGCCGCTGGACGGCGGCGCGAGGGCGTTCATGGAGCCCCTTTTCGGTCAGGACTTCAGCGGCGTGCGCGTGCACGCCGACCCCAGGGCAGCACAGTCGGCCGATGCCGTGGATGCGCACGCCTACGCCGTCGGCCGGCATATCGTTTTCGGTCCGGGCGAGTACGCGCCCGGAACGGCGAAAGGCCGGTCGCTGATCGCGCACGAGCTTGCGCACGTCGTCCAGGATCCAAGTCCGGACGTTGCCCATCCGGCGCTCCGGCGTTCGCCGAAAGAGGCCAAAACCTCGGCCGGCACATTCGTTGCGGATCCCTATGATGCGACGCTTGTACCGGGGTATGGCAGCGTCATAGCCGGCTACGGCGCGGATATCACGATAAGGTTCAAAGCGAACGACCGCGTCGACGCCCGGCAGATCGCCTTGGTCCAAACGGCTCTGAGCGTGAAGGACGATAAGCTGGTCAACGCACACGAAGGAAATACGGGCGGGGAAGTCGCTGCGAGCCGCATGATTCCCAAGGGCAAGCCGGGAGCGGGCGTGCACATCGATCAAAGGCCTGGCATCCGCACGCCCCTTCCTGGAATGACCCACGCCAGCGCCACTGACCTGGCCAGCTCGCAACCCAACAAGAAATACGCGGAGATCGGATGGCACTACAGGGACGCGCACGGCGAGCTGGAGAACCAGGATGCCATGTTGCACGACGATCCGCACCTGACCTCCGGAGACAATTACCTCGACGCGAGCGAAGTAATGACGCAGGCGTGGGGCCAGAAGTTCGAAACGACCGCGCTTGCGATCTACGGCAGCCAGATCGGAACATTCTACGGCTCCGTGGAGTGGGGCTGGACCAAGGCTGCCGCGGATTTCTCTCCAAGCCTCGTGGAGTTCAAGGCCAAGTCCAAGGACCTTCCAAGCCCCGACTTCATGGAGGCCGGGAAGCTGTGGAACGCCTCCGTGACGACCGACAACAAGGAAACGATAGACCTGCCGGTCGACCTGCGCGTCACGTCCAAGAGCGCGCAGCTGTGGGCTAGTCCCGACAAGCGCAAGAAGATCGCCGTTCTCGCCAAGGACACACCGCTGGGCAGAATCGCAAAAGTCGACCGCAAGGGCAGAATCTGGTGGGCGAGCGTCATCGTGACCGGCGGTCCCAGCAAGGATAAAACCGGCTGGATAAAGGAAGACGATCTTCAATAGTTTCGTGACTAACATCTCGCCAACCGCACCCGGTGATATTGAAGAGACGCAAGCCGGGGCGGAGCGCGAAAGGCCGGAAGTCGTGGGGGGAACGACTTCCGGCCGCGCGCCGAGCGGGAGGCCCGCTCAGCGGCAGACGTAATAGAGGTTGACGATGTCGTGCGGCAGGCGGTGAGTGGCGACGTCGCGGAAGCCCGCATCCTTAAGCATCGCCAGCGCCATCTCCTCACCCCAGGCGGCGCCGAGCCCGGCCCCGCTTTGGGCCAGCGACACGGTCATGCAATGCATGCAGCTGATCGTGTAGATGTAGGGCGCGAGCGGGCGATCCATATTGTCGGCGACGTCGGTCGCGCTGTCGATGTCCTGCATCAGATAGACGCCGCCGGGCCGAAGCAGCCGGCGGATGTTGGCGAGCACCGCGGCCGGGTGCGCCTGATCGTGCACCGCATCGAAGGTGAAGACGAGATCATAGGCCTCGCCGTCGAGCGCGGTGACGTCGCGGCTTTCGAAGCGGACGTTGGCGAGGCCGAGCGAACGGGCCTCGGCGCGGGCGGCGGCGATCGTCTCCTCGCATAGGTCGTAACCGGTGAAGCGGCTGTTCGGGAACAGGCCGGCGAGGCGGTTCAGCGCCTGGCCCGAGCCGCAGCCGATATCGACCACGTCGATCCCGGCCGCGAGCCGCGCGCCGAGGCCCGGGACGAGCGGCAGGATATGATCCTCCAGCGCCGCGACGACGGTTCCCGCGCTTTCCTCGGCCATGACCTCGTGGAAGCGGTCGAACGCCTCGTAGGGGACGCCGCCGCCGGTGCGGAAGCAGTCGACGATGCGCGATTCGACGCCGCCCAAAACGGCGACGAACTGGAACATGCCCGCCATGTTGCCCTTTTCCGCATCGCGGCCGAGCAAAGCGGCATGGGCGGCGGGCAGGCTGTAGGTCCGCCGCACGGGATCGAGCTCGACGATCCGCGCCGCGGCCATCGCGCCGAGCCATTCGCGGACATAGCGTTCGGCCAGGCCGGCGCGCTCGGCGAGGCCGGCGCTGGTCGCCGGGCCGGCCTTCATCGCCTCATAGAGGCCGGTGCGATGGCCGATCGAGATCATCAGGCCGGTCATGGAATTGTTGGCCATGGCGAGGAGCGTGCCGAAGAAAGCCTCTTCGGCCGCGTCCATCGCGGGCGGCGCTTCGCTCGCTTGCGCGAGCAGGGTGGCGGTGTTGCACATTGGGAATTCTCCTTGATGGATTGGTGGGTCAGATCAGCAGGATCTGGGGGATCAACAGGAACTGGAGGCCGAGCAGGCCCGCCAGGACGAAGCCTTCGCGGCGCATGACATTTCCTTCGATGGGGGCTGATGGGGGGCGGATAGAAAGGGCGCGTGTGCGGCACCGTTTGAACCACCGTTGAAATTGTGCGCCGCGGCGTTGAAAAGCGGGGTCGGAGGCAGCGAATGGGCGAGGGGCGCGGATCGAAGGTCAGCGTGCGGCTGCTCGGCTCGCTCCGGCTCGCCGAGGACGGCCGCGAGCTGCCGCTGCCGGCGTCGCGCAAGACCAGGGCGCTGTTCGTCTACCTGCTGCTCAGCGGCCGGCCGGTGCGGCGCGAGCGTTTGTGCGAGCTCTTCTTTGACATTCCCGACGATCCGCGCGCGGCCCTGCGCTGGTCGCTGACCAAGATCAGGCGGATGCTTGGGCCGAGCGCCGATGCGCTGATCGCGGACCGCGAGCTGGTCGCGCTCGACGCCGAGGCCTTCGCCACCGACGAGGCGCAGCTGCGCGGCAAGAGCCTGGCCGCGCGCGCCGAGGCCTCGATGGAGGCGCCGCTGCCGGGGCTCGATCTGCCCGGCCTCGACGCTTATGCGGCCTGGCTGGCGGCGGCGCGCGCGGTGATCGACCGCCGAAGGACCGTCGCGCTTCGGCTGGCGGCGCGGGATCCGGCGCTGACCGAGGCCCAGCGCGAACGATATGCGCAGGAGGCCGAAGCGATCGCAGGGGCCGAGGACGGGGAAGCCGAGGCGCCGCCGCCGGAGGGCGCGGCGACGCTCGGCCAGCAGATCCGCTATTGCTTCGCGGCCGACGGCGTCAGGATCGCTTATGCCTGCACCGGCGCCGGGCCGCCGCTGGTCAAGGCGGCGAACTGGCTCAACCATCTCGAGCTCGACTGGACCGGGCCGGTCTGGGGGCGATTGTTCGAGGAACTGGGCCGCCGCCACCAGCTCGTCCGCTACGACGAGCGCGGCAACGGCTGCAGCGACTGGGCGGTGGACGACCTTGGCTTCGAAGCGTTCGTCGCCGATCTCGAAACCGTGGTCGACACGCTTGGGCTGGAGCGCTTCGACCTGTTCGGAATCAGCCAGGGCTGCGCGGTCTCGGTCGCTTATTCGGCGCGCCATCCGGAGCGGGTGTCGCGGCTCGTCCTGCTCGGCGGCTATTCGGCCGGCTGGCGGCATGTCGCCGACGCCGATGAAGCGGCGCGGCGCGAAGCGATGATCACGCTCGCCGGCCATGGCTGGGGCCAGGACAATCCCGCCTACCGGCAGCTCTTCTCGCAGACCTTCATGCCCTCGGCGACCCATGAGGAGCTCGACTGGTTCAACGATTTCCAGCGGCAGACGGCGACGGCGGACAATGCGGTCCGCTTCCTCGACACCTTCTCGCGGATCGACGTGCGCGGCCTGCTCGGGCGGGTGAAATGCCCGACGCTCGTCCTCCACGCACGCGACGACCAGCGAGTCCCGATCCTGCACGGCGTCGAGCTGGCCGCGTCGATCCCGGGCGCGAGCATGGTGACGCTCGACAGCGACAACCACATCCCGCTGAGCCGCGAGCCGGCGACGGCGCGGATCATCGAGTGCGTCGAGGCCTTCCTCCGCGGATGAGGGCCAGCGCCGCGCGAAAGGCGGGCGCGCCATAATCGCCGGCCGGGTCGGCGGCGCTCCGCGGCCGATCAGGGAAAGATCGTGACTCTCTCCGCGATAATTTCCGACCCGTGCTTAATGAAAAGATTACCATCAATCCTTAATCCGGAGCCAAAGGGATCAAATACTTAGGTCAGTCGTTTCGCAGGCGTCTCATCACGACGAGTTTGCTTATGGGATATCATCATAACCGCGGCCTGCTCGGCACGCACAAGCCGCCGCCGGCGCATCAGCTGGAGGTCGATGCCATCCAGGCCCAGCTTCGCGCCGATTTGGCGGCCGGGCGCCGGAGCCTGTTCAGGCCGCCGCCGCCGCAGGCGGATCCCGGCCGTTCCGACGACCCGCTCGACCGGCGAATCGCCGAGGAGCTCGACCTCATCGCCCGCCAGCTCGAACAATTGGGCGGAGCCCTCGCGGCCGACCCGATCCTGCTGGCCCGGCACGGCGTCGAGCTGCAGGCGATCGACCGGATGAAGCAGGTGCTCGGCCATCTCGGCCGAATCGCCGCCGCGGGCGACAAGGCGATGGCGCTCGATCAGGTGACGCTCCAGGAATTGCGGGCGCGGCTGCAGCGCCGGCCGCTGCGCTCGATCACCGATTAGGGCTGACAAACGGGCTCGGAAAGCGAGGACGCGAGGATCCGCCACGGCACCATTGTGCCGTGACGTTGGACGGGCTCGGCCGGCTTTAGGCCGGCCGCCCCGCCGGCCGGGCGGGCCGACTCCGGCCGCAGCTTCGGGGCCGCTTCGCGTCCGCGGCGCTGCGGAGGGTCGGCCGCGGCCGGTTGTCGACCGGCCGCCTCGCCGCTATGCCCCCGCGACCGATCACGGCCCGGGGCCCTTCATGTTTCGAGCGCTTTACGACTGGACCCTGAGGCTCGCCCATCATCGTCACGCGATCCGGAGCATGGCCGCGATCTCGTTCGCCGAGAGCAGCGTCTTCCCGATCCCGCCCGACGTCGTCCTCGTGCCGCTCATCCTGGCGCAGCGCGACAAGGCCTATCGGATCGCCGCAATCTGCACGATCGCCTCGGTGCTCGGCGGCATGCTCGGCTATTGCATCGGCTATTTTTTGTACGAGAGCGTCGGGCTCTGGCTGATCAACCTCTACGGCGCCCACGACGCGGTGGCCGAGTTCCGGACCTGGTACGACGAATGGGGCGCGGCGGTGATCCTGATCAAGGGGCTGACTCCGATCCCGTTCAAGCTGGTCACCATCGCCAGCGGCCTGTTCGCCTATAATTTCGCCTTGTTCGTGCTTCTGGCGACGGTGACTCGCGGCGCTCGCTTCTTCTTCATCGCCTGGCTCCTGAAGCGCTACGGCGCGGGGATGAAGGTCTTCATCGAGAAAAGGCTGAATCTGGTCGGTTGGCTGATGCTGATCGCATTGGGCGGCGGTTTCGCTTTAGTAGCGTTCCTTTGACCGGCCGACAGTGGTAAGGTCGCGCCTTCCAGGCGGGGGAGGGCGATATGGCGACGTTCCTGTTGCAGGCCGCGCTGCTGCTGGCGCAGGCGGGCGCGAATTGGGTGCCGGCCGGCTCGGAGCCGCGGGGCAGCTACGCCTATGATTCGGCGAGCGTCAGCCGCTCGGGCGACATCGTGCGGGTGCGGATCCGGGTGATCATGTCGGCGATCGCTCCGGGCGGGGTCCGGACGCTGGTGATGGACGTCGGCCTGGGCTGCTCAGCCCGGACGATGACGGCCTACGCGATGTCCACCTATGGCGACGGCGGCGCGCTGATCGAAAGCCATCAGGCGGGCCCCGGCGAGAGCGTCGCGCAGCCGCTGCCGGCCAACACGATCGAGGACGCCATCCGCCAGCGCCTTTGCGGTTAGGGACTCAACGGGCGCCGTCGCCGATCAGAGTGAAGGGCGCCCAGGCGTTCGGGTGGGCCCAGGTCGCGCCGGCCGAGTCCTGCGCCGGATTGTCGCGGATCTCGCGCATCGCGCGCTGGAACGCCTCGGCGCGGCTGAGCGCCGGATCGGCGCGCTGGATCTGGATCGTCCGAACCGTGATCTGGGCGGCGACGTCGTCGCGCACCGGCCAGTGCGAGGCGAGCAGGTTGCGAGCGCCGGCGTAGAAGAAGGCGCGGGCGAGACCGGAGAGGCCGGGCGCGCCCTGCGAGCCGTCGCCCGACGCGGTGTTGCAGGCGGAGAGGATCACCCAGTCGGCGTCGAGCCGAAGCGCCGAGACCTCGGAGGCGGTCAGATAGCCGTCATCGGCTTCGCTCGCCTGCGCCGGCGGGGTGAAGACGAGGCCGGGCTCGCCGGTCTCGCGGACCATGCCGGCGAGCAGGCCGTGGGTCGCGAAAGCGAGAATCCGGACTCCGCTGAGATCGGTGTTCCTGACATTCCGTTCGGTCGCTCGGTCGGCGAGGAACAGCGCGCTGTGCGGGGCATCGAGCGAAGCACGGATATATTCGAGCTCGATCGCGGTGCCCGGCAGGCGGCTCATCCGGCCGAGCTGGCTGAGGTTGAGGACGGCGCCGCCGTCGCGCGTTCGCCCCGGCCTGAACAAGGCGGCCGGCTCCACCCCCGGGCCGGCGAAATCGGGGCCGCGCTGCACCGCCGCGCCGCGCAGCGCCGGATTGCCGAAACCGATGAAGGCGGTCGCTGCGGCCGGCGCGGCGGCGGGGGCGCCGGACCGGCGCAGGAACTGGAGCGACTGGATCGTGGGGATCTGGATGAGGGCGTGGACCTCGGCGAACCAGCGGGTCGCGCGAAGCGCCCGCGGATCGGAATCGTCGCCGCGCGGCGGTTCGGCGACGAGCAGGCCGAAGGGAAGGCTGGACAGCGATCCCGCCGCGACGATGAAGAGGTGGCGCTTGCCGGCCAGCACCGGATCGGCGGGGGCGACGACCTGCCGATAGAGATCGTATGCGGCCGCGCGCGGGAAGCCCCGCGCGGAGGCGCGCGGGCCGCCGACCGCGGCGCCGGCCGCCCGAAGGATCGGCAGGACGGCGGCGTCGATCCGCTCCCGAGTCCAGGCCGAGCGCGCCCATGAGGCGGAGTCGCGGCTCACCGCGACGACATGGACGCCGAACTCGGTCGGCACCACCAGCAGGATCGCCTCGTCGGGCGCGAGCATGGCCTGCGCCGCCGCGACGTCGAGCGCTTCCGGCCTGATCAAGGCGAAATATTGCGGGAAATCGCGGCGCAGGATCGCGTCGATCTCGGTCATCCGAGCCTCGAAGCGCGCGCGATCCTCGCGCAGGCTCCGCTTCAGGCTTTCGGTCTCGGGGCCCGAATTGGCGAAGGCGGCGCTGAATTCGGCGCTGTTGACCGCCCATTGATCCGCCAGGCTCTCGCGCTCGCGCACCAGCGCGCCGAGGGTCGCGCCGGAAGCGTCGGCCAGCCGCCGGACCGCCATCTGGACCACCGCCCGGCCGGCGCGGCCGGCGGTCCCGTCCTGAAGCGCCGCGAAGACCTCGGTGGTGAGCGCCCGGCGCCCGTCCGGGCCGGCCGCGGCGGCCGCCCAGGCGGCGTCCGCCAGCAACGCGAAGCCGATCGCCCGCGCCGCCTCCTGCCGGCCCCGTTGCGCCGAGCCGATCATCCGCGCCGGATCGTCGGCGAAGCGCGACCTCAGGATGCCGACGAACTGCCGGGCCGGCGCGATCGCCGCCGCGGCGGCCGCCGGCGTGGAGAGCCGCAGCTTCGCCAGATTGGCGGCGACGTTGGCGGTCATCAGCGAATCGGCTCCGGCCAGCCGATCGGCGAGGCCGAGCGCCTCGACGAAGCGCGGCTCCGCCTCGGCGAAGCGGCCGGCGGCCATGTACAGATAAGCGAGATTGTTGAGAGCGGTCAGCGCTTCGAGCGTGTTCGGGCCGGGCAGGAGGCGGTAGGCCGCGAGCGACCGCACGAGAAGGGGCTCGCCCTCCGCGAAGCGGCGCTGCTCGACGAACATGAGCCCGAGAGCGCTGGCCGCCATCAGCGTGACTGGATTGTCGGGCGCCACCGCCGTCAGCGCTTCGGCGTAGAGGCGCTCGGCCTCGTCGAACCGGCGCTGGGCCTGGTAGAGATTGGCGAGGTTGACGGCGAAGGTGGCCCGGCCCGGATCGTCCGGCGCAAGCCGCGCCTCGCTCTCCTCGCGGACTCGGAGGAAAAGCTGCTCCGCTTCGGCTAGGCGGCCCTGGCTGGTGTAGAGGAAGGCGAGATTGTTGCGGGCGGTCATGACGATCCCGGCCGCCGCCGGATCCGGCGGCTGGGCCTGGGCCAGCATTTCGCCCTCCTCGAGCCCGCGCGTGAACACCTCTTCCGCCTCGACGAGCCGCTCCTGGCGCTGATAGAGCGTGCCCAGATTGGCCGTCACCAGGAAGCGGACGAGCGGGGGCACCGGTTCGGTCATTCGCCCGAGCGAGTCGATCACGCCGAGCAACTGCGGCTCCGCCTCGGCGTGGCGGCCGAGCGTCATGAGCAGCTGCGCGCGGACAAACCTCGCGACGATTGCCTGCTGGTCGTCAGGGCCGGGGGCGAGCGCTTCCGCCTCGCCGATCCGCTCGAGCGCTTCGGCGAAGGCGCCGCGCGTTATCGCCGCCTGGGCCTGCGCCAGCAGTGCGAGGAAGGGCGCGTCCGCCGCATCGGCGGCGGCGGCTTCCGGGTCGGCGTCCGCCGCGGCTTCGGGCGCATCCTGGGCGGGCAGGCTCGCCTGGGCCGGGCAGGAGATGAGCAGGGCGCAGCAGGCGCCGAAGGCGGTGAGCGCGCGCATCGGCTGCCCCCCTTTCGCCGGGCGATCCTACGCTCTTGCGGCAGGCTTGTCTTTGCAAATGCGCCGCGGCGCATTCGTGCTATCGGTGCGGCGGCCGGTTGCGGGAGGAGCGGATGCGCGGAACGACGATCATCGCGGCGCTGGCGCTGGCCGGATGCGCGGTTCCGCCGGCGGCGGGCGGGAACCGGGCGCCGGCGGCGGCCGAGGCGCGGCTCGGGCAGTCCGCGCGGCTCGGCGACGTCGCGGTGCGCCCGCTGGCGGTGATCGAGGACAGCCGCTGCCCGCGCGACGTCACCTGCGTCTGGGCCGGGCGGCTGCGCCTGCGGGCGGCGATTTCGGGCGTGGCGGGCGAGGTGGAGCTGACCCTGAGCGAGCCCTATCCGCTGCCGGGCGGCGGCACGATCACCCTGGTCGCGGCATCGCCGGAGCGGTGGCAGAACCCGCCGCCGGGGCGCGAGGCGGGGCCGGCGGCGCGCTTTACGTTCCGGCGCGATTGAGGGGCGGCCACGGCTTAGCGAGCCGACTCGACTCGGCGAATCGCGGGGCTTTCGGGACACCCGAAAACGGGCCAATTCGGGCGTTTGAAAATATTTATTTTTCGCTTTGGCGGCGCGTTTTGTTGGATTTGAAATCCAACTTCCGGACGCCAAAAAGCCAGCTTTTCCGCCGGGTGGCACGCTAAAAATGTTGGATTTAACCGGACCGGAAAAAAGCTCTTGACAGCGTCACGCTGGTATGGCACTATTTCAACACGCTCGATAAATGTAGCTGGTTCAGACGGGTCTCCGGTTTCGGCGGCCCGTTTTCATTTCGATCGGATCAGAAAGCCGGCGCGGCGACAAGCCGCGGCCGGCTTTTTCGCGCGCCCATTCCAAGGAGGAAGACCGATGACCGCCGACCGTGCAATCAAGGAACCGTGCCGAGCCGCGACGACCGGCAACATCACTTTGTCGGGCCTGCAGACGATCGACGAAATCGCCCTCGCCGCCGGCGACCAAGTCCTCGTCAAGGCGCAGACCAGCGCCGCCGAGAACGGCATTTACGAAGCGGCCAGCGGCGGCTGGCCGCGCGCGAGCGACTTCGACGGCGCCGGCGAGGCCACCGGCGGCGTGCTGGTCGCGGTCGCTTCGGGCAGCGTCAATGGCGGCAGCTATTGGCGGACCGCCGGCTACGGCACGCTGACGATCGGAACCGACCCGATCGCCTTCGCCGCCGGCGCCGCCAATTCCGCCGGCGGCATCGCCACCAGCCAGGACATCGCCTCGCCGACCGTCCGAACGCTCGCCGAGGTCATCCAGGATTCGCCCTGGAAGCTCGAGGACAAAGGCGGCGGCCCGGACAAGAGCGCGGCGCAGAACGATGCCGCGTTCGCGGCGCTGCTCGCCCAGTTCAATTCGGTGACCGAGCGCGGCACGATCCAGCTCCAGGAGGGCACCTACCAGATCTCGGCCGCGATCGAGCCGCCGACCTATGCCAGGAACCTCAATATCCAGGGCCATGGCCCGGGCCGCACGATCATCAAGCAGACCGACGAGGACGAGAACGGCTTCACCTTTCCCGACGGCCTCAACCTCAATGTGACGATGCGCGATTTCATGCTGATCGGCGCCGGCTCCGGAACCTCCTATTCGGGGACCGGCAAGGGCATCTTCCAGCCCGGCGGCGCCGGCAATGACAGCTTCGGCCTCCATTTCGACAATCTGTGGATCATGAATTTCGGCTCGACCGCGATCGAGCTGCTTGCCCCGTTCACCACCGACTTCAACCGCATCCACGTCAATTATTGCGGCGGCGACGGCATCGTCGCCGGCGGCAACACGATCATGGCGGCGAACTGCTACATCCACAACCTGCCGGAGGAGGGCGCGGCCGGCTACGACTTCTTCGGCGGATCGGCGACCCTGCTCAACTGCAACGGGGTCGACGGCTGCGACGTCTGGGGACGGTTCGGCCGCTCGACGGCGGACGGCGACGAGGCCGACGGCTATTGCTCGGCCAAGCTGATCGGCTGCAACGTCGAGGATTTCGGCACGATCGGCGTCGACATGCGCAACGGCATCCTGACGTCGATCGGCACCTCCTATCTCGGCAAGCCCTCGACCGCCAATCTCCAGGCGATCCGGATCCGCACGATCGACGGACTCGGCTTCCTCGACGCGGCGCCGTCCTTCCTGCTCAAGAGCGGCGGATCGTGGAAGAACAGCCAGCCGATCCACGCGCTTTCGGGCTGCGCGCCCTTCGCCATCGTCGGGGCGGGCTACAATGCGAACAGCCTCGCCTTCTGGAGCGACGCCTACAGCCTGACGATGACGATGGCGACCGAATCCACCGAATATATGGCCTATACCAAGTTCGGGCGGCGCTATTCGAACCTGCATGTCGACGACATATTGCACGCCAGCGGCCGGGTGGCGCTGAGCGCGCTGGCCAATCATGCCAACGACGCCGCGGCGGCGGCCGGCGGGCTCGCCGTCGGCGACTGCTATCGCACCGGTTCCGCCGTCATGGTCCGGGTGACCTAAGCCGGACAGCAGCGGCGTCCGCCGGAATGGGAGCAAGCCGGCCCAGCGCCCGCGCCGCCGCGATGATCCGGTGGGGCGATCGCCCGAGCGGCCGCCATTCATTCATCAAGCGAACCGGCGCGGCGACAAGCCGCGGCGGCGGCGCGGCCGTCATGTCCCCCCTCATGGCGGCCGCGCCATCGGCACGAGGAGATCAGCCTGTGGCAGCGAAGAAGAAGGCGGCGGCACGCGCGGGCGCGGCCAAGGCCGAGCAGCGACAGAAAACGAAGGACGAGATCTTCTTTCGCGAGCTGGCGATGGTCTGCAACGTCACCGCGGCGCTGAAGGCGGCGGGCATGGTCCGGCAGAGCCGCGGGATCTACGAAAGGCGCAGTCGCGATCCCGAGTTCCGGGCCCAGTGGGACGAGGCGGTCGGCGAGAGCTATGCGATGCTCGAGCTCGAGATGCTCGCCCGCGGCCGCCACGGCGAGGACCGGCCGCCGCCGAAGACCGAGGCCGAGAGGAGACTGCGCGAGCTCACCGACAAGCAGGCGATGAACCTGTTGCGCATGCACAAGAGCCAGGTGAAGGGGCGCGCAGCCTCATGCGCAGCGGCCGATGCGCGGCGAGAAGCTGCGCGGCGCGCTCGAGAAAAGGCTGGCCGAGATCAGCCGCCGGCTCGGCGGCATCGGGTGAAGGCGATGCGACTCAGCAAGTTCGCGCTGCTCGGCGATGCCGAGCGCGCCTTATGCCTCTCCATCGCCGAGCGGGTGGCGCTGCTGCCGGTCAAGGAGCGGCGCCGGCTGCTCGGCGGGCTGAGCGAGGAGAAGCTGGTCGAGTTCGTCGCCCGCTGGATGATCTGGGCGCGGCCGGGCCAGCTGCCGCCCGACGGCGACTGGCGGACCTGGCTGCTGCTGGCCGGGCGCGGCTTCGGCAAGACCCGCGCCGGAGCGGAATGGGTCAGCAGCTGGCCGAGGAGGAGGGGCTTCGGATCGCCCTCGTCGGGGCGACCGAGGACGAGGTGCGCGCGCGTGATGGTCGAGGGCGAGAGCGGGCTGCTCGCGTGCGCGCGGGACGACATGCGGCCGTGAATGGGAGCCGTCGCTGGGGCTGCTGACCTGGCGAGCGGGAGCCAGGGCTTCGCTCTATTCCGGCGCGCAATCCGGAAGGCCTGCGCGGGCCGGAGCACGATTTCGCCTGGTGCGACGAGCTGGCGAAATGGGCGGCGCCGCAGGCGGCCTGGGACAATCTGATGCTCGGGCTCAGGCGCGGCCGCGAGCCGCGCGCGCTGGTGACGACGACGCCGCGGCCGATGCCGCTGCTCCGGCGGCTGGTCGGCGCGGGCCGAACGTGGCGCTGACGCGCGGGCGGACGGCGGACAATGTGGTGCTTGCCGGATGCTTCGTCGACGATGTGACCGCGCTCTACGGCGGCACCCGGCTCGGGCGGCAGGAGCTGGACGGGGAGCTGATCGAGGATGTCGAGGGGGCGCTGTGGACCCGGGCGATGATCGAGAGGGGCGGGCGCCTCGAACGGCGGCGTCGACGGGTCCGCCTGCGCGGAGAGCGGTCCCTTGACGCGCGTCGTGATCGGGGTCGATCCGCCGGCGAGCGCCGGCGGCGACGAGTGCGGGATCGTGGTCTGCGGGCTCGGGCGCGACGGGATCGGCTATGTGCTCGACGACCGCTCGGCGTCGCGGGCTTTCGCCCGAGGGCTGGGCGCGGGCGGTGGTGCGCGCGGCCGAGGACTGGGGCGCGGACCGGGTGGTGGTCGAGACCAACCAGGGCGGCGAGATGGTCGAGAGCGTGCTGCGCGGCGGTCGATAGCGCGCTGCCGGTGCGGCCGGTGAGGGCGCGCTACGGCAAGGGCCGGCGGGCCGAGCCGGTCTCGCGCCTTGTTCGAGCGCGGCAAGGCGAAGTTCGCCGGGCGCGTTTCCCGAGCTCGAGGACCAGCTCTGCGGGCTGACCGCGCGGCGGCTACGAGGGGCCGGGGCGCTCGCCCGACCGGGCCGACGCGATGGTCTGGGCGATGGCGGAATTGCTGCTGGGCGAGCGGGCGGAGCCGCGGATCAGGAGGCTGTGAGCATCGAGCTGTGGTCTCATAGTCAGTACCGTTGTCGAACCAGGCGTGGAGACACGATTTGGGGCTGGCTCAGCGCAATTTCGGCGATATCGGCAAGAATGCGGTCGGCGGCATTCTCGCCACCGGCTTCTGTGCGCTCATCGGGCTTGTATTCGGCAACGCCCTTCGGCCTGGGCCGCGACCGCAGCCTTGCTGCTATTGGTCGTGGCGGTCATCTGGATATGGCGTTCCTATTGGTATTACCTGATTTTCGGCTACGGCCGGTCGCGCAACGCCGCCGACCGACGCCTCTATGCGAGCCTGCAGGAGAAGTCTCTGTAACAAAGGCGGGATCGGCGACCGCTATGAGCGAATGCTGCGGCACGCGCTCCACGGATCGATCTGTTCCTCGGCGATGCCGGGGAGGCCGACCGGACGTTGCTTCCGATGCCTTCGGCCTGAAGGAGCGGGCGCCGCTCTGGACGGCAAGCGCCTACGCAAATGCCTCCTCATTGCGCTCGTCTACCGAGTCCTGGTCCTGTTCGTGATTTGGGTGGTGACCGGACGGCAGGGCCGCGGAGAGAGCGATCGGCCTCGCGAACAAGGTGCCGGAATGGCAACGCGGCCTCGCCCTGGCGATGTGATCCTGTGCGCCATTCTGTACCGCCAATTCAACGCGGCCGAGGGGAGGCAATGGCTCTGTCTGGTGCTCGGGACGGGCGCGATCATCCTAGCCGTCATTGTCGGCGGCAGGAGGCGGATCGTCGCCATCGTCGGTTCGATGGTCTGGTCGGAAACGGCCTGCTGATCGTCTTCGCGACGTTTTGCGCGGCTGTGGCGACGATCTGGTGCCGCCTTCGATATTCGCCGCCTGATCGTGACCGCGTCTCGACTCCGTCGTGAACGGCCGAAGCGCCTCGGGATGTTCTCGGCGAGCCGGTCGCGATGTGCGCGGGTCAGCTGACGCGCCGTTCGACTGGCTGAGGTACGCGCGCGATCTCGGGGAGGAGAAGGAGCGGGCTGATCGCGTCCGGATCCTTCGGCGGCGGGTGCATCGCGGCGGGTCAGTCCTGCCACCATTTGGCGCGCGGAAAGCGGCCGGTTCTGAAGTGGGGCTCGCGGCTGCCGTCCGGGTCGCGGCACGGTCTGGTCGCCTGCCATCATGTCGACCGGCGAGCATCGTCAATGTCGCCATCGGCGCATTGTCGGTTCTTGAGGATTGCCGACGATCCATCGCCGTGTCGGCACGGCGATGGCGGAGCGCAGCGCGGCGGTTCCGGCGCAACGGGCGTGGATGGCGGCGGTGCTTGGCGGCGCCGATACGCTGAGCTGGATCGTCGCGCCCGCAATCATGGTCGCGATCCTCTGGCTGACCTTCCTTTGGTTCCTGCCGGGCGCCGGCTTCGAGCTGGTGAGATGCTGCGGTCATTGGCGGCCGAGCGTTGGCCGATGAGATCGCTGCAGGCGCTCGGCGTCGTCTAGGATCGGCCGGCGAGCGGGCGGAGCCGCGGATCAGGATGCTGTGAATGGGGACAGGTACTTTTTCGCGAAAAGTACGTGTCCCTGGAAAATAGCGACTGTCACCGATTTCTGCCGAAGCCGCGCCTGGAATTATAACGAAACAAGGAGACTGACATGAAATGGTTCGGCCGGAAGGCCGCCCGCGCCGGCGGGCGGCCTTTTCTGTTGGCGGGGTGGCGGCATTTGTTCGCGGCGGAGCCTTGGCCGCGGTCCTACGAGGCGCAGGTGCGCGAGGCCTATCTCGGCAATGCGGTGGCGCAGCGGGCGGTGCGGCTGGTGGCGGAGAGCGTCGCCTGGGCGCCGGTTTATGAAGGGAAGGAAAGCCCTTCGACCCCGGATCGGGGTCCAGGGCAGGCAGGCTCAGGGCGAGCGGTTTCCCTCGTCCATCCGGCGCTGCTGGAGACGGTGGCGACGCAGCTGCTGCTGCACGGCAACGCCTATGTGCAACTGTTGCAGGACGCCGAAGCGATGCCGGCGGAGCTGTTCGCGCTCAGGCCCGAGCGGGTGACGGTCGAGGCGGACGCGTCGGGCTGGCCGGCGGCCTATCTCTACAAGGTCGGCGAGACGAAGACTCGGCTGCCGGCGCGCGACGGGCTGGGGCGGCCGGGGCTGGTCCATCTGCGTTCCGCCCATCCGCTCGACGACCATTATGGGCTCGGCTGCCTGGGCGCTGCGGCGGCGGCGGTGGCGGTGCACAATGCGGCGGCGAAATGGAACAAGGCCCTGCTCGACAATGCGGCGCGGCCCTCGGGAGCGCTGCTCTGCGATCCGGGCGACGGGGCGGCGCTGTCGGGCGAGCAGTTCGAACGGCTGCGCGCCGAGATGGAGGCGCAGTTCGCCGGCGCCGGCAATGCCGGGCGGCCGATGCTGCTCGAAGGCGGGCTGAAATGGCAGGCGATGAGCCTGACCCCGGCCGACATGGACTTCACCGGGCTGAAGGCGGCGGCGGCGCGCGAGATCGCTTTGGCGTTCGGAGTGCCGCCGATGCTGCTCGGCCTGCCGGGCGACGCCACCTACGCCAATTACCGCGAGGCCAATAGGGCGCTGTGGCGGCTGACCGTGCTGCCGATGGCGGCTCGGATCCTGAGCGGGATTGGAGCGGCGCTGGCGGCGTGGTGGCCGGGGGTGAGGCTCGAGGTCGACGTCGACCAGCTGAGCGCGCTCGCCGAGGACCGCGAGCGGCTGTGGCGGCAGGTGAGCGGCGCCGACTTCCTCAGCGACGGCGAGAAAAGGGAGATGCTGGGTTTCGCGCCGGCGCGGTGATATGAGCGGGTGATGGGGACAGTCCCCCACGGGTGATGGGGACAGTCCCCCAGGGGACTGTCCCCGCGGAGGGCCCGAAATGCCGCCGACATCGGGAATGGAGACGCGCGAGATCGTCGAGGCGATGGTCAAGGCGATCAATTCGGGGCGGGCCGAGGCGGTGGGGCAGCGGATGCATTTGCGGGGCGTGTTCGTCGATTCGCTCGGCCGGCGGCTCGAGGGCAGGCCGGCGCTGGTCGAGGGGTGGCGCGCTTATTACCGGCTCGTGCCCGATTACCGGATCGAGGTCGAGGGGATGATGACCGACGGCCTCGACGCCCTGCTCCACGGCCGCGCCCGCGGCACCGTCCACCGCGGCGGCTTGGCGATCGAGGGCGGCGCCTTCGAGATTCCGGCGGCGTGGCGGGCGGCCAGCGACGGCGGCCGCTCGCTGACGCTGTGGCAGGTGTTCGCCGACAACCAGCCGGTCCAGGCCCTGATCGGCCGGCAGGGATAACGTCCCGGCTCCGGCACGTCATTCCAGCACAAGCTGGAATCCCATTTTCTTTTCAACGGTTTTGCAAGGTGAAGGGAGATTCCGGCTTTCGCCGGAATGACGATTTGTGGGGCCGGGATGACGATGAGGTGTGTCATGAACGATTCGAACGCGTCGATGCTGGCGCTGCTGATCGCGCAGGCGGAAGGGCAGGGGGCGGACATGGCGACGCTGCGCGGCCTGGTCGAGGAGGCCTGCGAAAGCGGGGCCGAGCGGGCGCTCTCGGCGCTCGGCCTCAAGGACGAGCACGCGCGGCGCGACATGGACGATCTGCGCGAATTGCTCAGGGCGTGGCGGGACGCGAAGAAATCGGCGTGGAACGCGGTGGTGACCTGGGCGGTCAGGATACTCCTCGCCGTGCTGGTCGCCGGGATCGCGGTCAAGGTCGGCCTCATCGAGCTGGTCCGCTGATGCGGTTCGCGGGTTACGCCGCCATTTTCGGGCGGCCCGACCGGGGCGGCGACGTCGTCAAAGCCGGGGCGTTCGCAAGGGCGGTGCGGGGCCGGGCGGGGACCGTGCCGCTGCTCTGGCAGCATGAACCGTCACGGCCGATCGGGCGGGTCGAATATCTCAAGGAGGACAAACGCGGGCTGCGCGTGATCGGGCGCCTGTCGGAGGGCGCCGCCGGGCGCGAGGCGGCGGCTTTGCTCAGCGAGGGCGCGGTCAGCGGGCTGAGCTTCGGCTATCGCGTGCGCGCGGCCCAGGGTTCGGCGCCGCGCGAGCTGACCGAAGTCGAACTGGTCGAGGTCAGCCTGGTGACGCTGCCGATGCAGCCCAGGGCGCGGGTCCACGCGGTGGAGGGCTGATGGGGGACAGTCCCCGAAGGTGGGGACAGTCCCTGGGGACTGTCCCCATTCAACCGGGGCAGGCGGTGATGTGGGTCTCGAAGCGGTCGCCGCTCGGATCGGTGTAATAATGCGACATGCTGGCGCCCATCCGGATCAGCCGGCCGGCATTGGCGTCGGCGCAGAGGTTGGTCTGGTTGGCGGTCTGCGCGGTCTGGCGGATCGTCGCCATCTGGGCGCTCGGTATGTCCTGGCTGACCGCCATCTCGTAGATGATCTCGGTGCCCTGCGAGCGCACCGCGGTCAGCGTCGTGATCGGATCGACGGTCATCGGGGTGCGCTGGTTGAGCTCGGTAGCGGCGGTCGCGATCTGGGCGGCGAGCGCGGGATCGGCCGGGACCGGCCCGGTCGCCGGCTTGTCGCCCGCGGCGACGGCGGCGGTGTTGCCGCTATCGGGCGTGGCGCTCGAATTGGCGTCGCCGCCAAAGCCGGGCAGCTGATCGCAGCCGGCGAGCGCGAAAGCGAGCGCGGCGATGCCGATGCCCGTCCTGTTTGCTGACTTCATGGTCGTCCCCCTTCTCCTCGTTCGAGCGGGAGGGTGGCGCTCGCGGAGCGCGGCGTCAATCGGCTTGGCGCCGAACCGAGGATTTCATCGAGAGGAGAGCGAGATGCTGGAAGTGAAGACGGATGCGCTGGAGGCCTCGTTCGAGGCGCTCGAGCGGGAGGATGAGGATGTCGCGGCGCTGCGCGACGAAGTGGCGGCGCTGAAGGCGCGGGTGGACGCGCAGGCCGTGGCCGGAGCGCGGCCGGCGTTGAGCGGCGCCAAGGGCGAAAGCTCGCCGTTCGTCGAGCGCTATCTGCGCAAGGGGCTCGAGGCCGGAGTCGAGCTTAAGGCGCTGTCGGGCGCGAGCGACTCGGCCGGCGGCTATGCGGTGCCCGAGGAGCTCGATTCGGCGATCGAGCGGACGCTGACGGCGATCTCGCCGATCCGCGCCGTCGCCAACGTCGTCAAGGTCGGCTCGGCCGGCTACCGCAAGCTGGTCACCACCGGCGGCACGCCGTCGGGCTGGGTCGCGGAGACGGCGGGGCGGCCGGAGACCGACACGCCCGTCTTCGCCGAGATCGCGCCGCCGTTCGGCGAGCTCTACGCCAATCCGGCGGCGAGCCAGGCGATGCTCGACGACGCCGCGTTCGATGTCGAGGCCTGGCTGGCGAATGAGATCGCGACCGAGTTCGCCCGGGCGGAAGGCGCCGCCTTCGTCTCGGGCAACGGCACCAACCGGCCCAAGGGCTTCCTCGCGGCGCCGACCAGCGCGGCGGTGGACGGGGTGCGGCCGTTCGGGACGCTGCAATTTCTCACGACGGGCGTGGCCGGCGGCTTCCCGGCGAGCAATCCGCAGGACAAATTGATCGACTTCGTCCAGACCCTGCGCTCGCCCTACCGGCAGGGCGCCGCGTTCGTGATGAACTCGGCGACCGCGGCGCGGATCAGGAAGTTCAAGACCGCGGACGGCGCCTTCCTCTGGCAGACGGGCCTGGTCGCCGGGCAGCCCGACACTTTGCTCGGCTATCCGGTGGTCGAGGCCGAGGACATGCCCGACGTCGCCGCCGATGCGCTGGCGATCGCGTTCGGCAATTTCCGGGCGGGCTATCTGATCGCCGAGCGGGCGGAGACGCAGATCCTGCGCGACCCGTTCACCAACAAGCCGTTCGTCCACTTCTACGCGACCAAGCGCGTCGGCGGGCAGGTGATGAACTCGGAGGCGATCAAGCTGCTCAAATTCGCCGCCTGACGCGACCTCCCCCACCCCAACCCCTCCCCTGAAGGGGAGGGGCTATTTCCAGGAAATTCCGATGACGCTGTTCTTCGCCGATCTGGTGCGCGAGGCGTGCCAGGCGACCGGGACGGGCGACCTCGCGCTGGCGGGAGCGCTGCCCGGACACCGCCGCTTCGCCGATACGGTGCCGGCCGGCGCGCGCTTCCATTATTGCATCGCCGGCGTGACCGAGCCCGGGGAGTGGGAGACGGGCGAGGGCGAGATCGGCAGCGGCGACGCCCTGGTGCGCACCCCGCTCGCATCCTCGGCCGGCGGCGGCGCGGTGGATTTCTCGCCGGGACTGAAGACGGTCGCTCTGATCGCGGCGGCGGCCTGGTTCACCGGCCAGGAAGAGGCGGTTACGATTGGCGACGTCGCGGGGCTGCAGAGCGCGCTCGACGGCAAGGCGGCGCTGGCCGGGGCGGCGTTCACCGGGGCGCTCACCGCGCCCGGCCTCACGGTCGGCGGAGTCCAAGTGGTCGGCAACAGGGCGACGGGCTGGGGCGCTCCGACCGGGACCGCGAACCGGGCCGCGTTCGATACCGGGGCGATCTCGATCAACCAGCTCGCGCAGCGGGTGAAGGCGCTGATCGACGATCTGCGCGGCCACGGCCTGATCGGAAATTGAGATGGGCGGGCAGGCGATCGCGGCGCAGGCGCTCGGCGCCTGCGGGACCGGCATGCTGACCACCGACTTCGGCCGCACCCGGCTCGCCGGGATCTCGGCGGCCCGGGCCGAGCGCCGCGCCGCCGAAGCGGCGCGCGACGACTCGGCTCGGGCGACGCGCCCGTGAGAAAGGACGAAAGATGAGCTTCTACCTTAAGGACCCGCAGTCGCGGGTCGATTATGCGATCGACTGGACGCCCTATCTCGACGGCCAGACCGTCGCGGCGAGCATTTGGGCGGTCTCCCCGGACGAACCCGGCGGGATCGCCGTCGACGAAGCCAGCTTCACGCCCGGCCGGACGGCGGCGCGGCTCAGCGGCGGCATCGTCGGACACAGCTACAGAATCTCGAACCGGGTCACGCTCTCGGACGGGAGCAGCGACGAGCGATCGCTGGCGCTGCGCGTGGAGGAACGGTGATGGCCCTGGTCGTCGCGGAACCGCCGGCGCTCGCCGTGCCGCTCAACGAGGTCAAGGCGTTCCTCAGGATCGGAACGAGCGAGGAGGACGCCCTGCTCGCCGGGCTGGTGCGGGGCGCGGTCGACATGTGCGAGGCCTTTACCGGCCGGGCGCTGATCGCTCGGGCGGTGGAGGAGACGCTGCCGGCGGCGCGCGCCTGGACCCGGCTCGGCGCGGCTCCCGTGCTCGCCATCGACGGTGTCGCCGAGCTCGCTCCCGACGGCACGGCCGAACCGCTGCCGGCCGCGGATTATGCGATCGACATCGACGCCGCCGGCGACGGCTGGGTACGGCTGATCGACGGCGGTGCCACCGGGCGAGTCCGCGTTTCCTATCGGGCGGGCATGGCGGCGGGCCCGAACGGGATTCCGGAGGCGCTGCGGCATGGCATCGTCCGGCTGGCGGCGCATCTCTACACGCATCGCGACCGCGCCGACGGGGCGGGGCCGCCGGCGGCGGTGACCGCCTTGTGGCGGCCGTGGCGGCGGCTCCGGCTCCGATGACCTTCGAGGCTCTGGTCGCGCGCGCCGACCGGGCCGCGCGGCGCCGGGCGCGGCTGCGAAGCGCCGCCCTGGCGGAGCGGATCGCGGACGAATTGCCGGGCGGCGTCACCGCGGAAGCGGATGCGGACGGGGTGCGGCTCAGCGGCCGCGGATTGCGGCGGCGGTTCGCGCTGGAGCCGGCGCTGCGGTGGCTGATTGCGGGGCTGGCGCGATGGTGAAGAATGCGAGCGAGACATTGGCGGAGGCGGCGGTCGCCGCCTTGAGCGAGGTCGACGGGCTGACCGGAATCTATGAAGGGCTGCCGGTGCAGGCGGCCAGCCCCCATGCGGTGGTCGAGACCGGGCCGGAGACCGACTGGAGCCACAAGAGCGGCGTCGGCCGCGAGGTGCGGATCGCGATAACGCTGCGCGGCCGGGGGGAGCGGCCGGCATTGCTCCGCGGCTTGGCGGCGGAGGCGGAAGCGGCGATAGAAGCGCTGGGCGGCGAGATCGGCGGCTGGCGCGTGGTGACGTTGCGCTTCGTGCGCAGCCGGCTGCTCGCCGGGGGGCGCGGCGATTGGGCGACGGTCAGCGAGTATCGCGCGCGGCTGCTGAAGATTTGAAGCGAGGAGGCGTCGCGGCACCATTGTGCCGCGCCGTCGGTCGGGCTCGGCCGGATTGACCGGCCGCCCCGCCGTCCGAGCCCGGTTCGACTCCGGGCAGCATTGCCGGGCCGGCAATGCCGCAGGGCGAACCGGCTATTGCGGGGTGGTCGGGGCGGGAGCGGGCTGCGGCGGCGGGGTCGCCGAAGCGGTCGGCGCCGGCGCGGCGGCGGCGGGCTCGGGCAGCATCATTTCGAACCGCTCGCGGAAGTTGGTCCTGGCCTCGTCGAGCGCGTCCCGCGCCGATTGCTCAGCAATCGCACGGGTCGCCCGCGAGGCGGTTTCGCGCTGGATGACGGCGGCGCGATAGGCGCCCTCCTGAGCGGTGCATTGCTGAGGGTAAGCGGTGGCGAACGCCTCCACCGTCATATTCCCGTCGAGGCTCCGCTCGACGAAGGTGCGCAGACAGCTCGTATAGGCCTCGCGCGCGGCGCGCGTCGTATCCGACGCGCCCTGCGCCGCCAGGGCGGCAAGCGGCAGCACCAGCACAGTTGCGATCATGACGAACCCCCATTCATCAAAATGCCTGACAAATAAGGAGATTGCTCCATGAGCGCCGAAAAAGGAAGCGCCTTTTTGCTGAAAGTGGGGGACGGCGGCTCACCGCCCGTTTTCGCCACCGTGGCCGGCATGCGGACGACGCAAATGTCGGTGAACGGCGAGGCGGTCAACGTCACCAGCAAGGATTCGGGCGGCTGGCGCGAGCTGCTGTCGGGCGCGGGGGTGCGCTCGGTTTCGGTGTCGGGGAGCGGCATCTTCACCGGCTCGGCGGCGGAGACTCGGCTGAAGGCGAACGCGCTCGCCGGCCTCATCGACGATTACGAGCTGAGCTTCGAAAGCGGCGCGCGGATGCGGGGGCGGTTCCTGCTGACGCGGCTTGACTATGCCGGCGATTACAATGGCGAGCGGACCTATGCGGTGAGCCTGGAGAGTTCGGGCGCGGTGGCGGACATATGAGCAGGCAAGCGAATCCGGCCCGCGGCGAGGCGCGGCTGGTCGTCGGCGGCGAGGCGCTTTTGCTGCGGCCGAGCTTTGCAGCATTGGTCGCGGCGGAAGATGAATTGGGACCCTTGTTCGCGCTGGTCGAGCGGGCGGCCAAAGGGCGGCTCAAGCTCGGCGAGGTGGCGAGCCTGTTCTGGCACTGCGTCGCCGGGCGGCCCGCTCACCTTACGCGCGAGCGGATCGGCGAGGCGCTGGCCGAGCAGGGGCTGGCCAAAACGACGCCCGCGCTGAAGCTGCTGCTCACGCAGATATTGCAGGGACGGACCTGAAAACCCTCTCCCTCAGGGAGAGGGTAGGGTGAGGGTGTTCGGATCATGAGGTTGAACTCGGGGGTGGCAACCCCTCACCCCATCCCTCTCCCCATGGGAGAGGGGGCTTTGGCGCGCTTCACTGACTCCGCGGCCCGGCTCGCGGGGATGGCGGGGGCCTTGCTCGGCTGGCGGCCGGACGAATTCTGGAGCGCGACGCCGGCCGAGCTGGCGACGGTGGCCGCGGCGCTGGCCGGAGAAACCGACGCGGCCGGCGCCGGCGAGCTGGCGCTGCTGATGGAGATGTATCCCGATGGATGAGGAGATCGAGAAGCTGCTGGTCAGCGTGCGCGCCGATACCGCGGTCTTCGCGCGCGACGTGGCGGCGATGCGGGCCGAGCTCGACGGGCCGTTCGCGGCCGGAATCGCGCGCGCGGGGGCCGGGCTGGAGACGGCGCTGGTGCGGGCGCTCAGGACCGGGCGCCTCGGCTTCGAGGACCTGAAGCGGGTCGCCCTGTCGGCGCTGGCGGAGATCGCCTCGGAGTCGATCCGCGGCGGCCTCGGCGCCATTTTCGGCGGCGGCGGCATCGGCGGCACGATCGCGACCCTGCTGAGCGCAGTCGCCGGGGCGCCGGGCAAGGCGATCGGCGGGCCGGTGTCGCCGGGGCGCGCCTATCTGGTCGGCGAGCGCGGGCCGGAGCTGTTCGTTCCGACCGCGAGCGGGCGGATCGACCCGTCGACCGGCTCGGGGCGGGGGCGGGACATCCGGCTCAGCATCACGGTCAACGCGCCGCCGGGGAGCGAGGCGCAGGCGCTGAGGGCGTCGAGCCGGCAGGTGGCGCGGGCGGTGAAGCAGGCGCTGCTGCGAATCGAGGATTGAACCATGGGACATTGGCTGGCGCCGCCGGGCAGCGCGAAGACGCTCGGTCATTTGAAGAGGTTCGACGCGCGGTTCTGGACTGTCGATTTCCCGCGGCCGATGATGGCGAGCATCGTCACCACCGGGCCGAACGCGCTCCGGATCGAGGCCTTGTTCTACCGCGCCGACGATTTGGCCGGACTGATCTGGGCGGCGGAGGACCGGTGGGACCATCCTTTGCTCGCCTACGAGACGGCGCGGGATTTCCGGCGCTGCCGGCTCGTGTTCCGCTGGCGGTCGGGCGGGGTGAAGGCTTTGGACGCGGTGCATGGACCGACGCTGACCATCGAGGGGCGAGACTCGGCGGGGGCGGCGCGCAGCTGGTATGTGCGGCTCTGGAATTACGCCGACGGCGCGCCGGAGGATTCGGAGATCGCCCTGGATTTCGCGGCGATGGCGGGCGGCTGGGAGGCGGACGATCCGGTGTGGGCGGGCGATGTCGACCGGATGTTCTTCTCGCTGGTGGCGCCCGGCTACAATGGCGAGGATGAAATGCTGGCGGCGCCGGCGGCGGGATGGGCGGAGCTGAGCGCGATTTCCTGCGAGGGCTCGGCTTCGGTGCTGGCGATCGGCGACGCCGTCCTGCCCGACCATGGCCTCCGGATCGCGACCGGATATGACGATCTCTATCACCTGACGCCGGCAAGAATGCTGCGCAGCATCCTGCGGCTCGGTTATCGGGACCTGATCAACCATTATGTCGGGATGAGCCATTATTTCCGGCTCGATTCCAGCCTCGAAGTCACCGGGGCGTTGAATATGCCGTGCGCGGCCTGGCACGCGGATTTTCTGGTCCGGGCGAAGGCGCTCGGCTTCGAGGTGATTCTATCGCTGAGCTACGAACTGCTCGATCAGCACTGCCCGGAGTCGTGGAAGCAGCGGGCCCAGAATGGCGAGCCGGCGCTGACCGGTTGGGAGCCGCCCTCGGCGCTGCTCTCGCCGGCGAACGGCGAGGCGATGGCCTACCTGCAGGCAGTGGCTCGGGCGTTCGCGGCGCTGGCGGCGGCGGCAGCGCAGCCGGTTCGGTTCCAGGCCGGCGAGCCCTGGTGGTGGGTGATGCCCGACGGGCGCATCTGCCTTTACGACGACGCGGCGGTGGCGGCGTTCGATCCGGTGCCGATCCCGGACGTGCGGGCGCCGCTCGACGGCGCGCAGACCGCGACGCTCGACGATGCGGGCGAGGTGCTGGCCGAGTCGACCGCCGCCTTGCGCGACGCGGTGCGCGACGAGGCGCCGGACGCCGAATCGCTGCTGCTCGTCTATCTGCCGACGGTGCTCGACGCGCCCGAGATCAAGCGCGCCAACGTGCCGGTCGGCTGGGCGGCGCCGGCCTTCGACGTGCTGCAGCTCGAAGACTATGACTGGGTCGTTGCCGGGCGGACCGGGGCGACTGCGCGCGGCATGAACGAGATCACGGCGCGGCTCGGCTATGCGGTCGCCGGCCAGCATTATTTCGCCGGATTCGTGCTTGCGGCGGAGGACCGGCGGCTCTGGACTCCGATCGCCGCGGCCGCGGAAGCGGCGGCGAAGCGCGGGGCGGCGGAGATTTTCGTCTGGGCGCTGCCGCAGGTGCAGCGCGACGGCTTCGTTCATTTCGATGCGGGAGAGGATCAAGTGGAGGCTTTCGAGGACGTGCGCTTCCCGGTCGCGCTCGGGCGGGAGGCCGGCGTCGAGCCCGCTTTCTCGACCGCGATCGTGACGACGGCGAGCGGGGCCGAGCAGCGCAACGCCGACTGGGCCGACGCTCGGCTGCGCTTCGACGCGGGGCCCGGCGTGCGCAGCGAAGCGGACGTGCACGAATTGATCGCCTTCTTCCGCGCTCGGCGCGGGGCGGCGGTGGGATTCCGGCTGGAGGACCCGTTCGACCATAGTTCGAACGGGATGACCGGCGAGCCGGGAGCGGCGGACCAGGCGCTTGGGTTGGGCGACAGCGTGAGGACGACGTTCCCGCTGATCAAAACCTATGGCGGCCAGGTCCGCCGCATAACCCGGCCGGTGGCCGAGACGGTGCGGGTTTCGGTCGGCGGGGTGGAGCTGGCGAGCGGCTGGATCCTCGCGGAGAAGGGGATCGTCGAGTTCGACTCGGCTCCTTTGGCCGATGCCGAGGTGAAGGCCGGCTTCCGCTTCGACGTGCCGGTGCGTTTCGCGGAGGACCGGCTCGCGCTCAGCCGCGCGACCTTCGCCGCGGGCGAGATCCCGTCGGTGCCGATGATCGAGATAAGGGAATGACCGCGTTCCTCGACAGGGACCTGACCACCATCGCCTTGTGCTGGCGGCTGGAGCGGCGGGACGGGGCGGCGCTGGGGTTCACCGCGCACGACCGGGACCTGGCGATCGACGGGCTGGTCTATCGCGCGGCACCCGGGATGCTGCCGTCGGCGATCGGCCTGTCGGACGGGTTCGAGCTCGACACGGTCGATATCAAGGGGGCGCTGACCAGCGACGCGATCACGGGCGCGGACCTGCGCGCCGGGCGCTGGGACGGCGCTTCGGTGCTGGTGTTCATGACCGACTGGGAGGCGCCGGAGGCGGCGCGGCTGGCGGTGGCGCGCGGCGAGCTGGGCGAGGTTGCGGTCCGGGGCGAGGCGTTCGAGGCCGAGCTGCGCGGGCCGACCGCCCTGCTCGACGCGGCGGTGGTCGAGCAGACCTCGCCCGAATGCCGGGCCGCGCTCGGCGACAAGAGGTGCCGGGTCGACATGGCCGGGCGGGTGCGGGCGACGCGGATCGCGGCGGTGATCGGGGACGATGTCGTCGACGTCGAGGAGGCGGCGGCCGGCAACGCTTATGGCTATGGGCTGTTGCGCTGGATCGGCGGCGCCAATAGCGGGCTCGACAGCGCGATCCTCGCGTCGGCAGGGGCCAGGCTGACGCTGCGCGAGCCGCCGGCTTTCGCGGCGGCGGCCGGCGACCTCGTCGAGATCAGCGAGGGCTGCGACAAGATGCTGGCGACCTGCTCCGGCCGGTTCGCCAACGCGATCAATTTCCGGGGCGAGCCGCATCTGCCGGGGATCGACCTGCTGACCCGCTATCCCGGGGCCTAGGGTCCGTACTCGATACCCGCAACGGTCGTGCCGCCCGCCGCTTCGCGGTCGCCCGGAGAAGGCCGCCGGCTGTGTCGAACGGCTTGTCCGGGCAGCCAGCCCGGCCTGCACCGCCCTCCTTGCCGGCGGCCTTCTCCGGACGATCCCGACCATTGCGGGTATCGGGTACGGACCCTGGCGAGCCCCGATTCATCAAACGGTGCCCCGCACCGTTCGATCCCTCCCGCGACCGGGAGGGCAATCTCGAAGAAGGAGAAAGACGATGCAGCTGCGAGCTTGCCTTGGACTTGTTTTGCTTGGGCTGGGCGCTTGCGCCGCCCTTCCGGGCCTTGCCGGCCTTCCCGGCCACATCCTGGTCGACGTCGACGGCAGCACGATCGAGCTGAAGAAGAAGCCGGTCCCGGAAACGCCGCCGGAGACGGAAGCGCCGGCGCCGGATGAGCCGGGGCGCTGAGCGGATCGTCGCGCGGGCGCGGGCGCTGATCGGCGTCCGCTTCCGCCCGCAGGGGCGGTCGGCGGAACATGGGGTGGACTGCATAGGAGTGGCGGTGATGGCCAGCGGAATCGATGAAGCGCGGGTGCGCAGGAATTATTGCCTGCGCGCCTCGGATCCGGAGACGGTGAACGGCGAGTTCGACGCCTGCGGCTTCGTCCGGCTCGAGCCCGGGGACGCGGAGCCGGGCGACCTGTTGCTCGTCCGCGCCGCGCCGGTGCAGCTTCACATCGTGATCCTGACCGACGCCGGCTACCTGCACGCGGATGCGCGCCTCCGCAGAGTCGTGGAGGTGGCCGGGGCGGTGCCGTGGCCGGTGCTGTCGGCGTGGCGTTGTCCGGACGACGGCGTCGTGGCCGTGCGGCTGCATTGATCGGCGCGGCCGTGGCCACCCTTATCCTTACCGCGGTCGGCCAAGCGGTCGGCGGGCCGATCGGCGGCGCGATCGGATCGATCCTCGGCCAGGCGATCGACCAGCGGATCTTCGCGCCCAAGGCCCGGCACGGTCCCCGGCTCGGCGACCTGGCGGTGCAGACCTCGTCCTACGGCACCGCGATCCCGAAGCTGTTCGGGACGATGCGGGTCGCGGGGACGGTGATCTGGTCGACCGACCTCGTCGAAAGCCGCTCGACCGGCGGCGGCGGCAAGGGGCGTCCGAAGACGGTCGACTATTCCTATGCGGCGAGCTTCGCGGTGGCGCTGTCGGCGCGGCCGATCCTCGGAGTCGGGCGGATCTGGGCGGACGGCAAGCTGCTGCGCGGCGCCGCCGGCGACTTCAAGAGCGCGACCGGCTTCCGCCTGGTCCCGGGCAGCGAAGACCAGGCGCAGGACCCGCTGATCGCCGCGGCCGAAGGGGCGGGCTCGACGCCGGCCTATCGCGGCACGGCCTATGCGCTGTTCGAAGAGTTCCAGCTGGAGGATTACGGCAACCGGATTCCCTCGCTCACCTTCGAAATCGTCGCCGATCCCGGCCCGGTGGCGATCGGCGCGATCGCCGAGGCACTGGCCGGCGGGGCGGTCGCGGCCGGGTCGACGCCGGCACTCGCCGGCTATGCGGCGGCCGGAGACAGCGTGCGCGGCGCGATCGAGGCGCTCGCCGACGTGGTGCCGCTGTCGCTCGCCGACGACGACGGCCGGCTGCTGCTCACCGCCGAGGGCGGCGATCCGGTCGCGCTCGGCGCGGACGAGGAGCAGGGGCGGCGCGAGATCACGCGCCGCGGCCTCGGCCAGATCCCGGCCGAGGTCAGCATCGCCTATCACGAACCCGAGCGCGACTTTCAGTCGGGGCTGCAGCGCGCGGTCCGCGGCGACGGGCAAGGCGCGCGCAACGCCGACCGCCGCGCCTTGCCCGCCGCGCTTTCCGCCGGCGCCGCCAAGGCGCTCGCCGAGTTCCGGCTGGCGGCATCGTGGACCGGTCGGGTGACGGCGACCGTGCGGCTCGGCTGGCGCCGGGCGGGGCTGCGGCCGGGAGCCCGGGTCCGGCTGGCGGGCGAAAGCGGGATCTGGAGGGTGACTCGCTGGACGCTGGGACCGATGGAGGTGAAGCTCGATCTCGTCCGGGCCGGTTCCGGGCCGCTTCCCGATCCGGCGGCGGCGCCGGGGCGGCCGGTCAGCCAGCCCGATTTCCCGCACGGGCCCACCATCCTTCATGTCCTCGATCTGCCTCTCGCCGAAAGCCCGGGCGCGAAACCGTTGCTGTTCGCGGCCGCCGCCGGCGCCGGCGAGGGCTGGCGACGCGCGGCGCTGATGACGAGCTTCGACGGCGGCGCGAGCTGGCAGGCGGCCGGCGGCACCGCCGCGCCGGCTGTGCTCGGCACGGCGCTCGACGCGCTGCCCCCCGCGGGCTCGGCGCTGTTCGACGACCGCGCGGCGATCGAGGTCGAGCTCGCCGCCGCGGCGATGTGGCTCGAAAGCCGGGACGACGACGCGCTCGCCGGCGGCGCCAACCTGGCCGCAGTGGGGGAGGAGCTGATCCAGTTCGGCGGCGCGGAGCCGCTCGGCGACCGGCGGTTCCGCCTTTCGCGGCTGCTCCGCGGCCGGCGGGGAACCGAATTGGCGGCGGCCGCGCACGCGGCCGGCGAAGGCTTCACGCTGATCGAGGCGGATGCGCTCGCCACGCTGGAGGCGCCGGCCGGCTCGATCGGCGGCGAGGCGCGGATCCTGGCGGCGGGAATCGGCGACGATCCCGAAACGCCGCCGGTGCTGCTCGAAATCCAGGGCGCGTCGCTGCGGCCGCCATGCCCCGTCCACCTGCGGGCGCGCGCGGAAGCGGGCGGCGACCTCGCTTTGTCCTGGGTCCGGCGCAGCCGGCAGGGCTGGAGCTGGGCGAGCGGCAGCGACACACCGCTCGGCGAGGAGCGCGAAAGCTATCGGCTGGCGATCTCGGCGGAGGGCTTCGAGCGAATCGTCGACTGCGACGGGCCGTCCTTCCTTTATACAGCGGCGCTGCAGGCCGAGGACGGCGCGACGCGCCCGATCCTGGTCTCGGTCAGCCAGACCGGTACGTTCGCCGCCTCGCGGCCCGCCACCCTGATCCTCGATTAGGGTCTGGACTCCTCCCCGGAGGCGGTCGTGACGGGTTGGCATTTGTTGTCCGGCAAGGAGCGAGGAGGGAGCGATGCTTTGTGCATCGTGACCGACGCAGCGACGCAGTCCGGGCGGCAAAGGACAGCCCGCCGCTTCGCGGTCGGCCGGGGAAGGCGGCTGGGGGCGTCGAACGCCTCGGACGGGCTGCCTGTGGCCCGCCCTTCGCCGCTCTCCTGCCCAGCCGCCTTCCCCGGCCGATCACGGCCACCTCCGGGGAGGAGTCCAGACCCTAGATACGGAGACAGCAATGACCGAGGCCAGCGCGCGCTTCGACCTGCCCTTCATCCTGCCGGGCCAGGCGCAGAAGGAGCTCTATCACAACGAGGCGCTGGCCCGGGTCGACGCCGCGCTCCACGCCTGCGTCGAGGCGGCGCCGCTGGCCGCCCCGCCCACCGCGCCGGCGGAAGGGCAATGCTGGATCGTCGGCACCGGCGCGACCGGCGCCTGGGCGGGCGCGGAGGAGGCGCTCGCGGCCTGGACCGCGGGCGGCTGGCGGTTCGTCGCGCCGGTTCCCGGCATGCAGGTCTGGAACAAGGCCGAGGGCCTCTGGCTGCACTGGTCCGGCAGCGCCTGGAGCGACGGCACGCTGCCCGCCGCGGGCATCGAAATCGGCGGCCAGCAGGTCGTCGGTCCGCGCCTCCCGGACATACCAAACCCTTCTGGGGGAACGATAATCGACGCCGAAGCGCGCACCGCGATCGACGCCCTCATTGCGACATTAAAGACACACGGCCTGATTGATTGAGGAGCGCCCCGTTTTCCTGCAACCTCTGGCGCGCGATGCCGTTACTGGACCCGGTGATCAACCGCGGTTCATCTTCTCGATGCGCTGCGGCTTTTCAGCAACAGGTAGGGGTGCGAAGCGCGCTTGCACGGAAACTCCGCTTACCGTAAGGAGTTCACGTCGTTCCCGATTGGGACGCAGAAGAAAGGGGAAGATTATGCGGAAGCTCGCCATTGTTGTGGCGCTGTCGTCAACCGTGCTCGCAACTCCGGCACTTGCGCGCAATGGCGCCTGGTATGTCGGCGGCGATTTCGGTGCGATGATCGTTGAAGATATCGGTTTCGACTACGGCCGCGGGCCCGACCATTCCGAGCGGCGACTTCCAGATCGAAATCGATCACGATTACGGCTTCGACGGAGCGCTCTTCGTCGGCTATGATCTCGGCTCGTTCCGGATCGAGGCCGAAGTCGCCTACAAGCGGGCCAGGCTCGACGAGGTCGAGACCATCGATCAGGCTGCCCGGCATGGGCGTGCCGCAGGGCGGCGCCGCTCCCCAGACGGTGTTCGCGGCTGGCGGCGGGCGCACGACGGCGCTCAGCTTCATGATCAACGGCATGATCGACTTCGGCGACGATGAGGGCCTCAGCGGCTTCGTCGGCGGCGGTGTCGGCATGGCGCGGGTCGCTACAACAACCTGCGCATCTTCGAGAACCAGGGCGCCTTCGTCGACGATTCCGACACGCGCTTCGCGTGGCAGCTCGTCGCCGGCGTTCGCCAGGCGATCAGCGACAATATCGACGTGACGGTCCGCTACCGGTTCTTCAACGTCGACGATATCTCGACGGTGAACTGGCTCGGCCAGGAGTCGGAGACGCGGTTCCGGTCGCACAGCCTGCTCGGCGGCATCACCTTCAACTTCGGGGCTCCGGAGCCGCCGCCGCCGCCGCCGCCTCCGCCCCCGCCGCCGCCGCCTCCGCCGCCGCCTCCGCCGCCTCCGCCGCCGCCTCCCCAGCAGGTGATTCCGGGTCCCTTCATCGTCTTCTTCGATTGGGACAAGGACGAGATCACCCCGCAGGCCGCGGCGATCCTGGACAATGCGGCGGCTGCCTATCAGTCGACCGGCCAGGCGCAGGTCGTGCTTGCCGGTCACGCCGACCGTTCGGGCTCCGGCCGACTACAACGTCGGCCTGTCGCAGCGGCGCGCCAACAACGTCCGCGTCCTACCTGGCCGGCCGTGGCGTTCCCGACGGCTCGATCACGACCGAAGCGTTCGGCGAGAGCCGGCCGCTGGTCGACACGGCCGACGGCGTCCGCGAGCCGCAGAACCGGCGCGTGGAAATCACCTTCGGCCCCGGCTCCGGCTGGTAAGAAGGGTTCCGCCGCTTCGGCGGCGGGACGCCACCCAAGTTTGGGGCCGGCCTTCGGGCCGGCCCCTTTCTTTTGGGCGCCGCCGCCGTCCGGCCCCCGGACCACCCGGCCCGCCAAAGCCCCTGTTCGCCAGGCGGCGCCTTTGATAACGCGGGCGGCGATTCAGCCCTTCGAGGACCAGCAATGCGGATCGCGATCATCGGCACCGGCTATGTCGGCCTGGTTTCCGGCGCCTGCTTTTCGGACTTCGGCCATGACGTGGTCTGCGTCGACAAGGACGCGGCCAAGATCGAGGCGCTCGAACAGGGGGTCATGCCGATCTTCGAGCCGGGGCTCGACCAGCTGGTCGCGCGCAACGTCGCCGCCGGCCGCCTCACCTTCGCGCACCGAGCTCGCGGCCGCGGTCGAAGGGTGCCGAGGCGATCTTCATCGCGGTCGGCACGCCGTCGCGCCGCGGCGACGGCCATGCCGACCTCAGCTACGTCTTCGCCGCCGCCCGCGAGATCGCCGCCGAGCTGAATGGCCCGGCCGTGGTCGTCACCAAATCGACCGTGCCGGTCGGCACCGGCGACGAGGTCGAGCGGATCCTTCGCGAAGCCGCGCCGGACGCGCGAGGCCTGGGTCGTCTCCAACCCCGAATTCCTGCGCGAAGGCGCCGCGATCGAGGATTTCAAGCATCCCGACCGGATCGTGATCGGCGCCGAGGACGAGCGAAGCCGCCGAGCTCATGCGCGAGGTCTATCGCCCGCTCTATCTCAACAAGGCGCCGCTGCTGATCACCTCGCGGCGGACCGCGGAGCTGATCAAATATGCGGCCAACGCCTTCCTCGCGACCAAGATCACCTTCATCAACGAGATCGCCGACCTTTGCGAGGCGGTCGGCGCGCGACGTGCAGGACGTGTCGCGCGGGATCGGGCTCGACCGCCGGATCGGCGCCAAATTCCTCCACGCGGGCCCCGGCTATGGCGGCTCCTGCTTCCCCAAGGACACGCTTGGCGCTGCTGAAGACCGCCGAGGACAACCAGGCGCCGCTCCGCATCGTCGAGGCGGTCGTCAAGGTGAACGACGCCCGCAAGCGCGCGATGGGCCGCAAGGTGATCAAGGCGCTCGGCGGCGAGGCGCGGGGGAAGAAGGTCGCCTTGCTCGGCCTCACCTTCAAGCCGAACACCGACGACATGCGCGACGCGCCCTCGATCGCCATCGTCCAGGCGCTCGAGGATGCCGGGGTGAAGGTGCGCGGCTACGATCCCGAGGGGATGGAGCAGGCGCGGCCGCTGATGCCGAACGTCGCGCTCTGCGACGGACCCCTATGAGGCGGCCGACGGCGCCGACGCCGTGGTGCTGGTGACCGAGTGGGACGCGCTGCGGGCGCTCGATCTGAAGCGGCTGGCCGAGGCGATGCGGGGCAAGGTGCTGGTCGACCTCAGGAACGTCTATCCGCCCGAAGAGGTGGAAAGCGCCGGCCTCCGGTGGCAGGGGATCGGCCGGCCGGCCCGGGCGACCACGGGGTGAAGCCGCAACCTCCTCCGTCGCCATTTGTTGGTCGGCGGAAGAGGAGGTGGGCGATGATCGATGCAAGGCTGCTGGCTACGGCCGTCCTGCTGGCCGGTTGCGCGACCGCCAGCGGGGCCGGATCCGAAGCGGTCGCGGAGGCGGACCTGAGAGAGCCCGGCGGGCGGCTCGTGGCCCATGCCAGGGCGGGCGCGATGGGCGACGGCGTCCATGTCCGGATCGCGGCATCTGGGCTGGCCGAGGGGAGCTACGGGGCGCATCTCCACATGGCGGGGCGCTGCGACCCGCCGGGCTTCGACAGCGCCGGCAGCCACTGGAACCCGACGACGCGCCGGCACGGCACCTCGAACCCGCAAGGCCATCATCTCGGCGACCTTCCCAATCTCGACGTCGGCGCGGACGGCAGCGGGGCGATCGATCTCCATATTTCGGGGGCGGCGCTGCGCGGCGGGGAGGCGGCGATCCTCGACGCCGACGGCGCCGCCGTCGTGATCCACGCCGCGCCCGGACGATTACCGCACCGATCCGAGCGGCAATAGCGGCGCGCGGATCGCCTGCGGGATATTGCGCTAGATAGGCTCGCCGGCGGCGCGGGCGCGCTCGACCTTGGTGGCTTCGAGCCGCGCGATGTGGCGCGCGCCGATCCAGAGGCCGGTCAGGGTCAGCAGCGGCATGAAGTAGAGCGCGGCGATGCCGGTCCCGAGGCCGCCGGTCACCAGCGACATCTTGCCCGCGAAATAGGGCCCGAGCGCGAGGCCGACCATGGTCGTGCCGAGGATGTAGGTCGCGCCGGCGGTCGCCCGCATCCGGGGCAGGACGAGGTCCTGCAGCGTCGCCACCGCCGCGCCGACCCAGGCCGAGGCGAGCATATGGGCGAGCGGATTGGCCCAGTAGAAGGCGGCGAGGCTGTCGGTGGTGAGCATGAAAGCGACGACCGGGATCGGCAGCACCACCGACAGCATGTTGAGGAAGAGCCGGCCGCGCGGATCGCGCTGGCGCCAGAGATCGGAAATATAGCCGCCGAGGATCACGCCGGCCGCGGCGGAGACCGCCGCCGACCAGCCGATGATCAGCCCGACCTCCGCCTTGGCGGTCAGTCCGCCGAAATAGCGGCTGCCCTCGCCGGGCGCGTAGAAGGTCTGCTCGACGTAGAAGGGCACCCAGAAGCTGGTCGCGTAGGTCACGAACGAGATGCTGCCGAAGGCGATGGCGAGCACCACCACCACGGGTGAGCCCCAGATCAGCGCATAAGCGGGCGGATCGCGATGCCTGAGCGACTGGATCCAGGAGAAGATCGCATAGGCGCCGAGGCCGTAGGCGGCCCATTGCGGCGCGTCCCCGGTGAAGCGGTAGAGGCCGTAGCCGGCCGCGACGACGATGCCGAGCACGACCAGATTGGTGGCGAGAGCGCCGGGGATGCGGGCGACGTTGAACAGGGTCAACGGCGGCAGGATGGCCACCAGCTCTCTGCCGAAGTCGCGCCAGGCATTGGGGCGGACGACCGGCTGCGGCAGGCCGTCGGAGGCGCCGCGCTGCGGCTCGCGCAGGGTCAGCACCCAGAGCGCGAGCAGCAGGCCGGGAATGCCGACGGCGAGGAAGGCCGCCTGCCAGCCGGCGAGGCCCATCGGCGCCGTCGCCGGATCGGGCCAGGCCAGGTTCCAGCGGCTGACGACGAGGCCGCCGATCGGCAGGCTGAGCGCGCCGCCGATATAGAGGCCGCTCGAATAGATCGACAGAGCGGTGGCGCGGCGTTCCTTGGGAAACCAGTCCGAGATCATCGAATAAGCGGCGGGCGAAGCGCTCGCCTCGCCGATGCCGACGCCGATCCGGGCGGCGGCGAGCATTCCGAAGCTGTTGGCGAAGCCCGACAAGGCGGTCATCGACGACCAGAGCGCCAGCCCCATCGCCATCAGCCGGCCGCGATACCAGCTGTCGGCAAGCCGGCCGAGCGGGATGCCGAAGAGCGCGTAGAAGACGGCGAAGGCGGTGCCGTAGAGGAAGCCGATCTGCGCGTCGGTGACGTTGAGGTCGCGCTTGATGTCGCCGACCAGGATGGAGAGGATCTGCCGGTCGACGAAATTGACGATGTAGACCAGCACCAGCACGAACAGGGCGTACCAGGCATAGGCGCCGATACGGGGTTTCGCCGGCGCCGGCGGCGCCCCCACCTCGATAGCCATCGGATCCCCTCGATTGTGCTTCTGTTTGCTCTTGGCTAGCAGAGCGGGGCGCTTTGGCAACAAGGCTTGCTGCAATGACGGTAAAGGTGCTGTTCGTCTGCCTCGGCAATATCTGCCGTTCGCCGCTCGCCGAGGCGGCGTTCCGCGCCGAGGCGGAGCGGATCGGGCTCGACGCGGAGGCGGATTCGGCGGGGACGGGCGACTGGCATGCCGGCCAGCCGCCGGACCGGCGGGCGATCGCGGCCGCGCGGCGCAACGACGTGGACATTTCGCACCTGCGGGCGCGGCAGGTGACGCGCGGCGACTTCGAGCGGTTCGATCATATCGTCGCGCTCGACGACGAGAATCTCGACGACCTGCGCCGGATGCAGCCGGCGGGCAGCCGGGCCCGGCTGTCGCTGCTGCTCGACCATGCGCCGGGGCGGGAAGGGCAGGCGGTCGCCGATCCCTATTATGGCGACGATTCCCATTTCGACCTGACCTGGAGCGAGGTGACCGAGGCCGCGCGAAGTCTCGCCGAGGCGCTCAAACGCGAGGAAGCGGCATGAGCCTGGTCTATCATTATCACCCGCTTTCCTCCTTTTGCTGGAAGGCGCTGATCGCGCTCTACGAGAACGATACGCCGTTCGAGCCGAACATCGTCAATTTCGGCGACCCGGAATCGCGTGCGGCCTTCGAGGCGCTCTGGCCGGTCGCGAAGATTCCCGTTCTGGAGGATCGGACGCATGGTCGGGCGATTCCCGAGACCAGCATGATCATCGACTATCTCGACCGTCACCATCGCGGCCCGGTCCGCTTCGTGCCGGAGGATCCCGATCGTGCGCGCGAAGTTCGGCTCCAGGATCGGATCTACGACCTCTATGTGCAGGTGCCGATGCAGAAGATCGTCGGCGACCGGCTGCGGCCGGAAGGACAGAGGGACAGGTTCGGCGTCGAGGAGGCGCGCCGGCTGCTCGCCGTCGCGCTGGGCATGATCGATGCCCATGTCGCGGAGCGGCACTGGGCGGCGGGCGAGGCCTTCACACTCGCCGATTGTGCCGCCGGACCAGCTTTGTTCTATGCCGACAAGGTGATGCCGATTGCGGACGGCTTTCCCAATGCCCTGGCGCTGCTGGAGCGGCTGAAGGCGCGGCCGAGCTTCGCGCGCGTGCTCCGGGAAGCGCAGCCCTATTTCAAATACTTTCCCGCCGAGTGAGCGCTTTTTCGCAGCGCGTGGCCGAACTGACCGGCGTCGCCGAGGAACGGCTCGAACGGCTCGCGGGCGGGGATTTGTCCGAGGTTCTCCTGGTGCCGCGCAACGAGGGCCAGGCGGTGGTCGCCAAGGGCGGTCCCGCGATCGGAACCGAGGCGGCGATGCTCCGCGCTTTGGCCGGGGCCGGCGTGCCGGTTCCCGCGGTGGAGGGCGAGCATGACGGCGTGCTGCTGCTCGAACATGTCGACAATGACGGCCTGTTCAGCCCCAAGGCCTGGGCGGACATCGGGGCCGCGCTGCGCAAGCTTCACGCGCAGGTGGGCGAGAGCTATGGCTGGCCGGTCGATTACGCGCTCGGCACGGTGACGCTCGACAATCGCGAGAGCCGCGACTGGCCGCTTTTCTGGGGCGGGCAAAGGCTCGTCGCCGCTTCCAGCCTGCTCGACCGGCCCTGGCGCGAGCGGGTCGAGCGGCTTTCCGCGCGGCTCCCTGACCTGCTTCCCGCCGGACCTCCCGCTTCGTTGCTCCACGGCGACCTTTGGACCGGGAACATCCTGGTACGCGGCGGCGCGCTCGCGGCGCTCGTCGATCCCGCCTGCTATCATGGCCATGCCGAGGTCGACCTCGCCATGCTTTGCCTGTTCACGGCGCCGCCGGAGGAGTTCTGGGAGGCTTATGGCGGGCCCGACGACGGCTGGGAGGAGCGGCTGCCCGTCTACCAGCTCTTTCCCGCTTTGGTGCATCTGCGCCTGTTCGGCACCAGCTATGCGCCGATGGCGGACCGCCTGCTCGATCAGGTCAGCTTATAGCGCTCGACGATCGAATAGACCGCGCCGTCGGGCGTCAGGTCGCTTTCGAACAGGGCGAAATGGTCGATCGCGAACGGCGGGCTGGCGAGCCCGCCAACGCTTTCGAGCAGGTTGCCGACGGGACCGGAGGAGCGCTTCAGCCGGGCGAGCGTGACGTGGGGGAGGAAAGCGCGCTGATCGGGCTCGATCCCGACCCGGGTGAGCGCGGCATCGACCTTGTTGTGGAGCGCCTTCAGCGGCTCGTGCGGAGTCACGCCCGCCCAGACCGCGTCGGGCCAGCCGCGCCGGTCGAATGCGCCGATGCCGTTCAGCGCGATCTCGAAGCAGGGCTGGTGGATCGCGCCCAAGGCGGCGTGGACGTCGCCGGCGCGGTGCCGGTCGACCTCGCCGATGAAGCGCAGGGTGAGGTGGAGCTGATCCTCGCTCTGCCAGCGCGCGCCGCTGATCCCGCCCATCGCGGCCAGCAGCCGCGCGCGGATCGCCGAAGGCGGCCGGATGGCGACGAACAAGCGGTGCATGCGAAAAGCGTAACAGAGTGGAGCGGCCCGGTCAGCCCAGCTTCCGGTTTTCCTTGAAATGGAGCGGCAATCGCCCGATATTGTGCAGACACGGCGTTTTTGCCGGGCATGGGAGTGTTTTCAAATGGCAAATTGGTCTGATCCGCGGATCGGAGCCACAGCTCAGCCGACGACGACCGTTGGGCGCGACGTCGCCTTCGACGCGGGCCTGCGATCCTATATGCTGTCGGTTTACAATTACATGGCGTCGGGCGTGCTGCTGACTGGCGTCGTCGCTTTGCTGTTCGCCCAATGGGACGGCGCGCCCGCCATCCTGTTCGGTCCCGGCATCCTGAAATGGATCATCATGCTGGCGCCGCTGGCGTTCGTGATGGTCATCAGCTTCGGCATCAACCGCCTCTCGACCGGCGACGGCTCAGGCTTTGTTCTGGGCGTTCGCGGTGGTCATGGGCCTGTCGATGTCCTCGATCTTCTTCGTCTTCACGGGCACGTCGATCGCCACGACCTTCTTCGCGACCGCCGCCGCGTTCGCGAGCCTCAGCCTGTACGGCTACACGACCAAGCGCGACCTGAGCGGCTTCGGGCACGTTCCTGATCATGGGCGTGGTCGGCCTGCTCGTCGCCATGCTGCTCAACCTCTTGCTCCAGTCGACCGGCCATGACGCTGGCGATCAGCGCGATCGGCGTCCTGCTGTTCGCCGGCCTGACCGCCTACGACACGCAGCGGATCAAGAGCATGTACGCCTATGTCGCGGGCACCGACATGATCGGCAAGACCGTGATCATGGGGGCGCTGTCGCTCTATCTCGACTTCATCAACATGTTCACCTTCCTGCTCCAGCTTCCTGGGCAGCCGGGACTGACGCATCGAAGGCGACTAAACGGGAAGGGCCCGGCGGCGACGCCGGGCCCTTTTCTTGTCAGCCGTGGAAGGGCGGTCGTCCCTCCAGATGCCGCCGGAAGAAGCTCAAAGTCGCGGCCCAGGCCTGCTCGGCCGCGGCCGCGTTGTAGCGCGCCTGCGAGGTGTCGTTGTGGAAGGCGTGATCGACGTTGGGATACTCAAGCGCCCGCACCTCCTTTCCGGCCGCCCGGAGCGCTTCGACCCATGGCGCGGCGGTCGCGTTGACCCGCGCGTCGCGGCCGGCGAGGATGATCAGCATCGGCGCGGCTACGCGCGGCGCCTCGGACGGGTCCGGCGCGGGGCCGTAGAAGGAGACGCCGGCCTTGAGCGCGTCGCCCGCCGCGACGGCCAGCCGGTTCACCATCGCTCCGCCCCAGCAAAAGCCGAGCGATTCCGACCTGGCGCGACCCTCCCGCGGGCGACGCGTTCCAGCGGATCATGGCGGCGCCGTCGGCGACGGTCTCGGCCATGTCGAGCTGGCCGATCATCTCGCGCGCCCGGTCCTCGTCGGCGGGCGTGCCGCCGGCGGGGCTGAGCCAGTCCGGCGCGACCGCCGAATAGCCGGCCAGAGCGACCCGCCGCGCGACGTCGCGAATATGGTCGTTGAGGCCGCGATTCTCGTGGACCACGAAGACCACGGGCAGGTTCCGGCCCTCGCGCGGCGCGGCATTGTAGCCGCGATAGCGGCGGCCGGGGCGTGCCTCCCACTCGATGTCGCGGACCCGGAGGCGCGCATCGTCGGCCGCGACCTGGGGCGCGGCGGCCCGGGCCGCGATGCTCGAAAGGAGCATGGTCGCCGCCGCCGTGCCACCCGCGAGCCGGGTGAGCTCGGCCATGAAGGCGCGGCGGTCCATCCCGTCGTGGGTGAAGCGGTCGTGCAGCGCGATTGCGGCTCGGATTCGTTCATCACGCATTCGTCGTCTCCGCAGTCGGTCTCCGCCTTCGGCATTGCCGCGTCGTCGAGCTGGTTGGCGCGGACAGCGGCCGGCCGCGCCTGGAGGCGGCCGAAATAGGCTTCGAACGCCGGTCGTTTCTCGATCGTGCCGAACATCATCCCCCAGCCGATCTGAGCGCCGACATAGAGGTCGGCGGCGCTGAACATCTCGCCGCAAATATAGGGGCCGGGTGTGATCGCGGTCTCGAGCGCGTCGATCGCCTCCTCGAAGCTGCCATAGCCGGCCATCGCCTTCTTGTCCGCGGGCGCCAGCAGGCCGAGCGCCTTGCCGGTGACCGCCGCCTCGACCGGCCCTGCGGCGAAGAACATCCAGCGATAATAGGGGCCGCGCTTGCGGTGTCCGGGCGGCGGGGCGAGGCCCTTGTCGGGGAAGGCGTCGGCGAGATAGGCGCAGATCGCCGCGGCCTCGGTGACCACGGTATCGCCATGCTTGATCGCCGGCACCTTGCCCATCGGATTGACGGCGAGATAGTCGGCGCCCTTCATCGTTGTGCCGTAATCGAGCAGCACCGTCTCATAGGGCTCGCCCAGCTCCTCCAGCATCCAGCGCACGATCCGCCCGCGCGACATCGGGTTGGTGTAGAAGGTCAGGCTCATTGCGACTCTCCCCGGCTTTGGCCGGTGAATAGCAGGCGGCCGCGAAAGCGTCAGCCGCGGAGATCGCTGCCCGACGCACTTTCAACCGCGCAGATGCAACAGCTCCCCGACGGTGACGATTCGGTAGCCCCGCGCGCGCAGGCCCTCGACGACGAGCGGCAGCGCCTCGCGCGCGAGCCGGTTCGCGCGGTACATGACATGCATCAGGATGATCGACCCCGGCCGGACCTCGCGCAACACGGCCTCGGCATAATCCTGCGGCGTCGCCGCCTGCGCGGGATCCTCGACGTCCCACATGATCATCCGATAGCCGTTTCGCTCCGCTGCGCGGGGAAGGCCGATCAGCTTCCTGCCGTAGGGCGGGCGGAACAGGACCGGCCCCGGCGCGCCCGCCCGGCGCAGCGCCGCGTCGGTGCGGGCGATCTCCTTGTCATAGAAGCCCGGCAGGCGGGCGACCATGCGCACATGGCTGAAGCTGTGATTGCCCACCTCATGGCCTTGTGCGAGCAGGCGGCGTACCAAAGCCGGCCGCGACTCGACCTCGGCGCCGATCAGGAAGAAGGTCGCCCGCGCTTCATGACGGGAGAGGATCGGCAGCACCCAATCCACTCCATGCTCCGTGGGTCCGTCGTCGAAGCTGAGCGCGACAATCCGCTGGTCGGTCTCGACCCGGCAGACGAGATCCCCGATGAGGGCGAAGCAGCGGGCCTTGCTGACCTGAGAGAGGGCGAAGGCAATCGCCAGCAGCGCCGACAAAATGGCGAGGCTCCAGAGCCCGAGCTGCCGCCGTCGAGTCATCGGAACCTCCAAGGGAAGCGCCCTCCCCTGCGGGAGGGCGCGGCACTCATGCCTGCTGCTCTGACGGATCCTGTTCCGTCGCCTTGCCGGCAGCCGCCTTTTTCTTGCCCCTGGGCGGCTTGGGCGGGGCGGGGATGATCTCGAAGTTCGGCGCATTGTCCTTGATTCGGACCTTGACCTCGCCGCCATGGACGAGCTTGCCGAACAGCAGCTCCTCGGCGAGCGGCTGCTTGATCTTCTCCTGGACCAGCCGGCCCATCGGACGGGCGCCGTAGAGCCGGTCGTAGCCGCGCTCGGTCAGCCAGGCGCGCGCCTCGTCGTCCAGCTCGATATGGACGTTGCGGTCGGCGAGCTGGAGCTCGAGCTGCAGGATGAACTTGTCGACGACGCGGGCGACCACGTCGGTCGGCAGGTAGCCGAACGGAACGATCGCATCGAGGCGGTTGCGGAATTCGGGCGTGAACATCCGCTTCACCGCTTCCTCGCTCGCATCCTCCTTGGAGACGTTGCCGAAGCCGATCCCCTCGCTCGCCATGTCGGACGCGCCGGCATTGGTGGTCATGATCAGGATGACGTTGCGGAAATCGACCGTCTTGCCGTGATGGTCGGTGAGCTGGCCGTTGTCCATGATCTGGAGGAGGATGTTGAACAGGTCCGGATGCGCCTTCTCGATCTCGTCGAGCAGGAGGACGCAGTGCGGGTTCTGGTCGACCGCGTCGGTCAGCAGGCCGCCCTGATCGAAGCCGACATAGCCCGGCGGCGCGCCGATCAGCCGCGAGACGCTGTGCCGCTCCATATATTCGCGACATGTCGAAGCGCTGGAGCGGGATGCCCATGATCGAGGCGAGCTGGCGCGCGACCTCGGTCTTGCCGACGCCGGTCGGGCCGGAGAACAGATAGGAGCCGATCGGCTTGTCGGGATCGCGAAGGCCGGCGCGGGCGAGCTTGATCGCCGAGGCGAGCCGGTCGATCGCTTCGTCCTGGCCGAAGACGACCCGCTTCAGGTCCTTGTCGAGATGCTCGAGCGCCTTCTTGTCGTCGCTCGACACGCTCTTCGCCGGGATCCGGGCGATGGTCGAGATCACCGCCTCGATCTCCTTCATGGTGATCGTCTTCTTGCGCTTTGAGGGGACGACCAGCATCTGCATCGCGCCGACCTCGTCGATCACGTCGATCGCCTTGTCGGGCAGCTTGCGGTCGTTGATGTAGCGCGCCGACAGCTCGACCGCCGCCTTGATCGCGTCGGGCGTATATTTGACGGCGTGATGCTCCTCGAACGCCGAGCGGAGGCCGGCGAGGATCTTGATCGTGTCCTCGACCGTCGGCTCGTTGATGTCGATCTTCTGGAAGCGCCGGAGCAGCGCCCGGTCCTTCTCGAAATGGTTGCGGAATTCCTTGTAGGTGGTCGAGCCGATGCAGCGGATCGTCCCCGAGGAGAGCGCGGGCTTCAACAGGTTCGACGCGTCCATCGCGCCGCCCGAGGTGGCGCCGGCGCCGATCACGGTGTGGATCTCGTCGATGAACAGGATCGCGTGGGGGAGCTTCTCGAGCTCGTTGACGACCGCCTTCAGCCGCTCCTCGAAATCGCCGCGATAGCGGGTGCCGGCGAGCAAAGCGCCCATGTCGAGCGAATAGATGACCGCCGGCTTCAGCACCTCGGGCACGTCGCCCTCGATGATCTTGCGCGCCAGACCCTCGGCGATCGCGGTCTTGCCGACGCCGGGATCGCCGACGTAGAGCGGGTTGTTCTTCGAGCGGCGGCAGAGGATCTGGACGGTCCGGTCGACCTCCGGCCCGCGGCCGATCAGCGGATCGACCCGGCCGTCCTGCGCCTTCTCGTTCAGATTGATCGGTGAACTGCTTGAGCGCGGATTCGGGCTTCTTCTTGCCTTCCTCCTGCTTGATCTCCTCGGTGCCCTTGACCTCGGGCGGCTGGGCGGCGGCCTCGCCCTTGCCGACGCCGTGGCTGATATAGGTGACCGCGTCGAGCCGGCTCATGTCCTGCTGCTGGAGGAAATAGACCGCATAGCTCTCGCGCTCGGAGAACAAGGCGACCAGCACGTTGGCGCCGGTCACCTCGTCGCGGCCCGAGGACTGGACGTGGAGAATGGCGCGCTGGACGACGCGCTGGAAGCCGCTGGTCGGCGAGGGATCGGTGTCGGCGCTCGACCTTCAGCGCCTCGAGCTCGTTGTCGAGATAGTGGCGGACGGCGTCGCGCAACTCGCCGGTATTGACCCCGCAGGCCTCCATCACCCGGCCGGCATGGACGTCCTCGATCAGCGCGAGCAGCAGATGCTCGAGCGTCGCATATTCGTGGCGGCGGCCGCTCGCCTCGGCGAGGGCGTTGTGGAGCGTCTGTTCGAGCTCGCGGGCGAAGGACGGCATTCGGGGCTCCTGCGGGCCGGCGGGATCGGGTCCGGCCCTTCATCCAATATGTCGGAGGCCGGACGCGCTGCATCAAGGGCGCCGCAGCCGCTTCATTTCTTGAATAGCTCGTCGGCGCTTGCGCGGAAGTTGACCGAGGCGGCGAGCTTCGCCTGCACCCGGGCGATCTCCGCCTCGAGGATGGCGATCCTGTTTTCCAGCTCCTCGACCGAAAACGGGTCGAGATCCTGCTTGGTCAGCAGGGTCAGCGGATCGTCGGGCTTGTCCGGGAAAAGCTCGTCGAGGTCCATGGCAAGCAAGTTGACCGGGACGGGCCTCAAGTCAATAAACCGCCATCGTCTTTTGCGATGACAGGAGTCGGATGAACGCCGTTCCGGAAGAGATGCGCGCGATCGATCCCGACGGCCCCGGCGGGCCCGAGGTGCTGGTGCTCGCGCGCCGGCCGGTGCCGCGCCCGGACCGGGCGAGGTGCTGATCCAGGTCGCCGCGGCGGGGGTGAACCGGCCCGACGTGCTGCAGCGGCGCGGGCTCTATCCGCCGCCGCCCGGCGCGCCTTCAATCCCCGGCCTCGAGGTGGCGGGCGAGGTCGCCGCCGCCGGAGAAGGTGTCGCCGGGGAGATGATCGGCCAGCCGGTCTGCGCCCTGGTCGCGGGCGGCGGCTATGCCGAATATGCGCTGGCGCCGGCCGGCCAGTGCCTGCCGGTGCCCGAGGCGCTGACGATGATCGAGGCGGCGGCGATGCCCGAGACTCTGTTCACCGTCTGGACCAATCTGTTCGAGCGCGCCTATGCGGCCGAGGGCGAGACGGTGCTGGTCCATGGCGGGACCAGCGGCATCGGCACGATGGCGATCGCGCTCGGCAACCTGTTCGGCCTGAGGATCATCGTCACCTGCGGCAGCGACGAGAAATGCCGCCGCGCCGAGGCGCTCGGCGCCGCCCATGCGATCAACTACCGGACGCCACGACTTCGTCGAGGAGGTGAAGCGGCTGACCGGCGGCGCCGGCGTCGACATCGTGCTCGACATGGTCGGCGGCGACTATCTGCCGCGCAACCTCGAATGCCTGGCCGAGGAGGGGCGCCACGTCTCGATCGCGGTCCAGCGCGGCGCCACCGCCGAGATCAACATCGCCAGGGTGATGCAGCGCCGGCTGACGCTGACCGGCTCGACGCTCCGCCCGCGCTCGGCGCAGTTCAAGGCGCTGGTCGCCGACGAGCTCGTCGCGCGCCGTCTGGCCGCATGTCGAGGCCGGGCAAGCTGAAGCCGGTGATCGACTCGACCTTCCCGCTCGCCGAGGCCGCCGAGGCCCACCGCGCGGATGGAGGCGGGCGAGCATGTCGGCAAGATCGTGCTGGTGACCGGGTGACGGCTCCGCTGATCCTCCACGAATATGCCCAGTCCGGGAATTGCTACAAGGTCCGGCTGACCGCGGCTTTGCTCGACCTTCCGCTCGAGCGGCGCGACTATGACATCATGAAGGGCGAAACGCGGACGCCGGACTTCCTGGCCAACGTCAATGGCAACGGCCGCATCCCGGTGCTGCAGGTCGGCGACCGCTTCCTTCCGGAGAGCAACGCCGCCTGCTTCTATCTCGCCGACGGCTCGGCACTGGTCCCGGCCGACCGGTTCGAGCGGGCCGACATGCTGCGCTGGATGTTCTGGGAGCAGTATAATCACGAGCCCAATGTCGCGACGATGCGCTTCTGGATCGCGTTCGTGGGCGAGGACAATCTGACCGACGCCCAGCGCGTGCAAATCCCGGGCAAGCGGGCGGCCGGGGAGGCGGCGCTGACGCTGATGGACGAGCATCTGGCCCGGCAGCCCTGGTTCGCCGGTGGCCGGCCCACTGTCGCCGACATCGCGCTCTTCGCCTATACCCATGTCGCGGCAAGCGGCGGCTTCAGGCTCGGCGACCATCCAGCCGTCCAGGCGTGGCTGGCCCGCGTCGCGGCGCTGCCCAATTTCATCCCCATGGACGCCTAACTCCCGGTATTGCTTAAACTAATCCAAACCGATATCGGTCTGGCCGGGGCTCAATCCGGGGGGAATTCATGCTTTCGCGCACCATATTGGCGGCGCTCGCGCTGTTTCTGGTCGTCAATCTCATCCTGGGCGACCGGCCATGGTCGCTGACCAGCGCGCCGCGGGTCGCCGAGATCGACGTCCTGTCCGCCGATACCGGCCTGGCGGAGGTGCGCAACTATACCGAGATCGGCTCCGGCATTTTGCCTTACCCGGCCCGCCGGACGCCGCCGCCGGCCGATGCGGGCCCGCCGCCGCTGAAGATCGGCTGGGCCTATCGCGAGGTGAGCCTGCTCGGCATGCCGCTCTGGGGCTATCCCGAGCCGGGCCTGGTCACCTATCTGGAGCAGCCGCGGGCCATCCAGGCCGCGATCCTCGCTGCGGAACAGCTGGCCCTGCTCGATCGGCTGACAGGCCGCTTCTATTCGGGTCTCCGCTTCCCGTGGTACAACTATATCTGGGGCTGGCTGTTCGTGCTCGGCATCTTCGCCTGGACCTGGGCGCGCACCCGGGAATTCCGGCGCGCCGAAGAGCTGTTCTTCGAACAGGCGGCGGCCGAAGAGGCCAACGCCTAGCCGCGCAGCGCGTAGCGCTGCAGCTTGCCGGTCGCGGTCTTGGGGAGCGCGTCGACGAAAATGATCTCGCGCGGATATTTGTAAGGGGCGATGGCGGCTTTCACATGGTCCTGGAGGAGGGCGACGGTGCCGGCGTCCGCGGCGTAGCCGGGGGCAAGGACGACGAAGGCCTTCACCTTCTGGCCGCGCTCCTCGCAGGGCGCGCCGATCACCGCGCATTCCTGGACGGAAGCGTGGGAATAGAGCGCATTCTCAACCTCGGGCGCGGCGATGTTGTAGCCCGAGGAAATGATCATGTCGTCGGAGCGGGCGAGGTACCAGAAATAGCCGTCCTCGTCCTTGCGGTAGGTGTCGCCGGTCACGTTCCAGCCGTTCACCACGTAATCGGCCTGCCGCTCGTCGTCGAGATAGCGGCAGCCGGTCGGACCCTTCACGGCGAGCCGGCCGGTGCCGGCTTCCATCGGCCCGCCGTCCTCGTCGAGGATCGTGGCGACATAGCCCGGCACGGCCTTGCCGGTCGAGCCCGGGCGGATATCGCCGCCCGAGGCCGAGATGAAGATGTGCATCATCTCGGTCGCGCCGATGCCGTCGACGATCCGGATGCCGGTCGCGTCGCGCCAGGCATGCCAGGTCGCCGCGGGGAGATGCTCGCCGGCGGAGACGCAGGTGCGGAGGCTCGAAATATCGTGCTCCGCCAGCATCGGGATCATCGCTTTGTAGGCGGTGGGGGCGGTCGCGAGCGTCGTCACCTTGTGCCTGCCGATCGCGTCGAGCAGGGGCTTGGGGCCGGGCGTCTCGATCGTCACCGCCGTGCCGCCGAAGCGCCACGGGAAGATAAGAAGCATGCCGAGCCCGAACGTGAAGGCGATCGGCGCCGAGCAGGCCCAGCGGTCCCCCGGCTTCGGCTTGAGAATGTGGCGCGCGAAGCTGTCGGCGGGGGCCAGGATGTCGCGGTGATAATGGACGCACCCCTTTGGCTTGCCGGTCGTGCCCGAGGTGAAGGCGACGAGGGCGACGTCGTCGCGACGCGTATCGACGGGCGCAAAGCCCGGAGCAATGGCGTCGAGGCCGTCGAAGCCGTTGTCGCCGTCATAGGTGGTTAGTGAACCGGTAAAGCCGGAGGCGTCGAAATCGGCGCGGAAGCGGGCGTCGACGATGGCGTGGGTGACTCGGGCGCGCTCGATTATGAGGGCGATCTCGCCGGGGCGAAGCATCGGCATGGTGGCGACGACCACGCCGCCGGCCTTCAGCACGCCGAGCCAGGCGGCGAATAGCATCGCGTTGTTGGGCCCGCGCAGAAAGACGCGGTTGCCGGGGACCAGGCCGTCGCGCTCGACCAGCCGCCGGGCGATCCGGTCGGAGAGGTCCTTCATCTCGCCGTAAGTCCAGCTGCCCGCGTCGTTGAGCACCGCCAATGCGTCCGGGTCCTGCCTGTCGATCAGCTCGACGGCGGCGTTGAGGCGCTCGGAATAGTGGAGCTCGGGCAAGTCGAAGAGGAAATCCGGCTGCCGATCGGCGGGCGGCAGCCGGTCGCGGATGAACCTGTCCATCAGTCCGGCACCACCGCCGTGGTTTCGATCTCGATCCGGGCCTCGGGCTCGACCAGCCCAGCGACCTGCACCACCGCCATGGCGGGAAAATTGCGCCCCATGATCGCCTGATAGATGGCGCCGATCTCGGCGAGGGCCGAGCGATATTCGGCCAGGTCGACCACGTACCAGGTCATCCGCACGACATGCTCGGGGCCGGCGCCATCCTCGGCGAGGATCGCCAGCGTGTTCAGGAGAATCTGGCGGAACTGGCCGGGCAGATCGGGCGCGACCAGCCGTTCCTGCTCGTCCCAGCCGATCACGCCGGCGGTGAAGACGAGCCGGCCGATCGCCGAGACCGCGTTCGAATAGCCCTTGGGCCGGGGCCAGCCGGGGGGGAGCAGCGCTCTCATGACTTGAACTCCGCAAGATGGTGGCGCGCGATCACCACCTTCTGCACCTCCGAGGCGCCTTCGTAGATCCTGAGCGCCCTGATCTCGCGATAGAGGCTCTCGACCGGAACGCCATGGGTGACTCCGAGGCCGCCGAAAATCTGCACCGCCTTGTCGATCACCGCCTGCGCGCTGTCGGTGGCATGGAGCTTGGCGAGCGCCGCCTCGCGGCTGTTGCGCCGGCCCTTGACGTCGCGCAGCCAGGCGGCGCGGTAGACGAGCAGGGCCGAGGTGTCGACGTCGAGCACCATCTCGGCGAGCATCGACTGGACGATGGCATTGTCCGAAAGCGTGCCGCCGCCGGACTTGCGGGTCAGGGCGCGCGCGGTCGCCTCGTCGAGCGCCCGGCGCGCGAAGCCCAAAGCGGCCGCGCCGACCGTGGTGCGGAACACGTCCAAAGTCGCCATCGCCTGCGCGAAGCCGCGGCCGCGCTCGCCGAGCAGGGCCGAGGCGGGGAGGCGCATGTCGGCGAAGCGGAGCGTCGCCAGCGGGTGCGGCGCGATGACCCTGATGCGCTCGCTGTCGTCCAGCCCCGCGGTGCCGGCGTCGACGATGAAGGCGGAGACGCCTTTGGCGCCGGGCGCCTCGCCGGCGCGGGCGAAGAGGACGTAGAAATCGGCGATGCCGCCGTTGGAGATATAGGTCTTGGCGCCGTTGACCACGTAGCCGCCGTCCCGTTCCTCGGCCTCGGTCTCCAGCGACGCCACGTCGGAGCCCGAGCTCGGCTCGGTGAGCGCGAAGGCCGCGATCTTCTCGCCTTTGGCGACCGCCGGAAGATAAGATTGTTTCTGAGCTTCGGAACCGAACAGGCTGATCGCGCCCGATCCCAGCCCCTGCATGGCGAAGGCGAAATCGGCGAGGCCGCTATGGCGGGCGAGCGTCTCGCGGATCAGCGCCAGCGAACGGACGTCGAGATCGTCGTGGACGCCGCCATAAGCGGCCGGGACGCAGTAGCGAAGCCAGCCGCCGTCGCCGAGCTTGCGGACCAGCGCGCGGCATTCGGCATCGACGTCGTCGCCATGGGGGCTATCGAGCTCCTCCTCGCACCACTTCTCAAGTTGGTCCGCCAACCCCCTGTGGGAATTGTCGAAGAACGGCCAGTCGAGGAAAGAGCGGTCGGCCATCAGTCGCCCTTGAACTCCGGCGTCTCCTTCGCCGCAAAGGCCTCGAACGCCCGCCGGAAGTCCTTGGTCGCCATGCAGATCGCCTGCGCCTGCGCCTCCATCTCGATCGCCACGTCCAGGCTCACCGCCCATTCGTTGTTGAGCTGGGTCTTGGTGATGCCGTGGGCGAAGGTCGGGCCGGTGGCGAGACTGCGCGCCAGCGATCGGGCTTCGGCCAGGACGTCGTCGGCCAGCTTGTTGTGGAAGCCCCAGCGCTCGCCCTCCTCGGCGCTCATCACCCGGCCGGTGAAGAGCAGCTCGGAAGCGCGGCCCTGGCCGATGATCCGCGGCAGGATCGCGCAGGCGCCCATGTCGCAGCCGGCGAGGCCGACGCGGGTGAACAGGAAGGCAGTCTTGGTGGCGCTGGTGGCGATGCGGATGTCCGAGGCCATGGCGAGGATCGCGCCCGCGCCGACGCAGACGCCGTCCAAAGCCGCGACGATCGGCTGCGGGCAGCCGCGCATCGCCTTGACCAGGTCGCCGGTCATCCGGGTGAAATCGGAGCAGGCCCGGAATGTCCATTTCGGTCAGCGGGCCGATGATCTCGTGAACGTCGCCGCCCGAGCTGAAATTGCCGCCCGCGCCGGCGACCACCACGACCTTGACCCGCGGCACCTCGACGAGGGCGCGAAAGGCATCGCGCAGCTCGGCATAGCTCTCGAACGTCAGCGGGTTCTTCCGCTCCGGCCGATTCAGGGTCACGGTGGCGACGCCGTCGGCAAACTCCCATTTGAAATGGGCTGGCTGGAAGGTCTCAGGGTTCAATTGCCTGTCCTTTCGCGATCGAGCGCTTGAGGTCGCCCAGCGCGTGATAGAGAGTTTCGCGGGCGCCGCCATCCATGTCGGCGAGCAGGCCGTCGATCCAGTCGTGATGCGCGGCGGCGAGGCCGGCGAAATCGGCGCGGCCCTTTGGGGTGAGGCGGACGATCGAGGCGCGGCGGTCGGCGGGCGACGGGGCGATGCGGACGAAGCCGTCCTTGGCCAGCTTCTGGACGAGCTGGGTAACGTTGCCGTTGGAGACGAGCAGGGCGCGGGAAAGGGCGCCCATGGTCATGCCTTCCGGCGCCCGGTCGAGCGCGGCGAGCACGTCGAAGCGGGGCAGGGTGGCGCCCATTTCGGCGAGGCGGCGCTGCACGTCCTTCTCGATCGCCATCGTGCAGGAGAGCAGCCGCAGCCAGAGCCGCACGCTCGACCGGTCGGCGAGCGCGCCGTCATGCTTTTCGCGGATGGCGACGATCTCGGTCATGCGATCTCCACCGCCTCGCCGTTGCGGTCGGAGAGGATGAGGCCGAGCACCACGCGTGCGACCTCGTCGGGCGCGATCAGCCGGCCGCTGGGATTGAGGCGGGCCAACTCGGCGCGCGCTTCTTCCTCGCTGCGGCCGGTCTTGGCCTGAATGTTGGCGACCGATTCGATCGTCATCTCCGTATCGACGAAGCCCGGGCAGACCGCGTTCGCGGTGAGGCCCGTGCCGACATATTCGGCGGCGAGCGCGCGCATCAGCCCGACCGCGCCATGCTTGGCGGCGATATAGGGCGACGCGTAGGCGAAGCCGTGCAGGCCGGCCATCGAGGCGATGGTCACGATCCGCCCCGATTGCGCGGCGCGCAGATCGGCAAGCGCCGCCTGGCAGCAGTGCAGGAGGCTGTCGAGATTGACCGCGAGCATCTGCCGCCACAATTCCTCCGTCACCTTGGCGAACGGCACGCCGTGGGCGGCGCCGGCATTGTTGACGAGGATCGAGATCGGGCCGTGGCGGTCGCGCGCGGCGGCGAAGGCCGCGTCGACCTGCGCCCGGTCGGTGACGTCGGCGGCGACGCCGTTCGGACCGAGCTTATCCAGCCGGCGGCCGAGGCGGATGACAGAGGCGCCTTCCGCTTCGAGCGCGGCGGCGATGGCGGCGCCGATGCCGGTGCCGCCGCCGGTGACGACGGCATGGCGCCCCGCCAGCCTCATGCCTTCAGCTCCGCTTCGCGCGCGAGGTTGCGGGCGAGCTGGGCCATGCCGCCGAGATAGGGCGGCGGCACGGCGACGCGGCGATAGTCCTGTTGGGCGGCGGCGCGCAGTGTCCAGCTCGGGTCGATCAAATGGGGCCGGGCGAGCGCGACCAGATCGGCGCGACCGGCGGCGAGGATCGAGTTGACGTGGTCCGCTTCGTAGATGTTGCCGACCGCCATGGTGGTGACCCGGCCCTCGTTTCGGATCTGGTCGGCGAACGGGGTCTGGAACATTCGGCCGTAGATCGGCTGGCAATCGGCCCAGGTCTGGCCGGCCGAGACGTCGATCAGGTCGGCGCCCTCGGCCCAGAAGGCGCGGGCGATCTCGACCGCTTCGCCGGGGACGATGCCGAGATCGCCCATCCAGTCGTTGGCCGAGATGCGGACCGACATCGGCTTTTCCGCCGGCCAGGCGGCGCGCATGGCGCGGAACACTTCGAGCGGGAAGCGGAGGCGGTTCTCCAGGCTGCCGCCATAGTCGTCGGTGCGCTTGTTGGTCAGCGGAGTGATGAAGCTGGAGAGCAGATAGCCGTGGGCGGCGTGGAGCTCGATCATGTCGAAGCCGGCGTCGAGCCCGAGCCGCACCGCGGCGACGAACTCGTCAATCACGCGGTCCATGTCGGCGCGCGTCATCGGGCGGGGGACTTGGTTGTCCGGGCTCCACGGCACGTCCGAGGCGGCCATGACCGGCCAGTTGCCGCTGTCCAGCGGCACGTCATAGCCTTCCCAGCCCACTTTCGTTGACCCCTTCGGCCCCGAATGACCGAGCTGGAGGCAGAATTTGGCGGCGCCATTGGCGTGGACGAAATCGACGATCCGGCGCCAGGCCGCGACATGGTCCGGCGCGTAGAGGCCGGTGCAGCCCGGAGTGATCCGGCCCTCGGGCGAAACGCAGGTCATCTCGGTGTAGACGAGCCCGGCGCCGCCCTGGGCGCGGGCGCCGTAATGGACGAGGTGAAAGTCGTTCGGCGTGCCGTCCTCGGCCGAATACATCGCCATCGGCGAGACGACGACGCGGTTGGCGAGATCGAGCTCGCGCAGCCGGAACGGCGCGAACATCGGCGGCGCGGGCTCGTTCACCGCTTGGCCGCGCGCCCTCGACTGGAACCAGCGCTCGACGCCTTCCAGCCAGTCCTTGTCGCGCAGCCGCAGATTCTCGTGGCTGACGCGCTGGCGCGCGGGTGAGCAGCGAATAAGCGAACTGGATCGGCTCGAAATGGAGGTAGCGGTCGAGCGTCTCGAACCATTCGGTCGAGTTGCGGGCGCTGTTCTGGAGCTTCAGCACTTCGAGGTTTCGCTCGGCCTGATATTCCGCGAGCGCGGCGTCGCGGGTCGAGGCCGGGGCGGTTCAGGACCTCGGCGAGCTTGATCGCGTCCTCGAGCGCGAGCTTGGTGCCCGAGCCGATCGAGAAATGGGCGGTGTGCGCGGCGTCGCCGAGCAGGATCAGGTTCCTGTAGGACCAGCGATTGCAGACGATGCGGCGGAAGTTGAGCCACGCCTGCGGGCCGGGCAGGTGCGTGGCGTTCGACATGAGGGCGTGGCCGTCGAGATATTTGGCGAAGATCCGCTCGCAGAGCGCGATCGCCTCGGGCTGGTCCATCCGGTCGAAGCCGAGGCCCGCCCAGGTCTCCGGGTCCATCTCGACGATGAAGGTCGAGAGCAGCCTCGTCGATACGTCGAAGCGATAGGCGTGCGCCCAGACCCAGCCCGCCTCGGTCTGCTCGAACGCGAAGGTGAAGGCGTCGAACACCTTGTTCGTGCCGAACCAGAAGAACTTGTTGCGGCGGACCTGGATGTCGACTCCGAAATGCGGCTTCGTAGCGGTCGCGGATGCGGCTGTTGGCGCCGTCGGCGGCGATGACGAGGTCGTAGCCGGACCAGTCGGCGAGATCCGGGCTCGCCTCATGCTCGAAATGGAGGTTCACGCCCAGGTCCCGCGCCCGCTCCTGCAAGATGGCGAGCAGCCGCTTGCGGCCGATGCCGATGAAGCCGTGGCCCGAGGAGCGGATCGTCTCGCCATGGATATGGACGTCGATATCGTCCCAATGGGCGAACTCGCTCTGGATCACGGCGCCCGAAACGGGATCGTTGGCCATCAGATTCTCGACCGTCTGGTCGGAGAAGACGACGCCCCAGCCGAACGTGTCGTCGGCCCGGTTGCGCTCGAACAGATCGACCCGATGCGCGGGATCGCGCAGCTTCATCGATATCGCGAAATAAAGCCCGGCCGGCCCGCCGCCGAGGCACGCGATCCGCATGGTCGCCCTCCAGATGCTTTAGACCTAAAATATCCCGGTCGCTGCGCGCGCGTCAAGCCGACCTTTCGTCCATGCCTTCGAGATGGCGGACGATAAGCTCGGCGGCGGCATCGGCGTCCATCGCCATCGTGTCGATCCGAATCTCGGGAGCTTCCGGGGCTTCGTAGGGAGAGTCGACGCCGGTGAAATTGACCAGCTCGCCGGCCCGCGCCTTGCGGTAGAGGCCCTTGGCGTCGCGCCGTTCGGCCTCCGCCAGCGGCGTATCGATGAAGATCTCGATGAAATCGCCGTCCGGGACCAGGCCGCGGACCATCGCCCGCTCGGCGCGGAACGGGCTGATGAAGGCGGCGAGCACGATCAGGCCGGCATCCATCATCAGCTTCGCCGCTTCGCCCGCCCGGCGGATATTCTCGACCCGATCGGCGGCAGTGAAGCCGAGATCCCTGCTGAGCCCAAGGCGGACATTGTCGCCGTCGAGCAGGAAGGTGTGGCGGCCGCGCGCGTGCAGCTTCGCCTCGACCAGGTTGGCGATGGTCGACTTGCCGGCGCCGCTCAGCCCGGTGAACCAGAGCAGCCTCGGCCGTTGCTGCTTGAGGCCGGCGCGGCGCGCGGGCGTGACGTCGAGCGACTGCGCGTGGATATTGTCCGAGCGGCGCAGCCCGAAGCGGATCAGCCCGGCGGCGACCGTCGCTTCGCTGATGCGGTCGATCAGGATGAAGCCGCCGAGCGCCCGGCTCGTCTCATAGGGCTCGAACGCGATCGGCCGCGCGGTCCAGACATTGGCGACGCCGATCTCGTTCAGCGCCAGCGTCTTCGCGGCGAGCCGCTCCATCGTGTCGACGCCGATCTTGTATTTGGGCTCGTGCACGGTGGCGGGCACGCTCTGGGTGCCGAGCTTCAGCAGATACTGGCGGCCGGGGAGGAGCGCCTCCCCGGCCATCCAGATGATCGTCGCCTCGAACTGGTCGGCGATCTGCGGCGGCGCGCCGGCGGCGCAGAGCATGTCGCCGCGCGAGCAATCGATCGGGCCGGCGAAGGCGAGCGCGACTGCCTCGCCGGCCGCGGCCTCGTCGAGGTCGCCATCCATGGTGACGATCCGCGCCACCTCGGCCGGCGTCCCGGCCGGCATTATCGCGATCCGGTCGCCCGGCCGGACCGCGCCGCTCGCGACCGTGCCCGCATAGAGCCGCTCCGCAGTCCGGATCACGGCCTGGACCGGCATGCGGAAAGGGAGCGGCGTTTCGTCCTCGACCTCGGCCGCTTCGAGACAGGGGAGGAGCGCGGGTCCTTCATACCAGTCCATGCGGGCCGACCGCCCGGTCACATTGTCGCCGTCGAGCGCGCAGACCGGGATCGCGGCGACCGCCTCGATCCCGGCCGCCTCGGCGAAGCGCGCATAATCGTCGCGGATCGCCTCGAACGCCTCCCGGCCGAAGCCGACCAGGTCCATCTTGTTCACCGCCAGCACGAACCGGCGGATGCCGAGCAGGCGCGCGATCATGCTGTGCCGCCTTGTCTGGGTCAGAACGCCCTTGGCGGCGTCGACGAGGACCAAAGCGAGATCGGCGGTAGAGGCGCCGGTCGCCATGTTGCGGGTATATTGTTCATGGCCCGGCGTGTCGGCGAGGATGAAGCGGCGCTTCGCCGTCCCGAAATAGAGATAGGCGACGTCGATGGTGATGCCCTGCTCGCGCTCCGCTTCGAGCCCGTCGGCGAGCAGCGAGAAGTCGGTCAGCCCTTCGAGCCGGTCGTTCGGCACGGCGGCGCAATCGTGGAGCATGCGTCCGATCAGTGTCGACTTGCCGTCGTCGACCGAACCGCAAGCGACGAGGCGGAGCAAGGATGCCATTTAGAAATAGCCCTGCCTTTTCTTGCGCTCCATCGAGGCGGTGCGGTCGCGGTCGATCAGCCGGCCGGCCCGCTCCGAAGTCCCGTCCAGCTCCGCAAGGATCGCATCGATGGTCGTTGCCTCGCTCTCGACCGCGCCGGTCAGCGGCCAGCAGCCAAGCGTGCGAACCCGCACCCGGCGAATCGCCGCCGCGGCCGGGAGGCGGTCATCGTCCACGATCAGCAGGGTGCCGTCGTGAACCACCGTCGGCCGCCCGGCGGCGAAATAAAGCGAGGCGACCTCGAGCTTCTCGGCCGCGACGTAGGACCAGACATCGCGCTCGGTCCAATCCGAAAGCGGAAAGACGCGCAGGCTCTCGCCCGGCGCGAGACGGCCATTGTAGAGATGCCAGAGCTCGGGCCGCTGTCGCTTCGGATCCCAGCCATGGCCCGCCGAGCGGACCGAGAAGACCCGCTCCTTGGCCCGGCTCATCTCCTCGTCGCGCCGGGCGCCGCCGAACGCCGCGTCGAAGCGGCCGGCGTCGAGCGCCTGCTTAAGCCCCTCGGTCTTCCACAGCTCGGTGTGGAGCGTCGCGCCATGATCGAACGGGTTGATTGCGCGTGCCTCGGCCTCGGGATTGCGGTGGACGATCAGCTCCATCCCCGCCTCGGCGGCAAGCGCGTCCCGCAAGCGATAAAGCTCGGCGAACTTCCAGCCGGTATCGACGTGGAGAAGCGGGAAAGGCGGCCGCGCGGGAAAGAAGGCCTTGCGCGCCAGATGCAGCATCACGCAGCTGTCCTTGCCGCCGGAGAAGAGCATCACCGGCCGCTCGGCCTCCGCGACGCCCTCGCGGATGATCTGGATCGCTTCCGCTTCCAGGCGCTGCAAATGGCTGAGGCTCAGTCGAACAATTCCTCGAAGAAGCTCTTGCGCCGCTTGCCGTGAGGGTGGCGGTGGCGGCCGTCATCATCGCCATAATAAGGCCGCTGCTCGTAGCCGCCCCGTGGCGAAGGCGGGGCTCGCGGCGGCGCCGCGGCGGCGGGGGCCTCCTGCGCGCTGCGCTCGATGATCTTGTCGAGCTCGCCCCGGTCGAGCCAGACGCCGCGGCATTGCGGGCAATAGTCGATCTCGACGCCCTGGCGGTCGCTCATCACCAGCGCCACCTTGCAGACGGGGCAGGGCATTCCTGCGGCGGGATTGGTCACGCATATCTCCTTCATCGCGGTAGGGCGGCAGTCTTTAGGGGAACCGGCTCGCGAGGCAAGGTCCGCCGCCACAACCATCGGGCAGCGCTTCGGGCTCCTCGCGGCCGACGGCTAGGTCGGGCCCGATCCTTCTAAGTTTGCCCCGGGGTCCCGGTGGCCGTCCCGCTTGGCGTCCCGGTGGCCGTCCTGGTCGGCGTACCGCTTGGCGTCCCAGTGGCCGTCCCGGTTGGCGTCTCCGGCTCCTCCTCCGCTGGCGTCTCCCCGGTTGGGGGCCGCGGGTTGTTCCCGAACAGGCTCTTGCTGACATCGCGCAGCTTCTGGGTGAACTCGTCTTCTCCGAAACCCGCGAGGAAGGCCAGCGCCGCCCACCACATCACCTTGCCCGGATCGCTTTGCTCGACCGTGAGGAGCCCGGCCTGCACGATGGCGACCAGCACGGCACCGAGCAGAAAGCCGGTCAGCGGCCGGATGACGTAATAGGGCCACCAGACGTTCAGATCGAGATCTTCCTTGTAGCAGGCGTGGCCGATGAAATTTGCGATCGAGCGCAGCTGCACGCCCAGCGCCCCGGCCACGCCGCCGAGGAGCAGCAACGCAAGGACGAGCGAGCTCGAACGCGCGGCCGATTCGAAGGCGAGCTGCTCCACCGCCGCCAGATAGGCGTTTTTCTGGGCGAAGGTCTCGGCGGGCGCGTCGCGCACCACTGCCACGAGCTCGCGCTTGGCCTCGTCGTCCACCGCGCCCGCATAGACCAGCTCGCCCCGGCGGCGATCGTAGCGGAAACGCGCCGGGGCGCCGCTCAGCGGAAGCGCCCCGAGATTGCCGACACGGACCCGCGATTCGCCCTGCACAACATCCTGGACCCTGTCGACCGAGAGGTTGCCGGCCAGCAGAACGATAACTGTCGAGAAGGTCAGCCAGACGACCAGGAAAATGTTCGCCCTGGTGTCCGGAGGTTTCTTCTCGGCGGCTTTCCGGGCGTTCATGCGCGTTCCCCCCACTCAATCAGTTCTTCGCACGCAGTTCTGAGCCCTGGAAGGAATTCGTCAAGCCGGTCGCGGGCCTCCCCGGTCGGCAAAGCGCGCTCCAGATAAGGCTGCAGGCGAAGCGCGCGCACAACTGCATAGAGCGCGGGCAGACCGCGCCGCTCCTCCGCGAGGGTCGTCAGGCTTCTGCAGGTCCGGTGAAAGCGCGTGCCCTGATAGCGTGCCTCCAGATATCCGAGCGTGGCCTCCCGCTCGAGCACCATGGCGCCCTCGAAGTCGATCAGGCCGGCAAATTGCCCCTTTTCGTCGACGATGACGTTCTCCGGTGAAATGTCGGTCCAGACCAGGCATGGCACGATCGTCGCATGCCGCCGTTCCGAGACGGCCAGGAGCGCGGCGCGGGCGCGTTCCAGACGATGCCGGTCGGGAACGGACGTGGCGATCGGGGCGGCAACGACCCCACCGATGAAGTCCTTCCAGCCCAGGCTGCGGGCGCGCTCTGCGTTGCGCAGCTCGCCGAAGCCGTCGACCGAAAGGCGCGAAACCAGCGCCAGCTGCTCCAGCAGGAGCGCACAAATCCGCTCCAGCTCCGCATCGGAAAGCAAGGCGAGGCACGAATCCAGCGATCGGCCCGGGATCATTTCGTAGACGAGATGGGGAAGCGCCGATTCGGGCCCGGACCAAGAGACGACCTCTGGTACGGCGGCGCCGCAGCCGCGCATCCTGACCAACAGCAGCGGCTCGAAACCTGCCACATGCTCGCGGCCGCGGGGATAGATGCGTACGATATAGGTCCGGTTCCGATCGGTGGTGACGCGGACCTTGAAGGTCATCACGCCGGCGCCGAGGGGAACCGCGCGGATCACGACGCTCCCGGTTGCCTGCGATACGAGGCGGGCCGCTTCGGCCGTGAAATCTCCTCGGCCGTCAGGCGGGGGCAAGTGTCTGCATCCGCAACGAAGGAACGAAGAAGGTGGTGGCGAAGCTGTGCCGGTGGCGCGCATAGCCGGAATGCGCGGCGAGCCAAATGCGGGTCGGCTCGTCGGGCCGAAGGTCGAGCGTCGCCGAATAATGCATGAGCCGCATCCAGAGAACCGCCATGCGGGTCAGGCCATGACCTTTCGCGATCGGCTCGTCGGGAAAGTCGAGCCGTACCGCACGCAACATCCCCGCGAGATAGTCTCCGACGCCCCCGCACGGATCGTGGAAGGCGTCACTCCTGAGATCGACGGCCACGGCGTTCGCCGTAAAGTCGAACTGCCTGAGCGCCCCTACGATGTCCTCGCTCCGTTCGACGCCGTTGTCGAAGCGCTCGATCTGAATCACGTCGGCATAGGGGCCGCCATCCGCAGGAAACCATCGCGGCGAGCCGAACGGGCCATAGCTTACTCTCCCGAAGCAGGCGAGACGCTCAACGAAGTCGGGAGAGCGGGGGCCGCCGATAAAGAGATCGAAATCCTTGGGTCTGCGCGCGCGGCCGTCCAGCGCATTCCGGACCGCGCCGCCGGCGAGGAAGACATCCACCTCGGGAACCGCGTCCATTGCCGTTTCGAGCGCCCGGAAGCCCGGCCAGCCGCGAAGGACGTTCCGCACCGCCTCGATCACAATTGGCTGGTCCCAGGCGGGCATTTCCGCATTCTCCACCGCGCGCCGACAGCAAGGCGTGGCACCTTGCCCGCCCTCAGTCTAGTTCGCCTGCCAACCGCGGATCAAGACGAGCCGCAGTCGGCCGGTAGAATGGCGAGACGAACGACTGGTGCCGGGTGTCGGACTCGAACCGACGACCTACCGCTTACAAGGCGGTTGCTCTACCAGCTGAGCTAACCCGGCGGCTTTCTCCTATAGCAAATGATCTATGCAATCCCGAACGTCCAGCCCTCGGTGCGGGCGAGCTCGGGAGTGAGGCCTTCAGGCGCAAAGGCGCGCGGTTCGTCCATCGCCAGCGCTCGCATGCCAGCCGCGGTCACCAGAGCGTCGGTCTGGTGGTCGCTCGGATCAAACCGAAGCCGCGCCGGCCGGCTGCCGAGGCCCTTCAGCGCGCAATTGAGTTCCACTCTGGATCTGAGCTTCGTTCCTGGAAGCTTTGCGCGGCGCAGATAGATGCGCGTGTAGATTTCGACGACCGCGCTCCCATGCTCGGGAAGCGGGTCCATCGGCCAGATCGCCACCTTCCCGTCGAGCCGGTGAAGCAGCCGCATTCCGGAGAAGCTCGCCTTGGCGACCTGAGCCGCGCCGATCGCATCATAGGCGCTCGCCGTTTTTCGGCCGCCCTGGGCGTTCAGCCGCGCATCGCACTGGCGGAAATGCATGAATTCAGCCTTCACGCCGTCGGCAATTCCGAAATAGAAATGCCGGCGGTGCATCCGCTCGAGAAAGCTCGCGGCGCCGAGGTCCTCATCATTGCAGCGCCGGTCGACATAGGCCCAGAGCTCGCGCGCGGTCGACGGAACATCGGGCTCACCCGGCAGATATTCGCCGCGCTCGGCGATCGGCGGGGCGAAGCTGAAATCGAAGCCGAACAGGGTCGGCGCTTCGGCTGCGGTGGCGATGAGCCAGTCGAGCACTTCGGCTCGGGACCAGACATGGGCCGGCCGGACCAGCGCCGGCGCCGCGCCGCCGGCTTCACAGATCGCGACCGCGATCCCCTTGTGGCGCTTTCCCTTGGCGCCCGACCAATCGATCGCGGCGAAGCGCGTAAAACGCGGCGTCACTTCTTCTTCCGGGGCCTCGGCCTGGGCTTGGCCGCGGTCCAGTCGCGCGAGCGTCCGATCATCGCTCGGACGCGCTCGGGATCGCGGCTGTCGTAGCGGATGAGCACCGCCGGCCAGCCTTCGTAATGCGGCGTCTGCCAGAAGGTGTCGGGGTCGGTCTCCTTGAGCAGCTCGACCGTGTCGAGGTCGATCCCGATCCCGAACGAGGTCTTGTCCTCATGCCCGGTGTAGAGGAAGGCGCGGCCGTTCACCTTGACCGCGGGCTTGCCGTAACTGGTCGACAGCTCGGTATCGGGCAGCGAGAGCGCGAAGGCGACCGCCTCCTCCCAGGACCTGATCGGCTTAGCCATCGCCCTTGGCCTTTCTTTGCTCCTCCCACCAGGCCATGCGCTCGGCGATCCTTTTCTCGAAGCCGCGGTCCGTGGGCGTGTAGAAGGTCTGCGGCGCCATCTCCTCGGGCCAGTAATTGTCGCCGGAGAAGCCGCCGTCGGCATCGTGGTCGTATTGATAGTTCTGGCCGTAGCCGATCTGCTTCATCAGCTTGGTCGGGGCGTTGAGGATGTTCTTGGGCGGCATCAGCGAGCCCGTCTCCCTGGCTGAACGCCAGGCCCCCTTCTGCGCCATGTAGACGGCGTTCGATTTGGGCGCGGTGGCGAGGTAGAGGCAGGCCTGCGCGATCGCCAGCTCGCCTTCGGGCGAGCCGAGGAAATCGTAAGTGTCCTTGGCGGCGATGCACTGGACCAGCGCATTGGGATCGGCGAGGCCGATATCCTCGGTCGCGGCGCGGGTCAGGCGACGGAGCAGATAGAGCGGCTCCTCGCCGGCGGTCAGCATCCGCGCGAGATAATAAAGCGCGGCCTGCGGGTCGGAGCCGCGGATCGCTTTGTGAAGCGCCGAGATCAGGTTGTAATGGCCCTCGCGGTCCTTGTCGTAGACCGCGACGCGCCGGTGCAGCAGCGCCGCCAGCGCGGTCGGGTCGAGCGGCCCTTCCACCTCGATGGAGAACAAGGTCTCGGCCTGGTTGAGGACGAAGCGCCCGTCGCCGTCGGCGGTCGCGACCAGCGCATCGCGTGCTTCCGGCGTGAGGGGCAGCGGCCGCCCGATCAGCTCCTCGGCCCTGTCGAGCAGCTTGCACAAAGCCGCGGTGTCGAGGCGGTTGAGGATCAGCACCTGCGCGCGGGACAGCAAAGCGGCGTTGAGCTCGAAGCTCGGATTCTCGGTGGTGGCGCCGACCAGGACGACAGTGCCGTCCTCGACATAAGGCAGGAAGCCGTCCTGCTGAGCACGGTTGAAGCGGTGGATCTCGTCCACGAACAGCAAGGTCTGGCGGCCGATCTTCATATGCTCGCGCGATTCGGCGAACACCTTCTTGAGATCCGCGACGCCCGAAAAGACCGCCGAGATTGCGACGAAACGCATGCCGACCGCGTCGGCGAGCAGGCGCGCAATCGTCGTCTTGCCGGTCCCCGGCGGGCCCCAGAGGATCATCGAGGCGAGCTTGCCCGCCGCCACCATCCGCCCGATCGCGCCGTCCGGGCCGGTCAGATGCTCCTGGCCGACCACGTCCTCGAGCTTCTGCGGCCGGAGGCGGTCGGCGAGCGGCGCATTTTCCGACGGCGCGGCGGGCGCCGAAGGGGGAGGGGGATCGTTCTGAAACAGGTCGGCCACGCAAGGCCGAGTAGCTCATTTCGCCGGCTTTGGCACCTAGAGCCGGACCTTGCCGACCGCGAGCGTGGCGTCCGCGCCATATTGCGGCCGCGCCGTCGCCGGGCGGGCGCGCACCAATGGCGCCGCGGCGGGCGGCAGGCCGGGCCGCATGCCGACGATGGTGAACTCGACCGGTTCGGCGCCGTCGACGATGACGTCCAACATCGCGCCGTCGCAGGCGCGGCCGACGCAGCGCAGAACATATTTGTCATCCTCCGCACCGCGGCCGAAGCGGCGGACGAAGGCGCCGGCGCCGCCCGCCCGCAGCCGCGCCTCGGGCGGCGCGATCAGGGCAACGCTCTCGGCGCCGTTGGCGGCGAGGCGGAGCCGCAGCCTGCGCCCGCCCGAGACGGGTTGCTGCGCGACGAGGGTGGCGGTGGGCGCCGCGGCCGGCGCGGGCGGCGCCGGCGCGGCCCAGCGGCGCCGGGTCGTGTAGGGCATCTCGGCCCGCTCCCAGGCGGCGTCGAACGGCACCGCGGCGCCGTCATTGTTGACCGCGAAGCGGCCCGAGCGCGTCGCCTCGTCCCAGACATATTCGATCGTGAAGAGCTGCTGCCGGTCGGCGCTGTAGGCGGGCATCAGCCCGGCGACGAGCCAGCCCGCTATGGCGAGATCGGCGGCTCCCGCCGCGACGAGCACGGCGCGCAGGCCGCGCAGCACCGGCAGGAGCTCGATCAAGGCGGGCAGCATGATCGCCGCTCCCAGCGGCGCGAACGCCCAGAGCGGGCCGCCGTTCATCAATTGCTCGAACAGATGAAGCGTCGGCCCCGAAGGTCAGGAAGAGCAGCAGCGCGGCGGCGATCGCGCCGGCGCGCTCGGCCCAGCGGAACCAGCGGGCCGCCGCCATGCCGATCGCGGCGGCGAGCGGCGGCAGCAGGAAATAGATCGCCGCGCCCGGCGCCACCGCGCAGAGCGCCGCGCCGTGGCCGGTGAAAATGAGCCAGAAGGCGGCGCGCAGCCGCGTCCGCTCGCCGGTGCGCGCGACGAGCAGCAAAGCCGCGACGCAGGCGGCGAGCGCCGAGGCATAGACCGCCATCGTCGTCACCATCGGAAAAGCGCGCCAATAATCGCCGGCGCGCAGCAGCTGGACGACGAAATGGCCGGCAAAGGCCAAGGCGGCCGAGCCGGCGAGCGCCGCGGCCATGGCCAGCAGCGGCAGGCCGAGCGCCCGGCGGCGCCAGGTCTCCAGCAGGAAGAAGATCAGCAGCAGGCCGAGCAGCACCAGCCCGAACATCAGCGGCAGCTCGACCAGCGTCCGGCCGAGCAGATCGGCATAGAGCCGCTCGCCGCCCGCCGCCGGCGCCTCGCCCGCCGCGGCCCGCTCGGTCGCCGCCAGCGCCTGGTCGCCCATATGGCGGAGGCTGCGCCGGTCGAGTGCGGTGAGGTCGTCGCCGGCGCTGTGATAGCGCGTCTCGTTGCCGATCACGGCGAAGTTGAGGATCGTCCAGGGCCGCTCCTCGAACACCGCGACGTCGGTCGAATTGGGGATCAGGCGATAGAGATCGGTCGAGAAGCGGTTCGCCACCGGCCGCGCCGCCGCGGCGCGATAGAGCGCGACCGCGGCGCCGTTCGGCCGGCTGGTCTCGAACATGATCGCCGGCCCGCTGACGCCGCGCGCCTCGAGGTTGATCAAAGTGTCGATCCGCGCCGCAAGCGGATCGCGCTCGAGGAAGGCGCGGGCGCCGAGCAGGCCGATCTCCTCGCCTTCGTTGAACAGGAAGGTGACCGGGCGGGCCAGCCGCCGCCCGCGCAGCAAATGGGCGACTTCGAGCATGGTCGCGACGCCGATGCCGTCGTCGCCCGCGCCCGGCCCGGCGAAGGTCGAATCGTAGTGCGAGACGAGAAGGACGTGCGGCCCTTCGGCCGGGCCGATGGTGGCGACGAGGTTGCGCACCCGCGCGCAGCTCACCGCCCGGTTGCGGGCGTCGCCGTTGCAGGCGAAATCGTCGCTTACGCGCGGGTGGAGGCCGACCGCGCGCATCTCCGCCGCCAGCCGCGCCCGAACCGTATCGCCGGCGTCGCTGTCGACCGGGTGCGGTCGCTGATCGCCGAGGATGCGGGCCAGCCGCGCCGCGGCGCGGTTCGCGTCGAAACCGTCCGGTCCGATGGCGGAGTCGGGCAAAGCGACCAGCGCGCCCTTCAGCGCCAGCGCGGCGAGGATCAGGGCGAAGACCGCCAGCAATGCCGCAACGCGCTTCATCAGCCCCTCCCTTGTCCCCGGCGCCGCGCATGCCATATCGCCTTCGCGGCGACGATGCGATAGGGCGGCGCGGGAAAGGGGAGAGACGAAAAATGGGTTATCGGGTGGCCGTGGTCGGCGCGACCGGCAATGTCGGGCGGGAGATGCTCAACATCCTCGCCGAGCGCCAATTCCCGGCCGACGAGATCGCCGCGATCGCGTCGCCGCGCTCGACCGGCGACGTCATCGATTATGGCGATTCGGGCCGGGAGCTGAAGGTCCGCAACATCGAGCATTTCGATTTCGCCGGCTGGGACATGGCCCTGTTCGCGGCCGGCTCGGCGGCGTCGAAGCAATATGCGCCCAGGCCGCCGCCGCGGCGGGCTGCACGGTGATCGACAATTCGCTCCTTCTACCGGATGGACCCGGACGTGCCTTTGATCGTGCCCGAGGTGAACCCGGAGGCGATCGACGGTTATCGGAAGAAGAACATCATCGCCAACCCCAATTGCTCGACCGCGCAGATGGTGGTGGCGCTGAAGCCGCTGCACGACGCCGCGACGATCAAACGCGTCGTCGTCGCCACCTACCAGTCGGTGTCCGGCGCGGGCAAGGCGGGGATGGACGAGCTGTTCGAGCAGAGCCGCAACATCTTCGTCGGCGACGGCGCCGAGGCCGGCAACTTCCCCAAGCAGATCGCCTTCAACGTCATCCCCCAGGTCGGCGACTTCCTCGACGACGGCTCGACCAGCGAGGAATGGAAGATTGGTGGTCGAGACCAAGAAGATCCTCGATCCCCGAAGATCAAGGTCAGCGCGACCTGCGTCCGCGTCCCCGTCTTCGTCGGCCATAGCGAGGCGATCAACATCGAGTTCGAGAAGGAGATTTCGGCGAAACAGGCCCAGGCGATCCTGCGCGAGGCGCCGGGGATCATGCTCGTCGACAAGCGCGAGGACGGCGGCTACGTCACCCCGATCGAATGCGTCGGCGAATATGCCACCTATGTCAGCCGCGTCCGCGAGGACCCGACCGTCGACAACGGCCTCTCGCTCTGGTGCGTCTCCGACAATCTCAGGAAGGGCGCGGCGCTCAACGCGGTCCAGATCGCCGAGCTGCTCGGGCGGCGGCATTTGAAGAAGGCGGCGTGATGCGGGCGGTGCTCGCTGTCCTTCTTTCCGCGAGCTTATCGGCCTGCGATGGGCCTGCCTCCGAACAGCGTGCCGTGCTCGAGGCGGTCGCGGCGGCGGAACGGGATGTGCGCTGCCTTCATCCCATGTTGCGGGCAGACAGGTGGTATGACGTGGCGGCGGTCGTTCCGCCCACGTTCAACGATCTCGTCGATCGCCCTGCGGAAGACTGGCGTCTGACGGGTAACTCATTCGGATCAAAAACGATTTCCGAAGATCCGGATTGTTCAACCGTCTCCGTTCCGCGCGTCGCCGGCGATCGCGCGCTCGTCGTCCTCGACTACGGCCGGAGCAATCCGGGCATATCGGGTCTTGGTCTTCGTCGGTGGAGGGGAATCTGGACCATCGTCGAACGCCGGCGCACGGGTGCCAGCCATCCACCCGGCGAAAGCGACTGACCAGCGCTTGCTCATCTCGCCTTCGATAGGAGCTCCGCCTTGGCCGCGCGATACTCCTCGATCAGCGCCGCCACATAGTCCGCCGCCGGCTGCACCTCGTCGATCGCGCCGATCCCCTGGCCCGATCCCCAGATGTCGCGCCAGGCCTTGGCCTTGGAGCCGTCGCCGGTGCCGAAGTCCATCGTCTTGATGTCGCCCTCGGGCAGGTTGGCGGGGTCGAGGCCGGCGAGCTCGATCGATTTCTTCAGATAATTGCCGTGCACGCCGGTGAACAGGCTCGAATAGACGATGTCGTCGGCGCGGCCCTCGACGATGCCCTGCTTGTAGGCCTCGGTCGGCATTGGCCTCGGCGGTGGCGATGAAGGGCGAGCCGATATAGCCCAAATCCGCGCCCATCGCCTGAGCGGCGAGAATGGCGCGGCCGGTGGCGATCGCGCCCGAGAGGATCAGCGGCCCGTCGAACCAGTCGCGTATCTCCTGGATCGAGCGCGAACGGCGACAGCCGCCCGGCATGGCCGCCGGCGCCCGCCGCGACCGCGATGATGCCGTCGGCGCCTTTCTCCACCGCCTTGCGCGCGAAGCGGTCGTTGATGATGTCGTGCAGCGTGATCCCGCCCCAGGAGTGGACGCCCTGGTTGACCTCGACCAGCGCGCCCAGCGAGGTGATGACGATCGGCACCTTCCATTTCTGGCAGGTCGCCATGTCCTCCATCAGCCGAGCGTTGGAGCGGTGGACGATCTGGTTGACCGCATAAGGCGCGGCGGGCGTGTCGGGATGGTCGCGGTCCCAGGCGGCCAATTCCTCGTCGATCCGGTGCAGCCATTCGTCGAGCAGGCTCTGCGGCCGCGCGTTCAGCGCCGGGAAGGAGCCGACGATCCCCGCCTTGCACTGGGCGATGACGAGGTCCGGGTTGGAGACGATGAAGAGCGGCGCGCCGATCGCGGGCAGGCGCAGTCGGTCGAACAAAGGAGGGAGGCTCATGCCGTCTGCGTAATGGACAAACCCACCCGAGTCATCCGGCTCCTCCCGAGTCATCCCGGCGGAAGCCGGGACCCATGAACACGGAGGTGGAGGAAGGGCGACGGGGCCGGCACGTGCCGGCAAGCGGCGGTGTTCATGGGTCCCGGCTTTCGCCGGGATGACTCCATGGGTAGATTGCGCCGATGATGCGCGCGATGCAGCTCGATCGGCCGGGAGCGCCGCTCCGGATGGTCGAGCGGCCGATGCCGACGCCCGGCCCGGGCGAGCTGCTGATCGAGGTCGCGGCCTGCGGCGTGTGCCGCACCGACCTCCATATCGTCGATGGCGACATAAAAGGTCCGCTGCCGATCGTTCCCGGCCACGAAATTGTCGGCCGCGTCGTCGGAACGGGCGAGCGCGTCGGCGTGCCCTGGCTGGGCCGGACCTGCGGCCGCTGCCCTTATTGCGTCGGCGGCCGCGAGAATCTCTGCGACGCTCCCCTGTTCACCGGCTTCACCCGCGACGGCGGCTTCGCGACCCATGTCGTCGCCGACGCGCGTTACTGCTTCCCGATCCCCGACGCATATAACGACGTCGAGGCAGCGCCCCTGCTCTGCGCCGGGCTGATCGGCTGGCGCGCGCTCAAACTGGCCGGGGAGGGCGAGGCGCTCGGCTTCTACGGCTTCGGCGCGGCCGCCCATATCTTGGTCCAGGTCGCGGCGGGCCGCCGGGTCCACGCCTTCACCCGCCCCGGCGACAGCCAAGCTCAGGCCTTTGCGCTGTCGCTCGGCTGCGTCTCGGCCCAGGATTCGGGCAAGGCGCCGCCCGAGGCGCTCGACGCGGCGATCCTGTTCGCGCCGGTCGGCGCCCTGGTCCCGGAAGCGCTCCGCCATGTCCGCAAGGGCGGCCGCGTCGTCTGCGCCGGCATCCATATGAGCGCCGTGCCGGGCTTTCCCTATGCCCACCTCTGGGGCGAGCGCGCGATCCTGTCGGTCGCCAATCTGACGCGCGACGACGGTGTCGAATTCCTGGAGGTCGCGGCGCGGGTGCCGGTGAAGACGAGAACCACCGTCTTCCCGCTCGCCCGCGCCAACGAGGCTCTGGACCTTTTGCGCGCCGGGAAGATTGAAGGGGCGGCGGTGCTCGTCCCGAAGGGAGAATGACATGAAGTACAGACGACTCGGCGCGAGCGAACTCGACGTGTCGGCGATCTCGCTCGGCTCCTGGCTCACCTATGGCGTCGGCGTCGAGGCCGAGGCGGCGCGCGCCTGCCTCGACCGCGCGTTCGAGGTCGGCATCAACTTCATCGACACCGCCAACATCTACGGCCGCGGCGCCGCCGAGACCTTCCTTGGGCAGGCGCTCGCCGGCCGCCCGCGCTCATCCTACATCCTCGCCACCAAGCTCTTCTTCCCGATGACCGACGCCGATTACGGCCTTTCCGCCGCGCAGATCGAAAAGCAGCTCGACGCCTCGCTGAAGCGCCTGCGCACCGATCATGTCGATCTCTACCAATGCCACCGCTACGACGAGGAGACGCCGCTCGACGAGACGATGGCGGCGCTGACCCGCGCCGTCGAAAGCGGCAAGGCGCGCTATATCGGCTTCTCCGAATGGCCGGCCGACAAGATCAGGGCGGCGCTCGACATGCCGGAAGTCGCCCGCTTCGTCTCCAGCCAGCCGCAATATTCTTTGCTCTGGCGCGAGCCGGAGAAGGAGGTGATCCCGCTCTGCGCCGCCAACCATATCTCCCAGATCGTCTGGTCGCCGCTCGCCCAGGGAGTGCTCACCGGAAAGTACCGGCCGGCCGCGCCGCCGCCGGCCGGCAGCCGGGCGACCAGCGACGAGATGGGCGGCTGGATGGACCGGCTGCTCGCGCGCCCGGTGCTGGAAGCGGTCGAGCGCCTCAAGCCGCTCGCCGCCGAGGCCGGCCTCAGCCTCGCCCAATTCTCGCTCGCCTGGGTGTTGCGCGAGCCGAACGTCGCCTCCGCCATCACCGGCGCCTCGCGCCCCGCCCAGATCGACGAGAATGCCGCCGCCGCGGACGCTGAGGTGGACCCCGCTTTGTTCGCCGAAGCCGAGCGGATCCTCGCCGCCGTCTGAAACCCTCCCCGTCATTCCAGCGAAAGCTGGAATCTCACTCCTTCGGGAGATGGGAAGGCAGGGAGATCCCATGAATGGGACCCCTAAGCCCCGTCCGGGGGACGGGGCGCCCATTCATTTCGCTGGGATGACGACCGAGGGTTCAAACCGACTTGTCGTGCTTGTCCTCGCGGCGCTTGCCGAACAGCAGGCCGCGCTCCATCCGCGCCCGGCTGGCGTCGTAATAAGCGTGGAGGAAGTCGGAATCGTCGCCGCCCCAGAGCTCGATCTTGGCGCGGATCGCCGCGGCGACGGTCGCGGTCTGCCCTGGGATCGCTCTCGCGCAGCACGCGCTCGAGCGTCTGCAATTCGTAGACTCCGTAGACGTCGAGCTGCGCCTCGCTGAATTGCCAGCCCTCGCGCTCGGCCCTGGCGTCGAGCAGGTCGACGGAAAGCTTCCTGGGCGGCGCGCTGATCACCCAGGTGCCGGCGAGCAGATCGCCGACCCGCATCCGATCCCGGTTGAACAAGGGGAAGAACAGGAAGATCGCGGTCCAGACGAAGCCGGCGATTGCGATCGGGCTGCCGATCGTGCCCTCCGCCGAATTGTAGAAGAGGAAGGTGACCGGCAGATAGAATTCGATCTCCCGCATCAGATTGCGGACGATCACTCGGTCGGCGGTCAGCCGCTCGCCGCTGCGCGCGACCACGCGCAGGCCCAAAGCGCGCTTGCCGAAGGTGGCGGCGCGCGGCCCCATCTCCATCAGGACGAAGTAGAAGTTCCTGAGCAGGAAGAAGCCGAGCAGCCAGACGATCGCCACGCCCTCGACCGCGGCGAGCCCGTAGCCGATCAGGCCGACCAGGACGACGATGAGCAGCACGGTCATCGTGACCAGCGCGCCGGCCATGATGAGGAGGTCGATCATGAAGGCGCCGACGCGCTGGCCGCCGTCGGCGAGGCGCAGGCTGAGGTCGACGCCTTCGGGCGTCACCAGGCTGCGCCGCCGCTCGGCGTCGGCGTCGCGCCTGAGGACGACTTCAGCCATTGCGGGGCCGCCGCGGCAGGTAGAAATAGGCGATCCACGCGAGCAGCAGCGACAGGCCGATCGCGTAGCGGGCGCCGTCGGCGGTGATCAATTGCCGGCCGAAGCCCTCGAGCAGGCCGGCGAAGAGCAGCATCACCACCACGCCGGCCATCACCGTGGCGGCCGAGCGGCCGGCGCGCGCGGCCGATGCAAGCCGGGTCTCCTCGCCCGGAAAGACCACGCTCCAGCCGATCCGGAAGCCCGCCGCGCCGGCGAGGACGATCGCGAAGAATTCGGTCGAGCCGTGGATGATCAGCCAGCCGCCCATCTCCAGGCCGAGCCCGCGCGACGCGAACAAGGCGAGGATCGCGCCCAGCATGGTCCCGTTGTGGATGAGGAGGAGGGCGGTCGGTATCGCCGAAGGCGAAGCCCAGTGCGAAGGCCAGGATCGAGACCTGGCTGTTGTGGGTGAAGAGATAGGTCGGCGAAGGTGCTGAGGCCCTGTGCGCCTTCCGCATGGTAGAGCGTGTCGCGGAGCGTCTCGGCCGAGGCGCTGAAATCGCGGCCGCCGGCGAGGCCGGCGGGAACGATGCTGTCGTACCAGCTCGGATCGTTGCTCACGAGCAGATAGCCGGCGAGCGCGCCGATCAGGGTCAGCGCCAGCGACGCCAGCGTTTCGGGCCAGAGGCTGCGCACCGCGGCCGGCCAGTCGGTCCGGAAGAAGGCGGCGAGCCGCTTCCGCGCCGAGGTGCGCACGCCGTAGACGAAGAAATAAGCGCGCGCGCAAAGCCCCTCGAGATAGGTGATCAGCTCGTGGTCGAGCGAGGTCTCGCGCGCCACCGACAGCGAGGAGAGGGCGCCGCGATAGAGGATCGGCAGCGCGAGCAGCTCCTCGTCCTCGAGCGCGCGCACCGATTTCTTCTCGGCCCGGGTGAGGATGTCCTCGAGCCTGCGCCATTCGGCCTCGCGCACGGCGCGGAAGCGGCGGGAATCGGCCGGCGCGGTCAAAGCAGGCTCCTGCCGCTTCATGTCGAGATAGGCGTTGACCACCGCCGGCCCGGCATCGTTCGCCGCGGCCTCGACGACATGGACGCCGAGATGCCGGAGCCGGGTCATCACCAGCCGCCGCTCGCGCAGCAGGGCGGCGGCGGTCACGGCCCGGCTGACGTCGTCCGGCTCGGCCGGTTCGGCGGCGGTGAAGGCCTCGAGCTCCTCGTCCTGCAGCACCACGAACAGGACGAGGTGGCGCTTCAGCAACGCGCCGACCGCGTTCAGCATCAGCTCGGCGCTGATCGTGTCGGCGAACTCGGTGAAAACGACGATCAGCGAGCGTCGGTGAAGGCCGCTCGCCAGCGTCGCCAGCGCCAGCGTGTAATTGGTCTCGCTCGCCGAATAGTCGATGCCGGCGGCGACCCGCTGCAGCAGCGAGAAGGCGCGCGGGCCCGAAATCGGCTTGCTCGCCGCGCGCGGCCGCGAATCGAAGGCGAACAGGCCGACCCGGTCGCCGTCCTTCAGCGCGACGAAGGCGGTGAGCAGGGCCGCCGAGACCGCCCGGTCGACCCGCGGCACGCCGTCGACCGGCTCGCTCATCGCCCGGCCGGCATCCAGCGCCATGATCAGATTGTTGTTGCGCTCGGTCCGATATTCCTTGGCGATCAGCGAGGTGTGGCGCGCCGACTGCTTCCAGTCGATCGCTCGGCGGTCCATGCCCTGGCGATAGTCGGCCAGCGCCTCGAACTCGGCGCCCTCGCCGATATGCATCTGGGCCTTGATCCCGAACATCGCCTCGCGGTTCAGCATCTGCGCGCTCGCCTCGCGAAGCCGGCGGATGTCGGGCGTGATCAGGATCGCCTGGTCGAGGCCGAGCTGCCGCTGCTTCCAGACCAGGCCGAGCGGACCGCGCCAGCGCACCCAGATCGAAGTCGAGCCGGACCGTGCCGCGCCGCTCCGCCCTGAGCACGATCGCCGCCGCTATCCCGCCCGCCTCGGCTTCGCCCTCGGCGCGCAGCCCGAACGGCGCCGCGACCGGCCCCGAGACGCCGAGCGCGAACCGCACCGAGCGCGGTGCCCCGCCCGGGAAGCGGGCCCGCGCCGTCACCGCGAAACTCTCGCCGATGCCGGCCGTGCGCGGCCCCTCGCAGGCGACCTCGGCGCTGTGCACGCCCGGGCCCGCCACCACGTCGAACGCGCAGAGCAGGAGCAGCAGCCCGAGCAAGACCAGCCCGCCGGTCCACCAGGCCGGCGCCAGCAGGCCGATCAGCAGCGCCAGCGGCGCGATCGCGGCGGCGGCGAGGATTGCGAGGCGGGTCGGATAGATCAACGCGGCGCCTCGATCGCCTCGATCAGGCGCGGGATCACGCCCTCGACCGGGCGTCCTTCGATCTCGGCGGCGGCGGAGAGCAGGACTCGGTGCCGGAGCACCGCCGGGGCCAGCGCCTTGACGTCGTCGGGGATGACATAGTCGCGCCCGTCGAGCGCCGCCCGCGCCCGCGCCGCGCCGGCCAGCATCGCGGCGGCGCGTGGGGAAGCGCCGCCCTCGAGGTCGGGCGCCTCGCGCGTTCGCCCGCACCAGCGCCACGACATAGTCGGTGACCTCGCTTACCATCGGGATCGCCTCGACCGCGGCCACCGCCCCGGTCAGCGTGCGCCGAGTCGATCTTTTGCTCGATGCCCCAGTCCTCGGGCCGGGGGGCGCCGAACCGGGCGCCGTGGCTGGCGACGATCCTCTTCTCCTCTTCCGCCGACGGATAGCCCATCAGATGCTTGAACAGGAACCGGTCGAGCTGCGCCTCGGGAAGCGGATAGACGCCCTGTTGCTCGATCGGATTCTGGGTGGCGATGACCATGAAGCGGTCGGGCAATCTGTGCGTCTCGCCGTCGATCGTCACGGCGCGCTCCTGCATCGCTTCGAGCAGGGCCGCCTGGGTCTTGGGCGGGGTCCGGTTGATCTCGTCGGCGAGCAGCAGCTCGCAGAAGACCGGGCCCCGGGTCAGGGTGAAGTGGCTGGTCTGGAAGTTGAACAAATTGGAGCCGAGGATGTCGCCAGGCATCAGGTCCGGGGTGAACTGGATCCGCCCGAAATCGAGCCCGAGCACCCGCGCGAAGCATTGGGCGAGGAAGGTCTTGGCCGTCCCCGGCGGCCCTTCGAGCAGCATATGGCCCGAGGAGAAGAGAGCGATCAGCATGAGCTCGACCGCTTCGTCCTGGCCGACGATCGCCAACGCGACATTTCCGCGGATCGTGTCGGCCAGGGCTTTGACGTCTGTCACATTCACCGGATGATGTCCTTCTTCCATTGGAACAGGTCCCGAGCGGCGGCGACGAGCGAATGCCGGTCGCGGGCGAGATGGAGCCGGGCGGCGCGCTCGCTGAAGCCCGGCTCGTCGGGCTTGCCGAGGCGATCGAGGTAATTATCCACCTCTTCCTCGCTCAGCCAGTGCGAGGCGCCGGTGGTCCGCGCCGCCTCCTGGCGGATGACGTCCGCATAGGCGCCGCCGAGCCGCGCCTCGCGCCGCGCCGCCTTGATCAGGCCGGCGCTGTTCTCGACCAAAGCCGCCTTGCCGAGGGCGATCGCGCGCGGCTCGAGCCGCGCCTGGCCGAAGCGGAAGGCGCCGTGCAGCCCGGCCAGCAAAGCGGCGGCGAGAAGGGCGAGGATCATCGGCAGGAACGGCGGCTCCAGCGCCGAGCGCAGCAGGTTGGGCGAGGAGCGCGCCGCGAGCCCGTTCACCGTGAGGTCGAAGCCGACCGTCTCGGCGTCGGTGGAGTTGAGGCCGTCGAGCAGGGCTAGCGCGGCGCGCGCCGCGGCCGGATCCCTGAGGCCGTGATTGTTGAACATGTCCGGGTCGGCGGCGACATAATGGGGCTGGTCGCCGAGCCGCGCCAGCAGCGCGCCGCCGTCCGGGGCCGGGATGAGGGGGATCACGCCGGGCCCCGAGATCGCCTGAGCCTCGCGCGGCACCGGCACGGCGAGCCCGTGGAGGAAGTCCACGCTGCTGGCGAAGCCGCCGGTTCGGCGCACCGAAGAGACGTCCACTTCGATCTTGCGGCCGAGCAAGGCCGCCGCGTCCTCGCCGGCGCCCGGTCCCAGGGCGCGGACCCAGCCGCGTCGCGCCGGCTCGGCAATGGTGGTCCATTTCGGGAGGATGAGCAGGGTCGCCCGGCCGTGGCGCGTCTTGAGCAGCTCGCTGACGACCTCGGGCCGGTTCTCCGGCTCGAGCGCGACCACGACGAGATCCTCGGTGGCGAGGTCGGAGGGACCGTCGATCATGACGGTCTCGCGGAAGCGCCCGGTCAGCGCCACCAGCCCCTTGAAGCCGGTCGCGCCCGCCGAAAGCGCGTGCGCCCGGCCGTCGCGCCCGGCGCCGAGATTGCCGCCGAACGCAAGCGACAGAAGCAGCGCCGCGAACGCCGCCAGCCCGACGGCGATCAGCCCGGCCACGAGCCGGGCGCTGAACGGTCCGCGCGCGCTCATCCGCCCCACCCGTCGGCGAAGGCGAACCGCTCATAGGCGGCGCGGCAATCGCGCCAGTCGCTCTCGCCCAGCGGGTGCTGCGCGAACAGGCTGCGCTCGACGAGCATCGCGATCCGGGCGAACGCCGTGCGCGGCGGCGGCGGGATTTCGGTAAGGCCGGCGATGTCGCGGCTGGTGAAGGCAGGCCGGACCAGCGCGGGGCGGCGCGAATCGATGTCCTCGATGCTTCGGTGGAGGAGGAGGTGCGCGGCGTCCGAATAGAGACCTCGGGCGGCGAGCGCGTCGGCCTCGCCGAGCAGAAGCTGGGCCGGCTCTGCGGCGGGCCGCCAGCTCTCGTCCTCCGCGCCCCCCGCTTTCCGATCGCCGAGCCGTTGCCTGACGAAGCGCGCGATCGCGTAGAGAGCGGCCAGCACGGCGATGGCGAGCACGACCCAGAACAGGGCGCCGAGGCCCGGCGCGACAGTGTCGAAGAAGTCCGCGATCGAACGCATCCAGTCGGGCGGGGTCAGGTCGGCCTGGGCGAGCCGATCGAGCAGCCGCTTCAGCCATTCCGGCGGCTCGGCCGTCTCGGCCGGCGGCAGGTCGAACTGGATCGTGCGGTCGGCGAGCAGCTGGCGGTGCGCGTCGGCGAAGGCGGCGGCGTCCGGCGCAGCCACCGGCGGCTTGGCTGTCATTCGCGCATTCCCCCTCGCAGCTCTTTACCCTAGGCGCGGCCGCCGCCGCGGGGCAAGCGCAACATGCGGGAACCCAAGCCGTTTTCCGGCTGGACAGGAAAGGGCTGTTTGCCGAAACACGGGAGGCGGCGAAGAGGGGGCAGGGATGGCGGTACCGCCGGCCAGGATCGACAGCGGCCGAGTCATGAGCCGGGGCTTCGAGGCGCTGGGGCGCAATTTCCCGGCTTTCCTCGGCGTTACGCTGGCGCTGAGCGGTCTGCCCGCCTTTGCCATCCAATATTGGGTGATCGGCGAGGCCATGCGCGGCGGCGCGGTGGACCTCGCCGTCTTCTGGTGGTTCGGGACGACGCTCGCCAGCTGGGTGCTTGCCTCGCTGCTGCAGGGCATATTGGTGCGCGAGACGGCGATGTATCTCGCCGGCCGCCCGCCGCAGCTCGGCGGCAGCATCGCCGCGAGCCTCAGGCTGTTCCTGCCGATCTTCGCGATCTCGCTCCTCGTCGCCCTCGGCACGGCCGTCGGCCTGGTCCTGCTGATCGTGCCGGGCGTGATCCTCTACATCATGATGATCGCGGCCATCCCGGCCCTGGTCGAGGAAAGGCGCGGCATCTTCGGCAGCATGGCCCGCAGCTTCCACCTCACCCGCGGCTCGTATTTGCCGATCTTCGCCCTGCTCGTCCTCTACGCGATATTCGCGGCGGTGGTGCTGACGGTGCTCGGCCTGCTCTTCGGCGTGCGCAATTTCGGCTGGGATTATGAGGATCCGCTGCTCTCCGCGATCCTGTCCGGCCTGGGCTCCACGGCGATGGCAATGATCGCGGCGGTGATGATCGCGTCGCTCTATATCGAGCTGCGCACCGTCAGGGAAGGGGCGACTCCCGACGACCTGGCGTCGATCTTCGCCTGAGCGGCAATGAGGGAAGTGGTGGACGCACCAGGGCTCGAACCTGGGACCCGCTGATTAAGAGTCAGCTGCTCTACCAACTGAGCTATGCGTCCATGCCGTGCGGCGAAGGGGCCATCTAGGGGCCGATGCGCGCTTTTGCAACCGGCGCGGGTTAGAGCCTGCCGCGCCTGTCGTCGCGCCGGCTGGCCCTGTCGATCGACATCAATATGCCGAGGCAGATCATCACCGTCAGCATCGCCGAGCCGCCGTAGGAGACGAGCGGGAGGGGGATGCCGACGACGGGGGCGAGGCCCATCACCATCAACAGGTTGATAGCGGCATAAAAGAAGATCGTCGCCGTCATCCCGGCCGCGGCGAGCCGCTCGAACCGGTTCCTCGCCTTGTCGGCGACCCGCATCCCCCAGCGCACCAGCAGCACGAAGAGGAGGATGAGGAAGAGCCCGCCGAGCAGGCCGAATTCCTCGGCCCAGGCGGCGAAAATGAAATCGGTCTGCGGCTCGGGCAGGAAGTCGCCGCTGGCCTGCGTGCCGTTGAGGAAGCCCTTGCCGAAGATCCCCCCCGAGCCGATCGCGATCTTCGACTGGGTGAGATGATAGCCGGCGCCGAGCGGGTCCTGATCGGGGTTGAGGAAGATGAGCACGCGTTCCTGCTGGTGCGGCATGAGCAGGAAATTGTAGACGATCGGCATCACCGCCGCGACCGCCAGCGCGCCGCCGACGAAGAGCCGCAACGGAAGCCCCGCCAGGAACATCATGACGATGGTCGCCAAGGCGATCAGCATCGCGGTGCCGAGATCGGGCTGGATCAGGATCAGGAGGGTCGGAAAGCCGACCAGCAGCGCCGCGGGCCAGATCGCCGACCAGCGCCTTATCTCGCGCGGCGGCACCGCGGCATAGAAGCGGGCGAGGACGAGGACGAGGACCGGCTTCATCAGCTCCGAGGGCTGGATGCGGATCAGGCCGAGGTCCAGCCAGGAACGGGCGCCGCCGCGGACCTGGCCGATCGCCATGACCAGGAACAGCAGCAGGATCACGCCGAAATAGGCGACGAAGACATATTCGCTGTACCGCTCCGGCTTCAGATAGGACATGGTGATCGCCATCGCGAGGAAGATGGCGAAACGCGCCGCGTGCGGCAGCGCATAGGGCATCAGCCCGCCGTCGCCACCGGGCGCGGTCGAATAGAGGCCGAGCAGGCCGCAGGCGGCGATCGCGATGACAATCCACAGCATCCGCCAGGGCAGCGCCGCGATCGGCTTGGGGACGAAGGCGAGCGCCATCAGGCGGGTCTGGTCGCCGCGGCCGACGCGGCGGGCGGCTGCGCCGCCCATTGGTCGGCGCGCCGCGCCATCCGCTCGGCGATATTGCCGCCCCAGCCTTGCTCGAGCGGCAACAACGCCTCCATCGCCTTGTCCTTGTCGAACAGATAGGTGAGCACGTCCTTGGCGACCGGCGCCGCGGCGCGGGCGCCGCCGAGGCCGTGCTCGATCACCACCGCGCCGGCGTAGCGCGGCGCCGCGACCGGCGCGAAGAAGACGAACAGGCCATGGTCGCGGTAGCGCCAGTCGCCGCTTTGGCCGCGCTGCCCGCCCTCGATTCGCCGCACCTGGGCGGTGCCGGTCTTGCCCGCCATCAATATGTCCGGGAAGGGGAGGCGGCTGCGCCCGGCCGTGCCCGCGCCGTTGACCACCTCCGACATCGCCGCCCGCACCCGCTCGAAATGGGCGGCGGCGTAGGGAAAGTCGCGCGGCGGCGTCCCCTCGCCGGCAATGAGCCGCGGCCGCACCCTTTTGCCCGAGGCGATGCAGGCGGCCATGGTGGCGAGCTGGAGCGGGTTGAGGATGAGATAGCCCTGGCCGATCGCTGCATTGAGCGTGTCGGATTCGGTCCAGTCGGCGCGCATGAACAGCTCGGGATTCCGCGCGTGCCGGCGCCTCTTCCACTGGCTGTCCGGGACGGTGCCGTAGCTTTGCGAGACCACGGGCAGGTCGAACCGCTCGCCAAGCCCCAGGCTGCGCGCCATCGGCGCGATCCGATCGTAGCCGACCCGGCGCGACATCGCGTAGAAATAAGTGTTGCAGCTGCGCGCGATCGCGGTGTGCATGTTCATCGGCCCGTGCCGGCCCAGGCAGCGGAAGAAGCGATTGCCGAGCTGATAGCCGCCGCCGCAGCTCACCCTGTCCTCGGGATCGATCCCGGCCTCGAGCAGCGCCATCGCCGCCATCGGCTTCACCGTCGATCCGGGCGGATAGAGCGCGTTCAGCACCTTGTTGAGCAAAGGCTTGCGCTCGTCCTGAGCGAACATCTGCCATTCGGTGTGGCTGATCCCGTCGGCGAAGCTGTTGGGGTCGTAGGCCGGCATCGAGGCGAGGGTGAGGATGTCGCCGCTCCGGCAGTCCATGACCACGACCGCGCCCGATTCCTCGCCCAGCCGCCGCGCCGCATAGCTTTGCAGGCCGGCGTCGATCGTGGTGCGGAGCGGCGGGCCGCTGACGTCGGGCAGCGTCCTGAGCTCGCGCACCAGCCGGCCCCGGGCGGTGACCTCGACCCGGGCCGCGCCGGGCCGGCCGCGCAGCCTGCGCTCCATTACCTGCTCGAGGCCTTCCTTGCCGACCTTGAAGCCGGGCGCGATCAGCAGCGGGTTGCGATTCTCCGCCTCATATTCCTCGCGATTGGGGGTGCCGACATAGCCGATCAGATGGCCGACCGCCGCGCCTTCCGGATAATGGCGGGCGAAGGCGCGCAGCGGGGACACGCCGGGCAGCTCGGGCAGCCTGACGTTGACGGCCGCATATTTCTCGAAGCTGAGATGCTCGGCGACCGGCACCGGCTGAAAGCCGGCCGCCGCCGCCAGGTCGCGGCGGATCCGGGCGACGTCCTCGGCCGAGAGACCGAGCAGGCGGGCGAGCGTCGCGATCACCCGCTCGGCATCCTCGATCTGGTCGGGGATGAGGTCGATCCGGAAGTCGCTGCGGTTGACCGCCATCGGCTGGCCGAGGCGGTCGACGATCCAGCCGCGCCGCGGCGGGATCAGCCGCAAATGGACCCGGTTCGATTCGGCGAGGTCGCTGTAGCGCTGGTTCTCGGCGATCGAGATATAGCCCATCCGCGCCGCCAGCAACGCGCCGATTCCGGTCTGCAGCGCGCCGAAGACGAAGGCGCGGCGCGAGAAGGTGGTCGCCTGGCTGCCCTCGGTGACCAGCGGCACGTTGCGCCGGATCATCGCGCCAGCCGCCACCTGTCGAGGCCGAGGACGAGCCGCGCCGCGATCGGATAGGCAAGGATCGACAGCCCGATCTGAGGGATCATCACCGTGAAGCGAGTCTCGCTGCCCATCAGCAGCGCAATGTACCAGATGCCGGCGCCGTGAAAGAGCAGAGCGGCGGCGGCGAGCAGCCAATCCATCATATAATCGCGGAAGCCGAGCCGGCTGTCGACATAGTCGAAGGCCAGGAACGTGATCGTCCAGAGCAGCATCGACTGGCCGATCGGATGGCCGCCGACGAGGTCGGCGAAGAGGCCGAAGCCGAGCGCCACCTGAGCGGCCCAGATTTCGGGCCGGAGCAGCCGCCAGGTGATCAGCATCAAAAAGCCGAGGTTCGGGATGAGCGGCGACGCCATGACGAAGGGCAGCAGCGACAGGAGGATCGCGGCGAGCGTCGACAGCATCGGCACGTAGCGGAAGCGGAAGTCGCGGATCGCGACCTCGGTGCTGGAGCCCGCGATCCGGCTCATCGCGCCGGCTCCCCGGGCCGCCGCGGCACCACCGCGCCGGGTTGCTGCTGCTGAAGGCCGGGCTGGTAGCGGGGGTCGTTCTGCCCGCCCCGCCGCGGCTGCGGTTGGGGCGATCCGGCGATCGGCGGCGCCGGTTCCACCGGCGGCGCGGCGTCGAGCGGGGCGCTCGCCGCCGGCTGGTAGACGCGCTGCACGACTGCGAAGTCGATGCGCGACGGATCGGCGACCGGCCGGGCGACCGCGGTGTCGCCCTCGATCCTGATCACCCGAGCCACCGGCACGTCGGGCGGGAAGATGCCGCCGATCCCGGAGGTGACGAGCACGTCGCCGGCCCGGAACGGGTTCTGACCGACTTCGAGCGTGCGCAGCTCGATCGTGCCGTCGCCGCGGCCGACCGCGATCGCCGGGGTGCCGTCGCGCGGCAGCCGAACCGGCACCGAGCTGGCGCCGTCGGTAACGAGGAGGACGCGCGAGGCCCAGCGGCCCGTCTCGAGCACCCGGCCGATCAGCCCGTCGGGCGACCGCACCGGCTGGCCGACCTCCACCCCCGCCGACGAGCCGGCCGACAAGGTGGCGAGCCGGCGCGGCGAATCGAACGAGGAGCCGACGATTCGCGCCCGCGTCACTTCGTCTTCGACGCCGCGGGCGAGGCCGAGCAAGGCCCGCAGCCGCCGGTTCTCATAATCCTGCGCCTGCCGGCGGACGAGCTCGCGCCGCGCCTCGGCCAGCTCGCGGTGAAGCCGCGCATTCTGCGATCCGGCGCGGAAATAATCGCCGATGCCGTCGCCGACGCCGCCGAAGAAGCGGACCACCGACCGGCCCGCCGCGCCGACCGGCGCGGTCGCGTCCAGCGCCGCGCCCTTGATCGCCGCGAAGCCGCGCGGGTCGATCGCCGCGATGGCGAGCAGCAGCAATGCGGCGATGACTCCGCCCAATGCGATCACATAGCCGATGAACAGCCCATATTGCGCCCGCCTGGAAGATCCGGAGCGCCGGTTCCGCGGCGGCGCCATCGTCCGCCCCCTCCGCCTCTACGCCGTCTGCAGCACGCCGCGGAAGATTTCCTCTTCCATTGCGCGGCCGGTGCCGATGGCGACGCAGGTGAGCGGGTCGTCGGCGACGGTGACCGGAAGCCCCGTCTCGTCGCGCAGCACCTCGTCGAGGCCCCGCAAGAGCGCGCCGCCGCCGGTCAGGACGATGCCCTGGTCGACGATGTCGGCGGCAAGCTCGGGCGCGGTGTTCTCGAGCGCGATTCGGACGCCTTCGACGATCGTGCCGACCGGCTCCGACAGGGCTTCGGCGATCTGCTTCTGGTTGATCGTGATCTCCTTGGGCACGCCGTTGACGAGGTCGCGGCCCTTGATGTGGACGGTCTCGCCGTCGGTGTCATTGGGCGGCGCCTTGGCGATGCCGACCTGCTTCTTGATCCGCTCCGCGGTCGCTTCGCCGATCAGCAGGTTGTGGTTGCGGCGGACGTAGGAGGTGATCGCCTCGTCCATCTTGTCGCCGCCGACGCGCACGCTGGTGCTGTAGGCGATCCCGCGCAGCGACAGGATTGCGACCTCGGTCGTCCCGCCGCCGATATCGACCACCATCGAACCGATCGGCTCGGTGACCGGCATGTCGGCGCCGATCGCGGCCGCCATCGGCTCCTCGATCAGCCAGACCTGGCGGGCGCCGGCGTTGGAGGCGGCGTCGCGGATCGCGCGCCGCTCGACCGAGGTCGATCCCGAAGGCACGCAGATCACGATCTCCGGCCAGCGCGGGAAGCGGCGCTTGCCGTGCACCTTCTGGATGAAATGCTTGATCATCTGCTCGGCGACGTCGATGTCTGCAATGACTCCATCCCGCAGCGGCCGGATCGCCTCGATCGCGTCGGGGGTCTTGCCCATCATCAATTTGGCGTCGTCGCCGACCGCCTTGACTCGCTTGACGCCGCTGATCGTCTCGATCGCGACCACCGAAGGCTCGTTCAGAACGACGCCGCGACCGCGCACGTAGACGACCGTATTGGCCGTGCCGAGGTCGATCGCCATGTCGTGGGAAGGGAATCGCAGGAAACTGAAAAGGGACATAGTGGCTTGGGCTCGCTTTGGCTGAGCGGGCGGCCGGAAATCCGGCCGTCCCCGATAGGTTTCCTATAGGATGGCCCCGCGCCCCCGGTCCACCAAAGAGTGAGAATTATGGGGTCGCCAAGCCTCCCAGGCTTGGCTGCGCAGTGCGGGGTACTGCGCACCCTATAATGCTCGCGGGTCGCCGTCGCATCGTATAGAGGTTTTTCCATGTCAATACGCCGCCTGCCCGAGCACCTTGTCAACCGCATTGCAGCCGGTGAAGTGGTGGAAAGACCGGCCAGTGCGTTGAAAGAGCTGGTCGAAAACGCGATCGACGCCGGCGCGACGCGAATCTCGGTGGCCTTGAGCCAGGGCGGACTCGGCCGCATCGAGGTCGCCGACGACGGCTGCGGCATGGCCCGGGAGGAGATCGGGCTCGCTCTGGAGCGCCATGCCACCTCCAAATTGCCTGGCGACGCGATCGAGGAGGTGACGACCCTGGGCTTCCGCGGCGAGGCCTTGCCTTCGATCGCCAGCGTCGCCCGGGTCACCGTCGAAAGCCGGATCCGCGGCGCCGACGGCTGGTCGCGGGTCGTCGACAATGGCAGATTGGCGGGGGAGGGGCCGGCCGCGCTCCCGCCCGGCACCCGGGTCACGGTCGAGGATCTGTTCGGCAAAGTCCCCGCTCGCCGCAAGTTCCTCCGCTCGGATCGCAGCGAATATGCCGCCTGCCTCGACGTGGTGAAGCGTCTCGCCATGGCGCGGCCCGACATCGGCTTCGCGCTCGAGCATGACGGCCGCCGCACGCTGAGCGTCCAGCCCGGCGAGGACCGCCCCGCGCGGGTCGCCGCGCTCACCGACCGCGCCCTCGCCGAGAACAGCCTGGCCATCGATTATGCCCGCGGCCCGGCGGCCTTGGGCGGCGTCGCCGGCCTGCCCACCTTCAACCGTGGCGTCGCCGACCACCAATATCTGTTCGTCAACGGCCGTCCGGTGAAGGACCGCCTGCTGATCGGCGCGGTCCGCGCTGCCTATCAGGATTTGCTCGCCCGCGACCGCCACCCGGTGCTGGCGCTGTTCATCGACCTCCCCGGCGACGAGGTCGACGTCAACGTCCATCCGGCCAAGTCCGAGGTCCGCTTCCGCGACCCGGGCAACATCCGCGGCCTGATCGTCGGCGGCCTCCGCCACGCGCTCGACGAAGCCGGCCACCGCTCGGCCCAGCGGCCCAGCGCCGCCGCCCTCGGCAATTGGCAGCCCGAACCGGTCCGCAGCCCCAGCTTCCCGCTGCCCACGCCCGGCCAGACCGCCGTCTGGGACCGCCACCAGGCCTATTCCCCCCAGGCCCGCGCCGAGCCCGCCGTCGAAGCCGCTCCGCAGGCCCGGACCTTCCCGCTCGGCGTCGCCCGCGGCCAGGTCGCCGCCACCTATATCGTCGCCGAGGCCGAGGACGGTCTCGTCCTCGTCGACCAGCACGCCGCCCACGAGCGGCTCGTCCTCGAGCGGATGAGGCTGGCGATGGCCAATGGCGGCGTCGCCCGGCAGGCGCTGCTCTTGCCCGAGGTCGTCGAGCTCGACGAGCCCGCCTGCGACCGGATCGAGGCGCGCATCGCCGAATTGGGCGAAATGGGCCTCGAGCTCGAGCGCTTCGGCCCCCGTGCCATCCTGGTCCGCGCCACCCCCGCAATGCTCGGCGCCGGCGACGTCAGGGGCCTGATCACCGACCTCGCCGACGAGCTCGCCGCCTTCGATTCCGCCCTGTCCCTGAAGGAAAGGATCGACCTCGTCGCCGCCACCATGGCCTGCCACGGCTCGGTCCGCGCCGGCCGCCTCCTGTCCGTGGCGGAGATGAACGCCTTGCTGCGCGAGATGGAGGTCACCCCGCACAGCGGCCAATGCAATCACGGCCGCCCGACCTGGGTGAAGCTCGCCCATGGCGACATCGAGAAACTGTTCGGGCGGAAATAGCTTCAGCCGCGCCGCGCGCGCCATTCCTCGGCGAGAAGCGCGTAATAAGCGTCGTCGAACCATTGGCCGTTGCACAGGAAGCTCTTCGTGAACCGCCCCTCCTGCCGGAAGCCGAGCGCGGCGAGGACGGCGCGGGACGCGGCGTTCGGCTCGGCGGCGATGGCGACGAAGCGGTGGATGTCGTGTTCCGCCGCGAGATGGTCGATCAGCGCCGCCACCGCTTCGCGCGCGTAGCCTTGCCGCTGGTGGGCGGGATGGATGCGGTAGCCGATCTCAACCTGCCGTTCGCCCGGCACGCCGAAGCCCGCGCCGAGATCGCCGATCACCGCGCCGTCGCCTGTCCGCTCGACGATATATTGGTACCAGGGGCCGCCCGGCTCGGTCTCGCCGGGGGCCTTCGCCTGCATGTTCGCGATCAACTGCTGCAGGTGCGCGCGCGGGTCGGCTTTCGCGCCGGTGTAGCGGGTCATCTCCGGATCGGACCAGCTCGGCAGCAGCGCCTCCAGATCCTCGGGCCGCGGCCGGCGCAGCAGCAGGCGGTCCGATCGGGCGAAGATCATGTCTTGAACCGCGCCGCTTCCTCGGACCCGCCGGTGGCGTCGCCTTCGGAATAAGAATGCGCGCCAACGCCGGCGAGCCTCCCCCCCTCGACGATCAGATATTCGTCCCGGATCGGGCGCCCCTCGAAGAAGCACTCCAATATCTCGCGCACGCCCGCCGCGTAGCGCGCCTGCGCCGAGAGCGACGTGCCCGAAATGTGCGGCGTCATGCCGTGATGGGGCATGGTCCGCCACGAATGGTCCTGGGGCGCCGGCTGCGGGAACCAGACGTCGCCGGCATAGCCCGCGAGCTGACCGCTCTCCAGCGCGGCGGCGACCGCGTCGCGGTTGGCGATCTTGCCGCGGGCGGTGTTGACCAGATAGGCGCCGCGCTTCATCCGCGCGATCATCGCAGCGTCGAACAGATTCTCGGTTTCCGGGTGGAGCGGACAGTTGATCGTGACCACGTCGCACGCGCCGACCATGTCCTCGACGCTGTCGTGCCAGATCAGGCCGAGCTCCTGCTCGACCGCGGCCGGGAGCCGGTGCCGGTCGTAATAATGGAGGTGCATGTCGAACGGCTTCAGCCGCCTCAGCACCGCCAGCCCGATCCGCCCGGCCGCCACCGTGCCGACATGCATCCCCTCGACGTCGTAGGAGCGGGCCGCGCAATCGGCGATGTTCCAGCCGCCGTCGAGCACCACCCGGTGCGAGGGCAGGTAATTGCGGACCAAGGACAGGATCATCATCACCACATGCTCGGCGACCGAGATCGAGTTGCAATAAGTGACTTCGGTGACGGTGATCCCCCGCTCGATCGCCGCCTGCAGATCGACATGGTCGGAGCCGATGCCGGCCGTAACCGCCATCTTGAGGTTCTTCGCCCTGGCGATCCGCTCGGCGGTCAGGTAGGCCGGCCAGAATGGCTGCGAGATGACGATGTCGGCGTCGGCCAGCTCGCGATCGAACGCCGAATCCGCGCCGTCCTTGTCGGACGTGACCACCAGCATGTGGCCCTGGCTTTCGAGATATTTGCGCAGCCCAAGCTCCCCGGACACGCTGCCCAGCAACGCCCCCGGCCGGAAGTCGATCGCGTTGGGCGTCGGCAATGTCTGCCCGTCCGGATAGCGGTCGAGCTTCGGCAGGTCGTCGCGCGGATAGCCGCTCGGATAGCCGTCGACCGGATCGGCATAGAGCACGCACAGCACCTTCGCCATTTCGCTTCTCCTATCCCTTCAAATTCCGTAACTTGCGTCCCACTTCTTCAATCGGATGGGCGGCGGCCTGCGCCCGCGACGCCTTGAGCCGCGGATAGCCCGCTTCGGCATCGTCGATCAGTTCGCGCGTGAAGCTCCCGCTCCGTACTTCGCGAAGGATGCGGCGCATCTCGGTGCGGGTGTCGGCGGTCACGATCCTCGTCCCCCCCTTCAGCGCGCCGAACTCGGCGGTGTTGGAAATCGCTTCCCGCATGCCCGAGATGCCGCGCTCGTAGATGAGGTCCGCTATGAGCTTCACCTCGGTAAGGCATTCGAAATAAGCGATTTCCGGCGAGAAGCCAGCATCGACCAATGTCTCGTAGCCGGCATGGATCAGCTCGGGGATCGCGCCCCAGAGCACCGCCTGCTCGTTGAACAAATCGGCCTCGCATTCCTCGGCGAAGCTGGTCGGCAGGATGCCGACCCGGCCGCTGCCGATCGCCGCGGCGTAGGAGAGCGCCAGCGCCTCCGCCCCGCCGCTCGCGTCCTGCGCCACGGCGAACAGCGAGATCAGGCCCGAGCCGCGCTGATAGTCGCTCCTGAGGGCGGTGCCCGGCCCCTTGGGCGCGACCAGCATCACGTCGAGATCCGGCCGCGGCTCGATCAGCCCGAAACGGATGCTGAGCCCGTGCGCGAAGCTCAGCGCCGCGCCCTCCCGCAGGTTCGGCGCTACCTCCTCGGAATAGATCCGGCCATGGTCCTCGTCGGCCGCCAGCATGACCACCAGATCGGCTCCGGCGGCGGCTTCGGCTGCCGTCATGACGTCAAAACCGTCGGCCCGCGCTTGCTCGCGCCGGTGCGAGTCCGCCTTGAGCGCCACGGTGACCGCGACGCCGCTGTCCCTGAGATTGAGCGCCTGCGCCCGCCCCTGATTGCCGTAGCCGACGATCGCCACGCGCCTGGCGCGGATGACCGCAAGATCGGCATCGGCATCGAAATAGACGCGCATCAGCCCCCCTTCGGCAAGCCAAGCAGAGCTAAGGCATCCGGCACCGCATCGCAATCGAGGGCCGCTGCGAAGCGCGGCCAGCTCTCCGGGGGCTGACGCCGGAACCAGGTATATTGCCGCTTGGCATATTGGCGAGTCGCGGCTTTGCCGGCGTCGAGCGCGGCCTCGCGGTCCAGGTCGCCATGCAGGAAGGCGGCGATCTCCCTGACGCCGATCGCCCGCATCACCGGCGCCAGCGCCGGCAATCTTCGCCCAAGAAGTGAATTTACTTCTTCAATCCCCTCATCAGAAAAGATTTTCTCAAACCGCTCGTCGCAGCGCCTGTGCAGCCAGGCGCGCGGCGGCAGCAGGATCAGGGGCGCCAACGCCACCTTCGCGCCGATCCCGCCGACCTTCTCCGCCTGCCAGTCCGTCAGCGGCCGCCCGGTCGACCGCACCACCTCGAGCGCGCGTGCGGTCCTCGTCCTGTCCGACGGCCGGATCCGCGCCGCCGCTTCCCGGTCCTCGCGGACCAGGGCCGCATGCGCCTCGCCGACCGGCATCGCCCGCACCTTCTTGCGCACCGCCTGGTCGATCTCGGGCACCGGCGCGATGCCGTCGATCAAAGTGCGGATGTAGAGTCCCGTCCCGCCGGCCAGGATCGGCAGCCGGCCCGCCGAGTGTGCCTCGGCGATCGCCGCTTTGGCGTCCGTCGCCCAATCCGCGGCCGAGCAGGCGTCGGCGCCGTCGCGCGTGCCGTAGAGGCGGTGCGGCGCCCGCGCCTCGTCCTGGCTGCTCGGCCGCGCGGTGACCAGGCGCAGATCGCGATAGACCTGAGCGCTGTCGGCGTTGATCACCACGCCGTCCGCCTGTTCCGCGAGCGCGAGCGCGAGCGCCGACTTGCCGCTGGCGGTCGGCCCCGCGATAAGCGCCAGAGGCGGTTTGGAAGGCGCGGCGATGTTCATCGCGACCCTGATAGCAAAGGAGCGGCTGACGCGCGGCGATATTTCCGCCGCCGTGGACGCCGTGCGCGCTTCCCAGGGCGCTATCTGGGTCGAGGAGGGGATTGCCTGCGACATTCCCCTCGGCGCCGATGCGCGCGGCGCTCGGGCGGCGCTCGAAGGCCTGATCCCGGGAGTCGACGTCGTCGTCCAGCCGCGGGCGAGCCGGCGCAAGCGCCTTCTCGTCGCCGACATGGATTCGACCATGATCAGCGTCGAATGCATCGACGAGCTCGCCGATTATGCCGGGCTCAGGGCCGAGGTCGCCGCGGTCACCGAGCTTGCGATGCGCGGCGAGATCGCCTTCGAGGACGCGCTCGACGCCCGAGTCGCCCTGCTGAAGGGCCTGGACGCGCGCGTCATCGACCATTGCCACGACCAGCGCGTCCGCATCACGCCCGGCGCCGAGGCGCTGGTCCAGACCATGGGCGGCAACGGCGCTTATTGCCTGCTCGTGTCGGGCGGCTTCAGCCGTTTCGCCGACCGCGTCGCCGCGGAGATCGGCTTCGACGCCGCCATCGCCAACGATCTGCATGTCGAGGGCGGCCGCCTGGCGGGAACGGTCGGGCGGCCGATCGTCGGCGCGGACGCCAAGCGCCAGGCGCTGCTCGACGCTGCGGCCGCCCGTCAGATCCCGCTCGACGAGTCCCTCGCCGTCGGCGATGGCGCCAACGACATCCCGATGCTGCAGGCGGCCGGCCTCGGCATCGCCTATCACGCCAAGCCCGTGGCGGCGGCCGCGGCCGGCGCCCGGATCGAGCATAACGATCTCAGCGCGCTGCTCTACGCGCAGGGCTATGCGAGGAAGGAGTGGATGGAGGCTTAGGCCGCCGGCCGGCTCATGTCGGCGGCGATCGCGGCCAAAGCGAAGGCGACCGAGCGCTCGCCGCAGGCAAAGGCGATGCCGATGCCGTCGTCGGCGAGCGCGCGCACCTCGCCCAGGATCGCGCCGGCCTCCGGGTGGTGGAGCTCGACGCTTGTCCCGAGCGCGGGCCGCGCATTGGTTTCGAGAAACGCGCCCGCCGCCGAAACCTCGCGCAGGGCGGCCGGCGCCGGATGGTCGGCGATCAGCACGCACATCCGCCGGCGCCGCCAGCGCGACGCCATGCTCGATTGGCCGTTCAGCTTTCGTGTCGCGCCCATGATCCGCTCCCCGCTTTGGAGAGTGGTTCTAGCCCACCGCGGCAAAGATAAGGTTAAGGGCACCAGGGTCCGTACTCGGTACCGAGTACGGACCCTAGGGCGCGACTGGGAAGCAGGCCTGGCGCACGGCTGCGCAGGCGCGGTCGGCGGCGGCGCGATTGGCGAGCGGCCCGGCCTGCAGCCGGAAGACGGCCCCGGCGCGGACGTAATAAGGCGTCAGGCCGGGCAGCCGGCCGGCGACCGCGCTCCAGGCGCGGCGCGCACCGGCCTCGCTGCCGAACGCGCCGAGCTGGATCCGCCAGCGACCGCTTGGCGTCGCCATCGGCGCCGGGCGGGGCGCGGCCTGGGCGGGCGGCCGGTCGGGCCGGCGCGGCGTCGTCGGGGGAGCAGCCGGGCGGGGCGCCAGCCCCGACGCCGCGACCGAGGGCGGCACCGCCGTCGCGCGCGGCCCGCGCGGCATGGGCTGCGGCGGCGCCGGCGCTCTGACGATCTCCGCGGTCTGGACCGGGGCCCGTCCGCTTCTGAAGGTGCGCGCGATTTCGGTGCCGCGCGCCTTGTCCTCGGCGCTGATATGGTGCTCCATCTCGGCGAGCTGGGTGATCGCGGGCGGCAAACCGCTGGCCGCGGCCGCGCTCATCAGCGCATAGGCTCGCGCCGAATCCTGGTCGACCAGGTCGCCGTTGAACAACGCGGTGCCCAGCACATATTGGGCGCGCGGGTCGCCGCGGTCGGCAGCGCGCTGGATCCACGGCATCGCCTCGCGGCGGCGGCCGTTCTGAAACAGGATCAGGCCCAGGGCGCCCTGCGCCTCCTCATGGCCCTGGCGCGCGGCGCGCTCATACCATTGCTCGGCGAGGTTCATGTTGCGGGGTACGCCGCGGCCCAGGAAATAGGCCTGGGCGATATTATATTGCGCGTCGGCGTCGTTGCGGTCGGCGAGCGGACGCCACAGCCGGATCGCCTCCTCGTGATTGCCGGCCTGCCAGGCCTCGACGCCGGTGCGCACGCTGTTCGGCGACACCTCCTGGGCCATGGCCGCGCCGGCCAGCGAAGCCGTGGCGGCAAGCAGCCATGCCCGCATCTTGATCGTCATCGCAGAAACCCCTCCACCGGATCAGATTCCAGGCCGTGCTAGCGGCATTTGTTTAACGCTGCCTTAGCATGGAAATCAACGCTTTGGCCATGTGAGCGGGCGCGTTCGCCGGGTTGGTTTCCGCGGGATGAAGTTAACCAGATTTTAGCGGTCTCGGCTGCAAACCCGCTCCGGAAGTTCGAACGCCGAGGGAAAATTCATGCGGGTACTGGCATTGTCCTCACAGAAGGGCGGATCGGGGAAGACCACCCTGTCCGGCCATCTTGCCGTGCAGGCGCAGCGCGTGGGCTATGGTCCCGTCTGCCTTATCGACATCGACCCGCAGGGCTCGCTCGCCGACTGGTGGAACGAGCGCGAGGACGACATGCCCGCTTTCGCGCAGACAACGGTCGCGCGGCTGGGCGCCGACCTCGAAGTGCTGCGCCAGCAGGGCTTCCGGCTCGCCGTCGTCGACACGCCGCCGGCGATCACCATGGCGATCCAGAGCGTCATCCAGGTCGCCGAGCTGGTCGTCATCCCGACCCGGCCCAGCCCGCACGATTTGCGGGCGGTCGGCGCCACCGTCGATCTGTGCGAGCGCGCCGGCAAGCCGCTGATCTTCGTCGTCAACGGGGCCACGCCCAAGGCCAAGATCACCTACGAGGCCGCGGTCGCGCTATCGCAGCACGGCACGGTCGCCCCGATCACGCTTCACCACCGCACCGATTTCGCCGCGTCGATGATCGACGGCCGCACGGTGATGGAGGTCGATCCCAATTCCAAGTCGGCCCGCGAGGTCGGCGAACTCTGGGATTACATCGCCGACCGGCTCGAAAAGAATTTCCGCCGCACGATCTTCTCCGGTCCCGGACAGGTTCCGCACCAGGCGCTCGCGCAGCGTCCCGCCCCCGGCTTCGGCCGGCGGGTGATGGGCCAGTGAGGAAGGAGGCGGTGATGAACGAAGCACGGCCTTTCGCCTCGCTCTCCTCCGGCCTGCTGGCGCGCAAGGGCGCCGCCAAGCCGGCCATGCGTCCGCAGGGCTTCGGCCCTGGCGGCGGCTTCGAGGATCTCGGCTGGAACGACATGGGCCATGGCTTGCCCGATCCGGCCGATGAGCTGGACCTGCCCGAGCATGTCCCGAGCTCGATCGCGGCGCTGACGCCCGCGCCCAGGCCCGTCCGCCACGACGATGGCGAGCCCGAGGTCGTCGCCCAGCAACGCGCCATCGCCGAGAGCTTCGAGGCCGAAAGCGCCGAGGACGAGCCCGAGCCCGCGCCCGAACCGGTCCGCCGCGCCGCGCCGGCCGAGGTCGTCCGGCTGCCCAAGCGGGCCGAGCCCGCCGTTGCGCAGGGGCGCAAGGCCGCCTTCACCTTGCGGCTCGACGCCGATCGCCACTTGCGCCTGCGCCTCGCCACCGCCGTCACCGGCCGGTTGGCGCAGCAGATCGTCACCGGCGCGCTCGACCAGATGCTAGCCGCCATTCCCGAAGTCGACGCGCTGGCCGAGCGGGCCCGCGCCTCCGGCCGCAAGCGGAGCTGAGATTCAAAAAGGGCCATGAGATGAACCGGACCGCCTTCAAGTTCGCCGCCTCGACGCTGATCGTCAGCATGACGATGGTCGGCTTCAGCACCCAGTCGACCGCGATGCGTCGCGTCGGCACCGGCGTCCAGGCCGATTCGCCAACCGACCGGCGGGCCGCGCAGCTGCACGATCAGGCCGCGCGCGCGCTGCAGCAGGGTCAGCTCGCTTCGGCGCTGACGCAGATGGAGCAGGCGGTCGCCTTGTCGCCCCGCGACGTCGGCTATCGCCTGCTGCTCGCCGACATCTATCTGAAGAGCGGCCGTTTCGACTCCGCCCGCTCGACTTATGCCGACGTGCTCGCGCTCGATCCGTCGAACGTCCGCGGCGGGCTCAGCTTCGCTTTGACCCAGATCGCTCTGGGCCGGCCGCAGGCGGCGATCCAGCCGCTCGAGGACCTCGCCGGCCGCGCTTCGGCCGCCGACGTCGGCCTCGCTTTCGCGCTTGCCGGCCGGATCGACCGCGCGCTCGAATTGCTCGACCATGCCGCCCGCTCGCCGAGCGCGACGCCGCGCACCCGCCAGAATCTCGCCCTCGCTCATGCGATGAACGGGGATTGGCGCCGCGCCCGCGCCATCGCCGCGCAGGACCTGTCGCCGGCCGAGGTCGGTCCACGCATGCTGCAATGGGCGGCCTTCGCGCGTCCGGGCGCCGCCGCGACCCAGGTCGCCGGCCTGCTCGGCGTGTCGCCGGCGGACGATCCGGGCCAGCCGGTCGCGCTCGCGCTCGCGCCCGCCGCCGCCGAGCCGGCCCAGGCCTTTGCCGAAGCGGCGCCCACGCCGGCCCCGCTCGTTTCCCCGGCTTCGTTCGAGCCGGAAGCGCCGGCCCCGGCCGTACAGATCGCCGAAGCGGCGCCCACCGAGGCCCCGGCTTTCTGGGTGCCGACCGCGCAATCCTATCAGCCCGCGCCCGCGGCGGCGCTCGCCGCCGTCGCCGAGCCGATCGGGAATGCGCCCGAGGTGCCCGCCGCGCCCGCGCCCGACGTTCAGGTCCGCTATGCCGCTGCCGCCCGTTCGCTGGTGACGCCGCAGGCGCCGCTCATCCGCGCCGCGGCCGCCGCGCCGCGCGTGCCCGCGCCGGTCTTCCAGCGCGCCCGCCCGGTCGCCCGCGGCTCCGCCCCGGTCGTCGTCCAGATCGGCGCGTTCAGCAACGAAGGCAATGCCGAGCGCGCCTGGCTCTCCGCCGAGCGCGGCTACGGCCTGCAATCCTATCGGCCGCTGACCACCACCTATACTCAGCAGGGCCGCACGCTGCATCGAGTCTCGGTCGCCGGCTTCGCCTCGCGCGCGGACGCCCAGCGCCTGTGCAGCTCGATCCGCGCCCGCGGCGGCGTCTGCTTCGTCCGCGGCCAGGCCGGCGACGCCTCGATCCGCTGGGCCGCCCGCTACGCCGATCCGCGCCGGCGCAACGTCTGATTTTACGCGCTTTCGGACCCTCGGGTCCCCTCTGGAGGGCGGCCGGCAGGCCAAGGCCGGCCGCCCTTTCCATTCTCAGCGGCGCCGTTCCTGCGTCAGCAGGTCGAGGCAGGCCATCCGAACCGCGACGCCGAACTCGACCTGCTCCAGTATCGCCGACCGTTCGGGATCGTCGGCCAATGCGCCGTCAATCTCCACCCCGCGGTTCATCGGTCCCGGATGCATGACGATCGCGTTCGGCGCATGGGCATCCAGCCGCGCCCACGTGAGACCGTAGCGGGCATGATAATCGATCAGCGTATCGGGAAACGCCTCCTCCATCCGCTCGCGCTGGATCCGGAGCATCATCACCACGTCGGCACCGGCGATCCCCTCGTCGAAATCGGTGAAGCGCGGCAAATCCGCCTCGGCGGGCAGCAGCGCCTCCGGCCCGACCAGCCGGACCTCGGCGCCGAGCAAGGGCAAAGCGCGCATGTTCGACCCGGCCACCCGGCTGTGCCGGATGTCGCCGCAGATCGCGACCTTCAGCCCCTCGATCCGCCCGAGCCGCCGCCGCATGGTCAGCGCGTCGAGCAGGGCTTGCGTCGGATGCTCGCCGGCGCCGTCGCCGGCATTGATCACGGGACAGTCCATCAGCCCCGCCACCTCGGCCGCCGCGCCGTCCGCCTCGTGCCTTATCACCAGCACATCGGGCCGCATCGCGTTCAAGGTCAAAGCGGTATCGATCAGGCTCTCGCCCTTGCGCACGCTCGACGCCGCCGGATGGAAGCTGGAAACCTGCGCGCCGAGCCTTTTCCCGGCGATCTCGAACGAAAAGAGGGTGCGCGTCGAATTCTCGAAAAAGGCGTTGATCTGGGTCAGGCCGGCGAGCCGGTGGTCGGCCTTGCGCGCGCCCCGGTTGAAATCGATCCACGGCTCCGCCGCATCGAGGATGGCAAGCAGGTCGGAAGCGGAAAGCCCCTCGATGCCGAGCAGATGGCGGTGCGGGAAAAGCGCGGTCATCGAGGCCGCGCTCTAGCGATGGCGGGGGTTGCGCTCAACCCGTTCGTCATCCTCGCCGAGATGCGCCGGTGCCGTCGCGCCCGGCAAGCGGCGCGGCGGCATGTTGGTCGCCGAAATGGTCGCTTTCGACGACGAGGCCTTGCCGCAACCGTTCGGCCGCCTTCACCTGCGTTCGGACCCGCAACAGGAGTAGAGCAGGTGTCAGCCGACCTCGTCGCCGCTAATCTGACCCTTTCGCTCAGCCGGGGTCTCTTCGGGGTCCCCCCGGAAGACGGCCGGTCCGAGCGGAAGGATCGCGATCGCAAGGAGCCCGCCAGCAAGCAAGGCGGCCGCTAAACGGCTGAACCGCTGAGTCGCGGCGCCGCTTTTCCATGCGAGGCGAAGGCTGAGCGCCTAACGGAGATCCTTGCCCATGAGACGAGAGCGGTCCCGGTACCCGAGCGACGCATAGAGCGACGCGGCCGCGGGATTGTGGCTGAACACGGACAGGAACATCGCCCGGACGCCGGCCTCCCTCAGCACCGTTTCCAGGATGGTGAGCGCCTGCCGCGCGAGGCCGCGCCGCCGGAATGCCGGCCTGATCAGTAGATCCAGAATATAGGCGTCCCGCCCGTCGTTGCGCAGTTGATACCAGAGGACGCCGACCGGCTCGCGACCGACTTCGATGACGCGCAGGTGGACCGCGTCGGTGACCTTTCCCGCGGGAACCAGCCGCTCGAACGCCTCCGCGGCACGCGCCCCCGCCTCGTCGTCATCGAAGCCGAAGGCCACGGCTTCCTCGCGGGCGAGGGAAAGCACCGCTGGCGGAAGGTAATTGTCATATTCCTCCTGCGTCATCGGTCGCAGCCGAACGTCACGTTGCATTTCGAGGTGCCGACATTGCCTTGTTGGGAATTATGCAGAGGGGGTCGACTGAGGTTGGAACCGCGGATTTTCGTCCCAGCGCGATGGAATACATGGTCGTCGTCGTCATTGCCCGACGCCCGGTCAGAGCTTCGGCGGTGGCGTCCGACAACGCGCATGTCGGCGCGCTCGCGAGGCCTTGGGCGGTCGCCGCCAGGATGATGTTCTGGGCGATATGGCCCGCCTCGAGGACGACCACGCGATAGCCGGTGGGATGCGGATATTTCCACATGGTGCGGGCAAAGTCGGCGACGAGCAGCACGAGCGCCGCCGTATTGTCGAACCAGGGCTGTCGGGCAAGCACGTCCCCGGGCCTTGGCATGGGCCGATCGGGCATGAGCTCGAGTGAATGATCGGCGGCGGAATAATGGTAGGTGCCCGCCTCCAGGCCCTCGACGTTTCGGACATAGACGAACGCCTCGTACGGATTTCGCCCCCCTCCTGAAGGGGTCATGGCCAGTGGCAGATAGCCTTCGCCGAACGAGCCCTTAATGAAGCCGGTGATGCCCAGGCCGGCGAAAAGGCAATCGCTCAACTCGGCCAAGGTGACCGGCGCGTCCGAGAATCCGCGGAAGCTCCTTCGCCGCCGCATCACCGACATCAGCTCCGTCTCCCTGGCCGGAGGGAGAGGAAGCGCCGACGCGGACTCCTTGTGATCCCGGAACAGGGGAACGGTGGGCTTGGTCTCGACCTGCGCCGTCATCCAAGCCGAAAACCGCGCCGGATCCATATATTCGGTGTTTCGGATCGTGAAATGATAATAGCCCGCCGGCGCTCCCCAGGCGAAATCCGATTCGAAGATTTCGTCCTGCTCGCCCTCAAAGGTCCCGCGTTCGACCAGGATGGAGGCGGAGAGCAGTCGGGCGATCTCCTCCAGGACGATCGGATCGAAAACGGCGTAGCGCGCGACAACCTCGCCCGGCACCCGCCACGACTCCCACGAGGCGAGCAGCGAGGTTGCGAGGGGCGAGAGGATGCAGGACTTTTTCGAAAGATAGTTGAGCGCGACGAGCAATTCGCCCTCGTGATACATGATCAACGTTCTTGCGCGTCTGATCGGCGCAACCGCCGCGCCGGGTTCATGAGAGCGCATTCCAATCCAGGCTATTGATCGTCAGCCGGATCGAGCGTCGCCAAGCCGGGATGGTGGTGGGCCGCGAGGCCAGGATGCTGTCCCGCGAGCGACGGGTGATGTGCGGCGACGCCGGGGTGGTGCGTCGCGAGTGAGGGATGATGGAGCGCCAGGCTCGGATGGTGCACGGCGAGCGAGGGATGATGGAGCGCCAGGCTCGGATGGTGGGCGGCGAGCGCGGGATGATGGAGCGCCAGGCTCGGATGGTGCGCGGCGAGCGCGGGATGATGGGGCGCCAGGCTCGGATGGTGTGCGGCGAGCGAGGGATGATGGAGCGCCAGGCTCGGATGGTGGGCGGCGAGCGCGGGATGATGGGGCGCTAGGCTCGGATGGTGTGCGGCAACGCCCGGATGGTGAGCTGCGGCCGCCGACACTTCCGCCGTCGGTTCACCGGCGGCTTCCTCCACGCTTGCTTCATCGCGGCCGAAGAAGAACGGGTCGATGACACGGAGGACGCGGCCCGTGAAGACGTTCAGGATGACGAGGAACAAATTTGGCAGCAGGCAGATCTTGGGAGGAAGGCAGCGAAACTCGAAGATGACGCGCGCCTCTTCCGGAATCGCCGGTCCGGCCGGGCAATAGGCGCCGGCGAAATAGTCCCCCTCGGATATTCGACGCAGAAACGACTCCTGCACGCGTTCGTCCCGTGCTGCCGAGAGGATGTAACGATCACACGTGTTGCCGCCGCCGAGTTTAAGCGCGTTCTCGAACTGGTCGACGGCGGCGGCAAAGCCTCTGGACAATTCCGGTCCGGCCTTCCTCGTCTTCCGGGAGCGTTGGTTGTTCGCTCGGGGAGGTCCACTCGCTTTTCGCATCATCCAGGATCCTGATCGGGGAAAAGCCGCTTGTCTCAACCGCCCAGGCTGGGATGGTGAGCGGCGGTGCTCGGATGGTGGGCGGCGAGGCCGGGATGGTGCGCCGCGAAGCTCGAATGGTCGATCGCCGTGCTCGGATGATGGGCGGCGAGGCTGGGATGGTGGGCCGCGGTGCTCGGATGATGGGCGGCGAGGCTGGGATGGTGGGCCGCGGTGCTCGGATGATGGGCGGCGAGACTGGGATGGTGGGCCGCGGTGCTCGGATGGTGGGCGGCGAGGCTGGGATGGTGGGCCGCGCCCGGATGGTGGGCGGCGAGACTGGGATGGTGGGCCGCGGTGCTCGGATGGTGGGCGGCGAGGCTGGGATGGTGGGCCGCGCCCGGATGGTGGGCGGCGAGGCTGGGATGGTGGGCCGCGGTGCTCGGATGGTGGGCGGCGAGGCTGGGATGGTGGGCCGCGGTGCTCGGATGATGGGCGGCGAGGCTGGGATGGTGGGCTGCGGTACTGGGGTGATGGGCGGCAAGGCTGGGATGATGGGCGGCGGTGCTCGGATGATGGGCGGCGAGGCTGGGATGGTGGGCCGCGGTGCTCGGATGGTGGGCGGCGAGGCTGGGATGGTGGGCCGCGGTGCTCGGATGATGGGCGGCGAGGCTGGGATGGTGGGCTGCGGTACTGGGGTGATGGGCGGCAAGGCTGGGATGATGGGCGGCGGTGCTCGGATGATGGGCTGCGAGACTGGGATGATGGGCTGCGAGACTGGGATGGTGGGCGGCGAGGCTGGGATGGTGGGCCGCGCCCGGATGGTGGGCGGCGAGGCTGGGATGGTGGGCCGCGCCCGGATGGTGGGCGGCGAGGCTGGGATGGTGCGATGCCGACGCGTTGTCATCTTGCATCGGTCGTCTCCTTCAATAGAGAATATGTAGAAACCAGCATTATGGTCTTTCCGAAATGAAGAGTCCAGATAAGATTTCTCACACGCTACATCAGCGTCCCGCAGTTGAGCGAGTCCGGAACTGGAGCGGGTATCGGCTGTGGTTCCGGCGCCCGGGCGCGGCCAGTCGCTATTCAGTCAGACCGAAATGGACCCGGGTTCCAAGCCGGATTCCGGAAGTACCCGGCTTGATATTGGCGGAACCGTGGCCAATCGGCTGCTTCAGTCTCTCGTCAACGCGTCGATCGCGCCCTGCAGGATATAGGCGGCGGCCATCTTGTCGACCAGCTCGGCGCGGCGGGCGCGGCTGGCGTCGGCGTCGATCAGGGTGCGGGTGACGGCCTGGGTCGACCAGCGCTCGTCCCAGAGCAGGATCGGCAGCCCCAGCGGCGCCAGGTTGCGCGCGAAGGCGCGGAGCGATTGGGTGCGGGGGGATTCGCTGCCGTCGAGATTCAGGGGCAGGCCGGCCACGATGCCCGCCACGTCCTGCGCCGCGGCCAGCGCCTTCAGCGCCGCCAGATCCCTGGCGAACTTGCTCCGGCGGATCAGCTCGGCGGGGGTCGCGATCGTCCAGCCGGCGTCGCACAGAGCGGTGCCGATCGTCTTCGTCCCGACGTTGAGCCCGAGCAGCCGCCCGCCGCCGGGCAGCGCCGCGCGGAAATCGGCGGTGCCGGCCGAGATCATCGCCCTTCGAACGCCGTCAGCCGCCGCTCGGCGTCGGCGCGGACGTTCGCCCAGAACAAGGCGTAGTCGTAGACGTGGTAGTTGTTCCCCGGCAGCGCGTAGGGCCCCATTTCCGGCAGCGCGTCATTGTCGCCGATGAGGAGGAAGCCGCGCACGTCGCAGCGCGCCGGCACCGCTCCGCGCCTGAACTCGGCCTCGGTGAACGCCTCGTTGGGGATGAGCGTGCCGACATTGGTTCGGGCGGGCGCCTCGCCGCCGCGCGTTCCGGTCAGCGGGTTGGTGCAGAGCATCGCCGACCCGGCCCGCGAGACGCCGCCGGGCCCGGCCGACGCGTCATAGACCTCGGTCACCTGGCTCGGGTCGGCGGGCTCCGAGAAGCTCTGCCAGGAGAGCAGGCAGGCCGCCTCGTCCGGCCGCTCGCAGGCGGGGAGGGGCAAGGCGGGCAGGTCGGCCGTCTCCGACACCGGCCAGCCGACGAGATAGGCGGCGGCGATCCGCTGCGCCTCGGGCGCGCCGCTTATCCGTTCCTGCAGCAGCCGCATCAGGTGAAGGCTGCCCTGGCTGTGCGCGGCGAGGATGATCGGCCGGTCCGCCGGCGCCTGGCGCAGGAACTCCTCATAGGCGGCAAGCACGTCGCGATAGGCGAAGTCGAGCGCGCGCCGCGCATCCTCCTCGGTCGTGAGGAAGGCCCCGAACGTCGCCTGCCGGTATTTGGGTGCCCAGACCGCGCCGACCGAATTGAACGCGCTCGCCTGGCTGCGCACGAACAGCGCCGCGCGGTCCTGCGATTCCTGGTCGTCCACGGCCGCGTTCCAGGCCGAGGATTCGAGGAAACTGGTCGGATGGATGAAGAAGACCGACGCCTGCGGGGTCCGCGCCGCCGCGAATCCGTCGGGCACCCAGAGCGCCGGATTGCCTTCTATGTCGGGCCGGGCGATCCACAGCGCCGCCTGCCTGTAATCGGCGCCCGCCGGCATCGGCACCTCGGCGAAATCCACGCTCGGCACCATCACCCAGCGCATCAGCTCCTTTTCGAAATAGCGGTAGAGCCCCGCACCGATCACCGCGAGCATGGTCAACCCGGCGATGATCCACAGGAATCGCACCGCCGGATGGGATCTTTTACGCGCCATCCCCGCCCTCAAGCCGAACCGCGCCCGCCATGCAAGCGGTGTTGATGCAGTGCAGCAGGAATGCTAGCCGCCCCGCATGTCAGTCGACACGCATACAGTCCGCCACATCGCCAGGCTCGCCCGCATCGCCGTCAGCGACGCGGAGGTCGAGGCGCTCGCGCCCGAGCTTTCCAACATCCTCGGCTGGATCGAGCAGCTTGGCGAGGTCGACGTCTCCGGAATCGAGCCGATGACCGCGGTCATCCCCAACACGCTCCGCCTTCGCGAGGACGCGGTCACCGCCGGCAATATCCAGGGCGACATCCTCGCCAACGCGCCCGTCGCCGAGCACGGCTTCTTCGCGGTCCCCAAGGTGATCGAATGACCGCGCTCACCGATCTGGGCGTCGCCGCGATCCGCGACGGCGTGAAGCAGGGCGCGTTCAGCGCCCGTGAGGTCGCCGAGGGCTTTATCGGCGCCATCGAGAAGGCGCGCCCGCTGAACGCCTTCCTGGTCGAGACGCCGGAACATGCCCTCGCCGCCGCCGACGCCGCCGACGCCGCCCGCGCCTCGGGCACGCTCAAGCCGCTCGCCGGCGTGCCGCTCGGCATCAAGGACCTGTTCTGCACCAAGGGCGTCCAGACCACCGCCGGCTCGAAAATCCTCGAAGGCTACAGGCCGGTCTACGAATCGACCGTCTCGGGCAACCTGCTCGCCGCCGGCGCCGGCATGCTCGGCAAATTGAACATGGACGAGTTCGCGATGGGCTCGTCCAACGAGACCAGCGGCTACGGCCCGGTCCTCTCGCCCTGGCGCCGCAACGACGGCGGCAATGCGGCGCTCACCCCGGGCGGCAGCTCTGGCGGCTCGGCCGCCGCGGTCGCCGCCCGCCTCGTGCCGGGTGCCACCGGCACCGACACCGGCGGCTCGATCCGTCAGCCCGCCGCCTTCACCGGCATCACCGGCATCAAGCCGACCTACGGCCGCTGCTCGCGCTTCGGCATGGTCGCCTTCGCCAGCTCGCTCGACCAGGCCGGGCCGATGGCCCGGACGGTGCGCGACTGCGCGATCCTCCTGGAAGCCATGGCCGGCTTCGATCCCAAGGATTCGACCTCGCTCCAGCTCGACGTGCCGAAATGGGAGACCCATCTCGCCGCCGACGTTCGCGGCAAGAGGATCGGCATCCCCGGCGAATATCGCATCGAGGGCGTCCCCGCCGGGATCGACGCGGTCTGGGAGCAGGGCATCGGCTGGCTGCGCGACGCCGGCGCCGAGATCGTCGAGGTCTCGCTGCCGAATACCAGATATGCGCTGCCGGCCTATTACATCATCGCGCCTGCCGAGGCATCGTCCAACCTCGCCCGCTACGACGGCGTCCGCTACGGCCTGCGCATCCAGCCCGAGCAGGGCGGCCTCCAGGACATGTACGAGGCGACCCGCGCCGCCGGCTTCGGGCCCGAGGTCAAGCGCCGCATCATGATCGGCACCTACGTCCTCTCCGCGGGCTATTACGACGCCTATTTCAACCAGGCCCAGAAGGTGAGGGCGCTGATCGCCCGCGATTTCGACCGCGTCTGGGAAAGCTGCGACCTCCTCCTCACCCCGACCGCCCCGAGCGCCGCCTTCGGCCTGGGCGAGAAAATGTCCGATCCCATCGCCATGTACCTGAACGACGTCTTCGCCGTGCCCGCCAGCCTCGCCGGCCTGCCCGCCATCTCGGTCCCCGCCGGCCTCGACTCGCAGGGGCTGCCGCTGGGCCTCCAGATCGTCGGCAAAGCGCTCGACGAGCAGTCCGTCCTCGACGCCGCTCTGGCCTTCGAGGAGCGCGCCGGCTTCACCGCGCGCGCGGAGGCGTGGTGGTGAGCGCCTGCCGCCATCGGCGAACGGGAACGACCGCCCCGCGGGCGAGCGAAGGGGTGTAGCGTGAGCCGGATTCTTAAGGACTTCCTTCTGGGAATAAAGGCTCTGTTGAGCAGAGTCGGCCTGAACGTCGGCCGGATTTCCTCTCCTGCCTCGTCGTTCGCCGGTCTTTACCTGAGATGGGCGGAAGACCCGGCGGGAACGACGCGCGGAATCGTCGTCGACACCCGGATCGATGGACAGGAAATCTCCTTCTTCGTGACCGACACGTTCGACGAGGTCCAGCGGCATCACGTCTCCGGCCGGTTCTACGAGGAGGAGGAGCTGGCCATTATCGGCAAGCATTTCCGCGGCGGGGTGTTCGTCGATGTCGGCGCCAATGTCGGCAACCACACGATTTACGCTCTCAAGTTTCTCGACGCCGCCAAGGCGATCGCGTTCGAGCCCAATCCCCCCGCCCACCGCGTGCTGAGGCTCAATATCGCCATCAACAACCTCCAGGATCGGGTGGTTGTGCACGAAGTCGGCCTGTCCGACCAGCCGGGGCGCGCGTCGTTCGAAATCCCGCGCCACAATCTGGGTGCAACCCGGCTCGTTCCGCAGTCCGGGCAGGGGCAGTTAGAGCTTGTGCGGGGGGATCGGATCCTGGCCTCCGAAGCGGTCGATTTCCTGAAGATCGACGCCGAGGGGCTGGAAATGCAGGTGCTTGCGGGGCTCGGCGAAACCATCGCCAAAAGCCGCCCGACCATGTTCGTCGAGGTGGAGGACGCGAACGTGCCCGCGTTTCAGGCCTTCTGCGCGAGCGTGGACTATAAGACGGTCGCGACCTACCGGCGTTACGAGGTCAACTGCAATTTCCTGGTCGTGCCCTCGGAACGATGATCCGGCATCGGCGCGCAATCTGTTAAGATCGGAATCATGGCCAGTCAGTCGAACTACCGCATCCAGGGCGCCACCGGCGAGTGGGAGGTCGTGATCGGCCTCGAGGTCCACGCCCAGATCACCTCGCAGGCCAAGCTCTTCTCCGGCGCCTCGACCGAGTTCGGCGCCGAGCCGAACAGCCAGGTCGCCCTGGTCGATGCCGCCTTCCCGGGCATGCTCCCGGTGCTGAACGGCGAGTGCGTCCGCCAGGCGGTCCGCACCGGCATGGCGCTGGAGGCCAGGATCAACCCTTGGTCGCGCTTCGACCGCAAGAATTATTTCTACGCCGATCTGCCGCAGGGCTACCAGATCAGCCAGCTTTATCACCCCATCGTCGGCGAAGGCGCGATCGAGGTCGATCTCGACGGCGGCGCGACCAAGACCATCGGCGTCGAGCGCATCCATATCGAGCAGGACGCGGGCAAGCTGATGCACGATCAGCATCCCAGCTTCTCCTATGTCGATCTCAATCGCTGCGGCGTCGCCTTGATGGAGATCGTGTCGAAGCCCGATATGCGTTCTCCCGAAGAAGCAGGAGCTTACGTCAGGAAGCTCAGGGCTATTCTTCGCTACGTCGGCAGCTGCGACGGCAATATGGAGCAGGGCTCGATGCGCGCCGACGTGAATGTGTCGGTCCGCAAGTCCGGCGCCGAATTCGGCACCCGCACCGAAACCAAGAACGTCAATTCGGTGCGCTTCATCATGGCGGTGATCGAGCATGAGGCGCGCCGCCAGGTCGACCTGATCGAGGATGGCGGCACCGTGATCCAGGAAACCCGCCTGTTCGATCCCGACAAGGGCGAGACGCGCTCCCTGCGCTCCAAGGAGGACGCCCACGATTACCGCTATTTCCCCGATCCGGACCTGCTGCCGCTCGAGCTAAGCGACGCCTTCCTGGAAGAGTGCCGCGCCAGCCTCCCCGAGCTCCCCGACGCCAAGCGGATACGCTACGAGACCGAGCTCGGCCTTAGCGCCTACAATGCCGCGGTGCTGACCGCCGACGTCACCACCGCACGCTGGTTCGAGGACTTGCTGGCGGCGACCGGCAAGTCCGGCGCGGAGATCGGCAAGGCCGCCTCCAACTGGGTCATCTCCGACCTGTTCGGCGCCCTCAACCGCCTTGGCCGCGACATCACCGAAAGCCCGGTCACCCCCGCCCAGGGCGCCGAACTGCTCAGCCTGGTCGCCGACGGCACCCTCTCCGGCACGCTCGCCAAGCAGGTCTTCGAAATCATGCTGGAGACCGGCGAGGATCCCGGCGCGATCGTCGAGGCGAGGGGCCTCAGGCAGACCTCCGACACCGGCGCCATCGAAGCCGCCATCGCCGAGGTGATTGCCGCCAACGTCGACAAGGTCGCCGAATATCGCGGCGGCAAGGACAAATTGTTCGGCTTCTTCGTCGGCCAGGTGATGAAGGCGATGGCGGGCAAGGCCAATCCGGGCGTTGTCAACGAGATGCTCAGGAAAGCCCTGGGCTGACGGCATGCCGGCCTGCACGCATTCTTGACCGAACGCCCACATTCTCTGCTGCGCGGATAAGCTAGTCCCTGCAGGCCGATCGGCCTGCGAAAGGGACTGGCGTGAAGGTGAAGTTCATCCTGCCGGCGCTGACCGAGGCGAAAAGCCCGTTCTGGCGGCCGATCAAATATTCACTATTCCCGCCGCTGGGCCTCGCCACCCTCGCCGCCTTCCTCTCCCCGGACGACGAAGCCGAGCTGATCGACGATCATGTCGAGCCGCTGCGGACCGACGACCGCCCCGATCTCGTTGTCATCCAGGTCTACATCACCAACGCCTACCGGGCGTACAGGCTGGCCGACCATTATCGCGCCAGGGGCTGTTTCGTCGCTTTGGGCGGGCTCCACGTCACCTCCCTGCCCGACGAGGCGGCGGCCCATGCCGATGCCGTCTTCGTCGGGCCCGGCGAGCAGACCTTCCCGCTATTCCTCGCGGACTTTCGCGCCAAACGTCCCCAGCGGCGCTACATCTCCTCCTCCGGCCGCTCGATCGAGGGCCTTCCGCCGATCCGGCGCGACCTGATCAAGCGCGAGCGCTACCTCGTGCCGAACTCGATCGTCGTCACGCGCGGCTGCCCGCAACATTGCGACTTCTGCTACAAGGACGCCTTCTTCGCCGGCGGCCGCAGCTTCTACGCGCAACGCGTCGACGAAGCGCTGGCCGAGATCGAGCGACTGCCCGGCCGGCACCTCTATTTCCTCGACGATCATCTGCTCGGCAATCGCCGCTTCGCGGAAGTCCTGTTCGAAGGGATGCGCGGCATGGGCCGGCTCTTCCAGGGCGCCGCGACGGTGGATTCGGTGCTGCGCGGCGACCTCATCGAGCGCGCCGCCGAAGCGGGCCTGCGCAGCCTGTTCGTCGGCTTCGAGACGTTCAGCCCGGAGAATCTGCGCGCCAGCAACAAGAAGCAGAATCTCGAGCGCGATTACGAGGCCGTCGCGCGCCGGCTCAGCGGCCTCGGCATCATGATCAACGGCTCGTTCGTCTTCGGCATGGACGAGGACGGGCCGGACGTGTTCGCGCGGACGGTGGACTGGGCGGTGCGCAACGGCATCACCACCTCGACCTTCCACATCCAGACCCCCTATCCCGGAACGCGTCTCCATCAGGCCCTCGCCGCCGCAGGGCGTATCACGAGCCATGACTGGGACCGCTACGACACCCGCCATGTCGTCTACCGTCCGGCGCGCCTGACGCCGGAGGAGCTCAAGCGGGGCTATGACCGGGCCTATCGCGAGTTCTACGGGTGGCGGAACATCGCCCGGGCGTCTTGGGCCCATGACAGCGTCAAGCACCGCGCCAAGCACTTTTTCTACGCCGCCGGCTGGAAGAAGTTCGAGCCGCTGTGGGACCTGATGATCAAGGCGCGGCGGCTGTCCGACATGACGCCCCTGCTCGAGGCGGTGCTGTCGAAGGTCACGTCCGGGCCTGCGGCCGTTGTCGAAGGCGGCGCGAAACGGGAGGAGCGTCTCGCCGAGCTTCCCGGCTGAATCGTCTGTCGTCCTTGCGGGGCGGATGGCGCCGCTCGTCCAGTCTGCTACAATCGCCCCCGCATACACAGGGGGAGGGGCAGCCATGGCGCGCACATTCTATCTGCTGTTCGGCGTTGTCGCTTATCTGATCTTCTTCGCGACCTTCCTCTATCTGGTCGCCTTCACCGGCAATTTCCCGCAGGTGCCGCTGACCGTCGACCGCGGCGGGCCCGCCGCGGAGCTATTCGTCGCCGTCGCCATCAATCTCGGCCTGATCGCCCTGTTCGGCCTGCAGCACAGCGTAATGGCGCGGCCGGGCTTCAAGCGGGCGTGGACTCGGATCGTGCCCGAGCCGATCGAGCGTAGCGTCTACGTGCTGCTCGCCAGCCTCATGCTGATCGTCCTCTTCTATTTCTGGCGGCCGATCCCGGCCATCGTCTGGAGCGTCGAGAACGAGCTGCTCGCCTACGCGCTCTGGGCGCTGTTCGGCCTCGGCTGGGCGATCGTCCTGGTCAGCACCTTCCTGATCAGCCATTTCGAATTGTTCGGCCTGACCCAGGTCTGGAACCATGCCCGCGGCGCCGCGGCCGCCCCGCCCGTCTTCCGCACGCCTTTCTTCTACAAGCGCGTCCGACACCCGCTTTATTCCGGTTTCATCCTCGCCTTCTTCGCGATCCCGACCATGACCGTGGGCCATCTCGTGCTCGCGCTCGGCATGCTCGGCTATATCCTGATCGCCATCGTCCACGAGGAGCGCGACCTCGTCGGCCTGTTCGGCAAGGATTATGAGGATTACCGGACCCGCGCAGGCATGCTGATCCCGAAGCTGGGGCGCAAAGCCTAACCTTGGTCTCCGGACGCGGCTCCTTCGTCGACGCCGCCGCGAATTGGTCGCATCGTCCGTTTGATTCGTCGACGGGCGGCTTCGCGTCGCCGCGGCTTTCGTTACGGGACCGGTCAACAGGAGATCGAAGCCATGTTGACCATTGCCCAGCAGATCCGCGGCGGCACCTTCGCCCACGATCCCGTCCGGCGCGGCTATCACGCCGTCTACCGGCCGCACGAGACGAACCATTGCCCCGGCTGCGGCCGCAGCCAGTGGATCGTCGGCCGGCGGCTCGCCGAATGCGGCTTCTGCGCGACCGCTTTGCCGCTCGCCGAGGGCGGCATGACCGGCACGGGACTGTTCAGGAGCAGCTGGCGCGCGCCCGAGGCGCTCGCCGCCTGACCGGAAGGGCGGGTTCCCGTCCGCCCCCTACCGGGAGCCGGCCCTTCCAAACGTCAGAGCAGCTTCAACTGCGGTCCCTGCGGCGGTTCGAACAGATCCGTCCGCAGGGGCCGCTTTTCCACGTTCAGCCCGTGCTTGCGCACCGCCCGCTCGAACCGCGCCTTGAGCAGGTCCGCCCACGGACCGGAGCCGCGCATCCGGCTGAACCAGTTGGGGTCGTTGTCCTTTCCGCCGCGCATCGACTGGATGATGTGCATCACCTTGTCGGCCCGGTCCGGGAAATGCTCGTTGAGCCAGGCTCGGAACAGCGGCGCGACCTCGAACGGCAGCCGCACCGGCAGGTAGAAAACGCCGAGCGCGCCCGCTTCCGCCGCGGCCTCGACGATATGCTCGAGCTCGTGGTCGGTGATCCCCGGCACCACCGGCGCGATCGCCACCCAGGCCGGAACCCCTGCTTCGGCCAGTCGCTTGACCGCGGCCAGGCGTTTGCGCGCCGCCGGCGCCCTCGGCTCCAGCGTCCGCGAGATGGCGGGCTCCAGCGAGGTCACCGACAGCGCCACGCTCGCCAGATTCTGCCGGCCCATGCCTTCGAGGATATCGAGGTCGCGCAGCACGCGGTCCGACTTGGTGGTGATCGTCACCGGGTGCCGCGTCTCGGCCAGCACCTTGAGCAAGGACCGCGTGATCCGCCATTTGCCCTCGATCGGCTGGTAGGGATCGGTGTTGGTGCCCATCGCGATCGGCCGGACGCGATAGCCGGGCCTGGCCAGCTCGGCGCGCAGCAGCGCCGCCGCCTCGGGCTTGGCGAACAGCTTCGATTCGAAGTCGAGCCCCGGCGAGAGATCGTGAAAGGCATGGGTCGGGCGGGCGAAGCAGTAGATGCAGCCATGCTCGCAGCCGCGATAGGCGTTGATCGAGCGGTCGAAGCCGATGTCGGGCGAGGCGTTGCGGGTGATGATCGTCTTCGGCTTCTCGACCGTTACCGTCGTCCTGAGCGGCGGCAATTCCCCGTCAAGCTCCGCGCGCGAGTCGAGCCAGTCGCCGTCGGCCTCGCGGGTCGGCAGGTTGAAGCGGGTCGGCGTCCGGTTTTCGGGTGCGCCGCGGCCGGAACGGACATCGGGTCGCATCGGGGGAGTCTAGACCCGCAATGAGAACAGATCAAGAACTGAGTCGCGTCATTTCGCTGGAATGACGGGAGCAGCGCTCTCAGTCCTGCCCCATCGCGGTCTGCCGGCTGCGCGGCGCGATCCGCACCGCGGCCGGTCCGGCAAGGCCCGGGAAGCGCGGCCACAGGCCTTGCGCCAGCGCCCGCCGGGTCACCGACCGGTCCGCGCCCTGCGCTTCGTAGACCCAATAGTTCCGGAGGATGATCGGCACGTAGCCGCGCGTCTCCCAATAAGGGATCGACTCGATGTAGAGCAGCGGATCGCTCTGGTCGTAGCGCGCGTTCCACTCGGCGATCGGCGCCGGCCCGGCATTGTAGGATGCGATCACCTTGGGCAGCAGCCCGCCGGTGCTCGGCATGTCGCGCAGATGTTCGAGGAAGGTCTGACCATATTCGATATTGGTCGCCGGATCGAAGAGCTGCGTGGGATTGACGCCGCCGGCGCCGCCATTGACCCGTGCCATCCAGCGGCTTGTGCCGGGCATCACCTGCATCAGCCCGCGCGCGCCGGCCGGGCTGACCGCGTCGGGCCGGAAGTTGGACTCCTGCAGCGCATGGGCGAAGGCCAGCGACGGATCGACCCGCCAGCCGCGCGCCGGCCGCCAGCTCGGCGACGGGTAGCGCTCGCGCGGCCCGAAGCGGCTGCCGCGCGGGCCGTTGTGCGAGAGCCACATCTGGGTGGCGGTGAGGTTGAGTCGGGCGGCGAGGTGGATCAGGGCGCCATGCTCGTTCGGCGCGCCGATCCGCGCCTGGTGCCGGATCAGCTCGGCGGCGAGGTCGCTCTCGCCGATTTCGCTGAGCGCGACCGCGGCGCGGACGTTGCGCCGGTCCGCCAGCGACCGCCAGTCGCTCTCGGTGAACCCGCTCATGTCGGCGGGCGGCTGCCGGATGGCGAGCGCGCTCTGCGCGAGCAGGCCGTAGAAAGTCTCGGCATGGCGGGCCGCGGTCCGAAGCCGCGCCTGGACCCGTTCCGGATGGGCGCCCGCGGTGTCGGCGCGCGCCGCCCAATAATGGCCGGCGGCGGCAAGCTCGATGTCGCCCGAGCGGGCGCCGACGGTGCTGAAATGTTCGGCGGCGGCGGCATAATCGCCCATCCGCCAGGCGGCGAGCCCGGCCACCCATTCGGCATGCAGCGCATATTCGGTCGGCCCGCGCCGGGCGAGGTCGCCCAGCCGCCGAGCCTCGCGGTCGTTGCCGTTGAGGAAATAGACCCAGGCGATCCGCTGCTGAAACGCCGTCCGCGCTTCATCCGAAAGCTCTTCGGCGCGGGTGTTGAGCAGGCTCTCCGCCTCGAACGGCTGGTCGTCGCGGATCAGCGGCTGGATCAGCGGCTCGAGCGCGTCGGCCACGGCGTCGCCGCGAATCGGGCGCGGCCGGATGCGGCGCGGCTGGCCGGAGAGGCCGACGAGGCGCTGCGTCTCGGGCAAGGCGGGCAGGTTGGCGGCGCCGCGCGCGCCGGCCAGCCGGCCGACGTCGCCCGCCTGCGGCAGTTCCGGGGCGCGGGCGAGCAGCTCGGCGAGCGGCGGCAGCTCGACCCGGGGCGAGCCCGGCATGGTGTAGAGCATGGCGCGGGCAAGGTTGTGGAGCGGCCCTTCGCGCATCCCGTCGAGCCGCCCGGCGGCGCCGGCCCAGTCCTGCGCCCGCAAGGCGGCGAAGACGGCGCGGTAATTGTCGCGCTCGCCGGCGCCGAGCTGCGCGGGCGGCGCGAAGGCGCGGGCGGCGCGGTCGGCCTGGACGTCGTCGTCCGCCAGGGCCGGCGTCGCGGCGAGGATGAGGCTCGTGGCCAGCAACACGGCCTTCAGCGCCTTCATGGCTTCAGCTCCTCCATCAGCATTTGCAGATCGGCCCAGGCGAGAGCCTTCAGCGCGGGCTGCTTGACCAGCTTTTCGGGCCTGATGGTTACCAAAGTCCTGATCGGCCCCTCGGCCGTCTGGATTTCGTGCCAGCGCGCCCGCGCGCCGGCGACGGCCGATCCGACCAGCGCCTTGCCGCAGGCGTCGCCGAACAATAGCAGGGCGCTGGGCCTGGCGAGGCCGATATGATGCCGCGCGATCTCGGCGAGCTTTGCCGCGCTCTTGTCGTCGATCGCGCCGGTCGGCGTCCGGATCGGCGAGAGCGCGGCGAGGTAGATCGTCCCGCGGTCGCGGCCCATCGCCGTCAGCATCCGGTCGAACAGCGCGCCCGCCTCTCCGGATATGAGCCCGCCCTCGGCCGAGGGCATGTCGGTCAGCACCATCAGGCCCGAGGCCGGATCGCCGGCCGGTCCGGTCCGCGCCGCGGCGGGGGTTGCGAAGGGGAGGGCGTCGGTCGTCGCCAGCCAGGCGTGAAAGTCTTCGATCGTGCCCGGCAGGCGATCCGGCGCCGGCGCGGGCTTCTCGTCCGCCGCCTTCGCTTTGGGGTTGAGCCAGTCGCGCGGCTCCTCGCCGACGATCGTGTCGACTCCCGCTTCTTCCCACCAGCTCAAGGCGCTCGCCGCCCAGTCAAAGGACATGAAGTCCGTTCCCCCAATCTCCGCATCCCTTTGAGTCAAAGCGGGGCGGGCTGGTCAATCGTGCCGCTGCTGTTTATCTGCCGGACGGTTGGCGCTTTGCGACGACAGGAGTGCGGAGAAGCTAAATGGCTGACCGGGAGTCGATGCCCTATGACGTCGTGATCGTCGGCGCCGGCCCCGCCGGCCTCGCCGCCGCGATCCGCCTCAGGCAGCTCGCCGACGCCGCCGGGCGCGAGCTTTCGGTCTGTGTCCTCGAAAAGGGCTCGGAGGTCGGCGCCCACATCCTTTCCGGCGCCGTCGTCGATCCGCGCGCGCTCGACGAGCTGCTGCCGAACTGGCAGGATCTCGACAGCCCGCTCACAGTGCCGGTGACGAAGAACGAGCATTGGGTGCTGACCGCCAGGCGGAAATACAGCTTCCCGCACATCCTGATGCCGCCCTTCATGGACAATGACGGCACCTACACGCTCAGCCTCGGCAATCTCTGCCGCTGGCTCGCCGGCCAGGCCGAGGCGCTCGGCGTCGAGATATTCCCCGGCTTCGCCGCCGCCGAAATCCTGTTCAACGAGGACGGCTCGGTGAAGGGCGTCGCCACCGGCGACATGGGCGTCGCCCGCGACGGCACCCACAAGCCCGATTACCAGCCCGGCATGGAGCTGCACGGCCGCTACGCCTTCTTCGCCGAAGGCGCGCGCGGCCACCTCACCAAGGAATTGAAGCGGATATTCGAGCTGGAGGCGGACAGCCAGCCGCAGGTCTACGGCATCGGCCTCAAGGAGCTGTGGGACGTCGACCCGGGCAAGCACGAGCCGGGCCGAGTCATCCACACCCAGGGCTGGCCGCTGGACGACGCCTGGGGCGGCGGCTTCCTCTACCACCAGGCCGCGGGCCAGGTCGCGCTCGGCTTCGTCGTCGCGCTCAACTACAAGAACCCCTGGCTTTCGCCGTTCGAGGAGTTTCAGCGCTGGAAGCAGCATCCGGCGATCCGCGACTTCCTGGAGGGCGGCCGCCGCGTCTCCTACGGCGCTCGAGCGATCAACGAGGGCGGCTGGCAGGCGGTGCCGAAGCTCGCCTTCCCTGGCGGCGCGCTGATCGGCTGCGCCGCCGGCTTCGTCAACGTGCCCCGGATCAAGGGGAGTCACACCGCGATGAAGTCCGGCATGCTCGCCGCCGAGGCCGCCTTCGCCGCCATCGGCGCCGACCGCGGCGGCGACACGCTCGCCGACTACGAGCCCGCGGTCCGCGCCTCCTGGATCGCCGCGGAGCTGAAGCTGGTCCGCAACGTCGAGCCGCTGGTCGCCAAATGGGGCGGCATCGCCGGGACGCTGCTGGCCGGCGCCGACATGTGGATGCGGACGCTCAAGATCGGACTGCCGTTCACGATGAAGCACCATGCCGACAACGAGTCGCTCTGGCGCAAGGACATGGTCGCGCCGATCGATTATCCGAAGCCCGATGGCGTGATCAGCTTCGACCGGCTCTCCTCGGTGTTCATCTCCAACACCAATCACGAGGAGGACCAGCCGGTCCATCTGACTCTCAAGGACGCGTCGATCCCGGTCGACGTCAACCTCGCCCGCTATGCCGGTCCCGAGCAGCGTTATTGCCCGGCCGGCGTCTACGAATTCGTCGAGGAGGGGGGCGCCACCCGCCTCCAGATCAACGCGCAGAATTGCGTCCACTGCAAGACCTGCGACATCAAGGACCCGACCCAGAACATCAACTGGGTCGTCCCCGAAGGCGGAGGAGGCCCCAATTACCCCAACATGTAGCCTAGCCCCGCGCGCCTTGCTCGCGGCGGCCCTCTTCTTGTCTTCCGCCGCCGCCGTGGCGCGGACCGTGGAGGAGCGGTCCCCGCTCAGCGCCTACGTCCAGGCCCGCGCCGCCGCTTCGGCCGGCGCGCTCGACCGCGCGACCGCCGGCTTCGGCTCCGCTTTGTCGGCCGCGCCGGACAACGAGCTGATCGCCACCCAGGCGATGAACCATGCCGTCACCGCCGGCGATTGGACGCTGGCGCTCAATGGCGCGCGCACGCTGGAACGGCGCGGCGCCTTGTTGCCCGACGCCCGCTTCCTGCTGGTCGCCGACGCGTTCCGGAAGCGCGACTGGCGCGCGGCGGCGGCCCAGGTCGACCTCGTCGAGCGCGAGCAATTGTTCGGCTTCGCGGTGCCGGTGCTGCGCGCCTGGCTCGCCTTCGGCTCCGGCCAGGGCGACCCGCTCGCTGCCTTGCCGGAGCCGGGCGGGCAGGGCGCCGCCGCCGCTTATGCCGCCGAGCACCGGCCGCTGCTGCTCGCCGCCCTGGGTCGTCCCGAGGCGGTCGACCAGCTCATCCGCGCCGCCAATTCGGCCGGCCCGCGCGGCAGCCGGCTGCGCATCGCCGGCGCCGCCGTGCTGCTGCGCCGCGACCGCGCCGGCGCGCTGCGCCTGCTCGAGGGCAATGGCGCGCCGCTCGCCGCGGCCCGCCGGCTCGTCGAGACCCGCCGGCCGCTGCCGGGCGCCATCGCCGGCCCCGACTCCGGCCTGGCCGAATTGCTCGTCAGGCTCTCGCTCGATCTCCATGCGCAGGAATTGACGCCGCTGGCGGCGACCTTCTCCCGCCTCGCCACCTGGCTCGCGCCCGACAATAGCGAAACCTGGATGGTCGCCGCCGAATTGCTCGGCCAGCAGGGCCGGGCGCGCATCGCCGTGCCGCTGCTCGCCAATGTCGGCGCCGGCGATCCTTTCGCCGAGACCGTGCGCGACCAGCGCGTCCGCCTGCTCGTCGGCGGCGGCGACCGCGAAGCCGCGCTCGCCGAGGCGCTGGCCGGCACGCGGGCATCCTCCGCGGCGGCCTCGGACTGGGTCCGTCTCGGCGAGGTCTACACCGCCCTGGACCGCCAGGGCGACGCCGCCGACGCCTTCGGGCGCGCCTTGGCGGCGCGCGGCGATGCGGGCGGCGGCGAGGCCGAATGGACGCTCTGGCTGATGCGCGGCGGCGCGCTCGACCAGGCCGACAATTGGCCGGAGGCGCGCAGCGCGCTGCAAAACGCCTATCGGCTCGCGCCCGAGCAGCCGTTCGTGCTCAACTATCTCGGCTATGCCCAGCTCGCCCGCCGCGAGAATGTCGTCGAGGCGGAGCGGCTGATCCGCGAGGCGCACCGGCTCGCGCCCGACAATGCGGCGATCACCGATTCGCTCGGCTGGGCCCTGTTCCTCAAGGGCGAGCTTCCGGAGGCGATCCAGCTGCTCGAGCGCGCGGCCGAAGGGGAGCCGGCCGACGTCGAGATCAACGAGCATCTCGGCGACGCCTATTTCACCGCCGGCCGCCGGGTCGAGGCGCGCTTTGCCTGGTCCGCGGCGCTCGCTTATGCCGAAGGGCGGGACGCGGCCCGGCTGCGCGCCAAGATCGACACGGGCCTGACGCCGCAGCTCGCCGCCCGCTGATGCGGGAGGTCGCGTACGCGAAAATCAACTTGGCGCTGCACGTGCGGGGGCGGGAGGCGGACGGCTATCACCGGATCGAGACGATCTTCGCCTTCTGCGAGGACGGGGACGTGCTTGCCGCATCGCCAGGCGAGGGCCTTTCACTCGATGTGACCGGCCCCTTTGCCGGCGCCCTTGCGACGGAGCCCGACAACCTCGTTCTCAGGGCGGCCCGGGCACTCGGCGTCGCCGATGCCGCATTGACGCTCGACAAGCGGCTTCCGGTGTCGGCGGGGCTCGGCGGCGGCTCGGCCGATGCCGCGGCGGCGTTGCGGCTATTCGGCAGCGAGCGACTCGACGAGATCGCGGCCACCCTCGGCGCCGATGTCCCCGCCTGCCTGCTCAGCCGGACCGCGCGCGCCGAGGGAAGGGGGGACGCGATCGAGCCCGTCCATATCGAAGGCCTCTCCGGAACGCCGGTGCTGCTGGTCAATCCCGGCATTCCGCTGTCCACCGCCGCGGTGTTCCGGGGCTGGGACGGCGTCGACCGCGGCCCGCTCGGCGATTGGGAAGCGGGACGCAACGACCTCGAAGCCCCGGCCCGGCGCCTGGTCCCGGAGATAGGCGACGTGCTGCAAGCGCTCGCCGGCGCCCGCCTCGCCCGAATGTCGGGCTCGGGCGCAACCTGCTTCGGCCTGTTCGATTCGGAGGCGGGCAGGGGTGCCGCCGCGGCCCGGATCACGGCCGGACATCCCGGCTGGTGGGTGTCCCAAACCAGGCTCCGCTGACCCACCAATCCCGTTCCGGCACAGGGGTTTGGCCCCGTTAACCATCGAAGCCCGCGGGAATCCGTTCTGGCACGGCCCTTGCGTCTGGTTCCGCCGACGGGTCGAGGCGCGGTTGTGATCGCGTCGACATCCGCCCGCGGCCCCCCGCCTCCACCGGACGGGGCGCCGCGGAACAATTCGGCCGGGCTGCCGCGTAACGGGCAGCCCGGTCTTTTTTTTTCGCGACAGACGCGCGCGCCTCCGGCAATCACGCGCCATGTTCCGCCTGATCCGAGACGGCGCGGTCGCCCGGCTCATGCTCGACCGGCCCGAAGCGCGCAACGCCATTCCGGCGGCGGGCTGGGCCGGGCTGGCCCGGGCGGTCGGCGACGCTGCGGACTCACGACTGCTGATCGTCTCGGGCGCCGGCGGCGCCTTCTGCGCCGGCGCCGACCTCGCCGATTTTCCCGCCTTCCGCGAGGACGAGGCGGCGCGCATCCGCTTCCGCGAGGAGATGCGCGGCGCCCTCGATCGGCTGCGCGACCTGCCGGTCCCGACGATCGCCCTGATCGAGGGGCCCTGCTACGGCGCCGGCGTCGCGCTCGCCATGGCCTGCGACATTCGAGTCGCCGGCGCCGGCGCGCGGTTCGCGATCACGCCCGCGAAGATCGGCATCTCCTACCCGCAGGAGGACGTGCACCGGCTGGTCGCCCTGGTCGGTCCCGGCCAGGCGTCACGCTTGTTGTTCACCGCCGATTCGATCGATGCGGAGGAGGCGCTGCGCATCGGCTTGGTCGAACAAATCGGCGGCGAAGCGCCGCTCATCGCGGCGATCCTCGCCAATGACGACGCCAGCCTCGCCGCGCTCAAGCGGGCGATCGCGCTCGGCCGCTCCGATCCCGAACAGGACCGGCGTTTCGACGCCCTGATCGGCGGCGCCGAAATGGCGCGGCGGCTCGAAGCGCTGCGGCGGAAATGATAGGGGAGGGCGATGAACGCCGCCTTCGCTCCCGCGCTGCTCCTCCTCCTCGCCGCCTGCTCGGCCGCGGAGGCGCCCAGCGAGACGGCCGAGAGTGCGGCGGCACCCGACGACCGCATCGATTGCCGGGTCGGCAAGGCGGCGGACTATGAGCGCGTCTGCACGGTCGAGGCGGCCGACGGCTCGGCCGGGCGGGTGCTGACCATCCGCAAGGCCGACGGTGGCTTCCGCCGGCTGCTGGTGGCGCGCGACGGCCGCGGCGTCGCCGCCGCCGACGGGGCCGAACGGGCGAACGTCACGCAATTGCGCGACGGCCGGATTGAGGTCGAGATCGGCGGCGACCGCTTCCGCCTGCCGCGATGACCGGTCGGAATTGGACAGGGCCGCCGGGCCCCCGGGCCCGGTTGCGGACTGCGGGCAGCCCGCACCCGTCCAATCCTGACCGCGGAAGAGATGCGCGCGGCCGAGGCTTCGGCCGTCGCGGCCGGGACATCGGTGGCGACGATGATGGAGCGCGCCGGCAAGGCCGCGGCGGAGGCGATCCGGCGCTATGCCGGGCCGCTGCCCGCTCTGGTCCTGTGCGGCCCCGGCAACAATGGCGGCGACGGCTATGTGATCGCGCGCGAGCTCGCCGCGCGCGGCGCCGCCGTTCGGGTCGCCGCCTTGGCCGGGCCGAAGAGCGATGCGGCGCGGGCAGCCAGGGACTCCTGGACCGGACCGGTCGAACCGCTCGCCGAGGCCGAACCGGCCGCGCTCTTGATTGATTCGCTGTTCGGCACGGGCCTGAAGCGGCCGCTCGACGAAGCCGTCTCCCGCCGCCTCCTCGACCTCGCCGGCGCGGCGCAGATCCGGGTCGCCGTCGACCTGCCGAGCGGCGCCGCCACCGACGACGGCCGAATCCTCTCGCCCGTTCCCGACTGCGACCTCACAATCACCTTCCAGACGCTCAAGCCCTCCCACCTCCTCCAGCCCGCCGCGCGCCACATGGGCCGGATCGTCGTCGCCGACATCGGCATCGTGGCGGAAAGCAAGCTGAGCGAGATCGGCCGGCCGGCGTTCGTGGAGCCGGGTCCCGACGACCACAAATATACGCGCGGCTATGTCGCGGTCATGGCCGGAGAGATGCCCGGTGCGAGCGCGCTCGCGGCGGCGGCGGCGCTCAAGGCAGGCGCGGGCTATGTCCGTTTGTTCGCCCGCACGTTCGTTCCGGCTGTTCCGGGCGCGGTGGTGCAAACGCCCGGCGAGATGCAGGTGCTCCCCGCTGATCCTCGCATCGGCGCCCTGGTCATAGGCCCCGGCCTGGGACGTGGCGACGCCGGGAGGAAGCTCGCCTTCGCCTATCTGAGCTCGGGATATCCCCTGGTTCTCGATGCGGATGCGCTGCATCTGCTGGCGGAAGCGGGTATCGGCTCGCTCCGGCAGGCCGATGCCAGGGCGATCCTGACGCCGCACGAGGGCGAGTTCGCCCGGCTGTTCCCGACGCTCTCCGGCAGCAAGGTCGAGCGGGCGCGCGCGGCTGCGGCGGAAAGCGGCGCCGTCATCGTGCTCAAAGGTGCCGATACCGTGGTCGCGGAGCCGTCCGGTCTGGCCGCCATCGCGCCGCCCGCGCCGGCCTGGCTCGCCACCGCTGGAACGGGCGACGTCCTCGCCGGCGTCGTTGCGGCGCGGCTGGCCGCGACCCGCAATCCCTATCGGGCGGCCTGCGAGGCGGTTTGGCTGCACGGCCGGGCGGCGGAGGAAGCCGGCCCGCGGCTGATCGCCGACGACCTGATCGCCGCGCTGTGAGCGAGGCTGTCGTTCGCATTGCCGCGCGCGGCGACGGGGTGACGGAAAGCGGGCGCTTCGTCGCACTCGCTGCGCCGGGCGACGTTGTCGCCGCCGACGGAACCGTCATCGCCGGCGCGCACCATGTGCCGCCGCCCTGCCGCCACTTCCCCGAATGCGGCGGTTGCCAGCTTCAGCATGTCGACGATTCGGCTTATGCCGATTATCTCAGGGACCGGATCGCCTCGGCGCTCGCCGCCCAGGGGGTGGCGGCGCCCGAGATCCAGGATCCCCATCTCTCGCCGCCGCGCAGCCGCCGCCGCGCCACGCTGAAGGCGGCGGGCGGCTCGGTCGGCTTCAACGCCGCGGCCAGCCACCGCATCGTCGACATGCGCGAATGCCATATATTGCGGCCGGAGCTGTTCGCTTTGGTGGCGCCGCTGCGCCGCTTCCTCGGCGGCCGGGCGAGCGCGGGGATGACCCTGGCCGACCAGGGCGTCGACCTCCTGCTCGAAGGCGTCGGCGCCGAGGGCCTGGACTCGGCCGAGGCGCTGATCGCCTTCGCCCGGGCGAACCGCCTGGCGCGGCTCGCGCTCCACGACGGCCATGGCGCGCAGACGATCTGGGAGCCCGAGCCGGCGACGATCACTTTGAGCGGAACCCCGGTGGCGCTGCCGCACGGCGCCTTCCTGCAGGCGACCGGGGAGGGCGAGGCTGCTCTGGTCGCCACCGTCCGCGAGGCGGTGGCGGGCGCCGCCATCCTCGCCGATTTGTTCGCCGGCCTCGGCACCTTCGCGCTGGCTTTGGAGGGCAAGGTCTACGCGGCCGAGGGCGCGCGCGACACGGTGCTGGCGCTGAAGGCCGCCGGGAAGGGCATCTTCGCCGACCATCGCGACCTTTTCCGCCGCCCGCTCGACGTTGCGGAGCTCAACCGCTTCGAGGCCGTGGTCCTCGATCCGCCGCGCGCCGGGGCGAAGGAGCAGGTGTCCCTGCTCGCCGGCTCATCCGTGCCTCGGGTCGCATACGTCTCCTGCAACCCCGCCACCTTCGCCCGCGATGCGCGGACGCTGCTCGACGGCGGCTACCGGCTCGAATGGGTCAAGCCGGTCGGCCAGTTCCGCTGGTCGACCCATGTCGAGCTGGCGGCCTGCCTCCTTAAATAGGAACAGTCCCTGTTTACCGGGTGCCGCCGGCGAGCTCGATGTTGCCCGGCACGGCGGGCGCGGTCGAGTCGCCCCGGGCGACCGCGAGCGCGGCCTGGGCGGACGGCGAGCCGTCGATGATGTGGACGCTCGCGCCGACCGCGGTCACTCCGAACAGGTGGCGCGCGAATTCGAGCGGCAGGCGGACGCAGCCGTGCGAGGCCGGGCGGCCTGGGATCTGGCCGGCGTGCAGCGCGATCCCGTCCCAGGTCAGCCGCTGCATGAAGGGCATCGGCGCATTGTTGTAGAGGTTGGAATAATGCTCGCGGCGCTTCTGCAGGATCTCGAAGCGGCCGACCGGCGTGGTGTGCCCGGGACGCCCGGTCGAGACGGTGGAGACGCCGATCAGCGTGCCGCCCCGATAGACATAGGCGATCTGGAGCGGAATGCTGACCACGATCTCCACCGGGCCTGCTGCCGCCAGCTCCGGCTGCCAGACGAACGCGCCCGGATCGAGCGGAGTCGAGGCCGCCGCGGCTGCGACCGGCTGCTGCAGCCCGGCCGAATGGACCGGCGCGGTCCCGAGCATGAGCGCCATGAAAACGGCTGAAAGGGTCATCGTGCTTCTCCCTGAAGAGCATTTGCTCGTCTTCGTTGGGAGGGGCGCTAGAGAATGCGGCGCCGTAATGAATGGGCTCAGCGTCGAATGACGCGAACTGATCGTCGAATGTGCGCGTCAGCGACGAACCGGTATGTTCCGGCGACGAACTGCGCGATGCGTCAAAGGTCGTGGAGAATCATCGCCCCGGCATGGACGGTGAGGCCGAGCAGGCAGAAGGACGCGGCGAGGAAGGTGAGGAAGCGCCAGCGCACGACGTTGACCGTCGCCTGGATCAGGCTGTGCAGGATGCGGAAGATCACATAGGCCCAGGCCAGCCAGACGTTGATCCAGACCGCGCCGCCGCCGAGCAGCGTCAGCGTGATCGCGATCGCATAGAAGAGCGTCGGCTGCTCCAGCAGATGGTTGTAATTGTGCGCCTTCCACTGGACGTGCGGCTCGACCACGCCGTCGAGGTCGCCGCCCTTGCTGCCGACCCTCCCTTTCAGCGAGATCCCCTTGCGCGCCAGCGCCGGGAAGCGGACCGCATAGAGCCAGATCATCATGACGAGCGTCCAGGCGACGAGTGCGACGACCGGTGCGAGGATGGGATAGTGCATGAGCGTCTCCCTAACCGGCATCGCTGTCGCTGCCCTCGCCAGATTCCTGGCTCTGGCGAGCGGCGTTGTTGCCGGCCGCGCCCTGCTCGCTGTCGCCGCAGGCCTGCAAGGCGAGGGCGCTCGTCCCGGTGACGACGGCCATGAACGAGCGGCGGACGAGCTTATGGCGGTTGGGCTTCATCTGGCGACCCCTTGCTGCGCGAGGCGACAGGCTGCCGCAAGGCGCCGGAGGAGGCAAGCCTCAGTCGAACATTTTGCCGAAGGCGCGCTTGACCCGGGTCTTCCAATGGCCGCGATGGAAAGGCGTCGCTGGCGAGCAAAGGCAGCACGCTCGTCGCCTCGGCAAGACCATCTGCTCGAGCGCGGTCGAAACCTTGCCCCAGCTCGCCGCCTCCTGCAGGGTCGAGGAGGAGCAGGCGCCGTCGCGGACGTCGGCGACGGTGATCTGCACCGCATATTTGTGCACCTCGACATCCTCGTGGCCGAGGATCTCGGCGCAGACGACGGTGTCCTGCGCGAAATTCTTCGGCACGCCGCCGCCGATCATCAGGAGGCCGGTGGTGCCCGGCCTTGATCTTGATGTCGGTCAGCTCGCGGAAGTCGGCGATGGCGTCGAGCACCAAGTAAGGCCTGCCCGCCTTCATCGCGTCGACCTGGTGCTTGACCAGGCCGAAGCCGGCCGAGCTGTCGACGAAGGCCGGGCAGAAGATCGGCACGTCATGCTCGTAGGCGAGCTTGACCAGGCTGTTGCTCCTTCTTGCCGTTCTCGACCAGATATTTGCCCATCTCGCGGATGAAGGCGCGGCGACGAATAGGGCCTGGGCTCCAGGCCGTCGGCGATCGCGCCGATCGTGTGGTCGCAGTCCTGCAGCTGCTCCTCGTCGATATAGGTGTCGTAGATGCGGTCGATATAGAGCGAGCGCAGCGTATCGTCGTCAGGAATTTCAAGCGCTTGGTAGTGCTTGTGGCCAAGGCCTTCGAAGAAATCCATGTCGACGATCGTGGCGCCGGTGGCGACGATCGCGTCGACCATATTGTGCTTCACCAGGTCGGCGTAGAGGTCCATGCAGCCGCCCGCCGACGTCGAGCCCGCGATCACCAGCCATGACCGAGCAATCGGGATCGGCGAGCATCTGGTTGTAGATGTCCGCCGCCCGGCCGAGGTCGCGGCTGGTGAAGCTCATCTTCTTCATCGCATCGACGATCGGCCGCGCGTCGAAGCTCTTGATGTCGATATGCTCGACCTCGGTGCCGAGCAGCTCCGCCTTGCGGGTGTCGTTGATTGGGGTGTCGGTCATGGGGATCTCCAGAATCATCGCCGTCACCCCGGCGAAGGCCGGGGTCCAGACTGAGTCGGAATGGATTCCGGCCTTCGGGGTCCGCACAAAGCAGTACTTCGCTGGGGCGCCGCTTCGCCGGAATGACGAATGGGCGCTACAGCGTCACGACGTTGGAACGTGCAACCTCGCGGCTTTCGTCCGCCGTAGAGCGTCGCCATCGGCTCGTCCTCGGCCAGCACCTTCAGGTCCGAGCCGAAGCCGTTGAAGCCGGTGCGCATCGCGCAGCCATAGGCGCCGAGCATGCCGATCTCGATATAGTCGCCGGCGCCGATGTCGGCGGGGAGCAGGAACGGCCCCGCCATATGGTCGAGATCGTCGCAGGTCGGGCCGTAGAAGCTGAACGCCATGTCCTTCGCGTCGGAGGCCTTGTCGCGGACGCAGCTGCACCGGGAAGCGCCAGCCGACATGGGCGGCATCGAACAGCGCGCCATAGGCGCCGTCGTTGATGTAGAGCGTGTCGCCCCGCCTTTTCTCGACGCGGACCAGCACGCTCGCATATTCGGCGCAGAGCGCCCGGCCCGGCTCGCACCAGAGCTCGGACGAATAGGAGACGGGAAGGTCCTCGAACGCCCGGTGGATGACCTCGAAATAGGTTTCGAGCGGCGGCGGCTCCATGCCCGGATAGCAGGACGGGAAGCCGCCGCCGACATCGACGATGTCGACGGTGACCGCCGCCTCGACGATCGCCGCGCGCACCCGCTCCATGGCGTCGGCATAAGCGGCCGGCGTCATCGCCTGGCTGCCGACGTGGAAGCAGATGCCGAGCGCGTCCGCCGCCTGGCGGGTCGCCATCAGCAGCGACTTCATCTCGGCCGGTTCGGCGCCGAACTTCGAAGCGAGGCTGAGCTTGGCATGATCGGAGGAGACGCGGATGCGCACCAGCAGGTTGAGGTCGCTCGCGCCCTCGGTGGCGCGGACGATCTTCTCGAGCTCCTCCTCGGTATCGAGCGAGAAGGTGCGGACATTATGGGTGAAATAGGCCTCGGCGATCGCCTCCTCGGCCTTCACCGGGTGCATGAAGCAGAGCACCGCCTCGGGCAGAGTCTCGGCGACCAGCCGCACCTCGGCGATCGACGCCACGTCGTAATGGGTGACGCCTTCCTCCCACAGGATCCTGAGCAGGTCCGGCGAGGGATTGGCCTTGACCGCATAGAGCGACCGGCCCGGAAACTTCTCGGCGAAGAAGCGGGCGGCGCGCCGGGCGGCGTGCGGACGAATGAGCGTGACCGGCTGGACCGGGCGCTGTCTCGCGAGGTCGGCACCGCAGGCGGCGCCGGTCGGGGCGGTCGCTAGCCCCAGCGCGCTATGATGGATGTGCAACTCAAGGGACCTCCAGGAGATTAGTTGACGACAAGGCAGCCTTGCGGTTTGGAAGTCCCTTGGGGCTGCGGCATGCGATATATGGGCGTTGGTCCGCTGTGTAAAGACCTGCGATTTCCCAATTATTTACAGAGGGTTGGGTGGAAGAGAAACGGCCTTCGGCGAACGGTGTCCGAGCTGCGGCGAGGCGCATCGCCGGCGCCGTCACGAAAACGCCCCTCTTGCCGCTCGATTGGCAGGGGCGCCGGGTCTGGATCAAGGCCGAGTGCCTGCAGCAGGGCGGCAGCTTCAAATTGCGCGGCGCGACCAACCGGCTGATGCAGCTGGACGAAGCCGAGCGCGCGCGCGGCGTGGTCGCCTTCTCGTCCGGAAACCATGCCCAGGGGGTCGCGCTCGCCGCCCGGCGGCTCGGCATCGCAGCGACCATCGTCATGCCCTCCGACGCGCCGCGGGTGAAGGTCGACGCCACCCGCGAGGCCGGCGCCGAGATCGTCTTCTACGACCGCGCCACCGAGAGCCGCGAGGCGATCGGCGCTCGGCTGGCCGCCGAGCGCGGCGCGACCCTCGTGCCCTCGTTCGACGACGTCGACGTGATCGAGGGGCAGGGCAGCGTCGGAGTCGAGATCCGGGAGCAGCTCGGCGCCGCGCCGCCGATGGTGATCGTCCCCTGCGGCGGCGGCGGCCTCTCCGGCGGGAATCGCCCTCGCTTTGCCCGAGTCGCATGTGATCGCGGTCGAGCCGGAGGGCTGGGACGACATGGCGCGCTCGCTCGCGGGCGGAGCGATCGTGCCGGTCGAGGAGCCCGCGCCGCCGACCCGCTGCGACGCGCTTCAGACCAAGCGTGTCTCGCCGCTCACCTTCGGCGCGCTGCGCGATGCGGGGGCACGCGGCCTTGCGGTGAGCGAAGCCGAGGTGGCGGCGGCGATGGCCTTCGCCTTCCGCCATTTGCGGATCGTCGCCGAGCCGGGCGGCGCGGTTGCGCTGGCGGCGCTGATTTCAGGCAAGGCGGATGCGCCCGCCGGATCGGTGGTCGTCGTCTCGGGCGGGAATGTCGATCCGCTCGTCTATGTGGAGATATTGCGCGCCGGCTGAGCGTGCGGCGCGACCAGGGCGACGAGCCTGGTCAGCTGGTCCATCTGCCGAGCGGTGCGGCGCAGCCCGGCGGCATAGGCTTCCGCGTCGACGCCCGGCCGGGCCAGCGCGGCGCTTTCGATGCACTCCGTCGAGCAGCCGCGACAGATTGGGCAGGATCGCCTTGTCGATCGTGTCGAGCGCCTGCTCGAACCGGCGGTGGTCGTGGAAGCTCATGCCGCTTCTCTAGCCGCTGCCGCTTAAGCCTTTGTGAAAGCCCTGGGGCCGTGGCATCATCGCCGCATGACCGGCCCCGGCGCGCTCACTCTGTCGATCCTGATGATCGCCGCCTTCGCCCTGACCGCGGGCGGCGCCTGGCTCGTCCTCAAGCGCCGCGAGCCGCGCAAGGGCGCGCTGATGATCGTCGCCGCGATCGTGATGCTCGGCAACGTCCTCGTCTGGACGGTCTAGCTCAGCGGATCGGGCAGCTCGGGTCCAGCCGGAAGTCGAGATAGTCGTCGACCGCCTTCATCAGCTGCGGCATCTCGTTGACGAAGAAGTGGTTGGCGTGCGGGATCGTCTTGTGCTCGATGGTGATGTGGCGCTGGGTGCGGAGCTTGTCGACCAGCTTCTGGGTGGCGAGCGGAGTCACCACCTCGTCGCCCTCGCCCTGGATGATGATGCCCGACGACGGGCAGGGGGCGAGGAAGCTGAAATCGTACATGTTGGCCGGCGGCGCGATCGAGATGAAGCCGCGCGCCTCGGGCCGGCGCATCAGCAATTGCATGCCGATCCAGGCGCCGAAGCTGAAGCCCGCGATCCAGGTCGTCTCGGCCTCGGGGTGGATCGACTGCACCCAGTCGAGCGCCGAGGCGGCGTCGCTCAATTCGCCGATGCCGTTGTCGAACACGCTCTGGCTCTTGCCGACGCCGCGGAAGTTGAAGCGCAAGGTCGCGAAGCCGCGCCGCACGAAGGTCTTGTAGAGCGCCAGCACGATGCCGTTGTTCATCGTGCCGCCGCCCTGCGGGTGCGGGTGGAGGATCAGGGCGACCGGCGCGCGCGGCCGCGGGCCGGGGCTGAAACGGCCTTCGAGACGGCCCTCGGGCCCTGGGAAGATGACTTCGGGCATTGCACCTGCGTTTGGAATATATGAACGCACGCGTGAACCGCATGCGGGGGCGCTCTATATAGGGATGCGGCGCGTTTCCGCAATTTGAAAGGGGCAGGCTCCGCGTGGCGACCCGAATCTATCTCGACCATGCCGCGACGACGCCGATCCTGCCGGCGGCCGCCGAGGCGATTCGCGCCGCCTGCGACATCTGGGCGAACCCGTCGTCCGCCCATGCCGAAGGCCGCGCCGTCCGCGCCGCCATGGAGGATGCCCGGCGCCGGATCGCCGACGCGCTGGGCTGGGACGGCGCTCTGATCTTCACCTCGGGCGCAACCGAGGCGATCGAGATCGTCCTGCGCCGCGCCAAAGCGGGCCCGCGCATCGTCTCGGCGATCGAGCATCCGGCGGTGCTGCGCGGCGCCGCCGACGCACGCCAAGTCGCGGCGAGGCGGGACGGCACGCTCGACCTCGCCGACCTCGACGCGGCGCTCGCCGGAGCGGAGCGCCCGCTGGTCGCCGTCCAGTCGGTCAACAACGAGACCGGCGTCGTCCACCCGCTTGGGGACATCGCTGCGCGGGTGAAGGCGGTGGGGGGCCTGCTCCTCGCCGATTGCGCGCAGAGCGCCGGCAAGCTGCCGCTTCCTCAGGCCGATTTCATCGCCGTCGCCGCGCACAAGTTCGGCGGTCCGCCCGGCATCGGCGCCCTGCTGGTCAGGGACACGGCCGCGCTCGAGGCGGTCGGCGGCCAGGAGGGCGGCCTGCGCCCCGGCACCGCCGCCGTGCCGATGATCATGGGCTTCGCCGCCGCCGCCGAAGCCGATCATCGCTGGTATGCGGAGGCTGAGCGGCTGCGCGCCAGGCTCGACGCCGGCGTGCTCGCCGCAGGCGGCGCCGTCGTTGCGGAGGCCGCACCGCGAATCGCCACGATCGCGGGCTACCGAATGCCGGGCGTGCCGGCGGCGGCGCAGATGATGCAATTGGATCTGGCCGGCATCGCCGTTTCGGCCGGCAGCGCCTGCTCGTCGGGCAGCCTCAAGACCAGCCACGTCCTCGCCGCGATGGGGATGAGCGAGGAGGAGGCGCGCGAAGTGATCCGGGTGAGCTTCGGCCCGCAGACGGTGCGAGGGCGACATCGACGCCCTGCTCGCCGAATGGCGCAAGCTCTACGCGCGCCGCCGCGCCGCGTGACCATCTATCTGGACTATCAGGCGACGACGCCGCTCGCGCCCGAGGCGCTGGCGGCGATGCGCCCCTGGCTCGAGGACAAGTTCGCCAACCCGCACAGCCCGCACAAGCTGGGGCGCGAGGCCGCCGCGACGGTCGAGGTGGCGCGCGAGCGGATCGTCGAAAAGCTGGGCCCGGGGCGGGAAGCTCTACTTCACCTCGGGGGCGACCGAGGCGGCGAACTGGGCGCTGAAGGGCGCTGGCGTCGCGTAAGGTCGTCACCCTCGCCACCGAGCATGCCTGCGTGCTCGACACGGCCGAATGGCTGGCGGGCGAAGGATGCGAGGTCGATATCCTCCCCGTCGGACGCGACGGACTCGTCGATCTCGATCTGGTGCGCGAGCGGGTGACGGGGGACACCGGGCTGGTCGCGGCGATGCTGGTCAACAACGAGATCGGGGTGATCCAGCCGGTCGCCGAGATCGCCGCGATCGCGCGGGCGGCGGGGCGCCTTGTTCTTCTGCGATGCAGTGCAGGGCTTCGGCCGGGTCGGGCTGCCGCTCGAAAGCTGCGACCTGGTCGCCTTGTCCGCCCACAAGATCCATGGGCCGAAGGGAATCGGCGCGCTCTGGGTCCGCGACGGCGTCAGGCTGGCGCCGTTTCTCCACGGCGGCGGCCAGGAAGGCGGGTTGCGCTCCGGCACGCTGTCGCCGGCGCTGTGCGCCGGCTTCGGCGAGGCCGCGCGCCTGCTCGGCCCGGCGACGACCGCGACCATGTCGAACGGCTCTGGGCCGTCGCCCGCGAGGGCACGGCCGGCTGGACGCTCAACGGCTCCGCAGGAGCATCGCTATCACGGCAATCTGAACATCCGCCGCGAGGGCATCGACGCCGCCCGCCTGATCTCCGAGCTGCGCGGCGTCGCTTTCTCGGCCGGCTCGGCCTGCGCCAGCGGCTCCGGGCGGGCCAGCCACGTCCTCGCCGCTCTGGGCCTCTCCGAACGCGAGGCGCGGTCCAGCATCCGCCTCGGCTTTGGCCGCTATACGAGCGAGGACGAGCTGCGGGCCGCGCTCGCCCTGATCGATGAAGCGGCGGCTCGCCAGCAATGATCCTGGTCCGCTTCGTTTCCGCCGACGGCGAGCATGTCCAGGAGGTCGAGGCGCCGCCCGGCGCGCGCCTGCTCGACGTCGCCCAGGCCGCCGGCCAGCCGCTCGAAGGGACGTGCGAGGGCCAGATGGCCTGCTCGACCTGCCACGTCATCGTCGCGCCCGAGGACTTCGGCAAGCTCCCCAGCGCCGGCGACGAGGAGGAGGACATGCTCGATCTCGCCGCCCACGTCACCCGCCGGTCGCGCCTCGCCTGCCAGATCTGGCTGGACGAGGGGCTGGAGACGCTCACCGTCCGCATCCCCTCGGGCTTCCACAACATGCAGGGGCGGTGAGGGGGTTCTTGAAGCTGGCGCGAGATTTTTTGCGGCTGGCCGGTCCCCGGCACTTCATTACAATGAACTTCTCCGTTCGGGCTGAGCCTGTCGAAGCCCTCTCCTTCAGCCGGGAGCTCGGAAGAAAGGCCCTTCGACAAGCTCAGGGCGAACGGATGTGGTAGCCAAGCCAAACCGCTCTGGATCGGGAGCCATGAGGAATCAGCAATGATCGACCGCCGCAACTTCCTCCTCGCCGGCGCCGCCCTGACGGCGGGCTGCATGGGCTATCCGGCCGAACGGCGCCGCGCCGGCACCGATTTCCGTGATTTGCAGGCGATGCTGGGGCCGGGCGGCCGGCTCGGAGTCGCGGCGCTCGACGTCGGCAGCGGCCGCCGGCTCGGCCATGACGAAAACGGCCTCTACGCCATGGCCTCGACCTTCAAATGGGTGCTCGCCGCCGCGATCCTTGCCGAGGCCGAGCGCGGCGCGCTTTCGCTCGACGACGTCGTCACGTTCACCGATGCCGACATCATCACTCATTCGCCGGTGCTCGATCAGAATAGCGGCGGGGGACAGCTCGCGATCGGGCGGCTCTGCCGGGCGATCGTCGAGGTCAGCGACAACGGCGCCGCCAATCTGCTGCTCGCCCGGATCGGCGGGCCGGAAGGGCTGACCCGCTTCATCCGCCGCTGCGGCGACACGGTGACGCGGCTCGACCGAACCGAGCCCGCGCTCAACAGCAACCTTCCCGGCGACCCCCGCGACACGACGAGCCCGGCCGCGATGGCCGGCCTGCTCCGCGCCCTGCTGCTCGGCGACGTGCTGACCGAGGCCTCGCTGGCCCGCCTGATCGGCTGGCTGGAGGGCGCGACGACCGGCCGCGAGCGCTTGCGCGCTGGCCTCCCCGCCGCCTGGCGGATCGGCGACAAGACCGGCACCGGCGCCAACGGCGCGGTCAACGATGTCGCCATCGCCTGGCCGCCCGGCCGCGGCCCGATCCTGATCGCCTGCTACCAGAGCGGCGGCAATGCCGACATGGCGACGCGCAACCGCGTCCATCGATCGGTCGCCGGCGCCATCGCCGCGGCCTTCCTCTGATCCTTGCCAAAATGCGCCCGCGCCCTCATATGGCGCGCGGGAGTCGGGCGGACGGCGCTCTCGCCAACCCGGTCAGGTCCGGAAGGAAGCAGCCGTAACGAGTTCACGCGCCGGGTCGTTCCGGCTCCCACCTCTCGACGCTCGCTCGTCATTCCAGCGAAGGCTGGAATCTCATCTCGCTCGTTCCTCATTCGTTCTTTCTACTTCCTGCCGGTCGGCGGTGAGAGTAAGATCGCGCCATGACCCTCGTCTCGTCCCGATTCGCGCCGTTCTGCGGCTTCGCACGCGTCGCTTCGGAGGAGGACCCCCCCGCGATTCCATGTGCCATTCGTGCCAGTCGTGCCGTTCGCGCGGTCCAGCCGGCGAGCTTTCACTGGCGTGCGGGGAGGGGGGCGCATAGGTTCGGATGATGGCTTCCGAATCGCCCGACACCCCCGGCCTCGGCCTGGACGAGCCGCCGCAGCCGGCCCAGCCCTACCGAGTCCTCGCCCGCAAATACCGGCCGCAAAGCTTCGAGGCGCTGATCGGGCAGGAGGCGATGGTGAAAACGCTGGCCAACGCCATCGAGCGCGACCGGCTGGCGCACGCTTTCCTGCTCACCGGCGTGCGCGGCGTCGGCAAGACCTCGACCGCGCGGCTGATCGCCAAGGCGCTGAACTGCGTCGGCCCGGACGGGACCGGGGGGCCGACGATCGAGCCCTGCGGAATCTGCGAGCCCTGCCGGGCGATCGCCGAAGGGCGCCATATCGACGTCGTCGAGATGGACGCCGCCAGCCATACCGGCGTCGACGACGTCCGCGAGATCATCGAGGCGGTCCGCTATTCGGCGGTCTCGGCGCGTTACAAGGTCTATGTCGTCGACGAAGTCCACATGCTGTCGAAGAACGCGTTCAACGCGCTCCTGAAGACGCTCGAGGAGCCGCCGGCGCACGTCAAGTTCCTGTTCGCCACGACCGAGGTGAACAAGGTCCCGATCACCGTCTTGTCGCGCTGCCAGCGCTTCGACCTTCGCCGAATCCCGGCCGATCTGCTCGCCGCCCATTTCGGCCGCGTCGCCGCGGCGGAAGGGGTCGAGGTCGAAGCCGAGGCGCTGGCGCTGATCGCCCGCGCCGCCGAAGGCTCGGCCCGCGACGGCCTCTCGATCCTCGACCAGGCGATCGCCCACGGCGCCGGCGCGGTCACCGCCGAGCAGGCGCGCGCGATGCTCGGCCTGTCCGACCGCGGTGCGATCCGTCATCTGCTCGGCCTCGTCCTTTCCGGCGACGCCCAAAGCGCGCTCGCCGCGTTGCGCGGTCAGTATGATCTCGGCGTCGAGCCCTCGGCTGTGCTTCGCGGCCTCCTCGAGGCGGTGCACGGCATCACCCGTTCCAAGGTCGGCGGGGCGCAGGACCCGGCCCAGTCGGCGGAGGAGCGCGAAGCCTATGCCGAATGGGGCGTGAAGCTCGGCCATGCTGCGATCCACCGCCTCTGGCAGCTGCTGCTCAAGGGCCTCGCCGAGGTCCACAATGCGCCGATGCCGCTCGAAGCCGCGGAGATGGCGCTGCTTCGCATCATCCACGCCGCCGAGCTTCCCGATCCCGGCGCGGTCCTCGAAAGGCTGGCGAGCGGCGAGACCGTCGGCGGCCGCGCGTCCGACGCGGCGAAGGCGGAAAGCCAGGGCGAATTGCTGGCGGTGCCGGCGGATTTCGCGGCGCTGGTCAAGCAGATCGAGGAAAATCGGGGGCAGTGGCTTGCCCATCAGCTCAGTGAGGAATTCCGGCTCGTCGATTATGCTCCGCCGTTGCTGGCCTTGCAGTCGGCGGCGGCGCCGAGGGACGCAAAGCAACTGGACGAGACCCTGGCGAAGCTCCGCGCCTGGCTCAAGGCCAATCACGCGCAAAGCTGGACCGTCAGCCTGGCCGAGGGCTCGGCTCAGCTCTCCCTGCGGGAACAGGAGCTTGAAGCGAAGCGTCGAAACGAGCAGTGGGTTCGGGACAGGCCGGTGGTCAAGGCGGCCCTCGAAGCCTTTCCCGAGGCCGAGCTGCTGCCCGACTTCAGGCTTGACGAACAACGGAGCGCATGATGCAGAATCTCGACGATCTCTTGAAGATGGCGCAGGACGCCCAGGCCAAGCTGATGCAGGCGCAGGAGGGCCTCGACAAGGTCGAGGTCGAAGGCGTTTCGGGCGGCGGCCTGGTCAGGATCCGTGCCTCGGCCAAGGGCCGGATCATCGCCGTCCGGATCGACGAGAGCCTGCTCGCGCCTGCCGAGAAGCAGATGGTCGAGGACCTCGTCGCCGCCGCGATCAACGACGCCCGCGCCAAGGCCGACGCCGCCGCCGCCGAGGCGATGCGCGGCGTCACCGGCGGCATGCAGCTCCCGCCGGGCTTCAAGATGCCGTTCTGAGGGTCCGGCGAGGCGGAGACGACAGAGTCATCCCGGCGAAAGCCGGGACCCATGAACACCGCCATGGGGTGCGAGGCGCAGGCATTTTCGCCCTTTCCTCGAATACAGCGTTCATGGGTTCCGGCTTTCGCCGGAATGACTCACGTGGAGTAAACGCACCCGTCCAGCCCGTCGCGACCCACTACCCGCATCCTGGCCGCGATCATATTGCCGTACCGCCGGGTGAAGCCGCGCGGCGAGATTGCCGCGCGGCGCTTGGGCAACGGGAAGACCGCGGCGATCCGCGCCGCCTCCTGCGGCGTCAGGCGGGCGGCGTCGTGGCCGAAATAGCGCCGCGCGCCGGCGCTGACGCCGTAGGTGCCGATGCCGGTCTCGGCGACGTTGAGATAGACCTCCATGATCCGCCGCTTGCTCCAGAGATTTTCGACCAGCAGGGTGAACCACGCCTCCAGGCCCTTGCGGAACCAGCCGCCGCCTTGCCAGAGGAAGGCGTTCTTGGCGGTTTGCTGGCTGATCGTCGAGCCGCCGCGGATCACCGCGCCGCCGGCCGCGTTGCGCCGCATCGCCGCCTCGATCGCCTCGCGGTCGAAACCCGAATGGCTGCAGAACTTGCCGTCCTCGCCGGCGATCGCGGCGCGGACCATGTCGCGGTCGATCCGGCCGATCGCCATCCATTCGGAGCGCACGCCGTTGCCCCCGATCCGGTCGCCCAATTGGGTGAAGGTGAAAGGCGGGTTCACGAAGCGGTAGAGCAGCACCCACAGGATGCTGACGATCAGGAAGATTGCCACGCTTTTGAGGAGCCAGGCGAGGATTCGGAGGGGGAACGATCGGCGGGGTCGGCTGGCCATCGCGGGGGATTAGCGGGCGCCGTCGCGTCCGTCATCCCTTACGGTTCATGCGCCGCGGATGCTAAGGCTGGCCCATGAATCCGCTCACCGCCGCCCAGGGAACCTCGATCTTCGAGCATATGTCGGGCCTCGCCCGCGCCCATGGAGCGGTCAATCTCGGCCAGGGCTTCCCCGATTTCGGCTGGCCCGACGACGTGGTCGAGAAGGCCGCGGCGGCGCTGAGCGGGGCCGCAAGCCAATATCCGCCGATGCGCGGCCTGCCCGAGCTCCGCCAGGCGATCGCCGATCATTACCGGCGGCACCAGGGCGTCGACCTCGGCCCCGACCAGGTGATCGTCACCTCGGGCGCGACCGAGGCGCTGGCGGCGACCCTCTTGGCGCTGATCGCGCCCGGCGACGAGGTCGTGCTCTTCCAGCCGCTCTACGACGCCTATCTGCCGCTGGTGCTGCGCGCCGGCGGCGTACCGCGGCTCGTCCGGCTGGCGCCTCCCTGCTGGCGGATCACCGCCGAGGCGCTGGCCGAGGCGTTCACGCCGAACACCCGGCTCGTCGTCTTCAACAACCCGCACAATCCCACCGCTCGGATGTTCGACCGCGAAGAGCTCGGCCTGCTCGCCGAGGCCTGCGTGGCGCACGATGCGGTGGCGGTCTCGGACGAGGTCTGGGAACATGTCGTCTTCGACGGCCGCGCCCACCTCCCGCTCTCGTCGCTCCCCGGCATGGCCGAGCGGACGGTCAAAATCGGCTCGGCGGGCAAGATCTTCTCGCTGACCGGCTGGAAGGTGGGCTGGGCGGCGGCCCCGCTTGACCTCGCCGCGGCCGTGGCGAAGGCGCACCAGTTCCTGACCTTCACGACCGCGCCCAACCTCCAGGCCGCGGTCGCCTGGGGCCTCGGCAAGGACGCGGCTTATTATGCCGGCATGCGCACCGGCTTCGCCGAGGCCCGGGACCGGATGAGCGCCATGCTCGCGGACGCGGGCTACAAGGTGCTGCCCTGCGAGGGCACCTATTTCCTCATCGTCGACCTCCCCGCCTCGGGGATCGACGCCGACGACGTCGCCTTCTGCGAGCGCGCCGTCGCCGAAGCCGGCGTGGCCGCGATCCCGGTCTCGGCCCTCTATGCCGAGGACCCGGTCAGGACCGCGATCCGGCTCTGCTTCGCCAAGAAAGCGGAAACGATATCCGCGGGCGTGGCGGCGCTGGCGAAGGCAAGGGCGCTGTTCGCCTGACCGGTCCAGGTTCCGCCGCATTCCGAAGTCTCGTGCAACCCGACGGGGCTGAGGTCGTTACGCACCCGAACATTGGCGGAGGATCCCATGACGCTCACCACTATCCTGATCATCCTGCTCGTCCTGATCCTGCTCGGCGCTTTGCCCACCTGGGGCCACAGCCGCAACTGGGGCTACGGTCCGTCGGGCCTGCTCGGCGTGGTCGTGATCATCCTCCTGATCCTGGTGCTGATGGGCCGGATCTGACCTTCGGGGGTGCGCCCGCACTTGCCGGTGCGAGGCGCTCCCGCCCTATCGCTCAGAACTCGAACGACACCCGGCCGTAGACGAACCTTCCGTTGAAGCCGAAGGGCGAGAAGCTCGAATAAGGCAGGAAGAAGTTGTTGAGGCCGAACGCGCCGCCGGCCGGCAGCCGGTCGGGATAGACGTTGAACAGATTGTTGGCGCCGACCGCGAGCTCGAAGCCGCCGCCCTCGCCGAACGGCCGCACCCGAAGCTCGGCGTCGGTGATCCATTTCGGCGACAGGAAGATGTCGGTCGGCGAGGCGCCGACGGGCACGGCGATGTCGACGGTGGTGCCGGGGATCAGCACCCGGCCGTAGCGGTTGGCGCGCGCGGTGAAGCCGACCGGCCCGTAATTCCAGTCGAGGCCGAAATTGATCTTGCTGCGCGGCTGGCCGTCGGTGAGGCGAAGCGATTCCGGCCGAGCGAACAGGACGAGCCCGGGCAGGCTCGGCAGCGCGGCCCGATCGGTGATCGTGGTCTTGTTGTAATTGTAGCCGGCGGTGAGCGTGATCCGGCCGAGGCCCATGTCGGGCAGCCGATAGCTGCCGACGATGTCGATGCCTCGCGTGCGCGTGTCGATGCCGTTGACGAAGAAGCGGGCCGACGTGATGTTGTTGATGCCCGCGCCCTGCAGCAAGGCGACCACCGCCGCCCCCTGCAAATTCTCGGTGAGCACGATTCGGTCGTCGATCTCGATCTGGTAGACGTCGGCGGTGAGGCTGAGGCCGGCGACCGGGGTCAGCGCGATGCCGGCGCCCATGTTGAGCGATTTTTCCGGATCGAGCGGCTGGGCGCCGAGCGCCACCGAGACCGGGTTGGTGACCGGGAAGGTGCCGACCTCGATCAGAACGCCGCCGACATTGTTGGTCGAGGTCGCGGTGAAGAATTGCTGGTGGAGCGACGGCGCCCGGAAGCCGGTCGAGACCGAGCCGCGAATGGCGATCCCGTCGACCGGCTCCAGACGGCCGGCGATCTTGCCGTTCAGGGTCGAGCCGAAATCGGAATAATGTTCGTAGCGGCCGGCGATCTGCAGCGAGAGCCGCTCGGTGATGTCGGCGTCGAGCTCGACATAAGCGGCGAAGCTGTCGCGCGATTCGTCGACCTCGTTGTTCGGCCGGAAGCCCGGGAAGACCTGCGAGCCGCCGGCGGCGCCGCCCAGTGCGGCGGCCGAGAACGGGCCGTTGATGTAGCTCGCCACGTCGCCCTGGACGATCTTGAAATTTTCGTTGCGATATTCGGCGCCGATGGCGAGCGAGAGCTCGTGGAGGAAGTCGGTGGCGATGATCCGCTGGGCGTCGGCGTTGAACACCGTCTGGCCGAAGCGCAGTCCGCCGGCGTCGAAGCGGCGCGGGCTGAGCAGGCCGCCGAGCGAGGTGTTGACGCTGTTCTCGACATGATAGTTGAGCCGGTTCGAGCCGTAGACGACCGAGAGATCGGTGCTCCAGCCGCTGACTTCGCCGCGCACGCCGGCGGCGGCCGAAATGTCGATGATCTCGCTGACGATGAGCGGCAGGAAGCCGTTCGGATAGATCGGGACGAAGGGGTTGCCCGGCGGCGAGGCGGCCCAGTCGCGGTTGCGATTGTCGTTGGCGCGGCGGTTGAAGCCGGCGCCGTTGCCGTCGCGCACGCCGTAGCTGCCGAAGCCGTAAAGCTCGAACTGGCCGAGGTCCCAGCCGGCGTTGACGAAGAAGTTCATGTCCTGCGATTCGCCGTCGCCATAGCGATGGTTGTAGCGGTCGATGGTAAGCTCGCGCGGGTCGCCGATGGTGAAATATTGGCGGCGCGGATCGGCGGCGGTGCGGTTGGTGGAGTTGCGGTCCTTCACCTCGGCGGTGAAGTTGAGATAGCCGCCGGGGCCGACGGGAAGGCCGATATTGGTGGCGATCGTCCAGGTGTTGCCGTCCTCGATATGGCGGTCCTCGCCGGTCGTGATGAGCTGCAGGACGTCGTTGCACTGGGGCGAGGGCGTGCAGGCCTGGTTGCCGGCGGCCGGGGTCACGACGATCGGCAGGTCGCCGGGGCCGGTGGCGACTCCGGTCACCTGCGGCACGTCCCCCATGTCGGTGATGTAGCGGCCGTAGGTCATCTGGGCGCGGCCGCCCTCGGCGCGGCGCAGCCGGATGTTGATCACGCCGGCGATCGCGTCCGAGCCATATTGCGAGGAAGCGCCGTCGCGCAGCACCTCGATCCGCTCGATGGCGAGCGGCGGGATGGTGTTGAGATCGACCGAGACCGAGCCGCGGCCGACCGAGCCGTTCAGGTTGATCAGCGACGAGCTGTGCCGGCGCTTGCCGTTGACCAGCACCAGCACCTGATCGGGGGCGAGGCCGCGCAACGTGGCGGGGCGCAACGAATCGGTGCCGTCGGTGAGCGAGGGCTGCGGGAAGTTGAACGAGGGGACGAGCTGGTTGAGGATTCGGTTGGTCTCGGTATAGCCGGTGTCGGTCAGCTGCTGGGCGCCGATCACGTCGACCGGAACCGGGCTGTCGGCGAGGGTGCGGTCGGTCCGGCGGGTGCCGGTGACGATCACGGTCTGGCCCGCATCCCCTTCGTCGCGGCCTTGCGCGGCCGGCGGCGTTTCGTCCTGCGCCGCGGCGGGCGTCGCGAGAGCGAAGGCGGACAGGGTCGAAAGCAGCAAGGCGGCGGCAGAAGTGCGAGTCATGATTTCCCCCTCGGATATCAAGCCGAATGGTTCCAGATTAAAACCAATCGGCGCGTGCGATAGGGGCTTAAGAGAGCGCCATTCATTTCTTAAGTTGTTGTGGCACTTAGGTGACAGCGGAAAAACAATGCTTGCGGACGGAGACCGCTGGGAAAAATACGCCCCGCGGAAATATCGCACAGAACCTATTCGCCCTTCAGCCCGCCATCCTCCCGGTACCGCGTCTCGATGAAGCGCTGCTGCGTGTCGAAGTCGGTCTGGCGGTCGCGGCAGCAGGTCTCGAGCAGGGTGTCGAGCTCGGCCGCGACGATGCCGAGGCTTTCGGTGAAGCGCTGGCTGCTCTCCGAGCCCGGGGCGCGGGCGCTGGCCGGCAGGTCGAGGTAGGAATCGATCAGCCGCGGCAGATGCTGGCCGATCAGCCGCCGCGCGTCGCCGGCGGGCAGCGAGGCCGGGTCGAGGTCGCCGAGATGATGCTGGAGCTCATTGAGGCGCGCCATGATCGCGTCGGCGGCGGGCAGCGCGCGGCCGGGCAATTCCTCGCAGCGGTCGAGCAGCCCCTCCTCGGCGCGGGCGGCGAGCTCGCCGAGCGGCAGCGCCGGCGCGCCCGGGGCGGCCACGTCGATCGGCTCCGCGCGCCGCGGCGATCCCCAGAACAGCGAGACGAAGGCGATCAGGAAAGCGGTCGGGATCGCCACCAGCCAGGTGAAAAAGCCGATATCGCCGAAGAAGATCGCGTAGCCGACCAAAGCGGTGAGCAGGCCGGCGAACAGGAACAGCGCGCGCTTCACGCGCCGGATCGCCTCCTCGAACTTGCGCCTGAGCTTGCGCTTCTTCGCCTCGCGCGCGCTCGTCGAGCCGAGGCTCCGCCGCAGGAAATCCTCGGTTTCGTACAGCACCCGCTCGAGCTCGAAACCCATGCGTACAGGCCTATTCGCTCTGGATGGCGCCGTCCCCATCCTTGTAGCGGCTCTCGATGAAGCGGCCCTGGGTCTCGAAGGCGGTGAGGTCTTCATGGGCGAGCTTGCGGCCGAGATCGTCGAGCGCGGTCCTGGCCGCGTCCAGACCCTGGACGAGGCGTTCGTCGACCGTGAGCCCCTCGCCGTCGCGCTCGCCGCGATAGGTGGCGGGGACGCGCTCGTAGCGTTCGATCAGCTCGGGCAGATGCTTGCCCATCAGCCGGCGCGCGTCCTGGGCGAGCGGATCGAGGATCGCGGCCTCGGCGAGGCGGCTCTCGAGCAAGGGCAGCTGCTGGCTGATGGCGTCGATGTGGCGCGCGGCGGGGGCGGGAAGGGCGGGGCGCTTGCGCACCAGCAGGCTGTCGAGCCGCTGCACGACGGCGCGGTTCGGCATGTCCTCCTTATAGTCGACGATCGGCCGCTCGATACCGCCCCAGAGGCCGAAGACGATCACCGCGAGCACCATCAGGCTGATGACGATGAACAGGCCGCCGAGCCCGATCGGCCCGGTGATGAAGCTGAAGACGAAGGTCGCGGCGATCAGGGCGGCGAGCGCCAGGCCGATATTGGCGGCGCGCTGGGCGACATTGTGGACGCCGCGCGACACCTCGCGGCGTTGCGCGTCGCGCGAGACGGCGCCGCGGTCGATGCGGCCCATCACCTCGTCGAAGCGGGCAATGGCCTGGTCTACGCGGCGAGAATGATGCGGCATTTCAGCGGTCCCTTTGACCGCACTCCCCGTTCGCCCTGAGCTTGTCGAAGGGCTTTCCTTCTTCCAGTCCTTGGGAAGAACAGGAAAGGGCTTCGACAGGCTCAGCCCGAACGGAGCGGTGGCGCGAGTTCATTCTTAGCCTTCCAGCGCGGTCAGCGGCGAGGCGGTGCCGGCGAGGCGGTTCTGCTCGACGCCTTCGGCGCGGGCGATATAGCCGCGGCTCTTCTCGACCTCGCGGCCGAGCGTGTCGACGGTCTGCTTCATGTTGCCGAGCGCCTCGACCTTGAACTTGTCGATCGCGTCCATCGTGTCGTAGATGTTCTGGAAGGCGCGCTGCAGCGTCTCCAGCGGGATGGTCGACGCCGCCGCCTGCTTGTGGATCTCGGCGGACTGATGCTTGAGCAGCTCGCCGGTCGATTCGATCATGCCCGCGGTTGTCGTGTTGAGCGCGGTGATCTGCTCGAGGACGAGGCGCTGGTTGGTCAGCGCCTGGGCGACGGTGACCGCGGTGCGCAGCGCCGAGACGGTGGTGGTCGAGGCGCGGTCGACGCCCTTGACCAGCTCGACATTGTTCTTCTTGACCAGGTCCAGGGCGAGATAGCCCTGCACGGTCACCGCCATCTGGGTCAGCAGGTCGGTGGTGCGCTGACGGGTGTAGAACAAGGCGGTCTCGCGGATCGCCTTGGCCTTGGCGGGCTCGGTCGCGTCGAGCTCGTTGGCCTTCTCCTCTAGCCGCGCGTCGAGCGCCTTGGAGATGTGGATCATCTGCTCCAATTTACCCATCGTCTTCCACATGTTGGCGCGCTCGACGTCGATCGCGGCATTGTCCATGAGGAGCTCGTCCTTGCCGGAAGCGAGCGCGGCGAGGATCGACGAGATGTGGGTCTGCGCCGACTGGTATTTCATGAAATAGCCGCGCAGGCCGTTGCCCCAGGGGATGATTCCGAACAGCTTGCGCGGCTTGACGCCGCGGCCGGGGTCGAGGCCCTCGACGGTCTTCCTGAGCTGGATCAGGTTGGCGCCGATGCCGGTATCCTTGTCGATCGCCTTGACCGGCCGGTCGAGGAAGCGGTTGGAATGGCCGGCCGCCTCGGCGATCTCCTTGCGGCCCATCGAGGTCAGCTGATCGACCTTCTTGCCGAATTCCGGGGAATTGGAATCGAGCGCGACCAACTCGGCCACGAAGGAGTCGACCTTCTCCTCGAGCTGGGTCTTCTGCTCGATCTTGAGCGGCACCAGGCCGGCGGCCTGCTCGGGCTGGACGACCTGCAGCGGCTGCGGCGCCTCCAGCGTCAGCGTGTCGGTCTGGGTCGCGGTTTCGGTCTGCGTCGCCATGTCTTCCCCCGAAAAGGTGGTTCACTGCGAGATTGGGGCGTCGCGAGGCCGAGCGCAAGGGATAAAGTGTATTATTTATATAGATCACTTGGGCGGGAAGACCCTGGAAAATCGTTGGTGGTGCGAAACGAGAGGAGTAGGAGACGCCCAGCCGACTCGGTTCTTGGGGGGAGCACGGCCGCTTCAGCAACTCCTCCCGACACCAGATAGGAGGATATCATGCGCTTATTGATCCTTGGTCTTGCCGGCCTCGCCGTCGCCGTCCCCGCCGCTTCCGCGAGCGCCGGTCCCAAGCCCGACCAGCGCGAGGATGCCGCCGGTTATTACGACCGCGACGGCTATTATAGCGGGCCGACCTGGCGCGGGCCCGACGGGCGCATGCATTGCCGCAAGCGCGACGGCACCGCCGGCCTGATCGTCGGCGCCGCCGCCGGCGCGCTGGTCGGCCGCGCGATCGACCGCCGCGGCGACCGCACGGCCGGCACGATCGTCGGCGGCGCGGTCGGCGCCGTGGTCGGCCGCGAGATCGCGCGAAACCGCTGCCAGTAAGCGCGGCAGCGGCCGGCCCCGGGTTGGCCGCGAGATCGCCCGAAACCGCAGCCGGTAAAGCGGGAAGCGGTCGGGGGCGCCGTCGTTCCCGAGCGCGCGCTCCAAGCTTGCGAGCTGCTCCACGGGGCAGCCCGCATTTGCTCATTGCTAATCCATTAGCATGATGCTAATTGATTCGCACTCGGCGGTATCGGCCGCTCGATTTGGCCTGCGGAGGATGGATTGGCGAAGCGAGGTGCGAGACGGGCCGACGACCGGCATCCGGACGCCGATCCGGGCTCGCGGCTCGGCAAGCGCGAGCGGCAGATCATGGAGATCGTCTACCGGCGCGGCCGGGCGACGGTCTCGGACGTGCTCGGCGAGCTGCCCGACCCGCCTTCCTATTCCTCGGTGCGGGCGATGCTTCGCTATCTCGAGGACAAGGGCCAGCTGCGGCACGAGGAAGCCGGGCCGCGCTACGTCTACCTGCCGACAGCGGCGACTCGGGACGTGCGCGGATCGGCGCTGTCGCATGTGGTTCGCACCTTCTTCGACGGCTCGGTGAGCACCGCGATGGCGGCCCTGCTCGAATCGAAGCCGCTCTCGCGCCACGAATATGAGCGCCTGTCGCAGCTGCTGGAGGAAGCCGCCGCGAAGGAAGACGGGGCATGATCGCGGCCGGCGGCCTGCTCGACCTGCTCGTCCGGTCGAGCATCTTGCTGGCCATGGTCTGGATCGCGGCGGCCACGGTCCGCAAGGCCGGCGGCTCGGCGGCGATGCGGCACATGGTCTGGCTGGTCGGGCTCGGCGCCTTGTTGCTGTTTCCCTTGCTTTCGGCGCTGATGCCGCCGCTGCCGCTCGCCGTCCTCCCGGACGTGCTCGCCTCGGCGCCGCCGGCGGCGATGCCGGGCGGGACCGCGGCGGCGATCGTGGCCGCGGGCCCGGGCGCGGCCGCGCCGGCCGCTTCGCTCGGCCTCGGCGATCTCATGGAGGTTCTTTATCTGGCGGTGGCGGCCGGCTTGCTGGGCCGGCTCGCGCTCGGCCACCATCTTCTCGCGCGCTTGTGGAGGCGGGCGCGGCCGGTCGACGACACTCGCTGGGCCGCGCTGATCGAGGGCCTGGCGGGGCCGCTCGGCATCCGGCGGCCGGTCGCGCTGCGGATCGCCGCCGGCCCCGCCATGCCGATGACCTGGGGAACGTTCCGGCCGAGGATCCTGCTTCCCGCCGAAGCGCTGGCCTGGACCGACGAGCGCCGCCGGATCGTGCTGCTGCACGAGCTCGCCCACGTGTCCCGGCACGACAGCTTCAGCCGGTCGGCGGCGGCGATCGTCTGCGCGCTCTATTGGTTCCATCCTCTCATCTGGCATGCGGCGCGGCGGATGCGGCTCGAACAGGAGCATGCCTGCGACGATCTGGTCCTGTCGCTGGGCGCCCGGGCGAGCGCCTATGCCCGCAGCCTGCTCGAAGTCGCCGGCACGTTCCGGTCGCCGGGGGTTGTCGCCAGCCTCTCGGTCGCCATGGCCCGGACCTCCGAGCTCGAGCGCCGGCTGACCGCGATCATCCGGCGCGGCCCGCGCCGCCGCTCCAGCTCGCGGTTCGTCGCGGGCTCCGGCGCCGCCGCTTTGGTGGCGACCTTGCTGGTCGCGACCGTCGCGCCGGTCGCCGCCCTGCAGCCGGCGCCGGCGCCGGGTCCCGGCCAGCGGCGCGCCGATTTCGGCGGCGTTCCCCCGTCCGCGCCGGTCGCGCCGATCGCTCCGACCGCGCCTGTCCTCCCCGCAGCTGCAAGGGCCGCGACGCCTGCGCGCGCCGTGCAGCAGCCGGTCGGAGCCCAGGCCGCCATCGCCGCCGGCGAAGCCGTTCCGGCAGACGATTACGACAGCATGCTTGAACGGCACACCCGCGACCTGGACGCCTACAACCGCCAGCTCGCCCAGTACGACCGCCAGCTGGAAGCCCATCACCGCCAGGTCGCCGAGCTTCGTGCCCAGGGTAATCTCGCCAATTCGGGCAATAGCGGCAATTCGGGCAATAGCGGCAATTCCGGCAATCCGGGCCAGCCCGCGCGGCCCGGCCAGCCGGCCGTTCCGCCGACCCCGCCGACCCCGCCAACGGCTCCCACCCCGCCGACGCCGCCCACGCCCCTGAAACGGCTCGTCCCGGTGGCGGCGCTGTCCCAGGGCCCGTAATCCCGGCGCCGCACGCACCAAGTCCCGCACCTGTTTCGAAAGGAAGGATCATGCGTCCGATCCGAATGATGGCGTGCGCCCTGCTCCTGTCGGCCGCTCCGGTGGTGGCGCAGCAGGCCGGCGCCCCCGCGGCCCCGTCCGTCCAGGCCGCCGACCTCACCGGCCTGTGGAGCGCCAAGCGCCGGTTCGGCCCCGACTCGGTGGGGCGGCTGATCGTGACCCGGTTGGGCGATTCATGGGTCGCCGACATGGCCGGGCGGACGATCCCGGTCCGGATCGAGGGGCGCTCGCTCGCTTTCGACCTGCCGGGCGACCGCGGCGCCTTCCGCGGCCGGCTCGACGGCGGCGCGATACGCGGCCGCTGGGTCCGCCCCGGCACGGCCGTCAATTCGGGGCGCTACGCCTCGCCGGTCGTGCTGCGCGCGGAACGGCCGGGCCGCTGGTCCGGCGAGATCGCGACGCTGCAGGACGAATTCACTTTCTATCTGGCGATGCGCAACCGGCCGGACGGGTCGCTGGACGCGGTGCTTCGCAATCCGGAGCGCGACCAGGGCACGCAATGGGGCGCCCGGCGCCTGGTCCGCGACGGCGAGGCGGTGCGGCTGATGGCGCGGCGCGGCGACGCCCCCGAGCGAGAGCTCGCCAGCGGCCGCTACGATGCCGAAAACCGGTCCTTCACGCTCGCTTTCCCGAGCCGTGGCGGGACCTACGACTTCACCCGCGACGGCGACGACAGCGAGTTCTACCCGCGCGGGCGCAATCCCGGCCGCTACGGCTACCGGCCGCCGCCGCCGCGCGACGACGGCTGGCCGACGGGCACGCTGGCGGAGGCCGGGATCGACCGCGCGGCGATCGAACGGCTGGTCCAGTCCATCATCGAAACGCCGATGGCCTCGCCGGACGCGCCGCAAATCCATGCCGTGCTGATCGCGCGTCATGGCCGGCTGGTGCTCGAGGAATATTTCCACGGCCAGAGCCGCGACACGCTGCACGACACCCGCTCCGCCGCAAAGAGCGTGACCGCAATCGCCATCGGCGCGGCGATGCGCGCTGGCGCGCCGCTGCAGCTGTCGAGCCCGGTCTATCGGGTGATGAACGGCGGCGCCTTCCCGGCCGGCCTCGAGCCGCAGAAGCGCGCGATGACGCTGGAGCATCTGCTCACCATGTCGTCGGGCTGGTTCTGCGACGACACCAACGATGCCGCCCCGGGCAATGAGGAGGTGATCGCCGAGCAGAGCGCGGAGCCCGACTGGTACCTTTACACCCTGGCCGTGCCGATGGCGACGCCGCCGGGCGAGAACAGCGTCTATTGCAGCGCCAGCCCCCATCTCGCGCTCGGCATGCTCGGCAGCGCCACCGGCGAGCCGCCGCTCGACGCCTTCGACCGGCTCGTCGCCGGGCCGATGGGCATCGAAAGTTACGCCTGGCCGCTCGATCCGGTCGGCCATCCCTATGGCGGCGGCGGGGTGCGGCTGCGCGCGCGCGATTTCCTCAAGTTCGGCCAGCTGATGCTGAACGGCGGCCGCTGGCAGGGCAGGCAGATTCTCGATCCCGCCTTCGCCGCCGCCGCGACGTCGGCCCAGTACAATCTGCGCAACGTCTTCTACGGCTATCAATGGTGGGTCGAGGACCTGCCCTACAAGGACCGCATCGTGCGCAGCTATTCAGCGCGCGGCGCGGGCGGCAACGTGGTGACGGTGGTGCCCGAGCTCGACCTCGTCGTCGCCACCATGGCCGGCAATTATGCCAGCCGAATCCAGATCACCCACACCGGCACGATCGTCCCGCGCTCGATCCTGCCCGCGGTGCGCGAGCGCGGCGACGATCCGGGCGCGCCCGTCGTGGAGCGCGACTTCACCACGCCTTACGGCCGCTCGACCGACGGCAGCCGCGTGACCCGGCGGAACTGAGATGTGGCGCCATTATCTCAAGGCCGGCTGGGCGAGCCTCGTCCGCAGCAAGGTCTATAGCCTGATCAACCTGCTCGGGCTCGCCCTCGGCCTCGCCGCCTTCCTGATCATCCTGATCCATGTCCGTTACGAGCTGAGCTACGATAGCTGGCTGCCCGAGGCCGAGCGCGCCTTCCAGCTCCAGCAATGGGTCACCGGCGGCGACGATCCGAACCTCGTTCCGGGGGGGATGCAGATGACCTCCTACGTCTCCGGCCGGCGGCTGCGCGAGTTCCCGCAGCTCGATCGAATCGTCTATGTCGGCAACGGCCAGCCGGTCATCCTGCAGGACGGCGAAGCGAGCGTCAGCGAGGATTTCGTCTGGGTCGACGGGCCGCTGTTCGACATCCTCCAAATCCCCTTCCTGCACGGCGACCGCGCGACCGCGCTCGCGGCGCCGGGATCGATCGTGCTCACGAAGAGCGAGGCGGTGCGGCGGTTCGGCAGGGCGGACTCGGTCGGCCGCACGCTGGCCCTGGTCGCCGGCGGCCAGACCACCGACTATCGGATCACCGGCGTGATCCGCGATCCGCCGCGCAACAGCCATCTCGCGCTGTCGATCGTCGCTCGCGCCGACATCGAGGCGCTGTACGGCGCCGGCAGCCCCTTCCTCACCCAGTGGATGCCGAAGAACGGCTGGGTCTATGCGCGCCTTGCGCCCGGCGCCGACGTCGCCGAGATCGCCCGGCAGATGCCGGCCTGGGAGCGGCGCAACATCCCCGATCAGATGCTCGGCGGCGAGCGCGTCAACCCCGGCACCAATGTCGACTGGCGCCTGCTGGGCGTCCGCGACATCCACCTCGGCGAGGCGCAGGGGAGCGGCATGCGCCCCGGCAACGATCGCTCGACGGTCGCGGCGATGGCGCTGGTCGGCCTGCTGATCCTCGCCATGGCGGTGGTCAATTTCGTCAACCTCGCCACCGCCCGCGCCGGCCAGCGCGCCCGCGAGGTGGCGCTGAGGAAGGTGCTCGGCGCCTCGCGGCGGCAGCTCGTCGCCCAGTTCCTCGGCGAATCCGTGCTGCTGGTGGCGGCGGCGATGCTGATCGCTCTGGCCCTGGTCGAGGCGCTGCTGCCCTTCGTCAACGCCTTCCTCGAGGCCGACATGGCGGTGACCTATTCGGGCGCCGGCGGGGTGCTGCTTCCGGCCTTGCTCCTGATCCTCATCGTCGGCGGGCTCGGCGGCCTTTATCCCGCCTTGTATTTGTCGCGCTTCCAGCCGGCCCGCGTGCTGAAGGCCAACCAGTCGGCGGCCGATTCCGAGGGCTCCGGGCGGCTGCGCAACGCCCTCGTCATCGCCCAGTTCGCGGTGTCGATCGGTCTCATCATCTGCACCGCGATCATCCAGGCGCAGACCGAACACGCGCGCACCGTCGATCCGGGCTACCGCCGCGACGGCATCATGCAGGTCGGCAACATGTTCCGAAGCGCGCTTGTGCCGAGGATGGAGAATCTGCTGCGCGAGATCGGCGCGGTCGAGGGTGTCGTCTCGACCGGCCGCTCGACGATCGGCGTCGACACCTGGGGGATGGAGAACATGACCGTCACCGCGCCGGGGGCGAGCGAGAGCGTCGAGTTCGAGCTCTACCGGGTCGATCCCGGCTTCTTCGAAACGCTCGGCATCGACCGCCTCGCCGGGCGCTCCTTCGTCGCCGGCCGGGCGATGGACGACAGCACCGTCGACGGCAGCGACGAGGCCGCCGCCGCGATGGCGCGGCGCGGCTACAATGTCGTCGTCAACGCGCTCGCCGCGCGCCGGCTCGGCTTCGCCGATCCGGGCCAGGCGGTGGGCCGGACCTTGCTTGCCGATGACGGCGACGTCGAGGTGGTCGGGCGCACCCCGGTCACCATCGTCGGCGTCGTCGAGAACAGCCGTTTCCGATCGATCCGCGATCCCGAGGCGCCGATGATCTTCCTCCCCGACCGGCTCCAGCCGTCCTGGCTGCTGGTCCGCTACAACGGCGTCCCGATCGAGGTGCGCGACCGGATCGAGCGGGTCTGGAAGCGGATCGCGCCCGACGTCCCCTTCGAGGCCGAGTTCGCCGATGACATCGTCCGCGACCTCTACGCGCCCGAGGCGGCGCGGGCGCGCCTCTTCGCCGCCTTCTCGCTGCTCGCGGTGGCGATCGGCTGCATGGGCCTGTTCGGCCTCGCCGCCTTCACCGCCGAGCGGCGGACCAAGGAGATCGGCATCAGGAAGGTGCTCGGCGCCCGCACCCGCGACGTCGTCCGCCTGCTGGTCTGGCAGTTCAGCCGGCTGGTGCTGGTCGCCAACATCATCGCCTGGCCGGTCGCCTGGTGGGTGATGCGCGACTGGCTCAACGGTTTCGACATGCGGATCGCCCTTAATCCCTTGCTGTTCGCCGGCGCCGGCGCGCTCGCTCTGGCCATCGCCGCCGCCACCGTCATGGGCCACGCGCTGCGCGTCGCCCGCACCCACCCGATCCACGCGCTTCGCTACGAATGAGGGAGAATGTCATGCTTTCGATCCTTTTGCTCGCCGCGCAGACGGCCTCTTTCCACGAAGTCGAGCTTCGCAACGGCGGCGAGGTCGTCGTCCGCCACGGCGCCGAGCCCAGTGTCAGCCTGGTCGAGGGCGACCGCCGCACGACGCGGATAAATATCGCCGGCGGGCGGCTGGTGATCGACCGCTGCGCCGTCCGCTGCCCGCGCGGTTACCGGCTGCGGGTGGACGTGGTCACGCCGTCGCTGACGGCGCTGTCGGTTTCCGACGGCGGCTCGCTCCAGGCGGGGCGCGGCTTCCCGCGCCAGGCGAATGTCGCCGCCAGCGTCAGCAGCGGCGGCGTGCTCGACATCCGCGCTCTGCCTGTCGAGGACGTCACCGCCTCGGTCGCCCATGGCGGCCTCATCTTCACCCGTCCGGCCCGCCGGCTCGCCGCCGCCGTCGCGCAGGGCGGAGCGATCACCTATTGGGGCGATCCCGACGTCACCCGCTCGATCCGACAGGGCGGCGTCGTCGCCCGAGGCGAGGCGGCGGACGAGGCGCGGCCGCTCGCCGATCTCCATCCGAGGGTGCCCCCGATTCCCCGGCTGCCGGACCCGCCTCACCTGAACAATCGCTGACGGCGCGATTCAGAATCGCTTCAGGCGACTCGGCCTAGAGCGGCGATACGCAGTGTTTCCGGGTCCGGCCGGTCGCGTATCGCCGGACCGGGTTGCGAGGAGCGCCCCGGCTTCCCCCTGGCCGGGGCGTTTTCTTGTCTCCGGCACCCGGCACGCTATGGAGCCGGGAAACCCAGGGAGCCGTCAATGAAGCATTTCATCCTCGCCAGCCTCGCCATTGCCGGCGCCGTCACCATGGCGGCCGCCCAGACCCGCTCCACCCCGCCCGCCGACACGATCCGCATGCGCCAGGCCAATTACAAGCAGATGGGCGGCGCGGTGAAGGCGATCAACGACCAGCTCGCCAGCGACGCGCCCGCCATTGCTGAGATCCGGCGCCATTCGGCGACGATCACGCGCCATGCCCGCAACGTGCTGACCTGGTTTCCGCGCGGCGCCGGCGCGGAAGCGGGCGTGCGCACGCGGGCCAAGGCCGAAATCTGGTCCGATCCGCGCGGCTTCCGGGTCGCCGGCGCGAACCTGCTCGTGGCCGCGCGCGGGCTGGATGCGGCGGCGCGGCGCGGCGACGTCGAGGGGGTCCGCACTGCGCTTCCCACGCTGCGCCGCGCCTGCGCCGGCTGCCACGATCGCTTTCGAGGCCCCGAAAATTGAGCCGGATCCCGGTCTGGGACCTGCCCACCCGGATTGTCCATTGGCTCGTCGCGCTGCTGATTCCGGCGCTCTGGTGGACCGCCAAGCAGGAGATTTTCGAAGTCCACATGCTGCTCGGCCAGACGATGCTCTGTCTCGTCCTGTTCCGCTTGCTCTGGGGCGTGCTGGGCAGCTCGACCGCGCGTTTCAGCGGCTTCGTCAGGGGGCCGGGGACGATCCTCGCCTATCTCGGCGGGCGAATGAAGGCGGGCATCGGCCACAACCCGATCGGCGCGCTCAGCGTGATTGCGATGCTGCTCGCGCTCTCGATCCAAATCGGGCTGGGCCTGTTCGCGAACCACGATCACGGGCTCTATTCAGGACCGCTGGCCCATCTCGTCAGCGAGGATGCCTCGGAGACGCTCGGTGAGCGCCACGAGACCTTTTTCTACGTCATCCTCGGCCTGATCGGCATCCACCTCGCCGCGATCCTCTTCTACCTGGTGGTGAAGCGCGACAATCTGGTGGCGCCGATGATCAGCGGCGGGCGCGACGCCCCCGCGGGCACCGAGCCGATGGTCGCCGCGCCCGCCTGGCGGCTTCTGCTCGCCTTGGGGAGCGCGCTCGCACTGACCTTGTGGATCGCCAGCGGTCTCTAGACTGAAGGCAGGACCTGGCTCGCCTCGCCCCAGCCCTGGAGCGTGCGCGATGACGCGCGCTCGAGCAGCAGCGCGACGTCGCGGACAGTGAAGCGCGCGCCCGACTTCATCTCGTCCAGCTCCTCCCAGCCGATCGGCGCGGCGACCGGCGCGCCTTCGCGGGCGCGGGCGGAATAGGGCATCACGGCCGTCGCGCCGCGCTGGTTCCTGAGATAGTCGATGAAGATTCGGCCGGTGCGCTTGGCCTTGGAAAGCGCAGCGGTGAAGCGCTCGGGTTCGGCCTCCGCGAGCGCCAAAGCGAAGCGCTGGGCGAAGTCCTTGACCTTCGGCCATTCGGCCGCGGGCGTCAGCGGCACGATGACGTGGACGCCCTTGCCGCCGGTCAGCATCGGGAAGGTGACGAGGCCCATGTCGGCGAGGTGGCGCTTCACGTCCCGCGCCGCCTTCTTGACCTCGTCGAAGTCGAGGCCGACGTCGGGGTCGAGGTCGAACACGATCCGGTCGGGCTTCTCGACGTCGGCGACCTTCGATCCCCAGCCGTGATACTCGATCGTGCCCATCTGCGTGCAGGCGAGCACGCCGGCCGGACCGTCGACATAGAGATAATCCTCCATATGACCGTCCTTCTCGCGGATCGGCACGTGCAGGACGTGCGGGCCGAACGTGCCGCTGTCATGCTTCTGGAAGAAGCATTTCCTGGCGCGGCCCTGCGGACAGCGGACCAGGCTGATCGGGCGCTCGGCGGTCCACACCGCCATCGGCGCGCCGAGCGCGCGGTAATAATCGGCGAGCTCGCCCTTGGTGACGTCGGATTCGGGGAAGATGATTCGGTCGGGATTGCTGATCCTGACGCCGTCGTCGATGGGGGCGGGCAGGGGCTGCGGCTTCTCCGCGACCACCTCGTCCGCCTTCTTGTCGCCGCGCAGGCCGAGGAAGCTCGCATGGCGGACCACGCCCTCGGCGGTGAATTCGGCGAAGGCGACCTCGGCGACCAGCTCCGGCTTCACCCAATGCGCGCCGCGCGCCTCGGCTCGGGGGACCTCGACGGGCGGCTTGGCCACGGCCAGCTTGTCGAGCCGGGCGCGCAGATCGTGCTGGACCGCCACCGAGAAGCCGGTGCCGACCTTGCCTGCATAGCGCAGCTTGCCGCCCTCGTTGACCGCCAGCAGCAGCGCCCGGAAGCCGCGCCCCTTCTTGTCGCTTTCCGACCAGCCGGCGATGACGAACTCCTGCCGCCGCGTGCACTTGACCTTGAGCCAGTTCCTGGTCCGGGTGTGGCGATAAGGCGCGTCCGCCTTCTTCGAGATGATCCCTTCCTGGCCGGCCTCGCACATCGCGTCGAAAAGCTGTTCGCCTTTGCCGAGGATATGGTCGGCATAGAGGATGAAGGGGGGATGCCCTTCGCCGATCAGGGCGGCGAGGCGCTGCTTGCGCTCCAGGTTGGGCAGCTTGTCGAGTTTCTTGCCGTCGATTTCGAGAGCGTCGAACAGGAATAGGCTCAATCCGCGCCCGCCCTCGCTTATCGCCTGCTGGAGCGCCGAAAAGCCGGTATTGCCCTTCTCGTCGAGGGCGACGATCTCGCCATCGAGCAGCGCGCTGTCGCACTGAATCGCCCCCGCCGCCTCCGCGATCCCGGGGAACTTGCCGGTCCAGTCGAGCCCGGTCCGCGTGTAGATTTTCGCCGCCCCGCCGGCGAGCGCAAGCAGGCAGCGATAGCCGTCATATTTCATCTCGTGCAGCCAGGCCGCGCCGGAGGGCACGGCGTCGACGAGAGTCGCCTTCTGCGGCTCCCTGAACTTGGGGAACGTCGTGCCCCGGCGAAGGCCGGGGCCCAGTTCAGCGGCCGGACTGGGCCCGGGCCTTCGCCGGGGAGCCAGCTCCTTCGCCTTCTTCCCCGCAGCGATCTCGTCCATCGTCCGGCCGGTCTTGATTGACGTCAGGTACTTTTCAGTGAGCCCGGTCGGGCTGCCCGCATGTTCATCCTCGACCTTCTTGAGGATCCAATTCTCCCCGCGCTCGCGCCCACGCGGCTTCAGCCGGAACATCACCCACTCCCCCTTCATCCGCTCGCCCTCGAGGGTGAAGTGGAGGTGGCCTTCCTCGATCGTCTTGAGGGGGTCCTTGCCGGGATGGGGGATCCAGATGCCGCGGTCCCAGAGCATCACCGTGCCGCCGCCATATTGGCCCTTGGGGATCGTCCCCTCGAAGGTCGCGTAGGACATCGGATGGTCCTCGGTGCGGACCGCGAGCCTCTTGTCCGCCGGATCGAGGCTCGGCCCGCGAGTCACCGCCCAGCTCTTCAGCGTGCCTTCGAGCTCCAGCCGGAAATCATAGTGAAGCCGAGTCGCGTCATGCTTCTGGACCATGAAGATGCGCTGCTTGCCTCGCGCTGCCGCGACCTTGCCGGCCGGCTCCGCCGTCTTCGCGAAGTCGCGTTTCTTGTTGTAGGTCGCGAGCGGATCGGATTTACGCGGCACGTCTAGGCCCGCTTGCGCGCCGGCGCGGCCTTCTTCGCCGGGGCTTTTCTCGCCGGCGCCTTCTTCGCCGCCGCCGGCTTCGCGCCGGGCTTCTCGATCGAGCGCTTCAGCGCCGCCATCAGGTCGACGACGTTGGAGCCGCGCTTCGGCAGCTCCTCCTCCTCGGCCTCGATCTTCCTGCCCTTGCGCTTCTTCTCGATCAGCTCCTTCAGGGCATCGACATAGCGGTCGTGGAACTTGCTCGGATCGAACTTCGCCGTCTTCTTCTGGATCAGCGTCTCGGCGAGGTCGAGCATCTCCTCGTCGGGCTTGGCGTCGGAAATGTCGCGGAAATAGCCCTGCGCCTTCACCACCTCGTCGGCGTAACGCAGAGTCTCCAGCAAGATGCCGCGCCCGCAGGGCTTCAGGCTGACGATATATTCGCGGCCCCGCAGCGCGAGCTGGCCGAGCGCCACCTTCCTGGTGTCCCGGAGCGCCTCGCGCAGCACGACGAACGCCTCCTCGGCGAGGTCGTCGGCGGGGACGACGTAATAGGGCCGCTCGTAATAAAGCGGGTCGATCTCGTGGGCGTCGACGAACTGGGTCAGCTCGAGCGTCTTCTTGCTCTCGAGCTTGACGGCGTCGAGCTCGTCGTCGTCGAGCAACACGTAGCTGCCCTTGCTGACCTCATAGCCCTTGACGATCTCGTCCGGATCGACCGCTCCGACGCCCGGCACGACCTTCTCATATTTGATCCTCTTGCCGGTCGGCTCGTGGATCTGGTTGAAGGCGATGGTCGCGCCCGAGCGCGTCGCGGAATAGATTTCCACCGGGATCGAAACCAGCGCCAGCCGGATCTGCCCCTTCCAATAAGGCCGAGCGGCCATGTCCGTGTCTCCCGATCGTATCGCGGCCCATTCAATAAACGGGAGAGGGCAGGGTTCCAACAGACCCTCCCCTCGAAATCGAGGGGAGGAAATTCAAACGGGAATCTCCGTCGTGTACTTGACCTGCCTCAGTGCGAAATTGGAGGCCGCGTTGGCGACGCTGGGATGGGCGAGGACGCCCTGGCGGATGAAGCGGTCGTAGTCGGCAACGTCGCGGACCGCGATGCGCAGCAGATAATCCCATTCGCCCGACATGGCGTAGCATTCGACGATCTCTTCGCGCCCCTCGATGAACTGCTCGAACTCGGCGCGGGCGTCCATCGTCTGGCGGGTCATCCGCACCTGGCAGAGCACGTTGACGCTCCGCCCGAGCCGGCCGGGATCGGCGAGCCGGACCGAGGCGCCGAGCACGCCCTCCCTCTCGAGGTTGCGGACGCGCCGCCAGACCGAGGCCGCCGAGGCGCCGACCGTCTCGGCCAAAGCGGCGTGGCTGAGGCTGGCGTCGCGCTGCAGCGCCCGAACGATTCGCCGGTCCACCGTGTCTAAGTGAAATTCCTCGCTCACCAAATGCCTATATCATGAAACGTACGTTTCAACAACCACCGTGTAGATGTCCACTTTGACCACTTATTGCCGCGTGATTGTTGTAGAGGCGAACCGACAGGAGGCGCGCATGGACGAGATGCTGGTGATGGCGGGGCCGGTGCTGCTCGACCGGCTCGAGGCGCAGCCTTCCGACTCGCTGATCGCCCTGATCGCGCTCGCCGAGGCCGACCGGCGGCCGACCAAGATCGACGTCGGCGTCGGCGTCTATCGCGACGCCGCCGGCAACACCCCGATCCTCCGCGCGGTGAAGGCGGCCGAGCGCATCCTGGTCGAGACGCAGGAGACCAAATCCTATATCGGCTCGCAGGGCGACGCCCGCTTCACAGAGCTGATCAAGCCGATCGTGTTCGGCGACGAGGGGGCCGGCGACGACCGGATCGTCGGCCTGCAGACGCCCGGCGGCTGCGGTGCGCTCCGGCTCGGCGCGGAGCTGATCGCCAGGGCCAACCCGCTCGCCCGCATCTATGTCGGCGAGCCGACCTGGCCCAACCACCAGCCGCTGATCGCGTCGGCCGGCGTCGAGATGATCCCTTATCCCTATTACGCCAAGGACAGCCGGACGATCTGCTTCGATCGGATGATGGAGGCGCTCGGGCAAGCCGAGGCGGGCGACCTGGTCCTGCTCCACGGCTGCTGCCACAATCCGACCGGCGCCGACCTCGACATGGACCAGTGGCGCGCGGTCGCCGAGATCATTTCGGCGCGCGGCCTGATCCCGTTCGTCGACCTCGCTTACCAGGGGCTCGGCAAGGGGCTCGAGGCCGACTCGGCGGGGACTCGGCTGGTCGTCGAGGCGGCCGAGCAGGCGATCGTCGCGCAGAGCTGCGACAAGAATTTCGGAGTCTATCGCGACCGGCTCGGCTCGCTGTTCGTCAAGGCGTCGAGCGCGAAGGGCGCGGAGATCGCGTTCGGCAATCTGCTCGGCCTGGCGCGGACGATGTGGTCGATGCCGCCCGACCATGGCGCGGCGGTGGCGCGGATCATCCTCGACGATCCCGAGCTCCGCGCCGACTGGCGGGCCGAACTGGACGAGATGTGCGGCCGCATCCGCCAGCTGCGCGCGCGGCTCGCCGTCTACGATCCCCGGCTCGGCTTTATCGAGGGGCAGAACGGCATGTTCTCGATGCTGCCGCTGACTCCGGCGCAGGTGCTGGAGCTGCGCGAGAGCCACGGCATCTACATGGCGGGCTCCGGCCGGTTCAACGTGGTCGGCCTCTCCGACGACAGCGTCGATCGCTTCGCCGCCGCGGTCGTGGAGAAGATGGATGGCTGAGGCGCCGGCCAAAGAGCGCAAGGCCGGGGCCGAAGCGCCGGACCCCGCCTTCGACTGGCGCGAGATCGCCTATCTCGTCCATGTCAGCCGGGCGATGGACAGGCTCGAGGAGGAGCGGCTCGTCCCCGAGCGCAAGGTGCTCTACCAATTCAGCGCGCGCGGCCACGACATGGCGCAGGTCATGCTCGGCAGCCTGCTCGATCATCCGCGCGACGGCGCCTGCGGCTATTATCGGTCGCGGCCGATGCTGCTCGCCTTGGGCGTGCCGCTGGCCGATGCCTTGGGCTCGAACATGGGTAAGGCGGGCGGCTATTCGGACGGGCGCGACATCGGCGTCGTGTTCAACTATCCGAACCCGAACGGCTGCCCGGCGCTGCCGATGTGCGGCGGCGTCGGCGCGCAATATACGCCGACCGCCGGCTGGGCGCAGGCGATCGATTATTACCGCAAGGTGCTGGGCGACGAATCCTGGGACGAGGCGATTGCGGTCGTGCTCGGCGGCGACGCCAGCGTCGCCACCAACGGCTTCTGGTCGGCGCTGACCATCGCCACCACGCAGAAGCTGCCGATGCTGTTCTACGTCGAGGACAATCGATACGGCATCTCGGTCCCTTCTTCCTACCAGACGCCTGGCGGCGACATCGCCAAGAACCTGGCGAGCTTCGCCAACCTCGAAATCTTCTCCGGCGACGGCACCGAGCCCGCCGAAGCGGCGCGACTGGTCGCCGAGGCCATCGCTTATGTCCGCGGCCATCAAGGCCCGGCGTTGCTGCGCCTCACTGTTCCGCGCCTGCAGGGCCACAGCTTCCAGGACACGCAGACATACAAGAGCGAGGACTTCGTGGCCTCCGAATGGGCGCGTGATCCCCTGCCCAAGCTCAAGGCGCATCTCGTCCCGGCGCTGATGGGCGAGGCGGAATGGGAGGCGGTCGCCCGTGAGGCCGAGGAAGCGGTGGAGACGGCGCGCGCCGAAGCCGAGGCCCGGGGCATCGCTGATCCGGAAAGCGTGACCGCTCACGTCTTCTACGACGGCGAGATGCAGCAGCGCGGCGGGCAATGGACCAAGGGTTATCGCGCGCCGAAATCGACCGAGACTCCGCGCCCGGAAGGGCAGCGGATCAACATGGTCACCGCGATCCGCCGCACGCTCGAGCGCGAGCTGGAGCTCAATCCGCGCGTCCTGCTGTTCGGCGAGGATATCGGCCCGAAGGGCGGCGTCCATGCGGTGACCCTGGGCCTGCAGGACAAGTTCGGCATCGACCGCGTGTTCGATACCAGCCTCTCCGAAGAAGGCATAATCGGCCGCGCCGTCGGCATGGCGCTGGCCGGGCTGATGCCGGTGCCCGAGATCCAGTTCCGCAAATATGCCGAGCCCGCCCTTGAACAGATCAACGATTGCGGGACGATGCGCTGGCGCACCGCCAACCGCTTCGCCGCCCCGATGGTGCTCAGGATGCCGGTCGGCTTCTTCAAGTGCGGCGATCCCTGGCACAGCCAGACCAACGAGGTTCAGTTCGTCCACAATCCCGGCTGGCTGGTGGCGGCGCCGAGCAACGCCGAGGACGCGGTCGGCCTGCTCCGCTCGGCGCTGCGCGGCAACGACCCGACGGTCTTCTTCGAGCACCGCGCGATGCTCGACGACGCCTGGGCGCGCCGGCCCTGGCCCGGCGACGATTATGTCCTCCCCTTCGGCCGGGCGAAGCGGACCCGCGAGGGGCGCGACATCACCATCGTCACCTGGGGCGCGATGGTGCCGCGGTGCGAGGAGGCGGCCAAGGATGTGTCGGCGGACGTGATCGATTTGCGGACCCTGATGCCCTGGGACCGGGAGATGGTGCTGGACTCGGTCCGCCGCACCCGCCGCTGCCTGATCGTCCACGAAGACCTGCGCACCGGCGGCTTCGGCGCGGAGATCGCGGCGGTGGTGGCGGACGAGGCCTTCCTCGATCTCGACGCGCCGGTCGCGCGGGTCACCATGCCCGACATTCCGAGCCCGCATAATCCGGTGCTGATGAACTGGGCGGTGCCGAGCGTGGAGAGGATCCGCGCGAAGATCGACGAACTGGTGGGCTTTTAGGCCATGATCGATGTCCTCGTCCCCGAAGAGCAGGAGGGCACCAAGGCCGTCGTCCGCGCCTGGCTGAAACAGGTCGGCGACCGGGTCGAGGTGAACGATCCCCTCGTCGAGCTCGAAACCGACAAGGTCGCGATGGAGGTCCCCGCGCCCGCCGCCGGCGTGCTGCGCGAGATATTGCTGCACTCGAACGACGATGCCGTGCCCGGCGCCATCCTCGGCCGGATCGCGCCGGTCGCGGAGATCGGGGGAGAAGCGGAACTGGAAACGCCGTTCGGGCTGAGCTTGTCGAAGCCCTCTCCTTCTCCTTCTCAGGAAGAGCAGGAAAGGCCTTCGACAAGCTCAGGCCGAACGGAAGAGGGGCGCGAAACCCGTCTATCGCCCTCGGTCAAGCGCGCCGTCCTCCAGCACGACCTCAACCCCGATCAGATCGAAGGCACCGGCCGGGGCGGCCGCATCACCCGCGCCGACATCGATCGCGCCGTCGAGGAAGCGACCCGGGTCGGCAAGCCAGCAGAAGGAATCATCCCCGCCGCCACGGGCGACATCCGCTCGCACTTCGTCGCCCACGACCGGATGCGCCTCGCCATCGCCGAGAACATGCTCTCCTCGGTCACCCAGGCGCCCCACGTGACCGCAATGTTCGAGGCCGATTTCAGCGCGATCATCGCCCATCGCGAGGCGCACAAGACCGCCTTCGCGAAGAAAGGCGTCAAGCTCACCTACACCGCCTATCTGGTCGCCGCGGCCGCCGAGGCGATGAAGACCGCCCCGGCGATCAACAGCCGCTGGCACGCGGACAAGTTGGAGCTTTACGACGACATCAACATCGGCGTCGGCACCGCATTGGGCAGCAAGGGACTGATCGTGCCGGTGCTGCGCAAGGTGCAGCAATTGTCATTGAAGGGCATCGCCGCGCAGCTGGACGAGCTGATCGAGAAGGCGCGCAAGGAGAAGCTCACCGCCGCCGACATCAAGGGCGGCACCTTCACCATCTCGAACCACGGCGTCTCGGGCTCGCTGTTCGCCGCGCCGATCATCATCAACCAGCCGCAATCGGCGATCCTCGGCGTCGGCAAATTGGAGAAGCGCGTCGTCGTCCGCGAGGTCGGCGGCGTCGACGCGATCCAGATCCGGCCGATGGCCTATGTCTCGCTGACCATCGACCATCGCGTCGTCGACGGCCACCAGACCAATGCCTGGCTGACCCGCTTCGTCGAGCTGCTGGAGGCCTGGCCGCTTGACTGACCCGTCTCGACCGCGCGCGCCGGCTGGATTACTTCTCGCGCGATGATCAAGCCACGCCAACATCCCGTCGGCCTCGGCGAGGCGGCTCCCTGGTTCCGCGCCCCAGCGCTCGACGGCTCGGAGAATTACGTCTTCGACGCCGCCGCCGGGCGGCCGGTGCTGATGCTGTTCTTCGGCACCGCCCGCGACCCCGCCTGCGCCGCCGCCTTGGCACAGGTGCAGGCGCGGCGCGCCTTGTTCGACGACGAGGCCGCCTCCTTCTTCGGAGTCACCGTCGATTCGCGCGACGCGGCCGAAAGCGCATTCGCCAGCAGCTTCCCGGTATCCGCTTCTTCCTCGATTACGACGGCACGGTCAGCCGCGCCTATGGCGCCGTCCCGGACGAGAGCAGCGGCCGCTACCAGGCGCACTGGCTGCTGCTCGACCGGGCGTTGCGCGTCGCCGGCCAATATCCGCTGTCCGAAAGCGAGGCGGCGCTCGCCGCCTTCGAAGCGATGGTGCGGACGCCGCCGGCGCCGGACTGGGCGCCAGCGGTCATGGTCCCGAACGTGCTCGAGCCCGATCTCTGCCGCCGGCTGATCGACCTTTACGAGGCCGACGGCGGCGAGGATTCGGGCTTCATGCGCGACGTCGACGGCATGACCAGGCTGCTGCTCGACCCGCGCATGAAGATCCGCCGCGACTATATGATCGAGGACGGGGATCTGGCCCGGCAGCTCAATTTGCGGCTCATGCACCGGCTGGTGCCGATGGTCCGCCGCGCCTTCCAGTTCGAGGCGACCCGGGTCGAGCGGCTGATCGTCGGCTGCTACGAAGCCGAGACCGGCGGCCATTTCCGCCCGCATCGCGACAATACGACCAAGGGGACGGCGCACCGGCGCTTCGCGGTCACGATCAACCTCAACGCCGAGGAGTATGAAGGCGGCGACCTGTGCTTTCCCGAATTCGGGCCGCGCACCTATCGCGCGCCGACCGGCGGGGCGGTCGCCTTCTCCTGTTCCCTGCTCCACCAGGCGATGCCGGTGACGAAGGGCCGGCGCTTCGCCTTTCTGCCCTTCCTCTACGACGAGGAAGGAGCGAAGCTCCGCGAGGCCAATGCCAAATTCCTCGAAGGCGACCTCGCCAACTACCGCGCCGAGAACGACGTGGTGGTCTAGGACCAGAACCGAGCTTAAGCGGAGCCTTCCGCCGCCCGCTGATAGCCCGCGAGCAATTCCCGCCAGCCGCCGTCCATGCCGGTGTCGTAATCGCCGCGCACGGTCTCGGCATTGGCGCCGAAGCGGTCGAGGTCGCGATGCTCGAAATCGACGATCACATGGTCGCCCTCGGCGGTGAAATTCACCTCGACCGTGGTCGAAAAATCGGGATCGTACGCCCATTCGGCGTTGAGCTGCCAGGCGAGCAGGATTCGGCCGGGCGCGTCCCAGGCCAGCACTTTGCCCCAGACCTGCTCGCTGCCGTCCTCGCCGATCTCGTACCAGCGGCCGCCCATATGCGGCTCGATCACCACGTCCCGCTGCGGCGATTTGAGCAGGCTGTGCGATTTCAGCCACCAGCCGCCCATGCCGGCGACGAAAGTGTCGAACGCCTTCTGCCGGTCCGCCTTGACCCGTAGGCTGCGGCGGATTGGCGCGGGGCTGATGCGCTGCGCTTCGACGTTCATGGTCTTTCCTCCCTCTCGGCGGCCTCGGCATAGCGGGCGAGGGCCTTGTCCCAGAAGCCGTCCAGCCAGGCGCGGATCGCGCCCAGACCGGCCGGATCGATCGAATAGATGCGGCGCGTGCCTTGGGCCTCGTCGCGCACCAATTTCGCCGCCTTGAGCACCTTCAAATGCTGCGACACCGCCGGCCGAGTCACCGGCAGCCCCGCGGCGAGCTCGCCGACCGCCATCGGCCGCTCGGCGAGCCGTTCGACGATCCGGGCCCGTATCGGCTCGGCAAGCGCGGCAAATTGGTTAGCCATGGCTTACCGTTAGTCTCGACTTACCCAAGAGTCAAGGGCGCGGCACGAGGTCGATTTCGTAGAGGTTGCGCCAATATTTGCCGGTGACGAACAGCCGGTCGCGCGCCGCGTCATAGGCGATGCCGTTGAGCACGTCGTCCTCGCCGCCGCTATTCTGCGCGACGATCGGGCTGAGGTCGATCACACCCGTGACCCGTCCGGAAGCCGGGTCGATCCTCACGATCATCGGCGTCTGCCAGACATTGGCGAAGACCTCGCCATTGACCCATTCGAGCTCGTTCAGCTGATCGACCGGGCGGCCGTCCACGGCGACTGTCACGCGGCGGCGCTCGGCCAGGGTGGCGGGGTCGAGGAAGCGCAGCTCCGCCGTGCCGTCGCTCATCACGATGTCGGTGCCGTTCTGGGTCAGGCCCCAGCCTTCGCCGCCATAGCGCCACTCGCCGAGGCGGCGCAGCGTGCGGCGGTCCCAGCGATAGCCGATTCCGCCCGTCCAGGTGATCGAGACGATCTGGTCGCCCCAATTGACGATGCCCTCGCCGAACTGGCCGGCGGGGATCGCGACCGACTGGAGCACTCGGCCGTCCTCGATAGCGACCCGGCGGATCGTCGATTGGCCGACCTGGCCGGTGCTCTCATAGAGCTGGCCGTCGAGGTAGAGGAGGCCCTGGGTATAGGCGCCCGGATCGTGCGGATAGGTGGCGACGATGCGGGCGTCGTAGACCGGCGGCGCGGCTGCGGCCGGCGTGACGACGGGCGCGTCGGTTGCGGGGGCTGCGTCGCCGCCTGGCCGCAGGCCGCGACCAGGAAGAAGGCAAGCAGGAAACGGGACATCTCTTTCATCTCACGGCACGTTCATCGTCATCAGCTCGTAGGTGGCGACCACTTCGTCCTTCTGGTTGAACACGGACACGGCCCAGCGCACCTCGCCTTTTTCCGCATCGCGGACGGACTTGGACTTGACGGTGAGCTCGACGCGCATCGAATCGCCCGGATAAAGCGGGGTCAGGAAGCGCAGCGTCTCGAGTCCGGTATTGGCGAGGACGGGCCCCGGATCGGGATCGACGAACAGCCCGGCGGCGAAGGAGAGGATCAGATAGCCGTGAGCGACGCGGCCGCCGAAGATGGGCGAGGCTTTGGCCGCTTCGTCGTCCATATGGGCGTAGAAATTGTCGCCGGTGAAATGGGCGAAATGCTCGATGTCCTCGAGCGTGACGGTGCGGCTCGCGGTCTTCAGCGTGTAGCCGATGTCGAGCTCGGCGATGCGCTTGCGGAACGGGTGGACGTCGCCGGTCGGCATGTCGGCGCCCGGCAGCCATTGGCCGACGATCCTGGAGAGCATTTCCGGCCCGCCCTGGAGCGCGGTCCGCTGCATGTAATGCTTGACGCCGCGGATGCCGCCCATCTCCTCGCCGCCGCCGGCCCGGCCCGGGCCGCCATGGACGAGGACGGGGAGGGGCGAGCCGTGCCCGGTCGATTCCCTGGCGGAGGTGCGGTCGAGGATCACCATCCGGCCGTGATAGGCGCCCGCCCCGAGCACGAACGCCTCGGCGGTGCCCTTGTCATAGGTGAACAGCGACAGCGCGAGGCTCCCCATCCCGCGGTTCGCCAGGGCGATGGCGTCGTCGAGGTCGCGATAGGGCATGATCGTCGAAACCGGCCCGAACGCCTCGACATCGTGCACATCCGCGACGTTCCAGGGATCGTCCGTGCGCAGCAGGATCGGCGAAATGAACGCGCCGCCGCCCGCCACCGGCGACACGTCCGGATCCCCGCTCACGATCCGCGCCGCTTTCGCCAACATCGAGACCGCTTCGCGCACCGATTCGAGCTGGTCCCGGCTCGCCAGCGCGCCCATCGTCGTCGCCTCGTCGCGCGGATCGCCGACCTTCACTTTGGCGAGCCGCGCCGACAGCGCTTCCTGGACCGCGTCGAGATGCTGCGCCGGCGCCATGGCGCGGCGGATGGCGGTGCATTTCTGCCCGGCCTTGACCGTCATCTCCCGCGCCACTTCCTTGACGAAGAGGTCGAATTCGGGCGTGCCGGGGCCGGCGTCCGGCCCCAGGATCGAGGCGTTGAGGCTGTCGCGCTCGGCCACGAACCGCACCGATTCGCGCGCGATCACCGGATGCGTTTGCAGCTTCATCGCGGTCGCCGCCGAGCCGGTGAAGCTGACCACGTCCTGACAGAGTCAGATGGTCCATCAGGTCGCCGACCCCGCCCATGATCAGCTGCAGCGCGCCCTTCGGCAGCACATCGGCCTCGATCATGATCCTGACGCAGGCTTCGGTGAGATAGCCGGTCGCCGAGGCGGGCTTGACGATCGCCGGCACGCCGGCGAGCAAAGTCGGCCCCAGTTTCTCGAGCATCCCCCAGACCGGGAAGTTGAACGCGTTGATATGGACCGCGACGCCCTGCAGCGGCGTGTAGACATGCTGGCCGACGAAGCTGCCGCTCTTCGACAACGGCTCCATCGCCCCGTCGATCAGCACCCGGCCGTTGGGCAGCTCGCGCCGGCCCTTGGACGAGAAGGAGAAGAGCGTCCCCGCGCCGCCCTCGATGTCGATCCAGCCGTCGGTTCGAGTCGCGCCGGTCGCGTAGCTGAGCTCGTACAATTCCTCCTTGCGCGCCATCACCGCATTGGCGAGGTCCTTCAGCATCCAGGCGCGCTCGTGGAAGGTGAGGGCGCGCAACGCCGGCCCGCCGACGGTTCGGGCATGATCGAGCATCGCCCTGAAATCGATGCCCTTGCTGCCGGTCTCGGCGATCGTGTCGCCGGTCACGGCGTTCATCACCTCGGTTTGGCCGCCGTCGCCGGCGACCCACGAGTCCCGGGCGTAATTGAGCAGTTTGAGAGTCTTCATGCCGCTTCCTTAGTGGAAAATTCGGGGCTCGACACGTCGATGTTTGCGCGTGCATGACCCCGGCGCAGCGGAGGAATGGCTCATGGTCGAACCCGTCAGACCGATCGCACTGAAGGACATCGAGGAAGCGCGCGAGCGGATCGCCGGAACGGTGCTGCGCACGCCTCTGGTCAGGCTCGATCTCGGTCCGGGCGGGCCCGACATAAGATTGAAGCTCGAAAATCTCCAGCCGACCAATTCCTACAAGATCCGCGGCGCCGCCAATGCCGTCGGCAGGCTGAGCGGCGCGGAGCGGGCGCGGGGCGTCTGGACGGTGAGCGCGGGCAATGCCGGCCAGGGCGTCGCTTATGCGGCGCGGGCGGCCGGCATCCCCTGCACGGTGGTGGCGATCGAGACCGCGCCGCAGACCAAGCTCGACCGGATGGCGGCGCTCGGCGCCCATATTGTTCCCGTCCCCTACGAAATCGCCTGGCAGGCGGTCACCGACCATGACTATGAAGGCATGGACGGCCTCTTCATCCATCCGTTCGACAATCACGATTTCATCGCCGGCCACGCGACCATGGGCCTCGAAATCCTCGAAGACGCGCCCGACGCCCGAGCGGTGATCGCGGCGATCGGCGGCGGCGGGCTGATCACAGGGGTCGGCAGCGCGATCAAGGCGCTTCGTCCCGACATCAAGCTGTTCGGCGCGGAGCCTGAGACGGCGGCGCCCTACGCCTTGTCGCGTCGCGAAGGCGGGCCGCGGCGCTTTCCCGGCTGGGAGGCGTCGTTCGTCGACGGCGCCGGCGGCCAGAGCGTGACGGAGCGGATGTGGGAACGGATGCGGCCGCTGGTCGACGGCGCCATTGTCGTCTCGCTCGAACAGACGCGTGAGGCGATGCGCCTGCTCGCGGAAAAGGCGCGGGTGATCGCCGAGGGCGCCGGCGCGCTGTCCCCGGCGGCGGCGCTGACCGGCGAGGCCGGGGAGGGGCCGATCGTCTGCGTCATCTCGGGCGGCAATATCGATCTGGCGAAGTTCGCGTCGCTGGTCGCGGCTTGAAGCCGCCGCCAAGTTCAAGCCTCAGAGTTTTCCCGGAGTCGCTTGAAGCCCCTCCCTTGATGGGGAGGGGTTTGGGGTGGGGTGAACCTGCGAGGCCCGTCGTGGCGGTGGAGACGTTCACCCCCACCCAACCCTTCCCCATCAAGGGGGAGGGCTATTTGCCGATGAAATCGGGTTTGCGCTTCTCCATGAACGCGGCGACGCCCTCGCGATAATCGTCGCTGATAGCCGAGCTCGCGCATCGCGTCGCGCTGGCGGTCGAGCTCGGCGTCGAGGCTCTGGCCCCAGCTTTCGCGGATCATCGCCTTGATCCGGGCGAGCCCGCGGGTCGGTCCGGCGGCGAAGCGGGCGGCGAGCGCGTCGACTTCGGCGTCGAGCTGCTCGTCGTCGACCGCCTTCCAGATCAGCCCCCAGTCCGCCGCCCGCTCGGCCTCGAGCGGCTCGCCGGTCAGCGCCAGCCCGAGTGCCCGCGCCTGGCCGACCAGCCGCGGCAGCACCCAGGTGCCGCCGCTGTCCGGAATGAGGCCGATGGCGGCGAAGGACTGGATGAACTTCGCGCTCTTCGCGGCGATGACGATGTCGCAGGCGAGCGCGATATTGGCGCCCGCGCCCGCGGCGACGCCGTTGACCCGCGCGATCACCGGCATCGGCAGCGAGGTCAGCTTGCGGATCAGTGGATTGTAGCGCTGCTCCACCGACTCGCCGAGATCGACCGCCTCGCCCGGCGCCACCGCGCGGTCGCTCAGATCCTGCCCGGCGCAGAAGCCGCGGCCGGCGCCGGTCAGGATCAGCACGCGCGCATCGCCGAGGCTCGCCAGCGCGTCGGCGACCTCCTCGTGCATCTGCACGGTGAAGCTGTTGAGCCGGTCGGGGCGGTTCAGGGTCAGCCGGGCGATGCCGCCGTCCAGCTTGAACTCGATGGTTTCGTACGCCATGGCCGCCTCATGAGCGCAAACGATTTGGCCGACAAGGTGGCGCGTTCGATGCTCGCCGCCGAAGGCACCGGCCCCGCCTGGGGCATCGAGATCGAGGAGGCGCGCGAGGGCTATGCGCGCATCCGCATGACGGCTCACCGCGGACATGCTCAACGGCCACGGCATCGCCCATGGCGGCATGGTCTTCGCGCTCGCCGACACCGCCTTCGCTTATGTCTGCAACGGCCGCAATTTGCGCAGCGTCGCAGCCAAGGCCTCGATCACCTTCCTCGACCAGGCGCGGGAAGGCGAGGTGCTGATCGCCGAGGGCCGGGAGCAGGCGCTTGTCGGCCGCTCGGGCGTGACCCATGTCAGCGTCCGCACCGAAGACGGCCGCGCGATCGCCGAGTTCACCGGCTTTTCGCGCAGCCTCGGCGGGGCGCTGATCGAAACGGACTGAACCCGCGTCCGTTCGGGCTGAGCCTGTCGAAGCCCTCTCTTTTCTCCGGAAGGTTGGCGAAAAGGAAAAATGGCCCTTCGACAGGCTCAGGGCGAACGCGTAGGGGGACGGGCATGACCGAAGCCTTTATCTGCGATGCGGTGCGCACCCCGATCGGCCGCTACGGCGGCAGCGCTCGCCCATGTCCGCGCCGACGATCTCGCCGCGATTCCGATCCGGGCGCTGATCGAGCGCAACCCGGGCGTCGACTGGGCCGAGCTCGACGACGTCATCATGGGCTGCGCCAACCAGGCCGGCGAGGACAATCGCAACCTCGCCCGCATGGCCGGCCTGCTCGCCGGCCTTCCCGACACGTCGGGCGGAGTGACGCTCAACCGCCTCTGCGGCTCGGGCATGGACGCGGTGGCGATGGCGGCGCGGGTGATCCGCGGCTCGGAGGCGGACATGCTGATCGCCGGCGGCTCGGAAAGCATGAGCCGCGCCCCCTTCGTCATGGCCAAGGCGACCAGCGCCTTCGACCGCAACGCCGAGATGTACGACACCACGATCGGCTGGCGCTTCGTCAATCCGAAGATGCGCGACGCTTATGGCGACGACACGATGCCGAGCACCGCCGAGAATGTCGCGCAGGAATTCCAGGTCAGCCGCGCCGACCAGGACGCTTTCGCGGTGCGCAGCCAGGCGAAGGCCGCCGCGGCGCAGGCGAACGGCCGCTTCGACGCCGAGATCGTCCCGGTCGACGATCCCGCAGCGCAAGGGCGATCCCGTCGTCGTCGACCGCGACGAGCATCCGCGCGAGACCAGCGTCGAGGCGCTGGCGAAGCTCAAGCCGATCGTCCGCCCCGACGGCACCGTCACCGCCGGCAACGCCTCGGGCGTCAATGACGGCGCCGCCGCGCTCATCGTCGCCACCGAGGAAGCGGCCAAGCGCAACGGCCTGACGCCGCGCGCCCGCTTCCTCGGCGCCGCGGTCGCCGGCGTGCCGCCGCGGATCATGGGCATCGGCCCGGCGCCGGCCTCGGAGAAACTGCTCAAGCGCCTCGGCCTCGGCATCGCCGACATGGACGTGATCGAGCTGAACGAGGCCTTCGCCGCCCAGGGCCTCGCGGTGATGCGCCAGCTCGGCCTTCCCGACGACGATCCGCGCGTGAACCCGAACGGCGGCGCAATCGCGCTCGGCCACCCGCTCGGCATGTCCGGCGCCCGCCTGATCCTGACCGCGGTCGAGGAGCTGCACCGCACCGGCGGCCGCTACGCGCTGTGCACGATGTGCATCGGCGTCGGGCAGGGCATCGCGACGGTGATCGAGCGGGTCTGACCCCCCTCGTCACCCCGGCGAAGGCCGGGGTCTCGTGGAGCCACGCCGTGACTTCTCGTCCTGAGATCCCGGCCTTCGCCGGGATGACGATCTAGAGCGAATCGGCCTTGGCGAACGCCTTCTGCGCGTCCCTGCCGACCCATTTCGCCGCTTTGTCGGATGACCCGGCCAGCCGATCCGCCAGCTCCCGCGCGGCGGCGCGGAGGGCCGGGCTCTTCCTGCCGCCGATCGCGCGCAGCGCCCAGCTGACGCCCTTCTTGACGAAATTGCGCTTGTCGCCGGCCGCGGCCTCGATCAGCGAAAGCCGCGCGAGGAACGGTGCGTCGCCGCTCTTCTTGTCGTGCAGCGCCAGGCTGGCAAGCAAAGCGAAAGCGGTGCGCCTGACGAACTCACCGGGATCGTCCGCCCATTTGTCGACCATCGCAAAGGCGTGCGGGCTGCGGTCGAACAATTTGAAGCAGAGCGTGTCGCAAGTCCCCCAATTGTCGAAATCGCGGGTCCAGCGATCCATCTGTTCGGGCGTGAGCGAGGCCGGATCGCCGACATAGGCGGCCAGCATCCGTGCCTCGTAGACGCGGGTTTGCCAAAGCGCCTCCGCAAGGTCGTGATCGCGGCCGAAACTCTTGCCGACCTTCTGGATGCCGGCCATCGGCACGCCGATCACGCGCTCGTCGGTCGCGATCCCGTAGCGCCACAGGCCGTCCCGGATACGCGCCTCGCCAAGCGCCTCGAGCGCGGCAAGCGCCTCGGCGAGGCGACTCACATCTCGCGCTTCAATTTGTGCAGGATGATGGCGTTGCCGTCCGGGTCCTTGACGATCGCCATGTGGCAGACCGGGCTTTCGATCCCCTCGACGGCGAAGGCGACGCCCTTGGCCTTGAGGTCGGCGATCGTCGCCGGCAGATCGTCGACCTCGAAGGCGATCGTGCCGCCGGCGCTGGCGCTGGGCTCGTTCGGAGTCACCGTGGTGATGGCAAGGCAGCCGCCGCCGGGCAGGTCGAACTCGACCCAGGGGCTGGCCGCGCCGTTGCGGCTCGGCGGCAGGCCCAGCGTCTCTTCGTAGAAGGCGCGGGCGCGGGGCATGTCCGTGACCGGGTACATGGTGAAGGCAACTTTCCGCAGCATCGCCGAAATCTCCTGCTTGAAACCCGGTCTTAGCATCTCGGGCCTGTGCTGAGAATCTGCTGTTCTTCACGGCCTCATCGGGCTATCGTTCCCGCTATGTTCGCGAACTCCCCATGCGTTCTGCTCCACTCTCGCGGAAGTTGACGATTTCGGATGTCAGGATACGACGAATGGGACCTGTCGGAGTTGTCAGGATGTCCCGTCAACTTCCGATGCGACTCGGGGAAGCGTTCGCGCGTTGATTCGGGTGATTCGCCGCGGCGAATTCGTTGACCGATCGGTCGGCTAATGGTAGGAAAGCGGCATGTACACGACCGAATTGCAGAAGACGGCGAAGATCGCCTCGACCGAGGATCCCGATAAGCTCGCCGCCTTCGAGGCGCGCGTCGCCGCCGACGAGTTCATCGAGCCCAAGGACTGGATGCCCGAAGCCTATCGGCGGACGCTCACCCGGCAGATCTCGCAGCACGCCCATAGCGAGATCGTCGGCATGCTGCCCGAGGGCAATTGGATCACGCGGGCGCCGTCGCTGCGCCGCAAGGCGATCCTGCTCGCCAAGGTGCAGGACGAGGCGGGGCACGGCCTCTATCTCTATTCGGCCGCCGAGACGCTGGGCACGAGCCGCGAGGAGATGATCGAGGCGCTCCATTCGGGCAAGGCCAAGTACAGCACGATCTTCAACTATCCGACCCTGACCTGGGCCGATATCGGCGCGATCGGCTGGCTGGTCGACGGCGCCGCGATCATGAACCAGGTGCCGCTTCAGCGCACCTCCTACGGCCCCTATGCCCGGGCCATGGTCCGGGTCTGCAAGGAGGAGAGCTTCCACCAGCGCCAGGGCTATGAGATCATGATGCACCTTGCCGCCGGCACCGCCGAGCAGAAGCGGATGGCGCAGGACGCGCTTGAACCGCTGGTGGTGGCCGTCGCTGATGATGTTCGGCCCGCCCGACGCCGACAGCCCCAACACCGCCCAGTCGATGCGCTGGCGGATCAAGCGCGACACCAATGACGAGCTCCGCCAGAAGTTCGTCGACATCACCGTGCCGCAGGCCGACGCGCTCGGGCTCAAGGTGCCCGATCCGGACCTCAGCTGGAACGAGGCCAAGGGCGGCTACGATTTCGGCGCGGTCGACTGGGACGAATTCTACGCCGTGGTGAAGGGCGAGGGCCCGGTCGCCAAGGAGCGGATGAAGGCGCGCCGCGAGGCCTGGGAGACCAACGCCTGGGTGCGCGAGGCCGCGGCGGCTTATGCGGAGAAGCATGCCGCGAAGAAGGAAGCGGCTTAGCAAAGAGTCGCTCATCCTGAGGAGCCGTTGAGCTTGTCGAGACGGGCCTTCGCCAGGCTCAGTCGCTCCTCAGGATGAGCGGATTGGTTGGGAACGAGGTGAAGATGTCGAAGGATTGGCCGCTCTGGGAAGTGTTCGTCCGCGCCAAGGGCGGCATGTCGCACCGCCATGTCGGCTCTGTCCACGCGCCCGACGCGGAGATCGCGCTCCGCCACGCCCGCGACACCTATACGCGCGGATGGAGGGCATCAGCCTCTGGGTCGTGCCGTCCGCCTCGATCATTGCCTCCGATCCCGGCGACGACGCGGCGATGTTCGATCCGGCCGAGGACAAGATCTACCGCCACCCGACCTTCTACGACATCCCGGACGACGTGAAGCATATCTGATGGCCTCGCTGCCCCCGATCGACCTGCCGAAGGGCGCCACCGGCGAAGGCGCGTTCGACGCGCCGGCGGACGATGCTGCGCGCGGCATGCTGTTCGAGACCCTGCTCCGTCTCGGCGACGACAGCCTGATCCTCGGCCAGCGGCTCGGCGAATGGTGCGGCCACGCGCCGAGCGTCGAGGTCGATCTCAGCCTCGCCAATATGGGCCTCGACCTGATCGGCCAGGCGACGCATTTCCTCAATGCCGCCGGCGCGGCGGAAGGGAAGGGACGGGACGGCGACGGCTCGCCTTTCACCGCGACGTGCTCGATTTCCGCAATTGCTGGCTGGTCGAGCAGCCGAACGGCGATTTCGCCCAGACCATGGCGCGGCAATTCCTGTTCTCGACCTGGCAGAAGATGCTGTTCGACCATCTGACCGCGTCGACCGACGAGACGATCGCCGCGGTCGCGGCCAAGGCGGTCAAGGAAGTCAGCTATCACGCCGAGCTGAGCGCCGAATGGGTGATTCGCCTGGGCGACGGCACCGAGGAGAGCCGGCGGCGGATGGCGGCCGGGCTCGACTGGCACTGGCGCTTCGTCCCCGAGCTGTTCGAGATGGACGAGGTCGCGACCGAGGCGGCCCAATGCGGGATCGGCGCGAACGTTGCGCGGTTCCGCGACGATTATGACGCCCGCATCCGCGGCGGTGCTCGCCGAAGCGACGCTCGAGCCGCCCGCTGACCAGCGCCCGATCCTCGGCGGCCGGCGCGGCCATCATAGCGAGCATCTCGGCCATGTGCTGGCGGTGATGCAGTTCCTGCCGCGCACCTATCCGGACGCGACATGGTAGCGGTCATGTCCACCGATGTGCTGTGGGAGGTGCTGGACCGCGTGCCGGACCCCGAGATTCCGGTGGTTTCCGTCGTCGATCTCGGCATCGTGCGCGAGGTTCGTCCGGGCCGCGTCCTGATCACGCCGACCTATACCGGCTGCCCGGCGACGCAGGTGATCGAGCGCGACATCCGCGACGCGCTGGACGCCGCCGGCTTTCGCGACGTAGCGATCGAAACCACGCTGTCGCCGCCCTGGACCACCGACTGGATCAGCGACAGCGGCAAGGCGAAGCTCAAGGCCTACGGCATCGCGCCGCCGACTCCCGCGGGGCAGCGCGTCGCCTGCCCGCAATGCGGCTCGATCCGAGACCGAGGAGATCAGCCGCTTCGGCTCGACGCCGTGCAAGGCGCAATGGCGCTGCCGCGACTGCCTCGAGCCGTTCGACCTGTTCAAGTGCCACTGATGAGCGGTCGGCTTCCACACCCTCACCATCGCCGAGATCGTCGCGGAGACGGCCGAGGCGCGTTCGATCCGCTTCGCCGTGCCCGAGGAATTGCGCGAGACATTTAAATTCAAGCCCGGTCAGCATTTGACGCTCAAGGCTGAGATTTCGGGTGAGGAGCTTCGCCGCAATTATTCGCTCTGCGTCGCGCCGCAGGACGATGAGGTGATGGTCACCGTCAAGCGAATCGCCGGCGGCGCCTTCTCCAACTGGGCGAACGACAAGCTGAAGCCCGGCATGGCCGATCGAGGTGATGGCGCCGCACGGCAGCTTCACCTGGGACTTCGAGGCCGGCGCGGCCAATCATTATGTCGGCTTCGCCGGCGGCTCGGGGATCACCCCGGTCATGTCGCTGCTGAAGACGGCGCTGCTGACCGAGCCCGGCAGCCGCTTCACGCTCTTCTACGGCAATCGCGACAGCAACTCGATCATCTTCCTGGAAGCGCTGGCGAAGCTCAAGAATCGTTTCATGGACCGGCTGCAAGTCCATCATTTCCTTGCCGAAGAGGCTGAGGAATTCGACCTGTTCAACGGCATGCTCGACCGCGCCAAATGCGACGAGATCCTCGAGACGCCTGGTCGAGCCGGCCGAGGTCGCCGCCTTTTTCATCTGCGGGCCCGGGCCGATGATGGACGCCGCCGAGGAGGCCTTGCTCGCCAGGGGCGTCGCCAAGGACACGCATCCATCTCGAGCGCTTCACCGCCGGCCGCCCGTCGGCCGCGCTCGAGGCGCAGATGCAGGCGCTGACCCGGGAGGCGGCGGGCTGACCATGCTGGTCACCCTCGACGGCCGCAAGCGCCGGGTCGCCTTCGATGCGGCGGCCGGCAACATCCTCGATTCGCGCCCGCGCCGCGGGCCTGCCCGCGCCGTTCGCCTGCAAGGCCGGCGTCTGCGCCACCTGCCGCGCCCGCGTCGTCTCCGGCGAGGTCGAGATGGCCGCGCGCTACGGCCTCACCGACGAGGAGGTTGCGGCGGGCTACGTCCTCACCTGCCAGTCGGTGCCCAAGGGCGACGGCGTCGAGCTCGACTACGACGCCTGAGGAGTCACGCCCCGCTGCATGATCTCGACCACGCGAAGCGCCAGGGCCTCCGGCATGAATGGGCCGGCGGGATCGAACCAGGTGTGGGTCCAGTTGATCATGCCGAAGAACAGCATCGTGTTCACCCGTGCGCCACCGCCCGGGGCGATCTCGGCGATGACCGATTCGGCCGCCGCGATGATCCGCCGCTGCTTGGCGACGACGTCGGCGCGGCGCTGCGGCGGGAGGCTGTCCAGCTCGTTGAGCAGCACCTTGTGATGGTTCTGCGCGCTCGCATAGAGTCGCATGAAGGCCACCGTCAGCGTCCGCAGCTTGTCATCCGCGCTGCCGCTCGCGCAGGCCGTCTCGGCTGCCTCGGTCAGCGCATCGAGATGCTCGGCCATGACCGCGTAGAGAATGTCGTCCTTGGACGGGAAATAGTGATAGATCAGCGATTTGGACGTGCGGCAGGCCTTGGCGAGCTCGGCGACCGACGCGCCCGGAAAGCCCTTCTTCGCGTAAAGCTGCGCCGCCGCCGCGAGGATCGCCTCGCGGCGCTTGTCGTAATCGGGGGATTGGGGCCGCGCCATCCCGCCACCTTAGGGCGGCGGCGGCGCGGCGGCTAGCGGCTGTACGTAGCTGACGCCGGCGCCCGTGCTGTTGTCGTGATAGGCGATCGCCGCCCGGGTGACGTTCTGCATCAGCTCCATGCGCGTGCCGAGCGGCGTGCTGGTCCGGCCGATCATCACCGCCACCGCATAATGGCGGCCGTCGGGCGAGGTCAAGATGCCGATATCGTTATAGCCGGCCTGGGTCCCGCCGAGCACCTGGCCGGTGCCGGTCTTGTGCGCGATCCGCCAGCCGGGCGCGAGGCCGCCGGTCAGGCGCTGCCGCCCGGTCCGGGTCTGCGACATGATCGAGAGCATCCGCTGGGTCGAGCTGCCGGCGACAGCAATTCCCCGCGCTGCAGCCGGGCGAGGCCGGCGACCAGCCCCTCCGGCGTGGCGCCGTCGATCGGGTCGTCGATATAGCTCTCGAAGGCCTCGCGACGCCGCGCGAGGGGGACGCCGCTGCGCGCCTGGGAGAAAGCGTTGCCGACCGAAAAGGCCGGGCTCCACTGCAGGCCGGCGATCTGGCTCTGCATCGCCGCTCGCCCGGGCCGAAGCGAATGCCGTCGATCCGGTGGTGCGCGAGCAGCGCGCGGACCGCGTCCGGCCCGCCGGCGTGGCGCAGGACGATGTCGTTGCAGGTGTTGTCGCTCTGGGTGAGCGCGCGGAAGATCAGATTGTCGAGCGTGGTCGTATAGCCGTTCGGCCCGATCTGCTGCGGCGATCGGCTGGTTGAACAGGGTGAGGTCCTGGCGCCGTACGGTGACTTCCTGGCTGAGATCGAGCCGGCCCGCGTCGGCGCGGGCGAAGGCGGTGAGCGCGACCCAGAATTTGCTGACGCTCTGCTGCGGGAAATAGCGCTCGCCGTTCCAGCTCGTCGTCCAGTCGCTGTCGACCTCGCGCACGGCGATGCCGACCTCGCCGTCGAAGTTGCGGCCGAGCTCGCGGATGCGCGCTTCGAGGATGCGCTGCGCCGCCACATTGACCGCCGGCGCCCGCGTCGGCGCGAACGAGGGGCGCTCCGGGATCTGGGCTGACTGGGCCTGGCTGATGCAACCGGCGAGCACCAACGCCGCGCCGAGAAAGCGCGCCCTGCGCGCCCGTCCGCTGATCCCGCCCGTCATCGTCCCCTCTCTAAAGCCTTCTACCCCAAGGATTCCTCCATAGGGACTCGGGCGTTGCTGTCAGCTTAATCGCGAGTGCTTGGCGACGAGACGTGTCCGCGATGCGGCGGTCCGAATCGATATCGCCTTGGCCGGGGCGAGCGCCGGAGCGTGTGGATCAGAAGGTGAAGCGCGCGCTGATCCGCAAATCGCGGCCGGCGAGCGGCGCGTAGTCCTTGAGGAAGCTCGCGTGCCGCCGCGCCTCGACGTCGAAAATGTTGTTCGCCGAGAGAATGATGGCGCTGCTGTTGCCGCGTCCGAAGGGGTGGAAGGCGAGCGACGCGTTGACCATCGTATAGCCGTCGGTCGGCGTCTCGAACGCGGCGGTCCGCTCCTGCTCGCTCACCCATTCGACCTCGATCCGGCCGTTGACGTGGTTCGACTGCGCCTCGACCCCGCCGAGCAGCCGCAGCGGCGGGATGCGCGGAGCCGGGCCGGCGCCGTCGATCGTCGCCCGGACATAATCGGCGACGCCGTCGACGTTGATCAGGACCGGGCCGATTTCCGCGACATGGGCGGAGGCTTCGAGCTCGACGCCGAAATAGCGGGCGTCGGCCTGGAAATATTGGAAGACGGGAAGATCGTCCTCGACGAGGCCGGTCGGCGATTCGAAGATATAGCCGTCGAACCAGCTGTGGAAGACGGAGGCGCCGAAGGTGAAATTGCCGCCGGTGTGGCGCAGGGTCGCTTCGAGGCCCCAGCTTTTCTCGGTATCGAGATCGGGATCGCCGACTTCGAACGACTGGGTGCCCGCGTGCGGGCCGTTGGCGAACAATTCCTCGGCCGAGGGCGCGCGTTCGCTGCGCGTCGCGTTGAGCCCGATCCGCCAGTCCGGAGTGAAGGCGTAGCTCGCCCCGAGCGAGCCGGTGAAGGCGTCGAAGCTGCGGCGGAGCGCGGAGTTGCCGAGGTCGGCGTCGGCGTCGGCGCGGAGCGCGCTATGCTCGTAGCGCAGGCCGCCTTCGACCTTGAGCGGGCCGCGGTCGAGCGTCTGCAGGGTGAACAGGCCGATCTGCCGGGTCCGGTTCGCCGGCAGGAACTTCTCCTCGCCGACAACCTCGAATTCGCGCTGGAAATATTGAGCGCCGAAGCCGCCGCCCCAGCCGTTCCGGGTCGATTGGCGCGCTTCGAGCCGGCCTTCCCAGCCGGTGTTGAGGAAGGTCGTCGCGATGTCGCCGCTGTCCTCGATCTCGAAATGCCGATAGTCGGAATAGCCGCCGCGGAAGCGGACCGAGTCGACGAAGCCGCTGCCGGTATCGATTTCCGCGCGCACGTCGGCGCGCGTCTGGCTGACGTCGATATGCGGGGCCTCGGCCTCGACCGCCGGATCGAGCGAGAAGCGGATCGGCACGCCGTACAGGCTGTCGTAGCGGTTGACCGAGAAGCCGACATTGTTCTCGCCGTCGATCCAGGCGACGCCGGCGGCGATGTCCCAGGTCCGGCCGTCGGTGTTGGGAATCCGCCCGCGCAGCTCGGCCAGCGCGGCGATCTCCGGATCGGGGCTGGCCGCGGCCTCGGCGCGCAGGTGCGGGGCGAGGATGAAGCCGCCGGTCTCGAGGTCGTCGCTCTTGCTGTAATTGCCGTCGAGATGGACGACGAAATTGCCGCCGATCGGCACGTCGATCGCGGCATTGGCCGAACGCTCGTCGGCCGCCGAGCCATAGGTCGCATGCCTTCGGCGTGGACCGCCTCGTCGGGCACGCGGCGCGGGATGCGGGCGTCGATGACGTTGACGACGCCGCCGATCGCCGACGATCCGAACAGCAACGCCGCCGGGCCGCGCAGCACCTCGATCCGCTCGGCGGTCAGCGGGTTGATCGCGACCGCATGGTCGACGCTGGAGCTCGAGGCGTCGAGGCTGCCGATGCCGTCGGTGAGGATGCGGATGCGGTCGCCCTGGAAGCCGCGCAGGACCGGGCGCGACGCATTGGGCCCGAACGAGGTCGCCGAGACCCCGGGCTGGCGCGCCAGCGTCTCGCCGAGCGTCGGGCGAAGCTCGCGGGTCAGCTCGTCGCCGCTGACCACCGAGGTGCCGGCGAGAATGTCGCCGCGGCTGCGCGGGAAGCCGGTGACGATGATGTTCTGGCCCTCGGGCTCGTGATAGTCGGGCCGCGTCGTCGCGGGCGCGGCCCGCGCGGCGGGATCGGCCGCGGGCTGCGGCGCCTGCGCGCGCGCCGCTTGCGGGAATGGGAAAGCAATGCAGGCCGCGCCGGCCAGCAATAGGGGTCGTAGCAAGGAAACGTCCTTCCGATCGGAGTTCGGGACGTTGTAACGTATTGTAATGTTATATCAACATTGATTGGTCGCGGCCCGGGCTCGTCTCGTCGCGAGGGTTGCGACAAACCGGGACAAATTTTCCGGCCGCCGACAAACTCCGGCGACATGGGCGGCCGATAGCGGACCATTGCTTACCCTATCGAGGGAGGGAGTTTCTCCATGAAGACGATCATGTTTCTGACCGGCGCGGCCCTGCTCGCCGTCGCCGGCGTCGCTTCGGCCCAGGCCGGGCCGGACCCGCGGCCGGACCGCGACGCCGCCATCACCCGCCAGCAGGCCATTGCGCATGCCGATCGGCTGTTCGACCGGCTCGACGCCAATGATGACGGCCGCTTCACCCGCGAGGACGCGCAAGCGAGGCGCGCCGAGCGCCGTGAGCGCCGCGCCGAGCGTCTGTTCGAGCGGCTCGATCTCGACCGCAACGGCAGCATCACCCGCGCTGAGGTCAACCAGGCTCATGCCCGGCACGGGGAGCAGCGCGCCGAGCGCGGCGAGCGGCGCGGGATGCGCGGCCATCGCGGCGGGCGCCGGGGCGCCTTCGCCATGCGCGGCCCCCGCCTGCTCGGCGAGCAGGGTTTCGTCACCGCCGAGCAATTCCGCGAGCGGGCGCTCGCCCGGTTCGACCGCGCCGACGCCGATCGCGACGGCACGTTGACCGCAGCCGAACGCCGCGCGGCGCGCGAGCACCGGCGCGAACGCCGCAGCGAGGACTGAAGCCCGTTCTTCGGCGAGACAAAGGCGGGTCCCTTCAGGGGGCCCGCCCCTGCCGCGACCGGAGCGGGAGAATTTATTCGATCCGGCGGGCTTTATCTTGATTTGGCTTAAGTCGTTTCGGACGCATTCGTGCGACAGAAAGTCGGCTTCCGGTTGACTACCGATGGGGAAGCGGGGGGTTATGGTTTATTATAGGCTCTATCGGCTTGCCGAACCCGGCGGCAAGTTCGTGGGCTTCGAGGAGATCGACGCGGCCGACGACGTCGAGGCCGCGCGGCTGGCGGAAGCGCATGCCGGCCCGCAGGCGCTCGAGCTCTGGTGCGGCAAGCGCAAGGTCCGCGCCTTCCCGGCCAGGCAGGATTCATAGCGCCCGCGCGCGCCCCTAGGCCGGCAGCAGGATTCGCGCGAGCAGCCCGCCCTCGGGCCGGTTCTCCAGCTCGAGGCTGCCGCCATGCGCCAGCGCGGCGCTCCGGGCGAGGGTGAGGCCGAGCCCGGATCCGCCCGTCTCGCGGTTGCGCGAGCCTTCCAGCCGCACGAACGGTTCCTGGACGTTGCCGATCTCGGCGGGGGGGATGCCGGGGCCGCGGTCGGCTATCTCGATCGCCACCCGGTTGCCGGCGGCGCGAACCGAGACCCGGACGGCGCCGCCATATTTTATGCCGTTATCGACCAGGTTGCGAATGGCGCGGCGAAGCAGGTTCGGCTGGACCGGGGCGCTCAGCCGCGCGCCGTCCTCCATTTCGACGTCGTGGCCGAGCGCTCGGAACTCCTCGACCACGGTGTCGGCGAGCGCGCTCAGGTCGACCGGCCGGGCGGGCTCGCTGGCGCGCCCGGAACGGGCGAGAGCGAGCGTGTCGTCGAGCATCGCGGCCATCTCCTCGAGGGTGGCGATCATCTTCCGCCTCTCCTCGGCCGGCTCGACGCTCTCGACGCGGATGCGCAGCGAGGCCAGGGGCGTGCGCAAATCGTGGCCGATCGCGCCCAGCATCCGGTCCTTCTCGTCGAGCATGGCGCTGACCCGCGCGCTCATCGCGTTGAAGGCCAGGATCGCGTGGCGGACGTCGGCCGGGCCGCGCGGATCGACCCGCGGCGCCTCGCCGCGCCCTTCGAACTTCTCGGCGGCGGCGGTGAGCGCGCGCAGCGGCCGCGCCAGCCGCGCGGCGATGAAGATCATCGCGCCGAGCAGCAGCAGATAGATGAGCAGGGTCGAGGCGGCCAGCCGCACCGCCAGCCAGGGATTGGGCCGCGGAGTGACGAAACGGGCATTGAGCCAGCTGCCGTCGGCGAGCTGGACCGAGAGGCGGATCGCCTGCAGCCGGCGCCCGCGCCGGTCGCCCGACGCGCGCGGCGGCAGCTCGCCGACCGCGCCGCGCGCCTCGCGGATAGGAAGTCCGGCCTCGCCGGCCTGGGCGGTGAGCCGGGCGGCGAGCCGCGGCTCGTTCTCCGCCGGCCCGACCGCGCTTTCGGCATCGATCGAGAAGCGCGTGCGCCGGCCGTGCCCCCGCGGCAGCAGCTGGGCGCGCCGGGCGGCGGGCACCGCGGCCAGCCGCTGGGCGAAGCCGACGAAGCGGCTGACCGCGGGCCCCTCGACCTGCGCCCGCGTCGCGCGCTGCCGCTCGTTGAAGATCAGCCCGAAGTTGATCGCCTGCGCGACCAGCAAAGCGGCCGCCATGACCAGGGCGATCTGGCCGATCAGGCTCTTCGGCAGAAACCGCCTCACAGCTTGCGGACCTCGGCGGCGAGCATGTAGCCGCCGCCCCAGACGGTCTTGATCAGCTTGGGATCGGCGGGGTTGGCCTCGATCTTCTTCCTGAGCCGGCTGATATGGTTGTCGATGCTGCGCTCGAAGGCGGCGAGCTCGCGGCCCTGGCTGAGGTCGAGCAGCTGATCGCGGCTCAACACCCGCCGCGGCCGAGTCACCAGAGCGTGCAGCAGATTATATTCGCCGGTCGACAGCGGGATGGCGACATTGTCCTCGCCGATCAGTTCGCGCTCGCCGGTCTTGAGCAGCCAGGGGCCGAAACCGTAGGTGTCGGCGTCGTCGGGCGCGCGCACCCGGCCCTCGCCGGTCCGGCGAAGCACCGCCTTGATCCGCGCCAGCAGCTCGCGCGGGCTGAAGGGCTTGGTCACATAATCGTCGGCGCCGATCTCGAGGCCGACGACCCGCTCCATTTCCTCGGCCTTGGCGGTCAGGAGGATGACCGGGATGCTCGTCGTCGCGCGGATGAAGCCGGCAAGGCTGAGGCCGTCCTCGCCCGGCATCATGATGTCGAGAAGGACGAGGTCGATCGCATAAGCGGACAAGGCCTGGCGCGCGGCCGCCGCATTCTCCGCCTTGGTGACGCGCACGCCGTTGCGCGCGAGATAGGCGGCGAGCGGGTCGCGTATGTCGCGCTCGTCGTCGACGAGGAGGATGTGCGGGTCCTCGGCCATGGCGCGCTCTTAGGGCGGGGCCGGCCTCGCGCGCCAGAGGAAGTGTGTCGCCAAATGTCGTCAATTGTCTCGCATAATCCCAGGCCCCATAAGGACCGGCGATGAGCGAAGCCGCCAGAAGCGCCCGGACCGCGATCGCGCGCGGCAATCTGATCGCCGCCTATGACGCGACAGTTTCGGCTATCGCCTCGGGCGACGACAGCGGCGCGATCCGCCACCAGCAGGTCCTGGCGCTGGCCCGGATGGGCGACACCGAGCGGGCGATGGGCCTGTTCGCCGCCTACGGCCTCGACCGCTCGCAGGAGGTCGACGAGCGCGCGATCGGCGCCCGGCTGATGAAGGACCGGGCGCTCGGCCTGCCGCCCGGCCCGGCGCGGCAGGCGGCGCTGGCGGCGGCGTTCGATGCCTATCACGCCGTCTACAAGGAGAGCGGCGACAGCTTCCCCGGCATCAACGCCGCGACCCTGGCGCTGCTCGCGGGGCGCGACGAGCAGGCGCGCTCGCTCGCGGCGACCTTGCTGGACGATCCGGAGATCGCCGCCGCCGCCGATTATTACAAAGCCGCGACCCGCGCCGAGGCTTTGCTCATGCTCGGGCGGACGGCCGAGGTCATCGAGGTTCTCGGCAGCGATCCGGTCCGGACGAGCAACGATTATGGCGGACGCTCGTCCACGCTGCGCCAGCTCGCCATGATCGCCGCCCATCTCGGTCTGGACGAGGCGGCGCGCGCGGCGCTGCTCGCCCCGCTCGCGCCGCCCCGCGTCGCCCATTTCTGCGGCCATATGTTCGCCGCCGACGCCGCCGCCGAGGCGCGCGTCCGCGCCGCGGTCGACGCCGTGCTCGAGGAGGAGAATGTCGGCTTCGCGTTCGGCGCTCTCGCCTGCGGCTCCGATCTGCTGGTCGCCGAGGCCGCGCTCGCGCGCGGCGTCGAGCTCCATGTCGTGCTTCCGTTCGAGGAGGACGATTTCCTCGATCAATCGGTGCGGCCGGGCGGCGAGGGCTGGGAGGCGCGCTACCGCGCCTGCATCGAGCGCGCCGCCGGCGTCACGATCGCCAGCCCGATGGATTATTTCGGCGACCCGGCCCATTACGGCTATGCCAGCCGGATGGCGATGGGCCTCGTTCGGCTGCGCGCCCAGCATCTCCTCGCCGAGCCGGTGCAGGTCGCGATCTGGGACGGAGTCGCGTCGAACGGGCCGGCCGGCACCGGCGCCGACGTCGCCGCCTGGGCGCGGCAAGGCGGGCGCAGCCGGATCGTCGATCCGGGGTCCGTCGACCGCGACCTCGCCCGGCCGGCGCCGCAGGGCGCCAGCCGGTACGAGCGCTGCCTGGCCGCGATCCTGTTCACCGATTTCGCCGGCTTCTCGACCTTGAGCGAAGCCGCCCTGCCCGCTTTCTGGGACGGGGTGATGCGCGAGGTCGCCCAGGTCCTCGATGCGCATGAAGGCGAGGTCGAATGCCGCAACAGCTGGGGCGACGCGCTCTACGCGGTGACCAGGAGCGCGCCGGCGGCGGCCGAGATCGCGCTCGAGCTCCAGGACCGGCTCGCCGGCTTCGACTATGCCACATTGGGCCTCGACGGCTCGGGCGGGATGCGGATCGGCGCCCATTACGGCCCCGCCTACCGCACCAGAGACCATATCACCGGCCGCACCACCTTCTACGGCACCGAAGTCTCCAAGGCCGCCCGGATCGAGCCGGTGACCCCGCCGGGCGCCGTCTTCGTCACCGAGCCCTTCGCCGCCATCCTCGCGCTGGAGGCGGGGGAGCGCTTCACCTGCCGCTATGTGGGGCGGATCGCGCTGGCCAAGAAATATGGGGATTATCCGATGTACCGGCTGACGCGCCTTCGCTGAAGCTATGGCGGGCGAACCCGGGCGGGGGTTTAGCGGGCTTTAAATAGTGACAGTCACCAATTTTGGAAAATGGTGGCTGTCACTCTTTTTCCATTCGCCGGGGAACACGCGGTCTCATTTCTCGCGCAGCCCCTTCTCCACGAGCCGGCGGATCGCCTCGGCCCGCGCCGGGATGTCGGGTTGAACTCGGCGCCAATCGTCCACCTTGCGCAGCCACTCGTCGGACGCGCGCATCTGAAAGGTCCGGTCTTTCCGCTCCATGCCCATCACTTAGCTACACCGTTGACACTGAACTAGCTCCATGTCATTACATGGAGCGGCCCGAGCCGGCGCTTCAAGACACCGGCCCGGGCCTGACCACAATCGTCCTTAGGAGGCGACCATGGCTGCCCAACAGCATAGCACATCCCGTCGCGCCGTCATCGGGGCGCTCGCCGCCGCGCCAGTCTTCGCCGCCGCCGCGCCAGTCTTCGCCACGGCTGGCATCGTCAAAGCCGCCGTGGCAGGCGGCTCTCCCTTAAATGCTGGACCAGACACCAACCCGTGGGATCTGGCGCTAGCCACTTATCGCCGTCTCCAGGCGGAATGGGCGGCGCATCCGTATGGCAGGACGGCGCCGGGCTCGCCCGATTATGAAAGGCTCGAGGCGGAAGAGGGGGTGATTGCGGACCGGGCTTCGCAAGCGCTCGGAGTGGTCCTGAGAACGGCCGTTCCGGACCACGCTGCTCTCGTCGAAAAGATGGAAGTGTTCGAGCGGGAGTTCGGCCCCGACCTGGACGGTCATTTCGCGCACCTTCTTGCCGACGCTCGCCGACTATCGAGCTAGTTCGTCCTTCGATACGATGAGCAGGTCGCCATGCCCCCGGCATGGCTGCGGATTGCCGGGGGCAATCCGCACCTGCTCATTTCGCCGGGCTCAGTCCCTGCTCAGGATGAGCGGGGGAGGAGAGATTCAAGGCAACCGAGATGCGCTCGAACCACGACGCAGAGCGCCGGGCCGAGGTGTTCATAGATCCCGGCTTCCGCCGGGATGAGTCCTGAGGGCTGTCACCTACCCGTGCTTCGATAGCGGGTCTTGCGGGCCGGGACCGTGACTCCGGATGCCAGAGCGGCGCGTGCGGCCGCGGCCAGGAATGCCGACCGGTTGGGCGCCGCCTGGTCGATGGCCGCGACCAGGCCCTCGTCGAGCGTGATGTTGAGCCGCAGCGCCTTGCCGGGAAGCTCGACTCGAACGAGCATGCGCGCGACCTCGTCCACTTCCGGATCGCGCGCGATGGCGGCCGGGTCGCTGGGCGCTGGAATATCGTCGCCATATTCGGCGGAGAGCAGCAGATGGGCCGCGATCGCCTCCTCCGCGTTGCGGGCAGCCTGCTGGACCGTGGCGCCCGCCGAAGTGCAGCCCGGAAGATCCGGAAAGAACAGGCTGTAGCCTTCGCCAGCCTTTTCGATGATCGCGGTATAGAATGCGCTTGCCATGTTACCTGTCCTTACGCCCGACCGACTTCGTTACCTTCGAGCGGCGCTCCTATCGAAGCTTGACGCCACTCTGCTTCTCGATGCTCTTGATCGTGCCGATCGCCATGTCCGACTCCGGATGGGGAATTGTGACTGTGCCGGGCTTGGCCGGGTGGCGGAACTGCTTGTGCGATCCCCTCTGCCGGACCTCCTCCCACCCGTCGGCTTTGATCTTCTTGACGATCTCCCTGCTCCGCACCGCCCTTTCCCTCTATATGTGTATATATACGCATGATAGTAAGCATGGTCAACAGCTAAGCGTGCGATAGTGTGTATATATCGATCATTCCGAGCTTGGCGAGGAAGGTGGTGAGCCGGACAGGGATCGAACCTGTGACCTGCTGATTAAAAGTCAGCTGCTCTACCAACTGAGCTACCGGCCCACGCCCCTCGACCTAGGCATGGGGCGGGGCGCGGTCAACCGGGCGAGGAGGTGGCGCACGGTGGCGCCGGTCAGCGGGTCGCGCCAGTTGGGGGCGAGCTCGGCGAGCGGTTCGAGCACGAAGGCGCGGCGGCGATATTCGGGGTGGGGGACGATGGGACCGGGGCCGCCCCAAGCGCCCTCCGACCACAGGATGATGTCGAGATCGAGCACGCGCGGGCCCCAGCGGCGGCCGGCGCGGCGGCCGAAGGCGCGCTCGATCGCCTTGAGCTCGGCGAGCAGCGCGTCGGGCATGAGATCGCTGTCGACGATGGCGACGGCGTTGGCGAAAGCGCGGCCGGCCGGGCCGAGGGCGGGGGTGGCGCGGATCGCGGAGACGGCACGGACGCCTGCCAGGGCCGCCAGCGCCGCGCGCAGCGTCGCTTCCGGCGAGCCGTGGCGGCTGCGCCGGTTGGAGCCCAGGGCGATCGCATAGCTTGTCGCGGCCATCGCGCTCCGCCTAGACGCTCGCGATGAGTCCCGAAAGCCCGCTCCCCGAAGCCGAAGCGCCGCGCGACTGCCCGCTCTGCCCGCGCCTCGTTGCCTTTCGCGCGGAACTGCGTGGCCGTCATCCGGACTGGTGGAACGCGCCGGTCCCCGCCTTCGGCGATCGCGGCGCCTGGCTCGCCATCGTCGGCCTCGCGCCCGGCATGTGGGGCGCGAACCGCACCGGCCGGCCGTTCACCGGCGACCATGCCGGTTTCCTGCTCTACGAGACCCTGCTCAAGTTCGGCCTCGCCGCGGGCGTCTACGGCCAGCGCATCGACGACGGCCTCAGCCTCGGCGGCTGTATCATCCTCAACTCGGTCAAATGCCTGCCGCCGCAGAACAAGCCGCTGCCCGGGGAGGTGGCGAGGTGCCGGCTTTATTATGCGGCCGCGCTGGCGCTTCTGCCGAACGTCAGGGTGCTGGTCGCGCTCGGCCGGATCGCTCACGACAATGCGGTGCGGACGGCGGGCGGGCGGCTCTCGGCCTATCCGTTCGCCCATCTCGCCGAGCATGTGCTGCCCGACGGCCGCGTGCTGATCGATAGCTATCATTGCTCGCGCTACAATCAGAATACCGGAAGGCTCACCGCCGCGATGTTCGAGGCCGTGTTCGCGCGGGCGGTGGAGGCGAAGGAAAACCCTCCCCCATCAAGGGGGAGGGCTTAGATATCTTCGGTCAGCCGGCCGTAGAGCTCGGGCCGGCGGTCGCGGAAAAAGCCGAAGGCGGCGCGGTGTCGTTTGGCCGCGTCGAGGTCGAGCGTGGCGGTGAGGACGCCGGTTTCTTTCGCGCCGAATTCGGCCAGGATGTCGCCGCGCTCGTCGCAGATGAAGCGAGTGGCCGTAGAAGATCTGGCCGCATTCGTCGCCGATCCGGTTGGCGGCGACGACCGGGACGACGTTCGAGACGGCATGGCCGATCATCGCCCGGCGCCACAGGCGCGACGTGTCGAGGTCGGGATCGTGCGGCTCGCTGCCGATCGCGGTCGGGTAGAACAGGATTTCGGCGCCCATCAGCATCAGCGAGCGCGCGACTTCCGGATACCATTGGTCCCAGCAGATGCCGACGCCCAATGTCGCGCCCGGCGTCGGCCAAGTCTTGAAGCCGCTATTGCCAGGGCGGAAGTAGAATTTCTCCGAATAGCCGGGCCCGTCGGGGATATGGCTCTTGCGGTAGACGCCCATCACCGCGCCCTTGTCGTCGATCATCGCCAGGCTGTTATAATGGTGCGGCCCGTCCGCCTCGAAGAAGCTGGTGGGGATATGGATTCCGAGCTCGGCGGCGAGCTTGCGCATCGCCAGCACCGCGGGATGGGCATCGACCGGCCGCGCTGACGCGAACAGGCCCTCGTCCTCGGTCCGGCAGAAATAGGGGCCTTCGAACAATTCGGGCGGCAGCACGACCCTGGCGCCCTTGCCGGCGGCCTCGCGGACCAGCGCGGAGACGTTGCGGATATTCTCCTCGATGTCGCCGGTGAAGGCGAGCTGGAGCGCGGCGACCGTGAGTTTTGTCATCCCATTCCCTCGATTAGAGAGGCACCTGCTGGCTGATGCAGTGGAAGCTGCCGCCGCCGGTCAGGATGTGCGCGGTTGGGAGGCCGACCGCCGCGCGGCCCGGGAACAGGGCGCCGATCAGCTCGACCGCCGCCTCGTCATTGGCCGCGCCGTGGACCGGGATCACGACCGCCGCATTGCCGATGTAGAAGTTCATGTAGGAGGCGGCGACGACGGCGCTCCCGGCCTCCGCCGGGACAGGCTTGCGCTCGACCCGGCCGGGGGAGGGGATCGGCGCGACGGCGAGGCCGAACGCCTCGGCGCGATAACGGGCGTCGGCATAGACCTGGTGGTTGGGATCGTCCAAGCTCTCCGGAACGGGAATGGCGAGCTTCCCCTCGGCGACGAAGCGGGCGAGATTGTCGACATGGCCGTCGGTATGGTCGCCCTCGAGGCCGTCGCCGAGCCAGAGCAAGCGGTCGATGCCGAGGTCGGCCTCGAGGCGCGCCGCGACCGTCTCCCGATCGATCGCGCCGTTGCGGTTCGGATTGAGCAGGCATTGCTCGGTGGTCACGCCAAGGCCGGTGCCGTCGACGTCGATCGCGCCGCCTTCCAGCACCCAGTCGTGGCGGCTGAGCTCGGCGTCCAGGCCGGCGGCGAGGCGGGGGCCGAGGTCGTTGTCGCCGGGCAGCCGATATTTGCCGCCCCAGCCGTTGAAGCGGAAGGTCGCGGCGCGCAAATTTTCGCCATGCTTGAGGACGATCGGCCCGGTGTCGCGCAGCCAGATGTCGCCGAACGGCGTTTCGACGATCGTCGCGAACGGCGCCAGCGCCCGCGCCGCCGCGGCCGAATCGGGATCGGCGGCCACCAGCCGCACCTCCTCGCCGCGTCCGCCCGCATGGACCGCCGCCGCGAACGCGGCGACCTCCTCGCGAGCGCCGTCCAGATCGCCTTCCCAGAGCTCGGCATGGCTGGGGAAGCCGATCCAGACGAACCGGTGCGGCGCCCATTCGGGGGGCTGGCGACAGCTCATCGCCCGCTGCTGTCGGCCCGGGAACGGTCGCGGATGGCGCGGAATTCGTCGCCGGCGAGCCAGTTCGGCCAGGCGCCGGTGGTCGCGAGGTCGCGGCCGACCCGGTAATAGATGCCGACGTCGGCGAGCGCGCCCGCCCAATCCCAGGCGGGATCATATTCGTCGTCGACGCCGTGATAGCGGGTGGCGCGATAGGCCTGCGACGCGGCGCGGCCGGCCGCGGGACCGCCATTGACCAGGTCCTCGCCGCCGCGGCCGTAGAGCATCGGCACGCCCCTCTTGGCGAGGCTGAACTGGTCGGACCGGAAATAATAGCCGGCCTCGGGCGTCGGCTCGGCCGAGACGCGCAGGCCTTGGGCGGCGGCGGCGCGGGCGAGATAGGCGTCGAGCTCCGATTTGCCGCCGCCGATCGAGACGAAGTCGCGCGCCGCCCCCGCGAGGTTCAGCGAATCCATGTTGAAGCCGCCGGCCGTCCGCGCCAGCGGATAGATCGGGTTGGCCGCGTAATAGGCCGAGCCGAGCAGCCCCGATTCCTCGGCGGTGACGGCGAGGAAGACGAGGCTGCGGTCGGCCGGGCCGGCGCGGGCATGCGCCTCGGCGAGCGCGACCAGGGCCGCGGTGCCGCTGGCATTGTCGACGGCGCCGTTGCAGATCCGGTCCTCGCCGGTCTCGGTGCACAGGCCGAGATGGTCCCAGTGCGCGGTGTAGAGCACATATTCCTGCGGACGCGTCCGGCCGGGCAGGACGCCGATCACGTTGCGCGAGGCGAAGCGGCGCAGCTGGTTCTCCATGGTGATCGAGGCGGTGAGGCCGAGCGGCTGGGCGGTGAAGCCCCGCTGCTGCGCGCGGCGGGTCAGCGCGTCGAGATCCTCGCCCGCCGCGTTCATCAGCGCGCGGGCCGCGGCGTTGGTCAGCCAGCCGTTGACCGCGGTCTGGTCGGCGCCGTCGTTCGGCGTCTGCATGTAAGGCTGCGGCCCGGTCCAGCTGTTCTCGACCACGTTCCAGCCGTAGGAGGCCGGCGCGGTGTCGTGGACGATGAAGGCCGCCGCCGCGCCCTGCCGCGCCGCCTCCTCATATTTGTAGGTCCAGCGGCCGTAATAGGTCATTGCCCGCCCGCCGAACGGGCCTTCGAGACCCGGCGTCTGCCAGTCCGGGTCGTTGACGAGGATGATCACCGTCTTGCCGCGGACGTCCAGCCCCGCATAATCGTTCCAGCCGCGCTCGGGCGCGTTGATGCCGTAGCCGACGAAGACGATCTCGCTATTCTCCACCGAGACACGCGGCTGGGCGCGATAGGAAGCGCCGACGAAATCGGTGCGATAGGCGAAGCTGACGCCCCGCCCGGTGCCCGCTATCTCGAGCCGCGGGCTGCCCTGGAGCGTGATCTCGACCAGTGGCACGTCCTGGGTCCAGCCGCCTTCATTGCCCGGCCGAAGCCCGGCGCGCTCGAACTCCCGCGACAGCAAGGCGACGGTGCGCTCCTCGCCTTCCGTGCCCGGCGCGCGGCCCTGGAACGCGTCAGAGGAAAGCTGCTCCGTCACGCGCTGCAGCGTCGGCAGCGAGATTTGCGGCTGATCGCCGCCGGTCGCGGCCGGCGTCGTCGCGCATCCCGCGATCAGAACTGCCGCCAGTGAAATCAAGCCGCGCATCGCCGTCCTTTCCGTTGACCGGGCGCCTCTTGGCACCCGTACCTCGTCTCCGCAACCTTGCGCTGGGCGCCCGTGCTGGGCATTATGAATGTCAACTTATTGGGGACACTAATGTTTCTGCGAATCTGCGCGGCGCTCTGCCTATTTCTTTCGGCTGCTCCAGCTCTTGCCGATCCCGCGGACGCGTTCGGGGCACGCGAGAGCATCCACGATATCAGCCTGTCGCCGGACGGCCGCCGGATCGCTTATCTGGCTCCCTATCAGGGTCAGGGAAGCCGGCTCTACACGGTCGATCTGGCGACCGGCCAGCCGGTGCAGACGACTGCGGTCGATGGCCGGACGCAGCGTCTCGGCAGTTGCGGCTGGGTGTCGCCGGAGCGGCTCGTCTGCATGGTTTTCGCCTTGCGGCGCGTGCAGACCGATGTCGCCGGGGCCAGCCGCTACGTCGGGCTGGACGCGGATGGTTCGGATGTCGTCGCGCTCCGTGGCGGCCATATGATGGAATGGCGGACGGCCGAGCCCGAGACGGTCCTGATGACCAGCGGGGGCGGAGTCATTCGAGTCAACACCCGATCGAACGAGTTCGAGCGCGTCGAAGAGCCGATGGCTTACGCCGTCGAGTATCTGAGCGATGGTCAGGGCCGTGTGCGTGTCTACGGCGCCAGGCGCATCCGCGGCGAAACCCGGATGGTGTCGGAGGAAATGGAGTATCGCTATCGTTTGCGGGGCTCGAACGAGTGGCGCCGGTTCAGCGTCTACAATTTCATGAGCCGCGACGGCATGAATCCGCTGGCCGTCGATGCCGCGCTCGACGCCGCCTATGTGCTCGACAAATTGAACGGACGAACGGCGCTCTACCGGGTGCCGCTCGACGGGTTGGGACGGCGTGAGCTCCTGGTTTCGCACGATGAGGTCGATGTCGACGGCGTGCTGCGGCTGGGCCGCGGCGGCCGGGTCATCGGCGCCACCTATGCCACCGACAGGCGGCAGATGGTCTATTTCGATCCCGAGCTGCGGACGCTCGCCGAGCGGCTGTCGCGGGCGATCCCGAACCTGCCGCTGATCCGCTTCGTCGGCGCCTCCGATGACGAGAACATATTGCTGATCTGGGCGGGAAGCGATCGCGATCCGGGCCGCTATTACATCTATGAGAAAGGCAGCCGGCGCCTCAACGAGATCTTGCTGGCGCGGCCGCAGCTCGAGGGCGTGACCCTCGCCGAGATGCGGCCGATCCGCTTCGCCACGGCAGACGGCACGATGGTCCCCGGCTATCTCACGCTGCCACCGGGCCGCGAGGGCCGCAACCTGCCGGCGATCGTCATGCCGCACGGAGGCCCCGGGGCGCGCGACGAATGGGGCTTCGATTGGCTCGCCCAATATTTCGCCAATCGCGGCTTCGCAGTGCTGCAGCCCAATTTCCGCGGTTCGGCCGGTTATGGCGACCAATGGTTCCAGCGCAACGGCTTCCGATCCTGGCGGGTCGCGGTCGGCGATGTCAACGATGCGGGTCGGTGGCTGGTCCAGCAGGGCATCGCCGATCCCGCCCGGCTCGCCGTCGTCGGCTGGTCCTATGGCGGCTATGCGGCGCTGCAATCGGGCGTCGCCGAGCCCGGCCTCTATCGGGCCATCGTCGCGATCGCTCCGGTCACCGATCTCAATTTCCTCAAGGAGGAATTGCGCGGCTGGTCCGATTTCCGGCTGCTCCGCGACTTCATCGGCAGCGGGCCGCATGTCCGCGAAGGCTCGCCGGCGGCGAACGCCGAAGCGATCCGCGCGCCGGTGCTGATCTTCCATGGCGACCATGATCAGAACGTGTCGATCCAGCACGGGCAGATGATGGCCCGTCGCCTGCAGGGCGCCGGGAAGCGGGCGGAGCTGGTCACGCTCCGCGGGCTCGACCACGGCGTCGAGGATAGCGCGGCGCGCGCCGACATGCTTCGCCGCAGCGACGCCTTCCTCCGTGACGTGCTCGGCATGCCGGATCCGCCCGCGGGGCGATGAAAGACACGGGCCGGGAACGACTGTCCAATTGTATCGAAATGCTTTGAATCCTTGCGCATTTGTTCGGTAATCGGCATCAGGCGCCGATTCTTGGGGGGTAATATGTTTCAGCGATTCTGCGCAGCGGCGCTTCTTCTTTTCATGGCAGCTCCGGCGGCGGCCGATCCGGCCGACAATTTCGGCGCGCGCGAGGATATCGAAAGCATCAGCCTTTCGCCGAGCGGCACCCACATCGCCTATGTCGCGCCCACGCAGGGACAGGGCTCGCGGCTCTTCGTCGTCGATCTGGCCTCCGGCGAGTCGCGGCAGACCACCGCCGTGGACGGCCGCACGCAGCGGCTCGACGGCTGCAACTGGGTTTCGGACCAGCGCCTGGTCTGCGTTGTCTTCGGACTGTCCGATTCTCCGGGTCAGGTGGTGGCCGTCTCGCGGCTCGTCGCGATCGACGCCGGCGGCGGCAACGTCCGTGTCCTCGGCCAGACCGACACCGCCTATCAACGCTTCGTCAACCTCTGGGGCGGGCGGGTGATCGACTGGCTTCCCGGCCAGGAGGGCGAGGTTCTGCTCGGCCAGTATTTCGTTCCCGAGCAGCGCCCCGGCACCACGATCGAGCGGCGCGAGCGGGGCTTCGGCGTGGTCCGCGTCGACACGCGCAACCTCAGCACGCGGCGCGTCGAACAGGGGCGGCTGCATGCGGCCCAATATATTTCGGACGGCCGCGGCAACATTCGCATCATGGGAATGCAGCCGCCGCGCGGCGAGACCGGCATGACGGGCGAGGTGATCAACTATTCCTACCGGCGCGTCGGCTCCAACGACTGGGAGCCGCTGGGCAGCTACAATGTCATCAGCCGCCAGGGCCTCTTTCCCTCTGCGGTCGATCCGGCGCTCAACGTTGCCTATGTTTTTGAAAGGACCGACGGCCGACTCGTCCTGTTCCGTGTGGCGCTGGACGGCTCGGGCCGACGCGAACAGGTCGCGGCGCACGAGCGCGTTGACGTCGACGATCTGATCCGCATCGGCCGCAGCCGGCGAGTCGTCGGCGCGAGCTTCGCGACCGAGACGCGCCAGACGATCTATTTCGATGCGGAGCTGAGGACGCTGGCGGAGCGGCTGTCGCGGGCACTGCCCGGTCTCCCGCTGGTGCGGGTGATCGACGCCTCGCAGGATGAGAGCAAGCTGTTGATCCTGGCCGGGAGCGACACCGATCCCGGCCGCTATTACGTTTACGACAAGGCGACGCGGCGCCTCAACGAGATCATGCTTGCTCGCCCGCAGCTCGAGGGCGTGCAGCTCGCGCAGGTGCGCCCGATCTCCTATCCAGCCGCCGACGGAACCATGGTCCCGGCCTATCTGACGCTGCCGCCGGGGAGCAACGGGCGCGGCCTTCCGGCCATCGTCCTGCCGCACGGCGGGCCATCGGCGCGCGACGAATGGGGCTTCGACTGGCTCGTCCAGTTCTACGCCAATCGCGGCTACGCCGTGCTTCAGCCCAATTTCCGCGGCTCGGAAGGCTATGGCGACGCCTGGTTCCAGCGCAACGGCTTCCAGTCCTGGCGGATCGCGATCGGCGACGTCAGCGACGCCGGCCGCTGGCTGGTGCGCGAGGGCATTGCCGATCCCGCCAAGCTGGCGGTCGTCGGCTGGTCCTATGGCGGTTATGCGGCGCTCCAGTCGGCGGTGGTCGATCCGGACCTGTTCAAGGCAGTGGTCGCGATCGCGCCGGTAACCGATCTCAATTTGCTCAAAGAGGAATCCCGCGGCTGGTCGGACTTCCGGCTGAACCGCGATTTCATCGGTAGCGGGCCGCATATTCGCGAGGGCTCGCCCGCGCAGAACGCGGCGTCGATCCGCGTGCCGGTGCTGATGTTCCACGGCGATCTCGACCGGAATGTCGGTGTCTTGCAATCGCGGACGATGAACGATCGGCTGCGGGACGCAGGGCGGCAAAGCGAGCTCGTCGTCTTCCCGGGTCTCGATCATTATATCCAGGACAGCGCCGCCCGGACCCAGATGCTGAGGCGAAGCGACGCCTTTCTGCGGGACTCACTCCGCATCCCATGAAAAAAGGGCGGCCCTCGCGCGAGGGCCGCCCTTCGATCTTCGCCGTGGCCGCCGCGGGTCAGCGCGAATAGAATTCGACGACCAGGTTGGGCTCCATGCGCACCGGATAGGGCACTTCGTCGAGCGTCGGCACCCGGTTGAAGACGACCTTGGTGTTGCCGTCGGGCACGACATATTCGGGGATGTCGCGCTCCGGCAGGCCCTGAGCCTCGAGCACGAGCGCCATTTCCTGCGCCTTCGGGCCCAATTCGACGACGTCGCCGACATTGACCTTGGCCGAGGCGATGTTGAGCTTCTTGCCGTTGACCCGGATATGGCCGTGATTGACGATCTGGCGCGCGGCCCAGATGGTCGGCGCGAACTTGGCGCGGTAGACGACCGCGTCGAGCCGGCGCTCGAGCAGGCCGATGAGGTTCTGGCCGGTATCGCCCTTCATCTTCGCGGCCTCGGTATAGGCGCGCTTGAACTGCTTTTCGGTAACGTCGCCATAATAGCCCTTGAGCTTCTGCTTGGCGCGCAGCTGGATGCCGAAATCGGAAACCTTGCCCTTGCGGCGCTGGCCGTGCTGGCCGGGGCCATATTCTCGGCGGTTGACCGGGCTCTTGGGACGCCCGAAGACGTTTTCGCCCATCCGGCGGTCGAGCTTGTACTTGGCGCTGGTGCGCTTCGACATATCAATAAACTCCAATTCGCGTTTTCAGTTTAGACCCTGGAACCGCACCGCCGGACCCTGTTCGTCCGGCGCGGCCACCGCTTCACCAGGGGTGCGGGGCCAATTGCGAAGGCGGGCACATGGCCGCAGGCGCCGGAAAAGTCAACCGACCGCTCATCCTGAACGGCCGTCGAGCCTAGTCGAGACGGCGTGTCGAAGGACGGCCTTGCGCGAGCGCTCGGACGATGCCGCGCAGCGCCTGGATCTCGCGGGTCGACCAGCCGGGCTTGGTGAGGATGGTTCGGATCGTGTTCTTCGTCGCCGGCGTGCGGTCGGGCGGGTGGAAGTAATCGGCGGCCTCGAGCGCGCCGTAGAGCTGCCCGATCAGCCCTTCGAGGTGCGCATGAGGCGCACGCGGCTCCGCCGACTCCCCTTCGGTTGGGATCGCGAGGTCGCCATGCTTCGCCCATTCGTAGGCGATCAGGATCACCGCCTGGGCGAGGTTGAGCGAGCGGAAATCGGGATTGACCGCGACGGTGACGATCTTGGCCGCGAGCGCGGCCTCCTCGGTCTCGAGGCCCGAGCGCTCGGCGCCGAACAGGATCGCGGAGGCGCCCGGATTGGCGCGGATCTCGCGGCCCGTTTCCTCGGGGGAGATGACAGGGAGGACGAGGCCGCGCTTGCGAACCGTGGTGGCGTAGACGAACGGACAGTCGGCGACCGCCTCGGCGACCGTATCGAAGATTTGTGCGCGCTCCAGTACCAGGTCCGCGCCCGACGCCGCCGGCCCCGCAGCGGGATTGGGCCAGCCGTCGCGCGGCGCGACCAGGCGCAGGTCGCTGAGCCCGAAATTGAGCATCGCCCGCGCCGCCTTGCCGATATTCTCGCCGAGCTGGGGGCGGACGAGGACGATGGCTGGGGTTTCGGTTGTCCCCAGTTTCCCGGCTTCGCTCGACGGGGCGTCTCGACTTCGCTCGACACGAACGGATGGGGTTGTTGACCCACTGGGCACCGTTCGCCCCGAGCGAAGTCGAGGGGCCCTTCCGAGCGAAGCCGAGGTCCGGCTTTCTCGCTCATTCGGGGGCATGGCGGCCACCTTCAACCCGGTCCAATCGCCCCGGATCAGCGCTTCCTTCTTGGCGCGGGACCAGTTCTTCACCCGCAGCTCGGCCTCGAGCGCCTCCGCGCGGGTCGGGAACTCGTCGGCCCACATCAGTTCCACCGGCCGCTTGTCGTGCGTGTAGCCCTTGATCGCGCCGCTCTGATGTTCAGCGATCCGTCGATCGAGATCATCGGTGTGACCGGTATAGTAGATACCGTTCGAGAGGCGAAGAATGTAGGTCCAGAAGCTCATTCGTCGATTCTCGGCTTCGCTCGAAAGGGTGTCTCGACTTCGCTCGACACGAACGGAGTACCTAATCCTCCGGACGGTCCGCCTCGCTCACCGCGCCGGCGAATTGCTCGAAATCCTTGGCTTCGCGGAAGTCCTTATAGACCGAGGCGAAGCGGATATAGGCGACCGGGTCGAGCGCCTTCAGCCCCTCCATCACCATCTCGCCGATCCGCGCCGAAGCCATCTCGCTTTCGCCGCTCGTCTCCATCTGGCGCTGGATCGAGGAGACGAGGCGGTCGATCCGCTCGGGGGGGACCGGGCGCTTTCGGCAGGCGATGGCGACGGAACGTTCGAGCTTGGTGCGGTCGAACGGCTCGCGCCTGTTCTCGGACTTCACGACCGTCAGCTCGCGCAGCTGGATCCGCTCGAAGGTGGTGAAGCGGGCGCCGCAATCCTCGCACTGGCGCCGCCGCCGGATCGATGAGCCGTCGTCGGTGGGACGGCTGTCCTTCACCTGGCTGTTCTCATGGGCGCAGAACGGGCAGCGCAATTACTGTTCCGAATAGATTGGGAACCGCGCGCAAAGCTCACGAACGCGGGCCTTGACCCCGGCCTCGACCTCCGCATTGCCCTCCTCGCCGTTGGTTCTCAGCCCCTCGAGCACGTCGGCGACCATGTCGGCGATGTCGCGGAACTCGGCGACGCCGAAGCCGCGGGTGGTGCCGGCGGGCGAGCCGACGCGGATGCCGCTGGTCTTGACCGGGGGCAGCGGATCGAACGGGACGCCGTTCTTGTTGCAGGTGATCGCGGCGCGCTCGAGCGCCTCGTCGGCCTCCTTGCCGGTGACTCCGATCGGCCGGAGGTCGACGAGGGCGAGATGGGTGTCGGTGCCGCCCGAGACGAGATCGGCGCCGCGCTCCTTGAGGCGCCCGGCGAGCGCCTTGGCGTTGGCGATCACGGCGCGGGCATAGGTCTTGAAATCGGGCTGCAGCGCCTCGCCGAACGCGACCGCCTTGGCGGCGATGACGTGCATCAGCGGGCCGCCCTGGAGGCCCGGGAAGACCGCCGAGTTGACCTTCTTGGCGACGGCCTCGTCGTCGGTCAGCACCATGCCGCCGCGCGGGCCGCGCAACGTTTTGTGGGTGGTGGTGGTGACGACATCGGCGTGGCCGAACGGGGAGGGGTGCTCGCCGGCCGCGACCAGGCCGGCGAAATGGGCCATGTCGACCATGAAGACCGCCCCCACTTCGTCGGCGATGGCGCGGAAGCGGGCGAAATCGATATGGCGCGGATAGGCCGAGCCGCCGGCGATGATCAGCTTGGGCCGGTGCTCCCGGGCCAGCCGGGCGACCTCGTCGAAATCGATTCTGTGGTCGTCGCGGCGCACGCCATATTGGACCGCGTTGAACCACTTGCCCGACATGGCCGGCTTGGCGCCGTGGGTGAGGTGGCCGCCGGCGTCCAATGACATGCCGAGGATGGTGTCGCCGGGCCTGGTCAGCGCCAGCATCACCGCGCCGTTCGCCTGCGCGCCGCTGTGCGGCTGCACGTTGGCGAAGCCGCAGCCGAACAATTGCTTGGCGCGCTCTATTGCCAGCGTTTCTACGGAATCCGAGGGTCCGCAGCCCTGATAGTAACGCCGGCCCGGATAGCCTTCGGCATATTTGTTGGTGAGCACCGAGCCCTGGGCCTCGAGCACGGCGCGGGAGACGATATTCTCGGACGCGATCAGCTCGATCTGGTTCTGCTGGCGGTCGAGCTCGGCGGCGACGGCGTCGGCGACGGCGCTGTCGGCCTGCCTCAGCCTGTCGGTGAAGAAGCCGTCGGGCTGGGCCTCGCTGGTCGGGCGGCTGCTCATGCGGGCTCCTTGGCGAAGGGGGGATGAGTGAGTTTCTCGACCCGGCGCTGATGGCGGTCGCCGGCGAAATCGGTCGCGAGGAAGGCGGCGACGCAGCCCTTGGCCATCTCGATGCCGATCAGGCGGGCGCCCATGGCGATGACGTTGGCGTCGTTATGCTGGCGGGCGAGGGTCGCAGACAGCGGCTCGGAAACAAGCGCGCAGCGGCAGGCCGGGTGGCGGTTGGCGGCGATCGAGATGCCGATGCCGGAGCCGCAAAGAGCGATGCCGCGCTCGGCGCGGCCCCCGGCGACCGCTTCGGCGAGCTTGTAGCCGAAATCGGGATAGTCAACCGAATCAACGCCTTGGGGTCCGAGATCGGTGACTGCGTGGCCTTCTTCAGTCAGCCAGGCGACGAGATCGGCCTTGAGGGCGACGGCGGCGTGGTCGGAGGCGATGGCGATCCGCATATGCGAAATCCACTAAGCGCTCGGGCCGGGATTCGCCAGCGCTTGATCGAAAATAACCCGCTCTTTGTCGGCCCGCCTTTGCCCGAAGCGGTCCGAAGGTGCCGGATATCGTCAGGGGACGAAGCAAAAGGAGCGTATCCATGGTGCATATGCTCGTCGTCGCGCTGCTGTTCGCGGCGCAGCCCCAATCCTCCCTCGAACCCTTCACGGCGCGCCAGCTCGCACCCGGCATCCACCTGCTGGCGACACCCCCGGACCATCGCGGGCCTGTGATCGGCAACGTCACCGTCATCGAGCAGAGCGACGGGATCGTGGTGATCGACAGCGGCGGGGCGGCGGCGGACGGGCGGCGAATCGTGAGCTTCGTGCGCTCGATCACCGACAAGCCGATCCGGGCGGTCGTCCTCACCCACTGGCACGGCGACCATCCGCAGGGCGTGTCGGCGATCCGCGACGCGTTCCCGCGGGTCAGGATCATCGCCACCGCGGCGACCCGCCAGGCGATCAGGGGTCCGGCCGCCCAGTTCCTCGGCTTCCGGCCCGACGAGCGTTCCGACACGATCGCGCTGAACCAGCTTTCGGGCTTCCTGTCCGGCGTGCGGCAGGCGTCGCGCAGCCCCGAGCATGACGCGGCGACGCGCGCGCGCTACCAGCGCATGATCCGCGAGATCGAGGCGCGCATGGCCGAGCTCGGCGGCACTTACCTCGTGCTGCCGACCGAAACCTTCACCCGCGAGCTGCTGCTCGACGATGCCGAGCGGCCGGTGCGCCTCATGTTCCTCGGCCGCGCCAACACCAATGGCGACGCAATCGCCTGGCTGCCGCGGCAGCGGATCGTTGCGACGGGCGACGTGGTGGTGGCGCCGACGCCGTTCGGCTTCTTCTCCTATCCGGGCGACTGGATCGGGGTGCTGGAGCGGTTGAAGGCGCTCGACTTCGCCTTGCTCGTCCCCGGCCATGGCGAGCCGCAGGCCGACCGCGCCTATCTCGACCGGCTGATCGGCACGCTGACCGACGTGCGCGCCCAGGTCGGCGCGCTGGCCCGGCAGGGCCTGACGCTGGAGCAGGTGCGCGAACGCGCCGATTTCTCCGCGCAGACCGCAATCTTCGGCGACACGCCGCGCAACCGCCTGCTGTTCGAAGCCTATTGGCTGACCCCGATCGTCGAGAGCGCCTACAAGGAAGCGCGCGGCGAGCCGATCGTGCAGGGCGGCGGGTGACGGCGCGAACCGGAGAAGCGGGTCGGCCGCTCATTTCCACTATCTTCAAATTGACCTTGACACACGTCTCCTCCTCTGACATTTCGAAGATAGTCGAAACGAGGAGAAGGGCCCTGGACGCCACGAATGCCATCGCCGCGCTGGGCGCGCTCGCCCAGGAGCACCGGCTGGCGCTGTTCCGCTTGCTCGTCCAGGCGGGCGGGGACGGCATGGCCGCGGGGGCCATCGCCGATGCTCTCGGCGTCCCCAATTCCTCGCTTTCCTTCCATCTGGCCCAGCTCAGCCGGGCCGGCCTCATCAGGCAGGAGCGGCGACACCGCTCGCTGATCTACTCGGCCGATTATGGCGCGATGAACGCGCTGGTCGGCTACCTCATGGAGAATTGCTGCGCCGGGGCCGGATGCGCCGCCGGCTCGGCCTGCATCGACACCCCCGTCCAGGCGAAAAGGGAATCCGCATGAAGCGTCTGCATATCCACGTCGGCGTCAGCGACCTCGATTTGTCGATCAGCTTCTACTCCACCCTGTTCGGCGCCGCGCCGGCGGTCGTGAAGACGGACTATGCGAAATGGATGCTCGACGACCCGCGGGTGAATTTCGCCGTCTCCAGCGGCATACATGCGCGCAAGGGGATCGAGCATCTCGGCATCCAGGCCGAGGACGGCGACGAGCTCGCCCAGGTCTATGGCCGGCTCAAGGCCGCGGGCCGGCCGGTCCTCGAAGAGGGCCGGACCACCTGCTGCTACGCCAAATCGGAAAAGAGCTGGGTCACCGATCCCGACGGCGTGATCTGGGAAGCCTTCCACACCACCGGCGAGGCGACGATCTACGGCGACAGCCCGGCCTTCGATTCACTGAGCGCCACGGGGACGCCGGATGCGGCGCCGGGCAAGTGCTGCGCGCCGGCATGAGCCTGCAGAACCGGCTGGGCGAGATCGGCCGGGCCGGCGAGGCGGCCGTTGCGGGCTGATCGCCACCTCGTCAGGCTCGGCGGCGGCGAGCTCGCGGAGGTGAGGCTTGCGCTTCGCGATGCCGGCCTTCCGTTCGACGATCTTGGCGAGGCGCCGGCCTTCTTTCGGCTGGAGGACGCGGCCGGCCCGCTCGGCTGGGCGGCGCTGGAACGCCACGGCGGCGAGGCGCTGCTGCGGTCGGTGGTGATCGTGAACGAGCGGCGCGGCGCCGGCGCTGGAACGGAGCTGGTCGGCAGGATCCTGCGGGCGGCGGCCGGCGACGGCGTCAGACGGCTTTGGCTGCTGACCGAAACCGCCTCGCCTTTCTTTGCCGGGCTCGGTTTCGAGCGGGCCGAGCGGAGCGAGGCGCCCGAAGCGATCCGGCAGACCTCCGAATTCGCCAATGTCTGTCCCGCTTCGGCCGAGTGCATGAAGCTGACGCTGGTCCAGCCATGACGAGGCCGCCGCTCGCGCGCCGCTTGGCGGCGGAAGGCCTCGGCGCCTTCTTCCTGTTCGCCACCGTTATCGGCTCCGGCATCATGGCCGAGAATTTGTCGCGCGGGAACGACGCCGTGGCGCTGCTCGGCAACACCATCGCGACGGGGGCGATGCTGTTCGTCCTGATCGCGATGCTCGGCCCGGTTTCAGGCGCGCACATGAACCCGGCGGTGAGCCTGGTGGCCGCCTGGCGGCGGGAGTTGGCATGGCGCGATGCCGCGGCCTACATTCCAGCGCAGATCGCCTTCGGCATCCTCGGCGCCTGGACCGCGCATCTGATGTTCGATCTGCCGACGCTGCAGCTTTCGGTGAAGGCGCGCACCGGCCTTGGACAATGGACCGGAGAAGCGGTCGCGACCTTCGGCCTGATCCTCACCATCGTCGGCACTTTACGGCACCGCCCGGCATCGGTTCCGGCGAGCGTGGCCCTCTACATCACCGCCGCCTACTGGTTCACCTCGTCGACGAGCTTCGCAAATCCGGCGATCACGATCGCGCGCAGCCTTTCGGACAGCTTCGCCGGGATCGCTCCCGGGGACGTGCCCGCGTTCATCGCCGCTCAGCTGGCCGGAGCGGCCGGCGGCGCGGCAATTGCCGGCCTGCTATTCGGCCGGGGGAGCGGTCCATCCCCGGCTTGACAGGCCCGGCGCCAAAGCTTCTAATTCGGCCATGGGGATCGCGATCACCCCATGAGGCGACATGCCGAAGCATCGCGTCCTGCTTGAAGAAAGGACGCCGCATGCCCGCAATCAACACCATCCCGCCCGCCAAGCTGGCCCGCCTGATCGGCACGCCCTCGTGCCCGGCGCTGGTCGACCTCAGGCCTTCGGGCGATCTCATCCCCGGTTCCGTCCGCCGCCCGCCCGAAAGCGTGGCCGACTGGGCGGCCGAGATCGGCTCGCCCGCCATAATCATCTGCGCGCACGGCGCGGAAGCCAGCCCCAGCGTCGCCGCCTGGCTCCGGCACGCCGGCATCCGGGCCGAGGTGCTGGAAGGCGGGACCGATGCCTGGACGGGCGCCGGCCTGCCGACGATCCGGGGAGCCGTGCTCCCGCCCCGCGACGCGAAGGGCCGGACGATCTGGGTGACCCGCGCCAGGCCGAAGGTGGACCGGATCGCCTGCCCGTGGCTGATCCGCCGCTTCGTCGATCCGTCGGCCGTCTTCCTGTTCGTCGCGCCGGCGGAGGTGGCTGGCGCGGGCGAGCGGTTCGACGCCGCGCCGTTCGACGTCGAAGGCGTGTTCTGGAGCCATCGCGGCGACCTCTGCACGTTCGACATCATGGTCGAGGAGCTGGGCCTCGGTGGCGTTCCCGCCCTCCGGCACCTCGCCACGATCGTGCGCGGCGCCGACACCGCGCGCCCCGAGATCGCGCCGCAGGCGGCAGGGTTGCTCGCCGTCTCGCTCGGCCTGTCCCGCATGTACGCCGACGATCTCGAGCAGCTCGAGGCGGGCATGGCGATCTACGACGCCCTCTACCGCTGGTGCCGCGACGCGGTCGACGAGACCCATGACTGGGTGTCGCATCAGCCCAGGGCGCGGGCGCCGGCGTGACCGCCGCCCTCGCAAGGGGGCGCCCGGCCGAAACGCTCCTGCTGACGCGCGCGGACATTGCGGCGATAATGTCCCCGAGCGACTGGCTGGGCGCGGTCGAGGCCGGCTTCCGGGCCGCGGCCGAGGGCAGGGCGGAGGCGCCGCCGCCGATGGCGATCGAGGGCGCGGGCGGCGCCTTCCATGCCAAGGGCGCCAGCCTGAGGCTCGACCGGCTTTATGTCGCGCTCAAGCTCAACGGCAATTTCCCGGGCAATGCGGAGGCGCGGAACCTGCCGACCATCCAGGGCGCGATCCTGCTCTGCGACGGCGAAACCGGATCCGTGCTCGCGATCATGGATTCGATCGAGGTCACGCTGCGGCGGACGGCGGCGGCGACGGCGCTGGCGGCGCGTTTCCTGGCCCGGCCCGAGTCGCGGACGATCCTCGTCTGCGGCTGCGGCGAGCAGGGCCGAGCGCATCTCGCCGCGCTCCGCGACGTGCTTCCGTTCGAACGCGCCTTCGCCTGGGACCGCGACCCGGCCGGGCCGAAGCCTTCGCCCGCCAGGCGGCCAATGCCGAGGCGGTCGGCGATCTGGCGGTGGCGCTCGAGTGCGACGTCATCGTCACCTGCACGACCTCGCGCCATGCCTTTCTCGAAGCCTCGATGGTCGGGCAGGGCACGTTCGTGGCGGCTGTGGGCGCCGACAGCCCCGAAAAGAGCGAAGTGGCTCCCGACCTCATGGCAAAGGCGCTGGTTGTCGCCGACGCGCTCGACCAATGCGCGGTCATGGGCGACCTCCATCACGCCATCGAAGCCGGCGCGATGGACCGCGCCGGCGTCCACGCCGAGCTTGGCGCGCTCGTCGCCGGCCGGAAGGAGGGGCGCACCTCCAACGAGCAGATTACCTTGTTCGATTCGACCGGGACCGGGCTGCTGGATGCCGCGTCGGCCGCATTCATCTTCGAGCGCGCCTCCCGAACGGCCGGCTTTCCCTCGATCGCCTTGGCGGCGGCATGACCCCGCACGGCATCCCGCTGTCCGAGGCGGTTCGCGTATGGGCGAAGATCGCGGCCTTGAGCTTCGGCGGCCCGGCCGGACAGATCGCGCTGATGCACCGAGTCCTCGTCGAGGAGAAACGCTGGATCTCCGAGGCGCGGTTCCTGCACGCGCTCAACTATTGCATGCTGCTGCCGGGGCCGGAGGCGCAGCAGCTCGCCACCTATATCGGCTGGCTGCTGCACAAGACGAAGGGCGGGCTGATCGCCGGCGCGCTGTTCGTGCTGCCCGGCTTCGCCGCGATCATGGTCCTCTCCTGGCTCTACGCCGCGCTCGGCAACGTCGATGCGGTGGAGGCGCTGTTCTTCGGCCTCAAGGCGGCGGTGCTCGCCATCGTGCTCGAGGCGGTGCGCCGGATCGGCAGCCGGGCGCTGCAAAACAACGCGATGCGCGCGCTCGCCGCCGCTGCCTTCGCCGCGATCTTCTTCTTCGCCGTGCCGTTTCCCCTGATCATAGTTGCGGCGGCCCTGGTCGGCTATTTCGGCTCCCGTGCCGGCTCCCGCGCCTTCGCCGCCGGTGATCACCGTCCGGCCGCGGGAGCGGCGGACGTCGAAACGGCTCTGGGCGAGGATGTGCCCGATCACGCCCGGCCCGATCGGGCCTGGTCGCTGCGCATCGCCGCCATCTTCCTGCTGCTCTGGCTCAGCCCGGTGGCGGCTTTGCTCGCCCTGCTCGGGCCGGACAATGTGTATAGCGAAATCGCCGTCTTCTTCTCGCAAATGGCGGTGGTCACGTTCGGCGGCGCCTACGCCGTCCTCGCTTATGTCGCGCAGGAGGCGGTCGAGAAGTTCGGCTGGCTGCGGCCGGGCGAGATGCTCGACGGCCTCGGCATGGCCGAGACGACTCCGGGGCCGCTGATCATGGTGACCCAGTTCGTCGGCTTCATGGGCGCCTTCCGCCAGGCGACCGGGCTGCCGCCGATGGTGGCGGGGACGCTGGGCGGCATCCTCACCACCTGGGTGACGTTCGTGCCCTGCTTCCTGTGGATCTTCCTCGGCGCGCCTCATGCCGAGCGGCTGCGCGGCAACAAGACGCTCTCGGCCGCGCTGGCGGCCGTGACCGCCGCCGTGGTCGGCGTGGTCCTCAACCTCGCCATCTGGTTCGCGCTCCACACCCTGTTCCGCGAGGTGCACAAGGTGGATGCCGGGCCGTTCGCGTTCGACATACCAGTCCCTGCCAGCGTCAACCTGCCGGCGCTGCTGCTCACCGCGGCGGCGCTGGTCGCGATCTTCCGGTTCAAAATGGGCGCCATCCCGGTGCTCGCACTCTGCGCGGCGGCGGGTGTCGGCTATTGGCTGGTGCTGGGCGCGATCTAGGCCGCCCAGCGCATCTCCAGCCGGTCCCAGATCTCGACCAGGGCCCTGGCGAGGCCGTGCATCATCTCCTCACTATGGGCGGGCCCGGGGGTGAAGCGGAGGCGCTCGGTGCCGCGCGGCACTGTCGGATAGTTTATCGGCTGCACGTAGATGCCGTATTCGGCGAGCAATATGTCGCTGATCCTCTTGGCGGTGACCGGGTCGCCGACCAGCAGCGGCACGATATGGGTGGTCGAAGGCATGACCGGCAGCCGCGCCTCGGCGAAGATCGCCTTCAGCTGGGCGGCGCGGGTCTGCTGCGCCTCGCGTTCGGCCGATGAGCGCTTCAGGTGCCGCACGCTGGCGAGCGCGCCGGCGACGAGGACCGGCGACAGCGAGGTGGTGAAGATGAAGCCCGGCGCGTAGCTCCTCACCACGTCGATGATGTCGCGGCCGGCGGCGATGTAGCCGCCCATCACTCCGAACGCCTTGCCGAGCGTGCCCTCGATGATCGTCACCCGGCGGGCGACGCCGTCGCGCTCCGAAATGCCGCCGCCGCGCGGGCCGTACATGCCGACGGCATGGACCTCGTCGAGATAGGTGAGCGCCTCATATTTGTCGGCGAGGTCGCAGATTTCGGCGATCGGCGCGACGTCGCCGTCCATCGAATAGACGCTCTCGAAGGCGATCAGCTTGGGCGCGGCCGGATCGGCGGCGGCGAGCAATTCCTCGAGATGGTCGAGATCGTTGTGGCGGAAGACCTGCTTCTCGCAGCCCGAGCTGCGGATGCCCGCGATCATCGAGGCATGGTTGAGCGAGTCGGAGAAGATGATGCAGCCGGGCAGGATCTTGCCGAGCGTCGAGAGCGTCGCCTCGTTGGAGATATAGCCCGAGGTGAACAGGAGCGCGGCCTCCTTGCCGTGCAGGTCGGCGAGCTCGGCCTCGAGCTCGATATGGTAATGGCTGTTGCCGGAGATGTTGCGGGTGCCGCCCGAGCCGGCGCCGACGTCGTGCAGCGCCTCTTCCATCGCCGCGATCACGTCGGGATGCTGGCCCATGGCGAGATAGTCGTTCGAGCACCAGACGGTGATCGGCTTCGGCCCGTTATGGCCGGCGAAGCAGCGCGCGTTGGGGAAGCTGCCCTTGTTGCGCAGGATTTCGATGAACACGCGGTAGCGGCCTTCGGCGTGCAGCCGCTCGATCGCCTCCGCGAAGATACGCTGATAGTCCAAAAGTTCTTCCCCGGTATTCTTAAGAGGGTCAATAATGGAAAGCGGGGGCGGAAGGCCAGTGCGAACGATTCGCAATTAGCCGTCCCCGGGCTAGAGTTTCTCGATCCGGGTCAGCCCGAAGCGGGCGAGGCCGGGGCGATAGGCTTCGGCGCGGTCCGCCGGGCCGGTGAAGACCGCCACGCCTTCGCCAGGCGAATCCGGCCAGACATGGTCGCGGGTGAGCCATAAGGTGCGGCGGGCAATGCCTTCCTTGCCGTCGACGAAGGCAAGCGGACGCGGCGCCGCGGCGGCGAGCTCCGCCTCGACCAGGGGGAAATGGGTGCAGGCGAGGACGATCGTGTCGATCCGGTCGCCGCCCGGCTGGGCGAGGAGGCCGTCGAGGATGCGGGCAAAGGCGGCCCTGTCGGCCGGCGCGCCGCGCAAACCGGCCTCGGCCAGCTCGACCAGCTCGGCCGAGCCGTGGCGGATGACGGTGCAATCCTCGGCGAACTCGGCGGCGAGGCGGTCGACATAGGGCTGGACCACGGTCGCGTCGGTGCCGAGCACGCCGATGGTGCGCGTCTTCGAGAGCGCTGCGGCCGGCTTGATCGCCGGGACGGTGCCGACGATCGGCAGATCGAGCGCGGCTCGGACCGAGTCGAGCGCGATCGTCGAGGCGGTGTTGCAGGCGATGACGACGAGCAGGGGATCGTAGCGCTCGGCGAGGCGGCCGAGCAAGGCGGGCACGCGCGCGGCGATCTCGGCCGGGCTCCTGGTGCCATAGGGAAAGCCGGCGCTGTCGGCCGCATAGACGATCGGCGCGTTGGGGAGGAGCGCGCGAATCTCCTTCAGCACCGACAGGCCGCCGACGCCGGAATCGAAGATCAGCAGGGGGCGCGCGCGGGTCATGAGCAGGAGCGATGTAGCGATGGCGCGCCGGGCCCGCAAATCCATCGCTTTCGACGCAATTTGTTGCGCGGCTTTGCGGGCCTGCGCTAGGCAGGGAAGGGGGTGTTCGTGACCGTCGAGATCGCCGTTCCGCCGATACTTTGCCTGTTGCTCGGCTATTTGCTCGGCGCGGTGCCGTTCGGGCTGGTGCTGACCAAGGCGGCGGGGCTCGGCGACGTGCGCGCGATCGGATCGGGCAATATCGGCGCGACCAATGTTCTGAGGACCGGCCGCAAGGGGCTGGCGGCCGCGACCCTGCTGCTCGACGCGGGCAAGGGCGCGGCGGCGGTGCTGCTCGCCGGCCTGATCTGGCCGGAGCAACCGCAATTTCCGGCGCTCGCCGGGATCGGCGCGCTTTTCGGCCATCTCTTTCCGGCCTGGCTGGGATTCAGGGGCGGCAAGGGGGTGGCCACGCTGGCCGGGATCGTCGCCGCCTTACACTGGCCGACGGCGCTGGTCGCCGTCGCGCTGTGGGGCGCCGTGCTTGCGCTGACCCGCTATTCCTCGCTCGCCGGCATGATCTCGGCGGTCGCCGGGCCGATCGCCGCGGCGCTGTTCGGCCGGTTCGACCTCGCCATCCTGTTCACCGGCTTCGCCTTGCTCATCCTCTGGACGCACCGGGCCAATATCGGCCGGCTGACGAGGGGGGCGGAGCCCAGGGTCGGGCGGGGCTGATGCCGGCGCCGGCCGATGGCATCGCCCGTTTGCGGCTGATCCGGTCGGAGAATATCGGGCCGATCACCTACTTCCAGCTGCTTGCCCGCTTCGGCTCCGCCCAGGCGGCGATCGACGCGATCCCGGACCTTGCCGCGCGCGGCGGCGGGCGCGCGCCGAGGCTGGCCTCGAGAGCCGAGGTCGAGCGCGAGATCGCGGAGGTCGAACGGCTCGGTGCGCGCTATCTCTTTCTCGGCCAGGGCCTCTATCCGCCCCTGCTCGCCGAGCTGGAGACGGCGCCGCCGGCCCTGATCGTCAAGGGCGACCTTACTTTGCTCGACAAGATGGCGGTCGCGCTGGTCGGCGCGCGCAACGCCTCGGCGGCCGCTTGCCGTTTCGCCCGCCAGCTCGCCCAGACGCTCGGCGCGGCGGGAACGGTCGTGGTGTCGGGGCTGGCGCGGGGAATCGATTCGGCCGCGCATGACGGCGCGCTCGACAGCGGCACGATCGCGGTGATCGCGGGCGGAATCGACGTTGCCTATCCGCCCGAGAACGAGGCGCGGCAGCGCGCCATCGCCGAGCGCGGCGTGCTGATCGCCGAGCAGCCGCCGGGGGTCGAGCCGCGGGCGCGCCACTTCCCCTATCGCAATCGGATCATCGCCGGGCTCACCCATGGCACGGTGGTGATCGAGGCGGCGCCCAAATCGGGCTCGCTGATCACCGCCCGCTACGCCGCCGAGTTCGGGCGCGAGGTGATGGCGGTGCCGGGCTCGCCGCTCGATCCCCGCGCCCAGGGCTGCAACCTGCTGATCCGCGAAGGCGCGACCCTCGTCCAGAGCGCCGAGGACGTGCTCGAGGCGGTGAGCCCGCTCAGCCCCCGCCCGTTCCGCCAGCGCGAGCTGGACTATACCGCGCCCGGGCCGAGCGCCGAGGCGGACGAGACCGCCCGCCGCATCGTCGCCGGCCTGCTCGGGCCGACCGCGGTCCCGATCGACGAGCTGATTCGTCAGTCGGGCATGGCGCCGGCGACGGTGCATACGGTGCTGCTCGAGCTGGAGCTGGCGGGACGGCTGGAGCGTCACGCCGGCGGCAGGGTGAGCTTGGCGTGAGCGACGGGCAATTCTCCGCCGGCGACATCCTGAGCGGCACCGCCGGCCTGCTCAGCCGAAGCGCGCTTCGAATCGCCCTCGCTTTGGCGCTGATGACGCTCGTCGCGCTCCCGATCGATTCGGGCATGATCGCGATCCGCTACGAGGCGGGAGCCAATTTGCTGATCGCGCTCTTCGCGCTCGTCCTTCAATATTGGCTCACCAGGGCGGCATTGCGGGACCTGAGCGGCAGGGCTCATGCGACGCCGCGCTTCCTGGCGTTCTTCGGCCTTGGGGTGGTGACCACCGTCGGCATCGTCGTCGGCTTCATTTTCCTGATCGTGCCGGGGATCGTGCTGTTGGTGCGCTGGTCGATCGCCGTTCCCATTCTGCTCGACTCGGACGAAGGCGTCTTCGCCGCGCTCGGCCGCAGCTGGCGGGAGACCGAGCCTCATTTCTGGCCGATCCTGCTGGCCTACCTTCCGATCTACGCGCCGACGATCCTGGTCGCGATCTCGGGCGTGTGGCTGGAGATCGAGGTTCCCGGCAGCCTTATCGCCACCTTGGTGCTCAATCTCGCTCTCAATGGCGCGGCGATCGCCGGCTGGTACGTCGCGGTCGCCATATATGCCGCCATATATGGCGACGTGGGCGACGCGGCGGCGCTGACCGACGTGTTCGAATGAGCGATCGCTGATCGCCGTCCGCTGCGCCGCCGAGTTCGGCCGCGATCGTCTCCGGGCGATTTGTGCGGCTTTTCCTGCGTCAGTTGTTCATGATATGTTCCAAGCATGGACTTGCCCGATTTCCTCCGATTCGATCCGCTTGAGATGCCGGCTTGACGGCATCCGCCGCCGCTCTTCACCCTATGCGCGTACGCGTAAGGGACAAAACCGGGAATGAAGCTCGTCGTCGTCGAATCGCCCGCCAAGGCGAAAACCATCGAGAAATATCTCGGCCCCGGCTATCGCGTGCTCGCCTCCTACGGCCATGTCCGCGATCTGCCGCCCAAGGACGGCTCGGTCGATCCCGACGCCGGCTTCGCGATGACCTGGGAGACCTATGCCGACAAGGCGCGGCAGCTCAAGGCCATCGCCGATGAGGCGAAGGGCGCTGAGTCGCTGATCCTCGCCACCGACCCCGACCGCGAGGGCGAGGCGATCAGCTGGCACGTGCAGGAGGTGCTGGCGAAGAAGAAGGCGCTGCCGGCCCATGTCGAGCGGGTGACCTTCAACGCGATCACCAAGAGCGCGGTGACCGAGGCGATGGCGAATCCGCGCGCGCTCGACGAGGATCTGATCGACGCCTACCGGGCCCGGCGCGCGCTCGATTATCTGGTCGGCTTCACCTTGTCGCCGGTGCTGTGGCGCAAGCTGCCGGGGGCGAAGTCGGCGGGACGGGTGCAGTCGGTGGCGCTGAGGCTGATCGTCGATCGCGAGCGCGAGATAGAGCTGTTCCGCGCGCAGGAATATTGGAGCGTCACCGCGACGCTGGAGGCGGACGGCACCGAATTTTCGGCGCGCCTGATCCGCTACAATGGCGACAAGATCGACCGGCTTTCCATCGGCGACGAGGGGACGGCGCTGGCCGCGAAGAAAGCGGTCGAGGACGGGCGGTTCTCGGTGGTTTCGGTCGAAACCAAGCCGCTCACCCGCAACCCGCCGCCGCCCTTCACCACCTCGACGCTTCAGCAGGAGGCGGCGCGCAAGCTCGGTTTCTCGGCCAGCCAGACGATGCGGGTGGCGCAGAGCCTCTACGAGGACGGCGCCATCACCTACATGCGCACCGACGGCGTGCAGATGGCTCCGGAGGCGATCTCGGCGGCTCGGCGCGCGGTCGCCGACCGCTACGACGCCGGCTACGTGCCCGATAAGCCGCGCCATTACGAGACCAAGGCCAAGAACGCCCAGGAAGCGCACGAGGCGATCCGGCCGACCGATTTCGGCCGCGACCGCGCCGGATCGGGCGACCATGGGCGCTTGTACGACCTGATCTGGAAGCGCGCTCTGGCCAGCCAGATGGCGTCGGCGCGGCTCGAGCGGACGACGGCCGAGCTGGCCGACGGAACCGGGCGGCATGGGCTCCGCGCGACCGGGCAGGTGGTGCTTTTCCCGGGCTTTCTCGCGCTCTACGAGGAAGGACGCGACGACGAGACCGACGAGGACAGCCGGCGGCTGCCGCGCCTCCGGGAAGGCGACACGCCGGCCAAGAAGGGCGTCGCCGCCGAGCAGCATTTCACCCAGCCGCCGCCGCGTTATTCCGAGGCGAGCCTGGTCAAGCGGATGGAGGAGCTCGGCATCGGCCGGCCTTCCACCTATGCGGCGACCCTGCAGACGCTGAAGGACCGCGATTACGTCCGCCTGGAGAAGAACCGCTTCTTTCCCGAGGAGAGCGGGCGGCTGCTGACCGCGTTCCTCGAGCGCTTCTTCGAACGCTACGTCTCGTTCGACTTCACCGCCCATCTCGAGGACGAGCTCGACGACATTTCGGGCGGACGGCTTGGCTGGCAGGAAGTGCTCGAGGCGTTCTGGCGCGACTTCAAGCCGAAGACCGCCGAGGTGATGGAGCAGAAGCCGTCCGAGATCACCGCGGCCCTGGACGAGTTCCTCGCGCCCTATTTGTTCCCCGACAAAGGCGACGGGACCGATCCGCGCCTCTGCCCGGCCTGCGGCGAGGGGCGGCTGGGTCTGCGCGGCGGCAGGTTCGGGGCGTTCGTCGCCTGCTCCAACTATCCCGACTGCAAGTTCACCCGTCGCTTCGGCGCGGAAGACGGGCAGGAAGAGAGCGGGCCGCAGGTGCTGGGCGCCGACCCGGAGAGCGGGCAGGAGGTCACCCTCAGGTCGGGCCGGTTCGGGCCCTATTTCCAGCTCGGCGAGGGCAAGGACGCCAAGCGTGCGTCGCTGCCCAAGGACGTGCCGGCGGCGGACGCGGACCTGGAGGTTGCGCTGCGCTTGCTGTCGCTGCCGCGCCCCGTCGGCGACCATCCGGAGACGGGCAAGCCGATCACGGCGAGCATCGGCCGCTACGGCCCCTATCTCGCCCATGACGGCAAATATGCGAAGCTCGCCTCGACCGCCGAAGTGTTCGAGGTCGGCATGAACGCCGCGGTGGCGAAGCTGGCCGACGCGGCGAGCGGCGGCGGGCGCAAGGCCGGCGCGCGCGAACCGCTGAAGGTGCTCGGCCCCCATCCGCGCACCGAGCTCGAGATCAGGCTGATGGAGGGGCGGTTCGGCGCCTATGTCACCGACGGCGCGACCAACGCGACCCTGCCGAAATCGCTGGCGCCGGACCAGCTGACGCTGGAGGAAGCGGCACAGCTGATCGACGACCGCGCCGCCAGGGGGCCGGCGCCGAAAAAGGGGCGGGGCCGCCGGGCGCCGGCCAAAAAGAAGGAAGCCAAATGATGATTGCCGCCCTGCTGGCCGTTGCCGCGAGCCTCGTTCAGGCGGAGGCGCCGCCGCCGCCCAACCCGGCCAATGCCGACTTTCATTTCCGCCATCTCAACCAGCTCGACCCGGCCCAGGGCTGGCGCAGGACGCCGAGCGGGCTTCGCTTTCGCAAGCTGAGCGGCACCGGCAACGGCCCCCGTCCCAGCCCGACCGACACCGTCACGATCCACTATGTCGGCCGGTTCATCGATGGCACCGAGTTCGACAGCTCGGTCAGCCGGGGCGCGCCGGCGACCTTTCCGCTGCCGCGGCTGATCCCAGGCTGGCAGGAAGGCGTGCCGATGATGAGCGTCGGCGACCGCTATGAGTTCGCCATCCCCTACACCCTCGCTTACGGCTCTGCCGGGCGCGGGCCGATCCCCGGCGGCGCGACGCTGCTCTTCACGATCGACCTGATCGCGGTCGCGCCACCGCAGCCTTAAAGAAAAGATGTGGTTTACCCGCCGTTTACGATCCCCGGTCCGGCTCTGTTTACCGTGTCGGCCGTAATCGTAGGCGATGCGTACCGGGAAGCTTGCAATCAGCCGCGGCCATCAGATCGGCGATCCCCCGCACCTTGCGCTGGTGCCCGCGGAGCCTTGCCCGCCGGTTTCGCCCGATTACCATCTCGTCCACGACCGGCTGACGTCGCTGGAGCGGCTGACCCGCCTCTACGAGATGGGCGCGCTTTCCGCCGAGGAATTTGCCGCCGAGAAGCTGCTGATCCTCGGTCTCCCCGGCGACGAGCTCGTCCTGCGCGATGCCGCGCCGGTCCATTTCGTCCCCGCCGAGCCGCGCCGGCCGGCGCGCGGGCCCTCTCTGGCCGGCCGGATGCTGAGCGCCAAGTTCCTGATCTTCAGCCTCGCCGCCGGTCTCGGCTTCTCGCTCGTCGCCCAGCCCGACGTGACGTTGCGCTTCTTCGATCAGACGCTCCGCTATTTCGGCGCCTGAGGCCCGCAGCCCCGGCAGGCCGGGTCCTTGGCGATCCGGATGGTACGCATCGCCGGCCTGAGGCCGTCGAAAATGTGCAGCTTGCCCGCCGCGTCCTCGCCGAAGCCCGCGATCTGCCGGATCGCCTCGAGCGCCGCGAAGGCGCCGGCGATACCGGCCACGGCGCCGAGCACCCCCAGTTCCGAGCAGGTGTCGCAATCCTCGGCGTCGAAGGCGTCGCCGACGAAGCAGCGGTAGCAGGGCTTGCCCCCCTCCCAGCCGCGGAAGCTGCCGACCTGGACCTGGAACTGGCCGATCGCGGCGGAAACGAGCGGAATGCGCGCGGCGGTGGCGCGGTCGGAGACGATGAGCCGGGTGGCGAAATTGTCGCTGCCGTCGAGAACGAGGTCGGCACCGTCGAGCAGCGTGCCGACATTGGCTTGGGTGAGGCGCTCGGCGATTCCGTCGAACGCCACGTCCGGGTTTAGCCGCCGGACCGCCTCGCCCGCGACCGCGGTCTTGCTTCGGCCCACATCGCCGGTGCCGAAGAGGATCTGCCTCTGCAGATTGTCGAGGCTCACCCTGTCGTCGTCGATGACGCGCAGCGTGCCGACGCCTGCCGCCGCCAGATATTGGATCGCGGGCGAGCCGATCCCGCCCGCGCCGACGATCGCGACGGTCGCGGCGAGCAGCCTGCGCTGGCCTTCGCCGCCAATCTCCTTGAGGACGATATGGCGCGCGTAGCGGTCGAGTTGGCTGTCGCTGAGGCTCACCGCCCGGTCGAGCCGAAGCCGCCCGCGCCGCGGCCGGTCTCGTCGAGGTCCGCGACCTCGTCGAACCGGGCCCGCAGCACCGGCGCGGGAACGAGCTGGGCGATGCGCTCGCCGCGGACGATGTCGAAGGCTTCGCCGCCGAGATTGACCAGCACCACCTTCAATTCGCCGCGATAGTCGCTGTCGATCGTGCCGGTGAGACAGGTGATGCCGTTCCTGACCGCCGTGCCCGAGCGCGAGCGGACCTGGACCTCGTAGCCGTGCGGGATCGCCATGGCGATTCCGGTGGCGACCGCGTGGCGGGCGCCGGGCTCGAGGGTCAGGCTCTCGGCCGCGACCACGTCGAGCCCGACCGCGTGCTCGGACCCGTAAGCGGGGAGGGGGAGGCCCTCACCGTGCGGCAGACGCTTCACCTTGATGTCGATCATCGTCTCTCCCGCGGGCGATCAGCCGATCGAGCGCGTAGCGCCCGCCGCCCATCGTCGCAAACAGGATTCCGAGGAAGACCAGGATCAGCGCCGGCCACCAGCCGGGGAAATCCTGCGGCCAGTGCACCATCCAGACGGCGACGATGAACACGAAGGCGGTGACGAGGCCGGCCCAGCGGGTCGCGAGGCCGAGGATGAAGGCGATGCCGCACAGGAACTGCGCCCAGACGCAGAGCGGCGCCATCAAGGCGGGCATCGGGAAGTTGAACTGGCTGAGGAATGCCTCGAACTCGCCCATCCGTGAGGCGCTGAAGATATTGTCGTGGCTCTGCCAGACGAGGAAGGCGCCGGTCACCCAGCGGATCAGCAGCAGGCCGAGGTCGCCGAACCGGGCCAGCGGCGTCAGCAATATCCAGTCCTTGCGCATCTCAGCCCTCCAAAGCGGCGGCGATCCTCTGCGCGAGCTTTGCAGCGACCTCTGCCTTGGGGGCGGTTTCCCACTCCTCCACCCCGTCGGCGGTGATGAGATGGACCTTGTTGTCGGCCCCGCCCATCACGTCTCCGGACACGTCGTTGGCAACGATCCAGTCGCAGCCCTTCCGCTCCCGCTTCGCCTTTGCGTTGCCGACGACATTGTCGGTTTCCGCCGCGAAGCCGATGAGCAGGCGCGGGCGGCGCGGCGACGAGGCGGTTTCGGCGAGGATGTCCGGATTTTCGACGAGCGACAGGCTGGGCGGCGCGCTGCCGTCCTTCTTGATCTTGGACTTCGCCGGATCGACCCGCCAGTCGGCAACCGCGGCGACCATCACGGCGGCGTCGGCGGGGAGGGCGCTCTCGACCGCCCCGGCCATTTCGCGCGCGGTCTCGACGTCGATGCGGTCGACGCCCGGCGGCGTCGGCAGCTCGACCGGCCCGGCGACCAGGCTGACCCGCGCGCCCAATTCGGCCAGCGCCCCGGCGATGGCGAAGCCCTGCCTGCCGGAGGAGCGGTTGGCGAGCATCCGGACCGGGTCGATCGGTTCGTGGGTCGGGCCGGCGGTGACGATGATGTGCCTGCCGGCGAGCAGGCCGCGGCCGCCCAGCGCGTGCTCGATCGCGGCGAAAACCGCCTCGGGCTCGGGCAGGCGGCCGGGGCCGTATTCGCCGCAGGCCATCTCGCCTTCGTCGGGCTCGAGGATGGTGACGCCGTCGGCGCGCAGCCTGGCGACGTTGCGCTTCGTCGCCTCGTGCCGCCACATGCGGACGTTCATCGCCGGCGCGGCGAGAACTTTCTTGTCGGTGGCGAGGAGCAGGGTGGTGGCGAGGTCGTCGGCGATGCCGCCGGCCATCTTCGCCAGCAGGTCAGCGGTCGCCGGGCAGACGACGACGAGGTCGGCCTCGCGGCTGAGCTGGATATGGCCCATCTCGGCCTCGTCCTTGAGGTCCCAGAGGCTGGTATGCACGGGCTGCTCGGAGAGCGCCGCCAGCGTCATCGGCGTGATGAACTGGGCGCCCCCGGCGGTGAGCACGCAGCGCACGCTGCCCCCCGCCTTGCGGATCAGCCGAATGAGCTCGCACGATTTGTAGGCGGCGATGCCGCCGCCGACGATGAGCAGGATACGCTTGCCGTTCATCGGTCGAGTTGCTCCAGCTCCGCCCGGCAGGCGACGAGAATCTCTTCAAGAGCCGTGGTCGCGATCTCCCAGATGATCCTGTAGTCAAGCCGATCATAATGATGCGCGACGATGTTTCGCAGCCTGTACATCCGATCCCACGGCACGGCGCCCTGCCGCGTTTTCACATCCGTCGAGAGCTTCCGGCTGAGTTCGCCAATCGCGCCCAGGCGCAAGGCTGTCGCGTCTCCGAGCGTTCGATCGCTGAGGAAATCCGCTTCGCCGACGCCCGCGAGCGAATCGCGGATGAGCATGACAAGCTCCACGATTCGATCGAGGTAGAGCCCATCCGCCTCGGGACCCGTTTTCATCAATAGATCTCGACCAACTCGGATTCGACCCGGGGACGCAGGCGATAATGCAGCCGCTGCCGGTCGACAAGATCGACGCTCCGGCCCAGCACCTGCTCCAGCCGGGCGAGTGCGTCGGTGAGCTCGAAGAAGCCGGGTGAGCCTTCCTGCCGCCCTTCGTAGAGGAGGTCCACGTCATTGGGGTCCGGCTCGTCCCGAGCGACCGAGCCGAACAGATAGAGCTTTCCGAATCCGAGCCTCTTCAGCTCATTCTCAAGAGGCCTCAGGGCGGAAAGGACTTCGGCGCGCCTCATGGGTGTCAGAATAGTACCCAAGCCGCCGCCGCGCCAGCCGTGGCGGAGAGCAGGGCGGTGAGCGCGATCAGGCCGGAGCGATGCGGCCGTACCACGGCGATCTCGCGCAGCGGCGGCGCCGGCGGCGCGGCGCCGGGGGGCGGGTAGTAATGGTCGAGGCGGCGGACGAGGTCGGGGAGCCTGCGGAGCAGCCGCACGGTGCGGACGATCTCGTCGGCGATCCGTGCCTCGGGGCCGAGCTCGCTGCGCACCCATTCGGTCAGGAAGGGCTCGGACGTCTCCCACATGTTGATGTCGGGGTCGAGCGCCTGGGCGACGCCTTCCTCCATCACCATCGTTTTCTGCAGCAGCAGGAGGTGGGGCTGGGTCTGCATGTCGAAATCGCGCGTGATCTTGAACAGGCCGTCGAGCATCTGGCCGATGGACACCTCTTTTGCCGGCAGACCGCGCATGGGCTCGCCGACGGCGCGTAAAGCGGTCGCGAACTCGTCGATATTGTGGTGCGGCGGGACGTATTGCGCCTCGAAATGGATTTCCGCGACTCGGCGGTAATTGCCGGTGAGGAGGCCGTAGAGGATCTCGGCCAGCCAGACCCGCGCCTGGCGGTCGATCCGGCCCATGATGCCGAAGTCGATCGCGGCGAGGCGGCCGTCGGGCAAGGCAAAGAGATTGCCCTGGTGGAGGTCGGCGTGGAAGAAGCCGTCGACCACCGCCTGGCGGAGGAAGGCGCGGACCAGGATGGCGGCGAGCGCCTTGAGGTCGTGGCCGGCCTCGATCAGCGCGTTGCGGTCGGTCAGCTTGATGCCGTCGATCCATTCGAGCGTCAGCACGCGGCGGGCGGTGCGGCTCCAGTCGATCTCGGGGACGAAGAAGCCGCCCTCGGCGACGAGGTTCTCGCGCAGCTCGGAGGCGGAGGCGGCCTCCTGCCTCAGGTCCAGCTCGCGATTGGTCCATTGCCGGAAGGTGGCGACGACGAGGCGCGGGCGCAGCCTCGCCGCCTCGCCGCCCATCGCCTCGACCTGCGCCGCCGCCCATTCGTAGGTTTCGATCGCGGCGGCGAAATCTTCCTCGATATTGGGGCGCAGGACCTTGACCGCGACCAGCCGGCCCTCGGTGGTGACGGCGCGATGGACCTGGGCGATCGAGGCGGCGCCGACCGGCTCGGGATCGACCTCGGCGAAGATCTGGCCGATCGGCTTGCCGAGGCCCTGCTCGATCGCCGCCTTGATCTTCTCGAACGGGGCGGGAGGGAGGCTGTCCTGGAGCAAAGCGAGGTCGTGAGCGGCATCTTCGCCGACGATGTCGGGGCGCGTCGCCAGCGCTTGGCCGAACTTGATCGCGGCCGGACCGATATCCTGAAAGGCTTCGGCATAAGTGGGCGTCTCGGGCACGTGCGCGCCGAAGCGGGCGAGCTTCGCCAGGCGGCGCACGGGCGGCGGCGTGTTGGGGTCGCGCTCGATGCCCTTCAGCGCTCCGTGCCGCGCCAGCACCCGGCCCCATTTCAGCAGCCGCCAGATATGGACGACCGAGGAGGTCAAATCTTCCAGCCGCTGTGAATGGCGACCAGGCCGCCCAGGATCGGCTCGGCTTTGACGTTGCGGAAGCCGGCGTGCCCGATCATCTTCGCGAACGCCGCCATATCTGGGAAGCGCTCGATCGACTCGACGAGATAGCGGTAGCTGTCCTCGTCCTTGGCCACGGCCTTGCCGATCTTCGGCACGACTCGGCGCGAATAGGTCCGGTAGAGAGTCCCGAAGCCGGGCCAGCGGGTCTGCGAGAATTCGAGGCAGAAAAAGCGGCCGCCGGTCCGCAGCACGCGGTGCGCCTCTTTGAGGGCCGCGGGGATGTCGGTGACGTTGCGGATGCCGAAGGCGATCGTATAGGCGTCGAAGCTCTTGTCGGCGAAGCTCAGCGCCTCGGCATTTTCCTCGGCCCAGACGAGGCCGGTGATGCCCTGCTTTTCGGCGCGCTCCACGCCCACGGCGAGCATCTCCGGATTGATGTCGGCGACCGTCACCGCCGCGCCGGCGCGGGCGAGGCGGAAGGCGACGTCGCCGGTGCCGCCGGCCATGTCGAGGATCGCCTCGCCTTGGCGCGGGCGGACGCGGCGGACGAAAACATGCTTCCACAGCCGGTGCTGCCCGCCCGACATCAGGTCGTTCATCAGGTCGTAGCTGGACGCCACGCTGGAAAAGACGCCGCGCACCCGCCGCGTCTTTTCCCGAGGGCTGACGTCCTCATGGCCGAAAGAGACCTTGTCCATCGCGCCGCCCTCTAGCAGGGGAGGCGGATGATGTGCAGGTCCCTAAATGCCTGAGCTGCCCGAAGTCGAGACGACGGTGCGAGGGCTCGAACCCGTTCTCAAGGGTCGGCGGATCGCGTCGATCGAGCTGCGCCGACCCGATCTGCGCCGCCCGTTCCCGCCGGATTTGCGCCAGCGAATGACCGGCGCGCGGGTCACCGCCCTTGGCCGTCGCGCCAAATACGGGCTGATCGAGACCGACCGCGGTGACACCATGGTCTTCCACCTCGGCATGTCGGGGAGCTGGCGAGTCGACCCAGGCGAGATCGGCATCCACGACCATGTGGTGATCGAGACCGACGGCGGGCGCCGGCTCAGCCTCAACGATCCCAGGCGCTTCGGCTCGATCGACATTGTCCGGACCGAAGAGCGCGAATCGCTGGAGCCCTTCGCCAGGATGGGGCCCGAGCCGCTGGGCGACGCTTTCGGCGGCGCCTATCTCGCGCGTGCGCTCGAAGGCCGAGCGGCGCCGATCAAGGCGCTGCTCCTCGATCAGCGCATCGTCGCCGGGCTCGGCAACATCTACGTCTGCGAGGCGCTGCACCGGGCGAAGATCGCGCCGGGGCGATCCGGGGGCAATATCGCCCGGGCCCGGCTCGATCGGCTCGCCGAGGCGGTCAGGGTCGTGCTTGGGGCGGCGATCGAGGCGGGCGGCTCGAGCCTTCGCGACTATGTCCGTCCCGACGGGGAGCTCGGCTATTTCTCGAAGGACTGGCGCGTCTACGGCCGGGAGGGCTCGGGGTGCGATTGCGGGGCGGTGATTCGCCGCCGCGTCGAACTCGGGGCGCTCGACCTTCTTCTGCCCGAAATGCCAGCGCTGATGCTTGACCGAGCAGGTCTCCCGGCGTAGAGGGCGCGGCTTGAGCGGGTGCGGTTCGAGCCGCGCCCTTTTCTTTTCAGCTACGAGGCAAGAAGATGGCGAATACGCCGCAAGCAAAGAAGCGCATCATCCGCAACGCCAAGCGCGCGGACATCAACCGGGCCCGGGTCAGCCGCATCCGCACCTTCGTCAAGCAGGTCGAATCGGCGCTGGCCGCCGGCAACAAGGACGAGGCCAGGGCCGCGCTTGCGCGCGTCCAGCCCGAAATGGCGCGCGGCGTCGCCCGCGGCGTGCTCCACAAGAACACGGCGTCGCGCAAATTGTCGCGCCTGACACGGCGTCTCGCGACGCTCGGCTAAGCCGTTTAGAAGTTTCGACGAGTGCGCCCGCCGGCCCGAAACCGGCGGGTTTTTCTTGTCCGAAAGGCGCCCGTCAAAAACCCTAGGAATTCCCGCGATTCGCGCGCTCCGGCGCGCGGTGTGCTTGCCGCATAGCCGCAGTAAATAATTGAAATTTCATCGATTTAGTCCGCAGGCCACGCAATTCTGCGCTTTTTTGTCTGTCAATATGAATTAATTTTCGTGACAGTTTTTTTTCGCTTGCGCCTGCCCGAGCCGAGTTCCAAAACAGCCTTTCGGCAGGACGAATCTCCTTCCGGCACAAGCAAAACCACATCGAGCAGCGGCATGCCCGGGGGCGATTTGCCGCGCAGGAGAATTTTGCGCTTGAAAAAGACGCGCCGTCAACGAGCGGCGCCGAGGATGAGGGGTGCGCACGCGGTGCAGAGGCCGGCAGACGGGACAGTGGTGCAGGACGATCGGGACGTGGCCGAGTCGATCGCGGCGTCATGGGAGGCGATTCGCGCGCAGCTCCGCCGCGATTGCGGCGCCCGCACTTTCGACGGCTGGCTGCGGCCGATCTCGCTGGGCGGCTTCGATCCGGGCACCGGCGCGCTGCGGCTGCAGCTTCCTTCGCAGTTCATGGCCGATTGGGTGCAGACCCACTTCGCCGAGCGGCTCGCTTTGGCGTGGCGCGCCCGGCTCCCCGAAGTCCGGCAGATCCGCATCGGCGTCGGACCGGGCGCGCCGCGCACCGCCGCGGTCGTCGAGATTCCGGCGCCGCCGGAAGAGGCGAAAGCCCCGCCGGGTCTGTATGCGGTGGCGCTCGAGCCGCGCTACCGATTCGAGAATTTCGTCGTCGGCAAGGCCAATGAAGTCGCGTTCAACGCCGCCAGGACGCTGGCGAGCGCGGACAAGGTCGCCTTCAACCCGCTTTTCCTCCACGGCGGCACCGGGCGCGGCAAGACCCACCTGCTGCATGCCATCGGGCACGAATTCCATCGCCTGCGCCCGCGCGCCAAGATCATCTACATGTCGGCCGAGAAGTTCATGGTCGAGTTCGTCGCCGCGCTGCGCGCCAACGAGACGATCCAGTTCAAGCAGCATCTGCGCTCGGCGGATCTGCTGATGATCGACGACGTCCAGTTCATCGCCGGCAAGGAATCGACCCAGGAAGAATTCTTCCACACGATGAACGAGATCATCTCGGCCGGCCGCCGGCTCGCGATCAGCTCGGACCGCGCGCCGCAGGACCTGGACGGGATCGAGCCCCGCATCCTGTCGCGGCTCAGCTGGGGCCTGGTCGCCGACATCAACGCGGCGGACCTGGAGCTGCGGCTCAACATCATCACCAGGAAGCTCGAGCAGCTTCCCGAGGTGAAGGTGCCCGAGGACGTGGTCATGTTCCTCGCCAAGCGGATCAGCTCGAACGTCCGCGAGCTCGAGGGCGCCTTGAACCGCATCGCCGCTTATGCCGGCATGCAGAACCGGGTGATCGACCTCGATTTCGTCAGCGAGGTGCTCGCCAATATCCTGCGCGCGAACCAGCGCCGCATCTCGATCGACGAGATCCAGACCCGCGTCTCCGACCATTACCGGATCCGCAAGGCCGAGATGACCAGCGCGAGGCGCGCCCGCGAGGTCGCCCGGCCGCGCCAGGTCGCCATGTACCTGTCCAAGCAGCTGACGCCGCGCTCGCTGCCCGAGATCGGCCGCCGCTTCGGCGGGCGCGACCATACCACGGTGATCCACGCCGTCCGCCAGATCGAGAAGCTCCGCGCCCAGGATGCCGAGCTCGACGCCGACATCCGCCTGCTCACCCGCCAGCTCGAAAGCTGAAGCCACCGAGGGGGAAAGCAAGAGGGGAGCAGGCCTGGGCCCGCTCCCCTCTCGTCATTCGCGGCGATTGCTCATCGCGGCCCGACGAGCCGCTCGACCAGCCTGTTCAGAACCGCCGACGGCTCCGCAGGGCGACCGAAAGCCCGATCGAGGGCTTCTGAGAGCCACGCCGTCGCTCGGGGCGGCGCGGCGATGACAAAGCGCCGGGGAAGAATGGCCGTCATGATGACCTCCTCGGCTGGTTTGCGATTGAAACGTGCGGCGCCCCGATTCGTTGCCCGCGCGCCCGCCGCTCAGGCCCGCTGGGCGGCGATCCAGTCCTCGATCACGCGTTCGAGCACCGCCACCGGCATCGCGCCGGCGGCCAGCGCGGTGTCGTGGAAGCCCTTGATGTCGAAGCGGTCGCCCAGCTCCCGCCGCGCCCGCTCGCGCAGCGCGCTCCAGCGGGTTTGCCCCACCTTGTAGCTGGTCGCCTGGCCCGGCCAGACGCAATAGCGCTCGACTTCGGTCGCGACCGAGCTTTCCTGGTCGCCGAGCGAGTCGACCATGTAGCGTATGCCCTGCTCGCGGCTCCAGCGCTTGTGGTGGAGGCCGGTGTCGACGACGCAGCGGGCGGCGCGGAACATGAAGGATTGGAGGTAGCCCAGCCGGCCGAACGGATTGTTCTCATAGGCGCCCATTTCGTCGGCAAGCGCCTCGGAATAGAGCCCCCAGCCTTCCGAATAAGCCGAGAAGCCGAGCAGTCGGCGGAGCATCGGAATGCCCTCCGCCTCGAGCGCCAGCGCGATCTGGTGGTGATGGCCCGGCACCGCCTCGTGATAGGTGAGGGTCGGAAGGGTCCATTTCGGCCATTCGGCGGTGTCGCGCAGGTTGATGTAATAGGCGCCGGGGCGCGAGCCATCGAGCGCCGGCGACTGGTAATAGCCGCCCGGCGCGCCCGCCTCGATCATCGTCGGCACCCGGCGGATCTCGCATTCGGCCCGCGGCAGGCGGCCGAACCAGGCCGGCAGGCGCTCGCGGATCGCGGCCATCTGGGCGTTGAGATCGGCGAGCAGCCGGGCCTTGCCGGAGTCGGTGTTGGGATAGGTTTGCGCCGGGTCGCGCCCCAAGGCTCCGAGACGCTCGGCGACGGTTCCCCGAGTCATGTTCTGCGCGCGCAGGATTTGGTCGGCGCGGGCGGTCAATTCCGCCATCTGGTCGAGGCCGAGCTGGTGGATCTCGTCGGCGCTCATCGTCGTCGTGGTCGCATATTTGAGGCCGTAGGCGTAATAATCCGGGCCTTCCGGCAGGCGGTAGACGCCGCCGTCATGGACCGCATTGGCCCGCTGGCCGCGCACGATTTCGGCCTGACGGCCGAGAGCCGGATAGATTTCGCCCGAGACGATCCGCTCGGCCCGCGCCGCCCAGTCGCCGGCGACATTCTTCTCGCGCGCCCGGCGGGCGAGCGAGGCGGTCAGCACCGACTGCCCCGCCGGCGTGCCCGTGATGTTGCCCATCTGCAGCAGGGTCTTGTCGATGACGAAGTCGGGCGGGATGACGCCCATCGCATATTCGGCGCGCAGCCGCGCCGATTCATGGTCGAGCTGGCGGGCGAAGTCGGACAGGCGGGCGAGATAGGCCTCGGCGTCGGCGGATGTCTCGATCGAATGCTGGCTATCGAGGAAATCGGGGATGCCCTGGTAGGTGCCGCTCAATTGGCTGACCGTATAGGGCTCGGGCCAGCTGTGGGTGCCATAGTCGAAATTGTCGTAGGCCGGGATCACCGTCTCGGCGAAATGGCGGACCGTGTCGTAATTGACCGCGTCCATGCCGGTCAGCGCCTCGCGGTCGATCCCCCGCAGCTCGGCATAGATCGCGCGGACACGGTCGTGATCGGCATGGATGCCCTCGATCGAGCGGTCGTCGAGCCGCGACTTGGCGGCGGCGTCCGGGCCCTTGTCGAGACCGAGCGACGTGCGGGACTCGGGGTCGGTGAGGATCAGCTCCCGATAGGCGCGCTCCATCAGCGCGTTCAATTGCGCGACGGCGCCGGTCGCGGCGGGCGGCTGGGCGAAGCCGGGCGCGGCGGCGTTGAGGGCGGCGAGCGAGGCGGCGGAGATCAGAAAGGTGCGGCGGTCGATCATGCGGGGGAACTCCGGCGGAAGGAATGCGAGACGCTTTAGCGAAGCGGCGCCCGGCGAAGAAGGGGCCGGTCGCCCGGCCCCCTTCGCGTCCGAATCGCGCCTAGCGCTGCTCGCGCTCGGGCATCACGGTGATGCGCACGGTCTCGCCCGAATTGCCGGGGAAGCCGGTGAACATCGCCTCGATCAAATTGGGCACCAGCAGCGGCAGCTCGTCGCTGCGCGAGCGCGCCTGGGCGAGCCCTTCGAACAGCGACTGGCCGTCGGCGCTGCGGCGGATGTCGAGGTCCACATAGGAGGTGTAGACCGTGTAGGAATAGACGTCGTAGCCGCCGCCCCAGAACGGATCGTGCCAGCCCCAGTAGAAGGGGCTGCGGTGGCGGCCGAAATAGCCGAAACGGCTGAAATAGGGCCGGCCGAAGCCGCGATAGCCGTAGCCGTAGCCGAACGGGCTGCCGGCGTTGAACGGATCGGGCCGCGCCTCGACCCGCTCGCGGCCGTCGTCGACGCCGTAATCGAGCGTCACGATCAGGGTCGCGTCGCGGGCGGACGACGCCTCGGCATAGCCGTGCGCAAGCAGGTGCTGGCGCACAAGGCCCGCATATTGGGCGAATTCGAGCCCGCCGCGATTCTCCTCGTCGGCGGCCTGGACGAAGAAGCTCTGGCCCTGCGGCGCGGGCATCGCCTGGAAGCGGGAGACCTGGGCCGGGAAGCCGGTCGTGCAGGCGCTGAGGCCGAGCAAGGCGAGCGGCGCGGCGAGGGTCAGGATCGTCTTTCTGAGGGTCATCGGACAAGCCTTTCAGTGCAGGGGCTTCGTCGCTGGAACGGGCGGAGCTTTGTCCTGAATATAGAACAACTTGCCTTTTTTCGCAAAGTTCCGCTGAACGGTGGATGAAGGGCCGCGGAAGCGGAATAAGTTGAGGAAGTTGAGGCTTGCCAAGAGGCGTCTCCCCCGCCTGCCGTGTCGGGCCTCTCCGGAGGGCACAAAGTGGACGAAGTGGACGCCTGGAAGGGCCTTTGGCGTGCGACGGCAGATCGGCATCGCCGCCGCTCAGCCGAATCGATGCGGAGATCATCTGGAACATATAGCGAACTTCTATTCGCTTTGGAAGCCCGCCGCAAACCTCAGGGCATCGGCTCAACATCCGCGCTCGATGGGCGCTGATTGATCAGCAATGAGTCCACCCTCGTTTTAAATTCTCAGTAGAAAGTCTGTCCCCGGAATTATCTGTCGATTGCCAGTTGCATATTGGCAACGACAATGGTTCGCATCCGCGATGTACTGCGGCACTTACTCATGCGGAATCGGAGATGCGGATGAGTTTGACGATATGGATTCCCCTCCTTTCGGCATTGGCGTCGGTTGGGGCCGCGTCGGCCTTCGCTCTTCTACAGCGCCGGCAAAACCACAAGTTCGAGGCGCAGATAGCGGACCATTCCACCGAACTTGAGATTTCCCGGACTGTTCGCCTCGCCGCCATTTCAGCTCAACGCGATCGCCTCGAAGGCAAGGTTGCTCAACTGCGCGCTGCGGTCGTCTCCCTTCAGGATTGGAAGAACGCGGCAGCGCTTACCATCGACGCCATCGGAAACCCGGGAATGTATTCGAGGGCCTCGGCAGTGGTTGAGCTAACGAGCGCTTGCAAGGGGGTCGAGGATGGCCATAGGAAGCTAATGGAATTCCACACACCATTGGAATTAGAAACCATCCATGTCTGCAAGCGCCATGCTCAACAAATTACGGTGCGCGCCAACGCGGGCCTGGGAGGCGACGATTATGTTGAATCCGCTTCCAATGCCTTGGGCGAACTTTTGAACGAGGTGCAGGAACTGGCGTCGCGAGCACAGACTTCACTGGCCGCGATCGCCGACAACGATCAGGCGATTCTCGATTCAGGGTTGATCCATGCTGCGTCTCCTGTGGGTCGATGACGATACCCGCGCCTGTGTCCGGGGTGCTCTGTCTCTGCGCGCGCGCGGCGTTCATGCCGACATAGCCCCCGACATATCCGGCGCGGTCGATCGGCTTCGAGCTGGGTCCTATGATTTCGTGCTCGTCGACGTCGGCATCCCGCTGGGCGACCTGGCGATCCGCCATCCGGAAATTGCCCGGCTCATGCCGGAAAATCCCAGTGCGACCGGCCTGCATTTCGTGGAGTTGCTGCTGGACGAAGCGTCATCCCTTGGCCGACCGGCCAGCTCGGTGGCAATCTGCTCGGGCCATTCGGTGGCCTATTTACGCGCCTATAGCCCCGCCGTGATGGACGCGGTCACCTATATATCCAAGGGGCGACAAAAACTCCTTCCAGGCGACTTCCTCGCATCGCTTGGTCGAGCGATCGGCCTGGAAGAGGCATCCGACTCGACCGAGGAAACCAGCGTCTCGACCGAACAGCTTCTTGATCGCTACCACGATCTGGAAAACATCGTCCTGCCCTCGTTGAACGATCTTAGTCGCGTCGCGGAGCGGCTGAGCGCGATGGCAGGTGGCCCGGTCACCGTCCAGCTCGCGACAGCCCGAACTCGAAGAGCTTGCGATGTCCGTTATCGAGGCCGGGCTCGGAAGTCGGGGCGCGGACAGCGGCAGCATGCGCGCCGCGGAGGAGACTCTCGACGAGATCGTCGCCAAGCGAACGCATCTATCGCCCGGCGATTACCGGGAATTGTCTCGGCTCATCGACAAGCTGACGCTGCGGATCGCGCGCCTGCCGCGGACGCAATCCACGGATCCATTCAACACGATGTCCCGTCAGTTGCAGCTGCGACTGTGCGTCTGGGAAATCGAGCAGACCATCGCGCGGCTCCGGGACGGGATCGACCAGGGGATGGCGCCGGCTGAGTTGCCTGACGAGGGACACGGGCCTCCGGAACCCTTCGATTCCTCGGCGGCATTGCACCAGATCCTGGATCTTGAGGAGACCAACGCAGCCAACAACCGAACCAGCTTCGAGCGCTCCATCAGCCCATCGATAATGATGCCGACGCACGCCTCCGCCTGTTTTCGCCAGGCCATGCGCAATGTCATTAACAACGCGATCAAATATTCCGGCAGGCTGCGATCGGGGAACACATGGATCAAGGTGATGCATAAGGAGCAGGACGGCTACTCCATCACTGCGGTCGAGAATTGGGGGCCGGCCATCCGCGCCAATGATATTCCAAAAATATTCGAGCACGGCACACGCGGCACGCAACCGTCGCGAATGGGACAGGGGCGAGGGCTGGCCATCGCGCTGAACTGCATAACCGAACTTAACGGAACGATCAGGGCAAAGAGTCTGCCGACAAAGAACAACTATGCAACTACGACGTTTACGATCAGAATACCTGTTGTTTAGACAAGTTCAGCGGATGATGCGCTGCATCTTATAGATCTCCCGACCCTCCTTCCGTGTTTTGATTTCACAGCCAGTTCCGACGACGATTCCGAAAGATTGTTGGCGCAGAGGGCTAACCCAGGGTATCTCTTCCATTCCGAAGCGGTCAGCCAGCTGAACAGCATTGCGAAAATACTTCGGATGGTCGGTCACCAAGCGCAGGCTGGCTCCCGAGACAGCGACGCGTTTCAACTGCCGAAGCAAGGCCGGCGAGACCAGCCAGTGGTCGATGCCATCCCCCAGCACGTTCTTTTTCCTTATTTCACCGTAGTAAGGCGTCGGGAAATAAATATGGACGGCGGAGACGCAGCAATCGGGCACCTCCTGGGTGAGAAACTGCAGTGCCTCCGCGTGGATGAATTGAACGTTTTCTAGACCAAGGCTCTGCCGTTTCGCCTCGGCCTTGGCGAGCGAATCCGAATTGATGTCGACGCCGAGGATGAGCGAGCGAAGGTTTTCGGCGGCCGCGGCGAGGGCGAACGTGCCCAGCCCGAAGCCGAGATCGAGCTCGATGGGCCTCCTCAGCATTTCAGCCATGGAGCCAGATGCGAAAGAAAGCCGGCAATTGCAACTGGCGACCCGGCAGCGTCGACGAATTGGAGCGCGACGCGGACGCGCTCAGCGCGGCAAACCCAGTGCCTTATATGCCCCCTCGAGCGTCGGCGCGGCCAGCGCGGCGGCCTTCTCGCTCCCCGCCACCAGGATCGCCTCAAGCGCCGCCGGGTCCTTCTCGAAGTCCTGCAGTCTCGCCCTGATCGGGGCGAGGGTTTCGACGAGGAGGTCGGCCAAGGCCGGCTTGAAGGCGCCGAAGCCCTGGCCGGCGAACTCGTCGAGGACCGATCGCGCCGTGCGGTCGGTCAAGGCGGCGTAGATGGTGACGAGGTTGAGGGCTTCGGGGCGGTTCGCCAGCGCCTCCAGCGAATCGGGGAGGGGCTCGGGGTCGGTTTTCGCCTTGCGGATCTTCTGGGCGATCGTGTCGCTGTCGTCGTTGAGGTTGATCCGGCTCATGTCCGAGGGGTCCGACTTGGACATCTTGGCATTGCCGTCGCGCAGGCTCATGATCCGCGCCGCCGTCTCGCCGATATGGGGCTCGGGCAGGGTGAACAGGTCGACATCGTAGTCGGCGTTGAACTTGAGCGCGATGTCTCGCATCAGCTCGACATGCTGCTTCTGGTCCTCGCCGACGGGGACGTGGGTCGCCTGGTAGAGCAGGACGTCGGCGGCCTGGAGGATCGGATAGGCATAGAGGCCGACGCTGACGCCCTCGCGGTTCTTGCCCGCCTTGTCCTTGAACTGGGTCATCCGGTTGAGCCAGCCCATCCGCGCGGTGCAGGAGAGGATCCAGGCCATTTCCGGATGGGCGGGGACTCGGGCATGGTTGAAGAGGACGACCTTCTCCGGATCGATCCCGCAGGCGATCAGAGTCGCCGCCATGGCATTGACGTTGGCGCGAAGCTCGGCGGGATCGTTGTAGACGGTGACGGCGTGGAGATCGGCGAGGAAGATCAGGCATTCGACCTCGTCCTGAAGCTTCACCCAGCGCCTGATCGCGCCGAGATAATTGCCGAGGTGGAGGTTGCCGGTCGGCTGGATGCCGGAGACGACACGCATCATGCTTCCTTCGGTTTCTTGCGCCGCAGCAGCACCAATATGTCTTCCTTGTCCATCGCGCCGGTGATCCAGGCGAGGGTGAAATAGACCAGGCCGCCGGCCGAGACGAGCGCGCCGACGCCGAGGATGCGGCGCCCGGCCGAGCCGGCGAACCAGCCGTCGAGCTGGCCCTGCAGGAACCACAAAACCGCCGCCATCACCGCCGCCGCGAACAATTGCTTGAGGATTCGGACCGCCAGCCAGCCCTCCATCCGGAAATGGCCGCGGGCGTGGAGGATGACGTAGAGCGCCAGCGCGTTCAGCCAAGCGGAAGCGGCGGTGGTCAGGGCCAGAGCGGCGATGCCCATATAGGGGATCAGGGCGAAGTTCAGCGCGACCCCGAGCCCGAGCATGAAGAAGGCGATATAGACCGGCGTCTTCATGTCCTTGCGGGCGTAGAAGCCCGGAGTCAGCACCTTGATCAGCACGTAGGCGGGCAGGCCGGCGACGATGATCGACAGGACCAGGCCGGTGGTGGCGGCGTCCTCGGCGGTGAAGCGGCCGCCCTGGAACAAGGCGGCGACGATCGGGCCCGAGGTCACCGCGAGCGCGATCGCGGCGGGCAGGGTGAGCAGCATCGAGAGCTCGGTCGCCTGGCCCTGGACATGGGCGGCGCGCTCGTGGTTGCCGGCGTCGACGGCGCGGCTGATCGTCGGCAGGATCGCGGTGCCGAGCGCCGAGCCGATGATCGCCAAAGGAAGCTGGTTGAGGCGGTCGGCGAAGCCCAGATAGACGAGGCTGCCCTGCGGCAGGCTGGTCGCGAAATAGGCGTAGAAGAGCTGGCTGATATAATAGATGCCGCTGCCCAAAGTCGCGGGCAGGATCAGGACGAGGAGCTCCTTGACCCGGCCGGTCATGCGCGGCCGCCTGAAGCCGATCCTGAGGCCGAGCCGCTGGACGCTCACCCAGCATAAGGCGAGCTGAAGCACGCCGCCGGCGATCACCCCGATCGCCATCGCCCGCGCGGTGGCGGCGCCGCCCTCCGGCACCATGATCTGGGCGGCGATCAAGGCGATGTTGAGCAGGGCCGGGGCGAAGGCGGCGGCGGCGAAACGGGTCAGCGAATTGAGCACGCCCGAGAAGAGCGACACCAGGCTGATGAAGATCAGATAGGGGAAGGTGATCCGCGACAGCTCCACGGCCAGCGCGAACTTCTCCGGATCGCCGCGCCAGCCCGAGGCGAGCAGCCAGACGAAGCCCGGCATCGCGATCATGAAAATCGCGGTGATCGCGATCAGGATCGGCAGGAACACCGCCATCACCTCCTCGGCGAACTTGCGCGCTTCCTCCATGCCGCCCTCGCCGTTGAGGCGCTGGCTGAACAGGGGCACGAAGCCGGCCGAGAAGGCGCCCTCGCCGAACAAACGGCGGAACAGATTGGGGATCAGGAAGGCGAGCGCGAAGGCGTCGGCGGCCAGGCCCGCGCCCATGATCCGCGCGAACACCATCTCGCGGGCGAAGCCGAGGACGCGGCTGACCAGGGTGAGGCCGCCGATCGTCCCGGTCGCCTTGACGAGGTTCATCGCTCAGCCCCCATCGCGAGGTCAGGCCTGGCCCGTATTCCCGGTCTGGCCGCCGGTCGCCTCGGCCTGCTGCTGCGCCGCGCTCTGCATGTAGAGGCTGGCGAAGTCGATCGGATCGAGCCGGAGCGGCGGGAAGCCGCCCTCGAGCGCAGCGTCGGCGATGATCTTGCGCGCGAACGGGAACAGCAGCCGCGGCGCCTCGGCGAGGAGAAAGGGCTGGAGCTGCTCGGCCGGCACGTTGCGGAGCGCGAACAGGCCCGCATAAAGGAGCTCGATACGGAAGGCGACGCCCTCTTCGGCCTGGGCGGCGATCTCCACCTTCAGCACCACTTCGTGCATGTCCTGGCCGACGATCTGGGTGCCGATGTTGAACTGGACGTCCATCTGCGGCTGGCTCTGCCACTGATAGACCGCGGGCGCGTTCGGATTCTCGAACGACATGTCCTTCACATATTGGGCGACGACGCCGACCTGGGGGAAATTGTCCGAGCCCACGAAATTCTGCTCGTCCGCGCCGTTCGCGCCTTCTTCTTCGGCCATTTCTTCTGAACTTTCGAAAGTGGTTGGATGATGGCGGCGCCGCGCGCCGATCTCAAGTGCGGGCGGGTAGCAGGAGCGCCTTGCGGGCGCAACATCCGGGGCCCTTGTTCGTTGCGGCAATGCGGATTTGAAACCGGGGCGCTTCGCGCCTATGTAGGGCGGGTCGTCCCCGGGAGAAACTGGTTGACCGTCGAGATCGTCCTGCTCGCCCTCATAGCCTTGTTCGTCGGGCTGAGGCTCTATGCCGTGCTCGGCCAGCGTACCGGCCACGAGCAGCAGCCGGTGACCCGGCCCGAGGCCGCGCCCGACGTCGCGACCGCCAAGACCACACCCGACCTCGCCGCCAACACCGCCGAACCCACCGGCCTCGCTTATGAGCAGGGCGCCGCCGCCGGCATCCGCGGGATCATCGCCGCCGATCCCGGCTTCGACGTCGCCCGCTTCGTCGAGGGTGCGCAGGCCGCCTACCGGATGGTTCTCGAAGCCTATTGGAAGGGCGATCGCGAGGCGCTTGCCCTGCTCGCCAATGACGAGGTCCGGGCCGCCTTCGAGGCCGGGATCGCCGAGCGCGAGGCGGCCGAGCACGTGCTCGACAACCGGCTGGTCGGGATCGAGCGCGCCGCGATCGAGGATGCGCGGCTCGACGGCAGGGTCGCCGAGATCGAGGTCCGCTTCGAGGCCTTCGTCGCCGCCGTCACCCGCGACAAGGACGGCAACCTGGTCGCGGGGTCGCTGGAAGACGCCCTGCCGACCAACGACATCTGGACCTTCCAGCGCGACCTTTCGAGCAAGGACCCGAACTGGCGCCTGGTCGAGACCGACGACGTCGCCTGAGCGCCTTGCGGCGCGTCCTTTTCCTGTTCGGTGTGCTGGTCGCGCTCGCCAGCTGCGCCCGGGTGATTCCGCCCCCCGCGCCGGCACCGGCACCGGCGCCGGCGCCGGTTCCCGCACCCCCGCCGGCGCCCGCTCCGCCGCCGACGCCGCCTCCGCCTGAAACGGCGGTCCAGGCCGGCCTGCGCCCGGGACAGGCGCCGGCCGCGCTCGATGCCGACGATGCCGAGCGCGCGCTGCGCGCCTTCCAGATCAGCTGCCCGTCCCTGGTCGGCCGCGAGGATGCGAGCGGGCTGACCCGGCGCGAAGACTGGCTGGCCTTGTGCGACGAGGCTGGAACGGCCGATCCGGCGCGCTTCTTCCGCGAGCGCTTCGAGCTCGTTCAGGTCGGCGACGGCAGCGCCTTCGCCACCGGCTATTACGAGCCGGAGATAGAAGGATGCCGGACACGCCGGCCCGGTTGCGAGGTGCCCGTCTACGCCAAGCCCACCGACTTGCTCGACGCCAATCCCGCCAGCGGCGAGCGGGGAAGGGGCCGGGTCGACGAGGAGGGCAATTACGTCCTCTACCACGACCGCGCCGCGATCGAGGACGGGGCGCTCGCCGGGCGCGGGCTGGAGATCGCCTGGGCCGCCGATCCGATCGACCTGTTCTTCCTGCAGATCCAGGGCTCGGGGCGGCTGCGCCTGCCCGACGGCGGGGTGATGCGGATCGGCTATGCCGGGCAGAACGGGCGCGACTATGTCGCGATCGGCCGGCTGTTGCGCGAGCGCGGCATCCTCGTCTCGCCGGTCACCATGCAGGCGATCCAAAGCTGGCTGCGCGCCAATCCGGAGGCAGGCCGGGCGCTGATGCGCGAGAATTTGAGCTACGTCTTCTTCCGGGAGCTGACCGGGCCGGGGCCGCTCGGGGCGCTCGGGCGGCCGGTAACGCCGCGCGCTTCGGTCGCCGCCGATCCCAGGTTCGTGCCGCTCGGCGCGCCGGTCCTGCTCATCGGCATGGACGATCCGCGGGCGGACGGCCTCTGGATCGCGCAGGACACCGGCGGCGCGATCCGCGGCGCCAACCGCTTCGACACCTTCTGGGGCGCCGGCGCCGAGGCGGCGACGATCGCGGGCGGCATGTCGGCGCGCGGCCGCGCCTCTCTCCTGCTGCCCCGGGGCACTTTGGAACGCTTGCGTGCCGCGCCGGCTCAGCGCTGAGGAGCAGGCGCTCTGGCGCAGGGTGGTGGAGAGCGTGCGGCCGCTGCACGGGGTCAAGCCGGACGTCGAGGCCGTCGAACCGTCGGTTCCCAAGCCGCCGGCCAAGGCCGCCCCGAAAGCCGCCGCCGCGCCGAAGGCGGTGCCCGGCACCACGCTCGACGCGAGCTGGGACCGGCGGCTTTCGCGCGGCCTGGTTGCGCCCGACCGCACCCTGGATCTGCATGGCCACAGCCTCGCCACCGCGTACGACCTGCTCGACCGGCGGCTCGAGCAGGCGGTGCTCGCCGGCGCGCGGGTGCTGCTGCTGATCACCGGCAAGCCGCGTTCGGGCGGCGGCGAGCGGCGCGGCGCGATCCGCGCGGCGGTCGGCGACTGGCTCGCCGCCTCGCGCCATGCCGGCGACATCGCCGCGGTTCGCAACGCCCATCCGCGCCACGGCGGGGCAGGGGCGCTCTACATAATCCTCAGGCGCCGCCGAGAGCGGCCCTGATCACCCGCGCGTAGATGCGCTGCAAAGCGCGGATGTCGTCGACCGCCGCGGCCTCGTCGAGCTTGTGCATGGTGGCGTTGGGCAGGCCGAAATCGACCACCGGGCAAAGCGTGATCAGGAAGCGGCCGTCGGAGGTGCCGCCGTGGGTGGAAAGGCGCGGCTTGGCACCCGTCTCGGCCTCGATCGCGGCGCTGACGATGTCGTAGATCGGGCCGGGCGGGGTGAGGAACGCTTCGCCGGAAATCTTCGCCTCGACGGTCGCGCCCGGCGCGGCTGCCTCGGCGGTGCGGCGGACGAGCGCGACCAGATCGGCACCTCGGTGGAGGTCGTTGAAGCGGATGTTGAGCTGGACGGTGGCCGCGCCGGGGATGACGTTGGTCGCCTTGCTCGACGTGGCCACCGCGGTGATCTCGAGGTTGGAGGGCTGGAAGGCGTCGTTGCCCTGGTCGAGCCGGATCGCCGCCAGCGCCGCGATCAGCTTGCCCAGCTTCGGCACCGGATTGTCGGCCCGGTGCGGGTAGGCGACATGGCCCTGCACGCCGGGAATCGTGATCCACATATTGACCGAGCCCCGGCGGCCGATCTTGACGACGTCGCCGAGCCGCGCCTCCGAGGTCGGCTCGCCGATCAGGATCATGTCGGGACGGATGGAGCGCTCGGCCATCCACGCCATGATCGCCGGCGTGCCGTGGGTGGCGGGGCCCTCCTCGTCGCCGGTGACGATCAGGCTGAGCGTGCCCCTATGGTGGGCGATGTCGGCGCAGGCGGCGACGAAGGCGGCGATCCCGCCCTTCATGTCGACGACTCCGCGGCCCTGCAGGAGGCCGCCGCGGATTTCGGGGACGAACGGATCGCCGGTCCAGCCCTCGCCCGGCGGCACCACGTCGAGATGCCCGGCGAAGGCGAAATGGGGCGCCCCCGAGCCGCGCGTCGCGAACAGGTTTTCGACCAGCCCGTCGGGAGCCTCGCCGGCGACGAAGCGGTGGACCGCAAAGCCGAGCGGCTTCAGCGCCGCCTCCAGCACGTCGAACACGGCGCCGGCGGCAGGCGTGACGCTCGGGCAAGCGGCGAGGCGGGAAGTGAGGTCGACGGGGTCGATTGGCGGATTCATGGCAATCGCCTAGAGGATTTCGTGGATGGAAACACCACTCCGTTCGCCCTGAGCCTGTCGAAGGGCTTTCCTTCCCTTTCCTTGGCCGAGAGACGGGAGGGCTTCGACAGGCTCAGCCCGAACGGTTGTGGGCGCGGAGGACTTATCCCAATGCCGAAGCTCGACCTCGACGCCATCGAACGGATCAACCGCACCGGCTATCCGCCGCCTTACGACGCGCCGATGGGCAAACGCCATTATCGCCGGATCGCGCCGGCCGCGGGGATCGAGGATTTCGGCATCAGCCATGTCCTGCTCGAGCCCGGCGGCATTTCGAGCCAGCGCCACTGGCACGAGGGCGAGGATGAAATGGTGGTCGTGCTCGAAGGCGAAGCGGTGCTGATCGAGGACGGGGGCGAAAGCGTGATGCGGCCGGGCGACATGGCGGTGTTCCCGAAGGGCGTCGCCAACGGCCACCATCTCGTCAACCGCTCCGACGCGCCCTGCGTCTTCGTCGCGGTCGGCAAGCCGTCGGCGAGCGACTGCCATTATCCCGACATCGACCTGCACCTCGACGCCGCCAGCGGAGCCTTCACCCGCAAGGACGGCCCGGCTTATTAGGGACAGTTACTTTCCGGCTGCGCCGCCTGAAGGCTCGTGCGGCCGCGCGTGAAAGTAACTGTCCCTAGGCCTGCGGCGCCTCATATTGCTCGATCACCCAGGGTTCCTCCTGGGCCGCGTCGATCCATTCGCGCATCCAGGCATGATCGAGGATCGTCTCGATATAGGCGGCGGCGAAGCGCGGGATGGGGACGGCGTAGGTGACGAAGCGGGTCACAACGGGCGCGAACATGATGTCGACCGCGCCGAAATCGCCGAACAGATAAGGGCCGCCGCTGCCGTGCCGCGCCCGCGCCTGCGCCCAGAGCTCGATGATGCGCAAGACCTCGACCTTGACCGGCTCGGCCAGGGGCTTCGGGGGGAATTGCTTCCTCACGTTCATCGAAAGCTCGCGGCGCAGATTGGGATAGCCCGAATGCATCTCGGCGGCCATCGAGCGGGCCATGCCGCGGGCGGTGTCGTCGCGCGGCCAGTAGCGCGCCTTGTCGGTCTTGTCGGCGAGCCATTCGACGATGGCGAGCGAATCCCAGATCACGGTCTGGTCGTCCCACAGGATCGGCACCTTGCCGCCCGAGGGCGCGAACTCGTCGCCTTCGGTGCGCTTGTCCCAGGCCTCGTCGAACATCGGCACGGTGATTTCCTCGAACGGCAGGCCCGACTGCTTCACCGCCAGCCAGCCGCGCAGCGACCAGGAGGAATAGGCCTTGTTGCCGATGATGAGCTTGAGCATCCGTTCCCTCTTCTCGTCATGCAGCGCAGGCTGGACCCCGGCCTTCGCCGGGGTGACGGGTGGCTATAACTCGGCCGCCTCTAGCACCGCGCTGCGCAGCCGGTCCATGCCGAGCCCCTTTTCGCTCGATGTGGCGATGATTTCGGGATGGGCGGCCGGGTGCTTGCGGGCCTCCTCCTCGGTGCCGCGCTGAACGTCGGCGAGCGCGGTCGCCTTGATCTTGTCGGCCTTGGTGAGGATGATTCGGTAGCTCACCGCCGCGTCGTCGAGCATCTTCATGACCTCGCGGTCGACGTCCTTGATGCCGTGCCGGCTGTCGATGAGGAGCAGGGTACGCTTGAGCACCTGGCGGCCGCGCAGATAGTCGTTGACCAGGTAGCGCCACTTGCGCGCCATGTCCTTCGGCGCCTTGGCGAAGCCGTAGCCGGGCATGTCGACCAGCCTCAGGCGCACCGGATCGCCGACCTCGAAGATGTTGAGCTCCTGAGTCCGGCCCGGCGTGTTCGAGGTGCGGGCGAGGCTGCTCCGGTTGACGAGCCTGTTGAGCAGCGAGGATTTGCCGACGTTGGAGCGGCCGGCGAAGGCGACCTCGGGCACGCCCGGATCGGGCAGGAATTTGAGCTCGGGCGCGGATTTGAGGAACGAGACCGGCCCGGAAAACAGCTTCCGGGCGGCCTCGTCCAGCTCGTCGACCGCGCTCATTTGGCGCGCGGCCGTTTCTTTCGGCCCGCCGGCTCGGGCGATGGCGGCGGCGGCGGCGGAGCCGAGGGCTCCTTCATCGCCGGATTGCGCATGTAGAGCCATTTCTGCTGGGCGATGGTGAGGATGTTGTTGGTCACCCAATAGAGCTGGAGCCCGGCCGCGAAGGTCGCCATCGCGAACATCAATATCCAGGGCATCAGCGCGAAGATCTGCCGCTGGACCGGATCCGGCATCTGCGGATTCAGCCGCATCTGCAGCCACATGGTGATGCCGAGCAGGATCGGCAGAACGCCGATGGCGAGCAGCGAGGGCGGCGTGAACGGGAGGTAGCCGAACAAATTGACCGGAGTCAGCGGATCCGGCGCCGACAGGTCCCGGATCCACAAAGCGAACGGCTGGTGGCGCATCTCGACCGAGATCATCAGCACCTTGTAGAGCGCGTAGAAGATCGGGATCTGCAGCAGGATCGGCAGGCAGCCCGCCGCCGGATTGACCTTCTCCTCCTTGTAGAGCTTCATGATCTCCTGCTGCATGCGGGCGCGGTCGTCGGCCCAGCGCTCCTGGATCGCCTTCATCTTGGGCTGGACGACGCGGATCGCCGCGAACGACTTGAACTGCCGCTGCGCGATCGGGAAGAGGAGCAGGCGGACGATGATTGTGAGGCAGATGATCGCCACGCCGAAATTGCCGATCTGGGCGAACAGCCAGTTCAGCAGCGAGAAGATCGGGATCATGAACCAGCGGAACCAGCCCCAGTCGATCGCCCGCTCGAGCGGGGTGCCGAGCGCCTCGCTATAGGTGTCGAGAAGCTCGATCTCCTTGGCGCCGGCAAACAAATGCGCGGTGTAGCTGCTCTGCCGGCCGGGCCCGACCGCGATCGGCGCGCCGAGATAGTCGGCCTGATAGGCGTTGGACTGACGGAACAGCCGGAAGGCCGCTTCGACGTTGCTCGACTGGTCGGGAATGACGGCGGCGAGCCAATAGGTGTCGGTAAAGCCCAGCCAGCCGCCGCGGCTGCTATACTGGCGCTGGCCGGCCTCGGCGACGTCATCATAATCATTGTCGTAATCGGCGGCGCCGCTGAACACGCCCATCGGCCCGACATGCGCCGTCCACAGATCGGGATCGCGCGACGGGCCGACCCGGCTGACCAGCGCATAAGGCCGCACCACGATCCCGCCCGCGCCGCGATTGATCACCCTTTGCTCGGCGGTGAACAGATAGGCCTGGTCGACCGACAGCACGATCTGGAAGATCTGGCCCTGGCCGTTGTTCCAGCTCAGCGTCACCGGCGTCGCCGGCGTCAGGCGGGCGCCGCTGGGCTGCCAGATCGTGTCGCGGCCGGGCAAGGCGACGCCCTCGCCGAGCCAGCCGAACTCGCCATAATAAGCGTCGGGCGCGCCGGCCGGCGAGAACAGGCGGATCGGCGGCGAATTGGGGTCGATGCCCTCGCGCTCGGTGGTGAGGACGAGGTCGTCGATGCGGGCGCCCTTGAGGTTGATCGAGCCGGCGAGGCGCGGCGTCGCGATCCGCACGCGCGGGCTATCGGCGAGGACGATGCGGCGGTCGCGGATCGCCTGCGGCGTGTCCGCCGCCGGATCGGCCCGCGGCTGGGCGACCGGGACCTGCCGTCCCTTCTCGATCTTGGTCGTGGGCGGGTTGGCGGTCGGGAAATAGGTTTCGGTGATGAAGCCCCAGCCCAGCAGCACGATCGCCGACAGGACGATCGCCACGATCATGTTCCGATTGTCGCTCACTCAAATCCCCTCAAACATCCCGTTCGGGCACTGGGTCGTAGCCGGATCCCCCCAGGGGTGGCAGCGCAGCAGCCGGCGCGCGGCCAGCCAGCTTCCGCGCAGCGCCCCATAGCGGGAAAGCGCGGTGATTGCATAGGCCGAGCAGGTCGGCCGGTAGCGGCAGCTCGGCGGCAGGATGCGCGAGGGGCCGAGCTGCCAGCCGCGGCACACGAGGATGAGGAGCCGGGCGATCACGGCTTCGAACCGCCACCCGTTCGGGCTGAGCTTGTCGAAGCCCCTGCCTGGCCCTTTGTGGAAGGAGAGAAGGGAAGGCCTTCGACAGGCTCAGGCCGAACGGCTTTTTCCTTCAATCGGCCGAGCGCCTTCCGCAAATCCGTTTCGAGCTGGTCATAAGGCCGCTCGATCCCGCTCTGGCGGCCGATCAGCACATGGTCGGCGCCGGCGATGCCGGCTTCGGGCAGGACGGCGCGCGCGAGCTCGCGGAAGCGACGCTTCATCCGGTTGCGGACGACGGCATTGCCGACCTTCTTCGAGACGGTGAGGCCGAGCCGGATGGCGGGATCGCCGTCGCCGCGCGGGCGGACGAGCAGGACGAAGCCCGGCGTCGGCGCGCGCAAGCCGCCGTTCGCGGCCAGGAAATCCGCGCGGCGGGTCAGCTTGCCGATCGGTGCCGTATCTAGGCCGACAGCTTCTTGCGGCCGCGGCTGCGGCGGGCGGCCAGGATCTTGCGTCCGCCGACGGTCGCCATCCGGGCGCGGAAGCCGTGCCGGCGCTTGCGCACGAGATTGCTCGGCTGGAAGGTGCGCTTCATCGCTCATTCCTCGTCATTCGAAGTCTAAAGAAAACGGCCGCCATCCAAGGCGGCCTCGTTGAGGGCGCGGATAGGCAAGAGAGTCGGCAAAGTCAATCGGAGAGAGGCGCCTCGCCCCCGTCGCTTTGCTGGCGGGCTTCCTCGCGGCGGCGGGCGCTGGCGCGCCTGAGGCTCCAGTCGGCCCAGCGGCCCTTGTTCGGGTGCCGACGCTTGAACCGCACGTAGAAGCGCTTCGCCCAGCCGCTATATTTGAGCACCAGCCCGGCGCCGGCGGCGAACACGATGACTCCGCCCGGGCCGGGAATGGGGCCGACCACCGGCGTCAGGGCGATCAGGACGAAACCGAGGCCGACCAGGCAGTGGCGCACCAGGGGGATTTCGCTCCAGCCTCGTTTGCTTCGTCTGTCGCTCATCGCTTTTATCTGGGGATCAAACCCTCGTCCTGCAAATCCAGCCACTCGACTTCCCGGCGGCGCGCCTCCATTACGGACTCCATAACGGAGGGAGTCCGCTTCGATGGTCGCGCATGTCGCCACGGTCGCGTTCCTCGGCCTCGAGGCGCGCGCCGTCGAAGTCCAGGTACAAATCGCCAGCGGCCTGCCGAAGTTCCTCGTCGTCGGCCTGCCCGACAAGGCGGTGGGCGAAAGCCGCGAGCGGGTCCACGCCGCGCTCGCCGCGCTCGGCCTGTCGCTGCCGCCCCGGCGGATCACCGTCAATCTCTCGCCCGCCGATCTGCCCAAGGAGGGCTCGCATTACGATCTGCCGATCGCTTTGGGCCTGCTCGCGGCGATGGGCGCGATCGACCGGGAGACGCTCGCCTCCTATCTCGCGGTCGGGGAACTTTGCCTCGACGGCCGGATCGCGCCGTCGCCCGGCGTGCTGCTCGCCGCGATCCACGCCTCGGCCTCGGGGCTCGGCCTGATCTGCCCGGCCGCGCAGGGGGCGGAGGCGGCCTGGGCCGGCGATATCGAGGTGGTCGCCGCACCGGCTTTGCTGTCGCTGCTCAACCATCTGCGCGGCAGCGCGGTGCTGAGCCCGCCGAAGCCGGGGGAGGCCGATCCCCCCGGCCTGGGCCCCGATCTTGCGCAGGTGAAGGGGCAGGAGACCGCCAAGCGCGCGCTCGAGATCGCGGCGGCCGGCGGCCACAATCTGCTGATGACCGGCCCGCCCGGCGCCGGCAAGTCGCTGCTCGCCGCCTGCCTGCCCGCCATCCTGCCCGAGCTGACGCCGTCGGAGGCGCTCGAAGTGTCGATGATCGCCAGCGTCGCCGGCGAATTGAAGGACGGGCGGCTGATCCGCACCCGGCCCTATCGCGCTCCGCACCACAGCGCCTCGATGCCGGCTCTGGTCGGCGGCGGGCTCAAGGTGCGGCCGGGCGAGGTCAGCCTCGCCCATTTGGGCGTGCTCTTCCTCGACGAATTGCCGGAATTCCAGCGCAACGTGCTCGATTCGCTGCGCCAGCCGCTCGAGACGGGCAAGGTCCAGGTCGCCCGAGCCAACGCCCACGTCACCTTCCCGGCAAGAGTCCAGCTGGTCGCTGCGATGAATCCGTGCCGCTGCGGACATTTGGGCGACCCGGCTCTGGCCTGCGCGCGCGCGCCCCGCTGCGCCGCCGACTATCAGGCCAAGGTCTCGGGGCCTTTGCTCGACCGGATCGACATCCACGTCGACGTCGCCGCGGTCGCCGCCGCCGACCTCGTATTACCGCCGCCTTCGGAAGGCTCGGCCGCGGTCGCGGCGCGAGTCGCCCGGGCCCGCGCCGTCCAGACGCGGCGCTACGAACCGCACGGCATCCGCACCAACGCCGAGGCCGACGGCGACCTGCTCGACGCGGTCGCCACCCCCGAGGAGCCCGGCCGCCGCCTGCTCGCCCAGGCCGCCGAGGCGATGCGGCTGTCGGCGCGCGGCTATCACCGGGTGATGCGGGTGGCGCGGACGATCGCGGATTTGGCGGGGAGCGAGACGGTGGGGCGGGTGCATGTGGCGGAGGCGCTCAGCTATCGCCGGCTCGCGCCGCGGAACTGAGCTCAGGACCCGCGATACACGCGGACGCCGTTCTGGACCGTGACTCGGGGCGCGCGGCGGACCGTCGCGGCGGCGGGTTGCGGGCGGGCGGCGGCGCGGGAGGCGGCTGAGCGGCGCTCGCCGACCGCGCGGTAGACAACGGGCCGCTCGACCACCGGGATTTCCATGACGGCCTGCTCGTAGGGCAGCCGCGTCGAGCGCCCGCCTTGCCGGGCTTCGCGGCGAGGAGTCTCGTAATAGGGCCGGGGTGCGGGCTCCGGCTCGTCCCCGGACGGCAGCTGATTGAACGAGTCGACCGTGCCGCTGCCCGGGCGGCGGTAGAAGACGTGCGCGCCGACGACCGCCTGCTGCATCAGGCTCGGCGCCCAATAGGGGCGGATCGCGGTGGTATGATAGTTGAGCGCGAGTCCGACCGGGCGGTAGACGCTGCCGCGCAGCGCCGCCGCGGCGATCCCCCGGGCGCGATCCCAGGCATAAGGCTCGATCGCCGCGCCCATCGATCCGTCGCAGGTGAAGGTGAACTGGCAGCCGGTGACCCGGTGCGAGCCCTGATAGACGACTCCGCAGACGCTGCTCGGATAAGAGGGGTGGCGGACTCGGTTCAGCACCACCTGGGCGACCGCTCGCTGCCCGTCGTCGGACTGGCTGCGCGCTTCGTAATAAATGGCTTCGGTGAGGCACTGAAGCGAGCGCTCGAAGGTCGCCGGGTCGCGGCTCGCCGTGAAGGGCTCGGCCGCTTCGGAGGCAAAAGCGGGCGCCGCGACGACGGAGAGCGAAACGACGCTCGACAGGAAGATGACGCGCATGCAGAACCCCGACCCGCTGATCGAGGCCGGCTCTAGCGATGGTCGGTTGGCAACCGGTTAATGGCGCTCATTTCTGCCGCGGCTGCGGGAGGTCGTTGCCGGCGCTGACCAGGCGGCCCGCGCGTCGCGCCTGCACCGCCTCGAGCAGCGTCCGTGCCGCGTTGCGCACCTCCTCCTGGATCGCCTCGTCCTTGTCGAGCGCGTCGTGGCTGGTCGCATAGGGCTCCCAATAGCCGATATAGCGGTCGAGCTCGGCGGGGACTCCGGCCGGGACGAGGTGCATGAAGCGCAGCCAGTCCGACAGTGAGCGGCGAACATTCTCGGCGCCCTCGACGTCGCCATGGACGACGGTCGCGAACAGCCGGCCTTCGAGGTGGCGGGGATAGGGCCAGCCGTCGAGCTCGAGCTGCTTCGCCTTGCGCGCGTCCTTGCCATGGGAGCTGGATGGGTCTGGATTGCCGCCGTCGGCGCAGACCAGCCGGTCGATCATCAGCTTCATCGGCGACGAGGTGTGGTACCAATTGACCGGCGTTATCAGCATGATGCCGTGCGCTCTTACCCAGAGCGGGTAGATCTCGTTCATCATGTCCTGGCTTTGGCCGAGAGAATAGTTCGGGTAGCAGGAGCAGGGCCAATGGCAGAGCGCGGCGGCGGTCGAGAAGCAGGCTTTGCAGGGGTGGATGTGCTTGCCGTATTCCGACGCCAGGCGGGACAGGTTCAACAGCTCGACCTTGACCCCGTCGACGCCGCAAATCTCGGCCGCGATCTCGGTCAGCCGCCAGCTCTTCGACATCTCGCCCGGACAGGTATGCTCGCTTCTCGACGAGCCGTTTATAATGAGGATGCAAGGCGGTTGCGCCGGATCTTCATATTCCGCTTGAGCTTTGGCGATCGCGTCGCGCGCGCCGATCCAGTCGACTGAGAGGTCGTAGCCGGGATCGGCATAGCCCGGCCCGGCCTTTCTCGTGCGCGGCGACTTGCGGCCGTTCTCATAGCCGTCCCAGGCCGCATGGGCGACGCGCTCGAGCTCGGCCGCGAGGGGCGCGAAGGCGGGATCGGCGAACTGCGCCTTGAAGCGCCTTTTATATTCCGCCTCGTCGAGCTTGACCGGCGGCATGCCCGTGCGCGGCGCGGGCGTGCGGGCGCACATTATTGGGCGTTGGACTCGGCGGGGGCGGGCGCGCTCGGCGCCTCGATCTTGACGTCGGGGAGCTCGACCTTGGGAGCGTCGACGTTGACGTTGATGTCGACCTCGTCGGCGGCGCGCTGCAGATAGCCGCCGAAGAACAGGAAGAGGGCCACCGCCACGACGACCAGCACGACCAGCGCCACCACCGTGCCGCCGCCGCTGCGTTCGCCGCCCGTGTTGATCACCGTCGTCTCGCGCTCGACCTCGATCGGCCGTTCCCTCTCGTCCATCGTCCTCGCTCCGATTGTTGCGGATCCAGAACGCGGGCGCGGAGACGCCGGTTCCGGGGAAACGGGGTTAATCCGTCTGGACAGCGGGCAGGAGCGTCTTATTCAGTCCCGGCCGCACCAACAGGGGACCGCCATGACCGAACAAGCCAGCTCCGCCACCGACCGCCGCACCCTGCTCAAGGGCGCCGCCGCCTCGGCCGCCTTGCTCGCCCCTGGCGCCGCGCTCGCCCAAGGGCGCCGCGACGGCGACCGCGAGGCGATCAGCCGCGCCGTCGACGCCGGCTTCGAGGAGTTGGTGCGCCGCATCCGGCAATGGATCGCGCTCCCGACCATCGCCGCCGAGCAGCTCAACATCCAGGAAGGGGCCGATTACATGGCCCGCTTGGCCACCGAGGCCGGCTTCACCGGCGTGCGAAAAGTGCCGACCGGCGGCGTGCCGGCGGTGTTCGGAATGCTCGACGCCGGCGCGGCGCGCACCGTCGGCATCTATTTCATGTACGACGTCAAGCAATACGACCCGGCCGAATGGACCTCGCCGCCGCTGGAGGCGCGGATTTTCGATCACCCGCTCGGCCGCGCCATCCGCGGCCGCGGCGCCACCAACCAGAAGGGGCCGGAAGGCGCCTTCCTGGCCGCCTTGCACGCGTTCAGGGCGGCGAACCGGCGGCTGCCGGTCAACCTCGTATTGCTGGCCGAGGGCGAGGAGGAGATCGGCTCGACCAACTTCGTCAACGTCTTCCGCGACGCCGAGGTGCTCGCCGCGATGCGCCGCGCCGAGGGGGTGATCATCCCGATGAACGGCCAGGCGCCGAACGGCAACGCCAACATCGCTCTGGGCTCGAAGGGGATCATCGAGCTCGAGCTGGTCGCCTCGGGCGAGCGCTGGGGCAGGGGGCCGGCGCGCGACATCCACTCCAGCCTCAAGGCGCAGGTCGACAGCCCGCTCTGGCACCTGGTCGAGGCGCTGAAGACTCTGACCCGGGACCATGGCAACACGCCGGCGATCGACGGCTGGTTCGAGCATGTCCGGCCGATGACGGCGCGCGAGCGGGCGCTGATCGCCGAGGCGGCGCGCACCCGGAGCGAGGAGGAAGCCAAGCGCGCGCTCGGCGTGCCGCGCTGGATCGACGATCTGCCCTGGCGCGAATCGCTCGAGCGGCTCGCCTCGCAGCCGACGGTCAATATCGAGGGTCTGGTCGGCGGCTATACCGGCCCGGGCGGCAAGACGGTGCTGCCGGCGCGCGGCGTCGCCAAGCTCGACCTTCGCCTCGTGCCCAACATGACGGTCGCCGACAGCCTGCCCAAGCTGCGCCGCCATCTCGCCCAAAACGGCTTCGGGGACATCGAGGTCAACATGAGCGGCGGCTACGACCCGACCGAGACCGCCGAGGGGAGCAGCGTGATCCGCGCCCAGCAGGCGGTGTTCACCCGCAACAACATCCCCTTCTCGCTGTTCCCGCGCAACGCCGGCTCGTGGCCGGGATTCGTCTTCACCGGCGATCCGCTGCGCAAGCCCGCCGGCCAGTTCGGCCTCGGCCACGGCAGCGGCGCCCACGCGCCGGACGAATATATGATCATCGAAAGCCGAACGCCGGCCGTCGCCGGCCTCAGGGAGGCGTCGATGGGCTATGTCGATTTCCTCTACGAGATGGCGACGATCTGACCCCTCGGAGTCATCCCGGCGAAGGCCGGGACCCATGAACGCTGCGGCAACAGGAGGGGCGGCAGCGTCTTCGGTGTTCTGCCCGACTCCCGTGTTCATGGGTCCCGGCTTTCGCCGGGATGACTCTGATTGCTGTGCCGGCCGCTCAGGGCGCCGCGGTCGCCGCGACCGGCAGCGCCACCGTCTCGTCGAGCGCCGGCGGCGGGGCGCGGCCGGGCCAGGGGCCGGCGCGGACGAAGGCGTCGATCACCGCCCGGGCGTCGAGCGCGACGGGCGCGGTGATCCGGTATTTGACCTGCCAGTCGCCGCCGACATGGCAATAGAGGCGGGCCTCGGAGCGGACCTCCTGCACCCCCGCGTCGAACCGCGTCCGGAATTCGTAGACCGCGCGGTGGCTGAGCTGCGGCTCGGTGCCGGGGAGGGCGGCAGCGCGGCCGCGCTCGATCAGCCGGGCGCCCTGATTGTGCTGGACGATCGCCTGCTCCGCGGCCTGGAAGTCGCGCGCGCAGAGCGTCGCGCGCGCCACCTCCCCGGTCTCCTTCGAGCCCGGCGCGGCGACCGCGCCCGGCGCCGGATAGACGTAGACGCTGATCAGCAGGCGGCCCTCCGGCCGGATCAGATTGTAGCTGGCGCTGATGTCGCGGCCGTCGGGGTCGTAGCGGGTGGCGTTGGCGCGGCGGAATTCGCCGACCCGCTCGGGAAAGCCGGTCCGGGCGGCGCGGTGGTCGACTGTTCCCGGCGTGTCGATCCTCTGCTGCGCGAGGGTCGCGCTCAGGGGTGCGGCCAGCAAGGCCGCGGCAATCGGGACGGCCGCCTTCATCGCATCCTCCTCCGGTCATTCTGCCCAGGCGGCGCGCAATTGCAACTAGGCCGCGGCGGCGCGGGCGACAGCCTCGGCGAAGGCGCGGCCTCCGCCCGGATCGTGCTCGAGATAGAGGTCGGGCTCGACCAGCTCCAGCTCCATCAGCGCCGGCGCTCCGGCGAGGCCGCGGACGAGGTCGACTCGGGCGTAGAGCAGGGGCTCGTCGATCGCGGCGAGGATCGCGTCGGCCGCTTCGCGTTCGTCCGCCGCGGGCGCGTGAGCGGTGATGATGCCGTCATATTCGGGCTGGACGCGGAAGTCGCCGGGCTGGGGACGCTTGCGGATGGCGTGGCTGAACCCGCCGCCCAGATAGATCAGCGAGATCTCGCCCTCGGTCTGGATCGAGGGCAGGAAGGGCTGGATCAGGGCCGGACCGGCGGGGCCGCCGTCGAGCGGCGCGCCTGGCGACCAGCGGATCGTCTGCCACGCCAAGGCCGAGACCTGCGGCTTGGCGATCAGCCGATGGGTGGCGAAGGCGGCGGCCGCCTCCTCGAGCGCGGTCTCGCCGAGCCGGTCGACGTAGCGGGTCGGCACGACCGGCGCGCCGCGTTCGGCGAGGCGGCCGAGATAGAGCTTGTCGGCGTTCCAGCGCAGCACGCTGCCCGGATTCTGCAGGCGGATACCGCGCCGTTCCCAATCGGTCGCCGCATCCCGCCATTGCGGGCCGGCGCGGTGATAGCCCCAGGCGAGCAAAGGCAGGACGAGGTCGAAGCGCTCGAAATCCGAAGAGTCGACCCAGCTGCGGCCTTCGACCGCGAGGCCGGCGCGCGCCAGCGGCTTGATATGCTCGGCGAGAACGTCGCGCCAGCGGGTCTGATATCCCTCGTCCGCCGGATCGGGCGTGAGGATCGCGATTCGGTTGCTCATTACTCCGGCAGGAAGTCCGGCACGGAGAGGTAGCGCTCGCCGGTGTCGTAATTGAAGCCGAGGATGCGCTTGCCGGCGCCCAGCTCGGCAAGCTTCTGCTTGATCGCCTGCAGCGTCGCGCCCGAGCTGATGCCGACCAATATCCCTTCCTCCCGCGCCGCGCGCCGAGCCATCTCCTTGGCATCGTTGGGGTCGACCTGGATGATGCCGTCGAGCAGATCGCGCTCGAGAATGAAGGGGACGAAGCCGGCGCCGATGCCCTGGATCGGGTGCGGGCCGGGATCGCCGCCGGAGAGGACCGGCGACAAGGTCGGCTCGACCGCGAACACCTTGAGCCCGGGCCATTCCCGCTTCAGCACCTGAGCGCAGGCGGTGATGTGGCCGCCGGTGCCGACGCCGGTGACCAGCACGTCGATCGGCGAGTCGCGGAAGTCGTCGAGGATTTCGCGCGCGGTGGTCCGGACATGGACCTCGACGTTCGCGGGATTTTCGAATTGCTGCGGCATCCAGCTGCCGGGCGTCGCGGCGATCAGCTCCTCGGCGCGGGCGATCGCGCCCTTCATGCCCTTCTCGCGCGGGGTGAGGTCGAAGGTCGCGCCATAAGCGAGCATCAGCCGGCGGCGCTCGAGGCTCATGCTTTCGGGCATGACCAGGACGAGCCTGTAGCCCTTCACGGCCGCGACCATGGCGAGGCCGATGCCGGTGTTGCCGGACGTGGGCTCGATGATCGTGCCGCCGGGCTGGAGCGCGCCGGAGCGCTCGGCCTCCTCGATCATGGAGAGCGCGATCCGGTCCTTGATCGACGCGCCCGGATTGGCGCGCTCCTGCTTGATCCAGACCTCCGCATCGCCGAACAGCCGGTTGACTCGGACATGCGGCGTGTTGCCGATCGTCTCCAATATATTTGCGGCCTTCATGGCTGATCTCCTTGGCTGAACCGGTTAGGCTGGGGGCGTGTCACGAACCTATCTCGCTGTCCCGGGCGCCCTGACGGACGCCGAATGCGACTCGGCCATCGCGCTGGCGGATTCGGGCCGAACGGCGCGGGGGCCGGTCTATGGCGGCGCCGGCAACCATGTCGATCCCAGCGTGCGCGACGTCCAGTCGACGCTGGTGGCGCGAGGCGAGGCCGGCTGGCTGTTCGAGCGCCTCGACGCTTTGTTCGCCACCGCGGCCGACGCGTTCGGCCTGCCGGTCGGGCCGGTCGGCGAGGACATCCAGATCCTGCGCTACGACGAGGGCGGCCATTTCGCGACCTGGCACAGCGACGCCGGCCTCGACGGGGTCGACCGGCGCCGCATCTCGGCCTCGGTCGAGCTGTCCGAGCGGAGCGACTATGACGGCGGCGAGCTGGAAGTGGTCCCCGATCTGGTCGGCCGGGCGCGGACGCTGCCGCGCGGCAGCGCCCAGCTCTTTCCCTCGCGCGCGCTGCACCGGGTGACGCAGGTGACCCGGGGCACGCGCTGGGCGCTGGTCGCCTGGACCGGCGCGCCGGGGCGCTGAGCCGCTCATGCCGGCCCGCTTTCCGCTTTGGGGTTGAGGCCCGCGGCGAGCGGCGGCGCCTCGACGCCGGGGCGGCCCTTGCCCGCGGCTTCGGCGAGGAGGTCGGGCTCGGGCGGGACGAAGCGGTCGGCCTTGCGCAGCGACGGAAAGGCCCAGGCGCACAGACCGGTGACCGCGACCGCGAGCGCGCCGCCGCCGACCACCGCCACCACCGGCCCGACCACCGCTCCGGTCAGGCCGGCGCGGAACTCGCCGAGCTCGTTCGAGGCGGAGATGAACAGCCCCGAGACGGCGGAGACTCGGCCGCGCATCGCGTCCGGGGTATGGAGCTGGATCAGCGAGGCGCGGACGTAGACGCTGACCATGTCCGACGCGCCGAGCACGAACAGGGCCGCAAGCGACAGCCACATCCAGCGGCTCTCGCCGAACACCATCGTCGCCACGCCGAAGATGGCGACGCAGGCGAACATCTTGACGCCGACGCGGCGCTTCAGCGGGTAGCGGGCGAGGATCAACGCGGTCAGCGCGGCGCCCACGGCCGGCGCCGCCCTCAGCGCGCCCAGCCCCTCCGAGCCGACGTGGAGGATGTCCCGCGCATAGACCGGCAGCATCGCCGTCGCGCCGCCCAAGAGCACCGCGAACAGATCGAGGCTGATCGCGCCGAGCACGATCTTGTTGTCGCGGACATAAGCGAGGCCCTCGATCACCGCGCGCAGCGGATGAGACTCGCCGGCATTGCCCTTGGGGATCGGGCGGATCAGAAGCATCGCGCCGAGCGAGACGGCGTAGAGCGACGCCGAGGCCTCGTAGGGGAGACCGGTCGAGATGGCGTAAGCCGCGCCGCCGATCAGCGGCCCGGCCACCATGCCCACCTGCCAGGCGATCGAATTGAGGGCGATCGCGCTCGGCAGGATCGCGGCCGGCACGAGGTTGGGCGCGATCGACCCCAGAGCGGGCATGGCGAAGGCGCGGCCGATGCCGAGCAGCACCGCCACGCCGAACAGGGGAATGAGCGACATCGCGTCGAGCCAGACCAGGGCCGCGAGCGCGGCGGCGCCGAGCATCTCCATCGCCAGGCTGATCCGCACGATCCAGCGCCGGTCGACCCGGTCGGCGACATAGCCGGCGACCAGGGTGAGCAGGAAAAGGGGCAGGAACTGGGCGAGGCCGATCATGCCGAGCCAAAAGCTCGCCTCGTGGATGGTCATCGTTTGGCGGGCGATGTCGTAGACGTGGATGCCGATGACGACGACCAGCATCGTGTTGGCGATCGTGCTCGCCAGCCGCGCCGCCCAGAAGGCGCGATAGTCGCGGTAGCGGAAGGGCGAGACCTCGGACATCGGGGAGGCGATTAGGCCGGTCCGGCGGCCGCTTCAACGGCCCTTCTCGCGCCGCAAGCCTCCATCGGCGCTCCGGCGATACGATTTGCCGGCCCCCGAAAACGCGGTAGGTTCTCGCCCGTCACAGGGGAGGATAAAATGGCCAGCAATGATTCCGATGCCGTATTCGAGCGGGTCAAAGACGAATATATGTCCGCCATCCTGGAGGAAATTCGTTCGCAGGCGCGTAAAAAGGCCGGCGAGAGCGAGCTTCAGCCCGGGCATGTGTACCGCGCCTTCGAAGAGCATTTTGCCGGCCTGCCGCGCCCCCGGGGTTCGCTGTCGGCCTTTGTCCAGGACAATCTTTTCCTGCTGTCGGCGCTGCTGCTGACGGTGACTTTCGGCCTGTTCGGCCTCTACCATGGCGACGAGGAGGAAGTGTCGAGCTTCCTCGACATCGCCAAGATCTTCGCCGGCGCGGTGGTCGGCGGCGCGGCGGGAGGCTCGGTCGCGGCGGCGGTCAGGCGGCGGGAGGATTCGGCGGGCGAATAGGGAGAGCCGGGCAGGCTGGGTGGTAGGAGCGGTCCCGAGGCGAGGCTGGCGCGACCCGCCCTTGTCGCGAAAGTGCGATGGGCATATGTTTCGGCCCATGGAAGAGACCCGGCGAGTGGATGTCGAACTGCCCGAAGAGATGGCGGAGGCAGTCAGCGCCCGCGTCGCGTCCGGGCGCTTCGCCAATGCGAGCGAAGTGATCCAGGAAGGACTGCGGTTGCTCGACGAGCAGGAAAACGAGCCGCTGGACGATTGGTTGCGGGCTGAGGTCGCCGAACGCTGCCGCCGGATCGACCAGGGCCAGGCGCGGCTGTTGAGCGGCGATGAACTGCGCGCCGACCTGGAGCGGCGGCGCGCGCAGTCCAACGAGGTGGCGTGACCGCCTATCGGGTGAAGTTCAGCGACGATGCGTCGGCAGACCTGTACCAGATCGAGCTTTATGTTGCTGCGCAATCTTCGTCGCCAGTGGCGCGCCGCTTCACCGACGCGCTGATCGGCCGCTGTGAGGCACTCCGCGAATTTCCCCACCGCGGCCGGCCACGCGACGATCTGGCGCCTGGCGTTCGTACGATCAGCCATCGCAGGAGAGTTCTGGTCGTCTATCGCGTGACGGGACGCAATGTCACGATTGTCGGCTTTTTCTATTATGGCCGCGATATCGACACCGCCATGCGGGAGCGTTTGGGAGTTGGCGGCTGACATTTTGAGTCCAGGCCGCCGGCGCGATCGAGGATATGGATCTGGAGGATTATCACTGATGGCGATCAAGCTTCACGACAGCTTCGCTGTGCATCAGGGCGAATGGCTGCGCGCCGAGATCGTCGCGCCCGCAGGCCTCAGCGTCACCGCGCTCGCCGAGCGACTCCATGTCACGCGTCATGCGGCCAGCAACCTGCTCAATGGCAACGCGGACCTCTCCGCGAAAATGGCGATCCGTTTCGAGAAGGCGTTTGGGCTGAAGGCGGATACGCTGATGCGGATGCAGGCGGCGCATGCGCTGGTCCGAGGCGCGGGAGGATCAGATTGAGGTCGAGACGGCTTGATCTCGCGCGCTGATCAATCAGGTTGGCACAACCAGTAGGTGCGTGGCTGCCAATGCTTAGAGGGACTATCTAGACTCAAGGCGCAATAGTTTTCGTAGGCGCGATCGATTTCGGCGTAGAGAGGCTCGTCGGGTTTCAGGGGGCTGCCCAGCAGTCGGTTCAGCTCTGAATCGTAACTTGTGACCGTCTGCCGTTGCAGCAAACTCCGGAGCTGGCTGAGGGGCGCGGCGGCGTAATGGCCTGGAATGAACCGAATTTGGTCTGGCGCGAGATGCGCCACGAATTTCTTGCCGTTCTTTATGACTGATCGGTGAAACTCGCGTTGTGGCGCAGTTCCACTCCGGTAACCGTCGAACAGCAAGGCACGCTGGGTGATGTCGATGCGCTTCATGTTCCTTCCTTGGTCACGCCAAACTGACAAAACTGTCCAGCACCCCCGCCTCCGCCCCGCTTTCTCGAAATCATAACATTTGGGACACACACCTTTGTGTCCCCGGCCGCCTACCTGTCACCGTTTTTCCGAGCCTTCGGCGTGACGCCAACCATCGTCCGCCGCCGATGACCACGCCGGATCCGAATAAAAGTGCGGCCAGCGCAAGAAGCTCGTTCACGCCATATTTGTACTTCACGGACTTAATTTCGAGGACGACGGGGACAAAAACCGGCCATTCCCCATTACGCAAGGCACGAGTATAGGCCGGGCAATTCGATCCCCCCGGACAGAGATTTTGAGATTCGTTAAAGGCTTGTTGAAGGACTCTATGCGGAATTCTAAGAGAAACATTGGCATCCACGGGAGATATTTTGTCCACAGTCATGTCGACCACCCGACGCGAACTAATGTCCTCGATCGATATGGAATCGCCCGGCATCGAAATGCTTAGCGTCGAAGGAAGAAATTGGCCTTTATCTCCGTCGGGATCAGATTGAGGTATCTCGGGTAATCTCAAAGTCAGGATGTAGGTAACAGAAAATATTCCGTCAGTTCTACGAACCTGGACCATAGCCCATTCCGCTCTGACCAAACATCCTAGAAGTTCGCGAAAGACGCTTGAGGGCAAGGAATCCCGCTGAACGGAATAGTATATGCGACCGCCGTCAATTCGCTGCCGAATTCGAGCATCAAGGCATGTTTCCGCGCCGTTTATGGCTGTAGTCTCAGTTTCCGGGCGGCCGTTTACTATTCGTGGAGCGGGCATGGAAAGGGTGCCGCTTGCATCAAGGTCCAGCGTCTCCCTGAGGCGCAAATGAACGCGCTCCACCACGGGAGCGCATGCGCCGAGGATCATCAAAGATAGGCAAGCTATTAGTGAAAAAGGGGATCGAAGCCCTCTAAAGCGCGTGCGCATCCTCACTCGGCTTTTCGTATTTAGAATTAGCATATGTCTTGGAACGCTATTTTCCTCGTTTCAAGCCAGAGTAGGCCGTCAAGCCAAACTCACGAAGCTGTCCAGCACCCGCTTCCGCCCCGCTTTCTCGAAGTCGATCTCCAGCTTGTTGCCCTCGATCTCGGCCACCGTGCCGTAGCCGAATTTCGAGTGGAAGACGCGCTGACCCAGCGCGATATCGCGCCGCCCGGGATTGCCGAGGCTGATCGCGCTGGCCTTGACCTCCATGACCCGCGCCGGCGTCGGCTCGAAGCGGCCGCCCGTTACGGCGCGCTGCCAGCCCGGGCCGCGGCCGGTGCGGCGGGCGACGTCGGCGAAGGGGTCGGCGCGTTCGGACCAGTTGGCGCGCCACAGGGAGGCGCCGCCGCTCATCGTGGTTTCGGATTCGACGTGCGCCTCGGGCAATTCGGTGACGAAGCGGCTCGGGATGCTGCTGGTCCACTGGCCGTAGATGCGGCGGTTGGCGGCGTGGAGGATGATGCAGCGCTTTCGAGCGCGGGTGATCGCGACGTAGGCGAGGCGGCGCTCCTCCTCGAGGCTCGCATTGCCGCCTTCGTCGAGCGCGCGCTGCGACGGGAAGACGCCTTCCTCCCAGCCGGCGAGGAAGACGGTGTCGAATTCGAGCCCCTTGGCGGCGTGGATGGTCATGATCGTGACCTTGTCCGACTCGCGGTCGGCGTCGTTGTCCATGACCAGTGAGACGTGTTCGAGGAAGGCGCCGAGCGTCTCATACTCCTCCATCGCGCGGGCCAGCTCAGCAAGGTTCTCGAGGCGGCCGGCGCTTTCGGCCGAGCGGTCGGCCTGGAGCATCGCGCTATAGCCCGATTCGTCGAGGATGAGGCGGGCGAGCTCGGGGTGGGGCAGCTCGTCGAGCTTCGCGCGCCATCGGGCGAAATCGCCGACCAGGTTGCCGAGCGCGCGCCGCGCCTGCGGTGTCAGCTCGTCGGAATCGAGGATCCGGGCGGCGGCGAGCGACAGGGGGATGGCTTCGGCGCGGGCGAGCTGGTGCAGCTTCGCCACCGCCTTGTCGCCGAGGCCGCGCTTGGGGGTGTTGACGATCCGCTCGAAGGCGAGGTCGTCGGCGGGCTGGGCGATGACTCGCAGGTAAGCCAGCGCGTCGCGGATCTCGGCCCGCTCGTAGAAGCGGAAGCCGCCGACGATGCGATAGGGCAGGCCGACGGCGATGAACCGGTCCTCGAACTCGCGGGTCTGGAACTGGGCGCGGACCAGGATCGCGGCATCGTCGAGCCGCCCCCCGCGATGCTGGATCGTCTCCAGCTCGTCGCCGACCCGGCGCGCCTCCTCGGGCCCGTCCCAGACGCCGATCACCTGGACCTTCTCGCCTTCGTCCACTTCGGTCCACAAGGTCTTGCCGAGCCGCCCGGCATTCTTCGCGATCAGGCCGGAGGCGGCTGCCAGGATGTTCGGGGTGGAGCGATAATTCTGCTCCAGCCGGATGATCTTCGCGCCAGGAAAATCCTTTTCAAACCGTAGGATATTGGACACTTCTGCGCCACGCCATGAATATATGGACTGATCGTCGTCGCCGACGCAGCAGATGTTCCTGTGGCTTTGGGCGAGCAGGCGGAGCCAGAGATACTGGGCCTGGTTGGTGTCCTGATATTCGTCGACGAGGATGTAGCGGAAGCGCTTCTGGTAAAGCTCCAGCACGTCGCGGCGGGTTTTAAGGATCACCAGCATGTGCAGCAGCAGGTCGCCGAAGTCGCAGGCGTTCAAATCCTTGAGCCGCGCCTGATAGACCGCGTAGAGCTTCGCTCCCTTGCCGCCCGCATAGGCTTCGGCCTCGCCGGCATCGACCTGGTCCGGGGTCCAGCCCTTGTTCTTCCAGCGGTCGATCATGCCGGCGATCATCCGCGCCGGCCATCTCTTCTCGTCGATGTCGGCGGCGGCGATCAGCTGCTTCAGCAGCCTGAGCTGGTCGTCGGTGTCGAGGATGGTGAAATTGCTCTTGAGGCCGGCCAGCTCGGCATGGCGCCTGAGCATTCTGGCGCCGATCGAATGGAAGGTGCCGAGCCAGGGCATGCCCTCGACCGCCTCGCCGACGATCCGCCCGATCCGCTCCTTCATCTCCCGCGCCGCCTTGTTGGTGAAGGTGACGGCGAGCAACTCCGACGGCCAGGCCAGCCTCGTGTAGACGAGGTGGGCGAGCCGCGCGGTCAGCGCCGCGGTCTTGCCCGTGCCCGCGCCCGCCAGCACCAGCACCGGCCCCTCGGTGGTCAGCACCGCCTCGCGCTGCGGCGGATTGAGGCCGGCGAGGTAAAGCGGCTCGGGGGCTGGGGCGGGAAGCTCGGTCACCGGTGAACAGGTAGGGAACGCGAGGCCCATGGGCAAGTCGATGGAAGAGGCCGGAGAATTCAACGCGCCCGCGCGCAAGGCATGGACCTTGCGCCTTCCCCTCACTATGTCGCTCTCGCGATGGAATTCCTGCTGATCCTGTCCGCCATGCTGAGCGCCGTCACCGGCGCCATTTCCGGCGTACGCGCGCCGGAGGCGCGGATTCACCAGGCCGAAGCCGCGATCGCGGCGGAGCTGGCCGCGCCCTCGGCCGAGACGGCGGCCCGGCGCGCCGCCCCCGCGGCGCCGCGGATCGCGCCGGACCGGGCGGAATTTCAGGCGCCGCCGCGCTTCGCCGTCGCGGCGCCGATCCCGCTCTACGCGGACCGGCTGATCGAGTGACGCCGAGGCGCCGGCCGCCCGACGGCCGGCCTTTCTCAGCCGTAATTCCGCTTCGGCCCGAGGCCGGCGCGCACATATTCAAGATCGGGATCGCAACATGTTCGGTGGGTTCGCCAAAGCCATTTTCGGGTCGTCCAACGACCGCTACGTCCGCTCGCTCCGCAAGATCGTCGACCAGGTCAACGGCCTCGAGCCCGCCATCTCGGCGATGACCGACGAGGCGCTCAAGGGGCAGACCGAAATCTTCAAGCGCCGCCTCGAGGAGGGCGAGACGCTCGACGACCTCCTGCCCGAAGCCTTCGCCACCGTCCGCGAGGCGGCGATGCGCACGCTCGGCCAGCGCCACTACGACGTGCAGCTGATCGGCGGCATCGTCCTCCATCGCGGCGAGATCGCCGAGATGCGCACCGGCGAGGGCAAGACCCTGGTCGCGACGCTCGCGGTCTATCTGAACGCGCTCGAAGGGAAGGGCGTCCACGTCGTCACCGTCAACGATTATCTCGCCCGCCGCGACGCCGACTGGATGGGCCAGATCTACCGTTTCCTCGGCCTCAGCGTCGGCGTGATCATCCCGAACATACCGGATGTGTCGCGCCGCCAGGCCTATCATGCCGACATCACCTACGGCACCAACAACGAGTTCGGCTTCGATTACCTGCGCGACAACATGAAATACGAGCGCGCCCAGATGGTGCAGCGGCCGTTCAACTTCGGCATCGTCGACGAGGTCGATTCGATCCTGATCGACGAGGCCCGCACGCCGCTGATCATCTCCGGCCCCACCGAGGACAAGTCCGAGCTCTACATGGCATTGGACGGCATCGTGAAGGACACGCCGGCCGAGGATTACGAATATGACGAGAAGGACAAGCGCGTCCTGCTGACCGAGGAAGGCACCGAGCTGATGGAGCGCCGGCTCGAGGAGCAGGGGCTGCTGGTCGGCTCGAACCTCTACGATTTCGAGAACACCCAGGTCGTCCACCATCTGAACCAGGCGCTGAAGGCCAACGTCGCCTTCAAGCGCGACATCGATTACATCGTCAAGGACGGCAAGGTCATCATCATCGATCCGTTCACCGGCCGGATGATGGACGGCCGGCGCTGGTCGGACGGCCTCCACCAGGCGGTCGAGGCCAAGGAAGGCGTCGAGATCGAGCCCGAGAACCAGACGCTGGCTTCGATCACCTTCCAGAATTATTTCCGCATGTACCCCAAGCTCGGTGGCATGACCGGCACCGCCGCCACCGAGGCGGCGGAATTCTACGACATCTACCGGATGAACGTCGTCACCATCCCGACCAACATGCCGGTGAGGCGCGCCGACGACGAGGACGAATTCTACAAGACCCAGGCCGACAAGTTCGGCGCCATCGTGACCGCGATCAAGGAGAAGCAGGACATCGGCCAGCCGATCCTGGTCGGCACCGTCTCGATCGAGAAGTCGGAGCTGCTTTCCGAGCATCTCAAGAAGGCCAAGATCAGGCACGAGGTGCTGAACGCCCGCTACCACGAGCAGGAGGCCCATATCGTGGCCCAGGCCGGCCGCCTCGGGGTGGTCACGATCGCCACCAACATGGCCGGCCGCGGCACCGACATCCAGCTCGGCGGCAATATCGACTTCCGCATCGCCGACGAGCTCGCCGGGATGGAGCCCGGGCCCGAGCGCGACGCCGCGGTCGAGAAGATCCGGGCCCAGGTCGGCGAGGAGAAGGAAAGGGTGATCGCCGCCGGCGGCCTGTTCGTGCTCGGCACCGAGCGCCACGAGAGCCGGCGCATCGACAACCAGCTGCGCGGCCGCTCGGGCCGCCAGGGCGATCCGGGGCTGAGCCGCTTCTACCTCTCGCTCGACGACGATCTGCTGCGCATCTTCGGCCCGCAGACGATGTTCTCGCGGCTGCTCAACAAGAATCTCGCCGACGGCGAGGCGATCATAAGCCCATGGATCTCCAAGGCGATCGAGACCGCGCAGAAGAAGGTCGAGGCGCGCAATTACGACATCCGCAAGCAGGTCGTCGAATATGACGACGTCATGAACGAGCAGCGCAAGGTGATCTACGAGCAGCGCGCCGACATCATGGACGCCGAGACGGTCGGCGACGTCGTCGAGGACATGCGCGCCGAGACGGTCAACACCCTCGTCGGCGAGGCGATCCCGCCCAACGCCTATCCCGAGCAGTGGGACATCGAGCTCCTGAAGGAGCGGACCGAGGCCGTGTTCGAGCTCACGCCTCCCTATGACGAGTGGATGAAGGAGGAAGCGGTCGAGCCGGAGATGTTCGTCGAGCGCGTCCAGGCGCTCGCCGACGCCCAGATGGCGGAGAAGATCAGGGACATTCCGGCCGACACCTGGATCCAGATCGAAAAGAGCATCCTTCTCGAATCGCTCGACCATCACTGGAAGGAGCATCTCTCGATGCTCGACGCGCTGCGCCAGGTCGTCCACCTGCGCGCCTACGCCCAGAAGAAGCCGATCGACGAATATAAGCACGAAGCGTTCGCGATGTTCGAGCGCATGCTCGCCGCGATCCGCGAGGACGTGACCAGCCGGCTGGCGCGGGCGCGCTTCACCATGCAGCCCGACGATCTGCCCGACATGCCGGATTTCGTCACCCACCATATCGACCCGTTCTCGGGCGACGACGACACCTACGACATCGACGCCGGCACCGGCGCGATCCTCTCCCGCCTGCCGCCGCTGCAGATGCCGCAGCCGGAGCTGCCCGAGGTCACCGGAACGGTGGTGGCGCCGGCCAGCCGCAACGCGCCGTGCCCCTGCGGCTCGGGCCGCAAGTACAAGCATTGCCACGGCGCGATTGCGTGAAGATCCGGGGCCGAACGCTACAGGGCGGGTACGCCCTCAGGGTCGCTCCACGCCGGCGCAAGCATATTTTTTGTAGAGCAGGAAGAACAGGTTGGTCGCAATGATCAGGTATATCGTATTGGCGATCATCAGCTGCATTGCCACAGCGCCGCCAATCGTTTCGACCCTCGGGTAAGAACCGGACTGCCAAGAATATATCGAGATATAAGCCAAAACCAGCAGAAATGCGACGGCCGCCGGACCATCGCAAAACAGCGTTAGGCCCCAGTAACTTCTGGCAAGCTTCCAGCCACAACTCTTATACATAGCAAGGAAATCAAGAATTGTGAATATAAGGAAAGCGAAAAAGGTGAATACCACATATCCGATATAATAGGAGAAATCCGTCTCAGCGCTCGCCGTATAGCTCCTAAGGTACCAACCGGCATATATGATTACGAAGCAGTTTAATACGCTTCCTCCACCAATCACCAGCAAGGTACGACCGTTCCTGGAGCCGCCAAGAGCGCCATCTGCCTTGGCCTCCCTGAATACTTCAAGGGTATATGCTATGGATAAGACCAGAGTTACCATTATGGCCGTGGCTTCCATTATCGATAGTCCGGAGACCACGCTCGATCCGAATATAAACGTTGGCATTCCAGTATACTGATGCCTCGACCCAAAGATGATCGCCAATAATACAATCAGAGCAAAGGGTATCATCGTCGTCTTGTGTAGACGCATCTCTTCTTCAGGATGGTTGTCGATCCAGGCCTTGAATGAACCGCGTTCTGTGGCTACGGCTGCTTCGGTCCCATTGGTATTGTCAACCATGATCCCCCCGTTTTAAGTCTCGTCTACCTCGTTGCCATCCGGCAAGATCGCATCGGCCGCGCGCTCAAAGCGCCATCTGAGAGGGCGGCTGCTCTCGTGAACGATTTGGTGCAGGTTGGCTATCTGAGCCAATATTACGCGACGCTCCTTCGCCGTTATGACCATTGTACGCTGAAATTCTTCGATATTATCAAGAGACCGTCCGACGGCTTTCCACCAGGTCCATGCACTCGCGACAATAGCCTGAATTCTTTTGGTGTCCAACCTCCAGCATTCTTCCGATGCCCGGTGGCTGGTCTCCAAAAGCGCGCAAACATCACGGCAATCCCGGTCCGCGAGCTTTTGAAGCTGGAGCTTCAGAAGAAGCAAATCGGTTAACGGGATGCACGGAGAGCATATCTCTAGTCTCCGCCCCAGATGCAAAGTCTGACGAAGCACGACCGGGTCCGCGAACGCGTCCACCTTATAGGCCCCCCGCTCGGCGCGGAGCCGGCTGCCCTGGCTCTCCTGGGCAAGGCGCATGTCGCAGTCATAGCCGGCCGTCTGGAGGGCGCGGACGACCGCTGCCGCGCCGCCGGCGCTGTAGATGAAGTCGATGTCGCGGGGGACGCGGTTCGAGCGGTCCAGGATGTCGGTCCGGCCCCGGCAATAATACCAGACCGCGAGCGAGCCGGCGAGGCGCAGCGCCACGGCAGGCCCCGATTCGACCAGCAGGCGCTGGATTCGCTCGGCCTCCGCCAGCTGATCGGTCGCTGCGATCATGGCACGGCCCCGGCTATTCGACGGGCAGCTCGTCGAACGTGGCCCGCAAGGGCAGGCCTTCGCCCTTTCTGACCAGCGTCGCCACGATGTAGATGATCGTCGCCAGCGCGAACAGAATTCCGCAGGCGATGAGCACGGAGCCGAGGTCGCCGATTGCGAGCGGGTCGGTGACGAGCAGGAAGGCGATGATCGCCATCGCGACGGCCCCGATCGCGCAGCGCAACGCAAAGGTGGCCCGGCGCCGCTCATCCGAAGGATGGCCGAGCGCCGCATCGAACAGGCTGCGCCGTGCGAACGGGAAGACCACGCCAAAGGCCAGCGTCACCGTCCAGGCGACGCTTGCGCTCACGAAGAACACCAGCGTCGCGACTGCGGGGCTCCAGATGATCGCGATCAGCGCGCCGGTCGTGGCCGCCGCGGCGAGCACCGCGCTCACCGACGGGGTGCCGAAGCGGGCGTCCAGCTGACCGATGCGGCTCGGCACAATCCGGTCGAGGCTCCACGCCAGAAACGCCCGTTGCGCATAAGAGAGGACGCCGGGGATCCAGAACCAGAACCAGGCCATCAGCCCGAGGATCGCGACGACCGACAGCCAGCCGTTCTGGCCGGCCGCCAGGGTCAGGACCACCAGGTTCGGCTCCAGTTGCGCGCCGCCGGCGGCCCGGACGCCCTGGCCGTTGTCGTAGAGGTGAAGAAGCGCGCCCTGCGTGTCGAGCGGAAGGGCTTGGCTGACGAAGAAGAAGGCGGCGGCGAACGCCGCGGTGGCGGCGAGCAGGCTGATCAGCATTCCTGAAAATTGCCGCGCGCCGCCGCCCCGTATCTCCCCTCCGATCGCGATCGAGAAAACCGAGCCGACCAGCGGCAACAGGAACCAGATCGAGGAACGGGCGCTGTCGAGCCACTCCCGTCCGGCCTGGGGCCCTTCCCAGCCTGCCGACCTCGCTGCCGCGGGGATCCGGGTGGCGTCGGCCGCCAGATCCGGAAAGAAGGCGCTGACGGCCGGCGCCGCGCCTGGACCGCCCAGAAGTCATGAAGAGGGCGAGCAGGCCCGCGACGGCAACAACGAACATGATGCGCTGAAATGTGAAGAAGCTGCGCGGACCCACGATGAGCGACGCGGCGGCCAGCCAGATCAGCACCGAGGCGAAGACGAACTCCGCAAGGTTCCCCGCCAGCATCGAGAAATCTGCGTCCGGGAAGGTCAGTTGCAGGAAGGGCAGCAGGATATTGCGATAGATCATATGGGCGGCCAGCGCCGCGTAGAAGATCCAGCTGAACACCTCCGTAAAGCTGAGGGCGAAGCCCAGCCCCGGCATTCCCGATCGCGACAGGAAGATGTAGATACCGCCGGAACGGGGTATCAGGCGCGCCCACGCCGAAAAGCCGATCACGACGCAAGCCATGAGCAGGAACGACAGGAAGATGCTCAGGTATGGATTGGAGGACGGATAATATTCCGGGATGAGACGGTGCCCAAAATATATTCCGATTCCAATGCTGATCAGGCCGAGATTGTAGATGACCACATCCAGGAAGGTTGCGTTTTTGACCAATCCCGAGCTGGCACGCAAGAATAGAGGCGATTCCATCGGCTTATCCCTCGGTCAGGAGGACGCGAACCACATGCTTGTCTTCGAGGTCGATGATGGCGCCGGCGAGGCGCCCGGCATGATATTGGCTGCCCGGGTTCACGCAAAGGGTCGACCCGATCTGAACTCGGCCGGCGCTTTCATGCACATGGCCGAACAATCCGAGCGCCGGTTTCCACCGTTCGATCACGTCCAGAACGGCATGACTCCCGACCGGAATCGTGGCCGATGCGCCGATCCCTACCGTCGGCTGAAAGTCGGCGTCGATCACCGGCGCGTTATCGAGACCCGTGCCGAAAGGCGGCGGGTGGATGAAGAAGATGGTGGTTTCCGGGTTCCGGTCGGTGTCGAGGTCGGCGTCGAGCTGGGCGGCGATCTCGTCGTCCGGGACTTCGCGCGCGGTATGCCAGGGGGTGGGATTGGACCCTCCCCATCCCAAAATGGACCACCCGTTCCAGAAGGTCTCGTGGCGGCGATGCACCCAGCGGAACGGGGCGGCCGCGAAAACATCGTCGAAGCAGGGGTCGTCGTCATTTCCCGGAATGACGTAGATCTCGATATTGTCGGGGAGCCGCGCCCGCGCGGCCTGGGCCCAAGCGACGAGTCGCTCCCTCATCTGACGATGAAACAGAGCCATATATTCGCCCGGGTCCAATGAGTCGAACGGCCCGTTCATCTCATAAAACAGGCTTCCGTGCGACTCTTCACGTTGCCGGTAATGTTCGAAGGCGCTGGATGAAGCGAAGCTGCGTCGCGACCGGTCATTCCCAAGCGCCGTGACACCGGCCCCCTCCCTCCAAAATAGGATAAGGTCTTTCGAGCAATAATCTCCGCCGAGAAACAGAACGTCCGCGTTATAGCTGGCCACGGTACTTAGAAACTTATTAAAGCACCGGCTGGAACCGTGGAGATCGGTGGCAAAGAACAATCGGAGCTTCAATTAAACTTAGTCCCGCATTACGCAGTTCTAGGCCTGGCGGCGAAAGACGATATCAGTATCCGTATGAGTCCGATCCGACAGCAGGCGTTGGCGGATTTCTTCGAGCTCCTCATGCATGGCCTGCTCCACGGATTTGCCGCGTTTCACTTCCTGAAGAATGACCTCGAAGCAGCCTTCCAAAAAGGTGAGCATTCCATCGATCGCCTTGTCGTTGTAACCCTTCGGCACCGAGCCCTCCCTTGTTCAACAATAATGGCAATATTGAGCTTTAATAAGATGAACCGGCCCTGAGCAAGGGGCTTGCGGCAATATGAACGCGAGCGGCCCGCCGCGGGCAACGATCAATGGGTTATGCACGAGGTCCCGCTTCCAGCGTACACTGAGTAACGAGAATCACAAGCAGCAGAATTTGCCAATGATTGCCGCGTGGCGGCGATCCGACGCGGCGGCATCGGGCGCGGCGGACGCCCGGCGCTCGGAATGCCGCATCAGGCCAGCTTCATTCCCTCGCGGTGCACCGCCAAAGTGAGCCGCGCGTTCTGCTCCTCGTCGAGCACGCCCTTGAGCGCCGGGAAGACCTCGTCTTCCTCCATCCGCATATGCTCCTCGAGCATGGCCCGGAAGTCGCGGATGCGCTCCAGCCAGTCCGGGCCGGTCTTCGGCATGTTCTCGAGCTCGTAGAGATAGGTCTTCACATAGCCGTGCTCGGCATTGAGCGCGTCGGCGTCGTGGACGCTGTTGGCGCGCCGCAGCGCCGGATAGATGACATTCTCCTCCTCGAGCGCGTGCTTGCCGAGCGCGTTCTTGAGCTTGGTCAGGAGATGGGTCCGGGTCGAACCCTGGCTGTCCGACGTCGCCTCGATCTTGGCGAAGATGGCGAGGACAAGCTCATGCTCGGCGGCGAGCGCGTCGGCCCAGTCGCCGGCGCCCCCGCCCAGCCCCTGCACGACCATCTTGCGCCCGTAATTGGCGGCGAAGCCGATCGCGGCGCCGGCCACGGCCGCGGCGGCGAGCACGCCCGTCTGGCCTGCGCCAAGCCCGAAGGCGGAGCGCGAGCCGCCGTTGCCGGCATTGGAATTGGTCGATTTCGAGCGGGATCTGGTCGCCATTGCAGCCTCCTTCTTGGTTCGCCTTTCAACCCGCCGGAGCCTCGCGCGGTTCCGCGAGCCGCGCACCAATCTGTTGGAAACCAAGCCTTTCTTGCGCGCCCGAAACGAATTTTCTCGTTAAGGCCTTCATGCTAGAAAGAGCGCCGCATGGTCAACGTCTTCATCTCCTATTCGCGCGAGAACCAGGCGCTGGTCCGCCAGCTGGCCGAAGCGGTGAAGCGCGAGGGCTACAGCGTCTGGTGGGACGACGAGCTGCCGCCGCATCTCTCTTATGGCGACGTCATCACCGAGAAGATCGGCGCGGCCAAAGCGGCGATCGTGGTCTGGTCGGAAAGCGCGGCGGCGTCCGAATGGGTGCGCGCCGAGGCCGACGTTGCCCGCGGCCAGAAGAAATTGATCCAGACCTCGATCGACGACCGCATGCCGCCGATGCCGTTCAACCAGATCCAGTTCGCCTCGATCGGCGACTGGCATGGCGAGGACGACCATCCGGGCTGGCGGAAAGTGAAGGCGAGCCTCGCGGCGCTGTGCGGTGCCCCGGCCGCCCCGGCGCCGGCGCACCCGATGCCGGTCTCGCCGCCGCCGACGGCGCGCGCGACGGCTCCGCGGCCCGCGCCGGCGAGAGCCACTCCCTACCTGATCCCGATGCTGGCCGGGCTCGGATTGCTCGTCATCGTCGTCGCCGGCGGCCTGCTGTGGATGAACCGGGGCGAGACGGACGGCGGCGAAGCGGCTGCCGGGATCGAGGGCAATAGCGCCGGTGCCGCGCCCGGGGCCGAGGCCCGGATGCCGCGGACCGATGCCCGCTTCACTTTGGCGGCGACGATCGACGATCCCGACGGCTTCACCAACGTGCGCAGCGGCGCCTCGCAGCAGGCCTTCATCGTCGGCCGGGTCGATCGCGGCGAGGTCTTCACCACTTTTCCGCAAGACGGCGACTGGTGGCAGATCCGCCTCGCCGACGGCCGGACCGGCTATATGGCGCGCTCGCGCATCCGGGTGATCGAGCCGGGCGGCGCCGCTCCGCCGGCGCCGGCGAACGAGGAGGCCGTGCTCGCCGCTTCCGCAATCCCGGCGGGACAGGGCGAAATGGTGCCCGGGTCCGGCTCCCGGCTGCTGACCGAGGAGGATCTCGACGATCTCAGCAAGGCGGAGCTGTTCGTCGCCCGCAACGAGATTTTCGCCCGCCACGGGCGGGTGTTCCGCAGCCCCGTCCTGCGGCGCCACTTCGAGCGCTTTTCCTGGTACCGGCCGCAACCGGGCGAGATCCGCCTGAGCGCCGTCGAAATGGCCAATGTCCGGCTCATCCGGGAGGAGGAGCGGGAGCGCTGATCTTGGGCGGGTATGGCTCCCCGGGCCGGATTCGAACCAGCGACCATTCGATTAACAGTCGAACGCTCTACCACTGAGCTACCGGGGAGCAGCCTTTCGGCGAGGCGGGCCTATAGCAGGGCCTTTTCGCGGCTGGCAAGCGGCTTGGCCCGCCCGCTCAGACCGCGAACTGCTCCATCGCGATGCGCTCGTCGAGCGCGTGCTCCGGGTCGAACAATAGGGTCAGCACCCGCTCGCGGTCGATGCAGACCTCGACCGTCGAGACGTCGCGCACCTCGATCTGGTCGGCCACCGCCGAGACCGGCCGCTTGACCGGGTCGAGGACTCGGAACGAGATTCGGAGGTCCTCGGCGAGCACCGCGCCGCGCCAGCGCCGCGGCCGGAACGGGCTGATCGGAGTCAGCGCGACCAGCTTCGATCCCAGCGGCAGGATCGGGCCGTTGGCGGAAAGGTTGTAGGCGGTCGAGCCGGCCGGCGTCGCCACCAGCACGCCGTCGCAGATCAGCTCGGGCAGGACGACGCGGCCGTTGACCGAGACCTCGATCCATGCCGTTTCGCGCGTCTCGCGGAGCAGCGAGACTTCGTTGATCGGGTGATGGATCACGGTGCCGCCGTCGACGGTCGTCGCCTTCATCTGGAGCGGCGCGACCGAGAATGACTTGGCGCGGTCCAGCCGCTCGACCAGGGCGTCGAGCCGCCATTCGTTCATCAGGAAGCCGACCGTGCCCCGGTTCATCCCGAAGACCGGGCAGACCCGGTCCCGGGCCAGCATTTCGTGGAGGGTGTGCAGCATGAAGCCGTCGCCGCCCAGGGCGACGATCAGCTCGGCCTCCTCGGCGGCGACGAACGGGTAGCGCTTCAGCAGCATGGTTTCAGCCGCCTGCGCCGCCTCGGCGCTCGAGGCGACCAGCGCCATCGGCTTCACTGCGGGTGCCACCATCACGCTAGCTACGGGGCAGGATGTGCCGCCGTCAATGTGCCATGCCGGGATAGCGTGAGCGTGACCGATTGGCGGCGGGAAACCGGACCGCTAGGGATATGCGATGGGAGCCCCCCTCTTCATCCTCTCCTTCCGCCATCGCGACGAGCTTTCGCGGCTCGCCGAAGGCGCCGGCTGGCAGCCGATCGCCGCGCGCCGGGGCGCCGGTGCCGAGGCGCGCTTCGTCGCCTCCGGCGCGGCGGTGGCGGTGGTCGACGCGCGCGGCGCGCTCGCCGAAGGGACCGAGGCGGTGCGCGCCGTCGCCGACGCGGCCGAAGCCAATGCCGCCGCCCTGCTCGTCCTGCTCTCCCGCACCGACTCAGGCGCGCTCGAGACCTTCCTCCAGCTCGGAGCGACCCATTTCCTGGTGAGCCCGTTCAGCGAAGGCCAGCTGCTCCACGCCTTCCAGTTCGCGCGGCGCCATGCCGAGCGCGTCGGCGCCGACTGGCGCTCGGACCGCAAGGCGGGGCAGGAGGCCGAGGCCGCCTCGTGGCGCTGGCAGCCCGGCGCCCGCACCGTCGAGCTGAGCCCGGCGCTCGCCCGCCAGGCCGGCCTCGGCGAGGAGGAGGGGCGGCGGATCAGCCTGGTCGAGCTGCTGCGCAAGCTTGATCCCGCCGGGCGCCGCGCCGCCCGCGACGCGATCGACCGGCTGCTGGCGACCGGCGAGGCCACCGCCTTCGCTCATGGCGCCGGCGGCGCCCGGGTCGCCCACCACGTCCGCCGAAGCGAAGGCGAGGTGATCGGCCGGGCCGAGCCGATCGCGAGCGGCGGCGAGGGCCGCGACCCGCTCACCGGCCTGCGCGACGGCCGCGCGGCGCGCGCCTGGATCGCCGACCGGATCGCCGGGCATGACGGCGAGGCGCCGGCTCTGGTCGCCCTGCTGATCTCGGTCAGCCGCTACGACGCGATCAACGCCGCTTTCGGCCGCGCCACCGGCGACGCCGTGCTGCAGGCGGTCGCCCGCCGCATCGAGCGCCAGATCGAGTCCGACCCGCGCCCCAAGCTCGTCGCGCGCATGGCCGGCGCCGAATTCGCCGTCCTCGTCGCCGGTCCGGCGACGCTCGCCGACGGCCGCTTCCTCGCCGGCGCCCTCATCGAGGCGATCGGCCGCCCGTTCGCCTCGGGCGATCATGTCATCACGCTCGGCAGCCGCGCCGGGGTCGCCGCGGCCGAAACGGCCGACGATCCGGCCCGCCTGCTGCGCCGCGCAAGCGCCGCTTTGGCCGAGGCGAAGGGCGGCGAGGGGGCGCCGGTCCACGTCCTCGAGGAGGGCGCCGAGAGCGCGACCGCGCGCGGCGACCGGCTCGAGATCGATCTCAGGCGCGCGCTCGACCAGGACGAGATCGAGATCCGCTTCCAGCCGCAGGTCTCGGTCGCCACCGGCGCCATCGTCGGCGCCGAGGCGCTGGCGCGCTGGAACCACCCCCAATATGGCGAGCTCGGCGCCTCGACCCTGTTCAGCGTCGCCGAAGGCTCGGACTATCTGGTCCAGCTTTCCGACCATGTGCAGCGCAAGGCGATCACCGCCGCCGCCGCCTGGCCGGAGCCGCTCGCCCACCTGCGCCTGTCGGTCAACATCACCGCCGCCGACATCGTCCGCCCCGGCTTCGCCGCTTTGTTCCTCGAACTGGTGCGGGAAAGCGGCTTCGCCCCCGAGCGGCTGACCGTCGAGGTCACCGAGGGCGGCCTGATCGAGGATTTGTCGGCGGCCGCGGAGCTGCTCGCCGAGCTGCGCGGCGGCGGCCTGCGCGCCGCGATCGACGATTTCGGCACCGGCTATTCGAGCCTCGCTTATCTGAAGGCGCTGCCGCTCGACTATCTCAAGATCGACAAGCGCCTCTGCCAGGACATCGCCGGCTCGATGCGCGACCGGATCGTGGTCAGGAGCGTGATCGACATGGCGCGCTCATTGGGCCTCGACGTGATCGCCGAAGGGGTCGAGACCGAGGAGCAGCTCGGCCTGCTCGCCCAGGAAGGCTGCAACCTCTACCAGGGCTTCCTCTGCGCCCCGCCGGTGACCGCGGAGGAGCTGGCCGCGTTGGTCGCGGGCTGACCCGCCATTCCCCGGAGAAGTTGTGAAGCCCCACCGGGCCGCGAATCGTTGACAGCACCCATCGCCATCCGTGAGGCATGGTGACGATCATTCGTTTGGTCTGTAAGCAGTTGGTCGGGCTAATCCGGCTCGCCTTGAACAAGGTCCATTCGATGTACGTGCGCCGCCTTGTCATCAACAACATCAGGTCGATCGAAGCTTTCGAGCTGAAGTTCGCGGAGCCGGAAACCGCCGGCTGGCACGTGGTGCTCGGATCGAATGGCTCGGGCAAGTCATCGGTGGTGCGCTCGCTGGCGTTGGCGCTGTCGGGGCCCAAAGAAGCGGTAGCCCTTCGGCAGAACTGGAGCACATGGCGGCGCTACGAGGCCAAATCGAGCTCGATTCAACTCCACGTCGAAACCGGTCCGAAGGACAAGTTCGGCCAGGGGCGCAGGTCGGATGCCTGGACAATCCAGATAGAGTTCCGCACGCTCGACAGCACGTTCGCGGGTCCAAGGGTCGAGGTCACGGCGACCACCGGCAGCATCACCGCGGAGCGGTCGCTCTGGGGCCCCAACTCAGGATGGTTTTCCGCTTCATTCGGGCCGTTCCGGCGCTTCACGGGTGGCGACCAGGCCTTCGAGCGCCTGTTTTTCTCGAATCCTCGCCTCGCCTCGCACCTTTCGGCCTTTGGCGAGGACGTGGCCCTCACGGAGGGGCTGCGGTGGCTGAGAGACCTGCACATCAAACGCCTCGAAAAGGAGGAAGAAGGGAAGCTGCTCAACAAGCTTATCGACTTCCTCAACGGGTCGAACCTGCTGCCTCACGGCGCCCAGGTGACGGAAGTGAAGAGCGAGGAAATCGTCCTGACGGATGCCGGGGGAGCCCGCGTCGCCGTCGAGCAGATGAGCGACGGATATCGCTCTGTGCTGTCGATGATTTTCGAGATTTTGCGGCAGATGGCGAAGGCTTACGGCGTTGAGGACATGCTCGACGCGCTCGACGTCGGCAACAGCATCGTCACCTTGCCCGGCGTCGTCGTGATCGACGAGGTGGACGCCCACCTTCATCCGTCGTGGCAAAAGGAAATCGGGCCCTGGTTCACGCGCTGCTTCCCCAAGGTGCAGTTTATCGTGACGACCCACAGCCCGATCATCTGCCGCAATGCCACCTCGGTATGGCGCCTGCCCGATCCGGGCACCGATGAGCGAGCCGGACGAATCGAAGGAGTCGCCCTCAACCGACTGATCCACGGCTCGATCCTCGACGCCTACGGCACGGAGTTTTTCGGCCGGGACGTGGCGCGCTCCGAAGATTCCAAGGAGCTCCTCACGGAACTGGCGCAACTGAACCGCAAAGCACTCCGCGGCAAGCTCGAACCCCCGGACGAAGCCAGGATGGAAGAGTTGCGAGCGACACTCCCAACCCGGGCGACCGACACCGCGGCGGCCTAGCAGCGCCATGCTGAAGATAGGAAACAGGCGGCTTGCCCCCGAGGCGCTCGCAACCCTGCGAACGCTGCAACGGCGCGTGAACCGTGCGGGCGATTATCCTGAATCCGTGGCGCGAGCGAAAGCGGAGTGGGCCGGGAAGACATCGAACAGGGCAAAGGCGGCGGCGTTCCGGACGGTCCGCGCCACGCTGGCCGAGATGTGCATCGGCTCGGTTCGTTGCGCCTATTGCGAGGATTCCGCCGCCGATGAGGTTGAGCACATACTGCCCAAGAACATCTTCCCCGAACGCAGTTTCCTGTGGCTCAACTACGCCTTCTCGTGCGGCCCCTGCAACGGGCCGAAAGGAAACCAATACGGGTTTGTCCAGGGCCACCGGGTAATCGAAATCCGCCGGGGCCGCCGCGACCCGGTCGTGCCGCCCCCTCCCGGGCAGGGGGGGTTCTTGGACCCACGTTCGGAAGACCCGACGGACTTCCTCGAGATCGACCTGGGCGGCACGACGGCGAGCGGCCAGGTGCTGGAAGGCACTTTCGAATATTTGCCTAGACAGGGAATGTCCGCGGTCGAAAAGGCGCGTGCCGAATATACGATCAAGGTGTTCGGGCTGAACCGCGAAATCGTGCGGGCCGCGCGCGAGAACGCCTTTGGCGGTTTCCGCGCCCGGTTACGGGAATATGCCGACGAGAAGACGAACGGCGCCCCGGCGGACGTCCTCGACCGGCTCATGACCGATCTGCTGCGCACGCCTCACCTTACCGTCTTCCACGAAATGCGGCGGCAGCGGGCCATCTTGCCGCAGATCGACGCCTGGCTGACTCAGGCGCCGGAGGCGGCCAGCTGGCCGCTGGTCTAGGCCGAAGGGAAGGCGTTACCCAAAAGCGTCTGTGTGCGGCCACTAAGAGCCGTAAGGCATTGACTCGGCTGGCCATCCGGCCCGATGCTGCGATCGGGCTCGGAACGGGAAGGAGAGGGTGATGGTCAAGCCCGTTTGGAGCCTCAGGCAGATCGTTTCGCAGCTCACCAATTGGGAGATGCGCTGGGACACCAACACGCCGATCGCCTACGCTTTCTACACTCAACCTTACGGCTTCCTCGGCAACCCGCCCAATTTCAGCCCGTTCTCGGTCCAGCAGCGCGAGGCGCTCGCCCGCCATGCCGAGCTGATCGCCGACGTCGCCAACATCCGCTTCGTCAACGTCGCCGACAACGGCCAGCAGCCGGGCTACGTCAACCCGCGGATCGCCTTCTTCAACATCAACCACGTCAACGCGCCCTTCTGGGGGGTCGCGCAGGATTTCGTCACCGACAGCGACAATCCGCCTTACGGCCGCGCCTACGGCGCGACGTTCGATGGTCAACCTCTATCGGGCCAACGTCCAGGGCGGCTGGTCGATCGGCGAATCGAACCCGCGCAAGCTGATGCACGAGCTGCTGCACACGCTCGGGCTCGATCATCCCGGCCCCTATAATGGCGACAGCGCCGATTATGAGAGCCAGGCTTTGTTCTACCAGGACAGCCACCAATATACGGTCATGTCCTACTGGACGGCCGACAAGACCGGCGCCGACCACGAGGCGAACGGCCTCTTCTATTTCGCCTCGACGCCTTTGCTCTACGATGTCGCTTCGCTGCAATATCTCTATGGCGCCAACATGGGCACGCGCACCGGCGACACGGTCTATGGCTTCAACGCCACCGCCGGCCGCTCGGTCTACGACCTCGGCCTGAATCCGCAATCGGTGTTCACCATCTGGGATGCGGGCGGCAGGGACATGCTCGATCTGTCCGGCTACGCGGCCGCCTCCTCGATCAACCTCCACAGCGGCGGCTTCAGCGATGCGGGCGGGCTGACCGACAATATTTCCATCGCCCACGGCGCCCGGATCGAGGACGGACGCGGCGGCGCCGGCAACGACCTGATCATCGTCAATTCGGCCTCGAACCGCGTCTGGGGCGGCCCGGGCGCCGACATCTTCGCCTTCCAGACCGCGAATGACGGCGCCGCCTCGTCCAGGCGCTCGGACGGCAAGAAGGTCATGCCGGACGTGATCGAGGACTTCGTCTCGGGCACCGACCGGATCGACCTGTCGGCGATCGACGCGAACCGAGGCACGGCGGGCGACGACGCCTTCGCCTATATCGGCGCGGCGGCGTTCAGCCACGTCGCCGGGCAGCTGCGCTGGGAGGCGCGCGACGGCCGCGCCCACATCCTCGCCGACCTCGACGGCGACGCCGTCGCGGACATGCACATCATCGCCGCCAGCCCCAGCCTCCAGCCGGCCGACTTCATCCTCTAGGAACCCTCCCCCTTGATGGGGGAGGGCAGGGTGGGGGTGAATGTCAATGAAGGGCTTTGGCTTTTCGGAGACTCCACCCCACCCCAATCCCCTCCCCATCAAGGGGAGGGGCTTTACGTCAGAATCTTCGCCAGCCCCTTCGACAGCTGCAGCGCGCCGTTCAATCGCGCCTCGGCATCGTCCCAGGCGCGGGTGATGACGAGCTTGGAATCCGGGCGCAGCCTGGCGGTCCCCTTGAGCCGCCCGACATAAGCGAGCAGCCCCGGCAGGTCCGGGAAGCTGTCATTGTGGAAATGGACCAGCGCGCCTTTCGGCCCGACGTTGAGCTTCGCCACCATCGCCGTGCGCGCGTTCATCTTGATCTCGATGATCTTCAGGAGGTTCGCGGTCTCATCGGGCAATTGGCCGAACCGGTCGATCAATTCGGCGGCGAAGGGGTCGATCTCCGCGACCGTCTCAAACTCGTTCATGCGCCGGTAGAGGCCCATGCGCAGGTCGAGATCGGGGACGTAGGCGTCGGGGATGAGGATCGGCGCGTCGACGCTGATCTGCGGCGAGAATTGCTCCGGCCGCGCCTCGATGCCGCCCGCCTTGGCCTCGAGGATCGCCTCCTCGAGCATCGACTGGTAGAGCTCGAAGCCGACCTCCCGGATATGCCCCGACTGCTCGTCGCCGAGCAGGTTGCCGGCGCCTCTGATGTCGAGATCGTGGGTCGCGAGCTGGAAGCCGGCGCCGAGGCTGTCCAGCGCCGCCAGCACCTGCAGCCTCTTGTCCGCGGTCTCGGTCGTCAGCCGTCCGGCGGGCGTGGTGAAATAGGAATAGGCGCGGATCTTCGCCCGGCCGACGCGGCCCCTCAGCTGGTAGAGCTGGGCGAGGCCGAGCCGGTCGGCGCGGTGGACGATCAGCGTGTTGGCCGAGGGGATGTCGAGCCCGCTCTCGACGATCGTGGTCGAGACCAGAACCTCGTATTTGCGGTCGTAGAAGGCGGACATCCGCTCCTCGACCTCGGTCGGCGCCATCTGGCCGTGGGCGACGACGTACCGCACCTCGGGCACTTCCTCGCGCAGGAATTTCTCGATGTCGGGCAGATCGGCGATGCGCGGCACCACGAAGAAGCTCTGGCCGCCGCGATAATGTTCGCGCAGCAGGGCCTCGCGGACCACCACCGGGTCCCAGGGCATGACGTAGGTGCGCACGGCGAGCCGGTCGACCGGCGGCGTCTGGATCACCGAAAGCTCGCGCAGGCCCGACATCGCCATTTGCAGCGTCCGCGGGATCGGAGTCGCGGTCAGCGTCAGCACGTGGACGTCGGCGCGCAGCGCTTTCAGCTTCTCCTTGTGGGTGACTCCGAAGCGCTGCTCCTCGTCGACGACGACCAGGCCGAGCTTCCTGAATTCGACGCTCTTGGAGAGGATCGCATGGGTGCCGATGACGATGTCGATCTTGCCCGCCTTCAGCCCCTCTTTGGTCGCCTTCGTCTCCCCGGCCGGGACGAGCCGCGACAGCCTCCCGATCTCGATCGGGAAGCCCTGGAATCGTTCCTTGAAGGTGTTGAAATGCTGGCGGGCGAGCAGGGTGGTCGGCGCGATCAAGGCGACCTGCAGCCCGCCCATCGCGGCCATGAAGGCGGCGCGCAGCGCGACCTCGGTCTTGCCGAAGCCGACGTCGCCGCAGACCAGCCGGTCCATCGGCTTGCCCGCGCCCAAATCGGCGATCACGTCGGCGATGGCGCGGTCCTGGTCCTCGGTCTCCTCATAGGGGAAGCGGTCGGCGAAGGCGGCATAGCCGGTGTCGGGCTCGACCACCGCGCCGGGCCGCAATGCCCGCTCGGCCGCGACCTTGATCAGGTCGCCGGCGATCTCGCGGATCCGCTCCTTCATCCGCGACTTGCGCCGCTGCCAGGCCTCGCCGCCGAGCCGGTCGAGGGTCACGCCCTCGCTTTCGCTGCCGTAGCGCGAGAGGATGTCGATATTCTCGACCGGGACGTAGAGCTTGTCGCCGCCGGCATAATGGAGCGCGACGCAATCGTGCGGCGCGTTGCTGACCGGGATTTGGGTGAGCCCGTCGTAGCGGCCGATGCCGTGGTCGGCATGGACGACGAGGTCGCCCGGAGTCAGCGTCGCCAGCTCGCTCAGGAAGGCGTCGGCGCTCTTCTTGCGCTTGCGCCGCCGCACCAGCCGGTCGCCGAGCATGTCCTGCTCGGTGAGCAAAGCCACGTCGCCGCCGGTGAAGCCGTGATCGAGCTGGATCACCGCGAGGGCGGGCGCAGAAGCCCCAAGCGCCTGCTGCCAGGCGTCCACTTCGACCGCTTTGGTCAGGCCGTGCTCGGCGAGCAGCCCTTTCAGCCGCTCGCGCGAGCCGATCGAATAGCTGGCCAGCACGACCTTTTTCCTGGCGCGCCTGAGATCGGCGATATGGGCGACCACCGCTTCGTAGACGTTCGCGCCCTGGGCCCGCTCCGGCGCGAAATCGCGCGGCGGCTCCATCCCGAAGTCGATCACCGAGGCGCCGGCCGGTTCGTGGAACGGCGTCAGCTGGTGGAGCGGCCGCGCGGCCACCAAAGCGTCCCATTCCGCGCGCGCGACATAGAGCGTATCGGGCGCCAGCGGCCGGTAGCTGCCCGGCTCCCTGGTCTGGGCGCGCCGGCGATTCTCGTAATAATCGGCGACCGCTTCGAACCGCGCCTCGAGCGCGCCCGCATCGCCGGTGTCGCGGACGACGAGATCGTCCGGCCCCAGATGGTCGAACAGGGTCACCAGCCGCTCCTCGAACAAGGGCAGCCAGTGATCGACGCCCGCGCTCCGCCGCCCGTCCGACACCGCCTGGTAGACCGGGTCGCCGGTCGCATTGGCGCCGAACAATTCGCGATAGCCGGAGCGGAAGCGGCGGACGCTGTCCTCGTCGAGAAGGGTCTCGGAAGCGGGAAGCAGGGTGAAGCCCGCGATCCGGTCGATGCTGCGCTGCGTCGCGGGGTCGAACCGCCGCACGCTCTCGATCTCGTCGCCGAAGAAGTCGAGCCGGAGCCCGTGATCTTCGCCCGCGGGGAACAGGTCGACGAGGCCGCCGCGCACCGCATACTCGCCCGGGTCGCGCACCGTCTCGGTCCGGCCGTAGCCATTGGCCTGGAGGAGCCTGGTCAGCTGGTCGATGTCGATCCGCTCGCCGGGCGCGAGCCGGGCGACGAGCTGGCGAACGCGGAACGGAGTCAGCGTCCGCTGGGTCGCCGCGTTGACGGTGGTGACGAGCAGCTGCGGCTTCTTCGCCGAGCGCTGGAGCGCGTGCAGAGTCGCCAGCCGCTCCGAGGTCGAGCGCAGCGACGGCGAGCTGCGGTCGTAGGGCAGGCAGTCCCAGGCCGGGAAGCTCAGCAGCTCGAGCTCGGGCGCGAAATAGTGGGCGGCGTCGGCGATCGCCCGCATCGCCGCCTCGTCCGGCGCGACGAACACCGCCCGGCCCTTGGCGGCGCGCGCCAGATCGGCGGCGAGCCACGGCATGAACCCGCCCGGCACGCCGGCCAGCGTGATCGGCTCCCGCGCCGTCAGGATCTTCTGGAGGTCGGCGCTCATCTTCTTCCCTCCCCCTCGATGGGGGAGGGCAGGGTGGGGGTGAAGATCTCCGCCCGCGCGGGCCTCCGAGGTTCACCCCACCCCAACCCCTCCCCATCCAGGGGAGGGGCTTCTTTGCGCCTCATCGTCATTAGCAATATTTCACATAATCGGTGGCTTGGAGCCGCGTCATCATCTCGCCGCGCCAGCCTTCGGGCACGGCGGCGGCTCCCATCGCCCAGGCGATGATGTCGACGTCCTGCTCCTCGAGCAAAGCCTCGAACCAGCCCAGCTCGGCCTCGCCCCATGCCCGATGCCAGCGGTCGAAATAGCCGCCGACCAGCATGTCGGCCTCGCGCGTGCCGCGATGCCAGGCGCGGAACCGCAGGCGTTTCAGGCGGGCGTCTTTGTCCATCTTTCCCATGTGCGATTGGCCGGCGGGCTTTTAAGAGCCAGTCGGCGGCGGTACGAACGGCTCAGATAGCCATGCGCCCCGACATACTCAATCCGTTGTTCGCCGAAGTGGAGGTGCTGAAGGGCATCGGGCCGGCGCTCGCCAAGCCGCTGCACCGGCTGGCGCTCAACCGCGTCGTCGATATCCTCTTCCATCTGCCGGCGGGCTGGATCGACCGCAAGCGCGTGGCGGCGCTCGACGAAGCCGATGTCGGCCGCACGATCACGGTGACGCTGACGGCCCGCGACTACCGCCAGAGCGGCGGCCGCGGCCCGTTCCGCATCTTCGCCGAGGACGCCGCCGGCAATTACGCCACCCTCACCTATTTCAACAATCCGGGCTGGGGGAAGAAGCAGCTCCCGCTCGGCGAGGCCCGGATCGTCTCCGGCAGGCTCGACCGCTACGGCCAGGAGCTGCAGCTGGTCCATCCCGATTATGTGCTTCTCCCCGCCGAAGCCGCGCAGATCCCCGAGCGCGAGCCCGTCTATCCCTTGTCCGAAGGGCTCACCAACCACCGCCTCGCCGATCTCGCCGGCCAGGCGCTGGCGCGGCGGCCTGCGCTGGCCGAATGGATCGAGCCCAGCCTCAAGGCCCAGCAGGGCTGGCCCGACTGGGCGGAGGCGCTGGAGACCGCCCATCGCGACCCTGCCGCGGTCCAGGCCCGCGCGCGCCTCGCTTATGACGAAGTGTTCGCCAACCAGCTCGCCTTGATGCTGGTCCGGGCCTCCTCGCGCAAGCGCAGGGGCGTGCCGCTGAACGGCGACGGCAGCCTGCGCGACAAACTCCGACTCCCTTACGAGCCCACCTCGGCCCAGCGCGGCGCCGCCGCCGAGATCGAGGGCGATCTCCAGCAGGAGGTGCCGATGCTGCGCCTGCTCCAGGGCGACGTCGGCTCGGGCAAGACCCTGGTCGCGCTGATGGCGATGCTCACGGCCGTCGAGGCCGGCGCCCAGGCGGCCCTGCTCGCGCCGACCGAGATCCTCGCCCGCCAGCATTACGACACGCTGTCGCGCCTGCTCGCTGGCCTCCCCGTCACCGTCGCCATCCTCACCGGGCGCGAGAAGGGCAGGGTGCGCGAATCCTGCCTGATGGGCCTCGCCGACGGCTCGATCCACATCCTGGTCGGCACCCACGCCATCTTCCAGCAGGCGGTCGGCTACCGCAAGCTCGGCCTCGCCGTGGTCGACGAGCAGCATCGCTTCGGCGTCGCGCAAAGGATGATGCTGGCGAGCAAGGCCGAGCGCCCGCCGCATTTGCTGGTGATGACCGCGACCCCGATACCGCGCACCCTCACGCTCACCCATTACGGCGAGATGGACGTCAGCCGATTGGACGAGATGCCGCCGGGGCGCCGGCCGGTCGAGACTCGGGTGATCGCCGAGGAGCGGCTGGCCGAGGTGGTCGACGGGCTCGGCCGCCATCTCGCCGCGGGCCGGCAGGCTTACTGGGTCTGCCCGCTCGTCGAGGAGAGCGAGACCAGCGACCTGGCCGCCGCCGAGGAGCGGGCGCGGACGCTGGCCGCGCGCTTCGGCGACACGGTCGGCGTCGTCCACGGCCGGATGAAGGGGCCCGAGAAGGACTCGGTGATGGCGGCGTTCGCGGCCGGCCGGATCGGCGTGCTGGTGGCGACGACCGTGATCGAGGTCGGCGTCGACGTCGCCAACGCCTCCTTGATGATCGTCGAGCATGCCGACCGCTTCGGCCTCGCCCAATTGCACCAGCTCCGCGGCCGGGTGGGGCGCGGCGACCAGCAAAGCGTCTGCCTGCTGCTGCGCGGCAATGCCTTGAGCGAAACCGCCCGCGCCCGCCTCACTTTGATGCGCGAGACCAATGACGGCTTCCGAATCGCCGAGGAGGATTTGCGGCTGCGCGGCGCCGGCGAGATCCTCGGCACCCGCCAGTCGGGCGAGGCCCAGTTCCGCCTGGCGGGCCCCGAGCAGATCGCCGATTTGGCGCCGATGGCGACGGACGACGCGCGTTTGCTGGTCGACCGCGACGGCGGGCTCGAAGGCGAGCGGGGGAGGGCGGCCCGCATCCTCCTCTATTTGATGGAGCGCGACGCGGCGGTGGGGTTGCTGCGGGGGGGCTAGCCCAATTCGTCACCCCGGCGAAGGCCGGGGTCTCGTGGAGACAGCCGTGACGTCTTGTCCTGAGATCCCGGCCTTCGCCGGGATGACGATCAGGGCGTCAGCAACCCGTGCTTCTTCTTGCCCGCCGAGATGCGCACGTCCCCGGTAACCGCGATCGCCACGTCCTCGCCCGCCGCCTCGCCATCCACCCGCGCGCCGCCCTGGGCGATCAGCCGCCGCGCCTCGTTCTTCGATGCGACCAGGCCGAGCCCGATCAGAGCGTCGACCAGCCCGATCTCGCCCGCCACCTTCAATGTCGGCAGCGCCTCGCCGGCCGCGCCTTCCTCGAAGGTCTTGCGGGCGGTGTCGGCCGCGGCCTCGGCCGCCGCCTCGCCGTGCAGCATCGCGGTCGCGGCGTCGGCCAGCGCCTTCTTCGCCTCGTTGATCCCGGCGCCTTCGAGCGCCTCCAGCCGCGCGATCTCGTCGAGCGGGACGTCGGTGAACAGCCGCAGGAACTTGCCGACGTCGCCGTCCTGCGTGTTCCGCCAGAACTGCCAGTAATCGTAAGGCGAGAGCTGGTCGGCATTGAGCCACACCGCGCCCGACGCGGTCTTGCCCATCTTGCCGCCGTCGGCGGTGGTGATCAGCGGCGTGGTCAGGCCGAAAAGCTGAATCCCCTCGATCCGCCGCGCCAGCTCGATGCCGTTGACGATATTGCCCCACTGGTCCGAGCCGCCGAGCTGCAGCCGGCAATGGACGCGCCGCGAGAGCTCCAGGAAATCATAGGCCTGGAGGATCATATAGTTGAATTCGAGGAAGGTCAGCGGCTGCTCGCGGTCGAGGCGGAGGCGGACGCTGTCGAAGGTCAGCATCCGGTTGATCGTGAAATGCGGGCCGACGTCGCGCAGGAACGGGATGTAGTCGAGCGCGTCGAGCCAGTCGGCATTGTCGACCATGATCGCGTCGCTCGGCCCGTCGCCGAAGCTGAGGAAGCGCTCGAACACGCGGCGGATCGAGGCGATATTCTCGCCGATCCGCTCGTGGGTGAGCAATTGCCGGCTCTCGTCCTTGCCGGAAGGATCGCCGATCTTGGTGGTGCCGCCGCCCATCAGCACGATCGGCTTGTGCCCCGCCTGCTGCAGCCGACGCAGCATCATGATCTGGATGAGGTTGCCGACATGGAGCGACGGCGCGGTCGCGTCGAAGCCGATATAGCCGGGGATCACCTGCGCCTGGGCCAGCGCGTCGAGGCCCGCCGGATCGGTGACCTGGTGGATATAGCCGCGCGACGAGAGCGAGCGTAGGAGATCGGACTTGTATTCAGCCATCGCGCGCGGCGCCTAGCATGGAGAACGGGCTTTGGGGAGCGTCTTGGGAGTGCATTCGCTCGTGCCGCACCCCGACACGCCGGCGAGGCACGTCTCCCGCGTGACCGCGCAAGTGGCGAGGAGCGGCCCCGGCGCGCTCTGGCTCGAATATTGGCTGGATTCCGCGGCGACGGTCGTGCTGCCCAGCCCCGGGCGGCCGGATCGTGCGGGCGGCCTGTGGAAGTCGACCTGTTTCGAGCTGTTCGTGCGGCCGCTCGGCGCCGACAGCTATTTCGAGTTCAACTTCTCACCCTCGTGCCAATGGGCGGCCTATGAATTCGGCGGCTATCGGCATGGGATGCGCGATCTGCCCAGCCACGATCCCGAGATCGTCTTGTCGCGGTCGGGAGAGTGGTTCTTTCTCGCCGTCGAGGCGTTGCCCGAGCTGCCGTCCGGGACGTTGAAGCTTGGGCTCTCCGCGGTCATCGAAGAGGTGGACGGCACCCTGTCCTACTGGGCGCTCGCGCATCCGCCGGGCGATCCTGATTTCCATCATCCGGATTGCTTTGCGGTCGAACTCCCGGCACCTGACGCGCCATGAAGTTCGGCATCGACCGCCTGCTCGCCGACCCGGCCTTGCGCAAGCCGCTCGAAGGCCGGCGCGTCGCCCTGCTCGCCCATCCCGCCTCGGTGACCGAAGGCCTGACGCACAGCCTCGACGCGCTCGCGGCGGCGGGCGTCAACCTCACCGCCGCCTTCGGCCCCCAGCACGGCCTCAGGGGCGACAAGCAGGACAATATGATCGAATCGCCGGATTTCACCGATCCGGTCCACGCCATCCCGGTGTTCAGCCTTTACGGCGAGGCGCGGCGGCCGACCGGCCAGGCGATGGGCACGTTCGACGTCCTCATCGTCGACCTCCAGGACCTCGGCTGCCGGATCTACACCTTCATCACCACCTTGCTCTACGTGCTCGAGGCTGCGGCCGCGCACGGCAAATCGGTCTGGGTGCTCGACCGCCCCAATCCCGCCGGCCGCCCGGTCGAGGGGCTGATTCTACGCCCCGGCTGGGAGAGCTTCGTCGGCGCCGGCCCGATCCCGATGCGCCACGGCCTGACGCTCGGCGAGCTCGGCCTGTGGTTCGTCGACCATTTCAAATTGGACGTCGATTATCGAGTCATCGAGATGGAAGGCTGGCAGCCCGACGAAGCCCCCGGCTTCGGCTGGCCACCGGAACGGATCTGGATCAACCCCAGCCCGAACGCCGCCAATCTCAACATGGCCCGCGCTTATGCGGGCACGGTGATGCTCGAAGGCACCACGCTGAGCGAGGGCAGGGGCACGACCCGCCCGCTCGAGCTGTTCGGCGCCCCCGACCTGGACCCCCGCGCCCTCATCGCCGAAATGCACGCGCTGGCGCCGCATTGGCTGGAAGGCTGCGCTCTCCGCGAAACCTCCTTCGAGCCGACCTTCCACAAGCATGTCGGCAAGCTTTGCAGCGGAGTCCATATCCACGCCGAGGGCCGCTTCTACGACCACGCCGCCTTCAAGCCCTGGCGCCTGCAGGCGCTCGCCTTCAAGGCGATCCGCCGCCTCCATCCCGATTACGCCCTCTGGCGCGATTTCGCCTACGAATATGAGCTCGGCAAGCTCGCCATAGACGTGATCAACGGCGGGCCGGCGTTGCGGGAATGGGTCGACGATGCGGGGGCCGGGCTGCGCGATCTCGATGCCCTGACCGTGCCCGACGAGGAGTCTTGGGCCGAAGAGCGAAGGCCGTACTTGCAATATTAGGTGACGGCGCGCGGTCTTTTCGCGGGTGGCGCCGAGGCAAGAGCGAAGCCCTGCCAGACATTCCCATGTCGGTCACGCACCACGGCGGCATAGGACGAGGACCAGATGCCAGGCTGCACGTGGCGGGTCGCATGGAAATGAGCCGTCTCGCCCGGATCAATCAGCGACTCCAGCCGGTCCGAAGCGAATTCGCCATTCTCCAGCCAGTTGGTCACCTTGCTTGTCGTTTTCGAACCGCCTTTGGCATGATCGACCGCGATCAGGCTAAGCTCGGGATCATAGATGCTCAGCGTTCCCACGTTCTGCAGCTTGAGCGAGATCGCATGGAGGCATGATCCGTCCGGAGCAAGGGCGACATCCGTAGTCATTGCCAGCTCGGCCCGTCGCGCGAACGTCCTGCCCGCAAAGAATCGAAAATAGGAGAGCGAAAACGCCAGCAGCAGGGCTAGGATGGCCACGAGGCTGTTGAGCGCCGCGAACGCATCCTTGGAGCGCGCCAGCTGATTGGAATCCAGATAGCCTTTGCGGATCAAGCCGAATGCGACGGTGACCACGATAGCCACTGTCAGAATCAACGCGAGGGTCGAGTGATGCCGCCGCAGCCACCTCACGAGATGGCCCAATACAGGGCTGCGGCCGGAATTGCGGCCAAAGTGGCAATCGGGAGGCACGACGGCCCGCGCTTGGAAGCCAGCTTGTCGATGATCAAAGGACGACCCACCCCAACGCGGCCACTAACATGCCCGTTAGCGCCATGATCATAACAACGCCGATAGCCTTGCCGCTGGAGCGCGGTGCTGCGGGTTCGTAACTCCGCTGCGGCAGGCTCGGCACCCTAACTAAACCGCTGAGATCCTCGATCCTCCACGGCGACACAACCCAAGTCGAGGCCCCGTAATCCCGGATGCGATGGACCGCAGCCTCCATTTCTTCCGCAGTGGCCCGAGGAAAGGCCTCTAATAGAGGTGCGCCTGGATCAACAACGAGAAACAGTGAGGCGTTCTGCTTGGCGAGGTCCCTAACGTGACGGGACACGTTTGAAAGATCTACGAAATTTCGCCGGAACCAGCGAACCATTGCTGCAACGCGCTCCGGAAATCGCTCGCCTTCTAGATTGGGAGGCGGCGACGAAGGGCGAACCGCTGGAATAGCCATTGCAGTCAAATCCGACATCGTTGGCTGGTCGGACGGTATCAGACAGTCTTATCGCAAGGAAGGAGCTCGATACTTCCGCTCAATTCTTCCGGCTCAGCGTCCGCATCGCGTCGTCCAGCCCCTCCAGCGTCAGCGCGTACATCCGGTCCTGCATCAGCGTGCGCACCACCTGGATCGAGCTTGTATAGCCCCAGTACTTCTCCGGCACCGGGTTGAGCCAGACCGCCGCCGGATAGGTCGTCGTCATCCGCTGCAGCCAGGCCGCGCCCGCTTCCTCGTTATAATGCTCGACCGAGCCGCCCGGATGGGTGATCTCATAGGGGCTCATCGAGGCGTCGCCGACGAAGACGAGCTTGTAGTCGTGGCCGTATTTGTGGAGCACGTCCCAGGTCGGCGTCCGCTCGTTGAAGCGCCGCCGATTGTCCTTCCACACCGCTTCATAGGGGCAATTGTGGAAGTAGAAGAATTCGAGATTCTTGAACTCGGACGTGGCGGCGCTGAATAATTCCTCGGTCAGCCTGATATGCGGGTCCATCGACCCGCCGACGTCGAGGAAGAGCAGCAATTTCACCGCATTGTGCCGCTCGGGCCGCATCCTGATGTCGAGCCAGCCCTTGCGCGCGGTGCCGTCGATCGTCTCGTCGAGGTCGAGCTCGTCGGCCGCGCCCTCGCGGGCGAAGCGGCGCAGGCGGCGGAGCGCGACCTTGATGTTGCGAGTGCCCAGCTCGACCTTGTTGTCGAGGTTCCTGAACTCGCGCTTGTCCCAGACCTTGAGCGCTCGCCCCTGCCGCCCCTCGCCGCCGATCCGGACCCCTTCGGGATTGTAGCCCGAATTGCCGAACGGCGAGGTGCCGCCGGTGCCGATCCACTTGGCTCCGCCCTGGTGCCGCCCCTGCTGCTCGGCGAGCCGCTGCTTCAATGCCGCCATGATCTCGTCCCACGAGCCCAATGACTTGATCTCGGCCATCTGCTCGGGCGTCAGATAGAGCTCGGCGACCTTCTTCAGCCATTCCCCGGGCAGCGGCACGGCGTCCGCCCCGTAGCTGGTCTCCAGCCCCTTGAAGACCTTGCCGAACACCTGGTCGAACCGGTCGAGCAGCCCCTCGTCCTTGACGAAGGTGGCGCGGGCCAGGAAATAGAATTCCTCCGGGCTGGCGCCGATGATGTCCGCGTCGAGCGCCTCGAGCAAAGTCAGATGCTCCTTCATCGAGGCGGGAATGCCCGCGGCGCGCAATTCGTCGACGAAGGAGAAGAACATGACGTTGGGCGCTGTACTTCGTTCAGCCGCTATCGTCACCCCGGTCCCGCAGCGCGTGGTTAACGTCCTTTCAACCAATTGGCCTTAGCCACTGCCGCAGAACGAAAAACGGGGGCTTTACACGGTGGCGACCAGCGCGAGCGAGCGGACCGACGGCGCGGCGATCAACCAGGTCGCGCGCAATTGCGGGTCGCTGGCGATCGAATGCAGCGACGTCGCCGGCTATGTCGCCGGAGTCAACGAGCGCATCTCGGCCAATTTGCGGATGCTCGATTCGCTCGAGGCGGTCACGACGCGGCTGCTCGCCGACCAGGCCCAGGTCTCCGACGCCACCGACGAGGCGCGAATCCTCGCCGAGCAGGCGCGCGGCAAATTGGACCAGGGCCGGGGCGCGATCGAGGACACGATCGCGATCTTCTCCGGCCTCACCGACCTCGTCGTCCAGCTGGGCGACCGAATGGCCGGCTTCGCCGAGGCGATGAGCGAGGTCCAGAAGGTGAGCTCGGCGATCGAGACGATCGCCAGCAAGACCAACATGCTCGCCTTGAACGCGACCATCGAGGCGGCGCGGGCGGGCGAGGCGGGCCGCTCGTTCGCCGTCGTCGCCGCCGAGGTCAAGAAGCTCGCCCACGACACCCGGGCCGCGACCAGCCAGATCGCCGGGACGATCGGCCTGCTGACCCGCGAGGCCGAGGCGGTTACCTCCGAGATCAAGAGCGGGGTCGAGAAGAGCCGGGTCGCTCAAGGCTCCTTCTCCAAGATCAACGAGACGGTGCGCGACGTCGCCGACATCGTCGCCCTCGTCGACCGCCAGACCGACGGCATCGCCCAGTCGACCAGCCACATCCAATTGAGCGTCGACAGCGTGAAGAGCGGCCTCTCCTCGTTCGCCGCCGACGCCCGCGCCAATGGCGGGCAATTGAAGGAAACCCAGGACCGGCTGACCAAGCTCGAATTGCTCTCCAACGAGATGCTCGACCGCCTGGCCTCGAGCGGCGTCCGGATCGACGACACCCCGTTCATCGAGTTCGCGCAGAAGGCGGCGCGCGAGATCCACGCGATCATCGAACAGGGCCTGGCCCGGGGCGAGATCGACATCGACGCCGTGTTCGACACCCATTACGTGCCGATGCCCGGCACCAATCCGACCCAGTACGAAACCCGCTTCTGCGATTTCGCCGATGCTCATGTCCGCCCCGTCCTCGACCGGCTGATGGCCGAGGAATCGCGGGCGATCGCGACCGCGATCACCGACATCAACGGCTATCTGCCGACCCACATCTCGGCCCGCTCGCAGCCGCAGAGCGACGATCCCGAATGGAACGCCGAATATTGCCGCAACCGCCGCAACTTCCTCGACGACATCACGCGGCGCGCCATCGCCAGCGACAAGGAGGCGATGCTCGCCACCTACGGCATGGAATTGGGCCAGGGCCGCTATCTGCCGGTCAAGAACGTGTTCGTGCCGCTCTACGTCTGCGGCCGCCGCTGGGGCAATTTCGAGCTCGCCTACCGCGACGAGGGCCTGCGCTGAGGAGAGCGCCGGGAAGACCGGGATAGGATCGAGCGGCCGACTCGTGATATGTGCGCCGCATGCACAGCGCACCCGCAATCGATCGCTTGCACGCTATGGAACCTGCTCTGCGCGCGGCCGGCCTTACTGCCCTTTACCTTTTCGGATCCTTCGCGCGCGATGCCGGGAGGGCCGCATCGGACGTTGACCTGCTTTTCGAGGCGGAAGAAGATCGGGGCCTGAGCCTCATCGACCAGGCGCGGCTGCAGCGGGAATTGTGCGAAGCCCTCGGAACGCGGGTGGACCTGCTTGAACGGTTGGCGCTGCGGCCGGCCGTGCGGCGCATGGCGGAGTCCGACATGCTGCGCATCTTCTGATGGAAGGCGCCGACCCGCGCGACGCCGCTCGCCTCGAGCTCATCCTCGAACTGATCGACCACATTGAGCGCCGGCTGAAGGAGATGACGCTCGCCCGGTTCGCGCAGGATCGCGATGAGGTCGACCTCACCGCTTATCGCCTTGCCGCGATAGGCGAGGCGACAAGCAGGCTTTCCAGCGGGTTGAAGCGGCGGCACCCTCATATTCCGTGGGACGCGATCTACGGCATGCGCAACATCATCGCCCATGAATATGGCGCGGTGATACCGGAGCGCGTCTGGAATGTGATCGGTGAGCCCTTGGACGCTCTTGCGGCTGTCTGTCGCCTGGAACTGGAGGTCGGCTAACCCTATCCTTGCCGCCGGCTCATGAACGCCAGCCGCTCGAACAGCATCACGTCCTGCTCGTTCTTGAGCAGCGCCCCGTGGAGCGGCGGGATCGCCTTGCTCGGGTCCTTCGATTGCAGCACGTCGAGCGGCATGTCCTCGTGGAGGAGCAATTTCAGCCAGTCGATCAGCTCGCTCGTCGACGGCTTCTTCTTGAGCCCGGGCACGTCGCGGACCTGGTAGAAGATGTCCATCGCCTTCGCGACGAGGATCTTCTGGATGCCCGGGAAGTGGACGTCGACGATCGCCTGCATCGTCTCGCGGTCGGGGAATTTGATGTAGTGGAAGAAGCAGCGGCGCAAAAACGCGTCGGGCAGCTCCTTCTCGTTGTTCGAGGTGATGACGACGATCGGCCGCTCGACGGCGCGGATCGTCTCCTTGGTCTCGTAGACGTGGAACTCCATCCGGTCCAATTCCTGGAGGAGGTCGTTGGGGAATTCGATGTCGGCCTTGTCGATCTCGTCGATCAGGAGGACGGGGAGGGCAGGCGAGGTGAACGCCTCCCAGAGCTTGCCCCGGCGGATGTAATTGGCGATGTCGTGCACGCGCGCGTCGCCGAGCTGGCCGTCGCGAAGCCGCGCCACCGCGTCATATTCGTAGAGGCCCTGATGCGCCTTGGTGGTCGATTTGACGTGCCATTCGATCAGCGGCGCGCCGATCGCCGCGGCGATCTCGTGGGCGAGGATGGTCTTGCCGGTGCCGGGCTCGCCCTTGACGAGCAAGGGCCGCCGAAGCGTGACCGCGGCGTTGACCGCGACCTTTAGGTCGTCGGTGGCGACATAAGAGGGGGTGCCGTCGAAGCGCATGGTTGGGGCTTAGGTGGGGAGGGGGGGAGGCGCAAGACTGGCGTCGGAACAACTACTTTAAACTACGGCCGCAACGCTGAAGCGACTGCCAGGTCAGCGGTGGCGGAATGCCGCTGGCGCAGTCGGCCGACCGCCATATCCCAACTCCAAACGGTGTACCCGCCCGGGCCAGCTGGCGTAGCATCGTTGTTCCATCGGCCTTCAGTAACTAATCGAGTGAACACACGCGTGCCCCGATTGCTGTTTACAACTGACAAAACCTTCCGTCCCGCATCCGAGGCGAGGAGATGGGCGCCCTTAGGGTCTAAGGCGAATACATCTCGCCCTCTCCACACCAAGAAGTCTGGAAAGAAGCGCCTTGTGCCTCCCGCTTGTAGCAACGGGATATTCCAGCCGCCATTCTCCGGGTTGCGACACCAATCGTTGCCTATGGCGTCAATTGCGCGAGCCACAACAAGTTCGAGTGAGTTGAGAGCATATGAGGCGTGGGCTGCATTGACGAAGGGAACGGCCCTAGCTGGGTCCGTCTCAAGCGCACGCACGATGTATGGGTGGGCTGGTTCGACCTGTAAGCTAGTGCTTTCAAGATAGCATTGCACAAGTTCTCGACCCAGCTGCCGAAATAAGTCCGCTGCCACGCTCGTCCGATCGATTAGGGCGTCGAGCCGGCGATCGCTAACCTCGATTGCAGCCAGCGCTCTGGGGTAAAGTGTTCTCATCTCGCGCGACATGATCCATCGAGCGGTAACTCGGCTGCTATGATCTGTTTCGCCCACGTCCACTGAGACCGGATTATCGTCTCCCACCGGCACCACGGCTAGTTCTCGAAGGCCTCTACCTTCCACGTTGGGGCCGCCCGCGGTGAAATCTGGCATTCGAGCGAGTATTACATCCATTGCGGCGGCGGCATCGTCGCTGATGGGTACGACGTGAGGTACTGAGAGCGTCTTCGACACCTCTTGCCGCGCTCGCATTCGACCACTTGTCGTGCTGACTTTGATGCTAACGCCCCCGGGTTCCGAACCCAGCCGCCTGCGGACCTGATCGAGGATCTCTTGAAACTGTTGCCGTTCGCCCAGGCGAATAAAGAAAGTGCCCCGATTGAGAATGGGGTCACCATAGTGCTGCGTTCCTGGCTGGCGCAGCACCCGCCCGATCACCTGCTCGACCTGCGTCTGAGAGCCCATCGTTTTATCGATGTATGCGAAGGCGACTTGAGGGTCGTCCCAACCTTCTTGCAACGCTTGATTGAAGATAACGTGTCGATAGCTCCCCGCCGTGAAGGCACCAAAATCGCGGTCGCCACCCGCAAATAGGTGAAATTCGGCAGGCAGCGGAAAAGCTCGATTGACGTGAAGATCGCAATAGACCGCAATGGCAGCCGGATCGACCCCACGGGCCACGAGGTGTCGCCAAATTAGGATGGGTGGTGCACGTCGTTGCGTGAACAGCTTGTTCGGACTCTCGGCCGATCCGTCATCCGAATTGATATTCGTCTGGCATACGTAAATCGCCCGCGGTTGAAAGGGCAATTCCGCGTCGTTTCCGGCTTGCTCGGCCGTTCCCATCTCTCGTAGGAGGTCATCGACCATAGCCTCCATGCTGCTGTCATAACCCCCGAGAGCGATCTCTCGCTTTACGAGTCCAGCATCGACCACCTCGCGACTGGGAACCTGGGTTATCAGACATTTGGTCGGCTCCCCGGGCTCGTCGGTTATAGGCTGATCTGTCCAGCCTGCTTCGCGCTTGAGCCGCGCGATCACCAATTCCAAGTTCTCTCGCACCAACATCGTGGCGCTGGCGGCAAGGAATGCATCCGGCTCCAGTGACATCAACAAATCGGTCTGCGCATTCGAGAGGTTCTGCGCTTCGTCGTAAACCACAAAAAGCGGTCGCTTCCCGCCCTCGGCCAAGCGAGTTTTCAGTACTCCCCACAAACTATCTTCACCCTCGTCTGCACGTACCCGATGCACGCTGAGGTCGCTCTCCTCCGGCGAGCCTCGTGTGAAGCTGCCGACCGTGGCGGTGACTAGGAGAGGTATCCGCGCATCACTCAGAGAGTCGCGTGCCAATTCGCCGAGCATACAGGCTGACCAGCCCGACAATAATCCGCCGTATCGGCCACTGGGCAGGAGTGAGAGGAGGGTCTGCTCGACTACGGCCCGCAGTCTCGAAACCCAGAGGACGACGGGCTGGCGCTCCATGCCGCTGGCCATGTCGGAGACGGCTTGAGCTAGCATGGGCGTCTTGCCAGCACCCGTAAGCGCCGAGAGGGCTTGAAAGTAGGGAATGTCCCACGAGCGAGACATTAGTGGCCGGTTGGGGTCGAGACGCAGCAGCTCAAACCTATCCGCGATCTGACGCGAAGCTGCCGCTTGGAATGAGCGGAGTACGAAATCAGACCCTGGCGTCGAACTCACGCAGCCTCTTCCTCGACATCGCTGCCATGTGAGTACGCGTCCACGGCTTCATTAAAGCCCATCCGCTCAAGGATACGATTGGGGATCTGGTAAAACTCTGCTCCGGGTCCAAGATAGGTCGCGCGGCGTGCGAACACATGGAAGGGCTGCAACAACCCGGCCCGCTCAGCTTCCGCTGAGATCGCGCGATACGAGACTTGGTTCAGGTTCGAAGGTTTGTCGGGGCCTTCCCACACGAGGAAATAGCCCTCATTGCGCCCCCCCATAGCGAACAGGTGCTTGTGATTGCCTGCTGGGAGGCGACGCAGATGGGCCGCGCCACGATCACGGTCGCTCCAAAAACTGGTGAGGAGAAGGTCAACCATTTCCTCTCGCTCCAGCGCAAGCACGGCATCCGCGTCCACCCGCTGCATTAGTCGCTGGTATCGAAACCCTCCAGGCAGGCCATTGTTGGCTTGGACTAACTCACCATTTTTGTTGACCCGCTGACCTAGTATAGCCCGGCGGACGCGCTCGGCGGTCAGAGTGCGGGCATAGGGATCGCCGCGCTCCTTACGACCCTGCTCAACCAGTACGAAACATCGATCGGCAGCCGCCTCTGCATTTAGCTCCAAGACTGCTTGAGCCGTTGTCCCGCTGCCAGCGAAGGGGTCGAGAACAACCCCATCCGGCGGACACCAAATCGAGATAATCTTCTTGAATAGCTTGAGCGGCTTTACGGTTTCAAAGCCATGGCCCTTTCCCATTATGGCCGTGAGTTCATTGACACCCGTCTGGCTGTGGCCGCTCTGCTGATGGACCCAACTTACGCATTCGAGGTCGAGAGGATCATGATAATCTTCGCTACTCCAGAAGGTCACTGGCACGAAACCTTGCTGGACACCGGACAGATAGCGCTTGTGCGAAAGACCACCTTGGCCCCCTTCGCTCCAATATGCTTCGGGCCAGCATCCTTGCTCTCGGACTTGGACGGCCGCCGAGCGCGCCGCCGCTAGCACAGGGTGGTCGAGGCTAAACTGCGAAGTGTCGGGTAGCGGCGCGCCCTTGATAATAAGTGCTTTGGTCCTGCCGTCGCGTAGGTCCTTCTCGCTGTATTGGCTTCCCCACGCCTGGAGCCATTCCTTCATGCGCCGCTTTTCAGCACCCCAGTGGCGACCTTCTGGAGGGTAATGAAGCTTGCCCGTAAAGGGGCTCTGCACTGCGTAGGTCATGCCAGGGTGAGTGCTTGAGCCTGGCGCCGAGATATCGCCGCTTTTCCATCGCTCGGGGTCGCCGTCCGACTGGGTGTAACGCGCATTCATCCGGTCGGTGCGTGGAGTCATTGCCGTCGCCGCTCGGTCAATTGATCGAGCATACACAAGGACATATTCCGTCGCCGTGCTGACATGCTTTCGATCGTTCCGAGGGCTGTAGCTCTTCTGCCAATTGATGATTCCCAGACGGTTTTTCTCACCAAAGATACCATCCAGAAGGATACCGAGCCGGTAAAGCTCTCGGTGGTCGATACAAATTGCGAGGACGCCTCCGGGCCGAAGCATCTCCCGCATCATGTGTACGCGCGGAGCCATAAAGCGCAGCCACTTAGCGTGACGCTCACCGTCATCTTCGCTTACGAGTGCGCCCAAATCAGGGTCGTTAGGGTCCTCATCCCAGCGATCATTGTACCTAAAATCGCGTCCCGTATTGTACGGCGGATCACTTAGAATGAGATCAACCTGACCGCGATAGCGATACAGGGACACCATTGCTTGGAGGTTCTCACCTTCCAGAATGAGGTTTCGGCTCTGCTCCTCCTCGGGGCCAACGCTGATCTTATTGTCAATACGCTGTTGCCTCGGCTGAACCTTGCGGATGATGTGCCAAGGAACGCGCTGGCCGGCGTAGCGAAGTCTCGTTCCTTGCCCTTCTTCGGCGTCACGGCGGCGCAAAAGCTCGATCAGCTCTTCATGCGGTAGTGCTTCATAATCAGGATTCATCGATGTCCTTCAGGAATCGGCTCGGCAGGAGAGGTAGCTGGGATGTAGCCTCGATCAGAGTGGATTTGCTACCCTCTTGAGACGTGCACCCGAGGCTGTGCTAGCGCCAAGGCACCATTGTGCCGTGACGTTCGATCGGGTTCGCCCTTCGGCGGGCTCAGGACGACCCGTCGGCCGGCGTGCGCCGACTCCGGGCTTAGCCATGCGCGCTATGCCTGGGCGGCTTCGCTAATACTCCCACCGCGCCTGCTGCCGGGCCTCGAGCAGGTCCCACAGCGCCCGGTGCTGGAGGGCGAGCTGCTGGGCGCCGAACAGCAGCGCCCGCTCGGTGGACGCCGTCTCGCCGGCCGAGTCGGCGACGGCGCGGAGCGTGTCGGGATCGCCGAGGCCGCTCGGCCCAAGCTCGAGCCCGAAGCGCTGGCCGGCGCGGTCGAGCACGGCCCGGATCGCGTGCCAGTCCGCGGCGAACGCCAGCGCCGCGCCGAGCGCGCAGCCTCGCCTGTCCGACTGGGCGAGGGTGGCGAGCGCGCCGCGCTGGGAAAGGATTGCGGTTTCGCTGCCGGTGCCGCCCGGAGTGCTCGGAATCGGTCCCGCGGCGACCGAAAGGCGGGTGAGGTGCTGCCGCTCGGCGGCCATCGCCGCCACCGCCGCGACCAGCCAGTCGCGGGCGCCGGGCTCGACGATTCGGCCCGCGGCATGATCGACGATGCCGGGGTGGCGGCCGTGCAGAGCGCACAGGAAATGGATCGCGTCGGCGAGGTTGCGCGCCGCGTCCGGCCCCGCCTTCAGCGAATCGCCCGCCAGATAGGCATGGGTCGCGCTGCCATGTTCGGCGACGCAGGCGACGAGGAGCGCGCCCGTGCGGACGCCGCCTGCGGTTCCAACCGAGAGTGAAGCCATTCCGTCCTCCGGGCGCGACCGAACGCGCTGTCGGGGCCGGGATACACCGCACGGCGTAAAGAGGAGGTTTACAAGCGGACCGGGAATGAAGCGGGCCGCGGCCGCGACGCTCAGGCCCGGGACAGGGTTGGCACGTTGCCCGGTGCCATGCAAACGCCTAGTGTCGATCGTGGTCGGCTACCGGCGGGCGGGGCCGGTCGCCTGCGACGGGCCGGCGAATCTGCGGCTGCAGGGGGGCTTAACAAAGTGATGCGCGAGCCAGCCGAGTGACAGGGCCAACTGGACCGCTCCGGGGACGTTCGCTGCTTCTCGGGCTCGACGGACTGTTCCTGGTTCTTTCCGGATGTTTCGGCCTGGCGGCCGACCTCGCCTCCTATCTCGCCGGCATGGGTCCGTTCGGCACCGTCTTTCTCGGCGATCCCGGCGTTATCGGCGTCGTCGAAGCGCACGGATTGGCGATCCTGACCGGCATCGCGGTCTGGGCGGTCGGAATACGCCATTCCCGCCGCTACTGGCACTGGCACCTGGCCATGACGCACGCGCTCCTGGGCACGGCGAACATCGCTTTCTTCGGCGTGTTCGAACAGGTCGGGGCGCGGACAGGGGGCGTCGTGGTGACAGTGGTGCACTTCATCTTCGTGATCGCCCAGGCCACCGCGGCGCTGCGCGTCGCATCGCGATAGCTGCGGCCCGCGCGAGCTGCGGGGCGGCCGCGGACGGGCTCAGGCCTGGGACAGGGTCAGCACGTTGCCGTCGGGGTCGGCGAAGAAGGCGACCTTGGTCTTGCCGTCCGGCGCGGTCCAGATGCCGAGCGAGTCCTGGCCCATGCCGTCGTGGATGGTGAAGGCGATTCCGCGGTCGCGAAGCGCCGCCGCGGCGGCGGCGATATCGGCGACGTTCCAGCCGAGCACCGGATGGGGATTCGCCTTGTGGTCCGGAATCACGGTCATCCGCAGCAAGGCCCCGCCGAGGTCGATGAAGTCGCCGAAATCGTCGGCGCCGCGAAGCTCCAGGCCGAGCGTGTCGCGATAGAAATCGAGCGCCCGCTCGCGGTCGCCGACGTAGAGGAAGGCCACCGGCGTTCCGGATTGCTGGAAGGTCATGTCTTCGCTCCTTCATGGTTCGGGCCCGGCCTACGATAAGCCCCCAGCGCCGGACCATCCCCCAGACGGGTGATTTCCGCGAAATCACCCGCACAGGCTATCGGCCGTCGCCCGGATCCCATCTCGCCTCGGAAGCCGGCAAGGCCCCGCTGCAACCCGGGATCATGTTTTGATGCGCACGATCATGCCGGCATGGTCGCCCTGCGCCGGGCCGCTCTCCAGAGTGCGGTCGCTGTTCGGCACCGCGAAATCGGACTAGGGCAGGCTATCGCGAAGAGGGGAAATCCAATGGCCGAGGTGTCGCTGACTCGCTTGTACCTGATGCGGGCGTTCTACCTCCTGATCCTGCTCGGGGTCGGGTCGATGGCGCTGCCCGGGCTCACCGACCCGGACGTTCCGATAACGCCGATGCGGGGCGTGGCGTTGAGCTTCTGGGGCGCGCTGGCGCTGCTTGCCGCGGTTGGCCTGCGCTATCCGCTGCGGATGATCCCGGTGGTGCTCATCCAGTTGCTCTACAAGTCGATCTGGCTGCTGGCCGTCGCCTTGCCCTTATGGTCGGCGGGCGCGGAGTTCGACTCCGAGATGGCGGGATTCACGCGGGCGATGATGATCGGCATCGCGGCCGACCTGATCGTGATCCCGTGGTTCTATGTCTGGGCCAATTACGTCCGGAAGCCCGGGGACAGGTGGACGAACGGAGGGCAGGAGAAGGCAAGGGCCGTTACCGGGTGAATTCCGCAAGCCCGCCCTGCGAACCCGGGGACAGTCACTAGTGACTGTCCCCTCCCGCTGCCCAGGGATCGACGAGCTTAGCCCCCATGCCCCGGAAATCCGCGACGTTGCGGGTCGCCAGCGTCAGCCCGTGGACCAGCGCGGTGGCGGCGATCATCGCGTCGCGCTCCGGCCTGGGATCGGGGACGTGGAGCGCCGCACAGCGTTGGGCGATGCTGAGATCGAAGGCGAGGACACGGCCCTCGAACCCGGGCAGGACGCGGCCGTCCAGCCATTGCCGAAGCACGGCGCCTTGGCGGCGGTCGCGCCGCTCCATGCGCTGGACGCCGATCTCCAGCTCGAGCACCGTTATCGTCGAGATAAACAAGGTGGCCGGAGGCTGCGCCGCCGCCCACGCCGTCACCTTGGCATCGGCTTTCGCCGCCTTGCGCAGCTCGGAAACGACATTGGTATCGAACAGGATCACTCTTCGAAATCGACGGGACGAAAGCCGATCGAGCCAAGCTTGGGCGGTTCGAAGTCGATCTCCGGATCGCCCGCCAGCAGGTCGACGATCGAGTCGTCCTTCTTGCTCAGCCGCCGATACTCCTCGACCGTCATCAGCACATGCGCCGGCCGCCCCCGATCGGTAATGAACACCGGTCCGTTCCGCGCCGCCCGCTTGGCGCCGGCGGCGTCCTGGTTGAACTCACGGCTGCTGATCGTGCGCGGCATGTAGATATGTTGCTACATTTTGGTGGGGGAATGTCAAGCGCCGCCAAGCGCGACCAGTCGAATCGAAGCCTCGCCACGTCCAGGTCGCGCGAAAAGTAGCGATCCAGCTTCTAGCTGAAATCCTCTCGGATCAGCCAGAGCGGGACGTTGCGCAGGCCGGTGCCGGTGATCTCGAACATTTCGCGCAATCTGTCCGGATGCCATGCACGGACTACTGCGGTGTCGATCTCATTTCGGTGGGCGCGGGCGTCGGCCACCGGGTCCGCGTTGATGCTGTGAACGGCATCCTCCAGCACCTCGCGCGGGATGACCAGCAGATGCAGTCGGGGATCATCGGCCATCAGATGGAGGAGTACGTTCTCGCCCACCATGTGCAGCGTTTCCCAATCGATTGAGGGCCCAACGGGCCGGCGGTGCCAGGCACGTGCCAGGCACTAGCGGGTCCCGGGAGAGCGAACCCGTCCGACGTCACGGGATTCATTCGCCTGACGGGCTCTCGGGTGTGCGAGAAATGGCGACAAGTCGGAAGGCTTGTAAGTTATATCGGTTCTCGGGCAGTTTCGTCGAATGCGTCGTTAACCGAGGTTTCTGCGCGATGGACAACAATATGCTGCACAAGGTCGAGCCACACCGCTCCGACGCCAGTGCCGATATTGTATTTGTCCATGGATTGGGTGGCGACCATCGTACCACATGGATGACGAGGTGTGATGACGATGAAACCTACTGGCCCAGTTGGGTCGCTAATGATTTCCCTCCCGTCAACGTCTGGTCACTCGCCTATCCCTCGTCGCCCAGCGGTTGGACGGGAGATGGCGTCGAATTCGACACAATATTGGATAGCCTGCTCGACTATCTTCCGCTGACGGGGATTGGAGATCGCCCCCTTGTTCTGATTACCCATAGTTTGGGCGGGCTCGTTGCCAAGGGAGTCCTGCGCGCTGCCAAGGAAGCGGCCGATCCGCGTATACAAATGCTCGTATCGAACCTTCGGGGCGTGGTTTTTCTGGCTACGCCTCACAATGGATCGGGCCTTGCAAGCATTGTGACGCAATTCATCAGCGGCATTCCCTTTACACGTGTTCAGCCTATCCTGCGCAGTCTCTGCGCGAACAGTACACAACTGGAAAGGTTAAACGACTGGTATAGGAACAACTCGGCTTCTATGGGCATAAAGTCTCTGGTTTATCGCGAAGGGAAACGAACTAATTTTTTCACCGTCGTCAATGCCGCCAGCGGCCACCCAGGGCTTACCAACGTAAGGGTACCAACGATCAATCGGGACCATTTTACGGTGTGCAAGCCGCCGTCGCGAGACGATCAAGTCTATCTCGGTGTTTGTCAGTTCATAAGGGAGTGCCTTGTGAGCGAATCCAGCTTGGCGCCCGTGCCGCCAAGCCCGCCGGCCGCGCCCCGGGTGCCATCAATGGCCGTGCCCACCCAGCCGGCGGTTTCATCGGCCCTACCGCTGCTTCCTCTCCCGCCCAGGCTTTTTGGACGCAAGGAAGAATTCGAGGAACTCGTTGCCGCCTTGCTGGATGACAATGATGCGCCAATTGCGGTGCTGGGCCAAGCCGGTATCGGCAAAAGCGCGCTCACCTTGGCCGCGCTCCAGTCGACAGAGGCGACAGCGCATTTTGGGAAGCGTCGCTGGTTCATTCGCCTCGAAACGGCGACGGAAGCGCGCGCCATCTGGACATCTATCCTGGCGGCGCTAGCCGAACAGCCTGGCCCGCAGCCGGACGCAGAGGCGCTTGCGCTCCTGGCCACCGCGCCGGGATCGTTGGTTCTCGATAACGGTGAAACGCCTTGGTACGCCGATCCGGCGGGGGCCGAGGCTGCCTTTGCTGCGCTGTCCGCTGTTCCCCAGCTGAAACTTATTGTTTCGATCCGGGGGCAACAGGCTCCTTATGGACCCGTGTGGCGCCGTATTCCGGCCGTGATGGATCGTCTGACTCCCGAGGATGCGAAGGCCCTGTTCCTCTCGCTCACCGGGGACCAGTTGGCAGATGACCCGCAGCTCCATGCGTTGCTGCAGGAATTGGACGGGCTGCCGCTGGCGATCCGTCTGATCGCCCACTTGGCGCAAGGAGAGCAGAATATTGCCGGCCTCTTGGCCGATTATCGCGCGCGCAGAACAAGCCTTTCGGTGGGCAGGGGCAAGGACCAGAATCTGGCTGCTTCGATCCAGCTTTCGCTTGATGGTCCCCGGCTGGATGACACGGCCCGGAGGCTCTTTGCCATGATGGGCCGACTGCCGGCCGGATTGGCGGACGCGCATGCGGACGCGCTCGTCGCTGGCGGCAGGGCTGCAGCCCTTACCCTGCGACAGAACGGCATCGCCAATGGTGACGCCGATGGCCGCACCCGGCTGCTCGCACCGATCCGCCAGGACGCCGCGGATCGACCGCTAAGCGAGGCTGATGAGGCAGCCCTTGCCACGCACTATTTTGGACTGGCATCGCGCGAAGGAAAGAAAATCGGGGGTGCAGGGGGGCGTGAGGCGGCCAACCAATTGCGACCCGAAATGGGCAATCTCGAGCATCTTGTTCGGCTGGCTGCGGGGGTGGAGGCCGAGAGCCCGTGTACACCAATGGCGGAGGCCGCGATCGATGCGGTTCATGGTTTTTCGGAGCTGATGCGATTTACCGGCATAGGGTCGGCGGAAACGTGCAGGCATCTTGCCTCAATTGCGAGAGCTTCGGGCGATACTCTCGCCGAAGCCGGTTGCGTCGCGGGCGTTGCTGATATCTCGCTTGCGCGTTCCGATTACGCTGCCGCAGGCGCAGCCTATGAGCAAGCATTGCCGCTCTTCAGGCAAGTCGGCAGCAAGCTCGGCGAGGCCAATTGCATTCGCGGCCTCGGCGATATCGCCTTGGCGCGCTCCGCTCACGACCCTGCTCGGATCGCCTTTGAGGAAGCGTTGCCGCTCTACCGCCAGGAGGGCAACCCGATCGGCGAGGCCAATTGCATTTACAGCCTCGGTGATATCGCGCTTGAGCGTTTCGATCACGACTCTGCGCACGCAGCTTATAAGGAAGCGCTGCCGCTCTACCGCCAGGCCGGTGACACGCTTGGCGAAGCTAATTGCATCCGGAGGCTTGGCGTTGTCGAGTTTGCGCGTTCCGATCATACCGCTGCCCGCGCAGCCTACGAGGAGGCGTTACCGCTCTTCCGCCAAGTCGGCGACATGCTCGGCGAGGCTAATTGCATCAAGGGCCTTGGCGATATCGCGCTCACGTATTTCGATCACGCCGCTGCCCTCGCAGCCTACGAGGAGGCGTTACCGCTCTACCGCCAGGTCGGCCACAAGCTCGGCGAGGCAAATTGCATCCAGAGGTTTGGCGATACTGCACTAGTGCACTCCGATCGCGACGCTGCTCGTGCACTCTATGAGGAAGCATTAGCCCTGTATTTGCTCATTTCGGAACCCTATTCGATCGGCACAACGCACCGCCGCCTTGCGCGGATTACCGACGGCAAGGCGCGAACCGCTCATATTGCCTTTGCGCGCGAGGCATGGAGATCAATCGGCCGGGATGATCTAATCGCGAACCTCGAGGAGGAGTTTCCATAAGGAGGAACAGCCGCAATCTCTCCATTGTCGCGAACGCGTGCGCGCCTGGTCGGCGATCGACCGGGTGATCGCCTGGCGGATCCACCAGGTCGCGTAGGTCGAGAATTTGTAGCCGCGGCGATATTCGAATTTGTCGACCGCCTTCATCAGGCCGATATTGCCTTCCTGGATCAGGTCGAGGAACTGAAGGCCGCGATTGGTGTATTTCTTGGCGATCGAGATGACGAGCCTGAGGTTCGCCTCGACCATCTCCTTCTTGGCGATCCGCGCCTCGCGCTCGCCTTTCTGGACCTGGTTCACGATCCGGCGGAACTCGCCCAAGGACATTCCGGTCGCCTGGCTGATCTCGCTGATCTCGGTTCGGATTCGCTCGATCGCGCCCTGCTCGACCTCGCAGAAGGCGGTCCATTTCTTGTCGGTGCCGCAGACCCGCTCGGCCCAGCCCTCGTCCAATTCGTGGCCCATATAGGCTTCGAGATTGATTCCTAGTCGCCGGCCGACCTCCGGCGATGACGCATTAGCAAGGACAGACGCGAGCTCCTGCCGGGCACCTCTGGGGAAATGTGCGGGATTCCGTTGGACGCACGGCGCTGGCCGTCTGGACCGATCATTCCGCTATATATGACTAGGTCTCCGCTTTCCGTCTTGGCCAATGGCTCGCGCGAAAGCTTCGTTCGAAGTGTGGTCATCGTAATCGGACCAGCCCCGTCGAAATCACCCATTCGCCGTTCTGGCATGAAGATCACGCCGCCAAGCTCGTCGAAACCGGGCTCCAGCAAGGAGAGGATCGCGCTTTCGAGATAGCCGTAGCCGAGGTCGGAATGAAGGGTTGGGGCAAGGGTTGGTGACGCTGACCCCGGGTCCTTGGAAAGAACCACCGAGACTTGTTCGACTGACAGCTCGGAGCCTTCGCGTCGTGCCAAGCCCAACAAATCGAGCACGGCGCGCAGGAAATCGTCGCCATAGCCGCTTCTGCACGCGATCCGGTGATCGTTCGCCTTCCACCACTCAAGATTTCCGATCGTGCTCTCGCGATCGAGATACGTTCGCAGCCGCAGGGTGGCGACCGTGTTGCCCTGAGGTGATCCGCCTGACCCGGCTGCCACGCTTACGCCTGCGAGTCGATCCGGCCATGAGATGTCCTCGCGGTTGGGCTCAAACTCCCAGGCCCAACCTTGCTCGGGATGGAACAGGCCGAGGATGGCGAGCGGCCACTCTGGATTTCGCATCTGCTGGGCCAGATTTGGGTTGATTGCCGAACGCCAGACCAAGATCGGACCGCGGCTGTCCGCATTGAAAGTCCGATCCGCGGCCTCAAGTCCTCGAGCCTCCTCAAAGATAACGAACGAGGATGTGGGGAAGCAGGATCGAGCATACTCCGCGATTAACATGGTACCACGCCCGAGCTGCCTAAAGCGAACTCGCCGACCGAGTCCTCCTCCCAAGACGGAAGATCCGTCAGCGCCGAGAACTGCCGTGAGTCACCCGTACCGATCGCGCAGCCAGCCAGTCCCATCGCCGTGCTTACCATGTACATTGTGTGCATTAGGACGCCGACGTTCTTCAGCACCACGGCGTAAGCGATGCCCTCATATTTCCAGTTTACGCGTCCGAACCGCGCGGCGATCGTAATTACAACGTCCGGCCTTTGCGGCCTGATTCCCATCGAGGCGCCCGACCGATCCAGAATTTGGTCGGCGACGGCACAGTCGGAACGAACCCTATGAAAAGATCCTGCCGAACAATTGTACCAATAAGCGCCGCGCTCGAGCCCTGCGCACCGATTGACGATTGGATAGAGTTCTAGCTCATGGCAAGCGCCGCCACTGGGATAGGGCCGCCGCACCGTCTCGTATGTAAGGCCGATAGCTTCATTGACCGGGCGCACCTCTAATGTCCTCGCGACCGATTGCAGAAACGTGCCGAGCTCGGCGAAGCTGATCGGCTCCTCGCCATAGGCGCGGACGGACCGGCGCTTGATCATTAGACGGTTCAGCGCCGCCAAATCCTTCGATGCATGGTGAGCGGGCGGCTCCAGCGGCACGCCTAGATTTCTCTCTGGCGCAGCGGGAGTAGGCTCTCGTTTACCGATGAACCGATATGTCCCGCCGCGCTTGCCCGGCAGCTTCCCACGCGTCTTCGCGTGGAAAAGCGCATCATGATGCTCCCACTGGGCAAAATTGCTTTCGGACTGGTCACCCTCCAGACGTTCGCCTGCGACCACGTCAAAGCAAAGGACCATCTCGCCTATTGCTTGCTCGTCAACGTCTAGGTCCGCGAGGGCAGAGACCGGCCCGCCGAACGCCAAGTGCCCCAAGACCCTCAGGGCCGAGTCGGAGATGATCGTCAGGTTTGCGCCTGAGGTCGCCGAACTCGAGCAGCAAGTTCGTCCCGCTGCGCCGGATCGAAGCTAGGCGCGAAAGGGCCAGCCGGTCACCCGTTGATCTCGGGAACAGCATCGGCGCGATACCCGCCACCGTAAGAAGGACTTCATGACCCGTACGCACCAGCACTTCAACGCAGCCGCTTCTCGCAAGCAAGTCGACGCAGTGCCAGAACATAGCGGCAGATCCGCCCAACCGCGCGGCGTCGGCAGAGAGGTCGTCGACTGAGGGCTCGTCGCTGCGGATGCGAAGCAGGATCGTCTCGGCGACCGCTCTGAGCCCGTTCGGCCAGGCTCGAACAATAGCGGCTCGACCTTCTTCATGTCCGGCGGCGGCGAGCGCGAACATGGAGACCTACAGGAACATGGGGGTTTGATTGAACTCGTCTTCGGTAAGCTCACGGCCAACGCGCCCGAGCCGAAGCGGCACGGAATATAATCGTCCCGGCGCAAATCGCGCCCAGAAGTGACGGAGGCCGGGCGCGATCACTTTGACCACCTTCAAGTCCACGTCGGGCCGGGTTAGGTCGGCGACCAGCACGTCGAGGCCTTGGTCGCGAACGACGGTGGTACAGTGCTCCAGTGCGTCCTTCACGGTCGGGAAGCCTTGGGCGTAGGTCGACGCCCCGGTCGCGGTCATCTCGTCCGAAGGCAAGAGGTAGGTCTCGGTACAGGTCGTCGCTGAGCCAATCCAGCGGCTCGTCCCGTCTGTCGCGTCCTCGGGCCCCCAATTATCGACGCAGTTCAGGAATTGGTTGAGTTCGCCGATTGCGCGGCTGATCGCGGTTTGCGCCGTCACGTGCGCGCCGAATCCGAGTGCAATCCGACCATTGTCTTTGCGCCGGCTAGAAACGGCGACGAAGGCAGGCACATTGAGGTCGGACGTGACGTCCAGCACCCACATGTCTCTGCCCCGAAGGGTATGATAATCGAGACACGCATCGAAATAGTCCGACCGGAAGCTCGCCAGATCGACGCTCGGGACCGAGCTCCGGTTATACCACCACAACGCCACGCTATCGCGTTCGATGAGTTCGAGAAGCCCTTGAAGGATCGCGTCGTCGTAGCTTTTCCCCGCAGCATTGCCGTTGGAGTCGACTGCGCAGGTCGAGACCCCGACCTCATCGGCAAGCCTTTCATTGTGGAAATAGATATGGGCCGTCGGTACATATTTCTGCTCGCCGGACTGCACGTTCCACACCGGCGACCACCAGAGACGCTCCGCCGGATCTAGCTCTCTTGGAACCCACGAGAAATGATCGCCGCGGGCATTCCAGCGGTCGCGCTCGTCATACTGGCGTTCGCTGAAGAGCATGCAGGCGTTGGGGTGGATCGCTTCCACGCCGAGCTCGTCGAGGGAGGAGACGCGATAGGGTTCATACCCTTGGAACCGACAGGCATAGCGTTCAATGCCCTCGCACAGCGCGCTCGTTCGTGCCTGCGCCTCAGTAATCCCCTTGCCTGAACTGTGGCTGCGCAACGAACGCGTCAGCATGGCGAAGGAGTTGTCAGTCACCGCGAAATTCTGGCCCGCGATGAATACGTGGATACGGTCGTCCTGCATCTCGAGCTTGGAGAGGGTACTGACTACTCCGGTGATTGGGCTTACGTGACGCTTTAGCCGCTCGTAGGTTTGGCCTGCAGTCTCGAACCGAAGCCCTCCGTCCTGGTGGGCCAACGGCGAATCATCGTTGGTCTGCACTGGTCCCGTAGGAATATGGTCACCTTGTCCGCACTCAGGACATTGCGGTAGGCGTTCAACGGCATGACGCTCCGTCGTCGCGGCCTGTACCTCGAACGTGACGAGCTCGCGGCTCGACCGGCCGCCCGCGGCCCATCGCGTCAATTCGTTGGCGACGAGCGCGCCGCGGAAATGCGTCACGGCAGACGCGGCAATCGGGGGATGGGAGATCCGCTGTCGAGTCTTCGTCTCGATATACTTCTCGACGGGGCGATTGAGGTTGAGCCTCTCGGCAAGGCACCGCCAACAGGGTCCGTCCGCTCCGCCAAGGACCGGCCCCACCCACAAGATCGGCCCGCGCAAGGCGGCTATCATCCACGGCCGCTCATCGCGCAAGAAGTCGCGGTTCAGTGCCTCGAGCCGATCATCGAGATAATCATCGACTAGCACCAGAGCTAGCTCCGCTCCATCCGCCTCGCGAAGGCCGTTGTCGAGGATGGCTTGCTCGACGAAGGCCGCATCGAGCGACGAATGTTTGATGAGGGACACGCAAAGGTTTTGCCAGGTGGAGCCGAAGAGCGAGCGGTAGGCGCCGTTCCCGCCCTGGAGCCCGTCGGATTCGACAATATGGCCGCTGCGCCGGAGGATCTCGATCGCGTAGAGCGCCTCCGCCCCGCTGAAACGCTCGCGAACCTTTTCCACCACCTCCCGGAGAGTCATCCGGCCATCGAGAAGCGGGACCAGCGCCTCGAAGATCGCCCCGCTGAATACATCGACGCCTTGGGGCGAGAGCAGGAAGACCCCGTCGCCCTCGACCGGCGCAACGATTAGGTGCGGCGAGAGTCCCGCAAACCCCTCTGCCATCGCCCTAGCTGCCGCAGCGGCTCAGCCGCACGGATGCCGACACTTGCCGCATGTTTCATGTCCGTGGCAGGGCGTATCGAGGATGACGATCGGCAGCTTGGACAGGCGCGTATGATCGACATCCGTCGGCGGTGCGGGAAGAATGAAGTGCACTCTTTCCGGTGTGTTCTCGACGATCCGGACATCCGTCACTCCGCGCGGCAGTTCGAGCCGATATTCTGCCAAGACCTCTGCTGGGCGGCTCAGCAAGCGCTTTTTGAAATCATCGTCGATCCACGCTCGCGCCACGATATGGGCAAACCGCTGTGATTGGTCATCGTCGTCGAACATTGCCATGCTCCCTTTGACCAGAATTGTAGATTGGATATATGCATTCTCTTGGACAATTGTCGAGCGCACCTTTGAGGTCGGTCAAGCACCTTTTGACGATCCGGTTGAGTTGCTGGACGACATAAATGTGATCCTAATGGGATTGAGAAATCGCAACAGGAGGATGTCAATCACGAAAGGCGACTCGCCCAACCGGGAGATCAAGCCTCGCAGCGTGTGGCATCGGCAATCCGTTCAATGGCATGAACGCCGCCAGCGACAAAAAACGACGCATGCCTCGCAATCGATATTCGATGAAATATCGAACTGCTCCGCAGAATGCGTTACTCCGATAGGCAGCAGTCGGTCGGACGTGTTGCCTGCATTGGGAGCAGGGGGTTCGCAGCTTCGATTTCGCAAGCAGATGGTAGGGCCCCAAGCTGCCTGAGACCCTTGTCGCGCAGGAGTGTTTAAGCAACTCACGACACTCTCTGACCTTGTCAGTTGGATCGACAAGCGAACAGCTCGCCGTGCCTCAGAGTCAATGAAAAGGGCCGCCTCCGTGGGACGGCCCTTTGCCTACTTGCAATCTCTTCCTCTTACTGATCGAGGAAGCTCCGCATCTTCCGCGACCGGCTCGGATGCTTCAGCTTGCGCAGCGCCTTCGCCTCGATCTGCCTGATCCGCTCCCTCGTCACCGAGAATTGCTGCCCCACCTCCTCGAGCGTGTGATCCGTATTCATCCCGATTCCGAACCGCATCCTGAGCACGCGCTCCTCGCGCGGCGTCAGGCTCGCCAGCACCCGGGTCACCGTCTCCTTGAGGTTGGACTGGATTGCGGCGTCGACCGGGATCACCGCATTCTTGTCCTCGATGAAATCGCCGAGGTGGCTGTCCTCCTCGTCGCCGATCGGCGTCTCGAGCGAGATCGGCTCCTTGGCGATCTTCATCACCTTGCGGACCTTCTCCAAGGGCATGGAGAGCCGCTCGGCCAGCTCTTCCGGGGTCGGCTCGCGGCCGATCTCGTGGAGGATCTGGCGGCTGGTGCGGACCAGCTTGTTGATCGTCTCGATCATGTGGACCGGGATCCGGATGGTGCGGGCCTGGTCGGCGATGCTCCGGGTGATCGCCTGGCGGATCCACCAGGTCGCGTAGGTCGAGAATTTGTAGCCGCGGCGATACTCGAACTTATCGACCGCCTTCATCAGGCCGATATTGCCCTCCTGGATCAGGTCGAGGAACTGAAGGCCGCGATTGGTGTATTTCTTGGCGATCGAGATGACCAGGCGAAGGTTCGCCTCGACCATCTCCTTCTTGGCGATCCGCGCCTCGCGCTCGCCTTTCTGGACCTGGTTCACGATCCGGCGGAACTCGCCCAAGGACATTCCGGTCGCTTGCGAAATCTCGCTGATCTCGGTTCGGATCCGCTCGATCGCGCCCTGCTCGACCTCGCAGAAGGCGGTCCATTTCTTGTCGGTGCCGCAGACCCGCTCGGCCCAGCCCTCGTCGAGCTCGTGGCCCATATAGGCTTCGAGGAAGGCGCGGCGCGGCACCTTGTGGCGCTCGGCGAGGCGGAGCATCTGGCCGCCCAATGTCGTCAGCCGCCGGTTGTAGCTGTAGAGCTGGTCGACCAGATATTCGATCTTGGCGCCGTGGAACTGGACGCTCTCGACCTCGGCGGTGAGCAGCTCGCGCAGCTTCTGGTATTTCTTCTCCTCGTTGGCGGCGAAGTCCTGGCCGCCGCTCATCGAATCCATTCGGACCGACTGGAGCCGGGCGAATTTCTTGTAGAGGCCGGTGATCGCCGCGAACTTGTCGAGCGCCGCGGGCTTCAGAGTCTCCTCCATCTGGGCGAGGCTCAAGGTATTGTCCTCGTCCTCCTCCTCGACCGGGCGGGGCGTCCGCCGCTCGACCATCGACTCCTCTTCGTCCTCCTCCTCGGCGACGACCTCCTCGACCTCCTCCTCTTCCTTGAACGAGGGGCCGGCGGTCGATTCGGAGATGTCGGCATTCTCGTCGGCCTCGGCGCCCGCGACCTGCTCGGCGGTCGGGCCCTTGGAGAGCATCGCCTCGAGGTCGAGGATCTCGCGCAGCTGCATGTGGCCGTTGTTGAGCGCGTTCGACCATTCGATGATCGCGTTGAAGGTGATCGGGCTCTCGCACAGGCCCCAGATCATCGTGTCGCGGCCGGCCTCGATTCGCTTGGCGATTGCGATCTCGCCCTCTCTGGAGAGCAGTTCGACCGCGCCCATCTCGCGCAGGTACATTCGGACCGGATCGTCGGTCCGGTCGACGGTCTCCTTCTTCTTCTCGAGGACGAAGGTCTCGCCGCCCTCGCCGGCCTCGTCGAGGCCGGTTTCGGGCTCGGCCTCGGAATCCTCGTCGGCCTCCTCGTTCTCGACGATGTTCACCCCCATTTCAGAGAGCGCGGACATCACGTCCTCGATCTGCTCGGAGGACATCTGGTCCTGCGGCAGCGCGTCGTTCAATTCGTCATAGGTGATGTAGCCGCGCTTCTTGGCGCGGGCGATCAGCTTCTTGAGGGACGCTTCGTTGAGGTCGATGAGCGGCGCATCGCCGGTCTCGGTCTTCTCTTCGGGTTCCACCGTGTTCGTCTTCGCCATCTATACGCCTTATCTCAATCGAGGCCTTTAGTCCCCGCCGGCCTCGAACAATGTCGCAAGTTGTGTATCCGCCTCGTTCCGCGCCGCCCGGAGCCGCTGCTGCTCCTGGAACGCCGCTTCGTCGCCTTCGTCCTTCAAACGCGCCGTGGCCGCCTCCAGTGCCGCGTCGAGCCCGGGGCGCGCCGCCAGCGTCTCGATCGCCAATGCCAGGTCACGGCAGGCGCGCTCCGGCTCGGCGTCTCGCCGCGTGAAGGAAAAACCAAGTCCTCGCTTCCGGCCGAGCTCCTCCACCAGAGCAGCCCCACCGCGCTCGGCCAATATGGTATTGAGGGCTTCCGGATCAAGCGCGGCGTGCGTCATCGCCAATTCGAGCAGCAGGTCGCGCAGCCGCGCCGCCGGGGCCTCGCGCAACGGCAGCGCGGCAATCGCCTCGGCATGCGGGCCGATCAGCGCCGGGAAGCGGACCAGGCCCTGGATAACGGCCCGGCCGAGCTCGGGGCTGAGGCCGGTGCGGCCGACGGAGCGGGCTTCGGGCGACGTCGGCCGCGGCGGCGGCATGAAACGGCCGCCGCGATTGCCCGGCGGGCGCGGCGTCCACTGCCTCTGAGGGAGGGTCAACTCATTGAATCGCTTTAGTAATTCGAAGCGATACTGCTCGCGCACGTCGGGATCGGAGATGGCCGAGGCATGGTCGGCGAGGCGGCGCCTCAGTCCGGCCCTCTGCTCCGGCGTGGTCAGCGGCTCCGCATCGCGCTCGTAATGCCACAATTTATCGGCGAGCGATTGCGGCTGGTCGAGCAGGGCGTCGAGCGCGCCGCGCCCGCCGGCGCGGATGAGATCGTCCGGATCCTGCCCGGCCGGCAGGGTGACGAAGCCGAGCGAACGCCCCGGCCCGACATGCGGAAGCGCCCGCAGCGCCGCCCGGATCGCCGCCTTCTGCCCCGCCGAATCGCCGTCGAAGCACATCAGCGGCGCCGGCGAGAGCCGCCAGAGCAGCCCCAATTGCGCCTCGGTCAGCGCCGTGCCCAAGGGCGCGACCACATCCGCGATCCCGGCCTGGTCCAGCGCGACAACATCCATCTGCCCCTCGACCACGACCACGCGGCTTGTCGCCCGGCTCGCCGGCCCCGCATGATCGAGGTTGAACAGGGTCCGGCCCTTGTCGAACAGGGGGGTATCGGGCGAATTCACATATTTTGGCTCGCCCGTCCCCAGGATCCGCCCGCTGAACGCGATGACGCGTCCGCGCGGGTCGCGAATCGGAAACATCAGCCGTCCGCGGAAGCGGTCGTAGGGCTCCTTATTCTCCTCAGGGAGAATGAGAAGACCAGCCTCTATCAACTTGTTATTCCCAATGTTTTTGAGCGCTGATCTAAGCTTCCCCCGGGAGTCGGGCGCCAATCCGAACCCGAACTTCCGCTTGGTCTCCTCGCCGATCCCGCGCGCCTTGAGATACTGGCGCGCCGCGCCGCCTTCGACACCGTCCAGCTGTTCCGCGAACCACGAAGCGGCGGCCTCCATCACCTCGTAAAGCCCCGCCGCCCGCTCGGCCCGCTCCTGCGAGCGCGGGTTGGCCGCCGGCACCTCCATCCCGGCCGCATCGGCGAGCTCCTTGACCGCATCCATGAAGGCAAGCCCGCGCGCGTCGGTCAGGAACCGGATCGCGTCGCCGTGCGCGCCGCAGCCGAAGCAATGGTAGAAGCCCTTCTCGTCATTGACGGTGAAGCTCGGCGTCTTCTCCTTGTGGAAGGGGCAGCAGGCCTTGAACTCGCGCCCGGCCTTCTGCAGCTTCACGCTACGCCCGATCAGCGAGGAGAGCGACGTGCGCAGGCGCAGCTCGTCGAGGAAAGCGGGGGAGAGGGTCATCCGTCCCCCTCGGCCATCAGGAGAGCCGCGCCTTCACAGCCGCGCTCGCCTTGCTCATGTCGAGCTCGCCGGCGTGCCGTTCCTTCACCAGCGCCATCACCCGGCCCATGTCCTTGACCGAGGATGCGCCGGTTTCGGCGACGATCGCGTCGATCGCCGCGCCCAGCTCCGCCTCGTTCATCTGCTGCGGCAGGAAATCCTCGATCACCGCGATCTCGGCCTTTTCGGCGTCGGCCAGTTCCTCGCGGCCGCCTCGCAAGTACATGTCGATCGATTCGCGGCGCTGCTTGATCATTTTCTGCAGCACCTCGCTGACCAGCACGTCGTCCTCGGGCGGGTTGGCGGCGCCGCGCAGCTCGATGTCGCGGTTCTTGAGCGCCGACTGGACGAGGCGCAACGTGCCGGTGCGCGGCTTGTCGCCGGCCTTCATGGCGCCGACCAGCGCTGCTTTGATTTCATCGCGAATCATGGGGCTCTCGGGCGGCCTTGCGGGAATTGGGCAGCATAGCGGGGCGGTTGGGCTTTTAATAGATTGACGGTGCCCGAACGGCTCTCTAGCGACCGAGCCTTAGCGACATCGCCAAGCTGAACAGACGGAGTGCCCGCCGCCATGGCCGACGCCACCAGAACGCCTGCGCCTGACGGGGCCACGGGCGTATTGGTGCTGGCGGACGGCGCGGTGATCTGGGGCCGGGGCTTCGGCGCGGAAGGCGAGGCGGCCGGCGAGGTCTGCTTCAACACCGCGATGACCGGCTATCAGGAGATCATGACCGATCCCTCCTATGCGGCGCAGATCGTCACGTTCACCTTCCCCCATATCGGCAATGTCGGCGCCAATCACGAGGATCTGGAGGCGGACAACCCGTTCGCTCTGGGCTGCGTCGTCCGCCAGGATGTCACCGCGCCGAGCAATTTCCGCGCCGTGTCCGGCTTCGCCGAATGGATGCGAGCGAACGGCCGGATCGGCCTTTCGGGCGTCGACACCAGGGCGCTGACGAGGCTGATCCGCACCGCGGGCGCGCCCAACGGCGTGATCGCCCATCGCGCCGACGGCGTGTTCGACGTTGACGCGCTGCACGCCAAAGCGCGGGCGTGGCCGGGGCTCGAGGGCATGGACCTCGCGAAGGAGGTGTCGTGCCGGCAGATGCACCGCTGGTCCGGCGGCAAATGGCGGCTCGGCGCGGGCTATGAGGAGCGGCCGCACGACGAGGCGCTCCCCCATGTCGTCGCTATCGACTACGGCTCCAAGCGCAACATCTACTGCAACCTCGCCGACGCCGGCGCCCGCGTGACGGTGCTGCCCGCCACCGCCACCTTCGAAGAGGTGATGGCGCACCAGCCCGACGGCTTCTTCCTTTCCAACGGTCCCGGGGACCCCGCCGCGACCGGGAAATATGCGGTATCGGTGATCCAGGCCATGCTCGAGACCGGCAAGCCTTTGTTCGGCATCTGCCTCGGCCACCAGCTGCTCGGGCTGGCGGTCGGCGCGCGAACCTCCAAGATGCACCAGGGCCACCGCGGCGCCAACCACCCGGTCAAGCGCCTCGCCGACGGCCGAGTCGAGATCACCAGCATGAACCACGGCTTCGCGGTCGAGGCCGACAGCCTGCCCGCCAACGCGCGGCCGACCCATGTCAGCCTGTTCGACGGGAGCTTGTGCGGGCTCGAGCTGACCGACAGGCCGGCGTTCAGCGTCCAATACCATCCCGAGGCGAGCCCGGGACCGCAGGACAGCACCTATCTGTTCGGCAAGTTCGTGGAGAAACTGCGGACATGAACATCTTCGCGTTTCCCTCCCGCACTCGGACCAATATCTGGGCCGGGATTGGAAGAGGTTTGTGGGCTGTCAGCCATTCGAGATACGCCAGCGTCAACAAGGGCCGAGCGACCAAGGCTGCGAAAATGCCGGTGGGAGCCTTCGGCCTGCTCTACTGCAGCGAGGATCAAACCTATAGCACTCCTTTCGTGGTATTGAGTTCCCCGCACCCCTTTTCGATGGTGACCGGGGTTTGGCCCGAGCCTTGGATTCTCCCTTTCGAGATTCGCCCATTGGGCAGTCCGCTTCGGTCCGTGCAACGCCCGGATATGTATAACTTGCTGCCGAGCCTGCGTTCAAATCCGTCACTGAGCGTCGACGATCTTCTGGAGATCAAGGGCGTTCAGGCGTTCAATGCATCAACAATCACTGAGGCGGATTGGACTGCCTTGGTCGAAGCCCTCGTAATCTGATGCCCCGCCTCACCGACATCTTCTCGATCCCGGTCATCGGCGCCGGCCCGACCCCCTCTCCCCGGCGGGGAGAGGGTTGGGGTGAGGGGGCTCTGAGTCAGCGGGCTCCCACCAGCGCCGAACCCCCTCACCCTGCCCTCTCCCCGCACGGGAGAGGGTTATTCGGAGCGGTTCCGTGCGATCAGCAATTCCTGCCTGATCGCTTCCAGCACGCCGGCGGTATTGGCGAGCACATCATGGTTCCAGAATCGACGGACGCGATAGCCGTAATTCTCGATGATCGCGGTCCGGGCGGCGTCGCGCGCCGGATCGTGCTGACCGCCGTCCAGCTCGATCGCCAGCCTGGCAGTGCGGCAGGCGAAGTCGGCGACATAGGCGTCGATCTGGAGTTGGCGGACGAACCTTTCGCCTTCGAGTTGGCGACCGCGGAGATGGTGCCAGAGGCGCTCTTCAGCGTCGGTCTGATCGGCGCGCAGTTTCCGTGCGATCGGAGTCAGTTTCTTCCCGCCCAACGCCGGACCCCCTCACCCCAGCCCTCTCCCCGCCGGGGAGAGGGAGTTTTAGCAGATGCACCTTCCTATGCCTAAGCGCACCCACATCTCCTCGATCCTCACCGCCGGGGCGGCGCTGTGCAGCCTGGTGGGCTGCGCTTCGGTGCCGCCCGGCGGCTATACCCAGGCACCGGTCGCCCGCACCGCGCTCGAGGAGTTTCCGCAGGTGGCCCGCAATTGCGGGCTTCCGGAAGCATTGCTTTCCCAGTTCACCGACGAAGGGCGCTCGTTGCGGCTGCTGCTTCCGGCCGCCCTTTACGCCCGGCGCGACGAAGCGCCGGTCGCGGGGCGGATCGCCTGCATCATCCACTGGGGGAACGAGCGCGGATTGCGCCTTGTCGTCATGGGGCTCTCATCCTGATGCCCCGCCGCACCGACATCTCCTCCATCCTCATCATCGGCGCCGGCCCGATCGTCATCGGCCAGGCGGCCGAGTTCGATTATTCGGGGTCGCAGGCGGTCAAGGCGCTGAAGGAGGAGGGCTATCGGGTCATCGTCGTCAACTCCAATCCGGCGACGATCATGACCGACCCCGAGCTTGCCGACGCCACCTATGTCGAGCCGATCACGCCCGAATATGTCGCCGCGATCATCGCCAGGGAGCGGCCCGACGCGGTGCTGCCGACCATGGGCGGGCAGACGGCGCTCAACACCGCGCTGGCGCTGTTCAAAGACGGCACGCTCGCCAAATACGGCGTGACGATGATCGGCGCCGACGCCGCGGCGATCGAGATGGCCGAGGACCGGCTCAAATTCCGCCAGGCGATGGACCGGATCGGGCTTGAAAGCCCGCGCTCCGCGATCGCGCACGATCTCGACGACGCCATGGCGGCACTGGAAAGCATCGGCCTGCCCGCGATCATCCGGCCGAGCTTCACTTTGGGCGGCACCGGCGGCGGCATCGCCTATAATCGCGACGAGTTCGCGGCGATCGTCGCCGGCGGGCTCGAAGCCTCGCCGACCACCGAAGTGCTGATCGAGGAATTGGTGCTCGGCTGGAAGGAATATGAGATGGAGGTCGTCCGCGACCGCGCCGACAACGCCATCATCATCTGCTCCATCGAGAATGTCGATCCGATGGGCATCCACACCGGCGATTCGATCACCGTGGCGCCGGCGCTGACGCTGACCGACAAGGAATATCAGATCATGCGCAACGCCTCGATCGCGGTGTTGCGGGAAATCGGCGTCGAAACAGGTGGTTCTAACGTTCAGTTCGCGGTCAATCCGAAGGACGGCCGACTCGTCGTGATCGAGATGAACCCGCGCGTCAGCCGCTCCTCGGCGCTGGCGTCGAAGGCGACCGGCTTCCCGATCGCCAAGGTCGCGGCCAAGCTCGCCGTCGGCTACACGCTCGACGAGATCCAGAACGACATTACCGGCGTCACGCCCGCCGCGTTCGAGCCGACGATCGACTATGTCGTGACCAAGATCCCGCGCTTCGCCTTCGAGAAGTTCAAGGGAACGGACGCGCTCCTTTCCACCTCGATGAAGTCGGTCGGCGAGGTGATGGCGATCGGCCGCAGCTTCCATGAGAGTCTGCAAAAGGCCCTCCGGGGCCTGGAGACGGGGTTGATCGGCCTCGACGGCGTGAAGGAGCTTTATGGCGCGCCCAAAGCGGAGATCGAGGCCGCGCTCGCCCGGCCCAGCCCCGACCGCGTGCTCGTCGCCGCCCAGGCGCTGCGGGAAGGCCTGACGGTGGCCGAGATACAGGCGATCACCAGATACGACCCCTGGTTTCTCGAGCGGATCGAGGAAATCGTCCGAGTTGAGGAGGGCATCTGCCGCGACGGCCTGCCGGGCGATGCCGAAGGCATGCGCCGATTGAAGGCGATGGGCTTCTCGGACCGGCGGCTGGCCGAGCTCAACCTCAAGTCGGCCAATGTCGCCGGCGGCGGGGTCAAGACGCGGACCCGCTCGCACGGCCTCATTCACGACGCGGTCAAGGCGATGATCGGCGCCACCACCGAGGAGGAGGTGCGGCGCCTGCGCCACCGGCTAGGCGTCCGTCCCGTGTTCAAGCGGATCGACACCTGCGCCGCCGAGTTCGAGGCGAGGACGCCCTACATGTATTCGACCTACGAGGCGCCGAGCTTCGGCGCGCCCGAGGACGAGAGCCAGCCCTCGGACCGGAAGAAGGTGGTCATCCTCGGAGGCGGGCCCAATAGGATCGGGCAGGGGATCGAATTCGATTATTGCTGCGTCCACGCCGCCTACGCGCTCGCCGAGGCCGGCTACGAGACGATCATGATCAATTGCAACCCGGAGACGGTGTCGACCGACTACGACACCTCGGACCGTCTCTATTTCGAGCCGCTGACCGTCGAGGACGTGCTCGAAATCCTCCACGTCGAGGCCTCCAACGGCACGCTTCATGGCGTTATCGTCCAGTTCGGCGGGCAGACTCCGCTGAAGCTCGCCGCGGCGCTCGAGAATGAGGGGATCCCCATACTCGGCACGTCGCCCGACGCGATCGACCTCGCCGAGGACCGCGAGCGTTTCGCCCGCCTGGTCGACAAGCTCGGCCTCCGCCAGCCCCTGAACGGCATCGCGCGCAGCCGGGACGAGGCGGTCGCGGTCGCCGAACGGATCGGCTATCCGGTGCTGACTCGGCCCTCCTACGTGCTCGGGGGCAGGGCGATGGAGATCGTCGACGGACCCGCCCAGCTCGACGATTACATCCACACCGCCGTCCAGGTCTCGGGCGACAGCCCGGTGCTGATCGACCAGTATCTGCGCGACGCGATCGAGGTCGATGTGGACGCGATCTCGGACGGCCGCGATGTCGTCGTCGCCGGCGTCATGCAGCATATCGAGGAAGCGGGCGTCCATTCCGGCGACAGCGCCTGCTCGCTGCCGCCCTACAGCCTGGAGCCCGCCATCGTCGCCGAGATCGAGCGGCAGGCCAAGGCGCTGGCCGAGGCGCTTCGCGTCGTCGGGCTGATGAACGTCCAGTTCGCGGTCAAGGACGGTATCGTCTACCTGATCGAGGTCAACCCGCGCGCCTCGCGTACCGTCCCCTTCGTCGCCAAGGCGATCGGCGCGCCGATCGCCAAGATCGCGGCGCGGGTGATGGCCGGCGAGAAATTGATCAATTTCCTGCCGCTCGACCGCGACGTGCCGCACATCGCGGTCAAGGAAGCGGTCTTCCCGTTCGCGCGGTTCCCAGGGATCGATCCCGTTCTGTCTCCAGAGATGAAGTCCACGGGAGAAGTAATGGGAATTGCGGATGATTTTGCAACGGCTTTTCTCAAGTCTCAGCAAGGCGCGGGCCTCGATCTGCCGACCGGGGGAATCTTGTTCGTATCGGTCAAAAACAGCGACAAGCCGATCATCTTGCCCGCGGTGCGGGCCCTGCTCGGCCTCGGGTTCCGGGCGATCGCGACCGGGGGCACCGCCGATTATCTGCAGGCCGAGGGCCTCGACGTCGAACGCGTCAACAAGGTCGCCCAGGGGCGCCCGCACATTGTCGACCGGATCAAGGACGGCGGCGTCGACATCATCTTCAACACCACCGAGGGCTGGCAGAGCCACAAGGACAGCGCCTCGATCCGCGCCTCGGCGGTGCAGCAGAAAATCCCCTATTTCACGACCGCCGCTTCCAGCGCCGCGGTTGCGCGGGCGATTGCCGTGCTGCGGGACGGCGGTCTTGAAGTACGCTCGCTCCAGGACTATTATTCACGCTCCTGAGCATGATCCCGCAATATTCGGCCGAGATCAGGCGATGCTCTTGCAGCATCGCTCCATACGAGTTTTTACGAGAGGCACGAGTTGAATGGCTACGGTCGATAAGCTGCCCATGCTGGCCGAGGGCTATGAGAAGCTGCAGAGCGACGTCCGTCACCTGAAGACGGTCGAGCGCCCGGCGATCATCGACGCGATCGAGGAAGCGCGCGCCCATGGCGACCTTTCCGAGAATGCCGAATATCACGCCGCCAAGGAGCGCCAGGGCCAGGTCGAGGCGCAGATCGCCGACATCGAGGATCGGCTTTCCCGGGCGATGGTGATCGACCCCAAATCGCTATCCGGCGACAAAGTGGTGTTCGGCGCAACCGTCCAGCTGCTCGACGAGAACGACAACAAGATCAAATATCAGATCGTCGGCGAGACCGAGGCCGATGCCAAGCTTGGGCGGATCAGCTACGCCTCGCCGCTTGGGCGGGCGCTGATCGGCCGGATGAAGGGCGAGGAGGTCGAATTCTCCGCGCCCTCGGGCGATAAATATTACGAGATCAAGAAGATCGAGTTCGTTTGACGCCCCCGGGCATTCGCCGGAGCGGCCGAGCCATGCGCCTCCCCGACAGCTGGAACAAGGCCCGAGCGACGGTCGTCCTCGCGTTCGTCACCGCGGCCGCCTGGCTGCTCGTCTCGATCCTTCAGCTCCAGGACTGGGCGACGATCTGGGGCGGCTTCATCCCGGCGCGCATCGCCTTCGGCAATGACGACGGGCTTGCGCCTTTCTGGCTGACGCCGCTGACCGCGACCCTGGTCCATGCCGGCTTCATCCATCTCGCCTTCAACCTCTTGATCCAGGTCTTTTGCGGACGGCCGGTCGAATCGGTGCTCGGGCCGGCCAGCGTCGTCATCCTCTATCTGGTCGGCGCCTATGCCGCCGCCGGCGCGCAATATCTGGTGGACCCGCTGTCGCCGGTGCCGATGGTCGGCGCCAGCGGGGCGATCTCCGCGATCATCGGCGCCTATGCGATGCTGTTCGGGCGCAACAAGGTGAGGATCGCCAATCCGCGGCTGGCGATGTGGCTCAATGCCCTCTGGCTGCTCGCCGCCTGGGTCGGGATCAACGTGCTGACCGGCCTCACCTTCGCCACCGGCGGCCTGCATCTGGCGGTCGCCGCCCATATCGGCGGCTTCCTGGTCGGCGTGCTGCTCGCCAATCCGCTGCTGCTGTTCCGCTACCGCCGCGCCTGACCGGCCTTCCCGCTCGCGGTAGAGGAGGAATCGGCTATTTCCCGCTCATCTCCGGCTCGAGCAGGCGGTGGAGGTGGACGACCACATATTTCATCTCGGCGTCGTCGACGGTGCGCTGGGCCTTGCCGCGCCAGGCGTCGAGCGCGCTCGCATAGTCGGGGTAGAGGCCGACCATGTCGATCGTGGACAGGTCGAATTCGAGGCCGCGCGGGTCCTTGACCCGGCCGCCGAAGACGAAATGCAATCTGCTCATGGGACGGGCCGCCTAGGCGGGATGGCCGCGACGCGCAAGCGGACGAGCCTTATTGCTTGCCGCCGACGACGTCCGCGACCGCTTCGCCGACCTTCTGCGCCGCCTTGGCGCGGATGTCGTCGATCTGCTCGCGCCCGGCATCGAGGCCGCGCTGGGCCGCCTCGCGCGCCGCGCCGGTGAGGCGCTTGCCGGTCTTGGCGAGCAATTCCGTCTCGCGCTCGGTCCGCGGCAGCAGGTAGGCGGCCAGCGCCCCGGCGAGGAAGCCGCCGATCACGGCGCCGACCGGATAGATGGCGAGCTGGTCGCTCGCCTGGCGAGTGACGTCGCCGGCGCGGCTGCGCGCCGCCTCATAAGCCGAGGCGGTCCGCTCGCGCGCCGCCTGATAGGCGTCCACGGCGCGGCTCCGCCCGCCGCCGCCTTCGTTGCCGCTGCCATCCTTGTTCGAAGCCATCAACTCACTCCTTCCGTGACTCTCAACTCCGCGTCGTCCTTATCGTTTCCGTCCTCGTCCTCGTCCCGCGACATATAACGGCCAACCGCCCTTGTCAGAGGCCCACGCGCCAGGAAAAGCGCGAATGCGCCCAGCGCCACCGAAACCGTGCCCGGCCGTTTCTTGACCGCCTGCAGCGCGCCGTCGGCGAGATCGGCGCCCTTGTCCTTCACCCCGTCCCACGCCTCTTCGGCCAGGTTGCCGGGGCGAAGGCGCTGCTGGACCGCGGCCAAAGTGGATTCGAACCGGTCGCGCGCGCGCACCGCGTCGCGCTGGGCCCGCTCGATCTCGGCTAGGCTCATGGCGCCCGCGCCCCGCGCTCGATCGCCTCGCGCTCGCCTTTGTCCCGCGCCAGGCCCTTGATGCCCGCCAGGCTGTAGCGGACGAGCAGACCCCCGCCGAGCAGAAGGGGGAGGCCGACCGCGAGCCCCGCCCACATCGGCCCGATCGCTGCGGCGAGGCTCAGCACCGCGCCGATCACCAGCGCGGTCGTCGCAGTGGCGATCAGGAACCAGCCGGCGACGAGCGCGGCCAGGGCCTTGCCTGCCCGGCGGGCGCGATATTCCGCGATCGCCTTGTAAAGCGCGATCTCGGCCTCGGCATAGCCGCGCCCGTCTTCGACCAGCCGGCCGACGAGTTCGCCGATCGTTTCGTCTGCGGGATCCCCGCCCGGCGCGTCCAAGGATCAGGCTCCGCCGCTCGCCGTGCCGCCGCTGTTGCCGGACCGGCGCCCGGCGCCGCGCTGGCGCGCGCCGACATCCTCGAGCCCGGTCTTGATCACCCGCATCAACGCGAAGCCGGCCACGGCGGCGATGCCGATGGCGACGGCCGGGCTCTTGCGGACGAAGTCGCGCGTGTCGTCGATGATGTCGTCGACGCTCTTCTCGCGCACCCGTCCGGCGAAGGAGGAGACCGCGTCGGCGGCGCGATGGGCGTAGCGGCCATAATCCTCACCGAGCCGCTCGTCGACGGATTTGGCCGCATCGCCGAGGACGCCGCCGAACTCGTCGAGCAGGCCGGTCGCGCGGCTCTTGCCGTCGTCGGCGAAGCCGCGGAACCGGTCACCGGCCTGGCCGCGCAGCGTCGAAACCTGGTCGCGGACCTGGTTGACCAGCCGGTCCGTGCCCGTTCCGCTCTCGGCGGTGGCGACGAAGCCGCCGGTCTCGGAGGCGCCGCTGACGATATGATCGGTGCCTTCGGGAAGTTCAGGATCGCGACGGGGCATAATGTTCTCCACTTCACTGACTGGACGCATATCGCTCGGAAAACACCCGCCGCGCACCTTGCGTTCCCCGCCACCCCGAGGAAAGTTGCATGCGATGCGGCGGGCCGATATTCGCGCCTTGCATTCTCCCATAACTCATAACGAGGCCGCAACAAAATGACCGCCATCGCCCATGTCCACGGCCGCCAGATTCTCGACAGCCGTGGCAATCCGACGGTCGAGGCGGAGGTGACGCTCGAGGATGGCAGCTTCGGCCGCGCCGCGGTCCCGTCCGGAGCCTCGACCGGCGCCCACGAAGCGGTCGAGAAGCGCGACGGCGACAAAAGCCGCTGGCTCGGCAAGGGTGTCGGCCAGGCGGTCGAGGCGGTGCGCGGCGAGATCGCCGCGGCGGTGATCGGCATGGAGGCCGAGGACCAGGCCGAAATCGACTCGGCGATGATCGGTCTCGACGGCACCGGGAACAAGTCGCGGCTCGGCGCCAACGCGATCCTCGGCGTCAGCCTCGCCGTCGCCAAGGCCGCGGCCGATGCGCGCGGGCTGCCGCTCTACCGCTATGTCGGCGGCGTTTCCGCCTGCACCCTGCCGGTCCCGATGATGAACATCCTCAATGGCGGCGTCCATGCCGACAACAGGATCGACTTCCAGGAATTCATGGTGATGCCGGTCGGCGCCCCCACTTTCGCCGAGGCGCTGCGCTGCGGCGCCGAGATTTTCCATATTCTGAAGAGCGGGCTGCACGACGCCGGCCTGGCGACCGCGGTCGGCGACGAAGGCGGCTTCGCGCCCGACCTCGCCTCGGCCCGCGACGCGCTCGACTTCATCATGCGCTCGATCGAGCAAGCCGGCTACACGCCCGGCGAGGACGTCGTGCTCGCGCTCGACTGTGCCGCGACCGAATTCTTCAGCGACGGCGCCTACCGGATGGAAGGGGAGGGGCGGACGCTCTCGCCGCAGGACATGGTCGGCTACCTCGCCGGGCTGTGCGACGCCTACCCGATCGCTTCGATCGAAGACGGCATGGCCGAGGACGATCTCGCGGGCTGGAAAGCGGTCACCGAGCGGCTCGGCGACAGGATCCAGCTGGTCGGCGACGATCTCTTCGTCACCGACCCGAAGCGGCTGGCGATGGGCATTGAACGCGGCCTGGCCAATTCGATCCTGATCAAGGTCAACCAGATCGGCACCCTGACCGAGACGCTGGAGGCGGTGTCCGACGCCCGCCGCGCCGACTACGCCGCAGTGATGTCGCACCGTTCGGGCGAGACCGAGGACACCATCATCGCCGACCTCGCCGTCGCCACCAATTGCGGGCAGATCAAGACCGGCAGCCTCGCCCGCTCCGACCGCACGGCCAAGTACAACCAGCTGCTGCGGATCGAGGAGGAACTCGGCACTGCGGCGATCTATCCCGGCTGCGGCGTCTTTGCCGGCAGAATCCGCTGAGCGGGAACTCGATACGCCGCGTCCCCGACTCGTTTTGGCGTAAATTTACCACGATCGCCTCAAAAGGCTTGATTTCGCGCCGCTTTACTGATTCTGTGACGTTCCGATGACGGCGATCCGCAACCCGATGGTGCTGATAAAGAGGGCGGCCTGGCCTGCGGCCGGCCTGCTCGTCATCGCCTATTTCCTCGGCGCCGCCATCGTCGGGGAGAATGGCGTGCTCGCCTGGGGCGACTACCGCCGCGCGAAGGCCGAGCGCAACACCGAGCTCGCCCGGCTCGAAATCGAGCGGGCGCGGCTCGCGCAACGTTCGCAGCTGCTCGATCCCCAGAATGCCGATCCCGATCTCGCCGAGGAGCTGGTCCGCAGCCAGCTCGGCTATGTCCGCCCGGACGAGGTGATCATCGAGCTCGAAGACGAGGCCGCGGCCCGCTCCGCGGCCGCGCCGCGCCGCCCGTAGCGAGCGACTCCAGTCTCGCCGCATTGCGCTGTGCCTATGTTGCGCAGCCCCGCATTTGCCGCCATAGAGCCGCCAGCCAGCGACAAGAGAAAGGGCCGGGAGAGTGGCCAGGGCAGCATCGCCGAAACGCGCCGGAGCGAAGGACAAGGCCGCGCCGGTCCCGCCCGCCGCGCCGAACCGCGAACGTCCGTCCGAGCCCAAGCGCTACAAGGCGAGCAAGGACGAATTGCTCGGATTTTACCGCCAGATGCTTCTCATCCGCCGCTTCGAGGAGCGCGCCGGACAGCTCTACGGCCTCGGCCTGATCGGCGGCTTCTGCCACCTCTATATCGGTCAGGAAGCGGTCGCCGTCGGCCTCCAATCCGCGCTCGAGATCGGCAAGGACAGCGTCATCACGGGCTATCGCGACCACGGCCATATGCTCGCTTATGGCATCGATCCCAATGTGATCATGGCAGAGCTGACCGGGCGCGCCGCCGGCATCTCGAAGGGTAAGGGCGGCTCGATGCACATGTTCAGCGTCGAGCATCGCTTCTACGGCGGCCACGGCATCGTCGGCGCGCAGGTCAGCCTCGGCGCCGGCCTCGCCTTCAAGCACAAATATACCGGCGACGGCGGCGTCTGCCTCGCTTATTTCGGCGACGGCGCCGCCAATCAGGGCCAGGTCTACGAGGCCTTCAACATGGCCGAGCTGTGGAAGCTGCCGATCATTTTCGTGATCGAGAACAACCAGTATGCGATGGGCACCAGCGTCAATCGTTCCTCGGCCGAGGACCAGCTCTACAAGCGCGGCGAGAGCTTCCGCATCAGCGGCTTGCAGATCGACGGCATGGACGTGCTCGCGGTGCGCGGGGCGGCCGAAACCGCCCTTAAATGGGTGCGCGGCGGCAAGGGGCCGATCCTGCTGGAGCTGAAGACCTACCGCTATCGCGGCCATAGCATGTCCGACCCAGCCAAATACCGGTCGCGAGAGGAGGTGCAGGCCGTGCGCGAGAAATCGGACCCGATCGAGCATGCCAGGCGCGAGCTCGAGGAAATGGGCGCGAGCGAGGCCGACCTCAAGGCGATCGACACCGAAATCAAAAAGATCGTCGTCGAAGCCGCCGACTTCGCCGAGCAGGCGCCAGAACCGGACCCATCCGAGCTCTACACCGACGTGCTGGTCGGGAGCTACTGATGCCGATCGAGCTGAAAATGCCCGCTTTGTCCCCGACGATGGAGGAGGGGACGCTTGCCAAGTGGCTGGTGAAGGAGGGCGACAGCGTCGCGGCCGGCGACATCCTCGCCGAGATCGAGACCGACAAGGCGACGATGGAGTTCGAGGCGGTCGACGAAGGCACGGTGACCAAGATCCTCGTTCCCGAAGGCACGGATGAAGTGAAGGTTGGAACAGTCATCGCGCTGCTCTCCGGCGAGGGCGAGGACGCTGCGGCGCCCGCGCCGAACGCGGAGGCAGCCGCCGCGCCTGTCGAGGAGCCCAGCGAAGCCCCCGCCACCGTCGCCGCCAGGCCCGGGCGGGCCCCCGCGAGCCTGGCGGTCGAGCCCGACGTGCCCGCCGGCACCGAGATGGTGAAGACCACGGTCCGCGAGGCGCTGCGCGACGCGATGGCCGAGGAGATGCGCAAAGACGAGCGCGTCTTCGTGATGGGCGAGGAGGTCGCCGAATATCAGGGCGCCTACAAGGTCACCCAGGGCCTGCTCGACGAGTTCGGGCCGCGGCGCGTCATCGACACGCCGATCACCGAATATGGCTTCGCCGGCGTCGGCACCGGCGCCGCGATGGGCGGCCTCAAGCCGGTCATCGAGTTCATGACATTCAACTTCGCCATGCAGGCTATTGATCATATTATCAATTCCGCGGCGAAGACCGCTTATATGTCGGGTGGGCAGATGCGCTGCCCGATCGTGTTCCGCGGCCCCAACGGCGCCGCCTCGCGCGTCGCCGCCCAGCACAGCCAGAATTACGGCCCTTGGTACGCGGCCGTGCCCGGTCTGGTGGTGATCGCGCCTTATTCGGCGGCCGACGCCAAGGGGCTGCTCAAAGCTGCGATCCAGTCTGAGGACCCGGTCGTATTCCTCGAGAACGAACTGCTTTATGGTCAAAGCTTCGACGTTCCGAAGCTCGACGACTACACCTTGCCCATCGGCAAGGCCAACGTCGTGAGAGAGGGCAGGGACGTCACCCTCGTCTCCTATTCGATCGGCGTTGGCGTCGCGCTCGACGCGGCGGCGAAGCTCGCGGAGGAGGGGATCGACGCCGAGGTGATCGACCTTCGCACCCTGCGGCCGCTCGACAAGGCGACGGTGCTCGCCAGCCTCGCCAAGACCAACCGCATGGTCTGCGTCGAGGAAGGCTGGCCGACCTGCTCGATCTCGGCCGAATTGGCAGCGCTCGCGATGGAGGAGGGTTTCGACGATCTCGACGCGCCCGTCCTGCGAGTCACCGACGAAGACGTGCCCTTGCCCTACGCCGCCAATCTCGAAAAGCTCGCCATCATCAAGGTCGACGACGTCGTCGTGGCCGCCAAGAAGGTCTGTTACCGCTGACCGGCGACCTCGACGCCGACCGCCGCCTCGCCCTCTCTTACGTGCCTGCCGCCGCGCGCCCGGCGGTCGAAGCGCTCTGGCGTCTTGACGTCACTTTGGGTTCCGTACTCGCTACCGGCCGCGAGCCGATGGTCACCCGCATCCGCCTCGCCTGGTGGCGCGAGGCGCTGGAGCGGCTGGACCGGGAGCCGCCGCCGCCCGAGCCGGTCCTCCAGGGGGTCGCCGCGCATGTCATCCCGGCGGGCGTGAGCGGGGCCGAACTGGCGGCGATGGAAGCGGGCTGGGCTGCGCTTGCGTCCGGGGGCGGGTTGAACGCCGAAGCGTTGCGCGGCTTTGCCGAGACCAGAGGCGGCCTGCTGTTCCGTCACACCGCCCGGCTGCTCGGAGAACCGGCGTCGGTCGAGCGAGCCGGGGCGCGCTGGGCCCTGGTCGATCTCGCCCGCCGCACCGCCAACCGCGACGAGGCGCGGATGACGCTGGACGCCGCGGCCCGCGTCGAGGTCGATACGAGCTGGCCGTCACGGCTGCGTCCGCTCGGCATGCTGGCGACGCTCGCCGAGCGCGACGTTGCGCGGGGCTCCGCGACTTGGGAACGGCAAGGTTCGCCGGCCCGGATGTTCCGAATGTTTCGCCATCGCTTCACGGGGCGCTAATCCGTTTCGGACTGGTATTTAATCCGATATGGACTTTTCCGCCGCCGGCGCTAGCATCGCTTTCGCAGGAGGGTGGCATGCTGCGATTCCTCGCCGGCGCCGGCTCGGCCTTGCTGCTGATCGCAGCCGGCTTCTTCATCTGGACCGGCGTCGCGCAGGACGACGGGCTCATCCCGAAGCCTCCGGCGCCGGCGATTCCGCTTACGCCCGGCGCGCCGCCGCAGCCGCCTTCGGCCGACGAGCGGACCAAGGAGCAGCGCCGCTTCGACCGCGCCGACCGCGACAATGACGGCCGGGTCACGCTGGAGGAGCTGTTCCATCCGCGCCGCCGCGCCTTCCAGCGACTCGATACCGATGGCGACGGCCGGCTCGCCTTCGAGGAGTGGGCGGTGCGCACCGCGACCAAGTTCGGCGAGGCCGATGCCGATCGCGACCGCGCCCTCAATCGGCCGGAATTCGCGGCGACTGCGCCGCGTCGGCGGACGCCGACGCGCCAGGCGAACTGCAATTGCTGATCCATGAGCGAAGATCTTCCTTCGCCCGCTTCGTGTAGAGCTGCTTGCGGCTCGCCTTCTTCATTCGCCCCTGGATCGGCGGGAACAGGCCGAAATTGACGTTCATCGGCTGGTAGCTCTCGGAGTTGGCGCCGCCGGTGATATGGCCGAGCAGGGCGCCGAGCGCGGTCGTCGGGGGAGGGGTCGCGAGTGTCACGCCGCGGAGCTCCGACGCGGCGAAGCGGCCGGCGAGCAGACCGATCGCGGCCGATTCGACATAGCCCTCGCAGCCGGTGATCTGACCGGCGAAGCGGATGTTGGGCGCCGCTTTCAACCGCAGCGTCGAATCGAGCAATTGCGGCGAATTGATGAATGTGTTGCGGTGCAGTCCGCCGAGCCGGGCGAACTCGGCCTGCTCGAGACCCGGGATGGTCCGGAACAGCCGGACCTGCTCAGCATGCTTGAGCTTGGTCTGGAAGCCGACCATGTTCCACAGCGTGCCGAGCGCATTGTCCTGCCGCAGCTGCACCACCGCATAGGGCCAGCGCCCCGTCTTCGGATCGTCGAGGCCGACCGGCTTCATCGGCCCGAAGCGGAGCGTGTCCTCGCCGCGCTCGGCCGCCACCTCGATCGGCATGCAGCCCTCGAAATAGGGCGTGTCCTTCTCCCACTGCTTGAATTCGGTCTTGTCGCCGTCGAGCAGGCCCTGACGGAACGCCAGATACTGCTCCCGGGTCATCGGGCAGTTGATATAATCCTTGGTAGCTTCGGGTGAAGACTGCCCCCGGCAGTCTTCAGTCCGTCCGGGGGACGGACGACCCGAAGCTCCCTTGTCCCAGCGCGACGCCATCCAGCACACATCCATGTCGATCGACTCGCGATGGACGATCGGTGCGATCGCGTCGAAGAAGGCGAGCGCGTCGGCGCCGGTCGCGGCGCCGATCGATTCCGCCAGCCGCGCCGCGGTCAGGGGCCCGGTGGCGACGATGGCGAGGCCGGACGCCGGGAGGGCGTCGACCCGCTCGCGCACGATCTCGACATTGGAGTGCGCGGCCAGCCGCTCGGTCACCGCCGCCGAAAAGCCGTCGCGATCGACCGCCAGCGCCGAGCCGGCCGGCACCTTGTGCGCATCGGCCGCCGCCATGACGAGCGAACCCAGCGTGCGCATCTCGGCGTGGAGCAGTCCGACCGCATTGTTCTCGGCATCGTCGGAGCGGAAGCTGTTCGAGCAGACCAATTCGGCGAGGCCGTCGCCCTGGTGCGCCGCGGTCATCTCGCCGCCGCCGCGCATCTCGCTGAGCCGCACCCTGATCCCGGCTTCCGCGAGCTGCCAGGCCGCTTCCGACCCGGCGAGGCCGCCGCCGATGATATGAACTTGGTATGTCACGGCGCCTCACAACCACAACCGTCATTCCCGCGAAAGCGGGAATCCAGCTTTTCTTTTTGAAAGGGGCAAGGAACAAGAAGCGGGATTCCCGCTTTCGCGGGAATGACGCGTGAGGCGAAGGAGAAGGCCATGCTCGACCATGTCGGATTCGCCGTAGCGGATGCGGAGCGCTCGCGCGTTTTCTACGAGAAGGCGCTGGCGCCGCTCGGCATCACGCTGATCATGAGCGTGACGCCGGAGCAGACCGAGGCAGGCGGCACCGCGCACGGCTTCGGCTCGCACGGCAAGCCCTATTTCTGGGTCGGCGACAACGAGCGTGTGGGGGAGGGGACCCATGTCGCCTTCGCGGCGGAAACACGCGCCGAAGTCGACGCCTTCCACGCCGCCGCGATCGCCGCCGGCGGACGCGACAATGGCGCACCCGGCCTCAGGCCCCATTATCACCCCAATTATTACGGCGCCTTCGTGTTCGACCCGGACGGGATCAATATCGAAGCCGTTTGTCACAAGGATCTGGAGCATGACCGCCAGGCGCATCTTCACCATCGGCTATGAGGGTGCGACCCAGCCGGAGCTCGTCGCCGCGCTCCAGGCGGCGGGCGTCGAACGGGTGATCGACGTCCGCGCCGTACCGCTGTCGCGAAAGCCCGGCTTCTCGAAGAACGTCCTCGCCGCCGGCCTGAAGGAGGCCGGAATAGGCTATGTCCATTTGAAGGCGCTGGGCACTCCGCCGCTGGGGCGGGAAGCGGCGCGCAAGAAGCAATGGGAGGTGTTCGACCGCATCTACGCCGAGCAGCTCGAAACCCCCGAAGCCGGCGCCGAAGCCGCGCGGATGATCGCGCTGGCCGAGGAGAAGCCCTCGGCCCTGCTCTGCTTCGAGCGCGATCCGGCGCAATGCCACCGCACGCCGCTGCGCGAGGCGGTGATGCCGGACTGGGAGACGGTGGACCTCTACGCTTGATCGGCCCGGCCGGCTCAGCCGTCGCCTTCGCCGCCGTCGGCGAGGTCTTCGCCGATCGCCGCATCGTCGGCCGCCGCGATTTCGGCCTCGCCGTCGCCCAGGTCCGCCTCAGCCTCCTCCTCGCTCTCCTCGATCCGCGCCGCCGAGACGACATGCTCGCCATCGGCGACGCGAAAAATCATGACGCCCTGCGTGTTGCGGCCGATGATGCGCATATCGCCGACGGTGGTCCGGATGAGCTTGGCCTGATCGGTGACGAGCATCAGCTGTTCGCCCTTGTGGACCGGAAAGCTCGAAACCACGGGGCCGTTGCGATCCGACGTGACGATGTTGGTGATCCCCTGTCCGCCGCGGTTGGTGCGGCGATATTCGTAGGCCGACGTTCGCTTGCCATAGCCCTTCGCGGTGACGGTCAGGATGAACTCCTCGGCCGCCTCGAACTCGGCCATGCGCTCAGCCGACAGCATTACCTCCCGGTCGCCCTCCTTCCAGGGCGCGGCGCGAAGATAGGCGTCGCGCTCCTCGGTGGTCGCCTTGAACCCCCGCAGGATCGACAGCGAGATGACTTGATCGCCCTCCTTGAGCGTGATTCCGCGCACACCCGTCGATGTGCGGCTCTGGAATTCCCGAACCGCAGTCGCCTCGAAGCGGATTGCCTTGCCCTGGCGGGTCGCGAGCAGGACATCGTCTTCTTCGGTCAACAGGGCGACGCCGATCAGGCGATCGGTCGCGTCCTCGTCGAAGCGCATCGCGAACTTGCCGTTGGAAGGGACGTTAGCGAAGGCGTCCATCGAGTTGCGGCGGACGCCGCCATGGGCGGTGGCGAAGACGACGTGGAGCTTGCCCCATTCGGCTTCGTCTTCCGGCAGCGGCAGGACGGTGGAGATCGTCTCGCCCTCGGCAAGCGGCAACAGGTTTACCATCGGCCGGCCGCGCGCCTGCGGGGCGCCTTCGGGTAGGCGCCAGACCTTGAGACGGTAGACCTTGCCGTGGGTCGAGAAGAACAGGACCGGCGTGTGGGTCGAGGTCACGAACAATTCGGTGACCGCATCCTCGTCCTTGGTCGCCATGCCCGACCGGCCCTTGCCCTTGCGGCCTTGGGCGCGGAACGTCTCCAGCGGGGTGCGCTTGATGTAGCCGCCGAGCGTCACGGTGACGACCATGTCCTCGCGCTCGATCAGCTGCTCGTCCTCGATCCCGTCCCAGGCCGGGGCGATCTCGGTGACTCGGGGGGTCGCATAAGCCTCGGCGATCGCGTCGAACTCGGCGCGCATCACCGCATAGAGCTTGACCCGGTCGGCGAGGATCTCGAGCAGGCCCGCGATCGAGGCGGCGAGCTCGCGCAATTCGCCGGCGATCTCGTCGCGGCCAAGGGCGGTCAGGCGGTGCAGGCGCAGCTCCAGGATGGCGCGGACCTGGGCGTCGGAGAGATTATAGGTATCGCCCGAAACCTCGGTTTCGACCGCTTCGACCAGCGCGATATAGGGCGCGATCTCCGCGATCGGCCAGGCGCGGGCGAGCAAGGAGGCGCGCGCTTCGGCGGGCGAGGCGGAGGCGCGGATCATCCGCACCACCTCGTCCAGGTTGGTGACGGCGATGACCAGGCCGAGCAAGAGGTGCGCCCGGTCGCGCGCCTTGGCGAGCTCATATTTGGCGCGCCGGGTGATCACTTCCTCGCGGAAGCGGACGAACGATTCGATGATGTCCTTCAGCGTCAGCGTCTCGGGCCGGCCGCCGCGGATGGCGAGCATGTTGGCCGGGAAGCTCGATTGGGCCGGCGTGTGCCGCCAGAGCTGGTTCAGCACCACGTCGGGCGTGGCGTCGCGCTTCAGGTCGATGACGACTCGGACGCCCTCGCGGTTCGATTCGTCGCGAATGTCGGAAACGCCCTCGACGCGCTTCTCCTTGGCCGCCTCGGCAATCTTCTCGACCAGGCCGTTCTTGCCGACTTGGTAGGGCATCGAGGTGAGCACGATGGAGCGGCGGTCGCCGCGCCCCTCTTCGATCTTGTGCCGCGCCCGCATCAGGATCGATCCGCGGCCCGTATGATAGGCGCTGCGCGCGCCGTGCTGGCCGAGGATGATCGGCGCGGTCGGGAAATCGGGACCGGGGATGATCTCGATCAGCTGCTCGATGGTGATCGCCGGCTCGTCCATATAGGCTTTGCAGGCGGCGATGACCTCGCCGAGATTGTGCGGCGGGATGTTGGTCGCCATGCCGACCGCGATGCCGCCGGCGCCGTTGACGAGCAGGTTCGGAAAGCGCGCCGGCAGCACCTGCGGCTCCTCGCGCGAGCCGTCGTAATTGGGGGTGAAGTCGACCGTGTCCTTGTCGAGATCGTCGAGCAGGGTCATCGCGACCTTGGCCAGCCGCGCCTCGGTGTAGCGCATCGACGCCGGCGGATCGGGGTCCATCGAGCCGAAATTGCCCTGGCCGTCGATCAGCGGCACCCGCATCGACCAGTCCTGCGTCATCCGCGCCAGCGCGTCGTAGATCGCGCTGTCGCCATGCGGGTGGTAATTGCCCATCACGTCGCCGACGATCTTGGCCGACTTGCGGTAGGGCCGGCCCGGGACGAAGCCGCCCTCCTGGCAGGCGTAGAGGATGCGGCGGTGGACCGGCTTCAGCCCGTCGCGCACGTCCGGCAAAGCACGGGCGACGATCACGCTCATCGCATAATCGAGATAGGAGGTCTTCATCTCGTCGACGATGGAGACGGGGGAGATGTCGCTTGGTTCGATGGTCGGCGTTTCGCTGGCCAATTTGAATTCCCGGATTTGTCTGCGAGGTGGAGCGCCGAAGCGCCGGCGATGGGATGCGACCCTAGCCGATGCCGGCGACCAAGGCCACCCCGCGCGCGTACGCACACGCGCGCGCGAGAGGCACTCAGATAAGGGCCGCCCGGCGAAGCGCCAGCCATTTCCCGTTCTTGCGGCATCCTTTCTTGGCGTCGCCAGTTCAAGGGGTGTTCAGCGGCCCGGCCCTAGAAAGCCGCACGCCCTGGCGCTAAGAGCCTCGGCGGTACCGCCGGGCATCGGGCGGATTCGCTTGCAGGAGGCGCTTTCATGACGGTTTCGAAGGCCGCGACGGCCGCAATCCTCGCGCTTGGCGGTTTCGCCGCGTTCGCCGGGATAAGCGCCGAGGCGCAGCAGCCGCCCGCGCTGGGGCGCGCGCTCAACCTCAGCCGCGAGGAGCAGGGGGCGATCGCCGTGCTCCAGGCGGCGGCAGGAGGCGCCGACCGAGCCGCGCAGGACAGCGCCTTGGCCTCGGCAAGGGCGTCGGCGCGAGGCCCCGATGCCCGCTACGCGGTCGCCCATTACCAGCTTGAGATCGCGCGCATGCGCGGCGACCAGGCGCAGGTGGCGCAAGCGGTGGACGCGCTCGTCGAGAGCGGCCTGGCGCAGCCCGACGAGCTGCCCGCTCTGCTTTCCCACCAGGCGGGCCGCGCCTACGCGGCCGCCGACTTCCAGCGCGCCGACCGGCTGCTCGCCCGGATCGTCCAGCTGCAGCCGAACAACCCCGCCGCGCTCGCCGATCACGGCCAGTTCAAGGCGCGGATCGGCGACCGCGCCGCGGCGGTCACCCTGATCCAGCGCGCCATCGCGATCAACCAGGCCGCCGGGCGCCCCTCGCCGGAGAGTTGGCATTTGCGGGCGCTGTCGCTGGCGGCCGACGGCCGGATGGCGCCGCAGGCGATCGCGCTCGCGCGCGGGCTGGTGGCCGCCTATCCGACGCCGCTGAACTGGCGCGACGCCTTGCTCTCCTATCGCGAGCTGGCGCCGGCCGATCCGACGCTCGACCTCGATGTCCGGCGGCTGCTGCGCGCCAGCCAGGCGCTGTCCGGCGAACGCGACCATATCGAATATGCCCAGGCCGCGACCGATGCCGGCCTCCATGGCGAGGCCAAGGCCGTGCTCGACGAGGGCGTGGCGCGCGGCCTGGTCGAGCCGACCAAGCCCGCCGTCGCCACTGCGATCACCGCGGCCAACCGGCGCGCCACCCCGGACCGCGCCGGTCTCGCCCGGCTGCGCGCTGCGGCGCTCGCCGCCGCCACCGGCCAGCAGGCGCGCGCCGCCGGCGACGCCCATTTCGGCCACGGCCAATATGCCGAGGCCGCCGAGCTCTACCGGGCGGCGTTGCAGAAGGGCGGCGAGGACGCGAATCTGGTCAACGCCCGGCTGGGCGCGGCGCTCGCGCTCGCCCGCCGCCGGCCCGAGGCCGAAGCCGCGTTGCGCGCGGTGGCCGGCCCGCGCGCCGATCTCGCCGGTTTCTGGCTTGCTTGGCTCGCCCGGGCCGGCGTGTGAGAAGGATTCAGTTCAAGGCGCCGCCGGCGCACAGGAGGTAGGATATGACTGTTTCGAAGCTTGCTTTGGCCTCGCTGCTCGCTTTGGGCGGGCTGGCCTCGATCGCCGTCTCGGCGGCCGACGCCCAGCGGGGGGTCCGCGAGACGCAGCGGGAGAAGGAGCGGCAACGGCCCAAGCAGAGCCAGATCCCGCAGTTGACCCCCGCGGAAAATGCCGCCATCCTGCCGGTCTATCAGGCGGTGCAGGCGCAGAACTGGCCCGCCGCCGGCGAAGCGCTGCCGGCAGCCCGCGCCGCCGCGCAGGGCCAGCAGGCGAAATATGTGGTCGGCCAACTGCAGTATGAAATCGGCCGCAACACCCAGAACAATCAGCTGCAGCTCGAGGCCGTCGAGGCGATGCTCGCCAGCGGCGTCGCGCCGGCGGACCAGGTCGGGCCGCTGCTCAGCAACCAGGTGTCGTTCGCACTCAGGGCCAGCAACATGCCGATGGCGGAGGCGGCGCTCGCCCGCATCATCGAGCGCGAGCCCAACAACGCCGTTCGGCTGACCCAACTGGCCGAGGTCAAGATTCATCTCAACAAGCGCGGCGAGGCGGCGGCGCTCTTCCAGCGCGCCATCCAGCTCGGCGAGGCGAGCGGGCAGAAGCCCGAGGAAGACATCTATCGGCGCGCCTTCGCTTTGGCCTACGAGGCCCGGCAGGCGGAAGCCACGATCGCGCTGGGCCGGTCGATGATCCAGGCCTATCCGACGCCCGCCAACTGGCGCTCCGTCGTCCTCGCCTACCGCCAGCAGCATCAATCGGACGCCGCCCTCCAGATGGACGCGCGCCGCTTCATGCGGGCCGCCCGGCTGTTCCGCGACGCCGGCGAATATGTCGCCTTCGCCGATTCGCTGAACCGAACCGGACAGGTCGGCGAGGTCAAGGCGGTGATCGAGGAAGGCATCGCCGCCCGCGCCCTCCAGGCTGGCGACGCCGACGCGCGGACGCTGCTCGCGGCCGCCAACGGGCGCATTCGCGAAGACCAGGCGTCGCTGCCCGGACAGCGGACCAGCGCGCTCGCCGGAGCGACCGGGCGCCCGGCGCGGCAGCTTGGCGACGCCTATTTCGGGTACGGCCAATATGCCGATGCGGCGGCGCTCTATCGGGCGGCGCTGGAGAAGGGCGGCGAGGACGCCAACCTCGTCAATACCCGGCTCGGCGCGGCGCTGGCGCTGGCGGGACGGCGCGCCGAATCCGAAACGGTCTTGCGCGCCGTCACCGGCCCACGCGCCGAGCTCGCCCAATTCTGGCTGCTCTGGCTGGCCAGCCGGCCGGCGAGCTGAACAGGCGGCCGGGCCTTCATTCGGCCCGGCCCGCCGTCCCACTTTGCGACGCGGCCAATAAGGCGCTTCCGCACCGCCTCGGCGGTCGGTAACCCGGTTGCCGATGCGTTTCGACGACATGATCGCGACCGTGCTCGCGCAGCCCGCCGACCGGCCCGACCGGCGGACGGCGCAGTGGCGCCAGCTCGTCGACCTGCTGGCCCAGCGCCGGTCCGAGGCGGACGAGGCCGCCGTCGCCGAAGCCTTTCTGGCGCTCCGTCAGACGCGCGGCGAGATCGATCCCGCCCTCCGCCGCCAGGCCGCGCGGGCGCTGGCCGGCCGCGCGATCGCGCCCGATCTCCTCGCTTTCTTCGCCGAGGACAGCCCGTCGATCGCGGCGCCGCTGATCGCCCAAGCGCGGCTTGACGCGGCCGCCTGGCTGGCCTTGCTTCCCCGGCTGGGCCCGACGGCGCGCGCCCTGCTGCGCCACCGGGAAGACCTCGACGTGGAGGTTCGGCACGCGCTGAGCGCGTTCGGCCCGAGCGACTTCGTGCTGGAGAAAGCGGAGGGCGTCGCCGCCGCCTCCACCCCCGCTCCGACGCCCGCCCCGGTCGACGGCGAGGAAAGCGAATCGCAAATCCGCGAGCTGGTGGCGCGTATCGAGGCATTCCGCCGCCAGCGCGAGCAAGTGCCGCCAATTGCCCCCTTTTCGGAGAGCGGTCCGGCCGAGGGATTTCGCTGGGAGACCGGGACGGACGGCATCCTGCTCTGGGTGGACGGGGCGCCGCGCGGCCCGCTGGTCGGCCAGAGCATCGCCGCGATCGCCGGCCCCGGCCAGCACGGCGTCGACGGCCAGGCGGCCGGGGCGTTCGAGAAGCGCGCCCCGTTCCGCGACGCGCGCTTCAGCGTCGCCGGCGCCGGCCCGGCCGCGGGCGACTGGCGGATTTCGGGCGTGCCCTTCTTCGATCCGAGGCGCGGCAGCTTTCAGGGCTATCGCGGCACGGCCCGGCGGCCGCGGCTCGACGAGGTCGCGCGCGACCCGGCGGCGGCGGCGCCAGGGGTGTTCGGAACCCAGTTCCCCGCCGATTCGCTGCGCCAGCTGATCCACGAGCTGCGCACGCCGCTGAACGCGATCATCGGCTTCGCCGAGATGATCGAGGGCCAATATATGGGGCCGGCCGCCGTCGGCTATCGCGGCCAGGCCGCCGAGATCATGGCGCAGGCGCGCGGGCTGCTCGGCGCGGTCGACGATCTCGACACCGCGGCGCGGCTCGAGACGCGCCGGTTCGAGCATGGCGACGCCTCGGTCGACGCCGTCGCCCTGCTGTGCCGGCTGCACGATTCCTACGAGAAGGTGGCCGGGCGGCGCGGCGCCCGCATCGCGCTCGACATCGCCGAGGGCCTGCCCTTCGCGCGGGTCGAGCCGGGCGCGGTCGAGCGGATGTTCGCCCGGCTGCTGGCGGGAACGATCGGCCTCGCCGCCGATGGCGAGAAGATCCAGGCGGCGTTCGCTTTGGCGCCGCAGGGCGACCGGGCCATGCTGCGTCTCACGGTCGACCGGCCCGAAGCGATCGCCGGCGTGGACGAGGCGGCCCTGCTCGATCCCGGCTACAGCCCCGACGGCGACTGGCCCGGCGCGCCGGCGCTCGGCCTCGGCTTCGCGCTGCGCCTCGTCCGCAATCTTGCCGAAGCGGTCGGGGGCGCGCTGATCGTAAGCGAGGCGGGGTTCGCGCTCGATCTGCCGGCGCTGGCGCCGGTCGGGCGGGTCGCCGACGGCTCCGCCTGAGCCTCCCAATTCCGCCATTGCCGTAAACTGCCCGGCGTGCCATCTCCCGCAAGGGCCTGTAGCTCAACGGTAGAGCCGGCCGCTCATAACGGCTAGGTTGTAGGTTCGAATCCTGCCGGGCCCACCAGGCTTCGAAAGCCGCGGATGGCAGGATATCCGGGCAATGCGCGAATGCATCATCTTGACGAAATGGCTGCTTCACCCGGTACATGCGCGGCCTGAACAATGGGACGGCAACGGGGTCTTCGCCGCGCGCTGGCGCCCTTAGGCAGCGGTGCCGCTGCCTCCCCCGCGTTTGACGGCTGGCCGGCGCGGATTCAGGCGAAATCGATGTCGAAATAGGGTGGACGCTTGAGCTGCCAGGTAAAGCGGGGTGCGAATGCCTGGTCGCCGAAGAGAGCGCGGTAATTTTCCGGCCAGGGATGACGAGGGTAGCCGCTTTTTTCCGCGCAGGAGAACGCCACCGGCACCGTATTGCGCGTGCGCGGCCACTCGTGAAGGAGCGCGCGGGTCGCCTCGGTCCAATGCGTGTCGGCACCGTGGTGGAAGGCGACAATCCCGGACAAGGTCAGCTTGCGGTCGAAATGCTGGCGATAATGAGGGACGCTCGCAAAGGGGGCGTCGCCGGGCAGGAGGATGACTTGGCCGCGGCCCGGCTTGCGGCGGACGAGTGAGAAGGCGACGCCGGTAAAGTTGCAATCCTCATATTTGGTGTCGTCGGTTTGGGATTTGCCGATTTTCTCCCACCATAATTCATCGCCATTTTCGGCCCGGAAGCAGCGCGGCTGCCCGACCTGCGTTTCACGTATGCAGGAAATCCTGCCGAGCCCGGTCGCGAAGGCGACCGCGCGGGGTGACGTGACCTGCCGCGGCACCAGCCAGCGGGCGGCGCTTGCCTGCGTCCCCTTTTCCGCGGAGCACCAGTGGTTGGCGTCCCAATGCGTGAGCATGACTAGGCGGTTTGGGTCTACCGGCATCAATGCGTTCACGGCATTTTGCTGCGCGGCACCCTTGAGAAGCCTGAACGGGTTTCCGCCGCGCCCTCCATAGTCGATTTGGAGGACGGGTCGGACGCCGTCGTCGATGATTGCAATGCCGTCCCCTTGTCCAACTGCATAGACCCGTGCGCCCCGAATGGCTCTGACCCCAGCGAAGGGATCGGCGCGGTCCTTCGCATCGAATTTGCGATCTGAGACCAGCTCTCGTTTCCTGGCGCGGGTCATGCCGGCTCTTTGTCCCATCTCCGCGGTACGTCCTTGGCGTCGACCCACCGGCCTGTCCTTGTTTTCGGCGGGTCACCGTCCGGCGGACCACCCGGCCCCGGCTCGCCGCCCAGGTCCAAATCGGCATCCCCAATATGGTTGAGGGAGAAGATGTCGCGTAGCCGGAGCTCGATCGGTGGCGATACGGGTAGGATGCTGAGGAGTCGGGCAGCTTCATGGCCTCCGCCGCCCGTGATTCCGGCCGAAGCCTGGAATACCCGGCGCGTTCCGGACTGGCCCGTATCCGTGTCCAGCACAATCAGGTGCCAGCTCGTTGGCAGAAGGGTCGCCCGGATCGCGCGCCCCTGCTCCTCCGCGGAGTCGATATAGATATCAAAAAGCTGCACCGGGCTTCTTTCAAAATAGCGAAGAAGCCGCTTGCGCCGGGCGTCGCGCTGGCTCTTGCTCGCCCCGCCGCCCAGGTGGCCGAACCCGTCCATCTCGCGGGTAAAATCAGCGGCGGCGACGCCGCTCGCGCGATAGCGCGTCTGCGGGCGTTCGAACTTCGCATCTGATAGGCCGAGCGGTGTTCCGTCCGGTGCGTCGATCCCTTCGAAGTTGTCGATCGCGGACACTTCCTCAATGAACAGATAATAGCTGCGCGGGTACGGATACATGTCGTCAAACATGCAGGAATGGACGCATACGTCCAGGTTGCCGTGCTCCGAACAGCGAGGAAACCACTCCCACAACAAGTCGCGACTCATGAGGCCTCCCGTCAATTCCCTTCAAATGCACGCTTAATGCCCGTGGTGAAAACGCAAAAAGACGCTGGAAGTGTAATTGCCGATGACGAAGCCGAGCGCTTCGGAGCCAAGCCCTTTGCGATTGCCACCGGTCGGCGAGGGCGGTTAGGGAGGCAGGGTCGGGGAGTAGCGCAGCCTGGTAGCGCATCTGCTTTGGGAGCAGAGGGTCGCAGGTTCGAATCCTGTCTCCCCGACCAAATGGGACAATCACTTTTCCGCGGCCGCGTGCGAAGCCGGATACGGACGTTCGGAAAAGTGACTGTCCCCTTTCTATTCCTTCAGCGCCTGGTCGATCGCCGCCGCGAGAGTCTCCAGCCGGTACGGCTTCAGGATGATCGCGCGCCCGCCGGCGCCCGACTTGGCGATCTCGTCGCTATAGCCGGTGGTGAGGATGACCGGCAGGTCCGGCCGTTCTCCGGCCAGCCGCTCGGCCAGGTCGAGGCCGCTCATCCCCGGCATCACCACGTCGGTGAACACCGCGTCGAACGCGTCCTCGCGGGCGATCTCGATCGCCTCCTCGCCCGACCGGACCCGCCGCACCTGGTGGCCGAGCTCGACGAGCAGATCCTCGGCGAAGGCGCCGACCTCCTCATTGTCCTCGACGAGGAGGATACGGCCGGTCCGGCGGCGCTCCGGGCCGGTTCCGGCCTCCTCGGCGCGCACATTCCCGATCGCGCCGCTGCAGGGAAGGAGGAGGGTCACGGTCGTCCCCGTGCCGGGCTCGCTGTCGATGCGGACCTCGCCGCCCGACTGGCTGGCGAAGCCGTAGACCTGGCTGAGGCCGAGGCCGGTGCCCTTGCCGGTCATCTTGGTGGTGAAGAAGGGCTCGAAGGCGCGACTGAGCGTATCCTCGTCCATTCCCACGCCGCTGTCGCTGACCGAAAGCGCGACCATCGTTCCGCTGTCGCCGTCCGTCGCCATGGCCGTCCGGATCGTGAGCAGACCGCCGTCGGGCATGGCGTCGCGCCCGTTGACCGCGATGTTGAGCAGCGCCGATTCGAGCTGGGTCCGGTCGGCCTCGACGGTGCAGGCGTCGGACGAGAGGATGGTGTGGACCTCGATCCGCTCGCCGATCGTCCGGTCGAGCAGGTCGGTCATGCCGCGGATGAGCTCGTTGACCTCGATCACCTCTGGCTGCAGCGGCTGGCGGCGCGCGAAGGCGAGCAATTGCCCGGTCAGCGCCGCGGCGCGCGACGAGGCCTGGACCACCGCCTCGGCGAAGCGCATCCTTTTGTCCTCGGCGAGATTCGGTCGGCGCAGCATGTCCGCAGATCCCTGGATCACGGTCAGCAGGTTGTTGAAATCGTGCGCGATGCCGCCGGTCAGCTGGCCGAGCGCCTGCATCTTGTGGGCCTGGCGGAGCTGGTCCTCGGCTTTGGCCCGCTCGCCGATCTGCACCTTCAGCTCGGCATTGGCGCGAACCAGGGCGTCGGCCCGCTCCGCGAGCTGGCGGTTGACTCGGCGCAGCGCGGTCTGGGACATGCCGAGCACGACTACCACCAGCACCGCCATCAGGATCAGCAGGCCGATGACGATGTAGCGGGCGAGGCGGCGTGACAGCGGCTCGGGATCGGAGGCGAGGTAGACGGTGCCGATCCGCTCGCCGCGGCTCGTCACCGGGACCGAGGAGGTCACCGCGTTGCCGGGGGCGGGCAGGGGCTCGGCATAGCGGCGCACCGGCCCGGTCCCGTCCCGGCCGTAGCCGGCGATCAGCGCCGCGGACGCGTCGTAGACGCCGACCGTGCGCACCTGCCGGTTGACCCTGATCGCATCGACCGCTTCCTGCGCGGCCTGGGCGTCGCCGAAATCGAGCGCCGCGGTGACGCTTGCCGAGAGGATTTCGGCCTGGACCCGCGTCTCCTGCGCCTGGAGGTCGCGATAGGCGGCTTCGTTCTGGAGGATGATGCCGATCCCGGCGAGCAGCAGCAGCGCCACCATGGCGACGATGGCGAGCGGCGCGCTGCGCCATTGCTCGGGGAGGCGTTTCAGGACCGCCATCAGCGCCGCTGCCTGACGCCGGCCGCGAGCGCGAGCAGGCGCGAACTGATCGAAAGGCCGCGGTCGGAAGCCGCCGCCTCGTCAATGAAGAAGCGGACCCGGCCGCCGACGATGGTGAAATGGATCATGCCGCGCTGCGGTCCGGCGCGGGCATCGGTCACCGTGAGCACCGGGCGTTCGCGCAAGGCGAGCAGCAGCCGAGCCGTTTCCTGGGGGGAGGCGCCGCGGACGAAGGCGAGGTGGCAGCCGCCGCTCTGGCCGGCCGACGCGGCCCGCCGTACCGACACCCGATGGCCGTCGATCAGCTCGCCGGAAGCGGCCTGGTCGAGCATGCGGCCGAACGGGTCGCGGCCGATCACGCAGAGGTGGAACGGCGCTGCCGCCTCGGGCACCGCCGCGGCGGGCCAGACGACGTAGCGCGCGAAGCGCGGCAGGAAGGCCGCCTTCACCGCCTCCTCGCTGGGCTGCGCGCGCGCCGTTCCCGCCGCCAGCGCCAGCGCGGCCGCGAGGCAGAGGGAGATGAGCGACCTCAGAACCGGATCCTCGTCCCGGCGTGGACCGAGCGCTCGGCGAGCTGCGCGCGGTTGATGTCGTTGCTTTCCGCATGGGTGCGATGCAGCAGGTTGTTGCCGGCGACGAACAGCTCGAGATTGTCGCTGACCGTCCAGCCGAGCCGGGCGTCGGCCTCGACATAGCCCGGCGTCGCGGGCGTTTCGAGCCCATCCACGGCGCGCAGGCCGACGTCGAGCGTCACCGAGTGGCTCAGGTTCATCGACGAGCGGAGCAGGACCTGGTAGCTCGGGTCGTTGCCGAGCGCCGCCGCGCCGGTGGTGTCGGTCCTGCCCCTTTCGACCCGGAAGCGCTTGCCGAGCAGGGCGACGCCCGCGCTCAGCCGCCACCAGTGCAGCGCCTGCCAATTGCCCCACGCTTCGAGACCATAGGTATCGCCGGTGAGGCTGTTGCTGAGCCTGACCGGAAGCGGATTGCCGGTGAACTCGGCGGTGCGGATGTCGTCGTAGAGGTTGTAGAAGAGGGAAATCGAGATCGAGGTCGTGCCGCTCGGCTGGCCGCGATAGCCCGCCTCGATCGCGACCAGCTTCTCGGAACGAAACTCGGTCGCCGCGACGAGGATGGGAGGCGCGACCAGGTTGCGGTCGATCCGCGAGGGCGTGCGGACGGCGCGCGAGACGGAAGCCCAGAGCAGGTGGTCCGGCCGGGGATGCCAGGCGATGCGCAGGTTCGGCAGCAGCTCGATGCCGCTGAACGACGAGCGCTCGAGCTTGAGCCCGGCGGTCAGCGACAGCTCCGGGGTCAGCGCGAACCGATCCTGCACGAACGCGTTCAGGATCCAGAGCCGCCGGCTGGTCGGATCGAGCGCGAAGATGTTCGCATTATTGATGAATTCGTCGCGGGTCGTGCGGACGCCGAATCCCGCCACGATCTGGTGCGCGCCCTCGGTCCGATTGTACTGGGTTTCGAGATCCATCGTCTCCAGCGCGTCGGTTGCAAGCTGGAAGCGGCGGCGGAAATGGTCGTAATAGATCTGGACGTTCAGCGAGGAGCGCTCGTCGATCTCGCGGTGCCACCGCACCGTGAAGTTGCCGCCGCGGTCGCCGTCCCCGGGCAGGACGTCCGAATCGTTCTCGAACAGATCGCCCTGTAGCGTCAGCGTGCTCGATCCGAGCCCGGAATCGAAGCGAAAGCCGAGCCGGTAGCCGGAATAGCCGTCGTTGAGGTCGGGCCCGAGGCCGTCGCGCAGGCCCTCGCGGTCGAACGCGTTGCCGTAGATCCGGAGCGCGCTGTGACCGCCGATCGCGAAGCCGTAGCGCGCGCCGACACTATGCTCGTTGCTGCCGAGCGTGCCGCGCATCAGGCCGCCGATCGTCTCGCGGGCGTCGCGGGTGGTGATGTTGATCACCCCATTGACCGCGTTGGGGCCGTAGAGCGTGCCGCCCGGCCCGCTGATCACCTCGATCTGCTCGATGTCCTCGAGGAGGGGCTGGCGCAGCTCCCAGAATACGCCCGAATGCAGCGTGCTGTAGAGGCTTCGGCCGTCCATCACCACGAGCAGCTTGTTCGAGGTCTCGTAGCCGTTGAAGCCGCGCGCGCTGATCGCGTGGTCGCGCGCATTGACCTGCTGGACCTGGAGGTTGGGCGCGAGCCGGAGCACCTCGGTCAGCGAATTGGCGGCCGAACGCGCGATCTCCTCGCCGGTGATGACGTAGAGCGCGGTCGGGGCGGCGCTCAGCGGCTCCTCGCGCTTCGAGGCCGAGCGGACCGGGATCTGCGCGAGCTCCTCGATAGACAGCTGGGAGAGGTTGGGCGCGCCCTGCAGGCTGGCCAGATCGACCGGGTCCTGCGCGGCCGCAGGGCCGGCGGAAACAATAAGGATGGGAGCAGAGCCCAGGAGCAGAGCGGACAGCTGGCTATACTTCACGACCAAAGGCCTCACTGATCGCCCCCCGGCGTCAGAGGCTTGTCGATTGGGCGCCCCCAAAGGTCAAGGTGTGCAAGGATCAGCGCGCGGGCCCGGCCGGCTCGATCGTCTCGGGCGCGTTGGCGGCCGCGGCGAGCAAGGCCGTCCAGGCGGCGACGTTCTGGCGGAGCTGCGCGGGATCGACCTTGTCGAGCGTGTCGTCGGGCGTGTGGTGATAGTCGAAATAGCGGGTGCCGTCCTGGTTGAGGTCGACGGCGGCGGTGCCGGCCGCCGCCCAGGCGCCGAGGTTGGCGCCGGCATTGGCCCGGTCGCGGCCGCGGACGATGCCGAGCGGGGCGAGCAAAGCGGCGATGCGGTCGCCGAGGCGGGCATTGCCGGGACCGAAGTTGAAGTTGACACGCCAGACGCGGTCGGCGCCGAAATCGGATTCGCTGACAAGAACGACATTGCCCTCGGCTCGGTGCCGGTTGAAATAGCTCTCGCCGCCGAACACGCCGACTTCCTCGGCGCCGAACAGGACGATTCGGATCGTCCGCCGCGGCCGACCCGCCTGCATGATCCGGTGCGCGGCGGCGACGGTGATGGCGACGCCGGCCGCATTGTCGACCGCGCCGGTGCCGAGGTCCCAGCTGTCGAGATGGCCGCCGATGGCGATCACCCCGGCCGAGGGGTCGCTGCCCGGCACTTCGGCGACGACGTTGCCCGACTGGCGGCGGCCGATGTTGCGCGGGGTCAGCGTCAGCCGCATCCGCACCGGGCGGTCGCCGGCGCGGACGAGGATGCGCTGCAGCTGCTCGGCGTCGGGAATGGACAGGGCGCCGGCCGGGATCGGCCGCACGCCTTCGGCGAAATTCTGCACCCCGGTATGGGGGTTGCGGTGATAATCGGTACCGATCGAGCGGACGACGATCGCCGCCGCGCCCTTGCGGCTGGCGGCGGTCGGGCCGGTCCGGCGCGGCGCGCCGAACGGGCCGTAGCCGGAGCCGTCCTGGTTCGCCTGCATATTGTGGGTGATGAAGACGATCTTGCCGCGCACGGCCGCGTCGGGCGCCGCCGCCAGCGCCTCGACACTGTCGAAGTGGACCACCTCGGCCTCGATGCCGCGCGCCGGCGTCGCGGCGCTGTTGCCGAGCGCGGTCACCACCAGCGCCTGGGGGAAGGGGGAGACGATCTCGGCCCGTTCCTCGCCGCGCACCCAGACCGGCAGGTCGAACGGCTCGACGCGGACGTTGCTGAAGCCGAGCTCGGTGAGCTTGCGCACCGCCCAGGCGCGGCCGCGCGCCTCCGCCTCGGTCCCGGCCAGGCGCTGGCCGACCTCGGTGGTGAGGCCTTCCACTATGTCCCAGGCGACAATGTCGTCCCTGAGCGCGGCGTCGCGCAGCGCGGCGGCATTGTCGGCGGCGGGCTGGGCGAAGGCGAGGGAGGGGAGGGCGAAAGCGAGCAGGAACAGCTTTTTCATGGCGAGGGGGCGTAGCGGCGGATCGGCGGTTTGCCAATCTCGGCTCGTCGCACTAGGGAAAGCCCGCATTCCAGCCGCGCCTTTTTCCGGAGACCAGCGCCTCATGGCCGCCCAGTACAGTTTCGTCATGAAGGGCTTGTCCAAGACCTTCCCCGGCGCCCCCAAGCCGATCCTTTCGAACGTCCACCTGCAATTCTATCCCGACGCCAAGATCGGCATCGTCGGTCCGAACGGCTCGGGGAAGTCGACTTTGATGAAGATCATGGCCGGCCGCGACACCGAATATGTCGGCGAGGCCTGGCCGGGGGAGAATATCCGCGTCGGCTATCTCGAGCAGGAGCCGCAGCTCGATCGCTCGAAGACGGTCAAGGAGAACGTCATGGACGGCGTCCGCCCGGTCGCCGACATGATGGACCGGTTCAACGCGATCAGCGCGCTGATGGCCGATCCGCCCGAGGATGCCGATTTCGACGCGCTGATGGCCGAGATGGGCGACCTGCAGGAGAAGATCGACGCCGTCGACGGCTGGACGCTCGACAACCAGCTCGAGATCGCGATGGACGCCCTGCGCTGCCCGCCCGGCGACGCCAGCGTCGACACCCTCTCGGGCGGCGAGAAGCGCCGGGTCGCGCTGACCCGGCTGCTGCTCGAAAAGCCCGACATCCTCCTCCTCGACGAACCGACCAACCATTTGGATGCGGAAAGCGTCCAGTGGCTCGAAAAGCATCTGATCGACTATCCCGGCAACGTCATCCTCGTCACCCACGACCGCTATTTCCTCGACAATGTCGTCAACTGGGTGCTGGAGCTGGATCGCGGCCGCTATTATATCTACGAATCGAATTATTCCGGCTATTTGGAGAAGAAAGCTAAGAGACTGGAACAGGAAGAGCGCGAGGAGCAGGGCAAGCAGAAGGCAATCAACGACGAGCTCGAATGGATCCGCCGCTCGCCCAAGGCGAGGCAGGCCAAGTCGAAGGCCCGCATCCGCGCGTTCGACGAGCTGGTCGAGGCGCAGGAGAACCGCACCCCGGGCAAGGCGCAGATCCTGATCCAGGTGCCCGAGCGGCTCGGCGGCAACGTCATCGACGCCAACGGGCTGACCAAGGCCTATGGCGACAAGTTGCTGTTCGACGATTTGACCTTCTCATTGCCGCCCGGCGGCATCGTCGGCGTGATCGGCCCCAACGGCGCCGGCAAGACCACCTTGTTCCGGCTGATCACCGGCCAGGAGCAGCCCGATTCGGGCGAGATCAGGATCGGGCCCACCGTCCGTCTGGGCTATGTCGACCAGTCGCGCGACGCGCTCGCGCCGAACAAGAATGTCTGGGAAGAAATCTCCGACGGCCTCGACATCTTTCGCTTTGGAAAACATGAGATTGGCACTCGCGCTTATGTCGGCGCCTTCAATTTCCGCGGCGCCGACCAGCAGAAGAAGGTCGGCCAGCTCTCGGGCGGCGAGCGCAACCGAGTCCACATCGCCAAGATGCTGAAGGAGGGCGGCAACGTCCTCCTCCTCGACGAGCCGACCAACGACCTCGACGTCGAGACCCTGCGCGCGCTCGAAGAGGCTTTGGAGAATTTCGCCGGCTGCGCGGTCATCATCAGCCACGACCGCTTCTTCCTCGACCGCCTCGCCACCCACATCCTCGCCTTCGAAGGCGACAGCCGCGTCGAATGGTTCGAAGGCAATTTCGAAGCCTATGAGGAGGACAAGAGGCGGCGGCTGGGACCCGAAGCGGACCGGCCGCACCGGGTGACGTATCGGAAGCTGACGCGGTAAGTCCGCTGTCCTGCGCTCGCTCGCCCTTGCAAGCGCCGGCGGCGCCCGCTCACCAGTGAGGGCCGATGGCTCTTCATCGAGGTCCGGGCGCTTTCGAAACACGATTCGAAAGCACTAAATCGTCTAGCCTCGGGCGGTCCGTGGCGATGCGCCGACAGTCCCGGCGCGCGGACGCGCCCGCGCGCCCGCCGCAAGACGGAAAGCCGGCGCGCTGCGCTGCTTCGGCCGAGCGCGAACGGCCGGCCGGCCGTTCGCTGCCCGTTCAGGCTACGGGTTGCGCGCTTCGCCTTGCTTGCGGATCAGGTGAAGCTCGTCGCGGATTTTGAACATGACGAGCAGCAGCTCCATGTAGACCCGCCAGAGGATCGGCCCGAGCAGGAGATACAGGAGGCCGACCAGGCCTCCTCCGGGAAGGCTCACGATCGCCCAGAGCGAGCCGATGACGATTAGGGCAAGTCCGACCCAGAACAGGATCTGGATGATGACCGGCGTGATGAACTTGTCGAAGGTCAGATAGTCGTTCATGGCACTTTTCCCCCTGTGAAGTGGCGGGCGGACGCTAACCGCCGCGGGCGCGCTTATCAAGCGGGGGATCGAGCGTCGGCCAACGCCGGCAAATCGCGGGGCTCAGCGCCTCGCCGCGCTGCCGTTCAGGGCGCCCGCTTTCTCGTCATATTCGGCCGCCATCAGCAGCAGGGTATCGACCGCCTTCCGATCGGTCAGCGACTGGGCGAGGCGGCGGCAGCGCATCGCCTGCGCCTTCAGCGCGCCGGCCTGGCGACGGTCGGTGACGTCGATCAGGATGTTGACCGCGCCGGCGATCTTGCCCTCCTCGTCGAGCAAAGGCGTGGGATAGGGGGTGAACATCACGCGCGTGCCGTCGGGGCGCTCGGCGAAGGCGACGGCGCCCCGCACCTCGCGCTTTTCCAGGATCGCCACCGCCATCGGGCAGCGTTCGTGGGGGAGTGGGCGGCCGTCCTCGCTGTAGAGCCGCCAGGTCACGCACCACCGGTCCTCGCCGACCACGGGCGTCCGCCCGGCGAAATCCACGCAGGCCGGGTTGTAGAAGGTCACCCAGCCGTCGGCGTCGGTGGTGTAGATCGGCGCCGGCAGCGCCTCGAGCACGCCGCGCAGCGCGCTCTCGCCCCGGCGCGCCGCCGACATCGCCATTCCGACGATCTCTTCCGGCGTCGCGGCGGCAGGCGTCATGCAGTCCGGCCCTCGATGTGACGGGATTATTACGGTAGCCCCCATAGCGGTCACCTTAACCAAGATCAAAGAGCTAAGTTCCGATGCGGTCCGAGAGAATCCGCCAAAATGGTTGCTAACGCCTCCACTGTGCCCGAACGGCCACGCTTGCCGCCGCGGCCAAGCCGGACCAAGATGCGGCGATCGAGCAGGGAAGGGGAAAACGTGGCCAGCTGGAATGCGAGGAAGACCGTCGTCGCCGCCGAGGACATGGCGCCCGAGCACCGGCTGAAGCCGACCCTGGGCTGGCCGCATCTGATCGCCCTCGGCGTCGGCGCCATCGTCGGCACCGGCATCCTCACCCTGACCGGGGTCGGCGCGGCCAAGGCGGGGCCGGCGGTGATCCTGTCGTTCGCCATCGCCGGCATCATCTGCGCCGCCGCCGCGCTTGCTTATGCCGAGATGGCGACGATGATCCCGGCCTCGGGCAGCGCCTACACCTACACCTATGTGGTGATCGGCGAGCTTCTCGCCTGGGTCGTCGGCTGGAGCCTGATCCTCGAATATTCGCTGGTGGTGAGCGCGGTCGCGGTGGGGTGGTCGGGCTATGCGGCCGGCTTCATGGAAGGGATGGGCATGCCGCTCCCCGCCGCTTTGGTGGCCGGGCCGGAGCTGGGCGGGATCGTCAACCTGCCGGCTATCTTCATCATCCTGGTGGTCGCGGGCCTGCTGATCCTCGGCACGCGCGAGAGCGCGACGCTGAACGCCGTCCTGGTGCTGGTGAAGGTGGTCGCGCTGATCGTGTTCGTCGCCGTCGCCATGCCTTATTTCAACCCCGACAATTTCGAGCCGTTCATGCCGTTCGGCTTTCCGAAATCGGGGCCGCCGGGCGCCGAGGTCGGCGTCATGGCGGCGGCGGCGATCATCTTCTTCGCCTTTTACGGCTTCGACGCGATCGCCACGGCGGCGGAGGAGACCAAGAATCCCGGCCGCGATCTTGCCATCGGCATCGTCGGATCGATGGTCGCCTGCGTGATCATCTACATGGCGGTGGCGGCGGCGGCGATCGGCGCGATCTCCTACACGCGCTTCGCCGACAGCCCCGAGCCGCTGGCGCTGATCCTGCGCGAGCTCGGCCAGCCCTCGGCGGCAAGCTATCTCGCCGCCTCGGCGGTGATCGCGCTGCCGACCGTCATCCTCGCCTTCTTCTACGGCCAGAGCCGCATCTTCTTCGTCATGGCGCGCGACGGCCTGCTGCCGCCGGGCCTGGCGCGCGTGTCGAGCCGCGGCTCGCCGGTGCGGATCACCATCTTCACCGCGGCGGTGGTCGCGGTGCTGGCCGGCCTCATCCCGCTGGCCGAGCTCGCCGCGCTCGCCAATGCCGGCACGCTGACCGCCTTCATCGCGGTCGCGGTCTGCATGCTGGTCATGCGCCATCGCGCGCCCGATGCGCCGCGCCGCTTCCGCACGCCTTTGGCCTGGCCGGTCGGCCTGGTCGCGATCCTGGGCTGCCTCTACCTCATCTACAGCCTGCCGCAGCGGACCCAGATCTGGTTCGTCGGCGCCCATGTCGTCGGCCTGGTCATCTATCTGCTCTACGGCGCGCGGCGCAGCGTCGTGGGAAGGGAGGTGGACTGATGCTGCAGCGTCTCATCCTGGCGTTTCTGCTTTGCCTCGGCGTTCCGGCGCTGGCGCAACCGGCGCCCGTCCGAGTCGTGCTGGCGACCAGCGAGGGCGAGATCCTGGTCGAGGTGGACGCGGCGCGCGCGCCGGTCACCGCCGCCAATTTCCTGCGCTATGTCGACGAGCGGCGCTATGACGGCGCGACCTTCTACCGAGCCATGCGGGGCGGGCCTGACCGGGGCCTGATCCAGGCCGGCGCGGACCATCGGCGCCGGCTGCCGCCGATCGCCCACGAGCCCACGTCCGCGACCGGCCTGTCCCATGTCGACGGCGCCCTCTCGATCGCCCGCGACGCGCCCGGCACCGCGACCGCGGACATCACCATCATGCTCGGCGACATGACCTATCTCGACGCCGGCGGCGCCGATCCGGCCGGCTATGCGGTGTTCGGGCGAGTCGTCGGCGGCATGGACGTGGTCCGCCGCATCCACGCCGCGCCGACCTCGGCGACCGAAGGGGAGGGGGCGATGCGCGGCCAGATGCTCGATCCCCGAATCCGCATCCTTTCGGCCCGCCGCTCCCAATAAAGAGGGACAGTCCCTCTTTTTTACGCCGGCACGAATTCGCCGCTGCATTCCTCGCAAATGTGGAGGATGCCGTCCGAAATCGCGAAATAGGCGCCGTGCAGCTTCAGCCGGCCGTCGTCCTCCCGCTCCCGCACCCAGGGGAAGCTGCGCAGGTTGCGGAGCGAGACCCGCACCCCCTCCAGCTCCATTTCGAGGAAGGCCTGCCGGTCGAGGTCCGGATGGCGTGCGCGGATTTGCGCGCGCGCCTCGCTCAGCATGTCGATCCAATGGGCGATGAAATGGCCGGAGCCCTGCGCCGCATCGTCGAACTGCCCGGTCAGGGCGGCCGCGCAGCCGCCGCAGAATCCATGGCCCATCACCACCAGTTCCTCGACCTCCAATTGGGTGACCGCGAATTCGAGCGCCGCCGAGACGCCGTGATAGGCGCTGTCGGGTTCGTACGGGGGAACGAGGTTGGCGACGTTGCGGACGACGAACATCTCGCCCGGCCGGGCGTCGAAAATCTGCGCCGGATCGACCCGGCTGTCCGAGCAGGCGATCACCATCACTTTCGGGCTCTGCCCCTCGGCGAGGCCGGACCAGCGCTCGCGCTGCGCGCCCCAGCCCTGCTCCCGGAAACGGCGATAGCCTTCGATCAAGGCGCTGAAATCGGCCACCTTACCCTCTCACCGTTCGGGCTGAGCCTGTCGAAGCCCTCACTTCCCTTTACGGAGGCCGCAAAGGAAGGGAAGCCCTTCGACGGGCTCAGGGCGAACGGTGTGTTGTGATAGAGGCGCCACATCGCTATCTCGCCGCCATGAGCGAAGCCGATCCGATCATGCAGCCGCGTCAGCGCAAGCCCGACTGGATCCGGGTCAAGGCGCCGGTCGGCGCGGGGTACATGCAGACCAAGGCGTTGATGCGCCGCCTCAACCTCGCCACCGTGTGCGAGGAGGCGGCCTGCCCCAATATCGGCGAGTGCTGGACCAAGAAGCACGCGACGGTGATGATCCTCGGCGACACCTGCACCCGCGCCTGCGCCTTCTGCAACGTCAAGACCGGCATGCCCCGCGCTCTCGACCCGCTCGAGCCCGAGCATGTCGCGGTGGCCGCGGCCGAATTGGGCCTCACCCATATCGTCGTCACCTCGGTCGACCGCGACGATTTGCCCGATGGCGGCGCCTCGCAGTTCGTCAAGGTGATCGAAGCGCTTAGGCGGAGCACGCCGGCGACGACGATCGAGATCCTGACGCCGGATTTCCGCAACAAGGCCCAAGCCGCGGTCGAGAAGATCATCGAAGCGCGCCCCAACGTCTACAACCACAATCTCGAAACGGTGCCGCGGCTCTATCCGACGATCCGCCCGGGCGCGCGCTATTACGCCTCGCTGCGCCTGCTCGAGAGCGTCAAGCGGCACGATCCCTCGATCTTCACTAAATCCGGCATCATGGTCGGCCTCGGCGAGCAGCGCCTCGAAGTCCACCAGGTGATGGACGACATGCGCTCGGCCAACGTCGATTTCCTGACCATGGGCCAGTATCTTCAGCCGACCCCGCGCCACGTCAGGGTCGAGGAGTTCGTCACCCCGCAGGCGTTCAGCGCTTATGCCGCCATTGCCCGCGCCAAGGGTTTCCTCCTCGTCGCCGCCTCGCCGCTGACCCGGTCGAGCTATCATGCCGGCGACGATTTCGAGATGATGCGGGCCGCGCGCGAGGCGCAATTGGCGGCCGCGCGCCCGGCCTGATGCCCCGCCACAGCGAGAAGCGGGTCCTGCAGCAGACGCCCGAGCAATTGTTCGACCTCGTCGCCAACGTCGGCCGCTATCAGGAATTTCTGCCCTGGGTTGCCGCGACGCGGATCCGGTCGGACAGCGAGACCGAGATGACCGCCGACCTCGTCGTCGGCTTCAAGGCGCTCAAGGAGACCTTCACCTCCAAGGTCCACAAGCGCCGTCCCGACGAGATCGAGATCGACTATGTCGAGGGGCCGCTCAAATATCTCCACAACAGCTGGAGGTTCAGTCCCGCCGCCGGCGGCACCGAGGTCGATTTCTGCGTCGATTTCGCCTTCAAGAGCCGAATCTTCGAAGCGCTGGCCGGCCGGATGTTCGATCGGGCGCTGCGCAAGATGATCGGCGCCTTCGAGGAGCGCGCCAACCTGCTCTACGGCGCGGGCGCGTCCGGCAGCAGCAGTTCGAGCGCGCAAAGCGCCGCCTGAAGCCGGACGCCGCCGCGGCCATTATCCTCGAATTTCCTCGTGTCGGCGGTGATCTCCCCAGGGTTCGCCTCGCGCTCGGCGCGGGCGAAGACGACGGTGCCGACCGGCTTGCGGTCGGAGCCGCCGGCCGGCCCGGCGATCCCGGTCAGCGCCACCGCGACGTTGGCCCCTGAATTCTCCAGCGCGCCCTGCGCCATCGCCCAGGCGACCGCGACCGACACCGAGCCGAACGTCTCGATGACGTCGCTGCTGACCTTGAGCAGCTTGACCTTGGCTTCGTTCGAGTAGGTGACGAAGCCGGCTTCGACCACGTCCGAGCTGCCGGCGATCTCGGTCAGCGCCGCGACGACGAGGCCGCCGGTGCAGCTCTCCGCCACCGCGACGCGCCGCCCGGCGGTGCGGTTCGCCTCGATCACCTCGCGCGCCTTGTCGGTCAGCTCGGACGGCAGCACGTAATCGCGCGTCTCGGTCATGCCGTCACCTCCAGCCGGATGCTCGCAATGGCTTGAGCGGCGATTCCCTCGCGGCGCCCGGCAAAGCCGAGGCCCTCTGTCGTCGTCGCCTTGATATTCACCTGCTGCATCCGAAGCCTCAATATCTCGGCAATGCGGGAGCGCATTGCCTCGCGATGAGGCCCAATCTTCGGAGTTTCGCAGATCAGGGTACAGTCGACATGGTCGATAATGCCGCCCCGCTGGTCGATCAGCGCTGCGGCGTGGAGGAGAAAACGGTCTGAAGACGCACCCTCCCACTGCGGATCCGAAGGTGGGAAGTGCTCGCCGATATCTCCCAGCCCCGCTGCGCCGAGCAGAGCATCGGTAAGGGCGTGCAGGACGACGTCTGCATCGCTGTGACCGGCGAGGCCCCGCTCGTGCGGGACCGCGACGCCGCCCAGCACGATTGGACCCTCGCCGCCAAAGGCGTGGACGTCGAAGCCGAGGCCGGATCGCGCCACCGTCCGGCCTGCGACCAATGCCTCCGCGCGGCGCCAGTCCTCCTCCGTGGTGAGCTTATCGAGCTCGAACGCTCCCGCGACGACGGCCACGTCGAGGCCGGCGGCCCTGGCGACTGCGGAATCGTCGCTCGGATAAGGGCCCTGCCAGCGATCGTAGGCCGATCTGATCTCGGCCAGCCGGAATGCCTGGGGCGTCTGGATTCGCACGGCACCTTCGCGGTCGATCGCTTCGCCGAGCAACTCCGTCCACCGCGCGAGCGTGTCGTGCACCGGGAGGACGGGAACCGCGGCGGGTTGGCGGTCGAGCGCGTCGAGCAGTCGGTCGATCACGGCGGCGGGGCAGAAGGGCCGCGCCGCGTCGTGAATGAGGACGGTCTCGCCGTCGATGGCCGCAAGGCCGTTAAGGACGGATTGGCCGCGCGTCGTGCCTCCGATGATCGGCCGTACATCGCCGAAAGCGCCGCCGACGGCGCGATAGGCGTCCTCGACCCAGCCGTCGGCGACGACGACCCGGACCTCGTCGACTCGGGGGTGGTCGGCGAAAGCCATGACCGCGCGGCGCAAGACGGGCATGCGGCCGAGCCGCTGGAACTGTTTGGGAAGCTGGCCCCCCATCCGGCTGCCGCTTCCCGCGGCGACCAACAAAGCGACAGTCTTGCCCATGGCGCGGACACCTAGCGGAGCGCAAACTTGCCCGCCAGCGCATTCCACCCTATCTCGCGCCTCCCATGAGCCGCCTCGCGCCCATCCAGATCGGCCCGGTCCGCATCGAATCGCCGGTGATCCTGGCGCCGATGACCGGCGTCACCGACATGCCGTTCCGGCGCATCGTCAAGCGCTACGGCGCCGGCCTCACCGTGACCGAGATGATCGCCAGCCAGGCCGCGATCCGCGAGACCCGCCAGTCGCTGCAGAAGATGGTCTGGGACCCGATCGAGGAGCCGGTGTCGATGCAGCTCGCCGGCTGCTCGCCCCGCGAGATGGCAGAGGCGGCGAAGCTCAACGAGGATCGCGGCGCCGCGATCATCGACATCAACATGGGCTGCCCGGTCAAGAAGGTGGTCAACGGGGAGGCGGGGTCCGCGCTGATGCGCGACCTCAAGCTGGCCTCGCAGATCATCGACGCGACGGTGAAGGCGGTCGGCGTCCCGGTCACGCTGAAGATGCGGATGGGCTGGGATCATTCGAGCCTCAACGCGCCCGAGCTGGCGCGGATCGCCGAGGATCTGGGCGTCAGGATGATCACCGTCCACGGCCGCACCCGCTGCCAGCTCTACAAGGGCGAGGCCGACTGGGCCTTCATCCGCCGGGTCAAGGACGCGGTCAGCCTGCCGGTCATCGCTAATGGCGACATCAACAGCATAGAGGACGTCGATACGGCGCTCAGCCAGTCGGGCGCGGACGGAGTGATGGTCGGCCGCGGCGCCTATGGCCGGCCCTGGCTGCTCCGGCAGGTCATGCACTGGCTGAAGACCGGCGAGCGCCTGGCCGATCCGAGCCTCGACGAGCAATATCGGGTGATCGCCGAGCAATATGACGCGATGCTGTCCCTCTACGGGACCCAGATCGGTGTCAATTGCGCGCGCAAGCATATCGGCTGGTACATCAGGGGGCTGCACGGCTCGGCCGAGTTCCGCAACGCCTTCAACCAGCAAGCGGACCCGCTCCGCGCCAAGGCGATGCTGCGTGCCTTTTACGAGCCGTGGCTGGTGAAGGCGGCGGCCTAACCCGTCTTAGCTGTGTTTTTTATGCCACATTGTTGTGCTAGGGCCGCAATGTGAACGCCGAAGTCGCGATCCCTGTCGAATCCTCCCGGCCGCGCTGGCGGCGGCGCCTCTCCATCTTGTTCCGCCGCAATTCGTGGGTGCGGCCGGCCGAGTTCGCGATCATCGTCGCCTTGCTGGCGGTCGTCGCCGGCTCCTATCTGATCGTCACCGGGACCGGCAGCCCCGAGGCGCCGCTGACCCCGGAGACCGTCGCCGCTCTGCTGGTCGCCAACCTGGTCCCGGCCATCGCCCTGATGGTCATGGTGGCGCGCCGTCTCGCCATCCGCCGCACGGTCCGCTCGGACATCGGCGGCAAGGCCCGGCTGCACGTCCGCCTCGTCGCCTTGTTCTCGATCATCGCCGCGGTGCCGACGCTCCTGGTGGTGATCTTCGCCTCGATGCTGTTCCAGAGCGGCGTCAAATTCTGGTTCTCTGACCAGGCGCAGACGGTGCTGCGCAGCGCCGAGAACGTCTCGCAAATCTACCAGAGCGAGCATAGCGACCGGCTTCGGCTCGACGTCCAGGTGATGGGCGCCGACGTCGTCGACCGGATCAACCGGTTCGGCAGCGAGAGCCAGGCCTTTCGCGACGATTTCCTCTACCAGACCGCCGCCCGCCAGCTCACCGAGACCGCCGTCCTCACCCTGGACGCGGGCGGCCAGGTCCGCAGCGAGATCGAGGTCAATTTCGACGACCGCCCGCTCGCCCGCCGCTTCGGCCCCGAGGTGCTGCGCGCGCTGAGGGCAGGAGAGGTCCGCGTCATCCTCAGCCGCGACCGGGTCGAGGCGGTGGTCCGTCTGGATCCGCAGGCGCCGATCTACTTCTACGGCTCGCGCTTCGTGAACGCCGCCGCGATCGCCCAGATCCGGCAGGCGCAGACCGCCGCCAGCGATTATCAGTCCACGCTCGAAAGCACCCGCAACCTGCAGATCCGCTTCAACGCGGTGCTGCTGCTCGTTTCGCTGTTGCTGATCGGCCTGGCGATCTGGATCGCGCTCAACCTCGCCGACCGGCTGGTCCGCCCGGTTGGCCAGCTGGTCGACGCCGCGCGCCGGATCACCGCCGGCGATCTCACCGCGCGGGTGCCGCCGTCGCAGACCGGGGACGAGGTGGCGACTCTGGGCAATGCCTTCAACCGGATGACCGGCCGGCTGGAAGAGCAGACCCGGGCGCTGGTCACCGCCAATGCCCAGCTCGACAATCGCCGCGCCTTCACCGAGGCGGTGCTGTCGGGCGTGACCGCGGGCGTCATCTCGGTCGACGATTCGCATGTCGTGCGGCTGATCAACAGCTCCGCCGAAGCCCTGCTCAAGACCGGCGGCCACAGCCCGGTCGGGCAGAAGCTGGCCGACCTTGCGCCCGAGCTCGCCCGCCAGCTGACCAGCGAGGAGCACGAGGACGTGGTCCAGCTCGCGTCGAGCGGCGAGCCGCGCACCCTGGCGGTCAAGACCGTGCGGGTGCAGGGCGGCCACGTCCTCACCTTCGACGACATCACCGAGCAGTTGCTCGACCAGCGCCGCGCCGCTTGGTCCGACGTCGCCCGCCGCATCGCCCACGAGATCAAGAACCCGCTCACCCCGATCCAGCTCGCGGCCGAGCGGCTCCAGCGCCGCTATGGCGGCGAGATCGGCAGCGATCCCGCGACCTTCGAGCGGCTGACCGGCACCATCGTCCGCCAGGTCGGCGATTTGAGGCGCATGGTCGATGAATTCTCCTCCTTCGCGCGCATGCCCAAGCCCGCCTTCGCCGAGGAATCCCTGGCCGAGATCGCCCGCCAGGCTTTGTTCCTGCACGAAGTCGCCCATCCCGAAATCGAATTCGCGCTGCAGGCGCCCGATCCCTCGCCCTCGCTCGTCTGCGACCGCCGCCTGCTCGGCCAGGCGCTGACCAACATCGTCAAGAACGGCGTCGAGGCGATCCAGCAGAAGAAAGAAGAAGGCAAGGGCAAGCGGACCGAGGCCCGGGACCGCGTCGCCATCTCGATCCGCCAATCGGGCTCGAAAATCACGATCGAGGTGTCCGACACCGGCATCGGCCTGCCCGCCGAGCGGGCGCGGATGACCGAGCCCTATATGACCACCCGAATCAAGGGCACCGGCCTCGGCCTCGCCATCGTCAAGAAAATCGTCGAGGAGCATTTCGGCCAGGTCGAGTTCGAGGATTCTCCGGACGGCGGCTCGCTGGTCCGTCTGGCCTTCGATTCGCAGACGCTCTCGCAGCTCGGCACGGGTGTCATATATTCCGAAGACAGCAAGGTAAATGGTTGAGATTTATGGCACTGGACATTCTCATAGTCGACGACGAGCAGGACATCAGGGATCTCGTCTCCGGCGTGCTCGAAGACGAGGGCTTCGAAACCCGCGTGGCGGGAGACAGCAGCGCGGCGTTGCTGGCGCTCGACGAGCGCCGGCCCTCCCTGGTGCTGCTCGACGTCTGGCTGCAGGGCTCGAAGCTCGACGGCCTCCAGCTGCTCGAGGAGATCAAGAGGCGCGATCCGACGCTGCCGGTGCTGATGATCTCGGGCCACGGCAATCTCGACACCGCGGTGGCGGCGATCCGGCAGGGCGCGGTCGATTTCATCGAGAAGCCGTTCGAGGCCGGGCACCTCGTCCATCTCGTGTCGCGCGCGACCGAGACCGAGCGGCTGCGCCGCGAGAATGAGGCGCTCAGGCAGCAGATCGGCAACGAGATGGAGCTGACCGGCTCCAGCGCCGCCATCAACAATGTCCGCGCGACGCTGAAGCGCGTCGCCGCGACCGGCAGCCGCGTCCTCATCTCGGGCCCGGCGGGGGTCGGCAAGGAAGTGGCGGCGCGTCTCCTCCACAATTGGAGCCCGCGCGCCAAGGGTCCGTTCATCGTCGTCACCGCGGCCAGGATGACGCCCGAGCGCGTCGAGGAGCAATTGTTCGGCGCGGAGGAGGGGGGCGAGCTGGCCCGGCCCGGGCTGCTCGAACAGGCGCATGGCGGCACCCTGTTCCTCGACGAGATCGCGGACATGCCGCTCTCCACCCAAGGCAAGATCCTGCGCGTGCTCACCGATCAGAGCTTCACCCGGGTCGGCGGCCAGCGCACGGTCAAGGTCGACATGCGAGTCGTCTCGTCGACCGCGCGGACCCTGCCCGAGGAGATCGCCGCCGGCCGCTTCCGCGAGGATCTCTATTACCGGCTCAACGTCGTGCCGGTGCACCTGCCGGCGCTCGCCGACCGGCGCGAGGACATTCCCGAGATCGTCGCCCATTTCTCGGCCCGCTATGCGGCCGACCAGCGCGTGCCGACGCCGGCCATCTCCAGCGACGCGCTGGCGGCGCTCCAGGCCTATGATTGGCCGGGGAATGTCCGCCAATTGCGGAACGTCATCGAGCGGACGATCATCCTCGCGCCCGGCGAGCGGATCGGCTGCATCGAGGTCGACATGCTGCCGCCGGAGATATTGAGCGACCAGGCGCAGCTGACGCCCGGCGAGGCTGTCAAGGCGATCATGGGCACGCCCTTGCGCGAAGCGCGCGAAACGTTCGAGCGCGAATATCTGCGCGTCCAGATCCGCCGCTTCTCCGGCAACATTTCCCGCACGGCGAACTTCATCGGCATGGAACGCTCGGCGCTGCACCGCAAATTGAAGGCGCTCGGGCTCGCCGACGCGCGCGGGGAGGGGAACGAATAGCGCAATTGGCGCGGGGCTCCGATGCATGATATTGCGGTGGGGCGGCCCGCCGCCAATATGACCAAACGAGAGAGCGAAAATGCCCGACAAGGTCAACAACCTCCAGGACATGTTCCTGAACACCCTGAGACGCGGCAAGACCCCGGTGACGATGTTCCTGGTGAAGGGCGTCAAGCTTCAGGGGATCATCACCTGGTTCGACAATTTCTCGGTGCTGCTGCGTCGCGACGGCCAGGCGCAGCTTATCTACAAGCATGCCATCTCGACGATCATGCCCGGCCAGCCGGTCGATCTCAGCGGCCTGCAGGAGGCATTCGCGGAAGCGCTCGATAAGAAAAAGCCGACGCTGCTCCAGGAAGTGTTCCTGACCGCGGTGAAACGCTCGGACGAGCCGGTCACGATGTTCCTGGTCAACGGGGTGATGCTCCAGGGCGAGATCGCGGCCTTCGACCTGTTCTGCATGCTGCTCGAGCGCGACGGCCTCAGCCAGCTCGTCTACAAGCACGCCATCTCCACCGTGCAGCCCGAAAATCCGATCAACTTCCAGGAGGCCCAGGCCGAGGAGTGACCGCCTGAGCGTCTTCAACCGGGAGTCCGACAACGACGTCAGCCGCGGCGCGCGGGCCGTAATCGCTTTGCCCGATCTCGGCCGCGACGCGCGGCGCGGCCCGGAGGCGCGGCTCGACGAGGCGGCCGGGCTCGCCGAGGCGATCGGCCTCGTCGTCGAGGACAGGCTCCAGTTCCGCATCCGCCAGCCCAAGCCCGCCACCCTGTTCGGCGCGGGCCAGGTCGAGAAGATCGCCGACGCGGTGCGCCTTGCGGAGGCCGAGCTGCTGATCGTCGACGCCGCGATCACGCCGGTCCAGCAGAAGAATCTCGAAGAGGGAACCAAGGCCAAGGTGATCGACCGGACCGGGCTCATCCTGGAGATTTTCGGCGAGCGCGCCGCCACCGCGGAAGGCCGGCTCCAGGTCGAGCTCGCCCATCTCGACTATCAGGCCGGGCGGCTGGTGCGCTCGTGGACCCACCTCGAGCGGCAGCGCGGCGGCTTCGGCTTCCTCGGCGGCCCCGGCGAGACTCAGATCGAGGCCGACCGGCGCCTGATCCGCGACCGGATGGCGAAGCTCAGGAAGGAACTCGACCAGGTCGCGCGCACCCGCACGCTTCACCGCTCGCGGCGCCAGCGGGCGCCGTGGCCGGTCATCGCCCTCGTCGGCTACACCAATGCCGGCAAGTCGACGCTGTTCAACCGCCTGACCCGCGCCGACGTGCTGGCCGAGGACCTGCTCTTCGCGACGCTCGATCCGACCATGCGCGAGATCGCGCTCCCCGGCCTCGACAAGGCGATCCTCTCCGACACGGTGGGCTTCATCTCCGATTTGCCCACCCAACTCGTCGCCGCTTTCCGCGCCACGCTGGAGGAGGTCGTTTCCGCCGACCTGATCGTCCACGTCCGCGACATCTCCCACCCCGACAGCGACGCCCAGCGCGATGATGTGGGGCAGGTCCTGAAGGAGATCGGCGTGGAAGCGGCGCAGCTCATCGAGGCGTGGAACAAGGTCGATCTGCTCGGCGCCGAGGAAGCGGCGAGCGTCAAGGCCGAGGCCGCGCGGCGCGAGGACGTTGTCGTGCTCTCCGCCCTGAATGGGGAAGGGGTGGAGGCCCTGCTCGCCGCCGCTTCCGCCGCCCTGCGCAAGGACGCCAGGGAACGCACGATCACCCTCTCTTCATCCGACGGCGAACTGATCGCCTGGCTGCACGCCAATGGCGAGGTGATGAGCCACGATCATGAGGGCCTCGAAACCCGCTTCGTCGTGCGGCTGTCCGACGCGGATTGGGCGCGCTTCCAGGCTTGGCGGCGAGGGCGCGGCTAGACGAGCGTCTTGGCGCGCTGCCAAAGCGCTTCCATCTCGTCGATATTCATATCTTTCAGCGATCTATCGGCCAATTCTTCCACCTTTCTGAAGCGTGTTTCGAACCGCGCCGTCGCCTCGCGCAATGCCGTCTCCGGATTGATGTCGAGGTGGCGGGCATAGTTGACCACGGCGAACAGCAGGTCGCCGAGCTCGGCTTCCCGTTCCGCATCGCTCCCGGCGCCTTCGATCTCGCTCATCTCCTCGTCGATCTTCTGCCTGGGACCGTCGATATCGGGCCAATCGAAGCCGACGCGCGCGGCGCGGCGCTGGATCTTCTCGGCGCGCTTCAGGGCGGGGAGGGCGAGGGCGACGCCGGCGAGGGCGCTCTCGTCCGGATCGTCCTCGCGCTCGGCCGCCTTCAGCGCTTCCCAGCCGGGGCTGGCGGGGGCGCCGCCGAAGATGTGCGGGTGCCGGCGGATCATCTTGGCCGAGATCGACTCGAGCACGTCGGCGAGCGCGAAGGCGCCGCGTTCCTCGGCGATGCGCGCGTGATAGACGATCTGGAGCTGGAGATCGCCGAGCTCGTCCTTGAGCGCCTCCATGTCCTCGCGGCGGATCGCGTCGGCGACCTCATAGGCTTCCTCGATCGTGTAGGGCGCGATCGTCGCGAAGGTCTGGACCCGATCCCATTCGCAGCCCGTGTCTGGATCGCGCAGCCGGGCCATGATGTCGACGAGGCGGGGGAGGCCATAAGTGGACAAAGTGGACACTAACCAGCCCTATCCTTAAGTCCGATAATATACATTATGTAAAATCCAGATAGAGGGCAAAGCGGGCTTCAGGACCGCAGCACCAGCGTCCTCCCCTCGACGCCCCAGCCGCGGAGGCTGGACAGGAAGTTCATGCCGATGACGTTGACCTCGCCGAAGCCGTTGGAGATGTGGACGGCAACGTCGCGGCGCTCGATCGGCCCGACTTTGATCGATTCAGCGCGGCCGCGATCGACCGTGACGACGCCGTTCGCGGTCTGCACCATGGTGCCGAAGCCGGTGCTGCGGGCGATCCCGGCGCGCTCGGCGGTTCGCCGCGAGATGCTGGTGGTGGTGGCGCCGCTGTCGACCAGGAAGCGCGCGGTCTCGCCGTTCAACTCTGCGTCGACCCAGAAATGGCCGTCCGGCGCCTGCCGGATCCTGACCTCGCCGCCCGGCCCTTCCTCCATTGCGCCGCCGCGCGCCTCGAGCATCAGCCGGTTGCCCAAAGCGAGGAATTCGTCCTTCAGCGTGAAGATCACGAAGGCCGCGCCGAAGATCAGCACCCAGCCGACGAACATCTTGAGGCCTTGCGCGATCGGCATCCGCCGCACCATCAGCGCGCTGGCGACCAGCACGAGGCATCCAAGCAAGTAAATGAAATGAACGGCTTGATCGCCATCGCTCACAGGTCGATCTCCATCCCGTCATAGCCCGGCTCGACCCCGGCGGGCAGCTCCTCGACCAGGGTCCGGTAATCCATGCTGTTGTCCATGTGGGTGAGGATAGCGCGCTTCGGCGCCAATTTCCTTATCCATTCGAGGGTTATGGCAAGATGCGGATGCGTCGGATGCGGCCGGCGGCGCAGGGCATCGACGACCCAAAGATCGAGCCCGTCGAACAAGGCGGCCATATCGTCGGTCAGCGAGTTGAAATCGGTCGAATAGCCGATCGCCGCGCCGCCGGCGTCGAAACGCAGGCCGGCGCTGGTGATCGGCCCATGCGGCTGATCGACGGCGCGCACCGAAATGCCGGCGAGATTGACATGGTTGGGAAGCAGCTTGCCGGTCACGAGCGCGGGATAGCCGCCCTTCCCCTCGAACGCATAGCCGAAGCGCTGGCGCAGCAGATCGAGCGTCTGCTGCCGGGCATAGCCGGTCACCGGCCGGCCGCGGGCGTGATAGAGCTGCCGAAGGTCGTCGATGCCGTGGCAATGGTCGGCATGGTCGTGGGTCCAGAGCACCGCCTCGATGTCGCTGACCTCGGCGTCGAGCAATTGCTCGCGAAGGTCCGGCCCGGTGTCGACGAGAATCCGGGTGCGATCGTAGCTGACCAGGATGGCGACGCGCCGCCGCCGGTTCCTGGGCTCCTCGCGGTCGCACAGCCCCCAATCGTTGCCGACGCGCGGCACGCCCGACGAGGTGCCGCAGCCGAGGATGCGGACCCTCATGCCGCCGCCTTGGCGAACAGGGCATGGAAGTTGGCGCTGGTGGCCTCGGCGAGCGCCTCGACCGGTTCGTTGCGGAGCCCGGCGAGGAAGCGGGCCGTGTCGGCGACATAAGCGGGCTCGCAGGGCCGCCCCCGGTGCGGCACCGGCGCGAGGAACGGGGAATCGGTTTCGATCAGCAGCCGGTCGAGCGGGATCGTCCTGGCCACGTCTTGCAGGTCCCGCGCATTCTTGAAGGTGACGATGCCCGAGATCGAGACGTAGAGGCCGAGCGCGAGCACTCTGTCGGCGAAATCCTGACTGGCGGTGAAGCAGTGAATCAAAGCCGGATAGCGCCCCTTCCCCATCTCCTCGGCGAGGATGGCATATGTGTCCTCCTCGGCATCGCGGGTATGGACGATCAGCGGCAGCCGCGTGTCGCGCGCTGCAGCGACATGGGCCCGGAAGCTCTGTCGCTGCCGCTCCCGATCGGAGCGGTCGTAATAATAATCGAGGCCGCTCTCGCCGATCCCTATCACCTTGGGATGCTGGGCCTTCTCGACCAGGGTGGCGGTCTCGACGTCGGGGTGGATGTCGGCCTCGTGCGGATGGATGCCGACCGACGCCATGACGTCAGGCTCGCGCTCCGCCGTCGCGATCACCGCGTCCCATTCGGAGGCGCGGGTCGAGATGTTGAGCATCTTGCTCACGCCCGCCGCGCGGGCGCGCTCGAGCACGCCGGGCTGGTCCTCGACCAGGCCCTTGTAGTTCAGGTGGCAGTGGCTATCGACGAACATCGCCGCGCATGTAGCGATTGCTGGCCCGTGCGTCATCCCTCGGGGCGGCCGCCGGCTTTCGTCTCCTCGGCGGCGCCGCAGCCGATCCGATAGGCTTCCGGGTGCGGGTCCGGATCGTAGCGGCCGGCGCTGCAGTCGCGAAAGCCGAGCTCGTACGCGCGGCGCTGGCGCGGCGACATGTCGGCAAGCGCCTCGTCGCCGGGGATTTCCGGTGCCGCCGCCTCGTTCGAGGCCCGTCGGGCTGCATTCGCGTCCTCGTGCGGAGGTGTCGCGGCGTCGCGGGCGGGCTGTGCCTCATTTCCGCGTGGCGCGGGGTCGCAGGCGCTCAGCAACAGCAGGATCGATGTCGCGGCCCGGCGCATGGCTCAGCCCTCCGCCGGCGCCTCGAGCCGCGGGAAGATCGGCACCGGCGCGGCGAGGGTGAAGCCCGATGCGGCGAGCCGGGCGTGCCGCCCTTCGTCGTCGAGCGCGGCATAGTCGCGCTCGGCCGCCGGGATGCCCATCGTATCGAGCAATTTGGCCGACGAGGCGGGGATGACCGGGGCGATGGCGACGGCGAGGTCGCCGATCGCCTCGTAGAGCGCGGCGAGAACGGCAATCATCCGCTCCGGATCGGTCTTGCGCAGCGCCCAGGGCGCCTGGCTGTCGATATATTGGTTGCAGGCGAAAACCGCCGTCAGCCAGGCTTCGATGCCGAGGCTGAGCGCCAGCGCTTCGAAGTGGGCGGGGATCTGCTCGCGGACGGCGACGCGGACGAGCGCGCGCAGCGCGTCGTCGGCCGGGTCCCCCTTCCCGCCGACCGGCACCGCGCCGTCGCAATTGCGGGCGATGAACGACAAGGTGCGCTGGGCGAGATTGCCGAAGCTGTTGGCGAGGTCGGCGTTGACCCGATTGAGGATCGCCTCGGTGGTGTAGCCGCCGTCCTGGCCGAAGGTGACCTCGCGGAGCAGGAAATAGCGAAGCTGGTCGACGCCGAAAGCGCGGATCAGGTCGTTGGGATCGATGACGTTGCCGAGCGACTTCGACATCTTCTCGCCGCGGTGGAGCAGGAAGCCGTGACCGAACACCCGCCTCGGCAGCTCGATGCCGGCCGACATCAGGAAGGCCGGCCAGTAGACGGCGTGGAAGCGGACGACATCCTTGCCGATGATGTGCAGATCGGCTGGCCAGTATTTCCGATAGGCCTCTGTTTCATCGGGATATCCGAGGCCGGTCAGATAATTGGTAAGCGCGTCCAGCCAGACGTACATGACATGGTTCGGGCTGCCCGGAACCTTGACTCCCCAATCGAAGCTTGTGCGCGAGATGGAAAGGTCGCTGAGACCGCCCTCGACGAAGCGCAGCACTTCGTTGCGGCGGCTTTCGGGGCGGATGAAGTCGGGAACGGCCGCATAATGCGCGAGCAGCCGGTCCTGATAGGCGGAGAGGCGGAAGAACCAGCTCTCCTCGACCGTCCACTCGACCAGCGTGCCCTGGGGCGAGAGCTTCTCGCCGCTGTCGGCGACGACCAGCTCCTCTTCGCCATAATAGGCTTCGTCGCGGACCGAGTACCAGCCCTCGTAGCGGCCGAGATAGATGTCGCCCTTGTCCGCCATCGCTTGCCAGATCGCCTGGCTGGCCCTGTGGTGCGCCGGCTCGGTGGTCCGGATGAAGCGATCGTAGGAAATGTTCAGATCGTCGTCCATCTTCCTGAACGTGGCCGACATTTCCTCGGCGAAATCGGCAGGTTCGCGGCCGAGCTCGCGCGCCGCCTGGGCCATTTTGAGGCCATGCTCGTCGGTGCCGGTCTGGAAGTAGACGTCGCGGCCCCGCATCCGCTGGAAGCGCGCGATCGCGTCGGTGGCGATCGCCTCGTAAGCGTGGCCGACATGAGGGCGGCCGTTGGGATAGTTGATCGCGGTGGTGATATAGAATGGCTCGCCCATGGCGGTGCGACTAGCGGGGATGGGAGGCGCGCTCAAGCGGCGCGGGCGCTTCCCTCGCCGGGCGCCAGCGCGGCGAGCAGGCCGGCGAGCTCGAAGACCGTGCTTTGCGGGTCCAGCGAGAGGCGCTGGGCGCTGCCGGCCAGCGCGGACGCGCGCTCCCAGAGCCGGAGCGCGGCCGCGAGCGCCGGACCACGGCGTATCCCGGCTTCGGCGGCGATGCGCGAAGGGGCGCGGGCGAGGAAGGCTTCATAACGGGGCTGGGCCGATTTGAGCGACAGGCCCTGAGCGAGCGCGGAGCGGCGGGCGTTGACGGGGTCGCCTTCGGCCACGAGCGCGTCCATCGCCTGATCGAGCGAGGCCACGTCGAGCCCCCGCCAGGCGACGGCGCGGCCGGGGGCGCCCTCGCCCACCCGCGCCAGTGCTTCTATCTCCTCGTCGTCGGCGTCCGGGAGCGCGGCCCGCAAGGCCGGCGTCATGGCGTCATCGTCCAAAGGCGAGAAGCGCAGCAGCCGGCAGCGCGAACGGATCGTGGGCAGCAGCCGCTCGGGCGAATGGCTGACCAGGAGGAAGACCGTGCTGGGCGGCGGCTCTTCGAGATTCTTGAGCAAGGCGTTGGCGCCGTTGCGCTCGAGATCGTCGATCGAGTCGATCACCACCACGCGCCAGGGCGACATGGACGGCGTGGTGGCGAACAGGCGGTTCAGGCCGCGGACCTGATCGACCCCGATCGAGCGTGCAAGCTCGGTGCCGCTCTCCTTCACCAGCCGCTCGAGGCGCATCAGATCGGGATGGCTGCCGGCGGCGACGAGCCGGGCCGTCGGATGGTCGTCGGGGACGTCGAGCCCAAGGGTGTCGACCTGCGTTCCGGCGGCGGCGCCGGCGAGCACGCGCAACGCCGCCTTGTCCGCAAACAGCGCCTTGCCGACGCCCTGCGTGCCGGCGAGCAGCCAGGCGTGGTGGAGCCGCCCGGAATCGAGGCCGGCGCGGAAGACGGCGACGGCGTCGTCATGGCCGTAAAGCGGGGTCACAGCAGATCCTCGAGCGCGGCGAAGAGGCGTTGCGTTACCTCCTGCGCAGTGCCGCTGGCGTCGACGATGCGGTAGCGCTCCGGCTCGGCCGCGGCGAGCGCGGCGAAGGCGTCGGCGACCTTGCGGTGATAATCGGCGCCGCGGCCGCCGATCAGGTCGGCGCCGGCGACGTCCCGACTGCGGGCCCGGGTGTCGGCTTCGGTTTCGGGGAGCTGGAGCAGCAGCGTCCGGTCCGGAAGGAAGCCGTGGCTGCCGATTTTGTGCAACGCGCGGATCGTTTCGAACCCAAGGCCCCCGGCGCCGCCCTGATAGGCGACCGAGCTGTCGACGAAGCGGTCGCAGAGCACCCAGGCGCCGCGTTCGAGCGCCGGCTTGATCGTTCGGGCGACATGGTCCGAGCGCGCGGCGGCGAAGAGCAACGCTTCGGCTTCGGGCGTCCACTGCCGGTCGTGGAGGAGGAGGCCGCGTATCGCCTCGGCGCCGGGGCTGCCGCCCGGTTCGCGGGTCTCGACCACGTCGAGGCCGCGGCCGCGCAACGCCGCCGCCAGCGCCTTCGCCTGGGTAGACTTGCCGACCCCCTCCCCGCCTTCGAGCGTGATGAACCTGCCGGTCACGCCATGCCGATGAGGCTCTTCAGGCCGTACCAGAGGCGGCCGAAAAAGCCCGCTTCCCCGACCGCGCTCTCGGCGACCAGCGGCATGGTCTGGGCCGGCATGTCGGCGGTCTCGACGACGAGGTCGGCGATATGCTGGCCCTGGGCGATCGGCGTCTTGACCGGGCCCTGATAGACGATGCGGGCGCGCAGGTTTCGGCCGAGGCCGGCGGGATAGGTGACGGCGATGTTGCGCGGGGCGACCAGGCCGACGGTCGAGGAGCCGCCGAGCTGGACCCGCGCTTCGCCGATGCGCTGGCCTTGCCGGAGCAACGGGCGCGACTGCCAGGCGTTGAAACCCCATTCCATGAAGCGCACCGATTCCGCGATGCGCTGATTGGTGCTGGTCAGGCCCCCGACGACCATGACGATTCGCCGCCCGCTTTGGTCGGCCGAGCCGGTGAAGCCGTAGCCGGCTTCCTCGGTATGGCCGGTCTTGAGGCCGTCGGCGCCGGCGACCCGGCCGAGGAGCGGATTGCGGTTGCCCTGGGTGATCGGCGCGTTGGCGCCCAGGGTCCGCCCCCAGGTGAACTCGCGCAGGCCATAATATTCGCGATAGAGCGCGGGATGGTCGCGGATCGTGCCCGCGGCGAGCGTCGCGAGGTCGCGCGCGGTGGTGAAGGTGGCGCCGCCGTCGGGCCAGCCGACCGGGTTGCCCCAGCGCGAATTGGCCAGGCCCATTTCGCGCGACTCGCGGTTCATCAAGGCGACGAAGGCCGCCTCGGTGCCCGAAATGCATTCGGCGAGGACGACGGTGGCGTCGTTGCCCGAGAGGGTGACGATGCCGTGCAGGAGGTTGCGCACGCTGACCTGCTCGCCGGGCGAGAGGAACATGGTCGAGCCCGCGGCGGGGCCGTGCCAGCGCTGCCAGGTCTCCGGGCGGACCGTGCACATCTTGTCGGGACTCAATTCGCCGCCCGCGAGAAGATCGAAGGCGACATGGGTGGTCATCATCTTCGCCATCGAGGCGGGCGGGATGCGGCGGTTGGCGTCCTTGGCGTAGAGCACGGCGCCCGAGGAGAGATCGACCATGTAGGCGACCGACGCGGCGGTCTCGAACGGCGGCGCGGCGGCGCCCGCGGGCATGGCCAGGGCGGCAGCGGAAGCAAGAAGATACAGCGGCTTACGGGTCATGATTGAACCAGGTCCTTGGATCAGCGGGAGACCGAATCGGCGAGCAGCGCCACGGTCAGCGCGTAGAAGTTCGAGCAATTATAGTCGAGTATCACCCGGTAGTTGTTGGTCAGCAGATAGGCGGTGCCGCCGGGGCCGTCGGGCTCGAAGAGAGAAGCCAGAGCGTTGGCGGGAAGGCTGCTCGCTATGCCACGCTGGCGCCATTCGGCGGCGGTGAGCCAGCGGCTGTGGCGGGCGTGGACGGCGGCGCAGCGCGGCGCGCGCAGGCGGTTGGCCACGGCGGCGCGGTCGAAGCCGGCGGGCACGCGGACCGCCGTTCCCCAGGGCAGGCCCGGGCGCCAGCCGGCGCTTCTGAGATAATTGGCGATCGAGGCGAGCGCGTCGAGATGGCTGCGCCAGATGTCGGCGCGGCCGTCGCCGTCGCCGTCGACCGCGAGGCGGATATAGACCGACGGCAGGAATTGCGGATGCCCGGCGGCGCCGGCCCAGCTGCCCTTCAGCGCGCCCCGCGGGAAGCCGCGCTCGACCATCCGAAGCGTGGCGATGAACTCGGCGGTGAAGAGCGCCCGGCGGCGGCCCTCATAAGCGAGGCTGGCGAGCGAGTTCAAAAGGTCGAAATCGCCCATGATGGTGCCGTAGCTCGTTTCCTTGCCCCAGATCGCGATCATGAATTGCGGCGGGACGCCGTAGCGGCGGCCGATCTCGCCGAGGCGGCCGAGATTTTCGGCATAGCGTGCCCTCCCCCGGCTGATCAGTGCCTGGGTCAGGTGACGGGCGCGGTAAGGCGCGAACGGCGGATTGGCCGCCGAACCGGCGCGGCCGCCGGGCTGGGCGCGGTCGAGCGCGACGGTGCGCGGCGAGAAGACGAGCGCCGGGAAGACGCGGTCGAGCGTCGCCTCGCGGATGCCGGCGGCGCGGGCCTCGGCGCGCAGCCGCGGCAGATAGGCTTCGAACCCCGCCTGGCTGAGGCCCGAAGACTGGGCGAGCGCCGCGCTCGCGCCGATCGAAACCATGCCGCCGCTCGTCCGCGCCGCGGGCACCCCCGCCAGAAGGACGCCCGCCGCCAGAATGAAGCCAAAACGCATGATCACCCTCTTCGCCGCTCGAATCTCACATGCCGCGCGGGGCCGCAAGGGGAAAGCTGGCTTATTGTCCTGCACCGGCGTTCGCGACATCCTGCCGCCGCAGCCGGGGCCTAGCGTCGCGGGGCGGCGCGCGATAAGCGCGCTCCGGTGGAGAGGTGGCCGAGTGGTTTAAGGCAGCGGTCTTGAAAACCGCCGTGGGTTCACGCCCACCGTGGGTTCGAATCCCACCCTCTCCGCCACGGCTTTCGCACCCGGCACGGGCGACGAAGACCGACGCGCCATTTTCCCGGGCCTCCAGGACCTTCCACAAATCCTCCCGACCGGCTAGGCGGCGGCAGACGACCGCATGGGGATTTGAATGTCCGAACCCACCCTCCTTCCCTTCGACTGGGCCGACCCGTTCGCACTCGATGCGCAGCTCTCCAGCGAGGAGCGCATGGTCCGCGACACCGCGGAAGGCTTCGCGCAGGAGAAATTGCTGCCGCGCGTCACCAGCGCCTATCTCGACGAGCGCTTCGACCGCGAGATCATGGACGAGCTCGGCGCACTGGGCCTGCTCGGCGCCACGATCGCGCCCGAATATGGCGGGGCCGGGCTCAATTATGTGAGCTACGGGCTGATCGCCCGCGCGGTCGAGCGGGTCGACAGCGGCTATCGCTCGGCCATGTCGGTCCAATCGTCGCTCGTCATGCACCCGATCAACGCCTACGGCACCGAAGAGCAGAAGAAGAGATATCTGCCCAGGCTCGCCGCCGGCGAATGGGTCGGCTGCTTCGGGTTGACCGAGCCCGACGCCGGATCGGACCCGGGATCGATGCGGACCCGCGCCCAAAAGGTCGACGGCGGCTACCGGATTTCCGGCGCCAAGATGTGGATCACCAATTCGCCGATCGCCGACCTGTTCGTGGTCTGGGCGAAATCGGACGCGCACGACGGCAAGATCAAGGGCTTCGTGCTCGAGAAAGGCATGAAGGGCCTCAGCGCGCCGAAGATCGAGGGGAAGCTCTCCTTGCGCGCCTCGATCACCGGCGAGATCGTGATGGACGAGGTCGAGGTGCCCGAGGAGAATCTGCTGCCCAACGTCAGCGGGCTGGCGGGGCCGTTCGGCTGCCTCAACCGGGCCCGTTACGGCATCGCCTGGGGCTCGATGGGGGCGGCCGAGGCCTGCTTCCACGCGGCGCGCGGCTATACGCTGGAGAGGAAGCAGTTCGGGCGTCCGCTGGCGGCGACCCAGCTCGTACAGTTGAAGCTCGCCAACATGGCGACCGAGATCAGTCTCGGGCTGCAGGCGGCGCTCCGCGTCGGGCGGCGGCTCGACGACGGCGAGCTGATCCCCGAGACGATCAGCCTGATCAAGCGCAACAATTGCGGCAAGGCGCTGGAGATCGCCCGGATCGCACGCGACATGCACGGCGGCAACGGCATCGCCGCCGAATTCCACGTCATGCGGCACGCGGCGAACCTCGAGACGGTCAACACCTATGAGGGCACGCACGACGTCCACGCGCTGATCCTGGGACGCGCGATCACGGGGATCGCGGCCTTTTGACCCGGCACCGTCATTCCAGCGAAAAGCTGGAATCCCATTGTCTCCTTTGAAGAAAGGGAGATCCCGGCTTTCGCCGGGATGACGAGAGAGGATGGACCTGTCCCAGGTCTTCGCCAATTCGCAGGTGATGGCACGCGGGATGCGAATCGAGCGAGACGGAGTCGCGGGCGCTGCCTCTCCGATCGTGATCGACGGAAAACGCCAGGTTTCCGTAACGGCAAGCCCGCGTCTCCGGGGAGCGACAGGACAGAAAAAGACTTCTTAAACAAGCGCTTGCCAGTCGGTCCTTAATCCCCTATCGCGGCTCGTTCCATCGAAAGACCGGGGAGGGTCTAGTGAAGTCCAGTCTTGTAGCGCTTTCTGTTCTGTTTCTGGCGACCGCAGCGCAGGCGCAGGACGCGCCGGCCGGCAGCGACGCCGATTCCACTCCGCGCAACGAGAGCGGAACCGCCTCCCGGTCCGGGGACAGCCGCGAGCGCGAAGAGCGTCAGATCTGCCGCCGGGTCGAGGACACCGGTTCGCGGATCGCCGCGCGCCGGCAGGTTTGCCTCACGCCGCGGCAGTGGCGGAATTACGGGGACCGCTGACCGGTCTGCGGAAGAGCAGGATCGGCTCGCCGCGATAGAAAATTTCCTGCCGCCCGCCGAACCCGCAGCGTTCGGCGAGGCGGATCGACCGCGCATTGCCCGGAGCGATGATGGCGGTGTATTCGCCGGCATCCAGCGCATCGTCCGCCCAGGTGAGCGCCCCGGCGCACGCCTCGGCCGCATAGCCCTGCCCGCCGACGTCGCTGGCGAATATCCAGCCCATTTCCGGGATGCCCTCGATCGAAGGCTCGACGTCGCGCTTGAAATCGGCGAAGCCGATTTGGCCGATGAAGCGCCCGTCCTCCCTGCGCTCGATCGCCCAATAGCCGTAGCCGAGCATCGTCCAGAGCCCGGGAGCGCAGAGCATCCGGCGCCACGTTTCCTCGCGGGTCATCGCGCTGCCGCCGAGATAGCGCACGGTTTCGGGATCGCGCATGATCGCCGCCTGCGCGTCGAGGTCGCTTTCGCGAAACGGCCGCAAGATCAGGCGCGCGGTCTCCAGCGTCGGAGCCGCGCGCATGCGGTTTATTTCTTGCCTAGGCTGAGGCCGCCGAAGCGCTTGTTGAAGCGCGCCACCTGGCCGCCGGTGTCGAGCAGCTTCTGATTGCCGCCGGTCCAGGCCGGATGCGCGGTCGGATCGATGTCGAGCTGCAGCGTGTCGCCTTCCTTGCCCCAGGTGGAGCGAGTCTCGAACACAGTGCCGTTGGTCATCTGCACCTTGATCAAATGGTAGTCGGGGTGGGTATCGGTCTTCATCTCTTTGATCTTCCGTGATTTTGGCTGGTTCCAACCAGCCTGGAGGAAAAGCAGGGGGCGCTCTAGCCGCTGCGGCCGCGATTGACAAGCCGTGCTGCGGCGCAATAACCGGGATCCCGTGAAGGTGCCGCCCCTCGAAAGGCGGTGAAAAGGGAAGCCGGTGCGAAACCGGCGCTGTGCCCGCAACTGTAAGCGGAGAGCCCCTTCCCGCAAGTGGGAAGACCAGGCGGAGACCCGCGAGCCAGGAGACCTGCCTTCGCCGTCGTCCGCGCCCGGCCGGGACCAGCCTGCGGTGCGTGGCGCCGCCTGGCCCTTGAGCTCGCGCGGTTCCTCCGAGGCGACATGTATGGACGTGTCGTTTCAGGAGGATAGAATGAGTCTTTCATTTTTGCTTTCAGCTCTGGCGGCCCAGGCCGCGGAGCAATCGGTCGTCGTGACCGCGGCGCGCACGCCGGTCGCGGCCGAGGGGGCCGCCGTCTCCACGACCCTGTTCGAGGAGGAGGCGCTCGACGCTCTGTCGCTGCCGGCCGTGCCCGATCTCCTGCGGCTGTCGCCCGGCCTGACCGTGGCGACGGCCGGGCCGCGCGGCAGCCAGACGCAGGTGCGCATCCGGGGCGCCGAGGCGGGGCACACGCTCGTCTTCCTCGACGGGATCCGTTTCAACGATCCGGCCGCGGGCAACGAGGCGCGCTTCGAATTGCTCACCGCCGACGCGCTGTCGCGGCTCGAGATCGTGCGCGGGCCGCAATCGGCCCTTTGGGGCAGCGAGGCGCTGGGCGGGGTGATCGCCGCGGAAACGGCCGATCCTTTCCGCGGCGCCGGCTTCGAGGGCGTCGCCGATTATGGCAGCCTGGACAGCGCCCGGCTCTCGGGGCGCTACGCGCTGCGCGCCGGCGATGTTGGCGTCATGGCGTCGGGGGGCTGGTTGAGGAGCGGCGGCGTCGATTCGTTCGGCGGCGGCGGGGAGCGGGACGGCTTCGACAACCGGGCGGCGAGCCTGAAGATCGAGGCGCGGCCGTCCGCCGCGGTCCGATTGGGCGTGGTCGGGCATTGGATCGAAGGGACCAGCGAATTTGACGGCTTCGATCCCCTGACCTTCCGGCGCGCCGACACGCTCGACGAGACCGGGAACCGGATCGCAGCGGTGCGCGGCTGGGCGGAAGGGCATTGGCGCGGATGGACGGTGAGCGCCGACGCCTCCTATCTCGACAGCGCCAACCGCAATAGGCGCGCCGGCGCACCGGTGAACAGGACGTTCGGCGACCGGCTGAAGCTCGGTATGCAGGTTTCGCGGCGGATCGGCGGGCATCATCTGATCGCCGCGGTCGAGCACGAAACGGAGGATTTTCACGCCCGCGACTCCGCCTTCCTCGGCGGCACCGACCAGGACCGGTCGCGCCATCTCAACGCCTTCGCCGGCGAGTGGCGGGCCGAATGGTACGATTGGCTGGCAACCGACTTCGCGGTGCGGCACGACAGCTTCAGCGCGTTTGCGGACGCGACCACCTTCCGCGCCTCGCTGCTGGTACGGCCGGCGCGGGGGCTCGCCCTCCACGCCGCTTATGGCGAGGGCATCGCCCAGCCGACCTTCTACGATCTGTTCGGCTTCTTCCCCGGCTCGTTCGTCGGCAACCCGGATTTGAGGCCCGAACATTCCCGCGGCTGGGAGGCCGGGATCGGCTGGCGGAACGATCGATTGAACGTCGGCGCCACTTATTTCTCGGCGAGGCTCAGGGAGGAGATCGTCGACATATTCGACCCCGCGACCTTCCTCTCCAGCACCGGGAACGCCGCCGGCCGGAGCCGCCGCGACGGCGTCGAGCTGACCGCCGGCTACCGCCATGCCGAATGGCTGAACCTGTCGGCCAATTACACCTGGCTCGACGCCGGCGAGCAGCGCGTCGCAGGCATGGTTTTGGTGCGCGAGGTCCGGCGGCCGCGCAACAGCGCAAACCTGATTGCGTTCGGCACGGCAGGCCGCTTCCGCTGGGGCGCGAGCCTCGCTTATGTCGGCGCGCGGCGGGATACGGATTTCGACCTGTTTCCCGCGGCGACGGTGACGCTCGACGCTTATGCCCTCGCCTCGGCCAATGTCGCCTACCGTCCGCTGCCGCGGCTCGAGCTGTTCGCCAGGGCCGAGAACGCCTTCGACGCCGACTATCGGGACGTGGTCGGCTACAACACGCCGGGAAGGACGGTCCATGCGGGTTTCCGCGTCGCTTTCGGCGATTAGCCTCGTTCTCGCCGCGCCGGCCGCCGCGGCTCCCGGCCGGGTGGCGTCGCTCAACCTGTGCACCGACGAGCTGGTCATGATGCTCGCCGCGCCGGCGCAGATCGTTTCGGTAACGCACCTGGCCCAGCAGCAGGCGGAAACGCCGCTCTGGCACCAGGCGCGGCGCTACCGGCGCAACGACGGCAGCCTGCTCTCGGTCGTGCCGATGCGGCCCGATCTCGTCGTGAACATGGGCGGCGGCGGGCGCGACCGGCTGCGCATTGCCGAGCGGCTCGGGATAGGGACGGTCGACCTGCCCTTCGCGCGGAGCCTGGCCGACGTCGCCGAGAGCATCAGGCGTCTGTCGCTCGCCCTGGGGCGGCCGGCCGAGGGCGCGGCGCTGCTCCGCCGGATGGCGGCGCTGATGCGGAGCGCGCCGCCCCACCGGCGTGACACGATCTGGCTGGGCGGCGGCGGCCGCACCGTCTCGGCCGAGGGCCTGGAAGCGCAGTGGATGGCGCTCGCCGGCCTGCGCCAGCGGCCGATGCGCGGCGACCGGGTGTCGCTGGAGGCGCTGGTCGTTCGCCCGCCGGCGGTGGTGCTGCGCAGCGACTATCGGCAGGGCCAATATTCGGCCGGGCAGCGCTGGCTCGCCCACCCCGCCGCGCGCGGGCCCGGCGGGGCGCGCACCATCCCGACCGACGGGCGGCGCTGGACCTGCATGGGGCCGCTGCTGGTGGACGAGGTCCTGCGGCTTCGGACCGCGGCCGGACGATGACGGCGCGAGTCTCGGCCCTGCTCCTGCTGGCGCTCGCCGCCGCTTTTGCCGCGTCCGCACTGCTGCCGTTCGAGTCGCTTCGGTCGCTGTTCGGCGAGGATCGCGCGCTTGCAGCAGCCCTGTTGGTCGAATTGCGCCTGCCCCGCGCCCTGCTCGCGCTCGCCTACGGCGCGACGCTGGGCGCTTCCGGGGCGGCGATCCAGGCGCTGTTCGCCAACCCCCTCGCCTCGCCCGACCTCACCGGCACGACCAGCGGCGCGGCCTTGGGTGCGGTGGTCACCGCCTATTTGTTCGGCTTCGCCGCGCCGCTTGCTTTGTCGGTCGGATCGGTCGCCGGCGCGCTCGGGGCGCTGGCGCTGCTGCTGGCGCTGGCGGGGCCGAAGGCGGAGACGGCGACCCTGCTCCTGTCCGGCCTCGCGATCAGCGCGCTGGCGGGCGCGCTGACCACGCTCGCGCTGGCGCTCGCTCCCTCCCCGTTCGCTTTCTACGACGCCTATGACTGGCTGATGGGCTCGCTGATCGATCGCAGCCTCGACCAGGCGGCGTTCGCGGGAGGGCCCGCCCTCATCACCATCGCGCTGATGCTCCGGCTCGCCCCGGCGCTGGATCGGCTCGCGCTCGGCGAGGAGGTGGCGCAGTCGCTGGGCCATGACGTCGGGCGGCTCCGGCTGCAGGTGATCTGCCTGACCGCCTTCGGGGTTGGCGCCTGCGTCGCGATTTGCGGGGCGATCGGCTTCATCGGCCTGATCGCGCCGATCTTCGCGCGGCGGCTGACGCGCGGCCATCCGGGACGGGCGATCCTGCCCGCCGCGCTGATCGGGGCGCTGCTGCTGACCGCGGCCGACCTTATCGTGCGGCTCGCGCCGCTCGGGCGGACGCTGCCGATCGGCGTCGTCACGGCGCTGATCGGCGCGCCCTTCTTCCTCTGGCTGGTCGCCCATATGCGCTGGAGGTTGCGGTCATGATCCTGCAAGCCTCCGGCCTCGCGCTGCCCGGCCGGCTGTTCGATGCGGCGATCGCGATCGGGGAAGGCGAGCTGGTCTGCCTGGTCGGCCCGAACGGCAGCGGCAAGACCAGCCTGCTCCACGCGCTGGCCGGAATTGGCGGGCCTTCCGGCGAAGTCTCTCTCGGCGGCATCGACCCGCGCGCGCTCGGCCCGCACCTGCGGCCGTCCCACCTGAGCTACCTTCCGGCAACGCGCGACATTCCCTGGCCGCTGCTGGCGCGGGACCTGATCGCCCTTGGCGGCGGCGATGCCGATTTTGCGGCGCTCGAGCTGGCGCCGCTGCTGGACCGCCGAATCGACACGCTGTCGACCGGCGAGCGCAGCCGGGTGCTGATCGCGCGGGCGCTGGCGCCGCGGCCGAAGCTGCTGCTGCTCGACGAGCCGACCGCCAATCTCGACCCGCTCTGGCAGCTCCGGCTGATGGAGCTGGTTCGGAACGAGATCGCCCAAAGCGGGCGCGCGGCATTGGTGGCGATTCACGATCTCGACGCGGCGGATCGCTACGCGGACCGGATCGTCGTCATGAGCGGCGGGCGGATCGTCGCCGAAGGTATGGACCATGTCCCCGCCATATTCGGAATCGAGCGGGTCGGCGGCAGATGGGAAGCGGTCAGGCAAGACCAAGATCATTTCAGGCTGAATCAGCCTGAAATGTGAATCTTGGTCTCGCTAGGGGCGAGAGCCTGATTCACGCCATCGGCCGAAGCGCGAAGCGCTTCGACCTCAGCCGATCAGGCTCTTGGCGGATCCGCGATCATCGCCGTGAAATCGGCCTGGGCGGCGAGCTTGTCGCCGACATATGCCTTGCCGGCGAACTTGCAGACCGTGGCCCGCTTCTGCACGAACTCGACCTCGAGCCGCAGCAGCACGCCGGGCTCGACCGGCGTGCGGAACTTCGCCCCGTCGATCGCCATGAAATAGACGAGCTTGCCCGAACCGGCCAGGCCGAGCGATTCGACGGCGAGCACGCCGGCGGCCTGGGCCAGCGCCTCGACGATCAGCACGCCGGGCATGATCGGCCGGTCCGGGAAATGGCCGGCGAAGAAAGGCTCGTTGATCGTCACCGCCTTGATGGCGGTGATCCGCCGGTCGATCACCAGCTCCTCGACCCGGTCGACGAGAAGCATCGGAAAGCGGTGCGGCAGCGCCGCCATCACCCGCCGCACGTCGAGCGGGGCGGTGGCGGCGCTGGCCGGGTCGGCCATTAGCGGCCCTGGGGACGCGGACGCGGCGGTTGCGGCTGGCCCGGCTGGGCGGGCTGCTGTTGCGGCGGCGGCGCCGTCGTGTTGAGCGGGGCGGTGTTCTGGTTGACGGCGGCCAGTACCGCGTCGGTGATGTCGATCGCCTGATTGATCGGCACCAGCACGGCGCGGCGGTCGACGACCATGGTCGCCTGGCGCTGCTGGCCGATCTGCTGGATCGCCGGCAGCAGGCGCTGGCTGATCTGCTGCTGGACGAAGGCGGCGTTGCGCTGCAGCGTCGCCGCGCGCTGCTGAATCTCCGTCTCGGCATTGTTCTGGCTGGTCTGGAACGCCTGGATGCGCGCGCGAAGCGCGGCATCGGGCTGCGACCCTTGCGGCAAGGCGTTGATCGCGGTCTGCAGCGAATTGCCCTCGGCCTGAAGCGGCGCGGCGAGCGCCTGGCGGCGCTGCTCGATCTGCTGCTCCTGCGCCTGGAGTTGCTGCAGCGCGACCGCGCAGGGGGTGCAGGTGCGGCTGATCCGGTCGGTGTCGACCATACCGATATGAGCGACGGGCAGCGCCTGCGCCCGCAAGGCTGCGGGGGCGGCGACGGCGAGCGCGGCGACAGCCGAGCCGAGGAATAGTCTTTTCATCAGAATGCGGTTCCTACATTGAAGGTGAAGAGCTTGGTATCGTCGCCGGGCTCGCTGAGCAGCGCTCTGGCGACATCGATCCGGAACGGCCCGAAGGGCGAATTCCAGTTGACGCCGATGCCGACCGAAACGCGCGGGCTCGGCGAATTGCCGAGGAAGGTCTCGCGGAACGGGGTGATCGCAAGCCGGGTCAGCGTTTCTCCGGAGGCCGAGTCGCACCCGCCGCGCCGGAGCGTGACCGCTCCGCCGGCTCCCGTGCATTGGTTGAAGGCGAGCGGATCGTTCGGATCGACGTTGATCAGGGATGGCGTGCGAACGCGCCACAGCGCGCCGGCATCGACGAAGACGGACGGCCTGAGGCCGAGCTCGCGGACGCCGGCGCCGAGCGGGATCTCGAGCTCGGCGCGGGCGAGGTAGTAGAGGCGGCCGCCGATCGCATCGTCGGTGATCGTGTTGGGGTCGTCGGACACGGTGATGTTGGTGGCGACCCCGTTGGCGTCGAGGTCGAACACATAGGGCGCGCGCTGGATGCGCGGGCCGACGCCGCGGATGTCGAAGCCCCGGATTTGCGGGCTGCCGAGGAAGAAGCGGTCGGTGAGCCGGACCGGGTCGACATTGGCGGCGCCGTCCTCGAAGCTGTGGATGTAACCGCCTTCCAGGCTGATCGAAAAGATGAAATTATTGAAGACGTTCCAGTATTTCGCTCCGCTGAGGCGCGAGCGCAGATAGCGCACGTCGCCGCCCAGGCCGGCGAAATCCTGGCTGAGGATGAGCCGCTCGCCCGAGCTCGGCCGGAGGCGGTTGTTGAGCGTGTCCCAGACCAGCGAATAGCCGATCGAGGAGGTCAGGCGGTTGCCGAGCACGTCGCACAGATAGCGGCCGGCGATGAACGGATCGCAGGCGGCGGGCAGCGGACCGGCGCCGTCCGGATCGGTGAAGTAGATCGCCTCGTTGAGGCTGACCTCGTCATAATTGAGGCCGTAGCGCAGGGCGAGCGACAACCGCTCGGTGAGCGGCACGCCGGCGCGGATCTGGCCGCCGGTCGTGACCTGCTCGTAGGTCGTGGTGCGGTTCTCGCCGAAGAAATTGAAGCTGCTGAGATCGCGCCGGTAGATATCGAAGCCGACCGCCACGTTGCGGTCGAACAGATAGGGCTCGGTGAAGCCGAGCTCGATCGACTTCGAATAGCTGGAATAATTGACCGCGGCGCGCACCGACTGGCCGCGGCCCATGAAGTTGCGCTGCTCGACCGACAGATTGACCAGGAAGCGTTCGATGCTCGAAAAGCCGGCGGACAGCTGGATCTGCCCGGTGGCGCGCTCCTCGACCTCGACGCCGAGCACGACGCGGTCGGGGCCCGACCCCTGCTCCTGCTGGATCTCCAGATTTTCCTGGAAGAAGCCGAGCGACTGGATGCGGTCGCGCGAGCGGCGGACGCGCAGATTGTTGAACGGGTCGCCCTCGGCGAGGCGGAACTCGCGGCGGATGACCTTGTCGCGGGTGACGGTGTTGCCGCTGATGTCGATCCGCTCGACATAGACGCGCGGCGTCTCCGCGACCCGGAACGTCACCCCCATGCTGAGGTTCTCGCGGCTGCGGTTGAACTGCGGCCGCACGTCGGCGAAGGCATAGCCGAACGTGCCGGCCAGCTCGTTCAACTGGGTGACCGTGTCCTCGACCTGCTGGGCATTGTACCAGTCGCCGGTCTGCATCCTGAGGCCCGCGCGCAGCTGCTCGGCGTTGAAGTCGCGAATGTCGCTTTCGACCGCGAGCGCGCCGAACTTATAGCGGTCGCCCTCTTCCACCACATAAGTGATGATGAAATCGCGCCGGTCCGGCGTCAGCTCGGCCACGGCGGAGACGACGCGGAAGTCGGCATAGCCTTGGGTCAGATAGAATTGCCTGAGCTTCTGCTGGTCGAAGGCGAGGCGGTCCGGATCGTAGGTGTCGTTCGAGGAGAAGATGTTCCACCAGACCGCTTCGCGGGTGGCCATTTCGGAGATGAGACGGCCGTCGCCGAACTCCTCGTTGCCGATGATGTTGATCCGGCGGACGCGCGAGCGCGGCCCTTCGTTGATCTCGAACACCACGTCGACGCGGTTCTGATCGAGCTGGACGATCTGCGGCTCGACGCTGGCGGCATAGCGGCCCTGGCGCCGGTAGAGCTCGATGATCCGGGCGACGTCGGCGCGGGCGCGCGAGCGGGTGAAGATCTGGCGCGGCGCCAGCCGGATCTCCGGATTGATCTTGTCGCTCTTGAGGCGGCGGTTGCCTTCGAGCACGATGCGGTTGATGACCGGGTTCTCGCGCACCTGGATGACGAGGTTGCCGGTGTCGGCGCCGGCGATGACCACGTCGGCGAACAATTCGGTCGCGTAAAGGTCGCGCAGCGCCTGGTCGAGCCGTTCCTGGTCATAGGGCTCGCCGACGCGGAGCCCGGTGTAGGACAGGACGGTCTCGGGCTCGAGCCGCTGGTTGCCCTGCACCGCCACCGACGCCACCGTCCGGGTTGGCGCAGCCGGCGACGGCGGCGCGATCTGCGGCAGCGCGGTCTGGGCCGGTGCCGGCGGCGTCTGCGCCATGGCCGGCACGGCCAGGCCGCCGATCATCGTCCCCACCAGCAATGCGGAGCATAATCTGCGACCCTTGGGAAATACTTCGTTCGCCGTCACGCGTCCCCGCCTTATATCAAACGGTCGGGTCGACGCCCGGCCTAGCTCCCTGTCGGCCCCTGCCCTGCCCGATCACGCTCAACCGATCAAGCCGCCAAGCTTGGTAAAGAGGCCAAATGAGGCCAGGTCGTTGAAAGTGACGAAGATCATCAGCGCCAGAAGCACCGCCAGCCCGGTCCTGAACGCCCATTCCTGGGCTTCGGGCTTCAGCGGTTTTCGCCTCACTCCTTCAATGACGTAGAACAGCAGGTGGCCGCCATCCAGCAACGGGATTGGCAACAGGTTGATGAATCCCAGATTAATTGAGACGACCGTCATCAGCCAGAAGAAGGGAAGCCAGCCGAGGCTCGCCTGCTGGCCCGAGACCTCGGCGATCTTGAGCGGCCCCCCGAGTTCCTTGAGCGAACGCCGGCCGGTAATGACCTGGCCCAGGGCGGTCATCATCGTCTCGACCGTGTCTACGGTGGTCCGAACCGCCATTCCCGGCAACTCGCGTGCGGGCAAAGGCGAGAGTTGCAGCGTCCCGCTCGGCCTGACTCCCAGCGTTCCGACCCGCGTCGAATTGCCGAACTGGTCGCTCTCGATCCCGGCGCGCGGTGTCGCCCGGATCTCGACGATGCCGCCGGCGCGCCGGACGGTGAACAGCATCTCCTGCTCCGGCCGCAGCGCGACATAGGTCTTGAGGTCGGTGAAAGTGGCTATGGTGCGCCCGTCGGCGGCGACGATCTGGTCGTTGGGCCGGAAGCCCGCGGCGGCGGCGGGGCTGCCCTCCAGGACCGAGCCGATCGAGGCCGGGCTGGTCGGATAGCCGATCGTTGCGAAGATGATCATGAACGCGACGATCGCGAACAGGAAATTGGTGAGCGGGCCGGCGGCGACGATGATGAAGCGCTGCCAGAGCTTCTTGGCCTGGAAGGTCTGGGCGCGCTCCGCGGCGGGCATGGCCAGCCACTCGTCCGAAGGCGTGCTCGCCGGGTTCATGTCGCCCTTGAACTTGACGTAGCCGCCGAGCGGCAGCCAGCCGACCTTCCAGCGCGTGCCCCTCTTGTCGGTCCAGCCGAAAATCTCGCGGCCGAAGCCGATCGAGAAGGTGTCCGCCTTCACCCCGAACCAGCGGCCCGCATAATAATGGCCGAGCTCGTGGATGAAGATGAGCGGCCCGATGACGAGCAGGAAGGCGAGGATCGTGAAGAGGAAACCGGGATTGCTCAATTGCGGATCTTTCCTGTCACCCCGGCGGCCACGCGTCTGGCCTCCCGGTCAATCTCCAGCACCTCGTCGATCGAAGACGGCGCGGGCGGGTCGTAGCGGTCCAGCACCTCGCCGACCACCGACGCGATATCGAGGAAACCGAGCCGGCTTTCAAGGAAAGAAGCGACCCCTATCTCATTGGCGGCGTTGAGGATGGCCGGTTTCGCTCCGCCCTGGGCGAGCGCCGCCCTGGCAAGGCCGAGCGCCGGAAAGCGCTCGAGATCGGGCGCCTCGAAGTCGAGCGCTCCGATCGCGACCAGATCGAGCCGTTGGCACGGCGTCGCCATCCGTTCGGGCCAGGCGAGCGTATGGGCGATGGGGATCCGCATGTCGGGAGAACCCAGCTGGGCGAGAACCGATCCGTCCACATATTCGACCAGGCTGTGGATCACTGACTGCGGATGGACGACGACGTCGAGCGCCTCGGCGGGGACCGGGAACAAATGATAGGCCTCGATCAGCTCCAGGCCCTTGTTCATCAACGTCGCCGAATCCACCGAGGTCTTGGCGCCCATCGACCAGTTTGGATGGGCGACGGCCTCGGCCGGGGTCGCGGCGCGCATCCGCTCGATCGGCCAGGTTCGGAACGGGCCGCCGCTCGCAGTGATGATGATCCGGCTCACGCTACCCGCTTGCGCGCGATCGAAACACTGAAAGATGGCATTGTGCTCGGAATCGACCGGCAGCAGCGTTGCGCCGCTCGCGGCGGCCGCCTGCATCATCACATGTCCGGCCGAAACCAGGGATTCCTTGTTGGCCAGCGCCACCGTCCCGCCGCCATCGAGCGCGCGCATGGCCGGCTTCAGACCGGCTGTGCCGACGATCGCCGCCATCGTCCACTCGGCGCCGGAGGCGGCCACGTCCACGACCGCGGCCTCGCCCGCCATGACGGCGACGCCAGTGCCGGAGAGCGCATCACGCAAGGCGGGACCGAGCGATTCGTCCGCGATGACCGCGTGGCGTGGCCGGAAGTCCCTGGCCGCGGCGGCAAGCGCGGCGACGTCGGTGCGCGCGGTAAGCGCGACGATCTCGAACCGCTCGCGGTTGCGCCCGATCAGGTCGAGCGTCGATCGACCGATCGATCCGGTCGCGCCGAGGATGGTGACGGTTCGCCGGGTCACGCGGTCCAGAACCCCGCCATCAGCAGGAGGGTCGTCGCGACCGCCACCGCAAGCAGCCCGTCGAGCCGGTCGAGCACACCGCCATGGCCGGGCAGCAGCGACCCCGAATCCTTGATCCCCGCCCGCCTTTTCTCCCAGCTCTCGTAGAGGTCGCCGGCCTGGGCGACGAGGCCGAGGAGGCCGCCCATCCAGAGGAAGAAGGGCTCCATCTCGAACCAGGTCGCGGTCAGCCAGCCGACGACCGCCGCGCCCGCCATGCCACCGATCAGCCCCGCCCAGGTCTTGTTCGGGCTGATCCGCGGCGCGAGCTTCGGCCCGCCGATCCCGCGGCCGGCGAAATAAGCGAAGATGTCGGTCGCCCAGGTGACGAAGAAGGTCCACAGGACGAGCGTTTCCCAGACCCAGGACAGGCTGAGCAAGGCGAAGCTCGGAATGCCGACATAGAGGACGCCCCAGCCCATCACGACGCGCCGGCTGAGCGCGATCGCGACCAGCGCCGGCGCGAGGAGCGCGGCGCAGCCAAGCCAGACCGGCTCGAAAAGCAGCGCCGTCAGGTCGTCCGGAACCTCGTCGACCTGTTCCGCCGCGGGGTAGAGATATTCGGCCGCGCCGAGCAAGGTCGTCACGGTGAGCGCCGCGATCAGATAAGCCCGGGCCCGAGCGACGCGGTGCATGTCGGACCATTCGATGAGCATGACCGCGGCGGCCGCGGCGACGAGGATGCGAAACGGCCAGCCGCCGAGCAAGGTCGCGACGAGCGCCACTCCGATCATCACCACTCCGGCGGCGAAGCGCGTCGGCAGGTCGGATTTCGGAATCGGATCTTCGGCGTCGCTCATAGCCCACCGTAGCGCCGTTCGCGCCTCGCATAAGCGTCCAGGGCCGCGCGCATCGCGTCGCCGTCGAAATCCGGCCAGAGCGTGTCGACGAACAGCAATTCGGCATAGGCCGCCTGCCAGAGCAGGAAATTGGACAGCCGGTGCTCGCCCGAGGTGCGGATGAGGAGGTCGAGCGGCGGCAGGCCCGCGGTGTCGAGCGCGGCTTCGATCGCCGCCTCGTCGATCGGGCCGGCCGCCGCCGCTTTTTGCGCCGCGCGCACCAGCTCGGTCCGAGCGCCGTAATTGAGCGCGATGGCGAGGGTCATGCGGCTGTTGCCCGCGGTCCGGGTGACGGCCCGGTCGACCATCTGCGCGACATCCGTCTCGAAGGCGGTGTGATCGCCGAGGATCTTCAGGCGAACGCCTTCCTTCTGAAGGCTGTCCAGCTCGCGCTGGATATAGAATCTGAGCAGGCCGGTGAGGTCGCTGATCTCCTGCGCGGGCCGCCGCCAATTCTCCGAGGAGAAAGCGTAGAGCGTCAGGCACTCGACCCCGGCCTCGCCCGCGGCGCGCAGCACGTTGCGCGCCGCCTCGGCGCCGGCGCGGTGGCCGGCGGCGCGCGGCAGCCCCCGCGCCTTCGCCCAGCGGCCGTTGCCGTCCATGATGATGGCGACGTGCCGCGGGACGGAAGCGATCTCCGGCCCGGCGCTGGCCGGCTCGGCGCTCACTTTTGCAGGATTTCCTTGTCCTTGGCGGCGAGGACCTCGTCTATTTCCTTGATCGTCTCGTCGGTCAGCTTCTGCACCTCGGTGTCGAGGCGCTTGTGCTCGTCCTCGCTTATTTCCTTCTTTTTTTCGTCGGTCTTCAGCGCGTCCATGCCGTCGCGGCGGACGTTGCGGACCGCGACGCGCGCTTTCTCGGCATATTGGTGGGCGAGCTTGGCGAGCTCCTTGCGCCGGTCCTCGGTGAGGTCCGGGATCGGCAGGCGGATGTTCTGGCCGTCGGTGATCGGATTGATGCCGAGGCCGGCATTGCGGATCGCCTTCTCGACCGGCCCGACGTTCGACCGGTCCCAGACCTGGACAGAGAGCATGCGCGGCTCGGGCACGGAGATGGTGGCGACCTGGTTCAGGGGCATGTTCGCGCCGTAGACCTCGACGTGGATCGGTTCGACCAGCGCCGTCGAGGCGCGGCCGGTGCGCAGGCCGCCGAGATCGTGCTTCAGCACCTCGACCGCGCCGTGCATGCGGCGCTGAAGGTCCGCCTTGTCATAAGCCGGCATTTCTTCCTCCCTCGTTCTGGACGATCGTCGCGGTGCCGCCGCCGCCGAGCACGCGGACGAGATTGCCCTGCTCGCGGACGTTGAACACGACGATCGGGATGTTGTTGTCGCGGCACAAAGCCACGGCCGTGGCATCCATCACCTTGAGGTCCTTATTCAGGACTTCGTTGAAACTCACTGTTTCGAAACGCTTTGCCCCGGAAACCTTCTTGGGGTCCGCGTCATAGACGCCGTCGACGCTGGTGCCTTTGAACAAGGCGTCGCAGCCCATTTCGGCGGCGCGCAGGGCGGCGGCGGTGTCGGTGGTGAAGAACGGGTTGCCGGTGCCGGCGGCGAAGATCACCACCCTGCCCTTCTCCATGTGCCGCACCGCGCGGCGGCGGATATAGGGTTCGGAGACGGTCGCCATCGGAATGGCCGACTGGACCCGGGTATCGACGCCGATCTTCTCGAGCGCGTTCTGGAGCGCGAGCGCGTTCATCACCGTCGCCAGCATGCCCATATAGTCGGCGCTGGCCCGGTCGAAGCCCTTGGCGGCGCCGGCCAGGCCGCGGAAGATGTTGCCGCCGCCGACGACGAGGCAGAGCGCATGGCCGCCCGCGACTGCCGCCTTGATCTCGTCGGCGATGCGCGCGACCGTGGCGGGATCGATGCCGAACTGCTCGTCGCCCATCAGGGCTTCGCCCGACAGCTTCAGGAGGATGCGGTTGAAGCGCGGGCGCGGCATAAGGCTCCCTGAGATGGTTCGAACATAAGAAGACGGGTGGCGCCCACCTTAATCGGCGCGCGCCACCCTGCCAAGCATATGCGCTTTAGGCGACCGGCTCCGGCTTGCCGACGCCCGAAGCGGCGGCGACCTCGGCGGCGAAGTCGCTTTCCTTCCTCTCGATGCCCTCGCCGAGCTGGAAGCGGACATAGGCCTTGAGCGTCACCGGGGCGCCGGCTTCCTTGCCGGCGGCGGCGATGACGTCCTCGACCTTGGTCTTGTTGTCGATCACGAACAGCTGCGAGAGCAAGGCGTTCTCCTTGCGGAACTTGGCCATCGCACCTTCCACCATCTTCTCGACGATGTCGGCGGGCTTGCCCGATTCGGCCGCCTTCTCGCGGGCGATGGCCCGCTCGCGCTCGACCAGCCCGGGGTCGAGCTCCTCGCCGCGCAGCGCCAGCGGGGCGGCGGCGGCGATGTGCATGGCAAGCTGCTTGCCGAGCGTTTCCAGCGCGGCCCGGTCGCCGGCGCCCTCGAGCGCGACCAGCACGCCGATCTTGCCGAGGCCGGGAGCGGCCGCATTGTGGACGTAGGAGACGATCGCGCCCTGCTCGACCTGGAGCAGAGCGGCGCGGCGGATCGACTGGTTCTCGCCGATCGTCGCGATGTTGCTGGTCAGCTTCTCCTCGACGGTGCCGCCGCCGGGCCAGCAGGCCTCCTTCAGCGCCTCGATGTCGCTGCCGGTGCCGAGCGTGATCGCCGCCGCGGTGCGGACGAAGTCCTGGAACTGCTCGTTCCTGGAGACGAAATCGGTTTCCGAGTTGATTTCGACGATCGCGCCCTTGTCGCCGTCGACGGCGACGCCGACCAGGCCCTCGGCCGCGGTCCTGCCCGCCTTCTTGGCGGCGGCGGCGAGGCCCTTGGTGCGCAGCCAGTCGATGGCGGCTTCCATGTCGCCATTGGTCTCGCCGAGCGCCTTCTTGCAGTCCATCATGCCGGCGCCGGTGCGCTCGCGCAATTCCTTGACAATCGCGGCCGTGATCTCAGCCATGTCTTCTATCCTCTTGGTTTTCATTAGGAACACCGCTCGCCCTGAGCTTGTCGAAGGGCCTTCCTTCTTGTGAAGAAAGGGAGGGCTTCGACAGGCTCAGCCCGAACGGAAATGGGGTTTCAACCCCCTGTAACTCAGGCCTCGGCCAGCGCCTGCTCGGCCGGCGGCTCGTCCATCGCGCCGACATCCTCGCCGCGCGAGGCGGCGCCGCCCGTCTTGCCGGCGAGCACCGCGTCGGCGATCGCGTCGCAATAGAGGCGGATCGCGCGGCTGGCGTCGTCATTGCCGGGAACCGGGAAGGCGATGCCCTGCGGGCTGACGTTCGAATCGAGGATGGCGACGACCGGGATGCCGAGCACATTGGCTTCCTTGATCGCGAGCTCCTCCTTGTTGGCGTCGATCACGAACATGACGTCGGGGATGCCGCCCATGTCGCGGATGCCGCCCAGGCTCAGCTCGAGCTTGTCGCGCTCGCGGGTGAGCTGGAGCACTTCCTTCTTGGTGAGGCCGGCGGTGTCGCCCGCGAGCTGCTCCTCGAGGCTCTTGAAGCGCTTGATCGAGTTGGAGATCGTCTTCCAGTTGGTGAGCATGCCGCCCAGCCAGCGGTGGTTGACGAAATGCTGGCCGCTGCGGCGCGCCGCCTCGGCGATCGGGTCCTGCGCCTGCCGCTTGGTGCCGACATAGAGGACCTTGCCGCCGGCGGCGACGGTCTGCCGCACGAAATCGAGCGCGCGCGCGAAGAGCGGGACGGTCTGCGACAGGTCGATGATGTGCACCCCGTTGCGCTCGCCGAAGATGTACGGCTTCATCTTGGGGTTCCAGCGGTGGGTCTGGTGGCCGAAATGCGCTCCGGCCTCGAGCAATTGCTGCATGCTGACGTCGGTGGACGCCATGGTCTTTCTCCTTCCGGTTATGCCTCTGCGGGGCCGAGAACTGGACTAATCCAGCACCGGTATGATGGCCCTGCATGTGGAATGAGCGCGCAGATAGAGGGGCGCGGCACGGAAATCAAGCGTCTGCGCCGCTGGATGTCCGGCGGCGGGAACGAAGGGAGCGGCCCGACCTTCGACGAATGCCGGACGATTCGACCAGGCAAGGGGGGCGCTTCGACGAAAAAACGGCTAGGGACGGGGGACCGTACCGGGTTGGGAGCAGGAGCCATATGAGCGCGCTGGTCAGCGGCATGATCGGTGGGTTTGTAGCCGCCACCCTCGTCGCCGTGGCGCTTCGAAGGCAAAGGCCGGCGCGAAAGAGCGCGGACGGGTGGAAGACGCTCCGGCCGGGCTGGCTGGTGAACGCCACCATCGTAGGCGGCGCCTGCTCTGCGGCGTTTACCGGCTACATCCTGCTTTTCGTCGGCTCGTCACGCCCCGATGCGGAGACGCAGATGACCTATGCGCTCATGCTTTTCATCGGCTTCGCTTTGGCGACCGCCTATCTGGCCTGGATCAGCTACGGCCGCACGATCATGTGGAAGGGCGACGAGCTGCGCGTGCGCACCAGCTTCGGGCATGATTTCGTCCGCCGGATTTCCGACGTCCGTTCGGTCACCAGAAGCGACATGCTGGGCGAATATCGATTGAGGTTCCGGGACGGCTCGACGCTCCGGCTCTCGGAATATTTTCACGGCGCGAAAGAGCTCGTGGCGAGACTGCCCGAGCGCGTCCAGACCGGCTAGCCGGGTCGCTAGCCGTCATTTGTGGGAGCCTCCGCCGGTAGTCGATTATCCTGTTCTCTCAATGTTCTAGCTTCTGCGAGGGCGCAGGCCCTTTCGCCGCGCTTGACATTAGAACAAAAAGCGAACAGTAATTCCGTTCCAGGAACAAAAATCGTCCTTGGGGATTTTGCTGTGGATAATCAGGGGAAAAACCGTGACTCACCTGCTCTCGATCGTCTTCTTCTTCGGCCTGCTGGTGGCGCTGGTCGCGATCCTCGACGTCACGCTGAGGGCGCACTGGGGGGCGGTCGTTTCCGCCTTGCGGGGCGTTCCGCCGGCAGCGCCGGCACCGGCTGGCCAAGCGGCGCTGCCGCGGCAGAGCGGACGCGCTGTCGCTTGACCTTCGCGTAGCTGACCACGCTCCAGGGGATCGACGCCAGATAAAGGATCGCGGCTGCGCTCAGCGTCTCGAACGGCGCCGAGAAAAGCGCGGCGCCGAGCAGGGCGATGACCACGATCGCTTCGAGCCGGACGTTGCGCCGAAGCCGCAATGAGCCCCACGAGAAGGTGGCGATGCTGGAGATCGCCAGGAAGGCGATCAGCGCCGCCCAGGGCGCAATCAGCCGGTAGTCCTGCAGCCAATCCCAGCGCTGGTCGCTCGCCAGCCACAGGAAGATCGGCAGCAGCAGCAGCCCCGCCCCGGCCGGCGCCGGCACGCCGGTCAGGAAGCCGGCCGATTTGTGCGGCTGGTCCTCGACGTCGATCTGGGCGTTGAAGCGGGCGAGGCGCAGCGCCATGCACACCGCATAAGCGAGCGCGAAGATCCAGCCGAAGCGCGGCCAGTGCTGCAGCGACCACAAATGGAGGATGATCGCCGGCGAGACTCCGAAGGCGATCACGTCGGACAGCGAATCGAGCTCGGCGCCGAACCGGGTCTGGCCGCGCAGGGCGCGGGCGATGCGGCCGTCCATGCCGTCGAGCACGGCGGCGATGACGATCGCGGCGACCGCCCGGTCCCATTCGCCGGCAATGGCGAAGCGGACTCCGGTCAGGCCGACGCAGAGCGCCAGCGCGGTGACCGCGTTGGGCACGACCGCGCGCAACGGGATGCCGCGCCGCGGCTGCGACCGCCGCTCCTCCCTCATGCCGGGATGCTCATTGGGCGACGCCCTCGATCAGCTCGGAGATGCCGGCTCGGGCGATGATCGTCTCGCCGGCGATGGTGCGCTGGCCGAGCAGGACCTGGCTCGACGTGCCGGCCGGCAGATAGACGTCGACCCGGCTGCCGAAACGGATCAGGCCGACGCGCTGGCCGGTCGCCACCCGGTCGCCGGCCTTGACCCAGGGCACGATCCGCCGCGCGACCAGGCCGGCGATCTGGGTGAACGCCACCTTGGTGCCGTCGTCGCCCTCGACCAATATGTGCTGCCGCTCATTGTCCTCGCTCGCCTTGTCGAGATCGGCGTTGAGGAACTTGCCGGCGATGTAGACGACCCTGAGGATGGTGCCGGCGATCGGGGTGCGGTTGATGTGGACGTCGAACACGCTCATGAAGATCGAGACTCGGACCACCGGATCCTCGGCGAGCCCGCTTTCCCCCTGCAGCTCCTTGGGCGGCGCGACCGTGGCGATCATCGTCACCATGCCGTCGGCGGGGGCGATGATCAGCCCTTCCCCCTCGGGGGTGGTGCGGATCGGGTCGCGGAAGAAGGCCGCGGTCCACAAGGTCAGGCCGAAGGCGATCCAGCCGAGCCAGTCCCAATCGATCACCCACCAGAACAGGAGGGCGACCGCGGCGGCGATGACGACGAACTTGCGCCCTTCCGGATGGACGCTGGGCATGCGGTAGCGGACGGTGGTGGTGACGAGTTCGTTCTTGTCTTTTTCGAGCGAAGGCATCGGCGCCCTTTAGGGCCTGTACTCCACACCCGCAACGGTCGTGACGGAGCGGATTTTGGGTCAGGGCAAGGAGCGAGGAGGGAGCGATGCTAAACGCATCGTGACCGACGCTGCGACGCAGCCCTGGCGCAAAAGCCGCCCGCCGCTTCGCGGTCGCCCGGAGAAGGCCGCCGGCTACGTCGAGCGGCTTGTCCGGGCAACCAGCCCGGCCTGCGCCGCCCTCCTTGCCGGCGGCCTTCTCCGGGCGATCCCGACCATTGCGGGTGTGGAGTACAGGCCCTTTAGGCGGTGCGGCCAAGCGAGACAACCGAAAGACCGGGCGGTTGACAGGGGGCCATCTCCGCTTAGGACGGCCCGCAACCCACCCGAGACAGGAAAGCGCGGCGCCGGCATGGCCAAGATCAAGGTGAAGAACCCCGTCGTCGAACTGGACGGCGACGAGATGACCCGCATCATCTGGCAATGGATCAGGGAGCGGCTGATCCTGCCCTATCTCGACGTCGAATTGCTCTATTACGATCTCGGCATCGAGAAGCGCGACGAGACCGATGACAGGATCACGGTCGACGCGGCGGACGCGATCAAGCGGCACGGCGTCGGCGTCAAATGCGCGACGATCACCCCCGACGAAGCCCGGGTCGAGGAGTTCGGCCTCAAGAAGATGTGGCGCTCGCCGAACGGCACCATCCGCAACATCCTCGGCGGCGTCGTCTTCCGCGAGCCGATCGTGATCGACAACGTGCCGCGGCTGATCCCCGGCTGGACCGACCCGATCGTGGTCGGCCGCCATGCGTTCGGAGATCAGTACAAGGCGACCGACTTCCTCGTCCCCGGCCCCGGCAAGCTGACCATGAAATGGGCGGGCGCGGACGGCCAGGTCATCGAGCACGAGGTGTTCGACTATCCCGGCGCCGGCGTCGCCATGGGCATGTACAATCTCGACGAATTGATCCGCGATTTCGCTCATGCCTGCCTCAATTACGGCCTGAACCGCGAATGGCCGGTCTATCTCTCGACCAAGAACACCATCCTCAAGGCCTATGACGGACGGTTCAAGGACATCTTCGAGGAGATCTACCAGGCGGAGTTCGAGGACCGGTTCAGGGCGCTCGGCATCGTCTACGAGCATCGGCTGATCGACGACATGGTGGCGAGCGCGCTCAAATGGAGCGGCAAGTTCGTCTGGGCCTGCAAGAATTACGACGGCGACGTCCAGTCGGACCAGGTCGCCCAGGGCTTCGGCTCATTGGGCCTGATGACCTCGATCCTGATGACTCCGGACGGCAAGACGGTGGAGGCCGAGGCGGCGCACGGCACGGTGACCCGCCACTACCGCATGCACCAGCAGGGCAAGGCTACGTCGACCAACCCGATCGCTTCCATCTTCGCCTGGACCGGCGGGCTCAAATATCGCGGCAAGTTCGACGATACGCCCGAGGTCACGCGCTTCGCCGAGACGCTCGAGCGCGTCTGCATAGAAACGGTCGAAGAAGGCAAGATGACCAAGGACCTGGCCATCCTGATCGGCCCCGACCAGAGCTGGATGACGACCGAGCAGTTCTTCGAGGCGATCCGCGCCAATCTCGAAGCGGCGATGGCGGTCGAAGCCGCCTGACCGCCGGTCCGGCGAAACTGCTGACAATCGGCGCGGATGCGGCATAAGGGGCGGCATGACCCACGGCGACTTCAGCACTTCCGGCCTTAGTGACGCGCTCGTCATCCTGGGCGCCGCCGGGATCGTCATCCCCGCCTTCGCGCGAATCCGGATCAGCCCGGTCATCGGCTTCATCCTGATCGGCATCCTGGTCGGCCCGTCGGGGCTTGGCGGAATGTCGGATCGCCTCCCCTGGCTCAACTACGTCACCATTTCCAACGCCGAGGCGATCGAGCCCTTCGCCGAGCTCGGCATCATCCTCCTGCTCTTTTCGATCGGGCTGGAGCTCAGCTTCCGCCGGCTCTGGGGGATGCGGCGCCTCGTCTTCGGCGTCGGCGCGGGGCAATTGCTCGCCTCGGCCTTGCTGATCGGGCTCGGTATCTACATCGGCGGCTATGGCTGGATACCGGCGCTCGCGCTGGGCGTTGCCCTGGCGCTCTCCTCCACCGCGGTCGTGCTGCCGCTCGTCGGCACCTCAAGCCCGGTCGGCCGCTCCGCCTTCGCGATGCTGCTGTTCGAGGATCTGGCGATCGTGCCGATCATCTTCGTGCTGGGCGCGCTCGCGCCGCATGCGCAGGCGGAAGGCATGAGCGGGCTGCTGAACACGGTCTGGCTCGGCGTTCTGGTGATCGCCGCGATGCTGGTGCTCGGGCGATTCGTGTTGCCGCGCCTGTTCGCGCAGGCGGCGCGGACCAAGAGCCCGGAGCTGTTCCTTTCGGTGAGCCTGCTCGTCGTCATCGCCGCCAGCCTCGCCACGGCCGCGGCGGGCCTGTCGCCGATCGTCGGCGCGCTGGTTGCCGGCATATTGATCGCCGAGACCGAATATCATGGTGAGGTCGAGGTGATGACCGCGCCGTTCCGTGGCCTCGGCCTCGGCGTATTCCTGATCACCGTCGGCATGAGCCTCGAACTCGAGTTCATCGCGGCCAACTGGCAATTGTTGCTGCTCGCGCTCGTCGGCGTGATGGTGATCAAGACCGTGGTGACGGCCTTGCTGCTCCGGCTCGGCGGCAAGCGGCGGGCCGTCGCGGCGGAGGCCAGCCTGCTGATGGCCTCGCCGTCCGAGACCACCCTGATCGTGCTGGGCGCCGCCGCGGCGGCCGGGTTGATCGTCCCCGAGACCGCCGCGTTCTGGACGATCGTGACTGCGATGGGGCTGACCCTGACTCCCCTGCTGGCGCGGCTCGGCCGCGACGCGGCGCGCCGAATCGAAGGGCGCGGCGCTGACAACGCCCAGGTCCTGGCACCCACCCGCGAGGAGCCGCGGGCGGTGATCCTCGGTTTCGGCCGGGTCGGGCGGCTGGTCGCCGAGATGCTCGCCGTCCACGGCAAGCCCTATGTCGCCATCGATTCGAACATCGACGTCGTGAAGGCGGCACGCGCCGAGGACTTTCCCCTGATCTTCGGCGACGCCTCGCGGCCCGAATTCCTCGACCGGCTCAATCTCGGCCATGCCAGCGCGCTCATCCTGACCATGGACGATCCGGTGCAGGTGGTGCGGATGGTGAAAAGGGTGCGGGCCTGGTGCCCGGACCTCACCATCGTCGCCCGGGCCCGCGATCCCGAACATGCCGCCGAGCTCTACCGCGCCGGCGCGACCGACGCGGTGCCCGAGACGCTCGAATCCTCGCTGCAATTGTCCGAAGCGGTGCTGGTCGATCTCGGCATGGCGATGGGACCGGTGATCGCCTCGATCCACGAGAAGCGCGCCGAGCTGCGTCAGCAGATCATGGAGCAGGGCGAGATGGCGCAGGAGCCGGTGCAGCGGGGGAAGAGGCTGCGGGACGCGCTGATGAGATAGAGAGGCCCGGGGCGAAGATCCCTCCGGGCCTTGGGTTAAGCCTCGACCGGGGCTGCGCCGAGAGCGTCGCGAACGGCGGCGAGCGCTTCCGCCGCCTTGCCGCCGTCGGGGCCGCCGCCCTGGGCCATGTCGGGACGGCCGCCGCCGCCCTGGCCGCCGACCGCTTCCACCGCCTTGCGGACGAGGTCGACGGCGTTGCGGGTCGGGGCGAGATCGTCGGTGACGCCGACGGCGACGGTGGCGCGGCCGTCATTGACCGCCACCAGGGCGACCACTCCCGAGCCGACGCGCTGCTTGGCTTCGTCGACCAGGCCGCGCAGCGCCTTGGGGTCGATGCCGTCGAGCACTTGGCCGATGAAGCCGTGGCCGCCGACTTGCTCGGGGCCTGCCGCTTCGGCTTTCGAACCGCCGCCGAGCGCCAGCGCCTTCTTCGCTTCGGCGAGCTCGCGTTCGAGGCGGCGGCGCTCGTCGAGCAGGCTGGCGACGCGGGCCGGGACGTCCTCGGGCGACGCCTTGAGCGCGGCGGCGGCTTCCTTGAGCCGGTCCTCGCGGTCGGTCAGCCATTTGCGGGCCGCTTCTCCGGTGAGCGCCTCGATGCGGCGGACGCCGGCGGCGACGGCGCTTTCGGAAGTGATCTTCAGAAGCTGGATATCGCCCAGTGCGTTGACGTGGGTGCCGCCGCAGAGCTCGACCGAGTAGCTGGCGTCCTCGTCCAGGCCCATGGAGAGGACGCGGACCTCCTCGCCATATTTCTCGCCGAACAGCGCCATCGCGCCGGAGCCGATCGCATCGTCCATGCTCATCAGGCGGATGCCGACGGGGACATTGTCGCGGATGTGGCGGTTGACGTCGGCTTCGACGGTCTCGATCTCCGCTCGGGTCATCGGCTTGGGATGCGAGAAATCGAAGCGGAAATAGTCGGGCGCGACGAGGCTGCCCTTCTGGGTGACGTGCATGCCGAGCCGCTTGCGGAGCGCGGCGTGGAGCAGGTGGGTGGCGCTATGATTGGCGCGGACCTTGGCGCGGCGCTCGGCATCGACCGAGAGATGGATCGCGTCGCCGACCGCGATCCCGCCGGCGCGGATCACGGCATGATGGGCGTGAAGCGTCCCGAGCGGCCTCGACGTGTCCTCAACATCGGCTTCCAGCCCCTTGTCGGAGCTTATCTTTCCAGTATCGCCGATCTGGCCGCCGCTTTCGCCGTAGAAGGGCGTCTGGTTGGTCATGATGACGACCTTGTCGCCCGCCGAAGCGCGTTCCGCGCGGGCGCCGTCCTTGACCAGGGCGACGACGACGCCCTCGCCGTCATGGCCGAGATGGCCGGTGAACTCGGTCGCGCCCTTCTCCTCGGCGATGTCGAACCAGACGTCCTCCGAAGCCTTCGAGCCCGAGCCTTTCCAGGCGGCGCGGGCGGCGGCCCTCTGCTCGGCCATGGCGGCGTCGAAGCCGGCGCGCTCGACGCCATAGCCCTGGGCGCGGAGCGCGTCCTCGGTGAGATCGTAGGGGAAGCCGTACGTGTCGTAGAGCTTGAAGGCGACCTGCCCGGGCAGCGTGTCCCCCGGCTTCATCGAGACGGTCGCTTCTTCGAGCAGCTTGAGGCCGTTGTCGAGGGTCTGGCGGAAGCGGCTCTCCTCGAGCTTCAGCGTCTCCTCGATCAGCGGCTGGGCGCGGACCAGCTCTGGGTAAGCGGCGCCCATTTCGGCGACGAGCGCCGGCACGAGGCGGTGCATGAGCGGCTCGGCCGCGCCCAGGATGCGGGCATGGCGCATGGCGCGGCGCATGATCCGCCGCAGGACATAGCCCCTGCCCTCGCTGCCGGGCAGCACGCCGTCGGCGATCAGGAAACCCGAGGCGCGCAGATGATCGGCGATGACGCGGTGGCTGGCCTTGGTCTCGCCGTCCGCTTTGGTCCTGGTCAGCTCCGACGAGGCCGCGATCAGGCCCACGAAGGTGTCGGTATCGTAATTGTCGTGGACGCCCTGCAGCACCGCGGCGATCCGCTCCAACCCCATGCCGGTGTCGATCGACTTGTTGGGCAGCTCGCGGACGATCTCATTGTCCTCCTGCTCATACTGCATGAAGACGAGATTCCAGATCTCGGTGAAGCGGTCGCCGTCCTGGTCCCGGCTGCCCGGCGGCCCGCCCGGGATGTGGTCGCCATGGTCGTAGAAGATTTCCGAGCACGGCCCGCAGGGGCCGCTGTCGCCCATCGCCCAGAAATTGTCGTTGGTCGGGATTCGGATGATGCGTTCGTCGGGCAGGCCGGCGATCTTCTTCCAGAGGTCCCAGGCCTCGTCGTCGGTATGGTAGACGGTCGCCGTCAGCCGGTCCGGGGACAGTCCCCATTCCCTGGTCAGCAGCGTCCAGGCGAGCGTGATCGCCCGCTCCTTGAAATAATCGCCGAACGAGAAATTGCCGAGCATCTCGAAGAAGGTGTGGTGCCGCGCGGTATAGCCGACATTGTCGAGATCGTTATGCTTGCCGCCGGCGCGGACGCATTTCTGCGACGAAACGGCAGTGACGTAGGGCCGAGTCTCGAGGCCGGTGAAGACGTTCTTGAACGGCACCATGCCGGCGTTGACGAACATCAAAGTCGGGTCGTTCTGCGGCACGAGCGGCGCCGAGCGCACGATCTCGTGCCCCTCGCGCTCGAAGAAATCAAGGAAAGCCCGCCTGATGTCGTTGGTCGAGGTCATGCGAGCGATGTAAGCGACGTGCTGCGCTGCGGCAAGCAAGGTTGGATCGGCGCGGGGTGGTGCTTCTCAGACCACCGACCAGAGCCAATTGCCACCAGTGGTCCACTGATGGGTCCAAACATTGCCGTCGGTTCCCTTGATGAAGACAAAGGGCCGCGAGCCATCTACCACGATCGCACCTTTGGAAGCGACGATCCCAACCCCGCCGGGAGGTTGTTGCTGGTTTGACCAGGCCCAGGCACTACCCGACCACCAATTGACCCAGAGATTGCCGTCGCTTCCTTTAACGAAGACATAAGGACGGCTCCCGTCAACCGTAACGGCGCCCATCGACTCGGCAATCCCAATGCCCGCAGCGGGGCGATACTGATTGGACCAGTGGAAGGCGTTGTCGTCCCACCAATTCACCCAGAGATTGCCGTCGCTGCCCCTGACGAAGACATAGGGGCGGTTGTCTTTGTCAACCGTGATCGCTCCCATCGGCTCCATGAGGGCGATGCCGGGCGGAACGCCAAGGTCCGTCCACTGCCAGTTCGTACCGGCAGGACTATTCACCCAGAGATGGCCATCCCCGCCCTTTGCGCAAACATATTTGTCGAGCTGGAGCGTTCCCATAGGGATCAGGAGCTTGGTGGGGCCCGCCGGTTTCATCGGGGTTTTCATGGCGGTCCCTCGTCGCACGGGACTTGCATACCGCGATGGGTGGCCGCTTGCCAATGCAAGCAATGGTGTGCTGTGCGGTGGCAAGCGACCGCGAGGCTTCCGGCCGCCGCCCGGCTGCGCTAACATTGACCCGAAGGAGAAGCAGATGTTCCGCCTAGCCTTCCTGCTAGCCGCCGCCCTGCTGAGCGCGGCGGCAATCGCGCAGCCGCCCGCCGAAGTCCCGCAGCCGCGCCCGCCGGCGCGCACCGACCTTCCCGCCAACGTCCGGGTCTACGACGTGCCCGCGGGCAGCCGGCCGCATGACGTCGCGCCGGGCCCGAATGGCCTGATCTGGTATACCGGCCAGCGCCGCGGCACGCTCGGCATCCTCAATCCCGAAACCGGCGCGGTCCGCGAAGTACCTCTCGGCGAGGGATCGGCGCCGCACGGCGTCATCATGGGTCCGGACGGCGCCGCCTGGATCACCGACGGCGGGCTCAACGCGATCGTCCGGGTCGATCCGGGGACCGATGCGGTGCGGGCGTGGCGGCTGCCGGCCGAATTCCCCGATTCCAACCTCAACACCGCCGCCTTCGACCGCGAGGGGGTGATCTGGTTCACCGGCCAGACCGGCGTCTATGGCCGGCTCGACCCGCGGACGGATGAGATGCGGGTGTGGCGCGATCCGGAGGGCCGCGGCCCCTATGGCATCGCGGCGACTCCTTCGGGCGACATCTATTATGTCTCGCTCGCCGGCAGCCATCTGGCGCGGGTCGACCGCGAAACCGGCGCGGCGACGATCATCGAGCCGCCCACGCCCGGCCAGGGCGCGCGCCGGGTCTGGGCCGACAGCCGGGGCGATTTGTGGGTGGCGGAATGGAATGGCGGCCAATTGAGCCGCTACACGCCGTCGACCGGCCAGTGGCGCAGCTGGCGGCCCGAGGGCGAGCGGCCGCGGGTCTATGCCGTCTATGTCGACGATCGCGACATAATCTGGGTCACCGAATGGGGCGGCAACGCGACTTTGTCGTTCGATCCGGCGAGCGAGCGCTGGACCCGCTATCCGGGCAGCGGCGAGAATGCCAATGTCCGTCAGATCCTCGGCCGGCCGGGCTGGGTCTACCTCCCCGAATCGGGGCTCGACCGGATCATGGTGGTGCGGACCGGCTCTTGAAGGCGCTGCTCATCGCCGCGCTGGCTGCGCTCGGCCTTGCGGCTTACGCCGAACCAGGGGTTGAGGACCGCGGCGCGCAGGCCTTCCGTCAATGCGTCGCCTGTCACGCGCTCGAGCCCGGCCGCAACAGCCCGGCGGGGCCGACGCTGCACGCTCTGGTCGGACGCCCGGTCGCCGCTTTGCCCGGCTTCAACTACTCGCCGGCTCTGCGCCGCTTCGCCGTACACAATCCGCGCTGGACGCCGGCGCTCCTCGACCGCTTCCTTGCCGATCCGGAAGGGTTGGTTCCCGGTACCGAAATGGGGTTCGTCGGCATTGGCGACGAGGAGCGTCGCGCCGCGCTGATCGCCTGGCTCGATGCCCCGGAACGGCGCAACTAGCCGCTTTTCCGGCTCTGTCCGCCCGTCCCCCCTTGCGCTTCGCCGGCAAAGGGTGAAGTCTGGCCCTTTCCCACTGAGGCGCGCGGCCGCGTCTTCTTCGCGGAGCCGCGTGAGGCGAGCAAGGAGACGCATATGCCCACCAGAGCTGCAGGCACCAGAACGATCGCGCTCGTGGGCCCCGGCGGGGCGGGTAAGACCAGCCTAGCCGAGGCCCTTCTTTTTGCGGCCGGCGCGAGCGGGCGGCAGGGCTCGGTGGCGGACGGGAGCAGCGTCGGCGATGCCAGCCCGGAAGCGCGGGCGCGCGGCGGCTCGACCGAGCTCAACCTGATGCATTTCGACTATATGGGCGATCGCTATGCGCTGATCGACTGCCCGGGCTCGGTGGGCTTCGCGGCGGACGGCGCGCTGGCAACGGCGGCGGCGGACCTCGCTTTGGTGGTGGTCGATCCCGATCCCAACCGCGCCCTGCTCGCCGAGCCGACGCTCCGGCAATTGGAGGCGCTCGGCATCCCGCACATGATCTTCGTCAACAAGATCGATCAGGCGCGCGGCTCGATCCAGGGCCTGCTGGAGGCGCTGCAGCCGATGAGCAGATCGCCGCTGATCGCACGCTGGATTCCGATCCGCGATGGGGAGAAGGTGACGGGCTTCGTCGATATCGCCCTCGAGCGCGCTTATTATTACCAGCCGGGCAAGCCCTCCGAGCAGAAGGAGATCCCCGCCGACCTCGCCGACCGCGAGGCGCTCGAGCGCAACCAGATGCTGGAGAAGCTCGCCGACCATGACGACGCTCTGCTCGAGCAATTGCTGATGGACGAAGTGCCCGACCGGGAGACGGTGTTCGCCGATCTCGCCAAGGATACCGGCGGGGGGCAGATCGTGCCCGTATTGTTCGGATCGGCGGCGAACGGCTTCGGCGTGCGCCGGCTGATGAAGGCGCTGCGCCACGAGGCGCCGGCGCCGAGCGCGGCGGCCGACCGGCTCGGCGCCGCCGGCAATTGCGTCTTCCTGTTCAAGGTCAGCCATGGCGGCGCGATGGGGCGCCTTTCCTATGCCCGCGTGTTCGGCGGCACGCTCAAGGAGGGCGCGGAATTGAACAGCAGCGGCGGCGAGGAGGTGCGCGTCGGCACCTTGTTCGCGGTCCAGGGCGACAAGACGACCAAGCTCGCCGAAGCCAAAGCCGGCGACGTGGTCGCGGTCGCCAAGCTCGACGGCGTCCATGCCGGCGAATGGCTGGCCGGCGGCAAGGCGCCGGCTTCGCCCGAGGTGCCCGATCCGGCGCGCAACTTCGCGCTCGCCATCGCCACCAAGGACCGCAAGGACGACGTCCGCCTGTCGACCGCGCTCCACAAGCTCACCGAGGAGGATCGGGCGCTCAAATGGGAGCAGGACGAGACGATGCACGAGACGCGGCTGCGCGGCGTCAACGACGAGCATCTCAAGGTGACGGTCGAGCGGCTGAAGCGGCGCTACGGGGTGGCGATCGATTCGCGGGCGCCGGCGATCGGCTACAAGGAATCGATCCGCAAGACGGTGACCCAGCGCGGGCGGCACAAGAAGCAGTCGGGCGGCCACGGCCAGTTCGGCGATTGCGTCATCGAGGTGCGGCCGCTGCCGCGCGGCGAAGGCTTCAAGTTCACCGACAAGATCACCGGCGGCGTCGTGCCCAAGCAGTGGATCCCGGCGGTCGAGGACGGCGTGCGCGACGCCCTCGTCAAGGGGCCCCTGGGCTTCCCGGTGGTCGACGTGGCGGTGACCCTGATCGACGGTTCCTATCACAGCGTCGACAGCTCGGAGCTCGCCTTCCGCACCGCCGGCCGGATCGGCATGTCGGAGGCGCTCGCCCAGGCGGCGGCGCATTTGCTCGAGCCGGTGATGAAGGTCACCGTCGTGGCGCCGAGCGGGGCGACGTCGCGGGTCACCTCGGCGATCGCCAGCCGGCGCGGCCAGATGCTCGGCATGGGGCCGCGCGAAGGCTGGTCGCGCTGGGACCAGGTCGAGGCGCTGATCCCGGAGGCGGAGATGCAGGGCTTCGACGCCGAGCTGCGCTCGCTGAGCCAGGGCCTGGCCACTTACGAAGCGGCGTTCGACCATCTCGCCGAGCTGAACGGCTCGCTCGCCGACAAGGTCGTCCATAAGGAGCTGGAGCCGGCCTGAGTCGCTAGCTCGGATGCGCTTCCGCCGCGTCGGCGCCGACCACGGCGGCGGCCGGAACCGGCTCATCCTCCTCGCCGCGCGAGACTATCGTCGCGATGGCGAGATCGCCGGTGACGTTGAGCGTGGTTCGGCACATGTCGAGCAGCCGGTCGACGCCCAGGATTAGCCCGATCCCTTCCGCCGGCACTCCGACCGAGGCGAGGATGATCGCGATCACCGGCAGCGATCCGGCCGGGACGCCCGCCGTGCCGACGCCGGCGAGGATACAGATCAGAAGTACGGTGACCTGCGCCCACAGGTCCAGCGGGATGCCGAAGAACTGGGCGAGGAACAAAACGGTGATGCCTTCGAAAATGGCGGTGCCGTTCTGGTTGGCGGTCGCCCCGATCGTCAGCACGAAGCGCGAGACGCGCCGCGGCAGCTTGAGATTTTCCTCCGCCACGCGAAGCGCGGTCGGCAAAGTGGCGTTGGACGAGGCGGTCGAGAAGGCGACCACCATCGCCTCCTGCACCTCCCGGAAGAAGGTGAGCGGCGATTTTCGCGCCAGCAGCGCCAGCGCCAGCGGATAGGTCACGAACAGATGCAGGCCGAGCGCGAGCAGCACCACGCCGACATAAGCGGCGAGTCGGGCGAGCAGATCCCAGCCGAACACCGCCGCGAGGTTGAACATGAAGCAGGCGATGGCGAGCGGCGCCATCCGGATGACGATTCCGATCAGCCGCATCGCCACGTCGAGAATGCCCTGAATCGACTCCTGAAGCCGCTGCGCCTGGGGCGTGTTCACCAGCAGAAGGCCGATGCCGAAGAAGAGCGCGAAGAACATCACCGCCAGGATGTTGTTTTCGGCCGCGGCGGCAACGACGTTGCTCGGGATGATCCCGACCAGGGTGTCGACGATGCTCGCCTGCTCGCGCGCGGTGGCGACGATCTGGCTCGCCCGCTCGCCGCCCGCCGCGATCATCGCGTCGGCCTGCGCGCGCTCGACTCCGGCGCCGGGTTTGAACAGATTGGCAGCGGCGAGCGCGATCAGCACTGCGATCGAGGAAAGAAACACGGTGTAGACCAGGGTCTTCAGGCCGACCCGCTTCAGCGAGCGCACGTCGCCCATCTCGGCGATTCCGACCACCAGGGCCGAGAAGATCAGCGGGATGACCAGCATGAACAGGAGGTTCAGGAAGACATCGCCGACCGGCTTGGTGACGTTCTGGGTCACCCAGATCACCCAGGGTGCGCCCGGCTGAGTGGTATAGACCACCAGGCCCAGAGTGAGGCCGACCAGGAAGCCGATCAGCATCTTCATCTGCAGCGGCACCCGCCGCGTCACGCTCGATTCCATCCTGGCTTCCCCTCTTTTCGAGTCCGTGCATCCGGGCGCGCGGGCGGGGAAAAGTCAACCTCTGGCGTGCGCGCGCACTTGTGCTAGCCTCGCCTGATGCTCGAGATTGCGGGAATCGAACTGCTGCCCGACTGGCCGGTCTTCCTGAACTTCGTGCTCGCCGGCCTCGCGCTCAATATCGTGCCCGGCGCCGACATGACCTTCATCGTCGCCAGCGCCGCGCGCGGCGGCCGGCGCGACGGGGTCATCGCGTCGCTCGGGGTCGGCGCCGGCGCGCTGGTTCACATCCTCGCCGCGGTGCTGGGCCTGTCGGCGATCCTCGCTTCCTCGCAGGCGGCGTTCAACGCGATCAAATGGATCGGCGCCGCCTATCTGCTCTGGCTCGCCTTCTCGCTGGTGAGATCCGGCGCCGCCCCGAAGCAGCAGGTCCGCCCGCCGGGGTCGGGCTGGCGGCTGTTCCGGGCGGCGATGCTGGTCAATGTGCTGAACCCCAAAGTGGCGCTGTTCTTCCTCGCTTTCCTGCCGCAATTCGTCGATCCGGCGGCGGCGGTGCCGGCGCTGCAGATCCTTTGCCTCGGCCTGTGGTTCGATTTCGCCGGGACTTTGGTCAACATCGCCGTCGCGGCGGCCGCCGCCGGCACGGCGGGGCGGCTGCGCCATGTCGCTTGGCTGGGGAGAGCGGCGCGCTGGTTCGCGGCGACCCTGATGGGCGCGCTCGCCGTCCAGCTCGCGCTCAGCGCCCGCCAAAGGGCCTAAACTCCCGCCCGGAGGCGGTCGTGACGGGTTGGCATTTGTTGTCCGGCTAGGAGAGAGGAGGGAGCGATGATGATTCATCGTGACCGATCGAGCGACGCCGTCCGGGCGGCAAAGGACAGCCCGCCGCTTCGCGGTCGGCCGGGGAAGGCGGCTGCGGGCGTCGAGCGCCTTGGACGGACATCCTGGTCCGCCCGGCGGCGCTCTCCGACCCAGCCACCTTCCCCGGCCGATCACGGCCACCTCCGGGCGGGAGTTTAGGCCCTCTAGGCATAAGCGTAAGGCCCGCCCTTCTTCAGCGCCTCGCCATAGGCCGGACGGGCGTGGATGCGCTCCAGCCAGTCGATCAGATGCGGCCGGCTCGAATCGAGGCCGGCGCGGGCGCGGCTCGCTTCGAGCGGGAAGCTCATCATGACGTTGGCGGCGCTGAATTCGTCGCCGGCGAACCAGTCGCGCGAGGCGAGCTCGGTCTCGAGCCAGTCGAGATGCTGGTCGAGCATCTTCCGGACCGGCGCACGGGCGGGCTTGCCGAGCAGGCCGAGGCGATTGACCACCAGCAAGGCGAGCAAGGGCGGCATCATCGAGCCTTCCGCATAATGGAGGAACTGGCGGTAGCGCAGGACCGAATCGCGGTTGGCGGGCGGGCCGAGCCGGCCTTCGGCTTTCTCGACCAGATATTCGACGATCGCGCCGGTTTCGGCGATCACCCGTCCCTGATCCTCGATCACCGGCGACTTGCCGAGCGGGTGGACTCGGGCGAGCTCAAGCGGGGCGAACATCGTCTTGGGGTCGCGCTCGTAACGCTTGATCTCATAGTCGAGGCCGAGCTCCTCGAGCAGCCAGAGGATGCGCTGCGAGCGCGAATTTTCGAGATGGTGGACGACGATCATTCCAGTTCCTCCGGGACTCGGCCGGCGACGATCCAGGCGGCGGCGCGAAAGGCGACGCGCCCGTCCGAGAGCCGCGCCGCGGCGATCCCTGCGACCTCGTCGAGCGTCCGTCGCCGATCGTCCGGATCGAGCTCGTGGAGCAGGCGCGCGATGGGGCCGATCCGGCTGAAATAATGGGTCGCTTCGGCCACCGGATCCTCGCCCGCGCCGACGACGAAGTCGAAATCGAACGGCTCGATCGCGGGCGCGGCAAATCCGGTCGCTCGCAGGACCGATTCGACACGGACCGGATCGGCGAAGGCGAACGGGCCGGTGGGCGGCTCGCGTGCGCCCAGCGTCTCGGGAGCGAAGCGCTCGAGAACGGGGCGCTGCGCGGACATCCAGTCATTCTCCCCGCGCCCGCGGAAGCAGGAGAAGAGGATCCCGCCGCCGGGGGCTATCAGCGAGCGGAGATGGGCGAAGGCGGCCGCCGAATTGTCGAAGAACATCACGCCATGGCGCGAGACGACCAGGTCGAACGCGCCGACGGCGGGCCGCCACGACGCGGCGTCGCCGGTCTCGAAGCGAAGCTCGGGACGGCCCCTCGCCCGTTCGCGCGCTTGCCCGATCAGGGCGCCGGAAAGATCGATGCCGGTGATCGCTGCGTCGGGCAGCGCATCGGCAAGCGCCAGGCTGGTGGCGCCGGCGCCGCAGCCGATGTCGAGGATCCGCGCCGGCGCGAAGCGAAGCGCGCGCGCCACCAGCGCCTCGTTGACCGGCGCGAGCGTTCGGTCGGTCCGCCGCCATTCCTCGGCCCAGGCCTCGCCGACGCGTCCCTGCCATTCCAGTGTCTCGGTCATGCCGCTTCCTAGCGAGGCCGGGCACGGAAGGGAACTTGCCCGGGCCAGGCGGCTCGGGCAGAGGAGCAGGCCATTCTCCGTGAAACGTGACCGATATGCAGCCGACCGAGACCCGCGTGCCGGGCAAGAAAGAGTTCGTGGTGCTGATCGCGGCGCTGATGGCGTCGAACGCGCTCGCCATCGACGCCATGCTGCCGGCGCTGGCCGCGATCGGGGAGGCGCTCGACGTTGCCCAGGACAATCGCCGCCAGCTGGTGATCACGGCCTATCTGCTCGGTTTCGGCGCGTCGCAAATCTTTTACGGTCCGGTCGCCGACCGCTTCGGACGCAAGACGCTGCTGGTCGGCTGCATGGCCTTCTATGCCTTGTTCGGCGCGCTGGCCGGGCTGGCGGGAAGCATGGACCTGCTGCTCGCCGCCCGCTTCATGCAGGGCGTGGCGGCGGGCGGGACTCGGGTGCTGGTCGTGGCGATCGTACGCGACCGCTACCAGGGCTCGGCGATGGCGCAAATCATGTCGCTGGTGATGATCGTCTTCATGGTCGTGCCCGTGCTCGCGCCCGCCTTCGGCCAGATCGTGCTCGCCTTCGCCGGCTGGCGGCAGATCTTCATCGCGCTCGCAGTCTACGGCCTGCTGCTGGCGCTCTGGGGCTGGCTCAGGATTCCGGAGACGCTCGCCGTCGAGGACCGACGGCTGTTGTCCGCCGCCAATATCCGAGCGGCGGCGGCGCAGACGCTCGGGATCCGCGCCTCAATCGGCAACACGATCGCGGCGACCTTGGCCTTCGGGGCGTTGTTCGCGTTCATCGGCTCGATCCAGCAGATCGTGTTCGACGTGTTCGGACGGCCCGAGTTGATCGGCCTCGTCTTCGCCTGCATCGCCGGGCCGATGGCGGCGACGTCCTACGCCAATTCCCGGCTGGTGATGCGGCTCGGCGCCCGGCGGCTGCTGACCGCGGCGCTGATCGCCTTCACCGGCGCGTCGCTGCTCCACCTCTTCATCGTCCTGACCTGGGGCGAGTCGCTCTGGGCCTTCGTCCTGCTGCAGGCGCTGACCACCGCCTGCTTCGGCCTGGTCGGCGCCAATTCCGGCGCGCTGGCGATGGAGCCGCTCGGCCATATCGCCGGCACCGCGTCGGCGCTCCAGGGCCTGATCACGACCAGCGGCGGCGCGCTGATCGGGCTCGCCATCGGCCAATTGTTCGACGGCACGACGGTGCCGCTGGTGGCGGGCTTCGCGATCTGCGGCGCGCTGGCGCTGCTGGTCGCCTTGTGGGCCAATGCCGGCGCGCCGGCGCACGTCCCGGAAAGCGGGGCGGCCGGGCTCTGACCAACCCGGCCGCCGAAATAAGTTGAGGAAGTTGAGGATATCCAAGAGGCATCCCCGTCCCCTCAGAGATCGTCCTCCGTATCGGGCCCGGCCATGAGCGCCTCGGCGACCTGGTCGGTATGGCCGCGAATGGCGCGCTCGATCCGCTCGGCGACCTCGGGATTGTCCTTGAGGTAGGATTTGGCGTTCTCGCGGCCCTGGCCGATCCGGATCGAATCGTAGCTGAACCAGGAGCCCGACTTCTCGACCAGCCCCGCCTTGACTCCGAGATCGAGGATCTCGCCGAGCTTTGAGACGCCCTCGCCGTACATGATGTCGAACTCGACCTGCTTGAACGGCGGCGCGAGCTTGTTCTTGACGACCTTCACCCTCGTGGTGTTGCCGATGATCTCGTCGCGGTCCTTGATCTGGCCCGTGCGGCGGATGTCGAGCCGGACGCTGGCGTAGAATTTGAGCGCGTTGCCGCCGGTCGTGGTCTCGGGATTGCCGTACATGACGCCGATCTTCATGCGCAGCTGGTTGATGAAGATGACCAGGCATTTGGACTTGGAGATCGAGCCGGTCAGCTTGCGCAGCGACTGGCTCATCAGCCGCGCCTGCAGGCCGACATGGCTGTCGCCCATCTCGCCCTCGATCTCGGCCCGCGGCACCAGAGCGGCGACCGAATTGATGACCAATATGTCGACCGCGTTGGAGCGGACGAGCGTGTCGGTGATCTCGAGCGCCTGCTCGCCGGTGTCGGGCTGCGAGACGATCAGATTGTCGACGTCGACGCCGAGCTTGCGGGCGTAGATCGGGTCGAGCGCATGCTCGGCGTCGATAAAGGCGGCGACTCCGCCGGCCTTCTGCGCCTCGGCGACCGCGTGCAGCGCGAGCGTGGTCTTGCCCGAGCTTTCCGGCCCGTAGACCTCGACGACCCGGCCGCGGGGCAGCCCGCCGATGCCGAGCGCGATGTCGAGCCCGAGCGAGCCGGTCGAGATGGTCTCGATCTCGATCGCCTCGCGCGAGCCCAGGCGCATCGCGCTGCCCTTGCCGAAGGCGCGGTCGATCTGCGCCAGCGCGGCGTCGAGGGCTTTCTGCTTGTCGGTGTCCATTGAGCTCCTGTCGGATACGACTTTGAGTGATGCCGTCATGGCTGTCTCCCCGTATTGCGTCTGTGCGCGGTGATCAATGCGCGGGATGTACCATGTTTGTTCCGAGAGAACAAGAGGAAAACAGGACAGAGCGCCTCCTCGCCTCGTCTTGCCTCTCAATCGATTGGCTCCTAATGGAGAAATGTTTGCGATGGAGGAGGTTAGGATGCCGAGCCTGTACGAACTCGCGGACGATCCGACCGCCTATGCCGGGACCGGCACGCCGCTGCTCCTGTCCGACGGCCGCATCCTCAACTGGCGGCTCTTTCCGGTGGGCGGCCGTGCGCGGATCGCCGCCGATTATTTCGACGCGAACGGCGTCAGCACCGGCCAGTCCTTCCTGACCACGCATCCGGGCCTGGAGCACCGCCTCATCGCCCTGAACAATGGCGGCGTCGCCATCGCCTATCACGACAACGATTCCGGCCCGCCGGCCACCCTCCACGAAGTCTATCTCACGATCTACAATTCGCTTGGCGCCCTGGTGGTGGAAGCGGTCCAGGTCAACGTCATCGACAACAACAATCAATATTTTCCCGATGTCGCCGTCCTCGATTCGGGCCGGATCGTCATCGCCTGGATGGACGACAGCGGAGCGGCCGGAGATGGCGACCGCGGCGTGATCGCCCGGATCTACAATCCGGACGGAACGCCCGCCGGCGGCCCGTTCGTGGTCAACACGACGCTGCCCGGCTCGCAGCAATACCCCACCATCGCGGCCCTTCCCGACGGCGGCTTCCTCATCGCCTGGAACAGCGGCCGGCAGCTCTTCGATGCGAACGGCGTCAAGGTCGGGCCCGAGCGTCCGGGCGGTTTTTCGGATGTTCACCCGCTCGAGAACGGCAACATCGTCGGCATCAACGGAGATTTCATCGCCATCCTCGATCCGACCGGAGCCACGGTGCTCGCCTATACGACGGGTCCGGGCGGAGGCGTGCAGTTCCTCGGCTCGTTCGCCAATGGCTTCGTGGTCCGGTTCGGCGGCGTCGTCGCGATCTTCGACAATATGGGCGTGCAGCAGGGCAGCGTCTTTGCCTCGCCCATGTCGCTGGTCGCTCCGGGAGACGGCGGCGGCTTCGATTATTATTCATCCACCGAGATCGGCCAGGTCCGGCTCGACGACGGCATGGGCGTAGCGGTCGTCACGTCAGCGCCGGGAGGGCTGTCCGAGACCACGCCCCAGAACAATCTCGTGGCGTCGCTGGCGACCTCGGGCGAGGCGTTGAACACGACCTATACGCTGGAGCTTGTGTCGGACTCGCTCGGCGGCGGATTCGAGCTGATCGGCAACCGCCTCTTCCTCGTCGACAATTCCAATCTCGATTTCGAGACTGCTTCGACGGTGACCGTCACCATCGCCGCCACCGACCTCAACGGCAACCAATATGTCGACAGCTTCACCCTGAACGTGATCGACGAGACGGTTGAGCAGCGCATCACCGCCAGCCCGGCGCTGGCCCCGCTCGGGGTCTATAATGCGCTGCTGGCCGGAGACCGGTTCGTCTCCCTGACCGCGACATTGACCGGGCAAATCTTCGACGCCGATCTCAATCTGATCAAATCGTTCAAAGTTGTCGAGAATTCAATGCTGGGCCTGGCTTCGGAGGTCGAGATCCTGGCGTTGCCGTCCGGGGGTTTCGTGGTGACCTGGCAAGCGAGCGAAGGCGACGGCCAGGGCGAGGGGATCGTCGCTCGGATATTCGACGCGGACGGGGTTCCCACGACCGACGTGATCGTCGTCAACTCGCCCACTTTCGCGGTCACCCGCAACCCCGACATCGTGCTGCTCGGATCCGGCGATTTCCTGATCGCCTGGCATGACGTGGGCGGCGACGGCGGCGGTGCGAACGGGTTTGCAATCAGGGCGCAGCGTTTCACGTCCGCCGGAGTGAAGGTGGGCGCGGAATTCACCGTCAATACGACGGTGTTCGAAGCCCAGATGGACGTTTCGCTCCACCCGCTCGGCTCGGGCGGCTTTCTCGCCACCTGGACCGACCTTAGCGGGCAAGGCGGCGACAGCGCGCCGAGCGCGATCAAAGGACAGCTGTTCGACTCGTCGGCGCAGCGCGTCGGCGGCGAGTTCCTGGTCAATACGATCACCGCCGGGCCGCAGCACAGCAGCAACGGGATCACGCTGGCATCGGGACAGCTGCTCATCACCTGGGCGAACAGCAACCCCGTCGATTCCCTCGCCGACGGAACGATCAGGGGGCAGCTGTTCGATACGGCGGGCGCCAGGGTCGGCGGCGAGATAGTGCTTCAGGCCTTTAGCGGCGGCCAGGGCAAATATCAGGTGGAAGCGCTTCCCTCGGGCGGGTTCGCGCTGGCCTGGACGGACCGCGATTCGCTGCCCGACGACAGCGGCACCGCTGCCTGGGCGAGGCTGTTCAACGCCGACGGTTCGCCGGCCGGCAGCAGGTTCCTCGTCAACACCAATGTCGTCGGCAACCAGAGCCTTGTCGACCTCGCTTTGTTGCCCGGCGGCGAGCTCCATATCGTCTGGGGGTCGACGGCTCCTTCCGCCCCGACGCAGGCGCGGATCTTCGACCTGACCGGCACCCGCACCGAATGGTCGGTGGACGACACCCTCCCCGGCACGCCCGGCGCCGACGTTTTGCGCGGCGGCCCCGGCAACGACACCTACATCGTCAACCATCCGGGCAACGTCGTGATCGAGAATCCCGGGGAAGGCGTGGACATCATCTTCAGCGCGGTCAGCTATGCGCTGAACAACAGCTCGGAGGTCGAGGTCCTGGCCACGATCGCCTTCGACGCCACCGATCCGATCAACCTGACCGGCAACGGCCTCGCCAATTACATGATCGGCAATGACGGCGCCAACCAGCTCGACGGCAAGGCCGGGGCCGATGTGATGGTGGGCCGGGCCGGCAACGACACCTACACCGTCGACAATGGCGGCGACGAGGTGGTCGAGAATGCCGGCGGCGGCAGCGACATCGTCTTCACCTCGGTCAGCTATGCGCTCAACGACACTTGGGAGGTCGAGGTCCTGGCCACTCGGGCGTTCGACGGCACCGATCCGATCAACCTGATCGGCAACGGGCTCGCCAATTACATGATCGGCAATGACGGCGCCAACACGCTCGACGGCAAGGCCGGAGCCGACGTGATGGTGGGCCGGGCCGGCCACGACACCTATATCGTCTACGATGCCGGCGACGAGGCGGTCGAGAATGCCGGCGGCGGCGTCGACATCCTCTTCACCGCGGTCAGCTATGCGCTGAACGACTTTTGGGAGGTCGAGGTCCTGGCCACGATCGCGTTCGACGGCACCGCTCCGATCGACCTGACCGGCAACGGGCTCGACAATTACATGATCGGCAATGACGGCGCCAACACGATGGACGGCAAGGGCGGCAGCGACGTGCTGGTCGGCCGGGCCGGCGAGGACAGGTTCGCATTCACCACCGCGCTCGGCGCCGGCAATGTCGACAATATCTTCGACTTCGTCGCGGCCGACGACACGATCGCGCTCGACGATGCGGTGTTCGCCGCATTGGCGCCAGGCGCGCTCGCCGACGGGGCGTTCCGGGTCGGGACGGCGGCGCAGGACCTGGACGACCGGATCATCTACGACCAGGCCAACGGGCAGCTGTTCTACGATTCCGACGGCAGCGGCAACGGCGCCGCGATCCTGTTCGCGACGCTGAGCGGAACGCCCGCCCTCACCGCCGGCGATTTCATCGTGATCTAGCGCGGCCGCGCCGGCAGCCTTCGCAGCGCCTCGCGCATCGCGCCGCGAAAGTCGGGATGGTTGTAGATGTCGTTGTGGCCGGCCTCGGCGATCGTCCGGTCGAAGGCGAGGATCGGCGCGGCGAGCCGCAGCTGCTGGGTGCGGGCGGCGGATATCAGCCGGTCGCGGCCGCCGGCGACGATCGCGACCGGCGTTGGAACGCGCCGCAGGTCCTCGGCGGGCTCCATCGGGTGGCGGAACAGCAGCCGGACCGGCAGCCAGCGATAATGATCGCCGGCCGCCCGGGCGAGCGAATCGAACGGCGTCACCAGGATCAGGCCGTCGAGCCGACGGCGGGTCGAGAGCGCGGCGGCGATGCCGCTGCCGATGCTGAAGCCGACCGCGACGGTGCGGGCGGGATGGAAGCGGTCGCGGGCGAAGTCGTGGATTCGGGGCGCGTCCTCGAGCAGCGCTTCGGCGCTCGGCCGGCCTTCGCTCGGGCGGTAGCCGCGATAGTGAAAGACGACGACGTCCGCCTCCGGGAAGAGCTCGGCGAGGAAGACGGCGACCGACTGGCCGTTCCAGCCATTGCCGCCGAAGCCGAGGATGAGCAGGCGCTCGCCGGACGGCCGGGCCGGCGGGATGTGCACGCCGTCGAGCCTTTCGCCCGACGCCGCCGCGACCCGCAGCCGTTCGGCGCGCGCCGGCAGCGGGTCCGCCGGGCCGACCTGGCCGGTCGGGAAGATCATGGCAGCCTGGCCGAAATAGAGGCCGGCGCAGAGGGCGAGATAGACCAAAAGCGGGATCAGCAGCAGGGACCACATCGGCCGCCTCCGCTTCACCTGCCGCGCCGTCCCCGCATCAAAGCGCGCAGGCGCGCTCGATCGCGGGCTCGATCGCGTCGATCGTATAGGGCTTGGAGAGGACCGGCGCGCCGGCGTGCTGGGCCGGCGGCGGCTCGAGGTGGCCGCCGGTGGCGAGGACGAAGGGCTTGCCGGCCGCTGCGAGGCGGTCGGCGACGGGCCAGACCTGCCTGCCGTCGCGGAGCTGAATGTCGATGATCGCGACGTCGAAGCCGCCGGCGTCGACATGGCCGAGCGCTTCCTCGACCGACTCGCAGCTGGCGACGACTTTGTGGCCGAGCGATTCGAGGAAATCCTCGAGCATCATCGCGATGAGCGGCTCGTCCTCGACGATCAGGATCGACCTCGGCCCCGGCATGGCCCTCGCCTTAGCGGCTGTCCCGCAAAGGAAAAGGGGTAATTGCCCATGGCTCGAGGGGTCCTACTTCCCCGCCAGGGTGTCGCGGACGGTCTCGGCCAGCTCCTGGACCGAAAAGGGCTTGGCGAGGAAGGCGACGTTGGGGATGTCGATCGACTTGCGCAATTGCTCCTCGGCATAGCCGGAGATGAACAGGATTGGCAGGTCCGGATGCATCCTGCGTGCGTGCCGGACCGTGGTCGGGCCGTCCATGGTCGGCATGACGACGTCGGAGATCATCATGTCGATCCGGTCCTCGCGGGCGAGGATTTCGAGCGCCGCCTCGCCATTTTCGGCGACCAGCACGGTGTAGCCGTGGCGGGTGAGCGCGCGCTCGGCGACGGCGCGGACCATGACCTCGTCCTCGACGACGAGGATGGTGCCGGTGCCCCAGAGCTCGCCCGCTTTCTCCTTCGCTTTCGCCCTGGCGGGCTCCTCGCCGGGCTGGACGCGGTGGACGGGGAGGTAGATGGTGAAGGCGGTGCCCTTCTTCACCTGGCTTTCGGCGAAGATGAAGCCGCCCGATTGCTTGACGATGCCATAGACGGTGGAGAGGCCGAGGCCCGTCCCCTTGCCCACCTCCTTGGTGGTGAAGAAGGGCTCGAAGATCTTGCCGAGCAGATGCTGCGGGATGCCGGTGCCGGTGTCGGTGACCCTGAGGCCGGTATAATCGCCGATCGGGAGCACGTCGCTGCCCATCCGGCGGACGTCCTCGGCGGAGACGGCGAAGGTCTGCAGGGTGAGCGTGCCGCCCCCGGCCGGGTCCTTGGCGATCATCGCGTCGCGGGCGTTGACGGCGAGGTTGACGATCACCTGCTCGAGCTGGCCCGGATCGGCGCGCACCGCGCCGAGGCCGCGGCCGTGCTTGACCTCGAACCGGATCCGCTCGCCGAGCAGCCGGTCGAGCAAATGCGAGACCTCGGCGACGACGTCGGGGAGCTGAAGGACCTGCGGACGCAGCGTCTGCTGGCGCGAGAAGGCGAGCAGCTGGCGGGTGAGGTTGGCGGCGCGGTTCGAGTTGGAGCGGATCTGCTGGATGTCGTCATAGTCGCTGTCGCCGGGCGTATGGCGCATCAGCATCAGGTCGCAGGTGCCGAGGATCGCGGTCAGGATGTTGTTGAAATCGTGGGCGACGCCGCCGGCGAGCTGGCCGACCGCCTGCATCTTGGTCGCCTGGGCGATCTCGCGCTTGAGCCGCGCCTCCTCGCTATTGTCCTTGATCGACAGCAGCACCGCGGCGTTGCCGAGGCCGCGGGCGCCGGCGACGGTCATCGCCACCGGCTCCTCCGGGTTGGTCTTGAGCCGGACCGCGAGGTCGCCCGACATCGGCCGGCCGCGGCCGAAGCGGCGGACCGCATCGGAGACCGCCGCCTTGTCCTCGTCGACGACGAGGTCGCCGGGCCAGGCCGGGCGCTCGCTGGGGCCGAGGCCGACCGCCTTGCGGAACACCTTGTTGAGGAAGATGAAGCGGCCGTCGCCGTCGGCGAGCGCAAGGCCGAGCGGCAGGCTGTCGAGCAAGGCATGGACGTGGGCGTTCTCGTCCTCGCCGCGCGGGCCGGGAATGTCGTCGAGCAGCAGGAAGACCGAAAGCGAGTCGGCGGCGTCGCCGGCGGGGACCTGGAGGATGCGCAGCGGCGGCCCCGCTTTTCCTTCCGCCGCGAACTGGAACTGGCCGGCGGAGGACGCGGCGAGATGGTCGACGAGCTGGGTGCCTTCGACCGGGCCTTCTCCGTCCGGACCGGCCACGCGCAGCGCGAAGGCCGGGTTGGCGGCGAGGATTCGCCCGGCGGCGTCGACGATCGCGGCCATCAGCCCCGCCTCGCCCATGCGGCGGCCGGCATCGCCGGCGACGAGCCTCTTGGCTTCGCGGACCAGATCGTCGTCGCCGCTGCGGGTCAGGCGCCAGAGCAGATGGCCGTCGCCGCCGCCGACCAGGTCGATCCCGCCCTGGACCTGGTGGCCGCCGAGCGCCAGCGGCGGAATCGTCGCGGCGAGGTCGCGCCGGGCGACGCCGGAGGCGGGCGCAAGCACCCTTGGCACGGCCGGGGAGCCGAACCAGTCGGTCCAGATGCGGTTGGCGCAGATCGTCTCGCCGGCGCTGTCGGTCAATGCCAGGGCCAGCGTCGGCGGCGCGCTGTCGAGCGCGGCGCGAAGCAGCGCGGCATCCATGGCGATGGCGGGATCGGCGCCCGCCTCCACTGCAGCGGCGCCCCGGCGCTGGATCAGGAGGAGCAGGCCGCCCGTCGCGACCAGTCCGGCGAGGAAGGCGGCGGCGAATATCGGGTCGCCCGCGGCCCAGAGCAGCAGCGCGGCCGAAGCGAGCGCGGCGGCGCCGAACAGCAAGAGCGAAAAATCGCGTTTCGCGCCGTTGCGGCCGCCGGTCGCGAAAGGGGCTGCGCTTGCCATGTCCGGGACGATAGCAGCCCGCCACGTTCGTTCAATCGGCGCCGGCGCCGCGGACCGCCCGCCGCCGCCATTTCCTTGCCGTCCACCAGCGCCAGAACAGGACCGAGACGAGATAGCCGATCGCGCCGCTCGCCAAGGCGATGATGAACAGGCCCGAGATCATCGCCGGGGCGGCGTCCGAGGCGAGCCAGGCGAACCATTCGCCGGCCGGGGCGCTGCGCGCGTAAAGATCCATGATCGCGGCCTTGTCGGCGTGGAAGCCGAACAGGTTGCCGACCGGGATCGAGGCGACGATCAGGAAGGGCGTGGTGAACGGGTTGGTGAGGAAGGTCATCCCGGCCGCGATCGGGATGTTGCCGCGCACCGGGATCGAGAACAGGGCTGCGCCGATGATCTGGACGCCCGGGATCAGCAGGAAGACGCCGACGAACAGGCCGACGGCGACTCCGCGCGGGACGGAACGGCGGGTGAAGCGCCAGAATTCCGAATGAAGGACGCGCTGGCCGAACGGCCTGATCCAGCGGCTCTCGGCGAGCTGCTCGCGGCTCGGCATGCTCTTCGCCAGCCAGCGGGCGAGCCAGTTCCTTTGCTCAGCCATGCTGCCTCAGCAGGCGGCCCTGCTCGCGCTTCCAGTCCTTCTCTTTCTCATAGTCGCGCTTGTCGTGCGCCTTGCGGCCGCGCGCGAGCGCGATCTCGATCTTCGCCCGTCCGCGGCTGTTGAAATAGACGGAGAGCGGCACGATCGTCATGCCCTGCCGCGCCACGGCGCCATGCAGCTTGGCGATCTGGCGGTGGTGGAGCAGCAGCTTGCGCGGCCGTTTGGGCTCGTGATTGTGGCGATTGCCATGGCTGAACTCGGGGATGTTGGCGTTGATCAGCCAGACCTCCTCGCCCTTCACCTCGGCGTAGCTCTCGGCGATCGAGCCTTCGCCGAAGCGCAAGCTCTTCACCTCGGTGCCGGTCAAGGCGATGCCGGCCTCGAACTTGTCCTCGATCGCATAATCGAAGCGCGCGCGCCGGTTCTCGGCGACGATCTTCTTCTTGTCGAACTCGGTGGGGCGCGGGCGGGCCATGACGGGCACATAGGGTTTAGGCGGGCGGAGTGGAAGCGGAGGCTTCGGCGCCGGCCCAAGTCAGTGACAGCGCCCGCTCGGCAGATAGAGCGGCGGCTGGCAGGCGCCGACGAACGGGTTGGACTTCGGGTCCCAGGGAAAGAGGCCGTCCTCGGCGCCGGGCCAGACGATCTGCATCGCGCTCAGCTGGCCATCCCGGTCCGTCCCGCCCCTATGCCCTTGGTACCAGAGGGCCGAATTGAAAAAATCGGGCACGATGTTGGTGGGGTGGACGTTGCGGACGATGCAATCGAAGCCCTCGATCAGATCCGGCAGGCGGTCGCTGTCCTTGACCTCACGGCCGTCCCGCAACTGGCGAAAGGCGGCCCAGAGCATGGCGTGCATCATCTCCGGCTTGAGGCCGAAGACGATCAGTTCCGGCGTGCCGAGCGTCTCGGACAGGCCGACGGAGTAGGCGAAACCCGGCCCGGCATCGTCCTCCAGAACATTGACGCAGAACCAGCCATGCTCCGCGATCGCGTCGACGACCCTCTGCTCGTAGGCTGAAAGCGCCTCGGCGCTCACAGCAGCCCCGCATGCTCCAGCGCCGCATCGACGGCGCGGCGGCTCGCTTCGGGCGGCGGGGTCATCGGCAGGCGGAGCTCGGCGGGGAAATCCGGGCGGACACGGTTCAGCGCATATTTGACCGGCCCGGGCGAGGCGTCGCTGAACAAGGCGGCATGGAGCGGGTATAGCTTGTCCTGGAGTGCGAGCGCCGCCTGCCAATTACCTGAAAGCATTGCATTCTGAAAGTCAGCGCAAAGCCTGGGGGCGACATTAGCGGTGACCGAGATGCAGCCCTGCCCGCCCATCGCGTTAAAGCCGAGAGCCATGTCGTCATTGCCCGAGAGTTGGGTGAAATCCGGGCCGCAGGCGAGCCGCTGGGCCGAGACGCGGGCGAGGTTGCCGGTCGCGTCCTTGACCGCGACCACGTTGGCGATCTTCGCGAGGCGCGCCATCGTCTCCACCGAGATGTCGGTGATCGTGCGCGACGGTACGTTGTAGAGGACGATTGGAATCTCGACCGCCTCGGCGATCGCGGCGAGATGGGCGTAAATCCCTTCCTGGTTGGGGCGGTTGTAATAAGGCGGCACGTGCAGCGCGGCGTCGGCGCCGGCTTCCTTCGCGGCTCGGGTCACGGCGATGGCGACGCGGGTGTCGTTGGAGCCGCAGCCGGCGATCACCGGCACCTTGCCGGCCGCGACCTCGACGCAGGTTCCGACCACGAGGCGATGCTCCTCCGAATCGAGCGTGGCGCCCTCGCCGGTCGTGCCGCAGGGCACAAGGCCATGACTCCCTTCGGCAATTTGCCAGGCCACGAAGTCCCGATAGGCGGCCTCGTCAAACGCTTCGTCGCGAAAGAGAGTCACTAGAGCCGGAATCGAGCCGGAGAACATGCTTCACTCCTTCACCTCGGGACGCTGCCTGACCTAGGGTCGGCCGGCCGAACATCGCGGGGGATGTTCATGGCCTGATAAGGAGGGGGGCGTCATTCTGTCCAGCATGCATCGGAAAGCGGCCCTCATTCTCCTGCTCGGCGCGTCCGCGGCCGGAGTCGCGGCGCACAGCCTCGCGCCCGACATACTGCCGCGCGTCCGGCTGGCGGCGCTGAGCCCGATCGGCGCGGTGCTGCAGAGCCAGGTGCCACCGCCGGCCCCGCTCGCGGTCTCGAGCCCGGTCGCCGCGGACATCGCCCGCTGGAACAGCCTCAGGCAGAGCGACTCCCTGCCCTTCTCCTCCTACTCCTCCTTCCTCGCCGGCCATCGCGGTTGGCCGGGCGAAGCGGCGATGCGCCGCACCGCCGAGCAGAAGCTCGCGCGCGAGGCCGTCTCCTCGGGCGAGGTGCTGCGCTTCTTCGCCGCCTTCCCGCCGCTGACGCCCGGCGGCCACGCCCAGCACGCCTTCGCGCTGCAGGCGAACGGGCGCAGCGGCGAGGCGCGCGAGGCGGCGCGCCGGGCCTGGACCGGCGGGGTCCTGGCGCAGGACGTCGAGCAGAGGCTGGCCGCGGCGTTCGGCGGCGGGTTCGGCCCGGACGATCACGACCGGCGGATGGAGGCTCTTCTCGGCAATGGCGACACGCAGAGCGCGGCGCGGAGCCTGATCTGGGCGCCGCCGGCGAAGCGGGCGCTGTTCGAGGCGCGGCTGGCGCTGCAGACCCGGGCGCCCGACGCGGCCGCCAGGGCCTCGATGCTCGATGCCGCCGCCCAGCGCGACGCCGGCCTCCTCATCGACCGGGCGAACTGGCTGCGCAACACCGGCCAGAGCGCCGCGGCGCGGGCCCTGCTCGCCGGCCGGCCGCGGCTCGACCGGCCGCCGGCCAATGCCGAATCCTGGCTCGAAATCGTCGCTGACCCTGGCGCGGGGCGCGGCCAACGACCGCAATTGGTCGGTCGCCTACGCCATCGCCTCGAAGCTCGACGACCTCTACCCCGCTGGGACCAACGTCAGCGGCCGCCCCTATGGCGAGCGCGACGCCTATACCAGCCTGGTCTGGCTCGGCGCGACCACGGCGCTGCACCGGCTCGGCCATCCCGCCGACGCGGCCCGCCTGTTCGATCTCTACGCCCGCGCCGCCCGCTCGCCGCAGACAAGGGCGCGCGGCTTCTATTGGGCCGCTCGCGCCGCGAACGCGGCCGGTCAGAGCGTCCAATCCACGGCCTGGCTCGAGCAGGCGGCGGCGAGCCCCGATCAATTCTACGGCCTGCTCGCGCTCGAGCGGCTCGGCCGTGCGCCGCCGCCGCCGCTGATGCGCCCGCCGAGCGACGCGGCCGCCCGCGCCGCCTTCGCGCGCCGTCCCCTCGCCGAGGCGGTGCGCTATCTCGGCATGGTCGGACGCCGAAGCGACCAGACTCTGTTCGTCCGCGCCTTGGCCGAATCGCTCGAAGACGATTCCGAGCGCACGGTCGCGGCCGAGTTCGGGCGGCAGGCGGACCGGCTCGATCTCGGCGTCTGGGCGGCCCGCGAGGCCCGCAACAAGGGCGAGACCTTCTATGCCCGCGGCGCCTTCCCCGAAGTGACCATTCCGGCGGCCTATCGCAGCCATTGGGCGGCCGCGCACGGCATCATCCGCCAGGAAAGCTCGTTCGAACGCAGCGCCGTGAGCTCGGCCAATGCGCGCGGCATGATGCAGCTGATTCCCGGAACCGCGCAGATCGAAGCCCGGCGGGTCGGAATCCCCTACAATCTGGCGCGACTGACCGAGGATCCCGACTACAACATCCTGCTCGGCAGCAGCCATGTCGCGATGCTGATGGACCGTTTCGGCGGCAATCTCGTCCTCGTCGCGGTCGCCTACAATGCCGGGCCGGGGCGCGTGCCGCAATGGATCGCGGCCAACGGCGATCCGCGGTTGCCCGGCGCCAACGTCGTCCGCTGGATCGAGGAAATCCCCTTCTCGGAGACGCGCAACTACGTGCAGCGGGTGATCGAAAATGCGGTGGTCTACGACCTTCTCAATCCCAATCGGCCGGGCGGGCCGCAGCGCAGCCGGCTGTCTTATTATCTGGGGCAGAACCGGCCGGGCTGAACTTAGGAGTCACCCCGGCGAAATTGAGCAGGCCGTCATGTCCCCGGACATGACTGCGGAGTGCGGGGGCACTCCGCGCCTGCTCAATGGGCCCATGAACTCGGACAGCGATATCCGGCAGATCCGGTGTTCATGGGTCCCGGCTTGCGCCGGGATGACGTAGTGGAGGGCGAATGAGCGACCGCCCCAATTACATCACCCCCGACGGCTATCGGGGGCTGCGCGAGGAATATGAGGCGCTGTTCGGCGGCGAACGGCCGAAGCTCCTGGAAGTGATCGCCTGGGCGGCGGCGAACGGCGATCGTTCGGAGAATGCGGACTACCAATATGGCCGGCGGCGCCTGCGCGAGATCGACCGGCGGATCAACTTCCTGTCGAAGCGGATGAAGGCGGCGAAGGTCACCGATCCCGCTCGCCAGCCCGACAAGGACCGAGCCTGGTTCGGCGCGACCGTGACCTTGGCGGACGAGGGCGGCAATGAGCGCGTCGTCACCCTTGTCGGCGAGGACGAGGCCGACGCCTCGGCCGGCCGGATCAGCTGGTACTCCCCGATCGCCCGCGCGATCCGGGGTGCGGCGGTCGGCGACCTGCGGCGCGTCGCTCTCCCCTCGGGTGAGCGCGAATATGAGGTGGTCGCGATCGCCTATCCCTAGCGGCGGTGGAGGTAGCGGCCCGCAGCGGCGACCAGGGCGGTGCGGATCTCCGGGTCGGTGATGATCATGTCGCCGTCATGGTCGGCGTAGCGGCGGAACCAGACGTTAGCGCGGTGGGCGACGTCCTCGCTGACGACGCCGTCGCCGGCATCGCGCCAGCCGAGAGTGACGATGGCCCGGCCTTCGGGGGTTTCCTTCAGCCAGTCGTCGAGGATGTCGACGCCGGGGCCGCGCAGGTCGCCTTGATAAAGCGGGCGCGCTTCGGGCGCCCAGGCGCTGCCGCGATAGGCATAGCCGCCATGACCATAATAGCCGTCATAACCCCACGAGCAGGCCGACAGGCCGGACAGGGCCAGGACCGTGACGAGTGCGTGCCGACGCATCGACCGTCTCCCAGAAAAGAATTTCCATGCTTAACGCAAAGCGCGTCCGGGCGAGAGGCTCAGTCTCGATTTTTTCGGAGTTGCTGTGCCAGCTGTTCCGTTTCGGGACGGTTCGGCGGCGGGCCCTTGGGCAAGGCGCCGGCCAGCGCTCCGGCGACGCAGGTCAGGGCAGCGATCCGCGCGGCCTTCTTGTCGTTGCCGTCGATCACGGTCCAGGGGGACCAGCGTGTGTTCGTATGGTCGAACATGTCCTGCAAGGCGGCCAGATAGTCGTCGCGGCGGGCGCGGTTGCGCAGGTCCTCGGGGCCGACCTTCCAGCGCTTCCAGGGATGGTCGAGCCGGGCCTTCAGCCGGGCGTCCTGAGTCTCCGCGGTGACGTGGAAGAAGAGCTTGATCAGGACGGCGCCGTCATGGCTGAGCTGGGCCTCGAACTCGTTGATCTCGTCATAGGCGCGCCGCCATTCCGCCTCCGTCGCGAAGCCCTCGACCCGCTCGACGAGGACGCGGCCGTACCAGCTCCGGTCGAAGACCGCGATTTCCCCGGCCCTGGGCATCCGCTGCCAGAAGCGCCGCAGATAGTGATGCGCCTTGTCCTCGTTGCTCGGTGCGGCGATCGGCCAGACCCGGTAGGCGCGCGGATCGCATAAGGCGGTCAGCCGCTGGATCGCCCCGCCCTTCCCCGCCGCGTCCCAGCCCTCGCAGACGACGATCGCTTTGCGCCCGTGCACATGGTTGGCGACGAACAGGCGCGAGAGACGCTCCTGGAGATCCTCGATCGTGTCCTTGTAGCCGCCCTCGAACGGAGCGCCGGCCTCATAGTCCGAAAGGTTGATCGCCATGCCATCTCCTCGTCACCCCAGCGAAGGCCCGGGTCCAGGCTTAGTCAATATGGATGCCAGCCTAGGCCGGCATGACCAAGGAAACTATTCCGGCGCCACGATTCGGATGTGGAGCTCGCGCAGCTGCCGAGCGCTGACCTCGCCGGGCGCGTTCATCATCAGATCCTCGGCGCGCTGGTTCATCGGGAAGAGCACCACCTCGCGCAAATTGGGCTCGCCGGCGAGCAGCATGACGATTCGGTCGATGCCCGGCGCGGAGCCGCCGTGCGGCGGGGCGCCGAACTTGAAGGCGTTGATCATGCCGGCGAAATTGGTGTCGACGTCCTGCTGGCTGTAGCCGGCGATCTCGAACGCCTTGTACATGATGTCCGGGCGGTGGTTGCGGATCGCGCCCGAGGACAGTTCCACCCCGTTGCAGACGATGTCGTACTGGTAGGCGAGGATGTCGAGCGGGTCCTTCTGCTCCAGCGCCTCGAGCCCGCCCTGCGGCATCGAAAAGGGGTTGTGGGAGAAATCGACCTTCTTCGCTTCCTCGTCATAGTCGTACATCGGGAAATCGACGATCCAGCAGAATTTGAACGCCCCGTCCTCGATCAGGCCGAGCTCCTCGGCGACCCGGGTGCGGGCCGCGCCGGCGAGCCTGGCGGCCTGATCGGGCTTGCCGGCGGCGAAGAAGATGCCGTCGTCGGGGCCGAGCCCCAGTTCGGCGACGAGCGCGCGCGTCGCCTCCTCGCCGTGATTCTTGGCGATCGGGCCGCCCGGCTCGCCGCCCTTCTGGGTGATGTAGCCGAGGCCGGCATGGCCTTCGGCGCGCGCCCATTCGTTCATGTCGTCGAAGAATTTGCGGCTCTTCCCGGCGGTGCCCGGCGCGGGAATGGCGCGGACCGCGCCGCCGCCCTCGACGATGCGGGCGAACAGGCCGAAGCCCGAACCCCGGAAATGGCCGGAGACGTCGTAAATCAGGATCGGGTTGCGCAGATCGGGCTTGTCGGAGCCGTATTTGAGCATCGCCTCCTTATAGGGGATGCGCGGGAACTGGCCCGCGGGCGTCACGCTCTTGCCGTTGGCGAACTCCTCGAACACGCCGGCGAGGACCGGCTCGATCGCTTCGAAAACATCGTCTTGCGTGACGAAGCTCATTTCGAAATCGAGCTGGTAGAATTCCCCCGGCGAGCGGTCCGCGCGCGCGTCCTCGTCGCGGAAGCAGGGCGCGATCTGGAAATAGCGGTCGAAGCCGGCGACCATGATCAATTGCTTGAACATCTGCGGCGCCTGCGGCAGCGCGTAGAATTTGCCGGGGTGGACCCGGCTCGGCACCAGATAGTCGCGCGCGCCTTCCGGGCTGGATGCGGTCAGGATCGGCGTCTGGAACTCGGTGAAGCCGGCTTCGATCATCCGGCGGCGGATCGAGCTGATCACCTGGCTGCGCAGCACGATATTGGCATGGAGCCGGTCGCGCCTGAGGTCGAGATAGCGGTAGCGGAGGCGGATCTCCTCGGGATAGTCGGCCTCGCCGGCGACCGGAAGCGGCAGCTCGTCGGCGGCGGACTGGACGGTGACGATGTCCGCCACGACCTCGATCGCGCCGGTCGGCAGGTTCGGGTTGGCGGCCTCGGGCCCGCGCGAGACGACCTCTCCTTCGATCGTGACCACCGATTCGGCGCGCAGGTGCTCGAGGATGGCGAGCGGTTCGCTGCCGGCGCGGGCGACGATCTGGGTGAGGCCGTAATGGTCGCGCAGGTCGACGAACAGCACCCCGCCATGGTCGCGCTTGCGGTGCACCCAGCCCGACAGCTTGACGCGCCGGCCCACGTCGCTCTCGCGCAATTCGCCGCAATTGTGGGTACGATAGGCGTGCATCGGGCCGATTTCCGTCATGTCGAATTGTCAGGAGTGCGGCTGCGCTTCGCGGCGGCGCGCGCCTTTGTCAAGCTGTCAGGCCGTCAGCGCGTCAGGCCCAGCCGGTCGAGCGCCGGCGCCGCGAACAGGCGCAGATCGGCCGGGCCCGGCAGCAGCCGGCTCTGGACCGCTTTCCAGCGTCCCAGGTCCGCCCCGTAATCCTGGCCGACTCGGGCGGCGTCGAGCTCGTTATATTTGCCCCAGTGGCGCGTGAAGGGAATTCCCTCTTTGTCGAGCGCCTCGAGCACGGCCCGGAAGGCGAATTCGGTGCGCTTTCCGGCCGGACCGTCGCAGTCGACCCCTGCCGTATGCTGCCAGCGCGCCGGCGCGAGCAGGCCCGGGCCGCCGCTCATGAAGCGGAGCGTGACCGCCGTCGCGCCGCCGGCGCTGGTAAAGGCCTTGCAGAGCGAGTCGAAGGTTCGAACGACGTCGGCCCGGTCGCAAAAGATAGCGCCGGTGAACAGGTCGGCCATCGGCTTGTGGGTCTCGGTCGTCTCGCCCCAGCTGGCATAGACCGGCGGGTCGTCCGGCGCGGTGCCCTTGCCCACGCCGAGCCGCATGATCAGCGGAATGAGGAGGCGCGGCGCCCAGGGGAAGGTGCGGAAGATCCAGCCGAGCATCGAGAAGGCGTCGTAGCCGGCGCCGAGCTCGGCCGGCTCCGCCCGCTTGTAGCCCGGCGTGTAGGGCTCCCTGTACAGCATTCGCACCACCGCCTTGCCGCTGAACGGGCGATAGGGGTTGGTGATCACCATCAGGAAATAGGGATCGCGGTCGAGGCCGTGCTTCGCCGAAAAGGCGCGATAGTCGCCCCGCGCCAGCCCTTCGAGGTCCTCCCGGGTGAAGTCGATCAGCCGGAAGATCGGCCGAAGGAGATAGCGCGGCACCGTCTCGATCACCATTGCGGTCACGATTCCGAGCGCGCCCACCGCCACCAGGGCGGCGGCGAACGCGTCGTCGTCGCGCAACGGCGCCGAGCCCGTATCGGCGATGAAGGCGTTGCTCATCAGCCCGGCGGCGGGCTCGATCCAATGCACCCCGCCCGGCGTGACGATCTGGATCGCCCGGACATGGTCCTGGAGTCCGCCGGCTTCGAGCACCGAGCCATGGGTTCCGGTGGCGCAGGCGCCGGCCAGGGTCTGGCCGTTGCTGGCTCCGGTCGAGCGCAGGCTGCGCTCCACGCCGCCGTCCGCCTTGTCCGCCTCGAGCTTGTCGTTGATCTCGTCGATCTGGACTCCGGCCTCGACCAGCAGGAAGGCGGAGGAATCGACCGAAGCCGGGGCGGCGAAATCCGCCGCCGCCAGCCGGAAGCACCGGTTGAAGCGGCGGGTGTTGAGCATCCAGCCGCCGGGCGCGACGATCTGGATGTTAGACGGCGACCAGGCGCCGCCGACCGCCCGGACCGCCGCGCCGGCCTGCTGCGCCGCCGCCAGCCACGCCCGGACCGCGCCCGCGGCCTCGGCAAGCTCGTCGCGGCCGCGGCCGGAATCGCCGCTGCGCAGCGCGAAGCGCGCGTCGAGCTCGGCGGTGCCGGTCTTGTGGTAATTCTGCCAGAGCCGCGGGCCTTGGGTCTGGACGATCTCGGCGGCGGCCATCAGGCGTCGCCCAGCGGATGCTGGCCGGCATTGCCGCGCCAGGCGACGGTGACCGGCCGAAGGAAGCCCAAGGTGAACAGCGACACGAGCATCTGCTTGCGCGTGGCATAAAGCCGAACGTCGGCAAGGCCCTGCCCGGCAAGGTCGGCGGTGCGGCTGCGCGAGCTTTCGCTGGCGAAACCCCAGCCCTTGATCGTGATCGTGTCGATATTGTCGTCGAGCGGCCGCGGATTTTCGATCGAGAGATAATAATCCGCCGTGCCGGACAAATATTGCCCGAACAGCATCAGCACCGCGATCCCGGCGACGATGCAGGCGATCGTGACCATGAGCTCCCCTCCCCTTTTGCGAGTCGCCCGGTTACTTGCGGGACCGGAGTAGATTCCTCGTGGCGGCATTTTGCAACAGAAAGCCGCTCACGGTGCGAACGGCGCCGGCCGATCTTCCCATCCACAGAAAAATGACCGGATCGGGCGGCGCGCCGTCCTAGGTCCTTTGTCTGGCGCCGGGCCGCCGCTATGACGGCACGCAAATGCACATCCATCCCCTGATCTCCGATTCCGAGTCCCTCGAAAAGCTCTGCGAAAGGCTCGCCCGGTCCGACTTCGTCGCGGTCGACACCGAGTTCATGCGCGAGAACACCTATTGGCCGGACCTGTGCCTGTTCCAGGTGGCGAACCGCGAGGAGGCGGCGGCGATCGATCCCAAGGCGGAGGGGATCGACCTGACGCCGCTGATGAACCTGTTCGTCAACAACGAGCATGTGCTGAAGGTCTTCCATGCCGGCGGCCAGGACATCGAGATCGTGTTCAACCTGACCGGCGGCACCCCGCATCCCCTGTTCGACACCCAGGTGGCGGCGATGGCTCTGGGGCTGGGCGAGCAGGTCGGCTACCAGAACCTGGTCGAAAGCCTGCTCGGCCGCATCCTCGACAAGGGCGCTCGCTTCACCGATTGGGCGCGGCGGCCGCTCGACAAGCGCCAGATCGACTATGCGATCGGCGACGTCACCCATCTCGCCGAGCTGTTCCCGAAGATGCTGGAGCGGCTGAAGCGGACCGGGCGCGGCGCGTGGCTCGACCAGGAGATGGAGCGGATCGCCGACCCGGCCAATTACATCAACGATCCGGCTTTGGCCTGGAAGCGGGTCAAGATCCAGACTCGGCGGCCCGACGCGCTCGGCCGGCTGAAGGCGCTTGCCGCCTGGCGCGAGCTCGAGGCGCGCGGCAAGAACCTGCCGCGCGGCCGGATCATGAAGGACGAGACCCTGGCCGACGTCGCCATGCACCCGCCCGCCTCGCAGGAGGCGCTGGGCCAAGTGCGCGGGCTTTCGGCGGCGTGGCGGGGCAACGATATCGGCGCCCGGATGATGGAAGCGCTGGCCAATGCCGATCCGCTGCCGCCGTCCGAGCTGCCGGCGCGCGAGGAGCGCGGGCCCGGCCTCGGCCGCGAGGGCGCGCTGGTCGCGGACCTGCTGAAGCTGCTGCTCAAGATCCGGGCGCGGGAGAGCAACGTCGCGCCGCGGCTGGTGGCGCGCTCGGAGGAGCTGGAGATGCTGGCCGCGGGCCGGCGCGAGGGGCTCGCAATCCTGGAGGGCTGGCGGTTCGAGGAGTTCGGGCGCGACGCGCTCGACCTGGTCGAAGGGCGGCTCGCCTTCGCGATTCTGAACGGCAAGCTGGTCATGACCCGCACCGAATTGGAGGCCGAATCATGAGGATCGCGCTGCTGGGGCTGGCCTGCATGGCCTGCACGACGGTGGAAGCGCAAAATCCCACGCTGGGGCCAGGCGAAGCGACGTGCAGCATGGAGAGGCTCGGCCCGTTGGTCGGCCGGGCGCGCAGCGAGGCGCTCGGTGCCGAGGCGCAGCGGCTGAGCGGCGCGGGGCGGCTGCGCTGGATCCGCCCCGGCGATGCGGTGACGATGGATTACCGGACCGACCGGCTGAACATCCATCTCGACGCGCGGGACCGGATCGAGCATTTCAGCTGCGGCTAACCGACCGCCGTCTCCGCTTTCAGCCCCAGCTCGCCGGCCAGCGCTTTCAGCCGGCGCTCGACCGTTTCGCCGAGCAGCGCCGCGTTCTTGCCGTCCAGCTCGAGGCGAAGCGCATCGCCGGCGCGCCGCAGCCGGCTGCGCTTGAGGCCGCCGGCGACTCCGCCGCTGAGGCGCTGGCCGAGGCGCATCGCGAAGCCCCAGGTCGAAGCGCGCTTGAGCTCCTCGGGACTGCAGAGCGCGGCGGTCGCCGGATAGGGCAATTCGCGGCCGCCGCCGAAATTGCAGAACAAGGCCTGGGCGAGCATCACCCGGCCCGGCGCGTCGATCGCCACCCAATTGCCGTGTAGCGCCATGTCGATGCCGCGCTCGGCGCGGAAATCGGGATGGGCGGCCCAGCCGATGTCGGCGAGCAGGCAGGCGGCAAGCCGGAGGCGCGCGAGCCGCGGCGAATCGTCGAAGGCCGGGGCGATCCAGGCGTCCAGCATCTCGCCATGCTGGGCGAAGCGGCCGAGCCCCGCCCCCGCCTCGCGAGTCGCCTCGATCAGCGGGTCGAGCGCCCGCTCTTCGCGGCTTAGCTCGTCGTAGAGCAGCCCCTCGCGGATGCCGAAGCTCGAGACGACCAGGCTGCCCGGGCCGAGCGCCCTGACCAAGGCGTCCAGCAGCCGGTTCGCGTTGGGCAGGGTCGGGAAGCGCGACAGCGAGATCGAGGGGATGTCGCGGACGTTGGCCTTGTCGACCTTGCCGAGCACCTCCCTGAGCTCGCGCGGCCGGTCCACCGCCATGACGTGCTGGTGGGTGATCGGCAGCGGATGGCCGGTGAGCGCCATGTCCAGCCGGGCGAGCGTTCGCCAGCTGCCGCCGACCAGGTAGAAGGGCCGGCCCGCCGCCGCGCCTTCGAAGCCGGCAGCGGCAACCGCCTTCGCGACCGCCTTGGCGAACGACCCCTCGCGCTCGATCAGCGAATCGAGCCGGAACACGCCGAGCGGCAGCGAGACCCGGCGGCCGACCCTGCCGCCGGCGACCTCGACCAGCTCTAGGCTGCCGCCGCCGAGATCGCCGACGATGCCGTCGGCGTCGGGGATGGCCGAAACGACCCCCTGCCCCGCTTTCTTCCCTTCCTCCTCGCCGGAGAGGACCTGCGGCTCGAAGCCGAGGGCGCGGACCCGGGCGAGGAAGGCGGCGCCGTTCGAGGCCTCGCGGACGGCGGCGGTGGCGACGACCCGGGTGCGGGCGACGTTCATCTGGCGGATCAGGATCCGGAACCGGTCGAGCGCCGCCAGAGCGCGGGCCTCGGCGGCCGAGTCGATCTCGCCGACGGCGCGGCCGAGGCCGGCCAGCACCTTTTCGTTGAAGATGATCGAGGGGATCCGGGTCGCGCCCGAATAGACGACGAGGCGGACCGAATTGGACCCGATATCGACGATCGCGACCGGCGCTTCCGCGAACATCTAATGCTGGCCGCGCGGCAGCGTGAGCTTCCTGGGGATCGCGCCGCTGGCGTGGAGGGCGGCGCCGCGGCCCGAGAGCGACGGGTTGGTCATGAAATAATGATGGAGGTTGAACGGCTTCTCGCCCGGTGAAGGGGCAAGTCGGGTCGAGCTGCCGTCGGCGTTGAGCCGCCAGCTCTGCTCGTTGTCGATGATGTTGGCGACCATCACCTGGTCGAGGATCTGGGCCTGGACCGTCTCGTTCTCGATCGGCAGCGCATATTCGACGCGCCGGTCGAAGTTGCGCGGCATCCAGTCGGCCGAGCTGATATAGACCCGGGCCCCGCGGTTGGGCAAAGCGTCGCCATTGCCGAAGCACCAGATCCGGCTGTGCTCGAGGAAGCGGCCGACGATCGATTTCACCCTTATGTTGTCGGAAAGGCCGGGAACGCCCGGCCTCAGGCAGCAGATGCCGCGGATGATGAGGTCGATCTCGACCCCGGCCCGGCTCGCTTCGTAGAGCTTGTCGATGATCGCGGCGTCGACCAGCGCGTTAGCCTTCACCCAGATGCCGGCCTCCTTGCCGGCGCGCACATTCTCGATCTCGATGTCGATCAGCGCGGACAGGTTGGCGCGCAGGCTGTGCGGCGACATCTGGACCAGCTCGAGGCCGCGCGGCTCGATATAGCCGGTGATGTAGTTGAAGATGTGGCCGACGTCGCGGCTCACCCGCGGGTCCGCGGTGAAGAAGCTCAAATCGGTGTAGATGCGCGCCGTCACCGGGTGATAATTGCCGGTGCCGAGGTGGCAGTAGGTGCGGTAGCTGCCCTCCTCACGGCGCACCACCATCGACATCTTGGCGTGGGTCTTCCACTCGATGAAGCCGTAGACGACCTGGACGCCCGCGCGCTCGAGCGCGCTCGCCCACATCAGATTCTGCTCCTCGTCGAAGCGCGCCTTCAACTCGACGATCGCGGTGACCGACTTGCCGGCCTCGGCGGCGGCGATGAGGGCGTTGATCACCGCCGATTGCTTGCCGGCGCGGTAGAGCGTCTGCTTGATCGCGACGACGTCCGGGTCCTGCGCGGCCTGGCGCAGGAAGGCGATGACGACGTCGAAGCTCTCATAGGGGTGGTGGACGACGATGTCCTTGGCGCGGATCGCGGCGAAGCAGTCGCCGTCATATTCGCGGATCCGCTCGGGGAAGCGCGGCGTGTAGGGCGGAAATTTGAGGTCGGGCCGGTCCTCCTCGATCAGCGAAGCCAAGTCGGCGATGCCGAGGAAGCCGGTCGATTCGAAGACCAGGGCCTCGCTGGCGTCGAGGCCCTCGCGGACCAGGGCGACCAGATCGTCGGCCATGTCGGCTTCGAGCTTCAGCCGGATGACGCGGCCGCGGCGGCGGCGCTTCAGCGCGCTGCGGTAGAAGCGGACGAGGTCCTCGGCCTCCTCCTCGATCTCGATGTCGCTGTCGCGGATGATCCGGAACGCGCCGCCGCCGAGCAGCTCGTAACCGGGGAAGAGGGTCGCGGTCTGGCGGCGGATCACGGTCTCGATCGCGACGTAGCGCGCGGCCTCGCCGGGCAGGCGGACGAAGCGCGGCAGAGTCGCCGGGACCATGAGGAGCTCGCGGATCGGCTCGCCGTCGGCGATTCGCTTGAGGTCGAAGATCAGCGAGAAGCCCTTGTTCGGGATGAACGGGAACGGGTGGGCGGGGTCGATCGCCTGCGGCGTCAGCACCGGGAAGATATGGCCCTGGAAATGCTCCTCGAGCCAGGCGGAATCCTCGGCCCCGATCTCGGCATCGCCGAGGACGGCAAGACGGGCGCCGCGCAGGCTTTCGCGAAGGTGCGACCAGACCTGCTGCTGGCTGGCGGTCAGCGCGTCGGCTTCGATCGCGATCGCGGCGAGCTGCTGGCTCGGATTGAGCCCGTCGTCGGACGGCTCCTCGATGCCGGCGAGCTGCTGTCCCTTGAGGCCGGCGACTCGGACCATGAAGAATTCGTCGAGGTTGCTGCCCGAGATGGAGAGGAAACGCAGCCGCTCGAGCAGGGGATGGGCCTCGTTGCAGGCTTCCTCCAGCACCCGCCGGTTGAAGGCGAGCCAGCTGAGCTCGCGGTTGAAGTAGCGGGCCGGCTCCGGCACGCCCGGGACCGGGAGCTCGGCGTCGTTGGCGGCTTTGGCGGCGGCCTGCTCCATCACTCAGCCATTCTTCCTCTTGCGGCCGATCATCCCCGCTTCCTCCAGCGCCCTTTTGGCGAGCGGGACGGTCATCCGGCGGTGGTGCGAGAGCATCACCCGGTCGAGGAGGTCGACGATCATGAGAACCGACACATAGCTGCGTTCGATCCGCGGGACCAGAAAATCGCCGAGCTCGGGCGGCGCCGCGATGCCGCGGTCGCCGAGCAGCTTGAGGATGAGCTGGCCGAGCAGGGCGTCGTCGGGCGGGCCGATCTCGACATGCGGCGTCGCGGCGAGGCGCGAGCGCAGGTCGGGCAGCGCGACCGTCCATCGCGGCGGCGGCGCGCCCGCGACGATCAGCAAGGGCTTGCGCCGCGCCTGGGCGTCGTTCCAGGCGTGGAAGAGCGCTTCCTCGTCATGATCCTCGGCGTCGTCGAACAGCCGCCCGCCGGTCTTGCGGACGAAGATCCGGCCCAAGAGGCTGCGGCCCGACTTGCGCGGACCGGTGACCAGCGTGGCCATGACCGGCCAGAGCGACCAGCGGGTCAGGTGATCGAAGGCGGCGCGATTGGCCTCCGAGAGGAGGAAATCCTCCTCCTTGTCGGCTACCGGCCAGGCGAACGGCAGCGCGATCTGGTTCATGGCGACCGCCGTCTCAGCGCGAGATCCTCAGCGTGTTGCCGCTGACCAGCTCGACCCGCCAGCCCTGGGCCTGGAGTGCGGCCTGGAGCGCGGCGGCATCGCCGACGAAGCTTACCCGCATGATCGAGGTGCCGCCCAGCGCGAGGCTGGTGGTGATCGCCGAGGTGACGCCGTCGACCCGGCTGACCGAGATTTCGGCCTGCTGGACCGAGCCGGCGTCGGGGGTCGGCACCTGGACGCTGTAGCTGGAAGCGGCACCGGCCGGGACCTGCTGGGTGTCCTCCTCGAGCAGCGGATCCTCCATCTCTTCCTCGGGCAGCGGCGGCAGCGGCGGCTCGACGATGACCAGGGTCGGATCGGGCCGGAGCAAGCCGCGGTCGAGCGCCTCGGCGTAGAGCAGGTCGAGCCGGCGCACCCCTTCGTCGAGCATCCGCGGGATGGCGGCGCCGCTGCGGACGCGCAGGCGGAAGCGGCCGAGATACTGGTTGTCGGGCCCGTAGCGGGCGGTGAAGATGCCGACCGCCGGCCCGCCCGGATAGGCGCGGCGCAGGTCGACCTCGGGAACGACGATGTCGGCCGCGCCATATTGGTCGAGCAGCATCCGCCACCAGCCGCGCCCCCGCCGCTTGGTCTGGGCGAGGTTGAGCAGCAGCGGATCGATGCCCGAGCCGGTCGGCCGGACATAGTCGATCGGGCTGCCGGCGGTGCGGAACTGCGCCCAGGCGCGCTGCCATTCGCTGCGATATTCGAAGCTGTAGGTCGACGAGCCGGTGCGCATGACCGGGATGACCAGCAGCGGCGCCGAGCGGCGGACCAGGCCCTCCACGCCCAGCATCTGGCCGGTGCGGGCGCGGTCGAAGAGGACGCCGAGGCGGGCGATATAGCGGGTCGGGCCGATCTGCTCCTGCTCGATGATGATCCCCGAGACGATCCCGCCCAGCACCGATTCCGGCAGGGTCGGCGCCTGCGCGACCGGGCGGTTGTGGGTCCGCGCCCAGAGCATCTTCCAGCCCTGCAGCCGGGCCCGGCGCCAGCCTTCGATCCGCGCTTTTTCGGCGCTCTCGGCGGCGACGTTGACCTCGACTCCGAGGATCTCGAAATTGCTGGTGCTGTCGACCGGCGCGATGCCCCGGTCGGCGCCCTCGAGCTGCGCGTAGAGGGTGCCGCCCCCGACGAGAAGCAGGACGCAGGCGAGAGGAATCGCGACGGCAGGCAGGCGGAAACGCTTCACGCGCGTCTTTTGGCGAGTTGGCCGTGGAAATCCAAGCGGGTTGTGGCTAGCGGTCCTTCGATACGCGGCTTCGACAAGCTCAGCCGCTACTCAGGATGAGCGGAGCGGGATTTTCCGCTCATGCTGAGTAGGCATTGAGCCTGGCGAAATGCCGTATCGAAGCACGGAGGCGCAACAGGTTGAGCGACGACGAAAGCTACACCTACGCCAAAGCGGGCGTCGACATCGCCGCCGGCAACGCGCTGGTGAAGGCGATCGGGCCGCTCGCCAAAGCGACGGCGCGGGCGGGCGCGGACGCGTCGCTCGGCGGCTTCGGCGGCTTTTTCGACCTCAAGGCCGCGGGCTATCGCGATCCCCTGCTGGTCGCGGCCAATGACGGCGTCGGCACCAAGCTGAAGCTCGCCATCGACAGCGGCCGCCATGACGGCGTCGGCATCGACCTGGTCGCGATGTGCGCCAACGACCTGATCGTCCAGGGCGCCGAGCCGCTCTTCTTCCTCGACTATTTCGCCTGCGCGACGCTCGAAACCGGCATCGCGGAACGCGTCATCGCCGGCATTGCCGAAGGCTGCCGCCAGGCGGGCTGCGCATTGATCGGCGGCGAGACCGCGGAGATGCCGGGCATGTACGCGCCGGGCGACTACGACCTTGCCGGCTTCTGCGTTGGCGCCGTCGAGCGCGGTGAGGCGCTGACCGGCGACCGGGTTGAGGCCGGCGACGTCATCCTCGGCCTCGCTTCGTCGGGCGTGCATTCCAACGGCTTCTCGCTGGTGCGCAGGCTCGCGGCGGACAAGGGCTGGAAGCTCGATCGGCCCGCTTTGTTCGATCAGGACAAGCTGCTGATCGAGACTTTGCTCGAGCCGACGCGCATTTATGTGAAGTCCCTGCTGCCGGTCGTTCGGTCGGGCAGGATCGCCGCAATGGCGCATATCACCGGCGGCGGCCTGCTGGAGAATGTGCCGCGCGTTCTCCCGGCCGGGCTCCACGCCGTCATCGACGCCGAGACATGGCCGCAGCCGCGGCTGATGGCCTTCCTGCAGGCGCAGGGGAATATCGAGCCGGAGGAGTTCGCCCGGACCTTCAATTGCGGGATCGGAATGGCGCTGATCGTGGCCGAGAAGGATGTGAAAGACGTTTCAGAAACGCTTGAGGAGGCTGGGGAAACGATCTTCACGATCGGATTGATCGAAGAGCGGTCGCGGGGCTGCACCGTGAACGGTTCGGCCGAAGCCTGGGGCGCCCGGCGGGCCTGGGCGGCAACCCATCATGGCTGAGAAGGTCCGAGTCGCGGTCCTGCTCTCCGGGCGCGGCTCGAACATGCTCGCTCTGTCCGAATATCGGCGGCGGGATCCGGACCGGAATTACGAGATCGTGCTGGTCGCGTCCAACGTACCGGACGCTCGGGGGCTGGTCCTCGCCAAAAGGCTGGGGATCAAGGCCTGGTCGAGGAGCCATGAGGGCATGACGCGCGATGAGTTCGACGCGGCGCTCGACGCCGCATTGCGCGCGCACGACGTCGAGCTGGTCGCTCTGGCCGGCTACATGCGGCTGCTCTCGGACGGGTTCGTGGCGGGATGGGACGGACGAATCCTCAACGTCCATCCGAGCCTCCTGCCCCTGCACAAGGGGCTGGACACGCACCGGCGGGCGATCGTCGCCGGCGACGAATATGCCGGCTGCTCGGTGCATCTGGTGACCGCGGACCTCGATTCCGGGCCGGTCCTCGCCCAGGCGAAGGTGCGCATCCTGCCCCGCGACGACGCCGACAGCCTCGCCGCGCGGGTGCTCGAGGAGGAGCACCGCCTCTACCCGATCGCGCTCGACGAATATTGCCGGGCGTTGCGGGAGCTGGAGGCCTAGAGGGACAGTCCCCCTTCTGCCGGGCCGGAGCGCCGCGACGGAAAGAAGGGGGACTGTCCCCACTTAAAGAAGGGGGACTGTCCCCGGTTGGGGACTGTCCCTCGTTACCCGACGATCTCTTCCGGCTTGAAGAAGAAGTCGATCTCGATCGCCGCATTCTCGTCGCTGTCGGAGCCGTGGACGCTGTTCGCCTCGATCGATTCGGCGTGGACCTTGCGGATCGTGCCCTCGTCGGCATTGGCCGGGTTGGTCGCGCCCATGATCTCGCGGTTGCGGGCGACCGCATTCTCGCCTTCGAGCACCTGGACGACGACCGGGCCCGAGGTCATGAAGGCGACGAGGTCGTTGAAGAAGGGCCGCTCGCGGTGGACGCCGTAAAAGCCTTCGGCCTGCTCCCTGGTCATGCGGATGCGGCGCGAGGCGACGACGCGCAGCCCCGCCTCCTCCAGCATTGCGGTGATCGCGCCGGTGAGGTTGCGCCGCGTCGCGTCGGGTTTGATGATCGAGAAAGTGCGTGTCGTGGCCATGGCCCGCTGAAGCTCCGTGTCCGGGGGGATTTGGCGCGCTCTCTAGAGGGCGCGCGCCGCGAGGGCAAGGCGAGGATAGGAGGCGAGCTCAGCGCTGGCTCCAGGTCTCGCTGCAGAGCAGGTTGGTGCCATAGATCGCCCAGCTGCCGCGCCACGACCGGCCGACCCGGCTCATCTCCATCAGGCCGCCCTCGCCGCTGGCGAAGCGGAACTCGATCACCATCCGCCCTTCATGCTCCATGCCCCTGCCGACAACGGTGTCGTTGCCGATCTGCCAGCTCAGCGTGTGGAACAGCCCGTCGCTCCGGATCCTGAGCGAGCCCCGATAGGCGCTGTCGGGGGTGGGGCAGGATCCTTCGGCGACATAATCGCCGCTGAGATCCGCGGCGGCCGCCGGATGGGCAGCGGCCGCAAGGACAAGGGCGCCCGCGATCGTCAGAATGCGCATGGAAATCTCCCCCCGATCATCCTTTGTGACTGTCCGCGACGTAGCGCCGAAAAGGCGTGGCTGTCACTCTTTTCGTCCGCGAGGCTCCGTGTCCGAAGGGTGGATTTTGGCCCGCCTCTAGAGGGCCGAGGTTAGGCCGCTTCAACGTTGGCGAAATGCCTCGGGCGCATCCGCGAGCTGCGCGAGGTCTAGCTCAAGCTCCGTCGCTCCGCCATCCATCAGCACGCCGACGGTGAATGCTCCCCACGCATAGATAGTGAGTGATGCCACACCCTTGCCGTCGAGCGGGACCACCGGCGTGGGATCGGAGAAGGTGTTGTGAAGGAAGAAGACGACCTCCCCGGTCGCCTGCGGATCCGAGGATGTCACCGTCAGGACGACCTCGAAGCGTTCGTCGTTTTGCACGGGGCGCACCGAGGCGGTGAGCGCCCTGGTCGGGCTGCGGGTCGCGGAAAGGCCGCCGAACATCCCCTTTGCCCAATCCAGGCGATATTTCGGCTTCGTTCTCAACTGGGTATATTTATCGATGACCTTGAGCTCCAGGGCAGTCCGCTCCTCGTCGCCGGCGGACGAGCGGAGCTCGCGGACGTCGGGCGCTTCAGGCATGGCGTCGGGAGCGGGGGCCGCCGTGGTGAGCTGGATCCGATCCGAGGGCGTCGCGGCGAGGCGCCTCTGCGAAACGGCGCTCGCTTCCACATGGCTCTAAGTCCAGGCGATCATCAAATTTTGCCGGAACCAGAGAAACGCGGCCAGAAAGCCGAGCACGGCGAAGGTGAGGATGGTCGCGACTCCGATGACCTCAGCGGACGGCGCGGCAGCCGGCTCGTCGAAAATGCCTGTCCCGACCGCCCTGCCGGCGCGGCCGAGCGCGAGGGCGATCTGTTGTGCCTGCACCAGCCCGACGCCGACGATGATCTTGGTCAGCCAATCGGAAATCTCCTCAAGAGAGGTATTCGAATCGTAGTGAGCCTGCGCAATCGAGCTGTCGGATTCCGCCGTGTCGGCGGGCGCCCCGCCCTGGGGAGCCGATGCCGGGATCGTTCCTGTCTCACGTTTCCGCTTGGGGACCGCGAACAGGAAGCCCAGCAACGCGCCGCATAACGCGCAGGCCGAAGAAACAAGTAACGCGTAACCCGGCGGCTTTCCTAGCCACCCAACGACGATCAGGAGTGAGAGGAGTATGATGAGCAGAAAGAAGACGACACCGTCGATCCTGCTGTAGGTCCGCTTCAGGAAAGCGAATGCCTTCTCCACGCGACTGATCGCCATGACATCTCCCCCTTCACGAATACGATATCATACCGGGTGAATCGGCTGCTACCTGGATTGAGGTCTTCTTCCCGCTCCTACCCTTCGTGATTGTCCGCGACGTAGCGGTCGAGCAAGGCGACTCCGAAGCCGGTCGCGCCCTTGTCGTAGAAATGGCTCGCCTTGTCCGACCAGACCATGCCGGCGATGTCGAGATGGGCCCATTTGACGCCCTCGTCGACGAAGCGGCCGAGGAAGCAGGCGGCGGTGATCGAGCCGCCCTCGCGCGTGGCGCTGTTCTTCATGTCCGCGATCGCTGAATCCATGATCTTGTCATAGGCTTCGCCCATCGGCAGCCGCCAGAGCTTGTCGCCGCTCGCCTTGCCGGCGGCGAACAAAGCGTCGGCGAGGCCGTCGTCGTTCGCGAACATGCCGCCATATTCGTGGCCGAGGCTGATCACCATCGCCCCGGTCAGGGTGGCGAGATCGACCATGATTTCCGGCTTCAGCTCGCGCTGGGCCCAGGTCATCGCGTCACAGAGGACGAGACGCCCCTCCGCGTCGGTGTTGATCACCTCGATGGTCTGGCCCGACATCGACGTGACGACGTCGCCGGGCCGCTGGGCCTTGCCGTCCGGCATGTTCTCGGCGAGCGCGCAGACTCCGACGACGTTGACCTTGGCCTTGCGGGTGGCGAGCGATTTGATCAGCCCCGCGACCGCGCCGGCGCCGCCCATGTCCCACTTCATCGCTTCCATGCCCAATGCCGGCTTGATCGATATGCCGCCGGTGTCGAAGGTGATGCCCTTGCCGATGAAGACGACCGGCTTCGCCCCCGCCTTGCCGCCCTTCCAGCGCATGACGAGCAGGCGCGGCGGGCGGGCCGAGCCCTGGGCGACGCCGAGCAAGGCGCCCATGCCGAGCTTCGCCATCGCTTTCTCGTCGAGCGCCTCGATCTCGACGCCGAGGCCGTCGAGCGCCTCGCGGACTCGGGCGACGAAGCTCTCGGGATAGACGATGTTGGCGGGCTCGGTGACAAGCGAGCGGGCCAGAGCGAGGCCTTCGAGCACGGCCGCCTCGTGCGCCCATTCCGCCTTGGCGCCGTCGGGCGCGCCGACGATGACCAGTTCGTTGAGCGTCGGCTTCTGCTTGCGGCCCAATTTGGTTCGGTAGAGATCGTAGCGCCAGCTGCGTGCCGCCGCGCCGTAAGCGAGCCGGGCCGCGTCGCCCGCGCCGAGCTTCAGCCCGCCGAGGTCGACCACGAGCCTGGTTTCGCCGGAGGTGAGCAGCCGCGCGGTGAGCGCGCCGCCGACCCGCTCGTAGAGCGCGTCCTCGGCTTGGGCGCCGCCCATGCCGACGAGCACCAGCCGCCGCACCGCATCGCCGTCCTGGACGAAGGCTTCCGCGACCGCCGCGGTTTCGCGTTCGAAGCGCTGCGCGTCGGCGGCGCGGACGGCGAGCGCGCGTGCCGCTTCGTCGAAGCCGCTCAGCCGGTCGTGGAGCATATCCTCCCCCCACACCGGGATGGCGAGGGCATAGGCGCCCTCGGGCCGCCTGCCGGCGAAGCTGACTTTGATCACGCAGGATCTCCCGAATATTGCAGCGCCATTGCAGGGAGCGGCCTCAGGTGCAATAGGCTCGGCCTGTCGCGTGGGCTTGGGCACCGGGATTTGTGAAGACATTTCGATCGATCTGCCGGACCGCGCTCCCGCTGCTGCTCTGCGCGCCCTGCGCGGCCCTGGCGCAGCAGCCGGCCGCCGCGGCGGACGAAGCGCCGGCGGAGATCGCGTTCAGCGCCGACCGGCTCGTCTACGAGGAAAGCGCGGATGTCGTGACCGCCGCCGGCGCGGTCAGGATGAACCGGGAAGGCTATAACCTTCGCGCCGACAGCGTCAGCTGGAATCGGGCGACCGGCGAAGTGCGCGCCGAAGGCGACGTCCGCGTCGTCAGCCCGGAAGGCGACGTCGCCTATGGCGATTCAGTCCTGCTCGAGGACACGCTCCGCGACGGCGTGGTCGAGAACCTGCTGCTGGTGCTGGCCGACGGCGGCCGTCTGGCGGCGCGGCGGGCGACTCGCCAGGACGGCATCACGACGCTGGATCATGCCGCCTACACGGCCTGCGCGGTCGTGACCCCCGAGGGCTGCCCAAAGGACCCGACCTGGCAGATCAACGCGGTTCGCGTGGTGCACGATCCGGTCCGCCACCGGATCACCTACGAAGGCGCCACCTTGAACCTGTTCGGAATGCCGATCCTGGGCCTGCCCGGCCTGTCGCACCCCGACGGCGGCCAGGGCGGCGGCAGCGGCGTGCTCGTGCCCGAAATCAGGCTGAGCGGGCCCAACGGGGTCGAACTCAGCGTGCCCTACTACATCCGCCTCGGCCCGAATCGCGACGCGACGGTCACCCCGCACGTCTACACCGATGTCGCGCCGATGCTCGAGGCGGAATATAGGCAGCTGACCTCGATCGGCGCGTTCCAGCTGCGCGGCTACCTGACCCATGGCTCGCGGCTGCCGCTCGACGCGCCGGCGGGAACTCCGGAGGACGAGGGGATCCGCGGCTATATCGAGGGCAATGGCCGGCTCATCCTGAGCCCGACCTGGAGCATCACCGCGCACGGCCGCTACGTCACCGACCGAACCTTCATGCGGCGCTACGACATTTCCCGAGACGACCGGCTGCGCTCCTTCGTCGAGGCCGAGCGGATCACCGCCGACAGCTACGTCTCGATCGCCGGCTGGGCCTTCCAGGGCCTCAGGATCACCGACGTCGAGGGTATGCAACCGATCGCCCTGCCCGCGATCGACGCGCGCTGGCGGCTGGCCGATCCCTGGCTCGGCGGCCGGATCGAGCTCCGCGCCAACAGCCTGTCGATCCTCAGGCCCGAGGGCCAGGACAGCCAGCGCGCCTTCGCCAGCGCGCTCTGGGAGCGGCGCGGCATCACCCCTCTCGGCCAGGAGCTGGTGCTGACCGCCTTCGCGCGCGGCGACGTCTATCACGCCAACGAGACGCTGCTGACCCAGACGGTCAGCTATCGCGGCCGCGAAGGCTGGAGCGGCCGCTTCATCGGGGCGGTCGCGGCCGACATCAAATGGCCGCTCGTCGGCGCCTTCATGGGCGGCACCCATCGTTTCACGCCGCGTCTCCAGTTCGTCGCCTCGCCGCCGACCGAGAATATGGACATTCCCAACGAGGACGCGCGGGCCGTCGACCTCGAGGATTCCAACCTGTTCGCGCTGAACCGCTTCCCCGGCCACGACCGGTGGGAGGACGGCGTCCGCGCGACCTACGGCTTCGACTGGGCCGTCGACCTGCCCGGCATCTCGGTCCGCACCAATATCGGCCAGAGCTACCGCCTCGACCGCCAGGCGTCGATCCTGCCGCCCGGCACCGGCCTGTCCGGGCGCCTGTCCGACATCGTCGGGCGCACCACCGTCCGGGTCGGGCGCCTGGTCAACCTCACCCACCGCTTCCGGCTCGACAAGGACAGCTTCGCGATCCGCCGCAACGAGCTCGACGCGGTGATCGGCGGGCGGCGGACCTATGCGACGATCGGCTACCTCCGCCTCGACCGCAACATCGACCCGGCGATCGAGGATCTGCGCGACCGCGAGGAGATAAGGTTCGGCGGCCGCATCGCCTTCGCCCGCTACTGGTCGATCTTCGGCTCGACGGTGATCGATCTCACCGACCGGCAGGAGGATCTGCTGTCCCTCGCCGACGGGTTCGAGCCCGTCCGCCACCGGCTCGGCATCCTCTATGACGACGATTGCATCGAGCTCGGCCTCACCTGGCGGCGCGATTATGAAACCAGCGGCGACGCGCGCCGGGGGAACACCTTCCTCATCCGGGTGGCGCTGAGGAATTTGGGGCGCTAAGGGTTCGCACTCAAGGCCCGAGGCGGTCGCCGCTTCGCGGTCGGCCGGGGAAGGCGGCTGGGGGCGTCGAGCACCTTGGACGGGCATCCTGGCCCGCCCGGCGGCGCTCTCCTGCCCAGCCGCCTTCCCCGGCCGATCACGGCCACCTCGGGCCTTGAGTGCGAACCCCTAGAGCCGCTAAGCTGCGGTTCAGTTAGGCTGGCGCAGGAACATATGCCTGCTTTCACTGGAGGAATGATGAAGCTCGGTTGGTTGGCAAGGGCGGGGATCGTGCTGATCGCGCCGTTGCTGTCGGTGGTGGCGGCAGCGCAAAGCGGGGTGCCTTCCGGGCAGCTCAACATTCCGGAAAATGTCCGGGTCGTCGGCACGCAGCAGGATCCGGGGATCCGCAAGGCGACCGCGATCATCAACGGCGAGGTCATCACCGGGAGCGACATCGATCACCGGATGGCGCTGATCATCGCGTCCAACCAGATCCAGCTGCCGCCCGACGAGGTCGAGCGCTTCCGCGCCCAGGTGCTGCGCAACCTGATCGACGAGACGCTGCAGATCCAGGCCGCCGCCCAGCAGGAAATCGTCGTCGCCGACCGCGACGTCGACACTTATTACCAGCGCTTCGCGCAGAATTTCCGGCAGACGCCGCAAAGCTTCAGTGCCTATCTGCGCACGATCGGCTCGTCGGAGCGGTCGCTGAAGCGCCAGATCAGGGGCGAGCTCGCCTGGCAGCGGCTCCAGCGCCGCCAGATCGAGCCGTTCGTCAACGTCGGCGACGAGGAAGTCGAGGCCGTGATCGCGCGGCTCAACGCCTCGCGGGGGACGTCCGAATATCGGGTGGCCGAGATCTTTCTCTCCGCCACGCCGGAAACGGCCGCCGAGGTGCAGGCCAATGCGGCGCGGATCGTGCAGCAAATCCGCGCCGGCGCCAGTTTCGCCGCTTATGCGCGCCAATTCTCCGAGGCCTCGACCGCGGCCCTGGGCGGGGATCTCGGCTGGGTTCGAGCCGAGCAGCTGCCCGACGAACTGTCCGGCCTGGTCCGCGAGATGCCGGTCGGCGCGATCAGCGACCCGATCGCGGTGTCGGGCGGGGTTTCGATCATCGCGATGGCCGATTCGCGGCAGATTCTCGTCGCCGACCCGCGCGACGCCGTGCTCAGCCTGATGCAGATGTCGATCGCGCTGCCGGCGGGAACGACGGAACCGCAGGCCCGAACGCGCGCGAGCGAGCTCGGCCAGGCGACCCAGGCGATGGGCGGCTGCGGCCGCGCGTCCGAGGCGGCGCAGCGGATCGGCGCGGAGCTGGTTTCGAACGACCAGGTCCGGGTCCGCGAGCTGCCGCCGCAGCTTCAGCAATTGCTGCTCGGCCTCAGCGTCGGCCAGGCCTCGCCGCCCTTCGGATCCTCCGAGCGGGTGAGCGTCCTCATCCTGTGCGGCCGTGACGATCCCGAGGCGGCGACCGGCCCGACGTTCGACCAGGTCTTCACGCAGATGAACGAGCAGCGGGTGAACCTTCGGGCGCAGCGCTATCTGCGCGACCTGCGGCGCGACGCGGTGGTCGATTATCGCTGAGCGTCCGGAGACGCCGCTGGCCGTCGCGCTGGGCGACCCGGCGGGGATCGGCGCGGAGGTGATCGCGAAAAGCTGGGAGCGGCGGCGGTCGGAGAGCCTGCCGCCCTTCTTCGCGGTCGGCAGCGTCTCGGCGGTGCGGGCGGTCTGGGACGGACCGGTGGCCGAGGTCGACGGGCCCGACGAGGCGCGGGCTCGGTTCGAGGCCGCGCTGCCGATCGTCCGGGTGAAGAGCGACACCCTCGTCGTGCCCGGCCGGCCCGATCTGGAGGGGGCCCGCAACAGCCTCGACGCGCTGGAATTCGCGGTCGGACTTACCCGGTCGGGCGCCGCGTCGGGCCTGGTCACCGGGCCGGTCTCGAAGGCGCAGCTCTACGCGATCGGCTTCGTCCATCCCGGCCAGACCGAGTTCGTCGCCGAGCGCTGCGGCATTTCCAGCGAACTCTTTGCGATGATGCTGGCCGGGCCGACGCTGAAGGTCGTGCCCGTCACCACCCATGTGCCGCTTCGCGACGTGCCGGAGCTGCTGACCGTCGAGGGCATCGTCGCCAAGGGACGCGCCGCCGCGCGCGGGCTGCAGCGCCAGTTCGGCATCGCCGCGCCGCGGCTCGCGGTCGCCGGCCTCAATCCCCATGCCGGCGAGGACGGCTCGCTGGGGCGCGAGGAGATCGACCTCATCATCCCGGCGATCGAGCGGCTGCGCGAGGAAGGCCATAAGGTGAGCGGCCCGCATGCCCCCGACATCATGTTCCAGGAGCGGCGGCGTCTCACTTACGACGTCGCTCTCTGCATGTATCACGATCAGGCGCTGATCCCGCTGAAGACGCTCCATTTCGACGAGGGCATCAATGTCACCCTCGGCCTGCCGATCGCGCGCACCTCCCCCGACCACGGCACCGCCTTCGACATCGCCGGCAAGGGCATGGCCGACCCGCGCGCGATGATCGCCGCGATCCGTACCGCGGCCGAATGCGGGCGGCGATTGGCCGAGGCGTGACACTCCCGCCGCTGCGCGAGGTGATTGCGCGGCATGGGCTGAGCGCATCCAAGGCTCTCGGCCAGAATTTCCTGCTCGACGAGCAATTGCTCGACCGGATCGCGCGCATTCCCGGTCCGCTTGCGGGCGAGCGTGTCTACGAGGTCGGGCCGGGACCGGGCGGGCTGACCCGCGCGTTGCTGCGCGCCGGCGCCGAGGTGACGGCCGTCGAGCGCGACCGGCGCTGCCTCGCGCCGCTCGCCGAGCTCGGCGACGCCTTTCCGGGCCGGCTGACAATCCTCGACGCAGACGCGCTGGCGATCGACGAGCCGGTCGCCATCGGCTCGGCCCATATCGTCGCCAACCTGCCCTACAATGTTGGCACGGCCCTTTTGGTGCGCTGGCTGGGCGGCGAGGCGTGGCCGCCCTGGTGGCCGTCGCTGACCCTGATGTTCCAGCAGGAGGTCGCCGAGCGGATTGTCGCGAAGCCCGGCACCGGCGCCTATGGCCGGCTGGCGGTGCTCGCCCAGTGGCGCTCGACGCCGAAGCTGGCGATGAAGGTGCACCGCTCGGCCTTCGTGCCGCCGCCCAGGGTGATGTCGGCAATCGTCCATATCGTGCCGGGCGAGCAGCCCGCGGGGGTCGAAGCGGCGGTGCTGGAGAAGCTCACCGCCGCCGCGTTCGGCCAGCGCCGCAAGATGCTGCGCCGCTCGCTGGCGGCGCTGCCGGGCGCGCTCGACGCGCTCGAGACGCTCGGCATCGACCCCGAACGGCGCGCCGAGACGCTCGCCGTCGGGGACTTCGTCGCGATCGCCCGGCTGCTCTCCCAAAAGAGTCATCCCGGCAAAAGCCGGGACGTATGAATACGGTCAATTAGAGTGAGGCGAATGCGCTCGAGCACTCCCGGCGACGACGCTGTTCATGGGTCCCGGCTTTCGCCGGGATGACTCCCTTCCTTTGGGACCCCTCAGTTCGGCCGCGGCGCCGGCGGTTCGGTCCGCGGAGCACCCTGCTCGGGGCGCTGGGCGGCGAGCACTTCGGCGGGCGGGCCGCGCTGGATCACGGCGGCGAGCTGCTGCGCCTGCGGGCAGGGCGCGGCGCACAGCGACTGCACCCGCTCGAGGTTGCGCCGCGCGCGCTCGACGGCGCCGCGCTGGACGAACGCCTCGCCCTGGCCGGCCAGCGCGTTGACGTCGTTGGGCTCGAGGCGGAGCGCGTCGGCATAGTAACGGACCGCCTTGCCGGGAAGGCGCTGCGCCTGGGCGACGCGGCCCAGCGCGATGTAAGCGGCGCGGTTGCGGGGGTCGACGGCGAGCGCGGTCTCGAGCAGGTCGATCGCTTCGTTGTGGCGGCCGGCGGCGCTCTGCGTGCGCGCCTGCTCGACCATGGTCGTCGAGCGCGGGTCGATCTGGTCGTCGGGCCGCTGGCCCTGGCCGGCGCTCGCCATGGTCGCGGCGGCGATGGCCAATGATGCTGCAATCGGCAGAAGGCGCATTAGATACTCCAATAGCATGTCGCGCGGCGGCTTAGCATGGGCGGTGCCAGCACGCGACGAAAAAGCCGTCGGTCCCGTCGCGGGCCGGGCTCAGGATCAGGCCCGTGCCCGCCGGACGTCCCGCCGGCATAGAAGGCGCCTCCGGAACCAGCGATGAACGGCGGGTCAGCGCCGCCGCCTGCTCCCTGCCCTCTTCGGCCAGCAACGAGCAGACCGCGTAGACGAGCCTGCCTCCCGGTTTGAGCAATGTCTCGCCAATGTCGAGCAAGCGTGCCTGGAGGGCGGTCAGCCGGTGGAGCCGCTCGGGCGTGACCCGCCAGCGAGTCTCGGGGTTGCGCCGCCAGGTGCCGCTGCCCGAGCAGGGCGCGTCGACGAGGACGAGATCGGCCCGGCCGGCGACGTCGGCTAGTCGCTCGCTTTCCCTGTCCGGATCGAGCAGCCGTGTTTCGACGATCGTGACCCCGGCGCGGGCGAGACGGGGCGGCAGGCGCGACAGCCTGGCGCGGTCGGTATCGCAGGCGACGAGGAGTCCCCGGTCGGCCATGTCGGCGGCGAGCGCCAAGGTCTTGCCGCCGGCGCCGGCGCACAGGTCGATGGCGAGGATGCCCGGCGCCGCGGCGCAGCCGGCGCAGACGAGCTGGCTCCCCTCGTCCTGCACCTCGACCGGCCCCGGCTCGATCTGAGTGCCTTCGGGGAGGCGCAGCCCGAACGGCGCATGAGGCGTGGGCTCGGCGCCGGCAATCGAGACCTCGGCCGCCTTCAGCCGGTTGATTCGGACGTCGAGCGGCGCGCGCTCGAGCAGAGCGGGCCATTCGTCCGGCCCGATCAGCGGATCGAACCGCTCGAGCAGCCAGGCGGGCGCGATCCCCGCTTCGGCGACGGCCTCGTCCGGCGCGACCGGGGCGGGCCCGTGCGGCGACCCGTCGAACAGCGGCCGGGCCTCGGCGAGGCCGAGCAAGGCGGCGCGCCCCGAGGCCGGGCGCTCGCCGGCGCGGCGGACGGCGCGGAAAACGAGGTCGCGGACGGCGCGGCGGTCCCCCGATCCGGCGTAGCGGCGGGTCTTGAAATAGCGGGCGATCAAAGTGTCCGCCGCGGCACCCCCGGTTTCCGCGGACTCGATGACGGCGTCGACCAGCTCGATGGCGGCCTGGAGGCGCGCCTGCGGAGTCATAAACCTCCCGAGTCATCCCGGCGCAAGCCGGGATCCATGAACACTGGCTGCAACGTGGTGACGCCCGAACCCTTGTCTATGACGCTTGCGTTCATGGGTTCCGGCTTTCGCCGGAATGACTCTCCGTTGTCACGTTCAGCGCAGCGGATAATTGGGCGCCTCGCGGGTGATGGTGACGTCGTGGACGTGGCTCTCGCGCAGGCCGGCATTGGTGATCCGGACGAAGCGCGCCTTCTGCAGCTCGGCGATGGTGGCGGCGCCGGTATAGCCCATCGCCGCCTTCACCCCGCCGACCAGCTGGTGGATCACGTCGGAGGCGTGGCCCTTATAGGGGACCTGGCCCTCGATCCCCTCGGGGACGAGCTTCAACTGGTCCTTGATGTCCTGCTGGAAATAGCGGTCGGCCGAGCCGCGCGCCATCGCCCCGACCGAGCCCATGCCGCGATAGGATTTGTAGGAGCGGCCCTGATAGAGGAAGGTCTCGCCCGGCGCCTCCTCGGTGCCGGCGAGCAGCGAGCCGATCATCACCGCCGAGGCGCCGGCGGCGAGCGCCTTGGCGACGTCGCCGCTGGTCCTGAGGCCGCCGTCGGCGATGATCGGGGTGCCGGTCTCGGCGGCCGCCTCGGCCGAATCGAGGATGGCGGTGAGCTGGGGGACGCCGACTCCGGCGACCACCCGGGTGGTGCAGATCGAGCCGGGACCGATGCCGACCTTCACCGCATCGGCGCCGGCGCCGATCAGCGCCCTGGTCGCTTCGGCGGTTGCGACGTTGCCGGCGACGATCTGGACCGCGTTCGAATGCTTGCGGATGCGCTCGACCGCGGCGGCGACCTCGACATTGTGGCCGTGGGCGGTGTCGATGACGATGAGGTCGCATTCGGCGTCGATCAGCGCCTGCGAGCGTTCGAAGCCGGCATCGTCGACCGTGGTCGCGGCGGCGACCCGCAGCCGTCCCGTCCCGTCCTTGGTGGCATTGGGATAGGCGACCGCCTTCTCGATGTCCTTGACCGTGATCAGGCCGACGCAGCGGCCGTCGCCGTCGACGACGAGCAGCTTCTCGATCCGGCGCTGGTGGAGCAGCCGGCGCGCCTCCTCCTGGCCGACGCCGGGCCGGACGGTGGCGAGATTTTCGCTGGTCATCAGCTCGGCGACCGGCTGGCGCGGATTTTCGGCGAAGCGGACGTCGCGGTTGGTGAGGATTCCGACCAGGCGGCCGCCTTTCTCGGTGACCGGGATGCCCGAAATCTTGTGCCGCGCCATCAGCTCGAGCGCGTCGGCAAGAGTCTGGTCGGGGGTCATGGTGATCGGGTTGACGATCATGCCGCTTTCGAAGCGCTTCACCGCGCGGACGGCGGCCGCCTGCTCCCCGACCTCCATGTTGCGGTGGAGGACGCCGAGCCCGCCCAATTGCGCCATGACGATCGCCATGTCGGCGCCGGTCACCGTGTCCATCGCCGAGGAGAGGATCGGGATATTGAGCGCGATTTCCTTCGTCACCCGGCTGCTGGTGTCGGCCTGGCTCGGCAATACCGAGGATTGGGCCGGGCGCAGCAGGACGTCGTCGAAGGTGAGGCCGAGCGGGATCTCCCGGCCGCTCATGGCGCCGTCCTCCGCGGCCGCTGGTAGACGGAAGGGTCGGCGAGCCGGCGGCCGAGCGCGACCAGCAAATTCGCATCCTCGGCCGCGCCCTCGAGCACGATCCTACCGCCGAGCTGGTCCGCCGGCGTGTGATAGGGTCCGGAAAGGAAGGCGTTGAGCAGGTCCATGTCGGAGAACGAGCCGCCGACCATGATCGCGGGAATGCCCGCCTGCGCCAGCTTCCAGCCGTCCTGGCGCTGGACGAGCGCATCGACGTCGTTGTCGGTGTCGAGCCGGCGCCCCAGCGCCGCCGCGGTCGAATCGATGATTGCGTCGAGCGCCGGAAGGCCGCGACCGATCACCGCCACCGGCTCGCCGGCCGGGTGGATGGCGACCGTGTCCATGTTGATCGCGGCGACGATCGATTCGGCCGGGACGATCGGGTGGGCCGCGAAATATTCGGCGCCGAGCAGGCCCACCTCCTCCGAGGTCGTGGCGAGGAAGAGGATGTCGCGCGCCGGCCGCGGCTGGCGGCCGAGTCGGCCCGCCACTTCGATCATCATCGCGATGCCGCTGGCATTGTCGACGGCGCCGTTGCAGATCCGGTCGGCCTCGCCTTCGGGCCGGCACAGGCCGAAATGGTCCCAATGGCCGAGATAGAGCAGGCTCTCGCCGGTGCCGCCGCTGCCGCGGACGCGGCCGACGACATTGTTGCTGGTGTAGCGCTGGACGCCGGTGGCGACGTCCATCGAGATCCGGACCGGCAAGGCGACGGCGCGGAAGGAGGAGCCGGGCTGGTCGTTGAGCAGCCGGCCGAAATCGCCGCCGGCCGCCGCGACGAGGCGCTGGACCGCCGCGGCGGGCATTGCGCCTGTGATCCGAGCCACCGGGGTGCTGTCGAGCCGGACGGTGCCCGATCCGAACTGGGCCGAGACGGCGGCCCAGGGCACGTCGTCGCCGACGATCGCGATCACCGCCGCGGCGCCGGCCTCGCTGACCGTGCGCGAGCGCGCCGCCAGGGACGGAAAGCCGGGGACGTCCGGCCCCTGCAGCAGGATCAGCACCACGGCGCCGTTCACGTCGGCGCCGGCGAGCTGGTCGACTCCGCGATCCGCCATGCGCACGCCGTGGCCGGCGAAGATGACGGGGGCGTCGGCGACCCGCTCGGAAGCTTCGCGCCCCATCAGGACCATGTCCTCCGCCGGGATGTCGACGGCGGCGCCGCGCGCGGTCCAGCGGACCTGGCTTCGGCCGGGGCGGCGCTCGACCAGGCGGACCGGCTGGAACCAGCTGCCGCCATCGCCCGCCGGCTCGGCGCCCCGCGCCTGCAATTGCCCGGCGATATAGTCGATGGTGAGCCGCTCGCCCTCAGTGCCGGGGGCGCGGCCCTGATATTCGTCGCTGGCGAGGCGCTCGATATGGCGCATCATCTCGCCCGGCGTGACCGGCGGATCGGCCTGGGCCGGGGCGATGGTCGAGGAGAAAGCGAGGAGAAGCGGAGCGACGCCGCGGAGCACGAGCTTGAACATGGCGCTGCTTAGGGAGCGCGCCTTTGGCTGGCAAGCAATTCGCGGCTCTCCCCACTGAGTCACCCCGGCGAAATTGAACAGGCACGTCATGTCCCCCGGACATGACTGCGGAGTGCGGGGCACTCCGCACCCGTTCAATGGCGCCCATGAACACGGGCGCCATTCAATTGATCAAGGACGGCGTCATGGATCCCGGCTTTCGCCGGGATGACTCCAAAAACTAGCGCCTCGCCTTGGCGATCAGCGCGCGGGCCTGGTCGACGTGCAGCGCCTCGATCATCCGGCCGTCGTGGCGCTCGGCGCCGCCGGTGGCCGCGGCGATCAGGCGCTCGGCCGCCTCGAGCTCGTCGGCGCTCGGGCCGAAGAGGCGGTTGACGGTCTCGATCTGGCTGGGATGGATGACCGACTTGCCGTCGAAGCCGTAAGCGCGCCCCTCGGCGCATTCCGCTGCCAGGCCGTCGTCGGCCTCGAGCCGGTTGTAGACGCCGTCGAACGCCGCGACGCCGCCGGCGCGGGCGGCGAGCACGATCCTCTGCAAGGCGTAAACCATGCCGCGCCGAGCCTCGCCGGCGCGCAGGCCGAGGCTGGCGGCGAGGTCGTTGGTGCCGGCGATCAGGCCGGCGCTGGCGGGCGCGATCGCGGCGGCGTGGATCACCGACTGCGGAGTCTCGATCATTGCCAGCACGGGCTTGGCGATCAGCCAGCCCACATCATGCACTTCCTTGGCCGAACCCGCCTTGGGAAGGACGACGAACTCGGCGGCGCATTTGCGGACGGCGACGACGTCCTCGCCATAATGGCGGGTGCCGAACGCGTTGACCCGGATCGCGACCGGGCGGCCGCCAAAGCCCTCGCGGGTCGCCGCGACGACAGCCGCTCGGGCGGACGCCTTGTCCTCCTCCTTCACCGAGTCTTCGAGGTCGAGGACGATCATGTCGGCGGCGAGCGTCCGCGCCTTCTCGATCGCGCGCGGATTGGAGGCCGGAAGAAACAGGAGCGAGCGGCAGAGCGGCAGAGCGGTCTTGTCCATTTGCGTCCGATTCTTCTTGGATCGGGAGCACTTTGTCTACATGATATCGGCAGCTACGCGGAGGGGAGAACGCCCGTGGAACTGATCCTTGGCATCGTCGTCATATTCGTCCTGCTCTACCTGTTCGCCAGCGTGAAGATCGTTCGCCAAGGGTATCAATATACGATAGAATATTTCGGGCGCTTCACGGCCGTGGCGCGGCCGGGCCTCAACTTCTACCCGCCCTTCTTCTATCGCGTCGGGCGCCGGATCAACATGATGGAGCAGGTGCTCGACATTCCCGGGCAGGAGATCATCACCCGCGACAACGCGATGGTGGCGGTCGACGGGGTCGTCTTCTTCCAGGTGCTCGACGCGGCCAAGGGCGCCTATGAGGTCAGCGACCTCTATCTTTCGATCATGCAGCTCACCACCACCAATTTGCGGACGGTGATGGGCTCGATGGACCTCGACGAGACGCTGTCGAAGCGCGACGAGATCAACGCCCGGCTGCTGATCGTGGTCGATCAGGCGACCGAGGCCTGGGGGGTCAAGATCACCCGAGTCGAGATCAAGGACATCCGGCCGCCGGCCGATATCGTCAACGCGATGGGCCGGCAGATGAAGGCGGAGCGCGAGAAGCGCGCCTTGATCCTCGAATCGGAAGGCCTGCGCGCCTCCGAGATCCTCAAGGCCGAGGGCCAGAAGCAGGGCCAGATCCTTCAGGCCGAGGGCCGCCGCGAAGCCGCCTTCCGCGACGCCGAGGCCCGCGAGCGCGAAGCCGAGGCCGAGGCTAAGGCGACCCAGATGGTGTCGGACGCCATCGCCGGCGGCAACGCCCAGGCGATCAACTATTTCATCGCCCAGAAATATGTCGAGGCGATCAGCCAGTTCGCGACCTCGCCCAATGCCAAGACGATCCTGTTCCCGGTCGAGGCGACCCAGCTGATCGGCACGCTGGGCGGGATCGGCGAGCTGGCGCGCGAGGCGCTGGGCAGGGCAAGCGATAATCCGCCGGCGGCGCGCGGCGGTCCGTTCGAGGGAGGCCGGCAATGAGCTTCGACGGTCTCGACGCCCATTGGTGGTGGCTGCTCGGCGCCGCAGTGCTCGGCATCCTCGAAGTCTTCATCCCCGGCATCTTCCTGGTCTGGATGGCGGCGGCGGCGGCGATCACCGGCATCGTCGTCGCCCTGACGGGGATCTCCCTGCCCTTCCAGCTCGCCATCTTCGCCCTCCTCGCCATCGCCGCCGTCTATGGCGGCCGCCGCCATTACGACCGCAATCCGGTCGAGAGCGCGGATCCCAAGCTCAACGACCGAACCGCTCGGCTGATCGGCCAGACGGTGACGGTCGTCACCGCGATCGAGCATGGCGAGGGCCGGGTGAAGGTCGGCGACGGCGTCTGGACCGCGCGCGGCCCCGACGCCCCGGCGGGCAGCCGAGTCACCGTCATCTCGGCTGAGGGCAATTGCCTGACGGTCGCTCCGCCGGTCATGCTGCCCGAGCCCTCCGCCGAAGGCTGACGGGTTTCTAGCGGACCGTCACGTAGACCCGCCCGGACCCCTGGTCGCCCGTATCGTGGCGGACGACATAGTCGAAATATGTCACCCCGGTGAAGCCTGCCAAAGCCGTGATCAGGACCGTGCCGTCGGCACGCAGGACGGCGTTCACCTGCCCCGCATTCGCCGCCGGGACCGAGACCGAGAGAATCTGGCTGTTGCCGGGAAAGAAGCCGATCGAGCCCGTCGGCCCGTTGGCGTAGAAATCGTTGGCGGCGAGCGAGCCGTTATTGGCTCCGGACGCCGCCACGGCGAGCTGACCGCCCGCCGGCAGCGAGAAGAAATCGGGCGCGGGAAAGAAGAAGCCGGCGGCGGGAAAGGGCAGCACCTCGCGATAGCGGGCCGTGCGGGCGAGGATCTGGGTCGTGTCGACGGCGAGCGCGGCCGTCGCCGCGGCCGCCGTGTTGGCGCGCAGGAGCAGGTCGACCTCGTCCAGCAGATAACCGCGGATGCCCAGGGTGAAGCGGGCGGCCTGCTCGGTGTCCGCGACCTGGACGCCGATCGCCGCGGCATAGGCGTTGACCAGATGCGCGGCCGCGCTGATCACATCGTCCCGGTACCGGCCCGCCGGCACGAGCGAGCTCAGGAAGCGCGACATTTCCGCGTTGCTGAACAGGAAGCTGCCCGGCCGGCTCGCGATATATTGGCCGAGCAACCGATATTGGTACATGGTGAACGACTGGTCGAAGCCGGACTGGCCGAAGCGCTCGGCCACTGCCGCCGCCGTCATCGCGCGCAGGTTGGCGGCCGCCACGCGGGCGCCTTCGCGGCGCGTGTCCTCGTCCGCCGATGCCAGAGCGGCGACCGCGTCATATCTGAGAAGGTCCGGGTTGGTCTGCAGCGCGAACACGCCGCTGTCGAGGCCGAGCGCGCGCTTGACCAGGTCCTGGCTCTGCGCCCATTCGATCAGGCTCGTCGCCGGCGAAAAGGCGCGCGAGCCCGCCGGCGCGACGAAGCTGACGAAGGTCGAGCCCGCCTGCTCGACGCCGGCCGAGGTGAGGGAGTTGGAGTCGAGCGTGCCAAGCTCCCGGCCGGCCAGCGGCCCGAAGCTGAACGGCTGGATCGGCGGGCCGACCCCGTACTGGCCCTGGCGGCTGCCATAGGCGCCCGAAAGGCTCGGGTCGCTCGGCAGCCGGTCCCGGCTCGAATAGATATAGAAGAAGGACGCGACCGGAACCGCGGTGAAGGCGCGGGCCGTGGCGGGCGGCGGCGGCGGCGGTGGCGGAGGAGGCGGCGGGACGGGAGCCGGCGGCGGGGGCGGAGGTGCGCCGCCGCCGCCGCCGCCGCCGCACGATCCAAGCGCGATCGCCATGCATGACAGCGCCAACACGCTCTTATACGATCTGCGCATCTGCCCACCCCCTATCCCGCGAGGATAGAAGCACTTTCCGCCGGTCGCAATTCCGAAAGACGGACAAAATCCATGATGATCGTCAGCGTGCTCCGCGCCGTCGACGCCGACCTCCCGGTTCGCCTCGTCCCCGCCACCCGCAGCAAGGCCGCGCGGGCGGAGCCGATCGCGCTCCGCTTCGGGACGGGCGGGCCCGCCTCGCCGGCCATTTCCCCGAGCTGGAAGACCAGCTCTGCGCCCTCACCTGGTCCGGCTATCAGGGCGCGGGCAGCCCGGACCGGGCGGACGCCATGGTGTGGGCGATGACGGAATTGTTCGAGAAGGAGCGGGCGGAGCCGCGGATCAGGACGCTTTAACGAGTGAGAGTTGCAAGTCTGATGGTTGATGACTGGAAAAGCCACTTCTAAGGTCGGGAGCATGGCACTCTTAGATCTTCACTTCGTCAACGAGCTAATTGCTGTCCGGCAGGAGCAGCACGGCGGTGCGCCAGGAGCCCCATTGATCATCGACGGCCATCGGGTGGGTGCGTCGATCAATCGCAGCTGCATCGTGATGCTTTCGGCGCTACTCCAGACCTTTGTGGAAGAAGTTTTTGCCGAGCTATCCTTTGAATTACTTGAGATCGAGGATGATGACGCTAAGACTGCGTATCGTCGATCATTCGGACGGTGGGGAAATCCGAGCGACAGTAATGTTATCACGCTTTTTCAGCGCCTTGGGGCTACTGATGTCCTCGAGGACCTTTCGTGGCAACGGATTACCAATCAGAGAATCCGATCCAACCTTCGACAGCTAAACGAGCTTCGAAACCAGATTGCCCATGGGCGACGGGAATTAAGGTGGGCTAACTCGACCTACTCACTGTCCCTTGCCGAAGCTGTGAGATTGCGAAATTTTGTACAGACATTCGCTGATCGGTTTCCGGATCATGGAAAATGGATGCTCGGATTGGACGATGAATAGTGCCCGTCTCTGAAGCCGCATTGGCTCTTTTAAGCCCTGTTCGTGACGTTTGTTGAATGTATGCTTGGCCGGTGACAGGTATGTATCCGACACCGAGATTGCCGGTTTCGGGCGAAGGAGCATCACGTGCAGCTAGAGGTTGAACTCGAACGAGAGTGGAATTCCGCCGAGGCTGCAATCAAGGCAGCTGAAATTTTGAGTCATATGGTGGTCATTCCGGCGATTGTTGAACTCCGATACGCTGGGCGCCGCGCTGTTGAAGCACTTGCGGCTGAAGGTAGTGAGGCAAGAGCTCCACTCTTCGCTGATGCCATCCTTTCATGCCGGCGAGCTCAGGCAGAAGCCCTAGATGCTCAAGCATTTTATCTAATGTCAAATGTTCCGAAACTTCGAATGAGACCTAGGTTGGGCGCCCAAACAGACGATCAGATTCAGCTTCATATGCTTCTTAACGATATCGGGAAGGCTCTTGTAGCATCCCGGCAAAACAAAGATCTGAGAACCAGAATCTACGACGAAATTGGGGGAAAATTGCGAGATGCTACTGCCCTTTACCTATCATTGAGATCGGTAGAGGTAAGCGACCGCCTGTTAGAACGATCTCACCGCTGGGTGCGATATCTCACGGGCGCGGTCACTGGCTTGGCTGTGGCGCTACCGTTCGCAGTTTACGGTCGAGAAATTGAGCATGCGCTCGTACAGTTGCTCGGCTTCTGACATGCCTGCGGCTGACGGGACCGCACCAGTCAAGGCCCTGGCCGCTGAAGTTGGCTGGCTTTTCGATATAAGCGGCGTGCCTCCGGACGACCGACGCTTTGCCGAACGAAGGATTGCCGATTGTGTAAAACGAGTTGAGCGTGAGTTGTCGGCCGCCCCCAACGCAGCAACGCGGAAACAGCTAACCGACGGCTCTATGAACGATATCGCGGCGCAGGCCGTGAGTGGCGTGAATTCGAGCCTGCGGTCGTTATCCACAAGGGTAGAGACGCTTCGAGTACGCCCTGCGCCGGCTGCTACATTGCAGGCCTTGGCGCTGCTGAGTCAAAGGATTGCTGAGACTGATTCTACAGTAATTTCCTTAACTCGGACCAATAGCCCGTCAGCTACCGTAGCCGCCCTCAGCCGAGGACCAGCTGTGGAGTGTCAGTATGTTCAGACCATAATGGAGTCGTTCGAAGCTACGGACCGGGCCTCCCGCCGTTGGTGGGGCCAAAGAAAGGACTACGTTGTTGGTTTTATTGTGGCCTTGATTGCCGGTCTGGTGCTGATCCCTATCACAATCGCCCTGACTGTCGCGTGGGAGCGACAGCGGCAACCTGACGCGATCGAGGATCAGCGCCATCCGGCTGCCGTATTGCCGCAGAGGGATCGGAAGCCAGACCGTTGAGTTCGTGATGACCGGTGCGACAGGCACGTATCTGTCGGATATCAGAGGCCCCGTGGCAGCCTCGCCAGATCCGGCTCCACCCACCCGAGCCGCGCCTCCACCGAAAACAGCCGCTCCCGGCTGTAAAACCGTAACGGCCAATCCCGCCGCCCCTCGGGCGCGCTCAGCACCGCATTGACCCGCGCGCGCAGCCCCTGCCCTTCGCTCTTCGCCAGGCTCAGCCGAAGCGTCCGGATGAATGAGCCGGTGCGGCTTGCCCCGCAAGCCGCAGTCAGCCCGGGGGGCTGACGGGCCGGCTCATCTGGGTGATCGTCTCGTGATAGCCCTGTCACTGTTACCCAAACGGAGCGAGGTCTGGTTCGACCCAGCCGAGGCGGGCTTCCTTCGAGAACAGTCGCTCCTTGCTGTAGAAGCGCAGCGGCCAGTCCCGCCGCCCCTCCGGCGCCAGAAGGACGGCGTTGACGCGCTCGGCCAGCCCCCTTCCATCCGTGGTCGCGAGATGTCCGCGCAGAGTCTTGATGAAAAGCTGAGTAACGGTCTCGTGATAGCCCTCCGTGTCGCTGTTCACCCCGCCGACGCTCTCATTGTAGCGGCGGATCAGGGCCGGCAGGTCGCGCTCGGGCGCGATGTCGGGGCGCTCGATGATCAGCCAGCTCGTCGTCGAGATATGCGCCTCGTGGGTCCATTCGCTCTTGGCCAGGGTGCAGGCGAGGAAGCCCGCGCCGACCCGGCGGATCGCGTCGTCGTTCGGCCAGAGTCGCGGTTCGCGGTCGGTCATCTTTCGGTCCTTTACATAGAAAAAGGGAGCGCGCCGGACCCCGGCACGCTCCCTTGAAAAAAGGTGGTTGTGGTTCGGGCGTCAGGCCGTGATCGCGGTCTCCTGGATGCGTTGCGTCGCTTGTTGCCCGCCGGCGCGCGGCGCGGCGTCACGGACGCCCGCGTCGACATGATCCGCGAACTTGGCGAAATTGTTGGTGAACAGGGTCACCAGCCTGGCCGCGGTCGAGTCATAATCGCTCTTGTCCGCCCAGGTGTCGCGCGGGTTGAGGATCCTGGCTTCGACGCCCGGCACGCTGACCGGCACGTCGACGCCGAAATTGGGATCCTTGCGGAACTCCACCTCGTTCAGCGAGCCGTCGAGCGCGGCGTTGAGCAGCGCCCGGGTCGCCTTGATCGGCATCCGGCTCCCCGTGCCGTATTTGCCGCCGGTCCAGCCGGTATTGACCAGCCAGCAACGGACTCCGCCCTTGGCGATCCGCTCCTTCAAGAGGTTGCCGTAGACCCAGGGGAAGCGCGGCATGAACGGCGCTCCGAAGCAGGTCGAAAACGTCGCCTCGGGCTCGGTCACGCCGATCTCCGTCCCGGCCACCTTGGCGGTGTAGCCCGAGAGGAAATGGTACATCGCCTGCTCGGGCGTGAGCCGGGCGATCGGCGGCAGCACGCCGAAGGCGTCGGCGGTGAGGAAGACCACGTTCTTCGGCACCGGCCCCATATTGTCGGCCGACGAATTGGGGATGAAGTCGATCGGATAGGCGCCGCGCGTATTCTCGGCCAGGCTCGGATCGTCGAGGTCGAGCTCGCGCGTCTCCTCGTTCATCACCACATTTTCGAGCACTGTGCCGAAGCGCCTCGTCGTCGCGTAGATTTCGGGCTCGGCCTCGGGCGAGAGGCGGATCATCTTGGCGTAGCAGCCGCCCTCGAAGTTGAACACGGCGGTGTCCGACCAGCCATGCTCGTCGTCGCCGATCAGGGTTCGGCTGGCGTCGGCGCTGAGCGTCGTCTTGCCGGTGCCGCTCAGCCCGAAGAAGACCGCGGTATCGCCATTGGGGCCGATATTGGCCGAGCAGTGCATCGGCATGACGCCGTTCGGCGGCAGCAGATAGTTGAGGATTCCGAACACCGATTTCTTCATCTCGCCGGCATAAGCGGTGCCGCCGATCAGGATCAGCCGCTCGGAGAGATTGACCGCGATCACCGTCTCGGAACGGGTGCCGTGGCGGGCCGGATCGGCGCGGAAGCTCGGCAGGTCGATGATGGTGAATTCGGGCTCGAAGCCGGCCAGATCTTCGGCCGCCGGGCGGACGAGCAAAGTGCGGATGAAATGGCTGTGCCAGGCGAGCTCGTTGATCACCCGGACCCGGACCCGGTGCTCGGGCTGCGAGCCGCCGAAAAGGTCCTGGACGTAGAGCGTCTTCCGCTCGCCGAGCGCGGCTAGGAAATCCTCCTTGAGCGCGGCGAAATGCTCGGGCGCGATGGCGGCGTTATTGTCCCACCAGATCGTCTCCTCGGTCTCGGAGTCGCGGACGATATATTTGTCCCTGGCGGAGCGGCCGGTATGCTTGCCGGTCCTGACGACGAGCGGGCCATGCTTGGCGAGCAGGCCCTCGCCGCGGCGCACCGCATGCTCGACCAAAGCGGCGGGGCCGAGATTCCAGTGGAGTTCGGCGGGCGTCGAGATGCCCTGGAACGACAGATCGAAGGACGGCACTCTGGTCGCCACGTATATTCCCCTGAAGTGCGTTGGTTGGCGCGGCCTTATCCGAGCGGCGCCGCTGCGTCAAAGGCTGGCGCGGCAAACCGCCCTTGGCTAAGGCCTAAGGGCCTGCACTCGGGGCTGGAGGCGGTCGTGACGGGCTGGCATTTGTTGTCTGGCTAGGAGATAGGAGGGAGCGATGAGCATTCATCGTGACCGACGAAGCGACGACGCCAGGCGGCAAAGGACAGCCCGCCGCTTCGCGGTCGGCCGGAGCGGCCGGCTGGCGGCGTCGGCCGGTTCGGCCGGGCTGCCCGGCCCGGCTTCCACCGCCCTCCTATCCAGCCGGCCGCTCCGGCCGATCACGGCCACCTCCAGCCCCGAGTGCAGGCCCTAGAATGTCGATCACCATCGCGCTTGTCGACGACGACCGCAACATCCTGACCTCCTTGTCGGTGACGCTGCAGTCGGAAGGCTTCGTCACCCGCCTCTATTCGGACGGCGAGGCGGCGCTGAAGGCGCTGGTCGACAATCCGCCCGACCTCGCCGTGCTCGACATCAAGATGCCCAGGATGGACGGGATGGAGCTGCTTCGGCGGCTCCGCGAGAAGAGCGATTTCCCGATCATCTTCCTGACCTCGAAGGACGAGGAGCTCGACGAGGCGCTCGGCCTCGCCATGGGCGCCGACGACTATATCGCCAAGCCCTTCTCCCAGCGCCTCCTCCTCGCCCGAATCCGAGCGGTGCTGCGCCGGACAGAGATGCGCGCCCGCCTTCCCGCCGAGAGCGACGAGGCGCAGGCGGCCGAGATCGTTCGCGGCCGCCTGGTCATGGATCCGGCGCGGCACCGCGTCCGCTGGGACGGCAAAAGCGTGACGCTGACTGTCACCGAGTTCATGATCCTGGAGGCGCTCGCGCAGCGGCCCGGCGTCGTCAAATCGCGCAACCAGCTGATGGACGTCGCCTATCAGGACGACATCTATGTCGACGACCGCACCATCGACAGCCACATCAAGCGGATGCGCCGCAAGTTCCGAGCGGTGGACGATGGGTTCGGCGCGATCGACACGCTCTACGGCGTCGGATACCGCTTTGCGGAGGAATGAGGACAGGGAGCTCGGCCTCACCTGGTCGCGGCGGTTCTCGCTCCGCCAGCGCATCCTCGCGGTCAACGTCTTCGCCATTGCGATCCTGGCCGGCAGCCTGTTCTACCTCGACGGTTTCCGCAGCCGGCTGACCAAGGCGCGGACCGACCAGGCGCGGACCGAGGCGGTGATGATCGCGCACATGCTGCCCGCCGTGCCGCCGGGCAAGCGGCAGACGATCCTCATGCGGCTCGGCCAGGATTCCGGCACTCGGCTGCGCGTCTACGGCCGCGGCGGCGGCAAGCAGGCGGACAGCTGGCTGGGCGCGCCGCCGACCTACACGCTGCGCGATCCGGCCGACGAGCCCTGGTACCGGGACGTGGCGCGGGCGCTCGACAACGGCTTCGACGCAATCGTCGGGGCAGCCCGGCCGCCGGACCATGTGCCGCCCGTGCCCGACGTGCTGGCCGGCTGGCCCGAGGCGCGGACGGCGCTCGCCGGCGGCGCGCCGACGACGGAATTGCGGCGCGCTCCGGACGGGACGCCCTATGTCTCGGCGGCGATGCGGGTCGATGACGGCAGCGTGCTGCTGCTGACCGTCAATGCGCGCGACGTCCGCCGCGTCGTGCGGGCCGAACGGCTGTCGCTGGCATTGATCCTGGCGGCGACCCTTCTGGTCTCGATCCTGCTCTCGCGCTTCCTTGCCCGGACCATCGCCAATCCGCTGCGGCGACTGGCGCTGGCGGCGCACCGGGTCCGTCTCGGTCGCGCGCGCGAGGTCGACGTGCCGCTGCTGCCCGCGCGGCGCGACGAGATCGGCCTGCTCGCCCGGGCGCTGCACGACATGACTCAGAGCCTCAGGCAGCGGATCGACGCCACCGACGCCTTCGCCGCCGACGTCACCCATGAATTGAAGAACCCGCTCGCCTCGCTGCGGTTGGCGGTGGACACGCTGGAGCGGGTCGAGGATCCCGCGCTTCGCCGGCAGATGCTCGACGTGGTGCGGCAGGATGTCGGCCGGCTCGACCGGCTGATCGTCGACATAGCGGAGGCCTCGCGGCTCGACGCCGAGCTGTCGCGGGCGCGGTTCGAGCCGATCGACATCGGCAAGCTGATCGAAGCGATGCTGCCGACCTGGGAAGGCCGGAGCGGGAATGGCGTCGAGATCGCCTTCGCCCGGCCGCGCGTCGGGACGGCGATCGTCTTGGGCGACGAATCGCGGCTGGCGCGGCTGATCGACAATCTCGTCGATAACGCCCTCTCCTTCTCGCCCGCCGACGGAATCGTCGAGATCCGGGCGGCGAGCGCGGGCGACGAAGTGCTGGTCAGCATCCAGGACGACGGGCCGGGCGTGCCGGCGGCGGCAAGGGAGTCGATCTTTAACCGTTTCCATAGCATCAGGCCCGAGGAGGATTTCGGTCGCCATTCCGGGCTCGGCCTCGCCATCGCCAAGGCGATCGTGGAAGGGCATGGGGGAAGGATCGAGGTCGAGGACCGGGCAGACGGGCGCGGGGGCGCGCGTTTCGTGGTCCGTTTTCCGGGAGTCACAGCATGAGCGCGCCATCCCTGTCGTCCGAAACCGTCCACGCCAGCTCGATCGCGATCGGCAGCCGCGCGGTGCTGATCGGCGGCCTGCCCGGCCGGGGCAAGTCCGACCTCGCGCTGCGCCTGATCGACCGCGGGGCGAAGCTGGTGAGCGACGATTACACGTTCGTGCGGCGGATCGAGGGCAGGGCGGTGGCCAGCGCGCCGCCGACGATCCTCGGCAAGATCGAGATGCGCGGCGTCGGCCTGGTCGACCTCGAAACCGAGCAGAACGTGCCGATCGCCCTGTTCGTCGACCTCGACGAGACACCGGAACGGCTGCCCGAGCCTAGCCTCGCGCGAATGCTGGCCGGCGTCCCGATCCCCACGATCAGCCTTGCCGGCCTCGAAGCCTCGGCGCCGATCAAGGTGGAGACGGCGCTGCGGATGATCGGGCTGCCGGGCCGATGACGCTCGCGGTCAGCGTCACGTCCTTCGGCTATTCGTGCGGGGATCCGCCGTCCGCCGATCTGGTGCGCGACATGCGCTTCCTCAGGAATCCGCACTGGCAGGACGGACTTCGCGAGCGCGACGGACGCGACGCCGATGTCGGCGCCTATATCGCCGCCGACCCTGCTTATCGGAAAGCGCTGGCCGGGATCGAGGCTGAAATTCTGACGCTTCTCGCCCCCGGCGAAGGTCCGGTCTCCGCGGCGTTCGGCTGTACCGGGGGACGGCACCGCTCGGTCCATGTCGCCGAGCAGGTCGCGGCACGGTTGCGCGCGGCGGGATTTTCTATAACGATAGCGCATCGCGACCTCGCCACGCCGCCGCGCGACGGCATCGAGCGATCGTCAGGCGCGGGATAGGCGAAGGCTTTTCAAGGTGAATGAATGATCGGTTTGGTGCTGGTGACCCACGGGCGACTCGCGTCGGAATTCGTCGTGGCGATGGAACATGTGGTGGGACCCCAGGAGAGGATCGCGGCGATCTGCATCGGTCCCGACGACGACATGGAGCGGCGGCGCAAGGACATCGCCAAGGCGATCGCCAAGGTCGACGACGGCAGCGGCGTCATCGTCCTCACCGATCTGTTCGGGGGGACCCCGTCCAACCTCGCCATCAGCCTGATGAAATCGGACAAGATCGAGGTGATCGCGGGCGTCAACCTGCCGATGCTGATCCGGCTCGACGGCGCCCGCAAGACGATGGACGTGCGCGGCGCCGTCGCCGCCGCGCGGGAGGCCGGGCGCAAATACATCTCCGTCGCCTCTGAGATTCTTGGAGAGGCGGCCGCCTGAGATGATCAGCCGCGCCGTGGAGGTCCGGAACAAGCGCGGCCTCCACGCCCGCGCCAGCGCCAAGTTCGTCACCCTCGCCTCGCAGATCGACGCGCAGATCGAGGTCGAGAAGGACGGGTCGAAAGTGTGCGGCACATCGATCATGGGGCTGATGATGCTGGGCGCGGCGATGGGCGACACGATCACGATCAGCGCCACCGGCCTCGGCGCCGAGCAGGCGGTGGACAAGCTTGCGGCGCTCGTCGAGGCGCGCTTCCACGAGGAGTGACGACGTGCCGCGGCAGATCACCGCCTTCTCCAACCCCCTGGTCAAGCAGGCGCGCGGCCTCAGGGACAAGAAGAACCGGCGCAGCGAAGGGCGCTTCCTGGCCGAGGGGCTGAGGATCCTGACCGAGGCGCGGCAAGCCGGGCTGCTGCCCGAGCTGCTTTTCTACTCGGACGCCTCGCATCCGCTGCTCGCGCGGCTGATCGCGGAGACCGAGGCGGCGGGCGGCGAGGCGATCGAAACCAATACCGACATCCTCCACAAGATCAGCGGCAAGGACAATCCGCAGACCGCCCTCGGCGTCTACCGGGCGTTCGACACGAGTCTGGCCGGCATCGACCGCGATTCGGCGCCGCTCTGGATCGTCGCCCAGGCGCTGCGCGACCCGGGCAATCTCGGCACGATCCTGAGGACCGGCGACGCGGTCGGCGCGGGTGGGCTGATCCTGATCGACGACTGCGCCGATCCGTTCTCGGTCGAGGCGGCGCGGGCGTCGATGGGAGCGCTGTTCACCCAGAAGATCGCGGCGGCGCGCTGGGAGGATTTCGTGCCGTGGCTGCGTTCAGCGCCCGCTCAGCTGATCGGGACCAGCTTGAACGCCGCCCTGGACTATCAGGAGCCGCGCTACCAAAAGCCCGCCTTCATCCTGGTCGGCAACGAGCAGGCGGGGCTGCCGGAGGCCTATGAACGCGAATGCGACGTGCTGGTGAAGGTGCCGATGCTGGGCAAGGCCGACAGCCTCAACGCCGCCGTGGCGACCGCGGTGATGGCTTATGAGGTGATCAGTCAATGGCGCCGATGAAGCTTCTCATTCCTCTCGTCCTGGCCGGCTGCGCCACCGTGCCGGCCGCCGGCGAAGAACCCTATCGCGCGCTCGGCACCGAGCCCTTCTGGTCGGTGACGGTCGAGAACGGCCGGATGACCTACGATTCGCCCGAGGGCGGCTTTTCGGTCCGCGCCCCGGCGCCGCGCGAGACGGGCGACGGGCGCATCTACGAGACGCGCAGGCTGACCCTGCACATCTGGCACGGCGAGTGCAGCGACGGAATGAGCGACCGGCGTTATGCCCAGACGGTGCGAGTCCAGGCCGACGGCCGGACGCTCAACGGCTGCGGCGGCGCGATCCTCGCCCCCGCGACGCTGACGGAGACGCGCTGGAGCATCGTCGCGATCGCCGGCGAGGCGGTCTCGGGCGAGGCCTATCATCTGCAATTCGGCGCCGACCGGCTGAGCGGCCAGGCCGGCTGCAACCGCTTCTCGGGCGCCTACGCGCTCGCCGGCGACCGGCTGACCGCAGGCCCGATCATGTCGACCCGCATGGCCTGCCCGGAACCGCGCATGGGCCATGAGCGACGGACTCTGCAGGTTCTGGGCGCGCCGGCCACGGTCAGCCACCCGGACGGCGATACTCTGGTGCTGACCGGCCATGGCGGCACGATCAGGCTGCGCAGGGTTCACTGACCTCGCTTGGCGGGCCTGACATCAAGAATGCTCCGAGTAAACGCAAATGATCTCCGTCTCATTTCGCCTTTCGGCCAAATGAATCTGCTTAACTTGAACAATCAATCGTGAAAGGATTAGGCTTCGATGCCGGGCCGAGTCGCGCCCGCGCAGGCTGGGGATTCAACGGTAAAGGGGGAAAGCGATGCGCAATCTGGCAACCGCCAAGAAATGGTCGGTTCTTCTGATCGTCGCCGCGGCGGCCTGCTCCGGTCCGGCGGCGAATGAAGCCGACGCCGACAACGCCGCCGCGAACAGCCTGGCCGCGCTCGAGGAGAGCCATGATGCGGCCGACAACGCGGTCGCCGAGGGCAACGCGGCCGCGCCCCCTGCCGACGGCAACACAACCGCCGCGGCCTACCGCGCGAGCGGCACCGAGCCGTTCTGGTCGCTGACCGTCACCGACGCCCAGATGGTTTACGATTCGGCCGACGGCCCGGACGTCACGGTGGCGACGCCGCCGCAACAGCCGACCCGCGCCGGCTATCGCTACGTGACGCCGGAGATGACGGTCGTCGTCAATACGTTCCAGCGCTGCGACGCCGCCAGCGGGCAGGAATATCACGACACCGTGCGGGTCACGATCGGCGCCGACACGGTCACCGGCTGCGGCGGCGAGGTGACGGCGGCCGCGGAATGACGCGCCGGCGCGGCTAGGGTACAGGCCCTAGTTCGGCTGGCCGTCGCCTTCGGTCGGAAACAGCTTGGTGAGCGGCCTCGGAGCCCCCTCAATCACCGGAAGGGGTTCGATTTCTTTGGCCCCACTCGCCACTTCGAGTGATTCGAAGCGCTTGGCCTGGGTCATCACCTGCGTCTCAAGGCTACCGACAAAAGCGTTATAGGCTCCAGTGGCGAGCTCAAGATTTCGACCCATACGCGCGACATGGCCTCCCATAGTGGCAAGGCGTGAATGAAGCTCCTTACCAAGCCGGGCGATCTCAGCGGCCTCCACCTTTAGCTTTTCCTGGCGCCAGACCGCTGCCACGGTTCGGGCGATCGCGACAAGGTTGGTCGGCGTGGCGAGCAATACGCGGCGCTCGAACGCCCATTCCCAAAGGCCGTCATCCTGCTCGAGCGCGGCGGTCAGGAAATGCTCGCCCGGGATGTACAGAATGACATAATCTGCCGCGTCTCCGAACTGATCCCAGTACTTTTTCGACCCCAGCTTTTGAGCATGGATTCGGATCGACGCAGCATGCGCCTTGAGATGAGCGACACGAGCTCCCTCATCTACTTCCTCGCTGGCGTCGAGGTACGCATTCAACGAGCACTTGGCATCAATGATCAGCTTGCGGTCGCCTGGCAGGCGCACAACCACATCGGGACGCAAACGTCCATCCTCGGTGTCGACCGAGACCTCGGATTGGAAATCGGCAAAAGGCGACAGGCCGGCTTGCTCGAGCACGTTCTTGAGGCTCTGCTCGCCCCAGCGGCCGCGGGCCTTGGGGCTGGAGCGCAGCGCGTTGACCAAGCGCGCGGTTTCGTCGCGGACCTGGCTGTGGCCGGCGTGGAGCAGGGTCACCGCCTCGCGCAACGCCTCGTAGCTGCCCACCCGCTCCTTCTCGACTTTGCTGAGGCCTTCCTCATAGCGCTTCAGCGTCGCTTCGACCGGCTGGAGCAGCGCCTTCAATTGCGCGTCGCTCTTCTCGCTTGCCTGGTTGAAGCGGGCGTCGGCGCGCTCGAGGAACTGTTTCTGGGCTTCGCTCAGCAATTTCGCGCCAACCTCGTGAAACTGGGCGGTGAGCGCTTCCTTGGCCTCGATCATTTCCCTCATCCGAGCCTCGAAATTGCGGGCGTCGGCCTGGAGCCCGGCGAGGTCGCGCATCGCCTCGTCCCTCTCCTTGGTGACTTCGGAGAGCGTCATCCGGAGCAATTCGGCCGCCTTGCCGCGCTCCTCGGCGACCGCGCCCGCGCGCCCGCGCCCGACGAACCAGCCGAGCGCGATGCCGGCGGCGACCAAAGCGGCGATGAGGAGAAGGGTCAGCGGGTCCATGCGCTCTTGTCCATGCGGAACGAAGAGCGAACCCTAGGGCAGATGCGTCCAAGGCTCAAGCATCATCCGTCACCCCGGCGCAGGCCGGAGTCTCGGGTCGAGAAGTCTCGGCGCGTCTCGTCGAGATCCCGGCCTTCGCCGGGATGACGCCTTTTGGGGTCAGGCCGCCTTCTTGCCCTGCTCGCGGCGGGCCTTGGCGATCTTGCGGAGGATCATCTCGCGCTTGAGGCGGGAGAGATGGTCGATGAAGAGCACGCCTTCGAGATGGTCCATTTCGTGCTGCAGGCAGATCGCGAGGAGGCCCTCGATATCCTCCTCGCGGGCGACGCCGTCGCCGTCGAGCCAGCGGGCGCGGATGCGGTCGGGGCGGTCGACCTCGGCATATTGGTCGGGAACCGAGAGGCAGCCCTCGGTGTAGGGGACCTCCTGCTCCGAATGGGTGAGGATTTCGGGGTTGATGAAGACGCGCGGATCGCGGACCGGCTCGCCGTCTTCCTCCTCGGGCTCCTGCAGATCGATGACCAAAAGGCGCTTGGGCACGCCGACCTGCACCGCGGCCAGACCGATGCCCGGTGCCGCGTACATGGTCTCGAACATGTCCGCGATCAGGGCGCGAATCTCGTCATCGACCTCCTCGACCGGCGTGGAGACTTGCCGCAGGCGCGGATCGGGGACTTCGAGGATCGCAAGCAGGGCCATGCCCCGAAAATAAGGGGAAACAGGCAATTCTTCAAGCGACGGGGCGGCGGACGGGGAGCGGCGCTATTGTATGGGGCGCCTTGCGCGCAAGGCCTGGGCGAGCGTGCCCTCATCGAGATAGTCGAGCTCGCCGCCGACCGGCAGGCCGTGGGCGAGCTGGGTGAGGCGGATCGGGAAGCGCTCGAGCCGCTCGGCCAGATAATGGGCGGTGGTCTGGCCCTCGAGCGTCGCGTTCATGGCGAGGACGACCTCGTCGATGCCGCCGGCGGCGACCCGGCTGACGAGGCGGTCGATGCCGAGATCCTCGGGGCGGACGCCCTCCAACGCGGAGAGGCGACCGCCGAGCACATGGAAGCGGCCCGGGAACAGGCGCGAGCGGTCGAGCGCCCAGAGATCCGACACTTCCTCGACGATGCAGAGCAAGCGGGCGTCGCGGCGCGGGTCGGCGCAGATGGCGCAGGGATCGGTCGTATCGACATTGCCGCAGGCCGCGCAGACCGAGAGGTTCTCGTTCACCTTCTCCAGCGCGCGAAGCAGGGGCGCCAGCGCCGTCTCGCGCCTCTTCATCAGGTGCAGCACGGCGCGGCGGGCCGAGCGCGGGCCGAGGCCGGGGAGCCGGGCGAGCGCCTGGGTCAGCGCCTCGATCTCGGAAGAAGCCATGTGACGAGGACATATGGAGGGTGGTGAAATCGGGCAAGCATCAGTTAGAGCGCTCCCATGCGCATCGCCTTCATGGGAACGCCGGACTTCGCCGTGCCGACATTGGACGCCCTGATCGCGGCCGGACATGAGGTCGTGGCGGCCTATTCGCAGCCGCCGCGGCCGGCGGGGCGCGGCAAGGCGCTTTCCTCTTCGCCGGTGCAGAAGCGCGCCGAAGCGGCCGGGATCGAGGTTCGGACGCCGGTCTCGCTGCGCGGGGCGGAGGAGCAGGCGGCGTTCGCGGCGCTGGACGTCGACGTCGCGGTGGTGGCGGCCTATGGGCTGATCCTGCCCGAGCCGATCCTGACCGCGCCGCGGTTCGGCTGTCTCAACGTCCACGCTTCGCTGCTGCCGCGCTGGCGCGGCGCGGCGCCGATCCAGCGCGCGATCCTCGCCGGCGACCGGCGGACCGGCATCACCATCATGCAGATGGAATGCGGCCTCGACACCGGGCCGATGCTGGCCGCCTGGCCTGCCGATATCGACCGCAAGACGGCGGGCGAGCTGAGCGCCGAGCTGGCCGGGATCGGCGCGGCGCTGATGGTGAGTGTGCTGGAGTCGATCGACAATGTCGGCCCGGTCCAGCAGCGCGAGGCGGGCGCCAGCTACGCGCCGAAGATCGGCAAGCATGAGGCGAAGCTCGATTTCTCCCAGCCGGCGGAAGTGGTGGAGCGCCAAGTGCGCGCGTTCAACCCTGTGCCGGGCGCCTTCTTCGAATATGAAAACGAGCGAATCAAGATACTTGCCGCCGAAATCTCAGAGCTGAGCGGAACACCGGGGACGGTGCTCGATCATGGGCTGGCGATCGCCTGCGGCGCGGGCTCGATCGTGCCGAGCCTGGTCCAGCGGGCCGGGCGCGGCGCGATGGCGACGGCGGAGCTGCTGCGCGGCTTCGTCATTCCGTCGGGCGCGATCCTCGGGTGACCCGGTTCCGGCTCACGATCGAATATGACGGCCGGCCGTTCATGGGCTGGCAGCGGCAGGCGCACGGGCCCTCTGTGCAGCAGGCGATCGAGGAGGCGATCCGGTCGATCACCCATGAAGAGGTGACGCTTCATGCCGCCGGGCGCACCGATGCGGGGGTGCACGCGCAGGCGATGACCGCCCATGTCGACGTGGGCAAGCCCATCACCGCCCACCGGCTCGCCGACGGGGCCAATGCGAAGCTGCGTCCCCTGCCCGTCGCGATCCTGGCGGCCGAAATCGTCGATGAGGATTTCCACGCCCGCTTCTCGTGCATCGGCCGGCGCTACGTCTATCGGATCGCCAACCGGCGGGCGCCGCTCGCGCTGGAGGCCGGGCGGGCCTGGCGGGTGCCGGTGGTGCTCCATGCGGACGAGATGAACCGGGCCGCGCAGGTGTTGTGCGGACGCCATGACTTCACCACCTTCCGGTCGGCGCATTGCCAGGCGGAGAGCCCGGTCAAGACATTGGACCGGCTGACGGTGCGGCGGTTCGGCGAGACGATCGAGATCGAGGCGGCGGCGCGCTCCTTCCTCCACCATCAGGTGCGCTCGATGGTCGGCTGCCTGGAGCTGGTCGGGCGGGGCAAGTGGACTAAGGCGGACCTGAAGGCCGCTCTGGAGGCGCGCGACCGCGCCGCTCTGGGCTTCAACGCGCCGCCCGACGGGCTCTATTTCGCCGTAGCGCTCTATCCGGGCGAGCACTGACCGCCGCGCCGAGGCCGAACAGGCGCTGGAGCGACTTTTCGAGCATGAGGAGCTGCCAGAGCAGGCGGCCGTGGTCGGAGCGGCCGCTGCGGTGGGCGTCGGCGAGACCGGCGATCGCTTCGGCGTCGAACCAGCCGGTTTCGGCGAGGGCCGAGCCGCGGGCGATGGCGGCGGCCTCTTGGGCGAGCGGGCCGCGGAACCAGGCCGAGACCGGCGTGACGAAGCCCATCTTGCGGCGGTGGAGGATTGCCGCCGGGAGGCGCGAGGCGAGCGCGCGCTTCATCAGCCATTTGCCGGTGCCGCCCTTGAGGCGCATCTTCGCGGGCAGGCGGGCGGCGAACTCGACGAGGCGGTGGTCGAGCAGCGGCTCGCGCGCCTCGAGACTCACCGCCATCGAGGTGCGGTCGACCTTGGTCAGGATGTCGCCGGGGAGCCAGATCTTGAGGTCGGCATATTGGGCGCGGGAGAGCGCATCCTCGGCCGGCGCATCGCGCATGGCGGCGACATAACGCTCCTCGGCGACATGGCCGTGCAGCGGCGCGGTCAGGATCCGGCGGCGAATCGCGCGCGGGGTGACGCCGACGGCGCTGGCATAGGCTTCGCCGCTCCCCTGCCCCAGCGCCTGCAGCGTGGTCTTGGCGCGGAGGAATTGCGGCGCCCAGTCGAGCTTGGGGTAGATATCGCCGAGCGCGCCGACGGCGCGGCCGACGGAGCCCGGGAGCAGGCGCCGGATACGCTCCTCGGCGGCGAACAGGCGGTAGCGGCGGTAGCCGGCGAAGATTTCGTCGGCGCCGTCGCCGGAGAGCGATACCTTGACCTTCTCGCGGGCCAATTCGGAGACGCGGTAGGTGGCGAGCGCGCTGGCATCGGCGAAGGGTTCGTCGAACGCATCGGCCAGGGCGTCGATCAGGCCGAAATCGTCGGCGGCGACGATCCGGCTGCGATGGTTCGTGGCGAACAGCTCGGCGACCTCGGCCGCATAAAGGGTTTCATCGTGGTCGGCCTCGTCGAAGCCGATCGAGCAAGTCTCGACCGCGCCGCGGCTCGCCTCGGCCATGAAGGCGACGACCGCCGAGCTGTCGACCCCGCCTGAAAGAAAAGCGCCCAGCGGCACGTCGGCGACCATGCGCGAGCGGACCGCGGCGTCGAGACGCTCGATCATCTCTTCCTCGAGCGCGTTCAGCGGCTTGCGGACCGGGCTCGAGAAGTCGACATCCCACCATTGCGCCGGCTTGGGGATGGGTCGGCCGCGGCGGACGTGGAGATAATGGCCGGCGGGCAGCTTCCTCACGCCCTCGACGATCGAGGCGTCGTCGGGGACGTAGCCGTAAGCGAGGAAATCCTCGATCGCCTGGGCGCTCGGGATGCGGCGCAGCAGCGGGTGGGCGAGCAGGCCCTTGAGCTCCGAGGCGAAGATCAGGGCGCCGTCGGAGAGCTCGGCGTAAAAGAGCGGCTTCACGCCGAGACGGTCGCGGGCCAGGAAAAGCGCATCCTCGCCGGCGTCGTAGAGCGCGAGGGCGAACATTCCGTTGAGGCGGCCGAGCCCGTCGGGCCCCCATTGCCGCCAGGCGGCGAGGATGACCTCGGTGTCGCTTTCGGTGCGGAAGCGATGGCCCTTGGCTTCGAGCTCCACCCGCACCTCGTGGAAATTGTAGATTTCCCCGTTGAAGGTGATGGCGATCCGCATGTCGGGCGTCAGCATCGGCTGCGCGGCGGCGTCGGAGAGGTCGATGATCGAGAGGCGGCGGTGGCCGAGGCCGATTCCCGGCGCGGTCCAGAGCCCGCTGCCGTCCGGTCCGCGATGGGCGAGCACTTCGGTCATCGCCTCGACCCGCGCCGGATCGACCGGCTTGGGGACATCGGGATGGAAGATGCCGGCGATGCCGCACATGGCGCTTCTACTCGAGGCCGGCGGCGCGGTCGGCGAGCGGCGCGACCGGCCCGAGCGCGGCGAGGAAATCGTCGATCGCAGGGCGCGACTCGGAGGAGGCGAGCACTCCGACGGCGCGCTGCGGCCCGCCGAACAGCCGAATCTTCATCGTCTCCAGCTTCACCCCCATGCCGCTCCCCGTCACGATGTTTCCGACGCGGTAGAAGCTGACGACCTCGCGCACCAGTCCGTGCGAGGCGATCCGTTCCGCGCGTCCGTCGGGCGGCGGCGGGGCATTGCTGGTCCAGGCCCAGCGGCCTTCGGGGGCGACCGCGCCCTGGCCGAAACCGACCAGCTCGCGGCCCTCGCTTTGGCGGGCGAAGACGATGATCGCGAGGTCGACCGCCCTGCCCTGCCCGTCTCGGTAACGGGCCAGGGCGACGCGGTCGGCGCCGGCGAAATGGGGCTGCCAGTCGCCGCCCGGCGGCACGCGCTGCCAGCCAGGCACATCGGGCATGACGATCTCGGGCACCTTTTCGGTTTCGGCGGCCGCGACGGCGGTCGACCAGAAGACCGGCAGCGAGGCGAGCACGGCCGCGGCCCCGGTCACCCAGGCCAGTGGCGCGTCCCTTCCGTTTCGCAGTTCGGCAGGGTCGAACCAGGGCTGGTCGGCGCGGCGGTCGAAGAAGCGCCAGCCGATGCCGAGGATCAGGGCGATGATGACGGCGAAGAAAACGCCGCCATAGACGACGTGATCGAAGCTGGCGGCGAAATCGGTGCTGCCGGTCAAATGGACGATGTAGATCGTGCCCCAGGCGCGGATGCCGTTGGCGAGGATCGGGATCAGGATCGCCGCAGCCATGAAGGCGATCCGGCGCGGCCACGCGCGGAAGCAAACATTGGCGACCAGCGTCCCAAACGCCACCATGGCGATGAGGAACTTGACGCCCGCACAGGCCTCGGCGACCTCGAAATAGCCGGTCGGGGTGGTGATGAAGATGCCCGCGAGATTGGCCGGGACGCCGGTCAGGGCGAGCAGCATCGCGGCGATCTCGGCGGTGACGGTCTGCATGGCCGGCACGATCTCCTCGCCGACCGGGATCATGAAGAAGGCATAGAAGAGCGGGAAAGCGAGGCCGCGAGCCACCGCTTTGCCGAGGGTGGCGACGACTGCGCCCTCGAGCATCAGCAGCAGGCCGAGATGGCGGGCGAAATCGATGCCGCCCGCTTCGCCGAGCAGCCAGCCGAACGCGCCCGCGCCGACCACGGCCAGCCCGGGCGCCCAGGCGGCGGGCTGGAGCCGGCGAAGCTCGGGACAACGCTGCCAGACCAGCCAGGCGAGGATTGGCGGGAGGAGCAGGCAATGGTTGAAGGTCGAGCTCGACCACCAGATCGCTACGATGTCGGCGGCGTCGCGGAAGAAGAGCAGCAGCATCGCGGCCGCGGCGACGCCGAGCGCTGCGAGATGCGCTCGCCACATCGAGCCGACGGAGCTCTCGACTGGGAGGGCGAGCGCGGTCATGCCGCTTTCCTCCGGCCGCATGGATCGACGATCCCGGCGAGCGGGGCGAGACGCGCTTCCCAGCGGTAGGATGTCTCCATTTGCCGGCGGGCGGCGGCGCCCATCGCGGCGGCCGCCGCCGGATCCGCGAGCAGGCTTCGGATCGCTTCGGCCATCAGGGCGGCATCGTCGGCGACGACGAGATCGCGCCCCGGCACCGCCTCGATGCCTTCAAAGGCCGCGGACGAGGCGACGACCGGCTTCGCCATCGCCATCGCCTCGAGCACTTTGTTCTGGATGCCGCGGGCGAGCTTCAACGGCGCCACGATTATGTCGGCGGCGGCGAACCAGGAGCGCATATCTGACACGGCGCCGGTGACGATCACGCGCTCCCCGGCCAGCGCCCGCACCGAAGCCACCGGGTTGCGGCCGGCAATGGCGAACCGCGCGCCGGGGACCAGCGGCAGCACGTCCCGCGCGAACCAGGCCACGGCATCGGCATTGGGAGCGTAATCCATCTGTCCGGTGAAGAGGATGAGCGGCCTGGGGCCCACCTCCCCATCGAGTCGAGGAAAGTCAGCGCCATCATCGAAGAAACCGACGTCGATGCCGTTGGAAAGGGCGCGGATGTTGGTCAGGCCGGTCTGGGCGCGGAACAGGGCGGCTTCGGCCTCGCTGACGAACAGGCAGAGATCGGCGCGCTCGGCAGTGGCGCGCTCGAAGGCGAACAATTTCTCGCCTTCCCGCCGGTTGACCCAGCGCATCGGGCCTGAGCCCTCGGCGGCATATTGGGCGAACTTGGCGGAGTCGACGTCGCCGAAGTCCATGATGAAGCGCTGGCGCGCGCCTTGCGGGACGAACTGCGCCATCTGGCCCGAATAAGCGAAGATCGTGTCGATCGCGTCGCCCGCGAGCTGGCGCCGGACGAAGGCGCGCAGTCTCGGACTGTCGAACAAAGCGAGCGATACCGGCCTTCCCTGGACCAGCGCCCGCAGCCCCGCCTCGGCCCTGCCCCGCGTCCGGGTTTCGACATAGGCCTCGCCCAGACGGCCCTCGAGCGCCTCGCGCAGGGCGGACAGATGGGCGGCGTCCGCCTCATCGTCGGCGAAGCAGGCGAGGTGCACGCGGCCGAGCGAGGCGAGATGCTTGAGCACGCGCCACGAGCGAATCTTGTCGCCGCGGTCGGGCGGATAGGGGATGCGGTGGGCGAGGAACAGGATGTGGGGCGCATCGACCGGTGCGTCATGCCCCCGGCATGACGCAGATCGTTCCGGGGGAGCGATCGACCGGTTGCTGCGTCCCACATCGGCCATCAGCCGAGTCCGCGGGCGATGACCGGCCCAACCCGGTTGGCGAGCCAGAGCGGCAGCTTCTGCCAGGCGGCGACCTGGAGACGATAGCGGGGGCTGAGCGGATTGACCTCGCGCGGCCGGGCGCCGTCGGCGGTGCGCACCGCGTAGACCAAGGGGGCCTCCTCGAAGTCCCAGATGCGCTTGCGCAGCCAGGGGCCGGTGCCGACCTTGGAGCGGCCGAAATCGGCGCGGGTGCAGCCGCGCTCGATCGCGCGGCGCATGACCTCGAAATAGATGAAATCGTTGGCGCGCCATTGCCGCGCCGCGCGGGTGCCGCCGCCCCAATAAGGCTGGCAGGTCCCCTTGAAGTAAAAGTTGAGCAGGGCGGCGAGCGGCCGGCCGTCCTTCCAGGCGACCAGGATGTCGGCGTCGTCGCCGAACTCGTCGAGCGCCGCCGCATAAAGGGCTTTCGGAAAAACCGGCGTGCCGAGGTTGCGCACGCTCTCTGCATAGACGCGGAAATGGGCATCGCGATGGCGGCGGTCGTTGCCGGCGGAGGTTTCGAGGTCGAAACCCATCGCGCGTTTCACTTCGGTGCGCTGCCGGCGCGGGATCGAGGCGAGCAAGGCGTCCGCGTCGCCGGGCAGGCCGCGGGCGAAATTCGCGTAGGTGCCTTCGCTCGCCGTCCAGCCTTCGGGGATCGGGCCGCCGCGCAATTCCATCGTTGGGTAGCCCAGGGCCCAGGCAGCGCGGGCGAGCGCTTCACCGCCGTCTCCCAGGATGCCGCCCCCGGTGCCGAAGCCCGCAGAGACCAAGGCATTGCCGAACAAAGCCGAGCGGACCGCGCTGAACGGCAGGCAACCGACGATCGCACCGCCGCGCTCGGCGACGAGATAGTGACCGCGCTGGCCGCAGCCGCGTTCCACCGCTCGGCTCCACTGGGGGCGGTGGAAGATCGTGCCGTCCGGATGCTCGGTCACGAAGGCGTCGATCCGCGCCAATTCGGCGGCGAGGTCGGCGGCTCGAACCGTTATCGCGAGCGAAGGAGGAAATGCGTTCACGGGAAGCGCGCCTGCTCGGCGGCCGCGACCTCGTCCGTTCGGCCCCAATCGTGCGCTCTCAGCAATTTCAGCAGCTTGGGCCGCATGGCGGAGAGGTTGGTATAATGACGCAGCTTCGACCTGAGCGGTGCGTTCGCGACCCGCGGCTGGCCGGTGTCGATCTCCCAGGGATGGAAATAGAAGATGGCGGGCCGCTCCTCCTCGTCGTTGACGCGGGCGATCGCCCAGTTGGAGAGCGCATAAGGCAGCAGCCGGAAGAAGCCGCCGCCCCCGGCGGCGAAGCGGCGGCCGGCGAATTCGAAGGTGGTGACCGGGAGCTCGATCAGGTCGGCGCCGTCGACCGGGCGCCAGGCGAAGCGCGGCGATTCGGGCCAGCCATAATGGTCGTGACGGATCGGGGCGACGCTCGACGAATAGGCATAGCCCTGGTCGGCGAGCACCGGGTGTGCCCAAGGCGTGCGCGGATCGACCGAGAAGCTCGGCGCTCGATAGCCGGTGACTCGCTCGCCCGACGCGTCCTCGATCGCTTCGCGGGCGCGGATCAGGTCGGCGCGGAACGCGTCCTCGGTCATCGTGAAGACGCGGCGGTGATCCCAGCCGTGGCTGGCGATCTCGTGGCCGGCCTCTGCGATTCGGCGGATGAGGGCCGGATGGCGGGCGGCGACCCAGCCCAAAGTGAAGAAGGTCGCCTTGACGCCGGCCTCTTCGAACAGACCGAGCACCGCATCGGTGTTGCGCTCGACGCGGCGGGGCAGCGTCTCCCACGCGTCGCGGGCGATCACCGTTTCGAAGGCGCCGACCTGGAACCAGTCCTCGACATCGACGGAGAGGGCGTTCTTCATCGGCGCCCTTCGGTTAAGCGGCGTGGGTACGATAGCCCGCTTCGGGCCCGCTCTCCACCCAGTCGACGAGCAAGGTCAGCGCGCGGCGCAGCATCGCGTCCCGCTCCTCCAGCTGTGCCTCGAGCGCGGCGATGCGCCGTTCGACGGCGGGATCCGGCACGGCGATGGCGGGCGCGGGCTCGCTCGGCGGCACCGCGACCAGGCGGGCCGAACGGAGCGGGAGCACCTTCTCCTCGCGCGCCGGCTCGGGCGCGCTCGAAGCGGCGGCGTCGGCGCCCATGTCGGCGGCTACGGCGTGGACCGCGTCGGCGGTGACCGTTTCGGTCCCTTCGACGGCGGCATGGAGCATCAGCCGATGCGCGAGCTGGTTGACGCGGCGCGGAATGCCGCCGCTGTAGCGGTGGATCGCGTCGAACGCGCCGGCGTCGAACTCGGGATTACCCTGCCAGTCGACCCGGGTGAGGCGATGGCGAATATAGGATTCGACCTCGTCGGCGCCCATCGCGTCGAGATGATGGGTGGCGATGACTCGCTGACGCAGCTGCTCGAGGCCCGCTCCGGCGAGCTTGTCGCGGAACTCGGGCTGGCCGAGCAGGAAGGTCTGGAGGAGCGCGCGCCCGCCGACCTGAAAGTTGGAGAGCATGCGGAGCTCCTCGAGCGCCGAGACCGGCAGGTTCTGCGCCTCGTCGACGATCAGCAGGGTGCGCTTGCCGGTGCGCAGCTCCTCGTCGAGCCTTTGCTCGATGGCGTCGAGCAGCCGCGCCTTCTCGACCGCGCCGGTGGCGAGGCCGAGGCCCTGCGCGACCAGGCGGAGCATGTCGTCGCCCTCGACCTGGGTCGAAACCAGGCTGATCGCATTCAGGCGCGCCCGATCGATATTGGCCATCAGGTGTGCGACCAGGGTCGATTTGCCGGCGCCGATCTCGCCGGTCACGACGATGAAGCCCTCGCCCTGCGCCAGGCCGTAGCCCAGATAGGCCATCGCCTTCTTGTGCGTCCGGCTGTCGAACCAGAAGCGCGCGTCGGGTGTCAGCTGGAAGGGCTGCCCGGTGAGGCCGTAATGATCGGTGTACATCTCTTGTCTCCGTCGCCGGCGCTTAGCGGAAGGTGTACCTGAGCCCGGCCAGGCCCTGGGCGGTGGTGGCGCTGTCGAGGCCGTCGTCGGTGTTGTAGAGGCCGAGCGCCGCCTGCAGTTGCAGCCGCTCCATCAGGAAGGAGCGGTTGTAGCTCAGCGTCGCGCCGAGTGTCGTGACGTCGTCCACGCTCGCCAAGTCGCTGTTGTACCAGCTTGCGAAGGCGTCGAAATTCACCTCCGACGTGCGGCTCAGCTCGCGGCCGATCGAGCCGTACAGGCTGAAGCTCTCATCCTCGGTCGGCGACAGCGCATCGAAGCCGAGGCCGTCCGGCCGGTTGTAGCGGCGGTTCACGTAGCTCGCGCCCGCGCCGTAGCTCCACAGGCGGCGACCGCCCGAGAAGACGACGCTGGCGCCGCGGGCGCGGAAGCTGTTGCCGTTGACCGCCTGCAGCGAGCGATCGAGGCAGACACCGCTGCCGCCCTGCCCGCCGAACACGCAGCCGCCGAGGCCGCCGGTCAGCGGATCGCGATTGACGTCAAAGTTGGCTGGCAAGTGACTGATATCGTTGTTCAGCGAGCGATTGAACGTCTCGACCGCATCGAACACCTGGACGTTGACCCCGGCATTCTCGCTGAACCGGTGGCTGAGCGAACCGATCACGGTGGTGCCGCCGTAGCGACGGCCGACGCGGGCCTGCAGCTCGGTGCGCGGGCTCGGCCGCCAGAGCACGCCGGCATCGTACATCGCGCCTTCGACATCGTAGGTGAGCAGCCGCGGGCGGCTCGGATCCGGGACCGGGCGCCCGTTGGCGTCGATCACCGGAATCCCGGTTGCATCCCGCAGGATATCGCGCTGACTCGCCTCGATATCTTCATAGCCGACGCCGGCGGTGAAGGCGAGCGTCGAGCTGACCGGGACCACCACGTCGGCGCGGACATAGGCGCCCTCGAACTCTTGGTCGAAGCGGCCGCCCGAATCCTCGCGGGCATAGCCGGCGCCGACGGTCATGCCGACCGGGAGCCGGCCGGGCGCGATGCCGACGCTGGCGGTGGCGCTGTGGGCGACGCTCTCGTCGAAATCATCGTCGAGGCCGCCGGCGATGCGGTCGTCGTCGATCTTGACGTAGCCGAGCCGGTAAGAGGCGTTGATCGCGACCGGGCCGGCATGGGTCGACAGGGTCGGGCCGGCATAGGCGCTGTAGACGTTGACCGCTTCGTCGCGCTGGGTGACGCCGAGCGCGCGCCCTTCCCCGCCGGTGCGGGTGGCGAGCGCGCCGGCGTCGAGCGAGAGCACGCCCGGCACGACCTGCGCGTTCACCATGGCGACGCCGCTATGCTGGTCCTGGTCCGGCAGGTCGCCGTCCCATTCGATCTGGCGGTCGTAGCGATAGCTCATCTGGGCGGTGACGCGGCGCGTCTCGATGCGCCCGTCCACGCCGGCGGCGACGTTGGTGTAGGTCAAGGTCTCGCCGTCGCTTATGGTCAGCACCTGGGCGACCTCGAGATAGGGCCGGATCTCACCGCGGCTGTTGCGGCGGCGCGGCGCCGATTCGGGCGCCGGAGCGTCCTGATCGGCCTCGGCGGACGGCGGTGCGTCGCCGGCGGGCGGCAGCGGCTGGGCGTGCCCGCCGGTGGCGGCCAAAGCGAGGCCGGCCGCGAAGGCGATGCGGCGCAGCGTCCGGGTGAGGTTCAGCTCATGTGTCATGACCATATCCATCGTAAGCGCCGAATTTGCGGCCGGTGACGGCAAGCCCCGCTCCGTTGAGGATCAGGCTGACATGGTCGCAGCCCTTGAGCAGGCCGAGCGTCTCGCGCAGGTCGGCTTCGGTTGTCTGGTCGGCGCGCACGACGACCAGCGCCTGGCCGACATGGCCGGCAAGCACGGTCGCGTGAGACGCCATCAAGGCCGGCGGCGAATCGAACAATATGATCCGACGCCGGTCGCCGGCGACGAGCTTCGCCAGCACCTCCCGGGTACGATCCGAAGCGAGCAGCTCCGGCACATTATTGGCTTTGCGCCCCGCCGGCAGGACCGACAGGCCCGGCACGTCGGTGCGGATGACGAATGTTTCGGGATCCGCCGAGCGATCGGCGAGCGCCTCGACGAGGCCGGGCCCGTCGCCGGCGATGCCGAGCGTGGCCAGAGCATCGGGCTTCGGGAAATCCCCGTCGACGAGCAGCACCTCGACGTCGCGTTCGCCGGCGAGGGAGAGAGCTAGGTTGATGGCGCAGAAGGTCTTGCCCGACCGGGGCTGGGCCGAGCAGATCAGGACCGAGCGCAGCCGGTCGTCGGCGACGCCGCGCCGCCCCTCGATATCGGCGAGAAGCTGGTGCTTGATCAGCCGGAACTCCTCGGCGATGCCGGTCACCGGCCCTTCGGGAACGATGAAGCCGGCTTCGGCGAGCGCGGCGCGGTCGATCTCGCCGACCGCGTTGGACGAGGGGCGCTGCCGGGCGACCGAGGCTTCGCCGGCGCGCATGACGCGGTCGACCGGCGAGGCCGGCCGCACGGCGACTGGCGCGGGAGCGGGCGCTGCCGCGACAGGTGCGGGAATGGGGGCGGGCGCGGGCTCGACAACCGGCGCGGGCTCAGGATCCGGCGCGCGGACGGGCGCCGGCGCGCGGATTGCGGCGCCGAAGTCGTAGAGCTCGGCGGCGCGTTCGAGCAGCGACTGGGGAGTGTGTTTGGCCATGTCGCTCCTCATGCCACCGTGCTTCGCTGCCAGAATTCGACGACGATCAGGACCGCCCAGCTGGCGCCCAAAGCGGCGCCGGCGCCGCCGAGCCAGAGCAGGCGCTGGCGGCGGTGCGAACGCTCGCCGGCGGTGACGACCTCGCTCACCGTGCCGAGCACTGGGAGGCCGGTGACCTCGGCGAGCCGCAGCTGGGTGGGGAAGGTGGTCTGGAGCTGGCCCGCGACGAAGGCCGCGCCGACGCCCGCGCCGAGCGCGACGATCAGTACCAGCGTCAGGAAGACCGGGCGATTGGGCGCAGCCGGAACGCTCGGCACACTCGGCGGCTCGACCACCTGGACGTTGAGCGGGCTGGTCCGAGTCGCGACGTCGCTCCTCAGGCGCACCTGCTCGCGATTGCCGAGCAGCTGGTCATATTGCTGCTTCAGCACGTCATAGTCGCGGGTCAGGCGCGTCTGCTCGGCGGCGAGGCCGGGCTCGGTCGACTGGCGCGAGGTCAATTGCCCGAGATCCGACTGGAGCTGGTTGCGGCGGGCGGCGGCGGCGGCGAGCTGCGCCTCGCGCTCGGCCATCATCGCGCGCAGCGAGACGTAGCTCGGATTGGGCATGCCGGACGTGCCGCTGCGGCGCTCGGCCTGGGCGTAGGGGCGCAGGCGCGCGATCTGGGCGCGGGCATAGCCGATGTCGGGGTGCGCCTCGGTCCAGCCGCGGGCGAGGTTCTGGTTGATCTGGCCTTCCAGCTGGGCGATCTGGCCGCTCGCCGTGCTGCCGCCGTCGCCGATGCCGGGCAGGCTCTGCGGCGTGGCGTTGAGCTGGGCGCGCATGGAATTGAGCGCGCCGTTGGCGGCGGCGATCTGCTGCTCGAGATTGGCGAGCTCGACGCGGGCGGCCGACATGCGGTCGCCGATCGAGCCGGCGCCGGGGAGCACGCCCATGAAGCGCTGCTCGAACTCGAGCCGGCGCTGCTCGGCCTGCTGCAGCGCCACCTCGCGGCGGCGCAGCTCTTCGTCGAGGAAGCGCAGCGACTGGCCGGTCTCGCGGCGGTCGCCAGAGAGGTTTTGCTCGACGAACCGGTCGATCAGGCCCTGGACGGTGGCGGCGGCGGTGCGTGCGTTCTGGCCGTTGGAGAAGCCGGAGATGTTCGAGTTCGCCTTGATCTCGAGCGCGCCGTCGGGCTGGGCGGTGATGGTGATTCGCTGGCGCAGAGCCGAAACGACGCCCGACATATCGCGCTCGCTGGCGACGAGGCTGTTTAAATCGGTGCGGCGGACGACCGCGACCAGATTGTCGTTCGAGGTGATGGTCTGCTTGAGCCGCAGCAATTGGTTCTGGCGTTCGTCGGGAGTGATGCCGATCTGGTTGGGCAGGATCGACTGCGCCTGCACGAACAGCCGCGCCTTCGCCTCGTAGCTCGACGGGATCAAAGCGATCACCAGCCAGCCGAGGACGGCGACGCCCCAGGCGACCGCCATCGCCAGCCAGCGGCGGCGCCAGACCTGGTGCAGGGCGATCCGGAACTGATCGTAGAGTCCATCCATCGAGATCGGGAATCCTTCAATTGGCGCGAGCGCGGGCGGTCAGAACATGCTCTCGGGAATGATGATGACGTCACCCGGCTCGAGCCGGACGTTGGCGCGCACGTCGCCGCGGCGGAGCAGGCTGGCGATGCGCAGGTCGTATTCGCGCTGGTTGCCGGTGGCGCGGTCGCGCCGGATCAGACGGGCGCGGTCGCCGGCGGCATATTCGGAAAGGCCGCCGACCGCGATCATGGCATCGAGCAGGGTCATGTTGGCGCGATAGGGAATCGCCGCCGGGCGCTCGGTGGCGCCGACGATGCGGACCTGCTGCGAGAATGTGCCCTGCGGCCGATCGACCATCACCGAGACCAAAGGATCCTGGATATATTGGACGAGGGCGGTGCGGATGTCGTCGGCGAGCTGCGCCGGCGTCTTGCCGACCGCGACCATGTCGGTGATCAAAGGCGTGGTGATGCGGCCGTCGGGACGGACCTGAACGCGGGCGCCCAATTCCGGGTTGCGCCAGACGAAGACGGTGATCTCGTCGAGCGCGCCGATCAGGTAATTCTCGCTGACCTGATCGGTGCCGCCGTCGCCGACGAAGCTGGCGGCGGGAAGGACGTTGCCGGTGCGGCCGGTCGTCGAGCAGCCGGTGAGCGCGGCGACGCCGACGGTGGCGGCAAGCATGGCCCAGGACTTTGCGGATACGCGCATGTTCGATCCCTCTTCACTCGGCGTCCAATCCTGCCCCGCGCGTCCCGGAACGGGATGCGGCGCCGGATTTGGGGACTGCTATGAGCGGAAGAGGTAAAATTACCGTTAGGAACAAGGGCGCATAAGCGCGCGTCCCGGATCGGGACTGGCGAAGGCGAAGGCGTTAAGCGCCGCCGACGACCGTCTCGCGGGCCGGCTGCTGGGCGAGGAAGGCCTGCGGGCTGGCCGAAAGGCCGTAGGCTCCGGCGAGGAAGAGGGCGACGAGGTCGCCGACCTCCGCGCGCGGCGTCATGACGTCATCGGCCAAGCGGTCCAGCGGGGTGCAGAGGCAGCCGACGATGCTGACCTCCTCCTCTTCAGCCAGCCCGAATCGGGAGGCGATGGCGACGGGATAGTTGCGGCGGACGACCTGGCCGAAATTGCCGGAGGCGGCGAGCTGGTGCTGCATGCCGCCGTCGGTGACCAGGAAGGTCTTGCCGTGGCTGACCTTCCGGTCGACGATCCGGGTCAGGTAGACGCCGCATTCGCCGACCAGCCAGCGGCCGAGCTCGATGGCGAAGCGGGTGTCGCGCAGGATGGCGGGGCGGGCCGCCGATATTGTCGAAAGTGCCGCGGAAACGGACTCGATATCGAGCGGCCGCTCGCCGTGGAAATAAGGGATGCCGAAGCCGCCGCCGAGGTTCAGGAGGGGCGGCGTGGCGCCGATCTCGGTGGCGAGCTCGGCGGCCAGCGCGAGGGTGGCGGCCTGGGCGTCGATCAGCGCCTGCGGGTCGAGCGCCTGCGAGCCGGCGAAGATGTGGAAGCCGCGCCATTCGGCGCCGGCGGCGAGGATTCGCTTCACCAGCGCGGGAACGCGGGCGGCGTCGACGCCGAACGGCTTGGCGCCGCCGCCCATGCGCATGCCCGAGCCCTTGATCTCGAAATCGGGATTGACCCGCACCGCCAGGCGCGGGCGTCCGTTCATGGCCAAAGCGCGTTCGACCTCGCCTTCGGATTCGCAATTGAGGGTGACTCCGGCCGCGATCGCCGCCTTAAGGTCGTCGTCCCGCTTGCCGGGTCCGGCAAAGCTGATCTCGGCAGGGTCAGCGCCGGCCCGCAGGGCCAGGCGCAACTCGCCGCCCGATGCGATGTCCAGGCCATCGACCTGCTTGGAAACATGGCTGAGCAGAGGAATATAGCTATTTGCTTTTATTGCATAATGCAGGTCAATATCAGAGAAGGCCGCGCGGAAGCGCGCGATCTTGGCGTCGACCAGGCCGAGATCGTAGACGAACAGCGGCGTATCGCCCGCCTCGGCGACCAGCGCGTCGGCGCGGCGGCCGCCGACCAGCAGCATCCCGTCGCTGTCGGCCGCGAAACCGGCCGGGATCGGGCCCATCGGCTTCACCATGCCATCAGCTCGCTCTTCAGCTCCACCCGGTCGAGCTTGCCGTTGGGAGAGCGCGGCAGCTCGTCGCGCCAGACGATAGGCCCGGGCTGCATAAAATTGGGTAAGCAACGCTTGAGAAAGGCCCGAAGCGCCTCCTCGTCGCAGCGGCGGTCGGGGCGGACGACGAGGGCGATCCCCTCCCCCAGCCGAGCGTCGGGATAGCCCAGCGCCACCGCTTCGGTGACCAGGCCGGAGGCGATCGCGGCTTCCTCGACCTCGGTCGGGCTGACTCGGTTGCCCGAGGTCTTGATCATCCCGTCCTCGCGGCCGACGAAATAGAGCAGGCCCTCGCCGTCGCGGCGGACGCGATCGCCCGACCAGACCGCCATGCCGCCATAAGAGGAGCCGGCGGGAGCGGGCTTGAACCGCTCGGCGGTGCGCTCGGTATCCTGCCAATAGCCCTGGGCGACCAGCGGGCCGGCGTGGACGAGCTCGCCTTCCGCCGCCTCCTTGCCGTCGGCGCCGACCACCATGATCTCGGCGAAGGGAATCGCGCCGCCCATCGAATCGGGGTGGGCGTCGAGCAAGGCAGGCTCGAGATAGGTGGAACGGAAGGCCTCGGTGAGGCCGTACATCGAATAAACGTCCGCAGCCGGAAAGACCTCGCGCATGCGGCGGATCACCGACGGCGCGAGCTTGCCGCCGCTGTTGGTGAGGCGGCGCAGGCAGAGCGCGGCCGCGGCCGGCCAGGGCGCCTCGATCAGCTGCACCCAAAGCGGAGGAACGCCAGCCAAGGTGCTGATTCCATTACGCTCGACGGCGCGGATCACGTCTCGGGCGGTGAGGTAATCGAGCGGCACCACCGAAGCGCCCGCCGCCCAGGTCGAAAGCAGCTGGTTCTGGCCATAGTCGAAGCTGAACGGAAGCACTGCGAGAACCCGGTCCTCGGGCGTCAGGTGCAGATAGTGGGCGACGCTGATTGCGCCGAGCCACATATTGGCGTGGCTCAGCATCACCCCCTTCGGGCGGCCGGTAGAACCCGAGGTGTAGAGCAAGGCGGCCAGATCCTCGGGGTCATGGTCCGAAGGTGCCAATGGATGAGCCGCCAGCCAGAGAGCAGCGCTGTCCTCTTCGCCGATCGCGGTGCAGCCAGTGGGGATGTCGCCCGGTTCGAGCGTCGCCAGCCTTGCTTTGGCGCTGACGAGCAGGGCGGCGCCGCTGTTGGCGAGGATGTGGGCGACCTGCAGGCGCTTCAGCAGCGGGTTGATCGGCACGTGGACCAGGCCGGCGCGGGCGCAGGCGACGGGCAGGAGGCTGGTCAGGCGGTTCTTGGGCAGCCAGGAGGCGACTCGGTCGCCATAAGCGAGGCCCCTCGCCTTCAGCCCCGCGGCGAGCGCGCCGACGGCCGCCTCCAGCCCGGCGTAATCGAGCGCGCCCTCGCGCGTGACCAGCGCCGGCGCGTCCGGCGCGCCGCGCAGCGCGAGGTGGTCGAGCGGCCAGGGAGTCGGGTCGGGCGTTTCCAACTTCATTCCTGCTTAAAAGACGTCATGATAGGGCCGGTGCAAAGGGGCATAAAGCGTGACGGTTAACATTGCGCTGTTCGAGGATCTCGAATCGGTCGCGGCGGACGCCGCGGGGGCGCTCGACCGCGCCGCCCAGCTTTGCCTGTTCGCGCGGCTCGACTGGTTCCGGCTGATCCGCGACCATTGCCCGCCCGAGGGCAAGCTGGTCGCATTGCGGGCTCGGGACGGCGAGCGGACGGCTTGGCTGTTCGTCGCCGCCGACGGCCGCACGGCGCGGGCCTATGCCGCCTGGTATTCGCTTCGCTTCGATTCGGTCGGAGACCGTCAAGGTGACGTCATGACGTCACTCGCAGCCGCCCTGCGCGACGGCGGAATCGCCAGGGTGGAGCTCGCGCCGATCGCCGATCCCGGGCCGCTGAGCGAAGCCTTCAAGGCGGCGGGCTGGCGGGTGTTCGTGACCGAGAAGACGGGGAACTGGCGGATCGCCACCGCCGGCATGGATTTCGAGACCTATTGGGCGGGGCGTCCGGCTCAGCTGCGCAACACCGCCAAAAGGCGCGGCAAGGCGGCCGGGCTCGAGATCGAGATTTACGACCGCTTCGACGACAAGGCCTGGGCGGATTATGAAGCCGTCTACCGGGCGAGCTGGAAGCCGGACGAAGGCTCGTTCCCGTTCCTGCGCGCTCTGGCGGAGCAGGAGGGCGCCGCGGGAACGCTGCGGCTCGGCGTGGCGCGCAAGAACGGGCAGCCGGTGGCAGTGCAGCTCTGGCTGGTCGAGAATGGCGAGGCAGTCATCCACAAGCTTGCTTATGCCGAAGAGGCCAAGGCGATGTCTCCCGGCACCCTGCTCGGCATGGCGATGTTCCGGCGGGCGCTCGACGAGGATCGCGTGACCGCGATCGACTATGGCACCGGCGACGATTCCTACAAGAAGGACTGGATGGCCGATCGGCGGGTGCTGTGGCGGCTCGATGCCTATAACCCGCGAACGTTGCGCGGGCTGGTCGGCGCGCTGCGAGCCAAGGCCTCGACGCTTGTCGGGCGCGCGCGGGGCCGTTAGGTCCGGACCGCAAGCAAAGGCAGGGGAATGATGGCGACCGCGCCCGACGACGCCCATGAGGTCGAACGCACGCTGAGGGCGGTGCTCGCCGACGTGCTCGGCCTCGACCGCGCCCGGGTGGCCGCATTCGACGAGGCGACGCCCCTGTTCGGCGCCCTGCCCGAATTCGATTCGATGGCGGTGGCGGGCCTGTTGACCGAGCTCGAGGAACGGCTCGGCATATTGATCGAGGACCATGAGGTCGACGCCGACATGATGGAGACGTTCGGCGCGCTGCTCACCTTCGCCAGGGCCAAGGCGCTGCGGTGAACGGCGCCGGGCTCGCCTTCGAGCGCTTCCGAAGTTCAGATCGCGACGAATGGCTGATGCGGGTTGGGCGCGAGCATGCGCCGGCGATCCTGTTCGTGCCACCCTTGTTCGAGGAGATGAACCGGACTCGGGCGCTGATCGCGAGCGTGATGCGGCGGCTGGCGAAGCGCGGTCATGGCTGCTGGCTGCTCGATCTCGGCGGCACCGGCGAGAGCGAGCGCGACCTGGGTGACGTCGCCTGGGGCGATTGGCGTCATGACGTCATTTTCGCCGCGGCTCATATTGCTGGCAAAGCAAGGAACCCGCTGGTCGCGAGCCTGCGCGGCGGGGCGCTGGTGGACGATGGCGCCGGCGCGCGCGGATGGTGGCGGTTCGCGCCCGTGGACGGGGTGGCGGTGACTCGGGACATGGTCCGGTCGGGCCTCGCCGGCGGGGTCGAATGGGCCGGCTACCGCCCATCCCCGCCGCTGAAGGCCGGGCTCGAGGCAGCGGCGCCTGCGGCGGTGAGGCCGCTCCGCACCGTACGGCTTGCGACCGACAGGTCCGAGGCCGACGCGAAGGTCGAAGGACCGGCGCTGTGGCGGCGGTCCGAACCGGGCAACAGCGCCGATCTCGCCGAGGCGATGGCCGACGATCTCTATAAATGGAGCCGCGAATGCGCCGGCTCCTGACCTTCGGCTGCCAGGGCGCGGACCTGGCCGGCAGCCTCGACGAGGCGGGAGGCGACACCGGTTTGCTGCTGGTCACCGGGGGCAGTCAAACCCGGATTGGTTCGCATCGGATGTACGAGAGGCTCGCCAAAGCGTTGGCGGAGAGAGGCTATTCCTGTTTCCGCTACGACCGGCGCGGGGTCGGCGACAGCGACGGCGAGGATTCGGGCTTCCGGGGAAGCGGACCCGATCTCGCCGCGGCGGCCGCCGCGTTCCGGCGGGAGAGCTCTGCCCTCAGGCGCGTCTTCGGCTTCGGGCTGTGCGACGGGGCGACCGCTTTGGCCCTGTTCGGCAGGGCGGCCGGGCTCGACGGGCTGCTGCTGGCCAATCCGTGGCTGGTCGAGGCAGAAGCCGGGGAGCCGGCGCCCGCGGCGATCCGCGCGCATTACCGGCAGCGGCTGACGAGCCTTGAAGGATGGGGGAAAATGCTTTCCGGCGCAGTGGATTGGCGGAAGCTCCTGCGCGGCCTCCGCAGGATTTCCGCGAAGCATGCGGGCGCGCCGCTGGCGGGCGATGCCGCGTCGGGGCTGGCCGCGGGACGGCTTCGGGCCTGGCTGATCCTCGCCGGCGGCGATGCCACCGCGATCGCGGCCGAGCAGGAGCTGAAGGCGCCGGGCTTCAGCGGGCTGATCGAGGGGCGGGAGATCATTCCCAGCGATTCCCACACCTTCGCCCGGCCCGGCGACGAGGCGGCCCTGATTGCGGCGGTGGAGCGAGCGATCAAGGCGTTGAGCGTTTAGCCCCGCCTATAGACTTCGAGGTCACGCGTGCTGCATCACCGGCTGCGGCGCCGCCTCGAAATCCGCCTCGGCGAGGAACTTCTCGGCGTCGAGCGCGGCCATGCAGCCGGTGCCGGCGGCGGTGACGGCCTGGCGGTACACTTTGTCCATCACATCGCCGCTGGCGAAGACACCCGGCACGCTGGTCCTGGTGGTGCCCGCCTCGACGCGGATATAGCCATCCTCGTCAAGGTCGAGATGGCCCCTGAACAGCTCGGTGGCCGGGGAATGGCCGATGGCGACGAAGGCGCCTTCGGTGTCGATCCGCTCGATCGCGCCGGTCTGGGTGTCGCGCAGGTCGACGGCGACCAGGCCCTCCGGCTCGCCGCCGCCGACGAACTCGGCGATCTCGCGGTTCCACATCACCTTGATGTTGGCGTGGGCGAACAGCCGGTCCTGCAGGATCTTCTCGGCGCGGAGAGTGTCGCGGCGGTGGATCAGGGTGACGTTGTGGCTGTGGTTGGTCATGTAGAGCGCTTCCTCGACCGCGGTGTTGCCGCCGCCGATCACCACCACCTTGCGGCCGCGATAGAAGAAGCCGTCGCAGGTCGCGCAGGCGGAGACGCCCTTCCCTTTCAAATGCTCCTCGCTGGGCAGGTTCAGCCAGCGCGCCTGGGCGCCGGTGGCGATGACCAGGGAGTCGCCGAGATAGAGGGTGCCGCTGTCGCCCTTCATCCGGAACGGGCGCTCGGAGAGGTCGACCTCGGCGATATGGTCCCATTCCATCTTGGCGCCGACATGCTCGGCCTGTTTCTGCATCTGCTCCATCAGCCAGGGCCCCTGGATGACGTCGGCGAAGCCGGGATAATTCTCGACGTCGGTCGTGATGGTCAGCTGGCCGCCGGGCTGGATGCCCTGCACGACGATCGGCGCCAGCCCGGCGCGGGCGGCGTAGATGGCGGCGCTGAGCCCGGCCGGGCCCGAGCCGAGGATGAGCATGCGGGAGGAGTGGGTCGCGGTCATTGTCGGGACGTAGGGGGCCGTTCCGCGCGGCGCAATGGGCCATTTGCCCGGGCTCTCGGGCGCTGGTAGAAGCCGCGCCGACCCGCCTTTTACGAGAGAGCAGCGCCATGACCGCCCCAGCCCCCGCACGGGAAAACCCGATCGGCCTCGACGGCTTCGAGTTCGTCGAGTTCACCAGCCCCGATCCCGACGCGATGGCGGACATGTTCACCACCCTGGGCTTCACCCATGTCGGCAATCACCGCTCGAAAAACGTTCGCCACTACGCGCAGGGCGACATCAACTTCATCCTCAACATGGAGCCGAAAGGGCAGCCGGCCGACTTCCGCATCGCCCACGGCCCTTCGGCGAACGGCATGGCCTTTCGAGTCGCCAATTCGAAAGAAGCGGTCAAAATGGCGGTGGCTCGGGGCGCGACCGAGGTGCGGAGCCCGCGCGGACCGGGCGAGCTGGAGATTCCGGCGATCGAGGGAATCGGCGGCTCGTTCCTTTACCTGGTCGACCGCTACGGCGCCCAGCAGATTTACGACGTCGATTTCGAGCCGGTGCCCGGCGCCCGCCGCGACGACAACAGCGTCGGGCTGCACACGCTCGACCACCTCACCCACAATGTGAACCGCGGGCGGATGGACCATTGGGCGCAATTTTACGAGAAGGTCTTCAACTTCCGGCAGATCCGCTACTTCGACATCGAAGGGCAGCAGACCGGCCTGCTCTCGCGGGCGATGACCGCGCCCGACGACAAGATCCGCATCCCGCTGAACGAGAGCCAGGACGATTACAGCCAGATCGCCGAATATCTGAAGGAATATAAGGGCGAAGGCATCCAGCACCTCGCTTTCGCCACCGACGACATCTTCAAGACGGTCGACATGCTGCGGGCGAACGGCGTGAAGTTCCAGGACAGCCCGGACACCTATTACGACATGATCGACCAGCGCGTTCCGGGCCATGCGCACAACGTCAAGGCGATGCGCGAACGCCGCATCCTGATCGACGGCTCGCCCGAGACCGGCGAGGGGCTGCTGCTGCAGATCTTCACCGAAAACATGGTCGGGCCGATCTTCTTCGAGATCATCCAGAGGAAGGGCAATGAGGGTTTCGGCGAAGGCAATTTCAAAGCCCTGTTCGAATTGATCGAGCTCGACCAGATCAAACGCGGAGTGATCCCGGCCAAGCCTGTCCTGAGCGACGCCGCAGGCGGCGTCGAAGGGACCGAGGCCTGAACAGCCTTGAATCGAAACGAGGAGAGCGCCGGTCAGCCCGGCCGCCGCTCCGTTTTATAGTCGAGCCGGCGCGAATGGAGGGTGCCGCCGGAGCGGCTCGAAAATTGGTCGCGGAGCGAAAAGGTGAGCGTTGCCAGCGCTTCCTGCATGTCCACCGGCAGCGAGAGATAGGCCGACAGCAGTTCGCTGGGGCCGCGGCCTAGCCATTCGCCTTCGCTGCGCCGCCCCGTCAGCACATAGACGATGTCGACTTCGGCATCGGCAAGGCGGGCAAGATAATCGGCGCGCAGCTCGCGCCGGTCATTTTCGTAGAGGCTCTGCTTTGGAACGTCGGTGCCGACCAGATCGGCGAACTCCGCCTGCTTCAGGCCCAGCCTCTTGCGCTCTTCTGCCAATCTAGTGCCGAAACTCATCTCTTTTGAAAAGTCCTGCTTGACAGCTCAGTGGAAAGCGGTGAAACGAAAGCGGGAATCATCCCGCAGAACCGCATCGCATATGACGAGCCCACTTGTCGCGCCCAAATGCGGCGTGTCCCTTCTCGCGCCTCCGCTCGACGCGAGCGACGCGTCGTGAGGCCGGCGGACGACTATTCGCCGCGCGAGATATTGCTCGCCGCGGCCGCGCAGGCGGTGCTGGCGGCGCTGCGCGGGCCGCTGGAGGAGCGGCAGCTGTCCGGGCCGGCCATGGCGACGCTCCGCGTGCTCGAGACGGCGCTGGAGCCCTATCGCACCGATCCGTCGCCCTCCCCGCCCGCGCCCAGGGGCAAATAACCGCTTCCTGAGGGTCCGCGCGGCCGATACAGTCCGGCGTCACGGCGGGGAGGCGATCATGACCAGTGCAGCGTTCGAGAAAATTGAGGCCGGGGCGTCCCGGGCGAGCGGCCCGCGCTGGGAGGACGACGCGCTCGGCTTCCTGATCGCGCCGGTCGCTCCGGACGCGTTTCTCGGCCGCTATTACGAGCGCGAGGCGCTGATCGGCCGCCGCAACGAGCCCGAGCGCTATGCGGACCTGCTGACCCTCGAATTGCTCGACCACTTCATCAACAGCGCCGATTTGCGGGAGGGGATGATCGACCTCACCAACCATCGCGACCGGATCGAGCGCAACGATTATGTCGGCGAGGACGGGCGGATCAGCCGAGCGACGGTGGCCGAGGAATATCTGCGCGGATCGACGATCATCCTGCCGCAATTCCACGAATTGACCTTCAACCTCGGCGAATTCTGCCGGGCGCTGGAGGAGGTGTTCACCTGCCACGTCCAGACCAACATCTATCTGACTCCGCAAAGCAGCGACGGCACCGGCAACCAAGGCTTTCCGCCGCATTACGACAATCACGACGTGTTCGTGATGCAGATTTCGGGCGCCAAGGCCTGGCGGCTCTACGGCGCGCCGGTCGAGACGCCGTTCCGCGGCGAACGGTTCGAGCTCGGCCGCCACGAGGCGGGCGAGGTCACCCAGGAGTTCACGCTCAACCCGGGCGACTGCCTCTATCTGCCGCGCGGGCTGATGCACGATGCCGAGAATGTCGGCGGCGAGCCCTCGCTGCACATCACCGTCGGCCTGATCACCAAGACCTGGGCCGATCTCCTGCTCGAATCGATTTCCGAGCTGGCGCTCGAATCGCCGGAGTTCCGGCGGTCGCTGCCGGCGGGCTTCGCCGGCCGGGAGTTCGACCGCGAGCAGGCGCGCGCCCATTTCGAGACGCTGAAGCAGCTGATCGCCGACAAGGCCGGGATGGACAGCGCGTTCGACCTGCTCGCCGACAATTTCCTGCGCGGGCGGCGGCCCAATGTCGCCGGCGTCATCTCTGCCGCCGGATCGTTGAAAGACGGCGACCGCTACCGGAGGCGGCGGTTCGTGCCGTGGAACGTCGCCGACGACGACGGCAAGCTGGTGCTGATCGGGCCCGGCGGCGATCTTGAATTCGCCACCGACGATGGAGACGCGCTCGATGTCGCACTGTCGGGCGCGCCGTTCAGCGCCGCGGACCTCAAATGCGAAAAGCCGGAGGGGCTGATCCGGACGCTCTGGGCCGGGGGCTATCTCGAGCGGATCTGAGGTTCGGCGGGACGGCAATGCGCCCGGACCGCGTCGACCAGGGCAAAATCGCCGGCCTCCCGGGCAAGGCGCTCGCCTTCGTCGCAATCGCCCTGCCGGACGACCTCGCCGACTCGTTCGCCCAAAGCCACGCTGCCGGCCCGATAGCGGCGGGGCACGTCGGCGGCGGCCGCGTGCCCGGATCGGGCGGCCTCGGACTCGGCGCGCATGGCCTCGCGGCTGACGCCGCTCCAGCCCGTCCACAGGCTCTCGAAATCCGCCTTGTTCGCCGGCGAATCGGACGGTGCGGGCGCGCTTTGGGCCTGCGCTGCCGCGGGCGACAGCAGGAGCGGCCACAACAGGACCAGGAGGATCGAGCGAGCGGGGATCACGCGGTCGCCATAAGGCCTTTTGCCTGAACGGGAAAGGAACGCGAAAAGCGCCGCTTCCCTCAGGGCAATCCGGCACTATGCTGCAAATGGGAAGGGGCACGCCGCTGCGCGACGACTCGGACAGCGAGGAAACCATCTCCGCTCCTCGGGGCGGCGAGACGCTGAGCGTCGTCATGTCCGTGCACAACGCCCTTCCCTATCTCGACGAGGCGGTGCGGAGCATCCTCGACCAGACCCACCGCGATTTCGAATTCGTGATCGGCGACGACGCGTCGACGGACGGATCCACCGAGAGGCTGCATTATTGGGCCGCGCGCGACGATCGGATCAGGTTGATCACCCGCTCCGACAATCTCGGGCCCGCGGGAAGCTCCAACTGGGTGGTCGGCGAGGCGCGCGGAACCCTGATTGCCCGGATGGACGCCGACGACGTCGCCCACCCGGATCGGTTCCGGCGGCAGCTGCGAGTCTTCGCGGACCATCCGGACGCGGTCCTCACCGGCTCGCCGCCGATCGGGATCGACCGGGAAAGCCGCGTCGTTCGCGAGCAGACCCGCTGGGTGATCGCCCTCAGCGGGTTCAACGCGCCGTTCGCGCACGGATCGATCATGTACCGGTGCGCCGCCTTCGACCGGATCGGCGGCTACCGCCTGCAATGCGAATATTGGGAGGATATCGACCTCTATTTGCGCATGGCGTCGGTGGGGCGCGTTCTTGTCCTGCCCGACGCGCTCTATTTTTACCGGTTCGCCGATACGAGCACCCGGCTGACATCGCCCAAGGCGCGCGTCGAGGCGGCGGTCGACCTCATGTTGCGCTGCTGCGCCTGCCACGAGCGCGGCGAGGATTACGGACCGCTGCTGGCGCGCGCGCCGCGAGACCGGGTCCTGGAAAGGCGGTCGAAGCCGCTGATTTTCCTGTCGAGCACCATCGGCCGGATTTGGTCGGGAGCCTCGCCCGGCATCCTGGGCCGCATGCTGCGCCACGCCTCATTCCCGAGAGACCGCGAGTCGGCTGTCGTCTGGATCATCGTCCTGTGGGGCAGCATCAGCGCGCGGACGCTGCGCTATGTGCTCAAAATTCGCCTGCGGCGGCGCAATCGCCGGATGGCGAGCCAGTTTCACGACGGTTGCCTTTACGAATGGCGGTCCCGCGCCGGCGACGCCGTGGCCGCGGAGAACTGACCCGCCACTCCCGCCATCCACGGGACGGCCACGCCGTCGACATCTTCGAGCGCGACGCCGAGCTGGGCGGCGATGGTGACGGGAAGATCCTCCATGGCGATGCGCGGCTGGGGGCGGTCGGCGGGCAAACCGGGACCCCGGACCAGCAAGAGCCCGCCAGGCCGGTGATCGCCGGTGCGCCAGCAATCATAAGGCGCGCGCACCGTGCCGATTTTCGGCGAATGGACGGCCTCGATCGGCGCGGACCGGTGCCAGTCGATGAACAGATCGGGCATCCTATCCCCGGCCGTGCGCCTGAAGAAGCGATCCGCGCGGGTCACCGAGCGAATGGCGGGACGGCCGGTGTCGAGATTGACGAGGGCGCGAAGATCGTCCTCGATCCGCTCGGCGAGCGCCGCCATCTCCCGCTCGCCGATCCAGCCCTGCGCCTCGCGGCCGGCGAGATTGAAGCGGATCCCGCCATAGACATGGTTGTTGGGAGTGGCGAAGAATGCCTGGCGCCGGCGCTCGCCGGCGGTGCCGAATTGCCGCGCGCCGAGCTTGCGGCCGAGCCCCCGGCGCAGCGGCGCCGGAACCCCCAAGGCCGAGGCGATGCGGTCCGCCGCCGGGAGCAGCGCCTGGGAGCTTCGCCGGAAGAGATCGCGCGGCGACAGCCGGCCGGCGCCGCCGCGGTAGCAGATGTCGAGCCGGCGGAGGGTCTCGGCCAGCACCAGGGTCCCGTCATGGTGGCAGCCCATGCCGTGGCTGAACAGGAGCATGAAGGTGGCGTCCGGTTCGGCCCGCGCGATAAGGTCGCCGACCGCCGCGTCGAGCGCCCGGTAAACCGACGCGATCGGATCGCCGCCGAGGGCGCGCCGGACCTGAGCGTCGAAATCCCGGTGGGCGGGATCGTGAAGGTGCCAGAGCTGGTGGCCGGCGGCGTGCGGTTCCCCGAAGACGGCGACGAACAGGTCCCACTTCTCCTCGGCGAGGACCGCCGAAACCAGGCGCGATTTCGCCGCCACGCCCGCGAGCAGACCGTCGAGCAGCGCCTTCTGCTCGGCGACCGTGCGCGACCGGCCGACGCGGTGGACATGGTCGTCCGGGGCGAAGTCGCGCACCGCATAAGCATCCCCGCCGAGCACGGGATGGAGGCCGAAGCGCGCGGCGAGCTCGGCGGCGCGCTCGGGCGGCTGGCTGTGCAGGCCGTAATGGCGGTCGTGGCAGCCCCATTCGGCGATGGCGGTGCCGTTCAGCGGCGCGGGAAAGCCGGCATGCGGAATATCGATCAAAGCGATCCTGCGGCCTGCTTGTCCGATCGCCTCCCAGAAGGCGGGGCGATGGATCGCCGGCGGCTTGAGGCGGCAGGCATAGGTCGACGAATCGATCTCGTTCCAGCAATAGAAACCGTGGCGGTCGGGCGCCGCGCCGGTCGCGAAATTGACCCAGGTCGCGCCGACGAACAGCCCGTAGGAATTGCGGACCGCGCAGCGCGACGCCTGGCCCATGAAACCGGCGATGTTGGGCAGACTGCCGTCGGCGGCCATTCGCCGGACCGTCGCCGGATCGCAGGCGTCGAGGCCGATCAGGATCAGCCGGCGGCGCCGATCGGCGGGAGCCGGAGCTCCGTCCCTCTCGCCACGGCTGCCGGGCATCTGCATCGGCCCAGTCTATTGCGGGCGCGGCCTGCCGCCAACCGGTCATGAGCAGGATGGTACAACCCGCTGCCGCTCGTCACCGCCAGTGAGGCCGTCCTGTTTGTAGATGCGAACCGAGCCGCGCCCTAGGCATCGGGTGAGCCGCTGCGGCGAGCCGGCTCACTGGAGAATTGGCGGCCAGCAACGATGGAACCAACGGCTGCGATCAAGCCCGCGACAAAAAACAGCCAGAAAATTGTGAGAAGCACGCGAACCGTGGTGATTGAGCCACGTGTCCATAAGTTGGCGGGCTCCCATTCTGCATCTCTCAACGCGTCTCGGGGAAGTTCCGGGCAACGGTCGGCGTAGACGGCTTGCGCCTCAAACGTGCAGGCGAACCCCCGTATCAATCGCCGATCAGAGCCAGGTATTGTCTCGATGAACAGGGAATAGAGGATCAGGTACGAAAGCAATCCCAACACAGTTAGGCCGGCTGCAATGGCAATCCAGCGACGGCGGCGAATGCGCTTCGCGTTTCGCGTCCACTCCCACGCCATGGTCGAGGCCAGCAGGATCAAGCCCGCAGAGACATAGCCTATTGCCGGGGGCCACGGGGGCTGCAGGTCGGCTAGAGAGGCGACTAGTGGAATCGCCGCGAAGCCAGCCCCGATCGCAAGAACCCTGATCAGGTTCTGAAGGTAACGAACGATCAATTGCGCCTCAATGTGACAGTTACAGGACGTTCGCCTGCCGGTTCAAAGGTCCGATCGCCCCGCCTGGTAACTCCATCCGCCCAAAGGACCTGAAACATGTAGCGTCCTTCCGCATGAACGGGTTGGTCGGGATGATATTCCCGCCACCCTCGGCATCCCTGAATGTCCCAGGGCTGAAGGGTTTGCGTTTGACAGTAGAAGAAACGGAATGCGGGAACCATCCAGACACGGCCGTTTTCAGGCATAGTTCGGAGGAAATAAGTCGAACCGCCGCCAGCACCGCATCCTGTCATGTACCTAATAGCTGGCCGACGTCTCTGAAGTGCGAAGCGTCGAACGTCGATTTCACGCACCAGGCTTCTTTCGTTCGCAAACACTTGCCGCACCATCTTGTAGCCCGCTCCGCCGTCAGGGCTCTCATACCTCGTATCTTGCATCAGCACTGACGACGCAGTATCGGCCAATGCTATCATCTCTCTCTCATAATTTAAGATCGGCTCCTCGTAGACCTCGCGACGGTAATGATATAGCGGCAGTGTCTGCCGAATTTCGGCCACTCTTCTCGCAGCTATCTCTAGGACCCATTCTCTAGACGTCTCTGCTGCGCTTTCGGGAAGTTCGCAGCTAAGGATCACAATATGTCGCATTGGAGGCTCGACGCTGCCGAATTGCCGTTCGGTCCGCACAGGGGGCGGAAACTGAAGTCCGTTGACCCGCTCTGCCGCCGCCGCGGCGATCTTTAGTTCCAAGTAGCCCGGCGGGTAGAATGGCTGGGCGATGACGGTGCGCCGGATTCCGTCAACGGCGGGAAGTTGGTTTTGAGGAGCGGCAGCCAAAATGGAAGAGATCAAGAAACCCGCGAAAGCAGGCGCGGCTGCGTATCGCTGCCTCATGTGAGAACCTCCCGGTTCCGAAAGGTCTCACAAGCCGCCATATATGGCAACGGCTGAGGGGGCCGGCCCCAGCTCGTGTTTTTTAGTGGGGTCTTACGGTAAAGGTCGAAGCCGACGCCCGGCACATCCTCTCCGAAGCCGAACGCAATGAGCCGAGACTGGTCCTTCCGAAAGGAATTGTCGAAAAATCGCGGTTTTCCGAGAACCGGGGTTGGTAGCGGAGGAGGGACTTGAACCCCCGACACGCGGATTATGATTCCGCTGCTCTAACCAGCTGAGCTACTCCGCCCCACGGAGACGCCGCCCGGCGGCGTCGTGCGACGCGGCGCTATAGGAAGCGGCGCGTGACCGGTCAACTGGAGCGGAGCCAGGCGAAATTCAAGGTCCGGAACCCGGCGCGAGGCTTGTCGTTTCGGATGGCAGGCGGGCACGGAGAGAGCCCATGGACTTGCTGACGCCCCTCGAAACGATCTGCCGGCTCATCCTGCGCGCCAAGGAGCTGGAGGCGCAGGTGCCCGCGCAGGATCCCGAGCAGGATCCCGACAATGTCGACGATTTCGACGACGAAGGCGATCAGGCCCTGTCGGTGCTCGAGGACGAGCTCAACGACGGCGTCGAGGAGGAAGTGCAGGCGACGCTCGACGACCTCGCCGACGACCAGCTGGCCGAGGTGGTGGCGCTTGCCTGGGTCGGACGCGGCACCTACGACGCCAGCGAGTGGGACGATGCCTTCGCCGAGGCGAGCGACCTCAGCGGCGACGAACGGATGGACGAGCTGATGGACATGCCCTTGCTCGCCGGCCATCTCGAGGCGGGCCTCGCCGCGTTCGACTATAGCTGCGACGGCGTCGGGCAGGTCGATTGAGCCTCACCTCATTTGCGGAAGCTGTGCGTCCGGATCGGCTCCCAGGGGCCGCCCAGATAGCGCCATGACGCCAGCGCCCGGATCGTCAGCGGCCGGGGCTCGAACGTCGCGCGGAGCTGCCGCTGCAGCCGGCGGGCGTCGCGCGGTGCGACCTTGTTCTGGATGGTGATGTGGGGGCGCCAGGCGGCCTGATCCTGCGGGATCAGGAGGCCGTGCAGCGTCATTGCAAGATCCGCGCGGATCGCGGCGAGGTCCTCGCTGTCGACTCGGAACGCCGTCCCCTCGCCCAGATCCATGATATCGGCGATCCTTGCCCGGGGCGGCGGGGCGGCCGTGGCCGCCCTGAGACGGCTCGAAAGTTCGTTCTCGGCGCCGGGCGGCAGATGGTGGAAGAGCGTGAGGTGCGCGGGGACCCGGTTGCGCTCGGGCGGATAATGGGTTCGCCGCACCGCCTGCAGCCAGCCATTGTCGCCGTCGCCGAACAAAGCGGTGACGATGATCGGCGCCCCGGCGCAGGCCGGGGTCAAATCTCGACCTGGCTGCCCAGCTCGACGACGCGGTTGGGCGGCAGCTTGAAGAATTCCATCGCGCTTTCCGCGTTCCTGAGCATCCAGGAGAACAGTTTCTCGCGCCAGATCGCCATCCCCGGCCGCGGCGAGGCGATCAGGGTCTGCCGGGCGAGGAAGAAGCTCGTTTCCATCATCCTGAACTGCGGGCCGCAGCTGTCGACCCGCGCGAGCGCGCTCGGCACGTCGGTCTCCTGCATGAAGCCGTAGCGGATGATCAGCCGGTAGAAGCCCTGGCCGAGCTCGTCCAGATGGAAGGTCTTCTCCTCCTCGACATAGGGCACGTCCTCGATCCGGACGGTGAGCAGCAGGACGCGCTGGTGAAGCACCTTGTTGTGCTTGAGATTGTGCAGCAGCGCGTGCGGGATGCCGTCGGACGCGGTGGTCATGAATACGGCGGTGCCGGGGACTCGGGTGGCGCTGCTGGCGGCGGACTTGATGAAGATCGAAGCCGGCATCGCCGCCTCGTTCATCCGCTTGATCATCAGCTGGCGGCCGCGCGCCCAGGTGGTGAGCAGGGTGAAGGCGAACAGGCCGACCAGGAGCGGGAACCAGCCGCCGTCGGGCACCTTGGTGAGGTTGGCGGCGAAATAGGCGATGTCGACCAGGAAGAACACTGCCAATACCGGGATGGCGAGCCAGGGCTTCCATCTCCACAACGACAGCAGGACGACGGTCAAGAGGCAGGTGTCGATGAACATCGCGCCGGTGACGGCGATGCCGTAGGCGGCGGCGAGGTTCGACGAATTCTGGAAGAAGAGGACGAGCAGGATGACCATGATCATCAGCATCCAGTTGACCACCGGGATGTAGATCTGCCCCATCGCCGCTTCGCTGGTGTGCTGGATTCGGAGCCGCGGGATGAAGCCCAGGTGCATCGCCTGCTGGGTCACCGAGAAGGCGCCCGAGATCACCGCCTGGCTGGCGATGATGGTGGCGAAGGTGGCGAGGATGACGAGCGGCAGGCGCATCGCTTCGGGCGCGAGGAAGAAGAACGGATTGGCCAGCGTCGTCCGCGCCGTCTCCGGGTCCATCGACAGCACCATCGCGCCCTGCCCCATATAGTTGAGCATCAGCGCCGGCATCACGAAGACCAGCCAGGAGACGCCGATCGGCTTGCGCCCGAAATGCCCCATGTCGGCGTAGAGCGCTTCGGCGCCGGTCACCGCCAGCACGACCGAACCCAGAGCGAGGAAGGCGCTCCAGCCGTCGGTCAGGAAGAACCGGAGCGCGTTGAGCGGATTGATCGTCTCGACGACGATCCAGGGCGAGCCGGCGATGTGCATCAGCCCGAGCACCGAGATGGTGACGAAATAGAGGATCATGATCGGGCCGAAAAAGGTCCCCACGCGCGCCGTCCCGGTCGATTGGATCGCGAACAGCCCGACCAGGATGAAGATGGCGACCGGCACGACATAGGGCGCGAAGGAGGATTCGACCGTGGTCAGGCCTTCGACCGCGGAGAGCACCGAAATGGCCGGCGTGATCATCGAATTGCCGTAGAAGAGCGCGCAGGCGAACACGCCCAGCAACACGATCCCCGCGGACCACCGGCGCTTGCCGCTGTCGGACTTGCGGTTGATCAGGGCGAGCAGCGCCAGGCTGCCGCCCTCGCCCTTATTGTCGGCGCGCATGATGACGGTGACATATTTGATCGTCACCACGATCATCATCGACCAGAAGATCAGGCTGAGGACGCCCAATATCTCCACGCCGCCGCCGGCGAGCGGGTGGTGGCCCGCGAAGGTCTCGCGGAAGGCGTAGATCGGGCTGGTGCCGATGTCGCCGAAGACGATGCCGACCGCGCCGAGCGCGAGCTTGGCGAGGCTCGATTGGGGATGGTGCCCGGCCGGACGATCCGCGGGCTGCTCTGGGGCGGGGTTATCGCTCATCGGTCAGGACAGGATATGTCCCATTTCCTCTTCTGCCGCCCCGGAGGCCCAAGGCGGCGCGCGGCTTAGCATTGCGCCACCCCCTTCGCAACGGCGACAAAGCGATATTGGATCGTTATAGGACCGCCCAAAATCACAGCCCGAGGAGAGCAAGATGCGCGTCGGCGTGCCGAAGGAGATCAAGGTCCACGAATATCGGGTCGGGCTGACGCCGGCGTCGGTGGCGGAGCTGGTGGCGGCGGGCCACGAGGTCGCGGTCGAGACCGGGGCCGGGCTCGGCATCGACTTCTCCGACCGGGATTATGTCGATGTCGGCGCCACCATCGCCGGCAGCGCCGCCGAAGTGTTCGCGCAGGCCGACATGATCGTGAAGGTGAAGGAGCCGCAGGCGTCCGAGATCGCTTTGCTCGAGCCGAGGCATCTGCTCTTCACCTATCTCCACCTCGCCCCCGACCCGGAGCAGACCCGGGGCCTGATCGAATCGGGCGCGACCTGCATCGCCTATGAGACGGTGACGGCCAATGACGGCTCGCTGCCGCTGCTGAAGCCGATGTCCGAAGTGGCCGGGCGGATGTCGATCCAGGTCGGCGCCCACTATCTGGAGAAGGAGCAGGGCGGCCGCGGCGTGCTTCTCGGCGGCGTTCCGGGCGTGGCGCCGGCGCGGGTGATGATCCTCGGCGGCGGCATCGCCGGCGTCAACGCGGCGCAGATGGCGGTCGGCATGCGCGCCGACGTCACCATCTACGACATCTCGAACGCGCGGCTCGCCGAATTGGACATGTTCTTCGGCAGCCAGATCAAGACCGCTTATGCCTCCCGGGCGACGATCGCCCATGCGGTGACCAAGGCCGAGCTGGTGATCGGCGCGGTGCTGATCCCCGGCGCGGCGGCGCCCAAGCTGATCACCAGGGACATGCTGAAGACGATGAAGCGGGGCTCGGTGCTGGTCGACATCTCGATCGACCAGGGCGGCTGCTTCGAGACCTCGCGGGCGACGACGCACAGCAATCCGGTCTACGAAGTGGACGGGGTGATCCACTATTGCGTCGCCAACATGCCGGGCGCGGTGGCTCGGACCTCGGCCTTCGCACTCAACAATGCGACCTTGCCATTCGTTCTGAAGCTTGCCGGCCAAGGCGCTGAAGCGGCGATGAAAGCCGATCCGCACTTGGCAAACGGTCTGAACGTCTCCGGCGGCAAGATCCGGCACGCCGCGGTGGCCGAGGCGCTCGGCCTTTCCTACGAGCCGGCGGTTTAGCGCAAGCTCGCCCCCCGGCTTCTCCCCTCCCCTTGATGGGGAGGGGCTAGGGGTGGGGTGAACTTACGAGGCCCCATTTCGGGTGGAAGCGTTCACCCCCACCCAACCCTCCCCCATCGAGGGGGGGGCTATTGGGGCGTCCCGGGGCCCGGAATCTGGCCCGCCGCCCGCGCCTGCTGGAGCTGCGCCAGGCGTTCCTCGATCATGCGCCGATATTCGGCCTCGGGCGGCGCCGCGGCGATGAGCGCGCGCCAGATCCGCTCGGCCTCGTCGAAATTGCCGCCCTGGGCCAGAGCGAGGCCGTAGAAATAGCGCGGGCCGGGATGGTTGGGCGCGAGCCGCTCGGCGCGGGCGAAGGCGAGCTGCGCGGCCGGGCTCATCATTCCGCCGCCGTGCAGGACGAGCGCGTTGCCGAGGCCGACCCACAGGTCGGCATTCTGCGGATTTTGCGCCACCGCCCGCTGCAGGACGCGCGCCCCGCCCTCGGTATCGCCGCGGCGCTGATAGCCTTCGGCCATGTTCATCCAGTACCAGGCGCGGTCGAAGCGGCCGAGAATCTCCTCGCGGTCCTGGGCGAAGGCGCTGTCGGGGAGCTGTTGTCGCTCGACCGCGCGCTTGGGCGCGCCCGCGAAGCCGGGATGACCCTGCCAGGCATAGCCGGCCAAAGCGAGCAGCAAGGCGGCGCCGAGGAATTGCAGCGCGCCTTTGTCGTGGCGAAGGAACCAGCCGAGGCCGGCGCCCGCGAGCAGGCTGAGGCCGAGCATGGTTAGCCAGCCCATCAGCCCCTCCGCCGCTTGAAGCGCCCGCGCGCCAGCCAGGCGCCGGCGAGGACCAGCAGGACCGGCGCGGCCCAGAGCGGCCAGGTCACCGGCTCGAGCGGCGGATCGTAGGTCACCCAATTGCCGTAGCGGGCGATCAGCCAGGCGCGGATCTCCCCGGGGCTCTCCCCGGCGGCGATTCGGGTGCGGATCAGCGAGCGCATGTCGCCCGCCATCTCGGCGTCGCTGTCGGCGATCGCCTGACCCTGGCAGACGAGGCAGCGGATGGTCTCCATCAGCGCCTTGGCGCGGGCTTCCTGGCGCGGGTCGGGGAGCTGCCTGTCGGCATATTCGGCCGCGGGGAGGAGGGAATTGGCGAGCGCCGGGGTGGCGGCGACGAGCGCGGCGGCGAGAAGGAGCAGCGACGTGGTGCGAAAGGCCGGTCGCTCCCCCGGACCGACCTGAGACATGCCGGGGGCATGTCTCACCTTTCGCGCCGCGCCGCTGCTCATCGCGCGTCCTCGTAAGCGGCGACGATGGCCGGCATGTCGGCCTCGGTGATCGCGCCGATATGCTGGTGGCGGATAACGCCGCTGCCGTCGATCACGAAGGTTTCGGGGACTCCGGCCGAGCCCAGCTCCATCTGGACCCGCCGGTCGACGTCGGCGCCGATGGCGCGGAACGGGTCGCCATAGGTGGCGAGGAATTGGGTCAGGTCCACCTGCCGGTCGCGGACGGCGATGCCGTCGATGGGCACGCCGCGGCGCGCGAGCGCTTCCAATTGCGGCGCCTCGACCCGGCAGGGCAGGCACCAGCTGGCAAAGATGTTGACGACATGGGGGCGGCCCTGGCGAAGCGACATGCTGGAAAGGCCGGGACGGCCCGGCATGCCGGGGGGCAGGTCGAAATCGGGGACCGGCCGGCCGACCAGGGCGGACGGGATGGTCCGCTCCGCCGGCGCGTAGAGCCCGGCCGCGACGACGCCCATGAAGAGGGCGAACAGGCCGAGCGGAACCCACAGGATCAGGCGGCGCCTCATGCCAGGGCCTCCTCGCGCGGCCTGACCCGGCGTTCGCGGCGGAGCCGGCCGACCAAAGCGAGCAAGCCGCCCAAAGCGACGAGCGCCCCGCCGAGCCAGATCAGGGTGACGAACGGCTTCCACCAGAGGCGGAGCTGCCAGCGGCCCTGCTCGTCCTCATCGCCGATCGCGACATAGAGCTGGCCGTCCCAGAGGGTCCGGATCGCGGCTTCGCTGGTCGGCGTCGGCGGCGAGCTGAACAGGCGCGCCTGCGGGCGAAGCACGAATTCGGCGCCTTCGCCGCGTCGGGCGATGAGCCGCGCCTCGATCGCGGTCCAGTTCGGCCCGGCGATCGGCTCGACGCCGTCGAAGCGGACCGCGAAACCGCCGACATGCATGGTCTGGCCCGGGCGGGCGGCGACCAGAGTCTCTTTCGTGAAGGCGCTTTCCGAGGCCATGCCGGCGAGCGCGACGGCGATGCCGAAATGGGCGATGACCATGCCCCAGGTGAAGAGTGGAGTGCGCCTGAGGTTGCGGCCCCACAAGGGCGCGAGGCTGGCGGTGCCGATGCCGATGGCGACGGTCAGGCCGAGCATGGGCAGGAAGCGGATGCCCGGCGCGAGCAGCGACAAAGCGAGCAGGATCGCCGCGGCGAGCAGGACCGGAAGGGCGATTCGGTTGGCGAGGTTGGCGAGCCGGTCGCGGCGCCAGCGCAGCAGCGGCCCGGCGCCCATGATCGCGACCAGGATCAGGGCGATCGGGCCGGCGGCGGCGTTGAAATAAGGCGGGCCGACCGAGAGCTTGTCGCCGGTCACCGCCTCGACGCCGAGCGGATAGAGCGTGCCGACGAAGACCACGCCGAGAATCGCCGAGAGGAGCAGGTTGTTGGCGACGAGCGCGCCCTCGCGGCTGAACAGGTCGAAGCGCGAGCCTTCCTTCACCGTGCCGACGCGCAAGGCATAGAGCGCCAGAGCGCCGCCGATATAGAGGAGCAGCAGGACGAGGATGAAGGCGCCGCGGCGCGGATCGACGGCGAAGGCGTGCACCGAGGTCAATATGCCCGAGCGGACCAGGAAGGTGCCGATCATCGACATCGAGAAAGCGACGACGGCGAGCATGATCGTCCAGGCGCGCAGGCCGTCGCGGGTGGCGAGGACGGTGACGCTGTGCAGCAAAGCGGTGGCGGCGAGCCAGGGCATGAGCGAGGCGTTCTCGACCGGGTCCCAGAACCACCAGCCGCCCCAGCCCAGCTCGTAATAGGCCCAATAGGAGCCGGCGGTGATGCCGAGGGTGAGGAAGATCCACGCCGCCAGCACCCAGGGCCGCATGGCGCGGGCGAAAGCGGGGCCGACGTCGCGGGTGACGAGGGCGCCGACCGCGAACGAGAAAGCGACCGAGATGCCGACATAGCCGAAATAGAGCGTCGGCGGGTGGAAGGCCAGGCCCGGGTCCTGCAGCAGTGGATTGAGGCCGTTGCCCTCGACCGGGACCGGGCTCAGCCGGGTGAACGGGTTGGAGGCGAACAGCAGGAAGGCGTAGAAGCCGAGGCCGATCGCGGCCTGCGCGGCCAGGGTCGCCGCCAGCGTATTGCGCGGCAGCCGGCGCTCGAGCAGGGCGACGATGCCGCCGGCGAGCGCGAGCACGGTCACCCAGAGCAGCATCGAGCCTTCGTGATTGCCCCAGGCGCCGGCGAATTTGTAGAGCCAGGGCTTGGCCGAATGGCTGTTTGCGGCGACCAGCTGGACCGACAAATCGGTGCGCAGGAACAGCCAGATCAGGACCAGAAAGGCGAGGCCGGCGAGCACCCCCTGGGCGACCGCCACGGGGCGGACGACGCGGAGCAGGCCTTCCGCGCCGGGACGAAGCGCCGCCGCGCCCAGCAGGAGCTGGAGCAGCGACAGGGTTGCCGCCAGCCACAGCGCCCCGAGCCCGGCTTCGGCGATCATTCGAGCGACTCGCTCTTGTGCCGGCCGTCGGGGCCGAGCCGGGGCGGCATGTAATTTTCGTCATGCTTGGCGAGGATCTCGCTGGCGACGAAGCGGCCGTCGGGCTGGAAGCGGCCCTCGGCGACGACGCCGCTATTCTCGCGGAACAGATCGGGCGTGATGCCGGTGAAGCGGACGTTTATGGTCTCGGCCGTCTCGTCGCCGACCAGGAAATCGATGGTGACGCCATCGGGGTGGCGGCGAATCGAGCCGCCCCTGACCATGCCGCCGATGCGGACCGCGCGGTCGAGCGGCAGGCCTTTGCGGGCGACGTCGGCCGGGGCGTAGAAGAAGGCGGCCTGGTCGCGCATCGCCGACATGGCGAGCAGGACCGCCCCGCCCACGGCGACGAGCGCGAGCATCAGCAGCACGAGGCGCTGATTCTTGGGTTTCACGGGCGCTTGCTCAAGGCGTCGGCATCCGCCTCGGCGCGGCGCATCGCGGCGAAGCTCCACAGGGCGGTGCCGAGCGTCGCGAGCAGGGTCAGCGCATAAGCGGCGAGAATGAACGGCCAGTGGCTCATTCGCCGGCCATCCGCTTCAGGCGCGCCTCGACCTTGAGCCTCGCGAGCTCGGCGCGCATCCGCATCAGGACGATCGCTCCGAACAGCAAGGAGAAGCCGACCGCGGAGACGAGCAAAGGCCAGAGCATCGAACCGTCGATCGTCGAGCTGCCGCGCACGAAGCTGATGCTCTCGCCCTGGTGGAGCGTGTTCCACCAGATCACCGAATAATGAATGACCGGCAGGTTGATCGCGCCGGCGAGGCCGAAAATGGCGGTGACGCGCCCTTCCCCGCGCTTCTCCCCCTCGGCCGCGGCGAGCGCGATATAGCCGAAATAGAGGAAGAGCAGGACGAGCATCGAGGTCATCCGCCCATCCCATTCCCAATAGGTGCCCCAGGTCGGCCGGCCCCAGAGCGAGCCGGTGGCGAGGCAGATGGCGGTGAAGACGGCGCCGGGGACGGCGATCGCACGGCCCGCCACCGCCGCCAGCGGATGGCGCCAGACCAGCTGCATCAGGCTCGCCGCGGCGATCCCGGTCCATCCCGCCATGCCGAGCCAGGCGGCGGGAACGTGGACGTAGAGGATTTGCACGCTCTCGCCCTGGAGATAGTCGCGCGGGGCGAGCAGCAGGCCGTAGCCGAGCGCGGCAAGGACCAGCACGGCTCCGCTCCAGCCGAGCCAGGCTGTCAGCGGGCGTGCAAGCCTCAGGAAACGTGCCGGATTCGCGTAGATATGCATTTTGCCCGGGCTGTCCTTAGCGGAGGCGGCCCGATCCTCCTAGCCGTAGGATCGAACCCGCTTGCCGATTTGGTCCGAACCCCTCCCGCTCGCCGGCCGGGATCTGGCGACAGGCCGGCTTCGTCCAGGGCGGTCGCCAAAGTTATGAGGACTTGGATTTACTTTGCTGAAACAGAGCGCGTGAATATCCGCCGCCGCCACGCTATCGCTCCGCGCCACTGACGGTCGCCATTGACATCAAGCATTATTGGGCCGCAAGTTGACAGGTTCTTTTCGGCGTCTTCGAACTGAAACCTGTTGCGGCCTATGCCTCTTCCGTCACTGCACGAAACCGAAACCTCAACTTGCAAGGAGTCGCCATGAGCACGACCGGGAAGAGCGTCAACGCCTGGATTTTCCTCGGCGAGGACGAGCCGGGCGGGACCAGCTACAAATCCCCCTCGAGCTGCTACCAGTCGCTGATCGGCTACGGCGTCTACAATTACACCGACATCGTGAACATCTGCTGGGTCAGCACGGTGCCGACCGGCGCCGACACCGTCCCGGCCGGCGACGGTTCCACCTGCACGATCCAGCTCCAGCCGAAGGTCCATCCCGACGGCTCGACGAATCAGGACTATATGGACTGGCTGATCCAGGACGCCCGCAACGTGAATCCGGACGTCAGGATCCTCGTGACCCTGGGCTATGGCGACGACGAGCTCACCCAGATCTTTTCCCAGGACCCCGGCCAGTGGCAGCAGAACGCCACCGATTACGCGAACAACATCCTCGCCTATGTCGATCATTACGGTCTCAACGGCTTCGACGTGGATTGGGAATCGCCGCTTTCCGACAACGGGACGCCGCAGCAGTTCGCGCTCATCTTCAACGCCATCCGCGCGGCGTTCGACGCCCAAGGCCAATATTATCTCACGCTTTCGCCAGCCGCGGTCGGAACCCTCGATGCGCCCACGGTCAACGACTCGTTCGATTTCGTCAGCCTGCAACTCTATTCCGGCTTTACGTCGGCCGGGGAATTCACGGCGGCGCGCGTGTCGCAGTCCAAGCTCGCTTACGGCGCGAAGTTCGAATCCGCCGGCAGCTGGAACCCCTGCCCTTACCAGACCGCCCAGAACGCCTATCGGGAATACACGTCCGGCGGCTACGCCGTCGCCACGCAATGGCGGCTGAATTCCGGCAATTATCAGTTCGAGCAGGCTCAGCAGATGATCCTCCATCAGCTCGTCCAGGGATGCTCGGACACCGCGTTCGACGACACGCAGATCGTCGGCGCTGCCGGCAACCCGCTCATCTCGCAGCTCGTCGTCCGTTCCGGCGAGGTGCTGGATTCGGTGCAGGCGACGAACACCGGAAGCTTTGCGGGCTGCGACAACCCGCTCCTCTACGTGCTGCCGCAGCATGGCGGCAATGGCGGGCAGCCGAGCACCGTCGACATCGCCGCCGGCGATGCGGTGGCCGAAATCTCCGGCTACACCGGCATCTGGTTCGGCTGGAGCTGCGTCCTGCAGCTCACCGTCACGACTCGCAACGGGCAGGTGTTCGGCCCGTTCGGCACCATGAGCAACGCCTCGTCCCAGACGCCGTTCAGCTATACGGCGCCGCAGGGGCAATCGATCGTCGCTTTCGCCGGCACCGCCGTCGAGGTCCCGCTGGCCGGCGGCGGGACGACCTATATCATCGCCAGCCTCACGCCCGGCTACGGTTGAGGCTCATCTCTCGCTAGCGGGGCTTCGCGCGGGCGAAAGCTTGTGCTTAAGGCGGGCGGGTGAGCGCAGTGACGCAAAACCGGCTGCTCGGCATCGGCCTCAGGATCGGCGCGGCGACCTGCTTCGGCTTCATGGCGGCGATGATCAAGCTCGGCGACGAAGCGGGCGTCAGCCTGCCCGAGCTCGCTTTCTACCGCTTCGCCTTCGGCCTGCCGCCTTTGCTGGTGTGGATCGGCATGACCGGCAATTTCGGCGCCTGGCGGACGAAGCGGCCGCTCGCCCATCTCGGCCGCGGCGTGATCGGGCTGACGACGATGGTCACCGCCTTCGCGGCCCTGACCTTCCTGCCGCTTGCGGAATCGGCGACGATCGGCTTCGTCGCGCCGCTCTTCTCGGTGGTCCTGTCGGCGCTGATCCTGAAGGAGCCGGTCGGGCGGTACCGCTGGAGCGCGGTCGCCTTGGGCTTCGTCGGGGTGCTGATCGTGATGCGGCCGAGCGGCAGCGATCTGCCGCCGGTCGGCCTGGCGCTGGCGCTTGCCGCGGCGCTCGGCGTCGCCGGCGTGACGATCACCATCCGGACGATCGGGCGGACCGAGAGCACGCCGACGACGGTGCTCTGGTTCACCCTCTTCTCGATGGCGGCGACGGGGGTGCTGCTGCCCTTCTTCGGCGCGTTTCACGACGCCCGCACCTGGGCGATTCTGGTCGCGCTCGGCCTGTTCGGCGGCATGGGCCAGCTCTTCCTGACCTCGTCGCTGCGCTTCGCGCCGGTGCCGGTAGTGGTGCCGTTCGATTACACCCAATTGCTCTGGGCGGTGCTGCTCGGCTGGCTGCTCTGGGAAACCCAGCCGCCGGCGAGCACCTGGGCCGGCGCCGCCGTCATCGTCGCCAGCGGCCTCTACACAATCTATCGCGAGCACAAGCTCGGCCGCGACAAGCCCAGGCCGGAGCCGCTCTAGGCTCTTCCGATCAATCTCCGCGCCATGTCGCCCGCGACGCGCGCGGGGTTGCGGCCCGTCTCCGCGCTCTCCTGCCAGATCTCCTCGAGCTTGCCGGGGATGGCCTCGATGCGCCGGCGCACCGTGTCCTGGTCGCCGTCCTTCAGATATTCGGTCGAGACGTTGATGATTCCGCCGGCGTTGATCACGTAATCGGGCGCGTAGAGGATGGACCGCGCCTGGATGCGGTCGCCGTCGTCGCGGGTGGCGAGCTGGTTGTTGGCGCCGCCGGCGACGATCGGGACGCGAAGCGCGGCGATCGACTCGGCGTCGAGGATTGCGCCGAGCGCGTTGGGGCTCAGCAAATCGGCTTCGAGGGTCATGACCTCGTCGGTGCCGACCACGGTGCCGCCGGTCTCCGCCGCGAGCGCCTCGGCCCGGCCCTGGTCAACGTCGGCGATGCTCAAGCGGGCGCCATCGGCGGCGGCGCGGCGGGCGAAGCCGCCGGCGACGCTGCCCGCGCCCTGGATGGCGATGTGGAGGCCCTTGAGGCTGTCCTTGCCCAGGCCCCGTTTCACCGCCGCCCTGACGCCGAGATAGACGCCGTAGCTGGTGTGCGGCCCGGGATCGCCGCCGACCGCCCCTTCGCCCACCGGCAGGCCGGCGACGTAGCTGGTTTCCTTCGCCAGCGCGACCATGTCGGCGACGTTCATGCCGACATCCTCGGCGGTGACATAGGCGCCGCAGAGCCGCTCGACGGCGCGGCCGTAAGCGGCGAGCATCTCGGGCGTCTTGGTGCGCGCCGCGTCGGCGAGGATCACCGCCTTGCCGCCGCCGAGCGGCAGTCCGGCCATCGCGTTCTTGTAGCTCATCCCGCGCGACAGTCGGAGCGCATCGGCGATGGCGTCGGCCGGCCTGGCATAATGCCAGAATCGGGTGCCGCCCGCGCCCGGCCCCAAATGGGTCGAATGGACCGCGATCACCGCCTTCAGGCCGGTTTCGGGGTCGGTGACGAAATGCACGAGCTCATGCTCGTCGAAGTCGGGAAAATCCCAGAGCGAGTCCATTCGAAGCGGGTCCTGTCGTCGGCTAGAAATGGGGCGATCGACGGGGCTTGAACCCGCGACCCCCGGTACCACAAACCGGTGCTCTAACCAACTGAGCTACGATCGCCACGCATGGATGAATGCGGTGGCGCACATAGGGGCGGGCAGACCCCAGCGTCAAGGATGGCTTGAGCACCGCTGCCCCGGCGGCCGCCCCCTTATTGATGGAATGGTACTGCTTTCCGTCCTTGACCTCGCCCCGATCGCCGGGATTAATCGGGCCGGCTGTCCAGTTCCCTGACCAGCTTCTTGGGCGCCTGGGCGCGATAGCTCTCGTCCACCCAGTCCTTCAGCTGCTCGATCGGCGGCATCTCCGTCTCGCCCGGCGTGAAGCTCACCCAGCCCGACTTGCCGAGGCCGTAGGCCTTGGGCTTCGCGTAAGGCAGCTGCAGCGCCACCTCGCCCGTATATGGGAGCTTGACCGAGAGGACGAACGGGTCCCCTTCGGCGGGCAGATAGGCGAAGGTCTTGTCCTTGACCGCGAGGTCGTCGTGACCGGGCCAGGGCGATTTGGAATGGGCGCCCGGATAGGAAAGGCCGAAGCGGCGCAGCGCCTTCACCAGCTCATCTGTCTTCGCGGTCAAGGTCGTCCTCCTTGTCGAACCAGCTCATCCAGTCCCCCATGATCGTCCGCAGCCGCTCGCGCCCAAGCACATAATCGCGCTCCCGGCCCCGCTTCTGCACGGACACCAGCCCGGCCGCTCGCAGCACGTTGAGGTGGCGCGTCGTCGTCGGCCAGCTGCAGCCGAAGCGGTTGGCTATCTCTCCGGCGCTCATCCTGCCGCCACGGAATTTGAGCGTCAGCAGGATGTGCCGGCGCGACGGATGGGCGAGCGCGGCGAATACCCGGTCCTCCGCCTCGACCTCCGCCTGCGGGTCAGGCGGCGTCAAGCTCGAGCGGCCGGAAATGCGGGAATTCCATCGACGGCCGTCCATTCCGGGATTCGACCAGCGCGCCCATCGGCTCCCACACCGCCATCACTTCCGGCATCCGGTGGGCGAGCCCGGCCGATTCGGGCCCGGCCCAACTGTAAATCTCGACATAGGTTGGGCCGGTCTCGCCATGCTCGGCCTTTTGCTCGCCGGCAGCCTCGAAATGGACCGCCGGCGTGTCCGTGACCAGACCTGCCTCGTGCAAAGCCGGCCAATGCTTGCGCAGCAGCGCGAGGAATTCGGCCTGTGCGCCCTCCCGCACCCGGTAGGTGCAGATGACGGTATGCTCGTTCCAGTCCACGCTCTTTTCTCCTCGTTTGGAAAGCTACATTTAGCTTATTCGCTAAATAAGTCAAGCGTCGCCGATAGCGAATTGCGGTCCGCTCCGCTCACGCCGCAACCTGGCTGGAGGCGTGACGCGGATCTTGAGTCCGATCATGGATCGAGCCAGCGCGCGGCCTCGGCGGGGGTGCGCTTGTCGGCGTCGCGGTCGACCATCAGGTTCGCCCGGCGCATCCGCTCGACGCCGATGGCGCCGATCAGCGGGCGGAGCGCGGCCGCCGCCCTGGCGTCGGTGCCGGGCGCGAGCAGGAGGAGGGCGTCGTAGCTCGGCAGCGCGCGGCGCGGGTCGGCGAGCACGACCAGGTCCAAAGCGGCGATTCGGCCGTCGGAGGAGAAAGCGGTGATGACGTTGGCCGAGCCGTCGCCGACGGCGCGGTACATGAAGGTCGGGCTGTAGGAGCGCTGGGCGGCGAAAGCGAGGCCGTAGCGCGCCTCGACCGAGCGCCATTCGGGGCGGGAGAGGAATTCGAGATCGGCGCCCAGGGTGAGCCGCGGCGCGGCGCGGGCGAGGTCGGCCAGGGTGCGGACTCCGAGCGCCTCGGCGCGGGCGCGGCGCATCGCCAGCGCATAGGCATTTTCGAAGCCGAGCGGGCCGAGGACGAGAACGCCGTCGCGGGCGCGCAGCCGTGCCGACAGTTCGGCGCGCATCTGTGCGGGCGGCGGGATGTCGGCGCGCTGGAGGATGTTGCTCCAGAGCGTCCCCGAATAATCGACGTAGACGTGGATGTCGCCGGCCGCGAGCGCCTGATAGGCGATTGTGGAGCCGAGATTGTCGCGCCGCTCGGTGCGGTAGCCGGCCGCCTGGAGCCGGCGCTCGATCGCGCTCGCCAGGATATATTGCTCGGAGAAATTCTTGGCGCCGATCACCATCGTCTCCCCGCCTCCGCCCCGCGCCGGCACCAAAGCGGCGGCCAGCGCCAGCGCGATGCCGGCGAGGCCGAACCACAGGCGCGGGCGCGAGCGGCGGGCGAGGCCGCTCTCGACCAAGGCGAGCAGGCCGTCGACCGCCAGCGCGAGGCCCGCGGCCGCCGCGCAGCCGGTCAGCACCCGCGCCCAATTCTCGGTCTGCAGGCCGGAGAAGATGAGGTTGCCGAGGCTCGGCTGGCCGACCGTGGTGGCGAGGGTGGCGGCGCCGATCGTCCAGACCGCGGCGGTGCGGATGCCGGCGAGGATCACCGGCGCGCCCAGGGGCAATTCGACGAGTGCGAGGCGCTGGCGCCCGGTCATGCCGAGCCCGTCGGCCGCCTCGATCACGGCGGGATCGATCCCGCCCAGCGCGGCGACTCCGTTCCTCAGGATCGGCAGCAGCGCATAGAGGCTGAGCGCGATCAGCGCCGGCAGGAAGCCCAAAGCCGGGATTGCGAGGCCGGTCGCCCGGCCCAGGATCAGCAGCGCCGGATAGAAGAGCGCGAGCAGGGCCAGCGCCGGAATGGTCTGGATCAGGCCGGCGAGGCCGAGCGCGGGGCCGCGCAGGCGCGGGCTGCGCGCCGAGAGGATCGCCAGCGGCAGGCCGACGAGCACGCCGATGCCGACCGCGCAGCCGCTGAGCAGCAGATGCGACTGGGCAAGGCCGATCAGCTCGCTCACAAAGCGGCCAGCCGCTCGGCCTGGCGGCGCGGCACGTCGACCATCGCGCGGACGTCCGGGTCCTGGCTCTTCAGCAGGTCGCCCGGGCCGGCGTCGGCGCGGATCCGGCCCTCGATCAGCACGACGACGCGGTCGGCGAGCAGCAGCGCCTCGGCGATATCATGCGTAACCATGAGCGTGGTGAGGCCGAGCCGGTCGTGCAGCGCGCGATAGGCGCGGCCGAGCTCGTCGCGGGTGACCGGATCGAGCGCGCCGAACGGCTCGTCCATCAGCATCAGCTTCGCCCGCGCCGCCAGCGCGCGGGCGACGCCGACGCGCTGCGCTTGGCCGCCCGACAGAGCGCGCGGGTAGCGGGCGGCCATTTCGGGTGGGAGCTGAACCAGCTCCAGCAGCTCCGCCGCCCTGCTTTCCCCGCCGGTCAGCCGAAGAACGATGTCGATATTCTCGGCAACCGTCATGTGCGGAAACAGGCCGATCGACTGGATGACATAGCCGATGCCATGGCGCAGCCTGTCGAGAGGCACGTCGCGTATGTCCGTTCCCTCGATCCGGACAGTCCCCTCGTCCGGCTCGGCCAGCCGGTTCACCGACTTGAGCAGGGTCGTTTTGCCCGATCCCGACGGCCCGACTAGGGCGACGAACTGGCCGCTCTCAACCGCGAGGCTGACATCGTCCAGCGCCGCGCGGCCGCCATGGCGCTTGGTCACATGGGCGATGTCGAGCGCGGTCATCGCGGAGGCGTGGTGGGCGCGGCAAGGATTGAACTTGCGACCCCCGCGGTGTGAACACGGTGCTCTACCACTGAGCTACGCGCCCACGCCTGCGATGGCGGAAGGCGGCCCATAGCGGGGGGACAGTCACTTTCAACCGTTGGCGTCCGAGGTTTCGGACCGCCGTGCGGAAAGTGACTGTCCCCACTCCGCGCTAGCCGTTGACGCTGTCCTTCAGGCCCTTGCCGGCCTTGAACTTGGGCTGGGTCGATTCCTTGATCTGCATCGGCTCGCCGGTGCGCGGGTTGCGCCCCGTGGAGGCCTTGCGGCGCGAGCAGGAGAAGGTGCCGAAGCCGACCAGCCGAACTTCGTCGCCGCGCTTCAGGGCATTGCTGATCGTGTCGAACACCGTTTCGACCGCCCGCGAGGCGTCGCCCCGGCCGAGGCCGGTCGCGTCCGCGACCTGGCCGATGAGCTCCTGCTTGTTCATCTGTCCCGAACCCCTGTTGAAAAGACTCGCGGCCGTGAGCCCACGAAGCAGCGATTAAACGCCAGCACGCCGGTGCGAGTCAAAAGGAAAGAGACGCAATTCCGGGGAAATTGCGTCTCATTTCCGGAGGAAAGGCTCCCCCTTTTCAGGTCAGGATCAGTGGCGGACCGAAACCCCCGACTGGTCGTCGGGCGCGGCAGCCAGCTCCGACGGCGGCAGCGCCGCCAAATCGTCGGCCTCGGTCCACTCGATCGGGACGATCGGGGTGGCCAAGGCATGGACGAGGACCTCGTCGACATGGGCGACGATGACGAGCTCGAGACCCTCCTTGATGTTGGCCGGGATCTCGGCGAGGTCCTTCTCGTTCTCGGCCGGGATCAGCACCTTGGTGATGCCGCCGCGCAGCGCCGCGAGGAGCTTCTCCTTGAGGCCGCCGATCGGCAGCACCCGCCCCCTGAGCGTCACCTCGCCGGTCATCGCCACGTCGCGGCGGACCGGGATGCCGGTCAGCGTCGAGATGATCGCGGTGACCATGCCGATGCCGGCCGACGGGCCGTCCTTGGGCACCGCGCCTTCGGGCAAATGGACGTGGATGTCCTTGCGGCCGAACACGCTCGGCTTGACGCCGTAGCTCGGCGCGCGCGCCTTCACGAACGAAAAGGCGGCCTGGATCGACTCCTGCATGACGTTGCCGAGCTTACCGGTGATCTTGATCTGGCCCTTCCCTGGCACCGTGACCGCCTCGATGGTGAGCAGCTCGCCGCCCACTTCGGTCCAGGCCAGGCCGGTGACGGCGCCGATCTGGTCCTCCTCCTCGCTCATGCCGTGGCGGAAGCGGCGGACGCCGACATATTCGCCGACATTGTCCGGGGTCAGCTCCACCGCCTCGGCCTTGCCCTCGAGGATGCGGCGCAGCGCCTTGCGCGCGACCTTGGCGATCTCGCGCTCGAGCGTGCGCACGCCGGCCTCGCGCGTGTAATGGCGGATCAGCGCGCGCAGGCCGTCTTCGGTCAGCGTCAGCTCGCCTTCCTTGAGGCCGTGCGCCTCGATCTGCTTGGGGATGAGGTGGCGCTCGGCGATCTCGACCTTCTCGTCCTCGGTATAGCCTTCGAGGCGGATGATCTCCATTCGGTCGAGCAACGGCTGCGGCATGTCCATCGAGTTGGCGGTGGTGACGAACATCACGTCCGAAAGGTCGTAATCGACCTCCAGATAATGGTCCTGGAAGCGGCTGTTCTGCTCGGGATCGAGCACCTCGAGCAGGGCCGAGGCGGGATCGCCGCGGAAGTCCTGGCCGAGCTTGTCGATCTCGTCGAGCAGGAAGAGCGGGTTGGAGGTGCCGGCCTTCTTCAAATTGGTGACGATCTTGCCCGGCAGCGAGCCGATATAGGTGCGTCGGTGGCCGCGGATCTCGGCCTCGTCGCGGACTCCGCCCAAGGACTGGCGGGCGAACTCGCGCCCCGTGGCGCGCGCGATCGAGCGGCCGAGCGAGGTCTTGCCGACGCCGGGCGGGCCGACCAGGCATAGGATCGGGCCCTTCAGCTTGTTGGTTCGAACCTGGACGGCGAGATATTCGACGATCCGCTCCTTCACCTTCTCGAGGCCGTAATGGTCCTCGTCGAGGATCCGCTCGGCCTCGGCGATGTCGTGCTTCAGCTTGGATTTCTTGCCCCAGGGCAGGGCCAGGAGCACGTCGAGATAGTTGCGGCTGACCGTCGCCTCAGCCGACATCGGCGCCATGGCGCGCAGCTTCTTGAGCTCCTGATTGGCCTTGGTGCGGGCTTCCTTGGAAAGCTTGGTGCGCTCGATCTTGCGGGCGAGGTCCGCGAGCTCGTCGCCCTCGCCCTCCTCGCCGGCATTGCCGAGCTCGCGCTGGATCGCCTTGAGCTGCTCGTTCAGATAATATTCGCGCTGGGTCTTCTCCATCTGGCGCTTGACCCGCGAGCGGATCTTCTTCTCGACCTGCATCACGCCCAATTCGCCCTCCATGAAGGCGAAGGCCATTTCGAGGCGGCGGACGGGATCGAGCTCGGCGAGCAGGGCCTGCTTGTCCGAAACCTTGATGTTGACGTTGGCGGCGACCGCGTCGGCGAGCTTGGACGGCTCCTCGATCTGGCCCAGCTGGACCGCGGTCTCGGCGGGCAGCTTGCGGTTGACCTTCGAATAATTCTCGAACTGCTCGATCACCGAGCGGACCAGCGCCTTCACCTCGACGCCCTCGGGTTCGACGGTTTCGACCGGATCGATCTCCGCGACGAGGTGCGTTCCCTCCTGGCGCAGCGACTTCAGCATCGCGCGGTGCTTGCCCTCGACGAGCACGCGCACCGTGCCGTCGGGCAGCTTGAGGAGCTGCAGGACGGTGGCGACGACGCCGAGATCGTACAGGGCCTCGCGGTCGGGATCGTCCTCGGCGGGATCGAGCTGCGAGACGAGGAAGATCGACTTGTCCGCCGCCATCGCGCTTTCGAGCGCGGCCACGGATTTGTCGCGGCCGACGAACAGCGGCACGATCATGTGCGGGAAGACGACGATGTCGCGCAGCGGCAGGACGGGATAGGTTTCGCTCATGAATACTCCACAGGCCGGACCATTTGGCCCGGCTCGGATCCTATATGGGGCAGAAGGCGGGCGGCATCAATGAAGCGCCGTCACCTGCCGCTCGACGCAATGCTTTGCAATTGACCGCGCAAGGCGCGGGCAGTAGAATTTTTGCCTTCGCACCGGGGGAGCTTACCCATGTTTCGTGCCGCGTTTCTCGCCCTCCCGCTGCTGCTGATTCCGGTTGCGGCCGCCGCCCCCGCCGCCGCCGGGACCGAAGCGCAGTCGGTCACCGGCGAGCAATGCCAGCGGCGCAACCAGGGCCGGCGACGGGGCGGCGCGGCGCTCGGCATGATCGGCCGCGGCTTGCTCGGACGGTTCGGCGGCGGCGCGGCCAATCTCGTTCTGCCGATGGGGTCGATGCTCGGCGACGCGATCATGAACCTGCTCGATTGCGACGAGCAGGAGAAAGCGGCGACCGCGACCGAGCAGGTCGTCGAGCGGGCCGAGCGCGGCGGCGCCGGCGCCACCAGCAGCTGGCGGAGCGAAACCCGTGCCGGGGTCAGCGGCTCGTCGACCGTCGACGCGGTCGAGGGCAATGCGGCCGACGGCCAATGCATGACCGTCACCGACATCGTCATCATCGACGGCGAGGAGACTCGGGCGCCCAAGCGCATGTGCCGCCGGCCGCCGACCAACCGCTATGTCCGAGTCTAGGGCGATGTCGCGCCTGATCGCCACGTTTGCCGCGGCAACGGCCCTGTTCGCCGCCGAGGCGGCGCAGGCGCAGGCGCGGGCGGACCCCGACAACCCGACCTGCCCGGCCAACCCCAATTGGTCGACCAACCGGCAGATGACCTTCACGGTCCAGACGATCAATGGCCGCCAGGTCCTGCTCGCCGAGGGAATGATCGACCTGAACCTCATCCCTCGGCTTCGGGCGGCGCTGAGCACCTTCCGGGGCGACGAAATCTGGCTTCGTTCGCCCGGCGGCGACGCCCGGATCGGCAACCAGGCCGGGCGGATCATCCGCGAGCAAAGCCTGCAGACCCGGATCCCGGCCGGATGGGCCTGCTTTTCCGCCTGCAACTTCCTGTTCATGGGCGGCTTCGCCCGTCACGTCGATCCGGGCGGCCTGTTCATCGTCCACATGTTCACCCATACCGGCGACCGCGAGGCGATCCGCTCCGAGGTCGCGCGCGGCGAGGAGAACACGATCGGCCTGATCGGCGAGATCGAGCAGCAATCGGCGCTGCTCGCCAGCGAGGACAACGACTTCCTGATCCGCATGGGCGTGTCGCGCGCGCTGCTGACCGAGGTGATGTACCGGCAGCGCGCCGTCGCCGACCGCAGGGACCGCTCGACGCGCCGCTGCCTGACCCAGGAGGAAGTGCGCCGCTACAACGTCGTCAACGGCTAGGGACAGTTACTTTCACGCACCGTGGCCCGAAACCAGGCGAGGCGGCGCGAAAAGTCACTGTCCCCGGACGCTAAAGGGGACAGTTACTTTCACGCCCGGCGGTGTCAAAACCAGGCGACACAGTGCGAAAGTAACCGTCCCTGGGGGAAGCGGCATGTCGGACGATCGCGCGCTCTGGAATCCGGATCTCGCGCCCACGGGCCCCGAGCAGCGGACCTGGGCCTGGTATCATTATGCTGCGCTGTGGATCGGGATGATCGTGGCGGTGCCGGGCTGGATGCTCGCCGCCGGGCTGATCGAACAGGGCATGTCGGCGGGCCAGGCGGCGTTCACGGTCTTGCTGGGCAATGTGATCGTGCTGATCCCGCTCCTTCTGATCGGCCATGCCGGCGCTCGTCACGGGATACCCTATGCGGTGCTCGCCCGCGCCTCGTTCGGCACGATCGGGGCGCGCCTGCCCGCGCTCGCCCGCGCTTTGGTCGCCTGCGGCTGGTATGGCATCCAAACCTGGATCGGCGGCCAGGCGCTGCTGACCCTGCTCGGCATCTTCCTAGGGACGGACCTGCGCGGGGCGCCGCTGCCCATGCTCGGCATCGGCCTGGGACAGCTGCTCGCGTTCATGGCCTTCTGGGCGATCCAGCTCTTTTTCGTGCGCAAGGGGCTGACCACGATCCGGCGGCTCGAAACCTGGACCGCCCCGTTCAAGATCCTGATCTGCATCGCTCTGGTCTGGTGGGCGGTCGACAGAGCCGGCGGCCTCGGCCCGATCTTCGCCGCGCCCTCCGCCTTCGTGCCCGGCGGCGCCAAGGCCGGCCAGTTCTGGATCGTCTTCTGGCCGGCGCTCACCGCGATGATCGGCTATTGGGCGACGCTCGCGCTCAACATCCCCGATTTCACCCGCTTCGCCAGGAGCCAGAAGGACCAGGTGCTCGGCCAGACGCTCGGCCTGCCGCCGATGATGGGCCTGATCGCGCTGGCGAGCGTGATCACGACCTCGGCGACCGTCGTGATCTACGGTCGGGCGATCTGGGACCCGGTCGAGCTGGCCGGAACGCTCGCCGGTCCGTTCGTGCTGCTCGGCCTGATCGTGATTGCCGTCGACACCGTCTCGTGCAACATCGCCGCGAACCTGGTTTCGTCGGCCTATGATTTCTCGTCGCTGTGGCCCGCGAAAATCTCCTATCGGACGGGCGGCATGATCACCGCGGCGATCGGCGTGCTGATCATGCCCTGGAAGCTCCTCGAAACGACCGGCGGCTACATCTTCGTCTGGCTGGCCGGCTACAGCGCGCTGCTCGGCCCGATCGCGGGCATATTGATCGCCGATTACTGGCTGATCCGCCGCACCCGGCTCGACGTCGAGGACCTTTACCGGTCCGATGGGCTCTATGCCTATCGCCGCGGCTGGAACCCGGCGGCGCTGATCGCCTTCGCCGCCGGCGTGCTGCCCAACCTGCCCGGCTTCCTCAAGACCGCCGCGCCGGACGCGTTCCATTGGGTCGGCCCGGGCTGGGCGGCGGCCTATGCTTATGCCTGGTTCATCGGGCTCATTGTGGCGCTGGCGGTCTACACGGCATTGATGTGGCCGCGGCGGTGAGCGGCGGATCGGTAGGCCGGGAGATCCCTCCCTTGCGCTTCAGCGGAACGCATCGGATAAATTAAGTATGGCGAGCACAAGATCGCGCGAGGATTTGGAAAGCTGGCTCGAATACAGGCCTCGCGACTGGGCGCAAATACTAGCCACGCGCGCCGCATTGAGGGCGCTGCCTTACGGTCTGGCCAATAATTGGCGCGCGAGCCTGCCCCGGAGCTTTGCGCTGGAGCTCCTTCGCACCGCGTTCATCGCGGACGCATCGTGGCGTATCTTGTCACAGGACATGACGACGGCGGCGGAACGCTCGGCAAAAGCCCTGCGCGCGGCCCGCGCTTCGCGGCCCTCCGTCGCTAGGGGAAAAAAGCAACATGCTGTTCGCGCTGCTGATGCGGCCGCTTATGCTGCCGCGCGTGCCGCCGACGTTATCGCCTGTTTGGATGACGGCGACGCAGAGTCCTTCGACGGTTTCATAAAGCGAGCGTCGTTCGCCGCCCATGCCGAAGCCTATGCCGCGGCTCGCAACGACTGGATCGAAGACCCGGTCGGGACCGTATCTCGCGAGGAAGAAACGATGGGCTACGCGACCGTCTGGTCGACTGTGGCGATCGATTGCCAGTGGCTGACTGACCATAGCGATCCGGCGAGGGCGGCCCGCGCGCTGGCCGCCCAACCCCTTTGGATCGGCACCGCTCCTGCGCGGTGGACCGCGGCCTGGAATTATGCCGCGGCGCAGTTACTCCGGAGCGAGCCCAGCTATCAGCCCTGGGTCGACTGGTACGATCGGCGGATTGTCGGGCACAGCTCGGTTTTCGATCTCGCCGGCGATGGCGATCGGATCGCGGAGTGGGCGGTTCTGGCGCGGCTTCTCAAGTCGGGCAACCGCGAATTTTGGAGCCGGGGTCCGCTCTATGTGAACGTCGCGATACAGGACTGGCTCGATCGGGCGCGACGGTGGCTCGTGAAGGGGCCGATATCCGAGTCGAACGCGGCGGTCGGCGCTGCCCGTGGCGAGCGTACCATCGCTTCGGCCGGGGATTCCGCCCTGCGCGAGGCCATGCTTTCGCAATTCGACGCGCTGGTCGAGGAATTGAAAAAATTCGAGCGGCCGCGCGCCGGATATGGCGATAATCGCCGGCCGCTCGACCTTCGCACGGCGGGTGTGAGCGACGCCCCGATCGTGGTCCACGACATGAAATTGGAAAGCCATTCCTTTACGATCGAAGTCAGAGCCGCTCCGCTCGACCGGCAAATGGTCGCGAACAGGATGTCGCGCCTCGATGCCATCAAGGCATGGCTTGCGGAGAAATTCCGGATGTTCGGAAAGGCTGCGTTCAAGGGATTCGCCGCCGCTTTCGGTGCTACGGCGGCGACTGCTTTGCTCGTCCAGGTGCCACGCATCTGGGACATGCTCCGCACCGGAATAGACCTTGCGATAAAGTGGTTGTGGTCGCTTCTGTAGGAGGTCAGGCCGCGTCTTCGGCCTTCTCGGCGTAGACACGCACCGGGTCCTTGGTCCCCATGACCACGTCCTTGTCGATCAGCACCTCGTCGACTCCGTCCATCGAGGGCAGATCGAACATGGTGTCCAAGAGGATGTTCTCCATGATCGACCTCAGGCCCCGCGCGCCGGTCTTGCGCTCGATCGCCTTCTTCGCCGTGGCGACCAGCGCGTCGTCGGTATAAGTGAGCTTGACGTCCTCCATGTCGAACAGCTTCTGATACTGCTTGACGAGGGCGTTCTTCGGCTCCTGAAGGATCTTGACGAGGGCGTCGACGTCGAGGTCCTCGAGAGTCGCGATCACCGGCAGGCGGCCGACGAATTCGGGGATCAGGCCGAACTTGAGCAGATCCTCGGGCTCGGTGTGGCGGAGCACCTCGCCGGCTCTCCGCTCGTCGGGCGCCGCGACATGGGCGCCGAAGCCGATCGATTTGCCCTCCATTCGGTCGCCGATGATCTTTTCCAGGCCGGCGAAGGCGCCGCCGCAGATGAACAGGATGTTGGTGGTGTCGACCTGCAGGAATTCCTGCTGCGGATGCTTGCGGCCGCCCTGCGGCGGGACCGAGGCGGTGGTGCCCTCCATCAGCTTGAGCAAGGCCTGCTGGACGCCCTCGCCGGAGACGTCGCGGGTGATCGAGGGATTGTCGGACTTGCGGCTGATCTTGTCGATCTCGTCGATATAGACGATGCCGCGCTGCGCCCGCTCGACATTGTAGTCGGACGACTGGAGCAGCTTGAGGATGATGTTCTCGACGTCCTCGCCGACATAGCCGGCCTCGGTGAGCGTGGTCGCGTCGGCCATGGTGAACGGCACGTCGAGGATCCGCGCCAGCGTCTGGGCGAGCAGGGTCTTGCCGCAGCCGGTCGGGCCGACGAGCAATATGTTCGACTTGGCGAGCTCGACGTTGGCGCCCTTGGCGCCGTGGGCGAGCCTTTTGTAATGGTTGTGGACGGCGACCGAGAGGACTCGCTTGGCGTGGCTCTGGCCGATCACATAATCGTCGAGCACCTTGCAGATCTCGGACGGCGTCGGCACTCCGTCGCGCGTCTTGACGAGGGCGGACTTGGTCTCCTCGCGGATGATGTCGTTGCACAGCTCGACGCATTCGTCGCAGATGAACACGGTCGGGCCGGCGATCAGCTTGCGGACCTCGTGCTGCGACTTCCCGCAGAACGAGCAGTACAAGGTGCTCTTGCTGTCGCCGCCGCTCAGTTTCGTCATACGATGCCTCGGGCGCCCGCGCCCGCTCTCCTACTCAAACCGCCTTCATTCTGGCGGCAAATCTACACGAGGACAATGGCCTAAACGTTAAGGCCGCCGCGCCGCGCCCCGTCATGTGGCCTCGCCGCCGCACCGCGACAACCCCCAAGACCGTTTTCGCTTGGTGTCTCGCCCTAGGCCGCCAGCCGCTCGACCTGTGCTTTCTTGGTGAGGGTGAGGATGATCTCGCCGTCCATGGTCTTTGTCGAGCCAGCGAGTTGCCTGTCCGTGTCGCCAGCACGGCCAAATCGGTTTACCCTTCTGGGTATATTTTTCTGCTGGAAGTGGCGCTTCAATGAACCCTGCAAGGTGCAGCCAAGGCCAGCAAGGACTTCCCGCGTGAAGTCGTCGAGCCTCAACCGGTAGCCACCTAAAGAGCGTCGTCCGACAATCATAACCATGGAGCCGCCTGGGCTGAGCACTTCGTTGCACTTCTTTAGCACTTCCATGTAATCGTGGAGGAAGGCCTTGGCGCGCCGAGCAGGTTCGCCCTGGGCGGACCCTGCCCAATAGTCTCGCAGCCTAAAGCCGGTTTCAATACGATCCCTGGCGCCGCCCAGGCAAGCCCGGTCGATTGCGCCTCCCGCCCTGAAAATACTGTCAAGACCTTCGAGCCTGCTAACCACATCCAAGCAAATGCCGGAGGCAGCACCGTACTGCACAGTAGTTCGCGAGTCTCCGTAAGGGGGTGACGTTATAATGAGGTCGAAACCGAGATCGCCGCTGATGTCTTGGACGGCTGCCGCGTCCAGATTGTGCGTGGTGACGATGCCCGCCAACGGCGTCAGGTTCTCTTCGCGAAGGTAGTGGTCTAGCCTGTTCGTGAATCTCGACCAAGGCGAGACGCGGTGCTCCGCCCGTGCCGTAGCGTTCATGCGGTGAAGCTTCCAGCCTGACTTTCGTATCCACGCCGCTTCCCGTGTGGCCGCGCTGAGGCATGCCGCAGTCACAAGGAGTTCATCGCGGGACAGCAAGGCCCTATTTAGCCAGGCTATGATTTCGCTAAGCTCGGCTGCCGCCTGATCGGAGAGCCAATCGACCTTCGCGCCTCGCAGCGTCAACCGCACGCACCCCTTTCGCGGTTTGGTCGTGGCTTCTTGCCGCAGCTCCTGCAGCCTGGCGGTGCTAGGTTTGGCGGCTTTAGCTTCAGTAAGCAGGCAGGCCAAAGGGTTGATGTCGAGACCAAGGCAATGGGTGCCGGCCGTGCGCGCCGCAGCGAAGAGCAGGCGTCCGGTGCCGCAAAACGGATCGAGGACACGCATCCCAGGACGAACGTGAGCCGAGGCGAGGCGCAGCGCCAACTCGTCTGCGACCATCGCCGGATAGGGGTGCCAGCGGCTCAGCCGCGTGGTGACGCCCTGCTCCCCTGGATCAAACCCAGCAACTCGTCCGTCCATTTGTCCACCCCGCCCGAGGAGGTGTCGAGCGTGAACAGCGCGGCCCCCTTTTCCGCAGAGTCATACATGCGGAGACGAAACAAATCATCAGCTTTGTCAAGCTCGGCCAAATTGTCCTCGTCGAAGGCGCTGCCGCCCCGACCAACCCATCGCTCAACGCGGATAGCGGACTCACAGGTCGCCCGGACGAGTACCACACCTGGCTCTTCGGCGAGCACCTGGTCGAGAAAGCGGCCCTCCAGCACTGCGCCCGTTAGGGCGTGGCTCCGCACCCAATCGCGGGTGGCGTCGTCTACCCAGCGGTGGAGCGCTTCTGGCGCCTCGGCGAGCGTCACATTGGCCTCCTTGGCGGCTCGACGAATTTCCTCTCCGCAGCTTCGCAACGGCACGCTGAGCTTCGCGGCGACCCGTCCAGCGACCGTTGTCTTAGCCGTCGCCGACGCCCCCCAAAGCGCAATAATCACGGCTTCTCGGCCACAAATAGTATCTCCTCACTCTCCCTGCCCATTCGGTCCGAGACGCGGCGCCTGCTGCCTCGCCGCAGCACCGGCCCCCACACGAGCGGCATGAGCGCTGTAGCGTCCTCCATCGTGCGGCGGCTAATTTCCGGAAAGGCTCGCGATTCCCCGAGCACCACGGCCAGCCGGCCGCCCGGCCTGAGGACGCGTGCGAGTTCGGTCCAACAGTCTCTCATTTGGGAGAGATAAGCGATCGCCGCGTCTTGGCGGCGGCGCTTGTAGCGGGCTCCGATCTCGTCTGCGCGCTCCGCATCGAACGGCCAATTCATCCACAGGTACAGGAGGCGTTGCGCACGTACGTAGTCAATAACGGAGACGTAGGGCGGTGAGGTGACGATGAGATCTACCTCGTTATCGGGAAGCGGCAATCGCCGGGCGTCGGCCTGCAGGACAAGCGGCCGATGCGCCCAGTCTTGACCGACTTGCGGGAGGGCAGCGAGACGTTCCACGAACCCTTGCACAGCGTCGTGCTCCACAAGCTCCTTCGGTCGAACGTTATCGGCGATCCAACCCCAATGATGTCGGCGTGTGCCACCAGTCGAACGTCAGACTTCCTTCGGTCGAGGCGCAGGCGAACAGCAGGTCAGAGAAGATCAGTCCGAGTGACGGGTCGCCCACCGCTTCGATTAGCTGCCAGAGATGCCGGAGTTGCCCGAGCGTCCCTGGCGCGAACCAGTCAGCGAGTTCCAATGCCGAGCCCTCACCATTTACCCCGACCTCGTCGCTGTGGCACGCATGTCTCCATGTTAGCACCTGGAGGATGTGCTCTCGGGTTTCCCGCGACGGTGGGGATTCACCAAGGGCAACTTTCGCGCGGGCGATGAACGCACATGCAGTGACACTGTCCGAGTAAATGCTCCGTCTGCCGAGTCTCGCGGCCTCGAGAACGGTGGTGCCGCTGCCCCCGAACGGGTCGAGCACTAGATCTCCTGGCACTGAGAGCAGCTCGATTAGAGCTGCTGGGATTTGAGGGATAAAGTTTCCAGCGAACCAGTGAAGCTTATGGATCGAACGCGGATCGGTCCCCGAGCCCGGGAAGTTCCAATCGATTCGATCGAGCTGGCGAGTCTCCGCGCTCCGTCCGCCGTTCATCGTGGATGAGTCTGCCGCTTCGCTCACAAAAGCATGGGTTCTTGGGCTGCCGCGGCACCCGCGATCTGGCGGCCACCTATCGGGCTGTCAAACCGCGCCTCAGCGGAGCCCACGACCGTCTCGAGATCCTGGCGGCTGAAGGGGGATTTTTTGGACGAGGTGACGCCGAACAGCCAACTGTTCGGCGCCTCACCGAAGATTCTCGTGCCTCCGCCTTGAAGCCGGAACGAAAGTTTTCGTTGCCGTTTGTCCTTGATGCCGTACGCGAAGCACGGGCGCCCTGCGGCGGCTGACAGTTCGCGCGAGAACTGCCTCATCTCCGCATGCGTTGGCCGCTCCCCCTTCAGCCACCAAAGCGGTGTGGATTCCCACGCCTCGCCCGCGGTCCAGCGACCGACGAGTTCGCGTACGTCCGCGCTACGGGACTCTGCCAGTCGGCACAGAAAGCCTTGGTCGGTCAGGTGCCAATCGCCGACGCTGATGTCGCCCGCCTCAATCGCGAACGCGGTGGCGGCGACAATCATCGTCTTGTAGCTGAAGTCGGGTTGGGCGAGCATGAGGTTAGTGTAAACCTCCCGACGCACCTCTACCCAGGTCTCGATGTCCGGACAGGCAGACATGTCGAAGACGAGTTCGCCGTTATCTACAGCCGTGATCGCCCGAGCAAGGCGCAGGGGCAGCTGGCGGTCCACCTCTAGGCCCATGTGAAAGGCCATGCGGACGACGTTGTCGATATTGTCTAGGTCCATCGTGCCCGAGATTAGTGGCCCGTATGGCCCTTTGCCCATTATCGTAAGCTGAATCATCTCCAGGAGTTCGTCGGCGCTATCGTGCCCAACGGACCGTGCGGCCCATTCAGTCAGGCGCGTCGGGCGGCCGGACAGGATTTGCAGCTCGGCGCCTCCCACGTTCGACCCGGCCGCTGTCCCGGTCATGATTGCGTGCAGCTCATTCTCGTGCCGAAAATTCACGCCCGCGTATTGAAAGCCTTCCTCGACGAGGTGCCCGAAGGCGGTAATCGCCCAGTCGTGGAGGAGGGCAGCCGCTCCGATGGCGACACTGTGCAGGCGGGGAACTGAGCGGAGGAGGCTGAGCTGCCGTGCTAGGTGGCCTACTCCGAGGACGTGTTCGTACCGGGACAGGTTGGCGATTCCCGGCATGGCGATGGAATCGATATTGGAGAGCCGCACGTGCCTCAGCCGCTGCAGGATAGGGGCGCTAATCAGCAACGCCATGTCCTCGTCAAAGCCCACGTGGCCATACATAGCGTCCAAGTATGTGAATTGTCCTGGCATCAGCATTTCTCTCCCGACTGCTTCTCCCCGCTTTTGGCGTCGGCCTGCCGCTCCTGAGATAGGTCAAGGGTGATGTCGGCGTAGGAGCTCACGAGCTTCCATTCGGTCGCCGGCTGCGCTGTCTCCGCGAATACCGTAAACATCCCGTCCCATAGCCGCTCGGATGGAAGCACGTGTCGCACAAATACGCGATACTGCTCGACCGATTCGAGATCCGCCAGCGCGAACATGTCCTCGTAGATGACGAGAGTCGGTTGGCGCACCCCGGGTTGCGCGGCGTCACGCTTGATCAATTTGAAGGCCTGCGACGACGCTGAGTGCATTCCCGCGTAGGTTTCGGCCGACGAGATCAGCCTGCCACCGATCTGCTCGACCACTGCTGCGCTCTTCGCCTTGTTGATCGAATCCATGAACCCGAAGTGCGGGGAGTAGGCGTCGACTACCACGAGATCCCGCCGCGCCACCGCCCATTGCACTTTCGTGCCGTCCTCCTTCACCCCTATGCTCGGCCACACCCTTCTCAGATATGCAAGAAACTCGATCGGGTGCCTGGACGCTGTCATATATTGAACGGTGTACTTGTCCTGCATAAGGAAGATTGCAACGAGGCGGCTCAGAAGGTCGTTTACCTGCCCGTGGTGGCGGAGGGACAGCGCCAGCGACCGCGGGTCGCCGTGCTCGCGCACGTCCAACGTCGGGGCGGAATGGGCATCACCGGCGTAACCCATCAGAACGTCGCGAAGTCGAACCTGGATCTCCTCCGCAAGCAACACGGGGTGATGCTCGTAGGTGGGCCCCGACGAGCGTTTGCGCCACTCCCGGTACTGTCGCGCGCCAGGTACGAGCTTCAGCCGACCCAAAGGACCCGGGTCGACGAACATGGCGAGGCGCACGTAAGTCGTCCACACACGCCAGCCGGAGAGGGCAATCGCCGCCAGGAGGCAGAACGCGCCCGCCATTGCGAGGCCCCAGCGCCAAGGCTGGAGAATCGTCGCGAGAATGTCGAACGCCGCGCCAACGAGGCAGACGAGGAACACCTGAAAGACGGAGTTGATGAGATAGGGCGACTTCCGGTCGCGTCCAACGAGCGTGTAAAGGCCGATTAGGAACGCGAGCAGCGCGGCCGTCGCCGTGAGAAGCGGCCATGGGGAAGGTTCGGGGATCACCCCGCCCGTCCGATAACCGAGTCGCCGAGAATACCGTTTGGTATCCTGTCGAGCTCCTGAAGCGACCTGCGGATCGCCTCCTCCCATAGCGCGACTTGCGATTGTAGGTGCGCTTCCTCCAGTTTGACGTTGGTAACCTGCCGGCTGCATTTCTGCTCTAGAGACGCTGAGGAGAGCCCGTTCGCTTCAAGCTCGCGGGCCGCTTGCTGACGCGAGGTCAGATCGCGCACAGGTAGCAGCAGCTGGACCCCCTGCTCGGCCAGGACAGCCGTCAGGCTCGCCACTGCGAGAGGCGTCTGTTCCGGCCAATCACTCTGATAGGTGGTGTAGCCAAGAGCAAGCATGCTCGCGCCGAGGCTGCGGGCGACGTTCGCTGCTACAACCACGTAGGCATGGTGACAGGGCAGGCACGTTTGGGCATAGAAGCTCGTATCGGTCCGCAGGTCTTGTGGCTGCGCGATCCTCAACCAGCGGGTGCCGGGCGCAAGCAAGGGGGCGAGCTCGTCAATCCTGCGCTGCACGCTCTCGATACCCAGCAAATGGTTAGAGGTAATCGTGACGAGGGTGGGCGCCAATCCAGCCCTCGCCAGCCTCACGGCCGCCAGCGTCGAATCACGCCCACCCGAGAACATTAGGACGCACGGGCTGCCATTGGCGTCGTGATTGTCGTCGAGACCCTTTGTAACGTCCATGGACGTTGAATAGCGCGCAAATGGCGGGTCGGGAAGGACGGGTAGCGAGGGTTAGCTGTCTTCGCTTTGAGTTGCAGACGCAGTCAGGTCTTGACGAGGCGCCACAGTCTGCTCCTCCTTTTCGGCCCCTCACGCCGCCTTGACCGCCGCCTCGTTCTCGGTCGGCAGCGGCCGGCGCTCGAACACCTCGTCGACCAGGCCGAAGTCCTTGGCCTCGTCGGCCGAGAAGAATTTGTCGCGCGCCCTGCTCGGCGGCCGCCCCGCCGCCCGTCCAGGCACGCGGCCCGCCCCGACAACTCCTTCGCTTGACGGCTAATCCATTAGCACCCCGCTAATCGGTTAGCACTCGACGGGGAATCGGACGCCAACCTGCGGTGCCGGGCGGGGCGGCGCGAACGCTTTAGGGACGTCAGAGGACCATCGTCCTCTGACCCGTCGATCAGGCTCCGCTGCGCGGACCTGTCGGCCGAGCGGGCCCCGTCTCCGGAAATAGCGCGCGCGTTATTTCCGGGCGGCTTCGCTAGGCCGCCTTGACCGCCGCCTCGCTTTCGGTCGGCAGCGGCCGGCGCTCGAAGACCTCGTCGACCAGGCCGAAATCCTTGGCCTCATCGGCCGAGAAGAATTTGTCGCGCTCGACATTCTTCTCGATGTCCTCGATCGCTTGGCCGGTATATTTGGCCATCAGCTCGTTCATCCGGTGGCGGATGCGCAATATCTCGCGGGCCTGGATCTCGATGTCGGAGGCCATGCCCTGGGCGCCGCCCGAAGGCTGGTGGATCATGATCCGGGCGTTCGAAAGCGCGACCCGCATGCCGGGCTCGCCGGCCGAGAGCAGGAAGGCGCCCATCGACGCCGCCTGCCCCATGCAGACCGTGCCGACCTTGGGGCGGATATATTGCATGGTGTCGTGCACCGCCATGCCCGCCGTGACGACCCCGCCCGGCGAGTTGATGTACATGTAGATGTCCTTCTTGGGATTCTCGCTCTCGAGGTAGAGCAGCTGCGCCGTGATCAGCGTCGCCATATGGTCCTCGACTCCGCCGGTGACGAACACGATCCGCTCGCGCAGCAGCCGCGAATAGATGTCGAAGCTGCGCTCGCCGCGGTTCGACTGCTCGATGACGATGGGCACGAGCTGGTTGGCGATGTCTTCATGGTCCATGGCGGGGGGCGGGTCCTGTCGGGTTTGGGTGCTCGGGTTACATCGGACGTAAGCGCGGCAGGTTCAAGGGTCTTCTCCCCCGCGCCCCCGCGACACCGTCGAAGCCTCGTCCCGGCGGGCGCGGACGAAGGCCGACTCCTAGTTGTCGGGAATATCGGGCGCGATGACGAAGCCGATGTGCCGTCCCTGATGAAAGACCTTGCCTTCGGAATCGAAGGTCAGCCGTTGGCCGATCGCCACGATCTCGTTGCGTTCGGGACGATAATATCGGTCCAGAACCATCCCGGGCTCGTGAATTCCCCCGCATTGCGCGGCCGCGGGACATGAGTGCCATGGCGTGCCGGGCGATGGAAAGCCCGAGGCGCTGGACGTCCAGGTGCCGTCGCCCGGCACGTAATAGCCGGTGATCGCGAACCACCAGTCATTGCCCTGGCTCTGGCGCGGGAAGAGATCGCGCCGGGTGACGATGACGTACCGCCCGCCCGCCGCCAGATGCCGCGCGATCGGGTTGCTCGCGGCCGGCACGTTTTCCGCGGGCGGCGGCTGGTCCCGTCCGAACGCGGGAGGAAGGAAGGAAAAAAGCAGCGCGACGGCGATCGTTGCTCTTGGACGGAACATGGAACCTCGATCCTTGCGCCTCCTCCCAACCCTGGAGGCCGAGCGGACCTTAGCAGCGAATGCGCGAGCGCCAACCTCCGCCGGTGCCGGCGTCGTCGAATCAATGTCCGCATGAGTCCGAGCGGACCGCCGCCGCCCGGGATCTCGTCCCCCTCTCCTCCGCGCTGTCGGAGAGCCTTGCCCCTCCTAGCCGGCATAAGCGGCGAGCCGGCTGTTGCGTGCGGCCGCGGGCCGGGCGATGACGGCGCCACCGGATCGAAAGGGGGGAAAGAAGAGAAGCATGTCCGCTCGAGCGAGAATGATGCTGGCCGGCGCCTTCGTCCTGATCGGTATCGGCATCACCATCGTATCGCCTTCGCTCCCCGGCGGGTTCTACATCGCCGACGCGTTTTTCATCGGCGCTGCGATCGAGCTCATCATGGGGATACTCCAGGCCCAGAAAGAGGATGAGGCGATGGGTATCACGTCGTCGTCCGTCGCCCACCCGGCCCGGCTCGAGTCCGGCAGCCTTTCGGAAGAGGATTACCCGGCTGCGGCGCTCCAGGCCGGCATGCAGGGAAAGGTCACCGCGGCGTTCACGGTCGCGCCGGACGGGTCCGTTCGCGACGTCCATGTCGTCATATCCAGCGGCTTCGAGCCGCTGGACTCGGCCACCTGCGCGCTCATCGCGCAGCGGTTCAAATTCGCGCCCGCCAGGGACAGGAACATGAACCCCGTCGCCCAGGACAGGCGGTACGCGATAAGCTGGCAATTGCCCGACGATTGAACCCGAAGCCCCCCGCGCCGGGACCGGCCGCCATGCTTGGGGCAGCAACCTATGGTGACAGGTACGTACCTGTCACCGGTATTCCTCATAGTCGTCTGTCCCGTGCGGCGGCATCGGATCCGGCGGCTGGATATGCTCCTTTTCCGCCGCTTGTATTTCGAACGTCTCGCCGGTCTCGTCTTCGGAACCGATCGCTTCCGCAGCGGGAGCGGCCGCTCTCGCTCCGGTCAGCAAGGTGCGCGGCGCGGCCCCCGCTTCCGCCGCCATGATCTCGCTGGCCACGGCTCTGCCGGCAGCGGCGCCGCCCAACCGCGCGCCGGCGAACCTGGCCGTCAACGCCACTCCAGCCAACGCACCCAGCGCTCCGACGGCGCCATCCCGATCGCAGTGGACACGCATCACGTCGATCGCGTTCGCCAGTGACGAGGGAGGCGCGCCAGGAGCGCAATCCGACCGGCCCTCCACGACCGGCGCCTTGGACGCCGGTTCCCTGACGGGTTCGCTATAGGCGAGTTGAACCGCCCCTGCCGGCTCCGGCACCGGGGCCCGATCGCAGCCGGTCGCGAGCCCGATCGCCAGACTGGACAACAGCCCCAGATGTCCGAATGTCCGCCCTTTGCGCATATCGCCATCAACGCCGCGCGCTCGCGAAAGTTCGCACGCGGATGGTGACAGGTACGTACCTGTCACCGGAATCCAATTCTTTTTCCATGCCTAGGGAACCAAGGGAGACCCACATCTATATGCCCCCCTCGCTCCGGCATGTCATAGGTGGTCGGGTTCAATAAACCCGCTCTGGGATTGAACCGTTTTGCGCTCGCCGGCCACTTTACCTGTGTGGACGCTCGTTCGGGGAGGTTGCGATGGCAAGAGACAGGGAGCGCCTCCTCGACGCCTATCTCGTCCGCTCCGCGCGGCTCGGCGAGCGTAGCGCTCTCGACATTCTCGTGCGGCGCTGGAACGGCAAGCTCGTCGCTCATGCCTGGCGGCTGCTCAGGGACCGCGAGGGCGCGAAGGACGCCGTCCAGGAGGCCTGGGCCGAAATGGTGCGCGGCCTGTCCCGGCTCCGTGACGATGGCGCCTTTGCTCCCTGGGCATTCAGAATCGTATCCCGGCGCTGCGCCCGCCACATCGGACAGGTGCGAGGGGAGCGCCAAATGGCCGATGAGATGGCCGCGGCCCCCGTCGAAGACGATGCCGCGGCGGCGCCATCGCGGGACGTCGAGGCGGTGCGGCGGGCGATCGGGACGCTCCCCCCGGAGCAGCGGGCGGCGATCGCCCTCTATTATCTCGAAGAAATGAGCGTCGCCGAGGTGGCCGTCGCTCTCGACGTGCCGGCGGGCACGGTGAAGACCCGCCTGATGCATGCGCGACGCAAGCTGCGCAGCGCTTTGGAAGGAGACGTGTGATGCGGGACGTGGATGATGTGATCGGGGAAGCCCTCGATCGGGAAGAGCGCGAGATCTTGAGGCAGATCGGCGAGGAGCCCGGTTTCTTCGGGATGGCGTTCGGGCTGTTCTACGGCCGGCTCGGCTGGGTGAACATCCTGCTGATGGTCGTGCAGGGCGTGGCGTTTCTGGCCGGCGCCTATGCCGCCTGGATGTTCTTCGAAGCGACGGATGCCGTGACCCAGCTGCGCTGGGGACTGCCGTCGGCGGTGCTGCTGATCCTCGCGTCGATGATCAAGATGGGGATGTGGCCCCACCTCCACGCCGACCGGCTGATGCGCGAGCTGAAGCGGATCGAGCTTCAGCTGGCACGGGCCAGGCACGGCGAAACCGCCTGATCGATCCTCGGGATAAACAGTGACAGTCACTCTTTTCCAAATCCCTGCGTGGCATGGGAACAGTCACCGTTGACTGTCACGGGTGGCTGTCCCTGCCCCGGCCCTGGGGACACGTACTTTTCGCGGAAAAGCACGTGTCCCCTTTGCCGCTCTCGTTGTTATGAAGCGAGGTAGGGCGTAAAGTTGACCTGCGCCCTTCTTCGCGGCCTTCGCGCCTTCGCGTGAGACCATTTTCTTATTTTCCACGCAAAGCCGCGAAGGCCGCGAAGGTTCGAATGGGAGACTTTGGGGACACATACGTATGTGTCCCCCGGTTCCCTCTGTTCGCAGTTAGATGCCTTCGACCAGGAGCCTGGTGTCGGGCAGTTTCTCGAGATGCGGGATTTCGAGGTCGGGCCGTGCCATGCGGGTCAAGGCGTTGAGCGCCGCGGCGATCGCGCCTTCCTGCCAGCCCGGCAGGGAGGAAAGCTGGTCGCCGACGACAAAGAACACCGGGTCGGACAGCTTGCCCTTCGCTTCGTGGACGCCGGTGCCCTGGCTCAGATTGTTGAAGTGCTTCGCGGCAACCTCGTCGGTGCCGACCGACTGCCAATAGGCCCAACCACCCTTGATATAGGGCATGTTCTGCCACGCGATCGCAAGCCCGCGGTCCAACCCGTTGCCGAATTTCCTGCCGAATTGCCGCGCGCCCTCGCGTGCCAGCTTGAGCCGCTCGTCGACCGGCTTCGTGCCCCAATCGCAGGCGGTGAGGCCGAAATTATACGCACCGGTCAGGACACCCTTGCGGTCGTGGTACGCCGTCGAGGGATACCAGATCTGGACAATTTGATGCGAGGTCCAGCTGATCCCGCCGAAGATCGGCACGACGCCCTCCTCGCTGTCGGGCGCGACCATCGTGGTAAGCTTCAGGTCGTCCTCATGCTCATGGGTGATGAGCTTGCCCTGCCACAGGGTTCGGTCGCCCTGCCAGCCGACCTTGGTGGTCGCGGCGAGGAACTTGTCCTGATATTCGCCCTTCGCGTCGACGCGGGGCCGGGCCTGCGCGGCGAAGACCGCATCGAGACCCTGCTTGAACGGCACGTCGAAACCGCTCTTGTCCTCGCCGCGGAGCAGTTCCTTGGACAGTATCTTCTCGAGGAACGGCATCGCGATGTTCGAGAAGCAATAGTCGGCGCGATACTCGATCGTGTCCTTGCTGCCGATCTTGGCCACCTGCACCACGAATTCGCGATTCTTGGCATCCCAGGCGATCGACGTCACCGGGCTGTTCAGGTGGATCATTCCGCCCAGTGTCGCCACCTGGCGCGCGAAAGCGTGCTGAACCTGGTCCATGCCGCCGACCGGCTGGAAGATCGTCTGCTGCCAGAGGAAATCGTACGGCTGGTAGAATCGGGTCTGCTTCCAATATTCCGAGGCCAGCAGGTCTTCGAGCTTGATCGCCTTGGCGATCTCGCCGGCGGCCACGCCGGGCAGGATGTCGAAGCCGGCCCGCGAGATCGCGTTCTCGAACCCTTCGGTGCCGGCGGTAGGCGCATAGCGGCCTTTTTCGTCGAGTTCGCCGAAACTGATCATCAGCGACTTGAACTTCGCGACCAGTGGCCGCCGCTCGTCCTCGGGAATGCCGAGGGTGGACGCGCCGAGAAGCTCGGCCGCATGATCGTGCACCAGTTGCGCGAGCCAGCCGCGCAGATTGTGGTCGATCTGCCGATAGACCTGGGGCTTACCCTTCAAGGGCCCCGCGCTCATATGGACGAGGTTCGACATCGAGTTCATCACATAGATCTCGACCGCGACGCCGAATTCGCGAAGGTAGTTGAGCAGCCGCTTGTGCGACGACGGGATGCGTCCGGGGCCTGCGTTCAGATAGGGCTCGGCATCGCCGACCGGCCATTCGAAGCGAACGACCTGCGTCTCGCCCGGCTCCGACCCGAACAGCGCGTCGTCCTTGTCCTCGGTCAGCGTGTCGCCGGTGCGCAGCGAGAGGCATCTCCCGCCCGTGCGGTTCTGCGCTTCGAGGATCGTGACTTGCATGCCGGTGCGGTGGAACAGCAATTCATAGGCTGTCGTCAGCCCGCCAACGCCCGCGCCGAGAATGAGCGCCCGCTTGCCCGCGAAGCTGCCCTCCTCCAGCCTGACCGGACCCGGCGTGATCCGCAGCTGCTCATTGGTCGCGTCCGCGAGCTCGGCCCATGCGGACGCGTGGGGATGAGATTTCAGATATTCCGCCCGGCCAATCTTGGTGGACATGTCGCTCTCCCCCCGTCTTTCAGACTGGATCCGCCAGTAAATTTCCAAACGCTGAGTGACCGGTGATCAACTTGATACCCGGCATCTGCCATCGGATACCTAAGATGACTGTGTTACCCAGATTTGTTCTACGACTCGTTGGTCAAGCATGCACTATTAGACACCAAATCTAAACTGACTTTCGGGCCCGATATCCGAACTGAAGTAGCAGTGGGTGCAGGTGAGGATAGACGTAGGAGGATGGGGAGGATGGTGACAGGTACGTACCTGTCCCCAAATCCCGTTCCTGCCTTCTTCGCGTCCTTCGCGCCTTCGCGTGAACAATCCCTCTCACGATCACACCTGCCGAGCGGTCGCTGATGGCTCCCGGAGCGTCACGGCACCATGGCGAGGTCGATTGCGACCCAGCGCAATCTACGGATGAGGGCGCCACGGGACCATTGTCCCGTGACGTCGATCAGGCTCCGCTGCGCGGACCTGTCGGCCGGCGGGCGCCGACTCCGGGCGTAGCGCTGTTGCGCTGCGCCTGGGCGGCTTCGCTACATCCTGAACGTGATCCTTCCGTAGAAGAAGGTGCCCGGAACGTCGTAGGTGGTCGGGTCCATATTGTTGAGGCCGCAGGTGAAGCAGGACGGCGGGTCGACGTTGAACAAATTGTTGGCGCCGATCGCGAAGCCGAGGCCTTCGCCGATCCAGTTCGGGTTCCAGCGCAGCTGGACGTCGGTGTAGAAGACCGAGCCCATGCGGTTGCCGTTCGATTCGTCGACGCCCGAAATGTAGCGGCCGGTCAGCGAGGCGCCGATCTGGCCCATGTTCCAGTCGATGATTCCGGTCGACTTGAACTTGGGGAAGGCCTGGTCGGGATTGCCCTGCTCGGTGCCCTCGCGGTCGATGACGGTGACTCCGGCCGTCGCCGGCACCGTCACCGTATAGTTGAACAGGAAGGTCGAGCTCCAGAACAGGTTGAACGTGCCGGCCCCGGTCTCCGGGGTGCGGTAGTTGAAGGTGAGGTCGAGGCCGTCGGTCTCGATGCTCGAGATGTTCTGCAGGATGCCGCGGATCTGGGTCACCTGGCCGGACGCCGAGCGGTCGATCGCGTCGCAGCTCAGCGGGTCGCCATTGGCGGCGCAGCGGCCGAGCAGGGTGGCGGCGTCGATCGACTGGATCGCGCCGTCGACCCTGATGTTGTAATAATTGATCTCGGCGGAGAGGCGCGGAGCGAAGCTCGGCCGCCAGACCGCGCCGATGCCCCAGCTCTCCGAGGTTTCCGGCGCGAGATCCTCGTTGCCGCCGGTGACGACCGGGAGCTGCGCGTTGAGCTGGGTGTAGCCGCCCGGCGGGACGCCGTCGGCGATGCAATTGGGAGTCGCCGGGATCACTCCGGAACAGGGGTCCTGGACCTCCTGGTCGAAGCGCGACGGAGTGCCGAACAATTCGCCGATGCTCGGCGCCCGGAAGCCCTCCGCCCAGGAGCCGCGGAAGAGCAGGTCCTCGATCGGCTGCCAGTTGATGCCGGCGCTGAACGTCGTCGTCGAACCCGATGTGGAATAATCGGAATAGCGCGCGGCGCCGGTCAATTCGAGGCGGTGGAAGAAGGGCGTGTCGCGGAGCAGAGGCAGCCTCAGTTCGGCATAGGCCTCGTCGACGTTGAAGCCGCCGGCGGTGGGCAAAGCGGGAATGTCTGAGCCGAGGCCCGCGGCGACGATCGGGTCGGGATCGAACTGCCCCTTCTGGTCGCGATGGGCGATGCCGATGGCGATTCCGACCGGCCCGCCGGGCAGCTCGAACAGGCTGCCGCTGAGGTTCGCCGAGACGTCCCACAAACGCTGTTTCGAGCTGTCGCGCTGGGTGAAGGCGACGAAGCCGAGCATCGCCTCGGTGATCGATCCCTCCCCGCCGAAGATGTTGAACGGCACGCAGGTGCCGGTGCAGCCGCCGATCGGCCCCAGCGCCTGAGCGAGGTTGGCGGCGTTGACGTTGCCGTGCACCTCCTGCTCGGCCTTGTTGCGGCCCCAGACGCCGTTGACGTCCCAATACCAGTCGTAGCCGAACCCCTGGAACGAGCCGTCCAACGTGGCCGCAACGTAATAGGTGTCGACGCTCTGGTCGTAGCGGCGAGGGCCGTTCTCGACGACGCGGCGGCCGATGAAGGCGTAGGTGGCCTCGTTGACCGGGGTCGCGGGGTTGTCGCCGCGCAGCGTGCCGAACGGGTTGAACGGATTGCTCGCGTCGATGACGATCGTGTCCAGCAAATTGCCGTTGCCGGCATCGGGCCCGACGAACAACGGCAGCGGCGCCGCCTGGTTCGACGAATTGCGGCGGTTGTAGACGCCGCGGAAGCGGAAGTTGATGTCGTCGGTCAGCTCGTGGGTCAGGCTAACGAAGCCGCCGTAGCGCTCGAGCGGCACCTGGATGAAGTTGAACGGCGCGAAGTTGAAGCGGTCCGGAGCGCCGGCGAAGTTGCGATAGTCGGCCAGCGTCGGCGCTCGGCCGATCACCGGCGCGATCAGCGTCAGATCGCTGGCGCCGATGATGAAGCGGCCGTTCGGCGTGCCCGAGCTGCAGGATGAGTCGCAGGCCGTGGCCTCCGGAGTCGGGAAGAGCGAGATCGAGCGGTCGCCCGAGCTGACCTCGTCCTGCTTCACGTAATTGCCGCCGATGACGATGCGGGTGCGGTCGTCGTTCGTGCCCGCGCCCCAGCTCAGCGCATAATTCTGGCTGAAGCCGTCGCCTTCGTCGAACACGCCCAATTGGGCGGAGGCGACGAAGCCGTCCTGCTGCTGCCGGGTGATGATGTTGACCACGCCGGCGATCGCGTCCGAGCCGTAGATCGCCGAAGCGCCGCCCTGCAGCACCTCGACCCGCTCGATCATTCCTTCCGGGATCGAATTGAGGTCGACCGAGCCCGGCACGCCCGAGGCGGACGCGCCGTTGACGTAGCGCAGGCCGTCGACGAGGACGAGGGTGCGGCGAGAGCCGAGATAGCGCAGGTCGACTTCGGCCGCGCCGGCGCCGACTCCGCCGCCGTCGGGCGGATTGCCGAAATTGCCCGAATTGTTGAAGCGGCTGTTGAGCGCGCCGCCTGAGCCGGGCAGGCGCTGCAGCGCCTCGGCGGTCGAGGTGAGGCCGGTGCGGTCGAGGTCGGCGCGGTCGACGAACACGACCGGCTGGTCCTGGTCGAGCGGGTCGCGGCGGATGCGCGAGCCGGTGACGACGACCGCCTGCTCGCCCTCGGTGGCGGCCGGGTCCGGCGTGGGGGGCAAGGTGCCCTGCGCGAACGCCGGGGTGGCGCAAAGCGCGGCCGCGAGCGCGAAGCCGGCGGAGCCGAAGCGGAGCCTGGACGAGATATTGGTCATGACGTGCCCTCCCTAGGGCGCGTTGACCGCTTATCCGTGCGCCCCATCGGCAAGTGCTAAGCCGGGACGGCGGGATCACGGAAGCAGAAACGGCAGTCGCGCAAAGCGGCAGCGCCGAATTTCCGCGCATCGTTGCATTCGTGTTACATTTGGGGCGCGCCCGGCGCGGGCAGGCTCAAATAGTGAAGTCGCCGCACCTCGCGCCGTCCCCGCACCACCGTATCCAGGATCAGCCCGGTGAAGAAGCTGAGGAAGGCGAGGATCATCAGGCCGGTGACCAGGATCGCGGTCGGGAAGCGCGGGACGAGACCGGTCTCGAAGAAGGTGATGGCGAGCGGAACCGCGAGGACGACCGCCAGCGCCGCCAGGAACAGGCGAAGCTGCCGTAGAAGAGGACCGGGCGCTCGATCCGGTAGAGGTGGACGATGGTCTTCAGGATCCGCCAGCCGTCGCGCCAGGTGGAGAGCTTCGAATGCGAGCCTTCCGGGCGGGCGCCGTAGGCGGTTTCGACCTCGCCGACGGGCATGGCGAGCTCGAGTGCGTGGACGCTGATCTCGGTCTCGGTCTCGAAGCCCCGCGAGAGGGCCGGGAAGGACTTGACGAAGCGGCGCGAGAAGACCCGGTAGCCCGAGAAGATGTCGCTGAAACTGCGGCCGAACAGGCTGGCGAGGAGGCCGGTGAACAGCCGGTTGCCGAGGACATGACCGCGGCGATAGGCGCTCGTCCACCTCGGACTTGCGCGCGCCGACCACCATGTCGAGCTGCTCGTCGAGCAGCTTCTCGACCAAGCGCGGGCGCGGCGGCGGCGTCGTAGGTCGCGTCGCCGTCGGCCATCACGTAGATGTCGGCCTCGACGTCGGCGAACATGCGGCGGACGACGTGGCCCTTGCCCTGCATCCGCTCGGTGCGGACGATGGCGCCGGCCGCAGCCGCGACCTCGCGCGGTGCGGTCGGCGCTGTTATTGTCGTAGACGTAGATTTGCGCGCCGGGCAGCGCGGCGCGGAAGCCCGCGACGGTCTGCGCGATCGCCGCTTCCTCGTTATAGCAGGGAAGCAGGACCGCGATGCGGGGGCCGTGCAGCGTTTCGCTCATGTCGCAACCCCCCGTTCGTTCTGGAGCTAGACCTTCTTCGCCGGAGCCTTTTTGGTGGACGTTTTCTTCGCCGGCTTCTCGGCGGCGGTCTGGGCGGGCGCCGCTTCCTTCTTGGCGGCCGGCTTTTTCGCGGCGGGCTTCGCAGCCTTCTTGGGCTTGGCCTCGCCATGATCGTGGCCGCAGCCGGGGCCGTGGACGTGGCCGTCCTCGGACTCGATCGCGGCTTCGAGCTCGTCGCGGGTCACCGTGCGCTCGCTGATCTCGGCCGTGGCGAACAGGATAATCGACGACCTTGTCCTCGAACAGGGGCGCGCGCAGCTGGGCGGCGGCCATCGGCTCGTTGCGGACATAGTCGACGAAGCGCTGCCGGTCCTCGGGCTGGTACTGCTGGGCGGCCTGCATGATCAGCTGGTTCATTTCCTGCTGGCTGACCTCGATGCCGTTCTTCTGGCCGATCTCGGACAGCAGCAGGCCGAGGCGGACGCGGCGCTCGGCGATGGCGCGATAATCGTCGCGTCTCCTTCTCCATCTCGGCGCGGCGCGGCCGCGGGATCGTCCTCGTGGCTCGCCTCATGCTCGAGCTGCTGCCAGATCTGGTCGAACTCGGCCTCGACCATCGATTCGCGGCACCGGGAAATCGTGGCGCGCGGCGAGCTGGTCGAGCAGCTGGCGCTTCATATGGGTGCGGGTGAGGCCGTTCAGCTCCTGCTCGACCTGGCGCCTTCAGAAGATCGCGCAGCTGGCCGATGCCCTCGAGGCCCATCGACTTGGCGAAATCGTCGTCGGCCTTCATCGCCTTGGCCACCTGGACCTCGTTGACGAGCGACGTCGAAGGTCGCGGCGCGGCCCTTGAGATAGTCGACATTATAGTCGGCCGGGAAGGTGACCTTGACCGTCGACGCTGGTCGTTCGCCTTGGCGCCGATCAGCTGGTCCTCGAAGCCCGGGATCAGCCGGCCCGAGCCGATCTCGACCGACATGCCCTCGCCCTTGCCGCCATCGAACGGCTCGCCGTCGACCTTGCCCTCGAAATCGATGATGACGAGGTCGCCCTTCGCCGCCTTGTGCTTCGCGGGGGCGGGATCGAAGCTCTTCTGGCCATCGGCGAGGCGCCCGACGGCGGCGTCGATCGCCTCCTCGGACGGCGCGACGGTCAGGCGCTCGATCTTCAGGCCCTCGATCTTCGCCTCCGGCACGTCGGGCAGCGTCTCGACCTCGACGGTGACGATCGCGTCCTTGCCCTGCCCGCCTTCCTCGAGCGCGACGCGCGGGCTGCATCGCCGGGCGGAGCTTCTGCTCGCTCATCAGCTGCTGGACGCCGTCCTGGACCGCGGTCTGCAGCGCCTGCTGCTGGAGCGCGTCGCCGTGCATCTTGCGGATCAGATTGGCGGGGACCTTGCCGGGACGGAAGCCGGGCATGCGCACCTGCGGCGCGATCGACTTCAGCTCCTTGTCGACGAGCGCGTCGATGTCCTTGGCGGGAATGGTGATCCGGTAGGCGCGCTTCAGGCCCTCGTTCAACGTCTCGACAGTCTGCATGATGGGATCAAACCTTCACTTCGTCAGCATGTGGTGCGGCTCGGTGCCGGGTCGGCGGAGCTGGTGCGGGCGAAGGGACTCGAACCCCCACATCTTTCGATACCAGGACCTAAACCTGGCGCGTCTACCAGTTCCGCCACGCCCGCGGGCCACGGCAAGGCGGCGTCTATAACAGCGGCAGCCGGGAGGGCAAGCCAAGTTGCCGCGCGCTGGCCCGCCCGATCATGGCTAATGCTTTGTAAACCATCATGGCCGTATCACCCGCGGCATGTATCGCGCCCATCACCGCCAAGAGCAGCAGCAGGCCCCGTCCCTGGAGCCCGCGGGCGCGCCGTCGCGCGTCGTCACCACCTTTCGCGTCGGCAAGCTGGTCACGCGCGGCGGGCAGATACTCTGCCTCGTGCGCACCATTTCCGAGCGGGCGGCGACGCTCGATATCGACGTGCCGTTCGACGGCGACGAGGCCGCGACGCTCGAAATCGGCCGCGAGACGATCGCCGGCACGCTCGTCAGGCTGGGCGAGCGCCGGGCCGAAATACGCTGCGCGTCCCCGCTCGAACCGGACACGATCCTCGGAAGCGGCGGCCGCCGAACCCTGCCGAGAGTGGAGGTTGACGCTTTTGCCCGCATCGAGGTGGGCGGGTTGTGCATCGCCGCGCGGATCCGCGACATTTCGACCGACGGGGCAAAGGTGTTCGCCGAGGACGTGCTCTGCGTCGGCGACAGGGTTCGCGTCACCGTGAAGGGATTGGGCGCGCGTCCGGCCGGAATCGTGCGCTGGTGCGCGGGCGATCATGCCGGGATCGAATTCGCCCAAGCTTTGCCGATCGCCCAACTCAATGCCTGGCTCGCCGGCTCCTGGGCAGGCGAAGACCTGCCGATACTCTCCAAATCCTGATCAGGCGGCGGCGGCGAAATCCGCCAGCGCACGGCCGCGGCTGCGGAACAGGCCGGCGCCGACGCGCATCGTCTCGGCGAGCGGAAGCGCGGTACCGCAGAACGCGCATTCCGCCGACAGCCGCCCGACATACCAGTGCGACCGGCCGCAGCCCGGGCAATGGTTCGCCTCGCTCTCGCGATAGACGACATAATAGCCCCGGCGCGCAGGATCGTGCAGATGGGGCTTCTGGCCGAACAACTGGGCAAGCATTTCTCAACTCCCTGACGCCATCCCGAAGCGGGCGCGACGAACCGTTCTATTCCATAGATGAGTTGAACGGAACCTGACTGGGCCCGTTGGCCGACGTTCACCAAGTGGCGACATTGCCAGCCGCCATGCCGTGCACTAGGCAGGCGGCCCGGTTTCCCTGCGTGCGAGGTTTTTCCGATGCAGTTCAAGGCGTTGCTGGCGGGCTTTGCCGCCTTCTCCGTGGCCGCCGCCGCGCCGCAGAGTGAACCGGCGCCGGATTTCAGCGCCGACGCCTTTCGCGCCCATGTCGCCTTTCTCGCGGATGATCGGCTCGAAGGCCGCGATGCCGGCAGCCGCGGCTACGGCATCGCATCACGCTACGTCGCCGGCCAGTTCGAGGCGCTCGGCCTGCGGCCCGCTTTGGCGGACGGAAGCTGGCTGCAGCGGATCGAATTCCTGCGCTACCGGCTGAACGGCGTCCCCGCCCTCTTCGTCAGCGGCCGCCGCTTCGCGCAGGGTGCGGACGTCATCGTTCCGGCCGATGCCGGAGGCCGCAAGCCTGACGGCGCCGGCGGTGTTCGCCGGCTACGGCCTCGACATGCCAGCGCACGGCTTTCGCGACTATGACGGGCTCGACGTGCGCGGCAGGATCGTGGTCGTGCTCGCCGGCTATCCGGACGGTATCGCGAGCGACGTCGGCGCCCATCTGAGCTCGGCCAAGCGACGGATGGCAGCGTTGCGCGGCGCCCTCGGGATGATCGAGATCCGCGCGCCTTCGAGAGCCCGGCGGCCGGCGACGTCGCGGCCGGGCACGACCTGGATCGGCCCGGACGGCGCTCCATTCAACGAGGCACCGGGCTTGCGCTTCGTGACCTCGGTCGACCGCGCCACCGCCATGGCCATGTTCCCCGCGGGCCGGCTGGCACCGGCGTTCCGCGCGGCGGCTCGGGGCGGCAGGCCGGGCGGCTTCGCACTGAACGCCGAGGTGCGGGCCGAGCAGGGGAACAGCCGCGCGCGCTTCGCCAGCGCGAACGTGCTGGCGGTGCTGCCCGGGACCGATCCGGCGCTCGCGAACGACTATGTGCTGCTGATGGCGCATCTCGACGGGCTCGGAGTCCGGCAAGGGGGAGAAGGCGACCGCATCCGCAACGGCGCGATGGACAATGCCGCCGGCATCGCCACCCTGATCGAGGTCGCGCGGGCGATGAGCCGGCCCGGATACCGGCCGCGCCGCCCGGTCCTGTTCGCGGCGGTGACCGCCGAGGAGATCGGCCTGCTCGGCGCCGGCTATCTGGCGCACAATCCGGCGGTGAACGGGCGGGTGATCGCGGTGGTCAATCTCGACATGCCGATCCTGACCTACGACTTCGAAGACGTGACCGCGTTCGGCGCCGAGCATTCGACCATTGGCCCGATCGTCGCGCGCGCGGCGGCGCGGATGGGGATTGCGGTCGCGCCCGATCCGCTGCCCGAGCAGGGCCTGTTCACCCGCTCCGACCATTATCGCTTCGTCCAGCAGGGCGTGCCGTCGGTGTTCCTGATGACCGGCTTCGCCAATGGCGGGCGCGAGCGCTTCGCCGCCTTCCTGGACAACCACTATCACAGCCCGTCCGACGACCTCGGCCAGGCGTTCGACTGGGCGGCGGGTGCGCGGTTCGCGCAATTGAATTACCTGATCGCGCGCGAAATCGCCGACGGCGCGGAAGCGCCGCTCTGGTATTCGGACAGCTTCTTCGGCGATGCCTTCGGCGGCGACCGGCCCCGGGCCGCGCGGCCGGCTATCGCGCCGGCCCGGTGACTCGGCGCGCCTTGTCGATGGCGCGGTAGCCGAGCGACTTGAGCCGGTTCTGCCGCGGGAAGCGGCCCGGCGCGGCGGGGTCGAGGCCGGCCTTGCGCAGCACGGCGTTCATCCGGCGCGCATATTCCTCCCGATAGCTCCATTCCGAGCGCCAGGTGATCGAGAAGGACACCGAAACGTCGGGGCCGTTGCGGACCCAGTGCGGCGCCTTGACGGGGACGTAGAGGGCCTTGCCGGGGGCGAGCGCGAAGGGTTCGCCGCGCGACGCGAATTCGTCGCGCCAGGCGAGGTTGCGGTGGCCGCCGGCGTGGAAGGCCTCGTGCGCTTCGCCGCCGGCCAGCGCCTCGTCAGCGGCGGGGAAGACGGTCATAGTCTTGCAGCCGCGGACCTGGAGCAGGATATTGTGCTCCGGATCGAAATGGAACGGGGTCACCGCGTCGGGCGAGGAGATGAAGACGAAGGCCTCCATCTTCAGCATCCTGCCGGTGACCGGGCGGACGATCGGCTCCAGCTCGGCCAGGGTCGCGTGGAGGAGATCGCGGTAGAGCGGATCCTGGTCGACGAACTTCAGCACCATCCACGAGCCGCATTGCTCGATCGAGCAGATCGTCTCCTCGACCGACAGGCCGTTGGACGGCGTCTCGTCGGGATCGAGCCCGACGGGAACATCGCCGCGATTATATTCGGCGTCGACCGGGCGGATTCGCCCGGCCAGCGCTGCCAAAGCGTCGAGCTTCAGCAGCGGATGGCCGGCGAGGCCATGCGCGAGCAGGGTCGGACGCTCGGGATAGCAAGCGGCAAGCCCCGCCCGGGCGCCGGCGTCGAACGCGGTCATTTCAGGGCCTTTCGGAACGCCGCCGAGCCCTTTTCGAGGGTCCGGCACAGGGCGAAAACCAGCGAGCGGCGGGCGCCCTTGAGGCGCAATGTCACGCGGACGATGGCGCGGCGCTCGGTCCAGAGGCTGTCGATCATCGGGTGATCCGCGCCGGCGCAGCTGTCCATCCAGTCGATGTCGCCGCGCGAGAGGATGTCGAGATTCTCGAGCTGGACGAGGACGCCGGGCGAAAAGCGGGCATAATCCTCGTCGAACACGGTCTTGAACGAGAAGCTGCCCGGCGCGCAAAGGAAGTTGACGAGCATCGCGATCGGGCGGCCGCCGACGTCGAGGCGGAGGAATTGCAGCCTGCCCGCGCCCCAGGCGGTGGCCACGGCCTCGCGGAAGAAACGCTCGGTCTCGGGCCTGCAGCCGAGCGCGCTCCCTTCCTTGCCCTTCCAGCCGGCCTTTTCCATGGCCAGATAGGTGTCGCACCAGGCATCGAAAGCGGCGCGGTCGTCGAGCGTCCGCGCCTCGACCGGGCCCAGCTCGGCGAGGCGGTTGCGGAGGCGGCGGATTTCCTTGCGCTTCTTCGGGCGGACAGCCTGCGCATAATAGGCCGCGGGATCGAGATCGCTTTCGAGGAAGGCGCGGACCTCGCGGTGAACGACGGCCGCCCCGGCCAGGCCGCGATGGATCGGGCCGCCTTCGGCGAGACCGCGCACGTGAAGGAAATTGGCCCGCCGGTCGGCCTCGCCGAGCGCGGCGACGGCGGCGGCCCAAAAGGCCTTTTCCTCGCCGGCGGCGACGAGCGGTGTGCCGAGGAACATCTGGTCGTGGCACCAATTGCGGACGAAGCGGATCGGCAGGCGGGCATAGCCTTGCCCGGTCTCGGCCAGCAAAACGCCGATCAGCCGGCTGCCGCGGCGGACTTCGAGCAGACGGATGTCGCGGTCGGCCGCCATGGTGCGAAGCGAAGCGGCGACGAACCAGTGCTCGGCGAAGGCGTTCGGCTCGGATGCCTGGCCGGCAAGCGCGGTCCATTCGGCGGCGAGCGCGTCGACGATATCATGAGCCCGGTGGACGAACACGTCGACGCCGACGCCGGCGGGCACCGCCTCGAGCCGGGCCGGGGACGCGCCCGCCCGCTCCATCGCCCCCGCCATCTGGCCTGCCGGACCCATGAGCGCGCGATAGCGGGCAGAGGTAAAAATATCGTGGTCGCGGGATTCGCTCCGAATGACATAAGTATCCGTCATTCCAGCGAAAGCTGGAATCCCATTTCCTCAAAGGCAAAGAGATCCCGGCTTTCGCTGGGATGACGGTTGCCCTCGCGTCAAGCGGTCTGCAGCGCGTAATCCCGATATTGCTCGCGCAGCGCGGTCTTGAGCAGCTTGCCGGTGGCGGTGTGCGGCAGGCTGTCGACGAACAGGATCTCGTCGGGAAGCCACCATTTGGCGACATGGCCCTTGAGATGCTCGTGGATCTCGGCCTCGCGGTGACGTCCGAGCCCTGCTTGCGGACGACGAGCAGCAGCGGCCGTTCGTCCCATTTGGGGTGCTTGACGCCGATCGCCGCGGCTTCGGCGACGCCCGGGCAGCCGACCGCGGCGTTTTCGAGATCGACCGAGCTGATCCATTCGCCGCCCGACTTGATCACGTCCTTGGAGCGGTCGGTGATCTGCATCGTGCCGCAGGGGTGGATGACGGCGACGTCGCCGGTGTCGAACCAATTGTCCGCCTGGGCGCAATCGCCGCTTCTCGTCCTGGAAATAGCGGCGGATCACCCAGGGGCCGCGGATCTGCAGCCGGCCCGGAGCTGCTGGCCGTCGCGCGGCTGGATCTCGCTCGTCGTCGTTGACGACGCGCAGCTCGACGCCGAACGGCACCCGGCCCTGCTTGGCGACCAGATCGACCTGCTCCTCGAAGCTCGAGCTCGTCCCAATTGGCGGGCGGCGAGCCGATCGTGCCGATCGGCGAGGTTTCGGTCATGCCCCAGGCGTGGCCGACGCGGATGCCCATCTTCATCAGCCGCTCGATCATCGCGCGCGGCGCGGCCGAGCCGCCGATGGTGACGATCCTGCAGATGCTCGGGCGTCTCGCCGGTCGCGTCCATATGCTGGAACATGGCGAGCCAGACGGTCGGCACGCCGGCGCTGTGCGTCACCTTCTCCTCGTTCATCAGCCGGCAGAGGACGACCGGATCGTTGACCGCGGAATAGACGAACTTGATCCCGGCGATCGCGCCGGCGAAGGGCAGGCCCCAGGCGGCGGCGTGGAACATCGGCACGATCGGCAGCGCGACCGAGCTCGGCGAGAGATCGAAGCAGGAGGGCGCGACCTCGGCCATTGCGTGGATCACCGACGAGCGGTGCTCGTAGAGCACGCCCTTGGGATTGCCGGTCGTGCCGCTGACGTGTAGCAGAGCATGCAGGGCTCGCGCTCGGAGCCCTCGACCCAGGCGTAATCGCCGTCCTCGGCCGCGATCAGCGCCTCGAAGCCGCCGTCGTCGAAGCAGACATAATGGTCGATCGTCGTCCACTGCGGCTTCAGCCGGTCGACGATCGGCTGGAAGACCTTGTCGTAGAACAGGACTTTGTCCTCGGCATGGTTGGCGATATAGACGAGCTGCTCGTCGAACAGGCGCGGGTTGATGGTGTGGATGACCCCGCCCATGCCGATCGCGCCGTACCAGGCGACCAGGTGGTGGCTGTGGTTCATGCGCCAGAGTCGCGATGCGGTCGCCGCGCTTCACGCCCAGCTTTTCAAGCGCTTGCGCGAGCTTCCTCGCATCGCGTGCGATGCCGGCCCAGTTGGTGCGGGTCTCGGTGCCGTCGGCCCAGTGGGTGACGATCTCGCGCGACCCGTGCTCGCGCTCGGCATGGTCGATCAGCCGCGGTATCCGCAGCTCGAAATCCTGCATCCCGCCAAGCATGACTCTCTCCCGCTCTTGCCGCGGCGAGTTTATCCGCTCAGGAGACGAGCGCAAGCCGGGGCGCTTCGGCCACCGACAAGGTGACCGCGCCGACACCTTCGATCCGCTCGATGCGGGCGGCGAGCTCGGCGTCGACGAGGAAGTCGCGGCCGAGGACGAGCTCGGCCGCGCCGCCGTCGAATCGCGCCTTGAGGCGAAGCTGGCCGTTGCCGCCGCGTTCGCCCGCGACGAGGGCCGCGAGCCGGCGGACGGCGCCTTCATCCTCGGCCTCGACCTCGAGCTGCAGGCGGGTGCGCTTGGCGAGGCTTTCGAAGCCCTGCAGCGAGCGGATGGTGACGCGCGGCGTTTCCTCGCCCGGGCGGCGGTCGAGCTCGACGCTCAAGCAGGGCGCACTGCGCCGTCCTTGGCGCAGCCTCGCGACCTGCTCGGCCACCATGTCGTCGAAGATGGTCGCCTCGAACTGGCCGGAGGAATCGGACAGGGTCGCCATCATGTAGCGGCGGCCCTTGGCGGAGGTGCGCCAGCGCGTGTCCTCGACGAGGCCGGCCATGACCGCGCCGGTGCGGCCGCCGTCGGCGGAGGCGGGCAAAGCGGCGAGATCGGCGAAGCGCCTGGCGCCGTGGGCGAGAGCGAGATGCCGGTAATTGTCGACCGGATGGGCGGAGAAATAGAAGCCGAAGCTCTCCTTCTCGGCGGCCATGCGCTGGGCGAGCGACCAGGTTTCGCTCGCCGGCATGCGGATCGGGACGACGTTGGCCGGGCCTTCGCCGAACAGGCCGCCCTGGCCGCTGGTCCGCGCCTCGGCGGCGCTGGCGGCGGCGGCGAGGATGGTCTCGGCCGCGGCGAACACCGCCCAGCGCTCGGCGATGCCGTCGAAGGCGCCGCCGCCGGCGAGGCTTTCGATCTGGCGGCGGTTGAGCGAGGCGCGGGTCGATGCGGGCGGCGAAATCGTCGAGGCTGGCGAAGGGGCCGTTCAGGCGCGCGCTCCTCGACCAGCTGCTCCATCGCCTTCTCGCCGACGCCCTTCAGCGCGCCGAGCGCGTAGCGGACGGCATGGCCCTCGCCGTGCGGCTCGACCGAGAATTCCGCTTCGCTGGCGTTGATCGAGGGCGGCAGGCATGGCGGCGCCGCGCCGCCGCATGTCGTCGACGAAGATGGCGAGCTTGTCGGTCACGTGGATGTCGAAGCACATCGAGGCGGCGTAGAATTCGATCGGATGATGCGCCTTCAGCCAGGCGGTCTGGTAGGCGATCAGGGCGTAGCCGGCGGCGTGGCTCTTGTTGAAGCCGTAGCCGGCGAACTTGTCGATCAGGTCGAACAACTCGTTGGCCTTGGCGGCGGGGATATCGTTGACCCGCGCGCAGCCGGCGACGAAGCCGGCGCGCTGGGCGTCCATCTCGGACTTGATCTTCTTGCCCATCGCGCGGCGCAGCAGATCGGCCTCGCCGAGGCTGAAGCCGGCCAGCACCTTGGCCGCCTCCATCACCTGCTCCTGATAGACGAAGATGCCGTAGGTCTCCTTCAGCACCTCCTCGAGCAGGGGGTGCGGATAGGAGATCGGCTCGCGGCCGTTCTTGCGCGCGCCGAACATCGGGATGTTGTCCATCGGGCCGGGCCGGTAGAGCGAGACCAGCGCGATGATGTCGCCGAAATTGTCCGGCTTCACCGCGGCCAGCGTGCGGCGCATGCCTTCCGATTCGAGCTGGAACACGCCGACCGTGTCGGCGCGCTGGAGCAATGTGTAGACCTCCGCATCGTCCCACGGCATCAGCCGGTCGAGATCGACCTCGATGCCGCGCGTCGCCAGCATCTCGACCGCCTTGCGCAGCACCGACAGCGTCTTGAGGCCGAGGAAGTCGAACTTCACCAGCCCCGCCGCCTCGACATATTTCATGTCGAACTGGGTGACCGGCATGTCCGAGCGCGGATCGCGGTAGAGCGGGACCAGCGCGTCGAGCGGCCGGTCGCCGATCACCACGCCGGCGGCGTGGGTCGAGGCGTGGCGGGGCAGGCCTTCCAGCTTCATCGCCAGGTCGAACAGGCGGCGGACCTGGGCGTCGTTGCGATACTCGGCGGCGAGCTCGGTGACGCCGTTCAGCGCCCGCTCCAGCGTCCACGGGTCGGTCGGGTGGTTGGGGATCAGCTTGGCGAGCCGGTCGACCTGGCCGTAGGGCATTTGCAGGACGCGGCCGGTATCCTTGAGCACGGCGCGCGCCTTCAATTTGCCGAAGGTGATGATCTGGGCGACCTTGTCGGCGCCGTAGCGCTCCTGGACGTAGCGGATCACCTCGCCGCGCCGAGTTTCGCAGAAATCGATGTCGAAGTCCGGCATCGACACGCGCTCGGGGTTGAGGAAGCGCTCGAACAGCAGGCCGAGCCGGATCGGGTCGAGATCGGTGATGGTCAGCGACCAGGCGACCACCGAGCCGGCGCCCGAGCCGCGGCCCGGGCCCACCGGGATGCCGCTGCTCCTTCGCCCATTTGATGAAATCGGCGACGATCAGGAAATAGCCGGGAAAGCCCATGCCGACGATGACGTCGACCTCGAAGTCGAGCCGGTCGAAATAGGCTTGGCGCTCGGCCTCGCCGAGGTCGGAATAGAGCGGCGAGCCGCTGCTCCAGGCCGGCCCGGGCGTCGGCGCGGAGCTGGGCGGCCTCGGCGTCGAGATCGCCGGCGGTGCGCGGCAGGATCGGCTTTCGCTTCGGCGCGCCGAACGCGCAGCGGCGGGCGATGACCGACGTGTTGTCGATCGCCTCGGGCAGGTCGGCGAACAAGGCGCGCATGTCGGCGGCGGGCTTGATCCAGGCTTCGGGCGAGGAGGTCTCGCGATCGTCGCGCTCGATCTGGCTCGACTGGGCGATGCAGAGCATGGCGTCGTGGGCGCGGTGGAAGCTGGCGTCGGCATAGGAGGCAGGGTTGGTCGCGACCAACGGCAGGTCGCGCGCGTAAGCGAGGTCGATGAGGCCGCTCTCGGCCGCCTGCTCGACCGGGTCGTCGCGGCGGCTGAGCTCGACGTAGAGCCGGTCGGGAAACAGGTCCTGAAGGCGCCGGGCATAGGGCTCGAACGGCTGGCCCTCGGCGACCAGCCGGGCGAGCGCCCCCTCTCCGCCGCCGGTCAGCGCGATCAGGCCGTCGGTGCGGCCTTCGAGCGACTCGAACAGGACATGCGGCTCCTCCTCGACCGGCCGGCCGAGATGCGCCTCGGAAACCAGCGCGCAGAGATTCGCGATAGCCGGTTTCGTCCTGGGCGTAGAGCGGCAGCCAGTCGATCAGCGACGGCTTCCCCTCCGCGGTCCCCGGCCGGGCGACGCCGAGCAAGGTGCCGATGATCGGCTGCACCCCCGCCTCGATGCAGGCGTCGGTGAACGGCATCGCGGCGTAGAGGCCGTTGCGGTCGGTCAGCGCCGCGGCCGGAAAATCGAGCCGCTTGGCCTGCCTGGCGATCGCCTTCGGCTCGATCGCGCCCTCGAGCATCGTGTAGCAGGAGAAGATTCGAAGCGGGACGTAGGGTGCGACCATGGCTTCACTATGGGAGGTCGCGGCCGGCAGCGGAAGCCGGCGTCCCGGCTTTTCCACAGAAATCCGCGCCGGACGGATGCCGCGTCGAGCGGTCAGGGGCTGACCGGCGATCCCTGGCTGGAGGCGGCGGCGGCAGCGGCCACAAGCGCCGCAAGGCTGCCCACGAGGATCAGCAGGTTGGTAAAGCTCGGCCCGGGGCCGGCCGCGCCCTGACCCGCGGCCGGCGCGGATCCGGCGGCCGGACCGGGCTGCTGGCCGCCTGCCTGGTCCGGGGTGGCGAGTTCGGCCTGGCCCCCACCGCCGGTCCCGGCCGGTTCGGACGCCGCGCTGGCAAGGCCCAGCGCAAGCGGTATCGCTGGCGAGAGAAGCAGCTGCAACCGAACGAGGCCCGCCAGCGACATTGCGAACGGCCCGATCGGCGTCGCGCCACGATGCGGGATGTAGAGCGCGAGGCTTGGACGATCCAGCGTCAGGCTCCCGGCGCCTGTTTGCACCGCGATCGCGCCGCGACGCACATGACCTTGCGTCGCCGGCCCCGGCCCGCGCAAAACGATCAGCGACGCCGCGCCATCGTCGCCGGCCGCGGCCGGGCCGACCGCCGCCTCGCCCGCCGCAATGGCGATCGCGTCGCTGCCGACGACGCCGTCGAGGATCGTCCCCCTGATACCGATCGTCGCGACCGGGGTGCGGATCGATACCGCATTGGGGGAGAGGCCAAGCTGGCGGCCCGACATGAAGCGGAAGGCGCCGCGCGTCACCGCGGCGCCGAGCGTGCGTCGGTTGCGGCGCGGATCAAAGACGAAGCGGTCGATTGTGAGGCGGGCATTGGCGCCGACGGTGAAGACCGACCGGTCGAGCAGCAGAATCTGGAGCTGGCTGTCGGCGGCCGTCTGCACCTCGTCGTTAAGGCCGACGCGCTGGCGCAGCACCGCCGGTCGCGGCTGGGGCGTGCCGGCGCTCCGAACCAAAACGCGGTTGCGAATTGCGGCGTTGATTCCGACCACCTGCGCCCACGCCGCATCCACGATCGGCAATGCGGTGAGCGACGCCGCGGCGGCGATGGCGAGAGCGCGGGCCGCGAGCGCGGCCGGTCGGGCCGGAACCCTGGTCATCGGCCTGCCGCCGGGGGATCGGCGGGCGCGGGTCCGGGCCGCGCCATCGCGCCGCAAGCCGCCACGATCTCGGCCCAGGATCGATCCGGAATCGGCCGGCCGGCGAACTGGTCGAGCTCGCTGCGCGCGCCCGCGGGATCGTCGACCCGGCAGAGCAGGCCGGCATGGGCGAGCCGGGCTTCGTCGGCCTCCGGATGGACGATCAGCACCCGCTCGACAGTCGCCAGCGCGGCAATCAACTCTCCGGCCTCCAGCTGCAGGCGGGCCAGAGCCATCCCCGAGCCGATGCTCTGCGATGCCTCGGCGAGCGGATCGAGCTCGGACGCGGCGTCGGTCTGCGCCCTCGCCGGAGCCGATCCGAGCCCGGCGCCGAGCGCCGCAACGATCAACAAGGCGGGCGCGCCGCCGCGAATGGCCATGGTTTCCGCCTTCCTCAAGGGTTGCAACACGTCTTCGGCAGTTGACTATAGGTCATTATTGGACCAGTTCTGGCGCAAATACAAGCTGCCTAAAGCTTTGAACCACATAAATAGTGCCTGACTCAAATTCGGACTGCCGCAAATACAGGCTGACTCGCATACTTGCGGACCCGTGCGGCCTCCCCTGGCTGGCGCGGATGCGCGAGGCAATCGGGAGCATCCATTTGGACGCAAGGCTGGCAAAGGGATCTCTCCGCACTTGGCGCTGGTCGGGGACCGCGATCGGCATGGTGCCGGTGCTGCTGGTCGCGCTGATGGTGCTGATCGGGGCGCCGCCGCTGCCGCAATTGCGCAACCTGATGTTCGACAGCTACCAGCGCGCCCATCCCCGCGCCTATCGCGACGCAGGAGTACGCATCGTCGACATCGACGACGAATTGATTCGGCGGCTCGGCCAGTGGCCGTGGCCGCGCAGTGACATGGCGAGGATGGTCCGGACGCTCACCGATGCGGGCGCCGCGGCGATCGTGTTCGACATCGTGTTTTCCGAGCCCGATCGCACCTCGCCCGCCCGGATCGCGCAGCGGATGGAGCGCGAGGGGGTCAGCCGCGCGCAGCTCGCCGCCCTCGCCAGCCTGCCCGACTTTGACGCGGTCTTTCAGCGCGCGCTCGCGGCAAGCCCGTCGGTGCTGGGTTTCTTCCTGACCCGCGACCGGCGGGCGGCCCGAATTCAGCTCAAGGCCGGGTTCGCCGTGGCCGGCTCCGATCCCGCGGCCAGCGTCAACCGCTTCGAAAGCGCCATCGCCCCCCTTCTCCCGCTCCAGTCGGCCGCGCGCGGGCTCGGCTTCGTGTCGATCCCCGGAGACGGCGACGGCATCGTCCGCCGGCCGCCGCTGATCGCGTCGCTGAATGGTCAGCTCGTCCCGTCGCTCTCGGTCGAGGCGTTGCGAGTCGCCCAGGGCGCGGGCGCGATTGTGGTGCGCAGCAACGACGCCAGCGGCGAACTTGGTGGCGGGCCGGTGGAGATCGCTGGCTTGAAGATAGGACAGTTCGAAGTCCCAGCGACTGCCGAGGGCGCGCTCTGGATGCATTTCACGCCGCCGGTCCCGGCGCGGGTCGTGCCGGCATGGCGGATCTTCTCGGGGGCCCTGACGCCGGCCGAGGCGCAGCGCCTGTTCGGCGGCCAGATCGTCTTCGTCGGCGCCGGTGCGGTCGGCCTGCGCGACCTCGTCTCGACGCCGCTTCAGGACCGCGAGCTCGGCGTGATGGTGCACGCCCAGGCGGTCGAGCAGATGGTGCTCGGCGATTTCCTCTATCGTCCCGACTGGTCGGCCGGACTCGAAATGACGATCCTGCTGGTTGGCGGGCTGCTGCTGGCGGTCGCGCTGCCACGGCTCGGCGCGTTGCGCGGGGCCCTGTTCGGCGGCCTGTTGGTGGCGCTGGCGGTCGGCTCAAGCTGGTACGCCTTCCGCTATCACAATTTGCTGCTCGACCCGACCCCGCCGGCCGCCGCGCTCGCTTTGTCCTACATCCTGGTGACCCTGCTCACCTTCGTCCGGGAGGAACGCCAGCGGGCCTATATTCACCGCGCCTTCGACCGCTATCTTTCGCCGGAGCTGGTCAAGCGCATCGCGGACGATCCCGGCCAGCTCGAGCTCGGCGGGCAGGAACGCGAGATGACGGTCCTGTTCTGCGATATCCGCCGATTTTCGAGCCTGTCGGAGACGATGAGCGCGCAAGAGACGATCCGTTTCCTCGTCGCCTTCCTGACGCCGATGACCGACATATTGCTCGCCCGAAAGGCGACCATCGACAAATATATCGGCGATGCGATCCTCGCCTTCTGGAACGCGCCGCTCGACGATCCGGACCAGCATTGCAACGCGATGCACAGCGCGCTGGAGATGAGCCGGCGGCTCGACGAGCTGAACCGAAAGATGGCGGCGCGACCCACCGCGATCTGGCCCGGCCCGGTCGAAATCGGCATCGGCCTCAACGCCGGCCCGTGCTGCGTCGGCAACATGGGATCGGCGCAGCGTCTCTCTTACTCGCTGATCGGGGATACGGTGAACCTCTGCTCGCGGATCGAGGGCCTCACCAAGCAATATGGCGTGCGGATCGCGCTGGGCGGCCCGCTTGCCGAGCATTGCTCGCAATTCGCCTTGATCGAGCTCGACAAGGTTCGCGTGATCGGCCGGACGCGGCCGGAAACGATCTATGCCCTGGTCGGCGACGAGGCCATGGCCGGCTCCGCGGCCTTCGCCCACTTCGAGGAGGCCCATGATGGGATGCTGGCCGACTACCGCGCCCGGTGCTGGGCCGCGGCCGAAAGCCAATTGGAAGGGCTGGCGGAAACAGCCGCCGGATTCGGGCTTGCGAAGCTCTACGAAATGTACCGGCAACGCCTCCGCGCTTATGCCGAGACTCCACCGCCGGCGGACTGGGACGGCGTTTGGGCCGCAGCGTTCAAATAATCATTCGAGCACGCCGTCGTGCAGGCGCAGCACCCGGTCCATCTTGGCGGCGATGCGCTCGTTGTGGGTGGCGACGAGGGCGGCGCTGCCTTCGCCGCGGACCAGGCTCAGGAATTCGGCGAAGACGATGTCGGCGGTGGCCTCGTCGAGATTGCCGGTGGGCTCGTCGGCGAGGACCAGAGCGGGGCGGTTGGCGAGGGCGCGGGCGACGGCGACCCGCTGCTGCTCGCCGCCGGAGAGCTTGCTCGGCGGGTGGGTCAGGCGCTCGGCAAGGCCGAGCGAGCCGAGCAGGGATTCGGCGCGCGCCCGCGCCTCCTCGTGGGTGGCGCCGCGGATCAGCTGGGGGATGACGACGTTCTCGGCGGCGCTGAAATCGGGCAGCAGATGGTGGAACTGGTAGACGAAGCCGAGCAGGTCGCGGCGGACGCGGGTGCGCTCGCTGTCGTCGAGCTCGGCGGCCTCCTCGCTTTTGATCCGGATCGAGCCTTCGAAGCCGCCCTCGAGCAGGCCGACCGCCTGCAGCAGCGTCGACTTGCCCGAGCCGGAGGGGCCGAGCAAGGCGACGATCTCGCCCTTGCGCGACGGCGAGGTCGACGCCGCGCAGCACGTCGATGCGCACGCCGGCCTGCACGAAGCTGCGCTTGAGGCCGCGGACTTCGAGCACCTCATTCATAGCGCAGCACCTGCACCGGATCGGTGCTCGCCGCCTTCCAGGCCGGATAGAGCGTGGCGAGGAAGCTCAGCACCAGCGCCATGACGACGATCGATTGCGACCTCGATCGGATCGGTCTTGGCCGGCAGCTCGGTCAGGAAGCGGACCGACGGATCCCAGAGATTCTGGCCGGTGACGAGCTGGATGAAGGAGACGACGGCCTGGCGGTAGAACAGGAAGATCGCGCCGAGGATCATGCCGGCGACGATGCCGAGCGACGCCGATCGTGACGCCGACGGTCATGAACACCTTCATCAGCGCGCGCCGCGAGGCGCCCATGGTGCGCAGGATGGCGATGTCGCGCGTCTTGGCGCGGACCAGCATGATCAGGGAGGAGAGGATGTTGAACACCGCGACGAGGACGATGATCGACAGCACGACGAACATGGCGACGCGCTCGACCTGGAGCGCCTCGAACAGGGCCGCGTTCATCGAGCGCCAGTCGTTGACCACGGCGCGGCTGGCGACGGCGGCGGCCAGCGGCGCGAGGATCTCGTCGACCCGGTCGGGGTCGGTCGTCTCGACCTCGATCATGCCGACCGCGTCGCCGAGCATCAGGAAGTTCTGCGCTTCCTCCAGCGGCATCACGACGAAGGCCTTGTCGAAATCGTAGAGCCCGATCTCGAAGATCGCGGCGACCTGATAGTCGACGATCCGGGGGACGGTGCCGAACGGCGTGGTGCGGCCCTGGGGCGAGATGATGGTGATCGAGCTGCCGACGGAAAGGCCGAGCAGCTCGGCGAGACGCGAGCCGATCGCGACATTGTTGCCGTCCGGGACGCAGCGCTGACAGCGAGCCGGCAAGGACGTTGTCGCGGATCGTCGGGTTGGCGAGGATGTCCTCGCGCGGCATGCCGCGGAGCAGGATCGCCTCGACCCGCCCTTCGTGGGTCGCCATCAACGGCTGCTCGATCAGCGGCTGAGGCGGAGGTGACCCCGGGCGTGCGCCGCGCCTGCTCCAGGATCGGGCGCCAGTTCTCGAGGCGGCCGCCATAGCCCTGGACGATGGCATGGCCGTTCAGGCCGATGACCTTGTCGAACAATTCGGCGCGGAAGCCGTTCATCACGCTCATCACGATGATCAAGGCGGCGACGCCGAGCATGACCGCGGCGAGGCTGATCCCGGCGACGAGGAAGATGAAGCCCTCGCCCTTGCCCGGCAGCAGATAGCGCCGGGCGATCATCCGTTCGTAGCGGTTGAGGATCACGCGGTCAGCCTCGCCAGCGCGCTTTCGACGCGACAGCTCCTCGCGCTCGCCGGTGGCGCGGCGCTTCAGCTCGACGACGCCTTTCTCGAGGCCCTTGGGGCCGACGATCAGCTGCCAGGGCAGGCCGATCAGGTCCATGGTCGCGAACTTGGCGCCGCCGCGCTCGTCGCGGTCGTCGTAGAGCGTCTCGACGCCGGCTTCGTTGAGGCGGCCGTAAATCTCGTCGGCCGCGCTGGTGACGCTGCCGTCGTCGGCGCGCATGTTGATGAGGCCGACCCGGAAGGGCGCGACGCTTTCCGGCCAGACGATGCCGGCGTCGTCGTGGCTCGCCTCGATGATCGCGGCCATCAGCCGCGAGACGCCGACGCCGTAGCTGCCCATGTGCGGATGGACCTGGGCGCCGTCGGCGGTCTGGACCGAAAGGCCCATGCTCTCGCTATATTTGGTGCCGAAGGCGAAGATGTGGCCGACCTCGATGCCGCGGCGGCTGCGCAGGCGCTCGGCCGGGACCGGGCAGTCGGCGACCTTGGCATGCTCCTCCTCCTCCATCGCGTAGAGGCCGGTCATGCGGGCGATGGTCGAGGCGTCCGCGGCCAGCAGCTCGTCGCGGGAGACCTCCTCGAGCGCCGCGTCGTAGAAGAGCGCGCTCTCGCCGGTGTCGGCGAGGATATGGAATTCGTGGGAAAGGTCGCCGCCGATCGGGCCGGTCGGCGCGCGGACCGGGACGGCCTGGAGGCCCAGCCGCGCGAAGGTGCGCAGATAAGCGACGAACATCGCCTCGTAGCTCGCCTTCAACCCCGCCTCGTCGAGGTCGAAGCTGTAGGCGTCCTTCATCAGGAACTCGCGGCCGCGCATCACCCCGAAGCGCGGGCGGACCTCGTCGCGGAACTTCCACTGGATATGGTAGAGGGTGCGCGGCAGGTCGCGATAGGATCTGACCGCGTCGAGGAAGATCTGGGTGATCATTTCCTCGTTGGTCGGGCCGTAGAGCATCTCGCTGCCCTTGCGGTCGGGGAAGCGCAGCATCTCCGGGCCGTAGGCGTCGTAGCGGCCCGACTGGCGCCAGAGATCGGCCGACTGGATGGTCGGCATCAGCAATTCGACCGCGCCGGCCCGGTCCTGCTCCTCGCGGACGACCTGCTCGATCTTCCTGAGCACGCGATGGCCGAGCGGCAGCCAGGCGTAGATGCCGGCGGCGGTCTGGCGGATCAGCCCGGCGCGCAGCATCAGCTTGTGGCTGACGATCTGGGCGTCGGCGGGCGTCTCCTTGGTGACCGGGAGGAAGTAGCGGGAAAGGCGCATCGGATCCGTTCGCTGAGGCAGGTGCCGCCGCTCTAGGATGGGCCGTGCGGCAACGCAACACGACCGGCCGCCGGCGCCCTGTGGCCGAGTCGCAACAGCGGCCGCGCAAAAGGGCGGCGGCGGCGGTTAGGCGATGACAAGGCGGGCCGGCGCGCATACCGTACTTCCCACGCAACCAAGGACTTAACGGCCTGGTTCGGGGAGGCTTCGGCCCCGCTTTTCCTCTTGCGAGGTGAGGATAAGCGCGCGGGCCGCAGCGTCACAAGGGGGTAGACGGCGCAAGCCGTCTCACGGGTGCCCGGCTCTAGCGAGCCGGGCACTTGTTCGTTGGGGTCCTCGATTTCCGCATCGAGGAGTCATCCCCGGCGAAAGCCGGGGCCCATGAACACCGCTGTGCGAAGATGGGCACGAAGATGCCCGCGTTCGATATTCCGTCGCTTCGGTTCATGGCCCCCGGCCTTCGCCGGGGTGACACGGGGGTTTTACCACCCTGCCCTCCTTCAGGCGGACGATCCGGTCGCAGCCGGCCAGCGTCGAGGCGCGGTGGGCGATCATGATGATGGTGATCTCCTCGCCGAGCGCCATGATCGCGCGCATCACCGCGGCCTCGGTTTCGTCGTCCAGCGCGCTGGTCGCCTCGTCGAGGATCAGCACCGGCGCGCGCTTGTAGAGGGCGCGGGCGACGCCGATCCGCTGGCGCTGGCCGCCCGAGAGGCGGATGCCGCGCTCGCCGACCCGGGTCTCGTAGCCCTCGGGCAGGCCCTCGACGAACGATTCGAGCTGCGCGGCCGCGGCGACCGCCCGCAGGCGGCTCAAATCGACGGCCCGGGCCTCGACGCCGAACGCGATATTGGCGGCGATGCTGTCGTCGGTGAGATAGACGGCCTGCGGGACGTGCGCGATCTGGCCGCGCCAGCGCGCCCGGCCGGCGTCGTCGAGCGCCTCGCCATCGATCCGGACCGCGCCCGAATCGGGCTCGAGCAGGCCCATCAGCAGGTCGAGCAGGGTGCTCTTGCCGCTGCCGGTCGGGCCGGCGATTCCGACCCGCGCGCCGCGGCGGATTTCGAGGTCGACGGCGTCGAGCGCGAAGCTCCCCTCCGGGTGGCGGTAGCAGACCGAATCGAAGCGGATGGAGCCGACGAACGGCAGAGTGGCGGCTGCGGCGGGGGGTTCTTCGACGATCGGCGCGTCGATCAGGGCGGTGACGTCGCCGAGGAGGCGGAAGGCGCCGGTGCTGAGGCTCAGGCCCGCATAGGTCTGGTGCAGAAGCGGCAGCAGGCGCTGCGCGCCGAGCGCGAGCGCGCCGAGCACGGGGATAGCGGCGACGATCCCGCCCGGCTCGCGGCTCATCGTCCAGGCGATCAGCGCGATCGCGGCGATGCCCGCCGCCTCGACCCCGAAGCGCGGCGCGGCGGCGATGAAGGCGTTGACCGACTGGGCCCGGCGATAGCGGGCGTCGACGCGGCGGAAGCTGTCCTCGAACAAAGGCTGCGAACGGTCGAGGATCACGTCGCGTATCCCGCCCAGCCCCTCCTGAACGATCTTGACGCGCGCGGTCGCCGCCTCGGACAGGATCCGCGCGTTGCGGCGCAGGCGGCCGCGATTGAAGTAGCTGACCACGGCGTAGATCAAAATGACGAACGCGGCCGCGCTCAACGCCGCGAAGGCGTCGATCAGGCAGAGCAGGATCATGATCGACAGCGCGATGAAGCCCGACGTCATCCCCTGCATGCCGGGCTGGAGGATGTCCTGCACCACCTGCTGGACCTTCTCGATGCCGGACAGGATCTCGCTCGACGAGCGGCGGACGTAGGCGGCATAGGGCTGGCGCAGCATGCGCGCGAAGATGCGGGCGGCGAGGTCGTGGCCGACGGCGGTGACGAAACGATGGGTGTACCAGGCGAGAAGCACCCGGACCGCGGCGGCGGCGACCGCGGCGGTGGCGAGCAGCAGCGAGGCGGCCAGCACCGGATCGCCGCCGATCAACGAGACCCAGCGGCCGACGGCGGGAAAGCGGGCGAGCTGCTCCGGCGCGGCGATCAGCGCGAGGAAGGGCAAGGCGGCGCCGATGGTGAGCAGTTCGGCGACCGCGCCCGCGAGCATCAGCGCCAGCGCCAGCGCGAACTGCCGGCGACGGCGCGGACCCAGGGTGCGGTAGAGGGCGGCGAGCGGCTCCATGGCCGCCTAGGAGACTTGGCGGGCGGGGTTTGTAAAGCGCCGTTCGCCGCGCCGCCCGGGATTCAGTTTCCGATCCATGGCCAGGCCGGACTTGTGCTATCGGGACCGGTGCCGTCGAATTGGCCGGCAAAGGGGGAATCATGGGGGATGTGTCATCCGCGCCGGCGGCCAGGGCCGCGCTCGCCGGCCTCGTCGCGTCGCTCTGCCTGGGCGGCTGCACGCCGGCGCGCGACCGGCGGGAGGTGACCGAATATGCCCTCCGCTTTCCGGGCGAGCCGAATCCGCCCGCGCCCGGGCGCGGCGTCCACGCGCCCGGCGGCATGGCGCATCCGGGCTCGACCCACGAGATCGTCTATGACGAGCGAAGCGGCGCGCTGTGGATTTCGGGCCAGAATCACGATTCGCTCGCCCGGGTGACGCTCGACGCCGCCGGCCGCCCGCAGATCGGCTTCCAGGAGATGCCGCCGGGCAGCGGCCCGCACGGCATCGCCTTCGACGCGGCGGGGCGGCGCTGGGTGACGCTCGAATTCCAGGGCCGGATCGTGGCCTTCGACGGGCGCGGCAGGATGGTCGCCAGCCGCGACGTCCGCCTCAAATGCCAGGATTGCCCGACTCCGATCGACACCCATCCGCACGGCCTGGGCGTCGGCGCCGACGGCAGCACGATCTGGTTCACCGGCAAGGCGACCGGGACGGTGGGCAGGATCGCGCCCGACGGCAGCATCAGGCATTTCGCTTTGCCGACCGCCGGCAGCACGCCGATCTACATCAGGGCCGGCGCGGACGGCAACATGTGGGTCACCGAGCTGACCGGCAACCAGATCGCGCGGGTAACGCCGGAGGGACTGGTCACCGAATTCGCCATCCCCACGCCTTACAGCCGCCCGATCGCGATCGTGCCCGGGCCGGACGGCAATATGTGGTTCACCGAGGAGGCGGGCTCGATGGTCGGCCGGATCACGCCGGGCGGCGCGATCACCGAATTTCCGGTGCCGCGCCCCCACGCGAACGTCATCCTCGCCGGGCTGGCGTTCGACGGCGAGGGCAACCTCTGGGTCCAGCAATATGTCGACCACAACCGACCCGATCCCGCGGGCGCGGACCGGATCGTCCGGATCGACCGGGCCGGGCTGGCCGGCGCACCCTCCGCGTTGGCCGAGGCGCATTTCACCTTCTATCCGGTGCCGAGCCGCGACACGGTCATGCACCGGATCGCGCGCGGGCCGGACGGAGCGATGTGGTTCACCGAGCTGCGCGCCGACCGGCTCGGGCGGATAGCGGCGGACCAGCCGCCGCGTTGACATCGGCGGCGGATGGGGAACGCGCCCGAACCGGCTGGCGCGACGGCCCCGAGCGGCATAAGATCGGCGTGCAGTCGGCGGAGCGCAAGCATTGGCGACCTCGATGAACAGCATGCCGCGGAGGCGGTCGCGCCGGGCGGCGACCACGCTCGCCATCGTGCTGCTGGCGAGCATGGTTGGCCTGGCCGCCAATCTGGCCGCGGCGTCGATCGACATTGCCGGGGATGCCCCGGGCCGGCTTGCCGCCGGCACGCTCGACGGCGCCGGCCTGCGCCACCTCGCCTGGGCCGGCGCGGCGGTGCTGATCCAGCCGCTGGTCGTGATCGCGCTGCTGCTCGCGATCGAGACCTGGGCCGGACCGCGCGGCCGCAGCCGCAAGGACCGCCGGCTCGCCTGGCTGGTCCAGACGATGTTCGTGACCGCGGCGACCTTGCTCACCGTCGCGGCTGGAGCGCTTGGGATCGTCCCGGAGACGCCGTTGCTGGCCGCCGCGGAGTTGGCCGGGCCGGTCGCCGCGACGCTGCGGACCGCACTCGTCTTCCTGCTCGCGATCGCGGTCGCGGATTTCCTGCGCTACTGGGTCCACCGCGCCCAGCACGCCGTGCCGCTGCTGTGGAAATTCCATGCCGTCCATCACGCCCCGGCCGATCTCGACGTCCTCCACAATTTCACCCACCCGGTCGAGAAGCTCGTCAACCTGCTGCTGATCACGGTGCCCACGGCGTTCCTGGTCGGGGCCGACGGCGGCACCTTGTTCCTGCTCGCCGGCTTCTTCGCCATCCAGGGCCAGCTGCTGCACATGAACGTACCGACCGAGTACGGCCGGTTCGCCGCAATCCTCGCCGACAACCGCTTCCACTTCGTCCACCACAGCCGCGACCCGGCGGATTTCAATTCCAATTATGCCGGCGTCCTGCCGGTCTACGACCGCCTGTTCGGCACCTACCGAGCGCCGCGCGGCGAGACGCTGCCGCCGACCGGGCTGGCCGAATGGGAGGGGCCGGCGCGGCTCGCCGACTATCTGCTCGCCCGCCCCCGGCGCGGCCCCTGAGCGAAGCCGCCGCCGGCGAAGCGGCCGGCATCCGCCGGCGCGCCACCGCATGACGAGGGGGCGCCGACGGATGCGGCCGAATGCCGCGCGGGCCGCCCCCGCTCCTGGAGGCGGCAGTGCGTTAGGCGGCCGGATCGCCCGGATCGGTAGGCTCGCCGCCGCCGAGCGGCTCATATTCGTTGGCGGCCGGGTTTTCCGGATCGGTGGGCTCGCCGCCGCCGAGCGGCTCATATTCGTTGGCCGGCGGAGCTTCGTTATTCCGGTCCGCGCTGAACGTCTGGCTGAACATCTTGGGCATTTTGTCCTCCTTATTCTTCTCGGAAACTTCAACTCATCGCGTCGTTGAACGGCGCGAAGAGATAGTCGAACAGGGTGCGGCGCTGGGTCGTAATGTGCACCGAAGCCGGAAGGCCCGGCTGCAGCGCAACGCCCTCGCGCGCCGCACCAGGCACGTCGTCGAGGGCGATCTGGGCACGGAAATAGGGCTGGCCGCCCTCTCCGTCGGAAAGGCTGGTCGGCGACAGCGTCACCACCCGGCCCTTGAAGCTGGAACGGCCGTGCGGATTGGCGGTGGCGAAGCGGATGCGCGCCTCCTGGCCGACACGGACGTCGTCGATATCCTGCGGCCGCACCCGCGCCTCGACGATCAGCGCCCGGCCGACCGGGACGATCTGCATCAGCGTGCGGCCGCCGCCGACCACGGTGCCGGGGCCGATCGCGGCAATGCCGGCGACGCGGCCGGCGACCGGCGACCGCATCAGCTCGCGGTCGGCGGCGTAACGGGTGACGTTGAGCTCGGGATCGGCCTGGGCGAGCTGCTCCTGGACGCGGGCGAGCTGCTGGACGATGTCGACCAGCTGGCCGTGGCCGGTGCGCGCTCGGTTCATCTCGGCCTCGGTGATCGAGGCGGCGCCGCCGGCGACGTCGGCCTCGAGCTGGGCGGCAGTGCGCTCGAGCGCGAGCAGCGTCGTCTTGCGCGCATAGCCGCGCCGGTAGAGCGAACGCACGTCGCCCAGCTCCTCCTCGATCAGGGCGAGCTGGCGGACGCGGGCCCGGCGCTGCGCCTCGACGGCGGCGAGGCGGGCGTCGCCGATCGTGCGGTCGGCGGCGAGCATCGGCTGGCGGCGGACGAAGAGTGCGCTCTGGGCGCGCATCGCTGCGGCGGCGATCGGATCGCCCGAACGCGCCGCGAGATCGGCGGGGAACAGCAATTGCTTGGCGCCGTCGCGCTCGGCGGTCAGGCGCGCCTCGAGCGCGCGCAACGCATCGCGGCGGGCCTGGGCCTGGCGGAGCCGCGCGCCGGCGCGGACGCCGTTCAGCCGGACGAGCGGCTGGCCCGGGCGGACGAGCTGGCCCTCGCGGACCAGGATCTGCGAGACGATGCCGGTGCCCTCGGGCTGGACGAGCAGACGGCTGCCGGTCACCGTCACCTCCCCTTCGGCGATGGCGGCGCCCGAGATCGGCGCGAGCAGGGCGAACAGGAAGAACAGCCCGACGAAGACGGCCGCGGCGACCAGGCCGGTGCGGATCGTTTGCCGCGCATCGTCGAGCGGGCGCACGTCGAGCCGGCGCATGCGCCGCTCGACCCAGCGCTTGGGCAGCGCCGTGCCGCCGCCGAAGGGGAGGAAGTCGAGCTTCATGCCTCGGCCTCCAGCGGCTCCGGCGCGACTGAGCGGACGGTTTCGGTCTTCATCCTGCGAAACACGCGGGCGCGCGGTCCGTCGAGCTGCAGCTCGCCCTTGCAGAGCAGGATGACGCGGTCGACGAACTGGATCGGATTGAGGCGGTGGGCGATGAGGACGATGGTCGAGCCCTCGCTCTTCAAGGTGGTGAGGGCGGCGGCGAGCGCCTCTTCGCCGTCGGCGTCGAGATGGGCGTTGGGCTCGTCGAGCACGAGCAGGCGCGGCGAGCCGAACATGGCACGGGCGAGGCCGATGCGCTGCCGCTGGCCGCCCGACAGGCCGTTCCCGCCCTCCTCGACCCGGGTGTCGTAGCCGTCGGGCAGGTCCAGGATCATCTCATGGACGTTGGCGCGGCAGGCGGCCTTGATGACTTCGCCGTCGTCGGCGCTGGAGAAGCGGGCGATGTTGTCGCGGATCGTGCCCGGGAACAAGCCGACCGACTGGGGCAGATAGCCGACGTAGCGGGAGAGATCCTCAGCCGTCCAGAACCGCCCCTCGACGCCGCCGATGGTGAGCCGGCCCAACGTCGGGCTGGTGACCGAGGTGACGAGCCGGGCGAGGCAGGACTTGCCGGCGCCCGACGGGCCGACGATGCCGACCGCCTCGCCGGCGCGGATGAAGAGATCGACCTGCTTGAGCGCGGCAAGCTCGGCGCCGGGCGGCACGTAGCTGACGGCGCGGGCCTCGACCTCGACGTCCCGGTCCGGCAGCTGCAGCCGCGGCGGCCGCGCCGGCGCCATCACCAGCGCTTGCTGCACGCGCCGCCCGGCCGCGATCGCATTGACGATCTGCCGCCAGCCGCCGACCGCGACCTCGAGCGGCGCGAGCGCCCGGCTGAGCAGCAGGCTGGCGGCGAAGATGCTGACCGGGAGCAGCTCGCCGCGAATCGCGAGCCAGCCGCCGACGCCGATGATCGCGCCCTGCAGGCCGAGACGCAGCGCCCGGATCAGGGCCGAAGCGACGGCGGTGCGGTCGCTGCTTTCGCTTTGCCGGCGAACCATGGTCTCGCGGTCGGCGTGCCAGCGCAGCGCGAGCGCATCCTCCATGCCCATCGCCCGGACCGGCCCCGAATGGCGGGCAATGGCGTCGGTGAACTGATAGCCGCGATTGGCGGCCGCGACCGCGATCTCGCCACTGTCGCGGGTGGCGCGGTCGTTCCAGAAGGCGAGCGCGAGGAGCAGGCCGGCGCCGAGCAGCGCGACCAGGCCGAGCAGCGGGTGAATGAGGAAGAGAACGACGATGAACAACGGCATCCAGGGGACATCGAAGAAAAATTGCGCGCCCTGCCCCGCCAAAGCGGTGCGGAACTGGTCGAGGTCGCGAAGCGCCTGCGCGTTGCGGAAAACGGCGCCGTTCCTGGGCGCGAGATCGATGATCGCCTGGAAGACGCGGTGGGCGAGGACGCGGTCGAGCCGGGCGGCGGCGCGGATCAGGATCCGGGCGCGGACCGAATCGAACACCGCCATCACGGCCAGCGCGATGACGAGGCCGACCGAAAGGCTGATCAGCGTTTCGACGCTGCCCGCGGGAATGACCCGCCCGAAGACCTGGATGAGATAGAGGGGCGATGCGAGGAACAGCAGATTGACCCCGCCGCTGAACAGGGCCGCGGCCCAGAGCAGCCGAGTGCACTGGCGAAGCGCCGAGGCGAATTCGTCGCCGCGCTCGAGCTCGGCGGAGCGGACCGCGCTGTCGATGGCGATGATCTCGGCCGTCGCCGCGTTGACCGCCTGGTGGGCCTGGGTGGCCTCGCTGGTGTTGAGCTTGACGCGGCGATCCGACATGCGGTCCTCTCTGGCGGCAAGCCGGCCGGAGCGGCCGGCCCGCCCAACAAAGGTCTGAAATCGCTAGACTGAATTATGTTCCGGCGGCATTCCGAAGACAGGCCCGGGCGGGCCGCGGCAAACCATCCCATTTCGAGTGCCGTCCGCGGTTCAGCTTTCCCGCATTGTAAATTAACGGCGTTGCGCCTATATCGGTGGCGCTGACGTCGCCTGCGAGCGAACCTGACGCCTCCGGGCCTCTCTTCTTCCCTTTCGAGCTTCACCGGCCCCGCCGCGCCGTTCGCGCGCGGGCATTTTTTGCATGAAAGGACCCGATCATGGCTATCGGCACCGTAAAATTCTTCAATAACGACCGCGGCTACGGCTTCATCTCCGACGATTCCGGCGGCAAGGACGCCTTCGTCCACATCAGCGCCGTCGAGCGCGCCGGCATGTCCAGCCTCAAGGAAGGCCAGAAGCTCAGCTACGAGCTCGAGACCGGCCAGAACGGCAAGACCTCGGCCACCAACCTCGCCGACGCCTCCTAAAGGATGGCCAAGGAAGAGTTGATGGTCATGGAGGGGCTGATCGACGAGATCTACCCCGACGGCCGCTTCGGCGTGATGCTCGACAACGAGCACAGGATCATCGCCTATACCGCCGGCAAGATGCGGCGTTTCCGCATCAAGTCGGTGGTCGGCGACCGCGTCCATGTCGAGATGACGCCCTACGACCTATCGAAGGGCCGAATCATCTTCCGCGAGAAGCTGCCGGGCCAGGGGCCGGGCGGCGCGCCGCGTCGGCGGACGTTCCGGCGCTGAGCAATCGACACCAACCGGCGGCAATGGCCGCCCGAGACTGAAATGAACGACAAGAAACGACCCAAACTCCATCTGCCGCTGGCCCTGCTGGCGGCGCAAATCCCGCCACGCCAGCCGCGACACGAACTGCGCCGCCTGGTCGCAGCGATGATCGACTAAACCACGCAATCGCCCTCCGCCGCAACGCGGGGGGCGCTTTCACGATCGGAAACAGCCTATGTCGAGAGAAATATTGAAGCCCTATCTGATCCTCAAGGACGAAGAGGGCCGCTTCCGCCTGACCGTGCGCGAGACCCGCTACAACAGCCAGGGCTATCCGCTGGTGACGGCGACGCCGGTGGACGAGAGCTTCAAGAGCGCCACCGCGGCACGTACCCACGCCAAGGAGAATTTCGGCGCCGAGGCCGGGCAGTTCGCGATGAAGTGAGGCGCGGGGACCCATTCATTCCACCCGCCTCGTCACCGTTTCCACCGTCGCGACCTTGAGCCCGAAGCGGCGAACGATCATCCGGTTCGAGGCGGTGCGGCCGCCCGGCTGAAGCGTGATCCATTGCTCGACCGAGGGGCCCTCGGCGAGACGATAGCGCAGATGGAGGGTGTTGCCCGTCACGTCGCCGGTCACCGGCCCGCGGGCGTCGCTGATCGTGCCGGAGACCGCGTTCGAACCCGACCGGAGCAGCCGCCAGGTCCGCCGCCGCGCGGGCTTGCCCTCCTCTTCCACCACCTGATCGAGCACCAGCGCCCCGCTCGCGTCCATCCGCCCGCGGGCGCGGTCGCGCACCGCGTGGCGGCCCGACATGATCACATGCACGGTCCCCGAGCCCTCGGTGCGGCCGACGAAAAACTGCTCCAGCGCGGCGCCGGGTGCCTGGGCGATGAGCAGCAGGCCGAACAGCGTTGACAGGACCACAGGCACCTCCTCCCGGCCGCGCGAGCCGCGCCGGTGACGGGAAACGGCTTAGACCATTATGGGGCGAAGGCCAGCGCCTCGTCGGTGCCGATCACTGCGGTCTCGATCCCGGCTGCACCGACTTGCGGGTCTATCTGTTCTCGCGGCCGGTCCCGGCCGAGCGGATCGAGACGATGGCGGCTGGCGGCGCCGCGGCCGGCTGAAGCGCGCCTGAGCCTCAATCGACCCGGCGGATCCTCTCCTCGCCCGACGCGACTGCCTCCCCTGCCAAACTGTAGGTAATCCGGTTCCGCGCTCTTCGGCCATCGGGGAGGACCGTGATCGACAGCTCGACAACAAATAACCGGTAGAGGTAGCGCAGGCGAATGACGTTGCCGGCGGCGCTGCCGGTCACCGGCCCGCGGGCCTCGGTCATCGTGCCGGTGAAGCTGTTGCCGGCGCCACGCACCAGCCGCCAGCGCCGGGACCGCGGACGCCCGCTCCCCACCACGACCTCCTGATCCAGCACCAGCGCCCCATCAGGCTCCATCCGTCCGCTGGTGCGGGTACGGATGGCGCGGCGGCCGACCGTGCCGACCCCCTCGGTGTTGCCGACGAAGAACCGCTCGGGGCCGGAAGGGGCGGCGGCGGGCGCCTGGGCGGCGGCGAGGAAGACCAGGCCGAAGAGGGTGGAAAGGGTCACGGCGCCCTCCCCTTACACCATGCAGGGCGACGCGGCCAGCGGCGGGGTGCGGCGCGAGCGGGGCAAAGTGGACGAAATGGACGCCTGGAAGGGTGCTTTCCGGCTGATTTGTTCAGTCTTGGAGCTGCGAAGCTGAATAAGGTTCATAAGGTTTGGCTTCCCAACGGGATCGTTACCCCAGCACTAGACCAAACGTGACTGCTTAACGGCCGCGTCGATGAAGGAGGCGAACAAAGGATGAGGATCGAAGGGCTTCGACTTCAGCTCCGGGTGGAATTGCACCCCGATGAACCACGGATGGTCCGGCCTCTCGACGATCTCCGGCAATTCGCCGTCCGGGCTCATGCCCGAGAAGACCAGCCCGCCTCGCTCCAGCGCGTCCTTGTAATGGGCGTTGACTTCGTAGCGGTGGCGGTGGCGTTCGCGGATCGTGTCGGCGCCGTAGACGCTCCGCACCACGCTGTTGCCGGCCAGCACCGCGGGATAGGCGCCGAGCCGCATCGTGCCGCCGAGATCGCCGCCGGCGGCGCGTTTCTGAAGGCCTTCCTCGCTCATCCATTCGGTGATCAGGCCGACGATGGGCTCGCCCACTTCGCCGAATTCGCTGCTCCCCGCCCCGTCCAGGCCCGCCGTGTTCCGCGCCGCCTCGATGCAGGCCATCTGCATGCCGAGGCAGATGCCGAAGAAGGGGACGCCCCGCTCGCGGGCGAAGTGGACGCTGGCGATCTTGCCCTCGCTGCCGCGCTCGCCGAAGCCGCCGGGGACGAGGATGGCGTGGAGCGGCTCCAGGGCCGACGCGATCTCGGCCTCGGGATGCTCGAACAATTCGGCGTCGAGCCAGCTGATGTTGACCTTGACGCGGTTGGCGAGGCCGCCGTGGACCAGTGCCTCGGTCAGCGACTTGTAGGCGTCCTGGAGGCCGACATATTTGCCGACGACGCCGATCGTCACCTCGCCTTCCGGGTTGAGCAGGCGATCGAGGACGTCGTCCCAGCGCGCCATGGCGGGCTCGGGCGCGTCGTCGATGCCGAAGGCGCGGAGGACTTCGGCGTCGAGGCCGGCCGCATGATATTGGGCGGGGACGGCGTAGATGCTCTTCGCGTCGAGCGCGGGGATGACCGCCTCGCGGCGGACGTTGCAGAACAGGGCGATCTTCTCGCGGTCGCTCTCGGGCAGCTCGCGGTCGCAGCGGCAGACGATGATCTCGGGCTGGATGCCGAGGCTGGTCAGCTCGCGGACGCTGTGCTGGGTCGGCTTGGTCTTCAATTCCCCCGCGGCGGCGATGAAGGGGACGAGCGTGGTGTGGATCGAGACGGTGTTGCCGCGGCCCACCTCGTTTCGGAACTGGCGGATCGCCTCGACGAAGGGGAGCGATTCGATGTCGCCGACGGTGCCGCCGACCTCGCAGAGGATGAAGTCGCACTCGGCCTCGATATCGGCGCGGATGAAGTCCTTGATCGCGTTGGTGACGTGGGGGATGACCTGCACGGTGGCGCCGAGATAGTCGCCGCGCGCTCGCGGGCGATGATGCCCTGGTAGATCCGGCCCGAGGTGACGTTGTCGCTCTGGCGGGCGGGGACGCCGGTGAAGCGCTCGTAATGGCCGAGATCGAGGTCGGTCTCGGCGCCGTCGTCGGTGACGTAGACCTCGCCATGCTGGTAGGGCGACATCGTCCCCGGATCGACGTTGAGATAGGGGTCGAGCTTCCTCAGCCGCACCTTGTAGCCGCGCGCCTGCAGCAGCGCCGCGAGCGACGCCGCCATCAGGCCCTTGCCAAGCGAGGAGACCACGCCGCCGGTGATGAAAATGAACCGCGCCATGGGAATCACCGGTTAGACGGCGAAGGCGCGGTCCGGCAAGCCGGAGAATCGAAAATTCGGATCAAAGTGCCACTTTGATCCGGAAGATTCGCGCCCGGCCGGACTTTATTGAGCGTTGCCGGCGGGGGTCGCCGGCGCGGGCGTCGTTGCCGGGGCGGCGCCGGGGATGGCGCCGACCGGCTGCTGGCCCGGGATCGGCTGGACTGGCGCGGAGGCCGGCGCGGTGGGGGCGGCGAGGTTGGGGTCGATCTCGCGGACGCCGCGCTCGCCCGCGGCGACGCCGGCCAGCACGATCGACAGGACGACGAAGATCGTGGCGAGGATCGCGGTGCCGCGGGTCAGGAAATCGGAGGCGCCGCGCGCGCTCATCATGCCCGCGGGGCTGCCGCCGCCGGCGAGCCCGCCGCCTTCCGAGCGCTGCATCAGGATGAGGACGATGAGCAGCGTCGCGACCATCGTCTGGAGGATGAGGAGGAAGGTGAACATGGCGGGGCTTTCGGGAAAGGATGTGGCGGCGATCTAGTGGATCGCGCGCCTTCGTTCAACCGCGCGCGGCGGCCTCGATGATAGGCGCGAACGCCTCGGCGGTGAGGCTTGCGCCGCCGACCAGCGCGCCGTCGACTTCAGGGCAGGCGAAGATTTCGGCGGCATTGTCGGCCTTGACCGAGCCGCCGTAGAGGATGCGCAGGCGGCCGCCGCGGTCGCCGTAGCGGCGGACCAGGTTCGCGCGAATGTCGGCGTGCATCGCGGCGACGTCGGCCGGAGTGGCAACATTGCCGGTGCCGATCGCCCAGATCGGCTCGTAGGCGACGACCAGCTCGCCGTCCTTCCAGTCGTCGGGCAGCGAGCCCTCGAGCTGGCTTAGGACGACCCTGAGTTGTTGGTCGGCGCTGCGCTCGGCGTCGTTCTCGCCGACGCAGACGATGGTCTGGAGGCCTTGCGCCAGCGCCGCCTCGGCCTTGCCGCGGACCGTCGCATCGTCTTCGCTGCGTTCGGCGCGGCATTCGCTGTGGCCGACGATGACCAGCCGGGCGCCCGCTTCCTTCAGCATCGTCGCCGCGACGCCGCCGGTATGGGCGCCGCTTGCCGCCCAGTGGCAGTCCTGGCCGCCGATGGCGAGCCCGCCCGAGCGGGCGACCGCCGCCGCGATCAGGGTGAAAGGCGGGCAGATGCGCGACGTCGACCCCCGGCGCCTCGCGCGCGGCGTCGGCGATCGCATGGAGCTCGCTCAGCGCGGCGAGGCTGCCGTTCATCTTCCAATTGCCGACGACGAGCCTGCGGCGGAGGTTCATGGGGGTTTCCTGCGTTCCGACGGTTGCCGGGCGCCTAGCGCGCTTCTATGACCCGCGCAAATCCACATTCCCGTCAGGACCCCCGTTCATGCTCGCTGGTTTACGCAAGTCGCTCAAATCCTGGGCCGCCGGCCTCGTCCTGCTGATCGCGCTGGTCGCGATCGTCGTCACCGGCTTCGGCACCGGCGGCACCGGCGGCCTCGGCAGCCTCGCCGGCGGCGGCAGCGCCAGCGAGAGCCTCGCCACGGTCGAGGGCCGCGCGGTCACCGCCAGCGAGGCCAATGATGCGGTCAACCGCCAGTTCGCCGCCGCCCGCCGGGAGCAGCCGACGCTCGACATGGGCACGTTCCTGGGCGCCGGCGCGTTCGAGCAGATCACCGATCAGCTGATCGTCGCCAGAGCCATACAGGCGTTTGCCGAGGCGCAGGGCTTCGTCGTTTCCGACGAGATGATCGACCGCCAGATCGTCGGCATCCCGCAGTTCAGGAATTTCACCGGCCGCTTCGACCAGGCCACCTTCCGCCAGGCGCTCGCCGGCGAGAATCTGACCGAGGCCGCGTTCCGCGAGGATATCGCCCGATCGCTGACGGTGCGCCAGCTGCTCGGCCCGATCGCGACCGGGGGGCGCGTGCCGCAGGGCGTCGCCCGCGCCTATGCGGACCTGCTGCTCGAGCGGCGGCGCGGTACGATCGGCGTCGTCCCCGCCGAACTGATGGCCGCGGGCATCGCGCCGAGCGACGCCGAGGTCGCGCAATATTACCGGGCCAACCGGGCCGCCTTCACCGTCCCCGAGCGGCGCGTGATCCGCTATGCGCTGCTCGGCGCCGAGCAGGTCGCCCAGGCCGGCGCCGCCACCGACGCCGAGATCGCCGCCGTCTATCGCAGCAACCAGATTCGCTACGGGCCGCGCGAGACGCGCACTCTCCAGCACCTCGTCCTCCAGGACGAGCGCCAGGCGCAGACCGCCGTGCAGCAGCTGCGCGGCGGCGCCAGCTTCGCCGACGTGACCTCTCGGCTCGGCTTCGCGGCCGCGGACCTCACTTATGCCGACCAGAATCAGGCGGGCTTCGCGCGCCAGGCGACTCAGCCGGTGGCTCGGGCCGCCTTCGCCGCGGCGCAGGGTTCGGTGGCCGGGCCGATCCGGTCCGCCGGCGCGTTCCACGTCGTCCGGGTCGAGCGGGTCAACACCGTTCAGGGGCGGCCGCTGGAGGCGGTGCGCGGCGAGATCGCTTCCTTCATCGAACGACGCAAGCGCACCGAGGCGCTCCAGGACCTGATCACCCGGATCGAGGACCATCTCGCCGACGGCGCGAATTTCGATCAGGTGGCCCGCGCCGAACGGCTCGCCGTCATCACCACGCCGCCGATCACCGCGGCCGGGCAGCCGATCGGCGGCCAACCCTGGCAGGCGCCGCCCGAGCTGCAACGGCTGCTGGCCAGCGCCTTCGAGATCGACGCCGAGGAACTCGACCCCGTGGTCGAGCAGCTCGAGCCCAATACCCGCTTCGCCTTGCTGGGGATCGAGCGGGTCGAGCCCGCCGCGCCGCCTCCGCTCGCCCAGATCCGCGACCGGGTTCGGGCCGCTTTCGTCCAGCGCCGAGCGCTCGAGCGGGCGCGCGCGATCGCCGACGCGCTCGTCCGCCGGATCAACGGCGGCATGCCCGCCGCCCGCGCCTTCGCCGAGGCGCAGCCGCGGCTGCCGGCGCCGGAGACGACCGAGATGCGGCGGCTCGACATCAGCCGCGCCGGCCAGCAGGTGCCGCCGCCGCTCATGGCCCTGTTCAGCCTGCCGCCGGGCCGCGCCCGCATCGTCCCGGCGCCCAACGGGGCCGGCTGGTTCGTCGTCTTCCACGAGCGGCGCACCGCCGGCGACGCGGCCAGCGCACCGGAGCTGGTCGAGACGACGCGGAACGAATTCGCGGGCAGCGCCGGCGAGGAGATCGCGCAGCAATTCGCCCGCGCGATCGAGCTGCAAAGCGAGATCAGCCGCAACGAGGAGGCGATCCGCCGCGCCCGCCAGCAGATCGGCGGCGGCGCCGGCGCCGCCGAGTGATCCTGGTCGTCGACAATTATGACAGCTTCACCTGGAACCTCGTCCATTATCTGAGGGAGATCGGCGCCGAGATCCGAGTGGTCCGCGGAACGACTCGCTGAGCGCCGCCGAAGCGCTGGCGAGCGGGGCGGACGCGATCCTGATCTCGCCGGGGCCCGGCACTCCCGACGCGGCGGGAATCTCGCTGGACCTGGTCGCGGCCTGCGCTGCGGCGGGCATGCCCCTGCTCGGCGTCTGCCTCGGCCACCAGGCGATCGGGCAGCATTTCGGCGGCCGAGTCGTCGCGCGCGCCCGCGGTGATGCACGGCAAGACCAGCGCCATCGCGCATGACGGCAGCGGCGTCTTTTCCGGCCTGCCATCCCCGTTCCCGGCGACTCGCTACCATTCGCTGTGCGTGGCCGCGGGGAGCGTGCCGGATTGCCTGATCGTCAACGCGAGCGCGGCTGACGGCACGGTCCAGGGCTTCCGCCATCGCGCGCTGCCGATCCACGGAGTCCAGTTCCACCCGGAGAGCATCGCCAGCGAATATGGACATCGCCTGTTGGGCAATTTCTCGAGTGTGGCGGGGCTCGCGAACGCTGCCGCTTGACAACATCCGTAACGTTCCGTACACGTTCCGCATACGTTCCAGAAGGAGGAACCGCATGCTGACCGCAAAGCAACATGAGCTGCTCATCTACATCGACAAGCGCCTCGCCGAAACCGGGATTTCGCCCTCGTTCGAGGAAATGAAGGAGGCGCTCGACCTCAAGTCGAAGAGCGGGGTGCACCGCCTCATCTCGGCTTTGGTCGAACGCGGCTTCATCCATCGGCTGAAGAACCGGGCGCGGGCGCTCGAAGTGCTCAAGATGCCCGAGACGCGGAGCGCGCCGGCGGGCGTCCAGGGCGCTCCCGCCGCCCCGCCGCGGGCCGCGAACGACGTCATGGACATCCCGCTGCACGGCCGGATCGCGGCCGGCACCCCGATCGAGGCGCTGCAGGGCACCGACACCCTGCCCGTCCCGGCCGCCCTGTTGGGACCGGGCGAGCATTATGCGCTCGAGGTGGCCGGCAATTCGATGGTCGACGAGGGTATATTGGACGGCGACTACGCGCTGATCCGCCGCCAGGACAGCGCCCGCGACGGCGAGATCGTGGTCGCCCTGATCGACGAGGACGAAGCGACGCTGAAGACGTTCCGGCGCGAAGGCCAGATGATCCGTCTCGATCCGGCCAATCGGCACTACGATCCGCAGCGCTACCGGCCCGAGCAGGTGCAGATCCAGGGCCGGCTGGCGGGGCTGCTGCGGCGTTATTGAGGCTATCCCTCCATTCCCCTCCCCTTGATGGGGAGGGGCTAGGGGTGGGGTGAACCTGGGAGGCCCGCGCCGTGGTCCAATATCGTCCGCCCGAAGGAAGCACGCCTCGTGCACGGCGGCTGCGGCGCAACCCCACCGAAGCCGAGCTTAGGTTGTGGCGGCTGCTCCGCGAGAATTTTCCGGATCGGCATTTCCGTCGGCCGGTGCCGATTCGGCGATTTATCGCCGATTTTGCCTGCCACCGATCCAAGCTCGTGATCGAAGCCGATGGCGGCCAGCATAGTGAAGCCGAGGATGCTCTGCGCACCCGCCTGATCGAATCCGAGGGTTTTCAAGTCGTCAGATTCTGGAATAACGAAATCCTCGAAAATCCGGATGGCGTTCTGATGTCGATCGCCGGCGTATTGGACGAACGTTCACCCCCACCCAACCCTCCCCCATCGAGGGGGAGGGCTTGAAGCAGCGGAGCTGAATCATGGCACGGCTGAATTATATCGAACTCCCGGTGCAGGACGTCGGTACCTGCAAGGCATTTTACGAGCGCGCGTTCGGCTGGTCGCTGACCGCGTTTGGGCCCACTTATGCGGCGACGACGACCGGCGATACCGACATCGGCCTGCAGGGCGACGCGGCCGAAGCGACGCGGACGCCGCTGGCGGTGATCGAGGTCGACGACCTCGAAGCCGCGCTCGATGCGGTGACGCAGGCCGGCGGCATGATCGTGCGGCCGATCTTCGCCTTTCCGGGCGGGCGGCGCTTCCAGTTCCTCGACCCGAGCGGCAACGAGATCGCGTGCGTGAAACCCGGCTAGCGCGCTGGAAACCAAGGCTTAAGACTAGACAATTAGAGCATTTTCCGTCGGGCGCACCGGTCCGGTTCGGGGATGCATCAATGCGCGCGGTTCGGGCTTTTCTGCTGGCGGCCTTGCTCGCCGGGTTCCTCTGGTTCTCCTTCATCAACAGCGCTTCGGCGCGCGAGGTGGCTGGGCTCGCGCTCGACAGCTTCGATTCGCGGCCGGCGCGCTCGATCCTGTTCATCGGCAACAGCCGGACCTATCCGCACGACATGCCCTATATGGTCCGGCGGATGGCGGATTCGGCGGGCGCGCCCGAGAAATACCAGGTGCGGATGCACGCCCTGCCGGGCCGCTCCTTGCAGGAGCATTGGCGCAATCCCGACGTCCAGTCCTTGCTAAGCCGCCATTGGGACGACGTTGTCCTGCAGGAGCAGAGCAGCATGCTGTGGGACGGCGACGGCGTGCGGGAATTCCACGATTATGGCGGGCGCCTTGTCCGTCGCGCGGCCGAAAACGGCGCTCGGCCGGTGATGTTCGTCGGCTGGACCTACGGCCCTTCCCACTTCCGCGACATGTTCGCCGGCGCGCGCTTATCCTATCATCGGCACATCCAGGACGAGCATCTCCGCCTCGCCCGGCGCACCGAAGCGCGGCGCGCCAATGTCGGCGCGGTCTGGCTCGCCGTGGAGGCGGCCGATCCCCCCTTCCGACTTGACCGCGGCGACGGCAATCATCCCTCGCTGCACGGTTCCTATCTGACCGCTTTGGTCATTTACGCTTGGCTTTCGGGCGGCGACGTTGCCGACGTGGCATACGTACCGCACGGTCTTTCGGAAGCGGACGCGGCGCTGCTGCGGCGGCTGGTCGGCGAGGCGCTGCGCCCGGGCGCCTAGCGGGGGGTCGCCGCGGCGGCGCGCTGGCGGGCCAGCTCGTCCTCGAAGGCGGTGCGGGCGCGGGCCAGCTGGGCGGAGAGCTCGTCAGCGGGCCCAGGGGTGGCGTCCGACCCGCTCGGCGACGGTGGCGACGCGCGGCGTGCTGCCGAGCGTGAGGGCGAGGCCGCCGGTCCGGTGGAGGAAGAAGTGATCGGCGCGGAGCCAGCGGGGATTGCAGCCGCGCGGCAGCGCACGGTCGGCGACGACGATATCGGCCTCGGCGCAGGCGCGGATCATCTGGTCCCAGCGGACGAAATGGGGCGTGCGGGTCGCGAGGATGCGCCAGCGGCGGCCGTCGCGGTCGATGTCGGCGGCGCAGAGATCGGCGCTGCAGGCAGCGGTGGGAAGGCGGTCGAGTTCGAGATAATCGGGCTCGGCGCCGGACGAGCTCGGCGAGCGTGTCGCGGACATAATCGCCCGCTTTGGGGCGGAGCAAAGCGAGCCGGCCGGAAGGCGTGCGCAGGACGAGGTGCCGGCCGTCGCCGGTGACGAGGAGGTCGGGCGCTGGCGTCGCGACGGCCCAGAGCGCGCCGGCGGCGACGGGGACGAGGCCGTAACGGCGCCAGCGCGTCCGCCAGAGACAGATCCACAGGCCCCCGGCGACGATCAGGGCGAAGGCGGCCGGCGGCATGGCGGGGAGCAGGGCGACGGCGCCGGGGGCACCGGCGGCGGCATGAGCGAGCCCGAGCAGGAAGGAGAGCGCCTGGCCGGTCAGCCACCAGAACGGCGCGCCGAGGCCGACCAGGTCGAAGAGCAAGGCAAGCGCCTCCAGCGGCATGATGATGAAGGTGGTGAGCGGGATGGCGACGACGTTGGCGAGCGCGCCGTAGAGGCCGGCCTTGTGGAAATGGAACAGGGCGATCGGCGTCAGCGCGATCTCGACGGCGAGGCCGGTGAGGATAAGGGCGAGGAGCGCCCTGCCCGCTTTGGCCGGCCAGCCTTCGTCGCGGCGCGAGAACCAGGACTGGGCGCGCGGATTTTCGTGCAGCGCGATGATCGCGACGATGGCGGCGAAGCTCATCTGGAAGCTCGCGCCGGGGAGCGATTCCGGCCAGAGCAGGAGCACGACCAACGCGCCGACCGCGACCAGGCGAAGGGTGATCGCCTCGCGGCCCAAGGCAATGCCGGCAAGGACGAGCAGCGCCGCGATGCAGGCGCGGACGGTCGGCACCTCCGCGCCGGTCAGCAAGGTATAGGCGATGCCGGCGAGCGCGCCCGCGGCGGCGGCGACCAGGACGAGGCGGAAGCGCAGCGCGAGCGCGGGGCTCAGCGCGAGCAGCTTGAGGCGTCAGCAGCATGACCGCGCCGACGACCGCGGTCAGATGCAGGCCGCTGACCGAGAGCAGATGGGCAAGGCCGGAGCGGCGCATCGCCTCGGCGTCCGCTTCGGGGATGCCGAACTGGTCGCCGGTGGCGAGCGCGGCGGCGATGCCGCCCTCGGCGCCGCCGAGCCGGCCGCGGATGTGGGCGGAGAGGCGCTGGCGCCAGTCGGCGATGCGGGCGGAGAGGCTTTGCGTCGAGGGCGGCGCGACGATTGCGATGTCGAGGGCGCGGCCGGTGCCGCCGATCCGCTGGAACCAGGCGACGCGGGCGAAATCATAGGCCCCCGGGACGGCCATCGGCGCGGGCGGCATCAGCCAGGCGCGCAGCCGCACCGTGGCGCCGGACTCGAGGCCGGGCACCGCCTTGGCCTCGTCCAGGTTGACGCGGAGGCGATGCGGCAGTCCCTCGCCGACCGGGCGCACGACGAGGCGGACGGTCCGCTCGGCGGCGAGGCGCTGGACGCTTTCGACGGTGGCGGTGACCTCGATCATGCCGTCGCGCGCGAGGCGCGGCGCGGCGACGCGCTCGGCCTTCCACCAGATCAGGGCGCAGCCCAAAGCGGCGGCGAGGGCGAAGACGGCGAGGCCCCTGCCCCACCGCGTGTTGCCGCCCAGCGCGACGGCGCCGAGGGCGAGGCCGAGCGCGGCGAGCAGGAAGGCGGTCCACTCCGGCTGGTCGGGCAGCCAGAACCAGGCGCCGATGCCGAGGATCAGGCCGACCGGGAGCCAGAGCGGGAGCTGGTCGCGCTCGGCCTCGGCGAGGCGTTCGAGACGGGCGGACAGGCGCGAGAGGCGTTGCAGGAAAGGAGTCATCCCCGATTTGATCCGGGATCCATGACCACCGGCTTCCCCGGCAAATTCGCTGATGTTTGAGTTCATGGGTCCATGCCCCGGTGCGCAGTGCCCCGCACTGCGCAGCCACGTCCGGGGGACGTGGCGACCGGCGCATTTTCGTCGGGATGACTCATGGTGGATGCTCGCCGGCTTCCGCCTGGATGACTCCCTATGCTAGGGGCGCTCGCGTCACGGGTCGCCATGGCCCCATCCTTGGAGAAACCCTGCGTGAGCGCAAGCAACGTCGTCACCCGCTTCGCGCCCTCGCCGACCGGCTTCCTCCATATCGGCGGCGCGCGGACGGCGCTCGTTCAACTGGCTCTATGCCCGCCATCATGGCGGCAAGTTCGTGCTGAGGATCGAGGATACCGACAAGGCGCGCTCGACCCGGGAGGCGATCGACGGCGATCCTCGACGGCATGACCTGGCTCGGGCTCGACTGGGACGGCGAAGCCTGGTTCCAGTCGCGAATTCGCCAACCGGCACGCGACGGTGGCGCACGAGCTGCTCGCCGGCGGCCACGCCTACAGATGCTGGATGACGCCAGGAGGAGCTGGCCGCGCAGCGCGAGGAAGCGCAGCGCGAGCGGCGGCCGTTCCGCATCCAGAGCGCCTGGCGGGATTGTTCGCGCGACCAGCCGACGCCCGACGCGCCTTTCGTGGTCCGGCTGAAGGCGCCGCGCGAGGGCGAGACGGTCATCGAGGACCAGGTCCAGGGGCGCGTCGCCGTCCAGAATGCCGAGCTCGACGATTTCGTGCTGCTGCGCTCGGACGGGTCGCCGACCTACATGCTCGCGGTCGTGGTCGACGATCACGACATGGGCGTCACCCATGTCATCCGCGGCGACGATCATCTCAACAATGCCTTCCGCCAGCTGGCCATCATCCGGGCGATGGGCTGGCCCGAGCCGGTCTATGCGCATGTCCCGCTGATCCATGGGCCGGACGGGGCGAAGCTCTCCAAGCGGCACGGCGCGCTCGGCGTCGATTCCTATCGCGACGAGCTCGGCATTCTGCCGGAAGCGTTGTTCAACTACCTGCTCCGGCTCGGCTGGGGGCATGGCGACGACGAGATCATCAGCCGCGACGACGCCGTCAAATGGTTCGGGCTCGACCATGTCGGCCGGTCGCCGTCGCGCTTCGACATCAAGAAGCTCGAGAATCTCAACGGCCATTATCTGCGCGAGGCCGATCCGGCGCGGCTGGCGGCGCTGGTCGCGCCGAAGATCGAGGGCGCGGACGCCGGGCTGCTGACCCGGGCGATGCCGGTGCTGACGCCGCGGGCGAAGGATCTGGACGAGCTGGCCGAGGGCGCGTCCTTCCTGTTCCGGCGCCGCCCGCTGGACATGGACGAGAAGGCCGCCTCCCTGCTAGAAGGCGGTGCGCGAGACCTGCTCGCCCGCGTTCATCAGGCCCTGTCCGCAACTCGCGGACTGGACCGAGGAGGCGACGGAGCAGGCGGTGCGGGAGGTTGCCGAGGCCGAAGGCGTGAAGCTTGGCCAGGTGGCGCAGCCGTTGCGGGCGGCGCTCACCGGGCGGGCGACGTCGCCGGGGATTTTCGACGTGCTGGCGCTGCTCGGCCGCGAGGAAAGCCTCGCGCGGGTGGCGGACGCGATGACGGAGAAGGACGGATAATGGCGGAGAAGGCGACGCTCTCGATCGGCGGCAAGGACCATCAATACGATACGCTTTCCGGCACCGTCGGTCCCGACGTGATCGACATCCGCAAGCTCTATGCCCAGGCCGACGTCTTCACCTACGATCCCGGCTTCACCTCGACCGCCTCCTGCCAGTCGCAGATCACCTATATCGACGGCGACGCCGGCATCCTCCTCCACCGCGGCTATCCGATCGACCAGCTCGCCGAGAATTCGACCTTCATGGAGGTCTGCTATCTGCTCCTGAACGGCGAGCTGCCCGACCGCGGACGAGCTAGACGGCTTCACCCGCACCATCTCGCGCCACACCATGCTGCACGAGCAGCTGGCGACCTTCTACCGCGGCTTCCGGCGCGACGCCCACCCGATGGCGATCATGTGCGGCGTCGTCGGCGCGCTTTCCGCTTTCTATCATGACAGCACCGACATCACCGATCCCAAGCAGCGCATGATCGCCTCGCACCGGCTGATCGCCAAGATGCCGACGATCGCGGCCATGGCCTACAAATATTCGATCGGCCAGCCGTTCATGTACCCGCAGAACAACCTCTCCTACACCGGCAATTTCCTCAGGATGACCTTCGGCGTCCCGGCCGAGCCCTATGAGGTCAATCCGATCATCGAAAATGCGATGCGGCGGATCTTCATCCTCCACGCCGATCACGAGCAGAACGCCTCGACCTCGACCGTCCGGCTCGCCGGCTCGTCGGGCGCCAACCCGTTCGCCTGCATCGCCGCCGGCATCGCCTGCCTCTGGGGCCCGGCGCATGGCGGCGCCAACGAGGCGGCGCTCAACATGCTGCGCGAGATCGGCCGGCCAGAGCGCATCCCCGAATATATCGCCCGCGCCAAGGACAAGGACGACCCGTTCCGGCTGATGGGCTTCGGCCACCGCGTCTACAAGAATTTCGACCCGCGCGCGAAGGTGATGCAGCAGACCGCCGAGGAAGTGCTCAACGAGCTCGGCATTTCTGATCCGGTGCTCGACACCGCCCGCGAGCTGGAGCAAGATCGCGCTCAAGGACGATTATTTCATCGAGAAGAAGCTCTACCCGAACGTCGATTTCTATTCGGGCGTTATCCTGAACGCGATCGGCTTCCCGACCTCGATGTTCACCGCCCTGTTCGCGCTCGCCCGCACCGTCGGCTGGGTCGCGCAGTGGAACGAGATGATCGCCGACCCCGACCAGAAGATCGGCCGCCCGCGCCAGCTCTACACGGGCCCGGTGCAGCGCGACTACGTGCCGGTGGACCGGCGTTGACCCGTCGAGCCGGCGGCGCCCCTACGGGTTGGGGGCGTCGACCGGAACGAGCGTAGACACGACGATTCTCGGCGGGCCGTCTCCCATCGCGGTCCAGGCGACCCACGGCCGCCCGCGCCAGTCCGCATGCGCGACGAAGGCCAGTTTATTGCCGTGGGCCAGCGCGATCCCGCCGTTGATCGAGCCGGTCCCGAGGCGTGTCCATCCCGATCCGGGAACGGAATAGCGAGCGACGAGCGCCCTCCTGCCCCCGGTCCGGCGGGTATCGATCCCGCACACGATCATGTGCTGGTCGAGCAGCAACAGAGGGCCGATCCCGCGCCGGGCCGCCAGCACGGCCAGCGACGGCTGGCCGAAATTCGTCCCCCGCCTTGGCGGGCTGCAGGGCCGATGAGGGGCAGACCAGGCCGATCCGTTCCAGTGGCTGACCTCGGGAAGGGCGCCGTGGAGGAAGGCCGCCACCGGCGCCCCGCCGTTCCCGCCGCCAAGGCTGGGGTAGCTCGAGGGGGATGGCAGACCGTCGCCGAGCCCGGCCCAGCGAAACCCGGTCCAAAATCTTACGGATATTGCCCTGCCGGTGGTATATCTGCCGGAGGTATAAGCGACGACGATCCTGCCGTCCGCGGTGACCGCCAGGCTCGGAGATTCCCTATAGGACGAAATGATCGGTTCCGGATTGACATCCCCCCCAAGCCGAACCCAGTCGGTGCCGTTCCAGCGGTGGACTGTCACGGACCGATCATCCTGCAGCGCGACGACCGGGCTCTGCCCGTCGAAGGCGGTAGCGTGGCCGTAGATACCGTCCGGAATCGAAAGTCCCGGCCCCAATTCCACCAGCTCGGAGCCGACCAGCCGGTAGACGTGGAAGTGTTGGGTGTTGATGCCGTCAAGCGAGATGGAGTAGACCGCGACGACGATGTCGCCGGACGGGTTAGACGCCATTCTGATCGCCATCGCGGCCTCGCCCACGACGCGCAGGTCAGTCAGACTCGTCCACGCTCGCCCGTCCCATTTCTTAAGGCTGAGACGGGGGCCATAGGCGGTCGCCAGTATTGGAAGCAGATCGGGCCCCAAGGCGAAGTCGAAATGATCTCCAGTGTCGACCGGGCTCGCGGCGCTCGAGCCGACCGCCACCCAACGCTCCGGCGAGCGCCGATAAACTAGATCTGCGACTTGAACTTGAGCTTGAGCCTGGCCAAGGAAAAAAACAAGAAGCAAGGTCGCCGCCACCGTATATGGCCTGGCCATGACTCCTCTCCTTTTTAGTCGGCTCTAAGTTGGGCCTAAATAGAGAAGGAGTCAAATACCAGTTCCCGTTGCAAGCATGCTATCATTAGAGCACCAACAGGAGATTCAACTGACTGAACATAACTCTCGGTATTGGCCGAGAGACCGGTTACCTAGCCCGCTCTATTGCCGCGCGGCGCGCGCGACCAGGGTCCGGTAGACCGGCGCTAGCCGAGCGCCGCCCGCAGCCGCCGCAGGACCGCGAGGCCGGCGCAGACGTCGTCGAACATGGCGCGGACGCGCTCTTCGCCGCTGACCGAGCGGAACATCGAGCCGGCCTCGAATTTGTTCTTACCGGTAGCGGCGACGAAAATGTCCTCGGGGCCGATATAGGCGAAGACGCGGCCGGCCTGGCGCAAAGCGAGCAGATTACGGCGGATGTCGGGGCCGAGCAGGCCCGTCGCCTCGTGCGGCTTGTAGGCGTAGACCTCGAACCGCCGCTCGAAATCGGCGTCGTTCTCGAACTTGACCCGTTCCATGCCCGAGAGGGGCTTGAAGAAGTTGAACAGGCCGCGGTCCGGAACGATGACGATCTCGCCGCCGCCCTTGGCGCGGCGCTGGAAGGCATACATCTGGCCGGAGAATATGGTGACCGTGTTCTTGCCCTGCTTACGGGTCAAATTGCCCTCGTAAAGGGCGAAGCGGCGGCCTTCGGCGTCGGTGCCGTGGAACAGGTCGGTGAAGGTCTGGCCGGAGAGCCAGTTGCCGAACAGGGCCTTGCGCGCGTCCGGGTAGACGGGCGGATCGAAGCCGGTGGCGAGATAGGTGAGGCCGCCTTTCGCGGCCAGCTCCTCCAGCACCGGGTGCTTGAGCGCCTCGCCCGCCTTGGTGAGCGGGTGGATGGCAAGGATGACCGCGATGATGAGGACGGCGAAGCCGAGGATGAAGCCGGCGGTGGGCCAGTTCGCGGCCACCAGCGACCAGCCGATCGCGGCGGAAAGCGCGACGCCGCCGACGAGATAGAGCCAGAACGTCTTGACCGCCGCCTTGCGCTTCTCCTCGATGGTGGCGATTTCGACGCTGACCCGGCCGCTTCGGCACAGGTCGCGAAAATGGTCCTCGCTAAATTCGATCATCGCCGACTCCCCCGTTTCGGGGTGGAGATTGACGGGGCGATCCGCCCTTGTCCAAAACCGTCCGAAGCCGGTTAGCCGTCTTTCCTGAGAGGCAATGTGAAGGTGAACCGCGCCCCCTGCCCCGGCGCGCTGTCGACCGAGATGTCGCCGCCCATGGCGCGGGCCAGGCGGCGGGCGATGTAGAGGCCGAGGCCGGTGCCGCCGGGCTCGGACGGGTCGACCCGCTCGAACTTCTCGAAGATCCGGTCCTGGTCGTCCTCGGCGATGCCCTTGCCCTGATCGGCGACGATGATCGCAGGCGAGGTCCCCTTCCCGCTCGGTGCGGATCCAGACCTGGCCGCCTTCGGGCGTGTAGCGGATGGCGTTGGCGATGAGGTTCACGAGGATCTGGAGCGCGCGGGTGAAGTCGCCGGTCGCGGGCAGGCTTTCGCCGGCGCCCGGAGCGTCGATGCGGACCTCGCCGTCGGCGGCGCGCACCGCCAGCAGCCCGGCGGCGCGGCGGGCGATGTCGGCGAGGTCGATCGCCTCGGTCTCGGGCCGGAAATCGGGCCGCTCGATCGCCTGCAGGTCGACCAGGTCGTCGACCAGAGCGAGCAGGTGGCGGCCGGCGGCGGCGATGTCGGCGGCGTAGCCGGCATAATCGCGGCGCAGCGGCCCCTCGGGCTGGGCGCGGAGGCGCTCGGCATTGTCGATGATGTGCGACGAGCGGCGCGCGCAGCGCCTGCTCGAGCCGCTCGCCGAAGGCGGAAGCGTCGCGTTCGGACGGCGCAGGCGCGGATCGTTGGCCGGAGCGGCCTCGGGCTGGGCGCGGACGGCGACGGCGGCGCCGCGGAAGCCCGCGAAACGGCCCATGCCGTCGATCAGGGGCACGCCGGAAAGGCGATAGCGGCCCCTGCGGCCGCCGCGCAGCTCGGCGAGCTGGTTGTCGAACGCCTTGTGCTCGGCGAGTGCGGTCAGGATCGGCAGCGCGCCGTCACCGCTCTCGCGGAAGCGGAACAGGCGGGTGAGCTGCTTGCCGATCAGCTCGGCCGGGTTGCGGCCGATCGCGGCGGCGGCGCCGGGCGAGAGCGAGGTGAGGCGGAGCGTGTCGTCCGTCTCCCACATCCAGTCGGCGGCGGCGCGCAGGAAATCGGCCTCGCGCTCGGCGGCGCGGCGCGGCGGCGGGCCGGGCCGGCGCGGCCGGTCCAGCCGGTGATGGCGAGCGCGACCCCGTCGCCCTCGGGCGCGGCGCGGACCCAGAGGTCGAGGTCATGCTCGCCGTCGGCGGCGATGGCGGCGCGCGAGATGGTGATGCCGAGGCGGCGGGCGAGCCGCGCCAGCGCCGCGATCTGCGGCACGGCGAGCACGCCGCCTTCCTCGCCGCCGGCCTGCGCGTGGAGCGCGGCGAGCGGCGGATCGGCGGCGATCAGCCGGCCCTCGGCGTCGACGCGGCCGGCGACCGGCGCCGGATCGGCCTTGGCGGCGCTGCTCATGCCGCCTCCGCGGCGGGGCGGGCGCGGGTCGAGATTCGGGCGACGCTGGCGCGGTAGCCGGGATGCGCCTGCCAGAGCCGGAGCACGTCGCGCGCCGACGCCTCGTCGACGGTGTCGAACAATTCGAGCTGGGCGGCGGCGGCGTCGCCCTCGGCGCCGGAGAAGAGCGGGCCGCGGCTGGTGAGGAGGAGCAGGATGGCGGCGGCCGGTTCGCGGTCGACGCCGGCGGCGCGCAGCAGCAGCGCCGGGCCGCGGCCGCGCGGGTCGGCGAGCACTTCCCAGGCCGCGGCGATAATCGAGGGCGCAGCAGTGTCGAGAGGCCGGCGATGAACAAGGGCAGCATGCCTTCGGCGAGGGCGCGCGCGAGCAGGGCGCCGTCGAGGCGGCCGGTCGAGGTGGAGGCGCCGGGCCAGGCGCAGGGCGCGCGGCCTCGAGCGTGCCGCCTTCGTCATAGCCGGCGATCAGCGCGCTCGCGCTCTCCTCGATCGCGCCGTCGACGGCGGCGACATGATGGTGCTGGACGATATAGTGGCGGAGCGCTGCGGCGATGATCCAGACCAGTTTGTGCTGGAGCTCGGCGGGCAGCTCGACCTCGCCCATGGCGGGCTCCTGGAAGCGGTCGAAGCGGCGGGACGCGGGCGATGACCAGCTCCATCGCCGCGGCGGCGACTCCTCGTCGTCGTCGCGGACCAGCGCGAACAGCAATTCGTCGGCGCCGGCGGCGGGCGCGTTGGCCTTCCAGTAGCGATGCTCCTCGACCCGGCGGACGAGGACGTTGGAGAGCTCGGCGTCGCGCAGCACCTGGGCGCGCTCGAGGATCGGCAGCGCGATCGGCACGTGGGCGGAGGACAAAGCGGCGTGGAGCGCTGCATGGCCCGCGAAGCGCTCGGCGAGGCGGGCGCGCATCGCATCCTCGATGACCGTGGACGAGCCGGGTCAGCAGAGCGGCGGCGGTGAGGCGCTGCCACTCGGTCAGGCGGGCCCGGTCGGGCAGCAGAAGATCGGTCGCGGCCACGGCGAAGCGCTCGCGCGCCGCCGCCAGCAGCAGGCGCGCGGCGTCGCTTTGGTTTCCCCGCCCGTTCGATCCGGCTTCGGCCATGGCTTCCCCTTAGCGCCTACAGGGTTAAGCCGACGCTAATCCTGACGGGCCGACGATGCGGCGTGAACGTCGCTCTGCGCCCAGAAGAAGGAGGCGGCGGCGTAGGCGAACAGGATGGCGAGGCCGGCATGCCACAGGCCGGGGATCGGCGAAGGGCAGCATCAGCCAGATCATGCCCTTGCGCTCGGCGAGCAGGACGGCGCCGCGCGGCCGTCGCGCCTCGGTCTCGACCGCGAGCGCGAAGAGGAAGGCGAGGGTGGTGAAGGCGAGCAGGATCATGCCCCAGCCATGCGCCGTGGCCAGGCCGTAAGCGAGAATGACGAGCGCCGCGCTGGAGAAGAGCGGCAGCAGATAGCACCACCAGCTCTGGCGGACGCCGTCCTGCATGCGCAGCCGCGCCAGTCGGGCGGCGATGCCGTCGAGCGGCGTCGCCGCGAGCATCTTGACCAGCCCGATCCAGTACCAGCCGACGTAGAAGGAGGCGGCGCCGAGCGCGGTGAGCAAAGCGGCGGCGAGGCCGATCAGCTGCGGCGAGACCGGGCCGGACATCAAGATCGCCGGTGACGGCCCGCTCGACCGGCGCGAGCGCCCGGTCCGCCCAGCCGCCGCGGTCGCCGTCGGCCTGGTCGAGGATTCGGCGCTCGAGCGCGGCGAGATCGGCATGGAGATCGAGGATCGCGACCGCCCCCTCGGCGGCGACATGGCGCGCGCCGGCCTGCAGCGTGCGGCGGAGCAGCGTCGACTGCAGGTCCCAGTCGCGCAGCATGGCCGCGGTCTCGCGCAGCAACGCGCCGTCGATGGCGGCGAAGCCGGCCCAGCGCGTCGTCGGCGTCGATCCGCTCGTACAGCTCGCCATAGCCGCCGTCGGGGACGGTCAGCACCGCCGCGCCCTCGGCGGCGGCCAGGCGGGCGTGCTGCGAGGCGGGCGCGACGGCGCCGTCGGCGACGAGCAGGAGCCGGTCGAACGGGTCGATCCGCCTCGGCGGCCTCCTCGGCGCTGCGCGCGACCTGGATCGGCACCCGGTCGCGGCGCAGGCGGTCGATCGCGGCGCTCAGCGCCGCCGGCATTCGCTCGACCAGGATGATGACCGGGTTGGCGCCCGCCGACGCGGCGAGCCGCGCCTGGCGCTCGATCACGGTGCGGCCGGCGAGCGGCAGGGTCGCGCGCAAATGGCCCGGCTCGCCCGATTCGTGATAGGCCGCGATCAGCGCCGCAAGCGCCACTCGATATCCCCTCCGCTCGAACGGCGGACGGTAAGCGCCACGAAGCGCGGTTGCAAAGCCGTTCGGCTCAGGCCTCGCCGAATTCGTCGAGCGCCGCGGCGATCTTGCGGAGCACGGCGGGGTCGCCCGGGGCGCCGGTCAGCGCTTCGTCGGCGAGCGCGACAGGCCGGCGGCGCCGAAGCTCGCGGCGATGCTCTTCAGGCGGGCGGCGGCGAACTGCCAATTGGCGTCGCAGCGCGAGCGGCCGAGCAGGTCGAGCTGGCGCGCGGCGCTCTCGACGAAGGCGGTCTTGCAGTTCGGCCATCAGCTCGCCGTCATTGCCGACGGCGGCGGCGAGCGAGGCGTTCAGGGCTCCGGGATCGTAGACCATGTGCCGGTTATGGGCCGAACCGCGTTAACGGGCCGTTTCATATCCGCCCCAAAGTGATACAATGAGCCCATGAGCATGGGGGCAGAGCGCGCCGAAGCGCAGGAGCCGCAGGGCGGCGAGGCCGAATGGCTGGGGGAGAAGCCGTGGGAGGCCGCGGCCGAGCCCGAATATTATGAGGAAGCGGCCGAGCCGCGCCCGGCGGGAGCGCTCATCCTGGCGGGTCTGCTGATCCTGCTCGCGCTTGGGCTGGCTCGGGGCGGCAGGCTATGCGGTCTGGCCAGGCCTGGCCCGGGCCGAGCCTGCAGGCCTGGACCGGCTGGGCGGCGACGGCGAGCGCGCCCCTGATCCTGATCGGCCTGGTCTGGACTGCATCTTCGGGCGGACCTCGCGGCGCGAGGCGCGGCGCTTCACCGAGGCGGTGACGGCGATGCGGCGGAGAGCCAGGCGCTGGAGGCGACGCTCGCCGCGATGGCGGCGCGGCTGGCGGAGAATCGCACGGCCCTGGGCGAGGAAGCGGCGCGGCTGATGAGCCTCGGCGAGGAAGCGTCGGACCGGCTCGGCCGGGTCACCCACAATCTCGCGCGCGAGACGGCCGAGCTCGACCGCAAGGCGCAGGCGCTCGACAATGCGGCGGCGACGGCGCGGGTCGATATCGGCGTGCTGATGAGCGACCTGCCCAGAGCCGAGAGCCAGGCGCGCGCGGTCGCCGAGTCGATGAAGCAGGCGGGCCTCGGCGCGCACCAGCAGGCGGCCGCGCTCGAAGGCCAGCTCGCGGCGCTGGCGGCGCAGGGGCCGCGAGGCGGACGAGACGGTCGGCGGCGCGGCGCAGCGGCTCGGCGCCCATATCGCCCGGATCGAAAGCGGCGCCGGCGCGGCGGCGGAGCGGATGGACCAGGCCGCGGCGCAGATGAACGCGGCGGTCGACGGCGCGATGGCGCGCGCGGCCGAATCGGTCGATCAGGCGCGTTCCGGCCTCGAGGCGCAGGGCCAGACCATGCTGGCGATGATCGAGCAGAGCCGGGCCGCGTTCGAGCAGGCCGGGGCCGAGACGACTCGCGGCCTCGCCGAGCGGCTCGACATGGCCGGCCAGAAGATCGAGATGCTGGCCGGGCGGCTGGCGACCCAGGACAAGGCCAGCCGGACCTTGCTCGGCAACCTCGCGCGGCAGCTCGCCGAGCTCGACGCGCAGTTCGCCGAGGTCGGCGAGAAGGGCGACGAGCAGAATGCGCGGCTGACCCGGTCGCTCGGGCGCGCTGCGCGAGATCGCGCAGGAGCTGCAGCGCGAGATCGAAGCGGGGCACGGCCAGTCGGGCGCGATGATCGACCGGACGCACGCGCTGGCGGCGGCGCTCGGCGCAGGTCACCGCCCAACTGCGCGACGAGATGCCGCCGCCATGGCCGGGGTCGAGATCCAGGCCGAGCGCACCGCCGCGTCGGCGCGAAGTCGGTGTCGCAAGATGGAAGCGATGCAGGCCGCCGCGGCGCTGGCCGCCGGCAGCACCGCCGAGAGCGAGGCGAGCATCGCCCGCCAGCGCGAGTCGCTCGAAGCCCTGCTCGCCACGCTCGCGCGAGGGCGCGCGCGAGGCGGAGGAGAAGACTGCGGGCGCTGGGCGCGGCGGTCGGCGAGACCGACGGCGCGGCGGCGCAGCTCGTCAAGGACACCGGACCGGAGCTGATCGAGGCGCTGGTGCGGGTGCGCGAGGCCGCGGCCCAGGCGGCGAGCCACGCCCGCGAGGCGATCGCCGCGGTGATCCCGGAAAGCGTCGCCGCCTTGGTCGAGGCGAGCCGCGGCGCGGTCGGCGAGGCGATCGACGAGCCGGTGCAGGAGCAGATCGACGAGATCGGCAACGCCTCGCATCTGGCGCTGGCGGCGGCGCAAGGCGGCGAGCGAGCGGCTGACCCGGCAGTTGCTGACGCATCGGCGAAACCGCCGGCAGCGATCGAGGAGCGGATCGCCGACGACCGCGCCGAGCGCGAGGAGAAGGAGGCCGAGGCGCTGTCCCGCCGGGTCGCCCTGATCATCGACGCGCTCAATTCGACCGCGATCGACGTCACCAAGATCCTGTCGAACGAGGTCGGCGACGCGGCCTGGGCGGCCTATCTCAAGGGCGACCGCGGCGTCTTCACGCGGCGCGCGGTGCGGCTGCTCGAATCGGGCGAGGCGCGCGAGATCCTGCGCCATTACGAGGAGGAGCCCGACTTCCGCGACCAGGTGAACCGCTACATCCACGATTTCGAAGCGATGCTGCGCCGGGTCCTCGCCGACCGCGACGGCACCGCGCTCGGCGTCACCCTGCTCTCCTCCGACATGGGCAAGCTCTACGTCGCCCTCGCCCAGGCGATCGAGCGGATCAGGCGCTAACCGCGTTTCCCACCGGACCGCTCAGGCAGTTCGCTAGTTCAGCCAGTCGAGGTCGTCGACGCCGATCCAGCCGTAGATGTAATTGGCGTAATAGAGCGGCGAACAGCAACGCCGCGACGATGGTCGGCGCGCAGCGCGGCGCGGCCGAAGCTGAAGCTGTGCGGCGCGCTTTCGGCGTGGCCGGGCTGCGGCTCGGCGCCTTCCTCCTCGGCGGTGCGGACGCCGAAGGGGAGGACGAGGAACAGGCTCATCGTCCAGAACAGGACGTAGATGGCGAGGATCGAGGTCCAGCGCATCAGATGCGGACGATCAGCACGCCGACCACCGGCTTCTTGCCGGTCCATTCGGTGGCGCAGCGGCGCACCGCGAGACGGACGGCCTCGCGCAGCTTGTCCTCCTTGCCGCTGCTCCTGCGCGACCGCGTCGGCGGCGGCGGCGCAGGCTTCGGCGAGAAAGGCCTCGCGGTCCTCCTCGACCGGAATGCCCTGAATGTCGATCTCGACCGCGCCCTGGACGCGGTCCTGGCCGTCGAGCGCGACGGCGACCGAAATCAGCCCGGCGATGGCGAGCGCGGCGGCGCTCGTTCATCGTGTTGCCGTCGGCCGGCAAGATCACGTCGCCGTCCAGAACAAGCCGTCCAACCCGTTCTTCCGAAACCTTTTCCGGGCCATTCGGAGCAAGGCGGACGAGGTCGCCGTTCTTCTGGACGATGCCGTGCGGGATGCCGCGGGCGCGGGCGAAGCGGGCCTGTTCGAACATGTGGCGGCATCTCGCCGTGGACGGGGACGATGATCTCGGGCCGGATCCAGTCGTACATGGCGGCGAGCTCGGGCCGGCCGGGATGGCCGGAGACGTGGACCGGCGCCTGGCGGTCGGTGATCATCTCGATGCCTTTCGCGGCCAGCTCGTTCTGGATTCGGCCGATGGCGATCTCGTTGCCGGGGATCTGCTTGGACGAGAAGATGACGAGATCGCCCGGGTCGAGCGCCAGCTTGTGCTGGCCGAAGGCGATGCGGGCGAGCGCGGCGCGGGGCTCGCCCTGCCCGCCGGTGGCGATGATCATCACCTCGCGGCGGGGCAGTCGCATCGCCTCGTCGAAATCGATCACTTCAGGGAAATCAGTGAGATAGCCGACGCTCTTCGAAACCTTTAAGATGCGGTCGAGGGTGCGGCCGGCGATGCAGACCTGGCGCCCGGTATCCTGCGCGACATGGCCCAGGTCTTCAGCCGCGCCGCGTTGGAGGCGAAGGTGGTGACGAGCACGCGGCACTCGGCGTCCTGGACGACGTCGTCGAGGCCCTTGCGGACGCCCAGTTCCGAGCCCGACGAGGCCTCCTGGAAAACGTTGGTCGAATCGCAGACCAGAGCGAGCACGCCGGCATCGCCGATCGCGCGCAGCTCCGCCTCGGTGCTGGGGTCGCCGAGCTGGGGCGTGTCGTCCAGCTTCCAGTCGCCGGTGTGGAAGACGCGGCCGTAGGGCGTGTCGATCAGCAGCGCATTGCCCTCGGGGATCGAATGGGCGAGCGGGATGTAGCGGAAGCCGAACGGGCCGAGGCGGAAATCGCCCTCCATGTCGACCGTGTTCAGCTTGACCTGGCCGGTCAGCCCCTCCTCCTCGAGCTTGCCGGCGATCAGGCCGGCGGTGAACGGCGTCGCGTAGAGCGGCACGCCGAGATCGTGGGCGAGATAGGGGATGGCGCCGATATGGTCCTCATGGCCGTGGGTGAGGACGATTCCGAGCAGATCGTCGCGGCGCTCCTCGATGAAGGCGAGATCGGGGAGGACCAGCTCGACGCCCGGATAGGCGGGATCGGCGAAGGTCAGGCCGAGATCGACCATGACCCATTTGCCCTCGCAGCCGTAGAGATTGACGTTCATGCCGATCTCGCCCGAGCCGCCGAGCGCGAGGAAGAGGAGTTCTTTGCCGGGTTTCACTGCGCCGCCTTATCGTCATTCCAGCGAAAGCTGGAATCCCACTTCGCTTTTTCCGCGGCAGGGAAGGAAAAGAGATTCCGGCTTGCGCTGGAATGACGGGAGCGGGTCAAGCCTTCCCTGCCCTTGCGTAGAGCATTGCCAGGCCCTGGATGGTCAGATCGCCCTCGATCGCGTCGAAAATGTCGGTGTGGGTGTCGAACAGGGTGGCGAGGCCGCCGGTGGCGATGACCTTGACCGGGCGGCCGATCTCGGCCTTGAGCCGCGTCGACCAGCCCCTCGATCATCGCGACATAGCCCCAATAGATGCCGATATGCATCTGCTCCTCGGTGGTGCGGCCGATCACGCTCGTGCTCTCGGGCGCCTCGATGGCGACGCGGGGCAGCTTGGCGGCGGCGGCGACGAGGGCGTCGAGCGAGAGGTTGATGCCGGGCGCGATGATGCCGCCTTTATAGGCGCCGCGAATAATCGACCACGTCGAAGGTGGTGGCGGTGCCGAAATCGATGACGATCAGGTCGCCCTCGTAGAGCGCGTGGGCGGCGATGGCGTTGAGCACGCGGTCGGCGCCGACCGACTTCGGCTCGGCGACGTCGAGCTCGATCCCCCATACGGCCGGCGCCTGCCCGGCGACCAGCGGCTCGACGCCGAAATATTTGGACGCGAGCACTTCCAGATTGTGCAGCGCGCGCGGCACGACGGTGCCGATGATGACGGCCGCGACGTCGGCCTTGGTGAAGCCTTCGAGCGCGAGCAACTGGTGCAGCCAGACCGCATATTGATCGGCGGTGCGCCGGGGATCGGTCGCGATCCGCCAGCGCGCGCGGATCACGCCGTCCTCGACCAAGGCGAAGACGAGGTTGGTGTTGCCGGCGTCGATGGCGAGCAGCATGCGCTTTGGAGCCCTAGATCAGGAACACGTCGCCGGCGTGGATGACGCGGGTCGAGCCATCCGCCAAGCGCAGCCTGAGCGCCCCGCTTTCGTCGAGGCCGTCGAACAGCCCTTCGCCCTCCGCCGTCGAAAGCGGCGTGCCGAGCGGATGGGCGGCGGCGAGCCAGGCGGCGCGGATCGGGGCGAGGCCGTCGCTGCCGCCAGCGGCGCGAGCCAGCGGGCGAAGATTGCGGCGAGGATTTCGAGCGAAAGGCGCCGGGCTCGGGCGCTGTGCCGGCGAGCGCGGCGAGGCTGGTGGCGGGGCGATCGAGCCCGTCGGGATGATGCGCGAGGTTGACGCCGAAGCCGATGATCACCGCGTCGTCCTGCGCGCTCGAGCAAGATGCCGGCGAGCTTGGCGCCGTCGAACAGCAGGTCGTTGGGCCATTTGATCCGCACACCGGGGGCGTAGAGCGCGACCGCCTCGTGCAGGGCGACGGCCGCGACCAGCGCCAGCGTGGGCGCGGGCGGATCGTCCGGCCGCGGACGGACCAGCGTGATGGCGTAGAGGTTGCCGGGCGGCGAGAGCCACGCCCTGCCCTGCCGGCCCCTGCCGCCGGTCTGGCGCTCGGCGCGCAGCCATAGTGCCTTCCGGCGCGCCTTCGCGCGCCAGCGCGGCGACATCGTCGTTGGTCGAGCCGGTTTCGGCGACGGAGCGGATCAGTCGCCACGCGAGCGATCTATGCGGCGATCAGCGTGCCTAGAACAGCGCCATGGCGGCGTTCCGGCGTCGCGGCGTCGAGCTAGCGGGATGGCGAGATAGCCGAGCGGCGAGACGAACAGAGCCGCGGCGAGGATCAGGCCGGCGCCGACCGGCTCGCGCGTCTCGGCGAAGGCCGGGGCGGGATCGTCGAAATACATCTTCTTGACGATCATGATGTAATAGATAGGCGCCGATCACCGAGGTGGCGATGGCGACCGCCGCGAGCCAGGTGAGGTCGGCCTCCACCGCGGCGCTGAACACCAGGAATTTGGGCCAGAAGCCGAACAGGGGCGGGATGCCGGCGAGGCTGAACATGAACATCGCCATCGCGAGCGCGAGCCAGCGGCCGGGTGCGCGACAGGCCGGCGAGGCTGGCGATCGTCTCGACCGGCTGGCCGTCGGCGTCGCGCATGCGCAGCACGACGAGGAAGGCGCCGAGCGTCATCACGACATAGACCGCCATGTAGAACAGCACCGAGGCGACGCCCGGCGACGCCCGCGGCGGCGAGGCCGACCAGGGCGAAGCCGACATTGTTGATCGAGCTGTAGGCGAGCAGCCGCTTGATGTTGCGTCTGGCCGATCGCGGCGACGCCGCCGAGGACGGTCGAGGCCAGAGCGGCGAAGATCACGATCTGCCGCCAGGCCTCGGTCGCCGGGCCCATGCCCTCGACCGCGACGCGGGTGAGCAAGGCCATGGCGGCGACCTTGGGGGCGCGAGGCGAAGAAGGCGGTGACCGGCGTCGGCGCGCCTTCGTAGACGTCGGGCGTCCACATGTGGAACGGCACGGCGCTGATCTTGAAGGCGAGGCCGGCGAGGACGAAGACGATGCCGAACAGCTCGCCGGTCGAGATGCCGCTCGCCGAGCGCTTCGGCGATGCCGCCGAACAAGGTGGTGCCGGTGAAGCCGTAGAGCAGCGAGATGCCGTAGAGCAGGATGCCGGAGGCGAGCGCGCCGAGCACGAAATATTTGAGGCCCGCCTCGGCCGAGCGCGTGTCGCTGCGCTGGAAGCTGGCGAGGACGTAGGCGGCGAGGCTCTGCAGCTCGAGGCCGACATAGAGGGTGAGCAGGTCGCGCGGCCGAGACCATCATCGCCCATGCCGATCGCCGAGAACAGGATCAGCACCGGATATTCGGCGCGATAGTCGCGGTCGCGGCCGAACCAGCTCATCGCGGCGAGCATCGAGACCGCGGCGGCGAGGTAGATCAGGATCTTGGCGAAGGCGGCGAAGCTGTCGGCGACGAACAGGCCGTCGAAGGCGGTGCCGCCGGCGTCCCTGATGCCGGGCACGAAGGCGGCGGCGACGGCGAGGGTCAGGACGCCGAGCCAGGTCAGCAGCGGCGCCGAGCGGTCGCCGGCCCAGGCCGCGGCCAGCATCAGGACCAGCGCGCCGACGCTCAATATCTCCTCGGGGAGGATGAGGAGGAAATCCTGGACCATCAGTGCCCCGCCCCTTCGGCTTGGTGCGCCTCGGCGGCGGGTTGGGGACGGCCGGCGGTCACATGGGCGTCGCCGGCGGGCGCGGCGCGCTCGATCCGGGCGAGCAGCCAGGTCACGTCCTGCGCGCATCGGCGCGATGAAGCTCTCCGGATAGACGCCCATCCAGAGCACCGCGGCGGCGATCGGCGCCAGCATGACGAGCTCGCGCCTGCTGAGGTCGGGCATGGCGGCGGCTTCCGGCGTGCGCGCGGCGCCATAGGCGATGCGCCAGTAGAGCCAGAGCATGTAGGCGGCGCCGAGGATGATGCCGGTGGTGGCGACGGCGGCGACCCAGCTATTGGCCTCATAGGCACCGACCAAAGCCAGGAACTCGCCGACGAAGCCCGACGTGCCGGGCAGGCCGACCGAGGCCATGGTGAAGATCATGAACAGCAAGGCATAGTGCGGCATGTTGTTGGAGAGGCCGCCATATCGGTCGATGTCGCGGCTGTGCAGCCGGTCGTAGACGACGCCGACGCAGAGGAAGAGCGCGCCCGAGACGAGGCCGTGGCTGAGCATGACGACGAGGCCGCCCTCGATCCCCTGCCGGTTGAAGGCGAACAGGCCGATGGTGACGAAGGCCATGTGCGCGACCGACGAATAAGCGATCAGCTTCTTCATGTCCTGCTGCACCAGAGCGACCAGCGAGGTGTAGACCACCGCGACCATCGACAAGGCGAAGATGATCCAGATCAGCTGCGCCGAGGCCTCGGGGAACATCGGCAGCGAGAAGCGGACGAAGCCGTAGCCGCCCATCTTCAGGAGCACGCCGGCGAGGATCACCGAGCCCGCGGTCGGCGCCTGGACGTGGGCGTCGGGGAGCCAGGTGTGGACCGGCCACATCGGCATCTTGACCGCGAAGCTGGCGAAGAAAGCGAGCCAGAGCCAGGTCTGCGCCTGCGGCGGGAAATCGGTCGCCATCAGCACCGGGATCGAGGTCGTGCCGGCGTGGATGCACCATCCACAGCATCGCGACCAGCATCAGCACCGAGCCGAGCAGCGTGTAGAGGAAGAATTTGTAGGCCGCGTAGATGCGGTCGGCGCCGCCCCAGATGCCGATGATCAGGTACATCGGGATCAGGCCGGCCTCGAAGAAGATGTAGAAGAGCAAGATGTCCTGCGCGCAGAAGACGCCGAGCATCAGCGTCTCCATGAGCAGGAAGCAGGCCATGAATTCGGGCACGCGCTTCTCGATCGCGTCCCAGGAGGCGGCGATGCAGATCGGCATCAGGAAGGCGGTGAGCACGATCAGCATCAGAGCGATGCCGTCGATGCCGAGCGCCCAGGCGAAGCGGCCGAAGAGCGGCTGATATTCGGTGAACTGCCATTGCGGCCCGCCGACCTGATAGGCGGCCCAGAGGCCGATGCAGAGCGCCAGCGTGGCCAGGGTGGTGGCGAGCGCGATCCAGCGCGCGCCATTGGCGCCGCTCAGCAGGCAGGCGAGCGCGCCGAGCAGCGGCAGCGCGAGGATCGCCGAGAGGATGGGGAAGCTCTGCAGCATCACCGCGCCATCGCCCAGGTGGTGGCGGCGGCGACGCCGAGCAGCATCACCAGCGCATAGGTGTAGAGATAGCCGGTCTGGATCCGAGCGGTGATGCGCGTGCCGGCGACGACCGCCGCGGCGGCGCCGTCGGGGCCGAAGCGGTCGATCGTGCCCTCGTCGCCGCGCTTCCACAGAAAACGGCCGAGCCAGAGCGAGGGGCGGACCAGCAAGGCGTCGTAGATCTCGTCGAAATACCATTTGTTGAGCAGGAAGCGGTAGAGGATGCCGAACTGCTCGACGACGGCGGCCGGGAACGCCGTGTTGCGGATGTAGGCGTAGAAGGCGATCGCGAGGCCGGCCAGCATCGCCGCGGTGGCCGAGAGCTTCACCCAGAGCGGGACGAGATGCATTTCGTGCATCAGATGCGCGTCGAAGGCGATGCTGCCCGCCCAGAAATGCGCGCCCTCCTCGGCTTCGATGAAGGCTTCGTGGAAGAGCTGGCCGGCGAGAATCGCGCCGATCGAGAGCAGGCCCAGCGGCACCAGGATCGTCCACGGGCTTTCGTGCGGATGATAGCCGCCGGTGCCGGGGCGGATCTCCTGCGCGCCCGCCTCCTGCGCACGCGTGTCGTGACCCGCATCCTCGGCGTCGGGCTGATCGTGATGGTCGCCGTGCAGCGCGTGCTGGATATGCTCGGATTCCGCCCAGCGCGGCTTGCCGAAGAAGGTCAGGAAGATCAGCCGCCAGGAATAGAAGCTGGTCAGCAGGGCCGCGAACACGCCGATGAAGAAGGCGAAGCCGCCGAACGCGGCGCCGCTCGCATAGGCGCTTTCGATGATCGCGTCCTTCGAGAAGAAGCCGGCGAAGCCGATGCTCGGCAGGCCGGCGACCTGGATGATGCCGACGCCGGTGATGGCGAGCGTGCCGATCGTCATCGCCCAGAAGGTGAACGGGATCTCCCGGCGGAGCGCGCCGTAATAGCGCATGTCCTGCTCGTGGTGCATGGCGTGGATGACGCTGCCGGCGCCGAGGAAGAGCAAAGCCTTGAAGGCGGCGTGGGTGAACAGATGGAACATCGCCGCGCCATAGGCGCCGACGCCGGCGGCGAAGAACATGTAGCCCAGCTGCGAGCAGGTCGAATAAGCGATCACCCGCTTGATGTCGTTCTGGACGGTGCCGACCGTCGCCGCGAACAGAGCGGTGGCGGCGCCGACGAAGGTGACGACGGCGAGCGCGGTCTCGCTGGTCTCGAACATCGGCGACAGCCGGCAGACCATGAACACGCCCGCCGTCACCATGGTCGCGGCGTGGATCAGGGCGGAAACCGGGGTCGGGCCCTCCATCGCGTCGGGCAGCCAGGTGTGCAGGCCCAGCTGGGCCGATTTGCCGCAGGCGCCGATGAAGAGGAGGATGCAGATCAAAGTCATCGTGTCGACGCGCAGCCCGAGGAAGCCGATCGTCGAGCCGGCCATGTTCGGCGCCGCGGCGAGGATTTCGGGGATCGAGATGGTGCCGAAGACCAGGAAGGTGGCGAAGATGCCGAGCGAGAAGCCGAAATCGCCGACCCGGTTGACGATGAACGCCTTGAGCGCGGCGGCGTTGGCCGACGGCTTGTGGTACCAGAAGCCGATCAGGAGGTAGGAGGCGAGGCCGACGCCTTCCCAGCCGAAGAACATCTGGACGAGATTGTCCGCCGTCACCAGCATCAGCATCGCGAAGGTGAAGAGGCTGAGGTAGGCGAAGAAGCGCGGCTGGCTGTCGTCCTCGGCCATATAGCCCCAGCTATAGAGGTGGACGAGCGCCGAGACGATCGTCACCACGACCAGCATCACCGCGGTCAGCGCGTCGACGCGCAGCGCCCAATCGACCTGCAGCGCCGCCCGAGTTGATCCAGGTCAGCACCGGATAGAGCTCGGCTATGCTGGGTGCCGGCGAGGAAGCCGAGGAAGATCGGCCAGCTCAGGAACATCGAGACGAACAAGGCGCCGGTGGTGATCAGCTTGGCGGCGAAATTGCCGATCATGCGGTTGCCGAGCCCCGCGACGATCGCCGCGAGCAGGGGCAGGAAGACAATCGCCTGGACCATCGTCAGCCCCGCATCTGGTTGATGTCGTCGACCGCGATCGTGCCGCGGTTGCGGAAGTAGATGACGAGGATGGCGAGGCCGATCGCCGCCTCGGCCGCGGCGACAGTGAGCACGAACATGGCGAAGACCTGGCCGACCATGTCGCCCAGGAAGGCGGAGAAGGCGACCAGGTTGATGTTCACGGAAAGCAGGATCAGCTCGATCGCCATCAGGATGACGATCACGTTCTTGCGATTGAGGAAGATGCCGAACACGCCGAGCACGAACAGGATCGCGCCGACCGCGAGATAGTGACCCAAGCCGATCATGATCGGCGTCCCTGCAAAAGGCGCCCGATCACAGCTCCACCCCCTGCCCCACCGGCGGCTGCATGTTGACGACCGCGTCCTGCGGGCGGCGGCGGACCTGGGCGGAGACGCTCTGCGGGCGGACGTCGGAGCGCTTGCGCCGGGTCAGCACGATCGCGCCGACCATGGCGACGAGAAGGACGATGCCCGCCGCCTCGAAGATGAACAGATAGCGGGTGTAGAGGAGCTGGCCGAGCGCCACGATGTTCGACTGCCCGGCCGCGGTCGGCGCGGCCCGGGCGTCGACCGCGATGCCGCCGGCGTTCCAGGCGATCGCCGCGAAGACGAGCTCGGTGAGCAGCACGCCGGCGAGCGCGAAGCCGAACGGCCAGTAGCGGGCGAAGCCGGCGCGGAGCGTGGCGAAATCGACGTCGAGCATCATCACCACGAACAGGAACAGGACCGCGACCGCGCCGACGTAGACGATGACCAGAAGGAAGGCGAGGAACTCGGCGCCGATCAGCAGGAACAGGCCGGCCGCGTTGAAGAAGGCGAGGATCAGCCAGAGCACCGAGTGGACCGGGTTGCGCGCCGCGATCGTCATCACGCCCGAGGCGATGACGAGGGTGGCGAAGAGGTAGAAGACGAAGACCTGGATCACGCGCGCCGCCTACCGGTACGGCGCATCGGCGGCAAGGTTCGCGGCCAAAGCGCGCTCCCATTTGTCGCCATTGTCGAGAAGCTTGGCCTTGTCGTAGATCAGCTCCTCCCGGGTCTCGGTCGCGAAATCCATGTTCGGCCCCTCGACGATCGCGTCGACCGGGCACGCCTCCTGGCAGAGGCCGCAATAGATGCACTTGGTCATGTCGATGTCGTAGCGGGTGGTGCGCCGGCTGCCGTCCTCGCGCGGCTCGGCCTCGATGGTGATGGCGAGCGCCGGGCAGACCGCCTCGCACAATTTGCAGGCGATGCAGCGCTCCTCGCCATTCGGATAGCGGCGCAGCGCATGCTCGCCGCGGAAGCGGGGCGAGATCGGGTTCTTCTCGTGGGGGTAGTTGATCGTCGCCTTGGGCTTGAAGAAATATTTCAGGGTCAAAGCGTGCGCCTTCACGAACTCCCAGAGGGTGAAGGTCTTGATGTAATGGGCGATGCTCATCTCATGACGCTCCGCTCAGCCGCCGGCAGGCGCCGACAAAGACGACGTGGAGGATCGACCTTGCGCCGCTCTGCTGACGCGCCGAGCCCGCCGGCAAGATCGAGAACGCCAGGCTGCCGTCCTCGCGCGCCGAAAACTCGACGAGGCTGACGCAGGCATCTTCCGTGAACATGCAGGGGCCGGGCGACACTGCCGCCAGCGCGATCTGCCCGGGGGCCAGCGGCAGCGCGGCGTGGCGGCCGGCGACCTGGATCGGGTTGGCGGGCCACTCGATGGCCACTTCCGGCGTCTCGCCGCGCGGAACGCGCACGCGGAAGCGCCAGGCATCGGCCTCCGTGCCCGAGAAGGTTACTGGCTGCCGGTCAGGATGCACGCCGTTTTCATCGATCACCGCCTGATGCGCGATCGTGCATTCGTAGGTCCCCGGCAGGGAGGCGGCCAGCGCCGCCACGGCGATCAGCGGGGTCACCATGGCAACATCCCGTCGCGCTGGAGCATCAGATAGCCCGAGACCAGGAACACCCAGATCAGCGAGATGGGCAGGAAGATCTTCCAGCCGAGGCGCATCAGCTGGTCGTAGCGGTAGCGCGGCACTGTCGCCTTCACCCAGCTGAAGACGAAGAAGAAGGCCAGGATCTTGGCGAAGAACCAGAAAATGCCGGGGATCAGGTAGAGCGGCGCCCAATCGAGCGGCGGCAGCCAGCCGCCCCAGAAGAGCACGGCGTTCATGCCGCACATCAGAAGGACGTTGCCATATTCGCCGAGCCAGAACAGCGCGAAGCTCATCGAGCTGTATTCGGTCTGGTAGCCGGCGACGAGCTCGCTTTCCGCCTCGGTGAGGTCGAAGGGCGCGCGCGCGGTCTCGGCCATGGCGGAGATGAGGAAGATCACCGCCAGCGGGAACAGCAAGGGATTGAAGCCGAAGCCGTTGATCAGGCCGAAGACATGGCCCTGCTGCGCCATGACGATGCCGGAAAGGTTGAACGTGCCGGCCCAGAGCACGATCGGGATCAGCACGAAGCCGATCGACACTTCATAAGATACCATCTGAGCAGCAGCGCGCAACGCACTGTAAAACGGATATTTGGAATTGGACGCCCAGCCGGCGATGATGATTCCGTAGACGCCCAGGGACGAGATCGCGAGCAGATAGAGCAGGCCGACATTGATGTCGGCGAGCACCCAGCCGTCGGCGAAGGGGATCACCGCCCAGGCGAGCAGGGCGACGGTGAAGGTGATGATCGGCGCGATGATGAACAGGCCGCGATTGGCCGAGGACGGGATGATGGTTTCCTTGAGGAAGACCTTGAGCCCGTCGGCGAAGCTCTGCAGCAGGCCGAACGGGCCGACCACGTTCGGCCCGCGCCTCAGCGCCATCGCCGCCCAGATCTTGCGGTCGGCATAGATGATCATCGCCACCGCCAGCATCAGCGGCAGCGCGATGATCAGGATGAAGATCAAAGTGGCGACGAACCAGCCGAAGCCGTAGCCGAGATAGCCTTGAAACCAGGCGGTCATCGCGATCCTCCCCGGCCCGGGGAGGGGGACCGCGCGCGCGGCGCGTGGTGGAGGGGGGCACCCGCCTGACGCAGCCCCGGGCGGAGAGCCCCCTCCGTCAGCCCTTCGGGCTGCCACCTCCCCGTCCCGGGGAGGATCGTCGGATGAGCCGTCATTCCGCCGCCTCCGCATAAGCGGCGCCGTGGAGGAGCTCGGCCGAGCAGCGCTGCAGCGTCGGCGAGGAGCGGGCGATCGGGTTGGTGAGATAGAAGTCCCGGATCGGATAGGTCAGCCTGGTCCCGCTGGCGATCTCCACGGCCTCCAGCGTCGGCGGCGCCCAGGGGAAAGCGGCGAGGCCGGGCCGGGCGAATGCGGGATGATCGGCGAACAGCGCGGGCGCGCAGCTCGCCGAAGCTGTCGAACGGCAGCGGGCTGCCCGAGTGCGTCGGACAAAGCGCGCAGGATCGACCAGTCCTCGCGGGCGTCGCCGGGCGGATCGACCGCTTTCTCGCTATATTGGACTCGGCCCTCGAGATTGACGTGGATGCCGTGCTTCTCGCTGTAGGCGGCGCCGGGCAGGATCACGTCGGCCGCATGCGGCGCCCTTGTCGCCATGATGGCCGAGATAGACCTTGAAGCTGCCGGCGAAGGGGGCGAGGTCCGCCTCGTCGGCGCCGAGCAGGAAGAGCAGACTTCGGCGGCGCGGCGGCGAGCGACGCCATGCCGCCCGCCTGGGCATAGCCGAGCATCAGCCCGCCGGTGCGCGCGGCGGCGGTGTGGAGGACGTTGTAGCCGTTCCAGCCGTCCCGGATCGAGGTTCGAGGCTCTCGACCAGGGCCAGCGTTCGCCGCCTGCCCGCCCGGCACCTTGAGCGCCGCGCCGCCGACGATGACCGCCGGGCGCTGCGGCGCCGTCGAGCGCCTCGGCCAGGGTGTCGGGCAGCTTTGAGATCAGCGACAGATCGTCGCCGAGCCATTCGGCCGGATAGGTGAGGTCGACCTCCGGCCCGATCGCGAACACTTTTGCGCCGGCCCGCACCGCCTTGCGAATGCGGGTGTTGACCAGGGGCGCTTCCCAGCGCGGATTGGTGCCGACGAGCAGGATGATGTCGGCGGTCTCGATGCCGGCGATGGTCGGTGTTGAAATTGACCGCCGCGAGGCTGGACGTGTCGTAGGCAAGGCCGGTCTGGCGGCCTTCGAGCAGGTCCGAGCCCAGCGACGCCAGCAGCGCCTTGGCGGCATACATGGTCTCGACGTCGACCAGGTCGCCGGCGACTGCGGCGACGCTGCCTTCCGGCCTGCTTCGCCACCGCGGCGATCGCCGCGAAGGCCTCGTCCCAGCTCGCCGGCCTCAGCTTGCCGCCCTCGCGCAGCCAGGGCCGGTCGAGCCGGTTCCGGAGCAGGCCGTCGACCGCGTGCCGGGTCTTGTCGCTGGCCCATTCCTCGTTGACGTCCTCGTTGAGGCGGGGGAGCGCGCGCATCACCTCGCGCTGGCGGGCGTCGAGGCGGATGTTGGTGCCGACCGCGTCCATCACGTCGATCGCAGGGACCTTGCGCAGCTCCCAGGGGCGCGCCTCGAAGCTGTAGGGCTTGGAGACGAGCGCGCCGACCGGGCAGAGATCGACGACGTTGCCGGAAAGCTCGCTCGACAGCGCATGCTCGAGATAGGAGGTGATCTCCATATCCTCGCCGCGGCCGATCGCGCCGATATCCTCGACGCCGGCGACCTGCTCCATGAAGCGGACGCAGCGCGTGCAGTGGATGCAGCGGGTCATGAAGGTCTTGACGACCGGGCCCATATATTTCTCGGTGACCGCCCGCTTGTTCTCGTCGTAGCGGTTGTGGCCGCGGCCATAGGCCATCGCCTGGTCCTGCAGGTCGCATTCGCCGCCCTGGTCGCAGATCGGGCAATCGAGCGGATGGTTGATCAGCAGGAACTCCATCACGCCTTCGCGCGCCTTGCGGACGCCCGGCGTGGTGGTGAAGATCTCCTGGCCCTCGGCGGTCGGCAGCGCGCAGCTCGCCTGCGGCTTGGGCGGCCCCGGCTTCACCTCGACCAGGCACATCCGGCAATTGCCGGCGATGGCGAGCCGCTCATGATAGCAGAAGCGCGGGATCTCCTTGCCGGCCAGCTCGCAGGCCTGCAGCACGGTCGCGCCCTGCGGCACCTCGATCTCGACGCCGTCGACTTTGACCTTGGGCATCAGCGCTCTCCCTCACTCGACCCCGAGAAAGCGACTTCGTAGAGGCGCGCGGCGATATGGTTGCGGACGTTGAACCGGTCGACGCGGTAGGCGACGCCCATCGGCATGCAGTCGTTCAGCGTGTCGCCGAAGGCCAGCATGGCGTCGCGTTCTTCCGGGGAGTGGTGGCCGGTGGCGAGCAGGGCTGTCGCCTTGGCGGGTTCGGCGTCGGCGAGGCAGCGGGCGTAGGCAGCGACGAAACGGCGCCCCTCGACCGCGTCGGCCCGCGCGGCGGGGCGGGACGGCATCCGGCTCAGCCGGGCGAGCACATCCGGCTCGCGCTCGAGCAGGGCCTCGGCGACCGTTCCCCGCACCTCGCCCACCCGCGAGCTCAGCACGGCGCGCCCGTCCATGCAGGCGGTATTGGCTCGGAACAACTGGTGGGCTCGCCGCCTCTCCTCAGGGCTCCCCATCTCGGTCGCCAGCAATGCGCGGGCTAGTCCCGTCGACTGCCGCGCGACACAGGTGCCGAAATCCGAGAGAACCGGCGCACGCGGGACCGTCCCTTGGGCGAACGCCGGCGCAATGGTGCCCAAGATTGCGAAAACTGTGGGAAGGCCTTTCATTCCGCCGCCTCCAAGGCCGCGCCCGGGCGCTCGATGATGCGCCGCTCGAGCTCCGGCCGGAAATGGCGGATCAGGCCCTGGATCGGCCAGGCGGCGGCGTCGCCAAGCGCGCAGATGGTGTGGCCCTCGACCTGCTTGGTGACGTCCCAGAGCGTGTCGATCTCGTGGATCTCGGCATTGCCTTCGACCAGCCGCTCCATCACCCGCCACATCCAGCCGGTGCCCTCGCGGCAGGGCGTGCACTGGCCGCAGCTCTCATGCTTGTAGAAATAGGAGATGCGGCTGATCGCCTTCACGATGTCGGTCGACTTGTCCATGACGATGATTGCGGCGGTGCCGAGGCCGGAGCCGAGGTCCTTGAGCCCGTCGAAATCCATCGGCGCGTCGATGATCTCGTGCGCCGGCACGAGCGGGACCGAGGAGCCGCCGGGGATGACGGCGAGCAGATTGTCCCAGCCGCCCCTGATGCCGCCGGCGTGGCGGTCGATCAGCTCGCGGAACGGGATCGACATCGCCTCCTCGACCACGCACGGCTTTTCGACGTGGCCGGAGATCTGGAAGAGCTTGGTGCCTTCGTTCTTCTCGCGGCCGATGCGCTTGAACCAGGCGGCGCCGCGGCGGAGGATGGTGGGGACGACGGCGATCGATCTCGACATTGTTGACCGTGGTCGGGCAGCCGTAGAGGCCGGCGCCCGCCGGGAAGGGCGGCTTGAGGCGCGGCAGGCCCTTCTTGCCCTCGAGGCTCTCGAGCATCGCCGTCTCTTCGCCGCAGATATAGGCGCCGGCGCCGCGGTGGACGAACAGGTCGAAATCATAGCCGGATCTGGCCGGCGTTCTTGCCGAGCAGGCCGGCATCATAGGCTTCGCGAACCGCTGCCTCGAGCGTCTGGGTCTCGCGGATGAACTCGCCGCGGATGTAGATATAGCCGGCTCGCGCGCGCATCGCGAAGCCGGCGAGCAGCGCGCCCTCGATCAATTTGTGCGGATCGTGGCGGATGATCTCGCGGTCCTTGCACGAGCCCGGCTCGGATTCGTCGGCGTTGATGACGAGGAAATTGGGCCTGCCCGGGCGTCGGCTCCTTGGGCATGAAGCTCCACTTCATGCCGGTCGGGAAGCCGGCGCCGCCGCGGCCGCGCAGGCCCGATTGCCTTGACGATGTCGATGATCGCGTCCTGGCCGAGCGCCATCAGCGCCTTGGTATCGTCCCAGTCGCCGCGCGCCTCGCGCCGCCTTCAGCCCCCAGGGCTGGAAGCCGTAGACGTTGGTGAAGATCCGGTCCTTGTCGTCAAGCACGCGGGCCTCCGATCCGGTTCCTGACGGCATAAAACAGGGCGGCCGCGCCCACCGCGACAGCCGCCAGCAAGGCGAGCTTGAAGGCGATCTTCAGGACCCAGAACAGGACCACAACCACCAGGATCAGGACGACAACGCCGATCGCTCCGTTCTTCATCAGCCTTTTTCCCCCGCCGGCGGAGTACCGCGCACCGCGCCGCTGTCGCCGCCCTCGCGGCAGAATTCGGCGACGGCGCGGTCCATTTCGCCCGGCGCCATCTGCGATTCGACGAACGCGTCCTGACCGCCGACGACGATGTAGCGGTGGCGTGGCACCGGCCTGCTCGTAGCGGCCGCAGACGATGCGGCACGCCGTCGCTGGCGCCGCGGGTGGCGCCGCTGAAGCGGACCTCGGCGCCGGCGCCGAGCCGCTGCCGGACGAGCCGCTCGGCCGCCCCGACGTCGCCCTCGGCGGCCGGCGGCGGCGCAGGCGCGGCCTCGGCCTGGTTGGCGGGCGCCTCGGCGCGCTGGCAGGCGGCGAGCAGCAGCAAGGGAATGAGCGCGATCCTCACGACCATTCCCCCCGATAATCGTGATTTTCGGACGACCATCTCGGGCAGGGTCGTCGGCCCGCCTTCGGGGCAGCTCGTCTTGCGCTCGACCTGCGGGCCCGGCGTCGGGCGTCTCGCCGCGGGCGAGCGCGTCGAGGATCGCGGTCATGCTCTCGAAGGTCAGATCCTCGTAATTGTCGTCGTTGATCTGGACCATCGGCGCATTGGCGCAGGCGCCGAGGCATTCGACCTCGTTCAGCGTGAACAGCCCGTCCGCCGTGGTGTGGCCCTTCTTCAGCCCCTTGGCGTAGCAGGCGGCGAGCACATCGTCCGAGCCGCGCAGCATGCAGGGCGTGGTGCCGCAGACCTGGACATGGTGGCGGCCGACCGGCGCCAGGTTGAACATCGTGTAGAAGGTCGCGACCTCGTAGGCGCGGATATAGGGCATGCCCAATTCGGCCGCGACGAACTCGATCACCGGGATCGGCAGCCAGCCCTGCGTCCCCGTCTCCGCGCCGATCTGGCGCTGGGCGAGGTCGAGCAAGGGAATGACCGCGCTCTGCTGCCGCCCGGGCGGATAGCGGTCGACGAACACCTTCGCCAGCTTGGCATTCTCCGCCGTCCAGGCGAACGCGCCCCAGCGCTCGCGGATTTCGGGAGTTGCGGGCAGGCGTCTGGCTTCAGCCACGGACCCTGTCCTTCCGCCTGCGTAGGAGGAGAAAAATCTGGATCCCAACACAAAGAAACGCGGACAGAATCATTCCAGACATCGCCACCAGCGCAACCAGCCATAGGGTTTCCGGGGAGCCCAGTTGCATCCAGCCGCATGCCAAAGACAAGAGATAGACCAGGATGGAGGCGGCGAGCGTAAAGCGGGCGGTCCTAAGTACCATCACCGGTCCACCTCCCCGAAGACGATGTCGAGCGCGCCGAGGATCGCGGTGACGTCGGCGAGCATGTGGCCGCGCGACATGAAGTCCATCGCCTGGAGGTGGGAGAAGCCGGTCGGGCGGATCTTGACGCGGTAGGGCTTGTTGCTGCCGTCGGCGACCAGGTAGACGCCGAACTCGCCCTTGGGGCTCTCGGTCGCGACATAGACCTCGCCGGCGGGGACGTGGAAGCCCTCGGTGTAGAGCTTGAAATGGTGGATCAGGGCTTCCATCGACTGCTTCATCTCGGCCGCGCTTGGGCGGGCACGACCTTGCGGTCGAGGCTGGCGATCGGGCCGTCGGGCATCTCGTTGAGGCACTGCTTCATGATCCGCGCCGACTGCCGCACCTCCTCGACCCGGACCATGAAGCGGTCGTAGCAATCGCCCCTGGTGCCGACGGGGACGTCGAAATCCATCCGGTCGTAGACGTCGTAGGGCTGCGACTTGCGCAAGTCCCAGGGGATGCCGGCGGCGCGGATCATCGGGCCGGAGAAGCCCCAGGCGAGCGCATCCTCCTTCGAGACGGTGGCGATGTCGACGTTGCGCTGCTTGAAGATGCGGTTGTCGGCGACCAGGCTGATCGCGTCCTCGAACAGGCGCGGCACGCGGGTGTCGAGCCAGTCGCCGATGTCGGTGAGCAATTTCAGCGGCACGTCCTGGTGGACGCCGCCGGGCCGGAACCAGGCCGCGTGCATGCGCGCGCCCGAGGCCCGCTCGTAGAAGTTCATGCAGTCCTCGCGCAGCTCGAACAGCCACAGGTTCGGCGTCATCGCGCCGACGTCCATGACGTGGCTGCCGAGGTTCAGCATGTGGTTCGAGATGCGGGTCAGCTCGGCGAAGAAGACGCGCAGATATTGGGCGCGCAGCGGCACTTCGAGGCCGAGCAGCTTCTCGATGGCGAGCACGAAGCTGTGCTCCATGCACATCGGCGAGCAATAATCGAGCCGGTCGAAATAGGGCAAAGCCTGGAGGTAGGTCTTGTATTCGCAGAGCTTCTCGGTGCCGCGGTGGAGCAGGCCGATATGCGGATCGACCCGCTCGATGATCTCGCCGTCGAGCTCGAGGACCAGCCGCAGCACGCCGTGCGCGGCCGGGTGCTGCGGGCCGAAATTGATCGTGTAATTGGCGATGTCGGATCGCCGGGTCGGCGCCGGTCGGCTCGTGGCGATCAGTCATCGACCCCTCGGCTTCCGGCGAGCTGGCGCATGCGCTTCGGCCAGATGGCCCGCTGCGCTCGGCTGACGGTGCTTGCGTCATTTCTTGATCTCGTCGGCCTTGAGCGGCGTCGGCGCGCCGGGCGCCTCGGGCTGGCGCCTTCTCGTCGCCGGGAAGGATATATTCGGCGCCCTCCCAGGGGCTCATGAAGTCGAAGTCGCGGAAATCCTGCGACGAGCGGGACCGGCTCGTAGACGACGCGCTTCTCCTCCTCGGAATAGCGCAGCTCGACATAGCCGGTGAGCGGGAAGTCCTTGCGCTGCGGATGGCCGCGGAAGCCGTAATCGGTGAGGATGCGGCGCAGGTCCGGATTGCCGTCGAAGACGACGCCGTACATGTCGAAGATCTCGCGCTCGAGCCAGCCGGCGACCGGATAGACGCCGGTGACGGTCGGCACCGGCTGTCGCCTCGTCGGTCGAGACGCGGACGCGCAGGCGATGGTTCTTGGTCACCGACAGCAGGTGATAGACGACTTCGAACCGCTCGGCGCGCTCGGGATAGTCGACGCCGGCGATCTCCATCAGCTGCTGATAGTCGAACTCGTCGCGCAGGGTACGCAGCACGTCGGCGATGCTTTCGCGCGCGACGTCGATCGAAACCTCGTCGACCTCGTCCTTGGCCGAAAGGAAGGCGTTGCCGATCGCGGCTTTCACCGCGTCGATGATGCCCTCGCGGGGCGGAACGAGGGGAGCCGGGCTCGCCATCGTCAGCGCTCGATCGTGCCTTCGCGGCGGATCTTCCGCTGCAATTGCATGATGCCGTAGAGCAAAGCCTCGGCGGTCGGCGGGCAGCCGGGAACGTAGATGTCGACCGGCACGATCCGGTCGCAGCCGCGCACGACGCTGTAGCTGTAATGATAATAGCCGCCGCCATTGGCGCAGCTGCCCATCGAGATCACGTAGCGCGGCTCCGACATCTGGTCGTAGACCCGGCGCAGCGCCGGCGCCATCTTGTTGCAGAGCGTGCCGGCGACGATCATCACGTCCGACTGGCGCGGGCTGGCGCGCGGCGCAACGCCAAATCTTTCAAGATCATAGCGCGGCATGTTCACATGGATCATCTCGACCGCGCAGCAGGCGAGGCCGAAGGTCATCCACCAGAGCGAGCCGGTCCGCGCCCAGTGGAACAGATCCTCGGTCGAGGTGACGAGGAAGCCCTTGTCCGAGACCTCGGACTGGATCTGGCTGAAGACGTAGGGGTCGGGCTGCTGGAGGTCGGCGGGCCGCTGGTTCTCGTGCCGGGGGTCGAGGATCACTCCCATTCGAGCGCCCCCTTCTTCCAGGCATAGGCGAAGCCCAGAGCGAGCTCGACGAGGAAGATCATCATCGCGAACCAGGCCGCCCAGCCGGCATCGAACACGCTGACCGCCCAGGGGAAGAGGATAGGCCGCCTCGATGTCGAAGACGATGAACAGGATGGCGACGAGGTAGAAGCGGACGTCGAACTGGGCGCGGCTGTCCTCGAAGGCGGGGAAGCCGCATTCATATTCGGTGAGCTTGTCCGGATAGGGGTTGGACGAGCCGGTCAGCCTGGAGACCAGCATCGGCAGCACGACGAACGCGCCGGACAGGCCGAGCGCGACGCCGAGGAACAGCAGGATCGGCAGATAATCGGCGGCGACGGACGCCATGCTAAGACTCCGGGGACCCAAGGAATTGCGGGGGCTTTAGGACCCCGCCCGCGCAGAGGCAAGGCACTCCTCGCTGGTCAGCGCAACGCGTTCGCGACGAGCTTGTGCAGCCTCGAATGGAGCTGGTCGTTGGCGGCGAGGACCTGGCCGTTGAGCGAGGGCCGCGTCGCCGCCGCGATATCGGTGACGAAGCCGCCCGCCTCGCGCACCAGAGCGATTCCGGCGGCGATGTCCCAGAGCTGGAGATCCTCCTCCCAGAAACCGTCGAAGCGGCCCGCCGCCACCCAGGCCAGGTCGAGTGCCGCCGAGCCGAAGCGGCGGATGCCCGCGACTTCGGGCGAGACCGCGTCGAGGATTCGGTTGAAGCGCGCGCAGGTCGCCATGCGCCTTGCAGGGGATGCCGGTCGCGATCAGGGATTCGGAGAGGTCGCGGCGGGCGGAAACGCGCAGGCGGCGCTCGTTGAGCCAGGCGCCCCTGCCCTTCTCCGCCCAAAGGCTCTCGTCGGTCAGCGGCTGATAGACGAGGCCGTGGCTGATCTCGCCCCAGCCCTGGCCGCCGGGCTTCGCCTCCTGGACCGCGATCGAGATGGCGAAATGGGGGATGCCGTGGAGGAAGTTGGAGGTGCCGTCGACCGGATCGACGATCCAGCGCGGCTTGATCGGATCGCCTTCGATCGTGCCGCGCTCCTCGAGGAGGAGGCCCCAGTCCGGCCGGGCGTGGCGCAATTCCTCGACGAGCGTCTGCTCGGCCTGCTCGTCGGCCATCGAGACGAAATCGGCCGGGCCCTTGCGGCTGACCTGAAGCTGCTCGACCTCGCCGAAGTCGCGCCTCAGGCGCGGCGCCGCCTTGCGCGCGGCCCGCGTCATGACGGTGATCAAGCCGGAGTGGCTAACCAAGACATTTCCGTTCGTGTCGAGCGAAGTCGAGACACCCCGTCGAGCATCGCCGGGACAAATATCCTCGGCTTCGCTCGGAACCGCCCCTCGACTTCGCTCGGGGCGAACGGGTTCCTGTCACCGCGCCTCAGTCCGCGCGCCTTACGTATGTTTGCTCATAGACGTCGACGACGATCCGGGTGCCGGCGCCGATATGCGGCGGGACCATGACGCGGACGCCATTGTCGAGGATCGCGGGCTTGTAGCTGGAGGAGGCGGTCTGGCCCTTCACCACCGCGTCGGCCTCGACGATCTCGGCCTCGATCGTGTCGGGCAGCTGCACCGAGATCGGCCGCTCGTTGTACAGCTCCATGACCACGTCCATGCCGTCCTGGAGGAAGGCCGCCGCGTCGCCGAGCAGGTCGGTGGGGAGCGTGATCTGCTCGTAATTTTCCTTGTCCATGAAGGTCAGCGCGTCGCCGTCCCGGAACAGGAACTGGAAGTCCTTGGTGTCGAGCCGGACGCGCTCGACCGTCTCGGCCGAGCGGAAGCGGACGTTGTTCTTGCGGCCGTCGATGAGGTTCTTCATCTCGACCTGCATGTAGGCGCCGCCCTTGCCGGGCTGGGTGTGCTGGATCTTCACCGCGCGCCAGATGCCGCCTTCATATTCGATGATGTTGCCGGGACGAATGTCCACGCCGCTGATCTTCATGCTCTGCTCGCTGGATTGGAGAGGTTGGCGGGGCTTTAGCGGCGCGAGGCCCGCCCGGCAAGGACGGGGTAGGGATTGATCGCCCTGCCCTGCCACCAGCGATCGCTCGGGGGCCATGAAATGGATCGGCGAAATGGAGGTGCGGGCCGGCGGCATTGGCGTTGCCGGTGCTGCCGACGGTGCCGATCGGATCGCCGCGGCGGAGCCGCTGGCCCTCGCGCAGGCCCGGGCGCGTAGCCGTCGAGATGGGCGTAATAATAGATCCATTGCCGGTCGGGCGAGCGGACATAGGCGGTGATCCCGCCGCCGCCGCGGCTGAAATAAAGCTTCTCCAGAATGCCGTCCGCCGCGGCGACGACCGTCGTGCCGCGCGGCGCCATGATGTCGATGGCGTCGTGCGGGCGCCCGCCGGCCCGCGCCTGGGTGAAGGTGTCGGCAAGCTGTCCGGGCCGGATTCCCGCAACCGGGATGGCGAGGCCCGAGGGCATGATAGTGCTTTCAGTCGCTGCGGGCTTCGCAGGCGGCGCCGTCTGACTCGGCATGTGAGCGGCGGAGATCCAGATCATGCTGACGAGGAAGACGATCACCGCCGCGGTGATGAAGATGACAGCGCCGAGCACCAGCTTGCCCATGGCGGTCAAACCCGGTGTGGCGGCCGATCGTTCCGGCTTTCGGAGCCGATTGAAATTCACCCGGGAGCGTGATTGCCGTCACGCGGCGCCGGCTCGCCGCTCCTCTAGGAAGGCCGTTGTCAGTCAAGGCGGACCGCCACGCGCGGGCGGCAGGGGAGGGAAAAATGGCGAAGGTGCGGGTAATCGTCGAGCTTTACGTGGAAAGCCAGGTCATGACGGCCGGCCTCGCGGACGACGGACTTTCGATGGAGGCCGCTCCGGCGCTCGCCGGGCTCGAGGTCGATACGGAATTCGAGCCCGTGCCGCTGCCCAAGCTCGTCAAGGTCGATCAGGCGGAGACGTTCGGCTTGGCCGCCCTGGGCGACGAGGTCGTCCAGATGGACTCCGACGGCGAGCCGGCCGTCCAGGTCGTCGAATCCTACATCGTCCGCGGCGAGATGGACGAGGAGGCGGCCGACGCGCTGCGTGAGGATCCGAAAGTGATCGGCGTCTACGCCGACGTCGCCATCCAGCCGGCGCTGATCTGCCCGGGCAGCGGACCGCTCGGCAGCGACGCCGACGTCGAGCGCCTGCTGTGCGCGTCGCGCCTGCGCCGGCTCGGCGCCGACGGGCGCTCCGTACTGGTGGCAATCGTCGATACCGGCGTGAACATGGCCTACCTCAACGCCCACGGCAAAACGCCGACCTTCGACGCGGCGCGCAGCTGGGTCCCCAGGCCCGGGCTGATTGCGGGCAGCATGCCGGTTGGTCACGGCACGATGTGCGCGTTCGACGCCTGCATCATGGCGCCGCGCTGCACGATCCTCGACGTCGCCGTGCTCGCCTCCAATGTGAGCGGCGGCAGCATCATGGACGGATTGCTGTCGGACGCGGTCCGGGCTTACCGCCACCTGTGCGCGATCATGCAGGCGCCGCGCCGGCCCGGCGAGACGCGCTCGCTGGTCGTCAACAACAGTTGGGGCATGTTCCACCCAAGCTGGGATTTTCCGCAGGGCAATCCGGGCCGCTACATGGACAATCCCAATCACCCGTTCAATCTCATCGTCGGTACGCTCGAGGGCCTCGGTGCGGACATCTTGTTCGCCGCGGGCAATTGCGGGCGCGACTGCCCGGACGGGCGCTGCCGGGGCGTGGCCGGCGGCATCTACGGCGCCAACAGCCACGCCAAGGTGCTCAGCGTCGCCGGCGTCGACGTCACCAAGCAGCGCGTCGGCTATTCCACCCAGGGGCCCGGCCATCTCGACCGGAACAAGCCTGATCTGTGCGGCTACACCCACTTCCGCGGCTCGGGCGTCTATGCGGCCGACGGCGGCACCTCGGCCGCGACTCCGGTGGTGGCCGGAGTCGTCGCCGCCTACCGGACGCTGAGGCCGTTCCAGCCGGGCAACCCGTCGGTCTCGCCCGGCTCCGTCCGGTCGCTGTTCCGCGCCAATTGCCAGGATCTCGGGGCCGCCGGCTTCGACTTCGACACCGGCTTCGGCGTGCTGAACGGCTGCGCCATCGCCGACGCCCTGCAGGCGCGCGTGCCGGCGATCAACATCTGCGCGCTCTTCCCGCGGCTGTGCGGCGTGATCAGGGTGTCGCCTGATCTGTGCGAGCGCTTCCCGGACCTGTGCCTGCCGAGGACGCCGATCGAGCTGCCGCCGATTCGGCTGCCGGGTCTCGGGGCCGGCGGCGCGGCCCAGGCGACGCTCGACCTCGGCGCGAACGGCGAGGCGCTGGCGACACTGGGCCGCGAGGATCTCGTGGAGCTGATCTACCGGCTCGGCTATCAGGAGGGCAGCGAAGGCACCGCGGCGGCCGCCTCGTCTCCCGCTCCCGCCAAGGGACCAGCCAAGTGCGGCTGCGGCGGGACCTGATCGAAAAGGCGCATGGGGGCGGCTCCTCGCGGGGTCTCGCGCGTTGCCTGGGCTAGAGGAGCCGTACGATGGGCCAGTCGATGATCCAATTCCGTTTTCCGGGCGGCACGCCGACCGCTGCGCAAGCAGCCGGGGCGCTGGGGCTGGCGCCGGAGGATCTCGACCCCGAATTCGGCGTGATCCCGACCGATCCGAGCCAGGATCTCTATGCCGTGCGCGTCGACGAATTGGCCGCGAACCGCGCCACCCTCGTCAAGGGCGGGGGGGCCGAGGGCATCTTTTCCGACCCGAAGATCGCCCCGTTCGGCCCGCCCGAGCCCTGAACGGAAACCTCGTCGCGCCGCGCAACGTTGCGCGGCGATGGAAAGGATCCGCATCGGCTGCTCGGGCTGGAACTACAAGCACTGGCGCGAGCGTTTCTATCCCAAGGGGCAGCCGCAGCGGCGCTGGTTCGAATTTTATGCCGAGCATTTCGATACGGTCGAGATCAACAACAGCTTCTACCGGCTGCCGACGGCGGCGACGTTCGAGAAATGGCGCGACCAGGCGCCGCCCGGCTTTTGCTATGCGGTGAAGGCGAACCGCTTCCTGACCCAGGCGAAGAAGCTCAAGGATTGCGAGGAGCCGCTCGCCCGGATGATGACGCCGTTCCGGGCGCTGGGCGACCGGCTCGGGCCCATCCTCTATCAGCTGCCGCCGCGCTTCCGAATCAACCTCGAGCGGCTGGAGAGCTTCCTGAAGCTGGTCCCGAAGGACGTCGCCAACGTCTTCGAGTTCCGCGAGGAGAGCTGGTACGACGAGGAGACGTTCGCGCTGCTCGAACGCTACGGCGCCTCTTTCTGCGTCCACGACATGCGGGGATCGGCCACCGCGCGCGAGGCGGTGGGGCCGATCGCCTACGTCCGCTTTCATGGCGGCGAAGGCAAATATTGGGGCCGCTATTCCGAGGAAGCCCTGCTCTCATGGACGGACTGGATCGTCGCTCAGGCGCAAGGCGGCCGGCCGGTCTGGGCCTATTTCAACAACGACATCGACGCCCACGCCATCGACGACGCTCAGACCCTCAAGACGATGGTGGCGCAGGCGGTACGTTAGCGCTTCAGGATCTCGTGGAACGCCTTCACCGCGGCCGCCGGGCCCTCCGGATCGCTCCAGACCGCGCCGCAGACCGCGAGGAAGTCCGCCCCCGCCTCGACCAGGACCCGCCCATTATCGGGGGTGATGCCGCCGATCGCGACGCAGGGGATTTCGAACAAAGTCGACCACCAGGAGAGGATCGACGGATCGGGGCGGTGGTGCGTCTCCTTGGTCGCGGTCGGGAAGAAGGCGCCGAAGGCGACATAGTCGGCGCCCGCCTCGCCCGCCTCCATGGCGAGATGGCGGCTGTCATGGGCGGTGACGCCGATCTGCGCGCCTGGGCCGAGCAAAGCGCGGGCCTCGCGCGGATCGCCGTCGCCTTGCCCGAGATGGACGCCGTCGGCGCCGAGCCGCCTGGCCAGCGCCGCCGAATCGTTGACGATGAAGGCGACGTCGCGCTCGGCGCAGAGCCGCCGCAGCGGCTCGGCGAGGCGGCGGCCTCGTGCTGGTCGACGCCTTTCACCCGGAACTGGAAGGCGGCGACGGGGCCGGCGTCGAGCGCCTCGGCGAGGCGATCCGCGAATGCGCCGCCGACATCGAGCGGTGAGACCAGATAAAGCTGGCAGGCGGGGCGGCGCGAGTCGCGCTCGAACAGAGTCCCGAAATCCGGATCGAGCGGATCGTCGGTCATGACGCCGCCAACGCCCGCTCGCGCATCGCGAGGAACAAGGGCAAAGCACAGCATAGTCCCACGGCTACCACCACCAAAGGCGGCAGCCAGAGATCGCGCATGCCGAGCCGGCGGCCCTCGACGATCACGAACAGGATGAACACGCCGGCCGCGAACAGCACGTCGGCGGCGAAGATGCTGGCCGGGCCGGTGGCGAAGAGCTGCGAGACGAACAGCCGCGCATCCACGCCATGTTCGGCGAGCCAGGGAATGAAGATCGCATAGGGCAGGATCGCGCCGGCGACGGCGAGCGCGGCATAGACGCCGAACATCCGTCCCGGCGCGGCGCCCGTCATGCCCCGGTCTTCTCCGTCGAGGCCCGGTAGATGTCGTCGATCGCCTCGCCGAGCGCGCGATCGAACTCCTCGTCGCTCATTCCGTGGCGCAGGTCCTCGAGCAGAGCGCGGCTGAAGCTGGCGATCATGCCGCGATTCTTGGCGAGCTCGACGCAGGCTTCGGGGCGGGCATAGCCGCCGGAAAGCGCGACGACGCGAAGCACGCGCGGATGATCGACGAGCGGATCGAACAGGCCGGGCTCGACCGGGAGCGAGAGCTTCAGCATCACCCGCTCGCCGTCCGGCAGCGCGTCCAGCGCCTTTTGCAGCTCGGCGAGCAGGATCCGGTCCGCCTCGGCCCGCTCGGGGCTCTTGATGTTGACCTCGGGCTCGATGATCGGGACGAGGCCGGCGGCGAGCACCTGCCGGGCCACCTCGAACTGCTGCTCGACGATGGCGGCAATGCCGTCACGGTTGGCGAGGTTGATCGACCGAGCGCTCCTTGGTGCCGAACACGCCGAGTCCCTTGGCGCGGCGCAGCAGGGCATCGAGCTCGGGCATCGGCTTCATCAGCTGAACGCCGTCCTCCTCGGCTTCGAGCCCCTTGTCGATCTTGATGAAGGGAACGACGCCGCGCGCCTTCAGCACCTGGGGCACCGGCCTGCCATCGATCTCGCCGTCCATCGTCCGCTCGAACAGGATGGCGCCGAGCACCTTGTCGCCGGTGAAGGCGGGGAGGTGATGATCCGGGAACGCATCTCGTGGATCAGGCCGAACATTTCCTCGTCGCTCGACCAGGCGTTCTCCTCGATGCCATAGCCCTTGAGCGCCTTGGGAGTGGAGCCGCCGCTCTGGTCGAGCGCGGCGATGAAGCCGTTGCCGGTTTCCATCTGGGCGAGCATTTCGGTGTCCTGCATATCGATCCTCGTGAGTGTCAGTGGGTCAAAGCCGCGACGCCGGGCAGCTCGCGTGCCTTCCATCCATTCGAGGAAGGCGCCGCCGGCGGTGGAGACGAAGGTGAAATCGCCGGCGACGCCGGCATGGTTCAGGGCCGCGACGGTGTCGCCGCCGCCGGCGACCGAGACCAGGCTGCCCTCCTGGGTGAGCGCGGCGGCGGTGCGGGCGAGGGCGATCGTGGCGGCGTCGAAGGGCGGCGTCTCGAAGGCGCCGAGCGGGCCGTTCCAGACCAGGGTGCGGCAGGTCTTGAGCGCGTCGGCGAGCGCCTCGACCGCGGCCGGGCCGATGTCGAGGATCATCTCGTCGGCGCGCGACCTCGTGGACGTTGCAGGTGCGCAAGGACGGCGGGTTGGCGGCGAATTCCTTCGCGACGACCACGTCATAGGGGAGATGGACGGTGCAGCTCGCCTGCTCCGCGGCGTCGAATATCTCGCCGGCGGTGCCGGTGAGGTCGTGCTCGGCGAGCGACTTGCCGACATCGACGCCGCGCGCGGCGAGGAAGGTATTGGCCATGCCGCCGCCGATGATCAGGTGATCGACCCTGGCGACGAGGTGCCTGAGCACGTCCAGCTTGGTCGAGACCTTGGCGCCGCCGACCACGGCCGCGACCGGGCGTTCGGGGTTGCCGAGCGCGGCCTCCAGCGCCTTCAGCTCCGCCTCCATCGCGCGGCCGGCATAAGCGGGCAGCAGATGGGCGACCCCTCGGTCGAGGCGTGGGCGCGGTGGGCGGCGGAGAAGGCGTCGTTGACGTAGAGATCGCCGAGTTCGCGCCATGCCGGCGGCGAGCGCCGGGTCGTTCGTCTCCTCGCCCGCGTGGAAGCGGGTATTCTCGAGGATGGCGACGTCGCCGGGCGCCAGCGTCGCGACCGCCTCCTTGGCCCCGGCCCCGCAGCAATCGTCGATGAAGCGGACCGGGCGGCCGAGGACGTGCTCGTAGGGCCTCGTCACCAGCGCCAGCGACATGTCCGGCCGGCGCTCGCCCTTGGGCCGGCCGAAATGGGCGAGCAGGAGGACGATCGCGCCCTTGTCGGCCAGCTCGGTGACGGTCGGCAGGGTGGCGCGCAGCCGTGTGTCGTCGGTCACCGCGCCGTCCTGCATCGGCACGTTGAGGTCGACCCGGACGAGGGCGCGCTTGCCCGCCCACGTCGCCGAGATCGTCGAGCGTCCGGAACGACGTCATGACGTCAGATCAGCCGCGCCATCGCGGCGGCGGTGTCGACCATTCGGTTCGAGAAGCCCCATTCATTGTCGTACCAGGAGAGGACGCGGACCAGCTTGCCCTCGAGCACCGCGGTCTCGAGGCTGTCGACCGTCGAGCTGGCCGGATTGTGGTTGTAGTCGATCGAGACGAGCGGCTCGTCGCTATAGGCGAGGATGCCCCTGAGCGCGCCCTCGGACGCCGCCTTGAGCACGCCGTTCACTTCCTCGACCGAAGTGTCGCGGCCGGGCGTGAAGGTGAGATCGACCAGCGACAGTTGGGCGTCGGCACGCGGATCGCGGAGCCGTCGAGCTTGCCCTTCAATTCGGGCAGCACCTCGCCGACGGCGCGGGCGGCGCCGGTGGTGGTCGGGATCATCGACATGGCGGCGGCGCGGGCGCGGCGCTTGTCGGAGTGGATCTGGTCGAGGATCTTCTGGTCGTTGGTGTAGGCGTGGACCGTGGTCATCAGGCCGCGCTCGAGGCCGATCGTGTCGAGCAGCACCTTGGCGACCGGCGCCAGGCAATTGGTGGTGCACGAGGCGTTGGAGACGATCGTGTGGCCGGCGTCGAGCTTGTCGTGATTGACGCCGTAGACGACGGTGAGATCGACGCCCTTGGCCGGGGCGGAAATCAGAACTTTCTTAGCGCCCGCAGTCAGATGCTTGCCGGCATTCTCGCGGTCCGCGAAGAAACCGGTGCATTCGAGCGCGATCTCGACGCCCGTCGTCGCCATGCGGCAGCTTGCCCGGGTCGCGCTCGGCGGTGACCCTGATCCGCCTGCCGTCGATGATCAGGTCGTTGCCGTCGGCGCGGACCTCGCCCGGATAAGGGCCGTGGACCGAGTCGCGCTTGAACAGCAAGGCGTTCGATTCGGCGTCGGCGAGATCGTTGATCGCGACCAGCTCGAGGCCGCTATCCTTCTTCTCGAGGATCGCGCGGGCGACGAGGCGGCCGATCCGTCCGAAGCCGTTGATCGCAACTCTGGTTGCCATGTGATTGATCTCCTTAATCTTTGAGCGCCGCGACGATGCGCGGCACGATCGCCTCGGCGGTGAAGCCGAAATGTTCGAACAGGTCGCCGGCGGGCGCCGAAGCGCCGAACCGGTCGAGGCCGATGTTGAGGCCGGAGCGGCCGGTGTAGCGCTCCCAGCCCAGGGTCGCGCCGGCCTCGATCGAGACGAGCAGCGCCTCGTCCGGCAGGAGATCGGCGCGATAGGCCGCGTCCTGGGCGTCGAACCGCTCCCAGCAGGGCATGGAGACGACGTCGGCGCCGATCCCCTGCTCTTCGAGCGGCCTCGGCGACGGCGAGCGGCAACCTCGACCTCGGAGCCGGTGGCGAGCAGCACGACCCGGCGCGGACGCCGCGGCGGCGCGGAGGCGGTAGGCGCCCCTCGCGCAGAGATTTCCCGGCCGCTGCGGTCCGCACCTGCGGCAAATTCTGGCGGGTCAGGCGAGCACCGACGGCCCTTCCGTCCGGCGCAGCGCCAGCTCCCAGCATTCGGCGGTCTCGACCGCATCGGCGGGCCGGTAGACGTGGAGATTGGGCATCGCCCTGAGGCTCGCCAGATGCTCGACCGGCTGGTGGGTCGGTCCGTCCTCGCCGAGGCCGATCGAATCGTGGGTCATCACATAGATCGACCCGGGCCTGCTGCAGCGCGGACAGGCGGATCGCGGGCCGGGCATAATCGGCGAAGACCAGGAAGGTGCCGCCATAGGGAATCACGCCGCCGTGCAGCGCCATTCCGTTCATCGCCGCGGCCATGCCGAACTCGCGGATGCCGTAATAGAGGTAGCGGCCGGAATAATCGTTTTTGGTCAGAGGGTTCTGATTCTTTGTTTTGGTGTTGTTCGAACCGGTGAGGTCGGCCGAGCCGCCGATCGTCTCGGGCAATTGATCGTTGATCGCGCCGAGCGCCATTTCCGACGCCTTGCGCGTCGCCACCTTCTGCGGCGCGTCGATCAGGCCCTGGATGTAGTCGGCGAGCGAGAAATCGGCGGGCAGCTCGGCGGCCATGCGGCGGACGAATTCGGCCCGATCAGAGCTGGCGTCGAGGCGCGCACGCCACTCCGCGTGCGCTTCTTGCCCCCGCCTGCCCGCTTCACGCCAGGCATGAACCAGTTCGGCGGGGAGCTCGAACGGCGGATGGCCCCAGCCGAGCGTCTCGCGGGCGGCGGCGACCTCGTCGGCGCCCAATGCGGCGCCGTGGGTCGCGGCGGTGCCCTGCTTGTTCGGCGCGCCCTTGCCGATGATCGTCCGGCAGGCGATCAGCGAGGGGCGCGGATCGGCCAGCGCCGCGTCGATGGCGCGGCGGACGTCGGCCAGGTCGTGGCCGTCGCAGCGCACGACGTGCCAGCCATAGGCCGCGTAGCGCGCCTCGATATCCTCCGAGGTCGAAAGCGCGGTCGAGCCGTCGATGGTGATCTGGTTGTCGTCCCAGAAGACGATCAGGCGGCCGAGGCCGAGATGGCCGGCGAGGCCCGCCGCCTCGTGGTTGATCCCCTCCATCAGGCAGCCGTCGCCGGCGATCGCCCAGGTGCGGTGATCGACCAGGTCGTCGCCAAATTCGGCGTTGAGGTGCCGCTCGGCGATCGCCATGCCGACCGCCATGGCGACGCCCTGTCCCAGCGGGCCCGGTGGTCGCCTCGACGCCGTCGAGCAGGAAATTCTCGGGGTGGCCGGCGCAGGGGCTGCCGAGCTTGCGGAAGCCCTTGATGTCCTCGATCGTCGGCCGCGCATAGCCGGTCAGGTGGAGCAGCGCATAGATCAGCATCGAGCCGTGGCCGGCCGAAAGCACGAAACGGTCGCGGTCGGGCCAGCTCGGATCGGCCGGATCGTGCTTCAGATATTCGGTCCAGAGCAATGTGGCCACGTCGGCCATGCCCATCGGCATGCCGGGATGGCCGCTGTTCGCCGCCTCGACCGCGTCCATGGCAAGGGCGCGGATGGCGTTGGCGAGCAGGTGCGGGTCGACGGCCATGAGGCTCCTATGGGGACGGTCCGGGGACGGCGGCGCGCGGCGGCGCTGCGGTCCCTTTATCGGCGATGGCGCCCTCGTCAACCATGGCCTGCCGAGCATGGCGGCTTGCCGCCTGCGCCAGTCATGCTATGCCTTCCGCCCATGGCCGACCAACGCGCTCTGGACGCCATCGCCCGCATCGAGCGGGCGCTTGCGCGAATCGAGGCGGCGTCGTCCCGCCCGCGCCCCGCCGCCGCGCCCGATTCGTCGGCGGAGCTGGAGCGCGTCCGCGACGCGCACCAGCGGCTCAGGTCGCGGGTCGAAGGGGCGATCGGCCAGCTCGACCGGCTGCTCGAGACGGAGGGGCAAAGCTGATGGCCAGCATCGATATCGAAGTCGCCGGCCGCCGCTACAACGTCGCCTGCCGCGACGGCGAGGAGGAGCATCTGCACGCGGTCGCCGCCGAGGTCGACCGGCGCGCGCAGGACGCCGCCACCGCGTTGGGCAGCCTGACCGAAACGCGCCAGCTGCTGTTCGCCGCCTTGCTGATCGCCGACGACATCAAGGAGCTTCGCGCCGGCGCCGGCATCCCCGATCCGGTGGCGCCGCCGCCCGACCCGGCGGTCGCGCAGGCGCTGGAGCGGCTGGCCGCGCGGGTCGAGGCGCTGGCCGACTCCCTTGAGCGGAGCGATATAAGCGCCTAAATAGGGGGTGACGGGTACTGCCCTGTACGAGCCTCAGCGAACATCCCTGGGCCATAAGCATCCTCGGGGACTGTCCTCTGCCCGGGCCCTGGCCCGACGCATATGGTTCCCACCTGACGTTGAGGCGTCAGAGGATATTCCAGGCAAACGGCTATGGCGGTCCCGTCACCCTCCCCCGAGCAAGAGCGATCTGCGCGCCGAAGGCCTGCGCCGGCGGCGCGATTTCGCGCGCAGCCTGACGCCCGCGCTTCGGGCGGAGCTCGAGGCGGAACTGGCTCGGCTCGTGCTGCCGCACCTGATCGGCGCCCGGGTGGTCGGCGGCCTATCATCCGCTCAAGGACGAGATCAGCCCCGCCGCGATTCTCGCCGGCCTCGGCGCGGGGCAGCGCCATGCCCTGCCCTGGTTCGCCCATCGCGATGCGCAATTCCTCTGGCGCGAAGGCCCGGCGAGCGAGCCGAGCCCGTGGGGCGTGCTTCAGCCGGCCGCCGACGCCGAAGCGCTCGCGCCCGACATCGTCCTCGTCCCGATCGTCCTCGCCGACCGGCACGGCACCCGCATCGGCCACGGCAAGGGCCATTACGACCGCGCCCTGGCGCATCTGCGCGAGAGCGGCGCTCCCGTCGTCACCATCGGCCTCGCCTGGGAAAGCCAGCTCAGCGAGGCGCCGATCCCCGCCGACCCGTGGGACATGAAGCTGGACGCGGTCGCGACGCCGAAGGAGTGGATCCCATGCGCCTAGAGCCGAGCTGGCGCCAGCCCTTCGGGATTTTCCTGATCCTGCTGCTGATCGCGGGCTGGGCGGTCCTGGTGGCGAGCGCCGCGCCGCTGATCGACGGCGCGCCGCGCTGGGTGCACGTCGTCTATTATGTGGTCGCCGGGCTCGTCTGGATCCTGCCCTTGAAGCCGCTGCTCCGGTGGATGGAAACCGGCCGCTGGCGCTGATGCGCCTGCTCAGTCGCCGGCGATGAAGGCCGTCATGCGCCATTGCCCGCCGCGCTTTTCGAAGATGGCACGATAGTCGATGGCGCTGAGCAGGTTGGCGCTCTCGATATAGCCGGTGCGGCCGTCGGACAGGCGGACCCGCGCCCAGCCGGCGCCGTCGGGCGCCGCTTCCTCGAGTATCTCCCAAGAGATGGGCGTGGAATCGCCTTCGTTCGAGCGGGTCCGGTAGAGCAATGTGCCGGGCGCGGCCACACCGGCGGCGAAGGCATCGAGCTCTTCGGGAAAGCGCCGGAAGATATAGGGCGCGACCATCGTCTCTCCGTCGCGGGCGCATCCGGAGACGAGGACTCGGGCGAGCTCGACCCAAATTCCGCTGCTGTCCGGATCGGCGAGGTGCCATGCCTCCACGAAGTCGGCCCGGCCCTCGCCGCCGCCGAAGCTGAAGCTGATATCGTCGGTAACGATGGCGAGCAGGCGGGTGGCGTCATGGCGCGCGGCAATGTCGAGCAATTCGGCCCGGAAGCGCGCGAAGCCGGGATCGGCGGCGCACTCGTCGCGCGGCGGCAGCGTCCGCGCCTGCGCCGGCGGCGCAAACAGCGCGAGGGCGGCCGCTGCGGCCAGGGACATGACGGCCTTCATCGGCGCCATCTATCGCGATTTCGGCATTTCGGGAAATGGCGCGAGTGACGGGGCTCGAACCCGCGACCTCCGGCGTGACAGGCCGGCGCTCTAACCAACTGAGCTACACCCGCGTGGATGGCAGGCGGGCGAGGTAGTGGAGGCCCTCCGGGCTGTCAAGCAAGCCGCGGGCAAGATTTCGCGACCGCAACGGCGGCGTTTTTAACCCCCCGGCCCGCCGCCGCGCGGCTCGTCGGGATGCTCGTGGATCAGCGTCCCTTCCTCGAACAGGAAGCCGGCGATGTCGGGCTTGCCGGCGGCGTCGAACACGGTCCTGAGGATGATCAGCAGCGGCACCGCGAGCAGCGCCCCGGTCGTGCCCCAGACCCAGGCCCAGAAGCTCAGCGCCAGCAGGATCATCAGCGGGTTGATGGTGAGCCGGCGGCCGACCACCGTGGGAGTCACGATATTGGCCTCGACGAGGTGGATGCCGACGAAGATGAGCGCCGGCAGCATCGCATACCAGGGGTCGGGGAAGATCATCAGGCCGCCGACCGCGAGCAGCAGCGCCGAGGCGATCGGGCCGAGATAGGGGATGAAGTTGAGCACCGCGACGATGCCGCCCCACATCAGCGGCGATTCCATGCCGATCAAGTAGAGCAGCAGGGCGAAGATCAGGCCCATCGCAGATGTTCACGATGGTGATCGTGCCGAGATAGGTCGAGGTCGCGTCGACCACCTGCTGGATCACGCGCGCCGTGGTCATCGCGCCGTCGAAGCTGGCGCGGGTCGTGATCGTGCGCTTGCGCATCCGGGTCCAGCCGGCGAGGAAGAAGAAGATCACCAGCACCGCGAAGAACATCTGGATCGCCGCGAACGGCGCCGAGGTGGCGATGATCTGGAGCAGCGAATTGGGGGTCTCGACGGTCACCGTCTGGGTGGCGACGCCGGGGCCGCGGCCGAACTGGCGGACGAGATCGTCGATGAACTGCTCGAGATCGGCATAGACTTCGAACAGCGGGCCGAGCGTCTCGCGGATTCGGGCGACCCGGCCGGGCAGGAGGCGCACCCATTCGGTCGCCGGGAAGACGATCGCCGCGACCGCGATATTGGCGACGGCGAGGAACAGGATCACGCAGAGCAAGGCCGACAGGCTCGACGGGCACGCGCCGGCGCTCGAGCCATTCGAGCACCGGCACGAGCGCGATCGCGATCACCAGAGCGGCGGTCACCGGCAGGAAGAATTCGGCGCCGGCCCGCAGCGCGAAGGGCAGCGCCAGGAGCAGCGCCGCGCCCATCATCAGCGCCAGCGCGGCGAGCAGGCGGTCGCGCCGATAGGCGGTGGCCTCGGTCTCGATCTCGAGGCCGGTCTCGATCCTGGGTTCGTCCGGCTTGTTCATCGCCCGGGACAATGCCCGAGGCAGAGGCGGCTGAGAAGCATAAGTTGGTGCCCCTGGCCCGAGTCGAACGGGCACTCCTTGCGGAACTCGATTTTGAGTCGAGCGCGTCTACCAATTCCGCCACAGGGGCACGAAACGGACGACCTACCTAATGCGGCGCGGGACGGGCCGCAACCGGATCGGGCGAGCGCCCTGGCATGCTCCCTTCGCCGCGACGGGCGTCAGGAGAAGATTTCGGCGTCCCTGCCTTTCGGGTCGGGCCCGAACCGGTTCGGGCCCGGCGTTCCATCGAGGAAGTAGAAGACGAGGAGCACGAGCGACATCGCCACCGCGGCCGACAGGAAGACCAGCCCGGCCGTCCCGATTCCGGCCGCCCTAAACTCTTCGAGACTGGGCCCGGAGGTCGTCGCCGTTCCGGTGATCACCCAGAAGACGAAATAGGGGACCAGCGGCGCCAGGATCCACCAGCCGCTCCGCTCGGTGTCGTGCAGGCGGCGAACGGTGACGGCAAGGTCGGGAATGATGGTGCCCAGCCCCACGATCACGCAGATCAGCGAGAGAACCATCAAGGCGCCGCCCGCCGCCACCAGCTGCCCCAGATCGTTGTCGGTGGCCATGATCTCGCCGCCCGAGACCGCTGCGAACAGCACCCAGAAAATCAGGCTGACGAGGGCTTTCGCCACCTGCCACATCCAGAACTCCATCCGGCGCGACCGGCCGGAAAAGTCGGCGTAGCGCCTCAGCGGCATGAGCATCCATTGCATCGGCTCAAATCTCCTCGAAGTCGCCGCTCCGGCCAAGCCCCCGGGCGAAGCGCGAAGCGCCGCCGCGCGCGCCTGCGGCGAGCGGCGTCGCGCCGGCGATGGCTTCGGCCTGGAGGGCGTGGCGCAAGTCGCCGTCGAACGCGGCACAGGCCGAGGCTCGGTCGGCGCGCAGGCAGAGTTGGGGGAAGCGGGCGATCTCGGCGGCGAGCGCTTCGGCCTCGGCGCGGGCCTGCCCCTCCGGCACGACGCGGTTGGCGAGGCCGATCGCCATCGCCTCGGCAGCGCCGACCGGCCGGCCGGTGAGGATCAGGTCGAGCGCCCTCCCCTGGCCGACGATGCGCGGCAGCCGGACCGTGCCGCCGTCGACCAGCGGCACCCCCCAGCGCCGGCAGAAGATGCCGAAGGTGGCGCTCTCCGCGGCGACTCGAAGGTCGCACCACAAAGCGAGCTCCATTCCGCCCGCCACCGCATAGCCCTCCACGGCCGCGATCACCGGCTTGGCCGAGAGCCGCCGGGTCGGCCCCATCGGCCCCTCGCCGAGCGGATCGTAGGACGCGCCATCGGCGGCGAACGCCTTGAGATCGAAGCCGGCGCAGAAATGGCCGCCGGCGCCGGTCAGGACCGCGACCGAGGCTTGGTCGTCGGCCTCGAACGCTTCGAACGCCTCGCGCAGCGCCAAAGCCGTGGCCGGATCGACCGCGTTGCGGCGCTCGGGGCGTTCGATGATGACGGTGACGACCGCGCCGTTCCGTTCGACGCGGACCGTCATATCCGCCGCTCCCGGCCCTGCCAGAAGGGCTCGCGCAGCGCCCGGCGGAGCGGCTTGCCCACCGGGCTGAGCGGGATCGAATCGACGAAGCGGACCGATTTTGGCGCCTTGTAGCCGGCCAGGCTCTGGTGGGCGTGGGCGATCAACGCGCCTTCGTCCACGTCCTGGCCGGCGTGGCGGACGACGAAGGCGGTGACCGCTTCGCCCCAGATCTCGTCGGGCAGGCCGACGACGGCGACCTGGGCGACCGCGGGGTGGGCGCCGAGCGCATCCTCGACCTCGCGCGGATAGACGTTGTAGCCGCCGCTGACGATCATGTCCGAGGTGCGGTCGACCAGGGTCAGATAGCCCTCGCCGTCGAAGCGGCCGACGTCGCGGGTGCGCAGCCAGCCGCCGGGGAGGAAGGCGGCCGCGCTGAGCTCGGGATCGGTATAGCCCTTCATCACGAAGGGCGCGCGAAGCACGATCTCGCCGGGCTCGCCGGGCGGCGCCTCCTCGCCCGCCTCGTCGACCAGGCGGATCTCGGTCTCGATGCTCGGCCGGCCGCAGGAGAGCAGGCGTTCGGGCGATGCGCCGTCATGGTCGTCCTTGCTCAGGCAGGCGATGGCGAGCGGGGCCTCGGTCTGGCCGTAATATTGGACGAAGACCGGGCCCCAGCGCTCCAGCGCCTTCTCCAGCACCGGGCGCGGCATCGGCGACGCGCCGTAGACGATCGTCTCGACCGAGGAGAGGTCGGCCTCGTCGATGCCGGGCGTCTGGAACAGCATCTGCAGCATGGTCGGCACGAGGTTCAGCGCCTGCGGGCGCCAGCGCTCGATCGCCTCGATATAGGAAGCGGGGGTGAAGCCGGGCAGGATCGCCGCGGTGCCGCCGCGCAGCCAGTAAGGAAGGACGAAGGTGCCGCTGGCGTGGATCATCGAGGCGGCGTGGAGCATGATCTCGCCGGGCTTCGGGTCGATCAGGTTGGAGAGGACGTTGTGGACCACGGCGCCATAGCTCGCCTGGGTGTGCTGCGCGGCCTTGAGCGTGCCGGTCGTGCCCGAGGTGAACAAGGCGAGCGTGACGTCGTCGGGGGCGAGCGGCAGGCGCGGATCGGCCTCCGGCGCCCCGGCGGCGAGGGCGAGCAGGTCGGGCCCGGCCTCGCTGTCGCCGAGGCCGAGGATGTTAAGGTCCGGCAGCGCCTGGCCGAGCGCTGCGGCGCGCTCGGCCTGGCTCGGCCCGTAGACCATCGTCCCGGCGCCGATCGCCTCGATCATCGCCCGCTGCTCGTCGAGCGACAGGCGGCCGTTGAGCGGCGTGCGCACCAGCCCCGCCTTGACGCAGCCGAAATCGCAAGGGAGCGAATGGAGGCCGTTGTCGAGCAGAGCGGCGATATGCGCGCCCTTGCCGAGGCCGAGGCCGGCGAGCGCGTGCGCGATCCGATTCGACAGAAGGTCGACCTGGCGGAAGGTCAGCGCCTCCTCGCCGAACAGGATCGCGGTCCGCTCCTTGTGGTAGAGCGCGCCGCGACGAATGAGCTCGGTGACCAGCATCGCCTCTTTTGGCCATGACGCGGCGCGGCTGGCAAGCGCAGGTTCATCGCCACGGCTTCGACATCGGCGAGGAAGGCCGAGGGGGATTAGTCCCTAGGCGATTGCCAGCCAGAGCGCGGCGACCAGCAGGCCGAGGTTGAGCCAGGCGGTCGAGGTGAAACCGAAGGCGCGATAGAGCGGGTGGATCCGGTAGCCGATCCAGAACGCCACCCGGCAGGCGGCGAAGACGATCGCCGCCGCGCCGATCACAGTCATATGCTCGGGCGGGAGGCTGGCCGCGAGCCCGAGCGACCCGGCGAAGAAGAGCAGGAACTGCTGCACCGAATTGTCGGCGACGCGGGCGTTGACGACCATCGCCCGGTCCTCCAGCCCAAGCGTCGGATCGATCGCCTCGCTCGAGAAGCGGGCATTGGCGACGGCCGCGACCATCAGGAACAAGGGCAAAGCGGCGACTGGCATCCAGCGCAGCGCATAGCCGAGCCGCCCGGCCAGATCGCCCGCCGCTTGGGGCGCCGGCAGGATATTGTAGAGCAGCCACAGGCCGAGCAGCATCGTGAGAAGTCCGCTGCCGCCGCCCACGGCGACGACCTTCTGGTCGCGGGTCATCGATCGGGCCCTCCCCGGCCGCGCCACATAGCACGATCGGCGCCGCAAGGCGATTGACTGGGCCCGGCCCGCGGCCGATGCGCGCGTCATGGCGCAGCTTTCCGCCGGCATCCTGATGTGGCGCGGCTCCGGGCGCGGGATCGAGGTGCTGCTCGCCCATTTCGGCGGGCCGATCTGGGCGAAGCGCGATGCCGGCGCCTGGGCGATCCCCAAGGGGCTGGCCGAGCCGGGCGAGGACCTCGAAACCTGCGCCCGGCGGGAGTTCGAGGAGGAGCTCGGAGTCAGGCCAAAAGGAACGCTGACTCCGCTCGGCCGCATCCGCCAGAAAGGCGGCAAACAGGTCGAGGCGTTCGCGCTCGAAGGCGAGCTCGACGCGAAGGCGATCGTCAGCAACCGCTTCACCGTCGAATGGCCGCCGCGCAGCGGGCGCTTCCAGTCCTACCCCGAAGTCGACCGCGCCGCCTGGTTCTCGCTCGCCGAGGCGCGCAAGAAGATCCTGCCGAGCCAGCTGCCGATCCTCGACCTGTTCGAGGCGCGGTAGCCGCTCCCGCACGGTTTACGGCATCTTTACCGCGCTCCCCTAAGCGCGGGGCTCCGGGGGCCGCGCTATGGTCGCGGATGGAGACGCCGTGCTGCGCATTTACACCTGCATCGCCGAGCAGCATGACTTCGGACTCGTCGTGGTCGCGGGGATCATCTGCCTGCTCGCCGCGATCACCGCTTTTTCGATCCTCGAGCAGGCGCGCGCCGCCGGCAGCAGGCGCGCCGCCTGGCTCGCGCTCGCCGCCTTCGTCTCGGGGACCGGCATCTGGTCGACCCATTTCGTCGCGATGCTCGCTTACCAGCCCGATCTGCCGGTCGGCTACGACCTCTGGCTGACCTTGCTCTCGATCGCGGCGGCGGTCGCGATCAACGGCCTCGGCTGGTGGGTCGCGCTCGGCGGCCGGCGCTGGTCCGCGCCTCTCGGCGGGGCGGTCGTCGGCCTCGGCATCGGCACGATGCACTATATCGGCATGTCGGCGGTCAACCTCGCCGGCTGGATGGTGTGGGACGAGGGCTTCGTCATCGCGTCGGTCGCGATCGGCGTCCTGCTCAGCGCCGCAGCGGCGGCCGAGCATCGCCGCCGGCCGAGCCTGGTGCCGTGGCGGCCGGCCTTGCTGTTCACGCTCGCGATCTGCGGCCTTCATTTCACCGCCATGGCCGCCGCTTCCATCTATCCCGACCCCTATCTCGAGGTCCCGGCCGAGGCGATCGGCGCCGGGACTTTGACCATCGGCGTCGTCGCGATGGCGTTCCTGATCCTTTCGATCAGCTTCGCCATGGTGCTGTTCGACCGCAAGCTGGCCCGCAACGCGGCCGACGAGGCGCGCCGAATCCGCGACTTCGCCGATGCCGCGATCGAAGGGCTGGTCGTGATCGACGGCGAGCGCATCGTCGACGCCAACCGAAGCTTCCTCGCGCTCGCCGGCTATGACGACCGGAGCGACCTCCCGCCGATGCTGGCGGAAACCTTCCACGGCCTGGACATGCCCGGCGCGCCTGACGAACAGCGCGCCGCCGAATGCCGGCTGATCGGCGCCGGCGGCCGCGAGCGCGACGTCGAGGTGCTTCAGCGGACGGTGAACTGGGGCGGCGCGGCGCGGCGCGTGCTGGCGGTGCGCGACATCAGCGAGCGCAAGGAAGCCGCCGCCAGGATCGCCCATCTCGCCTATCACGATTCGCTGACCGGCCTGCCGAATCGCGCGGTCTTCACCGACCATCTCGCCCGCCACGTCGGCAAGGCGGCCGAGCATCACGAGCCGCTCGCGGTGCTCTGCATCGATCTCGACGGCTTCAAGACCGTGAACGACATTTACGGCCATCCCGCCGGCGACGAGCTGCTGATCGAGGTCGCCCAGCGGCTGCGCGCGGTGACCCGCGGCCACGAGCTGGTGTCGCGGCTCGGCGGCGACGAGTTCGCCGTTGTCCAGGAGGGCGGCAGCCAGCCCGGCCATGCCGACCTGCTCGCCGAGCGGATCATCGCGGCGCTGCGCGCGCCCTTCACCATTGGCGGCCAGAGCATCCGGATCAGCGCCAGCATCGGCGTCGCGATCTTTCCGGTCGACGCGGCCAGCGCCGCCGACCTGATCAAGAATGCCGACATGGCGCTCTACCGCGCCAAGGGCGAGGGCCGCGGCCTCTGCCGCTTCTACGAGGCGGCGATGGACGAGGCGCTGCGCCAGCGGCGCCAGCTCGACACCGACCTGCGCACCGCGCTCGGCAATGGCGAGCTCAAGGTCCATTACCAGCCGCTCGCCGAGCTCGAGAGCGGCGAGATCATCGGCTTCGAGGCGCTGCTGCGATGGGACCACCCGAAGCACGGGCCGATCAGCCCGGAAATGTTCATCCGCCTCGCCGAGGAAAGCGGCTTCATCATCAAGCTCGGCGAATGGGTGCTGCACGAGGCGTGCCTCGAAGCGACGCGCTGGACGCCGCCGCTCAAGCTGTCGGTCAACCTGTCGCCGCTCCAGTTCCTGCAGGCCGATCTGGTCGCGGCGGTCGAGCGGGTGCTCGCGGAAACCGGGCTCGCGCCGGCGCGGCTCGAGCTCGAGGTCACCGAGGGCCTGCTGATCAAGGACGCGAACGGCGCGCTGGCGATCCTCAATGAGCTGAAGGCGCTCGGAGTCGAGATCTCGATGGACGATTTCGGCACCGGCTATTCCTCGCTCTCCTATTTCCGGATGTTCCCGTTCGACAAGGTCAAGATCGACCGCAGCTTCGTCGCCGACATGATCCTGAACCCGCAGGCGCGGGCGATCATCCGCTCGGTGATCGGCCTCGGCCACGGCCTCGGCGTGCCGGTGGTCGCGGAAGGCGTCGAGACCGCCGAGCAACTGGACGCGCTGCGCGCCGAAGGCTGCGACCAGGTCCAGGGCTATCTGATCGCGCGTCCCAACCCGATCAGCCATTTCGAAAGCGTGGTGATGGACAGGGGCGGGGCGGAGGCGACGCAGGTGGTGCCGATGCGGCGCAAGGCTTGAGCGAGTTGCCCGCTTCCGCCAGAAAGCGGCGGTGAGGCCCGCACCTTTCCTTGCCCTCGCCTGCTGGGCCTTGCTGTGCGCCGCGGCCCCACCCCTATCGTTCACGCCGGCCGAGCCCCGCTTCGCGGGCGCGGCGGAAGAATATGGGCGGATCTGGGAGAGCGAGGGCGCCCGGATCGTCGCGGCGCTGGAAGGGGCCACCGGCCTCGCCTTCCCCGCCGCGCCGATCGAGGCGATCGTCCGCGAGGGCGCGCCGATGACCAGCTATGACGGGCGGACGATCCGGCTCAGGGCCGATTATTCCCCCACCTACAAACGGGCGACGCTGGTCCACGAGCTCGGCCACCGCCTCGCCCTCCTCCTGCCGCGCGACGCGGAGCTGGACGACCACCGCCTGCTCTATCTCTTCCTCTACGACGTCTGGACCGATCTCTACGGGCCCGATTTCGCCGACCGCATGGTCAGCATCGAGCGCCGCATCCCCGGCCGCTACGATTATAACGCCGCCTGGACCTGGGCGCTGGCGATGACTCGGGCGGAGCGGCGGGGGCGGCTCAGGGCGTTGCGGCGGACGCCCTAGGCGCCCCGGAGAACAACCACGGGGGCTTCGCATATTTCGTAGCCAACCCCAGTGCCTCTCGATAGCACATAGCTTTCATCTCTCGGAGTGCTCCATGAAGGCAGTTAGGATCGCCCTGATGGCGGGGTTCGTGGGCGTGGCCACGGTTCTCTCATGGTTTAGCGTGTCTGCCGCTCTGATCGCGGTGAGCACGACCATGCTTTGCGTGCTCTATGGAAAACTCGATTTCATCATCGAAGTCTCCTTCGGACCGCTGAAGGCTAAATTAGAAAGGAATATTTCAGAATCAGAGCGTCTCCTACAAGCACTGAAACGGTTCGCCTCCGTTCAAGCCAAAGCGACTGCCTCAGCCGCAGTGCACACGGGTCGCTTCGCGAGCGGTGACGACTGGATTTTCCTCGCAACGAAGGGCTTAGAAAATGCACTTAAAGAGATCGGCGCAACCGAGGATGACCTTGTTCAGGTCCGATCAGATTTGGTTCGCCTTACCCTTCGTGATCTTGGCGCGGTTGCAATGGGTGGGGGCTTGATACCCTCTAAGCTAGGTAAAATTGCCGTCGCGGAGTGGCAGCAATTGCGCAAGGACGGAGAAGCGAACGACCCAGATGCGGTTGAAGCATGGTTGAGAAAATGGGACGTCTTAACTGAGGACCGTCAGCAATTGCTGGAGGATATGCGCTGGATAGTCGCGAATCGGGACGTGCGTGATCGAGGCCAGTACATGAGAGCCCATCACGATCTGCCCATTTAGTCCCTTACGCGGCGGTTTTTCATAGCGGCGGACCGCTGAGCCACATTTGTCAGAACGCCTCCGCCGGCAGCGCCATGATGCTGTCCGCGCCTGCCTCGATCTTGCGGCGCTCGGCGTTGGTCTGCGGGCATGATGCGGTCGGCGAAGAAGCGGGCGGTGGCGAGCTTGGTCTGGTGGAAGTCGGCATTGTCCGTGCCGTTGGCCAGCGCCGCGGCGCTGGCCCTGGCCATGCGCAGCCACATCAGGCCGAGGCAGACGATGCCCATCAGGGTCATGTAGGGATAGGCGGCGGCGCCGGCATTGTTGGGGTTGGAAAGGCCGTTCTGCATCAGCCAGAGGGTCGCGGTCTGGAGGTCGTTATTGGCGCGCTCCAGCGCCGACGCCAAGGCGGCAGTCTGCTCGTCGCTCTTGGCCGGCGCCGGCTTCCTCGCCGACCAGCTTGAAGAAGGCCTGGACCGCCCGGCCGCCGTTGGCGCCCAGCTTGCGGCCGACCAGGTCGAGCGCCTGGACGCCGTTGGTGCCTTCGTAGATCTGGGCGATGCGGGCGTCGCGGACGAACTGCTCCATGCCCCATTCGCGGATATAGCCGTGGCCGCCGTAGATCTGCTGGGCGTTGACCGCGGCCTCGAAGCCCTTGTCGGTGAGATAGCCCTTGATGACGGGCGTGAGCAGCCCGAGCAGATCGTTGGCGGCCTCGCGCTCCTCCTCGGTCTGCGCCTTGCGGCCGATATCGACCTGGAGCGCGCCCCACAGGACGAGCGCGCGGGCGCCTTCGTTGAACGCCTTGGCCTCCATCAGCATGCGGCGGACGTCGGGGTGGTGGATGATCGTGTCCGCCTTGGCGTCGGGCTCGCGCTCGCTCGGCGACGAGCGCGCGGCCCTGGCGCCGGTCCTTCGCGTAGATCACCGCGTTCTGATAGGCGATCTCGCCCTGGGCCAGGCCCTGCAGGCCGACGCCGAGCCGGGCCGCGTTCATCATGATGAACATCGCGGCGAGCCCCTTTTCCGGCTCGCCGACCAGCCAGCCGGTCGCCTCGTCATAGTTGAGCAGGCAGGTCGAATTGCCGTGAATGCCCATCTTCTCCTCGATCGAGCCGCAGACGACGCCGTTGCGCGTCGCCCAGCGAGCCGTCCTCGTTGACCAGGAATTTGGGGACGATGAACAGCGAGATGCCTTTGACGTTGTCGGGCGCGCCGGCGATCTTGGCGAGGACGAGGTGGATGATGTTCTCGGCTGAGGTCGTGCTCGCCCGAGGAGATGAAGATCTTGGTGCCGCTGATCTTGTAGCTGCCGTCCGCCTGCGGCTCGGCCTTGGTCTTCGAGAGGCCCAGATCGGTGCCGCAATGCGGCTCGGTCAGGTTCATCGTGCCGGTCCATTTGCCGGCGACCATGTTGGGGACGTAGGTGCGCTTCTGCGCGTCCGAGCCCTTGACCAGGATCGAGGCGATCGCGCCCTGGGTCAGGCCGTTATACATTTCGAACGCCTGGTTGGCGGAGAGCAGATATTCGGTGACCGCGGTGGCGATCACCGAGGGCAGCCCCTGCCCGCCATATTCCTCGGGCGCCGAGAGCGTCGTCCAGCCGCCGGCGCAGAATTGGTCGATAGGCCTGCTTGAAGCCCTTGGGGGTGGTCACCGAGCCGTCGTCGTGGCGCGTGCAGCCTTCCTCGTCGCCGCTGCGGTTGAGCGGAGCAAGCACCTCGGCGGCGAAGCGGCCGCCCTCGGTCAGGATCGCCTCGACGAGGTCGGGCGTCGCATTCTCGAAGCCCGGCAGGTTCGAATAGCGCTCGATGCCGAGCACCTCCTCGAGCACATAGCGCGTGTCGGCGACGGGGGCGGTGTAGCTTGGCATGGCGGGTCCTCTTGGCGGCTATTTGGCGGGGCGGGCTCGGCCGCCTCGACCATGGCGATGAAGCGCTCGAGCTCGTCGATCGTGGCGTCGATGTCGAGCTTCTGCTTGGCGAGCAGGTCGATCCGGGCGCGGCATTTTTCGAGCGTGAAGCGGCGCTGCGAGGCGCGGTCGTCGTCGACGTCGTAAAGGTCGATCATCTCGCGGATCTCGGAGAGCGAGAAGCCGACCCGCTTGCCGCGCAGGATCCAGGCGAGGCGGGCGCGGTCGCGCCACGAATAGATGCGGGCCAGGCCCTGGCGCTGCGGCGCGATCAGGCCCTCGTCCTCGTAGAAGCGGAGCGCGCGGGCGGTGACTCCGAACTCGTCGCAAAGCTGGGTGATGGTGTAGCTCTTCGCCGGCCGCGGCTGGCGATAGTCGGAATGGAGCGCGGTCTGGGGCATTAGCGGCCGATATTTTACGTTGACGTTAGCGTCAAGCAGCTCCTGACCGCGAAAGCGGGGCGACAAAGCATGAGCCCGCCCCTATATGACCGCAACTGCAGCGTCACAGGCCGGAATGCTGACCACCAATCCCTTCGACGACGACAAGCTCCGCGAGGAATGCGGCATATTCGGCATCTGGGGCGCCGAGAGCGCCTCGGCGATCGCCGCGCTCGGGCCTGCACGCGCTCCAGCATCGCGGCCAGGAAGCGGCCGGAATCACCAGCTTGACGGCGCGAATTTCCACAGCCACCGCGGCATGGGCCATGTCGCCCGCAATTTCGCAGCGACGACGGTGATGCGCCGGCTCGCCGGCGACGCGGCGATCGGCCATGTCCGCTATTCGACCACCGGCGAGACCGCGCTCCGGAACGTGCAGCCTCTGTTCGCCGAACTGGCCAGCGGCGGCTTCGCGGTCGCGCATAACGGCAACATCTCGAACGCGATGCGGGTGCGCGGCGAGCTCAACCGGCGCGGCTCGATCTTCCAGTCGACCTCGGACACCGAAGTGATCATCCATCTGGTCGCGACCTCGGCCTACCGGACCCTGCTCGACCGCTTCATCGACGCGCTGAAGCAGGTCGAGGGCGCCTACAGCCTGGTCTGCCTGACCGGCGAGGGCATGATCGCCTGCCGCGACCCGCTCGGCATCCGGCCGCTGGTCATGGGCCGGCTCGGCGACGCCTATATCTTCGCCTCGGAGACGGTGGCGCTCGACATCGTCGGCGCGACCTATCTGCGCGGCGTCGAGCCGGGCGAGCTGATCGAGGTCTCGGACCGGGGCGTGACATCGCACCGTCCGTTCGCGCCGCAGCGGCCGCGGCCCTGCGTGTTCGAGCATATCTATTTCTCGCGGCCGGACAGCGTGCTCGACGGCCATTCGGTCTACAACGTGCGCAAGCGGATCGGCGCCGCAGCTGGCGAGCGAGAGCCCGGTCGAGGCCGATTATATCGTGCCCGGTGCCCGATTCGGGCGTGCCGGCGGCGATCGGCTACGCGCAGCGAGCGGCATCCCGTTCGAGCTCGGCATCATCCGCTCGCATTATGTCGGCCGAACCTTCATCCAGCCCGGCGACCAGGTCCGCCACCTCGGCGTCAAGCTCAAGCACAATGCCAACAGCGCCCTCATCCGGGATAAGCGCATCATCCTGGTCGACGATTCGATCGTGCGCGGGACGACCTCGCTGAAGATCGTGCAGATGATGCGCGAGGCCGGGGCGCGCGAGGTCCATATGCGGATCGCCAGCCCGCCGACGCGCCATTCCTGCTTCTACGGCGTCGACACGCCCGAGCGGGCGAAGCTGCTCGCCGCGCAGATGAACGTCGCCGAGATGAACCGCTTCATCCACGCCGACAGCCTCGCCTTCCTGTCGATCGAAGGCCTCTACCGGGCGATCGGCGACGAGCCGGCGCGACGAGGCCGCGCCCGCAGCATTGCGACGCCTGCTTCACCGGCGACTATCCGACCCGGCTCACCGACCAGGAGGATCTGGAGAAGCGCGACCAGCTCGTCCTCGCGGACGAAGCCGCCGCCTGATGGCCGGAGCGCTGGAGGGCAGGCTGGCGCTGGTCACCGGTGCCAGCCGGGGGATCGGCGCGGCCACGGCCGAGGCCCTGGCCGCGGAAGGCGCGCATGTCATCCTGACCGCGCGGACCGCCGCCGATCTGGAGGCGGTCGAGGAGCGGATCCACGCGGCCGGCGGCTCGGCGACGATCGCGCCGCTGGACCTGACCGAGCAGACAGCATCGCCAGGCTGGCGCAGGCGGTGGCCGGGCGCTGGCAGGCGCTCGACCTGCTGGTGCTGAACGCGGCGATGCTGGGGACACTGGGGCCGGTCGCCCAGATCGACGGCAAGGAGTTCAACAAGGTCCTGACCCTGAACCTGCTCGCCCAGCAGGCCCTGATCGCCGCGTTCGATCCGCTGCTGCGGCGGAGCGAGGCGGGGCGCGTTCTGGCGATCACGTCGAGCGTCGGCGCGCGCCCGCGCGCTTATTGGGGGGCCTATGGAGCGTCCAAGGCGGCGCTGGAGACGCTGGTGCTGGTCTATGGCCAGGAGGTCGGCAACGTCACCCCGATCCGGGTGGCGATCGTCGATCCGGGCTCGACCGCGACCGAGATGCGCGCCCGCGCCTTCCCGGGCGAGGACCCGGCGACGCTGAAGCCGCCGGGCGCGGTCGCCGATGCGGTGGTGGCGTTGCTGACGAGCGATTTCGAGACCGGCCACCGGCTCGAGGTGGGGAAGTAGAAGAAGACCCTTAGACAAGCTCAGCCCGAACGGCCTTGGGAGGGTTAGCCGCTCTTGACCAGCGTCACCTGGGCGACGTCGATGCCGGCGCCGCGGAAGCCGCCTTCGCAATACATCAGATAATAACGCCACAGGTCGTGGAAGGCGGCGTCGAAGCCGGCCGGCAGCCGATTGCCGGCGACCGCTTCGTCGTAGCGGGCGCGCCAGCGCTTCAGCGTCTCGGCATAATGGAGGCCATAGCCCTTGCGGTCCTGCCAGGAGAGGCCGGCCGTCTCGGCGGCGCGGCGGAAGCGGGCCTCGCCGATCAGCAGCCCGCCCGGGAAGATATAGGCCTGGATGAAATCGGCGTTGGCCGCGTAGCGCTCGAACAAATCGTCCCGGATCGAGATCAGCTGGAGCGCGGCCCTGCCGCCGGGCTTCAGCGCGCGGGCGATGCTTTGCAGATAGGCGGGCCAATATTCCTCGCCGACCGCCTCGACCATCTCGACGCTGGCGACCGCGTCGAACGTGCCGGCGACGTCGCGATAGTCGATGAGCTCGATCTCGACGCTCCCGGCGAGCCCGGCGCGGGCGAGGCGCGCGTCGGCGAACGCCTTCTGCTCGGCCGACAGGGTCAGGCCGGTCACGCGGACGCCATAGTCGCGCGCCGCGATCTCGGCGAGGCCGCCCCAGCCGCAGCCGATCTCGAGCAGGTGCTGGCCGGGCTTCAGGTCGAGCCGGTCGAGGAGCAGGCGGACCTTGCGCTCCTGCGCCCGCTTCCAGCGGCTCTTCGCCGTCGATCGGCTCGGCGAAGACGGCGCTCGAATAGGTCATGCCGGGATCGAGCCAGGCGGCGTAGAAATCGTTGCCGAGGTCGTAATGGTGGGCGATGTTGAGCCGCGACTGGCGCGGGTCGTTGGCGCGGAGGCGGTGGGCGAGCCAGTTGACCAGCTTCCACGGTCCCTTGGCGCGGGCGGTGTCGCCGAGCGCGGGCGGCGTTGCGCATGAACAGGTCGAACAGCGGCACCGGGTCGGGGCTCGTCCATTCGCCCCGCGCCCAGGCCTTGTACCAGCCGACCGAGCCCGACGCGGCGAGCCGGACCAGCGAGCGCCAGCTCCCGAGGTGGACGACGACCGCAGGCCCCTCCCCGCGCCCGCCGAGGACGCGGAAGCGTGCCGTCCGGCAAGGTCGCGTCGATCCGCCCTTCCGCGAGCGCGGCGTCGATCCGGTCGAGCAGCTTGTGGAAGCCGCCCGCGAACAGGCGTGCGGCGACGCCGCCGCCGGTGGCGAGGCCGCGATCGGCGGCGGTGAGGTGTTTGCCGCGCTGGAGCATTGCGCGGAGACATGGTGCGGATTGGAAATCGTGGCAAGCCGAAAGCCCGAAAGCCCCTCCCCTTGATGGGGAGGGGTTGGGGTGGGGTGAACTTTCGAGGCCCGCCGTGCGGTCGAAGTGTTCACCCCCACCCTGACCCTCCCCCATCAAGGGGGAGGGAATCAGATCTCCCGCGGCTCCTTTTCGACCTGCCAGGTCTGGCCCCTGGAGACCAGAGCCTGGAGATCGGCGGGCTTGCCGGCGGCGGCCTGCTCCTGCTGCGCGCGGACCGCGCTTTCGAAGGTCGGGCCGCGGATCGTCGTAGATCACGCCGAGCGCCATCGGGAAGCTGCCGATCGGCATGTCGATCAGCATGTGGGCGACCGCCTTGTTCGTGGGATCGTGGACGATCACGTCGGCCGCCTGCCAATCGCCGTCGGCGACGTCGACGACCTTGAGGTTGAGCGCCTGGCGGTCGAGGGTCAGGCCCTTGCCGCCATTGTCGAACAGCATCGGCTCGCCCGGCTTCAGCCAGAGCTGCTTGCCGGCATTGTCGCGCGCGGTGAAGGGCGCGAACACGTCGTCATTGTAGACGATGCAATTCTGGAAGATCTCGACGAAGGAGGCGCCCTTGTGGGCGTGGGCGGCCTTGAGCACGTCGGGCAGGTTCTTGTGCACGTCGATCGCGCGGGCGACGAAGCGGCCGCCCGAGCCCAATGCGAAGGCGCAGGGCCGGACCGGGCGGTCGACCGAGCCGAACGGCGTCGAGGGCGAGCGCGTGCCGACGCGCGACGTCGGAGAATATTGGCCCTTGGTAAGGCCGTATATCTCGTTGTTGAACAGCAATATCTGGCAATCGAGGTTGCGGCGAAGCACGTGCATCGTGTGGTTGCCGCCGATCGACAGCGCGTCGCCGTCGCCGGTGATGATCCACACGTCGAGCTCGGGATTGGCGAGCTTCACCCCGGTCGCCAGCGCCGGCGCGCGGCCGTGGATGGTGTGGAAGCCGTAGGTCTCCATATAATAGGGAAAGCGCGACGAGCAGCCGATGCCGGAGACGAACACGGTCCTGGAGGGATCGGCGCCGAGGTCGGGCATGGTCCGCTGCACGGCCTTCAGCACCGCATAATCGCCGCAGCCGGGGCACCAGCGCACCTCCTGGTCGGTCGCGAAATCCTTGGCGCGTGAGCTTGACCAGCTCGGTCATTGGCGGTTCCTCAGTTCAGATAATAGATGATCGCGAGCACGATGATCAGCATCAGTACCAGCGGGATCAGGCGGGGCGGGTTCATGGCTTCCTCCGTGCCCCGGAAACCGTTCGGGCTGAGCCTGTCGAAGCCTTTCCCTTCTTCCTGCGCCCACAGAAGGAAGGCCCGTCGACAAGCTCAGGGCGAACGGAGTTTGGCGCAAATCTCATCCCAAAGCCTCCGCGATCGCGGCCTCGATCTCGGCGATCTTGAAGGGCTGGCCCGAGACCTTGGTGACCGGGCGTGCGTCGACCAGATACTGGTCGCGGAGCAGGGTCTTGAGCTGCCCCTTGTTCATTTCCGGTACGATGATCCGTTCGTAAGACCTTAAGAGGTCGCCGAGATTTTTCGGCAGCGGCCAGATGTGGCGAAGATGGATGTGGCTCGACGTCGCGGCCGTCGCGGCGCGCGCGGCGAACCGCCTGGTGGATCGGTCCGAAGGTCGAGCCCCAGCCGACCACGGCGAGCTTGCCGCCCGCCTGGCCGAGGCAGACGTCCTGATCGGGATAGGAATCGGCGACGCCGAGCACCTTGTCGGCGCGGATGTCGGTCATCGCCTGGTGGTTGGCGGGGTCGTAGTCGATATGGCCGGTGCCGACATTCTTCTCGATGCCGCCGATCCGGTGCATCAGGCCGGGCGTGCCCGGCTTGATCCAGACCCGGGCGAGCTTGCCGTCGCGCGTGTAGGGGTTGACCGCCTCCCCCTCGCCCGGCGGCTCGTCGTGGAACGCGACCGGGAAGGGCTCGTAGCTCGCCATGTCGGGCACCCGCCACGGCTCGGCGGCATTGGCGATATAGCCGTCGGTGAGCAGCATCACGGGCGTCATGTACTGGACCGCGATCCGGCACGCCTCGATCGCGCAGTCGAAGGCGTCGGCGGGCGAGCGCGCGGCGATCACCGGCATCGGCGAATCGGCGTTGCGGCCGTAGACCGCCTGATAGAGGTCCGACTGCTCGGTCTTGGTCGGCAGGCCGGTCGAAGGGCCGCCGCGCTGCGAATTGACGATGACGAGCGGCAGCTCGGTCATGATCGCGAGCCCCATCGCCTCGCCCTTGAGCGCGATGCCCGGCCCCGACGAGGAGGTGACGCCGAGCGAGCCGGCGAAGCTGGCGCCGATCGCGGCGGCGATCGCCGCGATCTCGTCCTCGGCCTGGAAGGTGGTGACTCCATATTCCTTGAGGCGCGAGAGATGGTGGAGGATCGCGCTTGCCGGCGTGATCGGATAGCCGCCGAAGAACATCGGCAGCCCGGCCAGCTTGCAGCCCGCGACCAGGCCGAGCGAGATCGCCTCGGCGCCGGTGACGGTGCGGTAGAGGCCGGGCTCGGCGGGCGCGGCGGCGATATGGTGCTGGGCGACCTGGCCGCCCATCTCGGCGGTCTCGCCATAAGCGTGGCCGGCGTTCAGCGCGGCGATATTGGCCTCGGCGAGCTCGGGCGCCTTGGCGAACTTGGCCTTGAGCCAGTCGACGATCGGCTTGCGGTCGCGGTCGAACATCCAGAGCGCGAGCCCCAGCGTCCACATGTTCTTGCAGCGCAGCGCCTCCTTGTTGCCGAGGCCGAACGGCTTCACCGCGTCGAGGGTGAGCTGCGAGATGTTGAGGCGGATCACCTGCCATTTGGCGAGCGTCGTCGTCGTCGAGCGGATTGCCGTCATAGCCCGCCTTGGCGAGGTTGCGGGCGCCGAACTCGCCTTCGTCGGCGATGATCAGGCCGCCGGGCTTCAGATCGGCGACATTGGTCTTCAGCGCCGCCGGGTTCATCGCGATCAGCACGTCGGGCGCGTCGCCCGCCGTCTCGATCGCGGCCGAGCCGAAATTGATCTGGAAGGCGGAGACGCCGAAGGTCGTCCCCTGCGGCGCGCGGATCTCGGCCGGGAAATCGGGGAAGGTGGCGAGATCGTTGCCGGCCAGCGCGGTCGAGAGCGTGAACTGGCCGCCGGTCAGCTGCATGCCGTCGCCGCTGTCGCCGGCGAAGCGGACGACGACCGCTTCGAGCGGCGCGTCGGACCTGGCTTCTTCGGGGGTGAGATAATGTCTGGCCGTGGCCACGGCTTGTCCTTCGAAATCTGTACGCGTGCCCCGACCCTAGACCCCTCGGCCTTTGGGGACAACAGGTGGCGGCTTGGCTTATGAGCGTCCGGCACCGATTCGATTGAAGGATGGCGGCTTGAGCGACCCCTATGTGCGCCCCGACGTGCGGCAGTTTCTCGACTGGCTGAACGCCCTGCCGGGCCCGAAGACCTATGAGGTCGGGCCGGTCGAGGCGCGCAGGATGATGCATCGCCTCGCGCCACGTCGCCGACGCGCCGACCGGCGAGCTGGCCCTGATCCGCGACCTCTCCTGCCCGGGGCCGGCGGGGAGATCGGGCTCCGGCTCTACGACGCGCGGGCGGAGCGCGAGGCGGGGCCGCTCGTGCTGTTCTGCCATGGCGGCGGCTTCGTGTTCGGCGATCTCGACACCCACGAGCCGTTCTGCGCCGAGATGGCGCGCGAACTCGACCTGCCGGTGCTCGCGGTCGACTACCGGCTGGCGCCCGAACATCCCTGGCCGGCCGGCGTCGAGGACGCGATCGCTGCGGCGCGCTGGGCGGCGGAAAGCCCCGACGGCGCTGGGCCGCGCGGTGACCGGCCTCGTCCCGTGCGGCGACAGCGCCGGCGGCAATTTCGCGATCGTCGTCAGCCTGGCGCTGCGCGACGAGCCGGCCGCGGTGCCGGTGCTGGCGCAATGGCCGATCTACCCGGCGGCCGATCCGGGCAAGGGCTATCCGAGCAAGGAGGATTTCGGCGAAGGCTATATGCTCACCCGGATGAGCATGGACTGGTTCGAGCAATGCTATGGCGCCGACGAGCAGGACTGGCGCTACTCGCCCCTGGTGAAGAGCCAGGCCGGGATGCCGCCGACGCTGGTGATGACCGCCAGCCTCGATCCGATCCGCGACCAGGGCCGCGCCTATGCCGCCGCCTGCATCGAGGCGGGGGTGCGGACGATCTATATCGAGGCCGCACGGAACGGTCCACGGCTTCATCAACCTGCGCCGCGCGATCCCCTCGGCGGCCGACGATATCAGGCAGGGCGTCGCGGCGCTGAAGCTGCTGCTGGCCGAGGCCGGATGACCGGGAAACAATCCCTTCCCTACCGCCCCGCCGCCGGCGTGATGCTGCTGAACCGCGACGGCAAGGTCTTCGTCGGCCAGCGCCTCGATTCGACGCTCGAGGCCTGGCAGATGCCGCAGGGCGGGCTCGACGAGGGCGAGGACCCCGAGACGGGCGCGCTGCGCGAGCTCGAGGAGGAAACCGGCATCGCCCGCGACAAGGTCGAGATCGTCGCGCGCTGCCCGGTCGAACTGCTCTACGACCTTCCGGACGATCTGGTCGGCAAGATGTGGAAGGGCAAATGGCGCGGGCAGCGCCAGACCTGGTTCCTGATGCGCTTCCTGGGCGGGGACGAGGATGTGAACCTCGAGACGCCCGACCCCGAGTTCCGCGCCTGGAAATGGGCGGAGCCCGCCGAGCTGCCGGCGATGATCGTGCCGTTCAAGAAGAAGCTCTACGAGGAGGTGCTCGAAGCGTTCGCGCGATGGCTTTAGCCCCCGCCCCGCGCTAGAGCGCTCGCCATGCGGGGACTGACCCAGATCGAGGCGGCGGCGGTGGAGCGCTGCGCCGACGCGCCGATGCTCGACCAGGTGACCGCCTGGGCGGCGGTCAACAGCGGCTCGCGCAACCTCGCCGGGCTGGAGACGGTCGCCGGCCTGCTGGCCGACGCCTTTGCCGCCCTGCCGGGCGAGATGGCGTTGAAGGACGCGGCGCCGGTCGAGGCGATGGCGGCGGACGGGTCGCTGGCCGCGGTCGCGCACGGCCGGAACCTGCATCTGAAGGTGCGTCCGGAAGCGCCGGTGCAACTGCTCTTCACCGGCCATATGGACACGGTGTTCGGCGCCGATCACGCGTTCCAGAAGCTGTCCTGGCGCGAGGAGGGCGTGCTCGGCGGGCCTGGCGTCGCCGACATGAAAAGCGGCCTCGCGGTGATGCTCGCGGCGCTTCAGGCGGTCGAGCATGCCGGCGTCCCGCAGCTCGGCTATGAAGTCGTGATCAACAGCGACGAGGAGGTCGGCTCGCCCGGCTCCGCGGCGCTGATCGCCGAAGCGGCGCACGGGAAGAAAGCGGCCCTGACCTATGAGCCTTCCGCCCTTCCCGACGGCACCCTGGCCGGCGCGCGGCCGGGCAGCGGCAATTTCTCGCCTCGTCGTCACTGGACGCGCCGCCCATGCCGGGCGCAATCCCGAGGAGGGCCGCAATGCGCTGCTCGCCGCCGCCGCGCTGGCGCTGCGCCTCGCCGAGGGCAAGGATGCGGGTCTCAAGGTCAATCCGGCCCGGATCGACGGCGGCGGACCGAACAATGTCGTGCCCGACAAGGCGGTGCTCCGCGTCAACCTCCGTCCGGCGACGCCCGGGGACGAAGCGCGCGCGAAGGCGCTGATCGATGCGGCGATCTGCGGCCGTTGCGGCCGAGCACGAGGTAACGATCCACGTTCATGGCGGCTTCGGGCGACCGCCCAAGCCGATGGACGATCGCAGGCGACGCGGCTGTTCGAGCTGGTCAGGCGCTGCGGCGCCGACCTCGGCCAGGAGATCGGCTGGCGCGACACGGGCGGCGTCTGCGACGGCAACAATATCGCCGCCTGCGGCGTGCCGGTGGTCGACACGATGGGCGCGCGCGGCGGCGCGATCCATTCGACCGAGGAATATCTGATCGTCGAAAGCCTGGCCGAGCGCGCCCGGCTTGTCCGCGCTCACCATCCTGCGGCTCGCCGCGGGGGAGGCTTTGTGAGCTTCAGGGTCCGGCCGGCGCGGAACGAGGATTTCCAGGCGATCTACGAGATGGCCAAGCTGACCGGCGGCGGCTTCACCAACCTGCCCGCCGACAAGGGCGCGCTCGTCGCCAAGCTCGTCGCGCTCCGAGGACGCCTTCGCCGCGCGAGACCGAGCGATCCCGCCGGCGACCTGTTCGTCTTCGTGCTGGAGAATGGCGAGACCGGGCAGATCCGCGGCACCTGCCAGATCTTCAGCCGGGTCGGCACCGAGCAGCCTTTCTATTCCTACCGGATCAGCACGCTCACCCAGACCTCGCCCGAGCTCGGCCGCACCTTCCGCGCCGAGATGCTGACGCTCTGCACCGATTTCGAGGGCTGCTCGGAAGTCGGCGGCCTGTTCCTCCACCCGGCCGAGCGCGCGGGCGGGCTCGGCGTGCTGCTCGCGCGCAGCCGCTATCTGTTCATCAGGCGGCACCGCGACCGCTTCGCCGACAAGGTGCTGGCCGAGCTGCGCGGCGTCATCGACGAGGCCGGCGGCTCGCCTTTCTGGGACGCGATCGCCGGCCGCTTCTTCGGCATGAACTTCCAGGAAGCGGACGAGTTCAACGGCGCCCACGGCACCCAGTTCATCGCCGATCTGATGCCCAAGACGCCGATCTACACCGCGATGCTGCCCGAAAGCGCGCGCGCGGTGATGGGCGTGCCGCACCCGTCGGGCCGGGCGGCGATGCGGATGCTCGAGCAGGAGGGCTTCGCCGGCGACGGCTATGTCGACATTTTCGACGGCGGCCCGACCATGTCGGCGCCGACCGACCAGATCCGCACCATCCGCGAGGCGCGCGAGCTCACGCTGAGCGCGACCAGCGACGAAGCGGGCGGCCACCGGATGATGCTGGCGGCGGGCGAACGGCACGGACTTCGCCGCCGGCTACGGCCGAGTCACCGCCGGCGACGACGGCATGGCGACGCTCGATCCCGCCAGCGCCGCCCTGCTCGGCATCGAGCCCGGCGACCGCTTCCTCGCGATCGGGCGCTGAGCGGTGGCGCTCGTCGAGATCAATTTCGACGGCATCGTCGGGCCGAGCCACAATTATGCCGGGCTCAGCCTCGGCAACCTCGCGGCGACGGCGAACAAGGGCAAGATCGCCTATCCGCGCGCCGCGGCGCTGCAGGGCGTCGAGAAGATGCGGCACAATCTGCGGCTCGGGCTGGCGCAGGGCGTGCTGCTGCCGCATCCGCGCCCGAACCGGGCCTGGCTGGCCGAGCTCGGCACGACGGCGGCGGAGGCGGGCGGCGAGCTGCGCGCCGCCGCGCTCTCGGCCTCGGCGATGTGGGCGGCCAATGCCGCGACCGTCTCGCCCGCGCCGGACACGGCGGACGGCCGCTGCCACCTCACCGTCGCCAACCTGCGGACGATGGCGCACCGCAGCCACGAATGGCCGGCGACGCTGGCGCAGCTCCGCCTCGCCTTCGCCGACGACGCGCATTTCGCGGTGCACGCGCCCGTCCCCGCGACCTTCGGCGACGAGGGCGCGGCCAATCATATGCGGCTGGGCGCGCGCCACGACGCGCCGGGCGTCGAGATCTTCGTCTACGGCGTGACGCGGCGGCCCCTTCCCCGCCCGCCAGCATGTCGAAGCCTCGCGCGCGGTCGCCCGGCTGCACCGGCTCGATCCGGCGCGCACCCTGTTCGTCCGGCAATCGGAGGAGGCGATCGCCGCCGGCGCCTTCCACAACGACGTCGTCGCGGTCGCCAACGAGCACGTCCTGTTCGCGCACGAGCAGGCGTTCGCCGACAAGGACGGCTTTTACGCGGATCTGAAGCGGCTCCTGCCGGAGGTCGGAGATCGTCGAGGTGCCGGCCGGCGTCGTCAGCCTCGACGACGCGATCCGCTCCTATCTGTTCAACGCCCAGCTCGTCACCCTGCCGGAGGGCGGCGATGGCGCTGATCCTGCCCGAGGAAGCGCGCGAGACGCCGGCGGTCTGGGCCTGGCTCGAGGAGATGGTGGCGGGCAACGGCCCGATCCGCCGGCTCTGCGTGGTCGACGTCCGCCAGTCCATGGCCAATGGCGGCGGGCCCGCCTGCCTCGGCTGCGCGTCGTCGCCGACCCGGCCACCGTCGATCCGCGCTTCCTGGTCGACGAGGCGAAGCTCGACCGGATCGCCGACATGCATCGAGCCGGCACTGGCCCGAGCGGATCGCCCCCGCCGATCTCGCCGATCCGGATCTGTGGGCGCGGATCGAAGCCGCCCGGCGCGCGCTCCACGACCTGCTCGACCTCGCCGAGCTGGTCTGAGGAAACCAGTTCCGCGCCCGCCCGTTTCTGCCGGAAGGAGAATGAACATGCCTGCCAAGTCAGCCGCCCAGCAGAAAGCCGCCGGCGCCGCTCTGTCGGCCAAGCGCGGCGACACGCCGAAAAGCAAGCTCAAGGGTGCGTCGAAGCAGATGGCCGAATCGATGAGCGAGAAGCAGCTCGAGGAGTTCGCCTCGACCAGGCGCAAGGGCAAGCCCGAGCACGTCGGCGACTGACCTTCGGAGGAATTGGCGCGCCCGGAAGGATTCGAACCTCCGGCCCCCAAATTCGTAGTCTGGTGCTCTATCCAGCTGAGCTACGGGCGCGCGGGAGGCGCCGACATAGGGGCAAGGGCAGATGGGCGCAACCCCCGCCCCCACGGTGTTGCCGGGCGGCGAGGCGGCGCATAGGGAGGGAGGATGAACCGTCCGGCGACCGCCCTTTTGCTCGCATCGGCGCTGCTGCTCGCGGCTGCTTGTCGCAGGGCCCCTTCCCCTCGCTGGCGCCGCGCCCCGCCGAGCTCGAGGACATGAGCGTGGAGCCGGCCCGGCCGCCGGTCGAGGTCGCTCCCGATCCCGCCCTGCGCGAACGCGTCGCCCAGTTGCGCGGCCAGGCCGAGCGCGGCGTTCGCGTCTTCGATGCGACTTACGGCCCGGCCGAGGCGGCGGTGCGCCGGTCCGGCGCCGAGGGGTCGGAAAGCTGGATCGATGCGCAGCAGGCGGTCTCGCGGCTCGAAGCGGCCCGCGCGGACACGACCCGCGCCCTGGCCGAGCTTCATCGGATTAGCCTGGAGCGCGCCGATCTGCCGACCAGCGCCGACGACCAGCAGATGCTCGACGCGGCGATCGCCGAAGCGGAAGGATTCGCCGCCGGCCAGCAGGCACGGATCGACCTGCTCAGGCGCTGAGCGCCGCCGCGTGCAGCTTCGCCAGCGCGACATAATGGGCGACGCCGAGCGCCATGCCGGCGAGGTCCGCCTCGCTGAGGTCGCGGACATATTTGGCGGGACGGCCGGCCCAGAGCTGGCCCGCGGGAATGCGCTTGCCCTGGGTCAGCATCGCGCCGGCGGCGAGCATCGCGTCGCCTTCGATCTCGCAGCCGTCCATGACGATCGCGCCGAGGCCGACGAAGGCGCGGTCGTGCAAGGTGCAGCCGTGGACCATCGCCATATGGCCGATCAGCACGTCGGCGCCGATCAGGCAGGGATAGCCGATCTCCGGGCCGCCCGGCCGGGGCGGATCGACATGGATGACGGTGCCGTCCTGGATGTTGGAGCGCGCGCCGATCCGGATCCGGTTCATGTCGCCGCGCAACACGCAATTGTACCAGATGCTCGCTTCCGGCCCGATCTCGATGTCGCCGATCAGCTGCGCGCCGGGCGCGACGAAGGCGGCTGGATCGACGCGCGGCGCCTTGCCGCCGAACGGGATGAGGGTCATCGCCTGAGCTCCTCGGCGCGGACTTCGTAGACGATGGTCGGGTTGAGCAGTCGGAAAACGCGGGTCGTCATAAGTCGAGCTCGGGGCGAAGGGTCATGCCGAGCCGCTCCATCAGGCCCCAGCTCGCCTCGTTGCCCGGGAAGGTGATCGCGACCACGCGGTCGGCGCCGAGCCGGTCGAAAGCGAAGTCGAGCGAGGCGATCGCCGCCTCCCTGGCATAGCCCTGGCCCCAGGCATCCTCGCGCAGCCGCCAGCCGACTTCGTAGGCGCCTTCGATCGGGCTGCCTTCCGCGTCGGCGATCTTGATCCCGCAAAAGCCGAGCAATTCGCCGTCCGCCCTGCGCTCGACGACCCAGAAGGTGAAGCCGCGCTCCTCCTGCCAGCGCGTGAAGCGGTTGGCGATCGACTCGCGCATCGCCGCCTCGGTCTGCACGCCGCCGAGCCAGCGCATCACCGCCGGCGTGTTGGTGTGGCGGATGAAGGGCTCCGCATCGGCTTCGCGCCAGTCGCGCAGGATCAGCCGTTCGGTCTCGATCACCGCCGTCACTCCGACCTGAAGGGAAGGATGTCCGGATAATTGATGATCGGCAGGATCGAGGCATGGTCGTCGCTCCAGCCGGAAAAGCCGGGCCGTCGGCTCGAGCGGCATCCCAGGACATGCCGTCGGGGCCGCTCAGCGCGATCAGCCGGTCGATCGTCGCGGGATCGCGCGACAAGGCGATCCAGACCGAGATGGTGGCGTTCAGCGCCTCCTCCTCGACCGTCGGTACATATTCCATCATCGCGCGCGGTCCAGCCGTTGCGCCGGGCGATGTCGGCGACGACCGGCTTCAGATCGAGATAGCGGTTGGAGATGTGGAAGAGGACGATGCCGCCGCGCTGCACCGCGCGGCCATAGACCTGCGAGCGCCTCGCGGGTGAGCAGGTGCATCGGCACCGCATCGGACGAGAAAGCGTCGACGGCGAGGATGTCGAGCGAGTTGGCCGGCTGGCGGGCGAGGCTGAGCCGGGCGTCGCCGAGCACGATCCGGGCCTGCGGCGCGCACTGGCTGAGGAAGGTGAAGCGGTTGCGCGCGACCTGCTCCATCGCCGGATCGATCTCGAAGAAGGTCCAGCTCTGGTTGGGCCGCGCGTAGCAGGAGAGCGTGCCGCTGCCGAGGCCGATGACGCCGATCCGCGGCCGGGCGCCGTAGAGCGCGTCGGCGTGCGAGCAGGGCGAGGCCGACGCCTGAGCGGCGGGCGTAATAGGAGGTCGGCACCGTCTCCAGCCCGGGCTCCAGATTCTGGATGCCGTGGAGCGTCGTGCCGTGGGTGAGCACCCGGGCCGAGCCGTCGGGGCGGGTGCTGACCTCGTAAATGCCGAAATAGGAGCGGGTGCGCACGTCCTGGGTCGAGCGGACGAGCGTGGTCCAGCCGCCATAGCTCAGCATCAGGGCGGCGAGGCGGCGGCGAAGGGCCAGCGCCGGCCGAGGCAGGCCAGAGCGAGCAGCGAGACGGTGATGCTGCCGGTCATCGCGGCGAGCTCGGTTCTGCCGAACCGCCCCGTCTCGCTCGCATAGGAAAGGACGAAGGCGAGCAGCGGCAGGACGATGCTGAGCATTCGCGCCAGCGGCGCCGGCCAGGGCACCAGCGCGAATTGCGGGACGAGCAGGGCGGCGGCGAGGATCAGCAGCGGATGCTCATAGGCCCAGTCGAACATCAGGGGCGCGACGATCGCGCAGAACAGGCCGCCGAGCATGCCGCCGAACGACATGGCGAGGTAGAAGCGGGTCAGATGGTCGACGGCCGGCCGCAGCCGGAACATCTCCGAATGCAGCGCCACCGCGACCGCGAACAGCAGCACCAGGCCGAGGGTCGCCGAGACGAAGGGGTTGCGGGTGCCGTCGCTGAAGGCGAGGCCGCCGGCGATCAGGATGACGAGCGGCGCCAGCATGGTGATCAGATTGGCCGGACCGCGGCGGGCGGCGAAGGCGATGACGAAGCTCAGCAGATAGAGGCCGAGCGGCAGCGCCCAGAGCAAGGGCATGGCGACGATGTCGGTGGTGAGGTGGGTGGTCGTCGACAGCATCAGCCCCGAGGGCACGGCGGCGAGCGCGATCCAGTGCGCGACCTGCCGCGCCGTCGGCGGCGGGCGTGGTCTCCTCGGGCCACCGTCTCGACTGCGCGGGCGGGCACGGTCAGGGCGCACAGCAGGACGAGCAGGACGAGGGCGGCGTAGAGCCCGGTCCACAGCCAGCTCTGCTGCTGCAGGCTCATCAGCGGCTCGACGAGCAGCGGATAGGAGATGAGGCCGGCGAAGCTGCCGAGATTGGAGGCGGCGTAGAGCGGTAGGGCTCGCCGCGCGCTCGTCTCCAGCGCGTACCAGCGCTGCATCAGCGGCGCCTGGCTGGAGATGATGAAGAAGAGCGGGCCGATCGAGCTGATCAGGAACCAGGGCACCCAGAAAGCGGGCTCGACGTCGACGGGCGGGATCGACGGCGAGCAGGCCGATCGGCAGCCAGAGGGCGGCGACGCCGAGCAGGACGATGTGGATGCCGACCTGGCGGCGCGGCCGGATCCGGGAGAGCCAGTGGGCGTAAGCGTAACCGGCGAGCAGCAGCAGCTGATAGACCAGCATCGCGCTGTTCCAGATCGCCGGCGCGCCGCCGACCCGCGGCAGCGCCATGCGCGCGATCATCGGCTGGGTGAGGAAGAGCAGGAAGGAGCCGGTGATGATGGTGACGAGGAAGAGCGGCCGCGCATAGCGCTCCTCGACATGGCGTATCGCGGTGTCCGTCGGCAACGTCACGTCCCCGTCATGCCCCGAGCAGCCGGGCGGCGACCGGCGCGTGATAGGTGAGGACGCCCGAGCAGCCGGCGCGCTTGAACGCCATCAGGGTCTCGAGCAGCAAGGCGTCGCGGTCGCCCGCCCCGGCCGCCGCCGCGGCCTCGATCATCGCATATTCGCCCGAAACCTGATAAGCGAAGACAGGGACTTCGAACCGGTCCTTCACACGCCTTATGATATCGAGATAGGGCAGACCCGGCTTCACCATCACCGTGTCCGCGCCCTCCGCCAGGTCGAGCGCGACCTCGCGCAGCGCCTCCAGCGCGTTGGCCGGATCCATCTGATAGGTCTTCTTGTCGCCCTTCAGCAGCCCGCGCGAGCCGACCGCGTCGCGGAACGGGCCGTAAAAGGCCGAGGCATATTTGGCGGCATAGGCCATGATCTGGACGTTGCGATGGCCGGCGCCTCTCGAGCGCCTGGCGGATGACGCCGACCCGCCCGTCCATCATGTCGGAGGGGGCGACGATGTCGGCGCCGGCCTCGGCCTGGACCAGCGCCTGGTCGGCGAGGATCGCGCAGGTCTCGTCGTTGAGGACATAGCCGCGCTTCGTCGGTGAGCCCGTCATGGCCGTGGGCGGTATAGGGATCGAGGGCGACGTCGGTCAGCACGCCGACCTCGGGCGCGGCGTCCTTGGCCGCCCTGACCGCCCGGCAGATCAGATTGTCGGGATTGAGCGCCTCGCGGGCGTCGTCGGTGCGCAAGGCAGGCGGCGTGTTCGGAAACAGAGCGATGCAGGGAATGCCGAGATCCCGCGCCTCCCTGCGCCCGCTCGCCGATCCGGTCGACCGACCAGCGCGAGACGCCGGGCAGCGTCGCGATCGGCTCCTCCACCCCCTCCCCTTCGGTGACGAACAGGGCCAGATCAGGTCGGACGGCGTCAGCGCGGTCTCGGCGACGAGCGCCCGGCTCCAGGCGGTGGAGCGGGTGCGGCGCAGGCGGAGGGCGGGAAAGGAAGCGGCGGACATTGCGGGGCAGGGCTTAGCGCGCCCCAACCCGCCTGCAAAGCGGCGAACGGGGGCCGCCGGGGGATTTTGTTACTGCGCCGCAAGGATCGTGTCTCGGCTTCCTTGCAAGTCGATTCGAACGGTGGCATCGTCCGGGAGACAACCTGCTTTGGGAGATTCCAAGTCCAGCGCCACCACATTGCGACGAGGGGAGAAGCAAAATGACGCCAATAAAAAGAATGGCCATGCTTTCGGTGACTCTGGTGCTGGCGGTCGCGGCGGGATCGGCCGCCTCGCAGGGCCCCCCTCCACCGCTTCCCAATCCCATCCTCTATTTGACCGGGAATGAATATTATACGGTCAACGGCACCGATTTCGTCCGCTACCGCTACGACGTGTTCAACAAGCAGGCCTATCCGGCGGCGATGTTCGCGCCGGCGCCGGGCCTGCCGCCGTGCGGCAACAACGCCAATTCGTCGCGTACCTGGGTCGATTTCTTCACGTCGCGGGGCCAGCGCCTCTACGGCTTCTGCGCGCTGGGCAACCCGTCCAATCTCGGCTCGATCTGGTTCGCGCTGCCGGAGGGGCAAGTCCCGCCGAGCTACGTCTATATCGAGATGAACGACCGCCAGACGAACACCAAGTACAAGTCGAACCTGGCGGACACGACGCTGTAGGGCCTCGCCGCAGCCGGATCGAAATGAAGTTGGACACAGGCGCCCTCTCCGGCGTTAGGAAGGGCCATGTCCGCGTCCAAACCCGTCCCCAAAGAGGCGGTGCTCGTCGTCAACGCGCATTCGCGCAAGGGCCGGGCGCTGTTCCGCCGCGCCGTCTTCCGGCTGCGCGAGGCCGGGATCAGGCTGACCGCCGCCCACGCGGTGCGCAAGCCGAGGGACTTGATCCCCACCGTCAAGGAAGCGGTGCGGGGCGGCGCGCCGATGGTGATCGTCGGCGGCGGCGACGGCTCGCTCTCCTCGGCGGTGGACGAACTCGTCGACCGCGACTGCGTCTTCGCTCTGCTGCCGCTCGGCACCGCCAACAGCTTCGCCCGAACGCTCGGCATCCCGCTCGACCTCGACGGCGCGGTCCGGACGATCGCCACCGGCCGTCGCCGCCGCGTCGATCTCGGCGTGATCGACGGCGATTATTATGCGAACAGCGCCGCCATCGGCCTGTCGCCCTTGATCGGCGCGACCGTGCCGCCCGGGCTGAAGAAATGGCTCGGGCGGGTCGGCTATCTGGCCTGGGCGGTCCGGTGCCTGCTGCGATTCAGGCCGTTCCGGCTGACCGTGGAGGTGGACGGCGAGCGCCACAGCCTCAGCGCGCTCGAGGTCCGCATCGCCAACGGCCCGTTCCACGGCGGAGTCGACGTGGTCGAGGACGCAGAGGTCGACAGCGGCGAGATCGTCGTCCAGGCGGTCACCGGCAGCGACAAGAAAAGGCTGATCCACAACTGGCTCGCAGTGCTGACCCGGCCTTCCGCCCGCAAGGAAACGGTCCGGGATTTCCACGGCCGCAGGCTCAGGATTACGACCGATCCCGCCGCTCCCCATCTCGATCGACGGCGAGGTGCTGGGGAGGACGCCGGCGACGGTCGAAGTGGCCGAATGCGCGATCGAGGTGGTGGTGCCGGCCTGAGCGAATGAGTCATTCGGTGGTTAGCCGAGCCGCGCCAGCGCAGCGCGATACTTCTCGGCGTCCGACGCTTTCTCGGCATGATCGGCGCGCGCCTTCTCGACCGCCTCGGGCTTGGCGCGCTCGACGAAGCTCGGATTGGCGAGGCGGGCGGCCAGCGAATCGCGCTCCTTCTCCGCCGCCTCCGCCGCCTTCGCGAGACGCGATCGCTCGGCGGCGATGTCGATCACGCCTTCGAGCGGAAGGAGGAAGGTCGCTTCGTCGACCACGATCTGCGCCGCCCCGCCTTCCGGAGCGACATCGCCGACGCTCTCGATCCGGGCCAGTCGCCGGAGGGCAGCGCCGTTGCGATTCAACCTGCGGCTGGTGAGTTCGCTGGCGTCGCGGACGCAGAGCGCGAGTTTGGCGCCGGGCGGCACGTTCAGCTCCGCCCGCGCGGCGCGAATGCCGCTGACGAGGCGGATCAGCCAGTCGATCTCCGGCCCCGCCTCCGGATCGAGCGTCCGCGCGTCGGGCATCGGCCATTTGGCGAGGATCAGCGGATAGGGGCGCTCGCCCATCGCGTTCCACAATTCCTCGGTGACGAACGGCATGAAGGGGTGGAGCATGACCAGGATCTGGTCGAGCACCCAGCCGGCGACGGCCTTCGTCTCCGCGTCGATCTGGCCTTTCTCGTCTCCGCTCGAGACAGGCTTGATCAGCTCCAGATACCAGTCGCAGAAGCTATCCCAGACGAAATGGTAGATGATGTTGGCGCTCTCGTCGTAGCGCAGCTCGGCCAAGGCGATGTCGAGCGCCTGCACCGTCTTCACCGTCTCGCCGACGATCCAGCGGTTGACCGGGAGCGTCGCGGCGGGCGGCTCGATCGCTCCTGCTCGCGCCGATGCCGTTGGCCTGGCAGAAGCGGGCGGCGTTCCACAGCTTGGTGGCGAAGTTGCGATAGCCCTCGACGCGCTTCTCATCGAGCTTGATGTCGCGGCCCTGGCTCTCCATCGCGGCCAGGGTGAAGCGCAGCGCGTCGGCGCCGTAGCGGTCGATCAGGCCGAGCGGATCGACCGTATTGCCCTTCGACTTGGACATCTTCTGGCCCTTGGCGTCGCGGACCAGGCCGTGCAGATAGAGCGTCTTCCAGGGCTTCTCGCCCATGAAGTGGAAGCCCTGCATCGCCATCCGGGCGTCCCAGAAGAAGATGATGTCGAAGCCGGAGATGAGGACGTCGTTCGGGTAGTGGCGGCGCAGCGTCTCGGTCTGTTCGGGCCAGCCCAGCGTCGCGAACGGCCAGAGAGCGGACGAGAACCAGGTGTCGAGCACGTCGGGATCGCGGCGCAGCGCGGTCCCCTTCCCCGCCTCGGCCCTGGCCTCGGCCTCGGTTTCGGCGACGAAGACATTGCCCCGGTCGTCATACCAGGCCGGGATCTGGTGGCCCCACCAGAGCTGGCGCGAGACGCACCAGGGCTGGATGTTCTCGAGCCAGTTGAACCAGGTCTTCTTCCAGGTCTCGGGCACGACCCGGATGTCGCCCGAGCGCACCGCCTCGATCGGCCGGCTTGGCCAGCGTCGCGGCGTCGACATACCATTGGTCGGTGAGCCAGGGCTCGATCACCACGCCCGAGCGGTCGCCGTAAGGGAGCTGGATGACGCGGTCCTCGACCTGCTCGAGATGGCCTGCCGTCCTCGAGCAGCGCGACGACGCGCTTGCGCGCCTCGAAGCGGTCGAGGCCGATCAGCTCGTCGGGGATCAGGCCGTCGGCGGTCTGGATGACGCGCGCCTCGGCGTCGAACATGTTGAGCATCTCGGCGGGCTTGAAGCCGGCGCGCTTGCCGACCTCGAAATCGTTGAAGTCGTGGCCCGGCGTGATCTTGACCGCGCCCGAGCCGAGCTCCGGATCGGCATGCTCGTCGGCGATGATCGGCACGAGCCGCCCGGTGATCGGCAGGCGGACCTTCGTGCCGATCAGCCGCCTGTAGCGCTCGTCGTCGGGATGGACCGCGACCGCCATGTCGGCGAGCATCGTCTCGGGCCGCGTGGTGGCGACGTGGATGACGCCGCTGCCGTCCTCGAGCGGATAGCGGAAATGCCAGAAATGGCCCTGGACCTCGCGCGTTTCGACCTCGAGGTCGGAGATGGCGGTGCTCGAAGTTCGGGTCCCAATTGACCAGCCTTTTGTCGCGGTAGAGCAGCCCGCGCTTGTAGAGGTCGACGAACACCTTGAGGACCGCACGGCTGAAGCCCTCGTCCATGGTGAAGCGCTCGTTCGCCCAGTCGCACGACGCGCCGAGGCGGCGGAGCTGGCGGGTGATCGCGCCGCCGCTCTCGGCCTTCCACTCCCACACCTTCTCGACGAACTCCTCGCGCGTGATAATTGGTGCGCTTGTCCTGCCGCTCCTCGAGCTGCCGCTCGACCACCATCTGGGTGGCGATGCCGGCATGGTCCATGCCCGCGACCCAGAGCGCGTCCTTGCCCTGCAGGCGGGCGTGGCGGGTGAGGATGTCCTGCAGCGTGACGTCGAGCGCGTGACCGATATGGAGCGAGCCGGTGACGTTGGGCGGCGGCATGACGATCGTCCAGGGCTCGGCCTCGTCGCGCTCGGGCCGGAACAGCCCTTCGCCTTCCCAGCGCGCATACCAGCGCGCCTCGATCTCGGCGGGGTCGAAGGTCTTGGGCAGCTCGGTCATCGGGCGGCTCTTAGCGGCCTTCGGCGGCTCCGCCACCCCCTCTCAGCCACCGGTCGAGCCAGGCATGCACCTCGCGATACCATTGGATCGAGTTTTGCGGCTTCAGGATCCAGTGATTCTCGTCCGGGAAGACGACCAGGCGCGAGGGGATGTCCTGGCGCTGGAGCGCGTTGAAGAGCGCCGAGCGACTGGCTGTAGGGGATGCGGAAGTCGCGCTCGCCATGGATGACGAGCATCGGCGTGCGCCAGTTGTGGACGAAATTGACCGGGTTGTGGCGCTCATAATTGACGGCCGCGGCGGGATCGAAATAGGGGCCGCCGAACTCCCATTCGGTGAACCAGAGCTCCTCGGTCTCATAGGCCATGCCGCGCTGGTCGAAGACGCCCGAATGGCTGACCAGGCATTTGAAGCCGTCGGGCCAGTTGCCGGCGATCCAGTTCGACCATGAAGCCGCCATAGGAGCCGCCGAGCGCGCAGGCGTTGGCGGTGTCGAGCTGGGCGTCCTCGCGGCCGGCGGCGGCGAGGCCGAGGCGCAAATCCTCGAGCGGAGCGCCGCCCCAATCGCGATTGATCGCGTCGGTGAAGGCCTGGCCGTAGCCCGTCGAACCGTGGAAATCGACCGTGACCGCGGCATAGCCCGGCGCTGCGAACAGCCAGGGATTCCAGCGGTAGGACCAGCCGTTGCCGAACGAGCCTTGCGGGCCGCCGTGGATCAGGAAGGCGACCGGAAGTCGGCCGGCCGCCCCGGCGGGCTTCACGATCTGGCCCCAGACCGTGTCGCCATTGGCGCCGGGGAAGCTGAACCGCTCGACCGCGACCGGATCGAGTTCGGCGAGCTTGTCGGCGTTGACCCGGGTCAGTCGGGCCGAGCGGCCGCGCCGGTCGATCCGGTAGAGGTCGTCGGGCGCCTGCAGGCTGTTCAGCGTGTAGAGCACCGAGCCGTCGCGGAGCGGCACGACGTTGCCGACCGTGCCGCCTTGGGTCAGCCGCGTGGCGCGGCCGGTGCGGATGTCGACCCGGAACAAAGGCGTGTCGAGCGATCTCGCCGGCGGTGACGTAGAGGCTGCGGCCGTCCGGCGCCCAGGCGATCGAACCGACCGAACGGTCCCAGTCGGCGGTCAATGCGCGGGTCTCGCCGGTGGCGAGGTTGCGGAGCTGGATGACCTGCCGGTCGGCCTCGTAGGCGGCGCGCGCCATCGCGGTGTAAGCGAGCCAGCGGCCGTCGGGGGAGACGGCCGGCGTGGTGTCCGTGCCGCGATTGGCCTCGGTGAGGTTGACCGGGGGCGCTCCGCCCTCGGCGGCGGCATAGATGTCGAGATTGGTCGAGTTGGGCTCGGTCCGCCCGCCTTCGCGCAGCGTGAAATAGAGCGTGCGGCCGTCGGCGCTCCAGGCGAGCTCCTCGGCGCCGCCGAACGGCTTGGACGGCGAATCGCCGGCGAGGTTCGGCGCGACCGGCGTGCCCGCGCCCTGCGGCCGGCCGTCGACGAGCGGGAAGGTGAAGAGGCGCGAGCGCACGCCAGGCTCGGCCCAGGCGTCCCAGTGGCGGACGAAGGTCTCGTCATAGACGCGGGCGCTGCCCTGCCCGGTCGGCGCGGCGGACGCATTGGCGCAGTTGAAATCGGCGCAGCTCATGGCGCGGTCGGCCCAGAGCGCGATCCGGTCGCCCGACGGGGCGAGCAGGAAGCCGGCGATGTCGGCGCGCAAATCGGTGACGCGCTCCGGCGTCCCGCCCGGCAGCGCGACGCGCCAGAGCTGGTCGCTGCCCGAGGCGTTGCTCAGATAATAGAGCCAGCGGCCGTCGGCGGAAAAGCGCGGGTCGTGCTCGTTATGCTCGGGGGTGGAGGCGATCCGGACCGGCTCGGCGCCGGCGCGTCGCAGGTCGAGCAGCCACAGGTCGAGAGCGCCCCCGATTGGCCGCGAGGTCGGTCTCGCGCAGCTGGTAGACCGCCCAGGTGCCGTCGGGCGACACGGCGGGCGCCGCGATCCGCCGCATGGTGGCGAGATCGGTGGCGGTCATCGGGCGGGCGGAGGCGGCGGTGGCCGGAGCGAGAGCGAGCGCGGCGAGGCCGGCGAGCAGGAGCGTCTTCATGGCGGGCAATTAGCACCGCCGCAGGCGTTTTTCCAACGTCATCCCGACGAAAGTCGGGACCCATGAACACGGAATGCGAGAACCTTCAGCGACAGTGTTCATGGATCCCGGATCAAGTCGGGGATGACGCTGAATCAGATGTCGCGGCCGGTGATGCGGGCGACTTCGCGCGAGACCAGGTCCTCGACGATCTCGGGCAGATGCTGGTCGAGCCAGTCCTTGAGCATCGGCCGGAGCATGTCGCGGACCACCGCCTCGAGCGCGCCGGCCTCGGGCGGCAGATCGTTGCGCTGGCGCAAAGCGGAGAGCGTCGCGAGCCGCTCGCGGCTGGCCGAGGCGGCATCGTCGGAGAGCAGGCCGGAGCCCTCGGAAACCGGATCGTCGAGCTCGAGCACGTCGTCATCGGCCGGCGGCTCGGCGCGCGCGATGCGGCGGGCGGCGCGCGGCGCCACCGTCGCCGCGGTGCGATTGTCCTCGGCGATCACGCGCTTGATCGAGGCGAGGATCTCCTCCATCGACGGGTCCTGCTGAATATCCCCCATGATGAGGATCTTATCGCCTATCTTGGCGGCTCTGTCACGAACCTGTTTAGCACCGGCGTGATCGGGCTGTTCGAATCCGCCGGCACCGTGCGGGTGGCGACCGGCTGCGGCCGCGGCCCGTCGTTCCAGTCGGACCAGCTGCGCGCATAGCGGTCGATAGTTGACCGTCGGATCGTAGAGCGGTCCGCCGTCGAGGTTCAGGTCCTCGGCCTCGGCCATGCCCATCGCGTTCAGCAGCTGGAAGCCGGCGACATAGGCGTCGCGGCGGGCGGTGACGAGCAGCACCTGGCTGTTGAGCAATTCCTGCTCGGCGTTGAGCACGTCGAGGATGTTGCGGGTGCCGACCGTCTGCTCGGCGCGGGTGCCTTCGAGCGCGAGCTCGTTGGCGGCGACCGCGATCGTGTTCGATTCGATCGCGTCGTTCGCCGACTGGTAGGCGGCGAAGGCGGCGCGGGTGTTGGAGACGACGAGTCGCTCGACCCCGATCGCCTGTTCGAGCAGCTGGCTGCGGAAGGCCTGCGCCTGGCGGACTCGCGCGCCGGCGGCGCCGCCCTGATAGAGCGGGACCGCGCAGCGACAGGCCGATGCCCGAGCTGGTCGTGCTGTTCGGGATCACGCTGGTGCCGCCGGTCAGATTGTCCGCCGTGCCAAGCAGGTTGGTGTAGCGCGTGCTGTTGACCGCCGAGATGGTGGGCAGCCGCTCGCCGCGGGCGACGCGGACGTCGAAGCCGGCGGCGCGGGCCTGGGCGGCGATCGAGGCGAGGTCGGCATTGTTGGCGAGCGCGACCTCGGTCGCCAGATCGGGGTTGGCGGGCAGCGGCGGCAGCGGCGGCGGCGGTGCGAGATCGGCGGGAAGCTCGCCGATCACGCGGCGGTAATTCTCCTCGCTCGCCCTCGAGCCGCCCCTCGGCGATGGCGAGGCTCGATCGGGCGAGCGCCAGCCGGGCGTCGGACTGGGCGACGTCGGTGCGGGTCAGGTCGCCGACCTCGAAACGGTCGCGCGTCGCCTGCAAATTGGTGTCCAGCACGCGGACCTGGTTGCGATTGAGCTGCACGATCGATCGGTCGCGGATCACGTCCATATAGGCGGCGACCGCCTCGGTGAAGATGTCGCCCTCGGTGGCGCGCAGGTCGGCGCGGCCGGCCTCGACGCGGGTGTCGGCGGCGCGAACCGAGTTGCGGATCCGCCCGCCCGCGAAGATCGGCATGCTGGCGTCGAGCGTCGCGCTGAAGTCGCGGCCGTTGCTGCCGGCGATGTTGCGGGTGACGACGTCCTGGTTGACGCCGGCGGTGCCCGACAGCTGCGGCCGGCCGGCGGCGCGGGCGATCGCGACGCTCTCGTCCAGCGAGCGCAGCGACTGGCGCTGGGCCATCAGGGTCGGATTGGTGTTGTAGGTCTTGACCAGCGCCTCGCGCAGCGACTGCGTCGGGCCCTGCGCCGCGGGCTGCGCCTGCGGCGGCGGCGCGGCCGCATTCTGGGCGTAGGCCACCCCGCTCAAGGCGACCATTCCCGCCGCTGCCAGCACGCGTCCCCGCATCAAATCACTCCGTCGCTAGAAACTGAAACCGCGGGGCTTTTCGAACCCCGGCAATTGCGGCGCCGCCGCGTCGGCGAAGGCGATGGCGCCGAACGCGCCGGAAACGACCCGCCCGATGCAAAGCCGGCTGACCCCGTCCACGATCAGGGCCAGAGCGAGCTCGCCGCCATTCGCGACCTGATCGACGATCGCCCGCGGCACATGCTCGACCGCGCCGTCGATCAGGATGAAATCATAGGGCGCGGCCTTTGGCCAACCCTGGGCGAGCGGCCCCGTCACGACCTCCGCTCCGGCGCCCGCGAGCGCGGTCTTCGCGAACGCGGCCAGCCCGGCATCCTCCTCGAGCGCGACCACCGAACCGGCCAGCCGGACGAGCAGGGCGGCCGAATAGCCGGTCGCCGCGCCGATCACCAGCGCGCGCTCGTCTCCCTCGATGCGCGCCTCGGTCAGCAGCCGCCCGAGCGCCATCGGCGAATTGAGCGCGCGGCCACCGCCGAGCGGGACCAGCACATCGGCATAAGCCAGCGCCTGCCGGTCGGCCGGCACGAATCGCTCGCGCGGCACCTCGCCCATCGCCGCGATCACCCGCGGGTCGTTGACCCCCGTGGTCCGCAGCTGGCTCGCGACCATGGCGCGGCGCATCGGTTCGAAAGCATGCTCGGTCATCGTCGCCATTCTACTCGCACAACTGTTTTAGTGATGCAATACACTTGTTCGTCCCTGCGGCTTTTATCGGCCAAGTCGGGCCAGGCCAAGCGGAAGCGTAGAACGGCATGCCGCTTAACGCAGCAAGAGCCATGCCAGCGCTTTTCCCAGCGTGCCGCGCTGGAATCATCCGCGCCCGATGTCCGATTCCGGACAGTTTGTCCGGTGGCGGACAGGCGGCGCGGCTCACGAGGCCCCCTTGTCCTCCTGCATCATGCCGAGGATATTGCCCTCGCCGTCCTTCACATAAGCGAGCCAGCCGACGCCCGGGATCGCCATTTTCGGCACGGCGATCGACCCGCCCCCGGCCAGGGCCCGCTCGACATAGGCGTCGACGTCGTCGACATCGACCGTGCAGACCCAGGAGGTGAGCGGCTCGCCGCCGGCCGGCGCGGGGCCGTGCCGGCGCATCATGCCGCCATCGATCCCCGGTCCGTCGCCGCCGGTCATGATCAGCCGATAATCGTCATTGCCCCAGGGCTGGAACCGCCAGCCGAACAGGGTTTCATAGAAAAGCTGGGCGCGATCGAGGTCGCTGGCGTGGATCTCGAAGTGGATCGGTCTCGGCATCGTTCTCCCTCCCGGCGCGCCGCCATAGCACGACTTGGTCGCCGGGGTGAGGCTGCTATAGGCGGCGGCGTGGAGCCGGAGACAGTCCAGGACCAGCCGTTCGACCGCGCCCTTCGCCGTCTGCGCCGCGATCGGGCGGCGGCGCAAGGCGAAGGCGCCCGCTATCTCCTCCGTCGTGCCGCCGACGAACTGGTCGAGAGGCTGGCGCCGGTCACGCGATCCTTCGCGGACGCCCTCGATCTCGGCTGCGGCGAGGGGTACCTTACGGAATTGTTGCGCGCGCGGGGCGTCGGCGTCGCCGCCGCCGATCCCGGCGCCGCCTTCGCCGCCCAAGCCGGCGGCGTGCAATGCGACGAGGACCGCCTTCCCTTCGCCGACCGCGCCTTCGACCTTATCGTCTCGGTCGGCGTCCTCGACGGCGTCAACGATTTGCCCGGCGCGCTGACCCTGATCCGGCGCGCGCTGCGGCCCGACGGCCTGTTCCTCGCCGCCTTCACCGGCGCCGGCAGCCTGCCGCGCCTGCGAAGCGCGATGCGCGCCGCCGAGGAGGCCGAAGGCGGCGAAGCCTCGGCCCATGTCCATCCGCAGATCGACGTGCGCGCCGCCGGCGACCTGCTGAGCCGCGCCGGCTTCGCCTTGCCGGTCGCCGACGTCGAGGGCGTGACGGTGCGCTTCTCCTCGCTCCCGCGGCTGATCGCGGATCTTCGGGCGATGGGCGCGACCAACATGCTTCGCGCACGGAGCCGGCGCCCGCTCGGGCGCCTCGGCCTCGCCGCGGCGATTGCCGAGTTCGCCGCGCATGCGGAGGCCGACGGCAGGACCGCCGAGCGGTTCGAGATCGTCTATCTGAGCGGCTGGGCGCCCTGAAGCAGCGCTTCGAGCAGGCCGATCAGCGGATTGTCGGCGGGCGGCATCGCCAGCCCGCGCATCTCGACCGGTAGCGCCCATTGCAGCGCGCTCGCGTCGAGCGGGCGCGGCGTCCCGCGCCAATGCCGGCAGAGATAGAGGAGCAGGATCATATGGCGACCGCCGACCGGCGCGCTTGCGAAGCAGGCGGGGCTGAGCGCCGCCGGGTCGACCTCGATCCCCAGCTCCTCGCCAAGTTCGCGAACCAAGGCGGCCTCGGGCAATTCGCCGGCTTCGACCTTGCCGCCCGGAAATTCCCACAGCCCCGCCATCGACCGGCCCGGCGCGCGCTGCTGGAGCAGGACGCGGCCCGACGCGTCGACGAGAGCCGCGGCCACCACCGTCATTGTCGGATTTTTTTGCAAACAGTCCGCTCCCGGTAGGACTCCCTTAACGACACTTGGCTTATTCGGCCCGGCAAATGGGCGATCATGCCCGTTGGACAGGGGTCAAGGCGATGCGGCGTTTTTCGGGGATATTCAAGGATCGGCGTGGCGCCACCGCGGTCGAATATGGGCTCATCGTGTCGTTGATTTTCCTCGTGGTGATCGGCGCCATCATCGGGGTGACCAGCACGACCATCGAGATGTGGAACTACGTCTCAAACTCGATGATCAATGCGTGACCCGCGGCGTTAAATGTTTGGAAACTTCCCGCATCTAAAGGGAAATGAGCTGACCCAAGAGCCAAGCGAGGGCGGCAAGGAAGTGTGGACTTCCGCAAGGAACGTGGAACCAAGGAGACCGGAAATGCAGTTCATTCGCAAGCTCATTAAAGACAAGAAGGGCGCCACCGCCATCGAGTATGGCCTGATCGCCGCGCTCATCGCTGTCGCCGCCATCACCGCCATGGGCGGTCTCGGCACCGAGCTCAACAGCACCTTCACGAACGTCCAGGAAGGCCTGCAGGGCGCCTAAGCCCTTCGGCAATCCGAACGATCGGGGCGGCGGAAGCAATTCCGCCGCCCTTTTCGTATTTTGCGTTCAGGCGACGGCGAGGAACTTGGCGCGGCGCTCGGCGCGGACCGCGGCGCGCGACAAGGGTCGGAGCGCGTCGAGCTCCTCGCCGATCGCGCTTCCCAGCCTTTCGATCATTGCGGCGGGGTTGCGGTGGGCGCCGCCGACCGGCTCTTCGACGATCCGGTCGATCACGCCCAATTGCTTCAGATCGGCGGCGGTGACGCGCATCGCCTCGGCCGCCTCGGCCGCCTTGTCCGCGGTCCGCCACAGGATCGAGGCGCAGCCTTCGGGCGAGATCACCGAATAGATGCTGTGCTCGAGCATCAGGACGCGGTTCGCCGCGGCGATGGCGATGGCGCCGCCCGAGCCCCCTTCCCCGACGATCGCCGCGACGAGCGGCACGCCGAGCGCGAGGCATTGCTCGGTCGAGCGCGCGATCGCCTCGGCCTGGCCGCGCTCCTCGGCCTGGACGCCCGGGAAGGCGCCCGGGGTGTCGACCAGGGTGACCACCGGCAGGCCGAAGCGGTCGGCGAGCTGCATCAGCCGGATCGCCTTGCGATAGCCCTCGGGCCGGGCCATGCCGAAATTGTGCTTCAGCCGGCTCGTCGTATCGTCGCCTTTCTCGTGGCCGATCAGGACGATCCTGCGGCCGCCCAGACGGCCGAGCCCGCCGACGATCGCCTGGTCCTCGCCGAAATTGCGGTCGCCCGCGAGCGGCACGAAATCCTCGATCAGGCCGACGACATAATCCTTGAAATGGGGCCGCTCGGGATGGCGGGCGACCTGGGTCTTCTGCCAGGGCGTCAGCTTCGCATAGGTGTCGCGCAGCAGCCGCCCCGATCGTTCCTCGAGCCGCCTTATCTCCGCCTCGATATTGGCCTCGCCGGCCGAGGCGGTTTCGCCGAGCTCGGCGATCCGCGCCTCCAGCTCCGCAATCGGCTTTTCGAAGTCGAGAAAGGTGGCCATGAGCGGCGCGGGTTAAGCGCGCTTGCGCGTCGCGTCAACGAGGGGGTGCCTGTCGTTGACCAGGTCGATGAGGCGCCGCGAATCGACGTGGGTGTAGATCTGGGTCGTGGCGATGTCGGCATGACCGAGCAGCATCTGCACCGCGCGAAGATCGGCGCCGCCTTCCAGCAAATGGGTGGCGAAGGCATGGCGCAGCACGTGCGGGCTGATCCGCTCCGGGGGGATGCCGGCGTCGGCGGCGAGTTCGCGCACCAGTTGGTGGAGGCGGACGCGGCTCAGATGCTTCTTCCCCGAAGGGAAGAGATAGAGGGAGTCGCGCGGCACCTGCGCGGCATGGTCGGCGACCGCCGCGCGGGCGCGGTCGGAGATCGGCACCAGCCGCTCGCGCCCCCCCTTTCCCTTGAGGATCAGGAACGGCTTGTCGGGCGAGACGGCGTTCCTGGGCAGCGACACCAATTCGGTGGCGCGCAGCCCCGAGCCGTAGAGCAGCTCGATCGAGCGCCGCCAGGCGGAGGGCCGACGTCCCGCCGTCACGCTTGCGCCGTTCGATCTCGGCGAACAGGGCGTCGACGGCCTGGTGATCGAGTATCCTGGGCAGCGGCCGCTCGCCGGCGGGACGCGGCAGCGCGGCCGAAGGATCGTCGGCACGCATGCCCTCGTCCTGGAGGAAGGCGTAGAAACGGCGCAACGCGGCCGCCTTGCGCGCGACCGTGGCGCGCTTCAGCGGCATCCAGGCCTCGGCGAGCTTCCGCAGCTCCTCCGGCGGCGCATCGGCGAGCCCGCCGCCGAGCAGCTCCGAGGCGCCCCGCAGATCGCGCTCGTAGGCGAGCAGGGTGTTGCGCGCCGCGCCGGCTTCGGCGGCCATCATCTCGAGGAAGGCCGCGATTCGCTGCCGATCCTCGCCCGCGGCGTTCACAGCCGCGCCACGGCCTCGGCGGCGATCATCCGGGCCTCATAGTCCAGGCCGACGGCGCGCAGCGCGCGGACGATGCGGAAGAGATATTGCGGCGGGACGCCCGACCAGCCGCTCGTCTGCATGCCGATGCCGGCGAGCAGGGCGACCGAGCCGGCCGCCCGCTCGCGGGTCGCCCGGTCGATCGCCGCCGTCCAGGCATCGTTCTCGCCGAGGCGAAGCCCGGCCCGGGCGGCCTGCTCGGGGCTGATCCGGCCGAGCCCGGCCAAAGCCGCGACCAGGAGCCGCGAGCGCATCGCGCCGGGGCTGTCGTCGGCCTCGCGGAAGGCGTCGATGCGGCCCGACGTCGAGGCCGACCGCGGGGCCGGGCGCGCCGACGGCGAGCAGGGCCCAGGCGCGGTCGGAAGCGCCTTCCTGCTCGATCACCGGCGCCCAGCGCGCCGCCTGCCGGTCCATGCCGGCGCTCAGCATCGCGGCGACGAGGTTGCCGGCGTCGGCGGCGAGGTCGGCGGACGGCCGGAATCCGCGCGGCGGCGCCGGCGGTGAGGATCAGCCGCGCATAAGGCTCGCGCCGGGCCTCCTCTCCCGTCCACAGGCCGCGCAGCGCCTCCATCCGGTCGCCGACGCCGCGCCCGACCCAGGCGGTGCGGAGCCGGGCGCCGACCGTGCCGGCCGAATCGGCGTCGCCGAGCTGGTCGAGCATCAGGCTGTGCAGCTCGACCAGCGAATGCGACGAGAAGACGCCGAGCGTCGCCGCCACCGAGGCGGCCGACAGGCGCTGCTCCAGGGGCAGCATCGGGGCGCGCGCCAGCCAGGCGTGGATGTGCGGGCCGGCATCGTTCAGCAGGCGGTCGGGATATCGGTACCCCGGTCGCGCTGGCGAGGCCGAAGCGCCAGGGATCGATGGCGTCGACGCCGTCCCAGTCGATGTCGACCGCGCGACGCGACTGCTCGCCCGAGCCGACCACCTTCTCGGCGAGCAGCAGATCGATGCCCGTCCCGGCCTGGTTGCGGGCCTGATCGATCAGCGCGCTGGCCCGGGCCGCCTCGCCCTCCAGCGCCGCGCACATGCCGTCGGCGAGGATCCAGACCGGATCGTCCGACCAGGAGCGGGCCGGCGCCACCAGCGGGCAGAGGCGGCGGGATCGGCGGTGGCGAGCGCGGTCTGCGCCGCCACCTCGATCATCCGCGGCGTGTAACGCTCGACGTCGACCGCCTGAACCAGCATCCGCGCCGCATCGGCCTCGCCCATGCGCAGCAGCAAGGCGGCGCGCTCGGCGACCCAATCGACCGCGCCGATGCCGGCCGGCGCCGAGACCCGCGACAGCAGCGCCCGGCGCAGCAGGATCGAGGTCCAGCGCGACGGCAAAGGCGCGCCGAGCCCGCGCATCAGCGATGCCGAGAAGCCGCCGCGGCCGGGGCCGAAGGCGTCGGGGGCGAGGCCGAAATTGCCGGGCTCGAGCAGTCCGACCCGATCGGTCGGACGCGTCGGCGCCTTCGGGTATGGTGAAATAATTGGCCGGCCGCGGGATCGCCGATTTGTCGAGCTCGACCTCCTCGACATCGCCGAGCAGGTTGGAGGCGGGATCGCCATCGACGGCCGGGGTCGCGGACGGCGTGCCGGGTTGCGCTCGCGGTGCCGCCGGCGTCTTCTCCGCCGGCGGCGGCAGGTTTTGCGGATCGCCGAAGCCGGGCGGCAGCAGCAATTCGGGCGCGTCCTGGCCGAGCGCCGGGATCGAGGCCAGGAGCGCGGCGGCGCCGGCGAGCAGGAGGGCCCTAGCGGGCCAGGACTTCATTGGTCACATCCTGCTCGATCCGCTCGGTCGGGACCTCGTTGTCGCGCAGGCCCAGATAGATCAGCAAGCCGACGATCAGCACCAGGACCAGCAGCAGGAGGACGGGAACCGGCGAGCGGCGGCGGCGGGTCGGGGCGAAACTCGTTCTACGCATGGCGCGCCTTTTGCCCCAGCGCGGCGCGCTCTGTATAGCCCCTGCTTCATGACAGACGCGCCCCATAGAGCGGAAAAATCGATCGTCCTGGTCGGCCTGATGGGCGCGGGCAAGTCGACGATCGGGCGGCGGCTGGCGGCGCGGCTCGGCCTCCCCTTCGTCGACGCCGATGCGGAGATCGAGGCGGCGGCCGGGCTCGGCATCGCCGAGATATTCGAGCGCCATGGCGAGACGCATTTCCGCGACCGCGAGCGGCGGGTGATCGCCCGGCTGGTCGAAGGGCCGCCCCGCGTGATCGCGACCGGCGGCGGCGCGTTCGTCGACGCGGAGACGCGGGCGCTGATCCTCGAGCGCTGCGTCGCGATCTGGCTCGACGCCGAGGTCGAGGTGCTGGCGGAGCGGGTCGGCAGGTCCGGCCGCCGGCCCTTGCTCGGGGGCGAGGATCCGCGCGTCGCGCTCGGCGCGCTCGCCGAGGCGCGCCGGCCCGCTTATGCCGAAGCGCATCTCACCGTGCCGAGCGGCGCGCTTTCCAGAGAGCGGACGGTCGACCGGATCGTCGAAGCGCTGGCGGCGCGATGATCCGGATTGGCAACGGGCTCATCGGCGAGGCCTCGTTGCCGCCGGGCCGCCTCTTCCTGGTGACCGACGCCAATGTCGCGGCCGCGGGCTGGCCGGACCGGCTCGGTGGCGATTTCGCCGGCCGCCGCGTCTTGCCGCCCGGCGAAGCAAGCAAGACCTTCGCCCAGGTCGAGCGCCTGCTCGACGCGATGCTCGAGGCCGGCATCGGCCGGGACGACCATGTCGTCGCGGTCGGCGGCGGCGTGGTCGGCGACGTGGCGGGCTTCGCGGCGGCTCTGCTGAAGCGCGGCTGCGGCTGGATCGCGGTGCCGACGACCCTGCTGGCCCAGGTCGATTCGGCCGTGGGCGGCAAGACCGGGGTCAATGCGCGGCAGGGCAAGAATCTGATCGGCGCCTTCCATGCCCCGTCGCTGGTGCTGATCGACCCGGCCGCGCTCGCCACCCTGCCCGAGCGCGAGCTCCGGGCCGGCTATGCGGAGGTGGTGAAATACGGCCTGATCGGCGACCCGGACTTCTTCGCCTGGTGCGAGGAAAATGGCGCGGCATTGCTCGCCGGCGACGCGGAGGCGCGGCTTCACGCCATCGAAACCTGCGTCCGGGCCAAAACGGGCCTGGTCGCGGGCGACGAGCGCGACACCCAGGGGCGGCGCGCGCTGCTCAATTTCGGGCACAGCTTCGGCCATGCGATCGAAGCGGAGACCGGGCTGCGCCACGGCGAGGCGGTGGCGATCGGCATGGCGATCGCCTTTCGGCTGTCGGTCGAGCGCGGCCTCTGCCCGGCCGAGGATGCGGAGCGCGCGATCGCCCACCTGGCCGCCATCGGCTTGCCGACGTCGACCGACGTCGATCCGGCGCGGCTCGCGGCGTGGATGGCGCAGGACAAGAAGGGCGGCCTGATCCTCACCCGTGGGATCGGCCGCGCCTTCTTCGAACCCATTGCGCGCTAGCCCGGCTCCGTCCCGGACGCGCGCTCCGGGCTGGTGATGATCCGGTCGACCTGCGCGCGCAGGTCGCCCGATTCGATCTGCGCCTTCAGCCGTTCGCGGTCGCGGGCGCGGTAGAGGTCCTCCGTCTTGTCGATCTCCTCGAGGTCGACGCCGACGCTTTCCATCGCCATCCGCGCCATCCGCACCGCCGAATTGAGCAGCTCGCGCACCACGCCCGCGACGGGCGCGCCCTTGAGCTTGAGAAAGGCCCGCCGGTCGTAGGCGCGCACGAAAATCGGTGGCGTTGGGGAAAGCCTCGTGAACCGCCTCCATCAGCTCCGGCCCGATCTGGTCGCCGTCGATGCAGAACAGGATCAGCTCGGCCTCGGCGGCGCCGGCCTGGCGCAGCATGTCCACCCTGGTGCCGTCGCCATAATAGACCTTGGCGCCGAAGCTGCCGGCGACGTCGATCATCTCGATGTCGGTGTCGATCAGGGTTACGCTGATGCCCTGCGCGACGAGCATCTGCCCGACCGTCTGGCCGAAGCGGCCATAGCCGACGATCAGCGCGTTGGAACGGTCGGCGACCGGCCCGTCGCGCTCCTCCTTCGCCACCGGCTGGGCCCGCAGGCGACGGGTCGCCATCATCAGGAAGGGGGTCGTCGCCATCGACAGGGTGACGATCGCCCCGAACAGGCTGGCGGCCTCCGCCTCGATCAGCAACGCATTCTGCGCCTGGGCGAACAGCACGAAGCCGAACTCGCCGCCCTGGCTGAGCAGCAAGCCGAGGCCGAGCGCCGGCCGCCATGCCATTTTGAACGCCATGGCGAGACCCATGATCACCGCCGCCTTCACCGCGATCAGCGCGATCGCCATGCCGATCACGAAGAATGGCCGCTCGGCGATGGCGTGCAGATCGAGCAGCATGCCGACGGCGAGGAAGAACAGGCCGAGCAGGATCGAGCGGAACGGCTCGACGTCCGCCTCCAGCTCGTGCCGGTAGGGCGAATCGGCGAGCATCACCCCGGCGATGAACGCGCCCAAGGCGGTCGAGAGGCCGAGCAGCTCCATCACCGCGGCGCTGGCGATGACCGTGAACAGGCCGGCGAAGACGAACATTTCGCGCTCGCCGAGATTGCCGATCAGGCGGAACAAAGGCCGCAGCACGAAGCGCCCGGCCAGCACCAGCGCGACGATCGCGCCGAGCGTGTAGAGCGCGAGCAGCCAGCCCGGCGGCCCGCCGGCGTCGGCGGGATTGCGCGACATCGCCGCGACGATGGTGATCATCGGCACGATCGACAGGTCCTGGAAGAGCAGGATCGAGAAGGCGCGCTCGCCGAACGGCGTGCGCAGCCGGCCGGCGGACTGAAGCAACGGCAGCACCTGAGCCGTCGAGGAGAGCGCGAGCGGCAGGCCGAGCGCGAATATGGCGGCGGCGCTCGACCGTGTCGCCAGCCAGACCAGGCCGGAAATGGCGACCCCGCAGAGCAGCACCTGAAGCAGCCCGAAGCCGAAAATATCGTGCCGCATCCGCCACAGCCGCGACGGATTGAGCTCGAGCCCGACCAGGAAGAGCAGCAGCACGATGCCGAGCTCGGCGACGTGAAGCATGCTCTCCGCGCCGTCGATCAGGCCGAGCAAATGCGGCCCGACCAGCGCGCCGGCGACGAGAAAGCCCAGGGTCGCGCCGAGCCCGAGCCGGCGGAAGAGCAGGACGAAAACCAGAGCGAAGCCGAGCAGGATCACCGCGTCGCGGAGCAGCGAGCCGCCCGCCTCGACGAGCTCGTTCATCGCGCCGGCACTCCGGCGGCGGCTTCGGCGGCGGCTTCGAAAGGAAGCAGGATGGCGCCATGGCGCGCGGTGAAGCGCCGCGCGTCGGCGAACACGGCCAGGCCCGGCCAGTCGCCGGGATCGTCGCGGCGGCCGGCGAGGAAGGCGGCGAGCGCGTCGCGGGCTCCGGCCAGCTCCGCCCCGGTGCGACCGATGGCGTTGGCGCCCATCAGCGCGGCCGACGCCTGGCCGAGGGCACAGGCCTTCACCTCCTGGCCGAGAGCGCGGACGCGGCCCTCCTCGTCCATCGCGACGTCGACGGCGACCCGGCTGCCGCAGACCGGCAGAGGCCTTCTCGGCGCTCGCCTGGGGGCGATCGAGCCGTCCCAGATGCGGAATTGAGGCCGCCAGTCGGAGGATGTCCCGGTTGTAGAGGGCCGTAGGCACCGGGCGTCTATAAAGGGACAGCGGGCCGCGCGCCAATCCCAGGAGGAGCAGCAGCAGCGGATCGCCGACCGTTGCGCGGGAATTGGCAGGTGCGGATCAGGCGCGGCGCCAGTCCGTCGTGCCGTCGGGCCGGTCCTCGAGCACGATCCCCTGCTGGGCCAGCGCGGCGCGGATGCGGTCGGCTTCGGCGAAGTCGCGACGCTGCTTGGCTTCGGCGCGGGCGGCGATCAGGGCCTCGATGCGGGCTCTTTCCCGCTCGAAACGCGCCTCCGAGGCCGTCTGCATCCGCTCGGCCTCCTCCCTCACCCGCGCCGAGCTGGCGGGCTCCGCCTCCCCCAGCCCCGCCTTCAGCCGGTAGGTCCGGCCGAACCAGCCGGCCGCCTCCTGATCCAGAAGGCCGAGCAATTGCGCCGACCTCTTCAAGACCCCCGGATCGCGGATGGTCTGCAGGCGGGCCAGTGCCGCCGGGGTGTTGAGATCGTCGGCGAGCGCGTCCAGCATCGCGCCGTCGATCTCCGCCCCTTCCCAGCCCGAAACCTCCTCGATCCGCCGGTAGAGGCCGTTCAGCGTCGCCCTGCTCTGGGCGACGAGCGCGTCCGACCATTCGAGCGGCTGCCGGTAATGGCCCTTGAGCAAGGCGAGCCGGTAGATTTCGCCGCGCCCGTCTTGCTCCAGAAGCTCGCCGACCGTGACCACGTTGCCGAGGCTCTTCGACATCTTCTCGGCGCCGGCCATCGACAGGAAGCCGTTATGGACCCAGTAGCGGGCGAGCGGGGCGCCGGCATTGGCGCAGCGGCTTTGGGCGATCTCGTTCTCGTGGTGGGGGAAGATCAGGTCGAGGCCGCCGCCGTGGATGTCGATGGTTTCGCCGAGATGGGCGGCGATCATCGCCGAGCATTCGATATGCCAGCCGGGGCGGCCGCGGCCCCAGGGCGAATCCCAGCCGATCACGCCTTCGGCCGACGGCTTCCACAGGACGAAGTCGGCCGGGTCTTTCTTGTAGGAGGCGACCTCGACTCGGGCGCCGGCGATCATCGCTTCCCGGTCGCGGCGGCCGAGCGCGCCGTAGTCCGGGTCCGAGGGCACGTGGAAGAGGACGTGGCCGTCCGCTTCATAGGCGTTGCCGGCCGCGATCAGCGTCGCGATCATTGCGACCATCTGGGGGACGTGCCCGGTCGCGTGCGGGGCGACGGTCGGCGGCTTCACGCCGAGCGCGGCCATGTCCGCCAGGTAGAAATCCTCGTAGCGGGCGGTGATCGCCCCCGGGTCGACCCCCTCCGCCCGCGCCGCCTCGATGATCTTGTCGTCGACGTCGGTGACGTTGCGGGCGTAGACGAGGCTGTCCTCGCCATAAACGTGGCGGAGCAGGCGGGCGAGGACGTCGAAGACGACGGCCGGCCGGGCGTTGCCGATATGGGCGCGATTGTAGACGGTCGGGCCGCAGACATACATGGTGACGCGCCGCGGATCGGCGGGCATGAAGACGCGCTTCTCCCGCGCCATCGTGTCGTGCAGGCGAATCTCGGTCATTGCGCGGCGTTGGCCGGCGCGGCCTCTTCCTCGGGCTCGGCGCCACGGCGCGCTTCGACCAGGTCGACGACGGTGGCGCTGCTCGACTGGAGCAAAGGATAGGTGCGCGCCTCGGCGATCCATTCCGGCCGCGCCGCCGCCCGGCCCCAGATCGTGTCGTAGACAAGGCTGACGCCCAGGTAGAGGATGGTCGCCCCGATCAGGCCCTTGAGCGCGCCGAAGCCGGCGCCGAGCAGGCGATCGACCGGGCCGACCACCGATTTGCGCACCCGCGTGCCGAGCCGGCGCGAGGCGAGCTTGCCGCCGAGGAAGACGAGGCCGAAGACGAGCGCGAAGGCGAGCACCGAGGCGCCGGAGACGGTGCCGATCGGGCCTGTGAGCAGGTCGCGGACCGGCTCGTGCAGGTAGCGCAGGGCGACGATCGCCAGGAACCAGGCGAACAGCGAGAGGATCTCGCCGACGAAGCCGCGCAGCCAGCCGAAGACGAGGCCGGCGCCGACGAGCAGGACGACGAGGATATCGAGTGCGGTAAGGCCCATGCGCTCGGGCTAGCCGCGCCCCAGCAGATGGTCAACGAGTTGCGCCAGGGTGCGGAAGCCGGAGACCCGCATCGCGCCCTTTCCGTCCGCCACCGCGGCCGGGATCAGGGCGCGCTCGAAACCGAGCTTGGCCGCTTCCTTGAGGCGGAGGCCGGCATGGGCGACCGGGCGGAGCTCGCCGGACAAGGCGACCTCGCCGAAGGCGACGGTTTCGGGCGGGACGGGGCGTTCGGCGAGCGCGGAAACCAAAGCCGCGGCGACCGCGAGGTCGGCGGCCGGATCGATGACTCGGTAGCCGCCGGCGACGTTGAGATAGACTTCGCAGGTCGAGAAGCTGAGCCCGCAGCGCGCCTCCAGCACGGCGAGAATCATCGCCAGCCGTCCCGAATCCCAGCCGACGGCGGCGCGGCGCGGGGTGGCGCCGCTGGCGAGCCGCACGGTCAGCGCCTGGATTTCGACCAGCACCGGCCTTGTCCCCTCCAGCGCCGGGAAGACGACCGCGCCCGGCACCGCCTCGCCGCGGTCGGTGAGGAAGAGCGCGGAGGGGTTGGCGACCTCGGCCAGCCCTTCCTCGCCCATCGCGAAGACGCCGATCTCGTCGGTGCCGCCATAGCGGTTCTTGGTCGCGCGCAGGATCCGATATTGGTGGCTTCGCTCGCCCTCGAAGCTCAGCACCGTATCGACCATATGTTCGAGCACCCGCGGCCCGGCGATGGCGCCGTCCTTGGTGACATGGCCGACCAGGACGAGCGCGGCGCCGCTCTCCTTGGCGAAGCGGATCAGCTCGTGGGCGGCGGCGCGGACCTGGCTCACCGTTCCCGGCGCGCCCTCGATCAGGTCCGAATACATGGTCTGGATCGAATCGATCACGACGAGCGCCGGCGGCGCCGATTCGCCAAGCGTGGTGAGGATGTCGCGGACCGAGGTCGCCGCGGCGAGCCGGAGCGGCGCCGCGCCGAGGCCGAGCCGGCGCGCGCGCAGGCGCACCTGGTCCACCGCTTCCTCGCCGGAAATATAAGCCGCTGGAAGGCCTTGCGCGGCGATCCTCGCAGCAGCTTGCAAGAGCAGCGTCGATTTGCCGATGCCGGGATCGCCGCCGATCAGGGTCGCCGAGCCGGCGACCAGGCCGCCGCCCAGGGCGCGGTCGAACTCGGCGATGCCGGTGCCGACCCGGCGGCGGCAGCGACAGCTCGGAGTCGAGCCCGACCAGGTCGACCCGCCGGCCGCCGCTGCGCAGATTGTGCCGCGCCGAGAACGGCGTCACCACGCCTTCGGAGTCCTCGACCAGGCTGTTCCACTCCGCGCAATCCGGCGCACTGGCCGACCCAGCGGCTGCCGATCGAGCCGCAAAGCTGGCAGACATAGCGTTTCCTGGGCTTGGCCATGATCGGGACCTTAGCGGAACATGAAGCGAACATCCAGCAAAATGGCGTTATTATACTTGACGTACCCATCCGACCTTGCTAGGCGGAGAGGGAGGGAGAAGGATCATGCCTAGCGCATTGTCGGCAAAGCATTTGCAGAACGAGGAAGCGGCCTATCGCTACGTAGAGGCGCGGGTATGGCCGGACGGTCCCGTCTGCCCGCACTGCGGCGGGGTCGAGCGACTCGGAAAATTGAAGGGCAAATCCACCCGAATCGGCACCTACAAATGCTACCAGTGCCGCAAGCCCTTCACCGTGAAGATCGGCACCATCTTCGAGGCGAGTCACATCCCCTTGAACGTCTGGCTCCAAGCGATCTTCCTCATCGCCGGATCGAAGAAGGGCATCAGCTCGAACCAGCTTCACCGCACCCTCGGCGTCACCCTCAAGACCGCGTGGTTCATGTCGCACCGGATCAGGGAAGCGATGCGCTCGGACGATCCCGGCTTCTTCGGAGAGGGCGGCGGGATCGTCGAGGTCGATGAGACCTTCATCGGGGTCGAGCCGAACGCGGGCAAGCGGGTGGCCTATTGGCACAAGATGAAGGTTCTCGCCCTGGTCGATCGCGACACTGGCCGGAGCCGGGCCGTGGTGATCGACAAGGTTTCGGCGCCCGAGATCGCCCCGATCATGTTCCACAATCTCAGCCGCGAGGCCCGCCTCGTTACCGATGAGGCGCATCACTACAGCGCCTTCTCGTTCCGCTTTGGCGGTCATGCGACCATCAACCACAGCGCGGGCGAGTACGTCCGTGGTGAGGTCCACACCAACACCATCGAGGGCTATTTCTCAATCTTCAAGCGCGGGATGAAGGGCGTCTACCAGTTCTGCGGCAAGAAGCACCTGCACCGCTACCTCGCGGAGTTCGATTTCCGCTATTCCAACCGACTGGCGAACGGGTTCGACGATACCGCCCGCGCCGACATTCTGCTAAAGGGCGTCGTCGGTAGGCGTCTCACCTATCAAACGTCTTGTGGAAGGGCATGATGCCAGCGAAGCAAAACCCCGAGACCCCGAAGGAGCAGGTCGCGAGGTTCCGCCGCGAGGCAAGAAAGCTGATCGCCGCTGGCGAACTAAGCCCCACCGACGCCGACGCGGCGATGGATCGGCTGATCCGTCGCGAGGCGAAGCCGTCCAGCTAGATTTGGACCTCGAACAAGCGTAGCGTTTCCTCGCGCTCCCGATCTTGATCGGTAGGGAGCGCCCGCACTCGCGCGGCGAACACAGGCACCGACTCCGGTCGGGTGGCCTGCGGAATAGAAGACCTTCGGGGAATACGCAGGGCGCGGTTCCCTGTGTTCTCGCGCGATCAACCGCCCGGCTCGGGCGGCGCGGCGAACATGGGGCAAGACATGGTCCGTCCTCTCGTCATCGCGGCACCGCTGATCGCGCTCATCGTCCTCTCCGGATGTGCCAGGGGGATGGCGGGGAGTTCGCGCCGCATCTGCTACGATCAAGGTCTGCGGCCAGGCACGCCTGAGTTCTCCAATTGCTGGCACTCTGAGCGGGATCGGCAATTTCGCGCCGACGCGGCCGGGATCGCCATCGGCCTCGGGGTGGTGGCAGCGCAGAACCAGCCGCCCCGAGACAATCGCTTGATCGACAACCGGCCGGAGCAGTGGATTTGCACCTACTGGACGCCGCAGGGAGAGCGCCGGATGCTACCCATCAACGGCCTGTGCCCGCTGAGGTACGGCCAATGACCGACCTAGACCGAATTGCCGGGGCAATCGTCATCGCAGGCGCGCTGATCGCCTTGGCACTGTTCTCCCGGCCCACGCCCCTTCAGATTGGGCGCTACGAGTTCAGTATGTCAGGGTCAGTGATCCGACGATTCGACACGCTCACAGGGAGCGCACTGGTCTGCAATCGAGAGCGCTGCATGGAAGTCGATGAGGATGGCAGGAGGGAGTTCTACGATCCGAGAGAGCCGTTTCGCTGATATTCCTCCACGGTTGGCTGCATCTTCTCGACCAAGGCTGCGATTTGGTCGCGGCCCATCAACATGACGGTGGTCGACTCCGCGTTGGCGACCATATGCCGCAGATGTGGTTCCGGCTTAGCGTTCGGATCGTCGAGATATGCTCGCAAAAGGCCGTAGCTCTCATAGGCGACGGTGTCAGCGGCTTGAAGGCCAGTGAGACTTACGACCGGCGCGAAGCTGGTGATGATCATCTTCTCCACTTCCGGGAATAGCAGTCTGGCGCCATCGACCATGCCTAAAACCACCCGCTCTCGCTCGGCATCGAAGAACGCCTGCATCGCCTCATTTTCGCGATTGGCGATCTGCATCGATAGCTTCACGCATTGGCCGAAGGCGCAGCGTTCGGCACTGCCAACGAGAGTGCGCAGATCGCCAGTCACTTGGCGATCCCATTCCTCCGCGTCCACGCCGCACGCAACCGCCGCTACACCGGATTTCATGATGATGGTGCGGAAGAGATTACGCGCTAGATCGCGCGCGCCTTGCTCATAGCGATCACACTCTTTCAGACCGTGAACGCAGTCGTAGAGATGGAATGCCTTGATCGGGGGCTTGCCTGGCACCGGCTCATCAAGCTGGGCGCGCCACGCGGCGTCGAGTTCGACGAAGCTCTGCGCGTCCCCGATCAGTCCGCCCCACACGACGACGCGCGAGCCAGAGTGAGTCCCGCTATCGTCGAAATAGGATTCGAGCATAAGAATGATCCCCCTGCCATCCGTGGCAGAGAGAAATGCCCTCGTAATCTCACCTATGGCGAAGTGGTACATAGCTCACCTCGCCCCGCGTGGGTACGCGAAATATAATAACGCCAGCAAAATCCGCGCCCGTGGAACGCCCCCGCCCGCCCCGCATTATCTCTTTATCCGTAGCAAGCGTGGAGGCAGACTTGTTCGTCCAGATCAGCACCGACAATCAGATCAAGAGCGACGCCGAGGCCAATGAGCGGCTCGAGGAGCGGGTGCGCAGCAAGCTCAAGCGGTTCGAGCAGAGGCTGACGCACGTCGAGGTGCACGTCACGGACGTCAACGGCGCCAAGGGCGGCGACGGCGACAAAAGGGTCAGCCTGGAGGTCCGCGCCAACGGCCATGCCCCGGTCGCGGTCCATGCCGAGGCGCACCGGGTCGACAATGCGGTGATGCTGGCGGCCGACAAGGCGGCGCGGGCGCTCGACCACGCGCTGGGCAAGCGCAAGAGCCACTGAGGTTGCGCTGAGCGAGCCGGCTCGTCACAGAAGCGGCCGATGATCCGCGTCGCTTCCTACAACATGCGCAAGGCGATCGGGACCGACCGCCGGCGGCGGCCCGAGCGGACGATCGACGTCCTGAACGAGCTCGACGCCGACGTCATCGCGCTGCAGGAGGCCGACCGGCGGTTCGGGTCGCGGGCGAGCGCCCTCCCGCTGGCGATGATCGAGGCGCACAGCGACTACAAGCCGGTCGAGCTCGACATCCGCGCCGGCAGCATCGGCTGGCACGGCAACGCGCTGCTGGTGAAGAAGCAGGTCGAGGTGCTCGAGCATCATCTGTTCCGCCTGCCCTCGCTCGAGCCGCGCGGGGCGGTGCTCGCCGACGTCAGGCTGGACGGCGCCGCTTTGCGCTGCGTCGGCATGCATCTCGACCTCTCCGGGCTCTGGCGGCGGCGGCAGGCGCAGGCGATCCTCGCCCATCTCGCACGAGCGCGACGGCGAGCCGCCGACCGTGCTGATGGGCGACCTCAACGAATGGAGCACGCGCGGCGGCTGCCTGCGCGACTTTGCGGCGGGCCACGCCTTCGCGCCCTGCGGCCGCTCGTTCCACGCGCGTCGGCCGATCGCCTCGCTGGACCGGATCATGGTGACGCGCGACCTCGAGATCGTCGCCAGCGGCGCCCACCGCACCCCGACCTCGCGCCGCGCCTCCGATCACCTGCCGATCTGGGCGGCGCTGAGGCCCGCGCCCTAGGAGTTCAGCTCCCTTCGCTTTCCACCTGCGCATTGGCTTCGGGCACGGCCGGCGACTCGCCGGGCGCGTCGATTCCGAGCCAGTCGCGCCGGTCGAGGCCGTAGACCATGTCCATGACCTCATATTCGATAGCGTTGGGGGCGGCGGCCGACGAGTTCCACAAGGCGACCACGCCGGCGCGGCGCGCGGGATCGAACAGGATCAGCGAGCGGTAGCCGCGGACGCCGCCATGGTGGCCGACGACTCGGTGGCCGGCATAATCGAGGATTCGCCAGCCGAGGCCGTAGGCGGAGACCTGGGTGCGCTCGCGATATTTGCGGCGGCGGAAATTCTCGCCCGGCGTGCGCGCCCGCGGCATCTGCACGGCGGCGAGGACGCGCGACGGAAGGATGTCGTTCGCGAGGCCCATCTGCGCCAGCATCCAGATGGCGAGATCCTTGATCGAGCCGTTGACGCCGCCGGCGGCCGGCACCCGGTAATAGACGTCGTTGACCTCGTCCGGGCGGCCGGCGCCGACATGCGGCCTGGCCCAGCTCGGCGACCGCATCAGCCCCGCGCGGCTGACGCTGGCGCCGCTCATGCCGAGCGGCGCGAACAAGCGCTCGCGCAGCACCGCCGGATAAGGCCGGCCGGTCACCCGCTCGACGATCTCGGAGGCCGCGTCATAGGCGACGTTCTGGTAGGCGTGGCAGGTGCCGGGCGAGCAGATGTTGTGCAGCGTCGCCAGCGTGCCGCGCAGCCAGCGCGGGTCCATGCCGTCCTCGAGCTTCGAATCCTGCGCATGGGCGAACAGGCCGAGCTGATGGGAAAGCAGGTCGGAAACGGTCGCGGAGGCCTCGTTGCCGCCGGGCAGGCGCAGCGAGGAGGCGTGGCGGTTGACCGGGTCCGACAGCGACAATCGCCCCTCGGCGGCGAGCGCGGCGACCATGTCGGCCGCGACCCCCTTGGACAGCGACGCCCAGCGGAACACGGTGTCGGGCGTGACCGGATCGCCGCTACCCTCGATCGTCTCGCCATAGCCCTTGACGAAGCGCACCTCGCCATTCTCGACGATGGCGACGGCGAGGCCGACCATCGCCGGATCCTCCATCAGCCGGTTCAGGCGCGCATCGATCCGGGCATAGTCGACCGCGCCCGGCCTGTGCTCCGTGGCGGCGGCCACCGGAATCTTGAAGCGGCTGCGCAGGCTCTCGGCGGGCGTCGGCGGCGGCGAGGTGACGAGCAGGGCCGCGGCCCAGAGCAGGCCGACCAGCCCGAACCCGATCGCGACGAACGTGAAGAAGCGCCTCAACGACACAGGCTCAGCAACCAAGCTCCCACCCGCCGGGTCCCATTCCCTGCGCCGGCGCGGCCCGATTAGCCGCGCATGCCCGCGAAAGGAAGCCGCGATCCGCCCGGTCGCGCGCTCGCTCGACACCGGGGCGCCTTCCTGCCACCGTGCGGCGCATGCGGGAGAAGGAACTGCGGATCGCTTTGGTCTGCTATGGCGGCGTCAGCCTCGCCGTCTACATGCACGGCATCACCAAGGAGATCTGGCGCCTCGCCCGGGCCAGCCAGAGGGTCCATTCCGGCGTGTCGCGCAAAAGGGATGCCGCGGACGGCGACGACGTCTATTCGACATTATTGCGCACGATCGCGCGCGAAGCCGAGGTCGAATTGCGCGTGCTCGTCGACATCCTGGCCGGGGCAAGCGCGGGCGGGATCAACGCCATCTTCCTCGGCTACGCCATCGCCCATGGCCGCACGCTCGATCCGCTGACCGACCTCTGGCTCGATTCGGCCGACGTCGACAGCCTGCTCGATCCGGGCGGCAGCGCGATGTCGCGCGCCGCCAAGCTCGCCGCGGTCCCGGTCGCCTGGGCGCTGTCGGCGCGCTCGGGCACGATCGACAAGACGGTGGAGCCCGCGCACCGGGCGGAGGTCAAGGCGAAGCTCGCCAATTTCGTGCGCGCGCCCTGGTTCGCGCCGCCGTTCAGCGGGACGGCGCTGACCAACCTCATCCTCGACGCGTTCGACGCGATGGACAACGGACCGAAGGGGCCGCCGCTGCTGCCCGACTATCAGCCGCTCGACCTGTTCGTCACCGTCACCGATTTCCACGGCTATGCGGAAAAGCTCAGGCTCAACTCCCCTCCCGAGGTGATCGAGACCGAGCACCGGCTCACCCTCGCCTTCCAGGATCCGGGTGGCGCGGCGCGGCAACTCGCCGACGCGGCCGAGCTTGCCTTCGCGGCGCGCGCGACCACGAGCTTCCCAGGCGCCTTCCCTCCCTTCCGAGTCGGCGAGCTCGACCAATGCCTCGAGAAACGAGGCCGGTCCTGGCCGGGCCGCGCCGCCTTCCTTGCCAGGGCCCTGCCGCAGCACGACGCTTTGGGCGAGGCCGAGGATGCGATCCTGATCGACGGATCGGTGCTCGCCAACGCGCCGTTCGGGCCGGCGGTGGCGGCGCTCGAGAAAAGGCCGTCGCGGCGCGAGGTCGATCGGCGATTCGTCTATGTCGATCCCAAGCCGGGCATGAAGAGCGTTCGGCTGAGGGCGCGCGGCGAAAGCGAATCGCCGGGCTTCTTCGCCACCATCTTCGGCGCCATGTCCGACATCCCGCGCGAGCAGCCGATCCGCGACAATCTGGAGGCGATCGACCGCATGTCGGCGCGGATCCGCCGCCTGCGGCGGATCGTCGAGACGATGCGGCCCGAGGTGGAGGCGGCGATCGAGCGCGCGGTCGGCTCGAGCTTCTTCCTCGACCGGCCCAATCCCAAGCGCCTCGCGGCCTGGCGGACCAAGGCCCACGATCTGGCCGCGCGCGAGGCCGGCTATGCCTATGCCGCCTACGGCCAGCTCAAGATCGCGCGGGTCGTCGAGGAAATGGTCGAAACGATCTTCCGCTTGGGCGGCGGCGGCGACAGCGCGCGCAGGGCTTCGGTGCGCGGCGCGATCTGGCGCCACGTCCGCAAGATCGGGCTGGTCGATCATGATGCGGTGACGGCGCGCGGCGCGCGGACCGACGTGATCGCGTTCCTGGTCGCTTTCGACATCACCTTCCGGACCCGGCGGCTGCGCTTTGTCGCCCGCCGGCTGACCGCGATGGCGGGCGAGATGGAGGCGGCGCGCGACGAGGCCGAGCGGGTGCTCCGCGAGCTGCACGGCCTGATCGACCGCTACCGGGAGCGGGAAGGGGGGCCGGCCGACGAAACCAGTCGCCGCGCCTTCGGCGGCGTGGAGGAGGAGCCGGCGCGCGCCATGGCGGCACTGGCCGGGCTGCTCGATCTCGGTCGGCTCGACGAGACGGCGGATCTCCGCCTCAGCGAGGCGCTGTCCGGCCTTTCCAAGGCGGACCGGCGCGTGCTCATCCTCTCCTACCTCGGCTATCCCTATTACGACGTCGCCACCCTGCCCTTGCTGCAGGGCGAGGGCCTCGACGAGTTCGATCCGATCAAGATCGACCGGATCTCGCCCAACGACGCGGTCGCGATCCGCAAGGGCGGGCCGCAGGCGACGCTGAAGGGCCTCCAGTTCAACAGCTTCGGCGCCTTCTTCAGCCGTGCCTATCGCGAGAACGACTATCTGTGGGGCCGCCTGCACGGCGCCGACCGGCTGGTCGACATCGTCATCTCCTCGCTGCCGGAGGAGAAGCGCATGCCGCCCGAGGCCGCGGCGGCGCTGAAGCGTGAAGCGTTCCGCGCGATCGTCGCCGAGGAAAGGCCGCGGCTGAAGAATATCGAAAGCCTGTTCGAGGCGCTCGACCGCGAGATCGGCTGACGATCCCCGGGAGCACTGGACGCGGCGGCGATTTTCTACGAAGGAACAGCCATGCAGTTCCTCAAGACCTTGTTCTGGGTGGTCCTCGCGGTCGTGCTGGTGCTGTTCGCCCGCGCCAACTGGGACACGGTCACCATCGACCTCTGGGGCGGGCTGCAGGCCGACGTGAAGCTGCCCGCTTTGGTGATCGGCGCCTTCCTGCTCGGCTTCCTGCCGACCCTGATCGTCTATCGCGCCCGAATCTGGTCGCTGAAGCGGCGGCTGGAGACCCAGGGCCAGGCCCATGTCGCCAATCAGCCGACACCGGTGCGCCGGGCTGCCTCGCCAGACCTCGAGGATCGGCAGGCGACCGACAGCAAGGCCTGGCCGGCCCAATGAGGGGGCCGCTCTACGTCGCGCTCGACACCACCGATCCCGCCCGCGCCAAATCCATCGCGATGCGGGTCCGCACCCATGTCGGCGGGATCAAGCTGGGGCTCGAATTCTTCAGCGCCAACGGCCCGGCGGGCGTCCGCGAGATGGCCGAGCTCGGCCTCCCCATCTTCCTCGACCTGAAGCTCCACGACATCCCCAATACGGTCGCCAAGGCGGTGCAGGCGCTGCATCCGCTCCAGCCCGCCATCCTCACCGTCCATGCCGCCGGCGGCCGGGCGATGATGGAGGACGCCAAGGCCGCGGCGCCGTCGGGGACCAAGGTCGTCGGAGTCTCCGTGCTGACCAGCCTCGACCGCGACGACCTCGCCTCGGTCGGCGTTCCGGCCAACCCGCACCAGCAGGTCGAGCGGCTGACCCGGCTGGCGCGCGAGGCGGGGCTCGACGGCGTCGTCTGCTCGGGCGCCGAGGTGGCGGCGGCGAAGAAGGCCTGGCCCGACGGCTTCTTCGTCGTGCCTGGGGTGCGCCCCGCCGACGCCTCGGCGGGCGACCAGAAACGCGTCGTCACCCCGCGCCAGGCGCTCGACGCCGGCGCCTCGATCCTGGTCGTCGGCCGTCCGATCACCCAGGCCGAGGATCCCGACGCGGCCGCAAGGGCGATCACGGCAACGCTCTAAGGGGCGGTGGACTTCGCCTTGGCCCCGGCCTATCCGCCCGCCCGAGGAGTTTGAGATGAGCTGGCTCAACAAGGTTCGCGCCGCGATCCCCTTCCTGCCCAAGCGCGAGACGCCGGACAATCTCTGGCACAAATGCCCGGAATGCGAGGCGATGGTCTTCTCCAAGGAATATGAGGAGAATCTCTACGTCTGCCCGCGCTGCGACCATCACGGCCGGATCGGGCCGACCCGGCGCTTCGAGATGCTGATGGACCCGGGCTACACCGTGCTGCCGCCGCCGCAGGTCAGGGAAGACCCGCTCAAGTTCCGCGATTCGAAGCGCTATTCCGAGCGGATCAAGGCGGCGCGCATGGCGACTGGCGAGCCCGACGCGCTGATCAACGCCCGCGGCGCGGTCGAGGGCCGGCGCGCGGTGATCGGCGTGCAGGACTTCGCCTTCATGGGCGGCTCGATGGGCCTGGCGGTCGGCGCCGCCTTCGTCGCCGGCGCCCGCGCCGCGATCGAGGACCGCTCGCCCTATGTCGTCGTCACCGCCGCCGGCGGGGCGCGCATGCAGGAGGGCATATTGTCGCTGATGCAGATGCCCAAGGCGACCGTCGCGATTGCGGAATTGAAGGAAGCCGGCCTGCCCTACATCGTCATCCTCGCCGATCCGACCACCGGCGGAGTCACCGCCTCCTACGCGATGCTCGGCGACGTCCAGATCGCCGAGCCGGGCGCGCTGATCGGCTTCGCCGGCCAGCGGGTGATCGAGAGCACGATCCGCGAGAAGCTCCCGGAAGGCTTCCAGCGCGCCGAATATCTGCTCGAGCACGGCATGGTCGACATGGTCGTCCACCGCAAGGAATTGCGCGCGCGCCTGGCCCTGCTGCTCGACTATCTCAGCCCGCAAAAGAAAGCCGCCTGACCTGCCCGACCGCGCGACTTCGGACGATCCCGCCGTCCAGGCGCAGCTCGACCGGCTGGCGCTGCTGTCCCCGGGCGGCGACATATTGGGATTGGAGCGGATTTCCGCCCTGCTCGGCCGGCTCGGCAATCCCGAGCGCGCGCTGCCGCCCGTCCTCCACGTCGCCGGCACCAACGGCAAGGGCTCGACCTGCGCCTTCCTGCGCTCCGCGGTCGAGGCGGCCGGGCTGAGCGCGCATGTCTACACCAGCCCCCACCTGGTCCGCTTCAACGAGCGCATCCGCCTCGCCGGCCGCTTGATCGACGACAAGGCGCTGGCGGCTTTGCTCGCCGAAACCCTCGACGCCGCCGACGGGATGGAGATCAGCTTCTTCGAAGCGACCACGGCCGCCGCCTTTCTCGCCTTCGCCCGCACCCCCGCCGACGCCTGCATCGTCGAAGTCGGTCTCGGCGGCCGGCTCGATGCGACCAACGTCATCGCCTCACCGCTCGTCTGCGGCATCAGCCAGCTCGGCCACGACCACCACTTTTTCCTCGGCGACACGCTCGAGCAGATCGCCGCCGAGAAAGCCGGCATCGCCAAGCCCGGCGTGCCGCTCGTCACCCAGGTCTATCCCGAGCCGCTCGCCCGCATAGTCGAACGGGCCGCCGTTGCGGCGGGCGCGCTTTGGCACGAGATCGGGGAGAGCGAGCGCGACATCTGGCAGATCGTCGATTCGGTCGGCCAGTTCGAGCTCGGCGGCGCCCACCAGCGGCGCAACGCCGCGCTCGCCGTGGCGATGATCCGCCGCCAGCGCATGCTCGACATACCGGATTCGGCGCTGAGGGACGGGCTGGCGAAAGCGACCTGGCCGGCGCGCCTGCAGCGCCTCCGCACCGGGCCGCTGCGCGACCTGCTGCCGCCCGATGCCGAGCTCTGGCTCGACGGCGCCCACAATCCCGCGGCGGCGCGCGCAGTCGCCGATTTCTTTGCCGGCCAGGCCCTCGGCCACCTCATTGTCGGCCTGCTCGCCAACAAGGATGCAACCGGCATCCTCGAACCCTTTCGCGGCCGGCCCATCGCAATCCACGCCGTGCCGGTCGCCGGGCACGAGCATCACTTGCCGGAAGCGCTCGCCGCGGTCGCCGAAAAGATGGGCTTCGAGGCGAAGCCCGCTTCGAACGCCGGCGACGCGCTGGCCGGGATCGCCGGCAGTACCGATCCCAAGACCCCGCCGGTCGTGCTGATCATGGGCTCGCTCTACCTCGCCGGCGCGGTGCTGAAGGCGAACGGTCAGCCGCCCGGCTGAGCCTCGGCCCGCGCATCGCCCTCGCCTTCCTTGCCGGCGGTGCCGATCGAGGCGTCGATCAGCCCAGCGCGCATCATCAGCCAGAACAGGACGATGCCGGGAAGCGCGATGATCGTGGTGAACCAGTAGAAGTTGACGAAGCCCATCCACTCCACCATCGCGCCGGCGCTCGTGCCGGTGAGCAGGCGCCCGACGACGCTCGAAGCCGCCGAGATCAGGGCATATTGCGTGGCGGTGAAGCGAAGGTCGGTCAGCGCCGAGAAGTAGGCGACCACCACCACGCCGCCGATCCCGCTGGCGAAATTTTCGAAGGCCATGCAGCCGGCGAGGCCGAGATTGGTGTGGCCGGCCATGGCGAGGAAGGCGAAGCTGGCGTTCGACACGCCCATCAGGATCAGGGCGAGCAGCACCGAGCGCTTCATGCCGATCTGGGCATAGAGGATGCCGCCGATGAAAATGCCGATCAGATAGGCCCAGAAGCCGACGCCGACGTCCCAGATCGCGATCTCGTCATTGCTGTAGCCCATGTCGTCGAGCAGCAGCCGAAGCACGAGCTGGCCGAGCGTGTCGCCGATCTTGTGGAGGAGGATGAAGAGCAGCACCAGGAAGGCGCCCTTGCGCATGAAGAATTCCGCGAACGGCCCCCAGATCGCGACGATCGCCTCGGCCAGCCCCTTGCGCTCGGTCGGCTCCTTATGCCGCTCGGGCTCGCCGACGATGAGGCCGGTGAGCATCGCCGGCAGAGCGAAGACCGCGCAGGCGAGATAGGCCATCTCCCATCCGACTCGCGCCGCCAGCACCAGCGCCAGCGACCCGGCCGCGACCGAACCGATCCGCCAGCCATATTGGTTCATGCCGGAGCCGACGCCGAGCTGGCGCGGCTCGAGCAATTCGATGCGATAGGCGTCGATGACGATGTCGTAGGTCGCACCGGCGACCCCGACCAGGATCGCCGCGATCGCGGTCTGGTAGATGTTGGCCGAGGGGTCCTGCAAAGCGAGGTTGGCGACCGCCGCGATCACCAGCACGCCGGCGACGAGCAGCCATGAGACGCGCTGGCCGAGCCGGTGAAGGACCGGAATCCGCACCCCGTCGACGATCCACGCCCAGAGGAACTTCAGATTGTAGACCAGGAAGGCGAGCGCGAAGGTGGTGACGGTCGACTTGGTGATCCCCTCCTGAGCCAGCCGCGTGGTCAGGGTCGCGCCGATCATCGCATAGGGAAAGCCGGACGAGATGCCGACGAAGAAAGCGGCGATCGGCGCCTTCTCCGTATAGGGCCGGACGCCGGCGGGCAGGACGTTGCGCCAGGAGCGCGTTGCGGCTTGGCTCTCTTCGCTCATGCCGTCTTTGTAACGAGTCGCGCCGGGTCGGCCAGCCATTTCGCGCCGCGGCTCCGCGCTTGCGTTACAGGGTGCAAAGTCGCACGATGCGCCGATGGACATGCCGACCCGCCAGCGGCCGACCGAGGGCCAGCTCAACCTCGCCCGAATCCTCGCCGAGGGCCAGGCGACGGAAGGGCCCGGCGTCACCACCGTCCCGGCCTCGGCCTATATCGACCCGGCCCGCTTCGCCCGGGAAAAGGCCAGACTGTTCGACCGGCTGCCGCAGGTGATCGCGCCTTCGGCGCTGCTGCCCGAGCCCAACATGGCGGTCGCGCATGACGGCTTCGGCATTCCGTTGCTGCTCACCCGCGACAAAAACGGCGTCGCCCACGTCTTCTGGAACGTCTGCCGCCATCGCGGCACGCGCCTCGTCGAGCACGGCGAGGTCGGGAAGTGCCCGCGCATCGTCTGCCCCTATCACGCCTGGACCTACACTGCCGACGGCACGCTCGCCGGCATGCCGCGCCCCGACAGCTTCCCCGGCCTCGACAAGGCCGACCATCATCTCAAGGAGCTGCCCAATGTCGAGGCGGGCGGGCTGATCTGGTTCGCGCGCGAAGAGAGCGATTTCGCCGATGCGCATATGCTCGCCCCCGAGTTCGACGCCTTCGGCCTCGCCGGCCACCATCTCTTCCGCCGCAGGATCCACGACGTCGCGTCCAATTGGAAGCTGATCATGGACGCCTTCCTGGAAAGCTATCATGTCCAGCGGCTCCACGCCGATACCATCGGCCGCTTCTTCACCGACGGCGTCACCGTCGGCGACCGCATCGGCATCCACCAGCGCTCCGCGGTGGGGCGCAACGAATATCTCGCCGAGATCGACCATGAGCATTGGCCGGCGCTCAGGGCGGTGATCACCTTCGCCTACCAGCTGTTCCCGGCGACGATCATGATCATGAGCCCCGATTATGTGAACCTGATGGTGCTGATGCCGCAAGCTGTCGGCCGCACCCTGGTCGAGGACTTCATGCTGATCCCCGAGGCGCCGCAAACGGCCGAGGAGATCGACCATTGGGAGCGGAGCTGGACCCTGCTCGACGAGGGCGTGTTCGGTGCCGAGGATTATCGCGCCGCCGCGCTCGGCCAGAGCGGCCTTTCCTCGGGCTCGATCGACACGCTGACGCTGGGCACGCTCGAAACCGGCATCCGCCACTTCCACGATGTGGTGGAACGGGCTTTGACCTGATTAAGCCCCCCTGCTCTTAAGCCCCTCCCCTTGATGGGGAGGGGTTTGGGGTGGGGTGAACCTAAGAGACCCACGCAGTGCGGCGGAAACGTTCACCCCCACCCAACCCTCCCCCATCGAGGGGGAGGGCTTCAGGCCCGCGCGTACAAGGTCAGCTGCCCGGGCAGCTTTTTGGCCGCCTTGCCCTGGAGATGATCGTCGACCGCGGCGAGCGCGCCCAAGAGCACCCGTTCCGAATAAGGCTTGGCGAGGCAGCCGAGCGCGAGGCTCTTCGCCTCCTCGGTGCTGCGGCCGGTGACGAACAGGACCGGGATGTTCTTCGCGGCGGCGGCGCGGGCGACGTCGATGCCGCTGCCGTCGCCGGCGAGGCTGAGGTCGGTGAGGACGAGGTCGATCTGCTCCGTCTCGATCGCCTGCGCCGCATCGGCATAGGAATCGACGGTCGCGACGACGTCATAGTCGGCGTCCTGGAGCATATATTCGTTGTCGAACGCGACCAGCGGCTCGTCCTCGACGATCAGGATCCGCCTGATCCGCCTTTCGCGCTTGGAAAAGAGCATGTAGGGCGCACCCCTCCCTGTTGGACGATCCCGTAACGAGCAACCGGGGAGCTTGTGCCGCGCGCCGCAATCGCCTGAGCGCAATTTCGCTTCGAACCGCCCGAGACGCAGAGAATGACCCCGCCGAAAGACCAACAACGGATCGCCAAGCTGCTCGCCAGGGCCGGCATCGCCTCGCGTCGCGAGATCGAGCGGATGATCGCCGAGGGCCGGATCGCGATCAACGGCGAGAGGGTCGAGAAGCCCGCCACGCTGCTGACCTCGCTTCACGGCGTCACCGTCGACGGCAGGCCGGTGCGCGAGCCCGCGCCTCCCCGCCTGTTCCGCTATCACAAGCCGGCCGGCCTGCTCACCGCCGAGCGCGACCCGAAAGGGCGGCCGACCATCTATGACCGGCTGCCGAGCGGGCTGCCGCGGGTGATGCCGGTCGGCCGGCTCGACATGAACACCGAGGGGCTGCTCCTGCTCACCACCGACGGCGGGCTGAAGCGCCAGCTCGAATTGCCCGCCACCGGCGTCGAGCGCGGCTACCGCGCGCGCGTGTTCGGCGATGTCAGCCAGGCCCAGCTCGAGGAGCTGATCCACGGCGTCGAGATCGAGGGCGTCCGTTACGGCGCGATCAACGCCAATCTCGAGCGGCGCACGGGCCGCAACGGCTGGGTCGAGATGCGCCTCAAGGAAGGCAAGAACCGCGAGGTCCGCCGCGTGCTCGAACATCTCGGCCTCCAGATCTCGCGCCTGATACGCACCTTTTATGGCCCGTTCCCGCTCGGGGATTTGCCGGCCGGGGCGGTCGACGAGGTCCGCCAGCACGACCTCGTCGCGTTCCGCAAAACGCTCAATCCTCCCCGGGGAGGAGCGTGAGGATCATCGCCGGCGAGTGGCGCGGCCGGGCGATCGAGGCGCCGGCGGGCCAAGCCACCCGCCCGACCAGCGACCGCGCCCGCGAGGGCCTGTTCTCGATGCTCGCCAGCCGGATCGGCAGCTTCGAGGGGCTCGAGGCCGCCGACCTGTTCGCGGGCACCGGCGCGCTCGGCCTCGAAGCGCTGTCGCGCGGCGCGGCGCATTGCCTCTTCATCGAGAAGGACAGGCAGGCGCTCGACGTGCTGGCGCGCAACATCGCCAGGCTGGGCGCGGACGCGCGGGCGGAGGTCCGGGCGCGGGCGGTCGAGCATTCGGCCCCGCCCGCCCGTCCCCGCGACATCATCCTCATCGACCCGCCCTACCGGGCGGGCCTCGCCCAGATCGCGCTGGACCGGGTCGCGAGCCCCGGGTGGCTGGCGCCCGGCGGCTGGGTGACGCTCGAATCGGACGGCGAGGAACTGTCGATCCCGGCCACGCTCCGCGCCGAGGCGGATCGCCGATTCGGCAAGGCGTCGATCCTCGTTCTGCGCCGGACCGGCTGAGGAATTGGGGCGGAGTCGTTGATGCGGATTTCGCCGGAATGTATCCGTTCGGGTGCCGCAAGCCCGCTTCCCGAATTGCCGGCGAGGTTGACAGTCGCCGGGGCGTCCGCGCGCGAAATCCGGTGGGCACTATCGGAACTTATGCTATGATCTTCCTTCCGTGTCCGGACCCGGTTGTCGATTCCGGGCCCCGGCCGCGGGCGAAAGACCGTTCGAGGAAGGAGCAAGAGCATGTTGGAACCGAAAAAGCCGGGCGAAGACACCAAGCAGCCGAGCCCAACGCCGGCGGACGACAAGAATCCGAACCCGAAGGATGAAGGCCAGACCAAGGAGCAAGGCGAGGGCTGAGCCGAGCGCCGCGAAGCAATCCAGTGCCCATTCTGGATTGCTTCGCCGCTGGCGGACAGGTGCCGCGTGCCCGGCAGGCGGGCCGGGAGCACCTGTCCACACTCGCAATGACGATGCCTAGAGCGCGCTTTCGAGCCAGGCCTGGATCCGGCTCTTGGGTTCGGCGCCGATCTTGGTGGCGGCGGGCTGGCCGTCCTTGAACAGGATCATGGTCGGGATGCCCCGCACTCCGTATTTGGTGGGCGCGTCGGGGTTGTCGTCGATATTGAGCTTGACGATGCTGACGCGGTCGCCGAGCTCCTCGCTCAGCTCTTCGAGCGCCGGCGCGATCATCCGGCAGGGGCCGCACCACTCCGCCCAAAAATCGACCAGCACCGGCTTCGATGCGCTGATCACGTCCTGGTGGAACGAGGAATCGGTGACGGAAATGGTGGCCATGGAAAATCTCCTGCGGGTGCGGGGCGGATGTAGGGTGCCGGGCCGCGCCGCTCAACCGCCCGGCGGCATATGCGCGTCGAGCAGGGCGTCGGGAAGCGGATGGAGGACCGGCGCCGCGGTATAGAGCAAGGCGGTCTCGACCCGGCGGTCGGGGAAGATGATTCGGAGCGCGGCCCGATAGGCGGCCATTTGCCGAAGATGCGCGGCAGGGATATTCGCCTGATTTTCCGGCGCGTTGCGCCCAGTCTTGAAGTCAGCGACGAAGATGCGGTCGCTGGTGACCAGCAGCCGGTCGACCGTTCCCGCGACCACTGTCCCGCCGGCGATCACCGCCGCCACCGGAGCCTCGGCGAGCGCTTCGGGGCCGAACAAGGCGGCGAAGTCCGGGTCCTCGATGATCCGGCATGCATCCTCGGCCAGCGCCGCGCGCACGGCGGCGTCGGCGACGCCCGCCGAATGTTCGAGCCAGCGCGCGGCCGACGCGCGCCGGTCGGGCGGGGCGACGCCGGGCAGCCGCTCGAACAGGGCGTGGAGCAGCCGGCCGCGTTGCGCCGCCGCGCGCTGCGCCGGCCCCGGCGGCGGATCTGCGACATCGTCGTCGCCGATCGACGACGGTGCGAGCGGCCGCGGCGGCCGCTCTTCCTCGGGCGCCGCGCGATGAAGCCAGTCAGGAATGAATTGTTGTCTTTCAGCAGCTTTCGGGATGACCCTCGCAGAGCTTTCCAACGGCCCGAACCGCATCTCGCGGCCCCAGAGCGCCGCATCCGTCCAATCCGAGCCGAGACCCGAGACCGCATTTTCGACCGCGCGATACCAGCTGGATTCGGGCGACCCTTCGCGGTCGCGCAGGGTCAGCGCGCCGCCGACGTAGAGCCGCTCCTCGGCCCGGGTCAGCGCGACGTAGAGCAGCCGCCAATGCTCCTCGCGGTCGAGCCGGTCCTGGCGCTCGAGCTCGGCTTTCAGCGGCTCGGTCAGCTCGTCCTTGCGCGGCCTGAAGGTGGGGACGGTGGGCCCGTCCTCCCCCAGCGCGAGCGCGGCCATGCGGGCGCCCGGCCCGGCCCGGTCGGGATCGGCGCAGGCGTCGGCGAGGATGAGGACCGGCGATTGCAGGCCCTTGGCGCCGTGGACGGTCATCACCCGCACCGCGTCGAGCGGCTGCGAGGGGTCGCGGACGATCTCGACGTCGCCGCGCGCGAACCAGTCGAGGAAGGCCTGGAGCGAGGCCGAGGCATTGCCCTCGAATTCGAGCGCGCTCGACAGCAATTCCTCGATCGGGTCGCGCGCCTCGGCGCCCAGCCGGGAGAGCAACTTGCGCCGTCCATCGAGCGGCCCTGACAGGATCGTCTCGAAGAAGGCGTGCGGCGTCGCATAATCGGCCATGGCGAGGATCGCATGCAGGCCCTCGGGCGCGGAGGCGCGAAGATGCGGCCAGAGCGCGCCCTTTCGGCGGAATGCGGCCTCGAACAATTGCTCTTGGGTCCAGCCGACCAAGGGCGAGACGAGCAGGCCGGCGAGGTTGAGGTCGTCGAGCGGCTGCGCGGCGAAGCGCGCGGCGGCGAGCAGGTCCTGAACCGCCAGCGGCGCCGACAGCAGCAGCCGGTCGACGCCGGCAACCGGCACGCCCTCGGCGTGGAGCCGCGCCACCAGCAAAGCGGCGAGCGCTCCGCGCCGCCGGACCAGGATGAGGATGTCGTCGGGCCGAAGCGCCCGGCCCCGGCTCTGGACGTGGAAAGGCGAGTCGAGCCAGGCCCTGACCTGTCGCGCCAGCCGCGCCGCGTAGCGCCGGGTCGCGTCGCCGATCCAGCCCTCCTCGCCTGGATCCTCGTCCTCCCCTCCCTCGTCGCTGAAGGGGAACCAGAGCGTCACCGAACCCGGCCGGTCGGCATGGTGGCTCTCGTGCGGGTTGGGCCGGCGCGGCAGGCCGAGCGCCGCGTGGCCGAGATCGCCGATCACCCGGTCGACGACCGCGAGGATCGGCGGCGCGGAGCGGAAGCTGCGGTCCATCGACAGATCGAGGAAGTCGCGCTCGATCGCCCTCGCCTCGCGGCTGAACCAGGCGCGGGCGACGTCGAAGCTCGCCGGGTCGGTGCCCTGGAAGCCGAAGATCGCCTGCTTGTAGTCGCCGACCGTGAAGATCGTCCGGTGCCGCCGCGACGCCCCTTCGCCGGCGAAATACTCGCCGGCCAAAGCGCGCACGATGTTCCACTGGCGCTCGTTGGTGTCCTGCGCTTCGTCGACCAGGATATGATCGGTCTGCCGGTCGAGCTTGAAGCGCACCCAATCGCCCATGCCCGGGGTCAGCAGCAGCGCCTCGGCCTCGCGGATGAGATCGTCGAAATCGACCGCGCCGACCGCCCGCTTGGCCGCGCCATAAGCGAGCGCGAAGCTTTGCCCGGCGCGCAGGCCCGCCGCGAGCGCGGCGACCAGCCCGGCCAAAGCCTGCATCTGCAGCAGCCGGCCGCAGCATGAGGCAAGCTGCGCCGCGACGGCCTCGTAATCCGGATTGGCTTTGAGAAGACCCGCGGAAACCTTGCGGGGTTCCCCGGTCCTGGTGAGCACGATCCCGGCCAGGTCGCCGAGCGCGGCTGCCCGCCCGGCACCGCTCCGCGCGAGCCAGGCGTCGAGCGCGTCGCAGGCCGAAAGGCCGGTCGCGGTTCCCCAGGCGCGGTTGGCTTCGCCCAGCGTCCGGAGGAGGCCGGGATCGAGCGCTTCGCACTCGCTCGCAACGGCCTCGCCGATATCGCCGAGCGGCAGGCCGAAGGCGAGCCGCAGCCGCGCTTCCACCCCCTCGCGCGGGCCGAGCGCGGCCATTGCTTCGGGCGCCCGCGCGCAGGCCTTGAGGAAGCGCTCGGCGCCGTTCTCGCCGAGCCTCAGGCTCAGCGCCTGGAGGTCGCGGATCAGCGGCTGGTCGCCTTGCCCTTCGGCGCGAACCAGCATTTCGGCGAGGGTCGAGCGCGCCAGCAGCTGCTCCTCGCGCCCTTCGAGCGGCCGGAAGCCCGGCGCCAGCCCCGCTTCGGAGGGAAAGGCGGCGAGCAGCCCCTGCGCGAAGGCATGGATGGTCTGGACCCTGAGCCCGCCCCCCGCCGCGTCGAGCGCCGCCGCGAACAGGGTCCGCGCCCGGGCCCGCGTCTCCGGCCCCGGATCCTCGCCGAGCGCAACCAGCTCATGGCCGAGATCGGCATCCTTCAAGCGCACCCAATGCGCGAGGCGCGCATGGATACGCTCCGCCATCTCGGCGGCGCCGGCCTTGGTGAAGGTCAGGCAGAGAATCGAGGCGGGATCGACGCCCGAGAGGAGGAGACGAAGGACACGGGCGGTGAGGACGTGGGTCTTGCCAGTGCCGGCCGAGGCGGAAAGCGCGGCATGGTCGCGCGGATGCGAGGCGCGGAGCTGGTCGCCTTGGAGGACGGCGAGGGGGCGGAGGCGGTTGGGCACGGGATCAGGCTAGCGATGAAGCCTGCTTCCGTCATCCGCAAGCGCGAAATCGGCGCGTCCGAGCGGCGTCGCGCTGACGGCGAGAGCCCGACAAATCAGCGCAAAGAGCGGCGCTTGCCGGAACTATTTCATTTCGCAGGCAGAATGTTATAGTCAAGCGTTCGATTCGGGGGAACGATCATGCCTGCGCCGAAGCCAGATATTGCATGCAGGGCGCCCCGATGAGCGCGGCGGACGTCCAATTGACGTTTGAGAGCGTCAATGCTCCCAAGAAGTTCCTCCCCTTGCTTACCGACCTGCCTTCGAAGCGCGTCACGGTTCCAGACCCCTCCGTGTTTCCCTGGTCCGCCGTTGCCCGCCTCGATTTCATCCAGGACGGTGAGACCATTTCCACCGCGTCGGGATTTCTGGCCGCGCCGGGCGTGGTGCTGACGGCCGCGCATAATATGAAGCAGATTTACGACCGGCTCGATATCTCATTGGGATATGATGCGACGCTCAACAAGGGCGTCAAAGCGGCCTATCGCGGCAAGAAGGCCGTTCACAGAGTGCGCGACGTTGCCGTCCTGCTCGTCGACCCGCTGAGGATCCGGCCGCTCCCGATCGGCGCCATGCCGACGTTGAGCGTCGCACTGGCCGGCTATCCCGAGAACAGTAAGCGGCAGAGCACCGGGCACGGCGCCTGCACGCCCAAGGGCGCAGTGCTCCGCTACGACATCGACGTCAGCGAGGGCGATAGCGGCGCTCCCGTTTTCATTTGGGACGGCAGCAGGGCGCAGTGCGTTGCCGTTCACAGCGAGCGGAGGCTCGTCCCCGAGGCCGGCAAATTGCTGGGCATCGGCGAGCTGCTGGACGCCGCCTTGGTCGGCGAACTGGAAGTTCTGATTGATGGCCTGATGACGGGCTGAGGAGGTTCAAGATGAGTGCTCGCAAAGCGGCTTTGCTGTTCCCGTTGATACTCGCCTCGTGCGCGAGCGGCATAGCCGGCTTCAGGCCGACTACCTATCGGGAGCCGGCGGAGACGCGCGTGTTCATCAGCAATAACAGCTGCCCTAGCCTGCAGGGAACGCAGCTTGCGCCGATCCTCGCGACGATCGCGCTGGGAGCGGCTTCAAAGCTCCTCGAAGGCTTCGGCAACGCTTTGTCCAGGGCGGGCGAAGGCGGGGCGTTGCCGGCGAGCATCGCCAGCGCGAATTTCGAGGTCCCGCGCGGAACCACGCCCAAATGCCTGATCATCGTTCGCGGCGAGTTTGTCCCACCAGAACGCGAAGCGCGCCCTGTCACATTGCCGTCTTCGGCCTTTGTGACGCAAACGCTCAACGCCAATCAGGGCTTCGATGATTCAACGGTCTCCCTCCCGCCGGTCTACGAGCTGCACCATTATATCGAGCTTCAGATCCTGAGCTCGGCCGATTCCTCTGCTTTGTCTTTCGCCCCGGTCTACACCAACTTTGTTCGGTCGATGGATGGTGGCACAAGCGGGCAAAGAGAGGTTTCGATCACGGTCAAGTTCGACCGGCCGGGGCGGGCGCAGACGGGGAGTGTGCTGCTCATCGGGCCGCGGCAATTGGGAAGGGTCGACTGGTTTTCCCCTTATCTGCCAACGAGGCGATTCCCCTACGAGGCCGCCTGGTTCTCGTCCTTCCACCAGACGACCCAGGCGGAGGCCGGCGTCGCGAGCGCCACCAACCAGCCAATCCCGGTCACGGTGACGACGACGGTCATCGAGACGCGACCGACGCGCGAATTCCTGACGTTCATCGCAACCGTTTTCAATGGCGCCAGGCCGGCGATAGAAGGCGCGCTAAAGAGCGAGATCGATCCGACGACCCGGGAGACCGAAGAGAGGTCCGCACTCACGTCGCAAGGGGCTTATGCGACCTCGCTCGCCGCTGCGCACAATGCGGTCATTGCATATTGTGCGCTTGACTCAACCAGCTCGCAGCCGGACCGGTACACCAAATCCGCGGCGGCCAGGACCGCGCAGCTGGCGGCCAACAGCGCGGCGATGGCAGCCGATGCGAATGTGCCTTTTTCGTCGAGCCGCCTGATCGCCGTGAGCGGCCAAGCGGTAGCGGCTGCGAATCCGGGGCGGTGTCCGTGAGCGCGCGGCCTCGTCCTTAAAAAATGAATGCCCCCGCGATGAAGGCGGCGATCGCGATCATCCAGTCGCGCGGCTGTATGGCTCTGATATCCATCTCGGTCCTCCCACGGTCGTGATGACCGGTGTGTTATCGAGATAATACACAAGGAGGCCGGTTGCAAGGGCGCCGCTAGAACGGCGCTCCCGGCCCGTCGAACAAGGCCTTCCACGCCACCACCACCAGCCAGTGCAGCGCCACCGCCGGCCAGATCGAGCGGGTGGCGAGAACGAGGCGGGCGCAGGCGAAGCCGAGGGCGGCGCAGGCGGCGAGAAACCACCAGTTCCAGGCGAGGCCCGCCCAGTCGGGCGGCGGCAGCTCGGTCTGCCGCGAATAGAGCCAGATCTGGAGCGGGTGCCAGAAGGCGAACAGGAGCGCGGACAGCGCCGCCGGGCCGAGGCCGGTCGCGCCGTCCGACGGCGGCTTCAGGAGGATTCCGCGGAACAGCAGCTCCTCGGCCAGCGCCGGCAGGATGATCGCGATCAGGGCGAGCCGGAGGAGGTCCGGGCCGAGATCGGGATGCCAGGCGAGGAAGCCGCCCATCCAGCCGAGCAGGCCGAGCACAGGCACCAGCCAGGCCGCCTCTTTGGCCATGCCGAGCCAGCCCTTGCCATTGGGCCAGGTGGCGACGAGGCCGCGCAGCCGGGCGAGCATTCCGGGCGGGCGGTAGGGCGGCGGCGGGATCGGCGGCGGCGGCGGGCCGGCGGCCGTCTCCACCCGATAGTCGGCGGGCAGGTTGACCGGACGATAATCGGGGCATTGCGCGATCCGCGCGATCGCCGAGCTGTGGATGAAGAACGGGTCGGGACTCGGAACCCCTTTCCAGGGGCGGTTCGGAAGCGGCCTGGGCTCGGCCCAGGGAATGTAGAAGAGGAGGAAGACGATGCGCCGCGGCCATTCCTTCAGGCTGTACCATTTGGGCAGCGGCTCGAGCAGCCACCAGGGTCCGGTCAGCGATCGGTGAAGCTCGGCGGCCGGGTTGGCCGGCACATAGGCGTAGCCGGCGTCCGGGCGGCCGCCCTTGCCGTCGATCAGCAGCGCCTTCAACCTCGGCCTGATCGCAAGGCCCGCTTGCTCGGCCTCGTCCACCATCCAGCGCAGAGGATATTTGGAAAGGCCGCTCTGGATTTCCGGATAGCCGCCGCCAATGTCCGAATGGACGCCCGCGAACCAGACCTGGCGGATGTCCTGCTCGACATCGGCCTTCTCGCCGAACGGCTGATATGGTTGCGGATCCTGCCAGTGATTGAGCCGATACATCCGGCGCCGCTCATCCATCGAGATGGCATGGCGGAAGGTCCGCACGCTGGGATTGCGACGCGTGTAGGGCAGCGTCTGCAGCGACGGCAGATAGAGCCGGTCCGCGCGCGGAACGATCAGCGAGGCGACCGTGTCCCAGACGCCGACGAAGCGGATCGGGACGCTCCGCGCGCCAGCGACTTTCTTGAAGGTGAAACCGGTCCCGATGTTGCCGGTGTCGGCCGCCTTCTTGTAGGCGACGAGCGCATAGCCGCACAGATTGAGCTGGTCGGGCCCGAGCAGCCCGCACAGATGGATGAAACCGGCGAGGACACGCGCCGTATAAGCGCCGCGGCTGAAGCCGAACAGATAGATCTGGTCGCCATCCCGATAGTTGCGGCACAGCCAGGAATAAGCGTCGAGCACATTGTCGTCGAGGCCGAACCCGAGCGCTAGGCCCAATAAGCCGCGAACCTTTTGCTTCAGCTGGCTCCACCAGCCCGGAGTGCCGATCGTGCCGACGCCGGGATCGTAAAATGCCAGCTGCTCCTCATCCTGGACAAGCATGCGGTACAGCTTCAGGACATTGGAAAGATTGGTGCCGATCTGGTTGCCGGTGCCGTCAAGGCAGATGACCAGCCTGCGTGCCATTCCGTTTCCCCCGCCGCGCCCCGCGACTTGGCCATTTCTCGATCGGGGGAGTCAAGTAGCTTGCGGTCCGAACAAGGGCAGCGACTCCGCCGCCAGCGCGCCTTCGATCTCGAGCAGCTTGAGCTTGGTCGCCCGCCCGCCCGGAGCGGAGAAGCCGCCCATGCGGCCGTCGGCGGCGGTGACTCGGTGGCAGGGGATGACGATCGGCCAGGGGTTGCGGCCGAGCGCCTGGCCGACCGCGCGGGCCTGGCCCGGATCGCCGAGCCTGGCGGCCAGGGCGCCGTAGGTGAGGGTTTCGCCGGCCGGGATCGCCCGCGCCGCGTCGTAGACGGCCCGCTCGAAGGCGCCGACGCCGCCAAGGTCGAGCGGCAGGTCCCCGAAATCGTCCTTCGCGCCGCCGAGGAAGGCCGCGATCCGCGCGATCGCCGCCTGGACCGCCAGCGGCGGCTTAGCTTCATCCAGGCCGGGAAACCGCCGCCGGAGCCGAGCGAGCGCGGCCGCCTCGCCGGCCTCGGGAAGCTGCAGCCCGACGATCGCGTCCCCGCGCCAGGCGATGCCGCACGCGCCGATCGGGGTTTCGAACAGGGAAAATCCGGACTCGGCCATGCCCCGCGCTTAGCCGATCGCCGGCTCGGCCGCTTCTCGTTTTTCCGTTCGTATCGGCGGTGCAACTTCTTGACAGCGTGCCGTGCGTCTTTAGGGTCGCTCGCGTCCGAGCAGGACCGACGCCCTTGGATTGGCTGCCAGGCGCCGACACCGCTCGGGATATTGGGGAGAACAACATGAAACCCACGCGGAAGTTGAGCCGGCGTTCGTTCCTCGGACGGGTCGCGGGCGGAGCGATCGTCGGCGGCGGCGCGCTGATGATGATGAGCGGAGAGGCCGAGGCGCTCCAGATCAGCGACAGCGACAGCGGGCCCAATTCCGATCCGCCCGGACGCGGGCGCGGCGGCGGGAGCGATTCCGACAGCGGGCCCAATTCCGATCCGCCGGGCCGGGGCCGGGGCAATCGGGGCGGAGGTTATAGCGACAGCGACAGCGGCCCCAATTCAGATCCGCCGGGCCGCGGACGCGGCAACCGCGGCCGCCGCCGGACCACCGGGCTCACCGATCGCGATTCCGGCGCCAATGCCGATCCGGGCGGCAATGGCAGGGGCCGGCGCGGCCGCCGCTGCTCGGGCCTGACCGACAGCGACCGCGGTTCCTGGGCGGATCCCGCCCGCTGCGGACGCGGCCGGCACAACTGAAGATCGCAGGCGATTTCGAGAAAGGACGGTGGCGAAAGCCGCCGTCCTTCTTGCATCCGTAAGGCTACAGGCTAAGGGAAGCCGATGGCCGATGAACCCTCCTATCCCGACGACGCGCCGGTCGACGGTCCGCCCGAATCAGAGGCGAGCCGGTCCGCCGCCGCGGTGAAGGCGGTCAAGACTCCAGCAGGCGGGCGCAAGAATCTGATTACCGGGGCCGCGATCGGTATTGGCTCGGCCGCACTGGTCGCCGCTCTGCTCTACGCCAACCGGGCCCGCAAAAGCGGCGACCGCGAAAGCTAAGACCCTATTTCCTGGTCGAGGGGAGCGGTCCGCCGATCATCACCGGGACGATCGCCTCGGTCGGCGCGTCGGCGGGCGGGAAGATCGCGCAGGCGGCCGCTTCGCGCACCGCTTCGGCGATGCCCGCGGTCGAGGCGCCGTCCGGGAAAGCCAGCCGGTCGAGGACGAGCAGCGCCTCTTCCACCCTGCCCGACGGGCCGATCCGCAGCCGGATAACGATCGGCCCGTGCGGGTCGCAGGTCATCTCGAAGGCGGACAGCGCCTTGTTGGCCGCGTCCTCCATTGGCGGCCCGACCTCGGCGGGGCCGAGCGGCCCCTTGGTGCCCGCACCGGTCTCGCTGATATGGCCATGGAGGACGAGTCGTCCTTCGACCGGGTTCATCGAGCCTTCGATCCGGTGCACGCCGTGCGGCATGCGGTCGTCGAAAATGGCCAGCCGGTTGAAGCGCGGCTCGATCATCTCGTAAAGGCCGCCGCGGCCGCCGGTCATGGTGGTGAGGTTGGCGCGGTAAAGGTCGCCCTCGTGCATCACGATCGTCTCGCCGCCGCGGGTGTCGCGCTCGTCCCTGGTCAGCGAATAGACATAGCCGAAACGGCCGTTGCCCGAGTCGTTGTGAAGCGACTGCTCGCAGCCGTCGACATAGAGGCTGAGATAGGGATGGGTGACGTAACCGAGGCCCAGCGTGTTCCAGGCCCAGGCGGTCAGCGCGGCATGGAACCGCTCGACGAGGACCCGCGGGATGACCTTGTCGGGCTGGGTCCTCAGGAACGTGTACATGTCCGGCACGAACCAATAATTCCAGACTTGGTGAGCCGCGGTCTGCTTGTAGGGCTCGGCGAAATGGCGGTCGATCGCAACGCGCATGTCGCGGGCGAGCTCGACGGGCAGGAAGCCGTCGACATGGCTGTGCGGCGCCCTGAACACGGGCGCAGCCGGCCGAACCGCATCGCCGCGCAAATGCTGCAGATCGCCCGCTCCGGCGCGCGTCACCATGTCCGAGTCCCCATTTGCTTCGCAGGGGAGCATAAGCGGACCGCAGGCTCTGTCCATCCTGCGGAATTGCATTCGAAAAGTCGGGTCAGTCCTGATCCTGGTTCTTGCCCAAGGTCAGGATGCGCTCGAGCACGGCCGGGTGGAGCGGCTGCGTGAACTCGCAGGTGAAGCGGTAGCCCTCGACCGTGACGATCCGAGCCGGCCAGCCTTCGAGGCCCGGAAGCACGACCCAGAGCAGGGACCCGATCTGCAGCGCGGCGTAGGAGTCGAACGCGACCGAGCGGGTCGAGATCGAAGCGACCTCGATCGACCAGCGCCTCGTTCCCTCGCGCACCCGCGCCGCGAGGTTGAGCTGGACCCCGCTCTCGTCGCTGAACGCGGGTTCGGCCGATTTGGGCGAGTCCTCGCGGACGGGAAAAGCGTCGCAGGTCGCGGCGCGGCGCTCCTTGAGCCAGAGCATCACCTCCTGCCAGCGCAGCTCGGGCAGGAAGGCGATGCCGGCGACATGGCCCTGCGACCAGCGCACCACGCCGTTCACCGGGCGCAGCCCGTCGAGCGTGACGGTGACCCGCGCTTCGAGCTCGAGCGGGAACGGAACGTCGATCTTCACGCCCCCCTGCGAGACGTTGCGCGTCATCACATATTCGGTGCCGGAGTCCGTCTCGAGCAGAGCGGGACAGGTCAGCTCGACGCGCGGCATGCGGCGGCGTTCGCCGGGCTGGCTGACGATGTCCTGGGCAATGAGCGCGAAGACGTTGATCTGCCGGTCGAAGCGCAGGCCGACTTCCGAGCCGCGCCGCCAAACGACCGTGCCGTCGAGCGGCTCGCCGGTCATCAGCTCGAGCTCTAGACGCTCGCCGACCTCGACCTCATGGTCGACATGGAGAACGGCGCCGCCCGCGCTCAATTTCCGCACCGAGCAGGCCTGGCGGATGCTGCCAGAGGTGAGCGCGCCCGGCCACAGCGCGGCATCGTCGCCTTCAAGGCCGACTTCCACCGGCGGGACGTCGCCGGACAGGGAATAGACTGTATCCACGTTCTCGCTCTCGACAGGCCGGCCGTCGGCCGTTGCGCGCATTTTCGGCCATGGAGGTTTACGATTTACTAACCCGGCCGTGCGGCGCCGGCGCAACCAATCCGGTCGCCCGGCATTTGCACCGGGCCGGCGCGACGCTATGGGCGTAGCGGGATTGTTATCACGCCCTGCGGGGGAGCTTCGTTCTTTGGACCTCAGCGTCGCCACCTTCGCCGATCTCCTGCCCTTCATCCTGGTCGGCTTCGCGGCGCAACTCGTCGACGGCGCCCTCGGCATGGCGTTCGGGGTGATTTCGAGCACCTTGCTGGTCAGCCTCGGAGTCCCTCCGGCGGCGGCTTCGGCCAGCGTCCATGCCGTGGAAGTGTTCACCACGGGCGCATCGGGGATCAGCCACGTCCTTCACAAGAACGTCAATTGGCGCCTGTTCCGGCGGATCGTCATTCCCGGCATCATCGGCGGCATCCTGGGCGCCTATGTGCTTACCCAAATTCCGGTCGGCTACGCGCGCCCGATCGTCCTCGCCTATCTCGCCGGCATCGGCCTTTACCTGCTATGGCGCGGTTTTCGGCACGGCCACCGGGAGCGCAAGCCCAGGATCGTCGAGCCGCTCGGCCTGGTCGGCGGCTTCCTCGACGCGGCCGGCGGCGGCGGCTGGGGACCGGTGGTGACCTCGAACCTCCTCGTCCAGGGCGCTCATCCCAGGAAGGTGATCGGCACGGTCAACACCGCCGAATTCTTCCTCGCCGTCACGATCTCTGCGACCTTCCTGTTCTCGCTCGGCGCCGAGGCCTTCACCAAGGCGATGGCGGGCCTGCTGATCGGCGGCGTCGCCGCGGCGCCGCTCGGCGGCCTCGTCGCCAAGAGGGTTCCGGCGCGGGGTCTGCTGGTCATGGTCGGGATCGTGCTCACCGCGACCAGCGCCTACGGCATCTGGCGCGCCCTCGCCTGAAAAATAGGGACAGTCCCTCTTTTCCTCATTCGCGGCCGTACCATTCGTCGAGGCGCATCAGCTGGTCGTAATCGCCATAGGGCGCATATTCCGGGTGGAGCTTGGCGGTGAACGGCTCGCCGCCGGTCAGCCATTTCGCAGCGGCGCCGATGAAATTGCGCGCGGCGAGGGCGGTGAAATCCGCCGCGTCGAGCCCGCTCCGCCCGCCGACCGGGCTCTTCACATAGCCGAGCCGGCCCGAGCGCTGGTCGCGGGCGAGGCTCCAATATTCGAAGCAGGCGGCGGCGCCCTCGACACCGGCGAAGCCGCCCTGCTCGGCGATCAGGCCGAGCAGGCCCAATTGGAGCGAATAGCCTTCGGCGACCGCCTTGCCGCTCGGCGGGCCGCCGGTCTTGTAGTCGACGATGGCGAGGCCGCCGTCCGCCATGACGTCGATCCGGTCGGCGATGCCGTGGAGGCTGACGCCGCCGATCTCGCGCGTTCCGCGCGCCTCGGCCGCCAGCGGCCGCCGGCCTTCGGCGCGGTTCGCCTCGACCCGGGTGGCGATGAAATCGATCGCCTCGGTCAGGCGCGGCTGCCAGAGCGCGCGCATCAGCGGATGCGCCTCCTGCGCGTCGAGCAGCGCTTCGGCGCGGGCGCGCAGCTTCGCCGGGTCGCAATCGTCCTCCTTCATCCAGGCTTCGAGCACCGCGTGGACGGCGCTGCCGCGCCAGGCGGCGGTGGGATCGGCGTCGACCGGATCGAGCGCCATCAGCGCCAGCATCTTGCGGGCATAGAAGGCGTAGGGATCGGCCTTGAGCCGGTCGACCTCGGTCACCGAGATGGCGCGGGGCCTGAGCTTCGGATCGGGCGCGGGCGCCGGCCGCGCGGCGGGCCGGTGGGCCGCGGGCCGGTCGATCGCCCGCGCCCATTTGCGCAAATCGGGGGCGCGGGTCAGCCCGCCGGTCATCGCCTCCAGCCGCAGCCAGAAGCGCGAAGCGATCGCCGGCGACCGCGCGTCGCGCCGGGCGCGGGTGACGAGCACCTGCCGGGCGCCCAGAGCGGAGGCGAAATCGTGCCCGGCAAGCCCGATCCGCCGTTCCAGCGAGGGCAAGCCGAGCTCCGAGCGGAGGCGCGGCGCCAGCCATGGGTCGGGCGCCGGCAGCGCCGGCCAGACGCCTTCGTTGAGACCGCCGAGAACCAGCAGGTCGGCATGCTGCAACCGGGCCTCGAGCAGGCCCCAGATGGCGATCCGCGGATGCTGGCCGTAAGGCGGGCGGACCGCCACTGCCGCCATCAGCCGCTCGAGCAGATCGGGCAGGTGGGCGGCCTCGACCCGCTCCGGCCCCTCCCCCGCCGCCGCCTCCAGCTCGGCGAGCAGTTCCGCCGCGGCGCGCCCGGCCGGGCCCGACCAGGCCGGATCGCCGGCGAGCCGCGATACGGTTTCGCGGAGCGCGGCAAGCAGCGCCGGAAGGCTGCTGCCTTCCTCGAAGGCGCGCTCCAGCGGCGCGATCAAGGCCGACGCCGCCGGCCACCAGGCCGCCGCCGCCTCGCGGAGCCTGCCGTCGCGCCCGTTCCGGTCGGCAAGATGGGCGTCGATCCCGGCCAGCCCCGCCGGCGGCCGCGGCCCGCGCAAAGCGAGGTCGAGGCCGCGCGCGCCGTCCAGCCAGTCGAGCCGGCCGCTCCCCGCCATCGCCAACGGGTGCTTTAGCAAAGCCAGCAGGGCGACCGGCGCGAACCGTTCGGCCGCGGCGGTGGCGGCGGCGAGCAGCAGGGTGCCGGGCGGGGTCTGCGAGAGCGGCCGGCCGGCGCTGTCGTCGGCCTCGATGTGCCAGCGCTTGAGATGCGCCGAGACGCGGCGGGCGAGCGCTCGGTCGGGCGTCACCAGCGCGGCGGTGCGGCCGGGTTCCTCCAACGCCTGGCGCAGCGCAATGGCGATCGCCTGCGCCTCTTCGGCCGGATCGGCGAGCTCGAGCGCGCGCACGCCGGTCAGGCGCCGCTCGGCGGGGCGCAGGCTTTGCCATTTGGCGCTGTGCTGGGCGGGCGCCATGGCGTTGGCGATGGCGCGGCTGCGCGCCGCCGGCGCATCCCTTCCGCCACCCCAGCGCCAGCGAACGACCTCCTTTCGTCCGACGCTCATCCTGTCGAGCAGAAGCTTGAGGTTGAATTGCGGATGGGTCTCGATCGAACGCTTGCGATGGCCGCTGTCGTCGGGCTCGTGGGGGCCAAGCGAATCCCACTCCTCTTCGTCCATTTCGAGGTCGAGCGCCGGAAGCACCACCATAGCCCGCTCGAGCCGCGCAACCACGCCGAGCAGCCGCGCCACGGCGGGCGCGGCGGTGGTGATGCCGGCGGCGCAGACGAAGCCCGGCGGCGGCCGGTCGAGCCATCTCCTGGCGGCCGCCGCGAGCAGGCGGTTGCGGCGGTCGGCGAGGTCGATCCGGCCGCGCTCGGCGAGCGCCGCCGGCCAGTCGGTGAGGATCAGGCGAAGCTGGCCGAGCGACTTCTGCCAGTGGATCGACAGATCGGGCAAGTCGGCCGCGAAGCCGGCAAGGCGGGCGGGATCGACCTCCTCGATCAGCAACTGATCGAGGGTGCGGGCGAGGTCGGCGGCGAGACGCACCGCCTCGGCCGCGTCCGCCCCCAGGTGCATCTGGACGAGCCGCGCCAGCAGCATCAGCCGCCGCGCCGGCTCGATCGCGGGCGGCACCGGCGCCTCGCCCTCGCCGAGCGGCTCGAGCATTCCGCCGATCCGCTCGTCCAGCTCGGGATCGCCGACCGGAACCAGCCGCGGCAACAGCAAGCCCCCGTCCGAGCGCCGCACGAACGCATCCTGGACGGCGCGGGCGGCGCGGTTGTTGGGGACCAGCACGATCCCCCGCGCCAGCCCCGTCTTCTCGCTTCCGTGGCGCGCCAAGAGCCCGGCGGCGAGCGCGTCGGCGAAGGCGCGGTGCGGCGGGATGGTGAAGACGGCGGGGGTCACTCGGGCAGCCTAGCGGGCCGGCAAAGGGGAAGGAATGGCCTCTTTCTTTTCGGCCTAGGCGTCGCCGAGCATCGCCTCCGCCTTCTTGATGTTCGCCGGCGCGCCGATGTCGAACCAGAGGCCCTGATGGACGATGCCGAAGCAGCGTCCGGCGGCGATGGCGCGGTCCCACAGGAGGTTGGTCGAGAAGGCCCCGTCGGGCGTCTCGCCCGCGAACAGGCGCTTGGAGAGGATCTGGAGACCGGTATAGACGAAGGGCGCGACGCCATTGGCCTTGCGGCGGCGGAGCTTGCCGGTGGCGCTCATGTGGAAGTCGCCGCGGCCGCTGTGGCAATGGGCGCGCGCCAGCGGCACCAGCAGCAGCAGGGCGTCCATCCGCGCGTCGTCCCAGCCCGCCGCGAGCAGGCGCAGCGTGTCGACCGGACCGTCGATCCACAGATTGTCCGAGTTGACGACGAGGAACGGGTCGGCGTCGATCAGGGGCAGCGCGCGCTTGAGCCCGCCGCCGGTCTCAAGCAGAAGCGCGCGCTCGTCGGAGACAGCGATTTCAATGCCTTTGACTCGGTTCTTAAGATGCGCCTCCAACGCGTCGGGCAGATAATGGACGTTGATCACCGCCTTGCCGACGCCGGCCGCCTTGAGCCGGGCCAGCGCATGATCGATCAGCGTGCGTCCGGCGACCTCGATCAGCGGCTTCGGCCGAGTAGCGGTGAGCGGGCGCATGCGCTTGCCGAGCCCCGCCGCCATCACCATCGCCGTCGCCGGCACCGCGGCGCCCGGATCGGGGCGGAGGGCGAGCGGCTTCCGGGTGCGGCTCATGCGCCCGCCCTCCGCCGGCAGGCCGCGCCGCGCATCTCGGCGGGGACGTTCGCCTCGAACCATGCGGCGACCGGCGCCAGCGCGGGATGGGCGAGGTTGCGCTCCAGATAGGCCCAGACCCGCGGCTGCAGGGGGAGATAATGCGCCTTGCCGTCCCGCCGCCACAGCCGCGTGAAGATGCCGATGATCTTGGTGTTCCGCTGCGCGCCGAGGATCTCGTAATGGGCGCGGAAGAGGCCGGGATCGGCGACGCTGGCGGCGGCCACGTAGCGCGCGATCATCGCTTCCTCTAGCGCCGGATCGACGTCGCGCCGCGCATCCTGGAGCAGGGAGACGAGATCGTAGGCGGGATGGCCGGCGAGCGCGTCCTGGAAGTCGAGCAGGCCCAGTTCGTCGCGGCCGGGGATCACCATCAGATTGTCGGCATGATAATCGCGCAGGACCAGCACCGGATTGCTCTCGACGATCCTTAGCACATCGCCCCAGACTGCGCGCCAGGCGCGGGAATAGCCTTCCTCGTCGACGGCCATGCCCAGCGCCGGCGCATACCATTCGGTGAACAGCGCCACCTCCCGGCCCATCGCCGCGTCGTCATAGGGCGGCAGGTCCCCGGGCGCGGGCTGCGCGGCGATCTCGGCAAGGATGTCGACCGCCGACTCGTAGATGCCGCGTTCGCGCCCGGGCTCGCGCGCGAGCAGGGGACCGACGCGGTCGTCGCCGAAATCCTCGAGCAGCAGAAGCCCCTTCTCGCGGTCGATGGCGAGCGGCCGCGGCGGTGCGAAGCCGCGGTCGAGCAGGTGTCCGGCGACCGTGAGGAACGGCCCGATATCCTCATGCTCGGGCGGCGCGTCCATCAGCACCGCCGTCGCGCCGCCCGCGCCATGGACTCGGAAATAGCGGCGGAAGCTGGCATCGCCGGCCAGCGGCCTGATCTCGCATCCGTCCCAGCCATGCGCGGCGAGAAAATCCGGCGCATGAGCCGGCGGAATCATCGGGGAGGCCATCGTCCCCCCCAAGCGGGCGGCACCAGGGCTGTCAAGGCGCGCGCGCCGTCGGGCTCGACGGCGAGGGTGAGCCGCAGCGCTTCCGGCCATAAAGCGGGCAGCCGCTCGGGCCATTCGATCAGCATCGCGGTTTCGCTGCGCGCCTCGTCGAGGCCGAGCTCGGCGAGTTCCGCCGGGTCGTCGATCCGATAAAGATCCACATGCCAGACCGCGATCCGGGTGTCTGGGGGATCATAGGGCTGCACGATCGGGAAGGTCGGACTGGCGACCTCGCCGTCATGGCCCAGGCCCTGCAACAGCCCCCGCGCAAGCGTCGTCTTCCCCGCGCCCAGGGGCCCGAACAAGGCGACGACATCGCCCGCGCGAAGCTGCTTTGCCAGCGCGGCGCCGAACGCCTCGGTCGCCGCGGCGCCGGCCAGGCGGATCATTTCGTACAAGAGCCCTCCCCCTCGATGGGGGAGGGTTGGGTGGGGGTGGAGTCAATGCCGTCCCGAGCGTTTCCGGAGACTCCACCCCACCCCAACCCCTCCCCATCAAGGGGAGGGGCTAGAAAGGTGACCACGACGGACCTGCCCACGCTATTCGGCGACCTCGGCCAGAGGATAGCCGGCGCGCTGCGCGGCGGTGCGCGGCAGGCGGACGGTGACGGTCGTCCCCTGTCCCGGCCTGGACTGCAGCTCGATCGTCCCGCCATGCGCTTCGACGAACTGCTTGGCGAGCGGCAGGCCGAGGCCCACGGCCGCCTCCTCGCCGCTGCGCGCTTCGGCCGTCCGCTGGAAGCGGTCGAACACGCGCGCCTGATCCGCCGTCTCGATGCCGCGGCCATTGTCGGAAACGATGATCCGGGCGGCGCCGCGGCCGCCCTCGGCGCGCAGCAGCACCCGGCCGCCGGCGTCGGTATAGACCAGGGCGTTGCGAACGATATTGCCGATCGTCTGGCTGAGCCGCCGCCGGTCGCCGGTGACGATGCCGACGCTCGGCTTGACCTCGAGCGCGAGCTCGATCTGCCGGCGGCCGGCAAGGCCCTGGACGTCCTCCGCCACTTCGCGGCAGAGCTGGGCAAGATCGACATCCTCTTCGGCGAGAAGCAGGCTGCCGGTATCGCTCTGGGTGAGATCGAGCACGTTGTCGATCAGCGCGCCGAGCCTGGCGACGCTGTCGAGGATCGCGGCGACATAATCGGACGCCGTCGCCGGCAATTCGCCCGCATAGCCGGCGGCGAGCATCTCGGCGAAGCCGGCGATCGAGGTCAATGGCGTGCGCAACTCGTAGCTCATGTTGGAGACGAAGGCGGTCTTCAGCCTGTCCGCCTCCTCGAGCGCCTCGGTACGGTCGCGCAGCGCCGCTTCCACCTTCCGGCTGTCGGTGATGTCGAGCATCGTGAAAAGGGCGTTGCCGTCGGGGAGCGGCACCGCGGCGAACTCGAACTCGCGGCCGTCGATCAGCCCCACCCGCCCGGACCTTTGCTTGCGCTCGACCGTCGCGCTGCGCACCAGCTCGCGGACCAGCCCGGCATGGCTGGCGCGCTTCAGCTTCGCCGCCAGCAGGGGCGCCAGCGCGTCGACCCGCGGATGGCCGGCGAGCTGCGCCTCGTCGAGGCCCCAGACTTCGCGGAAGCGGTTGTTCCACAGGTTCAGCCGCCCGTCCGAGGCGAACACGCCGACCGCCTCGAACAGATTGTCGAAGGTCGCGGTGCGGACGCGAAGCAGGGTGTCGCGCGCCGAAGCGAGCTGGATCTGCTCGGTCCGGTCCTCGAAGATGGTCAGCAGGCCGCCGTCCGGCAGCGGCTGGGCGACGACGCGCAGATGCTTGCCGCCGGGCAGCAGCCAATCCTCCTCGTCGGCGGCGAGGCCGCTGGTGAACCAGGCGCGATGCTCCTCTTTCCAGTCCGGGAAGTCGCGCACTTCGGGCAGGTTGCCGGCCTCGCGCATCGCGTCGATGACTCGGTCGAACTCGGGACGGTCGGCGAGGAATTCGGCGGTCAGCGAGAACAGCCGCGCGAACGGCTGGTTGAAGAAGATTAGGCTGCGGTCGCGCCCGAACTGCGCCACGCCCGCCGACAGCCGGTCGAGCATGTCGCGCTGGGCGCGGACGAATCGGGCGAGGTCGGCATGGGCCTGCTCCTGGTCCTCGACGTCGATCGCGTAGCCGGCGACTCCGCCGGGCCCCAGCGGCACCTCGACGACCTGCATCATCCGCCGCTCGCCGGCGACCGTCGCCGGCACGGTCCGGCGCGACGGCTGCTGGCTCTCGAGCACCGCGGCGGCGTCGCGCAGCGGGTCGCGGCCGTCGGCGACATCGATAAGTTCGGTGCCCTGTTCGATCACCGACGGCGCGTCGCCGCCTTCGACGGCCTCGACATAGGCGCCGTTGACCATGGCCAGCTGGAGGTCGGGGCCGCGATGCCACATCGGGAAGGGCGCCGCCTCGATCAGGCCGGACAGGGCGTCGAGCGCGGCCGACCGCCGTTCGAGCCGCGCCGCCAGCGCCGCGGCCTGCTCCTCCGCTTCGGTCACGTCGACGAACCAGAGCAAGGCCGAGCGTTCGGCGAAGCCGGCGGGCGCGGGGCCGCCGTCAATCCGAAAGATGCGCGCCGATCCGGCGGGCCGCACGGAGAGGCTGAAGCGGCCTCCGGAGGCGGCCTCGCTGACATGACGGCCGAGCGCCGCCGCCTCGTCGGCGCGGAACGGGGCCGCCTCGCCGAACAGGGCCATCCAGCGCGGCGGCAGCGAGTCGAGCCCGAGCGCGCCGGCGAGCCGGTCCGGGCCGCTGATCGCGCCATCGGGGGCAATGACGAGCGGCATGGCCGGCCCCGCCTGGAGCAGCGCCGCCATGCGCCGGTTGTCGCCGATCACGGCGTCGGCCTGGGCCGCGCGCCGCGCGCCGCGCCGCGCCGCCCAGACCGCAAGCGCCAGCCAGGCGCCGGAGACCAGCGCGACGATGGCGATGAGGGAGGACGACAAAGCCGGCATCGCGCCCTGTCTAGACGGCGGGGGCGGCGGGCGGAAGCACCTGCGCCGCAACAATAGTCATTCCGGCGAAAGCCGGAACCCATGAACACCGCTGCTCACGAAAGCGCACAGGGCGACGACATGCTCTTCGGTTCATGGGCCCCGGCTTTCGCCGGGGTGACTCCTCAAGTGGCGCGCGTGAGTTCTAGTAGCGGTAGTGATCCGGCTTGAACGGCCCTTCGACCGGCACGCCGATATAGTCGGCCTGCTTCTGGCTCAGCGTGGTGAGCTTGACGCCGAGCTTGCCGAGGTGGAGCGCCGCGACCTTCTCGTCCAGGTGCTTGGGCAGGACGTAGACGTCCTTGCCGTATTTGTCGCCGCCGGTCCAAAGCTCGATCTGCGCCAGCGTCTGGTTGGTGAAGCTGGAGCTCATCACGAAGCTCGGATGGCCGGTCGCGTTGCCGAGATTGACCAGGCGGCCCTTCGAGAGGACGATGATCTTCTTGCCGTCGGGGAACTGGACCTCGTCGACCTGCGGCTTGATCTCGGTCCACTTCATGTTGGCGAGCGCGCCGATCTGGATCTCGCTGTCGAAATGGCCGATGTTGCAGACGATCGCCATGTTCTTCATCGCCCGCATATGGTCGAGCGTGATGACGTCGGCATTGCCGGTGGCGGTGACGAAGATGTCGGCGCGGGTCACCGCCTCCTCCATGGTGATCACCTCGAAGCCCTCCATCGCCGCCTGCAGCGCGCAAATGGGATCGACCTCGGTCACCAGCACGCGGGCGCCGCCGTTGCGCAGCGACTGGGCCGAGCCCTTGCCGACGTCGCCGAAGCCGGCGACGCAGGCGACCTTGCCGGCGAGCATCACGTCGGTTGCGCGCCGAATGGCGTCGACCAGCGATTCCTTGCAGCCGTAGAGATTGTCGAACTTGGACTTGGTGACCGAATCGTTGACGTTGATCGCCGGGAACGGCAGCTTGCCCTTCTTGGCGAGATCGTAGAGGCGGTGGACGCCGGTCGTCGTCTCTTCGGAGACGCCCTTGATGTTCTGGACGGTCCTGGTCAGATAGCCGGGCCGCTCGGCGAGGAAGCGCTTCAGCGTCGCGGCGAAAATCTCTTCCTCTTCGTTGGTCGGCTCGAATAGCGTCTCGCCCGCCTCGACGCGCGCGCCCCAGAGCGCGAACATGGTGGCGTCGCCACCGTCGTCGAGGATCATGTTGCAGGTCTCGTCCTGGCCCCAATCGAAGATGCGGGCGGCATAGTCCCAATAATCCTCGAGCGTCTCGCCCTTGACCGCAAACACCGGAACGCCGGTCGCGGCGATCGCGGCGGCGGCATGGTCCTGGGTGGAGTAGATGTTGCACGAGGCCCAGCGGACCTCGGCGCCGAGCGCGGTCAGGGTCTCGATCAGCACCGCCGTCTGGATCGTCATGTGCAGCGAGCCGGTGATCCGCGCGCCGGTCAGCGGCCGCGCCGTGCCGAACTCCTCGCGCAGCGCCATCAGGCCGGGCATCTCGGTCTCGGCGATCTCGATCTCCTTGCGGCCGAAGGCGGCGAGGCCGATGTCGGCGATCACATAGTCGTTGGTCGTGCTCTTGGGCTGGGTCGCCACGTGCGGTCTCCTGGAAAAGAAGGACCGCCGAGGAAAAATCAGGCGGTCGCGTGCCAGTTCCCTAGCCGCGGCCGCCCGCAAATGCAAATATAAAGATATCTTTATATGTGGTCAGTTGCCGTCGGTCATCGAAGCGAAAGTGATCCCGCACTGGCCGCCCGGCAGCGCCGGCGCGTCGCCCAGCCGATGCGCGATCGTCACCAGCAGGCGGATGTCGCCCGCCGCCGCCGCGGCTTCATCCGCCACCGCCGCGGTCTCGGCGCAGACGTCGCGGTTGGTCGCGTCGTCGCCGTAAATGTTGGCGAGCGCCGTCGCGAAGCGGTCGTAATGCGTCTGCGCCTCGCCGCCATGGCCGGCGCGGAACGCCGCCATCAGCACGCCGTTGGCGCCCTGGATCGTCGCCCGGCTGGCGGCGACGAAGCGGTTATAGGCGGGCGTCACGTCCACCCCCATCGCCGAGCATCGCAGGGTCGCGACCATCAGCCGCGACTGGAGGTCCCGGACCTGCGCCGCGGCGACCTGGGTCTGGTTCCAGCAGCCCATCGCCGCATTGGCCGGCATGCTTGCGCACAATGCTATCGCGGCCGCCGCGAAGACGCCCCCTTTCCTCATCTGTCCACTCATCTTGTCCACTCCCCACTCGACCGGGCGCTTCGTGCGCTCCGGTCGAGTCGGAAGGTCTCATGACAAGGGTAACCGAGAGGTAAATTTCCGCGATGAAACTGTTGCGGGAAAGATACTTAAGCGGTCCCATGCTCCGCTGTGAGCAGGCGCGAATCGATCCCCGCCGCCCTGAACGCCGCCGACCAGCGCGAATCGACGTCGCAGCTGTAGAGCAGGCTGTCGTCGCCCGGCGTCGCGAACCAGCCGTGCCGCACCAATTCCTGCTCGAGCTGCCCCTCGCCCCAGCCGGCATAACCGAGGGCCGCGACCCAGCGCGACGGCCCCTTCCCTTCCGCGATCGCCTTCAGGATGTCGATCGTCGCCGACAGCACCCAGCGGTCGCCGACATGGATGCTCTCCGTTCCGCCCCAATCGGGCGTGTGGATGATGAAGCCGCGCTGCGGCTCGACCGGCCCGCCAAGGTGGATCGGCGCGTTCGGCGCTTTCCGCGGCTCGATGCCGAGCTGCCTCAACAGATCGTGGAAGCCGAGGCGCGGCACCACCCGGCCGAGGCCGATGCCGAGCGCGCCCTCCTCGTCATGGACGCACATCGCGATCACCGCTTTTTCGAAGCGCGGATCGCCGATGCCCGGCATGGCGAGCAGGAATTGGCCGGAAAGGAACCGGGGGGCGTCCATAGCGCGGCTATAGGCGTTTGGCGGGCGGCGCTACAATTGCTAAGGGGCCGGCCGACCCTAATTCAAGGAGAGTGACATGACGATCAGCGTTGGCGACCGAATCCCGAGCATGACCCTGACCAGGGTGACCTCGGAAGGGCCGCAGCCGGTCGAAACCGACTCCTATTTCGCCGGCCGCAAGGTGGCGCTCTTCGCCGTCCCCGGCGCCTTCACGCCGACCTGCTCGGCCAGGCATCTGCCCGGCTATGTCGAGAAGGCCGATGAGCTCAAGGCCAAGGGGGTCGACGAGATCGCCTGCGTCGCCGTCAACGACGCCTTCGTCATGCAGGCCTGGGCCGCGCAGGCCGGAGCGGAGGGCAAGGTGACCATGCTCGCCGACGGCAATGGCGATTTCGCCGAGGCGCTCGGCCTCGCCGCGGACTTCTCCAAGTTCGGCATGGGCAAACGCAGCCAGCGCTGGTCGGCGATCATAGAGGACGGCGTCGTCAAGGAGCTGAACGTCGAGGAGCCGGGCGCGTTCAGCGTCTCCAGCGCCGACTATATCCTCGGCCAGCTCTAGGCGCCCGGTCGCGCTGAGCTTTCCACTCACCCCAGGTCCGGCAACCCCGGCGGGTGCGGTGCATTGAATCCTTTTCGCTCAAAGCGTTGAGGAAGCCAGCATGCCCGATTCGAAACCGAGCGCAGCCGAGATCGCGAGCCGCAACGCCGCGACGCTCGGCGGGCCGCTCAACCCGGTGATGAAGACGGCGGCGACCGCGCGCGAACTTGCCCCCGGCTACCGCACCACCTCGGCCGCGAACCGGTCGGACTGGGTCGCGAAGACGAGCAAATTGACCGCGAGGTCGCCGCGGATGAAGCCGTAATCGGCGGTCAGATAACGCTGCAGCGCCGGCCGCCCGTCGGCGGTCAGATAGGCGCGCGAGAAAGCGTAGCGCTGGTTGAACGCCTGGATCGCGGCGGGGAGCCGCGCCGCGCCGGCGCCGGCCGGCCGGTTCCACACCGCCTGGATCGAGATCGCCTTGCAGGCCGCGCCCTGGCGCTCGCAATTGCCGAAGACGATCGCCGCGCGCCGGTTGTTCGGGAAGGTGACGCTGAGGATCGGCCGCTCCGCAGTGCCGCGCCGCTCGAACCGCGCGCCGATCTGGGTCAGGACGGTCTCGACGCTCGCATAGTTGAAGGTCGGCAGCACCTGCCGGTTCTCGGGCGCCGCGGGGTTGAAGCGCGGCGGCGACTGGGCGGCGGCCACGGCCGCCGCGCCGAACGCGAGCAGGACGCCGGTTACCAGCCGCACCGCCTTCCCCTGTTCTGCTCCCGCAGCCAGCCCAGCAGCGGCCGGAAATATTCGACCATCGGCTCGGCCGACATCTCGCGGCTGCCGGTGAAGGCCTCGAGCGCGTCGGGCCAGGGCCGCGAGGCGCCCATGGCGAGCATTTCGTTCAGGCGCCGCCCGACCTCGCGATTGCCGTAGAAGGAGCAGCGGTGAAGCGGGCCGCGCCAGCCGGCAATGTCGCAGGCGGCCTTGTAGAACTGGAACTGGAGGATGCGGGCGAGGAAGTAGCGGGTGTAGGGCACGCTCGCCGGCACGTGATATTTGGCGCCGGCGTCGAAATTCCGCTCCGTGCGCGGGGTCGGCGGGACAATGCCCTGGTAGCGCAGCCGCATCTCGTCCCACGCCGCCTGATAATTGCCGGGCTGGATCTGGCCGGAGAAGATGCCCCAGCGGTAACGGTCGACCAAGAGCCCGAACGGCAGGAAGGCGATCTTGTCGAGCGCCTGGCGGAGCAGCAGCGCCCGGTCCTGCGCCTCGTTGGGCATCTGGTTCTGCCGCAAGAGACCGATCTGGACCAGATATTCGGGCGTGACGCTCAACGCGATCATGTCGCCGATCGCCTCGTGGAAGCCGTCATTGGCGCTGTCGAGATAGAGGTAGGGCTGCCGGTTATAGGCGCGCTGATAGTAATTGTGGCCGAGCTCGTGATGGACGGTGATGAAATCGTCGGCATTGACGCGCGTGCACATCTTGATGCGCAAATCCTCGACATTGTCGACGTCCCAGGCCGAGGCGTGGCAGATCACCTCGCGGTCCCTGGGCTGGGTGATCATCGAGCGCTCCCAGAAGCTCGCCGGCAGCGGCGCGAAGCCCAGCGAGCTGAAGAAGGATTCGCCCTGGCGGACGATCCGCTCGGGCGTGTAATTGGCGCGCTCGAGCAATCGGGTGAGGTCGTAGGGAGGAATGCCCCGCGACGGCGGCGCGACCACGTCGTAGATATTGCCCCATTCCTGCGCCCAGAGATTGCCGAGCAGGTCGGCGCGGATCGGGCCGGTCTCGGCCTGGACCTGGTCGCCATGGGTGCGGTTCAGGCCCGCCCGGGCGAAACAGTGGATCTCCTCGTAGAGCGGGCGGACCTCGTTCCACAGCCGCTCGGTCAGCGCCGCGAACTCGTCCGGCGACATGTCGTATTTCGACCGCCACATCGCGCCGGTATCGGGATAGCCGAGCTCGCGCGCGCCTTCGTTCGCGATCTCGGTCATGCGGATATATTGCGGGCGCATCGGCGCGCCGACATTGTCGTTCCAGCTCGTCCACATCTCGCGCAGGTGGGCCGGGTTGCGGACCGTGCCCATCCGCGCCTCGATCTCGTTGCCGGTCAGCGTCTCCCCGTTCATCGTGCCGCGGCCACGGCCATATTGCGAGGAGAGGTCGGTCGAGATGCGGTTCAATTCGGCCGCCGCGCCTTCCCGGGTCGGCGCCGGCAAAGTGAGGCCGGCGCGCAGGATGTTGAGCTTGCGCCGCGTGTCGGGGCTGAGGTCGGGCACGTTCGCATAGCGCGCGGCCTCGTTGGCGAAGCGCACCCCCATCTCGGTCCCGATCGTGCCGAAATGGGCGGCGAGCGCGTCGGTGTCCTGGGTGATGTAGGTCGCGTTCACCCATTGGGCGCGAGCGTTGACGACGGCGAATTCGGCGAGCTCCCGCTCGGCCCGGGCGACGAAGGCGTCGGCCTCGGCCGCGGTCGGCGTTCCCCGCCGCGCCTCCGGCGCGGACGACGCGGCCGCATCGCTCTGTCCGGTCGCGGCGGCGGTGGTGCAGCCGGCGGCGAGGCAGGCGGAAAGGGCGAGGGCGAGCAGGGAAACGCTGCTTTTCATGACGGCATCCTCATTTGTCGTTTTGCGTAGCGGCTATTGGACCCGCCATTTCGGACGGTCAACGGTCGAGAAAATCCGCGAGCGCCCGCCCGAGTTCCCGCCTGGTGACCGCGCTCATATGATTGCCCGGAACCTCGACATAGTCGCCGCTCGGCAGCAGCTTCGCCAACGCTTCGGCCGAGCCGTTGTCATGGTCGTCGGCGCCCGCAAGGACGAGCGTCGGCATTTCCATGCTGCGCAGCATTTCCTCGCTGGTGTCCACGAAGCTGTCGAGCAAGGGCAGCAGCGCCATCGGGTCGCCGCCGGTGGTCTTGAGGAACGCCTCGGCCATCCATTCCGGCGAGCCGCGCGCATGCGTACCCAGCCCGGTCAGGATCGTCTTGAAATGCTCGCTCCGCGCGCGCGTTTCGAGCAGGCCCTGAAGTCCCATGCCGGCGACGATCAGCCGCCGCGGCGCGGCCCCCTTCGCCACCATCCGCACCGCCGTCCGCCCGCCCAGCGAATAGCCGCCAAGGTCGTAGTCTCCGAGCTCGAGAAACGCGATCAGCGCCAGCCCGTCGTCGGCGAGTATGTCCGGGGGATAGGCGGCCGCGTCGTGCGGCTTGGCGCTCGTCCCGTGCGCGCGCAGATCCGGCATGATGAGGCGGAAGCCGCGGCCGGCGATCTCGGCGGCGTGGCCGAAGCGGATCCAGTTGGTGTCGGCATCGGAGAAGAGCCCGTGCAGCAGCAGCACCGGCGGCCCCTCGCCCAGTTCGTGCCAGGCGAGCTCGACGCCGTCCGAAGCGGTGAAGACGTGCCTAATCGGGGAGCTTGCCAATGGCGTTCATCCAGCGCTCGACGGTGGGCTTGTTGTCCTCGACCCGATATTCGGGCAGCCCCTCGGTGTCGATCCAGGCGCGGTGCATGCTCTCGACGCCGAAATGGTGTTTCGGCCGGAAACGGGCCGGATCGTCGAACGAGCCGATCGTGAGGTCCATGTTCGCGCTGTCCGGATATTCGAAGCCGAGCGGCGTGCCGCACGCGCGGCAATAGGGCCGCCGCGCGATCGGCGAGCTATGATACCAGTCCGGCTCGCCCGCCCAGGCCATGTCCGCCTTCTTCACGTTCTTGAAGGCAATCGAGACGCCGCCGGTGCTGCGCTGGCACATCCGGCAATGGCACAGATAGGCCTCGTCATTGTCGATTTCGACCGTGTAGCGCACCCGGCCGCAGGCGCAGCCGCCTGTCACCTCTTCGGTCATCTTCCCAGCTCCTTCACGCGTGCCGCCATCGGGCTCGCGGCGATCTTGTCCAGAAAGCGGAGATCCGCGGTCAACACGACATCGTCTCGGGCCTCGGCGAGCGCGAGATAGACGCAGTCATAGACGGGATGATCGAGCTCGGCGGCGATCGCCAGCGCTCTCGGCAATGCTTCGGTTTCATCGAGGGTGGTGACAAGCAACGGCACCTCGCCGAGATGCGCGACGATCTCATCGAGGCGAATCTCTCCCCGGCGCGCCTTCTTCCAGAGCGCATTCGCCACTTCGCTGTGAAAGAGCGTCGGAACGAAGATGTCGGTCTGGCCGACGAGGGCGGCGGCAGTCTCGCTATGCTCTTCCGGCACCAGCCATTTGACGCCCACGCTGGCATCGAGGATCACGCGTCGCGATCCTCGCGAATGAGCACCCAGCCGGGGGTCTGGGGCGCTCCGGCGATCTTGGCGCGCTCACCCGCCTCCTGCATCTTGCGCACCAGCGCCGATTTCTCTTCGACGCTGAGCTCGGCGGCTTTGTGGATCGCCTCGCGCGCCAGCGCTTCCACGGAAATGTTCTTCTCACGGGCTCGGATTTTCAGCCGTGCTATCGCGGCGTCGTCAAGCTGGCGGACGAGCATCTGGCCCATGCCGACAATGATAGCAACGTGCTATCACGCGCTCAAGCGGATTTTCTCGAGCGGCGCCCTCCATTCGGCCGGCAGCGCCGCCGGCAACCGGCTCTCGCGGCCGACATAGACATGGGTGAAGTGGCCTTCCGCCGCCGGCTCCTCCGCACCTTTGGCGAAGACGCCGAGCCGGTAGGTGACGCTGGAATTGCCGAGCCGCTCGACGCCGAGGCCGATCTCGACCGGTTCGGGATAGGTCAGCGATTGTGCGTAGCGGCAGCCGGTCTCGACGACGAGGCCGATCGGGTCGCCTTTCGCGATGTCGAGCAGCCCCGCCTCGATCAGCCAGCCGTTCACCGCGGTGTCGAACCAGGCATAATATATCGTGTTGTTGACGTGGCCGTAGGCGTCGTTGTCGGCCCAGCGGGTGGCGATCTCGCGCCAGACCGGATAGGCGCTCCTCCCCTTCATCGCGTCGCGATTCAAAGCGCGGCCTCGTAGAGCCGCCGAGCGTCGGCCTCGCTGATCGGGCACGGATTGTTGATCAGCAGCCGTTCCTGCTTCATCGCCTCCGATGCCAGCAAATCGAGATGCTCGGGCCCGACGCCGACCTCGGTCAGGCGCTGCGGCACGCCCGCCGCGCGCGACAGCCGCGCCAGATGCTGGACGAAGGCCTGCGCCTGGCCCTGCTGGCCGATATCCTTGACCGACGGGTCGAGCATCGCGCCCAGCTCGGCATAAAGCGGCCGCGCCGCCTCCATATTGTGGCCGAGCACATGGGTCAGCATCAGCGCATTGGAGAGGCCGTGGGGAACGTGGAAATGGCCGCCGAGCGGATAAGCGAGCGCGTGCACCCCGGCGACCGGCGCGTTGGCGAAAGCGATCCCAGCCAGGTGCGAGGCGAGCAGCATCTTGCCGCGCGCGTCGATGTCGTCCGGCCGGTCGCAGGCGGGGAGCAGGTTTTCGGAGATCAGCCGCAGCGCCTTGCGCGCGAACATGTCCGACATCGGGTTCTTGAGCCGCGCCGAGGTATAGGCCTCGATGGCGTGGACCATGGCGTCGATCCCGGTCGCGGCGGTGACGTGGCGCGGCAGGCTCAGGGTCAGCTCAGGGTCGAGCACCGCGAAGTCGGCGAGCAGGGCGGCGCCGCTGACCCCGCGCTTCTCGCTGCCGCCGACCGTGATCACGGTCACCGGCGTCGCTTCCGAGCCGGTGCCGGCGGTGGTCGGCACGAGCGCGAGCGGCAGCTTCTGCCCGAGCGCCTTGCCGACGCCCCAGAGCGTATCGAGCTCCTCGCCCGTGGCGATCAGGTACGCGGCCAGCTTCGCCACGTCCATCGGGCTGCCGCCGCCGAAGCCGACGACCGAGACGCATCCCGCCCCGGCCGCCACCGCCGCCATCAGGGTTTCGCGCGCCGGATCCTGCTCGACCGCATCGAAGACGACAAATTCGGGCAGCCCGGCCAACGCCGCGTCGGCGAGGCCGAGCGCTCGGACATTGGCGTCGGTGACGAACAGGCAGCGCCCCGCCGGCAGCATCTCGGCGAGCCTGCCGGCCGAGCCGGGCCCGGAAACCAGCTTCGGTCCGTAATGGAATTCGTAGGGCTGCACTGCGCCTGCTTACCGGCTCAATGCCCTATCGTCACCCCGCCGAAGCGGGGCTAGAACGAGCGCTGCAGCCGGTTCAGGAGGCTCCGCGCCGGGCTGCCCGCCGGCCCTTCGGCGAAGCCGCCGGCGTCGAGGCGCGCGATTCGGCCGTACAAGTCCTCGCTCGCCTGCACCAGCTCCGCCGCCGCCTGCGGCAGCCGCGGGAACAAGGCGGCGTCGGTTTCGGGCGCGGTCCCGAGTCGGCGCTCGGCGTCGCCCGCCTGCACCCGGCTCAGCTCGCCGGCCGCGACCGCGCGCTGGGTCAGCAGCCAGGCGATGACGTGCATCAGCCGCGTGGTCACCTTGAGCGATTCGCAGGAGAAGCCGACCCGGTCGACAGGGTCGAGCGCGAGCCGGTCGTCGCGGCCGTGCGTGTCGAAATAGGAGCGTGCCTCGTCGGCAAGCACCATCGCCTCGACGTAGAGCCCGTCGACGAGCTTGGGCGCCAGCTCCCGGTGAAGTTCATTTTCCCGCATTCGCAAAGCCTGCCACAGCGCCGCCGCGGCGCAAACGGCAAAAGAAGGTAAAGAGAATCGCGGTGCGATTCTGTGCCGAAACGCGGCACTCCGTCAGGCAATGATGTTGGGGACCGCCAAATCCTCGAGGATCTTGATCTCGTCCTTCAATCTCAGCTTTCGTTTCTTCAGCCGGGCCAGCTGAATGTCGTCGCTCGCCGCCATGGTCCGCAATGCGTCGATGGCGCTGTCGAGATCCCGATGCTCAGTCCTGAGGGCCGCGAGTCGCGACCCCGGATCCTGAGCAGCTGAGTCGTGGCCTTCCATAAGCACTCCCTCGCTCCTCATCCGGATTTTTGTGGCGCCTTAATAAACCTTCGACGGTCTGACGTACATATATGTTGGATCGCCGTGCCCGGGGGAGACACAGCCGGGCGGGCGTGGTTAGATGACGGCACCGAAAGAGAAGGAGATGCGAATGCACCAGGCGCACGTCTCGGCCCTCCAGGCCAAGCATGCCGGCCTCGAAGCCAGGATCATCGAGGAGAGCCAGCGCCCCCTGCCGGACACCGCCACATTGGCCCGGCTCAAGAAGGAAAAGCTCAAGATCAAGGAGGAGATGACCGGACTCAACGGCGAGACGCCGCACTAGCGCGCGACTCGGATAGGCCGAAAGACGAGCCGCCGCCCCGGCCGACCGGGGCGGCGTTCTTATCTCAGTCGTCGCGGCTGATGCGCTCGTTCTTCTCGTGGCGCTCCTGCGCCTCGACGGTCATCGTCGCGATCGGCCGGGCCTCGAGCCGGGCGAGGCTGATCGGCTCGCCGGTCACTTCGCAAAAGCCGTAATCGCCGGTGTCGATCCGCCTGAGCGCCGAATTGATCTTGGCGATCAGCTTCCGCTGCCGGTCGCGGGTGCGCAGATGGATCCCCCAATCCGTCTCGCTCGACGCGCGGTCGGTCAGATCGGCCTCCTGCATCGGGCCGCTGGCGAGCTGGCACATCGTTTCGCGCGACTCGCGGACGATGCCGTCCTTCCAGGCGAGCAGCTTCTGCCTGAAATAGGCGAGCTGCTCCGCGTTCATGAACTCTTCGTTGGCGCTGGGACGATAACCGGTCGCGAATTGCGGACCATGTTGCTGATTCAAAGCATCACTATGAAGCGTAGCCATTACCCCTCCACTCCTCGTCTCCCGGCTGGGCCGGGGGTCGAAACCTGGCGTGGGGGCCTATTTATGGCCTTAGTTTAAGCCTCCCACCCCAAGCGCGCCTATAGCTATGGCTATTGGTCAGCACAAGTCACTCAAACGCAGTAGAAAATTTAGGCTATTCCGGCGCCCGGCCATGCTGTTCCCGGCTGTCGCCGGGCGCCGGGAGCGGCGCCCGCGCCGAACTCGGGCCGAATTGGGGAATCGCCGGCGCCGTTAACCGCGATGCCGCGAAATTCGGCGAGCCGGTCCGTTCACCCCCCTCGCGAAGCTGTCCAGCATTGGGACGAAAGGGCCGCAACCACCCCGAATCCGGCCGTTTTTCGGGCCCAAAATGGTTAACGCGCTTGCGCTTAAAGGGATCGTTTGCATTCGCTCGCTACAGCCACACCGGCGATGGACCCGGGGCCACCCGATCTTCCATCCGCTGCACGGCCAGGAACGGGGATGCTGTTATGTCGGTAAGAATGGCTTTGGCGAAACTCTGCGCTTGCACCTGCGGCGGCGCGATCATCGGCGGCGGCGCGGTCCATGTCGCGGAGAACCCGCCGGCCCGGCCCGCGATCGTCAAGCAGGCGAAGGCGAAGAGCGGCCACGTCCGCCGCGCCCGCACCGTCCGGCGCGTCGTCCGGCGCACCGTCCGGCGCGTCGCCTGCCCGGCGCCCGCCGCGGTCACCACCCGCACCATCATCCCGCCGATGTTCGCGCCGCCTCCCCCGCCCCCGGTTGCGCTGGCGAGCAGCGGCGGCAGCTCTGGCCTGGTCGTCGTCGGCGGCTCGGGCGGCGGCGGCTTCGGCTTCGGCGGCGGCTTCTTCTCGGGCGGCTTCGTCGGCAGCAGCGCCAGCAGCGGCGCCAACATCGTGACGGTCCAGAACAACAACAGCAACAGCCAGAACCAGAACCAAAATCAGAACCAGAATCAAAACCAGAACCAGAATCAAAACCAGAATCAGAACGAGAACCAGAATCAGAACCAGCACGGGTCGTCGGGTTCGTCGAGCCACGGCTCGTCGAGTCATGGGTCCTCCAGTCACGGATCGTCGAGTCACGGATCGTCGAGCCACGGATCGTCGAGCCACGGCAGCTCGAGCTCCAGCTCCAACGGCACCTCGACGAGCTCGACCAGCTCCGGCGCCTCGACCAGCACCTCGTCGACGAGCTCGGGCGCGTCGACCTCGACCAGCTCCGGCGCGACCGGCGGCTCGTCCAGCTTCGGCTCCTCGGGCAGCACCAGCGGCTCGTCCAGCTCCTCGTCGAGCAGCAGCGCATCGAGCTCGACCAGCAGCAGCTCCAGCTCGTCGGGCGGCTCGTCCAGCTCGACCGGCGGCACCCAGGTCCCGGCGCCGCCGATGATTCTGCTGTTCGGCGCCGCCGCCGCCGCGCTGGTCGCCCGCCGCCGCCTCGGCAAGCGCAAGCAGGACTAGCAGCCAAGATACGCGAAAGGCCCCGTCCGGTCCGTCCGGGCGGGGCCTTTTCGTTGCGCCCGGCGCAGCGCCTATTGCGCCTGCAATATCTTCTCGATCTCGGCGACCGGCGCGTTGACCAGGTCCTTGGCCACCTCGGCGACCAATCTTTTCTCGACCTCCTTGTGATAATGTTTGCGCAGCGCGCCCAAGGTTCGGGGCGGGGCCACCACGACCAGCGAGTCGAACTCGTTGCGGAGCGCCCGCCCCTTCAGCATCGCTGCGGTCTCGGCGGCGAAGCGGTTCTCCTCCAGCTCGTGGAAGTCGACCTCCTCCATCGATCCGCCCCGCCCGTCCATCGTCTTCATCGATTGGCCCGCGGTGTCGCTGGCCTGCTCGTGATGCGCGGGATTGTCGTGGATTTGCTTCTCCTCGACCGCGAGATTGGGGAATTGGGCGTCGCCCTCGTTGCGGAAGAACAGGCTCTTGCGCCCGTCGGCGACGAGGACGAAGCTGTCATGGGGGATCTGCATCTCGGCGCTCCATGCTGGTTCGCGCCAATGAACGCAGTTGGCATCAGGATGGTTGCCGTGATCGGGCCGCCTCGGCATAGCGGGCGCCGATGCGCATCCTCCTCACCAACGACGACGGCGTCAACGCGGCCGGGCTCAAGGTGCTGGAGAAGATCGCCCGCAATTTTTCCGACGACGTCTGGATCGTCTCCCCGACCGAGGAGCAATCCGGCGCCGGCCATTCACTGACCCTCACCGTACCGGTCCGGCTGCGCAAATTGGGCGAGCGCCGCTTCTGCGTCACCGGCACGCCGACCGACGCGGTGATGATGGGCCTCGCCTGGATCATGAAGGACGAGCGGCCCGATCTCATCCTCTCCGGCGTCAACCGCGGCGCCAATCTGGGCGAGGACGTCACTTATTCGGGCACCGTCTCGGCGGCGATGGAGGGCGCGCTCGCCGGCATCCCCTCGATCGCGCTCAGCCAGAGCTACGCCAGGGAGGGGATGGGCGACACCGTCCCCTTCGCCGCCGCCGAAGCCTGGGCGGAGCAGGTGCTGAAGCCGCTGATCGCCACGCCGATGGCGCCCCGCACCCTGGTCAACGTCAACTTCCCCGCGCTGCCGCCCGGCGAGGTCAAGGGGATCCGCGTCGTCCGCCAGGGCCTGCGCGACTATGGCCGGCTGCGCATCGTCCAGCGCACCGATCCGCGCGGCTATCATTATTACTGGTTCGGCCTCGGCCCGACGATCCACACGCCCGGCCACGCCACGGACCTCGAAGCCATAACCGACGGTTATGTCGCGGTGACCCCGCTCCATCTCGATCTGACCCACGACGAGTCGCTTGGGCGCATCGCGGATCTCTATCCCTGATGCGCCTCAGGCCCCGCGGACCGGATCGCCTCCTGCTGCGGCGCAAGAGCCCGCTCCCGATCTGGGTTCAGATCGGCTGGCGCGTCGCTCTGGTCTTCGGCCTGCTCTTCTTCGCAATCGCCGTGCACTGGCTCGAGCGCGACGGCCTGCGCGACAATCTCGACGGCCATGTCAGCTTCCTCGACGTCATCTATTTCACCATGATCAGCATCACCACCACCGGCTATGGCGACGTCGTGCCGGTGGCCGACCACACAAGGATGTTCGACGCTTTGGTGGTGACGCCGATCCGTATCTTCTTCGTGCTGATCTTCATCGGCACCGCCTACACTTTCGTTTTCCGCCGGACATGGGACAAATGGCAAATGGCTAGATTGCAGCGCACCCTGAGCGGCCACGTCGTCGTCGCCGGCTTCGGGACCAGCGGCTCCGAAGCGGTCGACGAGCTGATCGCCCGCGGCGCCAGCGCGGCGAACATCGTCGTCGTGGATTGCGAAGCGGAGGCGCTCGAACGGGCCGAATCGCTGGGCTGCGCCATCCTCCAGGCCGACGCCACCCGCGACAAGACGCTGGCCGCCGTCCATGTCGACCGCGCCAAGGCCCTGGTCGTCTCGGCCGGCAGCGACGACACCTCGATCCTGATCACCCTGACCGCGCGCCATTTGGCGCCAGAGCTGATGATCAGCGTGGCGGTCCGCAACGCCGACAACGAGTTGCTCGCCCGCCAGGCCGGCGCCACCACGGTGATCAACCCGGTCAGCTTCGCCGGCCTGCTCCTCGCCGGCTCGACCGACGGCGCCCATATCGCCGATTATATCGCCGACCTCGCCTCCTCGAGCGGCCGAGTCCAGCTCCACGAGCGCGTGGTCACCGCCGAGGAATGCGGCCAGCCGCTCGCCGCGGTCGCGACCGGCCTCGGCGTCCGCCTCTACCGCGACGGCCGGCCCTACGGCTTCTGGGAACCCGAGGCGAAGGCGCTCAGGCCGGGCGACTGCATCGTCGAGATATTGCCCACCGCGAAGACCGAGGCCGAGCTCGGCCCTACCTGACAACGAAAAAGGGGCCGAAGATCGCAAATCTCCAGCCCCGATAGGTGTTGTCAGGATGCTGCCGTTATTTACGGACCGATCGGCATGTCGAGGCAGATGATCGGACCCGTCGGGAACAGCTGGAAACAGCCCGGCGCCAGATCGTCATAAGAAACCGGCGTCGACACCGCATTGGCCGGCATCGCCATAACCGAGCACGCTAGAATCGCGGAACAAATCAAAGCTTTCATAATCCCCCCTAAGGTCAATTATTTCTAGTTTATTACATAAGTCCGGAACCGGGCTTATTCGCCGATGGCTAACGCGCGATTTTGAGCATGTCAAACGCCATTATGAGCACAGCATTTGCTGATCGCCTTCGTTTAACTTCCGAAACGGAATACGTAATTCGACTGTCCCTAGGTGATCGCCGAGAAGGTCTCGACCAGGTCGGTGCGGCCCGAGACGATCAGCAGGTCGCCCTCCTCGACCAGGGTCTCCGGCCGGGCATAGGTGAAATCCTCTTTCGGCCGCTTGATGCCGACGATCGTCACCCCGAACTTGCTGCGCACGCCGAAGCCGGCGAGCGTCTGGCCGACCATCTGCGCCGGCGCCCGCGTCTTCACGATCGCGTAATTGTCGTCGAACTCGATATAATCGATCATCTTGCCGGTCACCATGTGAGCGACACGCTCGCCCATCCGCGCCTCCGGATAGACGACGTGGCGGGCGCCGGTGCTTTCCAGAATGCGGCCGTGGCGCTCATTCGTGGCCTTCGCCCAGATCACCGAAACGCCGAGCTCGGCGAGCGCCAGCACGGTCAGCACGCTCGCCTCGATGTCGCTGCCAATGCCGACCACCGCCCGCTCGAAATCGCCGACGCCGAGCTGCTTGAGCGCGTCGACGTCGGTCGTGTCGGCCTGGACGACGTGGGTGAGCCGGTCCGACATACGCTGGACGAGGGCGGGATTGGCGTCAATGCCGAGCACTTCGTGGCCCATGCGGGTCAGCGAGTTGGCGACGGCGGCACCGAAGCGGCCGAGGCCGATGACGAGCACGGCGCTGCTGCGGGTGGTGGGTCTAGCCAACGATCGGGCGCTCCTCTGGATAGCGGTAGGACCTTTGTCCGCCGCTCAGCGCGAGCGCCGTGGCGACGGTGATGGTGCCGACCCGGCCGACGAACATCAGGACGATTATAACCATTTGCGCGCCCGGCGGCAGGCTGGCGGTGATGCCGGTCGAGAGGCCCACGGTCGCGAAGGCGGAGATCGTCTCGAACAGCACGTCGCTGAACGGGAAATCGGTGAGGGCGAGGACGATGAGCGTCGCCACCCCGACCAGCCCGATGGCGAGCAGCACGATGGTCAGCGCCTGCCGCTCGACCCGCGTTCCGATCCGGCGGCGGAAGATGGCGACGTCGCGCTCGCCGCGTATCTCGGACCAGACGACGAGGCCGAGCAGGAAGAAGGTCGTCACCTTGATTCCGCCCGCGGTGCCGGCGCTGCCGCCGCCGATGAACATCAGCACATAATTGACGGCGATCGTCTCCATGCGAAGCGCGCCGGTATCGAGCGTGTTGAAGCCGGCCGAGCGGGGCGTGATCGAGTGGAACGCGGCGTTGAGCAGCTTGTCGCCGAGGCCCATCGGGCCGAGCGTCTCCGCATTGGTCCATTCCGCGGCGAGGATCGCGGCGAAGCCCGCGATGAGCAGGATCGCGCTGCCGACCAGGGTCACCTTGCTGTGCAGCGACCAGGTCGAAGGCTTGAGCGGCTCGCGCCTCAGCTCGTAGAGGACCGGAAAGCCGAGCGCGCCGGCGAGGATTCCGGCCATGACCGGGAACAGGAACAGGAAATCGGAGCGGAAGCCGACCAGGCTGTCCGAATAGGTCGAGAAGCCGGCATTGGTGAACGCCGAAACGCCATGGAACAGGCCGATCCACAGCGCGGGCCCCCATTGCTCGCCATGGCCGAAGTGGAGGACGAAAGTGAGCCAGGCGGCGGCGAACAGCTCGACGCCGATCGTGAGGATCAGGATCAGCCGGAGCACGTCGAGCACGTCGCTCATGTCGAGCGTGCCCCGCTCCTCCCGAGCGACGAGCCGGGCGCTGAGCTGCAGCCGCCGCCCGGCGAGCAGGCCGAGCAAGGTGGCGCCGCTCATGATCCCGAACCCGCCGATCTGGAACAGGAGCAGGATCACGACGAGGCCGAAGGTCGACCAGTAGGTCGGCGTGTCGACGGTGAACAGGCCGGTCACGCAGACCGCCGAGGTGGCGTGGAACAAGGCGGTGAGGAAGGGCGCGCCGCCGGGCCCGGCCCGGGCCATCGGCAGCATCAGCAGCGCCGTCCCGATCGCGATCGCGACGAGAAAGGCGATCGGGACCAGCCGCGCCGGATGGCGAATTCCCTGGGGTCGCAAGTCCCCTCCGCTTCGACCGTTATGCCGCCGCCACTATCGGCGCGTGCACCCCGGCGCGCAAGCGCGGGTCCTGCGCAACCGACGCGCCAAAACAAGGGACAGTCCCCCCTTCAAAACAGGGGACAGTCCCCCCTTCACAAAACAGGGGACAGTCCCCCCTTCATGGGGACCATATCTCTACGTCCCCATGAAGCGCTTATTTAGCTCGACCCGCTCATCTTGAGCAGCCGGTGATTGGGCTGGTACCGGCTGCCCCGCAGCCGGTACCAGCCCCAATTGTCGAACCATGAACGGGTCGGATTGCCCGGGGCAATCCCTACCTGTATTCAACGGTGAAGCGCAGCTCGCCGGCAAACCAGCTCGGCTGCGAACGGCCGGTCGGTCGAAAGTCGCCGATCCGGGCGAGGTCGAGCATGATGTACCCGGCGAGGGTCTCGAGCGGCACGCAACTCAAGTCGCGAACCACGAACCGGGTCGCTGTCCCGTCGGACGAAAGCCGGACCAGATACGGGATCCGGATATCGAACCGGCGATAGGTCTGCCCCTCGATCGTACAGCGCCGCTCGCGCAAAATCTCCTCGACCTGCGGCATGAGCCCTTCGTAGGGGAGCCTCCGCTCGCGCATCGCCGCCGCGGGAAAGCGGTCTGGGTCGAAGCGACCGACATCGACCTGCGGCGTAACCGTGACGGTCGAAAGCAACATCGAAGCGATCGCAGTCAGCATGCCCTGCCCTTTCCGTGCCGAGGGAATGGCCGCCCGAGCTCGCCGGACCGCGGCTGCTCTCCCACCACTCCTTTCCGGAGTCAAGAAACGCCGGCAACGTCGACTTGGCAAGTTTTTTCTTGTATGCCCGCGATTTAGGCGATGGACAGCCATCGTTTTCACGGTTTAGCATGACCGCGATTTGGAAGGAGACACAGATGTTACCCGAAGTCGTTGCGCTGCTCTTGATTGCAGCTTCGCCGGAGCCGCGGGCAGACGCGCCAAGGCGGCCGGCCGACGCCGACCGACCGGACCGGGTGATCTGCCGGGCGCAAGAAGGCGTGACCGGATCGCGCCTGGCGCGACGGCGCGTTTGCAGAACGGTCGCCGAATGGCGGGCTTATGAAGTGGACCGCGAACAGTTCCGGCGGGAGCTTATGAACATCCCCGCCCCCAGCAGCAACTAGAACGGCGCGAATGTACGCCGACGACTAGGAATTTGGCCCCGCGCGCCTTATGTGCGCGCGATCCATGGAAACGCTCGAACTCCCCGCCCCGCCCAAGGTTGGCATGGTTTCGCTCGGCTGCCCGAAGGCGCTGGTCGATAGCGAGCGGATCCTGACCAAGCTCAGATCGGACGGCTATCAGATGTCGCCCGATTATGCCGGCGCCGACGTGGTGCTCGTCAACACCTGCGGCTTTCTCGATTCGGCCAAGGAGGAGAGCCTGTCGGCGATCGGCGAGGCGATCGCCGAGAACGGCCGGGTGATCGTCACCGGCTGCCTCGGCAAGGAGGCGGAAATGATCCGCGCGCGCTTCCCCGAAGTGCTCGCCATCACCGGCGCCGCGCAATATGAGGAGGTGGTCGGCGCGGTCCACGTCGCCGCCCCAATCCCCCCTTCCGCTTATCTGAACCTGGTGCCCGACGCGGGCCTCAAGCTGACCCCGCGCCACTATAGCTATTTGAAGATCTCCGAGGGCTGCAACCATCGCTGCGCCTTCTGCATCATCCCCTCGCTGCGCGGCGACCTGGTCAGCCGCCGCCCCGACGCGATCCTGCGCGAGGCCGAGAAATTGGTCGCCGCGGGGACGAAGGAGCTCCTGGTGATCAGCCAGGACACCTCGGCCTACGGCGTCGACCTCCGGCACGCGTCCTGGCCGTGGAAGGGGGGGAGGTCCGCGCCCATATGACCGACCTCGCCCGCGAGCTCGGCAAGCTCGGCGCCTGGGTGCGCCTCCATTATGTCTATCCCTATCCGCATGTGGACAGGGTGATCCCGCTGATGGCCGAGGGGCTGGTCCTCCCTTATCTCGACATCCCCTTCCAGCATGCGAGTCCGAAGGTGCTCAAGGCGATGAAGCGCCCCGCCAACGAGGCCAGGGTGCTCGAGCGTATCCGCTCCTGGCGCGAAATCTGCCCCGACATCGCCATCCGCTCGACCTTCATCGTCGGCTTTCCCGGCGAGACCGAGGAGGATTTCGCCTATCTGCTGGACTGGCTCGACGAGGCCCAGCTCGACCGCGTCGGCGCGTTCAAGTTCGAGCCGGTCGGCGGCGCCGCCGCCAATTCCCTCCCGGGCATCGTCCCCGAGCCGGTCAAGGAGGAGCGCTACGCCCGCTTCATGGAAAAGACCGCCGCCATCTCCGCGGCGAAGCTCGCCGCCAAGATCGGTCGAACGATCAACGTCATCATCGACGCGGTCGATCCGGAAGGCGGCGCCACCGGCCGCTCCCAGGCCGACGCGCCCGAGATCGACGGCGAGGTCCATTTGCGCGACGCCGGCCATCTCGCTTTGGGCGACATCGTGCCCGTCCTGGTCGAGGACGCCGACGAGCACGACCTCTACGGCGTTCCCGCCGCGCGATGACCGACCTCAAGTCCCTGCTGAAGCCCGATAAGGGCCAGAACGCCCCCGCGCTCCACCTCGTCGACAAGAAGGGCTTCGAGGCCTGGCTCAAGGCGCAGCCGGCCAGGACGCGCCAGGCGGTCGTGGCGCAGGGCTTCAAGGGCGAGGGCTATCAGCTCGCGATCCTGCCCGGCGACCATTGGGCGGCGGTGCTCGGCGTCGCCAATGTCGATGAGCTGAGTCCCTGGTGCCTCGCCAAGGCGGCCGAGAGCCTGCCCGAGGGCAGCTACCGCGTCGCCGGGCGCGGCCCCGGCCCGGCTACTTTGGGCTGGCTGCTCGGCCAGTACCGGTTCGACCGCTACAGAAAGGACAAGAAGGCGACCGGCCCGCGCGTCCTCGTCACCGACGAGCCCGCGCGGATCGACGAGACCGTGTCGGTCGCCGACGCGACTTTCCTGGTCCGCGACCTCGTCAACACGCCGGCCGGCGATCTCGGCCCGGCCGAGCTTCAGGCCGCGGTCGAGGCGGCGGCGACGGACTTTGGCGCCAAGCTCTCCATCACCGCCGGCAAGGCGCTCGACACCGGCTATCCGATGATCGCCGCGGTCGGCGCCGCCGCCGCGCCGGGCCGCGAGCCCAGGCTGATCGAGCTCGAATGGGGCGACCAGCGCCACCCGAAGATCGCCATCGTCGGCAAGGGCGTCTGCTTCGATTCGGGCGGGCTCGACATCAAGCCTTCGGCCGGCATGCGGCTGATGAAGAAGGACATGGGCGGCGCGGCGCACGCGCTCGGCCTGGCCCGGCTGATCATGACGGCCAGGCTGCCGGTTCGTCTCCACCTTCTCATCCCCGCAGTGGAGAATGCCATTTCCGGCGCCGCCTTCCGGCCGGGCGACATCCTGCGGAGCCGCAAGGGCCTCACCGTCGAGATCGGCAATACCGACGCGGAAGGACGGCTGATCCTCGCCGACGCGCTGACCAGGGCGGCCGAGACGGAACCGGAGCTCATCCTCGACTTCGCGACCCTGACCGGAGCGGCCCGGGTGGCGCTCGGCCCGGACCTTCCCGCGCTCTTCGCCAATGACGACGCGCTCGCCAATGCCATGCTGGAAAGCGGCGCTTCCGTCGCCGACCCGCTCTGGCGGATGCCTCTGTGGCAACATTATGAGGACATGCTGTCGTCCGACGTCGCCGATCTCGGCAACGTCTCCGAAGCGCCGCTGGCCGGCGCGGTGACGGCGGCGCTGTTCCTGCAGAAATTCGTGCCCGAGGGCGTGCCCTGGGCCCATCTCGATACCTTCGCCTGGCGCCCCGCCGCCAGGCCCGGCCGGCCCAAGGGCGGCGACGCGCTCGGCCTCCGCGCCGCCTGGGACATGCTCCGGAACCGCTATGGCGGCTGACGCTTCGCCGCGATTTTGGCTCTTATTCTCGACAATTGGGGAAACGAAACGGTTGCTGACTGGTTCTATCCGCGAAACGTCCCGACAATCATTTTGGAGCAGCATCCGTGGCGGACCAAGCCCTGAGGAGCTGGATGAACACCCTGATCAGCTATGTGCGGTCGGGCCAGCCAGATCTCACCAACCGGCAGATGGCATTGATGCTGCTGGTCTATCTCACCCCGGGGCCGCACACGGTGCGGGGCCTCGCCCAGATCCTCGGCGTGTCCAAGCCGGTGATCACGCGCGCCTTGAACACGCTCGGCTCGCTCGGCTATCTGCGGCGCGTTCGCGACGAGAGCGACAGGCGCAACGTCTTCGTCGCGCGGACCAGCACAGGGCAGGACTTCCTTGAGGGCTTCGAAGGCAATATCGAGCAGCGCGGCGTCCCCCGGAGCGCCCCCCAGGGAAACGGCTTCCTCCTCCAGAGCGGATGAGCGGTTCTGCCTGACCGGCCCGTCGCTGACCCTGGACGCCCGCATCCACGCCTATCGCAGCGACATCGCCGATATCGGCCTCGCCGGCCAGATCTTCGCGCCCCATTATGCGCGGCCGCTGGTCCGCAGCTGCGGCGCGCGGCCCATTTCCGTGCGGACGACGCCGGCGGCCGAGGCTGAGGCCGTGTCGGAGCTGCTGCCGGGCGAGGAATTCGCCGTGCTCGAATATGCCGGCGGCCTCGCCTGGGGCTATTGCCGCGCCGACCATGTCACCGGCTATGTCGAGGCGATCGCGCTCGCCGATCCGATCGAGCCCACCCACATCGTCTGCGAGAAATCGGCGCCGGTCGCCGCCGGCGACGACATCACGGCCGCAATCACCGCCACCCTCCCCATGGGCGCCCGGCTCCACGGCCATGAGCAGGGCGCCTGCCTCGCCACCGAATATGGCTGCGTCGCACTGAGCCATTTGCGGCCGTTCGGCGACCATGAAACCGATCCCGTGGTGGTCGCCGAACGGCTGATGGGCGCGCCCTATCGCGCCGGGGGCCGCACCGCGCACGGCATCGACGCTTCCGCCCTCGTCCAGCTCGCGCTCGGCCTGTGCGGCCTGCCCGCGCCGCGGTTTCCCGACCAGCTCGCCGCGTTCGGCGCGCCGCTCGCCGAAGGCGCGCCGGCGCGCCGCTGCGATCTGGTCCTGTTCGAAGGCGGCGCCGGCCTGATGGTCGACGATCTGATGATGATCCACGCCAGCGAAAAGGCCGGCAAGGTGACGGTCGAGCCGGCCGCGCTCCAGGCGACGACGCGGCGCCGGCTGCCGCTCTGAACCGATTGCATTCCGCGTCCGGAACGAGCAGTGTCCGGCCCGATAAAAAGGGAGGGGATTATGAACGACATGACAAGCGGGCGGCCGCCGGCCTGGTTTCGCATCGTTGCGGTGCTGGCCGTGCTCTGGAACCTCATCGGCGTCTGGCAATATCTTTCGAAGGTCGGCGTCGTTCCGACGATGATGGAGATGACCGCGGAGGAGACCGCCCTCGTCGCGGCCATGCCGACCTGGGCCACCGCCGGCTTCGCCCTCGCGGTATTCGGCGGCCTGCTCGGCAGCCTGGGGCTGCTCTTGGGCAAGGCCTGGGCACGCCTGCTCCTGATCCTCTCGCTGCTCGGCATGCTCGTGCAATTCGGCTGGTGGCTGCTGATGAGCGGCGCGATGGAGCAGATGGGCGCGTCGAGCGCCGCCATGCCCGCAGTCGTCGTCCTGATCGGCGTCCTGCTTCTCTGGCTCGCCAATATGGGAATCAAGCGAGGCTGGCTGAGTTAGGCTCGGGAGAGCCGTCCGCTTCCAAGGAACGGAGCGGGCGGCTTTCTAGGTCCGCTTGGGGCGCGCAGGCGAACAGCCGGGCCTGGCCGGGAGCGGACCGGTAGCTTCTGACTTGCCGAGCGCGCCTCGGAAACAGGATTCAGTGCTTGCGGCCGCAGGCCTCCGCCCGTGCGAGGAGAAAGGCCCTTTCCGCCAAGTTGCGGGTAAGCGTGGCCGCAGCCCTGAATTCTGAACGCGCCTCGGCCAGCCGGCCGGCCCGGAACAGAAAGTCGCCCCTCGCCGCCGGCAACGGCGCATAGTGGCGGAGGGCGGGGGCGTCGGCGATCTCGTCCACCAGGTGCAAGCCCGCTTCGGGCCCGAAGGCCATGGAGTGGGCGATCGCGCGATTGAGATCGACCACGGGCGATGGCATGACGACGCGCAGCCGGTCGTAGAGCGCGGCGATGCGCGGCCAGTCGGTATCGGCGGCACGGCTCGCGCGGGCGTGGCAGGCGGCGAGCGCGGCTTGCAGCACATAGGGGCCGTCGCTGCCCCCAAGCGCTTCGGCGCGGGCCAGCGCGTCGAGGCCTCGGCGGATCGCGAGCTGGTCCCAGCGTGAGCGATCCTGCTCGGTCAGCGGCACGAAGGCGCCGTCCGGCCCGGTGCGCGCCCCGAGGCGCGACGCCTGGATCTCCATCAGGGCCAGGAGGCCGAGCACTTCGGCATCCTCGGGCATCAGCCCGGCCAGCATTCGGCCGAGCCGCAGCGCCTCCTGGGCCAGGCCCGGCCGGACGAGGTCGTCGCCCGCCGTGGCCGCATAGCCTTCGTTGAAGATGAGGTAGATGACCTCAAGCACCGAGGGCAGCCGCGCTGCCCGCTGCCCGCTGCGCGCCCCGCGGCGCCTCGAAGGTCAATCCGGCCTTTGCGATCGCCTTCTTCGCTCGGACGATACGCTGCGCGATCACGGCCTCGCTCGACAGGAAGGCGCGGGCGATCTCGTCGGTCGTTAGGCCTCCCACCACCCGCAGGGTGAGCGCCGCGCGGGCGTCGGGCGACAGCATGGGGTGGCAGGCCGTGAAGATGAGGCCCAGCAGCTCGTCGCCGAGATCGTCGTCCATGGCGGCTTCGATCGCGTCCGCGCCGTCGAACGCGCCGTCCAGCTCCCGCGAGATTTCGTCGTGCCTGCGTTCGCGCATCTTGTCGCGACGGATTGCGTCGATGGCGCGGCGTTTGGCGGTTGTCATCAGCCAGGCACCGGGATTGGCCGGAACGCCGGTCCTGGGCCATTCGGAAAGGGCGATGACCAGGGCGTCCTGCGCCAGTTCCTCTGCACGGTCGATATTGCGCACCAGCCGAGCCAGGCTCGCGACGAGCCTGGCCCGTTCAATGCGAAAGGTAGCTTCGATCGCCTGGTGCGTCTCGCCTGCGGTCACACCGCCTTTTCGGCCAAGGCCGCGGGGGAGACAAGCCGGCTCCAGCCGCCGGGATCAGGCCGTAGATTCACCAAGCAGACGAGCAGGAAGCAACCCACAAGCCGTCGTTGACCGGCGCGGCCTTGAACATCTCGGCTCTACAGGCCAGCTTGAGGTCCGTATGCGTCTTTATCCTCGTCTTTGGGCAGTCCTAAGAGATGTCGGGCAGTTGAATGGATAATGGCAACTCCACCGACCCTGGGCCGAGGCAACATTGGATCGCCTGATACCGACGGTCCATCCGTCCGTGGCGGATCGACTCCCTCGCTTTCAGGTGACCCGGACCGCTCGTCGCGCCCAAGGCGAGGACTTGCCTTGGAGGGCGGGGGTGCGAAGGGCGCTTACCAATTTGGGTGTCTTTACGCTCTCTGGGAGAACGGCGCAGAGTTCGACGCGATCGCAGGCACCTCCGTGGGGGCACTTAACGCGGCCATATGGTCAACCCGTCAAATGGCGTGGGGCAAGGAGTTCTGGACCACCATCTCCTTGGAAAAAGTTTACCCGCTCCGCAAGCCAAGAGTGGTCTTCCTTCCGTTGGCGGTAACCTATGGCGTCCTAAAAAAACTGGCCGAATGGATCTCACAACGGCCGATCTTGGCATTTCTCGTGGGAATAATGCTAGCTTGGTATTCGTGCGGCGGCATAGCGGCGCTTTTCATTATCGCTATCGCCGGACTTATCTCGGTAATCACCACCGGTAGTTTCGTGATGCCAGGATACATCGGTGTGTTTCTGCTTATGCTTCTGCCGAGCGTGCCGGTTATCTATATCTTGATGGTAGAGAATAGCGGGCTAGCGGCCTTTACGTCCCGGTCACTGCAAACCACGCTCACGGATCAATTGGCAGGATGTGCTTTTGAGGAACCCATCTTCGCCACCGTTACCCGAACCCGGGACATCTTCGATCCTGATGATATGCACTATATGTCGACTGGTATTCCGCCCTCGAACCCTATCATCCTCCCCCAGGCGAAGCCGACTTTCGTACCGGAATATGTACGTGCCGATTTGCAAGCCGAGCACACCGTCAATACACTGTTGGCGACTGCCGCATTACCTTATGGAATCGTTCCCGCTATTGAGGGAGCCATAGACGGTGGCTTGGCGGACAACCTGCCTTTGTTCCCTCTCGTTTACCTGGATCCTTGCGAGGTCGTCCTGGTCATTCGCGTTGGCTCGGAGGAGATCCCAGACGCAGACTCGGTCGAGCGACTATCCGGCCTTGAGCGGCTACAGCGTTTAACGGGCTACGACGAAGGATCGGCTATGGCCGCGACGTGGTTTCCGCCGCCTGGCTTCGTCCGCGTCGATTTCTCTTCGCGAAAGCGGCCAGCCGAAGAGCGGCGCCCGCCGCCCAAAATGCCCACCATAAAATTCATCGTTCGTGATCCGCCGAAACCGACCCTGCTGGGAGACTTCATCAACGGAACGATGAACTTCAGCGAAAGATACGCCCGCCTGCAGTTCCTCAAAGGATTTCGCCATACCAGAGGCATGATTCGCGCTGGCTCACTGGATAATTTCATAGAAAGACGGTCGGAGCGCGATGCGGATATTTCGACCGACCCTCTTCCTCGCTAGCGGCGCAAGAGTCTCGCCCGTAACTTGAGCGAGATCGGCTTAAATGGTCGCATTCGACGCGCAGCGCCTGTCTAAGATCGCCGGCCGGATGGGGACACATACTTTTTCGCGAAAAGCACGTGTCCCCTTTCCCCGACAAGCTTGCGGGCCTCGGCCATTCGGACAGGGCGACGACCAAAGCGGCTGCCGGATTGCATCAACTTCATTTCTGCGTGAAATCGGCTCAGGCCTTTCCGAGGAACCAGGGGTGGAGAGTCCGCAGCATGGCGAAGCTCGTTTTTGGAATGAACCAGTCGTTGGACGGCTATGTCGACCACTTGGCATTCGCGCCCGATCCGGCGCTCTTTCATCACTGGATAGAGCAAGTGCGTGGGGTCGCCGGCAGCGTGTACGGTCGCCGCATGTACGAAATCATGCGCTATTGGGACGAGGACCGTCCTGAGTGGGACGCGGAGCAACGCGACTTCGCGGCGGCGTGGCGGAGCCAAAAGAAGTGGGTCGTGTCGCGCTCGCTCAAGTCCGTCGGCCCGAATGCCGCTCTTGTCGCGGACGATTTCGAGGCGGCGATACGCGGGCTGAAGGCAGAGCTCGCCGGGGAGATTGCAGTTTCCGGACCGGAGCTGGCGCGAAGCCTGACCGACCTTGGCCTGATCGATGAGTATCGACTCTACCTCCATCCCGTCGTGCTTGGTCGCGGCAAGCCGTTCTTCGCCGGCCCCCGGCCGCCGCTGCGGCTGGTGGCCAGCGATCGAATCGGAAAGGACGTGGTCAGGTTGACATACGTTCCCGCTTAATCGCGCGACTAGGCGACGCCGAGCTTCCCGCGCTCGCCGTCACGGGGCGTCGAGAGCTCCTCGGGCGTCACGAAATCGGCCAGATCCGCCGCCTCGAAGAACGGCCGGATCTCGATCTCGCTCGCGCCCGGCATGGGATTGGGGCAGCGCTTCGCCCAGGCCACGGCCTCGTCCATGTCCTTGACCTCCCAGATCGAGAAGCCGGCGACCAGCTCGCGGGCCTCGGCGAACGGCCCGTCGATGACCGTGCGGCGGGGGCCGTCGAAGGCGATGCGCTTGGCCTCGGCGCTGGGCTTGAGGCCGGCGGCGGCGATAAAGACGCCGGCCTCGACCAGCTCCTCGGTGAACCGGTCCATCGCCTCGAACGCCGCCAACGCCTCGGCCGTGGGCGGCACGCTTTTTTCGCTGCCCTCGGTGGCTTTCACGAACACCATAACCCGCATCTGCAGTCTCCTTGTTCGAGCCGGCCTCCTTTGGCGTCTCATCGGGACGACGAACGAGCTTGCCGAAAATCGACATCGCTTACGCAAATTTTTCTCGAGCGGTCGAAGCGCGCGGCAGGAACGGCCTCCTTTCGGGTTCGGGATCCCGATGGCGCGATGGCCGCCATGGGCGCTAACCGGTCGCCGTCAGCGTTGGGACCGCCCGTCCCGTCACATCTCCCCCCGCGCCCGGCGGATCGCGTACCAACGCTGGACGTTGGCGTTGTGCTGCGCCAGCGTGTCGGCGAAGATGTGGCCGCCGCGGCCGTCGGCGACGAAATAGAGCGCATTGGTCGGCGCCGGGTTGAGCACGGCGGCGATCGAGGCGCGCCCGGGATTGGCGATCGGGCCGATCGGCAGGCCGGCGCGCGCATAGGTGTTGTAGCCGTTGTCGGCGTTCAGCTCTGAGCGCAGGATCCGGCGCCCGAGCGGCCGCCCCCGGGTGACCGGATAGATGACCGTGGGGTCGGCCTGGAGCGGCATGTTGCGCCTCAGGCGATTGGTGTAGACGCCCGCCACCATCCGTCGCTCCGAAGGCTTGCCGGTCTCCTTCTCGACGATCGAGGCGAGGATGATCGCCGCCTGCGGGCTGACCACGGCCGTATTGGCGCCGCGCTCGGCCCAGAGGCGCGCCAATTCCCTCCGCATCGCCTGCTGCATGCGCCGCAGCACCGCCGCCCGGCTTTCGCCGCGGCGATAGCCGTACGAGTCAGGGAGCACCGACCCTTCGACCGGCACGCCGATCGCGCCGGTCAGATAGGGCAGGCCCATCAGCCGTTCGTGGACCAGCACCGACGGGGTGCCCTCGGGAATGGTCACCAGGCGCTGGATCGGCCGGCCATATTGGAGGTGGGTGAGGATCGCCCAGGCGCTCATCCCCGGCCGCAGCGCGAACTCGCCCGCCTGGACGGGGGCATGCGCGCCGAAGACCCGGGCGAAGCCGCGAAAAGTCGTTGCGCCGCCGCGGATCACGCCCGCCTGCTCGAGCTGGGCCGCGACTCGGGCGACGCTCGCGCCCTGCTCGACGACGATCGTCTTCGGCTCCGAATAGGGCCCCGGTCCCGCCCAGAGCAGCCAGAAAGCGGTGAAGGCGGCGAGGATCGCCAGCGCCGGCAGGACGATCAGCAGGACCAGCGCGCGTTTCATGATCGCGGCGGCTTAGACCGCTTTCATGACGAGGCTGGCATTGGTCCCGCCGAAGCCGAAGCTGTTGTTGAGCACGGCCTTGACCTGGCGCTGCTTGGCGACGTGCGGAACAAGGTCGACGCCCGCCGTTCCCTCGCTCGGATTGTCGAGGTTGAGGGTCGGCGGCACGATCTGATCGCGCAAGGCGAGGATGCAGAAGATCGACTCGACCGCGCCGGCGCCGCCGAGCAGATGGCCGATCGCCGACTTGGTCGAGCTCATCGACAGGTCGCCGATATGGTTGCCGAACAGCCGCCGGACCGCGCCGAGCTCGAGCTCGTCGCCGAGCGGGGTCGAGGTGCCGTGGGCGTTGATATAGTCGATGTCGCCGAGATCGAGGCCCGAGCGCTTCATCGCCGCTTCCATCGCCCGGTAGCCGCCCGAGCCCTCCGGGTGCGGCGCGGTGACGTGATAGGCGTCGCCCGACATGCCGTAGCCGACCAGCTCGGCGTAGATCTTGGCGCCGCGCGCCTTGGCCCGCTCATATTCCTCGAGCACAACCACGCCCGCTCCTTCCCCCATGACGAAGCCGTCGCGGTCGACGTCGTAGGGGCGGCTTGCGCGCTCGGGCTGGTCGTTGAAGTTGGTCGACAGCGCCCGCGCCTGGGCGAAGCCGGCGATGCCGATCGGGCAGAGCGCGCATTCGGCGCCGCCGGCGAGCATGACGTCGGCATCGTCCATCGCGATCATCCGGCCGGCGTCGCCGATCGAATGGGCGCCGGTCGAGCAGGCGGTGACGACGGCGTGGTTCGGGCCCATCAGGCCGTATTTGATCGAGACCTGGCCGGAGATGAGGTTGATCAGGCGCCCGTGGACAAAGTGCGGAGAGACGCGGCGCGGGCCCTTTTCGTAAAGGACGATCAATTCCCTTTCGATCCCCGGCAGGCCGCCAATGCCGGAGCCGATCGAGACGCCGGCGCGATAGCGCTCTTCCTCGCTCATGTCGGTGAGGCCGGCATCCTCCAGTGCCTGGCCGGCCGCGTCGATGCCGTAGACGATGAACGGGTCGACCTGGCGCTGGACCTTGTGATCGACGCGTACGTTGGGATCGAAGCCATATTCATGTTCGGGCGGCTTCACCTCGCAGGCGATCTGGCAGGCATAATCGGTCGGGTCGAAGCGGGTGATCCGCGTCGCCCCGCTCTTCGAGGCGAGGATGTTCTTCCAGCTGGTCTCGACGTCGGCGCCCAGAGGCGTGACGAGTCCGAGACCGGTGACGACTACGCGGCGCATTCGAAAACTCCCGATTCAGACAAAAACGGCCCCCCGGCCTTGGACGGGGAGCCGTTCTAAAAGCAAGCGGCTCGCTGACCGCCGGGCCGGCGGACGGCCCTCTTAAGGTCAGGCCTTGTTCTGGTCGATATAGTCGATCGCATCCTTCACGGTCGTGATCTTTTCGGCGGCGTCATCGGGGATCTCCACCCCGAATTCCTCCTCGAACGCCATGACCAGCTCGACGATGTCGAGGCTGTCGGCACCGAGATCGTCGATGAAGCTCGCTTCCTCGGTGACCTTGTCGGCCTCGACTCCCAGATGCTCGACGACGATCTTCTTAACGCGGTCCGAAGTCTCGCTCATATGCCACCTTTCCCTAGCGGTGTTTGTTCCTTGGCCCCGCCCTAGCCGCTTGGCCGGGCCGATGGCAAGTGGAACGCAAATCACAGCATCGCCATGCCGCCGTTGACGTGCAGGGTCTGGCCCGTCACGTAGCCGGCCTCGCGGCTCGCCAGATAGACGGCCGCGGCGGCGATGTCCTCGCCGGTGCCGAGGTCGCCGATCGGGATGCGCCCGAGCAGCGCCTGCTTCTGCGCGTCGGGCAGCACCTCGGTCATGGCCGAGCGGATGAAGCCGGGGGCGATGCAGTTGACGGTGATGCCGCGGCTCGCCACCTCCTGCGCCAGCGCCTTCGACATGCCGACCAGGCCCGCTTTCGAGGCGGCGTAATTGGCCTGGCCCGGATTGCCGGTCGCGCCGACCACCGAAGTGATCGAGACGATCCGGCCGAAGCGGGCGCGCATCATCGGCTTCAGCGCCGCGCGGCAGAGGCGGAAGGCGGCCTCTAGGTTGACGCGGATCACGTCGGACCATTCCTCGTCCTTCATCCGCATTGCGAGATTGTCGCGGGTGACGCCGGCATTGTTGACCAGGATGTCGATCTGTCCCAGCGCCGCCACCGCCCGCGGCACGAGCGCGTCGACCGCGGCGCCGTCGCCGAGGTCGCAGGAAAGCGCCACATGATCGCCGCCAAGCGCGGCCCGGAACGCCTCCAGCTTCTCCGCATTGGAGCCCGACACCGCGAGCCGCGCGCCCTGCGCGGCCAGGCCCTTGGCGATCGCGGAGCCGATCCCGCCCGACGCGCCGGTGACGAGGGCGGTCATTCCAGTCAGGTCGAACATATTCCTATCTCCCGAAGCCGTCATTCCAGCGAAAGCTGGAATCCCACCTCTTTAAAGACAAGGAGATTCCAGCTTTCGCTGGAATGACGTGAGGGTCAAATCTCCTTCACCAGCGCGTCGATATCGTCCATCGAGACGACGCTGGTCACCGTCACGTCGGGGGCGATGCGCTTGACCATCGGCCCGAGCACCTTGCCGCCGAATTCGACGAAATGGATGACGCCCGCGGCCGCCATGTTGGCGACGCTCTCGCGCCAGCGGACCATGCCGGTGACCTGCTCGACGAGCAATTCGCGGATCGTGTCGGGGCTGTCCACCGGCGCGGCGGTGACGTTGGCGTAGAGCGACACGGCCGGCGGCTCCATGTGCGCGGCGGCCAGCGCCTCGGCCATCGCGTCGGCGGCCGGCTGCATCAAAGGACAGTGGAACGGCGCCGACACGGGCAGCAGGATCGCCCTTTTGGCGCCCTTCTCCTTGGCGATGTCCAGCGCCCGCTCGACCGCGCCCCGGTGTCCCGAAATCACGACCTGCGACGGATCGTTGTCGTTGGCGACGGTGCAGATCTCGCCCCGCGCGGCCTCCTCCGCGGTCGCCTGGGCCAAAGCGAGGTTGGCGCCGAGCAACGCGGCCATCGCCCCCTCCCCCACCGGCACCGCAGCCTGCATCGCCTGGCCGCGCTTCTTGAGGAGACGCGCGGTCGTTGCGAGATCGAACGTCCCCGCCGCGCAGAGCGCCGAATATTCGCCGAGGGAGTGGCCGGCGACGAAATCCGCCTTGGACGCGAGGTCGATGCCGGAAGCGCGCAGTGTCGCCACCGCATTGGCCATGATCGCCGGCTGGGCATTCTCGGTCAGAATCAGCTCTTCCGCCGGTCCTTCCGCCATCAGCCGCGAGAGATGCTGACCGAGCGCCTCGTCCGCTTCCTCGAACACCGCGCGGGCCGCCCGGCTCGCTTCGGCCAGGGCGGCGCCCATGCCGACCGACTGGCTCCCCTGCCCCGGAAAGATGAATGCGCGCATGTCCATTCCTCGGTTCGGTTGTAGCGCGGCGGTTAGGAACCCCGGGGAAAGAAGGCAAGGCGACTTGCAAAATCAAAGAAATCGGCTAAGTGAGCGGCAGCCCGGGGCGGAGGCCATGCCTTCAGCCCCGGCTTTAGCTTTGAAGCAATTGCGAGGCGGCAACCAGCCGGCTCGGAAAATCGCGACGAGCAAGAAGTATCGACGACAGCCGGAGGGGCGTCCGCAATGGGCGGCGTCAGCGATCGGCCAAGAGAAGGAACAGCGCCACATGCCGCTCTACGAGCATGTCTTTTTGGCGCGTCAAGACCTGGCCCAGGCCCAGGTCGACGCGCTGGCGGAGAACGCCACCAAGATCATCGAGGACAATGGCGGCAAGGTCGTCAAGACCGAGACCTGGGGTCTGCGCAACATCGCCTACCGCATCGCCAAGAACCGCAAGGCGCACTATGTCGCGCTCGATTTCGATGCGCCGGCGCCGGTCGTGGCCGAGCTTGAGCGCCAGACGCAGATCAACGAGGACGTGATCCGCTACATGACCATCAAGGTCGATGAGCATGAGCAGGGCCCCTCCGCGATGATGCGGCGCGGCGACCGCGACAAACGGCGCGGCGACGACGATCGTGGCGACCGTGGCGATCGCGGTGATCGCGGCGGTCGCGGCCGCGGCCGCGACGATTACGAAGCGTAAGGAAGGGAACAGATATGGGCCGCCCATTTTTCCGCCGCCGCAAATCCTGCCCCTTCTCCGGCAAGGATGCGCCGCGCATCGATTACAAGGATGTCCGCCTGCTCCAGGGCTTCGTCTCCGAGCGGGGCAAGATCGTCCCCAGCCGCATCACCGCGGTCAGCACCAAGAAGCAGCGCGAACTGGCCAAGGCGATCAAGCGCGCCCGCCATCTCGGCCTGCTTCCCTATGTCGTGAAATAAGGAGCGAGAGCGATGGACGTCATACTGCTCGAGCGCATCGAGAAGCTTGGTTCGATCGGCGACGTGGTGAAGGTGAAGAACGGCTATGCCCGCAACTTCCTCCTTCCCCGCGGCAAGGCGCTTCGCGCCAACGAGTCGAACCGCAAGGTGTTCGAGGCCAATCGCGAGAATATCGAGGCGCAGAACGCCGAGCGCCGAAGCGCTGCCGAAGTGGATTCGAAGAAGGTCGACGGCGCCAGGATCCAGCTGATCCGCCAGGCGTCGAACGCCGGCCAGCTGTACGGCTCGGTCAGCGCCCGCGACCTCGCCGAGGCGCTCGAGGCGCAGGGCCACAAGATCGCCAAGAACCAGATCGTGCTCGACCGCCCGATCAAGGCGCTGGGCGTTCAGGAGGTGAAGATCGCGCTCCATCCGGAGGTTTCGGTCTCGATCATGGTCAACGTCGCCCGCTCGCCCGAAGAGGCCGAGCTGCAGGCGGCCGGCAAGGACGTGATGGCCGAGATGTTCGAAAAGGACGTCTCCGGCTTCATCGAGGAGCGCGACGAGACGCTCGAGCCGGGCGAGATCGCGCCGGAAGCGAGCGCGGACGAAGCCGCTCCCGCCGAGGAGGCTGCCGCGGAGGACACCGCCGAAGCCGCCGAGGCGGGCGAGGACGACGAGACCGCCGGCCAGGCCTGAACGCCGATCCGATCATCGGGAAAGGCCGCCCGCTCGCCAGAGCAGGCGGCCTTTTCTTTGGCGGCCGGATTCGATCGGGCCGCTCCGCCTGGCCCCGAGCCGCGATGGCGGCGCCGGCTCGCGCGGGGCGCCGCCGCTGCCCGCCCCTAGCGGATCGCGTCGAGCTCGATGCCCTTGGTCTCGCGCGCCAGCAGGGCGCTGAGGCCGCTGACCGCGCAGGCGGTGCCGACGTAGATCGCGACCGGCAGCGCCGAATTATAGCTCTTGTAGAGCCACAGAGCGATGATAGGCGCCAGTGAGCCGGCGACGATCGAGGTCAGCTGATAGGCGATCGACGCGCCCGAATAGCGGATCCGGGTCGGGAACAATTCGGCGATCATCGCCGCCTGCGGCCCGTACATCGCGCCGTGCAGGACCAGCCCGACGACGAGCGCCAGCACGACCGCGCGATTGTCGCCGCTCGCCAGCAGCGGAAACAAGGCGAAGCTCCACGCCGCCAGGCCGAGCCCACCGAAGGCATAGACGGGACGCCGCCCGATCCGGTCGGAGAGGAAGGCGAAGAAGGGGATGGCGAAGAACTGCACCGCCGCGCCGATCAAGAGCGCGTTGAGGGCCAGGCTCCGGCTCTCCGCCGCGACGTCGACCAGGAAGGTCAGCGAAAAGACGGTGAGGATGTAGTAGGAGATGTTCTCGCCGACCCGGAGCCCGGCGCCGAGCACGAGCGCTTTCGGCCGCTCGCGCAGGACGTTGAGCGCCGGCAGCTTCGGCGGCGCCTCGGCCTCGGCCAGCGCCTTCTCGAAGGTGTGGCTCTCGGCGACTCGGTTGCGGATGTACCAGCCGACGATCACCAGCACGACCGAAAGGAGGAACGGGATCCGCCAGCCCCAGGCGAGGAAATCCGCCTCGTCCTGGATCCCGGCCAGCAGCGCCAGCACGCCCGCCGCCAGCAGGTTGCCGGCGGCGACGCCCGCCTGCGGCCAGCTCGCCCAGAAGCCGCGCCGCGCGGCGTCGCCATGCTCGGCCGCCATCAGCACCGCCCCGCCCCATTCGCCGCCGACCGCGAAGCCCTGGACGAGCCGCAGCGCGATCAGCGCGATCGGCGCCCAGACGCCGATCTGGGCATAGGTCGGCAGCAGCCCGATCAGCACCGTCGCGACGCCCATCAGGATGAGGCTCAGCATCAACAGGCGCTTGCGCCCGATCCGATCGCCATAATGGCCGAACACGATCCCGCCGACCGGCCGCGCGACGAAACCGAGCGCGTAGGTCGCGAATGCGAGCAAGGTGCCGGTGAGCGGATCGAAGCTTGGGAAAAACAGCCGGTTGAAAACCAGGGCTGCCGCCGAGCCGTAAAGGAAGAAATCGTACCATTCGATGGTCGTGTCGATAAGGCTCGCCATCACCACGCGCCTGAGCGGCGTCTTCTCAGGGTGCTGAGCCTGTCGTTGATCCACTCTTTCCTCCTGTTAGCCGTCGCAGCGCCAAACGCCTTCCAGCTCGACCTGGGCGCCGGTGCGGCGATTGGTCACCGTGATCCGCGCCGGCCAACCCGCCGCCGCGTTCGGTGCCACGTCCCCCGCGTCTGTCCGCCCCACGCTGACGCTGGTTTGGCGGTCCTCGAAAAAGCCCCCGCTGGGCCCGACCGGCGCCGAATGGGTGAAATGACGCAGCGCCCCGGCAATTCGCGCGATCGCATCCTCTCCCGTGGCCGCGAGCAGCATCGTTCCGCCGCTGCCGAACGCACAGCCGGGGCCGCCAAGGCCCTCGCGGGTTACGTCGCCCGGGCTGATCGGCTGCAACCGCGCCGAGACATTGGGGTCCGCCACCGGCTGCTGGTTAGGGATGGACAGGCGTTCGATCTGGTTGGCCGTGGCATTGCCCTCCCCGACATCGTCGGCGCCGCAGCCGGCGAGCAACAGCACGGCCAGGCCCAGCGCCCGCATCAATAGCCCATCAAGGCCAGCACCTCGCGGCGGCTGCGCTCGTCCTCGCGGAACACCCCCATCATCCGGCTGGTGGTCATCATCACGTCGGGCGTGGCGACGCCGCGCGCGGTCATGCAGGCGTGGGTCGCCTCGATGACGACAGCGACGCCCTGCGGCTTCAGATGCTCCCAGATGGTGTCGGCGACCTGCGCGGTCAGCCGCTCCTGCACCTGGAGGCGGCGGGCGAAACCGTGAAGGACGCGGGCCAGCTTGGAGATACCGACGACGCGGTCGTTGGGAAGGTAGGCGATCGCCGCCTTGCCGATGATCGGCGCGAGGTGATGCTCGCAATGCGACTGGAACGGGATGTCCCTCAAAAGCACGATCTCGTCATAGCCGCCGACTTCCTCGAAGGTGCGGCTGAGATGATGGGCGGGATCCTCGGCATAGCCGCGCGCATATTCCTTCCAGGCGCGCGCCACCCGCGCCGGCGTGTCGAGCAGGCCTTCGCGGTCGGGATCGTCGCCCGCCCAGCGGATCAGCGTCCGCACCGCTTCGTGGACGTCGTCCGGGACCGCGATCCTGCGCGGCTCGCGCACCAGGTCGCCATCCTCCGCATCCGGGCCGTGCTCGCTCATCTTCGCCTCCTGGGGCAGGCGAATACACGCCGGGGGAGCGAAACGAAACTCCCGCTACGCCGCGGACAGGATGGTGACCCCGACAGGATTCGAACCTGTGGCCTAGTGATTAGGAATCACTCGCTCTATCCTGCTGAGCTACGGGGCCATTCTCCGGCGCGCGGTTTGGCGCAAGCGCCTCGCGGGGTCAATTCTCCTCGCCGGGCTCCGGCACCGGGAACGGCAAAGGCGCGACCGGGATGCCTTCGTCACGCAGGCTCTCGGCGTCGGCGCGGCTGGCGCGGCCGTGGATCGAGCGTGCCTCGGCCTCGCCCAGATGGATGGCGCGCGCCTCGTCGGGGAAGCGGTCGCCGACATGCTCGCTGCTTTCGAGCATCTTCTTCTGCGCCGCCGCCATGTCCGAGAGCATCGCCTTCATCGCCTCGGGCGCCATCTCGCATGCGCCGCCCCTGGCCGGAACGCGCGGCGCCATCGGCGCCTTGTCGATCTCGGCGGCGCCGCAGATCGGGCAGGTGACGAGGCCGCGCGCCTGCTGCGCTTCATAATCCTCGCTCGAGCCGAACCAGGCTTCGAAGACATGGCCCTGGGGGCCGCATTTGAGATCGAAAATGATCACCGGGTCGCCTTGTCCCCCGGACAAGGCTCGGCAGCGTGGGACGCTGCCGACCCGATGATTTGCCGGACATGGTCCGGCGGCGGGATCGGCCGGCGGTGCCAGATCGCCGGCAGCCGCCCCCGGACGTCCTCGACCGCCTTGGGGTCGACGTCCGCGAAGCCGAGCCCGGGCTCCTCGCCGCCCAGGTCGAGCAGCACCACTCCCCACGGATCGACGACCAGCGAATGGCCATAGGTGACGCGGCCGTCCTCGTGCCGGCCGACCTGGGCCGCGGCGACGACGAATGCGCCCGCCTCGATCGCCCGGGCCCGCATCAGCACGTGCCAGTGCGCCTCGCCCGTCGGCACCGTAAATGCGGCGGGAATGCTGAAGACGGTCGCGCCGTAATTGCTGAGCGCCGAATAGAGGTCGGCGAAGCGCAGATCGTAGCAGATGGAGAGGCCGAGCGACCCCACTGGCGTGTCGACCACCACGGCGCGGTCGCCGCCCCGATAGGCCGCCGATTCCCGCCAGCTTTCCCCGGTGGGCAGGTCGACGTCGAACAGGTGGATCTTGTCGTAGCGGGCTCGGATATCGCCCGCATCGTCGATCACGAAGCCGCGATTGGCGAGCTTATCCCCATGATCGGCGAGCAGCGCCAGCGAGCCGATATGGACCCAGATGCCGGCCTCCGCAGCGGCTTCGCGCACCGCGGCCAGCACCGGATCGTCGGCTTCGCTGCGCAGATGCGGCCCGGCCCGCGCCCGGTCCCGGTCGAGGAGCCCGCTCATCTCGGGCGTGAACAGCATCGCCGCGCCGCCGGCCGCCGCGTCGCGCACGCGCCGGGCCAGCTCCTCGGCATTGGCGGCGGGATCGATCCCGGTCCGCGCCTGGAAGAGCGCGACCTTCATCCGCCCGCGAGCATTGGATCGAGACGGCCGTCGCGGTCGAGCGCGTGGAGGTCGTCGGAGCCGCCGACATGGGCCCCGTCGATGAAGACCTGCGGCACCGTGGAGCGGCCGTTCGCGCGCTGGATCATCTCGATCCGCTGCGGCCCGCCCATGGTGATGTCATATTCCTCGAAAACCACGCCTTTGGCGCCGAGCAGCCGCTTGGCGCTGGCGCAATAGCCGCAGAACATCTTGGTATAGATCTCGACGCGCGCCATCAGATCCTCCTTGGCCAGGGAGTGCGGGTCCCCCTCGCTCATGTCAATCATCGCCGCCGCGGACAACGCGCGCCCAGCAGAGGATGTTCACTCGGGCAGCGCCCGCGCGCTTCAGGATGCGGGCGCAGGCGTTCGCCGTGGCGCCGCTCGTATAGACGTCGTCGACGAGGATGACAGCCTTGCCGCGGACCTCGGCCTTGCGCTTCCGGCTGACTCGGAAGGCGCCGCGCACCGCCTGCTTGCGCTCGCGCGGTCCCATGCCGCGGAGCGGCGGCGTCGCCTTGACCCGCTCGAGCAAATCGAGCCGCGTCGCGAGGCCCGTGCGCCGCGCGAGCGCGTCCGCGATCAGGGCCGACTGGTTGTAACCGCGCCGCCAGATCCGCCAGCGATGCAGCGGCACCGGCGCCAGGATGGTGGTCCGCCCCTCCTCGTCGGCCGCGTCGAGATGGCGCTGCATGAAGCGCGCGATCGTCTCGGCGACGCCGGGCCTTCCGCCATATTTGAGCTTGAGCGCCACCTTGCGCGAAATCTCGCCATAAGCGACCGCGGCGCGCAGCCGGTCGAAGGCAGGCGGCTCGGCCAGGCAGCGGCCGCAGAGCACCTCCGCTCCCTCGCCATAGTCGAACGGCAGCGCGCAGCAGGCGCAGCAGGGCTCGCCGAGGAAGGTCAAGGCCGACCAGCAGCCGAGGCAGAAGCGGTGCGGCTCCCCGGTGACCGCGCCGCAGCCCGGGCAGCGCGGCGGCAGCGCGAAATCGAGGATCGGCCTGAGCGCCTTGTGCGCCAGCGCTGCGGCGGCGTGCATGGCGTGAGCCTAACCCCGCGCCGGTTGACAGCCAAGCCAATCCCGCCCATCTCGCCCGCGGCGGCCCGATGGCGGAGTGGTTACGCAGAGGACTGCAAATCCTTGCACGCCGGTTCGATTCCGGCTCGGGCCTCCACGCAGCCGGCGTCTGCCGGAAGGCTGGCGCTGAACTAAAATTTCATGCCCGCCGCGGCTCCGGCGAACGGCTATATCGGCGCGGGCCTGCTCGATTGAAGCCGACCCATCGAGGAATGCTGACCTTCGCGACGGCTCCGCCGGCCGGAAGAATGGGGGTTTCGGATGGTCGCGATTTTCGCGGGCGCCGGCCCCGCCTCGCTCAGGCCGCGGCCGGGCGGCCCTGCTCGCCGTCCGCCTTGCGCCGCACGGCCGCGGGAAGCGTGAAACTGACGCGCGCCCCCGGCCCGTCCCGATTCTCGATCCAGATTCGTCCGCCATGCGCCTCGATGATCGTACGGGAAATGGAGAGCCCAAGCCCAAGCCCTCCGCCCTTGGTGGTCGCAAAGGGCGAAAAGCGCTCGCTGTCGGGCTGGCTGAATCCCGTCCCGTTGTCGGAGACCGAGACGGTGACGCTGCCGCCGTCGCGCCGCGTCGAAATCAGGATCTCGGGCTCGGTCTGCCCCGCGGTGGCGTCGAGAGCGTTGCGGATCAGGTTGACCATCACCTGCTGGACCTGAATCCGGTCGGCCTTCACGCTGCGGGCGTCGGCGGCCAGTTCCTTCCTCACTCTGACTTCCGGGAAGGCGCTCGCCACGGCGAGCAGGGCGACCGCGTCGTCGACGATGCGCGACAGCGCGACGGAGGCGACCGCCTTGGGCTGGTTGGCGACCATCTCGCGCACGCGGCGGATGATGTTGGCGGCGAGATGGATCTGATGCTCGGCCGCGATCATGCCCTGTTCGACCTCGTCCGGCGTGCCGGATTTGAGCCGGCGCCGGCTGCCGACCAGATAGTTGGAGGCCGCGGTCAGCGGCTGGTTGAGCTCGTGGGCGAGCGTCGCCGCCATCGCGTTCATCGCTTCGATTCTGGAGAGATGCGCGACCTGCGACTGGAGGCGGTCGAGCAGCTTGCGGGCGCTGATATTCTGGTCGGTGCCGTGCAGCTTGATGACGTTGCCGGCGGCGTCGAAGGTCGGGATGACCACGCCCTGATGGCGCGATTCCGCGCCGCTCGGCAGACGAACGTCATATTCGATTTCCTGGCTTTCGCCGGTACGGATCGCCTCGGCATGGGCGCGATCGATCGCCGCCTGGCCGTCGTCGTCGAGATAGGCCTTGAATTCCTCGAAGGTCGGACTGCCGACCGAGGCATCGCGCTCGAACTGCGCGCAGAGCTGGGGCGACCAATAGACCGCGCCGGTGCGCAGATCATATTCCCAGTCGCCGATCTGGCCGATCCGCTGCGCCTCGCGAAGCCGCTCGTTCGCGCGGGCCATCTCGGCCTCGCGGCGCTCGCGCCGGATCACGTAGAAGGTCAGCAGGAGCGCGAAGGCAGCGATCAGCAGGCTGACCAGAGCCGCGCCCGCGATGAAGATGCGGGCGCGATGGCGCGACGGCGCGAGCACCTCCGATTGCAGCACGCCGTAGGTGACGAACAGGCGGTAATTCGCGAGGCGCCGATGGCTGAAATAGCGTATCTTGCCGTCGAGCACGCTCGGGCCGAGATGGGTTCCGTTCGGGCTCTTCATCTGCCGCCGCATGACCGCGGTGCCGCGCATGTCCTCGCCGGAGCTTTCGATCGGGCCCGCCCGGCGTGCCCGGGCGACGCCGTCGAGGCCGATCACCGCCATGATGTCGTCCGGATTGACCTGCGCGTCGCGGTAGAAGGCGGTGAACTGAGCGGGCAGGATATTGACCGCGATCACCCCGGCGAACGAGCCGTCCGGATTGTTCAGCCGCCGGCTCAGCCAGATCAGGTTCTGACCCAGGAAGGGCGAGCGCAGCGGCGGGCTGACGAACAGACCGCCGCTGTCGCGTGCGAGGTGGACCCGGAAGGCGGGATGGGCGGCGACATTGATCCGCGGCGCCTGCGGCAGCGAGGTGGCGACGACGTCGCCGCGCGCATCGGCGATGGTCACCCCGACGAAGGTGCCGCCGCGCGCGACGTTGCCGGCGATCAGCGCCGGGCGGTCGGGCGTGCCGATGAACTCGGGGCCCGCGTCGCCACGCGTGAAGCGGCCGGCGGCGTAGCGGGTGACCAGGTCCGCCGCCTCCAGCGTGCGCCGGACGAACTGCTCGAACGCGATCGAGCGATTGACGTTCTGGCGGACGGCGTCGTCCACGGCCTGCTGCCGCTCGAAGCCGATCTGCTGGATCACGACCCACCAGATGCCGGCGACGAGCAGCAGGCAAAAGCCCCAGATGACCGCCTTCAGCCGGCGGGCCATGTTCGGATGGGCGGTTTCGGCGAGCGGCTGGGCGATTGCGGAGGACATTCGGGCCGCTTATGGCGGGGCGCCACGTCGGGCGCAATCGCGACAGGAGTGAAATGACCGCCACGATCCCTGGACCAGGCATGATGTCCGGCTTCGGCAGCCATTTCGCGACCGAGGCCGTCACCGGCGCGCTGCCGCACGGCCGCAATTCGCCGCAGCGGCCGGCCTTCGGCCTCTACACGGAGCAGCTCTCCGGCACCGCCTTCACCGCCCCGCGCGCCGAGAACCGGCGATCCTGGCTCTATCGGATGCGGCCGAGCGCCGAGCATCCGCCCTATCGGCGCTATCGCGGAGCGAAGCTGTTCGCCCCGGGCACCCCCGACGAACCGCTGCCGCCGAACCGGCTGCGCTGGGACCCCCTTCCCTTCCCCGCCGGCCCCGCCGACTTCATCGACGGCCTCGTCACGATGACGGCGAACCGCGACCCCGCCGATCTCGAGGGCGTCGCACTCCACATCTATCGCGCCAATGCCGACATGGCGGACCGCTACTTCTTCGACGCCGACGGCGAGATGCTGATCGTCCCGGAGCAGGGGCGGCTCGACCTGCGCACCGAAATGGGCCGGATCGAGCTGGAGCCGGGCGAGGTCGCGCTGATCCCGCGCGGCGTCCGCTTCCGAGTCCTGCTGCCGGACGGCAAGGCGAGGGGCTATGTCGCCGAGAATCACGGCGCCCTGTTCCGCCTGCCCGAGCTCGGCCCGATCGGATCGAACGGGCTTGCCAATCCGCGCGACTTCCTGACCCCGGCGGCGGCCTATGAGGATCGCGACGGCCGGTTCGAGCTCGTCCAGAAGCATCTCGGATCGCTCTGGGCGACCGAGCTCGACCACAGCCCGCTCGACGTCGTCGCCTGGCACGGCAATCTCGCGCCCTGCAAGTACGACCTGCGGCTGTTCAACGCGCTCGGCACCATCAGCTACGACCATCCCGACCCGTCGATCTTCACCGTCCTCACCTCGCCCAGCGACGTGCCCGGCCGCGCCAATGCCGATTTCGTCATCTTCCCGCCGCGCTGGATGGTCGCCGAGGACACGTTCCGGCCGCCCTGGTTCCACCGCAACGTGATGAGCGAGTGCATGGGCCTGATCATGGGCGCCTACGACGCCAAGGCCGAAGGCTTCGCGCCCGGCGGCATGAGCCTGCACAACCTGATGGCCGGCCACGGCCCCGACCTGGGCAGCTGGAAGGCGGCGAGCGAGGCCGAACTGAAGCCGGTGAAGATCGAGGGCACGATGGCGTTCATGGTCGAAAGCTGCTGGCCCTACCGCCCGACCCGCTTCGCCCTCGAACATGCCCAGGGCGATTATGACGAGGCTTGGGGCGGCTTCCCCAAGGCGCAATTGCCCACCGCATAAGGGGGACAGTCCCAATTGGGGACTGTCCCTGGTCACGGGCCCTTCGCCAAAAACGCCTTCACGCCGCGCGCGGCCTGGCGGAGGCGCTGCTCGTTCTCGACCAGGGCGATCCGCACATGGCCCTCGCCTTCCTCGCCGAAGCCGAGGCCGGGGCTGACCGCCACCCGGGCTTCGGCGAGCAGCCGCTTGGCGAAGTCCATCGAGCCCAGGTGGCGGAACGGCTCGGGGATCGGCGACCAGGCGAACATGCTTGCCGCCGGCGGCGGAATCTCCCAGCCGGCCCGGCCGAAACAGTCGACAAGCACGTCGCGGCGGGACTTGTAGAGCGCGCGGTTGGCCGCGACGACGTCCTGCGGGCCGTTGAGCGCCGCCACCGCGGCGGCCTGGATCGGCGTGAAGGCGCCGTAATCGAGATAGGATTTGACCCGCGCCAGCGCGCCGATCAGGTGAGGATTGCCGACCGCGAAGCCGATCCGCCAGCCGGCCATCGAATAGGTCTTCGACATCGAGGTGAACTCGACCGCGACGTCCTTCGCGCCTGCCACCTCGAGGATCGAGGGCGTCGGCGTCGGCCCGAAATAGATTTCGGCATAAGCGAGGTCGGAGATCACCCAGAGGCCGTGCTCGCGGGCGAAGGCGACGACCCGCTCGTAGAAAGGCAGATCGGCGACATAAGCGGTCGGGTTGGACGGATAGCCGATCACCAGCACCTTGGGCCGCGGCACGGTGTAGCGGACGGCTCGGTCCAATATGTCGAAGAAATCGGGGCCGGGCGCGGCCGGGATCGAGCGGATCGCGGCGCCGGCGATGATGAAGCCGAACTGGTGGATCGGATAAGAGGGGTTGGGCGCGAGCACGACGTCGCCGGGCGCGGTGATCGCCTGGGCGAGGTTGGCGAGCCCCTCCTTCGAGCCCAATGTGACGATCACCTCGCTGTCGGGATCGAGCTCGACTCCGAAGCGGCGGGCATAATAGCCCGCCTGGGCCTTGCGCAGGCCGGCGATCCCCTTCGAGGCCGAATAGCGGTGCGCGCGCGGATTGCGCGCCACCTCGGCGAGCTTGTCGATGACATGGGCGGGCGGCGCGCCGTCGGGATTGCCCATGCCGAGATCGATAATGTCCTCGCCGCGCGCGCGCGCGGCGGCCTTCATCGCGTTGACCTCGGCGAAGACGTAGGGCGGCAGTCGGCGGATTCGATAGAAATCGGGCGCGGTCATGCGCGGAGCCTGTGGCGGCGGGGCGAGCGCAACGCAAGGGCCGGGCGCAAAGTGGGCGAAATGGACGCCTGGGAGCGCGTTTGTTCGAGCGGAGCGGCCGGCAAACCCGGATCGGATTCCGGGCCGGCCGCGCCGCATTCGCGGCGTGAACGGCGCGAGCGGCACGAGTGGCGCAACTGGCACGAATGGCGCACGGAATCCCGGGGGGTCCCCGCCCGCGATGAAGCTGGCGTTGACCGGCAGCCGCCAGCGCTTCGACGGACCTGCGGCGGGAAATAAGTTGAGGAAGTTGAGACTTGCCAAAAGGTGTGCGCCGCCGGGGCGGATCGGATGCTAATCCATTAGCCGTGAACGTCCGGGACAGGGCGGTTTGAGGCTGGTCGGCAGGAGCGAGGAAGGCGGCGCGGGGCCGGCATATGGGAGCGAGGGGTTCCGCCCGGGGCCGGCGGAGGCCGGGGCGGCGGCGCGGAAGTTCAGAACGTTCAGCCTTGTGGAAAAAATCGCTTCGATCAGTAGCGCGGTCGCGATCGACCGAGTCGATCACGCGAGCCCGCGAGGCGGGCAGCAGGGGACGAAGGGACGCCATTTCCGGAAGATGCCTCCGTTTCTCTTTGGCACGGAAACAGCAACGAGTCAAGAACATTCAGTGAATACGAGATGAACAAAGCGGAAAATACGCCGTCATCTCCGGAGAACTGATTGGACGCTTCAGGCGTTGCTCTTGGATATGCTGGCCGCCATCACCCCGCCCTTCACCAGAGGTTCCCACGACCGTATCCGGGTGATTGTTCGGATAGGCAGGAACGGATTAGATATTGTGTGCCCAGAATTGATGTTGTCTGAGCAACAAACTTCCTTGGACGGCACATGGACGCTCAAACGTTAATTGCCTTGATCGGCGTGGGGGGCGCTCTCGGCGGGACGATAGTAGGTTCGGCAGTGTCCTCGGTCACGACGATCCTGATCGCCCGTGCGGAGCGCACCAAGTTTGCTCGCGAACGCCTTTGGGAAACCCGCAGGGAAGCATACACCACAATCATTGCGACGGTGTCCGCAATTGAGCGTCATGCCGCTCAGATGGACTACGAGTTCAGTGATGAGGCAGGGGGCGAAAATTATTTTCGCAGCGAGCGCTTTCACCGACAGGCTGGCGCGATGGGCGAGATGCATAAGGCTCTGTTGCGGGAATATGCAAACAACCGGCTCATCATGAGCCAGGCGATGGCGAGCAGGTTCGAAGAGCTGATTTTCGAGATCGGCGCGATCAATGATAACCCCAACCAAACGCCGGACGAAGAGTATTCCGCGCTGTCGGATACCTATGCCAAAGCGAATCATGACATCCTGAGCATAGGTCAGGGAGAGCTCGGTGTGACCGAGTTGGCTCGCGTGCGATGACAGCTCGGCGGGGTAGTGAATGAGGGACACGTACTTTTTCGCGAAAAGTACGTGTCCCCTTTTGCCAGGTACCGCGCGTAGCGTGCACCTCTACTCCCCCGCCACCGCCTCCGCGTCCACCGGCCCGACGAAGGCGATGAACAAGGTGCAGGGCGCCTCGCCCTCGCAGGTGGCGCGGTGGGGGAGGCCGGGGGGGCCGTAGGCGTAGTGGCCGGGCTCGAGCATGGTCTCGGCCGCGCCCTGATATTGGACGCGGAGGCGGCCAGTGACCAGGATCATGCGCTCGGCGGAGCTGTGGCGGTGCGGCGGGATCCGGTAGCCGCCGGGGACGCGCAGGAAGATGTCGGCATTGGGCTCGGACGGGCTGCCGTGCAGCACCGCGATCTGGCAGCCGGCGGGCAGGATCGGCGGGCATGGGCTCCATATCAGCGAGCGGTCGCTCGCCGCTTTGGCGAACGGCAGATCGACCGGGGGCTGGGCGAAGGCGGGGGTGGCGCCGGCGGCGGCGAGCAAGGCGGCGGCGACGGGGAATTTGAGCATGGCTTATCCTCCCTTAGCGCCGCAACGTCTGGGCGTGGCGGAATGTCCTCGCTTTGGGTCGGGGGCCCCTCCCCGTCCCGGGGAGGATCAGGATAAGCGGGGGGTCGGCTTGTCCTGGAGCTCGTGGCGGCGCATCGCGTGCCTGAGCTGATCATAAGTAAGGCTCAGCGCCGCCGCCGCCGCGCGCTGGTTCCAGCGGCATTTTTCGAGGGCGGCGGCGAGGATCGCCTTTTCATACTCCGCCACGGCAACGCGGAAGTCGGCGCATTCCTCGGGGGTATATTTGTGGCCGGCGGACGCGAGGGAATCGTTGGCGGGTTGGGGCGCCGGCGCGTCGTTCGCCGGCAGCCCCGCCTTCGCCGAGGCTATGGCGGGTAAAGGCCGCCACGGGCTTTCGAACGGGTCGAACTGGATGTCCTCGATCGGGCCTTCCTGGCCCTGCCAGCGGTAGACGGCGCGCTCGACGACGTTGCGCAGCTCGCGGACGTTGCCGGGCCAGGGATAGGCGCGGAACTGCTCCATCGCGCTTTCGCTGAAGCCGGGCCAGTCCAAGTCGATGTCGAGCGCCATCTTGCGGCCGAAGAATTCGGCGAGGACCGGGATGTCGCTGGCGCGGTTCCTGAGCGGCGGCAGGGTGACGACCTCGAAGCTCAGCCGGTCGAGCAGGTCGGCGCGGAAGCGGCTTTCCTCGACCAGCCTTGGCAGATGCTCGTTGGTGGCGGCGACGATCCGGACGTCGACCTGGATCGGCTTGCTCGAGCCGATCCGGGTCACCTCGCCATATTCGATCGCGCGCAGCAGCCGGTCCTGGGCCGGGCTGGAGAGGGTGGCGAGCTCGTCGAGGAACAGGGTGCCGCCATTGGCCTCCTCGAAGCGGCCCTGCCGGGTCTTGGCGGCGCCGGTGAACGAGCCCGCCTCGTGGCCGAACAATTCCGCCTCGATCAAAGTCTCGGGCAGAGCCGCGCAGTTCATCACGATCAGCGGCCCGTCCCAGCGCGAGGAGAGATGGTGGAGGCGCTCGGCGATCAGCTCCTTGCCGGTGCCGCGCTCGCCGATGACGAGCACGGGGCGGTCGAGCGGCGCGGCGCGGCTCGCCCTTTCGACCGCGTCGAGGAAGGAGGTCGATTGGCCGACCAGGTGGGTGTTGCGCTCCATTGCCGAAATATTGGCGCATTTTCCTAACCGTTGGCAAGACTTAAGTGAGGATCGCGACCTGCAACGCAGCGTTTTTGGCGGATTTCCGCCGCTTTCGCGACCTGGCACGAGGGATGCTTTAGGAAAGGGGTCACCGCCGATATGGTGAGGACGAGACGAAGACCCAGGTTCAAGGAGACCCGCAATGTTCAATTACGATCGCTTCGCCAAGGTCGCCACCGCCACGGTCGGCGCGCTTGTCCTTTCCACTTTGTCGATCGGCGCGGCCGTCGGCCCCGCCGCGGCGCAGAGCCCGGCCGCCGGCGCGGCCGCCCAGGCGCAGGTTTCGGCCTGAACATGGCGAATGCCGAGCCGGTTCGGATCACGGTCAACCCCGGGGAGCTGATGCGCATCACCGCTCCCCGTGCTAACCGGGATTCGCGGCCGGCCCAGGCCTTTCGCTCAACCAAGGAGTATTTCCCCATGGGCATCTTTTCGCGGACGCGCGATATCATTGCCGCCAACGTCACCGACCTGCTCGACAAGGCCGAAGACCCCGCCAAGATGATCCGGATGATCATCATGGAGATGGAGGAGACTCTGGTCGAGGTCCGCGCCTCGGCCGCGCGCACCATCGCCGACCAGAAGGAGATGCGGCGCCAGATCGTCAAGCTCGACCGGCTCCAGGACAGCTGGGTCGAGAAGGCCGAGCTCGCGCTCTCCAAGGACCGCGACGACCTCGCCAAGGCGGCTTTGTTCGAAAAGCAGAAGGCGGCCGACATGGCCGGCCAGCTGAAAGCCGAGATCGAGGTGCTCGACGACGCGCTGCGCGCGTCCGAGGGCGACATCGCCAAGCTTCAGAACAAGCTCAGGGAAGCGCGGGCGCGGCAGAACGCGATCATGACCCGAATGGAAAGCGCTCAGAACCGAACGCGGCTGCGCGAGCTCTACGCCGGGCCCAAGGTCGACGACGCCTTCTCGCGCTTCGACGTGCTCGAGCGCCATGCCGATCTCGCCGAGGGCCAGGCCGACGCGCTGAGCCTGGGCGCGCCGCCCAAGTCGCTCGACGAGGAGATCGCCGAACTCAGGAACGCCGACAAGGTCGACGCCGAGCTGGAGGCCCTGCGGGCCTCGATGGCCAAGCGCACCAACGGCGGCGAAGCCAAGAAGCAGGGGGAATAAATCATGGAAGAGGTCATGCTGCCCGTCGTCATCCTGGGCATATTGTTCGTCGCCTTTCCCTGGGTGCTCTTCCACTACATCACCAAATGGAAAACGGCGGCGACGCTGACCCGCGAGGACGAGAATTTGCTCGACGAGCTGCACGACCTCGCCCGCCGGCTCGACGACCGGATGTGCACGATCGAGCGAATCGTCCAGGCCGAGAACCCGAACTGGCGCGCGCTCGGCTGCGACCCGGTCGAAACCGCGCTCGAGGACCGCTCCGAGCGCATGCTCGAAGCCGCCGGCCGCTCCAACCGGCCCAGGAGGAACTGATGACCACCGGCCCCCGCACCCGCTTCTACCTCGACAAGCAGAACGCCAAATGGCTCGGCGTCTGCGCCGGCATCGCCGATTATACCGGGCTCGACGTCACCCTGGTGCGCATCTTCTTCGTGCTCGGCTTCTTCCTGGGCTCGGGCATGCTGCTGCTCGCCTATCTGGTCACCGCCTGGATGGCGCCGCGCAAGCCGACCGAGCTCTACGAGACAGACCCCGACCAGAAGAAATTCTGGCAGGGCGTGCGGCGAAGCCCGCGCCGCACCGCCCGCGACGTCCGCTCGCGCTTCCGCGAGCTCGACCGGCGGCTGGCCGACGTCGAGACCTATGTGACCAGCTCGAACAACCGTCTCGCCCGCGAGATCGAACAGCTGCGCTGACGCACGGCCAAGGGGAACAGGAATGAATTTCGGCATATTGGTTCCGATCACGGCGATCCTCGCCACCGCCTGGGTGATCGTCACCGTGCTCCGCTACCGGCACGGCGGGCGGACCGGCACCGGGACGGCGAGCGTCGCCGAAGCCGAGGAGAATGCGCGGCTCGCCCACGAGAACGAGGCGCTGCGGCTGACGATCAGGCGGCTCGAGGAGCGGATGGCCGTGCTCGAGCGGATCGCCACCGATCCGGCCGAGCGCACCGCGCGCGAGATCGAGCAGCTTCGCTAGCAAAGGAGAATGGACATGGAATGGGGTGGACCTTTTTTCGTTATCGCGATCGTCGCGATCTCGACCTTCGGCTGGCTGGCGTCGACCTGGATCCGCGCCAGGCACGGCTATCCGATCGAGAACGAATGGACGGGGATGGTCGATAAGAGCAGCGGCCCCGACGCGGCCCGGAAGATCGAGCTGCTGAGCAACGAGAACGACCGGCTCAAGGGCCAGGTCGGCCGGCTCGAGGAACGGCTCGCGGTGCTCGAACGGATCGCGACCGATCCGGCCGAGCGGACCGCGCGCGAAATCGAACAACTGCGCTAGAGAGGACGGACGAGGTGGAAAATCTGATGACCGGCAACGGCCCGATGATCGCGATGATGGCGCTCGGGATCGGGATGATCGGCGTGATCGGCTGGGTGTTCACCACCTGGCTTCGGATCAAGCACGGCTATCCGCTCGACGGCGCCTGGGGCCAGGCGGTCTACCCCAAGAGCAACGACGAGGCGATGGAGCGGATCAAATTGCTGTCGACCGAAAACGCCCAGCTCAAGGCGGAGCTGGGCTCGCTCAAGGACCGCATGGCCAATGTCGAGCGGATCGTCACCGACAGCAGCCACGGCCTGACGCAGGAGATCGAAGCCCTGCGCGTCACCAAGAATTAGGGAGAATTTTCATGGCGCAGCAGACCAACCTCGCCGAGCAGGTGATCGTGCCGCATTTGCCCTGGATCATCGGCGGCGGCATGCTGCTCGGCCTGATCGCAATCACGGCCTATGTGCTGACCACCTGGCTCAGGATCAGGCACGGCTATCCGCTGGAGACGAGCTGGGGCAAGGCGGTCGAGCCCAGGGCGACCACCGAGACGACGGAGCGGGTGAAGCTGCTGTCGACCGAGAACGCCCAGCTCCGCGCCGAGCTCGGCGCGGTCAAGGACCGGCTCGCCAATGTCGAGCGCATCGTCACCGACGACGGCCATCGAGTCACGCAGGAGATCGAAGCCCTGCGCAGCCCGAGGAACTGAGCGATGGGATTCGCCGAGGCCGCGATCGCCTTCATCGTCATCGGCCTGCCGGTCATCATGATCGTCAGCCTGGTCGGGCGCGTGCTCCGGCATCGCGAGAAGAAGCTGGAGCTGGAGGCGCAGATCGCGGCCGCGCAGGCAGCGCAGAAGCATCCCCGCAGCGAGCTGCTCGAGCAGCGGGTGCGGGTGCTCGAGCGGATCGTGACCGACAAGGGCATCAACGTCGCCGACGAGATCGAGCGGCTGCGCGACCGGCCGGTAAACTGAACCTAGGGAGACGCAACAGTGATCGACAATCCTTTCACGATGGTGGTTCTGATCGTGCTGATCGTCATGGTCGCCAGCGTGTTCCGCGCCGCGGTCGGCGGCAAGCGCTCGCGCCGGCACGGCGAGGCCGCGGCCGTCGACGACGCCGAGACCAGGCGGCTGCGCGACGAGGTGAAGCAATTGAAGGACCGGCTCGCGGTGATCGAGCGGATCACGGTCGAGAAGGAAAACAGCCTCGAGCGCGAGATCGAGCGGCTGCGGGACCATTAGGAGACGGGCGATGGGCGATGCGGGCGTGATGGTCGCGGTGCTGGCGGCGGCGGTCGTCGCCCTCGCCATGCTGAGCCTCGCCGCCCTCAAGGGCTGGGGCGGCTGGCTGGAGCTGAGGAGGATGGAGCTGACCCGGGACGGCGCGGGCAATGCCCGCCCCTCCCCCGCCGCCGCCCGGCTCGAGCTGGCCGATCTGAAGGAGCGCGTGAAGCGCCTCGAGTCGATCGCCAGCGGTGCGGAGGACTGAGCCTCCCCGTCATTCCAGCGAAAGCTGGAATCTCTTTGCCTTTGCAGCCGCCGAAGAAGAAAAGTGGGATTCCAGCTTTCGCTGGAATGACGATTTTGGGGAATGTCGGGTTTGTGAAAGCGCCACGGCGCGATTAAGCGGGCGCCATGCCCTTCCACTCCCTCGACGACGTCCATGCCGATTATGCGCTGCTCGACGCGGACGACCGCTACCGGCTGCTGATCGACCTCGGCCGCGAGCTCGAGCCGATGCCCGACGCGCTCAAGACCGAAGCGACCCTGGTGCGCGGCTGCTCGGCGGCGGTCTGGGTCTATCCGGTGCCGGAGGCGGACGGGCGCCTCCACTTCCTCGCCGACAGCAACGCCGCAATCACCAAGGGCATCGTCGCCCTGATCCTGCTCGCCGTTCAGGACCGGGCCCCGAACGAGATCCTCGCGCTCGACATCGAGGCCGCGCTCGCCCGCTTCGATCTCAGGAACCAGCTCAGCTCCAACCGCACCCAAGGCATCCCCAACATGATCGCGCTGATCCGCGAGACGGCCGAGCGGCTGGCGGCATGAGCGGGCAGCCGCGCGACCCGCAGGCGCGCTTCGATCCCGAGCGGTTCATGTCCTATGTCCGCCAGGTCGGTCATGGCGGCGCGATCGGCATCGCCTATCACGCCCATGGCGACGACTGGGTCGAGCTCAGCCTGCCCTATGACGAGCGGCTGATCGGCATGCCGGAGAGCGGCATCATCGCGTCGGGCCCGATCATCAGCCTGATGGACATGGCGACCAGCCTCGCCATCTGGATCAGGCTCGGCAGCTTCCGCCACCAGGCGACGCTCGACCTGCGCGTCGACTATCTGCGCCCGGCCAGGCCCGGCAACACCATCGTCGGTCGCGGGATCTGCTACGGCGTGACCAGAAGCGTGGGGTTCGTCCGCGGGCTGGCGCATGACGGCGACATCGACGATCCGGTGGCGAATGTGACCGGCACCTTCATGTTCACGGAGTAAGTCCTCCCCTCGAAATCGAGGGGAGGACTTCAGGGCGAAAGGCTCGCCCGCCGCTCTTCCGCCCGTCGCAGGACGTCGTAGCTCGCCTGGATCATCTGGAAGCGGGCGGCGGCGTCCTTGTCGCCGGGCTTGACGTCGGGATGGTTGGCCTTGGCGAGGCGGCGATAGGCGGCCTTGATCTCGTCGAAATCGGCGTCGGTTTCCAGCTCGAGCATGTCAAGCGCGCGCATCTCGTCGCGGCTGCGGCTGCCGTCGCCGGGGCCGCCCCAGCCATAATGATTGGCCTGCCGGAACGCGCTCGCCTCGCGCTGCTCGTCGGTTTCGCGGGCGGCCGCGTCCTCGGCGCTGAGCCCTTCAAAATAATTCCAGCTGCGGTTGTACTCGGCGGCGTGGCGCTCGCAGAAATACCAGCGCTCCGGGCTGTTCGGCGATTTGGGCGCCGGCCGGTCGCCTGGCTCCTCGCAGCCGTGGCGGTCGCACGGGCGCACCGGCTCCGCGTCGCGGGCGGCGCCATAAGCGCGCCAGCGCGGGAATCCCCAGTCGTTCGATCTTTTCGGCCTGGCCATAGATACGGCCCAGATAGCGATGTGCGCGCTCTTGCGCCACCTCAATGGGGACAGTTGCGAGCAACTGTCCCCAGGAAAATGCCAGAGGGTCTGTAAGCCGGGTTCTGTCCACCCCTCGCGGGGCTGTGCGGCCATTCCTCTAGGAGGCGGATCGCTCCGCCCCTCAAGCAACCAACCCGGGCGACGAGCGGGAACACGCCCATATGCCGCCCCTATTCGGTCTTGCTCCCGGTGGGGTTTGCCGTGCCGCTGGCGTTACCGTCAGCGCGGTGGGCTCTTACCCCACCCTTTCGACCTTGCCCGCCTTCGCCAAGGCTACGGCGGGTAAACCGCGCCGATCACAGCCTTGGTTGGACGGGTGGACTGCTTTCTGTGGCACTTTCCCTGGGGTCGCCCCCGCCGGCCGTTAACCGGCACCGTCGTTCCATGGAGCCCGGACTTTCCTCGCCCCGCTTGCGCGGGCCGCGGCCGCCCGACCCTCTGGCCCTTGCTATGTAGCGTGTCCGCGCTCGCGGTCCAAGAGGAGCTGGAGCAGGATCGCCCGGCACTCGCCGTCGATCGTGCCGTCGAGCAGCTCGGGGCGGAAGCGGCGCTGGAAGGCGACGGTCGCGGCGAGGCCGTCGCGCACCTCATAGCCGTAGCGCTCGAGCGCCAGCAGGAAGCCGCCGTCGGTCCAGTGGGGATCGACCAGCCCGCTGGTCGGGCGGGCGACCGCCAGGCCGTGCCGCGCCAGCCGCGCCCAATCGAACAGCTCGCCGGGATCCTGCTTGCGCGCCGGCGCTATGTCGGAATGGCCGACCACGTTGGCGCGGGGAATCTGGTGCCGCTGGACGATGCCGGCGAGGAGCGGGATCAGCGCATCCATCTGCTGCTCGGGAAAGGGACGGTAGCCGTGCTCATGGCCCGGATTGACGATCTCGATGCCGATGCTGGCGCCGTTCACGCCGGCCATGCCGCGCCACCAGGATTGGCCGGCATGCCAGGCGCGCTTGTCTTCGGCCACCATGCGCAGGATCTGCCCGTCCTCGGCGACCAGATAGTGGCACGAGACTCGCGCCTCGGGGTCGCGCAGCCGGGCGATCGCCGAGGCGGCATCCTCCATGCCCGTATAATGGAGCACGACCATCGATATCGGCTGGTCGCGTTCGTCGAAATTCGGCGAGGGGGCGTCGATGATCCCGTCTTCCACGCCCCCTTTACCGCGCCAAAAGGGCGGCGGCGTCAACCCGGTTCAGGCGACGCGCGCTCGTGCCAGGCCGACGTCGGCCTGCGTCTCCGAGGAGCGGTAGAGGCCGCGAAACTCGGGATCGGAGACGAAGCGCTCGGTCTGGCCGATCACCGTCTCGCCGGCGCCCAGCATCAGCGTGCCGTCCGGCGCCATCGCCTCGGCGAGGCGGTTGAAGGCGAGCCGGCGCATGTCCGGGGCGAAATAGAGCAGGACGTTGCGGCACAGGATGATGTCGAACTTGCCCGGATGCGGCGGCGGCTCGATCATGTTGCGGACCTCGAAGCGGACCGCGCCGCGCAGCTTGTCCGACGCGCGCCAGTCGCCGCCGCCAAGCTCCTCGAACCAGCGGATCATCTGCATCACCGGCAGGCCGCGCTGCACCTCGAATTGCGAATAGGTGCCGGAGCGCGCGCGCTCGATCGCCGAGCGGGAGAGATCGGTGCCGACGATGTCGATCGTCCAGCCCTGCCAGCGCGCCTTATCGTCGGCGAAGCTCATCGCCAGCGAATAGGCCTCCTGGCCGGTCGAGCAGCCGGCGCACCAGATCGACAGGCGCTTCTCCCTGGCGCGCGCTTGCTCGAGCCGCAGCACCGGGCCGCCCATCAGCAGGTCGAAGGGCAGCCGGTCGCGGAAGAAATAGGTCTCGTTGTTGAGCAACGCGTCGATCACCTGCTCCGACAGGCTCGGATCCTTGCCCGACACCAGGCGGGAGACGAGCTGGTCGACCGTATCGAAGCCGCGTTCCCGCATGATCGAGGCCAAAGCGGTGTCGATCCGCCAGCGGCGGTTCATGGTCAGCTGCTGGCCGGTGCGCGCCTCGAGCACGCTGGCCAGGATGCGGCGCGCCGAATCGCTTATCTCCATGCGCCGGCCTCCGCCCGTTCGGCGATTCGGCGGGCGAGCGCCGCCGGCGGCAGCACCGCCGATGCGAGGCCGCGCCTCGGCGACGGCGCGCGGCATGCCCCAGATGGCGGCGCTGTGGCGGTCCTGCGCGAGCATCGCGCCGCCCGCTTCGACGAGGCGGCGGCTGCCGATCAGGCCGTCGCGGCCCATGCCGCTCAGCATCACGCCGACGCCGGCCTCGCCATAGGTTTCGGCGACCGAGATCAGCATCGGATCGGCGGACGGGCAGCAGCCCGAGGGCGCGCGCTTGCGCTCGAGCCGGACGCGGACCTCGGCGCCGCAACGCTCGACGCACAGATGGGCGTCGCCCGGCGCCACGTGAATGAAATCGGGAACCAGCACGTCGCCGGCCTCGACGACGCGGGCGGCGCGGCCCGAGGCGCTTTCGAGCTGGCGGGCGAAATGGGGCATGAAGATCGGCGGCAGATGCTGGGTGACCAGGATCGGCGCGCCGATCCTTCCCGGCAGGGCGCGCAGGAATTCGAACAATGCGTGCGGTCCGCCGGTCGAGGCGCCGAGCGCGACGCAGCCCAAGGGGGCGTCGGACATGGCGCGGAGCCGGATCGGCGCGGGATCGGCCGCCTGCGAGGCGGCATCGGACTCGCGCTCGGCGCGGCCGATCCGGCGCAGCCGCTCGGCGAGGACTTCGCTGAAGCGGCCGGCGAAATTGCCGATGCCAGGCTTGGGCAAGGTGTCCGCGGCGCCGTCGGCGAGCGCGCGGACCGTGGTCGCTCGGCGCCGTCCTCCGCCATCGACGAGACGATCAGCACGCGCGCGCCCTTGCCCGCGCTCAAGATGTCGGGAAGCGCCTCGAGCCCGCTCGCGCCGGGCATTTCGACGTCGAGCAGGATCACGTCGGCGCGGACCACCGTGAGCGCGGCCAGCGCCTCGCCGGCGCTGCACGGCGGTCGCGACGATCTCGAAATCCTCATGGCAGGCGATCATGCGCGACAGCACCGCCCGCGCGACCGCCGAATTGTCGACGATCATCACGCGAAGCGGCGGCTCGGCAGGCTGCTGGGCCCGCCGCCGCGTCATGACGGAAAGCGCCGTCACGCGACGCCGACGATCTGCAGCTTCGAATGGAGGGTGTCGCGGTCGAACGGCTTCATCACATATTCGTCGGCGCCGGCGTCGATCGCGGCGCGGATATGGGCGATATCGTTCTCGGTGGTGCAGAACACGACCTTGGGCTGGGCGGCCACCTGCGCCTGGCGCAGCGCGCGCAGGAACTCCATCCCGCTCATCACCGGCATGTTCCAGTCGAGCAGGATCACGTCGGGCATGGCCGCTTCGCAGCGCGACAGCGCCTCGCGGCCGTCCTCGGCCTCGTCGACGGAAAAGTTGAGGGTCTCAAGGATATGCCGGGCGACCTTTCGGATCACCTTGCTATCGTCGACGACAAGACAGCTTCTCATATCATCCGCTCCGTTCGGCCGTTCCGCGTCAGATATCCGCAAGAAGTAAGCATGGTCTTAAGGGCTTAGGCCGCGTGGGCCGCAGGACCGGCGATCAGGAGATGCGGATCGACGAGCAGGAACAGCTCGCCTTCCGCCTCGACCATTCCGATCGCGACCCGGTCCCAGCCCGCGCCCAGCGGCGCCTTGATCGGCGCGGGCGGCGCCGACGCCTCGACGACGTCCTCCACCTCCTCGACCATCAGGGCGTAAGTGTGGCCGTCCGACGGCACGACGATCGCCTCGCGAACCTCCCGTTCGCCGGAGCGCCCGAATTCGAGCGAGGCGAGGCCGTCGATCACGGTGAGCACGCGGCTGCGCAGCGCGGACGAGGCCGGCGACATGGGCGGCGGCGCGCGGCGCCGGCGTCAGGCCTTCCAGCTCGACCACCGCTTCGACCGCCGAAGCGGGGAAGGCGATGCGGCGGCCGGCGAGCCGGGCGATGAGGAGGAGCTCAGCCATTGGCCTTTCCCTTCGCCGCGCCGCGGCTGAGCGCGCTGAGCAGACGCGGCGCGGTCGTAGCGGTAGATGCTGTCGCCCGCGCCGTCCGCGTCGGGCCTCGACCGTATCCGAAGGACCTGGGCGGCCGAGGCGGTATCGCCTTCCGCTTCGGCGGACTGGATCAAGATGTCGGCGGCGACGCCCTCGCGGGCGGCGACGACTCGGTAGCCGAGGCTCTCGATCAGCGGGCGCAGCATATTGTCCATCCACGGATCGCCTTCGGGGAGCGCGCAGACGGGCTGGGCGCCCCCGTCCCGCGCCGCGTCGCCATAAGCGGCGAACAGCCAATAGGGGTCGAGCGTCTCGACCTGGATGCCGTCGATCAGGGCGATGCCGCCCACCTCGCCCGGGCGCGGGCGCCGGCTGCACGTCGAGCGCGACGGCGCGGATGTCGACACCTCGGCGAAGCCGTAAGCGAGCTCGGAGACGCCGTCGGTGAGGCGGAGGATGCGCAGTTTGCCCTTCGGCCGGGGCGGCTTCGCAGCCGGCGAGCGGCAGGATCCGCTCGCCGACCGCGACGCGGAGCTTGCCGGCGCCGAAGCGGATCGCCTCGGCCGGCACGTCCTCGATCCGCTCGACCAGGGCGACCGGAACCGCGCGGCGGCCGCCGTCGAGGGTGCGGAACAGCAACAGGGTGGTTTCGCGCCCGGCCTCGGCCTGCGCCGCGGGCGCATGCAGGGCGCGCTCGATCTCGCTCTCGTCGAAGCTGATGCCGGCGCATTTCGCCATGCCCGAGGGATCGAGCAGCAGGATCGGGGAGCCGTCGTCGGCCAGGGTGGTGCCGGCGTAGAGGCCGGCGGTCATCACGGCGGGCGCGGCGGGCTTCACCACCAGCTCCTCATGGTCGTGGACGGCGTCGACCGCGAGCGCATAGACGTCGCCGCCGGCGGGCTTGAGCAGGATCAGCTTCTGCTCGGCGCGCTCGGCCCGCGCTTCCAGGCCGAGCAGGCCGGCGAGGCCGACCAGCGGCACGCGGCGGTCGCGGATCGTCGCCACCTCGGCCTCGCCGACGCGGTCGATGCGGACGGCGCCGCCGGCGGCGCGCAATATCTCGTCGATCGCCGAGCGCGGAATGGCGAAGACCTGGCCGCCGACGCTGACCGTGAGCGCGGGGATGATGGTGAGGGTCAGCGGCACGCGGATGCAGAGCCGGACGCCCTGGCTGGGCCTGGAATCGACATCGACGACGCCGCCGATCCGCTCGATATTGGCGCGGACCACGTCCATGCCGACGCCGCGGCCGGAGATGGCGGTCACCTCCTCGGCGGTCGAGAGGCTGGGCATGAAGACCAGGGCCGTCTTCTGCGCGGGCGGTCATGCGGTCGGCCTGCTCGGCCGAGACGAGGCCGGCGGCCCGCGCCTTGCGGACCAGAGCTTCGCCGTCGATGCCGCGGCCGTCGTCGGCGACCTCGATCAATATCTGGTTGCCGGCCTGGCGGGCGGAGACCCTGAGCGCGCCGGCGGGCTTCTTGCCGGCCTCGGCGCGCAGCTCGGGCGTCTCGATGCCGTGGTCGATCGCGTTGCGGACGATATGGGTGAGCGGATCGCGGATCATCTCGATCATCTCGCGGTCGAGCTCGACGTCGCCGCCGTCGGCTTCGAGCCGGACCTGCTTGCCGAGGTCGGCGGCGAGGTCGCGGACCATGCGCGGCAGGCCCGAGAAGAGGCTGTCGATGCGCTGCATCCGGGTGCGGGTGATGCCGTCGCGGATCTCGGCGATGCAGGCGGAGACCCGCTCGAACGCGGCCTCGACCGCGACGTCGCGCGGCGCGTCGCGGAGGCGGCGGGCAAGCTCGTTGCGGGCGAGCACGGCGTCCGAGACGCCGTTCATCATCCGGTCGAGCAGGTCGACGGAGAGGCGGATGCTGCGCACCGCCTTGCGCGCCTCGGGCCCGGGCGCGGCGACCGGCTCGGGGACCGCGGCCGCATCCGATTGCCGCGACAGCGCGGCGATCAGCTGCTCGTCATCCTCGCTCGCCAGCGATTCGCCGGTCTCGAGCGCCAGCGCGAGCTCGCCGATGCGGTCGATCACCGCGAGCACGGCGTTGACCATGCCGGTGTCGGCCTCGCGCGTCCCCGCCCGGACCTCGGCCAGCGCCCCTTCGGCGGCGTGGCTCAACAGTTCGAGCCGCGGCAGATCGAAGAAGCCGCAATTGCCCTTGACGGTGTGGACGAAGCGGAAAATCTCGTCGAGCCGCTCGCGGTCGCCCGGATGCGCCTCCCAGGAGACGATCGCGCCCGACAAGGCCTGCAGCATGTCGCGCGTCTCGGCGATGAAGTCGTTGAGGAGTTCGTCCATGGCGAGGAGCTTATGGGGAAGCGTTGGTAAACAAGCCGTTTACCGCCCGTGCCGCGATTTGACTGGACAGAGGGCCGGCTCGTCGTTACTGACTGACTGGTCATTTATTAGAAAGTCGTGGATGGGCACGCCTTCTCCTCCGAAATGGCGCCGGCGCAAGGAGGCGCGGCCCAGCGACATTGTCGCCGCGGCGCTGCACGTGTTCGGGGAGAAGGGCTTTGCCGGGGCGCGGATCGAGGAGATCGCGGCGCGGGCCGGCGTCTCGAAGGGCACGCTCTACCTCTATTTCGAGACCAAGAGCGACATCTTCCGCGCGGTCGTCCGCCAGGCGGTGACGCCCAATATCGAGGCGGTCGAGCGCTCGGTCGCCGCGCTCGACGTCCCGTTCGCGGCGCTGATCCGGCTGCTCCTCCCCCGCATTGCCGAGATCATCACCACCGCCCCGATCGGCCGGGTGGTGAAGATGGTGGTCGGGGAGTCGCGCAACTTCCCCGAGCTCGCCAAGGTCTGGCACGACGACGTTGTGCTGAAGGGCGTGACCCTGATCGCGGGCGTCGTCGAGCGGGCGCAGCGCAGGGGCGAGGCCCGGCCCGGCGATCCGCGCATCCATGCTTTCTCGATCATGGGGCCGATGCTGATCGGCGCGCTGTGGCGGGAGACGTTCACGCCGGTCGGCGGCGCGGCGGTCGACCTGCCGGCCATCGCCCGGCAGCATGCCGACACGATTTTGGACGGGCTGCTCGTGCGGGAGGACGAACGATGAAGCGCCAGCGGCTCGTGATCGCGGTCCTCGCCGGCCTTGCCCTCTTCTTCCTGGCGTGGCGGCTGCTGGCGCCGCAATTCAGCGCCGCACCAACGCTCTCCGGCTATATCGAGGGCGAGACGCTCTATCTCTCCGCGGCGGTTTCCGGCCGGGTGACCGGCCTTTCCGTCCGCCGCGGCCAGCGCGTCGCCGCGGGCACCCGCCTGTTCCTGATCGAGCCCGACCAGCAGGTCGCCCAAAGCGCGCAGGCCGCCGCCGAGCTCGCCGCCGCGCGCGCCCAGGCCGAGGATGCGCGCAAGGGCCAGCGCCCGGCCGAATTGGGCATCCTCGAGGCCGACCGCGACGCCGCCGAGGCCGCCGCGCGCGAGGCGCGGATCGGCCTCAACCGGGCCGATGCCCTGGTGCGGCGCGGCATCTACGCCCGAGTCCGCCTCGACGAGGCGCGCGCCGCCTATCAGACCGCCGCCGCGCGGCAGCGGGCGGCGCAGCAGCGGATCGAAGCCGCGACCCTGGGCGCGCGTTCCGATCAGGTCAGGGCCGCGGACGCGCGGGTGGCGCAGGCCTCGGCGCGGGTGTCGGAGACCGGCGCCCGGCTGCAGACGCTGTCGCCGATCGCGCCCTCGGCGGGCCGGATCGAGGAGGTCTTCTACCAGCGCGGCGAATGGGCGGCGGCGAACCAGCCGGTGGTCGCTCTGATCCCCGACGACCGCGTCACCGTGCGCTTCTTCGTGCCCGAGCAGGCGGTCGCCGGCTACCGGCCGGGCGCCCGCATTCGCTTCCGCTGCGACGGCTGCCCGGACGGGCTTGCCGCGACAATTACTTATATCAGCCCGCGTCCCGAGTTCACCCCGCCGGTCATCTACAGCCGGGAGGCGCGCGACCGGCTCGTCTTCATGGTCGAGGCGCGGCCCGAGAACGGCGCCCGGCTCGTTCCCGGCCTTCCGGTCGACGTCATTCCGATCGGCTTCCGGCCGTGACCGTCGCGATCGACGTCGACGGGCTGAACAAGTCGTTCGGCGGCCGCCGGGTGGTCAAGGATTTCTCGATCCAGGTCGAGCAAGGGCGGATCACCGGCTTCCTGGGGCCCAACGGCTCGGGCAAGACGACGACCCTGCGCATGCTCTGCGGGCTGCTGACGCCCGACAGCGGCCACGGCACCGCTTTGGGCTACGACATCCTCTCCGAGAGCTGGGAGATCAAGCGGCGCACCGGCTATATGACCCAGAAATTCTCGCTCTACGAGGACCTGACCGTCGAGGAGAATCTCCAGTTCAGCGCCCGCATCCGCGGCCTCGACCGGGTCCGCGCGCGCGTGACCGACGCGCTCGAGCAATTGGGCCTCGCCGAGCGGCGGCGGCAGCTGTCCGGGACGCTGTCGGGCGGCTGGAAGCAGCGGCTGGCGCTGGCCGCGGCGACGCTGCACGAGCCGCAATTGCTGCTGCTCGACGAGCCCACCGCCGGCGTCGATCCGCAGGCGCGGCGGACCTTTTGGGACGAGATCCACGCGCTCGCCGCGAGCGGCCTCACCGTCCTCGTTTCGACCCATTATATGGACGAGGCCGAGCGCTGCCACGACATCGCCTATATCGCCTATGGCGAATTGCTGGCGCGCGGCACCGCCGATGAAGTGATTGCGGGCGCGAAGCTCCTCACCTGGCGCGGCGAAGGGCCCGGCATCGACCGGCTGTCGGGCGAACTGATGAAGGACCCGGCGGTGGAGATGGCGGCCCCGTTCGGGCTCGCGCTCCACGTCAGCGGCAGCGACGAGGCGGCGCTGGAGCGCGCGCTCGCCCCTTATCGCCGGCCGCCCTTCCGCTGGGCGCGGACCGAGCCGACGCTCGAGGACGTGTTCATCCACCTGATGGGCAGCGTCGAGGACAATTTCCGATGAGCGCGCGCGGGCCGAGGTTCGGGCAGGGCTTCTCGCTGGACCGGATGCTGGCCGTGCTGGTCAAGGAGTTCATCCAGCTCACCCGCGACCGGCTCACTTATGCGATGATCCTGGCGGTGCCGGTCGTCCAGATGCTGCTGTTCGGTTATGCGATCAACACCGACCCGCGCCATCTGCCCACCGCCCTGCTCGTCCAGGAGAACAGCGTCTTCGCCCGCTCGGTCGTCTCCGCGGTCGCCAATTCCTCCTATTTCGACATCGTCCGGCAGGCGCGAACGCCGGCCGAGCTCGACGCTTTGGTCCGCACCGGCGAGGTCCAGTTCGCGATCACCATCCCCGGCGATTTCACCCGGCGGGTGGTGCGCGGCGACCGCGCCCAGATCCTGGTCGAGGCCGACGCCACCGATCCGACCGCGACGGGGAGCGCGCTCGCCGCGCTCGCCCGGCTGCCGCAGGAGGCGCTGCGCCACGACCTTGCCCGAACCGCCGCGGCGGCACCGTTCGAGGTGGTGATCCACCGCCGCTACAATCCCGAGAACATCACCGCTTTCAATATCGTGCCCGGACTGCTCGGCATCGTTCTGACTCTGACCCTGGTGATGATGACCGCCATCGGGGTGACCCGCGAGCAGGAGCGCGGCACGATGGAGAGCCTGCTTGCGACTCCGGTCCAGCCGGTCGAGGTGATGATCGGCAAGCTCGCCCCGTTCGTGATCGTTGGCATGATCCAGACCGCTCTGATCCTCGCCGTCGCCCGCCTGCTGTTCGGCGTGCCCATGGCCGGCGGCTGGCCGGGGCTGATCCTCGGCGTGACCCTGTTCATCATCGGCTCGCTCGGCCTCGGCTTCCTGATCTCGACTCTGACCCGAACCCAGCTCCAGGCGATGCAGCTTTCGGTCTTCTACCTCCTCCCCTCGATCCTGCTGTCGGGCTTCATGTTCCCGTTCCGCGGCATGCCCGAATGGGCGCAATGGCTCGGCACGATCCTCCCGGTGACTCACTTCCTCCGAGTGGTGCGCGGCGCCCTGCTCAAAGGCCAGGATTTCGTCGACATGGTGCCGAGCCTGCTGGCGCTCGCCATCTTCGTCTGCGCGGTCGCGGCGCTGGCGCTGCTCCGCTACCGGACGACGCTGGATTAGCGCGCGCGCAGCTGTGCAGATCAAAGCTACGTCATCCTGACGAAAGTCAGGACCCATCAACTCCGCGTCCGCGAGCTCGCGCTCCCAGTGTTCATGGGTCCCGAATCAAGTTCGGGATGACGTGGAATAATCGTTTACGCGGGCAGGCTGGCGCCGATGATGAGGACGCCTTCCTCATGGTCGGCGACCTGGATGCGGCCGCCGCCTTCCTCGACCAGGCTGTGGGCGAGCCAGGCGGCGGCGGCGCGAGGCACCACCTCGTCCTCGGACATTTCGCCGATCAGCACCTTCTTGAGCTCGGGGTCGAGCACGATCCTTGTCCCTTCGGCGCGGACGACGATGTCGAGGCCGCTGTCGTGCTTCTCGGCGCCGACGTCGAGGCCGCCGCCGCGGACCAGGGCGTCGCCGGCGATGAGGGCGAGGTTGAGCAGCACCTTCAGCGCCGCCTTGCTCATCGTCGGCTCGTCGACCATCCAGCCCAATTGGATTCGGCCGTCGCCGCCGAACAGGCCCTCGATCGCGCCGCGCGCCTCGCGCGTGTCGACGACGTCGGCGAAGCCGCCGGCGGCGCCGAACGCCAGGCGGAAGAATTTCAATTTGTTGGCGCTCGCCCGCGCGCTCTCGGCAAGCAAATCGAGGCAGCGGGCGCGCATTTCGGGATCGTGCTCGTCGGCGAGCAATTCGATGCCATTATTGAGCGCGCCGACGGGGCTAAGCAAATCGTGGCACAGGCGCGAGCAAAGCAAGCTGGCGAATTCGTGGGATTTCATGCTGTTGAGCCCCTGACGGTCATGAGCCCCTATTGGCCCCTGGGATTCCGGGATGCAAGGCCCGCGCACACCTTGAATTTCGCCGCCGAATCCCCATCTCGCCTCTCCAGTGTCTGGGGGGCATTCCATCATCGAAGCGCAGATCGCGGGCGAGGCGGCCGGCTGGCGGCTCGACCGCGCTTTGGCCGCGGCGGTGCCTACCCTGTCGCGCGAGCGGCTCAAGGCGTTGATCAGCAGCGGTTCGGTGCTTGGACCCCAGGGCGCTCCCGTGCGCGACCCGGCGACCAAGGCGGTGGCCGGCTCTTACCAGGTCAGCGTCCCGGCGCCCACGCCCGCGCATAACGAGGCGCAGGACATCGCACTCGAGATCGTGTTCGAGGACGAGCATCTGCTCGTCGTCGACAAGCCGGCGGGGATGGTCGTCCATCCCGCCGCGGGCAATTTCGACGGGACCCTGGTCAACGCTTTGCTCCACCATTGCGCCGGGCGGCTCAGCGGCATCGGCGGGGTGGCGCGGCCCGGGATCGTCCACCGGATCGACAAGGATACGTCGGGGCTGCTCGTCGTCGCCAAGACCGACGTGGCGCACGAGGGGCTTGCCGGCCAATTCGCCCGGCACAGCATCGACCGGCGCTATCTCGCCATCGTCGCGGGGCGGCCCATTCCTTCGAAGGGGACCGTCGATGCCCCCCTCGCCCGCTCGGCGGCCAACCGCAAGAAGATCGCGGTGGTCGAAGGAAATCGCGGAAAGCGAGCGGTGACTCACTACCGAATCGTCACGCCGCTGCTGGACGCCGCGTTGACGGAATGCCGGCTCGAAACCGGCCGGACGCACCAGGTAAGGGTCCACATGGCCTCGATCGGCCATCCGCTGCTCGGCGATCCGGTTTACGGCCGGCCCCGGGCCGCGCATCGCGAGATATTGAAAAGCCTGAACTTTCATCGCCAGGCGCTGCACGCCGCCGCGCTCGGCTTCGTCCATCCAGTTTCGAAACAAGACTTATCCTTTGAAAGCGCCCTCCCGTCTGATATTCAGGAACTGTTCGGCGCGCTTACCGTATAGAGATTGAGTGCCGGCACACTGTGTTATAAGGGCACGGCACCTGAGGAGAATGTGAGTATCATGGCAGGTCGAAATGTCCCGGCGACGATCCCCGCGGCCGGCGGTGAGGCTGGCCTCAACCGCTATCTCGCGGAGATCAAGAAGTTCCCGATCCTGACGCCGGAGGAGGAATATATGCTGGCCAAGCGCTGGACCGAGCATCAGGACACCGATGCTGCGGCCCGGCTGGTCAACTCGCACCTGCGCCTCGTCGCCAAGATCGCGATGGGCTATCGCGGCTACGGCCTGCCCACCGCCGAGCTGATCTCCGAGGGCAATATCGGCCTGATGCAGGGCGTGAAGAAGTTCGAGCCCGAACGGGGCTTCCGCCTCGCCACCTATGCGATGTGGTGGATCCGCGCCTCGATCCAGGAATATATCCTGCGCAGCTGGAGCCTCGTGAAGATGGGCACGACGGCGGCGCAGAAGAAGTTGTTCTTCAACCTGAGGCGGATGAAGAACCGCATCGAGGCGTTCGAGGACGGCGACCTCAAGCCCGAGGACGTCAAGAAGATCGCCACCGACCTCGGCGTCTCCGAAGAGGACGTCGTGTCGATGAACCGGCGGATGGCGATGGGCGGCGACACCTCGCTCAACGTGCCGCTGCGTGACGACAGCGAGGGCAGCTGGCAGGATTTCCTGGTCGACGACGAGCCGCTGCAGGACGAGCGCGTCGCCGAGGCCGAGGAGACGAGGATCCGCCACGATTTGCTGGTCGAGGCGCTGGACGCGCTCAACGACCGCGAGCGCCACATATTGACCGAGCGGCGGCTGACCGACGAGCCGAAGACGCTCGAGGAATTGAGCCAGGTCTACGACGTCAGCCGCGAGCGAATCCGCCAGATCGAGGTGCGCGCGTTCGAGAAGCTGCAGAAGGCGCTGATGAGCCTCGCCGGCGAGCGGAGATTGCTCTCGGCGGCCTGATCAGCGTGTAGCGGTTTCGCTCGAGTCGCTGGCGGTTGGCGCGCCGCCCGTCGTGGCGGCGGTGCTGTTCTGGCCGTCATTGGCCGGCGGCGCCGGATCCCAGCGGTAGCGGACGCCCTGGAGCTCGCGCGGCTGTTCGGGCTGCTCGGCGCGGCGGCCGAGCGGCGCCTGCGCGGCCGGGCCGGTGTCGCTGCCGGTCAGCGACCAGCGCTGGCTGGTGGTGAGCGTGCGGTCGGCGCGGGCGCGCTCGGCGATCATCGCATTGGCGGTGTCGCGGCGGAGCGGCTCGTAGCGGCGCAGCACGGCGCGCTGGAAGCTGTCGACGCTGCCCAGCGGCGCTTCCGCCGCGGCGGCAGCCTGCGCCGCGGCGGCGTCGCGCGCGCTGGCGGCGATCTGCACCTCCGAGCGCAGCGGCTGGCCGAAGCCGCCGCGCCAGGCGATCGCCGGCTCGACGCCCGCATAGCGGTTCAGGAAAGCGGGGCCGCGGCCCCAGCCGCCCTTCCAGCGGTAGAAGATGTGCCGGCCGACCGTCGCCGACTTGACCAGGCTCGACGCCCAGTAGGGCACGACATAATCGGCATGATAATGGGTCGCCCAGCCGGCGGGGGCGTAGACGTAGCCGTTCAGGGCCGCCTCGGCGACGCGGCGCGCGCGTCCCCAATAATCGGCCATCGGCGCGCGCCTGAGCGAGCCGTCGCAGGAGAAGGAGAATTGGCAGCCGGTGATCCGGCGCGCGCCTTCGAAGACGACGCCGCACACGGTCGAGGGATAGGCCGGGTGGCGAACGCGGTTAAGCACCACCTGGGCGACCGCGCGCTGCCCTTCGGTCGATTCGGTCGCCGCCTCGTAATAGATGGCGGCGGTCAGGCAATCGAGCGAGCGCAGGCGATCGGCCGCACCCGACCGGGCCAGCAGGAACGGCCGCGCCGCCGGGTTGGCAAGGTTGGCGACCGGGATCGACGCGTTGATCGCGATCGCGCTTTCCGGCGCGATTCGGCGGAGCTGGGTGGCCGAGGTCGCCGGGACCGCGGCCCTGAGGCTGGCGATCGTCGTCGGCGCGCCCGGCTCGAGAGCGGGACGCGGCGAGATCGATTCGCTGACGATGCCGGCGACGGTCACGGCGAACAACACCGCCATGGCCGCCAGCACGAGCCAGGCGCGCCAGTCGCGCCGCAGCGCCTCCGGCACGGTCATGCTCGTCGTCTCAAGGGCGATGGCCGTCATCGAATCTCCGTCTTGTCTCTTACTGTACTATATACATAATACACGTTGGTCGCGCAATCCTGCGCTTTCGTCTCATCAACATCGCGCGTTCGCGACCGCGTTCCTAGGGGCCCGCATCAACGCGGAAGCGGCCCTTACGGGTCCGTGACAACCGCGGAAACGCTATTTTCCCAACCCTTGCAGGCTCATGTCCTGCGAACCTCAGATGGGGGCCGACATGATGAAAACAAGCTTATTCACCTCAATCGCCGCACTGGTCACCGTCGCCGCCGCTGCCGCCGCGACTGCCCAGCCGCGCCAGGCCGGCGCCGGCGGGACGGTTACATACTGGATGTCGGCGGAAACCACCAGCGGTCTCGCCGCGATGAGCCAAAGCGGGCGGCCGACCATGGCAAGCGCGCTCGCCGGCCGCATGTCGAGCCCCTCCTACATCCGCAGCCTGACGCTGCAGCTCGGCAGCCCGCGCCGAGCCGCCGGCGCGCCCGCGGCCGAGCATTTGCCGCCGAGCGCGCTCGGCGCCGGTCCCTCTTTGCCCCTGCTCTCGCCCGAGCGCCCGCCGGCACAGCCGCAAAGCTATCCCACTCCGACCTACCCGCAGGGCACGCCGCAGGGCCGAATCCTGATCTATTGGGGCTGCGGCGAGCGCGCCCGGCCCGGCCAGCCGTTCGAGATCGACCTTGCCCGCCTCCGCCCGGGCCAGCTGCCGCCGGCGATGGCGCAAATGGCGATCCAGGCGATGAACCCGCCCAGCGCGGCGACCTCGACCACCTACGGCGAATGGCCGAACCAGCGTTCGGAGGCCCGGGTCCCGGCCAACGGCTCGCTGGTCGGCGCGCACGCCATCCGCGGCAATTACACGCCCGAGATCAACTTCAGCCTGGCGGCGGGCAACGACTTCCTCGCCCCGATCGCGATCACCCAGAACAGCCCGGCCGCGTCGCGCGCCGTGCCGGTCGCCTGGCGGAACGTGCCGGGCGCCCGCGCCTTCTTCATGATGGCGACCGGCGCGGCTGAGGACAATACGATCGTGATGTGGAGCTCGAGCGAGGTCCAATTCAGCCAGATGGGCGTGCTCGACTATATTTCCGACGGCGAGATCGCCCGGCTCCTCCAGCAGCGCGTGCTGCTCCCCGCCGCGACCACCCAGTGCACGGTCCCGGCCGAGGTGGCGGGCCGCGTCCAGGCCGCGTCGCTGATGCTGACCGGCTTCGGCGGCGAGGCCAATTTCAGCACCCCGCGCCCGGCCGGCGCGGCGCGGAGCTGGCGTCCGGACTGGACGGTCAAGCTCCGCACCCGCTCCGCTTATATGGGCATGCTCGGCCAGGACATGGAAGCGATGATGCGCGGCAACGCCCGAGGCCAGGAGCGGCAGTCGGAGCAGCCGCGCCGCCGCTCGCTGCGCAACCGCATCCTCGGGCTGTAGCGGCAACGCCGCCGAGCCGTTACAATCCCCCCGGATAACCGATCAGGCATCCGGGGGGTTCGAATTGAGCAAGAGTGGCCGGCCGGGCTGGCGGCAACGCACGTACCTCGCGCTCAATCCGCAAGGCCGCCCCGGCTTAGTCAGCTCGCTGCTGATCCTGCTCATCCTCCTCTCGACCATCGTCGCGATCGTCGAGACGGAGGATGCGCTGCGCGCGGCCTGGCTTCCCGCCTTCGTTGGCCTGGAGATCCTGTTCACCGTCGTGTTCAGCGTCGAATATGTGCTGCGCATCTGGTTGGCCGCCGAAGGGCCGCGTTCGCGGCTCCGTTACGCGATGATGCCGAGTTCGATCATCGATCTCGTGGTGGTGCTTGCCTCCGCCTTGCCGTTCCTGGGCGCCGATGTCCGGATCCTCCGGCTGCTGCGCGTCGTGCGCATGCTGCGCATCGCCAAGCTCGGCCGCTTCTCGCGCGCCTTCGGGACGCTGGAGCGTGCAATCCGCTCCCGCGCCAGTCATTTGATCGTCGCCTTCTCGATCGCAATCCTGCTGCTCATCTTCAGCGCCACGCTCATCTACTGGGCCGAAGGCGAGGCACAGCCCGAGCAATTCGGCAGCATCCCGCGCTCGCTCTGGTGGGCGGCGGTGACGATGACGACCGTCGGCTATGGCAACGTCGTGCCCCTGTCCGCGCTCGGCAAGCTCATCGCCGGCCTGACCTCGATGGGCGGGATCGCCGTCATCGCCATTCCGACCGGCATCCTCGCCGCCTCGTTCAGCGACGAGCTGGCGCGCGAGGAGGCGCTGGCGGAGGCGGACGCCGCCGGCCACGGCTGAAAGCCGTCTGGCCCCTCGCCGCCCGAGCGTTTATGGGCACAGGGTCTGCCCTTGGGGCCGGAGGCGGCCGTGACGGGTTGGCATTTGTTGTCCGGCAAGGAGTAAGGAGGGAGCGATGAAGATTCATCGTGACCGACGCAGCGACGCCGCCGGGCGGCAAAGGACAGCCCGCCGCTTCGCGGTCGGCCGGAGAAGCCGGCTGGCTGCGTCGGCCGGCTCGACCGGGCTGCCCGGCCCGGCTTTCCGCGCCCTCCTTGCCAGCCGGCTTCTCCGGCCGATCACGACCACCTCCGGCCCCAAGGGCAGACCCTAGCATGCCCGACCGCATCCCGCCCCCCGCCGCCGCGACCGCCGACACCCACTGCACCGCCGACCAATATGAGGCGCTCTACCGCCGGTCGCTCGACGATCCGGACGGCTTCTGGACCGAACAGGCGAAGCGGATCGAATGGGTGAAGACGCCCGAGCGGATCGCCGACTGGTCGTTCGATCCGGTCGAGATCAAATGGTATCAGGACGGCATTCTCAACCTCTGCCACAATTGCGTCGACCGTCACCTCGCGACGCGCTCGGACGACCTCGCGATCGTCTGGGAAAGCGACGAGCCCGGCGTCACCCGGGCCCTGACCTTCGGCCAGCTCCATGCCGAGGTGGTGCGGATGGCGAACAGCCTGAAGGCGCTCGGCGCCGGCAAGGGCGACCGGGTCACCCTCTACATGCCGATGATCCCCGAGGCGGCGGTGGCGATGCTCGCCTGCGCCCGGATCGGCGCGATCCATTCGGTGGTGTTCGGCGGCTTCTCGCCCGAGGCGCTGCACGGCCGGATCGAGGATTGCGCGAGCCGCTTCCTGGTTACCGCCGACGGCGGCAAGCGCGGCGGCAAATTGGTGCCGCTCAAGGCCAATGTCGACGCGGCGCTGGCCCGGGGCCCCGTCGACGTTGCCGGCGTGATCGTCGTCCGCCACCTCGGCAACGAAGTCGGCATGCAGGCCGGCCGCGACCATTGGTATGACGAGATCGGCGCCGCCGTCCCCGACCATTGCCCCTGCGAGCCGATGGGGGCCGAGGACCCGCTTTTCATCCTCTATACCTCGGGCTCGACCGGCAAGCCCAAGGGGGTGCTGCACACGACCGGCGGCTATGCGGTGTGGACCGCGACCACCTTCCACTACGTCTTCGACTACAAGCCCGGCGAGCTCTTCTGGTGCACCGCCGACGTCGGCTGGGTGACCGGCCACAGCTACGTCGTCTACGGCCCGCTCGCCAACGGCGCGACCACGATGATGTTCGAAGGCGTCCCCAATTTTCCCGATTTCTCGCGCTTCTGGGAGGTGGTCGAGCGCCACGAGGTCGCCATCTTCTACACCGCACCGACCGCGATCCGGGCGCTGATGCGCGAGGGCGACGGGCCGGTCAGGAAGCACGACCGCTCGTCGATCCGGCTGCTCGGCACGGTCGGCGAGCCGATCAACCCCGAGGCCTGGCTCTGGTATCACCGCGTCGTCGGCGAGGAACGGTGTCCCATCGTCGACACCTGGTGGCAAACCGAGACCGGCGGCATCATGATCACCACTTTGCCCGGCGCGCACGACATGAAGCCGGGCTCCGCCGGCCGCCCCTTCTTCGGCATCGTCCCCGAGCTGGTCGACGCCGACGGCAAAGTGCTGGAGGGTGCCGACTCGGGCAACCTCTGCATCGCCCGCTCCTGGCCCGGCCAGATGCGCAGCGTCTACGGCGATCACGACCGCTTCGTGCAGACCTATTTCAGCGCTTACAAAGGCAAATATTTCACCGGCGACGGCTGCCGCCGCGACGAGGACGGTTATTACTGGATCACCGGCCGCGTCGACGACGTGCTCAACGTCTCCGGCCACCGGCTCGGCACGGCGGAGATCGAAAGCGCCCTGGTCAGCCATCGGCTCGTGGCGGAGGCCGCGGTGGTCGGCTACCCGCACGACATCAAGGGCCAGGGCATCTATTGCTACGTCACTCTCATAGCGGGCGAGGAAGGATCGGCGGCGCTCGAAGCGGAGCTCAGAACGCATGTCCGCGCGGAGATCAGCGCGATCGCGACCCCCGACCTGATCCACTTCACCCCCGCGCTGCCCAAAACGCGCAGCGGCAAGATCATGCGGCGTATCCTGCGCAAGATCGCGGAGAACGATTATGGTGCGCTCGGCGACACCTCGACGCTGGCCGATCCATCGCTCGTCGACGACCTGATCGAGGGCCGCCGTAACCGCTGACGTTGATGATCGCCGCGGACGCGCGCGCCACCCCCGGCCCGGCGGTAGCGATCAGTTCCGACGCCGGGGGGGAGGGGGCGGGATCGGCGGCAGGGCCCGTTCGTTTGCCTCGCAGTCGATCGGACCGACGGCACCCGACCGCGTTTCCTCGAGCGCGAGACTGCGGCCGTCACCGGGCTGAAGCACGAAACTGCACACCGGCGTTTGCGCGATCCTGCGCCCCGCGGCGAAGGCGGGCGCAGCTCCGGGGGCGCTGACGATGATCGTGAAGGTGCCAATGAACGGCAAGCTGGCAAGATTATATTCGCCCCTCGCGTTCGCCCTGACCCGCCAGATCGCCCTGATATCTGTCCGATGGAAGTCCACGACGGCATTTGGGGCCGGACTCAGGCTTCCATCGGCCTGACTCAGCATGACCCTGCCGCTGGCCAACGTGATTTGCGCAGTCGCGGGCGCCGCGCAAACTCCGACAAGGAAGACGGCGGCCGGGAAGCGGTGGATGCGCATGAATTGTGGCTCCTCTGCGAGCGGCGGTCGCCCCTCGCCGAGCCGGTCTAGGGGAATTCCGCAAGCTCTCCAAGGGCCAGAACGCCCGGCTCCGGGGTCGATATTGCTACCGGAGCACCCCGCTCCGTCGCATCCGCATCGCGTACCAGAGCAATCCGATCGCCACCGCCCAGATCACCAGGTTCATCGCCATCATCACGCCGCTCATCATGTCCTCGGGCGGCGTCGACAGGACATATTGGTAGACCGTGCTGATTGCGAGGCCCGCGAGCGACACGGCGAAGGCCGTGACCGCGTGGCGGCTGCGCATGAGCAGCAGCAGCGAGCCCAGCAGCCCGCCCCAGACGCCCAACGCCCAGGTCGCTTCCATCCAGATCGGGAAGCTCTCGAAATAGATACGCTGCGGATCGGTGAACCCGGCGAGATAGGCTTCGTTGCGGGTCTGGGTCATCAGATAGTCGAACGCGCCGAACGCGTTCCACACGGTCGCCAGCGCGGCGACGATCCACAGATGAAGCGGAGTCCTGCCCTCCATCTTGCCCTCCCTCTTTCACCTCGACCCGTCGTTGCGGAGTCGATGGCGCGGCAGGTTCGCACTCTTCGCCCGGCATGGCAAGTTCGAGCCGGGCGCTTTGCAAGCTTCCCGATCCCGGTCATCCGGCCTAGGGGCTGCCGGTGAAGGGACGCAATCGCTGATGCAGATCGTCGCGGCCGATATCGGCGGCACCCACGCCCGCTTCGCGCTCGCCGAACTGCGCCCGGGCGAGCGGCCGCGGCTCGGCGAGATGCGCAAATACAGGACCCGCGAATGCGCCGGCCTCGGCGAGGCCTGGGCGAAGTTCGAGCGCGACAGCGGCGGCGCCCTGCCCCGCGCCGCCGCCATCGCCGTGGCCGCGCCGATCGAGGGCGATGTCCTCACCTTCATGAACTCGGAGTGGCGGATCGACCGGCTTGGGCTGGCCGGCGATCTCGGCCTCGACCGATTGACTTTGCTCAACGACTTCGGAGCGGTCGCTCACGCGGTTTCCGTGATGGCACCGGACGAGCTGGTCGCGCTTTGCGGCCCGGGCGACCTGCCTGCCGACGGAATCACCAGCGTGATCGGGCCGGGCACGGGGCTCGGCGTCGCAATCCTCGACCGGCGCGGCGGCCGGGTGAACGTGATCGAGACCGAGGCCGCCCATATCGGCTTCTGCCCGCTCGATCCGGAGGAGGAGGAACTCAGCGACGCGCTGACCGCCCGCTACGGCCGCGCCTCTGTCGAGCGGGTCGTGTCGGGCCCGGGCCTGATCGACATCTACCGATTCCTCGGCGGCGGCGACTGGGACCCCAACAAGGCCGGCGCCTTGTGGGAGGCGGCGATCGACGGCGCCGATCCGCGGGCGGAGCGGGCGCTTTCGATCCTCGTCCGCTGCTTCGGCGCGGCGGCGGGCGACATCGCCCTCGCCCACGGGGCGATGGGCGTCGCCGTCACCGGCGGCCTCGCCAACCGCATTGCGCACCGGCTGCAGAGTCCGGCCTTCGAGGCGCGCTTCACCGCCAAGGGGCGCTATCGGGCGCGGATGCTGCGTACCCCCGTGCGGCTGCTGACCTATGCGGAGCCCGGCCTGCTCGGCGCCGCGATCGCTTTTCAGCGGAAGTGGGGGCCGTAGCCGTCAGCGCGGCGCCATCCGGATCGCGCCGTCGAGCCGGACATATTCGCCGTTCAGATAGACGTTCTCGGCGATGAACACCGCCAGCCGCGCATATTCCTCGGCCTGGCCGAGACGCTTCGGGAAGGGGACCTGGGCGGCGAGCGCGTCCTTCACCTGCTGCGGCATCATCGCCACCATCGGCGTCTCGAACACGCCCGGCAGGATGGTGTTGACGCGGATCCCCTCGCCCATCAGGTCGCGGGCGATCGGCAGCGCCATGCCGAGCACGCCGGCCTTGGACGCGGTATAGGCGGCCTGGCCGATCTGGCCGTCCTGGGCGGCGACCGAGGCGGTGTTGACGATCACCCCCTTCTCGCCGTCCTCGAGCGGGTCGAGCGTCGCCATCCCCGCCGCCGACGCGGCGAGCACGCGGAAGCTGCCGATCAGGTTGATCTGGATGACCATCTCGAACTGGTGGATCGGATAGCGCTTGACCTCGCCGGTCGCCTTGTCGCGGCCGACCGTCTTCATCGCGTTGGCGACGCCTGCGCAATTGACGCAGATCCGCTCCTGCCCGTGCGCCGCGCGCGCTTTGGCGAAGCCGGCGTCGACCGCCTCGTCCGAGGTGACGTTGACAAGGGCGAAGATTCCGCCGATCTCGCCGGCGACCTTCTCGCCGCGCTCGGCGTCGCGGTCGAAGACGGCGACCTTGACCCCCTTCGCGGCCAGCGCCCGCGCCGTCGCCTCGCCGAGGCCCGAAGCGCCGCCGGTGACCACCGCGGCGATGTTGCTGTCGAGTTTCATGGATCGCTCCCTGTTCGTTGCGTCGCTCCCTAAAGCCAATGGCGCCGCCTCGACAAGCCGCCGCCTCGGATCGCGGCCATTCGGCCCGCATTTCCTGCTTCGCAATCGCCGCGCTTTGCTGTTACTGATTGCAGCCGCTCAAGCAGATGAAGCCAGCCGGCGACGGTACATATTATGCAGCAAGCGTTGTTGGTACTCGGCGGAATCGCGATCCTCGCTGCGCTTATTGGCGATAAGGTCAAGGCGGGAGGGTGGGAATTACCAGGCCCGCGGTCACGGTACAGCCGTATTGGTGTAGGCTTGGTAGGCGTCTTTCTGATCGGCGCGGCCGCAGTCACTTTCAGCGCCGAACAGCGCGTCGCAAAGGGGGCTGAAGCCGAAACGCGATCCGTTCAGCAGGATGCCGCTCCCGGCAAGACTGACGAGCCGGTCCTTGAAGTGCGCAACTCCTCGGTCGCCATCGTCAAGGGAAACAATTCCGCTGCCTTTGCCGACAGCCCGGTCAACGGCAGCGTCACTATTACGGATAATGAATGAGAACGAGCAGCGGGATGGCTTTCAAATCGCTTGTCTTCGGAACCCTGGCCCTGACCCTCGTTCCAGCGGCCGCGGCGGCCCAATCGACCGCCTCCGCCCAGGGCCGCTGCAATGCGGCCTTCGCAAACTCGCCCATTCGCGGCTCGGTGACCGTCCTGTGCGGTACGAATCCGAGGGAAATGCTCGCGATCCGAGACCATCTTGCGCGGCTGGAGCGGCAGGGCCTGAACAATGCGGAAGCGCTTGAAAGAATTGACCGCATCCTCAACCAGATCGTCCAGCCCCAGATCGCCCGTAATCCCGAGCTAATAGCGTCGATCGCCAGCCAAGCCACGGCCGCGCCCGACCCGGGAGCATCGGCGGAGACGATTCTAAGCAGCTTCGAGGATTTCGTCGACGACCAGTTTTACGACATCAATCGCCTGCCGCCTCGGCTTCGCGAGCTGATCGCGCGCGCCCGGAACGCGCGGCGCCGCGCGCGACAAAACGCGGCGATCGCCGAAGCCGTTGCATCGCGAGCGCGTCGGGCCGCGGACCGGGCACTGGTCAACGCGCCTGGCATGCTCAACGTGACCGAAGGCGCCCGAACCTATCGTGGCGAAGCGCCATTCGGCAGATCCGACGCCGTCGGCATCGCCTATATTCCAGACGGAACCCGTTATGAGGGTTCGTTCCTCAGCGACTTCACGATCACCGGTTATGGTATCCAATATACCCGCACCGGTTTCCAGATGTTCGGAAAGTTCGTTGCCGCGCAAGCCGACGAGGTTGCGGTAATTACCTCGTTCGACGGGCTCCGATATGAAGGGGAATTCACGGGCGGCCGCAACCAAGCCGGGGTTGGAATCGTGCCCGGCGGGGGCCGCTACGAGGGCGAAATGAGTGGATTTCTGGATGGGACCGGGACCATGCGGCGCAACGGTCTTGGCGCTGAATGGATGGCGAACGGGACGCTGCTTAATGCCGGCGTCTATGTGGACGATCGGCTCGTCGAGCCGATCCCGCTGAGTTCACAATAAGGACGCGTTTTTAGGAGTTGGCGCGCATTCCCCCGTTGCGCCGTTCAAGTGCCCAGAGCGCTGGCACGCATGCGTCCAACGCGCTATTGCGACAGGGCAACGAGGTAAGGACCGATGGCAGGCAACCCCTTCACCAGCCACCCCAAGGAAGTCGGCGAGAGCTACGGGCACCATTTCGTCAATGCGTCCGCCTTCGGGCTGCGCATGCTGGCCGGCGGTCTGGCGGCGCTGATCCACGCCGTCTTCCCCTTCCTGTTCGTCAACACCGGCAGCCGGACGATGGACAAGCTCCACAAGCGCATGACCCGCCGCGCCGACAAGGCGAATTGGGAGCGCCACCCGATCATCTGACCTAGGTTCAGAAGCGAAGGCTGACCCCCACCGCGGCGATGCCGCGGTCGCGGCGGCGGACGTCGGTCGAACGGTGGGCGGGCTCGACATGGGTCGCCGGGCGAGCGATCTCGGTGACCCGGAAGCGGCCGACGCCCAACGTGACGCGGTCGCCGAGGGGCATTGCGGCGATCAGGCCGTTGCGGCGCGGCGCGCCGGTTTCGCGCAGGTCGCCGCCCGGCATCGGGAAATCGGGCAGGTCCTGCGGACGATTCTCGAAGGTGGAGCCGATACCGATTGGCGCGATCGTCGACACGTAGCCCGGCTGCGCGGCGGCGGCGCCCGCCGAAGCGAGAACGGAAAGGAAGATCAGGACTCGTCGCGGCATCCGAGCACCCCTGTCGTTCCGCCCGCGACTAGAGCGATCCATAGCGGCTTCGGGTTCCGTCCGTTACGGGTGTGCACCATTATTTAGCGGGCGGCGGCTCAGAGCTTTAGCTTGCGCCGGTCGGCGAGCACGGCCTTGGCGGCATTATGCCCCGGCGCGCCGGTAACGCCGCCGCCGGGATGGGCGCCCGCGCCGCACAGATAAAGGCCCGGGAGCGGCATGCGGTAGTCGGCATGGCCGAGCATGGGGCGGTTCGAGAAGAGCTGGTCGAGGCCCATCTTGCCGTGGAAGATGTCGCCGCCGATGAGGCCGAAGCGGCGTTCGAGATCGAGCGGCGACAAAGCGAGGCGGCCGAGCACCGACGCCGCGAAGCCCGGCGCGTAGCGATCGACATGGGCGATGATCGCATCCGCCGCCTCGTCGCGGCGCGCGTCCCAGCCGCCCGGCACGTCATAAGGGAAGTGCTGGCAGAACAGGCTGGCGACATGGGCGCCGGCGGGGGCGAGGCTGTCGTCGAGCGTCGAGGAGATCAGCATCTCGACGACCGGCTCCGTCGACCAGCCCTCGGTGCGCGCGCTAAGGTAGGCGCGGTCCATATAGCCTAGCGAGGGCGCGGTGATGATGCCCGCGGTGAGGTGGTCGCCCGGCTCGGGCAGCGACGTGAAGCGCGGCAGCCCGGACAACGCCACGTTCATCCGGAAGGTCGCCGATTCGCTCGCCCAGTGCGCCATGCGGCGGGCGGGCTCAGGCTCGACCGCGCCTTCGGGAAGCAGCTTCGTAAAGAGGAGCCTGGGATGGACGCCGGCGACGACCGCCTTGGCGCGCCAGGCCTTGCCGCCCGCGACCGCGCCGGCTGCCTTGCCGCCCTCGACAATGACCTCGTCGACGGGCGTGTCGAGGACGATCTCGACGCCGGCCTCGCGCGCCGCCTTGGCCATGGCCAAAGTGATCGCGCCCATGCCGCCGATCGCATGGCCCCAGGCCCCCTCGACCCCCGCCGCCTCGCCGAAGACATGGTGGAGCAGGACGTAGGCCGAGCCCGGCGCATAGGGGCTGGCATAATGGCCGACGACGGCGTCGAAACCGAACAGGGCCTGGACCAAATCGTGGGTGAAGTAGCGGGCGAGGACGTCGGCGGCGGACTTGGTGAAGAAGTCGACGAGATGCCTCTGCCGTTCGAGGCCCAGCCGGCCGACGCCGCCGCCCAGTTTCAGCAAGGCGAACAGATCGGCAAGGCCGCCGCCGGCATTGGGCGGGGCGCGCAGCAGCCATTGGCGAAGCACGCCGACGACGCCGTTCAGCGCGTCGGCATAAGCGTCGTAATTCTCCGCGTCGGCCGGCGAATGGCGGGCGATCTCGCGCTTCGTCAGCCCGCCGCGGCCGGCGAGCAGATAGTCGGGCCCAAGCGTCGGCAGGAAATTGTCGATCTTCCTGAGCACGACCTTGAGGCCGTGCTCGTAGAGCCGCATGTCGCTTATCACCTTGGGATTGAGCAGGCTGACCGTGTAGCTCGCGGTCGAGTTGCGGAAGCCGGGATGGAATTCCTCGGTCACCGCCGCGCCGCCGACCACGGAACGCGCCTCCAGCATCGTCACCTTGAGCCCGCGCCGGGCGAGATAGAAGGCGCAGACGAGCGCGTTGTGCCCCGCGCCGATGATCAGGATGTCGGACGTCATGGAGGCCCTATAGGCGGGGATCGAGCGGCACCGCCAGAGTCGCCTTGACGCGCTTCTTGACGAAGCTGGTTTCGAAGCGGCGGACGGCGGGATTTTCCTCGAACATGGCCTCGGTGAAGCCGTTATAGGCGTCCATGTCGGCGGCGACGACCAGCAGCAGGATGTCGAAGGCGCCGGAAATGTCGAGGCAGAGCTGGACGTTGGGGCTCGCGGTCAGGCGCCGGCGGAGGCGGTCGCCGTCCTGCGGGGCGTGGCGCTCGAGCTGGATATGGACGATTGCGGACAGCGGGTAGCCCGCCGCGTCCTCGGAGATCAAAGACACGTCGGCGGCCACCGCCCCGGTCGCCCGAAGCCGGCGCAGCCGCCGAGCCACCGCCGAGGAGGAGCGGCCGACCCGCTCGGCGAGCCGGTCGGCGGTCTGCAGATTGTCCTCCTGGAGGCAGGTGAGCAGCTGCTTGTCCAACCGGTCCAGCGTCCTGGCCATGCTTTACCCCCCGGATTTGCCAGAATCTGGCACGTTCCTATCCGCCTTTGCCCGAAATCACAGCCGATCCCAAGGGATAAGGAGGGTCCGGCAGTGGGAGGATGTGAGATGCGGCGTTCGAGCTTGATAATCGCGGCGGGGCTGGCGCTGGCGTCGCTAGCGCCCTCCGGCGCGCCGGCGCTGGTGCAGCAGCAGCCGGCGGCGGCGCAGCCCGACTCGCGCGCCGTCGTCGCCGAGGTCCGCCGGATCCTCACCGAACGCTATGTGCTTCCCGAGCGGCGGCCGGCGCTCGACGCGATCCTCGCGCGGGGCCTCGCCTCCGGCCGCTACGACGTGCGCGAGCCCGTGGCGCTGGCCGAGCGCATCAATGCCGATCTCGACACCGCGGGGAACGACCGGCACCTCAATTTCAACTACAACCCCCAGCAGGCCGAGATGCTGGCGGCGGGACGCCGCGAGAGCGAGCCCGACACTGGTGCGTTCGAACGCGAGGCAAGGGCGAACAATCATGGCGTGAAGGCGCTTCGCGTCCTGCCGGGCAACGTTCGCTATCTGGATTACGACGCGTTCCTGTGGATCGGCCCGGAAAGCGCCGCCGCGCTCGAAACGGCGATGCGGTTTCTGGCGGGCGGCGATGCGGTGGTCATCGACCTGCGGCGCAACGGCGGCGGCAGTCCCGACGCGGTCCAGTATATGATCAGCCATTTCCTGCCCCCCGACCGGCCGCTGGTCACTTTCCACATGAACGGTCAGCCCTCGCCGGACCGCCTGTCGACGCTGGCCGAGCTGCCGGCCGGGCGGATGGTCGGCAAGCCGCTCTACGTGCTGACCAGCGGCGGCACGGCTTCGGCGGCGGAGGAGTTCACCGGCCATGTCGGCGGCTACCGGATCGGCGAATTGGTCGGCGAGACGACGGCCGGCGCCGGCTTCCGCAACGAGCTGGTGCCGATCGCCGGCGCCTATGTGCTGAGCGTCTCGGTCGGCCGGGCGGTGCTCGCCTCGACCGGGCGCGACTGGGAGGCGGTCGGGCTCGCGCCGACGATCCGGACCGATGTCGCCGGCGCGCTCAACGTCGCCCACGCCCATGCCTTGCGCCGGCTCGCTTCCGCCACCGCGCCGGACGAGCGGCCGCGGATCGCGGCGATCGCCGACGCGATCGCGGCGCGGACCGAAGGACGGGCGCCGGCGCTGCCCGCCGCCGCTTATGCCGGGAGCTACGGCGAACGCACCATCGTCGCCGAGGACGGCCGGCTTTACTACCGGCGCGGCACCCGCCCCCGCACCGCCCTGATCGCCCTCGGCGGCAATCGTTTCGCGCTCGACAGCGACCCGGCCTACCGCTTGGACTTCCAGATCGCCGGCGGCCGAGCGGCGGCGTTCGAAATGGGCACCGTGGGAGCGCCGAGCCAGGGGCGCTACGAGCGGACTCAATAGCGCGAGGGCCGTGCTCCCCCGGTAGTGTCCTAGTTTGGGCACTAGAGTCGGTCCTGTTTTGTTGGAATCGTCACCCCGGCGAAGGCCGGGGTCCAGCCCCTCACACTGATCTCTGGCCCTGGTCTGGATACCGGCCTTCGCCGGTATGACGGGTGATTCTGCCTGAAGGCGCGAAAAGGGGACTGTCCCCGTTTCGTTAATCAGCCTTGTCGCGTGCGGGAACAGTCATGAGCGGACGAGCCAGTCAGTCAGCCCGCCGGGACCATCAGGACGATGTCGGATATGGTCTTGGTGGCAAGGAGCAGCAGGGCGAGACCGCCATAGAGCCCACGCGGAACGAGGCTCAGTAGGCGTACCAGCATTCTGACCACCGTAACTGGATTGTAGGTGAGCAAGTTAAGCTTGGAGGTCTTGGACAACCATTCGAGACACTGACGATAGGACAAGCGGCCCTCCGAGGCGAGGGTGGTCGACAGCGTGACGAGCCTGCCGACATCGTTCGCCGCGTTCGCCCTGGCAGCTTGCCAAGCGGCATCGTTGTGCTTCTGAATGTCCGATATCGCGGCGGACACCCGCGCCGCGAAGCTTTCTAGGACAATGACGCCGCCAAACAGCATAATGAGCAGCAGCTCGGAAATATAGGACAGATATTCGGCGCCATTGTGCCAGCTGAGTAGCGTCTGCTGGCTCACGACCTGAAAGATCAATTGGCGCATAAGAGGTGATGGCATTATAAGCAGCGCAAGCACGATCGCAATGAAGCCTACTATGCCAAGCCAACGAAGAAATTGTTTCATTGGACCGCCTCCGGGTTATTGCTTTCGGAAGAACGATGTTTTCAGCTGTTCGCAATTTTGCACAAGGAGACGACGTGAGAGAAGCGCCGCCATCGCCGACCGGTGTATACGGTCAGAGCGACGTTGCGCCGGGGACCGGCTGCAAGCGCGTCGAGGATGTCGAAAAGAGTGACTGTCACTCTTTTCGGGGGAAACGGGACAGTCCCCGAGACGCATGGCCCATTTATGCATTCGAAGCGTCCAAAAACATATCGTTGGGCCGCTTGGTAAGGGCTTTCTTCATTCGCCGCGCAACGGCATCCAGATCATCCTTGAGTGCTTGGATTTGCCAGTCGATTTCGTCCTCCGACGCGACCGAGGGCATGAACGGGTCGGTCGTTACGAATAGCTGCAGCCCACGCGGCCACTCTTCCCGGAAGTCGAATTTTTGTAGCGTGCCCATATCGTCTCCTTGCTTTGCGCTAAGCATATAGGAGGCGGGGGCTCATTGACGACGGGCTAGATTTGAATCTGACCCACCACCGCTCCCCAGTTGCCGTCCCCCGCGCCATGTGACATGCCTCTCGCCATCCGAGGGGGGAATTTCCATGAAGAAGCTGATCGCCGCCGCTTTGACCTGCCTGCTGTTCGCGACCGCCGCCTGGGCGGCCGCTCAGGATTTCACGATCGTCAACGATACCGGGCGCACCGTGATGACGCTCAACATCTCGCCGACCGGCGAGGAGGATTGGGGGCCGGACGTCCTCGGCAGCGACGTCATCGGCGACGGCGCGAGCGGAAGCGTGAGCTTCGACGTCGACGAATCGCGCTGCCTCTGGGACCTTCGCGCGACCTTCGACGACGGCGCCAGCGGCGACTGGCGCGGCATCGACCTTTGCGAGGTCTCGACGATCACCCTGAGCTGAACCGGGCGGGACCCATCCCCCCGCCCGTCATCCCGGCGGAAGCCGGGATCTCCGTTCTTCCGAAGCAAGGGAGATTCCAGCTTTCGCTGGAATGACGAAGAAGGCCGCCGGACCTGGCGCGTCAGGCGACGTCGCGCTCCGGATTGGCGGCGGCGAGCGCTTCGAGGACGGCGGCGGCGGTGACCGGCTTCGAGAACAGATAGCCCTGCGCCGAGGAGCAGCCCTGGAGGCGGAGCTCGGCGAGCTGCTCGGGATTTTCGACGCCCTCGGCGGTAGTCTCCATGCCGAGCGCGCGGGCGAGGTCGGTGATCGCGCGGACGATCGCGGTCGAGCCGGAGCGGCTCAGCAATTGCTGGATGAACGAGCGGTCGATCTTGATCTTGTCGAACGGGAAGCTCTGCAGATAGGAGAGGCTCGAATAGCCGGTGCCGAAATCGTCGAGCGCGATCCTGATGCCGAGGCTGCGCAGCGAATGGAGGACCGAGATCAGCGCCTCCGAGCTTTCCAGGAACACCGATTCGGTGATCTCAACCTCGAGCCGCCGCGGATCGAGGCCGCTCGCCGCCAGCGCCTGCATCAGCACCTGGGCGAGGCCGGGCTTCCTGAACTGGACCGATGAGACGTTGACCGCGACGCGGACGTCGTCGGGCCATCTCATCGCCTGCCTGCATGCCTCCTGGATCACCCAGGCGCCGATCGGCAGGATCAGGCCGGTCTCCTCGGCGACCGGAATGAACGCGTCGGGCATGACCAAGCCGCGCGCCGGATGGTGCCAGCGGATCAAAGCCTCGAACGCGCCGATCCTGTTCGTCTCGAGATCGAACAAGGGCTGGAAGTAGAGCTCGAACTCGCCATTGGCGATGGCATGCCGAAGGTCCGCTTCGAGCTGGTGGCGCGCCTGCGCCCGGGCGTTCATCTCGGCTTCGAAGAAGCGGTAGGTGCCGCCGCCCTCGCCTTTCGCCTGGTAGAGGGCGAGATCGGCATGCTTGAGCAAGGTATCGGCGTCGCCGCCGTCGCCGGGCGCGATGGCGATGCCGACGCTCGAGCCGACCGCGATTTCGTGCCCCCTGATATCGAGCGGCTCGGCGAGCGCGGCGATCAGCCGGCCGGCGACCGCGCCCGCGCTTTCGTGCGCGTCGCGGCGCGAGAGGATCACGGTGAACTCGTCGCCGCCGAGCCGGGCGACCATGGCGTCGCCGAGATTGGCGCTCAATCGGGCGCCGACCGCGCGCAGCAGCTCGTCGCCGGCCGGATGGCCGAGCGTGTCGTTGACGCCCTTGAAATTGTCGAGGTCGACGCAGAGCAAAGCGAGGCCCCGGCCGCGCCGCTCCGCCTGCTTCAGTTCGAGGTCGAGATGCTGGCGGAAGAAGGCGCGGTTGGGCAGCCCGGTGAGGCTGTCGTTGAACGCCAGCTCGGTGATCCGCCGCTCGCGTTCGGCGATGCCGGCCGCCATCCGGTTGAAGCTTTGCGCCAGCCGTCCGATCTCGTCCCGGGTTTCGACCTCGACCTCGACGGTCTCGCCCTGCTCCATCCGCTGCGCCGCCAGATCGAGCGCGGAAATCGGCCGGGTCAGCGTCAGCGACAGCCGCCAGGTCGCGAAGACGACGAGGACGAGGCCCAACAGACCGGTGAGGCCCATCGCCAGCTGCAGCGGCTGATAGGGCGCCATGGCGAGCGACAGCGGATAGCGCAGCAGCAGCGCCGCCGATTCGCCCTCGCCCATGCCTTGCAGCGGCTTGACCAGGGCGATCGCGGTGCCGCCATCGCCGTCGAGCCGCGCCGGGGCGCCGTCGCCGATCCGCGCGTCGATGAATCGGGCGATCGCGGCGCCGTTGCCGGCCTCCCCGGACCGAGCGCCCCCGGCCCAGCCGGCCGAGCGCTCGCGGGTGAGCACGCGCGCGCTGATCGGGATCGCGGAGAGCTGCTCGAGCTGCGCCATTTGCGGCGGGCCGAGCTCGGTCGCGAAGACCACCCAGCCGACCAGGCTCGGCGCCATGATCGGCGCCGCGACGACATGGTGGGGGATGCCATCGAGCCGGGCGATGCCGCCGGTCTGGCCGCTGTCGAGCGCGGTCCACAGCCCCCGCGCGTCGGCGCCGAGGCGCGGGTCGGCAAGGCCGGTCACGCTGCCGTCCATGTTGACGATGAAGGCGATGCGAAGGCCAAGCCGCCCCTTGAGGTTGTCAAGCGCCGACAAAGCGGTGCCGGGATCGCCGGTGGCGACCGCGGCGCGGAAGCCGAAATCGCGGGAGAGCAAGGCCGCCGCGTTCCTGAGCTCGCGGCTGCGCATCTCCCAGAGGCGGTCGAAGATCGTGCTGCTGGCGACGAGCTCGCCGCGCACCTGGCGCTCGGCGGTGGTCGCGATGACGGCGTAGAGCGCGCCGGCGACCAGCCCCAGCGCCAGCGCGAACAGCCCCGCATAGAGGAAGGTCAGCCGGGTCCGGATGCGCCCGAACATGCCGCGCCCTCAGTAATTGCGGCCCGGGCGCGGCGGCGCCCTGAGGTTGACCGGCACGTTTTGCGTCTGGCGCCCGGCCGCGGCGACCGAGAGGCGGAGCTGGACCTGGTTGGCGGGAGCCCGCAAATAGGGGTGCCAGACCCGGGCGATCGCCGGCCCCGCCGGCACGTTCGCGAAATTCACCCGCCCCGCCGCGTCGGTCCTGGCCGCGAAGGCGGTGTCGGCGACATGGATGAAGGCGATCATCCCGTCATGGATGTTGCAGCCCAGGGGCACGATCCCCGGCCGGTCGAAGCGGACGCTCCGCGCCTGCTCGCGCGCATAGAGCCTGAGCTCGAACCGCCGGACCGGCGAGAAGGAATAGACATGGTGGCGGACATTGTCGAAATTGGGAAAGGAGACGCTCGCGCCGACCGGAACGACCAGCACGAAGGGCGCGAATTGCAGGTCACGCTGGGCGATCCGGAAAGCGGCCGACCCGGCGCCGAGCGGGGCCGGACGTCCACCCGGATAGAGCGTCACCACCGCGTTCGGCACGGCCGCGCCGTTCGGCAGCCGGACCTGGACGACGAGATCGGCCGCCGCCGCGGGCGCGGCCGCGACGAGCAGCATCAAAAAGGCGAGAGCGCGCATCCCACCCCCTTACAGGGGCGATGGTGAAGAACCGGTAAGCATCGGTAATCAAAGGGTGACGCGCATCGCCGCCTGGACGATTTCCTGGTTCTGCTCGGGCGCGACGCCGAGCCGCGAGCGAGCGCCGCGCGTGCTGTCGACGTGCAGGCCTTCGAGGATCAGCTGGGCCTGGTCCGACAGTCGCCAGGCGAACGCCGCGGTCAGCGACCAGCCCTCCTCGCTGTCTTCCGGGCCGACCTGCGATCCGGTCTGGCGGGTGTCAAACAGGTCGAGGCGGCCGCTGAGCGCGGCCCGCCCGACCTCCCGCGTGACCCTCAGATAGGCGGCGCGGAAGCGGGTCTCGACCCAGGCACGCCCATTCTCCTCGAACCCCATTTCGGTCGTTCCGGTGAGCAGCTGGGCGAGGATGCGGGTCCGCTCGCCCAGGTCGATGCGGACGCCGAGGTTGAGGAAGCGCGTGTCCCAGCCCCATTGCAGATCCGGAGTGACCGCCTCCGGGTCGCCGCGATTGCTGTAGTAGAAGGCTTCGAGGGTCACCGGCGCGGCCATCCGCCAGGCGAGGCGGCCATAGAAGCCCGGCCGGTTGTCGGCCTCGAGCGTCGGCGTCGTCCAGGGCGGCTGCGCCGATTGCATGAAGGCGTTCAGCGGCGGCAGGGTCTGGCGGCTGAACGCGCCCGTTTTCTGATCGTGCAGGGCCCAGCCGCGGAAGCCGAGCAGGGCGCCGGCGGTGTCGTTGAAGCCGAACAGGCCGAGAGTGGCGCCGATCCGACCGCCGCCGAGCGGATGCGAGACCGTACCCTCGATCCCGGCCACCTTGACCTCCTCGCCGATCCAGCTGTTGATCGCGGACGGGGTGATCATGTCGGCGACGCTCCAGGCGGGGCCCTCATGTTCGAGCGAGATTGCGGGCCAGAACATCCCCGCCCGGGCCGAGAAGCGGGCGGCGCTGCGCGGCACCGGGCGCCAGGCCAGATAGGCTTCGATGAGGTCGACCGGCTGGTCCTGCCCCTCCTGCGCGGCGACCGCCACCGTCCCGTCGAGGTTCCAGGCGACCGGCCCGTGCCAGACCAGCTGGGCGTTGGCGGGAATGGCGTCGACGTCGACACCCTCGCCCCCGCCGCCGAACCGCGACCGGCCGAAGCCGCCATCGGTCCAGGCGCGCTCGCCATCGGTGAGGACGATTCGAAAGTCGATCACTGCGGTGAGGTCGGCGGGCAGATCGAGCCGCGGCGGCTCGGCGAAAGCCGGGCCGCTCCAGGCGAGCGCCGCCAGCGCCGCGACGAAAGCGGCCGCAACCCTGCCTCGAAAGCGGCCCACGGACATAAGGACGCTATGCGGGCGCCATGGTTAACATGGCGTTGTTGCTGCCGCTCGGCGAACTACGGCTCAGCGCATCAGCACCAGTTCCTCCGACATGGTCGGGTGGAGCGCGACGGTCTCGTCGAACTGGGCCTTGGTCAGCCCCGCCTTGACCGCGATCGCGGCGGCCTGGAGGATTTCGGGGGCGTCGGGGCCGATCATGTGGATGCCGACCACCTTGTCCGATTCCTCGTCGACGATGAGCTTGTAGAGCGAGCGCTCGTTGCGGCCGGCCAGCACGTTCTTCATCGGCCGGAAATCGGAGACGAAGGTCTTGTAGACGCCGAGCTTGTCGCGCGCCTGGCTCTCGGTCATGCCGACGCCGGCGATCGGCGGGTGGCTGAACACGGCGGAGGGGATGTTGTCGTAATCGACCCGGGTCGGCTTGCCGCCGAAGACGGTGTCGGCGAAGGCCTGGCCCTCGCGGATCGCGACCGGGGTCAGCTGGACCCGGTCGGTGACGTCGCCGATCGCGTAGATGCTGGGCACCGAGGACTGATTGTCCTCGTCGACCAGGATCGCGCCGTTCCTGCCGAGCTCGACTCCGGTTCCCTCCAAGCCGAGGCCAGCGGTGCTGGGCGCGCGGCCGACGGCCCACAGCAGCATGTCGGCCTCGATCGGGCTCGAGCCGGAGAGGTGGATCTTCAGGGAGCCGTCCTTGCGCTTCACGATCTTCTCGAACGGGGCGTTGAACTTGAAGCCGATGCCCTTGGTCAGCGAGATCTGGAGGAGGCGGTCGCGGACCTGCTCGTCATAGTGGCGCAGGATGCGGTCGCCGCGGTTGACGATGGTCACGTCGCAGGCGAATTCGTGGAGGATGCCGGCGAATTCGTTGGCGATATAGCCGCCGCCGGCGATCACCGCGCGCCTGGGGATGGCGTCGAGATGGAACATCTCGTTCGAGGTGATGCCGTGCGCGGCGCCGGGGACGTCCGGCACGACCGGGCGCGAGCCGGAAGCGATGAGGATGGTCGCCGCGCTCACCTTCGTGCCGTCCGCCAGCGTCACCTGATTGGGGCCGGTCACCGTCGCCCGCTGGGCGAAGATCTCGACCTCGTGGCGCTCGAGGATGTCGGTGTAGATGCCTTCGAGCCGCTCGATCTCGGCGAGGACGTTGTCGCGCAGGGTCGGCCAGTCGAACTTGCAGCTGCCGACCTTCCAGCCGAAGCGCTTGGCGTCCTGCAGATCCTCGGCGAAATGGGCGCCGTAGACGAGCAGCTTCTTGGGCACGCAGCCGCGGATCACGCAGGTGCCGCCCACCTTATGTTCCTCGGCGACCGCGACGCGGGCGCCGTGCGCGGCCGCGACCCGGGCGGCGCGGACGCCGCCCGAGCCGGCGCCGATCACGAACAAATCATAGTCGTAGCTCTTGGTCATTCGATAGGCTCCAGCCAGATCGACCGATTGGCGAAATCGGTGGTGATTCGGAAATGGCGCAGGATCGAGGTTCCGAAATTGAGGTCGGACGCGGTGGCGCCCGGGTCGATCGCGGCGCGCACATCGCGGAAGGTGCGGCCGGCGACGGTGACGGTGCTCAGAATGACGATGTCGCGCCGGCGCGTGCCGCCGAGACCGCCGCCGGCATTGCGTTCGACGATCCGTTCCGGCGCGGTCAGGCCGATCCGCTCGGCATAGGCCCGGCCGATCAGCACGTCGCTGCCATTGCCGGTGTCGAACACCGCTTCGACGAGGGCGTGGCCCTCTACGGCAGCCGGAAAGGTCGGAATGCCGCGATGCTCGCCGACCGGCAGGCGGACGCCGCGCGGCTCGCCCTCGAACCGCTCGATCGTGCCCGTTCCATAGTCGATCCTGAGCCGCGCCGAATCGAACAGCTCGCGGCCGAGCAGCATGTCGACGTTGCGGCCGAGCAGGCGCGAGGAGACCTCGCCGAGATCGAGGATCGCCACGCGCCGCTCCAAAGCGGCGCCGGCAGCTTCGATCGTGACATGGTCGGCGAAGCGCGCTTCCATCGCATTGGCCCCGGAACCGTGCGCCGCCGCGCTGCCCGAGCCGATGAGCCCCAGGCTGGCGGCGAAATCGTCGTCGAGCATCGTCATCTCGGCCGCGGAATCGAGCAAAGCCGTGGCCGGTCGGCCGTTGACGGTGATCGCGACGAAGGGGCGGTCGTTGAACAGCTCCAGCGGTTCGGCCGATGCGGGCGCGGCGAGCGCCGGCAGGGCGAGGATCGGCCAGCGCTTCATTCGCCATGCTCGCCGAAGGCGCGGGCGATCAGCGCCTCGGTCGAGGGATCGAACGCCGTCTCGCCCTCGCCCTCGAGCGCCTTCGCCATCTCCTTGCCGAGCTCGACGCCGAACTGATCGAACGGGTTGATGCCGAGCAGGGCCGCGTTGGCGAAGGTGCGGTGCTCGTAGAAGGCGATCAGGGCGCCCAGGGTCGGCGGATCGAGCCGGTCGAGCAGGATCGTCGTCGACGGGCGGTCGCCGGGATAGGCGCGATGCGGATCGTCCGAAGCCCGGCCGGCCATCAGCGCCGCACCCTGGGCGAAGCAATTGATCAGGAGCTGGCTGTGATGCTCCGGAGCCAGGCTGTGGCCCGGCTCGATCGCGGCGATGAACTCCACCGGCACCAGGTGGGTGCCCTGGTGTAGCAGCTGGAAGGCGGCGTGCTGGGCGTCGGTGCCGACGCCTCCCCAGACGATCGGTGAGGTCGCGCGGCCGGCGGCGGTGCCGTCGAGGCGGACGCTCTTGCCGTTCGATTCCGTTTCGAGCTGCTGGAGATAGAAGGGGAGCAGGCGGAGGCGCTCGTCATAGGCGAAGACGGCGCGGGTCTCGGCGCCGCGGACATTGGCATAATAAAGGTCGGCGAAAGCGGCGAGGACCGGCGCGTTCCGCTCCAGCGGCGCGAAGCGGAAGTGGCGGTCCATCGCCGCCGCGCCTTCGAGCAGGCTTTCGAACGCATCCCAGCCGAGCGCGAGCGCGGCCGGGAAGCCGATCGACGACCACAGCGAATAGCGGCCGCCGACGCTGTCGGCGAAAGGCAGGATTCGGGTCTCGTCGACGCCGAACTCGATCGCCTTTGCCGGGTCCGCGGTGAGCGCGATCATCCGGCCAAAGGGATCGTCGACGCCGGCTTCCTCCATCCACCTGAGGGCGGAGCGCGCGTTCAGCAGCGTCTCGGAGGTGGTGAAGGTCTTGGAGGCGATCGCCAGCAGGGTCGAGGCGGGATCGAAATCCGCCACCGCTTCGTCGAGCGCGGCGCCGTCCACATTGGATACGATCGCGGCGTCGTAGCGGCCGGCCTTGCGGCCGAGCGCGTCGATCAGCAGCTTCGGCCCGAGCGCGGAGCCGCCGATGCCGATGTGGAGGATGTGGCGCACGGGGCCGAACGCCTCGGCCTCGATCGCGTCGATGAGGGCGCGCATGCGGGCGTGGAAGCCGGCGGCGCGGGCGACGCTGTCGGGCGCGCCCTGCCCCCGCTCGGCGCTGTGCTCGGCGGCCCGGCCCTCGGTCGGGTTGACGATCTCGCCGGCGAACATCGCGTCGCGCCGCGCGGCGAGGCCGGTCTGGCCGGCGAGCGACACGAAGGAGTTGACGAGCGCCGCGCTCAAATGGGTCTTGGAGAAATCGAAACGGATGCCGCTTTCCTCGACGACGAGGCGCTGGAGCCGATCCGGCTCGGCGGCGAACAGGTCCCGGAGCGATAAGGCGGGCGCGCTTTCCAGCGTCTTCCAGGCGTCGGTCGTCATGACGCGGCCTCTTAAGGCGGCGCAATGCGAAAGCCTAGCTTGACCTGTGCAGAGATGCGCGCCGCTTGACCGCGCCCCGCCCCCAAGCGAAAGCGCCGGGGATGGAGAGCGAGTCCCTGCCCCAAGGCGCCCCGGCCCAGTCGGCCGAGCCGGCGCCCTCTGCCGAGAAGAAGGAGAGCTGGTGGGCGACGCTCCGGTTCCTGCTGCTTCTGTTCATCGCCGCGATCCTCCTCCGGAGCTTCGTGATCGCGCCGTTCAGCATCCCCTCGGGCTCGATGCTGCCGCGACTGATGATCGGCGACTATCTGTTCGTTTCCAAATGGTCCTACGGCTATTCGCGCCATTCGATCCCGTTCGGGATCTTCGGCTTCGGCGGTCGCGTCGCGGCCGGGCTGCCCGAGCGCGGCGATGTCGTCGTGTTCCGCTATCCGGGCAACGCCGAAGAGGATTATGTCAAGCGCGTGATCGGCCTGCCGGGGGATGTGATCGAAGTGCGCGGAGGCGTGGTGATCCTCAATGGCCGCGCCCTGCCGCGTCAACGCGTCGCCGATTATGCGACCCCGATCAGCCCCAACAGCCCGTGCAGCGTGCACTTCGCCGTCCGCCGGCTGATCGGCGGCGATGGCGAGGCGCTCTGCGCCTACCCGCGCTTCCGCGAGACGCTGCCCGACGGGACCAGCTACGACGTTCTCGACCAGCTGGGCGACGGCGAGGGCGACACGTTCGGCCCGATCACCGTCCCCGAAGGCAATGTCTTCGTCATGGGCGACAATCGCGACGACAGCCTCGACAGCCGCTTCGAGCCGACCAGGACGGAGAATCCCGGCGTCGGCCTGCTCCCGGTCGAGAACCTGCTCGGGCGGGTGCTGATCACCTTCTGGTCGACCGACGGCTCGGCCGAGTGGGCGAAGCCCTGGACCTGGTTCTCGGCGGCGCGCTGGGACCGGATCGGGCGGACCGGCTGATGGCGGGCCTCGCCGACTGGCTCGCGGCGACGATCGGGCACCGCCCCGCCGACCTCGCCTTGTTCGAGCGCGCCCTCACCCATTCGAGCCGAAGCGAGGAGAATTACGAGCGGCTCGAATTCCTCGGCGACCGAGTGCTCGGCCTGGTCATCGCCGACTGGCTCTACGGCCTGTTCCCGGACGAGCCCGAGGGGAAGTTGTCGAAGCGGCTCAACGTCCTGGTGTCGCGCGGGACCTGCGCCGAAGTGGCCCGCGCGCTCGACCTCGCCGGCCAGATGCGATTGGGCAAGCAGGCGCGCGACGACGGCGCCTTCGAGAGCGACAATGTGCTGGGCGACATGGTCGAAGCGCTGATCGGCGCGCTCTGGCTCGACGCCGGCCTGGCGCCGGCGAAAGCCTTCATCCGGGCCGCCTGGGGCGACCGCGTCAAAAGCGGCGACAGCGCGCCCCAGCACCCGAAATCGGCGCTTCAGGAATGGGCCGCCGCCAACGACAAGAAACCGCCCGCTTATGAGGTCGTCGGCCGTTCGGGGCCGCAGCACGCGCCGACCTTCGTCGTCCGCGTGTCGATCAGCGGCGTCGGCGAGGCCGAGGCGGAAGGCCTCGCCAAGCAGGAGGCCGAGACCGAGGCCGCGCAGGCGCTGCTGGACAAATTGACGTGACCCGGCGCTGCGGCTTCGTCGCGGCGGTCGGCGCGCCCAATGCGGGCAAGTCCACCCTGGTCAATGCGCTGGTCGGGCAGAAGGTCGCCATCGTCACCGCCAAGGCGCAGACCACGCGGACGCGGCTGATGGGCATCGCGATCCATGGCGAGGCGCAGATCCTGCTGATCGACACGCCGGGCATCTTCGAGCCCAAAAGGCGCCTCGACCGGGCGATGGTCGCCGCCGCCTGGGGCGGCGCTCAGGATGCCGACCTGATCGCCCTGGTGGTCGACGCCGGCACCGGCCTGAAGCGCGGCGTCAGCGACCTGCTCGAACGGCTCAAGGACCGGCCGGAGCCGAAGCTGCTGATCCTCAACAAGGTCGATCTGGTCAAGAAGGAGGCGCTGCTGGCGCTCATCGCCCAGTTCGGCGGGCGCGCCGCGTTCGAGGATATCTACATGATCTCGGCGACGACCGGCGACGGCGTCGCCGGCCTCAAGACGGCGCTCGCGGCGCGGGTGCCCGAAGGCCCCTGGCATTTTCCCGAGGACCAGGTTTCCGACGCCACCGACCGGATGATGGCGGCCGAGGTGACCCGCGAGCAGCTCTATCGCCAGCTCCACGCCGAATTGCCTTATGCGAGCGCGGTCGAGACCGAGAAATATGAGGAGCGCAAGGACGGCTCGGTCGTCATCCACCAGCAAATCCTGGTCGGCCGCGACAGCCAGAAGGCGATCGTGCTGGGCAAGGGGGGGACGCGGATCCGTGCCATCGGCGAGGCCGCGCGCAAGGAACTTACCGAGGCGTTCGGGCGGAAGGTCCACCTGTTCCTGCATGTGAAGGTGAACCCCAAATGGGAGGAGGATCGCGGGCTCTATCGCGAGATCGGGCTGGACTGGGTGGAGTGAGCCCTACCAGCTCGCGCCGTCGACGAGCCGGCGCGGCAGCTTCTCCCAGATGGCAGGGTCGAACAGGCGCAGATTGACGCCCATGCGCTCCAGCGCGGGATCGCGCGGCGACCAATGGGTCGTGCAGCCGCATTGCGCGCAGTGCCAGGAGGTCAGGGTCGCGTCGCCCTGCACATAGCCGGCAAGCCGGCCGTCCGGATCCTGGACGACGACCTGGTCCGGCCGATAATAGCCCCAGAGCCCGCCGATGCGGCGACACAGCGAGCAGTTGCAGCTGCCGAGGTCGGCCGGGGCCTCCGGCAGGCTGAGGCGAACCGCGCCGCAATGGCAGCTACCCTCGATCATTCACCATCTCCTCCACCCATGAAGGCACCAGAGCCCCCGCTTTCCCCGTCCGACTCTCGTCGAACAGATAGTAGGATGGAATAGGGACACGTACCTTTTCGCGAAAAAGTACGTGTCCCCCTCTTCAGCCCTTGACGTTCACGACCTGCCGGAGCCGGTGCCGGATCGCCACCAGGTCGGTCTGCGCGGCCATCACCGCGCCGATGTCCTTATAGGCGGCCGGGCTCTCGTCGAGCACGCCTTCGTCGATTCGGGCCTCGATGCCCCGCATCGCCGCGACATGATCGTCGAGGCTGATCAGCTTCTTGGCCTGGCCTCGCGACATCACCCGGCCCGCGCCGTGCGAGCAGCTGCAGAAGCTTTCTTCATTGCCCAGGCCCTCGACGATGAAGCTGCCCGTGCCCATCGAGCCCGGGATGATGCCGAGCTCGCCAATGCCGGCGCGCACCGCCCCCTTGCGGGTCACCCACAATTGCTCGCCGAAATGCTGTTCGCGGGTCGCATAATTGTGGTGGCAGTTGATCGCCTGCTTGTCGGTCTTGAACGCCGCCAGGTGCTTGCGCAGAGCGTCGAGCACTCGGCCCATCATCAGCTCGCGATTGGCCGAAGCGTAATCCTGGGCGAAGTGCATCGCTTCGATATAATCGTCGAAGAGCTGCGAGCCTTCGCTGAGGAACGCCAGGTCCAGGTCGGCCAGATGGAAGTCGAGCCGCTCGTGCAGGATCGCCTCCTTGGCCGCATCGATGAAATAGGTGCCGATGCGGTTGCCGGTGCCGCGCGAGCCCGAATGGAGCATCACCCACAGCCGCTGCTCCTCGTCGAGGCAGATCTCGATGAAGTGATTGCCGCCGCCCATCGAGCCGAGCTGGTCGCTGGTCTTGCCCGCAACCTTGGGATGCTTCGCCACGATCGCTCGCCAGCGGCTCTCGAACCGGTCGTACCAGGCGCGCGCCACCGAGGCCGGGGTGATCCCCCAGCCGCCCTTGACCTGGTTCGCGCTTTGGCTCGTTTCCATGCCCTTGGGCACCGCGCGCTCAATCTCGGCGCGGATCGCCGCCAGGCTGTCGGGCAGCCGATCCGCGGTCAGCGAGGTGCGCACCGCCATCATGCCGCAGCCGATGTCGACGCCCACGGCCGCCGGTACGATCGCCCGCTTCGTCGCGATCACCGAACCGACCGTCGCGCCCTTGCCCCAATGGACGTCGGGCATCCCGGCGACGTGGCTGTGCACGAACGGCAGCGACGCGACATTGCGCAGCTGCTGCATTGCGCCGGCCTCGAACGGCTGGTGGCTGTCCCAGAGCTTCAAGGGGACGCCGTCGGTCTTGTGAAAGGAGAACTTTTCCATGGCCTGATTCCTGATGATTTTGGTCAGGGTGGCCGGGCTCGAACCGGCGACCTCCCGCTTCCAAAGCGGGCACTCTTCCCACTGAGCTACACCCTGAACGACGGGTGCAGCGAAGCGACCCGTCACGCTTTCGCGGTGACGTTTCTCGGTCGTGGGCAGAGGATGGTCGTCTTCATAGCGGACCGGCCGATAGGCGATTCGGCTCCGAAGCGCAAGCCTCAGCCCGCCAGCATCTCGTCAACCCAGGCCGGCACCAGCTCGCCCGCCGGGCCGGTGCGGCTCTCGTGAAAGAGATAGGAGCCGAGGCTGGGATCGAGGTTCATCTCGAGCGTCTGCGCGCCGACATAGCGGGCGGTCTGGACGAAGCCGGCGGCCGGATAGACATTGCCCGACGTACCGATCGAGACGAACAGGTCGGCATCCATCAGGGCGCGGTCGATCCGCTCCATTTCGTAGGGCATCTCGCCGAACCAGACGATGTCGGGGCGCAGCAGTCCAGGCGAGTCGCACCGCGGGCAGGCCGGGCCGTGGCCCATGTCGCCTGGCCACGCCATCCGCGCGTCGCAGCCGCGGCACCAGGCCGATTTGAGCTCGCCGTGCATGTGGAGGAGCCGCCTGGCGCCGGCGCGCTCGTGCAGGTCGTCGACATTCTGGGTGACGATGAGCAGCTCGCCCGGCCATAAGGCGTCGAGCCGCGCCAGCGCCTGGTGGGCCGGGTTGGGCTCGACGCTTCGAAGATTGGCGCGGCGTGCGTCGTAGAAGGCGTGGACCAGGCCCGGATCGCGCGCGAACGCCTCGGGCGTTGCGACATCCTCGACCCGGTGGCCCTCCCACAGCCCGTCGGGGCCCCGAAAGGTGGCGAGGCCGCTCTCCGCCGAGATGCCGGCGCCGGTCAGGACGACGATGTTGCGAATCTCCCGCATCGGGCGTCCTTAGCCGAATGAGCGAATGTCCGCGAAGCGTCGAAAGCGGGGAAGAAACAAACTCGAAGCGAACAGTCTCCGCTCCGAAATTGACTCGACTCCGTTCAAGCTGAGGCGTAACCTTCGGAGGCAATTAGCTAAAGAGACGCCTGTATTTGCAGACCGCGCTGTGAGTGAGCGTCCTTCCATGGAGGTGACAATGACGGTGTGCCCCCATACCAACTGCGCAACTCCCCTTGGCTATCGCATTCGCACCTGGGCGTCGCTGGCGGGCTTCCTCGCGATCACGCTTTCCGCGCCCGGCATCGCCAACGCGCAGCCGCATGACGAGCGCCTTAGCCGCTATCATGACGAGCGGCTGAGCCTCGGCCACGACCGACGGCGAAGCTTCGGCCACGATTCGCGCTTCAGCGCCGGCCACGATCTGCGCCGCAGCGAAGGCCATGACGAGCGCCGCAGCATCGCCCACGATCTTCGGCGCAGCAGCCCGCACGATCTGCGCCGCAGCGAGGGCCACGACCGGCGCCTCAGCCCGTTCCACGATTTGCGCCGCAGCGAAGGTCATGACGAAAGGCTGAGCCGCGGCCACGATCTGCGCGACAGCGACGGTCATGACGACCGGTTCAGCCGCTATCATGACGAGCGGTCGAGCCGCGGCCACGACCAGCGGCTGAGCCTCGGCCATGACTTGCGCTTCAGCGCCGGCCACGATCTTCGCCGCAGCGAAGGCCACGACCAGCGCCGCAGCGTCGCCCACGACCTCAGGCGCAGCATCCCGCACGACCTGCGCCGCAGCGAGGGCCACGACCGGCGCCTCAGCCCGTTCCACGATCTGCGCCGCAGCGAAGGCCATGACGAGCGGTTGAGCCTCGGCCACGATGCGCGCCGCAGCGAGGGCCATGACGACCGGTTCAGCCGCTATCATGACGAGCGGCTGAGCCTCGGCCACGACCGCCGGCTGAGCCTCGGCCATGACTTGCGCTTCAGCGCCGGCCACGATCTTCGCCGCAGCGAAGGCCACGACCGGCGCCGCAGCGTCGCCCACGACCTCAGGCGCAGCATCCCGCACGACCTGCGCCGCAGCGAAGGCCACGACCGGCGCCTCAGCCCGTTCCACGATCTGCGTCGCAGCGAAGGTCATGACGAGCGGATCAGCCGCGGCCACGACCTGCGCCGCAGCGAGGGTCATGACGATCGGCTGAGCCGGTATCATGACGAGCGGCTGAGCCTCGGCCACGACCGCCGGCTCAGTCTCGGCCACGATCTGCGCTTCAGCGCCGGCCACGATCTGCGCCGCAGCGAAGGCCACGACCCGCGCCGCAGCAACGCCCACGATCTGAGGCGCAGCGTGCCCCACGATTTGCGCCGCAGCGACGGCCACGACCAGCGCCTCAGTCCGTTCCATGACATAAGGCGCAGCGCGGGGGACGACGGCCAGCCATAATGGGGTCGGCGGAGTCGACGGAGGAGCCGCCCGAGCGAAGGCCGGCGGCCCGCGTGGCCGCCAACCCATGGCTGGCCGCGCTGGCGCTTTTGGCTTGCACCGGACCGGGGCGCGCCGCACCGCCGCCCAACCCCGTCACCTTCGTCGAGACCGAGATCGCGTCGCTGGCCGGCGCGAGCGTCGACGCCGCGCGGCCGATGGACGTCCTTCGCCACGTGCTGGCGGCCGCAGGCGACGAGATCGTCGTCTATCCGTCCGAGGGCTATTATTACTTCCAGTTCCAGAATGGGCCGCAGCGCATCTTCGGCAACCTCCGCTTCGACCTGGTCGACGCCGCTTTGGGCAAGCTCAATTTCGGCTATTCCTCCCCCCGGGCCTTCGGCGCGGAGCTGGTCAACCATTTCAGCGTGCTGACCGCGGCGGACGGGGTCAGCCTGGTCGCGGTCTCGCCGTTCGACTATCGCCTCGGCTTCGAGGGGCGGACGATCCGGGTGCGGATCCACGATGCGCGCGACGAGCTCGCCGGCCCCAGGCCGCTGGCCGCCGGCGAAGTCTACGTGGGACCGGTTTTCGACGAATTGGGGGTGCGCATGCATCTTCTGTTCGACGAGGTGGAAAACGCCTTCTTCTTCGTCCTGAACGGCGACGCGCCCCCGGCCGAAACCTATTCCGCCTTCCCCGGGTCCGACCGCGTCGAAGTCGGCGACAGGACGGCCTATGCTTTCTATCGGGACACGGTCCGCAACCGGCGGATCCTGGTCGGCGTGAGCGGCGCGAACGTTCGCTCCAACAGCTATTTCGACGGACCCTTCGACCAGCTGCCCGACCGCTTCGTCGCCCCGGAGAGGATGCAGGCGCTGCTCGAGCGCGCCTATCCGCATCTCCGCGGGCGGATCGGCCCGCGCGGGCTCTATCTCGATTCCGAATATATGCGCGCGATGGTGGCGCCCTACCGGCTCTACGATTCGCCCGCGCAGCTCGACGAGCTGGCCGGCTGCGACGCTGAAGCGGGCGACAACCACGCCTTGACGCGCTGTCTGCGGACCTTCTCCGATCGCTAGGAAGAGCGGCCGCGAAGTCCTTGAAAATCTTCGCGTGCTTTTGCGCGCCTTTATCGGCTAGCTTTCCGGAAGGATGCGAGGGGACAAGGCATGTCGGCTGTGTGCAGGTGCGTGACGTTGGCGGCTGTGCTGTGGATGGGGATGGCCGCGGCCGGCCCCGCACTGGCGCAAGGGACCGGGCTCAGCGCCTTCCGCTCGGACTCCGAACTGCGCGCTTTCCTGCGCGCGATCGCCGCCGAACAGCGCCGCGAGCTGGAGTCCAACCCGCCGCCCCCGCCCCCGCCGCCCTCGCCCCCACCGCCCCCTCCGCCGCCGGGCGCGGCGAGCGCGCCCGCGGCGCTCAGCATCACCAACACCCAGGTCGCCGGCGTCGACGAGGGCGGCATCGTCAAGGTGCGCGGCGACATCCTCGTCATCCTGCGCCGCGGGCGGCTGTTCACCGTGTCGCTCGCCGGCGGCGGCATGCGGCCGGTTTCGTCGATCGACGCCTTCCCGCCCGGCGTCGACGGCCGCGGCGACTGGTATGACGAGATGCTGATCGCCGGCGATCGCGTCATCGTGATCGGCTATTCCTACCGGCGCCGCGGCAGCCAGGTGAACCGCTTCCGCCTCGGCGCGGACGGCCGTCTCGCCTTCGAGGACAGCCACCAGCTCCGCTCCAACGATTATTATTCGTCGCGCAACTATGCGACCCGGCTGATCGGCAACCGGCTGATCCTCTATTCGCCGCTCGACCTCAAGCTCGACGGCGACCCGCTCGATTCGCTGCCGGCGATGCGCCGGTGGCAGGCCGGCGCCGATGGCGGCGCGTTCCGGCGGATCGCCGGCGGGCCACGGGTCTACATCCCCAATTCGCTCCGCGACCACAGCATCGCCAACCTGACCACGCTGCACAGCGTCACCAGCTGCGACCTCGCGGCGGCGGTGCTCGATTGCGCGGCGACGGTGGTGCTGGGAAGCTCGTCCAGGACCTTCTTCGTGTCGGCGAACGCGGTCTACCTCTGGGTCGACGACGCCTGGAAGAAGCCGCGCAGCCGCAGCGCCAACGCCTTCATCTACCGGCTCCCGCTCGACGGCAGCCGGCCCTCGGCGGTGCGGGCACGCGGCGCGCCGGTCGATCAATTCTCCTTCCTCGCCGACACCGCCCGAAGCGCGCTCCAGATCGTGGTGCGCGCCGAAGGCGGCGGCGACGCGATGTGGCGGCCCGAGGCGGCGGGCGGCGACGTGGCTTTGCTCACCGTGCCGACCGGCGCGTTCGGCGACGGCGGGCGCGAGGTCCCGCTCGACCGCTATTTGTCCTTGCCCAAGCCGAGCGGCCAGAGCTGGAATTTCCACAACCGCTTCGTCGGCGACCATCTGCTCTATGCCGGCGGCGGCGGCGGCGCGGCGGGCGCGGTGCACGTCGTCTCGCTCGCCGACCGCGGCGTCGCCGAGCTGCCGGCGAGGCACGGCATCGACCGCATCGACGCGATCGGCCCCGACGCGATCCTGGTCGGCGCGGGGCCAGGCGGGCTTGGCTTCACTGCGGTCAACCTGGCCCCGGGCGGCGCGCGGCTGGGCGAAACCTTCATGCTGCCCAATGCCCGCGAAGGCGAAACGCGCAGCCACGCCTTCTTCTTCCGCCCCGATCCGAACGCGGCCGACGGCGCCTCCGGCCTGCTCGGCCTGCCCGTCGCGCGCTTCGTGCAGCGGCCGGGAAGCTATCCGCGCAACTCCGCGGCGATGCTCTTCCTGAGCCGTCGCGCGGGGACGCTCGCGGCCGCCGGCGAGCTCGCGGCCGCGACGACCGAAGGCAATGAGAATGACGATGCCTGCCAGGCCTCCTGCGTCGATTGGTACGGCAATGCCCGGCCGATCTTCCTCGGCGACCGGATTTTCGCCTTGCTCGGCTACGAGCTGGTCGAAGGCGCGGCGCGCGGCGAGCGGATCAGGGAGACCGGGCGGACCAACTTCTCGCCGGGCGCCGCGCGGGCGGAATAGGGGAACCGAGTCTTAAGCTCTCGCGGCTAAAGCGCCGGCATGCAGGCCGAGATCGCCTCGCCGCCGCCTTTGCCGCGGCGCCTGTCGCTCGCGGGCGCGGCGCGGTTCACCCTGCCCGCCGCCATCTTCCTGACCCTGATCGTCGAGCTGGCGCTGGCCGAGCGCAAATATGCGATTTTCGGCGGCGGCTTCGGGCAGTCGCGGGCGCTCGACGGGCCGCTCGAGGCCGGCGCGTTCGCCGTCGGCGTGCTGCTCTGCCAGACCGTCATTTTCCTGGCCCTCTACCGGCTGGTCCGGCGCCTCCACGGCAAAAATGGGGACAGTCCCTATTTTCCGTTCAACTTCGCCGTCGTCGTCGGCGGGGGCGCGGTAGCGGTGCTGGTCGCCAAATATCAGGCGCTCGCCTTCTTCAGCGACGCGATGAGCTTCCAGATCGTCCGCAACCTCGGCGGCGGCAGCCTGGTCGACGCCTTGCTCTACAGCCTGAGCGAGGCGGGGCTGATCCTGATCGCCCTTCTCGGCGCCGGCGCCTTCTACCTGCTCGCTCTGCTCTTGCTGCGGCGACGCTGGCGCGATGTCCCTCCCCTGCCCGATCATTACCGGCCGAGCCGGCGGCAGTGGCTGGCCCTGCTTGCGGCGACGCCGCTGATCCTGTTCGCCGTGAACCGCGTCGACGATGCCCGGTCGGCGGCGGTCCGGTTCAACGGGGTAATGGCGGCTTCGACGCTGTTGCACGAAGCGACCGACTTCGACCGCGACGGCTGGAGCTTCTTCTCCTATCCGCTCGACCGGCGGCCGTTCGACGGCAGCCGCCACCCCTACGCGCTCGACGTGCCCGGTGACGGCATCGACCAGGACGGTTATGGCGGCGATTTCGCCTTTGCCGGCGAGGCCGATTCCGGGCCGCCGCCGGTCATCGCCGGCCGCAAGCGCCACGTCGTCCTGATCGTGCTCGAAAGCACCCGCGCCGATGCGATCGGGCGGCGGGTCGACGGGCGCTCGATCACGCCCAATCTCGACGCGCTCGCGGCCCGCGGCAGCGCGGCGCGCGCCGCCTACAGCCATGTCGGCTTCACCACCTTCTCGCTGCAGTCACTGTTCACCGGCGAGCTGGCGCCGGTCGACGACCGCCAGTCGCTGATCCGCGACTTCCTCGCCAACGGCTATGAAGTGGGCGTCTTTTCCGGCCAGGCGGAGGATTTCGGCGATACGGCGCGCCTGACCGGGATGCGGCGCGGCGGCATCTTCGTCGACGGCACCCTGCTCAAGGCGGAGCGCGCGTTCAGCTTCGCGGCGCAGGGCTCGGTCAATATCGACGGCAAGATATTGCTGCGCGAGTTCGACCGGCGGCTCGGCCGGCGCGAGGCCTGGGCGCGGCCGCACTTCCTCTATTTCAACCTGCAATCGGCGCATTTCCCTTATCACGGGCCGGGCATGGACCGCATCCTCGCCGGCGAGCCGATCCCGCGCGGGGAGATCAGCGCCGCGAACCGGAACCGGGTCGAGCGCACCTATCTGAACGCGATCGCCTATAACGACCGGCTGATCGGCATGCTGAGGACGCGGCTGGAGCGGCTAGGCGTGCTCGACGACACTTTGATCGTCGTCACCGCCGACCATGGCGAATCGCTTTTCGACGACGGCTTCCTCGGCCACGGCCACATGCTCAACGACCAGCAGACGCGGATTCCGTTCCTCGTCAGCGACGCCGGCGTGGCGATGCCCGCCGCCGTCGGGCTGGCCGACATGCGGGCAGTCATCCTTCGCGCGGCCGGAGCGAACGTGCCGGCAGCGCGGAATGCGAACGTGTTCCAATATCTCGGCACGCTCGACCGGCCGGGGTCGATCGGCGCGGTCGACGCGGCGGGCCGGCGGACGATCTTCAACCTCTACGATGAATCGGTCTGGACGAGCGCCAGCGCCCGCTGGATCCGCTATGCCATGCTGGAGGGCAGCGCCAAGCGGGACGCGGACGCGCTCATCGACGAATGGGCGCGCCAGCGCTGGCTTCGCCGCCTCCGCGAACAGCGATAGCGGTCAGTTCGCGGGGGTGTCGACCTTCACGTCCGCCTTGATGTCGGTGGACTCGCCGCTCATCATGTCGCGCCCGAACAGGAAGAACAGGGCGATGAGCACGACGATCAGCAGCACCACCGCGATGATCGCGCCGCTGCCGCCGCCACCGCCATCGGTCACGATGACTTCTTTTTCACGCTCGGCCATGATGACTCTCCTTTACAATATGACGGTCGCAACGCCGGGAGGGCGGCGGCTGTTCCACGCCCGCAACGCTTGCGATGGCGGCGCGGCTCGCCCATGAAGCTCGGCGGAAGGGAGCGAGGGCGATGACAGCGATCGGCATCCTGGGCGCGGCCGGACGGATGGGCCGGGCGATCGCCGCGATCCTGGCCGATCATCCCGGCGCGAATTTGGCCGGCGGCGTCGACCTTGGCGACGATGCGGGCGCGTTGGCGCGAAGCTCCGATGTGCTGATCGATTTTTCCACGCCGGGGGCGCTGCTGGTCAATCTGGACGCGGCGGTGTCAGCGGGCGCTCCGATCGTGGTCGGGACGACCGGCCTCGGCGCCGAGCACCTGGCGGCGATCGACGCGGCGGCTCAGTCGATCGCGGTGCTGCAGGCCGCGAACATGTCGCTGGGCGTCAACCTGCTCGCTTATCTGGTGCGCGACGCGGCGGCGCGGCTCGGCGACGATTGGGACATCGAGATCGTCGAGATGCACCATCGCCACAAGGTCGACGCGCCGTCGGGCACCGCCTTGCTGCTCGGCGCTGCGGCGGCCGAGGGGCGCGGCGTCGACCTCGGCACGGCGAGCGAGCGCGGCCGCGACGGCGTCACCGGGGCGCGCAAGGCGGGGCATATCGGCTTCGCCTCGCTGCGCGGCGGATCGGTGGCCGGCGACCACCAGGTGATCCTTGCCGCCGAGGGCGAACGGATCGAGCTCGGCCACCGCGCGGAAAGCCGCGACATCTTCGCCCGCGGCGCGGTCAAAGCGGGCCTGTGGCTCGCTGGCAAACCGCCCGGCCGCTACGCGATGAAGGACGTGCTCGGGCTGTGAGCGCGACCGTGCCGGAGGCCGAGCCAAAGCTCGTCCGGCGGCTCGGCCTGTTCGATGCGACCATGCTGGTGATGGGCGGCATCGTCGGCGCGGGCATCTTCGTCAATCCGGCCGAGGTGGCGCGGCACGTTTCGACGCCGACCTTGATCGTCGGCGTCTGGCTGATCGGCGGCGCGATCGCGATCATGGGCGCCTTCGTCTATGCCGAGCTCGCCGCGCGCCGGCCCGAGGTGGGCGGCCAATATGCCTATCTGCGCGACGCCTGGGGGCCGATGCCGGCCTTCCTCTACGGCTGGTCGCTGCTGCTGGTGATCCAGTCCGGCGGGATGGCGGCGGTGGCGATCACCTTCGCGCGCTATTTCCAGGATCTGACGCATTTGCCGGTCGCCGACGGCGCGGTGGCGGCGGCGGCGCTGGCGGCGCTCACCGCGATCAACTGCTTCGGCGTGCGCGCGGGGAGCAACGTGCAGAGCTTCTTGATGGTGCTCAAGATCGTCGCCATCGCGGCGCTGGTCGGGTGCGGCCTCATGCTGGCCGGCGCGTTTCCCGAGGCGGCGCCGCGGCCGGCGCCCGAACTCGGCCTGATCGGCGCGATCGGGGCGGCGCTGACTCCGGTCATGTTCGCTTATGGCGGCTGGCAGACGTCGAGCTTCGTCGCCGGCGAGATGCGAGATCCGCGCCGCGATCTGGCGCGGGGCGTGTTGCTCGGCGTGGCCGGCGTGGTCGTCCTCTATTCGGCCGTCGCCTTCACCTGCGTCTATGTGCTCGGACCGGAAGGGTTGGCGGAGACACGGACTCCCGCGACCGCGGTGATGCGGCTCGCGCTCGGCGAGACCGGCGCGACCCTGATCGCGCTGGGCATCGCGATTTCGGCCTTGGGCTTCATGAGCCAGGGCATGCTGACCACGCCGCGGGTCTATTTCGCCATGGCCGAGGACCGCTTGTTCTTCCCGGGCGTCGCCCGGGTGAACCCGAAGACCCGCGCGCCGGTGGTCGCGATCCTGCTGCAGGGCGCGGCGGCGATCGCGATCGCGCTGACCGGAAGCTACGGGCAGATTTTGAGCTACGTCGTCTCGGTCGATTTCATCTGGTTCGGGCTGACCGGCGCGGCCCTGTTCGTCTTCCGCCGGCGCGACTCAAAGGGCGCCGCCTGGTTCGAGGCCCCCGGCCATCCCGTCACCACCGGCCTGTTCGTCCTGGCCTGCGCGATCATCGTCGCGGCGACCGTCTATAACGAGCCGGCGAACAGCGCGGTCGGCTTCCTGATCCTCGCCGCCGGCGTCCCCGCCTTCCTCTACTGGCAGCGCAGGAAGGCGCGCGGATGAGGGCAATGCAATCGGAATATATGCACTGGGCCAAGACCCGCGCGCCGGTGCGCTACAACCTGGCGTCGAGCGAGGTGCCGCATTTCCGAATGGACCGCTGGCCGATCGATCCGGCCGAGCTCGAGCTCGATGGCGCGAGCTATTATCGCTATCCGCCGCTGCGCGAAGCGATCGCCGTCAAGGAAGGCGTGGCGGCCGAATGCGTGGTCATGGCCGACGGCACCTCGATGGCCAACATGCTCGCCATGGCGGCACTGATCGCGCCCGGCGACGAGGTTCTCGTCGAGCATCCGGCCTATGAGCCGATGGTGGCGGCCGCCGCGCATCTCGGTGCGAACATCCGGCGCTTCACCCGGCGGGGTCCGGATTTCTCGATCGATCCCGACGAGCTCGCCGGGCCCTGCCGCCTGATCCTCCTCACCAACCTGCACAATCCGACCGGCAATCTCGCCGGCGAGGCGACGTTGCGGGCAGTCGGCGATGCTGCCGAGCAAGCCGGCGCCCATGTGCTGATCGACGAGGTCTATCTCGATTCGGCGATCCCCGCTCAATCGACCGCCGCCCTGCTCGGCGACCGCTTCGTCTGCACCTCGAGCCTGACCAAGGTCCATGGCCTTTCCGGCCTCCGCTGCGGCTGGATCCTCGCCGCGCCCGAGCTGGCCGAGAAGATGTGGCGGCTCAACGAATTGTTCGGCGTCTCGCAGGCGCATCAGGCCGAGCGCCTGGCCTGCATCGCGCTGGCGCGGCTCGACGAGGTGGATGCCGACACCCCCGCTTTGCTCGCCCGCAACCGGGCGCTCGCCAACACCTTCTTCGCCGGCCGATCCGATCTCGAAGCCGCGCCGATGACAAGCGGGATCACCTGCTTCCCGCGGCTGCTCCGGGGCGACGTCGACACGCTGAACGATCGGCTACGGGCGGATTATGAGACCTCGATCGTGCCCGGCCGCTTCTTCGGCCTCGCCGACCATTTCCGAATCGGCGTCGGCAACCCGACCGGGATCGTCGCGGCCGGGCTGGAGCGGCTCGGCGCGGCGCTGGACGCGATGCGATGAAGAAGGCCGACATCGCCGAATTCTACCGGCGGCTGGCGGACCGCATTCCCGAGCCGGAAACCGAGCTCCGCTCGGTCAACGACTATACCCTGCTCGTCGCGGTCGTGCTCTCGGCCCAGGCGACCGACGCCGGGGTCAACCTTGCCACCCGCGACCTGTTCGCCGAGGTGACCACGCCCGAACAGATGCTCGCGCTCGGCGAGGAAGGGCTGAAGCGGCACATCAGGACGATCGGCCTGTTCAACATGAAGGCGAAGAACGTCATCGCCTTGTCCCGCGCGCTGGTCGGGCAGCATGGCGGCAAGGTCCCCGCCGACCGCGACGCGCTCCAGGCCCTGCCCGGCGTCGGCCGCAAGACCGCGAACGTGGTGATGAACGTCGCGTTCGGCGCGGAGACCTTCGCGGTCGACACCCATGTGTTCCGGGTCTCGAACCGAACCGGGCTGGCGCGGGGAAATACGGTCGACAAGGTCGAGGCGATCCTCGATCGGCAGACGCCCCAGCCCTGGCGCCGTATCGCCCACCATCTGCTGATCCTGCACGGCCGCTACGTCTGCAAGGCGCGCAAGCCCGAATGCTGGCGCTGCGTGGTCAGGGACCTGTGCGCCTACAGGGCGAAGACGCCGCCGCCGGGCGAGGAGACGGGCTGAAGAGATCTCGCAACCTCGGCTCTAGGCTGGCTTGCCAGCCGAAGCCTTGGCGAAGGCTGGCGCACCCAACAGGATTCGAACCTGTGACCTCTGCCTTCGGAGGGCAGCGCTCTATCCAGCTGAGCTATGGGTGCGGGCCGGTCGGAGGCGGCGCCTTAGCAAAGGGGAGGGGGGCGGACCAGCCCCCTTGTCGCAGATGGCGGTGTTCGAAGGGGCTAGTCGCCTCCGCCTCCGCCGCCGTCCCCTCCTCCGCCATCGCCGCCGCCGCCATCGCCGCCGCCATCGTCCCAACCGCCCGAAGCGCCGCCGCCGCCGAAGTCGCCGCCGCCGGCAGAGGCATCGGCGGCGCCCGCGCCGGACTCGGTCGGGCTCCAGGGAACGCCGCCGCCATCGGAGCCGCTGCCCGAGCCGTCGCCGCCGATCCAGACATCGCGATCCCGCCGGTCGCGCGTTGCGCGGAAGGCGACGAAGGCGAAGCCGCCGATGACGGCAACGGCCGCGGCAGTGAGGATCCAGTCGGGCATGGCTTCACTCCATTGCTATGGATTCGGCCCTCTAAAGCGCGGCGAACCAACGAGCGAAGCTCTGCCACAAGGGCCCCTCCGTCAAGCCGAGCAGCGCCGGCGCCTGGGCCATCGCGAAGAGGACGAGCATGGCGGGAAACACCGCGCGGCCGGCGCGGTTGCGGCGTTCCAGCCAGATCAGGATCACCAGCGCCAGATCGGTGAGGCCGAAGGTCAGCCACTGATAGTTCCATTCCGGATTCGGATCGATCCAGAACAGCAGGCGGATGACGACCGGATCGACCAGGGTCAGGGCGGTGCAGACCATGAATCGCGAATGGAGCGCCACCGAACGGCGATTCCAGATCGCGAGGCCGTAGGAGAGGCCGAACAGGACGGCCAGCGAGACCTGCAGATAGAGGATGTAGGTCTGGATCGCATAGGCCTCGCCGGCGAGGCCCTGGATTCGGCTGTGCGCGAGGAGCAGAATGCTGACCAGGACCAGCGGCGCCAGCACATAGGAGGCCTTGCCGAACGCTTTGTGCTGGCCGACCCGGCGGGCGCCGATCCCCCAGGACTGGGCGACCAGCAGCAGCATCCACAAGGCCGCCGTCGCCGCGTGGAAGTGGGTGTATGGGCTGCTGGCGCGGGGCTGCGAAAGATAGGTGGGCCAGAAAGCCAGCAAGGCGAGCAGGAAGAAGCCGGCGAAATATTTCCAGCTTCGCGTCAGATCGAGCATCCGCGCCATCTTCCGTCCCCCGTCAGGCCGCGGGCGATGGTGGCTCGGCCGCCGGGAAGGCGCAAGCAGGCAATGGCGTGGATGGGATTCCTCGCCTGTTGATGCGATAGTGCGGCAGGCCGTTGGGGAGAGAAAGGATGATCAAGGTCAGCGCCTTCAAATCGGTGCCGCCGTTCGCGCAGGGGCTGGTGCGCGACCTGCGCGTGCGCTGGGCGCTGGAGGAAGCCGGGCTCGACTATGAGCAGGTGCTGCTCGCGGACGGCGAGAAGGACAAAGCGGCCTATCGCTCATGGCAGCCTTTCGGGCAGGTGCCGGCTTATGAGGAAGACGGCCTTCGGCTGTTCGAATCGGGCGCGATCGTGATGCATATCGGCGCGCGGAGCGAGGCGCTGCTCCCGGCCGAGCCGGGGCCGAGGGCACGCGCGATTGAATGGATGTTCGCGGCGCTGAACTCGATCGAGCCGCCGATCCAGAACCTCGCCGCGATCGACCTGTTCTACGCGGCTGAGGACTGGGCGAAGGCGCGCCGGCCCGGCGCCGAGGAGATGGTCAGCAAGCGCCTCGCCGACCTCGCGGCAGCATTGGGCGGCAAGGACTGGCTCGCCGACGACCGCTTCACCGCCGGCGACCTGCTGATGGCGACGGTGCTGAGGATCCTGCGCCATACCGACCTCGTCGCCGAAGCGGGTCTCGGCGCCTATCTCGCCCGCTGCGAGGCGCGGCCCGACTTCCAGCGCGCGCTTGCCGCGCAGATGGCGGCATTTGTCGAGTGACGCGTTAGTCGCTCCCGCAGGTGGACCGGCCGGCGGCGACGTGGCGGACGAGAGCATGCGATGGTCGCGGATCGGCGAGAAAAAGTTCGGAAACTCAAGCGGCCGCGTTTGACAGGGTTTTCCCTTCTGCTTATTCTGCGGACTTCAGTTCAGCACAAGCAAAGGACTGCCCCATGGACCGGAAGAGTAGGCGCAAGCCGCCGGAATCGCAGACGAAGGCGCACCCGGTATTGGAGCTCGTTCGTGTCGGACGGGCGTGCGACCTGGTTCGGGGCGGAGGCGGCAGGTCCGGACAGGACCGAAACCACTATTATTACTTCACCCAGGACGAGTAGAAATTTCCCGGTCGGTGCCGATGGACGGGCTCACGGTCTTTACGGCACGCAGCCCGAGGCCGGCGTGCGGCTATTGGGTGACGCCCGATGCGGCTTTCATATTCCTCCCTTCCGGAGGGTTCGTCATCGACATGAGGGCGGACGCCTACGCGCTCGACCCCGCCAGCGCCGACAGCCTTAGGGTTTCGCTCGAAACCGGGATCGAGGCGGCCGCCGCGGAACGCTCCGCGCGCGTCGGGATTCCGGTCCGCGACGCTCACGCGCAGATCACCGAATTCCTGGCGAGCCTTCGCGAGCAGGGACTATTGGATCGGGCGGCAACGACGATGAGGCTGGTGGAGACGCGGCCCATCGCCAGGCTCCTCGCAGCGGCGGCCATCCGCCTGTGCCGCCCGGGAAACGGCGGATCGCGCCGCCTCCGGCTCGCCATCGCCCTGGCCCGGCTCAGCTTCCGGCGCTACGGCTGGACCCGCACGATCGACGCGTGGAAAGCAGCGCTGCCGAATGCGCGCCCGGGAGCGGGATCGTGCAGCCTTGACGACATAGACACCGCTATTTCCGCCGCATCGACGCGCGGCGGCACCGGAGCGGATTGCAAAGAACGGGCGCTCTGCGCCTGGTCGATCGCGCGGCTGGAAGGGCATGAGGCGGCATTGATCATCGGCCTGCAATTCCATCCGCTCGCGGGCCATTGCTGGTGCCTTGCCGGCGGTCGGCCGCTGGGCGACCGGGGCAGCCGAATCGCCCGCTTCGCGCCGGTATTGCGTTATTCGTGACCGTCGCAGACGGATTTCGGGTCCGGGTCGGCAGGGGCAAGGTCGAAGTGCATGGCGCAGGCGGCTCCGATTGTTCCGATCGGGGCGTACGGACCATATTGTCGGGCGGGCTTCACTACCGCGGCGCGCCGGCTCGCCGGGGCGGTGCCCGGGCCGTGCTGGATCTGTATCGCGCCGGCGGGGTCCAAGGGCTCCTGACGATCGAGGGAGATTTCGCGCTTGTCGTCATCGACCTGCCGAACAACCGGATCGCGGCGCTTCGCGACGCGATGGGTGGCCGGCCCCTGTTCTGGCGCCGCGAACCGGAAGGCTGGGCGATCGGCTCCAGTCTCCAAGCCCTGTTCGATCGCCGCATGGACCAGCTCGATCCCGGCTACATCGCCGACAGACTGCTTAGCGGCAGCCCGAGCGCGGACCAGTGGGCCGGATCGCCTTACCGGGACATATGGCGCCTCCGCCCCGGCCACCTTCTCGACGGGCGGGTGGAGGAGCCCGGACCTCGAATCCACGCTGCCGCCGACTGGGCGTCGCGCATTCGCGAGACGTGCATTCCCGCGCCCGAGGCTGCGGCCGAGGAGTTCAGGTGCCGGCTGACCGAAGCCGTGCGCGAACGGGCAACCGACAAGGTCGCCGCACATGTCTCGGGCGGCATGGATTCAACGTCCGTCGCCTTGATCGCGGCGCGAATCCGCCCGCCGGTCCATGGATTGGCGCTGAGATATAAGCGGATCGAACCGCTACGCCGGGAAGCTGCCTTCATCGACCTGGTCCGCCATCCCGGCCTGGCGGTCGGTTCGATCGAGGCCGACGACCTGCTGGACTTCGACGGCTTCGCCACGATCGGGCCCCATGCCGAGCCGACGCCGTGGCTGTTTCGAGCCGCCCAGGACCTCGCACTCTTCCAGCGGGCAAGGGACGCCGGCGCTACCACGATCCTTACCGGGGAAGGGGCCGACGAGACGCTCGCTTTGCCGCCGATCGAGATCGCGGACGATATGCGGCGCTGGAGGATCGGGAAGGCCCATGCGGAGTCCGCCAGGTGGGCGCGGGCGTACCGAACCAGCGTCCGACGTTTCGTGTCGGAATTGGGGCTCGCCGCGGCGGTTGCGCCCCGATTCTTCCGGCCCGAACGGCCCGGATGGCTGAACCCGGACTTTGCGGCGGAGGTGGACTGGGATGAACGGGCGCGCGCCCTGGCCCGGCGCCGCCTTCGCCACGAGGACAGCTTCGCTCTGTCGGAGATGGTCTCCCGGATCGAAAATTCGGCCGGAGACTGGACCGCGCAAGAGCTGGCGCGCCCCATGGGCCTCGACGTTGCCCATCCGTTTCGCGATCCCCGAGTCCTTGTCTACGGCGCCGCGGCGCGGCTCACGCACGGGGCCGACGCCATGCATCCAAAGCCCCTGCTCGCGCGGGCAATGGCAGGAATCGTGCCGGCGCCCATATTGGGCCGGCGCGGCAAGGCGCCATTCGACCCGATCTTCTATCTCGGCCTGTCACGCAATCGCGACTCGCTCTTGCGCCTGGTCGGCGAGGCGCCGAAGGTTGCCGACCGCTTCTTCATCAGGGACAGGCTGATCGAGGCGGTCAGGGACGCCGCTTTGGGCTATCGGGGCCTGCAGCCGCTCCATGACGTGGCCTCGACATTGTCCATCCTCAAATGGCTGGCCCTGCTTCCCCGCTGGCAGGCAGGAGAGGGGACGGCGCTCCCCAAGCCGGACGGTCGGCAGGGCTGACGGCGGGCCGAAGGCGCACCGACCCACTCACCTCCCGCCCCGCTAATCCTCGGCAGCGCGGTCCGCTGGTGCGAGAGGGCTTGAACTCGGATCGAGCCGTCGCCCGCCGCCGGCGCGGATCATTCGACGGTGACGCTCTTCGCCAGGTTGCGCGGCTGGTCCACGTCCGTCCCCCGCGCCACCGCTGCGTGATAGGCAAGGAGCTGCACCGGCACCGCGTAGACGAGCGGGGCGATCAGCGGGTGGACCTTGGGCATCTCGATCGTCGCGATGGCGCCCTCGCCGGCGGCGGCGATGCCCTCCGCGTCGGAGATCAGCACGACCTTGCCGCCCCGCGCCTGCACCTCCTGCATGTTGCTGACCGTCTTCTCGAACAAAGGCCCCGAAGGGGCGAGGACGATGATCGGGACGTTATCGTCGATCAGCGCGATCGGCCCGTGCTTCATCTCGCCGGCGGCATAGCCTTCGGCGTGGATGTAGCTGATCTCCTTCAATTTGAGCGCGCCTTCGAGGGCGAGCGGATAATCCTGGCCGCGGCCGAGATAGAGGACGTCGCGGGCGGCGGCGATAATATGGGCCATGGCGGCGATGTCCTCGTCATGGGCGAGCGCGGCGTTCATCGCCGCGGGGGCCTCGGTCAGATGGAGGACGATCTCGCGCTCCTCTTCCTCGCTCATCGCGCCCTTGTCGCGGGCGACCTTGGCGGCCAATGCGGCGAGGACGGCGAGCTGGCAGGTGAAGGCTTTCGTCGAGGCGACGCCGATCTCGGGGCCGGCATGGGTGGGAAGGAGCAGGTCCGCCTCCCTGGCCATCGAGCTCGTCGGCACGTTGACCACGACCGCGATCTTCTGCCCTTGCGCGCGGGCGTGGCGGAGCGCGGCGAGCGTGTCGGCGGTCTCGCCCGACTGGCTGATGAAGAGCGCGAGACCGCCCGGCTCGAGGACCGGATCGCGGTAGCGGAACTCCGAGGCGATATCGAGCTCGCAAGGGACCCGGGCGAAACGCTCGAGCCAATATTTGGCGACCATTCCCGCATAATAAGAGGTGCCGCAGGCGACGATGGTGACGCGCGGGACTGGCGCGAAGGAGAAATCCATGTCGGGAAGCGCCACCTTCTGCTCGAGCGGGCGCAGGTAGGAGCCGAGCGTCTGGGCGACGACGAGGGGCTGCTCGAAAATCTCCTTCTGCATGAAGTGGCGGTGATTGCCCTTCTCGATGCGGACCGCGCTGGCGCCCGATTCGACGGCCTCGCGGGTGACCGGATTGTTGGAGCGGTCGAAGATGCGGACGTCGTCATGGGTGACGATCGCCCAGTCGCCCTCGTCGAGATAGGCGATCCGCCTCGTCAGCGCGGCCAGCGCGAGCGCGTCCGAGCCCAGGTAATTCTCGCCGGCGCCGTAGCCGATTGTGAGCGGCGCGCCCAGGCGGGCGCCGACGATCATGCCGGGGTGGTCGCGGAACAATATGGCGAGCGCGAAGGCGCCGTGCAGGCGCGGCAGCACCGCGGCGACGGCGGCTTCGGGGTCGTCGCCCCGGTCGAGCCGGTCGGCGACGAGGTGTGCGACCACCTCGCTGTCGGTGTCGCTGGCGAAGACGCGGCCCTTGGCCTGCATCTCCTCGCGCAGCGGCTTGAAATTCTCGATGATCCCGTTGTGGACGACGGCGACGCCGCCGGCGACGTGGGGATGGGCGTTGCCGACCGTGGGCGCGCCATGCGTGGCCCAGCGGGTATGGGCGATTCCGACATGGCCGGGTAACGGATCGGCGGCGAGCGCGCGGGCGAGATTGTCGAGCTTGCCCTCGGCGCGGCGGCGCTCGAGCCGGCCTTCGACGATCGTGCAAAGGCCCGCGGAATCATAGCCGCGATATTCGAGGCGCCTGAGCCCGTCCATGAGCCGCGACGCCGCCTCCTCGCGCCCGACGATTCCGATGATTCCGCACATCTAGGGTTGTTTCTTCTTTCTGGCTGTCATGGCTTCACGGAAGCGCTTGGCGCGGCCGGGCTTCTCCACCTGCTCGCCGCGGGCCAGCGCGATGGCATCTTCGGGAACGTCCCTGGTGATCACCGAGCCGGCGGCGACCAGCGCGCCGGCGCCGACGGTCACCGGCGCCACCAGGGCCGTGTTCGAGCCGATGAAGGCGCCCGCGCCGATGGTCGTGCGATATTTGAAGAAGCCGTCATAATTGCATGTAATCGTTCCCGCGCCGATATTAGCGCCGGCGCCGATGTCGGCATCGCCGAGATAGGCGAGGTGGTTCGCCTTGGCGCCCTTGCCGACCTTCGCCTTCTTCACCTCGACGAAATTGCCGATCCTGGCGCCCTCGCCGATCTCCGCGCCGGGGCGCAGACGCGCATAGGGGCCGATCTCGGCGCCCGCCTCGATCGCGGCGCCCTCGATGTGGGAAAAGGCGCGGATCCTCACCCCCTCGCCGATGGCGACGCCGGGGCCGAAGACGACGTTCGGCTCGACGATCGTGTCGCGGCCGATCTGCGTGTCGTGGGCGAACCAGACCGTGTCGGGAGCGACCAGCGAGACGCCGTCGGCCATGGCGGCCTCGCGGCGGCGATCCTGCCAGGCCGCCTCCTGCCGGGCCAGCTCGGCGCGGCTGTTGATGCCCTCGACCTCGTCGGCCGGAACTTCGATCACCGCCGATTTGCGGCCGTCCTCGGCGGCCAGCCCGACGATGCTCGGAAGGTAATATTCGCCCGCTTTGTTGTCGTTGCCGACCCGCGCCAGCAGCGGCCAGAGATCGGCGCTGCGCACCGCCATCAGGCCCGAATTGCACAAATCGAGCGCCCGCTCCTCCTCGGTCGCATCCTTATGTTCGACCATCTTGAGAATGGTCCCGTCGGGCTCGGCGAGGATGCGGCCATATTCCTTGGCGTCCGCCGGCCGCGAAGCGGCAACGACCGCGCCAGGAACATCGGCGAGGCGCGCCAGCATCCGGCGCATCGTCTCCGGCGTGACGAAGGGCGTGTCGGCGTAAAGGATCAGGATATCGCCGTCGAAGCCCGACAGCGCCCTTTCGGCCTGCCGCACGGCATCGGCGGTGCCCTGCTGCGGGTCCTGGACGACGATCTCGCCGCCATGGGCCGCGACCAGCGGTTCGAGCTGCTCGCTCCTGTCCCCGACCACGACCACGGTTTTCGCGGGTCCGAGCGCGTCGACGCTGGCGAGCAGATGCGCGAGCATCGGCCGCCCGGCGATCGGATGCAGCACCTTGTGCAGATCGGACTTCATCCGCGTGCCCTTGCCGGCGGCGAGGATGACGGCGGCGACGGGTCTGGCCATGCCGCCCCCTGCCACGGAAACCTTGCCATTTCCATAGCCGCGGCGGAAAGCCGCGCGCCATGGCGAACTTCCCTTTCGACGTGGTCGCGTTCGACCTGGACGGCACCCTGGCCGACACCGCGCCCGACCTGGCGGCCTCGCTCAACCACACGCTGGGCGCGCTCGGGCGGCCGGGGGTCGCGCCCGAATCGGTCCGTCACCTGGTCGGGCACGGCGCGAAGGCGCTATTGAGGAGAGGGCTGGCGACCAGCGGCGAGGCGCCGGAGGCGCTGGTCGAGCAGGCCTATCCGATTTACCTCGACCATTATGCGGCGAACATCTGCGTCGGCACCGCCTGCTATCCCGCGCTCGAGGACGCGATGGACGAACTGGCCGCCCGCGGCGTCAAGCTCGCCATCTGCACCAACAAGCCCGAACGGCTGACGCTGCTGCTGGTCGAGGCGCTCGGCTGGAACGGGCGCTTCGCGGCCATCGTCGGCGCGGACACGCTGGCGGTGAAGAAGCCCGATCCCCTCCCCCTCCTCAAAGCGATCGCGCGGGCCGGCGGCGGCCGCGCCGCGTTCGTCGGCGATTCGATCACCGACGCCGACACCGCCAAAGCGGCCGGCCTGCCGTTCGTCGCGGTCAGCTTCGGCTTTTCGGACCGGCCGGCCAGCGAGCTCGGCGCCGACGCGGTGATCGATTCCTATGCCGAATTGATTCCGGCGCTCGAAAGGCTCAGCGCGTTGCCTTGATCCACAGATGCCGCGCGAGCATCAGCGGCGGCATGCGCAGCCAGTGCGAGCGGAGGTAGAAAGCGAAGCGGAGCAGCTTGCGTTTCTCCTGGCCCCAGCCGTTGCGGGCGAGCAGGCGGGCTTCGAACAGGCGGTCGGCGAGGCCGAAGCGGCCGGCGAAGGCGCCGTCGACGGGCGTCCCGTAGAGGCGGTTCGACAGGCGCAGGGCGCGGGCGACGTGCGGCGCCAGCTGGTGGAGGCGCGCGCGCTCCGCCAGCGTGCGCCGGAAGTCGGGCGAATCGAACTCGCGCAGCAGGCGGTCGATGTCCCAGAGGTTGCGCAGGCCGCCGGCGAGGTCGCCGTCGGCGAAGAGGTGGGCGGCGGCGTGGACGACGATGTCCGCCGGAGCGAGGATTCGGAGGCCGTTGCCCAGCGCGACGCTGGCGTCGATCAGGGCGCGAGCGTCGGGGCGCGGGCGCGCGGTCAGCGGCAGGATGGTGTGGTGGACGTCGATCATCCGGTCGCGGGTGCGGTGGATGAGCGGCGGCAGCTCGTGCATCCATTGCCGGTAATAGGCGTCGTCATAGCCCTCGGCGTCCTTCACATGCTCCCAGCCGGCGGCGAGCAAAGCCGCCTCGACGGCGTCGATTCGGTCGCTCGGGACCATGATGTCGAGATCGCCGACGCTGCGGCCCACGCTCGCATCGAAATGGGCGGCGTGGAAGGCGGTGCCCTTCATCAGGATGACGGGGACGCCCAATGGCGCGAGCGCGCGGCGGGCCATTTCGGCTTCCCACAGCGCCTGGGTGCGCGCCTGGGCCGAGTCGCGACGGGCGGCGTCGAAAAGCGCGGCGACGCGGGCGGGGACGCTCCGCTTTTCCATGCGGAAAGCGAGGCTGCCGATCAAACGCTCGGCTCGGGCGGCGCTGATCAGGCCGGCCCAGTCGCAGTCGCCGATGGAGGCCGGATCGCGTAGCGCGCGGACGAGAAGCCTGGCGTTCCTCACGCCGCCAGCTCCTGCCGGAAATCCTCGACCAGGCCGACGGCGGTGGCGGTATCGGGATAGTCGATCGCCAGTGCCGGGCAGTCGGCGATCAGCCGGTTCAGCGCATCGAAGCCACGGCGGCCCAGCGCGACATAATTGGTGGAAGCCTGGGTCAGACGCATGAACACCTCGGCGCGTCCGACGGCGCGAACCGCCCCGGCCTCGCCGAAGCGCGGGAACAGGATCAGCGCCGGCCTCGCCCCTTCGTCCATCCGCGCCAGCGCCTCTTCATTGGGGCGCATGTGGCGGATGTCGCCCTTGGGCGTGCCGGCGAGCCGGGGCCCGAAACGAGACGCCTCGACCTCGGCCTCCATGACGCCGATGGCGCCGTTCTTGAGGCTGACGGCGCGCGGGAACGGCAGCAGCAGGCCGTTCCCCATGTCGAGCAAGGCGAATTCGTCGCCCATCAGCCGCCAGCCGCGTTCGCCGAGCAGGGCGGACAGAGTCGATTTGCCGGCGCCGGACTCGCCGGTGAGGATGACGGCGCGGCCGTCTTTTTCGACCGTCGCGGCGTGAAGAAGCAGATAGCGTTTCTGCCCGAGCGCCATTTGCAGGTTCATCCCCATCTCGGCGGCGAGCAGGCCGTGCGCCAGCGACAATGGCGCGGCGTCCGGCAGGATATAATCGCCCCGGATCGCGACCGAGGGGCGGAAGAAGCGCCGCCACGGCTTTTCGGGTTCGAGCCGGACGGTGAAGTCGCAAAGCCCGGCCTCCGGCTCGGGGTAGCCGGCATAGAGACTGGCGAGCGTGTCCAGCGGCTCCCGCCAGGCCGAACCGATGCGGAAGGCCACGGGACCGATTTGCAAGGCGAGCCGGTGCTTCATGCCCGGCGCACCAGGCCGGCGGCCTCGAGCTCGTCGAGGCGGGCATGGATCGCCTCCTCGGCCTCGTCGCCTTCGAAATCGTATCGCGCGCGCAGGCGGCGGAGCAGCTCGGCGGCGTCGGCCGGGCCGGCGCGCAGCATGTCGAGAATCTGCGGCGCCGGCGCGGCGACGATGTGGGTCATGCCCGAAGGCTGGTGGAAGATCACCGACAGCCCGTCCAGCTCGACGCTGCGGATCGCGCCTTCGGGATCGGCGATGTAGATGGAACCGGCCATGCCGGCGACCCCGGCTCAGCGCGGCATCTGCAGCGAGGCGTAGCAGGTGAAGCCGCTCATCCCCGACTGCAGGCGCCGAATGTAATTGGCATAGGCCTGAGAGGATTGCGGATTGACCCCGGGCGGCGTCGAGCCGCGCAGCAGCTGCCGCGCCTCCTCGCCGCGCAGCGGCCGCACCAGCGGCGGCGCCGCGCCGGGCGTGCCGGGCGCCACCAGATTGCCGTCGGCGGCGATATGATTGCCGCCGGCATGGGGCCCGGGCACCGGAATCTCGCAATTGAGCACCGACCCCGCGGCCTGGGCGAGCGCGGGTCGCACCGTGACCACCGTCGACGCCGCCGCGGCGCCGAGCACGAGCACGGTGCGCCGGCTGGGCACGAAGGCGTTGCCGCCGGCCCCCTTTTCGCCAACCTCTTTGTCGTCAGTGCCGCTCATGGAAATTCCGATACACGCCTGGGCTTTAATAAGGGTAAAGCGCGGCGGAGGCGAGCGGGGCGGAGAGGCTGTCCCTGTTCGGGACGGGAGCAGGATGGCAGGTTACCGGAGCACCCAGGCGATCGCGGCTGCGGGCGTCGCCGCGCTCGGCGTGGCCGGAGCCCTCTGGGCCGGAGCGCCGCCCGCCGCGGCCCTCCTCGCCTTGCTCGCCGGCGTGGCGGCTTTCGCGCTGATGCCATCCGGCGATTCGGCCGAAGCGCAGCCGGCCGAGCCCGATCCGGAAGCTGTATCCGAGGACGGATCCAACCTGCTCGCGGCGTTCGAGGAGCCGCTTCTGGTCGTGCGCGAGCGGCGCGTGCTGGTCGCCAACCCGGCGGCCAAGGCGTTGCTCGGCGCGCATATCGAGGGGTTGGACGTCCGCCTCGCCATCCGCCACCCGGCCGCGGCCGAGCATCTCGCCGGCGACGAGGGCGCCGCGGTGCGGACCGAGCTGGTCGGGCTCGGCGATTTGGGGCGGCCCTGGGAGATGATCGTCGCGCCGCTGCCCGACGGCAGCCGGCTGGTGCGGCTCGCCGACCAGAGCCAGGCGCGCGCCGCCGAGCAGATGCGCGTGGATTTCGTCGCCAATGCCAGCCACGAGCTGCGCACCCCGCTCGCCACCCTGCTCGGCTTCCTCGAGACTCTGCAGGAGGATGTGGACGCGGAAACGCGGGCCCGCTTCGTCGGCATCATGTCGGGCGAAGCGGTCAGGATGCGCGACCTGCTCGACGACCTGATGTCGCTGTCGCGGATCGAAGCCGAGCGGTTCGCGCCGCCGCGCGACACCGTCGATCTGCTGCCGCTGATCGACGCGGTGAGGGAGGCGGTGAAGCCGCTCGCCGGGGGCCGCAAGGTCAGGGTCGAGAACGAAGCCGGCCGGACGCTGGTCATCGGCGACCGCGGCCAGCTCGCGCAGATGCTCAACAACCTGATCGCCAATGCCCTTAAATATGGACGCGCCGGGACCCCTGTCCGGGTGCGCCTCCAGGACTCGGGCGATTTGCTGACGATGACGGTGATCGACGAGGGCGACGGGATCGCGGCCGAGCATATCCCGCGGCTGACCGAGCGCTTCTACCGGGTCGATGCGGGGCGCAGCCGGCAGGTCGGCGGCACCGGCCTCGGTCTCGCCATCGTCAAGCATATCGTCCTTCGGCACCGGGGCCGGCTCGACATCGAGAGCACGCCCGGAACAGGGACCGAGGTGAGCATAACCCTGCCCCGCGCGGAGGCCCCGCCGCCCTTGTCATGAAAGAGTCATCGAGACGTCACAGAAGGCTCCCCGTCCCGACCTAGGCCGGGCCCTGAACCCGCTTTAAGGGTGCCCAAGGAGGCTCAGTTGAAAAAAGCGATTCTCACCTTCGTGGCCGCGGGGCTCGCGCTCGCGGGCTGCGGACAAAGCCCGACCGGCGGCGCCACCGGCGACGGCGGCGCGCGCCAGGAAATCCGGATCGTCGGCTCCTCGACCGTCTACCCCTTCACCCAGGCGGTGGCCGAGCGTTTCGCCCAGGGCAATCCGAGCTTCCGTCCCGCCATCGTCGAATCGACCGGCACCGGCGCCGGCCTCAACCTGTTCTGCGGCGGAGTCGGCGCCCAGCACCCCGACATCGCCAATGCCTCGCGGCGGATCAAGGCGACCGAGGTCGCGCAGTGCAACCGGAACGGCGTCAACCGGATCATCGAGGTGCCCGTCGGCATTGACGGCCTGGCGCTGATCGAATTGTCGCAGCGCCCGACCGGCTTCCAGCTGACCGCGCGCGACATCTACGCCGCGCTCGCCGCCAACCCGTTCGGGCGGCCGCAGACCGCGCAGACCTGGCGGGACGTCAATCCGGCGCTGCCCAACGTGCCGATCCGAGTCTACGGCCCGCCGCCCACCTCGGGCACGCGCGACAGCTTCGCCGAGCTGATCCTCGACAAGGGCTGCAACACCGATCCGGCGATGGAGCGGCTGAAGGCCGAGGATTCGGACCGGCACAAGGCGGTCTGCACCCAGATCCGCGAGGACAGCGTCGGCGGCAACCGCGTCTTCACCGAAGCCGGCGAGAACGACAATCTGCTGATGCAGCGCGTCGCCGAGAATGAGGGCGCGATCGGCGTGCTCGGCTACTCCTTCCTCGAGGAGAATAGCGACCGGGTGCGCGGCATCCCGATCGCCGGCGTCGCGCCGACGGCCGCGACCATCCAGGACTTCTCCTATCCCGGCGCGCGCAAGCTCTACGTCTACGTGAAGGGCGAGCATATCGGGGCGATCCCGGGGCTCGCCGAATTCCTCGCCGAATATGCCCGGGGCTGGGCGCCGGGGGGCTATCTCGCCCAACGGGGCCTCATCCCGCTGCCCGACGCCGACCGCGCGGCGGCACAGGCGATGATCCAGAATCCGCGGCCGATCACGGCCGCGGACCTGGACTAGAACGCGCCCGGGCCTTTCGAGGGTGACGCCCACGACCATCGCCTTGCTGCTCCTCGGCCTGGGCCTGGTGGCCTGGCTCGCGGCTCGCGGCAAGGCGACGGCGTTCGTCGGAGCGGGCAAGGTCAGGCCGCACTCGCTGCCCAATTATCACGGCTGGTACGTCGCGCTCTGGGGGGTGGTGCCGGCGCTCGCCTTTCTCGCCATCTGGGGCAATATTTCGAGCGGCCTCATCTTCCAGTCGGTGATGGCGAGCCCCGAGGCGGCGTCGCTGCCGACCTTCGGCATGCAGCGCTCCGCCGTGCTCAGCGAAGCCTATGGGCTCGCCACCGGCGAGACCGCCGCCGCCTTCAACCCGCAGGCGCGCGCCCTCGCGCCCGTCTATGCGCAGGCGATCGCCTTCTACTCCTGGATCGGGCTCGCGGTGACCCTGCTCATCGCCTTCGCCGGCGGCGCCTTCGCCTACAGCCGAGTCTCGCCGAATTTCCGGGCACGGACCCGGGTCGAGCGGATGGTGATGGCGGTGCTGCTGGTCGCCTCGCTGATCGCGGTGCTGACCACCCTGGGCATCCTGGTTTCGCTGCTGTTCGAATCGCTGCGCTTCTTCTCGATGGTGTCGCCGGTCGAATTCCTGTTCGGGCTCAACTGGAGCCCGCAAATGGCGATCCGCGCCGATCAGGCCGGATCGTCGGGCGCGTTCGGCGCGATCCCGTTGTTCTGGGGGACGATCTTCATCGGCGCGGTCATCGCCATGATCGTCGCCATCCCGCTCGGCCTGATGAGCGCGATCTACCTGACTCAATATGCTTCCCCAAGGGTACGCGCCTGGATGAAGCCCCTGCTCGAGATCCTCGCCGGCGTGCCGACCGTGGTCTACGGCTATTTCGCGGCCTTGACGGTGGCGCCCGCGATCCGCGATTTCGGCCTTTGGCTCGGCATTCCCTCGTCGAGCGAATCGGCGCTCGCCGCCGGCCTGGTCATGGGGATCATGATCATTCCCTTCGTTTCCTCGATGGCCGACGACAGCATCGCGGCGGTGCCGCAGGCGATGCGCGACGGATCGCTGGCGATGGGGGCGACCAAGAGCGAGACGATCAAGAAGGTGCTCGTTCCCGCGGCGCTGCCGGGCGTGGTCGGCGGAGTGCTGCTCGCGGTCAGCCGAGCGATCGGCGAGACGATGATCGTGGTGATGGCGGCGGGGCTCGCCGCGAACCTCACCGCCAATCCGTTCGCCAGCGTCACCACGGTGACCACCCAGATCGTGCAATTGCTGACCGGCGACCAGGAGTTCGACAGCCCCAAGACGCTCGCCGCCTTCGCGCTTGGCCTGGTGCTGTTCCTGGTGACGCTGGCGCTCAACATCGTCGCGCTGCGCGTCGTCAAAAAGTATCGCGAAGCCTATGAGTGAGGCCTTCGCCACTGTCGATCCGACGCCGACCGACTGGAAGGATGCGGCCATGCAGCGGCAGCTCCGCAAGCGCTATGCGGCCGAGCGGCGCTTCAAGCTGATCGGGCTGGGCGCGGTGCTGCTGTCGGCCGGCTTCCTCGCCTTCCTGCTGATCACGATGATGGCGAACGGACTTTCGGGCTTCAGCCAGACCGAGGTGAGGCTCGACATCGGCCCGGCTGAAGCGGCGGCGATCGCATCGGGCAACCCCGAGGCCGCGCTGGCCGAAGGCGTCTATTCCGAAGGCGGGTGGGTACGGCTGCGCGATGCCGGCGTGCGGCAGGGCCAGGTCTGGCTGCCGGCCTCGGCCGCGATCGACGTCGCCGCCAAGGGCGACGGCGCCGCGGAAGCGGAAGCGGCCTATCAGCGGCTCGACCGGCAGGGCCGGATACGCACCCGCATCAACTTCGGCTTCCTGACCGGCGCCGACGCGACCGATCCGACGTTGGTCGGCATCTGGGGCGCGTTCAAGGGCTCGCTTCTGACCATGATCGTGACGATCCTGATCGCCTTCCCGATCGGCGTGCTGTCGGCCGTCTATCTCGAGGAATATGCGCCCAGGAACCGCTGGACCGACATGATCGAGGTGTCGATCAACAATCTCGCCGCCGTGCCCTCGATCATCTTCGGCCTGCTCGGCCTCGCCATCTTCCTCAACTTCATGCATCTCCCGCGCTCGGCCCCGATCGTCGGCGGGCTGACGCTGGCGCTGATGACCATGCCGGTGATCGTCATCGCCGGCAGGAACGCGATCAAGTCGGTGCCGCCCTCGATCCGCGATGCGGCGCTCGGCATCGGCGCGAGCCGGATCCAGGTCGTCTTCCACCACGTGCTGCCGCTGGCGCTGCCCGGCATCCTCACCGGCACGATCATCGGCATGGCGCGCGCCCTGGGCGAGACCGCGCCGCTGCTGATGATCGGCATGCGCGCCTTCATCGCCGCGCCGCCGGGCGGCTTTTCGGAGCCGGCGACGGTGCTGCCGGTGCAGATCTTCCTCTGGTCGGACGAGGTCAGCCGCGGCTTCGTCGAGAAGACCTCGGCGGCGATCATCGTCCTCCTGGTCTTCCTGCTCGCGATGAACGGGCTGGCCATCTATCTGAGAAACAGATTCGAGAAGCGCTGGTGATGGACATCGAAACGATCAATCCGAAAATGACGGCTCGGGGCGTCAGCGTCTTCTACGGCGACAAGAAGGCGATCGACGACGTCTCGATCGACGTCGGCCGCGAGCATGTCACCGCCTTCATCGGCCCGTCGGGCTGCGGGAAATCGACCTTCCTGCGCACGCTCAACCGGATGAACGACACCATCCCGAGCGCGCGGGTCGAGGGGCAGATCGCCCTCGACGGCGAGGACATCTACGCCTCGTCGATGGACGTGGTGCAGTTGCGCGCCCGGGTCGGCATGGTGTTCCAGAAGCCCAATCCATTCCCCAAGTCGATCTACGAGAATGTCGCCTACGGACCGCGCATCCACGGCCTCGCCGCGACCAAGACGGAGATGGACGTGATCGTCGAACGCTCGTTGAAGCGCGCCGGCCTGTGGGAGGAGGTCAAGGACCGGCTCCAGGAAAGCGGCACCGCTTTGTCCGGCGGCCAGCAGCAGCGGCTGTGCATCGCCCGCGCCATCGCGGTCGACCCCGAAGTGATCCTGATGGACGAGCCCTGCTCGGCGCTCGATCCTATCGCCACCGCCAGGATCGAGGAGCTGATCCACGAGCTGCGCGGCCGCTACGCGATCGTCATCGTCACCCACAATATGCAGCAGGCCGCGCGCGTCTCGCAGCGCACCGCTTTCTTCCATCTCGGGGTGCTCGTCGAATATGGCGAGACCACCGGGATCTTCACCAACCCGCGCCAGACGCGGACCAAGGATTATATTACCGGCCGCTACGGCTGAGGAGAGCATCAATGGCAAGCACCGGCCACACGATCAAAGCCTTCGACGAGGAGCTCGACCAGCTCCGCGCCACGATCAGCGAAATGGGCGGCCTCGCCGAGGCGGCGATCCGCGACGCGATGGAAGCGCTCGTCCGCCGCGACACCGACGCCGCCGCGGAGGTGGTCCGGCGCGACAAGAGGATCGACTCGCTCGAGGCCGAGATCGAGCGCCAGGCGGTGCAGATCATCGCGCTCCGCGCGCCGATGGCCGACGATCTGCGCGAGGTGGTCGCGGCGCTCAAGATCGCCGGCGTCGTCGAGCGGATCGGCGACTATGCCAAGAACATCGCCAAGCGCGTGGCGAGCGTCGAGGACAGCAAGATCCGGCCGATCTCGCTGCTTCCCGAAATGGCGCGGATCGCGGGCGAGATGGTGCACAACGTGCTCGACGCCTTCGCCGCGCGCGACGCGAAGAAGGCCGAGCAGGTGTGCGAGCGCGACGCCGCGGTCGACGATTTCTACAACTCCATCTTCCGCGCGCTGCTGACCCACATGATGGAGAATCCGCACAATATCACGCCGGCGACGCACCTCCTCTTCGTCGCCAAGAATCTGGAGCGGATCGGCGATCATGCCACCAACGTCGCCGAGATGGTCTATTTCGCCGCCACCGGCGAGCATCTCGCCGATCGGACGAAGGGCGCCGACACCGCCAGCATCGGCTCCGCCGACCTCGGCGGCGACGCCACGGATGGCTAAGGGCCGCATCCTCCTCGTCGAGGACGACCCGGCGCTGGTCGAGCTGCTCGTCTATCATTTCGAGCGCGAGGAGTTCGAGGTCAGCACCACGCCCGACGGCGAGGACGCACTGCTGATGGCGCGCGAAAGCCCGCCCGACCTCGTCATCCTCGACTGGATGCTGGAAGGGGTGTCCGGGATCGAGGTCTGCCGGCAGCTCAGGCGGCATCCGGAGACGGCGAACGTGCCGATCATCATGCTGACCGCGCGCGGCGAGGAAAGCGACCGAATCCGCGGCTTCGAGACCGGCGCCGACGACTACGTCACCAAGCCGTTCAGTCCCAAGGAGCTGGTCGCGCGCGTCATCGCGGTGCTGCGCCGGGTCCGGCCCGCTCTGGCCGGGGAACGGCTCCATTATGCCGATCTCGAAATGGACGTCGTCGGCCACAAGGTGAAGCGCGGCGGCGCTGCGGTCGCGCTCGGGCCGACCGAATTCCGGCTGCTCCGCCATTTCCTCGAACATCCCGGCCGGGTCTTTTCCCGGGAAAGGCTGCTCGATTCGGTCTGGGGCCAGGACAGCGAGATCGAGCTGCGCACCGTCGATGTCCACATCCGCCGCCTCAGAAAGGCGATCAACGCCGGCGCCAAAGCCGACATCATCCGCACCGTCCGCTCGGCCGGCTACGCGCTCGACGCCGAAGCCGCCTAGGGCCGGTACCCTGGAGAGCCGCTCCCGATCGCGACCACGCTGCCCCTCTCGTCGGCGGGGAGCCAGCGCCGGTCGGCGGTGCCCGAGCCCTCGTACCAGCCCAAAGGTTCGTCGGTGCCGGGACCATGCACTGATCTGCGAGGCGGGATTGTAGGCGAAGGTGAACAGCGTGTCGTTCACCTGCGGCCCGTACATGACGTTCAATGAGGTCAGCCGCGGGACGGGGTCGTATTCGTACAAGGTGGCCACCGACCACAGATGGCGCATCGCGCGCGCGCCGGAGGGATGATAGGTCAGATAGGCCTGGAAGCCCGCCCCATTCTCCCGGGTCCAGACGGAGCGGCCGAGCGCGTCATAGTCGAAGGTGAAGTAATTCCCGTCCGGATGGGTGAGCCGGCTGCGGTTGCCGGCGGCGTCATATTGGAAGGCGAGGGTGCGGCTTGCGCCGCCCATCGTCGTCGTGCTCGAGACGAGCCGGCCGAGGCTGTCATAGCCGTTGGCCACCCCCTCGCCCGTGGGCGAATCGAACCGGGCGAAAATCTGCCGGTTGCCGACGCATGGCATCTGACCATTAATCGGGGTGTCTAAATGACGGAAATGCTACGACGACCTCGTCTGTATTGGCGTTACTTAATATATTGTCTAGCTGCTCCACGCTTGCGCCCTCTGGCACGTCTACAGAATAAGCACCAAATTCATCCACTCCGGTTGTATTGCAGCCTATTCCCCTCAACTCCGCTAGAACGGCATCGACGTTATTATGATCTGATATTCTAAGTAACCAGACAACGCTTCTATTTGATAATTCGACGTGCCTCCAGTCAAGAACGTACCCTAGACTATCAAACGACACATCGATGACGTTGCCAACGGATATGTCCCCGACAAATAGCGGCGGAACAAGCAGTTTATACCCATTCTGTTGTTTCTCGAATGCTAAGGATTCGCTCCCCACGGGCGGCCAACCCTCCTCGATATCTAGCGGGAACTGGAGAGAAATAGGCATATCAGGGCACCTCGTTACGATGGCGCTCGACATGGCAGCGCGGACACAGAACTTCCGGCTTGCTATGCCGTCCCCCGCCTTCGCTGATCGGCGGATTGTGATGCACTTGGGCTTGGTTTGGTGGTGTAGGCACGCCCTTCTGGCTCCCAACGCTTTCCAATGGCTGCCGACAATCGGTGCAGGCCATTCTTCCGCTATTCCTATCAGCATTCTCAGCTCTTGCAGCTGCTCTCTCAGCTCTGGTAAAATCGCCGACTCGTCGACCTGACGTCGTCCTCTCGACTCTTTGCGCCGGTCTTGAAGCTCTTTGGATGCCTCGCACCACTTTGCCGACCGTGCCAACAACGCGTCCCTGAGGGGTGGAAGTAATTACGGCAACGACGATATTGCCTAGACCGGGCTCTTCTATAGCCGCTGCTATGTCACCGAAGACAAATCTTCCGATGGCCGCAACAATGTCTTGGCGCGGGTCGCCGGGACTGGTCTGCGTTCCGTCGGGATCGGTGTGATTGACCGGATCGTTGCCGACATAGGCGTAAAGATTGATTTGGTCGTCATACCCCACCGGATCGGTCTGCAGGAATTGGCCCAGCGTCGGCGAGTAGACCCGGGCCTTGTAATAATAGAGCCCCAGCTCGGGGATAAAGGCCTGGCCGGTATATTGGAACCGGCCCTGGTTGGCGGCGCCGGGGATGCCCCATTCGTCATAGCTGTTGATGGCGAGGATGTTGCCCATAGTGTCGGAGACCGAGACGATCGAGCCCCGGCGGTCGGCCTGGAGGCGGCGGCGGTCGCTCGTCAGGTCCGGCCCTTCGTACCAGATGAACGGCTCGTCGGCGCCCGGGCCGTGGAGGTAGCGGCGGAGCAGCGCGCCCGCGCCGTCATATTCGGCCACCAAGGCGTCGGCGCCTGCCCCGGACCCCGATCCGGGGTCGTAGAGGAACCGGGTGACGCCCGACGCGCTCGACACCTGCCACAGCCGGCCGAGCGGGTCGTAGGTGAGCTGTGCGTTGTGCGCGCCGCTCGCCGACACCAGCCGGTTCTCGACGTCGTAGGTGTAGTTGGTCGGGTCGTCCGGAGCGGGCGGGGTGCTCGTGATCAGATTGCCGTTGGCGTCGTGGGTGAACGTCGCCGGGCCGGCGGCACTGTACTGGTTGAGCCCGTTCACGGCATAGGGGCGGCTGACGTCATAGGCGCCGGTCCAGGCATAAGCGTCGTTGCCGCGCGTCTCCTGGACGATCTGCGAGGCGGGATTGTGGGCGAAGGTGAAGAGAATGTTGTTCACCTGCGGCCCGTACATGACGTTGAGCGACGTCAGCCGCAGGACGGGGTCGTATTCGTACAAGGTGGCCACCGACCACAGATGCCGCATCGCGCGCGCGCCGGAGGGATGATAGGTCAGATAGGCCTGGAAGCCCGCGCCATTCTCCCGGGTCCAGACGGAGCGGCCGAGCGCGTCATAGTCGAAGGTAAAGTAATTCCCGTCGGGATGGGTGAGCCGGCTGCGGTTGCCGGCGGCGTCATAGTGGAAGGCGAGGGTGCGCGCGATCCCGCCAAGGTTGGCGCTGGCCGAGCTCAGCCGCCCCAGGCTGTCATAGGCATTGGTCACCCCCTCGCCCGCCGGCGAATCGAACCGGGCGAACGTCTGGCGGTTGCCGATGTCGTAGCCGTAATGGACGTCGCGGGTGTGGGCGGACGAGAGCCCGGCACGCTCGGGGACGACCTTCGTTATCATCCGGTTGAGCGCATCGTACTGATAGATCAGCGTCGAGCCGTCGCGCTTGCGCCAGGACGTGCGGTTGCCGGCGGCGTCATAGCCGTAAGCCTCGTAGTCGGCTTCGTTGACCTGGCCCGTCGCGGTCGGCGAGGGAAACACCCAGCGTATTTGCCGGTCGTGGCCGTCATATCGGAAATCCGCCCTGTTGCCGTTGGCGTCGGTGACGCTGGTGCGCTTGCCGTTCGGGCTGTAGCCATAGCCGGCGTAAGTCTGCTGAAGCGCTGTGCCGTGGGCGCGCAACTCCTGGGTCACCCGGCTCTCCGTGTCATAGACGTTGACCGAGATCCGGTCCGGCCCTTCGCTGCCCAATGCGGTATGGGCGCAGGCGCCCGGCGTCTGGCCGAACGCGGCCGGGTTCATCCTGATTGCGGTGCAAACGAGGCGGCCCCGGTCGTCATAGGCCTTGTCGGTGACGGTATAGGTCGTGCCGGATGCGGAGACCGCCGTGCGGATCGCGTTGCGGCGCGCGTCGTAGCTGAGGTTGGTGCGGGTCAGGATCGTGAGCGTCGTGCCGGCCTGGTCCGGCACAGTCCCCGTCTCGGCGTAGAGCGGCTTGTCGTCGGAGTCGCGATAGAAGGTGCGGGTGGCGATCCGAACGCCGTTGGCGCCCTTCGCCCCGATCTCCCAGGTGCGCCGCCCGTGGACGTCGTAGCGGTAGAAGGTGGCATCGTCAGTGCCGGGCAGCGGCCCGTCGCTCGACAGCAGCCGGCCGGCATTGTCGTAGCCGTGGGTCGTGGTCAGCGACTGCGAGAGGATTCCGTCGGTCAGGGTCTCGCTCTGCACCAGCGGCGTCGCGCCCAGATATTGGATGTCGCGCCTTTGCTCGGCCGCGGTGCCGCAGGTGAGCTCGACGCCGGCGGCATTGGCGAGGCAGATGCGCTCGCGGGTCAGCCGGCCATTGGACCAGCTGTTGATCGTCTTGCGCCGCCGACCTTCTGCGTCGGCCGGCTCGAGCCGGGTCAGCAAGTCGCCGGTGAGGTTATCCCAGCTGTAATCGGTCTGCCGATTGAGCGCGTCGCGCGTCCATGCGGGCCTGAAGCAGCTCATCTGGTGGCAGCCGAGCCAGGCGCTGAACTGGGCGGTCTCGACGATGTCTGCGAGGCCCGAGCCCGCTTTGGCGGTCTGCCGCCGCTCGGTGATGTTGCCGAGCACGTCGTAGGCGACGCCGGTCCAATTGCCCTCGGGATGGGTGATCCGGGTCACGCGCACGTCATTGTCGTAGAGATAGGAGGTCGTTCGCCCCTGCGAATCGACGATCGAAATGATGTGCGGCCGAACGTTGAAGCCGTTGGCGACGTTGACGGTGTGGGCGAAGCCGTTCGGGCCGGCGATGGCGACCTGCGTGATCCGAGTCTGCGGCTGGCTCGAATGCGCCTGATAGGCATAGGTCCAGTCGACGCCGTCATGAGTGACCCGGGTCACCCAGTTCGAATGGGTGACCGAGCCGTAGGTCCTGGGCTGGGCTTCGGCCTCCATCGCATTGGCCGCCTCGGTCGGAAGGCGCAAAGCGGTCGTCGTGGTCGTGCTGGTGCCGCCCAGCGAGTTGCCGCAAGAGCTGCAGCTCCAGGTCCGGCCATGGAGGTCGGTGATATTGCTCCCCGAATAAGTGAGCCGGGCGAGCGGCGTGCCGGGAGCGCCGGCCGCATGGATCGTCGCCGTGGCGACCTCCGACCAGCCGGGCTGGCCGTGAGTGCTTCCCTGATAGGTCAAGGTCAGCGTGTAGCCGACGCTGCTGGTCGCGGAGGTCGGCCGCCGCCAGACCTGGTTCCCGGTCGCGACGGCGTCGTAGGCGAAGGTCAAAGTCTCGCCGCTCGCATAGCGGATGCTGGAGGCGTAGAAGCTGAAATAGGGATTGGCGGCGTTGATCGGCACCTGTGGGCCGTTCTGCAGGTTGAAGAAGATCTCCCGCCCGCCGCCGCCTTCGTAATAGGTGAACTCCCGGCTTCCGGAGATCGCGATAAGGTGCGCGCCGTTTCTTTTCTTCGACGTGCAATTGCCGCTATCCCCGGCGCAGTCGAAATGCTCCGAGCTCGCTCCGCCGGCATTGATGTCGTAGCTCTGGTTGCCGGGCGTGTTGGGGACGATCTGGCCGCTGAGGAAAGGCTGCAGGTCCTGAAGCCGCTGGAAGCGCAGATTGGGCGCGGCGGGGATCGACAGCACCGGCAGCGGAGTCGCGATCCGGCCCGACAAAAGGTCGACGCCGTTGCCGTCGCGCTCGACGTCGAGCGGCTTGATCACTTGCGCCCCGGCCTCGCCCGCGCCGAGCAGGGCGGCCGCGAGCGCGATCGCGATCGCGAGGGCCAGGGGCTTCCTGAAACCGTTCATTGCCCTCTCCCGGCGGGCGGGGCGGGCGCGCCCGGCGCGCTCTGCGTCGCGCAGGCCGCGCCGGCGAGGGTGACGGTCAGCGTGCCCTGCGTGGTCGCGCCGAGCGAATCGCGCACGATGTAGGTGACGATTGCGGTTCCGGTCAGCCCGGCGGGATCGAAATAGACCTGGTTCTGGTTGGCCCAAAGCGTGCCGAGCCCGCTGCCGCCGGTGGCGCCGGCCAGGGTGAGCGGGGTGTGTCCATCCGGGTCGTGATCGTTGGCGAGCACGTCGAAATGGCGGCCGACGCAGCGATTCTGGGCTCCCGAATCGGCGACCGCGACCGGCGGCTGGTTGCCCGGCGGCGGAGGCGGCGGCGGCGGAAGCGCCGCGCAGTCCGCCAGCCCGCCGGCGGCGCTCGACCTATACTGAGTCCGGTTGCCCGCCGGGTCGTAGCAGAGCGAGTCGGCACGGCCTTCATTGACCGTGCCGCCATGCTTCACCGCGACCAGCCGCCCGAGCGCGTCGTAAGTGTAAGTGACGGTCTCGCTCGCCTCCGCCGCGCCGGCCGCCAAAGCCGCCGCGCCGAGCGCGAGCATCGCACCGCGCTTCATTTCTCCGCTCCCCTGTTTCAATGGAATCGAGTCGCGATATTTTATAAAAACACGGAGTCGATTATTTGGCAATAGTCCTTTGTTCATCGCGCTCGATCGAGCAAGGCCGTCCGGGCGGCAAGGGACAGCCGCTTTGGGCCGGCTACCCGCTCCACGCCGTCTGACAGGGCGCAGGGAACAAATCGGTTCCCCCATATTTACTGGTCTGCGGCCGTGGCGCGTCCCGCGGACCGGCTTTGTGCGCGCCTGCCCGTCGCCGGCGCCGAACCAGGAGAGAATCGATGAAATCACTGCTTTTCGCGGTCGCGTTGATGACCGGCACCGCCGCACTCGCCCAGCAAACCGTCGCCCCCGGCAACAGCGCGCCGGAGCTCGACGCTCGCGGCATACCGGTCATCTCCGATCCGGCGACCGCGCCGGCCGGCACCAACCAGCCGGTTTCCGTGCCGCCGGGCGCCCAGGTGGTGCTCGACCCGAACCAGCGGGCCGCCTTCGCAACCCAGCCGTCGACCGGCGAGAAGCCGCCCTGCTCGCGGACCGTCACCGACAATTGCACCCAGACCTACGAGGTCGGGCGTCGGGGCCGCTCCCGCCGCTAGTCACCCGCGGATTCGTCCGTCTCGGCCCGTAGCCCGACCCACTAGGCGCTGCATACCGCTTCCGCTTCCTCCGCGCTCCTTCGGGGCGCGGAGGCTTTCGTGCGCATCGAATAATCTCTAGCTATTCGGCAAGTAAAAGGGTAATAACGATTCGAGTTCCCTTTTGCTAAGAGACCTGCCGTGGACGTATTCGCGAACGTCACGCGCCGCCCATTTCGTGAGCTGGCCGAAGAGCATGGCAATCAGTTCCTCGATGAGAGAGTACAACGACTCACCATCGACCAAGCCAACGTGCGGGCAATCCGCGACGGCCTGATCTACATCCCGCCAATTTCCGTGTTCCGCGAGGTGTCGCTCGCGCCATGGCAGACGTTGATCAAGGACCAGCTCGGCCGCGACTCCTGCTACGCCTTCGCGGCGATCGCCGCGCTGGAGGCCGCCTATCGCCGGCAATTCGGCTATTATCTCAACCTCTCCGAGCAATATGCCTACCACATCAACAAGGCCTCCGAGCTGCACGAAAACTATCTCGACAGCGGCCTGGTCGTAGAAAACAACACCTCCCTGTGGGGGTTTCAGGGATCGAGCGACATCGTCGACAAAATGGCGCGGTTCGCCGTCCCGGTCGAACATGCCTGCCGCTATCTGTCCCAGGCCCAGATGCTCGCGCTCCAGGCCTCGATCCCAGCCGCGGCGATGCTCAATTCGCAGGAGGCCTTCGACGCGTTCGAATATGCGGAGGGGCACATCCCGACCCGCGCGCGGCATGCCTGCCTCTATCGGGTCAAGGATTATCGCGCCCTGCCGCCCAATCCGACCCCGGCCCAGATCATGGCGGTGATCTCCGCCGGCTTCGAGGTCGTCGCCGACATTCCGGGCCACTGCTTCCTGATCATCGGCTATCACCTCGGCCGCCAGGAGTTCATCGTCAAGAATTCGGTCGGCGGGAACCAATATACCGTCTACCGCTTCGACCAGCCGGTCCTCGCCGGTCGCTACATCACCGCGGTGCACCCGCCGGCCATACAGCGTCACGCCTGGTGGATGGGCCGCTGGGAAATGGACCATGACGGCTGGCGCGGCAGTCTTGTGATCCGGCGCTGGACCAACTACCGGCGCGCCGACGGCGAATCCACCAAGCTCGGCAGCTATTATCGCGGCGGCCAGCGATACGACGTCAACGGCACCACGTTCCACAACGGCCTGAGCCTGCAATTCTGGATCGCGCCGACCCCGGCGAAGGTGCCGCCCGGATTCGAGTTCGGTCAGCGGTTCGAGGTCCACGCCCTCGAGGCCGATCCCTATAATGCGGCGGGCATCACGCAATGGGGCTTCATCGATTACGGCGCGACGCTCCGGCGCGGCCCAATCCCGCTGCAGCCGCCGATGCGCGGCGGCTTCGACCTGAACGAATGGATCGGCCACTGGTCGCTGAGCGTGAACGGCAATCCCGGCCGGCTGGACATCTGGAGCGCGTGGCCGCTTCGCGCGAGCTATCGCGGCGGGGACGGCGTGGAGAGACAGGTCACGGGCGGGATCCGGCTGGGCTTCCCGCACATTCTCGACGCCTGGGTCAGCAATCCGCCTTATTGGTGGCCGCTCTATCTCTGTCACAGCAGCTGGGAGATCAGGATCGCCGCGGGCATGACCACCCTGGGCTTCTGGAAGCGCGGGGTGCAGGCCGAGCGCCGCGACCGCTTCGCGGTCTACGGCGCGATCCGGGCGAAATGGAGTTCGCTCGGAGCCTTTCGCGGCCTGCTCGGCGAGCCGCTGACCGATGAGCTTGGGACACCGGACCGTATAGGTCGCTACAATCATTTCCAGGGCGGCTCGATCTATTGGACTCCGACGACCGGCGCGTTCGAGGTGCACGGCGCAATTCGCGACAAATGGGCGTCGATGGGCTGGGAGGCCTCTTTCCTCGGTTACCCGGTCAGCGACGAGATGCCCTGGTGGGACTCGCCCGGCGGGCGCTGCTCCCATTTCCAGCGCGGTCGGATCGTCTGGGACCAGTTCGGCGCAAGAGTCGGCTGAACGCGCCTTTTCCGCAAGCGAAGTTTCCCCTAACGCCGGCGCCTGGCTTGAGCGGGGAACGACATGACGATCAGCTTCGAAGGGCGCGTCGCCATCGTCACCGGCGCGGGCGGCGGCCTCGGGCGCGCTTATGCGCTCGAGCTCGCACGCCGCGGCGCCAGGGTGGTGGTCAACGATCTCGGCGGCGCGCGCGACGGCACCGGCCACAGCGACGCCGCGGGCCTGGTGGTCGAGGAGATCCGCGCCGCGGGCGGGACCGCCATCGCCAATGGCGCCAGCGTCACCGACCTCGATCAGGTCGAAGCGATGGTCGCCGAGGCCAAGGCCGAGCTCGGCGGCGTCCACATCCTGATCAACAATGCCGGCATCCTGCGCGACAAGAGCTTCGCCAAGATGAGCATGGCCGATTTCCGCGCCGTCGTGGACGTCCACCTGATCGGCTCGGCCAACGCCACCCACGCGGTCTGGGAGACGATGCGCGAGCAGAATTACGGCCGCGTGCTGATGACGGCGAGCTCGACCGGGCTTTACGGCAATTTCGGCCAGGCCAATTACGGCGCGGCGAAGCTCGGGCTGGCCGGCCTGATGAAGACTCTGGCGATCGAAGGCGCGCGCGACAATATCAAGGTCAACACGATCGCCCCGACCGCGGCGACGCGGATGACCGAGGCGCTGTTCCCGCCCGAGATGCTGGCCATGTTCAGGCCCGAGCTGGTCGCCCCCGCCGCCTTGTTCCTGGTTTCGGAGGAGGCGCCCACCGGTGCGATCCTGGGCGCCGGCGCCGGCGTGGTGCAGGCCGCTTATGTGACGCTGACCAGGGGCATGCGGCTGGCCGACCCGACGCCGGAAGCAGTCGCCGAGAATTGGGAGGCGATCATCGACCGTGAAGGGGAGATCGTCCCACAATCGGGCGCCGAGCAGGCGATGACGATCCTGCAGCGGCTGCAGGGGAACTGATTCGGCGCTTGTTGGCCCCGCAGGCCCGTGCCAGTCTCTCTGCGGCGATCACCAGGGATCCGGAGAGAATATGAAGCACCGCCTGTTCGCCGCCGCCTTTGCTTTGATCCTCGCCCCGGCAACCCTGCCCGGCCAGGTCCCCGCCAACCGGCTGATGCAGCCGCCCGCCGACGCGCGGCGGTTCGTCATCGTCTCGGGCGCCGGCGAGCACGGCCGAGCGTCGCTCTGGCGCGCCGCCGACGGGACCTTGAACGCGCGCGAGTCGATCCTGCTGCGCGGCTTCGTCTTCGAGCAGGACCAGGCCGTCCATATCGGCGCGTCCGGGGTCCCCGATCGGGTCGTGGTGCGCGGCGTCGATCCCGGCGGGGACGTCGCCGAGACGTTCGCGGCGACCGGCGGCACCGCCCGCTGGACCAGCCGCAACGACGAGGGCAGCAGCGGCTTCGACGGCCGCTCCTATTACGTAACCGCCAACGGGCCGTTCATCGGCAACGCCGCGCTGGCCGAAGCGCTTTATCGCGCGCCCGGGCACCGGCTCGCCTTGCTGCCAGGCGGCGAGGCGCGGCTGGTGCGTCTCACCGACTCCGCTGTCGGCGAGGGTGAGCGGCGGCGAACGATCACGGCTTATGCGATCGAAGGCCTGCAGCTCGATCCGCTGCCGGTCTGGCTGAACGCCGACGGCAGCTTCTTCGGCTTCGTCTCCTTCCTGTCGGCTCTGCCCGAAGGCTATGCCGATGCGCGGCCGCAGCTCGAACGGGCGCAGGAGGAGGCGCTGGCGCAGCGCAGCCCGGCCATCGCCCGCCGCTTCGGCCAGGTGCCGAGGGAACCCGTCGCCTTCACCAACGTGCGGCTGTTCGACGCGGAGGCGGGCCGCTTTCTCGATGGCCGGACGGTGGTTGCCGAGGGCGGCCGAATCACCGCCGTCGGCCCGACCGCGAGCATGACGCCGCCGGCCTCGGCGCGCATCATCGACGGCAGCGGCAAGACCCTCCTCCCCGGCATCTGGGACGCGCACATGCATGTCGGGTCCGACAGCCAGGGCGTGATGCTGCTGTCGATGGGCATCACCGCGGCGCGCGACCCCGGCGGCGAGATCGAACCGACCGTCCGGCGCCGGGCCCGCGTGGCGCGCGGCGAGCTCCTGTTCCCGACCGTCTATTCCTCGGTCCTGATCGACGGCGCCGGGCCGCTCCAGGCCCAGGGCGGCGTCAGCGTCGATTCCGCCGACGAGGCGGTCGCGGCCGTCCGGCGGGCGCGCGAGCAGGGCTATACCGGCGTCAAATTCTACACGTCGATGCGGCGCGAATGGCTCATTCCGGCGATCGCCGAGGCGCGCCGGCTCGGGCTCCACGTCCACGGCCACATTCCCGCGACCATGCGGCCGACCGACGTCGTCGCCGCCGGCTATGACGAGATCACCCACATCAACTTCGTGATGATGCAGGCGATGCCGGACGAGGTCGTCAACCAGTCGAACGGCATCATGCGCTTCCAGGGCCCCGGCCGCCATGCCCGCAACGTCGACCTCGCCGCCGAGCCGATGCGCTCGCTGATCGCGGACCTTGCCCGGCGCGGGACGGTGATCGATCCCACGGTCGCGGTCTTCGAACGCGGCTTCGGCGCGGATCCGCGCGACCTCTCGCCGGCCTTCGCGCCGTTCCTCGGCACCATGCCGCCCGCCACCGAGCGCGGCTTTCGCGGCGGCGGCTTCCTCCTGCCCGAGGGCATCACCCGCGCCGACTATCGCGCCAGCTTCGCCAGGATGCTCGACCTGGTCGGCGCCCTGCACCGGGCCGGCGTTCCGATCGTCGCCGGCACGGACGGCTTCGGCCTCGAGCTCATTCGCGAGCTCGAGCTTTACGTGCAGGCGGGGATGACGCCCGCCGAGGCGCTGCAGACCGCGACGATCCGCCCCGCCCGGCTGGTCGGGGCGGAGCGCGAGACGGGATCGATCGCCGTCGGCAAGGAAGCGGACATGGTGCTCGTCGACGGCGATCCGTCGCGCGACATCGGCGACCTGCGCCGCACCTTGTGGGTGATGTCGGACGGCCTGCTGATGAACGCCGACGAGCTGCGGGAAGTGGCAGGCTTCACCGGCCGCCCGCGCTGAGCCCCTGCCATAGTGTATTGCATCACTAATGCACCTCTGCTACGAGCGCTCCTTCCAGGGAGGAGATCATCATGTACAGCGAAAGCGATCTCGAAGCCGCGGTGGCGGGGGGCGCGTTGACGCCGGACCAGGCCGCGCGGTTCCGCAATTTCGTCGCCGCCGGGCAGCATTCGCCGGCCGTCGACGAAGAGCATTTCCGGTTGCTGACCGGCTTCAACGACATCTTCGTCGCCATCGCCGCGACGATCCTGCTCGTCGCCGTCGGCTGGATCGGCCATTACGTGCCGCCCCATATCGGCTATGACGGCCCGACCCCCTTCATGGGGCTGTTCGTGGCGGTCACTGCCTGGGGGCTGGCCGAATTCTTCACCCGCAAGCGGCGGATGGCGCTGCCCAGCATCCTGCTTCTGCTCGCCTTCGTCGGCGGGGTGTTCGCGGCATCGGTCGTTACCATGGTGACCGCGATCGGCGAGGCCGCCGTCGAGGACAGGCCCCAGATCGGAATGATCATCCTCGCCGCCGGCGCGGCGATCGCCGCCGTCGCGGCCTGGATCCACTGGAAGCGCTTCCGCGTGCCGGTGACGGTCGCGGCGGGCGCGGCGGCCATCGTCGCGCTCGTGCTCGGGCTGATCGCCACCGGCTTCGCGCAGGAGGACATGACCGGAGCGCAGGTCGAGACGATGCAGGCGGCCATGGAGATGGGCGCGCTGGTGCTCGGAGTCGGCGTCTTCCTGTTCGCCATGTGGTGGGACGGGTCCGACCCGCGGCGCGAGACGCGGCGGTCGGACGTCGCCTTCTGGCTGCATTTGCTGGCGGCGCCGCTGATCGTCCATCCGATCTTCTCGCTGCTCGGTCTTACCGACGGCACCGCTTCGACCCTCGACGCCGCGGCGGTGATCCTGCTCTACGTCCTGCTCGGCCTGGTGGCGCTGGCGATCGACCGGAGGGCGCTGCTCGTTTCGGCGCTGGCCTATGTGCTCTACGCGCTCAACAGCCTGTTCCGGACCTATGGCGACGTCGAATTGAGCTTCGCACTCACGGCGCTCGTCATCGGCTCGGCCTTGCTGCTCCTCTCGGCCTTCTGGACGACGGCGCGGCGCGCGGTGGTCAAACCGCTGCCGGAAGGGCTGCGGATGAGACTGCCGGTGGTCGACCGGGTCACGGCCGCGCCGCTGCCGGCCTGAGCGGATCGGGGACAGTCACTTTCAGCGCCGCGGCGGGACGCTATTCACGCCGCGCCTGAAAGTGACTGTCCCCTTTCTAGCCCGAGACGAGCTTGAGCAGGCGGCGCTCGATCGGGGCGAGCACCGGGCCGAGCGCGGGGCCGCGGCGGAGCACCTGGCCGGCCTCGCCGATCAGCGCCCACATGCCCTGGCGGCTGCCCAAGGCGGGCCGCTTCTCGATACGATATTCGGGCCGCTCGGCGGCTCGGCGGAAGGCCTGAAAGGCGGCGACGCCCGGCGCGAAGTCCATCGCATAATCCTTCCACAGGCCGGCGGCGACCATTCGGCCGTAGAGGTCGACGATTCGCTTCAGCTCGGCCCGCTCGAAACCCACCTGCGCCTCAATGCCCCGTCCTCCGCGTCCCGTCGCCGGAAATTGGAGGACGGTGCCCATCAGGCCCGGCCCCGGTTGCCGGCGTTGCGCGCCTTCGAGGCCCGCCCCTGATTCTGGTCGCGTTCGTCGACGAGCTCGGCGAGCCGCGCGCGCAGCCGCTCGACCTCGCACTGGAGCAGCTCGAGCTTCTGCGTCGCCGGATCGAAGGTCTCGGCGCAGGTGCCGTAGGGCAGGAAGGTCGCGCTGCTCTGCCCGGCGTCGACGAGGGTCGAGCGGGCCGGGATGCCGATCATGGTCGCGCCTTCGGGCACGTCGCGCGTCACCACCGCATTGGCGCCGATCCGGGCGCGGGCGCCGACGACGATCGGTCCCAGCACCTGCGCGCCCGAGCCGATGATGACTCCGTCCTCGATCGTCGGGTGGCGCTTGCCGGGCACGCCGTCGGTCGGGTTGGTGCCGCCCAGGGTGACCTGCTGATAGATGGTGACGTCGTCGCCGATCCTCGCGGTTTCGCCGATCACCACGAAGCCGTGATCGATGAAGAAGTTGCGGCCGATCTCGGCGCCCGGATGAATGTCGATCGCGGTGACCATCCGCGAGAAGTGGTTGACCAGCCGGGCGAGGAAGTAAAGCTCGCCCTTGAACAGCCAATGCGCGACGCGGTGGTAGCCGAGCGCCCAGACGCCCGGATAGAGCAATATCTCCCAGCGCGAGCGCGGCGCGGGATCGCGCGCCTTCACCGAATCCAGATAGGCCAGAAAGGCCGACGCCATGGACGAGATACTCTTGCCGTTGCGGGAAAGAGATAATGAGGTTGCGGACGGATTACCAGATGCCCTGCGCTGACGTACCGCCGCGGCGCATCCGTCTCCGGAGCGCCATCGGCTTCGCGCGCCCGACTCAGTGCAGGCGGGCGCCGGAGCGCGCGCAATCGAGATTGGCCGCGATCGCGAGACGCACCGCAGCGGCGGTGCTCCTGACTCCGAGCTTGTCGAGGAGCTGGGCGCGATAGGCCTCGACCGTGCGGACCGAGAGGCCGAGCTGCCAGGCGATGATCTTGTTGGGATTGCCCTGGAGCATGCCGCACAGCACCTCGCGCTGCCGCTGCGTCAGCGATCCGACCGCGGCGGCGGCTTCGCCCGAGCCAGCATCGCCGGCGCGCATTTCCGCACGCCGAGCGATGGCGCTGCCGATCGCGGCGAGCAGGTCCTTCGGCCGATAGGGCTTCTCGATGAAATCCTCGGCGCCCAGCTTCATCGCCTGCACCGCAAGCTGGATGTCGCCATGGCCGGTGACGATAAGGATCGGGGGCACGCCCTGCCGGTGCTGCAGGACGCGCAGGACCGAGATGCCATCCGTGCCGGGCATGTGGAGATCGAGCAGGACGCAGGCGAACCGGGCCATGTACGGATCGGCCAGAAACCGGTCGCCGCTTGCATAGGATTCGACCTGCCAATGATCGCTCTTGAGTAGACGCGCAGTCAACAGGCGCAGCGTATCACTGTCATCTACGATGGCTATTGTCGAGTCGCGCGCCATATCTACGGACGGCAAGGGTCAGCACAGTATGGGGGTCAGGTCAACCCGACAATTATGAGCATGTAACTCGGTACTGCCTCTTGCGCCAGTAAAGCTGGAGATGAGGCTGTTCCCGCAAGCGTAATGCGAACTACGACTGTAGGATTGTCTAGGACATTAGCGCGACATGATTTGCATGAGGAACCTGTGCCTACCGTGTATTTACGGTATTCTTTAGCCTTTTTCCAAGGCGCCGTAGCGTCAATTAAAAGCGGTGGCCCAAGGCAGAGACACTCGGGCCTGCTCCCCAATCGGGCCAGGCGCCGAGGATGCTGCGGCGCAATAACATCGTCCCGGTCGATCACACTCACCGCTTTTAATCGTTTCCCCCGCTCAGGGCCGCGGCGTAGCGTGGGCGCGCATATCCCCTTATCGGACCAGGAGTGAAGACATGGACGCAAAGACGACTGGCCCCCTGCACGATCCGGCGAAAGAGCCGGCCGCGCTGCGCTCCCTGCTCGGGCGGACCAACCGCGACTGGTGGCCGAACCAGCTGTCGCTCGAGATCCTCCATCAGCACGGCCGTCACGGCAACCCGATGGGCGATGATTTCGGCTATGCGAAGGAGTTCAAATCGATCGACTATCAAGCGCTGAAGCGCGACCTCACCGCCCTGATGACCGACAGCCAGCCCTGGTGGCCGGCCGATTACGGCCATTACGGCCCCTTCTTCATCCGCATGGCCTGGCACAGCGCCGGCACCTATCGCACCGGCGACGGCCGCGGCGGCGCCTCGTCGGGCACGCAGCGCTTCGCCCCGCTCAACTCCTGGCCGGACAATGCCAATCTCGACAAGGCGCGTCGGCTGCTCTGGCCAATCAAGCAGAAATATGGCCGTAAATTGAGCTGGGCCGACCTGATGATCCTCGCCGGCAACGTCGCGATCGAATCGATGGGCGGCCCCACCTTCGGCTTCGGCGGCGGCCGCGCCGACGTCTGGGAGCCGGAAAAGGACATCTACTGGGGCACCGAGGAGGAATGGGTCGGCGTAACCCGGCATGAAGAGGAATCGGGCCGCGCGCTCGAAAATCCGCTCGCGGCGATCCAGATGGGCCTCATCTACGTCAATCCCCAGGGCCCGGGCGGCAATCCCGATCCGTTGAAATCGGCTCGCGACATCCGGGAAACCTTCTCCCGGATGGCGATGAACGACGAGGAGACGGTCGCACTCACCGCTGGCGGCCATACGTTCGGCAAGTGCCACGGCGCCGGCGACGCGTCGAAGGTCGGCGCCGAGCCGGAAGGCGCCGACATCGCCCAGCAGGGCCTTGGCTGGCAGAGCGGCCACGAGAGCGGCATGGCCGACCACACCATCACCAGCGGCCTCGAAGGCGCCTGGACGCCGACGCCGATCACATGGTCGATGAATTATTTCCGGATGCTGCTCGACTATGAATACGAGCTGGTGAAGAGCCCCGCCGGCGCCCTGCAGTGGCAGCCGATCGACCAGAAGCCGGAGGACATGGCGCCGGGCGCGCACAGCCCCGACCGCCGCCTGCCGACGATGATGACCACCGCCGACATGGCGTTCAAGATGGACCCGGAATATCGGAAGATATCGGAGCGCTTCCGTGCCGATCCGAACCGGTTCGCCGATGCCTTCGCGCGCGCCTGGTTCAAGCTCACCCATCGCGACATGGGGCCCAAGGTCCGCTATCTCGGGCCGGAAGTGCCGGCCGAGGATTTGATCTGGCAGGATCCGATCCCCGCGGGCTCGCCGCTCGGCGATGCGGACCTCGCGACCCTGAAGGGCAAGATCGCCGGCTCGGGGCTAAGCGTCAGCCAATTGGTCAAGACGGCCTGGGCCTCGGCCTCGACCTACCGTGATTCCGACAAGCGCGGCGGCGCCAACGGCGCGCGCATCCGTCTCGCGCCGCAGAAGGACTGGGAGGTCAACGAGCCCGCCGAGCTCGCCAGGGTGCTCGAACGTCTATGAGGGCATAAAGGCCGATTTCGGCGGCAGGGTCAGCATCGCCGACCTGATCGTGCTCGGCGGCTCTGTCGGCATCGAAAAGGCGGCGAAGGATGCCGGTCACGACGTGGCCGTGCCCTTCACGTCCGGCCGCGGCGACGCGACCGAGGAGCAGACCGACGCCAACAGTTTCGAGCCGCTCGAGCCCAAGGCGGACGGCTTCCGCAACTACCTCTCGGTCCGCTTCAGCGTCCCGACCGAAGAATTGCTGGTCGACCGAGCCCAGCTTCTCGGGCTTAGCGCGCCGGAAATGATCGTGCTCGTGGGCGGCCTGCGCGTCCTCGGCGCCAATCATGGGGGGTCGAAGCACGGAGTCCTCACCGACCGGCCCGGAACGCTGACCAACGACTATTTCGTCAACCTCCTCGACATGGGCACGGCGTGGAAGGAGGTGGACGAGCGCGCGGACGAAGTCTTCGTCGGCACCTGCCGCCGGACGGACGAGGAGAAGTGGACGGCGACGCGCACCGATCTGGTCTTCGGCGCGAATTCCCAGCTGCGCGCCCTCGCCGAAGTCTATGCGTCCGACGACTCGCGGGAGAAGTTCGTGCATGACTTCGTCGCGGCCTGGACCAAGGTGATGAACGCCGATCGCTTCGATCTTGCCCGCTAGCAACCGGGGACACGTACTTTTTCGCGGAAAAGTACGTGTCCCAAGGAGAGGCGATGAACCACGCGGAGGCCGAGGCGCTCGACGCCGCGAAGACCTGGTGGGTGCCGGCGGTACGGGCGCCGGCCCGCGACTGGCCCGGCGCCCCCGGCTGCCGCCGCGGCGCCCGCTTCCTGATCGACCAGGGCTCGTTCCGCCCGGCGCGCGCCAATTACCCCTGCTTCGAGAGCCGCGCCTCCTGCCTCGAATGGATCATGGCCCACCGCATCGAGCTTGCCCGCACCGCTCCCGATACGGCGGTCAAGCCGGTGGACCTCGCCAAGTGGATGCTGGGACTCGCCTGAGTGGAAGGCTTGCGTTAGCCTCGCTCCATGACCGATCTCGACGCCTTCATCGCCGGCCTGCCCAAGGCGGAGCTCCACATGCATATCGAGGGCAGCCTCGAACCCGAATTGATGTTCGCGCTGGCGAAGCGAAACGGCGTTGCCATTCCCTATGAGAGCGTCGAAGCGGTTCGGGCGGCTTACGATTTCTCCAACCTGCAGGACTTTCTCGACATCTATTATGCGGGCGCCGACGTGCTGCGCGAGGAGGCCGATTTCCGTGACCTCGCCATCGCCTATTTCGACCGCGCCGCGGCGGACAATGTCGTCCACGCCGAAATCTTCTTCGATCCGCAGACCCATACCGACCGCGGCATCGCCTTCGATACGGTGATGAAGGGGTTGCTGGCCGGTATGGACGAGGCCGAAGCGAAACACGGCCTCACGTCCCGGCTCATCCTCTGCTTCCTGCGCCACCTGGACGAGGATGCGGCGTTCGAAACGCTGGAGCAGGCGCGCCCCTGGCTCGGCCGGATCGAAGCAGTCGGGCTCGATTCCTCGGAGGTCGGCCATCCGCCGGAGAAGTTCGCGCGGGTCTTCGCCAAGGCCGGCGAAATGGGGCTGAAGCGGGTCGCCCATGCCGGCGAGGAAGGGCCGCCCGATTACGTCCGTCAGGCGCTCGACATCCTGAAGATCGACCGGCTCGACCACGGCAACCGCTCGCTCGAGGACGCAGCGCTGACCGAGCGGCTGGCGCTCGAGCGGATGACTCTCACCGTCTGCCCGCTGTCCAATCTCAAGCTGTGCGTGGTGCCGGACATGGAAGCGCATCCGATCGACGCGATGCTGCGCGCTGGCCTCCGGGCGACGATCAATTCCGACGACCCCGCTTATTTCGGCGGCTATGTGAACGACAATTACCGCGCGGCCGCGAGGGGGCGGGGCCTGACGCGCGACGACCTCGCCACGCTGGCCCGCAACTCCTTCCTGGGCTCGTTCCTGGAGGAAGGCGCGATCGCAGCCCACGTCGCCCGGCTCGACGCCTATGTCGCGGCCGGCCCGAGGTTGGGATGAAGCGTCTGGATTAGCGCGGCGCCGGCTGCAGGGCGATGTTGAGCCGCTGCACCTCACGGATCTCGCCGACGGATATGCGGCCCTCGATCAGCTCGGTTCCGGTCAGCGCGAAGATGCGCCCGTCGGTGAAGATCGGGCGCGCATTGCCGTACCAGTCGATGCAGGAGACCTCGCATTCGTAGCCGGGGACGCCGTCCTCGTCGTCATCCGCCTCGCTGGCATAGACGAAGCGCCGCTCGAGCGCGCCGACGGGGCGCAGCCGGCCGCGCCGGTCGACGGTGAGGAAGCTGAGGTCGGAGGCGCTGCTGCGCCACGCCGCCCGGCTGCTCGCGTTTTCCAGCTCGATCGTCGGCAGGCCCATGACGCCGCTGCCATCGGCGTGGATCAGGCTGTTGAAGGCGTGGCTCCGGCCTTCGCTTTCGTAGCGCCTGTCCAGCCGCACCGACGAGGCGATGCGCGGCCTGCGGTCGAGATCGATCAGCGTCACGATGAGGCCGTCCATGTCGCGATAGCCGGTGAGGACGATGCCGTTTCCGGCCTGCTCGGCGCGGACGATTGTGTGGTGCACGCGCAGCGGGCGGACCTCCCCGGGCCGTTCCACGGGCAGGGCATAGACCGGCGGCATCGACCGTTCCGAGAGGCCGCGCCGGTAGCGGCCCATGCTGCCGTAGACCAGATGACGGTCGGTGAAGCGGTTGGCGATATGGAAGGATTTGACCCCCGGCAGCGGCGTGTAGCGTTCCTCCGCCACCTCCCGCACCGTGTCGCCGAAGCCGGCGAGGGGGACGTCGAGGAGAGCCAGCCGCGCTTCGGTGCGCCGCTCGTTCTCGCAATGGCGCGGCCGGTCCTTCAGCAAGGCGCGGAAGCGGCCGCCCGAGGCATGGAGCGAGAACTGGTCGGGCGGGAGGCCGCGCGCCCCGACGAGCCCGGGCGCCGCGCCGCCGACCGGGATGCGGTAGAGCAAGGCGGGCTGAAAGTCCGTCGCGAAGGTCCGCGCCGTGTCGCAGGCCTGCGAGTCGTACGAATAGGAGTCGCGCGACGTCGTCCACAGGAAGGCGTCGGCCTCGGTCACATACCATTGCGCGGTGTTGGGGCCGACGAAGGCGGTCGTGCGGCATTTCAGGTCGCGGCCGGGGCCCGCCGCTCCCAACGGGCAGACCGATACGGTGTGGACGGTGGGATCATCGAGGTCGCGGACCGGCCGGTAGATCTCGGCCGCGTCGAACAGCGGCCGGCTTTCGCGCATGTCCCCCTCGCGCTCCTCGTCGGTCACCCAGCGGCGCACCGTCGGCCATTTGAACGTGGCGCGGGTCATGTCGAGCACGTCGAAGGGGGTGTAGATGACGAGGTTGTCCCCGATCAGCCGCGTCGCATAATTGCTCGAGCTGTAATAATCGTTGGACGACAAGTAGAAGACGCCCTCGCGCGCCAGGCGGCCGGCCGCGTCGAGCCGGAAGACCGACAATTCGGTCGCGCGCTGGCCATAGGAATAGCCGGTGATCAGCACGCGGTCGCCAAACACCAGCATCTCGTCATACCACATGCGGTGACGGCGATCGCGGTAGACGTTCATCCGGTCGGCGAGGACCAGCCCGCGGCCGCCCGCGCCGCGCGTGTCGACGACGAAGATCCGGCCGTCCTGCAGCACCAACAGGAACCGGTCGATCTGCTTAACGATGTCGCCTTCCTCGACGTTGCGCATCTGGTTGTTGGTGATCGACGGATTGCTCGGCGCCGCGATGCGGCTGCCGGTGACGACGATCGATTCGCCGTCGTCCGACGACGGCCCGAACGCGCAGTCGGGATAGCTGTCGGGACAGATCGGATCGAAGGCGTCGGACTGGACGTCGTCCTGGATGAGCGCGTGGGCGAAGCGGATGTGGCCGCCCGCCGCCCACCAGCCGCCCCGCGCCCGCCTCACCGCCAGCACCGCGCCCAGATAGCGCCTAAACTCCTCCTCGCCGGCAAAGCGGGTCAGCGTCGGCCTGACGAAGCCGGCCACCGTCCGCTCCGCCGCTTCGCGCTGCTCGGGAGTCACGGTGCGCCGTTGCGCGGCGCTTTGCGCCGCCGCCGTTCCCGACAGCACGAGCAACGCCAGCGCAACACCAGCCCTTTGCCACGCGTCCATCGCCATTCTCCCCGCAGGTTATCGCGAGGATATGCGAAAATGCGGGACGAGCCTAGGCGTGCGCGGCAGCGTCTCTAGAGCGTCGCGTGCACCGTGGCGACCGCCTTCATCACCGCGCCGATGCGCGCGGCGGCCTGGACGGTTTCGGGCTTGACGCCATGCTGGGTCAGCACCTTCTCGTGGCTGTCGATGCACATGCCGCAGCCGTTCTGGGCGCTGACCGCGAGGCTCAACAGCTCGAAATCGGCCTTGTCGATGCCGGGGCTGCCGATGCAGTTCATGCGCAGCTTCGCCGGCAGCGTGCCGTAGACCGGGTTCGAGACCAGGTGGACGAAGCGGTAATAGACGTTGTTCATCGCCATGATCGCCGCGGCCGCGCGCGCGGCCTCCGCATAGGCGCCGTCGAGCCTGCCTTCGACCTCGGCTTCGGCGGCGTCGACGATCGGCTTGTAGCCGGTGCCGTGCGCGCAGGCGAGGATGAGGCCGTATTTGCGCTCGTCGCCGAGCATCTGGTCGGCGAGCAGCGAGCCGATGTTGAGCCTGAGGTCCTTGGCGTAATCGGGCAGCGTGTCGGCGAATTCCTTGAGGGGCATGTCAATCCTTTCGTCATCCCGGCGAAGGCCGGGATCTCGCGACACGAGGTCACGGCGGGTCTCCCCGAGATCCCGGCCGTACTTCATCCTGAGCGACGCCGAAAGGCGACGTCGAAGGGCCGGGATTACGAAGAAAAAGGGGCGCGGCGACTTTGCAGCCGCCGCGCCCCTCCGAGGTGTCAGGTGGTTCGGGGCTTAGGGGGGGATTAAGCCGCTGGCCTGAGCACCTCTTCGCCGGCCGACCAGTTGCAGGGGCACAACTCGTCGGTCTGCAGCGCGTCCAGGATTCGGAGCGTCTCCGCCGGATTGCGGCCGACGTTGAGGCCGTTCACCGTGACATGCTGGATGATGTTGCCGGGATCGACGATGAACGTCGCGCGGAAGGCGACATGCTCGTCGCGGTCGAGGATGCCCAGCGCCCCGGCGAGCTTCCCGCCATTGTCCGCGATCCACGGGAAGTCCGCATCGGCGAGCTGCGGGTCCGAGCGGCGCCAGGCGAAATGGACATGGGCGGTGTCGGTCGAGGCGCCGATCAGGATCGCGTCGCGGTCCGCGAAATCGCGGGCGAGCTCGGCATAGCCGGCGATCTCCGTCGGGCAGACGAAGGTGAAGTCCTTGGGCCAGTAGAACAGGATCTTCCACTTGCCGTCGGTCTTGCCGAGGTCGATCGTCTCTCCGGCGGGAAGCGCGTTCGTGCCCTGCTGGACCGACAGAACGAATTCGGGAAGCTTGTCGCCAACGGTAAGCATGGGCCTCGGATCTCCTGTTTTGTGCACTGCGTCAAAAAGATTGTGCAGTGCATATAGGTAGTGGCTTTCATCGTTCCAATAGATTAAATCGGTTGTATTGATCGAGTGAGGCGATGAGCACCTACTTACCCACTCTCAAACAGCTCCAATACCTGGTGGCGCTCAGGAACCACGGCCATTTCGGCCGAGCGGCCGAGGCCTGCTTCGTCACCCAGTCTACCCTGTCGGCCGGGATCAAGGAGCTGGAGACTCTGATCGGCGTGACCCTGGTCGAGCGGACCCGGCGCGTGGTCGGGTTCACGCCGCTCGGCGTTCGGGTGGCTGAAAAGGCGCAGCGCATCCTGCGCGAAACCGAGGATCTGGCCGACATGGTCCGGGCCTCGGGCAAGCCCCTCGCCGGCGAGCTGCGCATGGGCGTGATCCCGACCATCGCGCCCTTCCTGCTGCCGGCGCTCCTCCCGCGCCTGCGCGGGCAATGGCCCGACCTCAAGCTTTATCTGCGCGAGGAGACCAGCCAGTCGGCCTGCGACGCGCTCGGCCGCGGCCAGCTCGATTGCGTGCTGCTGGCGCTGCCTTATGCGTGCGGCGACGTCGAAAAGGCGGTATTGTTCGAAGACCGGTTCCTGATCGCCTTCCCGCCCGGCGCGGCCGACGGCCTGCCCGAGCTGGTGCCGGCGACCGCGATCGACGAGACCAAGCTGCTGCTGCTCGAGGACGGCCATTGCCTCAAGGACCACGCGCTATCGGCCTGCAACCGGCCCGAGCTGCGCGCCGAGGCGGCGATCCTGGGCACCTCTCTGCATACGCTGGTGCAGATGGTCGACAACGGCCTCGGCATGACGCTCATCCCCGAAATGGCGGTGGAGGCCGGCATCCTGGCCGGGACGCGGGTCGTGGCGCGGCGGCTCGATGCCGACCATCCCTCGCGCCTGATCGCCCTGGTCTGGCGCAAGGGCAGCCCCCGCGAAAAGGAGTTCCGGATGCTCGCGGACGCCTTGAAAGCTGCGGCCTGACGGGGGAGAATGACCCCATGCTGACCGACCGCTTCGACGACGCTTTATCCTATGCGAGCCGGATCCACCGCGACCAGCGGCGCAAGGGCACCGATATCCCCTATGTCTCGCATCTGCTCGCGGTCGCCTCGCTCACCCTCGAACATGGCGGCGACGAGGACCAGGCGATCGCCGCCTTGCTGCACGATGCGGCCGAGGACCAGGGCGGGGCGGAGCGCCTGGCCGACATCGAGGCCCGGTTCGGCCAGGGCGTCGCAGCCATCGTCGCCGACTGCACCGACAGCTGGGTCGAACCCAGGCCGCCGTGGCGCGAGCGAAAGACCGCCTATGTTGCGGCGCTGGCCGGAAAGCCCGCCCGCTCGCTGCTCGTTTCGCTTGCCGACAAGACCCACAATGCGCGCGCGATCACTGCCGACCTGCGCCGCCACGGCGACGATCTGTGGCCCCGCTTCACCGGCGGCGCGGAGGGGACCTTGTGGTATTATGGGGCGCTCGCCCGCGCCTTCGCCCTCGCCCTCCCCTGCGATCTCGCAGAGGAATTCGCCCGCACCGTCGCGGCGATGCGCGCCGCCTGAGTTCCTCCCCGCCGCGGAAGTCTCAGTCCATGTGCTTCAGCCCGACCCGCAGATAATCCCACCCCGTCACCACGGTAAGGGCGGCGGCCGCCCACAGGCTGGCCAGGCCGACCTGGTGGACCCATGGCCATTGCGGCAGCGCGCCGGAGAGGATCAGCGCGCCAAGGGCGACGAGCTGGAAGGTCGTCTTCCACTTGGCGAGCGCGCTGACCGGCACCGAGATCTGCAGGCCGGCGAGGAATTCGCGCAGGCCCGAGACGGTGATCTCCCGGAGCAGGATCACCAAAGCCGCGACGATGTGGATGCCGTGGATGATCGGCTCGGCATCGGGCTGGCGGGTCGAGACCAGCATCGCGATCACCGCGACGACCATGACCTTGTCGGCGATCGGATCGAGGAACTGGCCGAGCCGCGACACCGTCCCCTGGGCGCGGGCGAGATAGCCGTCGAAATAATCGGTGACGCCGACGAGGCAGTAGAGGATGAAGGTGATGCCGTAATCCCACCAGCTCGGCGTCCAGAGCAGGAACACCAGGATCGGCACCGCCAGGATGCGCGACAGCGTCAGCAGGTTGGGCAGGCTCAGCATCTGGGCTGGCGCCTTAGCGCGGATCGGGACAATTGGGGAGGCGCTGTTTTCTGGAAGGAAGCTCGGGGCTTGTACCATCTCGCGCGCCCGGCCTATGAGCGTCGCGGCGGCACGAGACCGCCAAGAAAGAGGATGCCGACGACCCCGATGACTGGCCAGGCATCCGCCCCATTTCCCGGAACCCGACACCCGCAATGACCGGCGCCACCCATTTGCTCGGCACGCGCCGGTTCCTGCCTTTGTTCATCACGCAGCTGCTCGGCGCGTTCAACGACAATCTGTTCAAGAACGCGATGGTGCTGTTCGTCGTCTACCAGGTCTATAATGACGAGGCGTCGGAAACCTGGTTCAGCGCGGTCACTACGGCCGTCTTCATCCTCCCCTTCTTCCTGCTTTCGGCGCTTTCCGGGCAGCTCGCCGACGCGCGGGACAAGGCGCGGATCATCCGCATCGTCAAGGCGTGCGAGATCGCGATCATGCTGGTCGGCGCGGGCGGGCTTTTCATGGCCTGGCAGGGCATGATGGTGCATAGCCTCGCCATCCCGCTGCTGCTGCTCGCCTTGTTCGCGATGGGGGTCCACTCGACCTTCTTCGGCCCGATCAAATATGCGATCCTGCCGCAGCATCTCGAGCGGGACGAGGTGCTGGGCGGCACCGGCCTGGTCGAGGCCGGCACCTATATCGCGATCCTCGGCGGCACCCTGCTCGCCGGCCTCATCTCGGTCCAGGCCTCGGCGGTGGCGGTGATCCTGATCGCGCTCGTCGGCTATGTCGCGGGCCGCCAGGTGCCGGCCGCGCCGGCGCTCGAGGAAGGCCATCGGATCGATTTCAACGTCTTCCGCTCCTCCTACCGGCTGATCAGCGCCACCCTCCACATCCCCCGTCTGTTCCTCGCCATCGTCGCGATCAGCTTCTTCTGGACGATCGGGGCGGTTTTGTTCATCCAGTTCCCGCCGCTGGTGAAGAATGTGCTCACCGCCGATCGCGCCGTCGCCAGCCTGTTCCTCGCCATCTTCTCGGTCGGCGTCGCGATCGGATCGGTGGCGGTCAACCGGCTCCTGAAGGGCGAGGTCTCGGCCCGCTACTCGACGCCGGCCGTGCTCGCCATGGGCCTGTGCGTGGTCGCCTTTCACCTCGTCTCGGTGAGCTGGGTCGGCACCACCGACGGCTCGTTCTACGACATCGGCGCGTTCATGGACCATCCCGGCAACTGGCCTTTGCTCGGCTCGCTGCTCGGCATCGCCGTGTTCGGGGGCATGTTCGTGGTGCCGCTCTACGCCTTCCTGACCACGACCGTGCCCAAGGCGCAGGCGGCGCGGACCGTGGCCGCCAACAACATCGTCAATTCCGGCGCGATGGTGGCCGGCTCGCTGCTCGCGATCGGCCTGTCGATCGCCGGCGTCGAGGTCGAGGACCAGCTGCTGCTCGCCGCCGCCATGTGCCTCGTCTCGGCCTGGCTCGCCTGGAAGCTGCACAAGGCCTGCGACGACGTCGTGTGCACCGACCTGGAAGGCCTGCCGCCGACGGTCTAGCTCACCACGTGACGTCCTCCGCTCAAGACCCGTATACTATCGGAATTGGGAGGTTGACAGATCGCCCGCCCCTTGCGGCCGGGGCCTCTTCGTGCGATTCTGCCCTTGCCGGTTGGGGAGCTCCGATGCTGTCGCGGATCATGGCGCATGCCGAGGGCGCGTTCCGGGCGACAACGCCCGAGGAAGCCAGCGCGCGCTTCTTCGACGCGGCCAGGGCCTATGGCGCCTCCTATCTGCAGACCCGGCTCTACCGCCGCCCCGGCATTCCCCTGACCTCGGCCGTCCATTATGCGGCGGGCGGGTTCGTCGCGCGGATGGCGCCCGCCTCATGGCCGCACAGCGATGCGTTCAACTATGTCTGCTTCGAGTGCAATCCGCTGCTCGCCGCGATCCGCGAGAGCCGCACCCGCTACCGCTTCAGCGACTTCGCGCCCCACGCCGACCGGGGCTACGGCCGCTATTGGGAAGCGATGAGCGAGGCCGGCATCGCCGACGCGCTCTGCTCGACCTCTTATGGCGGCGGCGGCATGATCGCCTCGCTGCATTTGGGATTTTCCGCGCGCGACTTCGATCCCGAGGAGAGCCTCGCGGTTCAGGCGGCCGGCCTCGTCCTCACCGAGAAGCTGATGAGCTTCGCCGACTGCCCGTACGAACGGACCCCGCTGACCGGGCGCGAGCGGGACGCCCTCTCCCTCGTCGCGGAAGGCAAGACCGACTGGGAAATTTCGGTGATCCTCGGCATTTCCGAATCGACCGCCCGCTTCCATGTCGACAATGCGCGCCGGAAATTGGGCGCCGTCACCCGAGCGCAGGCGGTCGCCCGGCTGATCGCCCGTCGCTTGGTCTGAGCCGCAATATCAGCTGAGGAAAGTACCGAAGAAGACGAGGCCGCCGATCCAGCCGGTGGCGAACAATTTCACGTCGTCGAGCCAGGCCGCGGCGTCGGCGCCGGCGAAGGGCTCGTCCTCCTCCATCGGCACCGCCGCGGCCAGGGGGCCGGTGCGGCGGACGATCAGCGGCGACATCCGGTTCATGGCGAGGATTAACAGTGGATTCACCATGTTCCGCAAGCCGGCGCGCACGGTTAATTTTCGCGAACGCGTCCCGCCATGGGACGCGCGAGTCAGCGTCCCGGCGAAGGCGCGGGCAGCACGAGCTCGGTCGCCGTCACGGGCCTGCCGGAGAAGAAGGCGATCAGCAGGTTCGGCACCTCGCGATGCGCCTCGAACAGATCGTGGCCGCCGTTGCGGAAGACGATTCGGTGGAGGTTGCGCAGCCCCGCGGTCGCCGCCGCCTGCTCCTCGAGCGGGGTGCGCACGTCGAGGTCGCCGGCGAACAGCAGCACCGGATGGGCAGCGCGGATCTCGCGCCGGAAGCGGTCGCCGAGGTCGAGCCCCGGCACCGTCCCGCGCAGCTGCGGCATCGGGAAGTTGACCCCCATGCCGGCGATCGAGCCCGGCGCCTGCCGCCGAACCAGCGCGAGCCGCGCCTCGCCGATCCCCGAGGCGATGTCCATCAATTCGGGCATGCCGGTGATGGTCAGCGGGCGCGCGTAGAAGAAATCCCAGATCAACGGCGCAAGCGGCGCCGTCTGGCCGGCGTCGAGCGCGGCATAGGCGCCGGCGAGCTGCGCATGGCCGTCGGGATTCTTGGCGATGAAGCCGGCCATCATCCGCAAGGGGAAGGAATCGGCGCGGAAGCTTCCTTGCGGAGCGGCGAAGGCCTGCGGTTCGGCGTCGAAGCGCGCGTGGACCCGGCGCATCCGCTCGACCAGCCCGCCGCCCAGAGCGGCGTCGATCCTCCCGAAGGCGGCGTCGACATGAGCGGGAAGCTTGACCGTCTGGTCCATCCCCTCAGCCGAAGCGAGCGCGACCCGGCCGATCGAGCGCGGGTGGCGGCGCATCGCCGCGAAGGCGAGATGGGTGCCGTAGGAAATGCCCCAAAGGTCGATGCGACGGACGCCGAGCGCGCGCCGCAGATCCTCGAGATCGTCGGCATTCTGCTCGGTCGTATAGCCGCGCACCGCCACCCCGGCCGCCCGCCACCGCGCCAGGCAGGACCGGAGGGTTTCGCGATAATAAGAGGTGAGCGAAGCCTCGGTCAGGCCGGCGGCCGGATCGAGCCGCCGCCCGGCCGTGCACGGCGGAATGTGGTTGGAAAGGCCGACGCCGCGCTGGTCGAGCGCGATCACGTCGGCGACTGCACGCAGCGCCAGGAAGACCGGCTGGCGCGGCCCCCGCGCGGTGGCAACGCCGGAGCCGCCCGGCCCGCCGGCCAGATAGACGATCGGCGCGCCGGGATTGGCGCTGGTCGAGCGGAAGCGGACGAAGCCGATCTCGATCCGCCGCGAGCCGGGATCGACCCGGTCCTCGGGAACCGAGAAGGTGCCGCGCTCGGCGGCGAGCGAACTGCCGTCGGCGAGGGTGAAGGCATAAGGCTCCACCCTGAGCTCGGGCACGGCGGCCGCCGCCGGCGCGGTCGCGGCACAGAACAAGGCGAGGCATGAGAAAGCGCGCAGCATCGTCGGTCTCCTTCGGACCGCCCGTGGCTGGCGGAAGCCCGGCTTGCTGGTCCACCGGCGCTCGGTCAACGACCGCCCGCCTCGGTGAACGACAGGGACAGCCGGCGGACGGCGCCCTATAAACGCCCGGGTGAAGCCGCTCCTCGCGCTCCTCGCTTTGTTGCTGCTGGCCGCGGCGCCGCCAATGACGGCCGGGCCCCTGCGGCAGTGCGACGGCGGCGGCACCTGCACGCCGGCCGATCTCGCCAGCCTGCCGCTGGACGCGCCCGAGACGATCCTCGTCCGCACCGTCACCGTCGACCCCGGCTCGCTGCCCCTCGCCCGCCCGCCGATGGTCTGGGTGATCGCGCTGGCGAGCTCCGAAGTGCGCTGGAACGGCGTCCTCGTCGGCCGCAACGGCGTGCCGGGCCCGGACCGCGCCAGCGAGCGTCCCGGCCGGTTCGTCGCCACCTTCGTCGTCCCCTCGAGCCTGGTGCGGCCCGGCGCAAATTTGCTCTCGGTGCGGCTGTCCGCTCACCATTTGTGGCTGCCCGTGCGCCGGCCGGTGCACGTGATCGAGGTCGGGCCCTACGAATCGCCGGACCTTCCCGGCCTCGCCGACTATCTGCCCGCCTTGCTCATGCTCGGCGCTCTGGCGGCGGCCTTCACCTATTTCCTCGCCGCCGCTTTGTCCGAGCGCCGCGACCCGGTCCCGCGTCTGCTCGCCGCGATCGCCGGGACCGGTATGGTGCAGCTGGCCGCGGAGGTGAGCCGCGTGTTCCTCGCCTACGCCTATCCCTGGCACCTGGTCCGAGTCACCGGCATCGCTTTGCTCGCCGGGGCGACGGCGGTGCTGATCGCCGCCTACGCCGCCCGTCGTTTCGCGCCGGCCTGGCGGCGGACTTTTGTCTTCGCCACCGCCGCCGCCGCGATCGCCAGCATCATCTTCTTCCCCTGGTACGACCTGAAGGCGCTGGGGGCGATCCTCGCCGGCGCGGCCGCGCTCGCCGTCGCCGGCGCGATCGGTCTGGGCGCCGGACGGCCGCTCGCGAGGGCCGCGATCTGGGCCCCGGCCGTGCTCGTCGTGCTGATGGTCTGGCAGCTCACCGCCTTCCTCGACCAGGCTTATTATCTCTGGCTCGCCGCCCTCCTCGTCGCCCTGGTCGCCGAGCAGGTCAGCAGCCTTCGCCGCGCGCGTGCCGAGCGCGACCGCGAGGTCGAGCGGGCGGCCGCCCTGGCCGAGCGCCTCGCCAAGGCCGAGCGCGAGGGCGAGCCGATCCTGGCGCTGAAGGACGGCGGCCGCACCCACCGAGTCGCCGAAAGCGACATCATCTACGTCCGAGCGGCCGACGATTATTGCGACGTGGTGCTGCGCGACGGCCGCGCGCTGCTGGTGACGATGAGCCTGGTCCGCTTCCTCGCCACGCTGCCGGATCGGTTCGTCCGCGTGCACAAGAGCTATGCGGTCAACCGCGCCCACGTCACCAGCATCGCGCCGAGGTCCGGCGGCGGCCGGGCGCTCGGCCTGAGCGAAGGATCGACCGTCCCGGTCGGCCGCTCCTATGCCGCCGCGGTGGCGTCCTGGGCGCGGTCTCGGTAATCCACGCTGGGCGCGTGAGCCCTAGCGCTCTCCCGCTCCGGTCACGTGCCGCAGCCAGGCCGCGGCGGGCGCCAGGAACAGCTCGGGTTCGGCGCGGCCGTTGCGATAGGCGTAGGCGTCCTCGGCGCTCGCGTAGATTTCCAGCTCGTGGTCGGCGCGGGGGATTTCGAGGAAGGTCGCGCTGCCCGGCCGCAGCCGGTTGACCGTCTCGGCGATGAGCGCGTGGCCGTGCCGCGTCTCGAACTGGTCATATTCGCCATAGATCACCATCACCGGCGCCTCGATCGCCGCCCAGGCCGCGAGGAAATCCCGCGCCGCCGCCTGCTGGTGCCAGCCAAGGGGGCGGCCGTAATGGACGCCGTCGCCGGTGCCGCGGATCGCCGCCCAGACATGAGCGAGCCCGGGCCGCGTCCGCGCGATCTCGGCGGGCGTGCGGCGTGCGATCAGATAGTCGGCGTTGAAGGCGATCATGTCGCGCATGCGCCGGTCGATCTGGGCCGGCGGAACTCCGCTCCGCTCGAGGAACAGCCGGTCGAAGCCGATCATCCGCTCCATGTAGGTGACCGCGCCGGCGCCCTGGACGAGGATTCCCGCCAGCCGCTGCCCCTGCGCGACCAGCGGCGCCGTCGTCGCGCCGAGGCTGTTGCCGTAGATCACGACGCGGGCGGGATCGATCCAGCGGTGGCGCAGCATCGCCGCGAACGCTTGCCGATAGTGGCTCACCTCGGTGTCGTAGTCGAGCTCGTGGCAGGCGGGGCCGATAGAGTCGCCGGTGCCGGCGCGCTCGATCCGCATCAGCGCCATGCCGGCGCGCGCGGCGAGCGCCCGCAGCGGCGCCCCGGCAGCGCCTTCGAGGCTGCCGCAGGAGACCCATTGGGTGAAGAAGATGACCGGCAGCCGCCCGGCCGCGCCGGCGGGCCGGCTGAGGATAGTGCGCAGCCGGGCGCCGTCCGCCGTCCGCAGCTCGCCATAGTCGATGTCGAGGACGGCGTCCTGCTCGAGCGGCAGCGGCCCCGGCATGAAGGCGATCTCGGCGCGGCCGACCTCCAGCGACACAAGCCGGCCGGCCCTCAGCCGCTGCAGGAGAGCGCTCCCTTCATAGGGATGCGCGAAGCGGCGGCCGCCGATCGCGACGATCGAATCGCCTTCGCGCAATCCTGCCTGCGCGGCCCGGGATTGCGGGTCGAGCCGGCCGACCTTGAGCGCGCCGCCTTCTTCGAGCCCGCGAAAGCCGAGATCGGCGCGCCGTTCCAGGCTGCCCTGCACCGTCGTTTCCGCGCCTGCCGCCGTGGCCAATCCGACAACCAATAGTCCAACCAGCCAGCGCATCGCCCGCTCCTTCCCTGCCATGCGGACGGCAAAGCAAAGCTGGCCGGCAAAGGCCAAAGCGTTGGGACGAAGGGACGAAAAACTTGCTAGGCGGCTAGCCGGCGCTCGAGCATGGCGAGGCCCGGCCGGTAGGCGGGGCCGACCTTCAGCAGCCGCCCGCCGGCCAGCTCGACCTCGTCGGCGAGCTTGCCGCGGCGGATGCCGACGATGCGCGCCGCGTTGACGATCGTCGAGCGGTGGATGCGCACGAAATCCGAAGCGGCCAGCCGCGCCTCGGCTTCGGCCAGGGTCATGCGCCGCATGACGAGCCCGGCCGCGCAGTGGAATTCGAGATAGTTTCCGGCCGCCTTGATCCAGTCGATCTGGTGGGCGAGCAGCGGCAGCGCTTCCGCGTCGCTGGCGGCGGCCCGCTCGCGGCCCATGCGCAGAATGAGGACCAGGAACAGCACCAGCGCCGCTCCCGGCAGGCGCCGGACCAGCTCGAAGGCCAGATCGGGCGCTGCGGCGGGCGCGATCAGGCCGAACCCGGCCTCCAGCAGCAGCGAGGCGGAAGCGGCGCCCGCGAGCAAGGCGGCCAGCCGACCGCCGCTCTGGCGGATCGGCCTGGCCGGCAGTTCGAGCCGCTTGGCCAGCTCGAACGCCGCCAGCCACGGCAGCAGGTTGGCGGTCGCCCAGGCGGCGCCGATCAGCGGGCTTTCCAGCCTGCCCTGCAGGAAATTGTAGGCGAAGCAATAGAGGGCGCCGCCGGCCAGCACGAGCAGGCCCGCCGCGGCGAGCCGGTCCCACGACATCGGACGGTGGAACCGGGCCGGCATCGGCGAGTCAGACCATCGCCCTCGGGCGAGTGAATATGCGGGTCACTTCGGGTTCGAAGCTTTCGAGGCTGTCGACCTCGAAATCGGGGTCGAAGGCGGGCGCGTCCCATTCGTCGACAAGCTTCTCGGCAAAGGCGTACCAGCTCTCGCCCTTGAATCGCTCGCGCCCTTCCGGGTCCTTGCCGAGATGCTCGAAATAATAGCGGCCCTGGAATTCCTGGTGCCAGTAGACGGCGTGATAGATGTCCTCTGAGACATAGGGCTTCAGCATCTCGGCCGCGATCGGGCCGTGATTGGGGATCGAGAAGATCTTGCCGAGATCGTGGCAGAGCGCGGCCACCACCTCCTCGTCGCTGGCGCCGGCGCGGCGGGCGAGCGTGCCGGCCATCAGGCAGTGGGTGAGCTGGCTCGCCGCGAAGCCGACCTCGATCCCGTCGAGCCTCCTCAGGCTCTCCATGATCTGCTTCGGCGCGGCCGCCGCCTGGTGCCTGCCGTGCTCGGCGGCGATATGGGCCCAATCCGAGGCGGTGCCCTGCCTCATGTCGGTGAACATGGACGGCTCTGTACCACAGGCCGAAGACGCGGCATAGTTTGGCCATGGACGGGGCGAGCGGAACGGTGGCCGAGGCGCTGCGGCTGGGGTCGCGGCTGCTGCGCGACGATCCCGGGCTCGCCGCCCTGCAGGCGCGGGAGATATTGGCGGCCTCGCCCGGCAATGCCGATGCCTACCGGCTGCTCGGCGCGGCGCTTCGGCGGACCGGCGACGACGAGGCAGGCCGAGCGGGCCGAGCTGGATGCGATCTCGGCCTCGGTCCACGATCCGGAGCTGATCCGCGCCGCCGGGGCGCTGCTCGACAACGATCTCGCGGTCGCGGAGCATGTCCTGCGCCCGCGGCTCAAGGCGCAGCCGACCGACGTCGCCGCGATCCGGATGATGGCCGAGCTCGCCGGCCGGCTCGGCCGCTACGCGGACGCCGAGAATCTGCTGCGCCGCGCGCTCGAGCTGGCCCCCGCTTCGGCCGCCGCCCGCGCCAACCTCGCCACCGTGCTCTACAGGCAGAACCGGCCCGCCGAGGCGATCGCCGAACTGGACCGGCTCGCAGGGCGCCGACCGCGAGGCGAGCAGAATCTCGAAGGCCGCCGCGCTCGGCCGGATCGGCAGCTACGAGGAGGCGATCGCGATCTACGAGGCGGTGCTCGCCCGCCTGCCCGGCCAGCCCAAGGTCTGGATGAGCTACGGCCATGTCCTGAAGACCGTCGGCCGGCAGGCGGACAGCATCGCCGCCTATCGCCGCGCCATCGATATCGCGCCGGGGCTGGGCGAGGTCTGGTGGAGCCTCGCCAACCTGAAGACGGTCGAATTCGGCGACGCCGACATCGCGGCGATGGCGGCGGCGCTGGCGACGCCGGAGCCGGCCGACGAAGACCGCTTCCACCTCCATTTCGCGCTCGGCAAGGCGCTCGAGGACCGCGGCGAGGCCGAGGCCTCGTTCGGCCATTATGCCGAGGGCAACCGGCTCCGCCGGGCGACGATCGACTATGATCCCGACGAGATAAGCGGCCATGTCCGCCGCAGCATCGCCTTGTTCACGCCCGAATTCCTCGCCGCCCGCGAAGGCTGGGGCTGCCCGGCCCCGGACCCGATCTTCATCCTCGGCATGCCGCGCGCCGGATCGACCCTGATCGAGCAGATCCTCGCCAGCCATCCGCAGGTCGAAGGCACGATGGAGCTGCCCGACATCCCGGCGCTGGCGAAGAGGCTCGGCGGCCGGACGCTCAGAGCGGAGGCCTCGGCCTATCCCGACTGCCTCGCCGATCTCGACGCCGCCGCGCTCGCCGCGCTCGGCGAGGAATATCTCGAAAGCACCCGGATCCAGCGCAAGACCGACCGGCCCTATTTCATCGACAAGATGCCCAACAATTGGGCGCATGTCGGGCTGATCCGGCTGATCCTGCCCAATGCCAGGATCGTCGACGCGCGCCGCCATCCGCTCGGCTGCTGCTTCTCCAACTTCAAGCAGCATTTCGCCCGCGGCCAGGGCTTCACCTACGACCAAGGCGAGCTCGGCCGCTACTATCGCGACTATGTGACGCTGATGGCGCATTTCGACGCGCCGCTCCCGGCCATGTCCATCGCGTCCTCTACGAGGCCATGATCGACGATCCCGAGACCGAAGTGCGGCGGCTGCTCGATTTTCTCGGCCTGCCGTTCGATCCCGCCTGCCTGCGCTTCCACGAGAATGAGCGCGCCGTGCGCACCGCGAGCTCGGAGCAGGTGCGCCGCCCGATCAACCGCGAAGGCCTCGATCAGTGGCGTCCCTACGAACCCTGGCTGGGGCCGCTCAAGGAAGCGCTCGGGCCGGTGCTCGACGCCTATCCCGACGCGCCGCCGCCGTGATAAATCCGCCACGCAACGTCACGTAATCATTACGCGCGCAAAATCAGTTTGACGGCCCTCCGAAACAGTAGGAACTCTGTACGCGGCTATTCTCGGGGGAGAGGGACATGCGCCTTTCGTCGACCTTCGGCCTGCTCGCTTCGACCATGCTTTGCGGCACCGGCACCGCCTTCGCGCAGGATCCGCCGACCCCGCCCGCGACCGAGCCGGCGCCGAGCGCGCAAAGCGAAGACGAGGCGAACATCATCGTCACCGCCACCCGGCGCGCCGAGAACCTCCAGGACGTGCCGATCGCGATCACCGCGTTCGGCACCGAGACGCTCGACGAGCTCCAGGTCGACGATTTCGACGATTATGCCCGCTTCGTCCCCAGCCTCTCCTACCGCTCGCTCGGGCCGGGCTCGGCCAACGTCTATTTCCGCGGCGTCGCCGTCGGGCGAGAACGCCAACCATTCGGCGTCGCTGCCGAGCGTCGGCACCTATCTCGACGAGCAGCCGATCACGACGATCACCGGCGCGCTCGACATCCACGTCTTCGACATCGCCCGCGTCGAGGCGCTGGCCGGGCCGCAGGGCACGCTCTACGGCGCCTCCAGCCAGGCCGGCACGGTCCGCATCATCACCAACCGGCCCGACACGTCGAGCTTCTACGGCGCCGCCAACATCGAGCTGAACAGCGTCGCCCATGGCGATTTCGGCGGCACCGCCGAAGGCTTCGTCAACGCGCCTTTGTCCGGCCGCGTCGCGCTGCGCGTCGTCGCCTGGTACCGACGCGACGGCGGCTATATCGACAACATTCCCGGCACCCTCGCCTTCCCGACCTCGACGGCGATCGTCGACCTGCCGGCGACGACATCACCTTCACCAATGACGATCTGGTCGAGGAGGATTATAACGACGTCGACACCTATGGCGCCCGCGCCGCGCTGCGGATCGAGCTCAACGACAGCTGGACGGTGACGCCGAGCCTGATGGCCCAGCGCCAGCTCAGCCGCGGCTCGTTCACCCAGGAAAGCGGCCTCGGCGAGCTCCAGGTCCGGCAGTTCAACCCCGAGCGCTTCAACGACCGCTGGTACCAGGCGGCGCTGACCGTCGAGGGCCGGATCGGCAATTGGGACCTGACCTATGCCGGCGCCTACATGCAGCGCCAGCAGGACGGCCAGTTCGACTATTCGGACTATGCCTATTTCTACGACGCGCTCGCCGGCTATGGCCCTATTTCGACGACAATAACGGCGACCTGGTCAACCCGAACCAGTATATCATCTCGGACGACAGCTTCCGCCGGATGAGCCACGAGCTGCGCGTCACCTCGCCCGCCGACCAGCCGGTCCGGCTCGTCGCCGGCCTCTTCTACCAGCGCCAGCGCCATTCGATCGAACAGAATTACATCATCGACAATATCGCCGACGCGATCACCGTGCCGGGCACCGATGAGCAACATCTGGCTGACCCAGCAGGTCCGCATCGACCGCGACTATGCGATCTTCGGCGAGCTCGCCTGGGACATCATGCCGCAGCTGACGCTGACCGGCGGCGGCCGCGTCTACCGCTTCGACAACACGCTGACCGGCTTTTTCGGCTACAGCGCCGGCTTCAGCGGCTCGACCGGGGTCGCCGCCTGCTTCGGCCCGCCGTCGGTTCCGCAATCGCCCTGCCAGAATCTCGGCGAGATCGACGCCAACGGCAATATCGGCCCGAAACGGTCCGAGGACACCGATTTCATCCATCGGCTGAACCTGACCTGGCGGATCACCGACGATCATCTCGTCTACGCGACCTGGTCGCGCGGCTTCCGGCCCGGCGGCGTCAACCGGCGCGGCACGCTGCCGCCCTACGACGCCGACTTCATCGACAATTACGAGCTCGGCTTGAAGACCAGCTGGCTTAACAACCGGCTCCGCTTCAACGCCGCGATCTATCAGCTCGATTGGACCGATGTCCAGCTATCCTTCCTCGGCGCCAACGGCCTCACCGAGATCCAGAATGCCGGCAACGCCCGAATCCGCGGCCTCGAGTTCGACTTCTTCGCGCGCCCCGCTTTGGGCCTGACGATCAGCGTCGGCGGCGCCTTCAACGACGCCGAGACCACGAACACGACCCCTCTCGCTCCCGCCGGCACGCGCCTGCCGATCACCGCCCGCTTCAAGGGCAATGCCCGAATCCGCTACGAATTCCCGGTCGCCGGCATGCAGGGCCACGTCCAGGCGAGCGCCAGCCACGAAGGTCGGCGGACTCGCGACCTGCGCGTCGCCGAAAACGCCATCTACGGCGATCTCCCGAGCCACGAGCTGGTCGATCTCAGCTTCGGCGTCGAGAATGAGCGCTGGTCGGCGTCGATCTTCGCCCGCAACCTGTTCGACGAGCGCGCCGCGCTCGGCCGCTCGATCCAGTGCAACGAGCAGGTCTGCGGCGATCCCGGCGGCGCGACCGCGATCGGCCCCAAGATCTACACCTTCGTCGCCACGCCGCGGACGATCGGGGTCAGGTTCGGCGTTCGGTTCTGATCCCCCTCCCAATGTGAACCGACGCGCCGACACCCTCTCCCTCGCCGCCGCGCGGCGCATCGCCCTTGCCGCCCAGGGCTTCGGCGCCCCGCGTCCGCCGGCGGTGACCGCGGCCCATCTCCGCCGCACCATCGGTCGCCTCGCTCTCCATCAGATCGACAGCGTCAACGTGCTCGCCCGCGCCCATTATCTCCCGGCCTTCTCGCGCCTCGGACCCTACGACCGCGCCCTCGTCGACCGCGCCGCCTGGGGCCGGAAGAGCGAGCGCCGGCTGTTCGAATATTGGGCGCACGAAGCCTCGCTGCTGCCGCTGGCGCTCCACCCGCTCTTCCGCTGGCGGATGGCACGTGCCGAGCGCGGCGAGGCGGGCTGGCCGATGTTGCGGAGCTTCGCGCGCGAGCGCCGCCCCGAAGCGGAAGCTGTGCTGGGCCGGATCCGCGACCAGGGCCCGATGGCCGCCTCGGACTTCGAGCATGGCAAGAGCCGCTCGGGCTGGTGGGAATGGGGCGAGACCAAGCATGCGCTCGAATATCTGTTCTGGTCCGGCCGCATCACCACCGCGACCCGGCGCGGCAGCTTCGAGCGCGTCTACGATTTGGCCGAACGGGTGATCCCGCCCGCGATCCTCGCCTTGCCCACCCCGGACGAGGCCGAGGCCCATCGCCGCCTCGTCGCCCTTTCCGCCCGCGCCCTCGGTGTCGCGACCGCGGCCGACCTGCGCGATTATTTCCGCCTCGGCGTCGAGGAGACGCGGACCGCGATCGCCGCTTTGGCCGGCGACGGCACCCTCCTCCCGGTCGCCGTCGAGACCTGGCGCCAGCCCGCCTTCCTTCACGCCGAGGCCCGCCGCCCGCGCCGGATCGCGGGCCAGGCCCTGCTCGCCCCGTTCGACCCCCTGATCTGGCACCGCGACCGCGCCGAGCGCCTGTTCGGCTTCCGCTACCGGATCGAGATCTACACCCCCGCCGACAAGCGCGTGCACGGCTATTACGTGCTGCCGTTCCTGATGGACGAGGCGCTGGTCGCCCGAGTCGACCTCAAGGCCGATCGCCAGCGCGGCCGCCTGGTCGCGCGCAACGTCCATCTCGAGCCCGGCGCCCCTCCCGACACGCGCGAGCGGCTCGCGGCGGAGCTTGCCGCGATGGCCGAATGGCTCGGCCTGACGGCGCCGGCTTAGGGCCTAGCGGGTCCTCGGCCAGACCCGGCCGTGACGGATCAGATAGTCGTTGAAGCGCCGGCTGCGGTCGGCCTCGTCGAGCAGCCGCCGCGCCAGCCCGGGATGGCGGGCGGCCACGTCGCGCCGCTGCAGCCAGTCCGCGCGCGCGGCGTAAAGGCGCGGGCTGCCCTCCTGCGGGTCGCTGACGGCGCTCCAGCCGCCGGCCTCGGCCAGCATAGAATCGCGGAAGCTGAACAGGATCCGCCGTCGCGGCGCGACGCTGAGCAGGCTGTGCCCGTGCCACGGATTGGCTTCCCTGAGGCCGATCAGGTCGGCGATCGTCGGCGCGATGTCGAGCAGGGTCACGATCTCGTCGTGGCGTCCCGCCGGCAGCCGCGGATGGGCGCCGACGATCAGGAACGGGATCCAGGTCGATTCGCGATAGAGGCTGTAGGCGCCGGTCTGCCCGCCATGCTCGCCCAGATTGTAGCCGTGATCGCTGTTGATGACGAACAGGGTGCGCGCGAACCAGGGCTCGCCGCGCAGCGATTCGATCGTCTCGCGGACCACGTCGTCGGTGTAGCGGGTGGTGTTGAGGATGCGCTCCTGAACGCTCGCCTGGCCGGCGACGTCGAGCGCCGGCTCGAGCGAGCGGAAGGGATGGTGGTTGCTCGCCGAGAGCAAGGTCGCGATGAACGGCCCGCGCCGCCCGAGCTCGCGCATCCGCGCCGCCGCGTGGCGGAAAATCTCGCGGTCGACCTGCCCTTCGGCCGGGTAGCGCCACAGCCGGTCGTACATGCGCTGCACCCAGATCGTGCTGTTGTCCATGTCGATGTCGCCGGCGCTGAACATCTCGGCCCGGTAACCCTGGCGGCGGAGCGCGTCGGGCAGGCAATAGAGCGAGATATGGGTCTGGCTGGTGATGAACCGGCGCGACGAGGGCGTGATCGAGCATAAAGTCGCGAACCGGCCGTTGACGCTCGGCGGGCCGAAGCTCAGCGCCCGCGTGTAGACCGCCGCATGCGGCCCGCGCGCCAGCCGGTCGAGATAGGGCGTGGGCGACGGCCGCCGGTCGGGGCGCAGGTGGCCGGTGTCGACCCCGCGCACCGCCTCCAATTGGATGATGACGACGTTCCAGCGCTCTTCGGGCGCCGGCGCGGCGGCAGCGGCCGGCACCCGGAGATAGGGCCGCTCGCGGTCGGGGAAGCGCCAGCCCCGGTCGCTGCTGCCCGCCAGCCATTCGGCCTGCCAGGCACGGGCCAGCACGTCCACGTCCCCGGGCGCCGCGTCGTCCTCATAGCTCCAGTAGAAATCGCGGATCGCCGCGAACAAGGCCGGCTCCAGCCGGGAGAGGCGCCATTTGGCATGGGCGAGCGAATAGCCGGCGAGGCCGGTGGCGAGCGGCAGGACGAGGATGGCGAGCGCGGGCCGCAGGCCGAAGCGCAACGCCGGCCGCGCGCGCGTCCGCCGCCGCACTTTGCGGATCGACCACCACAGATAAAGCGCCGGCGCCGCGACGCAGAGCAAGGGAGAGAGGAACGGCCCGCCCCGATCGCCGCGCAGGACGTTGAGGAACAGGCTGTCCGCCAGCGTCGTCGGATCGGCATAGACGTCGAGGAAGTTGGGGCCGAGCCGCAGCCCGAGGAAGCGGTAGAGCTCATGGTCGAACGCGGTGATCAAGAGGTTCGCCGCCATCAGCGCGATCAGCGCCCAATGGCCGACCCGCCACCGGGGCGAGCGCAGCGGGCGCCGCCACAGGACCAGCCACAGCAGCAGGAACGGCAGGGCGATCAGCCAGACCGCGAGCAGCTCGTAGACGAGCGGCCGGACGATGAACGCCTTCCACGCCACCAGGAACGGTCCGCCATAAGGCGAAGGCCGAAGATAGAGGACGAGCTGGAGCAGGGCGCAGCCGAGCCACGCGCCGGCCGTCAGCCGCCACGCGATCGCGTAGTGATCCGCCCCCCGCGCTTCGCCGCCCGCCTCCGCCAAGCCCGCCCCCCGATCCTCGTTGCGCCGAGGTCATAGCATGGCGGATGGCGGGCGCCAGCGGCCGGGCGAGCGGGTGTGTATCGATCGGTCGCGGACATCATGCTAGCTGGTTGCATGGCCCGGTTCCGTTGGCTGCTGCTGCTGCTGCTGCTCTCGAGCTGCGCGACACCGCCCCTGCGGCCCGCGCCGGACAGGCTTCAGCCGTGGACGGCGGCGCTTCGCGATCGGCAGCCGGAGGACGCCTTTGCCGCGGTCTACAGGGTCGGCCGGAATCGGCTTGTCTTCGTGGCCGCGAAGCATTCGAACCGGGACGACAGCCTGACCTTCCGACTGATCCGCGACGCCTATGCGGCCTTTGCAATCGACACGGTCATCGCCGAGGGCTTCCCCACGTCGAGGGGCGCCAACCCGGCCCGCCTGTTCCAATATGCTTCCGAAAACGGAGCGAGGAGCGATGGGTTCGTGGAAGGGGGCGAGACGGTTCCGACGGTGCTCGGCGCCCGACGGGAAGGAGCGACGCTCTGGGGCGGCGAAGCGGACGATCTCGATATAAAAGCCCGGATCCTCGCCCAGGGTTTCACGGCTGAGGATCTGCTCGGCTTCTATGTGCTGCGCAACATCCCGCAGTGGACAGGCGAGCGCCGGATCGAGCACGCCGGAGATCCGCGCCTTCAATCCCTTGTCGCTACGGCCCTGGCTCGAAATCGCGAGGCCCTTCAGCTGCCCTCGACCGTGCTTCCCGGTTTCCCCGAATGGGCAGCCTGGTACCGGGCTCTGAACCGCCGGCCGATCGGCGCGGGCTTCACGACCGAGGAGGCCGGCCCGCTTACGGACGGCCGGTTCGGCACGAACCGCATTGCGGCCGCGATTTCGCGAGCCCGCGACGCCTATCTCCATGATCTTGTGATCGCGCACCTGAACGCCGGGGAAACCGTGCTGGTCGTCTTCGGCGGCAGCCATCTGATGATCCATCGACCGGCTCTTGATGCCGTCCTGGGGCCCCCTTGTTACGTCGGGACGGCGCTGGAGCGTTCAGCTTCGATCTGCCGATGAACAAAGGCCGCGCTCCTCGGGCCGCGGGGAGCAGGAACGGCAGGGCGCGGTTCAGCACCCTCCGCTACCGGCGCATCATGCGTCGGCGGTCGGTACCGCGCGGTACATCTTTTCAACGGCGGCGATGTCGCCCAGGCTCAGGCCCTCGCGCTGCCCGACCGCGACTCCCGCCGGCACCGGCTTGAGCAGCTTCAGCGTCGGATCGCGGATGTCCTTGGCGAAGTCCCGCTCGCCATAATGCATGATCGAACCGTAATCATAGGCGCCGACATCCTCGGTCGCCACGGCCTTGCCGGCAATGTTGTTCTGGGCGAAATTGCCCTTTTTTGCGGATGGGATGTTGGTGAGGTCCACCTCCACCCAATGACCGCGGTCGTTGCGGCAATGCTCGTGCCAGAGGCCGACGGCGTGGCCGAGCTCGTGGATGATGGTCCCGACGGTGGAGCTGTCGCCAAGCCCCACCTTCTGCTCGCCGCCGCGGCGGCCGACGTCCGACACCGCAGATCCCGGCAGCCGGTACAGCAGCACATAGTCCGCTTCGGCGGCACGGGGGACGAAGCGGATGCAGCTCTTGCTGTTCCAGTGCGCGATGGCCGCCGCCGCCGCGTCCTTGCAGCCGAGGTCCGGCGCGACCGAATAGGGGATCGTCCGGTTCGGCCATCGATATTGCACGCCTGCAATGGCCAGCCCCATTTTGCCTTCCTCCCTTCCGTGCCGGCGCCGTTCTTCTTGCGCCTGCCGGGACCTAATCTGCGCTTCCTCTCGAATCCGCGCAATGGAGGAGATGAAATCAGTCCTAATTCAAAAAAGCGGTCAGCCGCCAAGCGGGCCAAGCTTCCGCGCTTTCCATTACTGTGGTAGTCAAGTTCCCGCTGCCCGTTTTTCTGGCGCGGAGCGGCGGTCCCGTGGGCGAAGCGGAGGGGCGTCATGAAGGCGGAACGCAAGCTCGGCACGATTTCGATACTCGGCGCGGGTCTTGCCCTGGCGGCAAGTTCGTGCCGAACGCTGCCCGATACGCCGTCGGACCTGGTGCAGGGCTGGAACGAGCGCCAGCGCAGCAGCTGGTATCAGGCCACACAGGGCTCGCGGCTGATGCCGCTGGCCTGGGCGCGGGCGCTGGAAAAGGCGGACAGCCAGGACCTCTTCTTCACGGACGCCAATCTCGCCCGGTTCCGTTTCCTGCCCTTGCCGGGCTCGGTGGCCGGGCTTCCGATCGGCTTCGCGATCGACCGCAACGACGCCCGCCGGCTCAGCTACACCAACCTGACCTGGTATCGGCGGCAGCCCGCCAGGGAGCCCTGGATCGGGCTGAACTGCTCGGCCTGCCACACCGCGCGGTTCACCTATCAGGGGCGGGAGGAGACGGTCGACGGCGCGCCCAGCCTCCTCGACTTCCAGAGTTTCGTCGAGGGGGTCGACGCCGCCATGGCCGCAACCCAGTCCGACCCGGCGAAATGGGAGCGCTTCGCCGCCCGCGTGCTCACAGGCCGCGACAACGCCGCCAACCGCGATATGCTGCGGCGGGAGTTCGGCCGGCTGCTGGCCTTCTATCAGGACAATGCCCGGCTGAACGCGTCGACCATGCGTTACGGCTACGGCCGCCTCGACGCCGTCGGCCACATCCTGAACAAGGTCGCGCAGCTCGCCGTCTACGAGACCTCGCCGAGGGTCCGGGCGACGCCGAATGCCGCCGACGCGCCGGTCAGCTATCCGTTCCTCTGGGACATTTATCGTCACAACCGGCTGCAGTGGAACGGCATCGTCGCATCGAGGCGCATATCGCTCCGCGGCAGCAGCCACTACATCGATGTCGGGGCGCTCGGACGCAATACCGGCGAGGTGATCGGGGTGTTCGGCGATGTCGTGCTCCGGCCCAATTCCGCGCCCCGCGGCTTCCGTTCGAGCGTCAACACCCGCAATCTCGACTCGCTCGAAGCGGTGCTGAGAAGCCTCCAGCCGCCGCGATGGCCGGCGAGCTTTCCCGCGCTCGACCAGGCCAGGGTAAATGCCGGCCGCGCCCTCTTCGAGAGCAGGGGCTGCACGGAATGCCACGCGCCCCAGCCGGCCGGCACGTCCGTCTACAACGTCCGCATGGAGCCGCTCACCCGCCGAGGCGGCACACCGAATCCCAACAACACCGATCCGTGGATGGCCTGCAACGCGCTCACCTTCACCAGCGCGACGGGCAAGCTGGAGGGGACCCGCTCCGGCTATCTCGGCGGTAACCCGCTGCCGGAGGAGGCACCGCTCTCGACGATGCTCTCGGCGAGCGTCATCGGCACGATCGTCGGGGATTTGAAGGCGGTGCTTGCGACCGCCGTCCAGATCTTCTTCGGGATCGAGCGGCTGCCGCGGGTGGAGGGCGCCGAGGACGCGGTCAGCGAGGAGGAGGTGCGGGCCGGTCGGCTCGAAACCTGCTTCCAGGCCAACGATCTGCCGCGCGGTCCGAACGATCCTCCGCCCTTCGCCTACAAGGCGCGGCCGCTCGACGGCATCTGGGCGACGGCGCCCTATCTCCACAACGGCTCGGTGCCGACGCTCTACGATCTGCTGCTGCCGCCCGCACAGCGGCCGCAGAGCTTCAACGTCGGCACCCGCGAATACGATCCGGTTCGGGTCGGCTACCGGACCCAGGCCGGCGCGCCGGGCAACATCTTCCTCGTCAACGCGAGGGGGCCCGGCAATTCCAACGAGGGCCACGACTACAATGTCGGCCGGCTCACCAACGAGCAAAGGTGGGCGCTCGTCGAATATCTGAAGTCGCTCTGAGGGCGGCGGCGCCGGCGGCATGGCGTGAGCTGCCGGGTCGAAGGCGCGCCCGAGAAGAGCATCTGGGTCGGCGTCAAGCTCCGCGGCAAGACCCCGATCGAGATCGCCACTTGGCGCTGCGGCAGCTGCGGGTTCCTGGAGAGCTACGCGAAGCCGTGACAACTCTTGCGCGGCGCCGCGCCCTCGCCTACATGCGGCGCCGTCACCAGCCCGCCGCTTCGGGAAACCGGGGCGGCGGAAGAGGTTCGGGGCCGTAGCTCAGCTGGGAGAGCGCTGCAATGGCATTGCAGAGGTCAGGGGTTCGATCCCCCTCGGCTCCACCATGACCAGGTAAACAATGCCCTGCATTGTTTAGCCGTGTCCGGGGGACACGGCGACCTGTTCATCCCCAATCCCGTCATTTCAAGTTGGGCTCTCTTTTGACTCTCCCGCCGTCCCGGGGCCCCGATCCCGGACGTCCGCAATGGGTGGAAAGCGGACCTAACCCCGCCCGCACATCGCCGGCCTTCGAACCGTCCCTCCACACTTCGGGTCGCAGAATCAAAAAGGCCGGAGCGCCCAACCGAGCGCTCCGACTTTCTCCAACCTAGTGCGCGTCGGCCATCGCGGCCGCGGCCGCCCGCTCGAGCATCTCAGCAACGGCCTCCGGCTTCGAGACATAGACGGCATGGCTGCCGCCCGTCTCGCTCACCTCGGCGCCGGCCCGCTCCGCCATGAAGCGCTGCGCCGGCGGCGGGATCATGCGGTCGTCGGCGGCGACCAGATACCAGCTCGCCTTGGCCTTCCAGGCCGGCTCGGTGACCGCGCCGGCGAGCGCGTCGAGGCCCCAGGGAACCTGCGAATCCGCCATGAAGGCAGCCTGTGCGGGCGCTACGTCGGCCGCGAAGGCGTCGGCGAACTTGTCGCGATCGAGGAACAGGAACCCGTCCTGCGGCGGAAGGATCGGCGGCACCGACGCGCCGGGGGGCGGGTTGGCGATCAGCGACGAGACCGATTCGCCCGTGTCGGGCGCGAAGGCGGCGATATAGGCCAGCGCCTTCACCTTGGGGTCGTTGCCGGCCTCGGTGATGACGACCCCGCCATAAGAGTGGCCGACCAGGAGCACGGGGCCGTCCTGCGCGGCGATTGCACGCCGGGTAAACGCGACGTCGTCGGCCAGCGAGATGGTCGGGTTCTGAACGATGGTGACGTTGTAGCCCTTGCCGGTCAGGATGCGGTGGACGCCCTCCCAACCGGAGCCATCGACGAAGCCGCCGTGAACGAGGACAATGGACTTGGTCATTTCATTTCTCCTTCAAAGGGTGCGGGCCGGGCGAGGGGGAAGAGAGCCACCGGACCGCGGGGGTAAACTTCAAGCGTTCATCGGTATGGCAGACCGCACTTCCAGGTCCGCCGTCAGCGGCTCCCCACGTATGAAGGCCAGCAGGTCGGGGTTGAGCATGTCGGGATGGGTCGACAGCATGCCGTGAGGCAGGCCTTCGTACCTCCTCAGCGTGCCCTGCTTCAGCAGCTTGACCGACAGCGGCGCCGAGTCCGGATAGGGCACGATCTGGTCGTCCGTCCCGTGCGCGACGAGAACCGGGACCTCGATCCTCCTGAGGTCGTCGGTGAAGTCGGTCTCGGAGAAGGCCTTGATGCATTCATAATGGGCATTGGCTGCGCCCATCATGCCCTGCCGCCACCAATTGTCGATGAGGCCCTGCGAAATCGTCGCGCCGGGCCGGTTGAATCCGTAGAAGGGCCCGGTCGGAAGATCGATGTAGAACTGCGCGCGGTTCGCTACGAGCGCCGCGCGCAGGCCGTCGAAGACCTCGATCGGCAGCCCGCCGGGGTTGGCGTCCGACTTGACCATGACCGGCGGCACCGCGCCGACCAATATCGCCTTCGCGACGCGGCCCGGCTTTGCGCGAGGGACATAATGCGCGACCTCGCCGCCGCCGGTCGAATGGCCGATATGCACCGCGTCCCGGAGGTCGAGCTCGTCGGTCAGCGCCGCGACGTCGGCGGCATAGGTGTCCATCTCGTGGCCGGTGGCGGTCTGGGAAGAGCGCCCGTGGCCGCGCCGGTCATGGGCGATCACCCGATAGCCTTGGGCCAGGAAGAACAGCATCTGGTTGTCCCAGTCGTCGGCACTCAATGGCCAGCCGTGGTGGAAGACGATCGGCTGCGCGTCTCTCGGACCCCAGTCCTTGTAGAAGATCTCGGTCCCGTCCGGCGTCGTGATGTAGGTCATGGTTTGGCTCCTCCTTCGTGGTTGATGGCCTCTCCGGTCGAAAAGACGTCGAGCGTCGAGGTGCTTGGAAAATTTCGATTGATCATGTGCCGACCATAGCGACGCCGGACATCTCGCCGACACGACCGCTGTTCATCGCCTCTTGCAACGGAATGGGATTTAAGTATTCGCGCCAGTGGCTGATACGTCCGTCGGACACACGAAACATGGTGATGTACTTTTGCCGGTACTGATACCCACTTTGGGCTACCACACCTCGCCCATCGTATTCGGTGAAGAACAGATCCGGATCGCCCCCGGGATAAATCCGAATATTGTAAAAATCCCAGCCAGTAAACATGCCGTGCTCTTTGCCGAGAAACTGTTCCAGGAATTCGAACAACGGTAGCTTTTCCTTCAACGCGGTCAGGTAAGCCCGGCAAAGCAAACGGCATTTCGAAAACAATGTTTTCCGCCAAGAGATCTGCCATTCCTTGAACATCCTGCTTTGCTCCCGCTTCCAGAAGTCCTCTGACTATTTCTTTGCCGTTCATTTCTAGGTTCCTCCGTTCCATTGTTAAGGGCGCAAGCCGGGGCATCCCCTTCAGGCGTGCGCAATCTGGCCGAAGCGACCGCTGTTGAAGTCGTCGATCGCCTGCCTGATCTCGGTTTCGCTGTTCATCACGAACGGTCCATGGCCGACGATCGGCTCGTCGATAGGCTCACCGGTCAGCATGAGGATCGTTGCGTCCTCGCCGGCCTCGACCGCTACCTCGCGGCCTTCGCGTTCCAGCAGGGCCATCCGCGCTTCGCCGATTTCATAGCCGTCCACGGTCACGGCGCCGCCGACGACGACGAGTGCGGCGGTGTGGCCTTCCGGCAGATCGAGGACGACCTGGCGCCCGCGGTCCAGGCGCAAATCCCAGACGTTGATCGGGGTGAAGGTGCGCGCCGGTCCGCGCCGGCCGTCAAACTCGCCGGCGATGACCCGGACTCGGCCGGCATGGTCCGGAAGATCGACCGACGGGATGTCGGCATTGAGCAGGGTCTGATAGCCCGGCTCGCCCATCTTGTCCCTGGCGGGCAGGTTCACCCACAGCTGGATCATTCGAAACGGGCCGCCGGTCCGGGTAAAGTCGTGCGAATGGAACTCCTCGTGAAGAATGCCGCCCGCCGCCGTCATCCACTGGACATCGCCCGGTCCGATCTTGCCGCCGGCGCCGGTCGAATCCTTGTGCTCGACCTCGCCGTCATAGACGATGGTTACGGTCTCGAAGCCGCGATGCGGGTGCTGGCCGACACCGCGCGGCCGGTCTGCCGGCTCGAAGTGATGCGGCCCCGCAAAATCGAGCAGGAGGAACGGGCTGATACCAGCGCCGAGGCCGTCGTAGGAGAAGAGCGAGCGGACGGGAAAGCCGTCGCCCACCCAGTGCACGGCGGGGTTGCCGTAGGTGCCAAGGAGTTTCTTCATTTCAGGTCTCCGAGCCGGACCTTCCCGGCGATTGATTGGACCCTAATTAGCCTTGGCGCAGCGCGCGCAGTAGATTGCAAAATCCGGACTGATCGTCCTAGAAAGTAGGACAATGCAGAATTCCGAGGACATCTTCTATTTCGTGCAGGTGGTCGATCATCGCGGCTTCGCGCCCGCCGCGCGGGCGCTCAGGGTTCAAAAATCCAAGCTGAGCAGACGAGTTGCGTCCCTAGAGAGCAGGCTCGGCGTCCGCCTCATCAACCGCTCCACCCGCGCCTTCTCGGTGACCGAGATCGGGCAGCGTTATTACGAGCAATGTCTCGCCGCGCTGGTGCAGATGGAGGCGGCTGACGCGGTGATCGAACAGGCGCGGTCGGAGCCGCAGGGCGTCGTGAGGATCAGCTGCCCAACAGACCTCCTCAATTTTCGCGTGAACCCCATGCTGGCCCGGTTCATGACGGCCAATCCGCTGGTCGAGATCCATCTGGAAAGCACCAACCGCCGAGTCGACGTCGTCGCCGAGAATTTCGACATTGCGCTTCGAGCGCGTACGCCGCCGCTTGAGGAGAGTGACCTCGTGATGCGCGTCCTCGAGGAGGGCAAGCAACGATTGGTGGCTAGCCCGCGTCTGCTTGAGGGCAAAGTACCCATTGCCGGCCCAGCCGACCTCAATGTCTTTCCGAGCATCGATATTGGCAAGCCCCGAGGCGAGCACAGCTGGAGCCTCGAAGGCCCCGATGGCGCGACGGCGCTCATCCGCCACGCGCCCCGCCTCGTCACGGGAGATATGGCGACCCTGCGCGAAGCCGCGCTCCAGGGGATCGGCATCGTTCAGCTCCCTAACATGGTGGTGTGGCAGGACGTCCAGGACGGCAGTCTCCTCGATGTCCTGCCTAGATGGACGCCCCGCACTGTCATCGTCCATGCGGTGTTCCCATCGCGCCGGGGCCTGCTCCCTTCGGTGCGAGCGCTTATCGACTCGCTGGCCGCCGATTTTGCGGCGCAGACGGAGGTCGAAGCACGGCTGGCAGTTTCGTAGGCTCACAGAAGCCATCACCGCACCGCGGCCTTAGCCCCGTACGTCTGCAATGAGTTCGAAAGCCGCCGTTCCCAATTCAGAACGGTCCCTCGGCTGGAATGACCTCGAACGCCTAGACCTCTTCCTCGTCCCCGGCCGCGCCCGGCACGCCGATATCGTCGTCGCCGCCGAGGTCGACCTCGTCGTCCGGATTCTCCTCGGCATCCTCGTCGACCTCGAGATCGAGATCGGGGGCGGCGAGATCGCTGTCCTCCTTCTCCACCTCGACCTCGACCTTGGCCGCCTCGAACGGCAGCGGCTGCTTCGACTTCAGCACCGGCTCGGCCTGCCAGTTGATCCCGCAGGCGATGCAGGTGATCGGGTCGTCCTTGCCGAGATCGTAGAAGCGGGTCGCGCATTTGGGGCAGGTCCGCTTGGTGCCCCATTCCGGTTTCACCATGGGTGAAAAGTCTCCGTGTCTGAACTTGAAAGGCCGGCCCTCGGGCCCGCGAAAGCGGGCGCCTTGCCACATGGGTAAGGCGCTGTCAAAGCCCGCCTCATGCTCAGGGGAATTGCCAGGCTGCCGGGCGACAAGAGCATCTCCCACCGGGCGCTGATCCTCGCCGCGCTCGCGGTCGGCCGCAGCCGGATCGAGGGGCTCAACCCGGGCGCCGACGTCGCGGCCACGATGGCGGCGCTGCGCGCGATGGGGGCGCGGATCGGGGCCGACGGCGGCGGCGCCTGGACGGTGGACGGCGTCGGCGTCGGCGGCCTGCTCCAGCCCGAAGCCCCGCTCGACCTCGGCAATTCGGGGACGTCGGCGCGCCTGCTGATCGGCCTCCTCGCCGGCCATCCGATCCGCGCCGTCCTCACCGGCGACGCCTCGCTCTGCCGCCGGCCGATGGACCGGGTCGCCGCGCCGCTCAGGCGGATCGGCGCCCGGATCGACGGCGACATGCTTCCGCTCACCGTCGCCGGCGTCTATCCCCTCGTCCCCGCGCGCCACCGGCCCGCCATGGCCTCCGCCCAGGTCAAGTCGGCCTTGCTCCTGGCCGGACTCAACATACCGGGCGTTACCGAGGTGATCGAGCCGGCGCCGACGCGCGACCATCTGGAGCGGATGCTGCGCCGCTTCGGCGCCGACATTGAAATCGATGAGGGGCGGATCGCCCTGCGCGGCGAGGCCGAGCTCGAGCCGCAGCATCTCCACATCCCCGGCGACTCCTCGGCCGCGGCCTTCCTGGCGGTCGCCGCCTTGGTCGTGCCCGGATCGGAGATCCGGATCGAGGGCGTCGGCGTCAATCCGGGGCGCATCGGGCTGTTCGACATCTTGCGCGAGATGGGCGGCGACATCGCCTGGTCGAACCCGCGCGAGCGTTCCGGCGAGCCGGTGGCGGACATGATCGTCCGGCACAGCGCGCTCGCCGGCGTCGACGTTCCGCCGGACATCGCGCCCCGGATGATCGACGAATATCCGATCCTGTTCGTCGCCGCCGCCTTCGCTCGGGGGACGACCAGGGCGCGCGGCCTCGCCGAATTGCGGATCAAGGAATTGGACCGGATCGCGGCGATGGCTCCTCTCGGGGCGCGCGAAGAGGGCGACGGTCTTGCCGTCGAAGGCAGCGGCGGCGCGCCTTTGGCCGGTGGCTTCACGATCGACGCGCGCCTCGACCACCGCGTGGCGATGGCCTTCGCGGTGGCTGGCCTCAACGCGGCGGAGCCGATAGGGGTCGCCGGCATGGCCGCCTGCGACACCAGCTTCCCCGGCTTCCTTTCCGCGCTCGACGCGTTGCAGCGTTCATGATCATCGCCGTCGACGGACCCGCGGCCAGCGGCAAGGGCACCATCGCCCGGGCGCTCGCCAGCCATTTCGGCCTGCCGCACATGGACACGGGCCTGCTCTACCGCGCCACCGCCCTCAACCTGCTCAACATGGGCGGCGACCCGGAAAGCGAGTTCGCCGCCGCCCGCGCCTCGGACCTGTCGCAGATCGACTTCGCCGACCCGGAGCTGAAGAGCGAGACGGTCGGCGGCATCGCCTCGCGAATCTCGACCTATCCCCTGGTCCGCGAGGCGCTGCTCGAGCGCCAGAAGCGCTTCGCCGGGCAGGCGGGCGGAGCCGTCCTCGACGGCCGCGACATCGGCACCGTGATCGCTCCGGAGGCCGAGGCCAAGCTGTTCGTCACCGCCCGCCCCGAGGTCCGCGCCCGGCGCCGCTTCGCCGAGTTGCGGGCGGCCGGCCTCGACGTCCATTTCAACGACGTCCTCGCCGACATCCGCGCCCGCGACGAGCGCGACACCGGCCGCGACTCGGCGCCGCTCGTCCAGGCCGCCGACGCGATCCTGCTCGACACCAGCGACATGGGTGCGGACGAAGCGGTCGCCGCGGCGATCGCGGCGGTCGAGCGCGGCCGCTAGAGCATTTTCTAGTCGGGTCGAACGACCCGACGGCTCGGAAAATGCGGCAACGAAAGAATCTAGAGCGAGCGGATCCGCGGCTCCACCGGCGGCTTCAGCAATTCGCTCATCGCCCAGACCATCGCATCGGCGCGGTCCGGCGAGCGTCCCGGCCCTTCATAGCCGCCGCCCAGAGTGAGCCCGGCCAGCTCGTCCTCGAGCTCCGGGAAGCGCCCGGCGAGCTTCGCCCGGCCGGTCTCGAACCGCGCCGCCACCGGCTCCGCCCGCGCCACCTTGCCGCGGCTGGCGCTGACCAGCCGGACCGGCAGCGCGGAATCGACGCTGGCCAGAACGCTCGCCACCATGTCGCCGCCCTGGTTCTTCTCGGCGATCACCCGGTCCGCCTGCCACGCCGCCGCCGCCTTCGCCACCGCCCGCGCCCACCCCTCGGGCCGAAGCCCCGCCACCGAGCAATCGGCGAGCACATAGGCGACGCCGTCCTGCCCAAGCCCGCAGACCACGATCCCACAGGCATCCCCGTCGGCGCTCGCCGGCGGATCGACCCCGACCACGATCCTCCGAAAAGAGGGACAGTCCCCCTTTTCTGCGCGCGCCTTCTCCAGCACGTCGCGCGGCCACAGCGCCCCTTCGGGCTCCTCGAACAGCATGCCGTCGAGCTCCTGCCGGCCGAGTCTGGTGCCGCCATAGGTCTCGATCGCCCAGTCCCGATAGGAGTCGCAGAGGTGGACGTTCTCGTCCATCCGCCCGAGCGTCTCGGCCGTCCCCTTGAGCGCCCTGATTCGCCGAACGATGGCGATCGGCCGCGGCGTCGTCGTCACCATCGCGCGCGGCCGGTCGCCGAGCCTGAGCCCCATCTGGAGGATGTCCCAGGCCCGGTCCGGCCGCTCCCATTTCGCCAGCTCGTCGCACCAAGCGAAATGGTGCTCGGGGCCGCGCAATTTCTCCGCCGCCGCGGCCGAATAGACGAACCCCTGCGCCCCCGAGGCGAAGGTGACGATTCCCGCGGTCGGCAGCCACAGCATGTCCTCGTCGGCGCGCGCCACCGCGAGCAGCCCGCTCGGCCCCTCGATCATCACCTTGGCGACCTCGTCTTTGCTGCCGCCGACCAGGGCGATCCGCGCCCCCGGCGTCTCGCGCGCCATTGCGCTCACCCATTCCGCCCCCGCCCTGGTCTTGCCGAAGCCGCGCCCGGCCCTGAGCAGCCAGGTCCGCCAGTCGCCCCGGCCTGCCCCGGCGGAGGCCGGGGGCAGCCGCTGCCCGCCATGTGCCTGCCACTCGAAGAATTCCCCGGCCATCCGCCGCAGCACCGGCGGCGGCAGCCGCTTCAGCAGCCACTCCCAATCCGCGCGCGCCGCGAAGCGGGCCAGCTCGCCGCGGAAATCGGCATGATCGGCTGCCGTCACTTATCCCCCTCCTCACCGGAAGGCTCGTGCCGGCCCGGCCGCGCCTTCACCCGCCCCTCGAACGCCTTCAGCGCCTTCAGGAGCGCGGTCTTGACCTCGGCATTGCTCGCCACGCGCGGCCGCCGCCCCTGCCGCCGCCGCCCGCCCGCGGCCGGCTCGGCCCGGGCCAGCGCATGGATCAGCTGCAGGTCGAAATGCGGGTCGCGCGCCTCGAGCTCGGGCGCGTCGAGATCGCCGTCGATGCCGATCGGAGTCTCCTTGGCCTTGGTCTCGATCAGCCGCGCCTTGACCCGCGCCACGCCCTGCTCGGCCGCCCGGTCCCAGGCTTCGGCGAAACGCTCGTCGTTCATCCGGTGCTTGAACGCGGTCCTGTAATTGACCCCGGCCTTTTCGGCCGACAGCGTGACGTTGGCGGTCGCCGCGAACCATTCGAGGAAGACCTTGCGCCTTTTCTTGTCGAACAGCTTGCGCCCGCCGGTCCGCGCGACCTGCGCGTCGCGATGCTTGGCGGGCCGCAACCGCTCCCGTCCCTCGTCCGCCGACTTGTCCGCCGCAGCTTCAGCGGAGGCGGAAGCTTCATTCGAAGCATGTCCTGAGCGGCTGCCGCAGGCAGGCAGCCGAAGGGGCGGATCCGCCCCCTCCCCCGCTCTTTCTCCGTCGCCCCGCTCTTGCCCCCCGCCCGCTTCTTCGTCCCGGTCCTCCGGAACGCCTTCCTCTTCCGCCATCGACACATCGCCTCCGAACCAAGCGCCGCGCCGCCCGAGGCCGCGCGCCCGCAAGCCCGCGTCCCGCAGCGGGAAGCGAGCGGAACCGCAGGGGCCCCTTCACCCTGCTTCATGAAGCACCGGCCGAATCGCACCCCGGCCGATGTTCGTGTTTTGTATCCGCCGAACCGGTGAATGTCAAGAAAAATTTACCTGTGGGGTTCGAAATCCAACAAAATATCGTCCAACCCGGTGGAGCCACGGGCTTTTTCCGGATATTTGTTGGATTTGCGCGAGGCCCTATTTCTCGCTGCCTTTCCCGTTCCGATCATCCTGAGCCTGCCTGTCCCGCCGACGGCCGGGGTCGAAGGACAGCGATCCGGTCGAGGATGTCCTGGCTCAAGCGGCAATCGAGGCACGTCGCCGAGGTCTCGAAGCGGCGGTTCGGGGCGGCGGGTAAAGGCTAGCCCCCTCCCCGCTATTCCCTCTTTCGTCATCCCGGCGGAGGCCGGGATCCAGCTTCTTCGCGTTCTTTGCGCCTTCGCGTGAGATACTCGGCTCAGCCCGCGGCGCCAGGGTCGACAGCACATCACCAACCCGACCCTCGAACTCGTCCACAAAAAGATCCCGACTGAGGCTGTCCTGCTCGTTGCCTCTCAAAGACATCTCTGAAATAAAAGGAGGATCCAGTAATTGGAGGGATGAAGTGGCTCCGCACTATCAGTGGATCCTCACGCCGATAGTCGCCGGCCTGGGGATCATCATTTCGGCATTAGTCGCAATTTTTGTCCCCGCACGAATGGCCAAGCACCAAAAGCGAGAAGCAGCACGCGCCGGCGCGCTCGTTGCCCAAGAAGCTCTTGGGCTGATAATCGATCGTCTGGCAATTCGATTTGACCCTGCCGTGCTTCCTACAGAAGGACCGACCTTGCGCGAGTATCGTGCGACCGCCGCGGTAAACGCCCTTATGGAACTTAAACTCGCAGATCTGCCTCCATCCTTGGTGCCCCACTTCTCACGGCTGCGGTCCGGGTTGTTCGCGCTAAACTCGTCGATGTCGACCGAGGGGAAGGACGATCCCGAAGAAAAGCAAACGGCCGATGGGCAGCCGCGCCCGAAGAAACAGCGGCTTGCTCGTTATGGCACGGTCTTTGAGTGGCTGATTGGTTCCTATGAGGTGATCCGCACTTCCCGTTTCCTCACCTCGGGATTGAGTCCGCTTAAGCTGACGGAATACACTTGGCAGCCCAAGTTCAGCGAAGAGATCCCGTCAGCGTCTGGGGTCGAGACCTACGAGCTTCCGCCTGCCTAGCCATGGTTCAAAGGAGATCGTCCTAGCTCCGTAACGCCTTCTCCGCCAGCCGGCGAAGCGCCTCGGGCCGATTGGGAAGGTCGGGCTGATCGCGGCGCCAGTCGTCGAGCAGCTTCAGCAGCTCGGGCTGGAGGCGCGTGCCGACCATCTGGCCGGTCTGCTTCGGCCGCTTTTTTCGTGTATTCGTGTCGACACCAGTTGATTTCGCCATCGATCAGTGCTACTGACAGGGCGAGCCGAGGGAAAGCTGTAACTTTCGCCCCGGCTCTGACCAGAACCACCTGTTTGCGAGGTGATCATGGCTGCGCAAAAGCATAGCAGCACCCGCCGCCGCGTCCTAGGCGCGGCCGCCACGCTCCCCATCCTGGCCCTGGCCGGCCTCCCCGCGTCTCTCCGGGGGACTGTCCCCGAACGGGGACTGTCCCCATCCCAGCGCGCGACCGAAGCAAGACGCTCGTCCGCCGAAGCCTTGCGCGAAGGCAGATGGAACCGCCGCCTCGCCCGCTACCGCCGTCTCCACGCTTATTGGAAGGCGGAAGCCGAGTCCGGCGCCTTCCGCCAGGCCAACGACCGCTACAATCGCGTGTACGCCGAACTCAGCGCCCGCTTCGGCAGCTGGGAGAAAGCGCGCAAGTCGCGGATCGGCAAGCCGCTCTGCCGAGCGGCCTTTGCCCGCGTCAGCGTCGCCGAAGATGCCTATTACGATCGCTGTACGGCGCCCATGTACAAGGCCGCCATCCGCCTCGTGCTCGCACCGGCACCGGATCTGCCCGCCCTGCTCGCGAAGATCGAGATCATCCACGAGCATGGGCTGGACACTTTCGAGGACATGCCGCGGTATGCGTTCGAGGTGCTGCGCGAGGATGTGGAAAGGCTCGCCTCGGCACCGTGATGCAAAGGATGCCGACGGGAGACGGAATTTCGTCGCACGCACGTTCGCTTCCCGTTGAAGCGTGCTGGCGTGTTCGCTACCGAGACCAGAGGGAGAACGTCGTGGCCAGCCAACATTTGCCGGAACCAGCTTACAAAACCGAACTGGGTATCCTCTATGAGGCGGACTGCATGGCCGTCCTTCCACATCTACCGACCGCCTCCGTCGACACCGTGTTCGCCGACCCCCCTTTCAACCTGAGGAAACATTACGGGAAATTCGCCAGCGACGACCGATCGACTGAACTTTATCTAAGTTGGTGCCATCAATGGCTGCGGCAATGCGTCCGCGTCTTGAAGCCCGGCGGCGCACTCTTCCTGTATAATCTGCCCAAATGGAACATCCCGATCGGCCACTTCCTAGGCACGATTGGAATGGAGTTTCGTCACTGGATAGCCATAGAGCAGAAAAACTGCCTTCCGATCCAGGGAAGGCTTTACCCCGCTCACTACTCCATGCTCTACTATACGCGCGGCAAGCCAACTCGCTTCAATCGAATTCGCACCCCGATTGAGATTTGCCGTCACTGCGGTGGCGAAGTTCGGGATTATGGCGGCCATCGTGGCGCCATGAATCCTAAGGGGGTCAATCTGAAGGACGTTTGGACAGACATCCCACCCGTGCGTCACCGAAAGTTCAAGTCCGCAAAGCGGCCGGCAAACGCGCTCAGCACGAAACTCCTCGACCGGATCGTGGAGTTGACCACGTTTCCCGGAGATACCGTGCTGGATCCTTTCGGTGGAAGCGGGACCACCTATGCCGTCTGCGAAGACCGGGGCCGACATTGGATCGGGATCGAATTGGAATCGACGCAAGCCATCGTTGAGCGTCTCAATGGGCATATAGACCCGCACCAAAACAGCGACTACGTCGAGCTAGTAGGATTTCCTCTAGCAGCCGAGTGATCGTGCCCACTATCTCTGAGACCATTGATTATAATGGCTTTTCCGCAAAATCGGATCGCCTGGGGCTTGATCCGCTTGTGAACGAAGCTGCCTCAACGCTGGCTGAGTTCACTTTGCTGGTGGAAGAAAGAAAGCACGCGAACGGCACACGGGACATTCGAAAACTGATCGATCAAGCCTTCGACGGCATGGGTGGGTGGACCAAAGTAACCGTGGGCGGCATCGATTGGACAAAAGGAAATAGCAGCGGCGCAACCATAGGAGTCGAAGTCCAGGTGTCCGGGCGTAGCGATATGCTCGCCGTCGATATCATGCACCTAAAAGAGCGGCTCGACGCTGGAGCAATCGACATTGGCGTGATCATCGTCCCCGACAATCAGCTCTCTCGCTATCTCACAGATCGCACCCCCAATCTTGCGACTGCCCTGAAGCACGTGAATCATCGAGCTAAGGATTTACCGATCCGCATCCTCGCCTTTCGCCACGATGGCGTCGGCGTCGCATTGGCGAAAATGCGCACGAACCTGGGCAAGATCCCCTAAGCGATTCACCCGTGTGTTGATCAGCATGGCGCCTCAACTTGCACGCATATCAGATCTCAATCGTCGGCCTTATCATCGATGTGATCGGTGCATTCCTGCTCTCGGTCGAAGCAATTAAGCCGCACAATCTGAGGTACTTTTGTGATCGAGTGCTGAGAAAGGTCCATCACGAGACCCTTTCGCCATCGATCCTCATTGAGGGGGAGGAACCTCCCAAGGACTTCGTCGTAAACTGGGCCTCTCGCCATGTGGGTCTGTTTACAGCACTGCACTATCTGGCCGGTATGCTACTGCTCGCACTCGCCGATCTTCTAAGCGCCGGGTGGCTTCACCGACTGGCTGGGTCGGCGGTCGGGATGGTGCTGACCCTTGAATGGTATTGGGTCGTCTTCGCGGCCCTGGCGGCAGCGCTTTTTGGGGGTGTCGCAGGCCTTTGGATGCTCGGGGAACTCGTCCACATCGGCATTGTGTTCTTGCTAAAGCGACTAATCGCGGCGTTGGAATTCATTCAAGAAAGATACGCAGACGGCACGGTTGGCATTATCGGCTTTGTGCTCTTGTTCATCGGATTCGCCCTTCAGGCTGTCGGAACCTATTGGGGTAGGCCCTTCATCCCTTGACGGGCTAGGCTCCCACCTCCCCTCCAAACGGCGCCAAGCATCACTTGGCGACGCACCCGCTTGCCCCCTCCCGCCCCTTCCCCTATATGCGCCCCCGTCCAGCGGGCGTCGGCGCTCGCGGAAGCCAGGATGAGGCACAGCGCGTAAGGGCGGGCACGGCCCGTCTCTTGACGCGCCTTTTTGCTTCCCCGGCCTCCGCCAGCGCCGCCGCCAAAGGACGCCGCAGCCGGCATAAGGCCACTGCGGCAACAACCCTCTGGCCCGGCCCGCGCGCTTTCGAGTCCGCGGTGCGGTCCGGTAAATGCAAGGACTCCCCATGGCCACAACGGCACATCCAACCCGCGACGATTTCGCCGCGATGCTCAACGAATCGCTCGGCGGCGAGGATCAGGGCTTCGAAGGCCGGGTCGTCACCGGCATCGTCACCGCGATCGAGAACGACCTCGCCGTCATCGACGTCGGCCTGAAATCCGAAGGCCGAGTGCCGTTGCGCGAGTTCGCCGCGCCCGGCCAGAAGGCCGAACTGGCCGTCGGCGACAAGGTCGAGGTGTTCGTCGACCGCATCGAGAACATGAACGGCGAGGCGATGCTGAGCCGCGACCGCGCCCGCCGCGAGGCCGCCTGGGACAAGCTCGAGACCGAGCATACCGCCGGCAACCGCGTCGAGGGCGTCATCTTCGGCCGGGTCAAGGGCGGCTTCACCGTCGACCTCGGCGGTGCCGTCGCCTTCCTGCCGGGGTCGCAGGTCGACATCCGCCCGGTCCGCGACGTCGGCCCGCTGATGGACCTCCCCCAGCCCTTCCAGATTTTGAAGATGGACCGGAGGCGCGGCAATATCGTCGTCTCGCGCCGGGCGATCCTCGAAGAGACCCGCGCCGAGCAGCGCTCGGGCCTGATCATGTCGCTCGCCGAAGGCCAGATCGTCGACGGCGTCGTCAAGAACATCACCGATTACGGCGCTTTCGTCGACTTGGGCGGAATCGACGGCCTGCTCCACGTCACCGACATCAGCTACAAGCGCGTCGGCCACCCGAGCGAGGTCATCAACATCGGCGACACGGTCAAGGTCCAGATCATCCGAATCAACCGCGATACCCAGCGCATTTCGCTCGGCATGAAGCAGCTCGAGAGCGATCCCTGGGACGGCGCGGCGGCCAGATATCCGGTCGACGGCGTGTTCAAGGGCCGGGTCACCAACATCACCGAATATGGCGCCTTCGTCGAGCTCGAGCCCGGCATCGAGGGCCTGGTCCACGTCTCCGAGATGAGCTGGACCAAGAAGAACGTCCATCCCGGCAAGATCGTTTCGACCTCGCAGGAGGTCGACGTCGCGGTGATCGAGGTCGACGAGGAGAAGCGCCGGATTTCGCTCGGCCTCAAGCAGGCGCAGGCCAATCCCTGGGCCGACTTCGCCGAGAAGCATCCGGTCGGCACCGAGGTCGAGGGCGAGGTCAAGAATTCGACCGAGTTCGGCCTGTTCGTCGGCCTCGACGGCGACGTCGACGGCATGGTCCACATGTCCGACATCGCCTGGGGCGTGTCTGGCGAGGAGGCGCTGAACCTTCACCGCAAGGGCGAGATGGTCAAGGCGGTCGTGCTCGACGTCGACGTCGAGAAGGAGCGGATCTCGCTCGGCATGAAGCAATTGGAGCGCGGCGGAGTCGCCAAAGGCGGGGCGGCCGGCGGCGCGGGCGGCGGCGCGGGGGTCAACAAGAACGAGACCGTCACCGTCACCGTGCTCGAGGTCCGCGACGGCGGCCTCGACGTCCAGGTCGGCGACGACGGCGTCACCGGCTTCATCAAGCGCACCGATTTGGGCCGCGACCGCGACGAGCAGCGGCCCGAGCGCTTCCAGGTCGGCCAGAAGTTCGACGCGATGGTCTCGGGCTTCGACCGTTCGAAGAAGCCCAATTTCTCGGTCAAGGCGCTTCAGATCGCCGAGGAGAAGCAGGCCGTCGCCCAATATGGCTCGTCCGATTCCGGCGCCAGCCTCGGGGATATTCTTGGCGAGGCCCTGAAGCAAAAGAAGTCCTGATTTCATACGGGGCGGGCACCTTCGCGGTCGCCTGCCCCGGCCTTTCGGCGTCGCACGCGCAATCTGTTTAAATTGCTTGGATTTCCGCGACGGGGCGGGTTGATTTTTATCAATATCGGTGCGACTGTCTCGCCGATGTCGCATGGGGGCCTGCGACAGAATCCTGTCTCTCCGGTGACTAAACGATCTGAAGGGGGAACGCCCGTGATCCGATCCGAACTGGTCCAGAAGCTCTGCGACGACCATCCGGACCTGACGCTGAAGGAGGTCGAGCGGGTCGTCTCGGCCTTCTTCGATTCGATCATCGAGCAGCTGCAAAGCGGCGGCCGAGTCGAGCTGCGCGGCTTCGGCGCCTTCTCGACCCGCGGCCGCGACGCCCGCAAGGGCCGCAACCCGCGCACCGGCGAGCCGGTCGACGTCTCGGCCAAGCACGTCCCCTATTTCAAGCCCGGCAAGGAAATGCGCGAGCGCCTCAACGTCTGAAGGGCCGCGCACGTCCCCGGGGCCGCGCCTGAGCCGGGTCCAAAACCGACCAGATGAGGTTTGGCGGCACCGTGCCGGCCGCTTATACTCGCGCGACTGCCTGCCGCGACTGGCGTGCTGAGGGCGGCGGGGTCTGTTTCAGTCGATGGGAAATTGGCTGCGGGTTCGGTGCCCGGCGTGATCCGGATCCGCATCGCGTGGGAGGACCCGATGACGGAGGCGACACAGGGCCGCGACGGCCTCAAGCTCGACATCGAGCCGTTCGGCCCGACCGGCGACGAGATGGACAGAATCGCGGCCACGGTGCTTGCCAGCCCGGAGCTGCGCGAAGCGGTCGGCGACGACCTGCACCGGCTGCTGTCGATCGCGGCGATCGACCCCGATGCGGAACGGGAGAAGCTTGACCGTCCGACGCCGCCCGAACGCTTCCACGCCACGGTCTACGACTATGCCCGCTCGCGCACGCTGATCGCCGAAGGGGAGCTGGGCTCGCCGGAGCGGCTTGAGCTTCGCGAGAGCGACCAGCGGCCGCCGGTCACCAGCGAGGAATTCCGCGCCGCGGTCGAACATTTGCAGGCGGACCCGAGCTTCGCGTCCGAATTCGACCCTTCGGATCTGGTTTTCTATCGGCCGATGCCGCCGCTCATCGTCCACCCGGAGCCGAAGATCCACCTGCGGCGCCTGATCGGCGTCGGCTTGTTATCGAGACGGTCGCGGCGGCCGGTCGAGATCGTCGGCGTCGACCTCGCCGATGGCAGCGTGCAGCGCTTCGCCGAGGGGGCACCACCTGAAACGCATCCGCACAACGACACCATCTGCGGCGCGCCCGTCAATGCCGGCCAGCCGACGGCCTCTCAGGGCATGGCCGGGCAGGCCTGGGTGACGGTGAGCCAGGGCGGCAACGTGCTGTGGCGCTTTCTCGCCGTCCGCCCCGCCGCCTCCTCGGGCCTGAGAGGGTCGGGCGTGGAGCTCAGATATGTCGATTACCGGGGCAGGCGCGTCCTCTACCGCGGCCATGTGCCGATCCTCAACGTCAAATATGACGGCGATGCCTGCGGACCCTATCGGGACTGGCAGTATGAGGAGGGGCAGATACAAGCCGACGGCGTCGACGTTGCGTCGGGCTTCCGCTTGTGCTCGTCGCCGGCCAGGACGATCATGGACACCGGATCGGACACCGGCAACTTCCTCGGCGTCGGCATCTACCTCGACGGCGCCGAGGTGGTGCTGGTGAGCGAGATGGAGGCGGGCTGGTACCGCTATCTCAGCGAGTGGCGGCTGCACACCGACGGCACCATCCGCCCGCGCTTCGGGTTCGCCGCGACGGAGAGCCCGTGCGTCTGCAACGTCCACCATCACCACGCTTATTGGCGGTTCGACTTCGACATTCTCAGCGCCGGCGGAAACCGCATTCGCGAGTTCAACCGGTTCCTCTGCCTCAGCCACTGGCGCGAACTCGCGCGTGAAATCGCCCGGCCGCGCAGCACGGCCCGAAGCAGGAAGTGGCGGGTCGAGCACGTGCCGAGCGGCGCCGGCTACGAAATTCGGCCGGGAGCCGGCGACGGCATCGCGGCAGAGGCGCCCGACGCGCCTTACGGCCGCGGCGACCTGTGGTTCCTGCGCTATCGCGGCTCGGAGATCGACGACGGCATCAACCACACATCGGGGGCCAACACCGAGGCCGGCATCGGCAAGTGGGTCAACGGCGAGCAGCTCGGCGGGCAGGACGTCGTCGTCTGGTACGGCGCCCATTTCTCGCACAACGTCTCGCACCAGGATTCGACGCGCCACGGGCACATCCTCGGCCCGACCCTCGTCCCCCTGCGCTGGCCGGCCTGACATTGAGGCTTCCGCCGGCGGCGGCGCCGGGGCATGGTCACGCAATGCGGACGTGGCGAAATCGGTAGACGCAGCAGACTTAAAATCTGCTTTCCTTCGGGAAGTGTGGGTTCAAGTCCCGCCGTCCGCACCAGCCCTCAGGCCGCCTGCGCCTTCTCCGCAGTCCATTCGCAGCGGGCCAGGCTGATCGGATCGAGGAACATGCCGCCCATGCGGGCGCCGATCTGCCAGCGCACCTGGGCCTGGACCGGACCGACGCCGGGCACGTCGAGCGAGACGTAGGAGCCGATCCGGATCGGCTCGGCACATTCGGCCATGAAGCCGCAATTCGAGACGTTCCGCACCTTGATCTCGACCTTGTAGAGATCCTGCGGCGTCAGGCTCGCCGAGCCCTCGACGACGACGCGCGAGGCCCGGCGCGGCTTGAAGCCGAGGGCCTGCTCGTCCTCGAGCACCCTGTCGACAGGCGGTCTGGTCATGGAGCCGCCATAGCGCAGAGAAGTGAAAGAGCCGTAAAAGCGGCACTTCCTTCCGCCGAAGACCCATGCGGGGCGGGCCGGACTCGGCTATCGGTCGGTGACATGGCGAATCGCCTCCTCCTTTTCGCGGGCATCGCCGCCGCTTTTGCCCTGGCGGGCTGCGGCGAGCGCGACGACGGCCCGATCGCGGTCAGCGCGATCGGCGCGCCGCCCCGGCTCGTCAATCCGAACCTCGAGCGGATCGATGCGCCGACCGCCTTCCTGATCGAGGCGACGGCACAGGGCCTGGTCCAGTTCGACGCCGCCGGCGAGATCGAACCTGCGCTCGCGCAGAGCTGGATCGTCTCGGACGACGGCCGGCGCTACACCTTCCGGCTGCGGCGCACCTTATGGGCGGGCGGCGAGCCGGTCACCGCGCAGCAGGTGGTGGCTCGGCTGCGCGCCGCGCTGAGCCGGGCGAGCCGCAACCGGCTGAAGCCCGTGCTCGGCGCGATCGAGGACGTGGTCGCGATGACCGACAGCGTGCTCGAGATCAGCCTGCGCGGCCCGCGGCCCAATTTCCTGCAGCTGCTCGCCCATCCCGACATGGCGATCGTGCTGAGCGGCCAGGGCACCGGCCCCTACCGGATTGCCGAAGCGGGGCCGAGCGGCGCGCGGCTGACGCTGCCGCGCGGCGAGGACGAGACCGGGCCGGAAATGCCCGACATCCTGCTGCGCGGCGAGGCGGCCGCGCTGGCCGTTGCCCGCTTCGCCGAAGACGGGGCCGAGCTCGTCGTCGGCGGCAATGTCGGGGACCTTCCGGTCGCTCGCGCCGCCGATCTGCCCGGGGCGCGGCTGGTCTTCGATCCGGTGGCGGGTTTGTTCGGCCTCGCCTTCACCGGCGGCGAGGGCCCGCTCGGCGACCCGGCGATCCGGCGCGCTTTGGCGATGGCGGTCGACCGGCAGGCGCTGGCGGCGGCGCTCGACGTGCCCCGCCTGGCCCCGCGCACCGGCCTGGTCTCGCCGGGCGTGCAGGAGCTGCCGGCCCCGGCCCAGCCCGACTGGGCCGGGGCGCCGCTGCCGATGCGCCGCGAGCTCGCCGCCCGCGCCATCGCCGAGCTCGGCCCCGAAGCGCGGGTCCGGCTGCGGGTGGCGATGCCCGAGGGACCCGGCTACCGGCTCGTCTTCGCTTATCTCCGGCGCGACTGGCGGCTGATCGGGGTCGAGGCCGAGCGCGTGGCAGCCGGCGCCCCCGCGGACCTCCGCTTCGTCGACGAGGTCGCGCCCGCCAACCTCGCCAGCTGGTACCTTCGCCACTTCAGCTGCGACGTCAGCCGGATCTGCGACGCGGCGGCCGACCAGGCGCTGCTCGCCGCCCGGCTGGCGGCGCGCCCGGCCGAGCGAAACGCGCAATTCGCGGTCGCCGACCGGACCCTAACCGATCTCGTACCGTTCATCCCGCTGACGGCGCCGGTGCGCTGGTCGCTCGTGTCGCCGCGGCTGACCGGCTTCAGGCCCAACATGTTCGCCAGGCATCCCGCCGGCGAGCTGATCGCGGAGCGGCCCTGATGGATCGACAGGAATTCGAGCGAGTCGCGGCCCAGCTGCCCATCGGCCGCGACCCCGCCTCGGTGCGGCGTCGGCTGGAGGCGATGGAAGGGCTGCTCGAGCGCGCCTTCGCGCTGCCGGGAACGCGAATGCGGGTCGGCCTCGATTCGGTGGTCGGCCTGATCCCGGTCGTCGGCGACCTCGTCACCGCGGCGATGGGCGCCTGGCTGATCTGGGAGGCGCGGAATCTCGGCATGTCCAAATTCCACCTCGCCCGGATGGCCGGCAATGTCGGCTTCGACACTTTGGTCGGCGCGATCCCGTTCGCCGGCGACCTGTTCGACTTCGTTTTCAAGTCGAACTCGCGCAACTTGCGGATCGTCAAGCGCTGGCTCGACAAGCACCATCCCGAGACGAAATTGATCGAGGGCGAGGTGGTGGCGCGGCGCGAGCTGTAGGGCCAACCCCGTCAACTTCTTCTTAGGCCGGCGCGAAATCCAGCCCGATGTCGGCGGCCGGGGCCGATTGGGTGAGGCGGCCGACCGAGACGTAGGTGACGCCCGTTTCCGCCGCGGCGCGGATCGTCTCCAGAGTGATGCCGCCGCTCGCTTCGGTGGGGACTCGGCCCGCCACTTCGGCCACCGCCTCGCGCAGCGCCGCGACGCCCATATTGTCGAGCAGCAGGTGGGTCGCGCCCGCTTCGAGCGCCGGCCCGATCTGGTCGAAGCGGTCGACCTCGACGACGATCCGCTCGATCCCCGCCGCCGCCGCGCGGCGCACGGCCTCGCCGACCGAGCCCGCCACCGCGACATGATTGTCCTTGATCATCGCCGAGTCCCACAGGCCCATGCGGTGGTTCCGCGCGCCGCCCATCCGAGTCGCATATTTTTCGAGCGCGCGCAGGCCCGGTATGGTCTTGCGGGTGTCGAGCAGGATCGCACCGGTGCCGGCGATCGCGTCGACGTAACGGCGGGTCAAGGTGGCGATGCCGGAAAGGTGCTGGAGCGTGTTCAGCGCCGAGCGCTCGGCGGTGAGCAGGGCGCGGGCGCGCCCGTGCAGCCGGAGGAGGATACCGCCCGCCTCGGCGCGGGAACCGTCCTCGGCCAGCCGCTCGATCGCCACATCCGGGTCGAGCGCGCGGAAGAAGGCGATGGCGACCGGCAGGCCGGCGACGACGATCGGCTCGCGGCCGCGCATCGCGCCTTCGAACCGGGCCTCGGCGGGAATGACGGCCGCGGAGGTGATGTCGCCGTGCCCCCCCAGATCCTCGGCGAGCGTGTCGGCGACGAAGCGGTCGAGATCGAAGCGGTCGAGGCGGAAGGTCACGCAGCGCCTCTTAGGCGAAAGCGGGATCGCCTGTCACGCCGCCGGACCCGGGAACCGGCGGGCCCACCGGGTGGTTGGGGCGGGACAGGGCTCAACAGGGGAAGCTTGATGACCGCGACCGATCGCGACTGGTTCCTGCAACGCGCGGAGGCCGAGATCGACCTTGCCAACGCGGCGCCGAGCGAACGGACCGCCTTCGTCCATTATCACAAGGCGGCCTTCTATCTCGACCGCGCTCATGGCGGCGCCGACAACGACGATTGAGGGCGGCGCGGGCTCCCACCCTATGGGAAGGGACTAATCGCCGGCGATTTGCGGCCGGCCGACGTCGCCCTTGCCGACCGTCTCGGCGGCCATCTCCAGCATCCGGTCGAGCGACCTCTTGGCGCGCAGCCGAGGCCCTCCTCGATCTCGATCCGCGGCTCGAGATCGCGCAACGCGACGTAGAGCTTCTCCATCGTGTTGAGCGCCATATAGGGGCAGATGTTGCAGTTGCAGTTGCCGTCGGCGCCGGGGGCGCCGATGAAGGTCTTGTGCCGGCGCCGCTTTCTCCATCTGGTGGATGATGTGCGGCTCGGTGGCGACGATGATCGTCGCCGACGGCGATTCGAGCGCATATTTGAGGATGCCCGACGTGGCGCCGACATAATCGGCATGGTCGAGGATGTGCGGCGGGCATTCGGGATGGGCGAGCACCGGCGCGCCGGGATGCTGCGCCTTGAGCTTGATCAGCTCGGTCTCGGAGAAGGCCTCGTGGACGATGCAGACGCCCGGCCAGAGCAGCATGTCGCGGCCGGTCTTGCGGGCGAGATAGCCGCCGAGATGCTTGTCGGGGCCGAAGATGATCTTCTGCTCGAGCGGGATCTGCGCGAGGATCGTCTCCGCCGACGAGGAGGTGACGATGATGTCGCGAGAGCGCCTTCACCTCGGCCGAGCTGTTGATGTAGGTCAGCGCGATATGGTCCGGATGGGCCTCGCGGAACGCCTTGAACTGGGCGGGCGGGCAGCTGTCCTCCAGGCTGCAGCCGGCATTCATGTCGGGCAGCACGACGATCTTCTCGGGCGACAGGATCTTGGCGGTCTCGGCCATGAAGCGGACGCCGCAGAAGGCGATCACCTCGGCGTCGGTCGCCTGCGCCTTGCGCGAGAGATCGAGGCTGTCGCCGACGAAATCGGCGATGTCCTGGATATCGGGCGTCTGGTAATAATGGGCGAGGATGACCGCGTTGCGCTCCTTGCGCAGGCGGTCGAGCTCGGCGCGCAGGTCGAGGCCCTTGAGGCTGAGATTGGGTGCGTTCATGTCATTCCCCGTGCGGCGCTCAGCGGTTCGCTTGCCGGTCGGCGACCGCGTCCTCGATCCGGCGCGGCCGATCGAGGAAGCTCGCTTCCTCCCGGCCCGCCGGATCCAGGAACCGCACGGTCACGCTGGCGTCAATCCCCGCTGCGCGAAGCGGCATGGCGAAGCTCCTCGCCACGGCCCGCATCGCCGCTTCGCGCGCCAGTTGCGTCGGAGTCCGTTCACGCGCCTGCCGCATCAGTTCAACCTGGGCGCTCCGGTTATTGGCCTGATCGAGCGTCCGTTCGGCATCGGTGAGCGCCATGACGATGCCGCCCTCCGAATATTCCTGAACATTGCCCAGATCGACCTCCGGGCCCGACATTTCAAGGGGCGGCAGCGTGACCGAGAGCGTTCGGGTCGCCGGGTCCCAGCGCAGATCCTCGCGCCTGAGGCGGCTGAGGTCGACGCCGTAGCGGACCGTGCCGGGCATGATCAGGGTCTTGCGGGCGGTGAGGCCGAGCCGCTCCTCGCTCGCCGTGACCACCGCCACGAAGCGCGCGGCGAACAGGGTGAGGCGGCCCTGCTCGCGGACCGAGATCAGGGTCGCGTCGGCGAGCGCGACCGGGTCGGGCCCGGCGCCGCCGTCCGCCGCGGGACGCAGCAGCATGCCGAGGCCCGCGCCGATCAGCAAAGCGAGCAACGGCGGCAGCCAGAGCGGCAGCTTTTTCAGGCGCTCGAGATCCATGTTTCGCCTTCGCTTCGAACCAGGCCGCGGCACTCCAGGTCCCGGAGATGGGCGAGCACCGACCGGCCCGCCGCCGGGATGAAGCCGCGGGTCGATGTCGCGGTACATGGTCTCGACCATCGCCGCGATCCGCCCCTCCCCGCCCTCGAGCCGGTCCAGGATCTGCTTCTCGCGCATCCGGCGGTGGTCGATCAGCGCGCGGACGTGGGCCTGCGGCGTCTCCACCGCCGGCCCGTGAGCCGGATGATAGATCGCGTCGTCGCGCGCGAGCAGCAGGTTGAGGCTTGCCATGTAAGTGGTCATGTCGCCGTCGGGAGGCGAGACCACGGTGGTCGACCAGCCCATGACGTGATCGCCGGTGAACAGGGTTCCGGTCCCCTCGAGCGCGAAGCAGAGATGGTTGGAGGTGTGGCCCGGCGTCGCCACCGCGCGCAAAGCCCAGCCCTCCCCTTCGAGCGCTTCGCCGTCGGCGAGGATGCGGTCGGGCCGATAGTCGAAATCGAAGGCGGCGTCGGCGCGCGGCCCGTCATCCTCGAGCGCGAGCGGGGCGCAGCCGATGATCGGCGCGCCGCTCGCCGCGGCGAGCGCGCGGCTGGCCGGGCTGTGGTCGCGGTGGGTGTGGGTGCACAGGATTGCCGCGATCCGCTCGCTCCTGATGGCGGCGAGGATCGCGTCGACATGGTCGGGCAGGTCCGGTCCCGGGTCGATCACCGCGACCTCGCCCCGGCCGACGATATAGGTCTGGGTGCCGGTGTAGGTGAAGGGCGACGGATTGCCCGCCAGCAGCCGGCGGATCAGCGGGTCGACCTGCTCGACCTTGCCAGTGGGCCAATCGTCCATTCCCGGCATGTGGCATTGGCGGCGCGGAAAACCAAGGACATCGCCGCGCCCGCCGCGGTGTCGGCGGTCTTTACACCAGCCTCGGGAGGTTAATTTCGATTCACCTCGAAAGGCGCGGATTTCCGCGGGTTTCGCGCTCTGGCACGGGCCGTGAATAAGGAAATGCGTCCACATGGTTCCACTCAAGGGGCGGGCTTGGCGCACTTTTCCGGTCGCGCCGCCCGCCCCTCAATTTTTCAGCCCATCAGATATTCGGCCGTGCGCGCGTCTGCGGGCAGGAACGCCTCGATCGCCAGCTCGCTCAAGGTGATGTCGATCGGCGTGCCGAACATGGTCGTGGTGCTGAGGAAGACGAGCTCGACCTCGCCGGCGCGCAGCACGAGCGGGACGGCGACCCCGCCATAAGCGTCGGGCGCTCGCGAAACGCCGCCCGGATAGGCGCGAAGCTCGGCGAGAAGATCGGCGAGGGCCAGATCGCCGCTGGCCTCGATCTGTGCTTCGAGCCGGTGGAAGATATGGGCGCGCCATTCCGGCAGGTTGGCGATCCGCGGCGCCGCGCCTTCGGGGTGGAGGCTCAATCTCAGCACGTTGACCGGCGGCGCGAGCAGATGCGGCGCCACCCCGGCAAGGAATGGGGCGACGCCGGCATTGGCCGCGACCATCTGCCAGTGGCGGTCGACGGCGAGCGCCGGGAAGGGCTCGTGCGCCTTCAGCACCAGATCGACCGCGCGGCGCGCGGCGGCGAGCGCTGGATCGTCGAGCGACCGCTCCGGCAGCGCCGGCGCGAAGCCGGCGGCGACGAGCAACAAATTGCGGTCGCGCGCCGGGATGCGGAGCCGCTCGGCGAGGCGGAGCAGCATCGCGCGGCTCGGCTGCGACCGGCCGGTTTCGAGGAAGCTCAAATGCCGTGCCGAGATTTCGGCGTCGAGCGCGAGGTCGAGCTGGCTGAGGCGGCGGCGGCCGCGCCAGGCGCGCAGCTGCGCGCCGACGGGAAGAATCTGGGTCTGCATGACGCGATCCTAGCCGCCGAACCCGCACAATCCCATTACCTGCGACGTAATCGACACCATGACTTCGGACGGCGATGATTCGGCATCGGCAATGAAAGGAAATGCCCATGTCACAGACCCTGTTTCTCCGCCGCGTCCTCGCCCTCGATTCGCTGAGCTGCCTCGGCATTGGGCTCTTGATGGGGCTCGGCGCCGCGGCGCTGGCGCCTCTGTTCGGCCTGCCCGAGCCGCTGGTACGGATCGCCGGCCTGTTGCTGCTGCCGCTGGCCGCGTTCATCTTCTGGCTCGCCTCGCGGCCCGCGCCGCCGCGGCCTCTGGTCTGGATCGTGATCCTCGGCAATCTCGGCTGGACCGCCGAGAGCTTCGCGACGATCGCCCAGCACCAGCCGACGCCGCTCGGCACCGCCTTCGTCGCCGCGCAGGCGCTCGCCGTGCTCGGCCTCGCCGGCCTCGAATATGTCGGGCTCAGGAAGGCGGCCGCGACGGCTGCCGCCTGAGACGTCACCCCGAGAGAGTCATCCCGGCGGAAGCCGGGAGCCATGAACACCGCCGTCGGAGTACGGGCGAGAACGCACGCACCTTGCCGCCGTCACTTCGGTTCATGGGCCCCGGCTTTCGCCGGGGTGACTCGGGAGGGCTAAGCCTTGGCGACCTGCTTCTCGTCGATCAGCTGTTGCAGCTCGCCGGCCTCGAACATCTCCATCATGATGTCGGAGCCGCCGACGAACTCGCCCTTGACGTAGAGCTGCGGAACGGTCGGCCAGTCGGAATATTCCTTGATCCCCTGCCGGATCTCCGGATCCTGGAGGACGTCGACCGTCTCGAACTTGACGCCGAGATGGTCGAGGATCGCCACCGCGCGGCTCGAAAAGCCGCATTGCGGGAACAAAGCCGTGCCCTTCATGAACAGGACGATGTCGTTATTCTTTACAAGCTCGTCGATGCGGGTGCGGGCGTCGCTCATAACTCCATTCCTCTACTCCGGGACGGCGGTGCTGAGCTTCAGCGCATGCAGCTCGTTGCCCATCCGTCCGCCCAGCGCCTCATAGACGCGCTGATGCTGCTTCACGCGCGGCTGGCCCCGGAAGCTCTCCGAAACCACCCGCGCCTCATAATGGTCGCCGTCGCCGGCCAGATCGACGATCTCGACGCGGGCGTCGGGAATGCCGCCCCGGATCAGCGTCTCGATCTGCGTCGGCCGCCATCGGCATCAGCTCTCCTACCCCTGGGCCTCGATGAAATGGCGGCGCGCCTCGACCGTCTTGTGCTCGAGCGCCTGCCGGATCGCGGCGTCGTCGATGTCGATGCCGGCGGACGTGAGGTCGCCGAGCAGCTTGCGGACCACGTCCTCGTCGCCCGCTTCCTCGAAATCGGCGCGGATCACGTCCTTGGCATAGGCTTCGGCCTCGGCCTCGGTCAGGCCCATCTTCTTCGCCGCCCAATGGCCGAGCAGCCGGTTGCGCCGCGCCGATGATCTTGAACTGCATCTCCTGATCGCGCGCATACATGGCTCTCGAATGCCTTCTCGCGGTCGTCGAACTGGGTCATGGCGATCCTTGCTGTGCTTGGTCTTCGGGAGACAGATAGGCGGCGGGAAGGGCTGGCGCAACGCTCCGAGAAGAAAGGAAAGCCCTTCGACAGGCTCAGGGCGAACGGCAAAGGGACAAACCACCAAACCGTTGGGCCGAGCTTGTCGAAGCCCTCCCCTCCCTACTCCATCGTCACCACGAGCTTGCCGACCGCCTTTCGCGCCGCCATGTGGGCGATCGCCTCGCCGCCCTCGGCGAGGGGCCAGGTGCGGCTGACCTTCGGCGCGATCTTCCCCTCCTCCCAGAGCCGGAACAGCGTCCGGACATGGGCGGCATTGGCCTTGGGGTCGCGCGCGGCGAAGGCGCCCCAGAAGACGCCGCGGACGTCGCAGCTCTTGAGCAAGTGAGGTTGAGCGGCAGCTTCGGGATCCCGGCCGGAAAGCCGATGACGAGCAGCCGCCCCTCCCAGGCGATCGCGCGCAGCGCCGCCTCGGTATAGTCGCCGCCGACCGGATCGTAGACGAGGTCGGCGCCGTTCGGGCCGACCGCCGCCTTGAACGCTGCCGCAAGCGCCTTGGCGCCCTCCTTGTCGAACGGGCCGCGCGGATAGACGATCACGTCGTCGGCGCCGGCGGCGCGCACCGCCTGCGCCTTTTCCTCCGACGAAACCGCGCGCGACGACGCGCGCCCCATAGGCCTTGCCGAGCTCGACCGCCGCCAGGCCGACGCCGCCGGCGGCGCCGAGCACGAGCAGGGTCTCGCCTTCCTTGAGCTTTCCCCGGTCGAGCAAGGCATGGATGGTGGTCGCATAGGTCAGGATCAGCGCCGAGCCGTCCTCGAAGCTCCGCCCTTCCGGCAGCGGCAGCGCCATCGCCGCGGGCACCGCCACCATCTCGGCCAAGCCGCCATGGCCGAGCATGGCGATCATCCGGTCGCCTTCGGACCAGCCCTCGACGCCCTCGCCGACCGTCTCGACGATGCCGGCGATCTCGCCGCCCGGCGCGAACGGCCGCTCCGGGCGGAACTGATATTTGTCCTCGATGATCAGCACGTCGGGATAGTTGATCGCGCAGGCCTTGACCCGGACGAGCAACTGGCCCGGCGGCCGGGGCGGGATCGGGCAGCTCGGCGAGCTCGAGCGTCTCGGGGCCGCCGGGCGCGCGGGAGAGCAAGGCCTTCATCGCGCCGACGCCGGGAAAGCCGGGAGCCTGGCGACGTCGGCGGGCTCGTGCTGGATGATGACGCGGGCGCGCAGATTGCGGCCGAGCCGGTCGAACCGGTCCATCGAGGCGAGCGTATCGGCGCGATTGGTGTTGAACGGCGGCACGCCGCGGCGCTCGACCTGCTCGGTGAAATGATAGATGTCGCCGGAGAGCAGCACCGGGCCGGAGGCGAGCCGGACCAGCAGGCCGCGATGGCCGGGCGTGTGGCCCGGCAGGTTGAGCATGATCACGCTGCCGTCGCCGAACACGTCATGGTCGCCGCGCGCCTCGGTCACCTGCCCGCCGCCGGTCAGCCAGGGCGCCAGCGGCTCGCGCTCGACGCCGGGATCGGTGCCGCGCAGCGCCGCGATGTCGCCCGCCCCCATGATCAGCCGCGCCCGCGGGAAGGCGGCGGCCTGGCCGGTATGATCGAAATGATAGTGGCTGATGCCGACGATCGCGACCTGCTCGGGCCTGACGTTGATGCGGGCGAGCTGGTCGACGATGGTGGCGCGCAGCGTCGCCCGGATCGCCGGCGTCTGGATCGGTTGGCGCACCGTGCCCGCGGGAATGCCCGTGTCCCACAACATGTAAGCGTCGCCGTGACGGATCAGATAGCAGCTGCCCACGAGGTTTTTCGGTCCCGACGGATATTCGGACGTGTCGGAGAAGAAGGCGTTATAGTCGGTGAAGACGAACTCGCCGCAATCGAGCCGCCACAGTTCGAGGGACGGCGGCGGCGCCTGCATTCCGGTCAAGGCGGCCCATCCCGCGACGGTGCCCAATGCCGCCTTCAGCATCCTTTGTCTCCTCAACCGTTGGTCCGGCGAGCCATAGAAGGGATGGCCGGCAAAGCGCAATTGCAGGCTCAGGAGCGCCGGCGAATCGCGCCGCCGCGATTGATCACTTCGCGCGGGACGGCGAAATCGGCGATCACCCGCTCGCGGTCGCGCAGCCCGCACAATTCGCGCTGGACGAGGAAGGCCCAGAAGCGCTCGGCCGCCGCGTCGGTCAGCCGCTCGCGCTCGGCGCTGCCGGCCGGCGCCCCGCAGGTCCGCAAGGCCGCGAGCGCCGCCTCGGCCTGCCGCCCGGCCCGGCCGAGCGCCGCCGCCTTCTCGGTCAGCACCTCGGCCTCGAACGCATTTTGCGCCGCCGCAGACGGATCGCCGATCGCATCGCCGAGGCTGCGGGGCAGGCGAAAGCTCATGATCGGGCCTCCTTGGGCGAGACATAGGAGGGATCGTGGGCGAAGGGCAATCGCGCTCCACGCTCGAGCGCGGCGAGGATCGCGGCGAAATCGGTGCGGCAGCGAAAGCCGAGCAGCCGTTCGGCCCGCGAGGGATCGTAGACCCGGTCGATCGAGGCAGGCAGCGTCCAGCCCATGCGGGCATAGAGCGCCGGCGCCTCCGGGAAATGGCGCGCGATCACGGCCGGCGCGTCATGGAGCAATTCCTCGCCCTCGCCGGGCGCGAACGGCGGCGGGGCGGAGAGGATGAAGGTGTCGAAGCCGAGCGCGGGCGTCCTTCCGAGCGCGACGACATGCGCTTCGGCGGCGTCCTCGACGGTGAGCCGGCGATTGAGGAATTCGTTGGCCTTGATGTTGGGTCCGGAGAGGTCGCGATGGGTGTCGTCGTCCTCCGGGAAGAAGCGGCCGGTGCGCAGCACTGCGACGGCGAGACCCTGCTCCTCGTGAAAGCGCCGGCACAGTCGCTCGGCCGCGAGCTTGGTGACGCCGTAGATGTTGCGCGGCGCCAGCGGGCCGAAATCCTCGGTCAGCCAGGCCGCGCGGGTCGCCCCGCCCGCCTTGCCGGCGCGGATCGCCTCGGAGATCATCAGCGAGGTGGTCGAGGTGAAGACGAAGCGATCGTGCCCGGCCGCGGCCGCCGCCTCGAGCAGGTTGCGCGTGCCGGCGACGTTGACCGCGTCGAACGCCGCCTCGGGATAGCGGACGATATCGGGCTTGTGCAGCGCGCCGGCATGGATCACCGCCTCGATCCCATGATCGCCGAAGACGCGCTCGACCAGCCGCCTTGTCGGCGACCGAGCCGATCGCGTCGGTATCGGCGCCCGCCGCGACGTCGAGGCCGATCACGGCATGCCCGTCCGCGCGCAAGCGCGGCGCCAGGAACCGGCCGAGCCAGCCGGAGGAGCCGGTCAGAAGGACGCGCATCACCCCTTCCCGGATGGCGGCAAGCTCAGCTCTCGTACCTTGCCGTCGTCTTCGCCGCCACTTCCTCGGCGCGTCACGTCCGGCGCCAGCTCGATCAGCTTGAACGGGCTCTTATGGTCGGGCCGGTGGAAGACGCAGAGATCGGTGACGATCATGTCGACCACGTTCTTGCCGGTCAGCGGCAGAGTGCATTCCGGGATGAACTTGGGGTCGCCGTTCTTGGAAACGTGCTCCATCACGACGATGATCTTCTTGACGCCGGCGACCAGGTCCATCGCGCCGCCCATGCCCTTGATCATCTTGCCCGGGATCATCCAGTTGGCGATGTCGCCATTCTCGGCCACCTCCATCGCGCCCAGTACGGTCAGGTCGATATGGCCGCCGCGGATCATCGCGAAGCTGTCGAGAGCTGCTGAAATAGGAGGAGGAGGGAAGCTCGCTGATCGTCTGCTTGCCGGCATTGATCAGATCCGCGTCCTCCTCGTCCTCATAGGGAAAGGGCCCGATGCCGAGCATGCCGTTCTCGGACTGGAGCGTGACCTCCATTCCCGCCGGGATGTTGTTGGCGACGAAGGTCGGGATGCCGATGCCGAGATTGACGTAATAGCCGTCGCGCAGCTCCTTGGCGGCGCGCGCGGCCATCTGGTTGCGGTCCCAGGGCATCGATTTACCTCGCTTCCAGCACTGTAACCGGCCAGCGCTTGTCGGCCGGGAAAACGTCATCGATCGTCCCGCGGAGGCGGGAGCCGTAAACCGGGTTGGGCAACATGAACCAGCCCGCACCCCAATTGGACGCGATCGGCTCGGCCATCGTCAGATTGCGGCGATCCCGCATCGGACCGATCGAAAAAAGATCGCTGAAGTCGCTCAGTTGGTCGCCGCCCATGGCGATGACGCAGAAACGCTCGGCGATCATCGCCCGGCGGCCGTCCTTGCGGGTGCCGCTGGAATCGTCGCCTTGCAGATAGAGCGTGTCGCGATGAACGGCCGGTCCGAGGCCCGCGCCTTCGATAGCAGCGCGATTGGAGGCGGCATTGGCTGCCAGTCTGTTGGTGTTGAAGACGACGCGCACGTTCATTGCCCTGAGCGCCCGCAAGGCCTCCAGGGCGCCGGGAACGGGCGCGACCTGGGCCGCGCCGGTCCTTTCCCACTGGTCCCACCGCGCGTCGCTATAGGGCGTGCCCATGGCGGCGTCATATTCGAAGCCCAGGTTGAGCAGCACCGTCTCGTCGACGTCGAACACGGCAGCGAAGGGCTTGTCGCCGCACGGTACGTAGGCGGGCGCCGCGAGCGTCGCACCGGCGGCGAGAACCACGCTGTCGGCGGGGCGCCGTCTGATCCGCGCCGCGACATAATTGGTCAGAGCGTGCCAGGCCTGGATGCTGATCGCCGAGCCTTCGCCGGTGCCGTAGAGATATTGCATGCCGACGGTGAACGGCGCTTCGGCAGCCGGCGCTGGGGCCGCGGGGGCAGCCGCCGGCGGTGCCGGCGCCTGCGCGGCGGCACAGCCGGCGAGCGCGACGGAAGCGAGAAAGGCGTAGCGATAGGTCATGCCGCTTCCCTCTGCCGGGTCATGCGGAATTCGATCTTCTTGTCGTAGGGGGCGCCGAGGATCATCCGCTTCACGTAGATCGAGGGCAGGTGGACGCAGTCCGGATCGAGGCTGCCGACGGGTACGATCTCCTCGACCTCGGCGACGCAGATCCTCCCGCGGTCGCCATCGGCTGGTTGAAGTTGCGCGCGGTCTTGCGGAAGACGAGGTTGCCGGCTCTCGTCGGCCTTCCAGCCCTTGACGATCGACAGGTCGGCGCGGATGCCGCGCTCCAGGATATAGGTCTCGCCGTCGAACTCCTTATGCTCCTTGCCCTCGGCGACTATCGTGCCGACGCCGGTCCTGGTGTAGAAGCCGGGAATGCCCGCGCCGCCCGCGCGGCAACGCTCGGCGAGCGTCCCCTGCGGGCAGAATTCGACCTCGAGCTCGCCGGCCAGATATTGCCGCTCGAACTCCTTATTCTCGCCGACATAGGAGGAGATCATCTTCCTGACCTGGCGGGAGCGCAGCAATTTGCCGAGCCCCTCATTGTCGATCCCGGCATTGTTCGAGGCGATGGTGAGGTCCTTGACGCCCGACGCCTGGATCGCGTCGATCAGCCGCTCGGGAATGCCGCACAGGCCGAAGCCGCCGGCGCAGATCGTCATGCCGTCGAACAGCAGGCCGTCGAGCGCCGCTGCCGCGTCGGGATAGATTTTCTTCATGCCGAAGCTCCCTTGTCGCAGCTGCGATAGTCAAGCGGTGCTGGTCAGGTCAAGCAAGCCCGCTTCGCTTGACAAGCCATGCCGCGGCGTCTACTCTGCATTTCAAAGTTGTTTGGAGATTGAGATGAACCAGGCCGCCAGCCCGTCCGCGGACGACATCGCCTATATCCGCCACCTCGCCGAGAGCGGCGCCCGCGCGCCGCTCATCGGCGGCCGGTTCATGGTCTGGTGGGGGCTGCTCATCGCCGCCGCCTACACCGCGCAGCATTTCGCGGTGAACGGCCTGATCGGCGGCGGCCAGGCGATTTACGGCATCATCTGGGGGAGCTTCGGCGTGATCGGCCTGCTTGGCCAGGCCCTCCTCGCCGGCACGCTTCGCGACAAGGCGGGCGCGGGCTCCGCCGGCAATCAGGCGGCGCGCTCGGTCTGGGCCGCGGCGGCCTGCACGATCGGCGCGATGGCGACCGGCATTTTCATCCTGACGCGGAACGGCGGCGCGCCGGTGCTGTTCGACTGGATCGTGCCGCTCGCCTTCGCGGTCTATGCCTGCGCGCTGATCGTCACCGGCGCGCTCGCCGGCGATCGGGTCACGCTCGCCGCCGGCGCCGGCGCGGTGGCGATGGTGGGGCTGTTCGCCGCCTTCATCTTCCATCCCGACCGCTATCTGCTGGCGGCGGCGGGCGGCGCGGCGACGGTGCTGCTGCCCGGCCTGCTGCTGCTCGCCCGCGAGCCCAAAGCGCGGGGCTGACCGGTCATGGGCGACGAAAGCCCCTTCGATCACAATGCGATCGACGACGTCATCCACGGCCGCATCCGCCTCGGCGTCGTCGCCTATCTCTCGGCGGTCGAGAGCGCCTTGTTCTCGGAGCTGCGCGACAAGGTCGGCGCCACCGACGGCAACCTGTCGGCGCACCTCAGGAAGCTCGAGGATGCCGGCTATGTCCGCGTCGACAAGAGCTTCGTGAACCGGAAGCCGCAGACCCGCCTCTCGCTCACTCCCGCGGGCCGGCGGGCCTGGGGCGCCTGGCTCGGCCGGATCGAAATGCTGCGGAACGCGGCGGGCGGCGCCTGACATGGGCGCATGGACCCTGCTCGCCATCGCCATCGCGTTCGAGATCGCCGCAATCGCCTGCCTCAAGCTCTCAGACGGCTTCGCCAAATGGCAATGGGGCGTCGCCTCGATCGCGCTTTACTGGGTCTGTTTCGGGGCGCTGGCGCTGGCGCTCAGGACCATCCCGGTCGGGATCGCTTATGCGATATGGGCCGGCGTCGGCATCGTCGCGGTCGCCGCGATCGGCATGACTGCGTTCGGGCAGAAGCTGGGGCCGGTCCAGCTCCTCTTCATGGCGATGATATTGGTCGGCGCGGTCGGGCTCAGGCTGACCACGCCGGAGGGAAAGCCCGCCGACGCCTCGGGCGCCGGGGCGATCAGCTCCTGAGCTTCGCCAGCACGCCCTGCAGCTGCATGGCGTTGGACATGTCGCCCTCGACCTTGAGCTTGCCCTGCATGAAGGCGGTCATGCCGTCCAGTTTGCCGTCGGCCATGTCTTGCCAGTCGGCCCAGGCGACCTTGATCGTCGTGTCGGCCTCGCCGTCCTCTTCGGTTACCGCGCCGGCAGCGCCGTCGAGCATGACCACGCCCTCGTCGCCGAAATCGAGCTTGACGCGCTTGCCGGGCACGAAGGCCTGGGCGTCGTTGAGGCGGGCGGCCATTTCGCTCTTGGTCATGTCGAGTCTCCGTCGGGATCGTTGGACTTCCCCTGACTTTACGCGAACGTCAAGTCAAGCCGACACGAGTGTCAATAGCCGCGATCTTCCCACGGCCTGCCAAGGCGGCTAGGGCCGCGCGCATGGACGCAGCCGAGGCCATTCACGAAAAATTCCTCGCCAAAGTCGGGCAGGGAAACCTGCCGCGGCGGACCAGCGGCGTGCGCCCGGACGAGGTCGGCCTCGCCCGCGAGACGATGGTCGATTTGTTCTACAGCCAGGTGCGTCAGCCGGCAGATGGACCGCCTGTCGCGCCGGCTGCAGGCGCGCGGCGAGGGCTTCTACACGATCGGCAGCTCGGGCCATGAGAACAATGCCGCAGTCGCCGAGGCGCTGCGGATCGACGACATGGCCTTCCTCCACTACCGGTCGAACGCCTTCCAGATCCACCGCGCCGGGAAGCTGCCCGGCCAGACGCCCTGCTGGGACATGCTGCTGAGCTTCGCCGCTTCGGCCGAGGACCCGATCTCCGGCGGCCGGCACAAGGTGATCGGCTCGAAGCCGCTCAGCATCCCGCCGCAGACCAGCACCATCGCCTCGCATCTCCCGAAGGCGGTGGGCGCGGCGTTCAGCATCGGCATCGCCAGGATGCTGAAGCTCGAGGAGACCGCCTTGCCGCGCGATTCGATCGTCCTCGCCAGCTTCGGCGACGCCTCGGCCAACCATTCGACCGCGCAGGGCGCGTTCAACACCGCGGCCTGGGCCGCCTATCAGGGCACGCCGATGCCGCTCGTCTTCCTGTGCGAGGACAATGGCATCGGCATCTCGACGAGAACCCCGAAGGGCTGGATCGAGGCGTCGTTCCGGGACCGGCCGGGGCTCAACTACATACGCTGCAGCGGCCTCGACATGGTCGACGCCTATCGCGGCGCAAGGCAAGCGAGCCATCATGCCCGCACCGAGCGCAGGCCGGTCTTCCTCCACATGGATTGCGTGCGGCTCTACGGCCATGCCGGCTCCGACCTCCAGGCCACCTACCTGACCAAATCGCAGATCGAGCGGACGAGGAGCGCGATCCCCTGCTCTACAGCGCGGCTTTGCTGGTCGAGCAGGATATCCTCTCCGGCCGGCAGATCCTCGACATCTACAACGAAACCGAGGCGACGCTCGCCCGGATCGGCGAACAGGCGATCACGCGGCCCAAGCTCGCCAGCAGCCCCGAGGTGATGGCCAGCCTCGTACCGCCGAAGCGCGGCCCGGTGCTGGCGAACCGGCCGACGCCGGAGGAGCGCGAGGCTTTGTTCGACCGCGACCGCGGCATGATGGACAAGCCCCAGCACATGGCGCGGCTGCTGAGCTGGACGCTCGCCGATCTCATGCTGGCGCACGCCAACATCATCGTCGCGGGCGAGGATGTCGGACCGAAGGGCGGCGTCTACAACGTCACCGCGAAGCTGCACGACCGCTTCGGGCCGAGCCGGGTGATCAACACCTTGCTGGACGAGCAAAGCATACTGGGCCTCGGCATCGGCGCCGCCCACAACGACATCCTGGCGATCACCGAAATCCAGTTCCTCGCTTACGTCCACAATGCCGAGGACCAGATCCGCGGCGAGGCGGCGACATTGAGCTTCTTCTCGAGCGGCCAATATGCCAACCCGACAATCATCCGCATTCCCGGCCTGGGCTACCAGAAGGGGTTCGGCGGCCATTTCCACAACGACAACAGCCTGGCCGTCTTCCGCGACATCCCCGGCCTCATCCTCGCCTGCCCCAGCAACGGCGCCGATGCCGTGGAGATGCTGCGCGAATGCGTCCGCCTGGCGCTCGAGGAGCAAAGAGTGGTCGTCTTCCTCGAGCCGATCGCGCTCTACATGACCCGCGACCTGCACGAGGAGGGCGACGGGCTGTGGACCTCGGCCTATGCCGCGCCCGGCGAGGCGAAGCCGATCGGGCTCGGCGAGCTCGGCCGCCACGGCGACGGTACCGACCTTGCCATCGTCAGCTACGGCAACGGCTATTATTTGTCCCGGCAGGCCGAGAAAATCCTGCGTGAGCAACATGGCCTGAACCTGAGGGTGATCGACCTCAGCTGGCTCGCGCCGTTGAACGAGGACGGCCTCCTCGACGCGGTCGCGGGCTGCGAACGCATCCTGATCGTCGACGAATGCCGCAAAACGGGTTCGCAGAGCGAGGCGCTGATGGCTTTGTTCGCCGAACGCGCGCCGAAGATCGGCTGCCGCCGGATCGCCGCCGAGGATAGCTTCATCCCGCTCGGGCGGGCGGCGACCCTGACCCTGCCCAGCCGCGATTCGATCGTCGCAGCGGCCTTGGAGCTGGCCCGTGGCTGAGAAGCAGGCGGCACTCGTCGTCTGCCCGGGGCGGGGGACCTACGGCAAGGCCGAGCTCGGCTATCTGAAGCGCCTGCACGCCGACAAGGGCGCGCTGATCGAGACCGTAGACCGTCTGCGCGCCGAACGCGGGCAGCCGACCATATCGGAGCTCGACGGCGCCGACCGGTTCAGCGTCGCGACCCATACCCGCGGCGACATCGCCTCGCCGCTGATCTTCACCGCTTCCTTTGCCGATTTCGTCGCCATCGACCGGTCGCGCTTCGATATCGCGGCCGTGACCGGCAATTCGATGGGATGGTATACTTCGCTCGCCGTCGCCGGCGCGGTCAGCGCGGAGCACGGCTTTCGGATCGTCGATGCGATGGGCGAGAACAGTCAGGCCGGCGAGCCCGGCGGCCAGGTGCTGCTCACCCTCGTCGACGAGGATTGGCACGAGGTGCCGGGCCTGCGCGATGCTCTGCTGGGCCTCGTAGCGACGGTGAATTCCCGCCCCGGATCAGCGCTTTACCCCTCGATCGACCTTGGCGGCATGGTCGTCGTCGCGGGCAATGAAGCGGGGCTGGAAGCACTCCTCACGGAAGCCCCGCCGACCCCCACGCGAGAGCCGCTCCGTCTCGTCAACCATGGCCCGTTCCACACGCCGCTGATGCAAGGCTCATCGGACGGGGCCCTCCGACTCCCCGCCGAATGGGTTCGCGCACCGGCTGTCCCGATGATCGACGGGCGGGGCCACATCTGGCGCCCCTTCGCCAGCAACCCTGAGGTGCTGCGGCGCTACACCTTCGCCACCCAGATCCTCGAAACCTATGATTTCACCCGCGCGGTCCAGGTCGCGGTGCGCGAATATGCGCCCGACCGCATCATCCTGCTCGGCCCGGGCGAAACGCTAGGCGGCGCGATCGCCCAGGCGCTGATCGCCATCGAATGGCGGGGCCTGCGCTCGAAGCAAGACTTCCAGGAGATGCAGGCCGCCGATCCGTTCCTGCTTGCGATGGGCCGCGAGGACCAGCGCGCGATCGTCACGAGCTAAGGCCGGTCTTCGGACCAGGCTTCCGCGCCGATCAGGGGCACGAAGCGGACCGCGCCCAGCTCATCTTCCGTGAAGCTGTCCTCGCCGGTGCGCGCGACCTTGACCAGATGCTGCACCGCGCCCGGCTCGCCGACCGGCATCACCAGCGCGCCGCCGATTGCCAGCTGGCGCTTCAGCGTCTCCGGGACATGGCTCCCGCTCGCGGCGGCGAGGATCGCGTCGAACGGCGCCTCGTCGGGCAGGCCCGCCGAGCCGTCGCCCTCGACGATCCGGACATTGTCGCAGCCGAGCCGCTCCATCCGCTCCGCAGCCAGCCGCGCGAGCGCGCCATGCCGCTCGATCGCGATCACCCGATCGGCGATCCGGCCGATCACCGCGGCGGCGTATCCCGAGCCGGCGCCGATCTCCAGCACCTTGTCGCGCGGCCCGATCTTCGCCGCCGCGATCATCAGGGCGACGATATAGGGCTGCGAGATGGTCTGCCCGGCCTCGATCGGCAGCGGCGAATCCTCATAGGCGTAGCCGGCCAAATGGTCCGGCACGAACGCCTCGCGCGGCACCGCGCGCATCGCGTCGAGCAGGCGCTCGTCGTCGATGCCCCGCCCGGCGATCTGCCGCCGGACCATCTCCTCGCGCAGGGCCGCGAAGTCTGCCATGCTGCCACAATGGTCGAGTTCATGCGGGCGTTCCAGTGAAGGCGAACGAGCGGATCGTCGGGCTCTACGAGGAGAATGCGGCGGCCTGGGACCGCATGCGGGGCCGCGAACTCCGCGAAGCCCCCTGGCTCGATCACTTCCTCGCCTCGGTCCCGGCCGGCAGCGCGATTCTCGATATCGGCTGCGGCACCGGCGAGCCGGTGGCGCGCTACTTGATCGCGCGCGGCTGCCGGGTCACCGGCATCGATTCAGCCCCGTCGCTGATCGCGATCTGCCGCGCACGCTTGCCGGAGCAGGAGTGGATCGTCGCCGATATGCGCGCGCTCGAGGCGCGGGAAGACGGGCCGCTGGGGCGCTGCTGGCGGCCAACGGATATGGCGCGGTGACCCATTGCCTCCGCGATCCCGACTGCGGCGCCGCGACGATCTGGCTTGCGACTAAGCTTTGAGCGCGGTTCTCGTCTCGCGCAGCGACACCAGCTCCCAGCCCGCGACCAGCACCAGGATCGCGGTCGCGGCGACCGACAGCGCCAGCGGCGACAGGGCCGGGGCGAACGGCGCGAGCGCCGCCAGCAGGCCGAGCCCGACCATGTGCGACAGCGGGAAATAGCGGGCGTTGGTCCGCTTGAAGATCATGTTGCCGAACAGATAGAGCGCCGGCCCGCCGAGCAGGGCCGCGATCGCCGCCGGCTCGGCATGGCCGCCCGGATGCGCGACCGCCATCTCGTCCGAGGCGGCGGTGACGATGATCCCGGCGACGATCGGAATGTGGAAATAGGTGTAGGCGAGCCGCGCCATCCGGCCCGGATCCTTGTCCTGCGCGAGCGCCCGCGCCGCCCGCTCGGCGCCGACGTCGAAATAGAGCCACCACATGGCGATCGTGCCGACGAATGCGCTGGCGAAGGCGGCGACGGCCGGCGCTTCCCACCCGGTTTCGCCGAACGCGGCGCCCGTGACCAGGATCGATTCGCCGAGTGCGATGATGATGAAGAGACCGCAGCGTTCGGAGAAATGGTGACCTTCGACGTCCCAGGTCCGAGTCTCGCTTCGCCCGAGGCCGGGCACGAGGAAGGCGGCGACGGGGCCGATCGACACGATGGCGAGCGCGACACCCCAGAGCGCCATTCGAGTCGCCGCGTCGTCGCTGAGCGCGCCGGCGATCCAGAACGGCGCCTCGGCCGCCGACCAGATCGTGATGCGCACGAAGTTGAGGAAATTGTCGCGATTGTGACGGACCAGCGCCAGCAGCATGAAGGCGTGACGGCCGAGCTGGATACAGACATAGGCCAGAGCGAAGGGCAGCGCCCGCTCGCCGAACGCTTCGGGCAGGCTGATCGACATGACCAGCGCCACCCCCATCAGCACGAACAGGAGGATCCGCACCGGCAAATGGCGCACGTCGAGCCAGTTGGTCACCCAGGCGGTGTCGACCCAGACCCACCAGATGGCGAGGAACAGCATCCCCGCCTGGACGAAGCCGAGCGGATCGGGATGCTCGATCAGGCTGTGCGAGACCTGGGTGACCGCGAACACGAAGACGAGGTCGAAGAAGAGCTCGATGAAGCCGACCCGTTCCTCGCGGGCGCCGTCACGGCTTCTCAGGAGATTGCTCTTCATCGGCTCGCAGAATTGCCGCGCGCGGGGCAAAGGTAAAGCCCGCGCGCTCGCGAAAAAGGCCGCGCCCGATCGGGCGCGGCCTTTTTCATGTCGTCGGCTTGAGCCGGGTCAGATATTCTTGTCGCCCTGGCCGCCGCTTTGTCCCTTCTCGCCGGTAAGCTCTTCCTCGTCCTGCTGACCGGCCTCGCCGAATTCCTGCTGGCCTTGCTGCCGACCCTGCTCGCCCTGCTCCTTGTCGAACTGGCCGAAAGCGGGCTTCTCGCCCTGCTGATCGGTCTGATTGCCCTTGTCCTGGTTTTTTTCGAACTCAGCCATGACCATCATCCTTCACAAGACGGCGTCGGCGGCACCGCGCCGCCGTTCACCTGAAAAAGAAAACTCGAATCAGTGACTTCCGGTTCCGGCGGGTCGCGCGGCTCGGCGCTCAAATCAGTCCGGCGAGCGGACTGGAGGGGTCGGCATAGCGCCGCTGCCCCATCCGCCCGGCGAGGTAGGCGAGCCGGCCCGATTTCGACCGCCAGCTTCATCGCCCGGGCCATCGTCACCGGGTCCTTCGCCTCGGCGATGGCGGTGTTCATGAGCACGCCGTCGCAGCCCAATTCCATCGCCACCGCGGCGTCGGAAGCGGTGCCGACGCCCGCGTCGACCAACACCGGCACGCCGGCGCCCTCGACGATCAGCCGGATGGTGACGCGGTTCTGGATGCCGAGCCCGGAGCCGATCGGCGCGCCCAGCGGCATGATCGCAACCGCCCCGGCCTCCTCCAGCTGCTTCGCCGCGATCGGATCGTCGACGCAATAGACCATCGGCTTGAAGCCTTCCCTGACCAAAGTCTCGGTCGCCTTCAGCGTCTCGCGCATGTCGGGATAGAGGGTCTTGGCCTCGCCGAGCACTTCGAGCTTGACCAGCTCCCAACCCCCCGCCTCGCGCGCCAGCCGGAGCGTCCGGATCGCCTCCTCGGCGGTGAAGCAGCCGGCGGTGTTGGGCAGATAGGTGATTTTTTGCGGATCGATGAAGTCGGTCAGCAGCGGCTGGCCTGGATCGGAGATGTTGACCCGGCGCACCGCGACGGTGACGATCTCGGCGCCGGACGCCTCCACGGCCGCCGCATTCTGCTCGAAGCTCTTATACTTGCCCGTGCCGACGATCAGCCGCGAAGTGAAGCTCTTGCCGGCGACTTCCCACGTGTCCGCCACGTCAGCCGCCTCCCACGAAGGTGACGATCTCATAATCGTCGCCATCCTCGACCGCGACCTCGGCCGAGCGTCGAGCGCGGCACGATCTCCCGGTTGCGCTCGACCGCGACCCTGGTCGGCTCGAGGCCGAGCTCCAGAGCCAGATCGGCGACGCTGATCCCCTGCGGCACCCGGCGATGGGCGCCGTTGACCCGGATCGAGAGGGTGCCGTCGTGACCCATGAAACAGCCTTGCCTTTGCGCTTGCGGAACGAGCGTCATATAGGGCGCTCAAATGGCGGCGCCACCTCTCGTCTACGTTCTGAACGGCCCCAATCTCAACCTGCTCGGGCTGCGCGAGCCGGAAATATACGGCGCGGACACGCTCGACGACATCGCCGGCCGGCTCGAGGACAAGGCGAAGGCGCTCGGTCTCGCCATCGACATCCGCCAGTCCAACCATGAAGGCCATCTGATCGACTGGCTGCACGAGGCCCAGGCCCGGGGCGCCAAGGCGGTGCTGCTCAACGCCGGCGGCTTCAGCCACACGTCGGTGGCGCTGCACGATGCGGTCAAGGCGATCGAGGTGCCGGTGATCGAGGTCCATCTCAGCAATCCGCAGGCCCGCGAGAGCTTCCGCCGCCGCTCGCTGATCGCCGCCGCGGCGAAGGGAACGATCGCGGGTTTCGGCGCGCTGGGCTACGAGCTTGCTCTGGACGCGGCCGCCCGTCTCTGACAGTGCCTCACGGCAACGGAAAAAGGGGTTCCGATGAGCGACAAGGACGACGATCGGGGGGCGATGCGGGTCGACACCGAGCTGGTGAAGAAGCTCGCCGAGATGCTCGACGAGAACGATCTCAGCGAGATCGAGGTCGAGGACAATGGCCGCCGGATCGTCGTCAAGCGCAAGCTTGCCGGCGTCGCGGCGCTGCCGGCCGCTCCCGCTGCGGCCGCCCCCCGCCCCCGCCTCCGGCCCCCGCGACCGCGCCGGCGGCGGAGCCCAGCCCCGCCAGCCATCCCGGCGCGGTCAAGTCGCCGATGGTCGGCACCGTCTTCCTCGCCGGCGAGCCCGGCGCGGCGCCGTTCGTCGCCGCGGGTGCCCGGGTCGAATGAGGGCGACACCCTGCTGATCATCGAGGCGATGAAGGTGATGAACCCGATCACCGCGCCCCGCGCCGGCGTCGTCAAGGCAGATCCTCGTCCAGGACGCCCAGCCGGTCGAGTACGAGCAGCCGCTGGCGATCATCGAATAGGACGGCCTGATGGCGATCCGGAAGGTCCTCATTGCCAATCGCGGCGAGATCGCGCTCCGCATCCACCGCGCCTGCCACGAAATGGGCATCAAGACGGTCGCGGTCCATTCCACCGCCGACACCGAGGCGATGCACGTCCGCCTCGCCGACGAGGCGATCTGCATCGGCCCGCCCGCCGCCGCCGACTCCTATCTCAACATCCCCGCCATCATCTCGGCCGCCGAGATCAGCCACGCCGACGCGATCCATCCGGGCTACGGCTTCCTTTCCGAAAATGCCCGCTTCGCCGAGATCGTCGAGACCCACGACATCATCTGGATCGGCCCCAAGCCCGAGCATATCCGGACGATGGGCGACAAGATCGAGGCCAAGCGCACCGCGGCCAGATTGGGCCTGCCGCTCGTCCCGGGCTCGGACGGCCCGGTCGAGGGCATCGAGGAGGCGCGGCAGGTCGCCGCCGAGACCGGCTATCCGCTGATCGTCAAGGCCGCCTCGGGCGGCGGCGGCCGCGGCATGAAGGTGGTGCCAATCCGAGGACCAGCTCGAGACCCAGATGATGCAGGCCCGGAACGAGGCCAAGAGCGCGTTCGGCGACGACACCGTCTATATCGAGAAATATCTCGGCGACCCGCGCCATATCGAGTTCCAGGTGTTCGGCGACGGCAAGGGCAATGCCATCCACCTCGGCGAGCGCGACTGCTCGCTGCAGCGCCGCCACCAGAAGGTGCTCGAGGAGGCGCCCTCCCCGGTCGATCACGGCCGAGCAGCGCGAGCGGATGGGCGGCCTCGTCGCCAAGGCGATGGCCGACATGGGCTATCGCGGCGCCGGCACGATCGAGTTCCTCTACGAGAATGACGAATTCTACTTCATCGAGATGAACACGCGGCTCCAGGTCGAGCATCCGGTGACCGAGGCGATCACCGGCCTCGATCTGGTCCGCGAGCAGATCCGCATCGCCGACGGCCATCCGCTGACCCTGCGCCAGCAGGACGTCGCAGTTCCGCGGCCACGCCATCGAATGCCGGATCAACGCCGAGGACCCCAGGACCTTCGCCCCCTCGCCGGGCACGGTGAAGCATTATCACGCGCCCGGCGGCATGAACGTCCGCGTCGATAGCGGCCTCTACGCCGGCTACACGGTGCCGCCTTATTACGATTCGATGATCGCCAAGCTGATCGTCCACGGCACCACCCGCGCAGGGCGCGATGCGCCGGCTGCGGCGCGCGCTCGAGGAGTTCGTCATCGACGGCATGAAGACCACCATCCCGCTTCACCAGAAGCTGATCGAGGACCCGGAGTTCCAGGCCGGGGACTATACGATCAAATGGCTGGAAGAATGGCTGGCGCGGGGGGAATGACCGGGCCGGCGCCCTCCCTCTGGATCCGATTGCACCGAAACGGATCGTAATCCGTTAAGCGCCGCCCGCCCGCCGTGGTAATTTGCCACTGTTGGGGAGCGGGGGCGCTCTTCGGCTTGCCGATGCCCGTTGGCGCCGCGGCCATCTGAGTTTTCGCGCCGCCGGACAAGCCGCGAGGGGGCCCTCTCATTGGGGGGACCGTCATGCGCACACGCCTCGGCCGTCATTTCGGCAAGCTCGCTTTGGGAACGGCGCTCGGACTTTCCATCGCCGGCGTCTCGCTTGCGCAACCGGCCCCGGTCTATGTCAAGCAGGGCATGGCTTGGACCCCGGCCGCGCGGGCCGATTTCTACACGCGCGACCAGGGCTCGCGGATCATTCCGCTGGCCTGGCTGAGGGCGCTGAAGACCGAGCAGGGCCAGCCCTTCCTCCACGACGGGCTCGCCCGCTACGGCTATTTGCCCAACCCGAACAACCGCTCCAACCTGCCGGTCGGCTTCATGGCGGCGGGCCCGGTGGGGCGGCAGGACGCGGCGATGAACTGCTCGGCCTGCCATACCCGCCAGATCGCGGTCGGCGGCAGGGAATATCGGATCGACGGGGGGCCGGCGCTCTCCGACTTCCAGGCCTTCCTGGCCGACCTCGACGCCGCCGTCGGGCGGGTGCTGGCGAGCGATGCGGCCTTCGCCGCCTTCGCCGCCGAGGTGCCGGGGGCGGGGCCGGACCTCAGGCAGCAGGTCGCTGCCTGGTATCGGCGCGAGCATGCGCTGATCAGCGGCTCGCTGCCGACGAACAATCCCTGGGGCCTCGGCCGGCTCGACGCGGTCAGCATGATCTTCAATCGCCTGACCGCGATGGATCTCGGCCCGCCGCCTTCCTACATGATCGACTCCAACGTCCAGCGCGCAAGCGCGCCGGTCCGCTATCCCTTCCTCTGGAACGCGCCGATCCAGGACCGGACGCAATGGCCGGGCTTCGCCCAGAACGGCAACGACCTGCTCGCGCTCGCCCGCAACCTCGGCCAGGTCTACGGCGTCTTCGGCGTCTTCCGCCCGAGCCGGGAGGGCGATCATGTCGATTTCCTGACCGGCAATTCGACGCAGTGGATGGGCCTCGCCCGGCTCGAGACCCTGGTCAAGAGGATCGGCCCGCCGCAATGGCCCTTCTCCGTCGATCGGGCGCTGGCGGCGCAGGGCCGGGCCATTTACGATCGCCCGAACTGGCAGGACGGCGGCTGCACCGGCTGCCACGGCATCAGGCCGGGCGCCTTCCGGTCCCTTATCCACCGGACCTGGGCGACGCCGCTCTGCGACATCGGCACCGATTCGGCCCAATATGGCATCCTCAACCGGACGGCGCAGACCGGCGTTCTGCAGGGCTCGCGGCGGCCGGGCGGCCAGCCGCTCGGCGCCGAGGCCAAGGCCTTCGACCTGCTCGGCATTTCGGTGATCGGATCGATCTTCCAGCACATCACCGGCATCTCCCTGTTCTACTACGAAGGCGCGCCGTCTTCCTCACCGGCCCGAGCGCAGGAGGTGCTCAGCACCTACGCTCCGCCGAGCACCGAATTGTGCGGCGATCAGGCCGGGCCGCTCCGCTATGAATCGCGCGTCATGCAGGGCATCTGGGCGACCGCTCCCTATCTGCACAACGGCTCGGTGCCGACCCTGGCCGACCTGCTCGAACGGCCGCAGAACCGGCCCACCTCGTTCCGCCTCGGCCGCAATTACGACACGGTGCTGATCGGCCTCGCCCGCGACCAGGGCACTTCGGCGCCGCAGCGGACGACGACGGGATGCAACGACAGGAACTCAGGCAACAGCCGCTGCGGGCACGATTTCGGGACGAACCTCAGCGACGCGGAAAAGCGCGCTTTGCTCGAATATCTGAAGACCCTCTGAGCTGTGGAATATCCGAACGGCGTGACGCGCATCACGCTTCCGCCGGGCTAACGCGACTAGGATAGCCTGATCGGGAGCGTCGAATGGGCAAATCGCCGGACGGCGCGAAGAGGAGGCTTGCGCCAATGACGGATATCAGGACCCCCGAGATTATCATCGTGGAAACCCCCGACGCTGTCGCGCCGATGGTCACTACCGACGTGGCCGTCCAGATGGATCCGAGGCTGCAGCGCATCATCGCCAACCGGAATTTGGGCATGCCCTTCGAAGCGACCGCATCGGCAGGGGTCGACGAGGTGGCGGTCATCGCGCGGGTCGCGGACGTCGACGCATGGGAGGCGATGAGCGAAGTTCGGATGGGAACCGTGATCCCCGCGCTCGATGCGGACGGTCAGCCGGCCGGCAGCGATGCCATCGTCACAGGCCGGATTCCGGTGACGAGAATCGAGGCGGTTCGAACTGCATCCTTCGTGCTCAGCCTGAAGGCCGCGCAACCGCTCCAGCCCCTGCTTGCTGCGGGGGTGGAAGAAACCAATGCCCGCCCCGCGCAGCTCCCCGCCTCGAGCCTCAGCAATGGCGGCAAGGACACGGTCATTGGAATCATCGATTATGGTTGCGACTTTGCGCATCGCAACTTCATCGGAGCCGGGGGCAAGACGCGCCTCCGCTCGATCTGGCATCAGGGCGGCACCACCACGCCGACGAGCCCGTTCGGTTATGGGCGCGAATATGACTCCGCGGAGATCGACGCCGCTCTGGCCCAGCTCGATCCCTATCTGGCCCTGGGCTATGGTCCGGCCCGCGACACACCCGTCTCGGTCGGCTCGCATGGGACCCATGTCATGGACATCGCGGCGGGCAACGGCACCGGTTCGGGAGTGCCGGGCTTTGCCCCGCAGGCGGACCTGGTGTTCGTGGACGTGTCTCATTCCGATCTGCCATGGAGCGGGCCCGATGTCGTCGGTTCAAGCTTCGGAGACTCGACGCAGCTGCTCGAGGCGGTCCAGTATATCCTCGGCAAAGCGGGTGACCGCCCGTGCGTGATCAACATCAGCCTGGGAACAAACGGCGGGCCGCATGACGGGACAACGCCCGTCGAAGACGGCATCGACCGGCTCCTCCAGGCGAAACCCAACCGTGCCATCACGATTGCGGCATCGAACTCCTTCGATGACGGGATTCACGCCAGTGGGGTCGTTCCCGTCAACGGCGACATCGATCTGGTCTGGCGGGTCGGGCTGCCCAACAGAAGCTTCAAGGAACTGGAGATCTGGTACGAAGGCGCCGATCGCTTCGACGTCGAGCTGATCCAGCCGAACGGGACGAGCCTGGGCATCGTCACCCCGGGCAATACGGGGTCGACCGCGGGTCCGGATGGCCGGCTTGCGGTCTCGGTCACCAACCGGCTGGCCGATCCGAATAACGGCGACAATATGATCGGCATCTTCCTCGAAAGAACCGTCCCGGCCGGCAACTGGAAGGTCCGGCTCCACGGCAGCTCGATCACCAGCGGCCGGTTCCACGCTTGGATCGAACGCGACAATGTCGCACAGTCGAGCTTCGCGCCACCCCACGACAACAGCCATACCGTCGGCTCGATTTCCTGCGGCAGGCTGTCAATCGTCGTCGGATCCTATGACGCGCACAAGGTGGGCCGACCAATTTCGTGGTTCTCGAGCGCCGGGCCGACCCGGGACGCTCGCCAGAAACCCGAAATCTCCGCGCCGGGTCAGGCGGTGATGGCGGCGCACTCGCGTACCAGGACAGGCGTCGTCTCGAAGAACGGGACGAGCATGGCGTCGCCGGCGGCGGCCGGCGTGGCTGCGCTGGTGCTGGGTGAAGCGCGCGCCCGCGCCCGCGATCTGACGATAACCGAGCTGCGAACGATCCTGATCGGTACGGCGCGACGCGGTCCTCCGCCAGGAACCGGCTGGGACGATCGCTACGGCGCGGGGCGGATCGACGCGGCGGCGGCGGTGGACGCTGTCATTGCATTGGCGGGTGCTCCTGCACCGCCTCCGCCTCCGCCTCCGCCTCCGCCTCCGCCTCCTAAGAAGGTGTCCAAGCCGAAACCCAAATATAAGCCCAAGCCGAAGGCCAAGCCGGCGAAGAAGGCCAAGAAGAACTAGGTCGCTGCAGCGCGCTCATTCTGTGGTATAGGCTCGCCACGGGTGGGCGCGTATGCTGGAGTGAGTCGATGCCGCAAGCGGTAGTCAAGCCGAACCCCTTCAAGAAGGTCACCGGCGATGTCGCCTTCGAAGCCGGCAAGATGGACAATTCGCTCAGCGCGATCATCAAGGTCAACGAAGACGGCTACGTCCCGAAGGGGGTTACCGTCCGATCCAAGATCGACGACACGATGTTCACGGGCGTGTTCGAGGCGCATCTTCTGAAGAAGCTCGATCGCGACGCCAACGTGAAATCTGTCGCAGTCTCGCGCCGCCTGCAAATCATCGAATAGCCGGCTGGGACATTGCGGGTTCCCCGCGGCGAGCCTAGGCGGGCATGCTCGTTTTTGCGGAGGCCATCGTGACCAAGTCGTTCCAATTCTCGCTCGCCCCCGAAAAGCTGTGGCAGGCGATCAATCCCTGGTCGTTCTACAATCAGGGGGCGCAGCTCGGCTTCGTCAACATCAACCTCGGCCAGACGCCGCACCCGGAGATCGAGCAGAAGCTGCTCGACGAGGTCGGCAGCTACGGCCGCCAGCTCGGCCGGATCGGTGACGCGCTCGAAGTGCTGATCGACCATGTCCCGCTCGACAATCTCAGCGAAGCCGAGGCCGACGCACTCGTCAGCCTCAAGGGCCAGCTCGCCGACATCCGCAAGGTCAAGCGGCGCGAGCGCTCGGGCACGGACACTGCCGCGCCAGCGTGACTTGACCCGGGCCCGCCGCTACGCAGGATTCGGCGATCAAGGAACGGGCGGCAGCGGTGGCATCTGAAGAAGACGGTCCGGCCCCCGGCGACAAGGCGCAGCGGCTGATCCTGCGCGGCGGCCGATCCGCGGCGATCGGGCTCGTCATCCGCTTCGGGGCGCGGATCCTGTTCCTGTTCGTCGCCGCGCGCCTGTTCGGCGCCCTGCTGTTCGGCGCCTACAGCCTCGCTGTGGCGGTCGTGGAGCTTGGCGTCGCGGTCGGCCTGCTCGGCATGAAGCGGCTGCTGTTCAAGCTGCTCGACGAGGACGAAACGGGTCGCGAGCCCGCTCATGTCGTCGTCGATGCCGCGCTCGTCGTCGGCGCGGTCAGCCTCGCCATCGCCGCCGGCCTCATGCTGCTCGTCGCGCTGCCGCCGATCAATGCGGCGCTGGGCGAGACCGCCCTTCCGCTCCTCCTCGTCGCGCCGATGATCGCGGGCCAGGCCTTGCTCGACCTGTTCCTCGCGGCGACGCGCTGGCGGCACCGGATGCGCTACGAGGTGGTCGCGCGCTCGATCGTCGAGCCCTATGCCGCGACCGGCGCCGCCGTCGCCGCTTATTATGCCGGCTTCGCGGCGACCGGCCTCTTGATCGGCTATTGGGCCGGCACCCTGCTCGCTCTGGGCTATGCGATCGCCGGCGCGCGGCGCTCGTTCGGCTCGTTCGGCCTCGCCCGCTACCGCTTGCCCCGGGGCCGCGCCCGCGCCCTGCTTCGCGACAGCGCGCTGCCGACCTTGAGCGACGTCGCCAGCGCCCTGTTCACCCGCCTCGACCTCTATCTGGTCGGCCTCATCCTCGGCGAAGGCCCCACCGGCATCTACAACGTCGCCCGCCAGGTCCGTACGCCGATCCGCCAGGTCCGGCAGAGCTTCGACGGCCTGCTCACCCCGATCGTCGCCCGCACGCTGGCCGTGCGCGGCCCGGTCGAGACGGGGAAGGCGGTGGCGTCCGCATCGCGCCTCATCCTGGCGATCCAGCTGCCGATCCTGGTCGCCCTGGCCGCGATCGGCCTGCCCTTGCTCGGCTGGTTCGGGCCCGAATTCGCCGCCGGCTATTGGGCCTTGCTCCTGCTCGCCGCCGCAGAGACGATCCAGGGCGCGTTCGGGGTCAGCGACCTCATCTTCCTGTACCGCCAGCCCGCGGTGGTGCTGCGGATCACCATGGTCACCACCATCGTCAATCTCGCCGCCGGCCTCGCTCTGATCCCCTGGCTCGGGGTCGACGGCGCCGCGCTTGCGGTGCTCGCGGCGATGATCGCCGGAGCGGTCATCCGCAGGATCGCGCTCCGCTCGCGCTTCGGCATCCTGATCCCGCTCCGCTATAGCGCCGGCCCAGTCGTCGCCGCCGCCCTGGCGGCGCTGGCGGTTCTGCTCACCATCCGCGCCGCGCCCGCTTCGGAACAGGTGACGGTCGGCGTCGCGCTCGCGGCCGGCTTGCTCGTCTATGCGGCGGCGCTCAGGCTCTGGCTTCTCGCGATGCGCGATTCCCTCGCGCTGGCGCATTTCCGGACCAGCTAGGAGCCGGTTCACTCTTGTAACATTATATCATCCCTGATACGATGCCGCCAGGCTTCGAGGAGAGGATCATGTGGCGGCTTCTCGGCATTGGCGCGGCGGCCCTGGCGGGCCTGATCGTCCTCGGCACCCAGGCCGGGAGCAGCGGCCAACCCCCGTCGGCCCTGTTCGACGCCGGGCCGGGACCCGTCCTCGAGCGCTTCAAGTCGGCCCGGTCGTTCCAGCGCTATGTCCGTTCGCTCCAGGCGAACCGGCGCGATCTGGTCAGCTACGACATGGCCGCACCGCCGTCGTTCAGCGTCGAGGTCGCGCAGGCCGCGCCCGCCGAGGCCGAGCCGGCCAATCCCGAAATCACCAACAATCAGACCGTCGGCGTCGACGAGGGCGGCATCGTCAAGCAGGTCGGCCGGTTCCTGGTGGTCCGGCAGGACGGCCGGCTGTTCAGCGCCGATCTCGGCGACGGGCCCGGCGCGCCGCTGCGGCTTGCCGACCGGATAGACGTCTATCGCAGCCCGGCGACCGCCGCGACCTGGTATGACGAGATGCTGGTGCTGGGAAACCGCATCCTCGTCACCGCCTACAATTATAACGAGCAGGCGAGCGAGATCACCGTCTTCCGCATCGACGGCCGCGGCCGCATGGCGCGCGAAGGCCGCTTCCTGCTCAGCTCGAACGATTATTACAGCACCGAGAATTACGCGACTCGGCTGGTCGGCGACAATTTGGTCTTCTACGCGCCGCTCGCGCTCGACGCGCAGGGGCCAGACGGGCGCTTCCAATGGCCGCGGCTGCGCCGCGCCGACGGCGACGGCGAGGCCGGCCAGGGCGAGGCGCTGATCGGCCCGACCGATGTCTACGCGCCGCCGGGGGAGGTCGCCTCGCCCGTGCTCCATACGCTTTCGGTCTGCCCGCTCCGGCGGAGCGTGGATTGCCGGACCACCGCGTTCATCGGCCCGCCGATGCGCGAGCTCTACGTCTCGCCGACCGACGCCTTCCTCTGGCTCGGTGCGCCCGACGGCCTCCCCTGGGACGTCGACTATGCCAATCAGCGGCGGCGCGCCTGTCCCGCCGGCCAGGGCTGGGCCGAGGGCGCCGACCAATCGGCCCTGCTCTATCGGCTGCCGCTCGACGGCGCGGCGGTGGGGGCGGTCGCGGTCGATGGCGTCCCGGCCGACCAGTTCGCCTTCGACAGCCGCGACGGGCGCTTCCGCGCGCTCCTTTCCCGGACCTCGGCGGGCTGCGCGACGCCCGGCCAGGCCGGCGCTCTCGCCTTGCTCGATCTTCCGCTGGCGGCGTTCCAAAGCCGGATCTGGCACGCCTCGGATCGTGCCTACGCCGCCTTGCCGCCGATCGAGGGCGGCGAGCTCGAGAACCGCTTCGTCGGCCAGTGGCTCATCTATGGCGGGCGGAGCGTAGACGACATGTGGTCGAACGTGCCCGCGGAAGCGGGCGGGCGGCCGGCGGGGTCGACCCTGGTCGCCGTCCCCTTGTCCCGGCCCGCGGGCGCCGTCCGGCTGAGCCTCCCGCACAATGCGATCCGGATCGAGCGCGCCGGCAACGACGCCGTGGTCACCGGCTATCGCGACGCCGGCGGCCTTTCGCTGAGCTATATCGGCCTCGGGCCCGGACGGCCGCGCCTCGCCGCCACCGTCACGCTTGCGCGCCGTTTCGAGAGCGAGGGGCGCAGCCACGCCTTCAACGCCTGGATCCGCCCCGACGGCAGTGGCCTCATCGGCATTCCGACGAGCCTGCGCGTCTGGCGCGCCGGCCGCGGCTGGTCCGACAGCGAAAGCTCGGAATTGAGCTTCATCGCCGTCGCGCCCGACAAGGCGCTGGCGCCCGCCGGCGAGCTCGCCACGCGCGGCCGCGCCCGGGCCGCCGTCTATCGCTGCCAGATCTCCTGCGTCGACTGGTACGGCAACAGCCGCCCGATTTTCACCGGCGGCCGCGTCTTCGCCTTGATGGGCACCGACCTGGTCGAAGGGCGCCTGGAAGGGGGCAGGATCGGCGAGGTCGGCCGAGTCGACCTGACCGAGACGCCCGCCGCCCGCAACGCGCCCTGACCGTCTTGGAGCGCGGGCGCGCATCGGCTAAACGAAGCCTATGAAAGCGACCATCTATCACAACCCCAATTGCGGAACGTCGCGCAAGACGCTGGCAATCCTGCGCAATGAGGGCGCGGACGTGACCGTGATCGAATATCTCAAGACGCCGCCGTCCAAGGTTGAATTGCAGCGGCTTTACGATCGCGCGGGGATCACGCCGCGCCAGGGCCTGCGGGCCAGGGAGCAGCTCGCCAGGGACCTCGACCTCGTCGACGGCGCGGTCAGCGGCAATGCGATCCTCGACGCGATGGCCGACAATCCCATCCTGATCGAGCGGCCGCTGGTCGAGACCGAAAGGGGCGTCCGCCTCTGCCGCCCCCAGGATGTGGTGCGCGACATCCTCTGATCGGACTGGGAAGGTTCATGTCTCGCGCGTAGGATGCGGCCCGTGAAGACGCTCGACCCCGATCTCCTGCTTCGCGCCTATGCGATCGGCGTCTTCCCGATGTCGGACGGCCGCGACGCCGCCGATCTCTACTGGGTCGAGCCGCGGCGCCGGGCGATCATCCCGCTCGATCGTTTCCATGTCTCAGGATCGCTCCGCAAGACGCTTGAAATCGAACAGATTCGAAGTGACGCGAGACCGCGCCTTCGGCGACATCGTCCGGCTTTGCGCGGAGCGCGAGGCGACCTGGATCAACGCCGAGATCGAGGCGAGCTACATCCGGCTGCACGAGGCCGGCCGCGCCCATTCGATCGAGGTCTGGCAAGGCGGGGAGCTCGCCGGCGGTCTCTACGGCGTCCGTCTCGGCGCGGCCTTCTTCGGCGAGTCGATGGTCTCGCTACGGCGCGACGCTTCGAAGGTCGCGCTGGCCTGGCTGGTAGCGCGGCTGATGGTCGGCGGCTTCCGGCTGCTCGACTGCCAGTTCATGACCGAGCATCTGCGCAGCCTGGGCGCGATCGAGATCGCCCAGAAGGACTATCTGGTGCTGTTGGACTCGGCGCTCGGCGGCGCGGCAGGTGCCTGGGCCGGCGCGGGCGCGGGCAATGGCGCCTCCTCGGCGACCGCGTTCGAAGCGCTCGACGCGCTGCTGGCGGGGCGGGCGGCGGGCGCGGGCGTGCCGCCGCCGGGATGGGTCATCGCGCAGCTCTTGGGCCAGACGTCGTAGATCGGGTGCTCGACGACGTTGAGCGACGGCGTTTCCTTGTACAGCCAGCCCGAAAAGACCCGCTGGTAGCGGCCTTGCGGGTTGCGCACGTCGAGCTGGACGAAGGCGCCGGTCAGCCGCTGCACCTCCCAGGGCGCGGTCGTCTCGCAGGCGCGCAGCCGCACGATCACGTCGCCGACCCGCATCGCCTGGCCCGGCCGCAGGGTCAGCTCGCGCGACATGTCCGTTGCGCTTGTTGAGCAGCCCGAGCATGGCGACCCGCTCGGCCATCGGCGTCGTGCCGGGTGCGAGCCGGGTCACCGTCTGCGGGATGTCGACCGTGTCCGCCTCGGCTTTGGCCTCGCTCTGCTGGTTGCGCGGTTCGGCCTGCGCGCCGCAGCCGGCAAGGGCGAGCAAGGCCGCCGCGGCGAGGCTCGATATGCGCGCGCGCATCGGCTCAGTCGGGCGTCCAGGCCTGATAGTCGCCGCTCGCCGCCGCCCGCTGCCCGCCGCGCTCGAGCGCGCCTGCCGGGCGATAGGCCTCGGGCGTGCCGGTGAGATTGGGCGTCGCCGCCTTCAGGAATTTCGGCGCCGGGGGCAGCGCCTTGTCGGGCACGTCGTCGATCTGGCGGGTCAGCCAGGCATACCATTCGGGCGGCACCCGGCTGACGTCGTTCGAGCCCTTGTACATCACCCAGCGGCGGCCGCCCTTCTTGCCCTCGAAATAGAGATTGCCGAGGCCGTCGCCGCCGACCTTGCGGCCGTTCCGCCAGCTGTACAGCGCGGTCCCGGTCGTTGCGCCCTCCCACCAGGTGAAGAGATTCTTGAAGAAGCCCATGGCCGACGCGCCTAGCGCCGATGCGGACGCCCGCGCAAGCTCCTAGTCGCTTCGCTTTCAGGCCGGCTCAACCTCGACGGCGAGCGGCCCCTTGCGGCCCGTGGCGATCCGGGCGCGCAACGGCTGGTCGGGCACCAGGTCGGTGAGGCCGCCGCGCCGCACCGTCTCCATGTGGACGAAGATGTCCTGACTCGAATCCTCCTCGCGGACCAGGAAGCCGTAGCCGCGCAGGCGATTGAACCATTTGACGCGCACCGGCTCGAACCCGCCCGCTTCCTCGAGCAGGCTCGATGGGTCGATGCGGTCGCCATGGCCGTCGGGGCCGCGGCTGTCCGGAGTCACTGCCGTGCTCAGATCGATGCCGAGCACCTTGCGCGCCTGCAGGCCGCGCTCCTGCTCGACGACCAGGCAGTCGATCATCGCGCCCTCGGGCAGGCTGCGCCGGTCATGCTCCTTCAGTACGCTGAAATGGATGAGGATGTCGCCATCCGCCTCGTCGCTGACGATGAAGCCGAAGCCGCGGGTGGCGTCGAACCATTTGACCGTGCCGCTGACCTGGGCGAGCGCTTCCTCGCGGTCGTCGTGGCGCGGCGAGGCGCTGCCCTCGGCGATCGAGGCTGCTCCCCCGGCAAGCGCTTCGCGACGCGACGTCATTTACGCCTGATCCCCCTGATCAGACGGTAAAACTACCATGGTTTCAGCTTTTGTGAACCATAACTGTTCAGATATTGTCCGCTTCCGGGATTTCCCCGGGCCGGGCGGCCACCAGCCGGCTGCGCCAGATCGCGCGGATGGCCGGCGCGCAGCATCGCTGCCAGCGCCTTGTCGCGCGCCCGCCGGTCGGCTTCCGCCTCGCGCGAACGGGCCGATCCGCCGCCGCTCGGCGAAGCGCAAGGCGGCGGCCCAGGCGCCGTCCCGCGCCGCCTGCGCGGGCCTCGGCCGCGTCGCTCCTCCTCGATGCCGGCGGCGCGCAGCGCCCGGCGACGCGGCGCTCGCCATAGCCGCGCCGGCCGAGCGCGGCGGCGCGGGCGGCGGCGAAGGCGCGGTCGTCGACATAGCCCAGAGCCGCCATCCGCTCGACCAGCGGCGTCGACGGGCGGCTCGCCGACCCCCGCCCAGCCGCGCTCGCGCAGCTTGCGGATCAGATAGGCGCGCAGCCTGGCCCGGGTCGTGGCATAGCGTCCGGCATAGGCGAGCGCGGCCTGTTCGAGCCCCGCGCGCGTCGAGCGGCGGCCGGGCGGTTCTGTTGCGATCCGTCTTCACCGCCATGATTGTGCCACAGTCGGGCCGGATTATGAACGCGCCTCGTCTCCTAGAGCGGAGGCTGAGCTTAAGATTCGGGGACCGTACCGCCCCATGAAAAAGGATTCAGCCGCACGTGCTTGATCAAGAGGGCCATGCGATGACGGGCGACGCGCTCGTGCCCACCCCCACCGACGACGACCTGCCCCGCCGCTTCGCCGATTTCGCGACCATGTCGGAAGCGCTCGATTATGCGGCGCTGAGCAAGCGCGGGCTCAATTTCCACGATCACCGCGCCCGCCTGGTCCGCGTCTATCCGTTCGCCGAGCTGCGCGAGGACGCGCTGGCCGACGCCCACCGGCTGATCGCGCGCGGCGTGAAGCCGGGCGACCGGATCGCGCTGATCGCCGAGACCGCGCCCGAATTCGTCGCCTTGTTCTTCGGCGCGCTCTACGCCGGCGCCTGGCCGGTGCCGCTGCCGCTGCCGACCTCGTTCGGCGGCCGCGAATCCTATGTCGACCAGCTCGCCGTCCAGCTGAAGAGCTCCGATCCCGCGGTCCTCTTCTATCCCGCCCGAGCTGGCGGGCATGGCCGGCGAAGCGGCCGCGGCGGCCGGCGTCGAAGGGATCGACTGGGCGGCTTCCAGGCTTCGGAAGTGCGTCGCGGGCGACCTTCCCCAGGCGAAGCCCGACGACATCGCCTATCTGCAATATTCGAGCGGCTCGACCCGCTTCCCGCACGGCGTCGCGGTCACCCACCAGGCCCTGCTCGCCAATCTCGCCGCCCATGCCCACAGCATGAATATCGGCGACGGCGACCGCGGCGTCTCCTGGCTGCCCTTCTACCACGACATGGGGCTGGTCGGCTGCCTGCTCTCGATCGTCGCCAACCAGATGTCGGCCGACTATCTCAAGACCGAGGATTTCGCGCGCCGCCCGCTCGCCTGGCTCGATCTCATCAGCCGCACGACGGGGCCGCGATGAGCTATTCGCCGACCTTCGGCTACGACATTTGCGCGCGGCGCGTGTCGAGCCAGATGGACGTCGCCGAGCGCTTCGATCTGTCGCGCTGGCGGGTCGCCGGCAACGGCGCCGACATGATCCGGCCCGACGTCATGCAGGCCTTCGTCGACGCCTTCTCGCCCGCGGGCTTCGACGCCAAATGCTTCCTGCCGAGCTACGGCCTCGCCGAAGCGACGCTCGCCGTCTCGGTCATGCCGCCGGGCGAAGGGATCGTCGTCGAGCTGGTCGAAGAGACCCTGCTCGCCGGCGGCGGCCCGGGCGAGCGCGACCGGCCGCAGCGCTACCGCTCGATCGTCAATTGCGGCAAGGCGGTGCGGGGCATGGAGATCGCGATACGCGGCGACGACGGCAGCACGCTCGGCGAGCGCGAGATCGGCAAGGTCCTGTGCCGCGGCACCTCGGTGATGGCCGGCTATTTCCGCGACGAGGAGGCGACCAGGGCCTGCCTCGACGCCGACGGCTGGCTCGACACCGGCGACATGGGCTACCTTTCGGACGCCTATCTCTACATCGTCGGCCGCGCCAAGGACATGATCATCATCAACGGCAAGAACCACTGGCCGCAGGACATCGAATGGGCGGTGGAGCAGCTGCCGGGCTTCAAGGCGGGCGACATCGCCGCCTTCTCGATCACCACGCCCGGCGGCGAGGAGACGCCGGCGGTGCTGGTCCAGTGCCGCACCTCCGACGCCGACGAGCGCGGCCGGCTGCGCGACATCATCCGCGAGCGCGTCCGCGCGATCACCGGCATCAACTGCGTCATCGAGCTCGTCCCGCCGCGCTCGCTGCCGCGCACCAGCTCGGGCAAGCTCAGCCGGGCCAAGGCCCGCAATCTCTATCTCTCCGGCGAGATCCAGACCTACGACATCGCCGCCTGACCGGGTTAGCCGCATTAAAGCTAACGGTCCCCTAACGCTTTTGCCCTTATGGGCTCTCGGGAGTGCCATGACGGACAAAGCCAAAGCTGGCCTGGCGCGTGGCCCTCAACCGCGTCTCGCCTACCAGCCCCTGGTCGACGCCCAGAGCACCCAGATCCTGAGCTTCGAGGCCTTGCTGCGCTGGCACGATCCCGAGCTCGGCCAGATCCCGCCGACCAAGTTCATTCCGATCGCCGAGGAAACCGCGGTCCGCGCGCTCGGCTGCGACAAGATCCAGGGTTATATCTTCTCGCGCCCGGTCGCTGGCACCACCGTCAAATCGATGCTCGGCCAGAACCGCAAGCTCGCTGCCGCCTGACGCGGCTCGCCCAAGCTACCACTTGCCTCGGCGGAGTCGCCCCGCTAAGGACCGCGGTCTCCGGCTCCTAGGAGTGTAGCTCAGTCCGGTTAGAGCATCGGTCTCCAAAACCGAGGGTCGTGGGTTCGAATCCCTCCACTCCTGCCAGCCGCGGCGGGGCGGAGGGGCGAAGGTGCGGGCGACGCTTGCGGCGGCCGCGCGAGACGCTTGCGGCGGCCGTGCGGGCGACGCTTGCGGCGGCCGCGCGGGATGCTTGCGGCGGCCGCGCGGGACCCTTGCGGCGGCCGCTCGGGACCCTATCTGTTCTGTGGCGAAACATTTTTTCTTGGAAAGAGAGCGAAAGAGCGTGGCGAGAGTCAATCCCGGCGAGTTCCTGCGGCAGGTGCGGTCCGAATCCGCCAAGATCGTCTGGCCGACGCGCAAGGAGACGTTGATGACCGGCCTGATGGTCGTCATCATGACCAGCCTGCTCGCGCTTTTCTTCTTCGGGGTCGATTCGGCGTTCAGCTCGATCGTCCAGGCGCTGCTCGGCCTGCTGAGCTAGAGGCGATATGAGCGACACAAGAGAGCTTCAGAGGCAGACTCAAACCATGTCCCGCTGGTACATCATCCACGCTTATTCCGGCTTCGAGAACAAGGTCCGCGACGCGATCATGGCCGAGGCGACCCGGCTCGGCCTGCTGCCTTTGGTCGAATCGGTCGAGGTGCCGACCGAGAAGGTCACGGAAGTGCGCCGCGGCAAGAAGGTGACGAGCGACCGCAAATTCTTCCCCGGCTACGTGCTCGCCAAGCTGGCGATGACCGACGACGTCTACCACCTCGTCAAGAACACGCCCAAGGTGACCGGCTTCCTCGGCTCCTCGGGCAAGCCGCAGCCGATCACCGATGCCGAGGCCGCGCGAATCCTCAACACCAAGGACGAAGCCGCCGCCGCCGCGCCCAAGACCAAGGTCAGCGTCGACTATGAGATCGGCGACAACGTCAAGGTGCTCGACGGGCCCTTTGCGTCGTTCAACGGCATCGTCGAAGAATTGGATTTCGATCGCGGCCGGGTCAAGGTCGGCGTGTCGATCTTCGGGCGGGCGACGCCCGTCGAGCTCGAGTTCGAGCAGGTCGAATTGGTCAAGTGACGGCTCCAGGCCGTCATCCCGGCCCTTCGACGCCGCCGCGGCGGCGCTCAGGATGAACTTCACATTTGGTGAAGGCCGGGATCCATCCTGAACGAGGCCGGGGCGTCGCTTCGGCCTTTTCGTTTCACGCGAAGGCGCCGCGCTTCGCGACCGGCCTTGGGGCCGGCAGCCTGCCCTGGTCGGGGCCCCGATCTTCGGGCGCGCGACGCCCGTCCAGCTCGAGCTCGAGTTCGGGCAGGTCGAGCGTCAAATGACGAAATGCGGCGAAAACCGCCTTGCGAATCAGGTGGATAGCATCTAGCTGCCATTTACTCGCCGTGCATTTGCGGAGTCGGAGAGGGGCAAGACTTGCGAAAGTCCTGCTTCGCGCCGGGAGTGGGCTTTAGGGGGAAGCGCAGCGATGCGAAGAAAAACGGCGGTTCTATTAGGGGCCGCCATCGGGATATTGCAGGTGGCATCCCCGGGGCAGGCGAGCGAGACGGTCACCTATACGTACGACGCGCTCGGCCGGCTGGTCAGCGCGTCGAGCGCCGGAACGGTCAATAACGGGCTTGCGAACTCGCTCTGCTACGACGCGGCGGGCAACCGCACACAATATAGATCGAGCGCCGCGGGTAGCCTGGCGGACTGCACGGCGCCGCCGCCGCCCCCGCCCGGCAACCAGCCGCCGGTGGCCAATCCCGACTCGCTGTCGGCGCCGAAATGCGTCGCTCGGAGCGTCAACGTGATCGCCAACGATACCGATCCGGACGGCCACATTCCGCTGACGCTGACCGCGGTGAACCAGCCCTGGGCCTTCGTCGAGAGCAGCACGACGGTGGGGATGACGACGCCGGACACCAACGGCAGCTACGTCATCACCTATACGGTGGCCGACACGCTCGGCGCGACCGCCAATGGCATCCTGACCGTGACCGTGACCGGATCGCAGCAATGCTTGTGAGAATGGCGGCGCGAATCGCCGTGGGGACGTCCGGCCACGGCCGTCACTATGTCGGGGGACAAAAGGGAATGCGGTTCAGGAGTTTGTGGGGGAGCTTGCTGCTGGCGGCCGCGGTCTGCGCCGGCGGGGCCCAGGCGCAGACGATCAAGCCGCTCGAACGTCGAGCGCGACGCCAACGGCGTCGACATGCTCTCCGGGCAGATCGAGACGCCTTTGCCGGTGCTGTCGATCCCCGCGGCGCCGAACCTGAGGTTCCAGCGGCTGCAGGATCTGCAGCCTTTCCTCCAGGGCCGGATCATTCCCGGCGCCTATGGCGACGAGACCTACGACATCAACGTCAACAGGGCCTCCTCGGAGCATTTCGACTGCAACGGGGCAAGCGGCAATTGCACGTCGAAGAGGTTGAACGGCTCGCACCTCATCGCGATCGCCGGAAGCCAGGAGTTCACCTATTATGAAGGCGGCAGCGGGCGGGAGATCTTCTTCAACCTGCAGAACGGCCCGCAGGGCCCGCTCGTCCCCTCGACCGCGCCGTTCGGCTTCTATCCTTCCCATATCCGCTATCCGAGCGGCGAGACCCTGACTTTCGCCTATGCCGAAGGGCACAGCGGCGGCATGATCTGGCGGCGCCCGGCCTCGGTGTCGAGCACGGTCGGCTACACGCTGAGCTTTACGTACCAAAGCGATACCTACGGCCAGTCCGGCTGGTCGACGCTCGCCTCGGCGACGATCCACGCGAACGGGAGCCCGGGGACGGCGCTGGCGCGGCTCAGCTATTCCGGCGACACGGTCACCGACCTCAACGGGCGGACCTGGACCTGCACCAACTGCCCCAACTGGCTGGGCGGCCTGAGCTCGACGACCGTCACCGCGCTGCGCCTGCCGGGGCCGACGACGCCGGGCACGCTGGAGCCGGCCAACGCGATGGAATCCGAAGCACAGCCCCGGACCTACGGCTCGGTGACTCACTCGAACTGGGTGACTCGGGTCACTCACGACGGCGTCCAGTGGAACTATGCCTATGTGGCCGATCCCAGCCAGCCGCAGACGAGGATCGACCGGGTTACAGTCACCGGGCCCAACGGCTTCTCGCGCGTCGTCGAGGTATCGATGGGCTTCAATCTGCCCTCGCGGATCGATTCGATCCGGGATTCGCTGAACGGCCTCACCAGCTACACTTACGGCAATGGCAACCGGGTGACGGACATCACCTATCCCGAGGGCAATTCGGTCCACGTCGTCTATGGCGAGCTCGGCAACATCGTCGAACGGCGAGTGCGTCCGAAGCCGGGCTCGGGCCTGGCCGACATCGTCGAGACCGCCCATTTCCCGACCGCCGCGTTCGGCTGCTTCCAGGCGGACTGCTTCCGCCCGGCCTGGACCCGCGACGCCATGGGCCGGCAGACCGATTACACCTGGGACGGCTCCGGCAACGTGCTGACCAGGCTCGAGCCCGCCGACCAGAACGGGCAGAGGCGTAAGACGATCAACACATGGTCGATGGGGCGGCTGGTGCGCGAGCGCGTTTGCCTGACCAATGCGGCGGGCGCCGAGCTGACCTGCGGCACCGCGGCCGAGCAAAGGCGCGACATCCAATATGTCGGAGCGACGCCGCTGGTGCAGAGCGAGACGCTGACCGACGGAATCCTCTCGCAGTCGCTGACCACGACCAACACCTACGATTCCGTCGGCCGGCTGCTCTCGAGCGACGGGCCGCTGCCCGGCACGGACGACGCGACCTTCTACCGCTACGACGATTACGGCCGCCGCACCTGGGAAATCGGGCCCAAGGGGTCCAACGGCCTCCGGCTCGCGACCCGCACCGAATATCGCCTGTCCGACGACAAGCCGCTCTACAGCGAGCAAGGGACGGTGCCGAACGAGAGCAGCACGGCGCTCACAATCCTCACCCGCACTGACCTCAGCTACGACAGCCGCCGCTACGCGATCCGCGAGGCGGTGTCGGCGGGCGGGACGACTCACCGGGTCACCGACAAGGCCTATGACGACCGGGGCCAACTGATCTGCACCGCGGTCAGGATGAACCCGGCGGCATTCGGCCAAATGCCGGGCGCCTGCGCGCTGACTACCACTGGACCGCAGGGACCGGACCGGATCGGCGTAAACGTCTACGACACGGAAGGGCGGGTCACGCAGGAATGGCGCGCTTACGGCATTACCACCGCCAACGGGTTCCCGGCGACGCTTCAGCAGGTCTATGCGAGCTACGGCTACAGCCCGAACGGCAAGCGCACCAGCGTCACCGATGCCAACGGCAATCGCGCCGAGATGACTTGGGACGGCCACGACCGACAGCGGCGCTGGATCTTCCCCTCGGCAAGCGCGGCGGGGCAGGCGAACCAGGCCGATTATGAGGAATATGGCTACGACCTTGCCGGCAACCGCACGAGCTTGCGCAAGCGCGACGGCTCGACGCTGACGTTCACCTATGACGCGCTCAACCGGATGACGGTCAAGACGGTGCCGGAGCGGGCCGGGCTGTCCTCCACCCATACCCGCGACGTCCATTACGGCTACGACATCGGCAACCGGCAGACGTTCGCGCGGTTCGACTCGCCGGCCGGCGAGGGGGTGACCAGCGTCTATGACAGCCTCGGACGCCTTTCCTCGAGCACGCTCACGATGGACGGCGCGAGCCGCGCCCTCGGCACCGGCTATGACGTCGGCGGGCGGCGCAACCGGCTCACCTATCCGGACGGCATCTACCTGACCTTCGATCACGACGCCGCCGGCCGGCCCTATTACCTCAACGCCTCGATCGGCTGCTGCCTGTTCGGAATCGCCTACGATTCGGCCGGCCGACCGCTGTCGAGCAGCCGCCCCGACGGCAGCTACACCCTCTATTCCCATGACGGCCTCGACCGGCTCGCCTCGCTCGGCCACGTTTTCCAAGGCAGCGCCAACAACGTCCTGTGGACCTTCGCGCGCAACCCGGCCTCCCAGATCGCGACGAGGACGCGCGACAACGATGCTTATGCCTTTACCGGCGCCTATGACGTGACCCGCCCCTACAGCGCCAACGGGCTCAACCAGTACACCGCCGCCGGCCCGGCGACGTTCGCCTACGATGCCAACGGCAATCTGACCTCGGACGGCTCGACCGGCTTCGTCTACGACGTCGAGAACCGGCTGGTGACGGCGACCGGCGCCAACGCCGCCGTGCTGCGCTACGACCCGCTGGGCCGGCTCTACGAGGTGCAGAGCGCCTCGGCCACGACGCGGTTCCTCCACGACGGCGACGCATTGGTCGCCGAATATGGCGCCGCGGGAAACATGCTGCGCCGCCACCTCCACTGGCCGGGCGGGGGCGACCGGCCGATCACCACCTGGGAAGGCGCCGGGTTCGATCCGCGCCAGCTCCACGCCGACGAGCGCGGCTCGATCGTCGCGGTGAACAACGTCGCCGGCGTGCCGACGATCAACCGCTACGACGAATGGGGCATCCCCGCCGCCACCAATGTCGGCCGGTTCCAATATACCGGACAGGCCTGGCTCGCCGAGCTCGGCCTCTATTATTACAAGGCCCGGATCTACTCGCCGACGCTGGGCCGGTTCCTGCAGACCGATCCGGTGGGCTATGAGGATCAGATGAACCTCTACGCCTATGTCGGGAACGATCCGGTCAATATGCTTGATCCAAGTGGTGAATGTGCACGTGATCAGGATGGACAACCGGTTGGCATCTGCGGAAACTCGCCCGATGAGGATGAATTTGTGGACCGGATGTTGGCGAATGAAGACTCGAGGTTTTCCGAGGTTGAGGCGACGGCCGTGGAGCAAGGCCAGCTTATCGATTTCCGCCTTGGGTCGACCTACATCGATAGCGAGGGCCAAGAACAGCAAGTTGAGGGAGGGATAACTCAGGTCGGCCGTAATGAGGAGGGGGGGCGGTCAATTACGGTCACTGTTGATCGCGGCGATGCAGTGACGCTGCGAGGGGAAAATATGCTGGGACAGTCGGTAGACCGAGTCGTTACCGCTGAGGAGACGGCAGAGCATGAAGTTGGCGGTCACGCGCGTGGAGTTATGGCAGGGCTAAGTCGGGAGCAAAACATCGCGCGATCGATCCGGGCGGATAATGATTTTCGCCGCCGCAGTGGGATAAACTTCCGCCGAGTCAGCCATAATGATAGAGTAAGGATCGGGAGGCGAAATTGAGTGTCGTTCGCGGAATCCGCATAAATTCTGTCTCCGCGCTCCTCTCGGTCATTCTGTTGACAGGTTCAGCTGGAGCGTTAGCCGCTCGTCCCCAAGAGCCCGACAGCGCTCGAATCGGCATCGGTTCATGCTTGGACCAAAACCGGCGTCCGTTGATGCTGCGCCAAGTGATGTTTCTCGAAAATCAGCAAATTGATCGGAGCACGCCACACGGCACCACGCGTATTACCCTAAACCGACAAACAGTCACAATTAGAACGATTCCTCACCGCGGCGAGGAAACTTGGCGGCCGATCGATGTAGGAGACATGGTCGGGCCGGAAGGAGCTAGTGCGGACGTCGAATTGAAGCTGGGACTCTATGAGCAACAGATTGTTCTCTACTGGCGCGAGACATACAGGCACAGAATTTATCGCCAAGGCCTGTTCAGGTTTGAAGGCCAAGCACTGGTTCCGATGTGCGAGGGTGAGGGCGGCGAAGATATCTATGAATAAATGATAGATTACAGAATTACGGTGACAGTTCGTCCAGCGCACCCGCTCGAATGACGCCTATGCCTCGACCGCGGCCTATGACGTCACCCGCGGCTATAGCGTCAACGGGCTCAACCAATATCGGACGGCTGGCCCTGCGACGTTCGCCTGTGACGGCAACGGCAATCTGACCTCGGACGGCTCGACCGGCTTCGTCTACGATGTCGAGAACCGGCTCGTCGCCGCCTCGGGCGCGCGGACCGCGAGCCTGACCTACGATCCGCTGGGGCGGCTGTGGGAGGTCTCGGCGCCTTCGGGCACGACGCGGTTCCTCTACGACGGCGACGCATTGGTCGCCGAATATGGCGCCGCGGGAAACATGCTGCGCCGCCACCTCCACTGGCCGGGCGGGGGCGACCGGCCGATCACCACCTGGGAAGGCGCCGGGTTCGACCCGCGCCAGCTCCACGCCGACGAGCGCGGCTCGATCGTCGCGGTGAACAATGTCGCCGGCGTGCCGACGATCAACCGCTACGACGAATGGGGCATCCCCGCCGCCACCAATGTCGGCCGGTTCCAATATACGGGACAGGCCTGGCTCGCCGAGCTCGGCCTCTATTATTACAAGGCCCGGATCTACTCGCCGACGCTGGGCCGGTTCCTGCAGACCGACCCGGTGGGCTATGAGGATCAGATGAACCTCTACGCCTATGTCGGGAACGATCCGGTCAATATGCTTGATCCAAGTGGTGAATGTGCACGCGATCAGGATGGACAACCGGTTGGGATTTGCGGCACAAGCGAGGAAGCCGCTCAAGTGGTTGATGAAAGTATTGCGAATCCATATTCACAAATTTCCCAAGTCGAACGGGAGGCCGTCGAACAGGGACAGCTGGTCCAATTCAAGCTAAGCTCCACGAATGCTAACGGAAGCCCCGTAAATGGCGCAAATACGATTTCAGGTGAAACCGATTCCGGACGCCAATTTATTGGAGTTACTCTCGATCGGTCGGACACTGTTGTGGTGGACGGGTGGAATGCGGAAACGGGAGAGACCGTCTCCAATTACGAAATGAGCGACGCTGAAACATTGGAGCACGAGTTCGTCGCGCACGTGATGGATAGGCTGAATGGCCGCCCTTCCAACAACGAAGCGAATGGCACTGCTCGAGAGAACCAATATCGGGAGAGAACCGGAAATTCCTTCCGTAGATGGGATCACCGTGGGCGAGTAACGGAACGGAGATAAAGCGTGATACTTGTGAGCTGGTTTTCTCTCATGTTGCTAGATTTCGCCTTGATGGCTGATCCTGGTATTATTGTCCCTGATTCAGAACCCGCAGCTAATATAGGATCGTGTCGTCAATCTGGCGCTCTATTCAATCTCCGGCAGTTGCTCATTTTGGAAAACAGGAGTGCAGAAGTTGATATCTCTGGGAATTTGACTCGTGTAGCTGTGGATGGCGAATCCATATCAATGCGCAGAGGAAATGGTCAAGCTAATGTTTTTGACGCATCAGCTTATATTTCGAGATACGCTGATCTAGATCTAGAACTTAATCTTGCCTTATTTCAGGGTCGGATGGTTATATACTGGAGAGAAACTTACCAGCATAGAAGCTATCGCCAAGGGATTCTTGGGCTGACAAGCAGTGGCTTGGAAACGCTTTGTGAAGGGAGGGGTGGATTGGATCGCAGCCATTGACTTCGTGGAATGCTGAATCCTCCCTTCCCGCACCGGAATTCCGGACAGTCATCGGAGCAATCTCTCCGATTATACTTTGCGATCCCGGTACAACTACGAATTCCTCGGACGGCTCGACCGGCTTCGTCTACGATGTCGAGAACCGGCTCGTCGCCGCCTCGGGCGCGCGGACCGCGAGCCTCGCCTACGATCCGCTGGGGCGGCTGTGGGAGGTCTCGGCGCCTTCGGGCACGACGCGGTTCCTCTACGACGGCGACGCTTTGGTCGCCGAATATGGCGCCGCGGGAAACATGCTGCGCCGCCACCTCCACTGGCCGGGCGGGGGCGACCGGCCGATCACCACCTGGGAAGGCGCCGGGTTCGACCCGCGCCAGCTCCACGCCGACGAGCGCGGCTCGATCGTCGCGGTGAACAGCGTCGCCGGCGTGCCGACGATCAACAGCTACGACGAATGGGGCATCCCCAACAGCACCAACCAGGGCCGGTTCCAATATACCGGCCAGGCCTGGATCCCCGAACTCGGCATGTACCACTACAAAGCCAGGGTCTATTCGCCGACGCTGGGCCGGTTCCTGCAGACCGATCCCATCGGCTACGAGGACCAGATGAACCTCTACGCCTATGTGGGGAACGATCCGGTCAATTTTGTCGATCCGGATGGTGAGCAACGACAAACAAATAGAAACTATTATCAGCAGCCGAACAGTCCCTACAGTCTATATGGGGCTATTATCCGTGCCCGAGCGGCCGAAGCCAGGTCAGTTTATCCGGAAGCGGTAAACCGTTTTTCGAGATATGTAGGCCGGCCCAATAGCGAAGATGCTGCGCAGGCGACAGGCGTCGTGCGCGCGCTACGGGTAGTCGGACCGCAAAATATCAACCCGTCATCCCGCCTGCCGGCGGACCCCGCCGGCGCGGCCATCCAAAGAACGCTTCAGGGTTCGTCCTTCAGCTTGACAAGCAGGGGAACGCTGCACTTTAGCTCGGCGGCTACAGGCACTGCCAATCGAGATGCCGCATACGCAAACATTGTCGGCAGCGCCCCATCGTTCCAAAATGGGAGTTCGACCGGTGCCGTCAACCTCGGACGTGGGATGGTAGCAAGGGTAACCGCCTATACCGATTCGTCCCGGAACGGCCCGGCGCTCGCGATCAACATTACTCAATCCATAGTGCAAACAGGCACCAACATACCGAGGAATGTGTCCGTGCTGCAGGCGAAAGTCCGATACTAGATATGCATATTCTGAATGCCGATGTAACTGATGTCGCGCCCGATCCTGGCCAAATAGCTTTCATGGAACGAGCCATGCCTCGTCCCGGCTTCGCTGACGTTAAATGGCTCGAATCAAAGAATCTGTGCTATGTTCCATTCCTTGGCCCGGAGATATTGGAATATTCCGACAAGGTTTTCTCGACTTGGCCCGCAGCTGCTACAGACGGCTTCGACCTTTATGAAGACCGTTTTGAGATAGGTTCTCATCTCACCGCTGAGCAGCGTTTTTGTGACCGGAAGAGATTGCAATTTCGCACGAGTGAGGATCTCAGGAACGCTGGCTTCATCGGCAGAGCATTCATATTCCTAGATCAAAACGAATTTATTTATGTGGACTATCTCGAGGCATCGGGAATTTGCCTTCGCTCGGACAAGGTAACAGATTTCCTTGGTCACGGCCTTCATTTGCATTTTCTCGAGCTTCGGCAAAGCGTGAGCGAAATCGGGGATTTCCAAGAGCGAAGATATTATCAACGGCTGATTGAAAACTCGGAATTGGGGTGACGTGGCGCGCTCACGGGGGCACTGCCAATAGACGCTGGCGGCAATCACCTTCGTGACCACGCCGACGGGCTGGCTGGTCAACGCGTGGTACAATCCGGCGGGCCTGCCGACGGTGATCAGCCGCGCCAACAGCACCTGGTCGGGCCGCTATTATGACGGCATCGGCCGGCTGACCGGGCTCGACCTCCAGCCGGTCCCCTCGGCCCATGGCGTCTCCTGGGGGTTCGGCTACAATCCGGCCGGCCAGATCGCGACGAGGGCGCGCGACAACGATGCTTATGCCTTTACCGGCGCCTATGACGTGACCCGCCCCTACAGCGCCAACGGGCTCAACCGGTACACCGCCGCGGGGCCGGCGACGTTCGCCTACGATGCCAACGGCAACCTGACGTCCGACGGCTCGCGCAGCTTCGTCTACGACGTCGAGAACCGGCTGGTGACGGCGAGCGGCGCCAACGCCGCCGTGCTTCGCTACGATCCGCTCGGCCGGCTCTACGAGGTGCAGAGCGCCTCGGCCACGACCCGCTTCCTCCACGACGGCGACGCATTGGTCGCCGAATATGGCGCCGCGGGCACCATGCTTCGGCGCCACATCCACTGGCCGGGCGGGGGCGACCGGCCGATCGCCACCTGGGAAGGCGCCGGGTTCGACCCGCGCCAGCTCCACGCCGACGAGCGCGGCTCGATCGTCGCGGTGAACAATGTCGCCGGCGTGCCGACGATCAACCGCTACGACGAATGGGGCATCCCCGCCGCCACCAATGTCGGCCGGTTCCAATATACCGGACAGGCCTGGCTCGCCGAGCTCGGCCTGTATTATTACAAGGCCCGGATCTACTCGCCGACCCTGGGGCGGTTCCTGCAGGTCGATCCGGTTGGCTATGACGACCAGATCAATCTCTACGCCTATGTGGGGAATGATCCGGTCAACCATACCGACCCGACCGGAACGAGGATTCACGTTAATGACGAGGAGCTGCGGCGAAAGATCCTCACACAGATTAATTCCCTGACCAGATCGAGGTATACCTTCGATCGCAACGGCAATTTGAGGCGCGAATCTCGTACCGGGGGAACAGGTAGGAGCACACATTATGATCGGCGACTCATGCAAGCCATCCAGGCTCGGCAGACCATCTCTATAACTCAAGCGCAAACCGCTCGCACCGAGTCTGGGATTAGTCGTGACGTGGATAGACAATGTGGTGGAGGTTGTTCTTTTCACAGTCCGGTCACAGGCAATACGAGGACGGTTGTTTCCGGCAACGCAACAGTGATAATGACACGGGACGGGCTGTTCCGAATGACTCCGGCTGCAATCCTTATGCACGAGCTTGTGGGACATGGCATACCGAGGTCGGTTGGTAGCGATACTGGAAACGCCATAGCCAACGAGAATAAGGTCAGAGCGGAAAATGGCATGCCGCTCCGTCCGTCAGACCCGACGCACGTGGAGTGATCAGACCAGTGAGCGATATCTCAAAGCTCGTGGCGGCACTGTTATTGCTCGCGTCGGCGAACAATTCCCTGGCGGCCAACGTGGACCCAATGCCCTTTGAGGCGCAGGTCGCTGAAGCCGATCTCGTCGTCCTGGCCAGGATGTCGGCGGCAGCGCGCAGTGACGCACGTCGGCTTGATGAGACAGGGACGGCGGAACTGACTGAAATGGAAGTCTTGCGCGTTTTGAAGGGAGACTCGAATATAAGGTCAGTAAATTTCGTGACTCGCGACGAAATGGCCGAATTCGATCCCAATTGCTGCCAGCCAGACAGAGTATATATACTTTTGCTTGTACGATCAACCGATCAAGATATCTACGCGGTAGTTAACGGACGCTACAGCGTTATTGTTGTACCCTAAGTCCTGAGTCGCCGGTGCCGCCAGCTTCACCTACGATGAGAATGGCAGCAGCACGTCTTTACGCAAGCGCGACGGCTCGACGCTGACCTTCCAGTACGACGCGCTCAACCGGATGACCGTCAAGGCGGTGCCGGAGCGGGCCGGGCTGTCCTCCACGCATACCCGCGATGTCCATTACGGCTACGATATCGGCAACCGGCAGACCTTCGCCCGGTTCGACTCGGCCGCGGGCGAGGGCGTCACCAACGTCTATGACAGCCTCGGACGCCTTTCCTCGAGCACGCTCACGATGGACGGCGCGAGCCGCGCCCTCGGCTCCGGCTACGATGCTGGCGGGCGGCGCAACCGGCTCACCTATCCGGACGGCATCTACCTGACCTTCGATCACGACGCCGCCGGCCGGCCCTATTACCTCAACGCCTCGATCGGCTGCTGCCTGTTCGGCATCGCCTACGATTCGGCCGGCCGACCGCTGTCGAGCAGCCGCCCCGACGGCAGCTACACCCTCTATTCCCATGACGGCCTCGGCCGGCTCGCCTCGATCAACCACGTCTTCCAGGCTGCCGGCGCCAACAACGTCCTGTGGTCGTTCACCCGCAATCCGGCCTCCCAGATCGCCACGAGGGCGCGCGACAACGACGCCTATGCCTGGACCGGCGCCTACGACGTCACCCGCCCCTACAGTGTCAACGGCCGCAACCAGTATACCGCCGCGGGCGCAGTCACGTTCACCTACGACGCCAACGGCAATTTGACGTCCGACGGCTCGCGCAGCTTCGGCTACGACATCGAGAACCGGCTGGTGACGGCGAGCGGCGCCAGCGCCGCCGTGCTGCGCTACGACCCGCTCGGCCGGCTCTACGAGGTGCAGGGCGCCTCGGCCACGACGCGGTTCCTCCACGACGGCGACGCATTGGTCGCCGAATATGGCGCTTCGGGAAACATGCTGCGCCGCCACCTCCACTGGCCGGGCGAGGGCGACCGGCCGATCACCACCTGGGAGGGAGCGGGGTTCGACCCGCGCCAGCTCCACGCCGACGAGCGCGGCTCGATCGTCGCGGTGAACAATGTCGCCGGCGTGCCGACGATCAACCGCTACGACGAATGGGGCATCCCCGCCGCCACCAATGTCGGCCGGTTCCAATATACGGGACAGGCCTGGCTCGCCGAGCTCGGCCTCTATTATTACAAGGCCCGGATCTACTCGCCGACGCTGGGCCGGTTCCTGCAGACCGATCCGGTGGGCTATGAGGATCAGATCAATCTCTATGCCTATGTGCACAACGATCCGGTCAATCTCACCGACCCGACCGGCATGTGCGCGCGGGCCGCGAGCGGCTGCGGCGGCGGTGACCCCTATTTCGGAGAGGTTATCGGAGAGGACGGGAGCTGGTTCGGTGCATCCCGGCCGCGGCCGCAGCCGCGACCGCCGGGGTCAAGCACTGCGATGGCCGCTAACGCGGGGGCCGAAGCAAACGGCGGCGATCAAGGCGAAGGGATCTCGGTTCTCCCGCCGCCCCCGGACGCGCCGGACGCCATCGCGACGGGGGTGCGCGATGCGCTCGGCCGATCTCTCCCGGGGGCGGAGGACCGACAGCTGAATGAGGTCATCCGCCCGCTCAATTCCAACTTTGCCGAAGTGACCCATCCCAACATGCTGCGAGCACCGGGATGGCGCCAACGTTCGTCCACCCACAGCAATTCTGCCTGGGAGCATCGAATTTCGGGAACGAGGGATTACGTCCTGAAAATCTATCTGAACGACCGGCACAATGGCGGCCGTGACACGATCACCATAACGGCGCCGACCGGCTCGTTCAGGCACTATTTCGCATTTCCGGCCTACCAGATGGGGGAACCGGTAAATTATTGGACGACCAGAACATATTGTGGTCAGTTCCGTGTTCAAGGATGTTAGCAGCACTTTGACCGCTGGAGAGCGCGGATGAGAATTATCTATGTGATAACGGTTGCTTTTGTCCCCTTCCTGCTGGGGCATTTCCTACCCAAGAACGACATTGCAGGCGGGCTGCTGGATTTCGTTAATGTACCGTGGGGAGTGATTTACGGAATTGGTTGGTGGATCGCCGGGATGATATTCGGCCTGGGCAGCGGGCCGGACAGCTTCATCGGCTTTTTCCTTTGGCCGCTGCTCGTGCTGCTCGGGTTGGCCTATCTGGGGGTTAAGATATCTCGCCGTGGGAATCGGGCCATGACTGTCTACTTGGCAATCCTGGTGTTTACGGCCTTGTTGAATATCACGCCGGAAAGGGCCGCGACAGAACCATTTTCGGACCTACCGATCTTCTGGAACTTCTTCGCTGCGGCATACTGAATCCAATAATTCCGGGAACATAATTTTTTCCTTTGCGCTGAAGCATCTTCGAGCAGGTCGAGTTCGTCGAACAGGCGCATTTCGCGCCTTACCGAATCCGGACGCCATCGCTATCCTGTCCCCGTGAGACGGATCGCCTCTTTCGCGCTCGCGACGAGCTGTCTCGCGCAAATCACGCCGGCGCCGGCGGGCGCGCAGCCTTCGGAGCCGGCCAGAGGATTGTGGATCGGACCGATCCACGTCTGCCGCGACACCGCCGAGACCAGCGTCGCCGGCGCCAAGGACCATGATCCCGTTGCCAGCCTGATCATCACGCTGAGGCCGGAATTGCGCGCGCAATTGCGGCGCGAGACCGAGCGGCTGGTCGGAAGCGCCATGCCGATCCGGCTCGACGGCAAGCTGATCTCGGCCCCGACCGTGCTCGAGCCGCTCACCGGCGGCGCGGTGTCGATCGCCGGCGTGTCCGCAGAAGAGACGCGCGCGATCCGGGCCGCGATCCGGCGGCCCTGCTGACGCCGGCGCCCATCCGCGCGCGCGGGGCGCCGGTGGGCCTCGCGCCCGATCAGTCCGAGCCGGTGCGCGGCCGGCGGAAGGCGCCCGATAGCTGCACAGCTAAAGCTGTCGTTAACCGCATTCGGTTAGGTCCAATTCGGTAAGAAATGGGTGTTACACCGGGACACTCTCTGACCCGAGCTCGAATGGACAAGATGAAGCGCCTATTGTCTCGACGCCCCTGGAAAGCGCTCATGCTGGCGCTGCTCGTCGGGCTCGTCTTCGGCGTGACGCAGGTCGGCGAGCCGCTCGAGAACATGATTCAGGTCGCGCGCAACAAGCTCCGCAGCCATTCGACAAGCGGCGCCATCGTGCTGGTGGCCATAGACGACCGGAGCGTCAGCGAGACCGGCAACGCGGCCTGGGGCGGCAGCCAGCTGGCCAGCCTTGTCCAGCGCGCCGACCAAGGGGGCGCGCGCCGGATCCATATCGATGCCGATCTGAGCCGCAGCGGCACGCCGCAGGAGGCGGCGCAATTGGAGACGGCCTTGGCGGCATCGCGGGCTGACGTGCTGCTGCCCGCCCGCTTTTCGATCAACCCGGTGTCCGGCGCGCGCTCCGATTATCTGCCTCCGGCGCGTTTCGCGCGCCACGCGCGTCTGGTGAACACGAACCTCCTCATCGCCTGGGACGACGGCGTTTGGCTCCATCCCTATGCGGCTCAGGTTGGCGACCGTCTGCTGCCCTCGCTCAGCAACGTCCTGGCCAGGTCCGGTCAGGTCTCCGCCGACCTCTTCCCCATCGATTACGGAATCGACATCCGGTCGATACCCGTGCTGAGCGCGAGCGACCTCCTCAATGGCAGGATCAGGCCCCAGCAGCTCGCCGGCAAGGACATCGTCATCGCGCGCACCGATTTCGCGACCGAGCATTACAGGGCGCCGGGCTTCGGGCCGGTGCCGGCCATTCTGCTCCATCTCGTCGCCGCCGAAACGCTGCTGGCCGGACAGCCGGTCGATCTCGGCTGGGCGGTGCCGCTCGCCCTCGCTGTTCTGCTGGCCGCCGCGGTGCTTTATTTCAGGCGGCGCGCGGTGGCGGCCGGTATCCTAGCGCTCGCCGTCGCGGGCTCGATCGGAGCCCCTTTGCTGCTGGAGGCGCACCAAATCCACGTCCAGATGCTGCCGCCGCTCGCCGTCATCCTCACCGCCGCTTTGGCCCGCATCGTCGGGAGGTTGCGGCGTTCATACCAAGCCCGCGGCACCACCAATATCGTGACCGGCATGCCCAATTTGCAGGCGCTGCGGCAATCCGAGCTGAACGGCGGCATCGTCGTTTCCGCGCGGGTCAAGAATTATGCCCAGATCACGGCCACTTTGCCCCTACAGGACGAGAAGGAGCTGGTCGAGCAGATCGTCGGGCGGCTCAAATTCGGCGCCGACGACTCGATCATCTACCAGGCCGACGAGGGCGTCTTCGTCTGGATCGCCGGAGCCGGCCGCGAGGAATGTATCATCCAGCAGGTGGAGGGGCTGCAGGCGCTGTTCCGAAGCCCGATCGTCATCTCGTCCCGGCTCATCGACCTGGCCGTCACCTTCGGCCTCGATCTCGATGCCTCGCGGCCGCTGGCGCAACGCGTTTCCAGCGCCCTGGTCGCCGCGGACGAGGCCGCGCGCGACGGCAAGAGGTGGGCAAGTTTCAACCCGGCCAGCATGGAGGATGCGGATTGGGCCATGTCGCTGCTCGGCCGTCTCGATCATGCCATCGACAATGACGAGCTCTGGGTCGCCTATCAGCCGAAGCTCGACTGCCGGACCGGGCATGTGGTGGGCGCGGAAGCGCTGGTTCGCTGGTCGCATCCCGAAAAGGGGCAGCTCCCTCCGGATCAGTTCATCGGCGCGGCCGAGCAGGGCGGAAGGATCGAGCGCCTCACCTATTTCGTCCTCGACGCCGCGCTCGCGGCGGCGGCCACGGTCCAACAGCGCGATCCGCGCTTCACGATGGCGGTCAATCTTTCGGTGCTCCTCCTCAGCAGCGACACGCTCGTCCCCACGGTCGAGGCGCTGCTGCGCAAGCATGACGTGCAGCCCAAACTGCTGACGCTGGAGGTGACGGAAACCTCCACGCTGGGCAGCGCGGCGGACCAGATCGCCAATCTGCAGCGCCTCAGCGACATCGGCGTCCAGCTTTCGATCGACGATTACGGGACCGGCTTTTCCACGCTGGAATATCTGCGGCGGATCCCAGCTTCGGAGATCAAGATCGACCGCAGCTTCATCAGCATGCTGAACAATTCGCAAAGCGACCGCATCATGGTCAACTCCACGATCCAGCTCGCCCACTCATTGGGACGAAAGGTGGTCGCAGAGGGTGTCGAGAGCCAGGAGATACTCGACGAGCTGAAGCGCATGCGCTGCGACATCGTCCAGGGTTATCACACCGGCCGCCCGGCGCCGCTAGCGCAGCTCCTGAAGCGCTTCAGGCAGGGAGAGGCTCAAAAAGCCGCCTGAATGATGTGCCCGCCACAGTGCGGGCAGCGCCGAACGACCGGCTGCAGGCGTAATTTGAGATCCCGCTTCGGCGGGATCTCTTTTTTTGCGCGACCCCCGGCCAGTTTTGCCCGCCATCCCCGACTCGTGATCCCCTCGGAAAAGTGTGGCCCGGACACCACAGTTTCCGCCATGGTAAATTTTTTAGTAACCATGCGACATGTTTCCTGCCCCCCATGGACTATGGCTAACGAGGAAGGATTGGATACCGATCCGGTAGGCCAGTCAGACCCGGCGTCAGGATTGTCAACTGGGCGTCGGACTGACTGGAGAAACCACCGGCAGCTCTTGGCCGAGCCGACGAGGTTTCCGCTTTCCTCCGTTGGATCCGACTTCAGAGGAGGCAATTATGTGGGCATGGCTTATGGGCGGCAGCCACTGGCGCTGAACCAAGTAGCTATCACATAGCTATCACGTGAAAAGGCCCCGCTCCGGCGGGGCCTTTTTTTCGTGGCGAGATGCTCGGTCCGGGCGGATTACGAACTCGAATCGCGCAATGATCGACGAAGCGCCCGACAGACCGGCCCCTCCCCTCGCTTAACCCTCTTCCCAAGGAACAGCGCCCTTCCCCCCTCGTTCAAGCTCTCCGGGCCTCGAGACCCCCTCCAGGCCCTTGTTCCGTATGGAGAGATTGATGACCCAGAACCTTGTATCCGCCGTGTTCGACGACCGCGCCGAAGCCGAGCGCGCCTTGGCCGAGCTGCGCTCCGCCGGAGTCGACGACGGCGCCATCTCGATCGTCGGCCGGCAGGACGGCAAGAACGTAACGACCGACGGCAGCGGCGACGAGACCGGCGACGACACCAAGGGCTTCGTCGCCAGCGTCGCCGGCGGCGCCGGAGCCGGCGCGTTGCTCGGCATCGCAGCGCTCGCCATTCCCGGCGTCGGGCCGCTCGCCGCGGCCGGCGCCATCGCCAGCACCGCCATCCCCGGCGCCGCCGCCACCGGCGCGTTGCTCGGCGCGGCCGCCGGCGGCCTCACCAAGATCCTCACCGACCATGGCGTCGGCGAGGAGGATGCCGCTTATTATGAGAAGCGGATCGAAGGCGGCGGCATCTTCGTCTCGGTCGACACCGAAGACTCGGGCCTCAACCCGCAGAGCGCAAGCGACATCCTCTACCGCAACGGCGGCCACAGCGCCTCGCGGGCGCGGACGGCGACGGCCACGCTGTAAGGCTAGCGGGAGCCGCAGGCTCCCAAGGCAATGAGAGGCGCCCCGGCCCGCGCGGCCGGGGCGCCTCTTGCCGTTTCGAATGCAGGGAATCCGGGCGCCCGGCCTGACCGCCGGGACGACGAAGCCGCTATTCCTTCCGCGTTCGCTCCCGCTTCTTCCAATCCTGAATCCGCCAGCCCCCGAACAAAGCCAGCTTGGGATTGTGCGGGGCCTTGTTCGGATCGGCCTTGCTCCAGCCTGTCACCTGCTCGAGCGCGGGCAGCGGCGGGGGATCGGGGTCCTCCGAGTCCCGGTCGCAGGGCCGCTCTTCGAGCGCGGCCCGGCGCAGGGCTTCGTCCTCCGCCTCGCGCGCTTTCTCGGCTCGCCACATCGCCCCCAGCCGCTCGGTATAGGTCTCCCAGGGCTCGCCGCGGCGCTTGCGGCGGTGCGGGCGCTCCCAGCTCTGGCGCACCGATTTTTCGTGCAGGCAGAGCAATTGCAGCGCCTGATCGGGCGTCATCGGCGGGATCGGCGGCGGATCGTTGTGGCGCCAGGCATCGTCCTCGTGGCTTTCGGGCAGGCCGGCCGCGAACAGCGCCATTTCGACCCGGTCATAGCCCATTGCGTGGGCGAGCCGCATCTCGCGGGCGAAAGGCTTTCGAGTGCGGCGCTTCGCGTAGAAGGCCGAATGGGCGAAGCCGGCCGCGGCGGCCGAGAGGCGGACGTTGGCGGTCGCCGAAAGGGCGCTGAGGAAGGCCTGCTCGCCCGCCTTGGTCATCCAGCCCGCGGGGGCGCGGCGGAGCTGCAGGCGGCCGCCGCGGGTGCGGCCGACGACGAGCTCCCCTCCTTCAGTCCGCAGCTTCGCGGACTTTCGGCGGGCAGGGCCGCCGGCCCCTCGACTCCGCTCAGGACAGGCTTCGGCAGGCCGCGGCCCTCCTGAAAGGTGGAAACGGGCATGGGCGGCGGCGAGGGCGGCATCCCACTGCCGGGCGAAGGCGGCATTCTTCGCTCGGCGCTTGGTATAGGTCGAGCGATGGACGCCGAGCAGGCGGGCGGCGAGGCGCGGGTTACCGGTCTCGGCCAGCGCCTCGAGGAAGGCGGCGTTCTGCAGCGCCTGGCGGCGAGTGAAGGCGCGGGGCTGGGCCATATGTTCCGGTTACGTTCTACCTCAATCTCCTGGAATTTGGCAAGCGTTTTTTGCTCGCCATCGATTGGCCTTCCGACCCCGGCCTTCGCCGGGGCAGGCTATGCTCAGGACAGGCGGTTTTTCCCAACATTTAGCGGACAATCACCAACCCGCCGGCCCGGGCTAGGCGCTCGGCTCGTCTAAGCCATTGGTAACGCTCGCTCTCCGCCTTTTGGCACGACTCGTGCTCAGCAGCCTGCATCAAAGGAGATTATCGATGCAAAGCGGCCAGCCTAACGTTCTCACCCGCGACGACACCTTCTTCGGCGTCTGCCAGGCGCTCGGCGAGGATTTCGGTTTCAACCCCAATTACCTGCGCGTCGCGCTCGCCGTGATGCTGTTCGTCAATCCCGTCGCGATGCTGGCCGGCTATGCCGGCGCCGGAGTGGTCGTGGCGCTCTCCCGCTGGCTGGTTCCGAACCCGGCCTTCGCCGAGTCTGCGGGGGACGGGTCCGGCGCGCAGGACAGGCCGCTCGCGGGCGACAACGACACGGAGCTGGAGCTGGCCGCCGCGGCCTGATCCCCCGGAAACGCATGGCGAGGTGGCCCCGCTTCCCGACAGGCGCTAGAAGGGCGATGAAGGCCGCGCCCGGGGCGCCGGCCGCATCAGGGAGCCAGAGTGATGAGCGACAACCGGCCCCGCCCCGCCGCCGCGCCCGACGCGCGGCCCGAGCCCTCGCTCGCCGAGCTGGTCGAGGTCGCGGTGCGCCGGATCCTGACCTCGATCGTCATCGCCGGCGGGCTGATCGCGCTCGCCGTCTATTCGCAGGGCGATCCGCCGCGCTACCAGGTGACCGCCGCGGACGGGCGGATCATCCGGATCAACACGCAAAGCGGCACGGTGATCGCCTGCGAGGAGGAAAATTGCGCGATCATCCTCGAGCGCGGCCAGAGCCTCGACGACAAGCTGCCGCCCAGGGCGCTGCCCAAGCAGGAGGCGCGGCCGGCCCCGGCCCTCCCCGCCCCGGCGCCGGGCAACGAAGCGGCGCCGGCGCCGGCCGCGCGCTAGCCGGCGATTTGCGCTGCCGCGCCGATTGCGCTAAAGGCGCCGGCTTCCAACGCATTGCCATTGGAAATCCGTGCGGGAGATACGCTTCGGCGTGTCGTCTGGACCGCTAAACTTGAAACCGGAAGGATCGCCTGCCGATCCGACCCGACTACAGAGTGAGATCGTGGATCATGGCTAAGAAGATAACGGGCTATATCAAGCTCCAGGTGCCCGCGGGCGCCGCCAATCCGTCGCCGCCGATCGGCCCGGCCCTCGGCCAGCGCGGCGTCAACATCATGGACTTCTGCAAATCGTTCAACGCGGCGACCGGCGAGATGGAGAAGGGCATGCCCATCCCCACCGTGATCACCGTCTATGCCGACCGCAGCTTCAGCTTCGAGACCAAGACGCCGCCCGCCTCCTACTTCCTCAAGAAGGCGGCGCGCATCCAATCGGGCGCCAAGGAGCCCGGCAAGGTCACGGCGGGGCGAGTCACACGCGCCCAGCTGCGCGAGATCGCGGAAGCGAAGATGAAGGATCTCAACGCCAACGACATCGAGGCCGCGGCCAGGATCATCGAAGGCTCGGCCCGCGCGATGGGCCTCGAAGTGACGGGGAACTGACCATGGCGAAGCTCACGAAAAAGCAGAAGAAAATGGCCGAGCTCGACCCGACCAAGCATTACGGCATCGACGAGGCGATCGCGGCGGCCAAGGCCAACGCCACCGCCAAGTTCGACGAGACGATCGAGATCGCGCTCAACCTCGGAGTCGATCCCACGCCACGCCGATCAGATGGTGCGCGGCGTCGTCACGCTCCCCGCCGGCACCGGCAAGGAGGTGCGAGTCGCCGTCTTCGCCAAGGGCGACAAGGCCGACGAAGCCAAGGCGGCCGGCGCCGACGTGGTCGGGGCGGAAGACCTGATGGAGACGATCCAGGGCGGCACGATCGATTTCGACCGAGTCATCGCCACCCCCGACATGATGGGCGTCGTCGGCCGGCTCGGCAAGGTGCTCGGCCCCAAGGGGCTGATGCCGAACCCGAAGCTCGGCACGGTCACCATGAACGTCGCCGAAGCGGTCAAGGCGGCCAAGGGCGGCCAGGTCGAGTTCCGAGTCGAGAAGGCCGGGATCATCCATTCGGGGATCGGCAAGGCGAGCTTCACCGAGGCGGACCTAAGGCGCAATTTCGACGCCTTCGTCGACGCCATCGTCAAGGCCAAGCCGTCGGGCGCCAAGGGCAAGTACGTCAAGAAAGCCGCGATCAGCTCGTCGATGGGCCCGGGGCTGAAGCTCGACGTCGCCGAGGTGGCGAGCGTCTAGGCGCCCGCCGCATCAGCCGAACAAGAAAGGGCGAGGGAAACCTCGCCCTTCCTTTGCGCGGTCCAGTTGGTGCCGCTCGCTCGACCCGGGGGCTCCCATCCGATAGGGTTGGTTAACTATCGGCAACAGAGCGATCTTCGGTGGCGGCAGAGCATCATCGAATCATGATTTCAGGAACCTTCGTGGAGCTCGAAGGCCATTGGGAAGCCGTCAGGAGATCAGTGCTTGGCGAGAACATGTTTCCTATCGATATGGGCAACGATTCCGCGTTGCCCGACAAGGACCTGATCGACGCTTCATTATCCAAGGTCAACGAGGCTGACGCCTATATCGGCATGATAAGCTACAGATACGGACAGACCCCGTCATGCCCGAGGCGCAATCCGGAGGGATTGTCGCTCACCGAACTCGAATACCGACGCGCCGCCGAGCGTGGCTTGCCCCGCTGCGTCTTCATCATGGGCAAGCATCACCAGGGCGTCTCGTGGGAAGACGCCCAGGCGGAAAGCTCGGAGGCGATCGAGAAGCGCCGGATGTTCACGCGGCGCGTCAGGACCGACCGGGTCTGCGCCGATTTCAATTCGGTGGCGGATCTCGAGACCAAGGCTTCCAAGTCCCTCTCGAAAATCCGGCGGATACTCGACAAGGCGTCCGGCACCAACGTCTCCGGCGCCAGCCCGTCGACGCGGACGCAGTGGGCGGGAGCCCTCCCGCCGGATCTGTTCGCGCAGCCCCCCTATATCCCTGGGTACGCGTTCCAGGGGCGCATTAAGGAAATTTCCGCCATCGACGACTGGGCGGGTTCGGCGGATCCGGTGATGATGTTCGAGGCCATCGGCGGAATGGGGAAGAGCATGGTCACCTGGGAATGGGTGACCCGAGCCGCCCGGAGCCGCGATGGCCATTGGGCCGGCATGCTGTGGTACAGCTTCTACGAGCGCGGCGCGGACATGCGCGGTTTCTGCATCAGCGCTCTCTCTTATATCACGCGGAAGGCTCCGTCCTCGTTCCAGACGCTTTCGTCGCGCTATCTTGCCGACATCCTGCTTCCGCTGCTCCGCCTGCAGCCATGGCTGCTCGTCCTCGACGGCCTCGAACGCGTGCTGGTCGAATATCATCGCTTCGACGCGGCCCAGCTCCTGGACGAAGAAGTGGGCCGGTCCCAGCATTCGTCGCCACGCGCCTCCAACGCCTGCCTCCGGCCCGAAGACGACGAACTGCTTCAGTCGCTATGCGCCGTGTCGCCGTCGAAGGTCCTGATGTCGAGCCGTTTGATGCCCCAGTCGCTTCTCAACCAGGCCGGCATGCCGATTCCGGGCGTTCGGCGGCTCCAACTGACCGGTCTCGATCCGCGCGATGCGGAATTGATGCTACGGGATGCCGGTGTGTTCGGCAGCGGCGACGGCATGCGTGACTATCTGGAGCAGAAATTCGGCTGCCATCCGCTGGTGGTGGGCGTCGTGGCCGGCCTCGTGCGCAAGTATATGAAGGCTCCTGGCGACTTCGATCGCTGGGTAGAAGACCCGCAGGGCGGCGCCGCAGTCAATCTCGCCGATGCCGACATCCGCCAGCGCCAGAACCACATATTGAAGCTCGCGTTCGACGGTCTCGATCCGGTGCGTCGCGAGCTGGTCACCCGCATCGCGATAATCTCCAATTCGGTAAACTGGGAGATCGTAGAGGCTCTCAATCCGGCTCTGCCCCCGCCACCGGAGAAGGTGAACAAGCCGCAAGGACCAGTGGCCAGTGACGATCCTCAGCAGCATCGCGCCACCCCCGCGCGCAATTCGGATCCACCGACAGAAAAGCGAAAAGCCAAGAAGCTCCTCTCAGAGAAGGAGAAACAGGCTCTCGCAACTTATCGAGCGGCGGAGGAGGCGCATAAGCGATACGAACAGGAATTCGCAGCCTGGCAGATTTCGCCGGAAGTCCGGGCGGCGGCAGCGGAACTGAGCGCGGCGTTGGACGACCTCGAAATGCGGGGTCTGTTGCAGTGCGATCGCTCGGCCGGCACCTTCGATCTACACCCCGTCGTCCGTGGCTATGCCGTGCAGATGCTGAGTCCGGAGGTGCGCGCGCAAAGCGGCCAGAAAGTCGCGGATTATTATTCTTCCAGAAGCAGGGCGCCCACCGCCGACGCGGGGTCCGCCGAGGATCTGGCCGATGTCGTGCAGGTGGTCCGCGCCCTGAGCCTGGCCGGCAAGCGGGACGAGGCATGGAAACTCTTGTCTTACGATTTGAGCGACGCGCTGCAGCGTCTGGACCTGCATTACCAATATCTAGAACTTGCCCGCGCCTTTTTCCCGGATGGGTGGTTGGCTCCTCCCGAGCCATTGTCCGACGGCCATAGCCAACTTTCCATCGGGGTTGCCTTCCACCTGCATAACTCGGGATTGCGGGACGAAGCTGCGGCCCAGTGGCAATTCGGCATTTCGGGGGCGATTGAGCAGAGCGATTTTCTGAACCTTGAGCAATGCCTGCGTGGCCATGCCTGGACACTTGCCAATCAAGGGCATGTCTTCAAGGCGGAGGCCACGATGAAACTGGCTCTGGAAGCTTCCAAGCCTTACGCCGTTTTCGCCGACCAAATAGTGGAGGCGGATTACGTCCGCCTGCTTACATATCGCGGCGACTTCAAGAGGGCGCGGGCAAGGCTGAGCAAACTGAAGCCAGGAAACGACGAGCGGGAAATCGATCAGTTTCGGGCGAAGATAAGCCTGGATCACAAGTCTGGGCGGCTCCGCATCGGCGATGTGGAGGCTGCGATAGAGCGCGCCCGCAGGGCCAAGATTCGGTGGTTCGAGCGGGAGCTGTGGAACGTAGCCGGATTGATCCATCTCGACCAAAACGAACCCGCTAAAGCTCTCGAAGCGTTCGGCAATGCGATCGAGATGGCGCGGCAGGCGAGGCTGAGCAGCGAGGGGTCGGGGACCTGGCGTGGTGTTGCCCTGGCCCGCCTGGGTCATCGTGACGAGGCTGCCCGCATTGCGAAGTCGCCGGGGCGGCATTCCGAGCATCTTGGCATGGCCCAGCTTCACATGGCGCTAGGAAACCGCGACGAGGCCATTCGGCATGCTCTGGCCGCCTATCGCGAAGCCTGGTGCGACGGCCCGCCTTATGCCCATCATTGGCAGCTATGCCGTAGCCGCGACACGCTTGCCGCCCTCGGCGAGCCCGAGCCGACACTCGCCGAATTCGACGCGCGACGCTTCGACCCGCATCCCTACGAAGGCGACGTGCGCCGCCTTGTCGCGGAGTGGAGGCGCAAACAGCGACCGCGCGTCGAGGAGGCCAAGCGTACGGGGCGGCCGTAACAGCTGCGCGGCTTGGTTTGAGACGGCGCAGCGTCGCGTGGCCCCGACATGATGGGCATCGTGTCCCCGAACGTCGCCCAGGCCGTCAAGGCGGCTGAGAGCGACCGGGTCCAGTTTTGCGTCGGGAGGCCGGGATCATCCACGCGGGGATCGGCAAGGCGAGATTCACCGTGCGGACTGCGACGGAATTTTGACAGGAAGCGTGCGCGTGGGTGCCCCAGTCGTCCCCCAAAAAGGTAAACCCCGCCGGTTTGACCCGGCGGGGTTCCCTGAAGGCTCGTCGCCGAAGCTCGCCGCCTTCAAATCCGCTCGATCCGAAGATCGATTGGACGATGAATGAACGTCCCCGGCGGGCCTCCGTTCCGGCCTCCGCAAACAAAGCTGGGGATGAATCTGGGGATAATTCGGATTGGTTTTTCGGCCGTCCGCAACGGCTCTCGCCGGCTTCTGCCAAGTTGCCCTCTTGCCATCGCCGCCCGGTCCGTGGTGGAACCCGCGCGAAGGGGATCGACGATGCGCACGACCGCTGCAATATTGCTCCTCGCGCTCGCCGCCCTGACCGCCTGTTCGCGCACTGCGGCGTCCTCCCGCCCCGGCATCGAGCATTTCGGCCCCGCTTCCCTCCGCGGCCAGCCTTTGCCCTTCTCGCAGGCGGTGCGGGTCGGCGACGTGCTTTACCTGTCGGGGCAGATCGGGGTGCGCGAGGACGGCACCCTGGCCGCCGGCATGGCGGCGCAGGCGCGGCAGGCGATGGACAATATCGCGGCCGTGCTCAGGCTGGCTGGCCTCGGCTGGCGCAACGTCTTCAAATGCACGGTGATGCTCGACGACATGGCCGACTGGCCGGCGTTCAACGCCATCTATGTCGGCTATTTCGAGCCCGGGCGGCTGCCGGCGCGCAGCGCCCTGGGCGCCGACGGGCTGGCGCTTGGGGCGCTGGTCGAGGTCGAGTGCATGGCGCACGCGCCGGGGCGCTGAGCGGCGCCATGCGGGGCCGCGCTCTCACCCTGATCGCCTTGCCGCTGCCGGCGGCGTGCGCGGTGCCTTCGACCTCCGCGATCGAAGCGAGCCTCCGCGACCTCGATTGCGGCATCGGCGGCGCGATCAGCGGGCGGCTCGGCCGGATGGGACGAGGGGACTATTCGACCGTCTATCCGGTCCGCGCCTGCGCATTGCCGGAGCCCCGGGCGCTCGCCATCGCCTGCGCCGGGCCGGAAGGCGTGCCCAACGGCCGCATGACGGCCGAGGGACGGCACGACATGGACTTCCCGGACTATCGGGTGCGCGGCGAGCGCTGCCGGTTCACCGATGCCGGGCGGATGCGAGCCTTCTGCACCTTCGAGCTGGCCGGCGCTTCCGAGCCGCCTCGCTGGCGGCCCGTCCGAGTCGACCTCACCTATCGCTTCCGCGACGTCAGCAACGAGATCGAGCATGCCAGCTTCATGACCTCTTGGGAGATCGACGGCGATTGCCGGGAGCGCTGAGCGATCGGCTCGCGGCCACCGCCCGCCGATGGATCGACGCAATCCGCCGTAACCGCCGGAACAAAGCAGCCGCGGCGGCCTTCCTCTCACGACCGCGCCGCGGCCGATGCCGCCGGACGCGGGCTTCTCCGTGAGGAAAGGAAACGGACATGCTGAAGAACAAGTCTGGCCGCCGCGTGCTTGCGGCGTTCGGCGGCGTGCTGATCCTCGCCGGCGCCGGGACGACCGGGACGGCGCTCGCCTCCCAGTTCCGCGCCGCGCTGACCGGCACCAACGAAGTCCCGCCCGGCGATCCCGACGGCGCGGGCACGGCGACGGTGCGCATCGATGGGACGCTGAATACCGTCTGCGTCGATCTCGAGGTGAGCGGCATCACCGCGGCCACGGCCGCGCATATCCATCGCGGCGTCGCCGGGGAGAACGGCCCGCCGGTCGTCAATCTCGACGTGCCCGACGGCGAGGACCAGGACGAGGACGATTGCGACCATGTCGGCGATACGCTCGCCGACGAGATCCAGTCCAATCCCGCCGGCTTCTACATCAACATCCACACCGCCGAGCATCCCGAAGGCGCGATTCGCGGCCAGCTCACGCCGAGCGCCGACTGAACGCCTCTGCCCCTCCCGCCGCGCGGGAGGGGCAGGTCCGCATTGACTTTCGCCGCCAAGGCTCTAGATGCGCCCCTTCGCTTCACGGGCTCGCCCGGGAAGCTCCGTCCGAGACAGCTGGCGGGGGCGATATGGCCCTCTTAATCTCCAGCCTAGACGGGGAACAGTTTGAACCGCGCCCGCATGGCTCATGCGGGCCGGGCACGCCGGACGCCTCCGGCCTCAACTCTCCCCATCGGACTTCAATACCCGCGCGGCGGATGGTCCGCCGCGCGTTATGTGGAGACCAATATGGATCGCGCTCAGAAAAGAGAGACGGTCGCCGCGCTGAAGCAGACGTTCACCGAGACCGAAGTGGTGGTCGTCACCCGCAATCTCGGCCTGACGGTGGCCCAGTCCACCGATCTGAGGAACCGGATGCGCGACGCTGGGGCCGCCTACAAGGTCACCAAGAACCGGCTCGCGCTCATCGCGCTCGAGGGCACGCGCTACGCCCCCTTGAGCGACCTGCTGACCGGGCCGACCGCGCTCGCCACCTCGTCCGACCCGGTCGCGGCGGCCAAGGCCGCGGTCGATTTCGCCAAGACCAACGATCGCCTCGAGATCGTCGGCGGGGCGATGGGCGAGACGTTGCTCAACGCGGAAGGCGTCAAGGCGCTCGCCGCCCTGCCGTCGCTCGACGAGCTCCGCGCCCGGATCGTGGGCCTCATCCAGGCGCCGGCGAGCAAGATCGCGCGGACGATCAACGAGCCCGGCGCGATGCTGGCCCGGGTCATCGGCGCTTATGCCGCCAAAGAAGCGGCCTGACCTTATTTCGATTGAACTGAACCCTTTTGGGCCCGCGCGGCCCGCATGAACCCAACGGAGACTTAACATGGCAGACATCAACACCCTCGTCGATCAGCTCTCCGAGCTGACCGTCCTCGAAGCCGCCGACCTCGCCAAGGCCCTCGAAGAGAAATGGGGCGTCTCGGCCGCCGCCGCGGTCGCCGCCGGCCCCGCCGCCGCCGGCCCGGCCGCTCCGGCCGCCGAAGAGCAGACGGAGTTCGACGTCATCCTCACCGGCGACGGCGGCAAGAAGATCAACGTGATCAAGGAGGTCCGCGCGATCACCCAGCTCGGCCTCGGCGAAGCCAAGGCGCTGGTCGAGAGCGCGCCCAAGGCGATCAAGGAAGGCATTTCCAAGGCCGAGGCCGAGGAGATCAAGAAGAAGATCGAGGAAGCCGGCGGCACCGTCGAGCTTAAGTGACCTCTTCTTCCGTCGCGAAGACACGGAACAGGGCGGCCCGCCAAGGAGCCGCCCTTTTTCGTGCCGCCGGGGCCCCGCCTAGCGCGCGGCCTGGCGGGCCACCATGACGTTGATCTCGCCGCCGCGCCGGCGCTCCGATTCCGGGGTCGGCGTGGTCTGGCGCGCATAAAAAGTTCGCTGCAGACCGACGGCCAGGCGCACCGAGGCCCTGGGCGCGAAGCGGTCGAGCGCCATTACTTCCATTCCCGGCTCTTCTCCCGGATTGAGCGCCTCGGCCGTCATCGACGCCGGGCCGCAAAGCCGCCGAAGCAGCCCCTTGAGACGGGTGAATTCCGCCATCACCGCCGCCTCGTCGTCATTCTTGAAGACGGTCATGAAAACCGAGGCACCGCTGATCCCCGAACTGATCGTATCCTCGCCGGTGGGATTGAGAGCGGCCATGACCGCGACGCTGCGGCTTCCTCGTTCGGAATCATAGGCCTCGCGCCCCAATATCGGGCGGAAATCGTCTTCGGCCGCGAGCGCGATGCTGGCGAGGCGGGCGAGCAGCGCCCGATCCTGCGCGCTTTCCTCCGCCGCCCCAGCCACCCGCTCGAAGCAATAAGCGACCGGAGCTTCGACATCGGCATAGCGGGAGACGATCAGCTGCGAGAACGGGCCCGCCGCCACGGGGGTCTCGAGCCAGGAATAGCCCCGCACGCCGGGGGCGTTGCGGGACGGGAACGAATAAGTGCGCGTCTCGCTGCCACGCGGAGGGATGGTCAGAGTATCGTCCAGAATGTCGTATATCTCGGAATCGTCGGGCCCACCCAGCACCGGGCGATCGTCCGGGCCCACATATCTGCTCAACGCCAGGAAGCCGACCGTCACCGGCCGCGGCGAGCGATTCTCGACCGTCATCGTGCGCTCAACGAGGGGCGTTTCCGTTTGCAGGGCGATATTCTGCTGCGGCCAGTTCGTGACGACGATGCCGAGCGAGGAATCCCCGGTATGGGTGATCCGGGCGCAGACCTGGTTCGCCCGCGCATCCTCGGCCATCGGGGCGGGTCGGCCGGCGGCATTGCGGAACAGGCCCGGCGACGCCGCCTGCGACCAGCCGATTGAGATGGTGAGGGCGCGGTTGTCGGGCGACGGATAGGCGGCGGCGCCGCCGGGGCGGGCCGAATGGGCGCGGAAATAGGCCTGGAGGGCCCGGCGCGACGACGACAGCGCGTCCGGCGACAGACCTGCGGCCGCCGCGGCGCGATAGGCCACGGCCGCGCCCATGAAGTCCGCCTCGCACTCCAGCATGCGATTTTCCTTCATCAACTGGATCTCCGCCGCGCTGCGGCGCGCATATTGCACGGCGTGCCAGCCTTCGTGAGCGAGGAGGAACGTCAAGACCACGCCGTTCGCGTTTGCCGGGTCGCTTGCCAGGTCGCGCAACGTATCGGTGCCCACGCGAATCGAATTGTCACGATATTCGAAGCGCCGGCCGCCGCGCATTTCCGCCCGGGACACCTCCGGCCATTGGGTTCGCAGCCGGTCCAGCTGGCCGGAAACGACTTCAGGGACGGGTTCCCCGTCCTGGGCGGCGCCGGACGCGGTGAAGATGCCGCCCCCAGCCGCGATGGCGAGGACAAAGCCCATGTGAGCGATCGCAGATCTCATCGCCGCGGCCGGGCCTTCAGGCTCGTGCGGACGGCGCCCAGCACCAGCAGCGCCAGCGACAGCCAGGCAAAGGCATATAGCCCGAACAGGGTGAGGAAGTGGCGGACCACCCCCTCGCGTTCCCACATCGCCAGGGCATGGCCCCCCCAGGGGGCCATCAAGGTCTGGCACGACGAGTCGGCCGGCGGATTTTCCTCGAGGTGAGCGCGAATCGGCGGACGCAGCTCGGTCCCCTTCGTGAAGCGGTTCTCGTAGAGGATGGGGTAATAGGCGCAGGTCCACTCGCTCTTCTTGAGGCTGTAGGTGATGAAAAGTACCACCGAGCAGAGTGCCAGAACGCCTAGCATCCAGATGCGAAGGCGATGGATCATCTTCCACCCGAGCAGGAACAACACCGCCGAGAGGATGAGGAAGTAGGCCTGGAACTGAGGACCGGACTCGCTGTCCAGCGCGAACTCCACGTCGAACGAGACGGCCGGCGCGATAATGGCCGCCAACCAGCTCACCATGCCGACGGCGAACGTCCAGCGCTTGCGCATGGCATCGCCTTCCGCCGACGCCGGGTCCGCGTTCGTCGCCGGGTTGGCCTCGTCGTCGTCGCTCATGGCTGGCTTACCTGCACGTCGACCCTCTCCTGGAGCTGGTTGCCGATGTTCGTCACGCGCGATCCGACGATGCGCTGGCCTCGAGGCGTATCCTTGACGAGGCGGACGAGATACTCGCCTGGACCGACGGTCGTCTGGGCCGGCGTAGCACCGGGGACTGAGAGCGCCGTCCGCATCCCCCTGGGGACGGAGCCGGAAAGGTCGAGCCACACATAGAGACCGCCCACCGACTGGGTACCGCTGAGAGCTCGAACCAGGACGCGGATCCCCCCTTTGCTCCCCGATGAGCCACCCGGCGCCGTCTGAATTCGGATTTGATCGTCGAGCGACGTCTGGATGGCGGTCACGCCGTCACGGTCCAGGCCGTCAGGTCCGGTAATTCTGTCCGCAACGGCAGTGCGAAACCCGGCGATGATCGGAAGGAATAAGTGCTGATCGTCGGGATCGGCATCCCGGATCGCCGCGGCGAAGCGTGTGACCGAATTCCAGAAGCCGTCGGCACGCTGGCTTTCGCCATGCTCACGCAGGGTCGCACGGGCGTGCATCGCATCCATGAGCAGGAATGAGAGCGCCTCGTCGATCGCGCCCTGCACGTCCGGCGCGGCGGCGGGATCGGGCTGCATCGCAGTTGAAGAGATTGGCGTCGCCAGCAACAATATTGCGGCGAGCCCCGCCTGAAACGCCCGCATGTTCATCGCAGCTCTTACCCCCGGGCAACGAGTAACAGATGAACGGCGGAATCGTCCATCTAAGATCGTCCCCGCCGGCGCAAGAAAAGGGCGGCGCCGCCCCTTTTTTCGTGCCCGCGCCGCGCCTAGATGGCGGTGACCCCTCCAGCCCAAGGACTCCCCCATGACCGAAGCCCGCGGCTATGCAGCCCATTCCGCCGACGCGCCGCTCCGCCCCTACAGCTTCGAGCGCCGCGACCTGCGCCCCAACGACGTGCGCATCGACATCCTCTATTGCGGGGTCTGCCATTCCGATCTCCATACCGTGCGCAGCGAATGGCCGGGGACGGTCTATCCCTGCGTGCCCGGGCACGAGATCGTCGGTCGGGTGACCGCGGTCGGCCCGGAGGTAACGAAGTTCAAACAGGGCGATCTCGCCGCCGTCGGCTGCCTGGTCGATTCCTGCCGGACCTGCAGCGCCTGCCAGGAGGGGCTGGAGCAATATTGCGAGACCGGCTTCACCGCCACCTACAACAGCCCGGACCGGGTGACCGGCGAGAACAGCAAGGGCGGCTATTCGGACGTGATCGTGGTGCGCGAGGAGTTCGTGCTCGCCATCCGCCACGACGAGAAGGACCTCGCCGCCGCCGCGCCCCTGCTCTGCGCGGGCATCACCACCTGGTCGCCGCTCAGGCACTGGAAGGTCGGCCCGGGACACAAGGTCGGCGTGGTCGGCATCGGCGGCCTCGGCCATATGGGGATCAAGCTCGCCAAGGCGCTCGGCGCGCACGTCGTCGCCTTCACCACCTCGCCCGGCAAGGCGGCCGACGCTCGGGCGCTGGGCGCCGACGAGGTCGTCGTCTCGCGCAACCGCGACGAGATGAAGGCGCAGGCGAACAGCCTCGACCTCATCCTCAACACGGTCGCGGCGCCGCACGATCTCGACGCCTTCCTGACGCTCTTGAAGCGCGACGGGACGATGGTGCTGGTCGGCGTGCCGGCCGAGCCGCATCCCTCGCCCAATGTCGGCAATCTGATCTTCAAGCGCCGCAGCCTCGCCGGCTCGCTGATCGGCGGCCTCCCCGAAACCCAGGAGATGCTCGATTTCTGCGCCGAGCACGGCATCGTCTCCGACGTGGAGATGATCCCGATCCAGGCGATCGAGGAGGCCTATGCGCGGATGCTGAAGAGCGACGTCAAATATCGCTTCGTCATCGACATGGCCTCCCTGAAGCAGGACTTCATAAGAAAAGGGCGGCTCCGCGAGGAGCCGCCCTTTCTCGTTGGTCCGAAGCGTCAGACGCGTTCGGGTTCGCCGTGCAGGCGGGCCTCGACATTCTCGATCAGGCCCGACGAGCGGTCGACCGGGAACGGCGTCAGCTCGTCCGCCTCGCCCTCGCCCGGCAGGCCGATCGCGAAGGCGGCGTGGGTGCGGCCCTCGCTGCCGTCGGGCAGGGTGTAGCGGGCGTCGGCGACCACGACCGGCAGTACCGGCTCGCCGCCCAGGCCCGACTTGGACAAGGCGACCTCGCCCTCGACCCGCGCGCCGTCGCCGGCGGCGATGTCGACCTCGGAGACCTGCGCCCCGGCCGGCGCCTCGATCAGCGAGCGCTCCATGTCAGTGCCCTGTCCGGCGGCGACCATCCAGGTCGAGATCCGGACGTCGCGGGCGGAGACCGAGCCGGTATTGCCGACGGTCAGCTCGAACTGGACGATGGCGTCGTCCTGGCTGGTGCCGGCGCGGATCGGCCGCATCAGGAATTCGAGCCAGGGCCGGCCGGAGACCGGCGCGGAGTCCGCCGCGAGCGCCTCGACATCGGCGCCGTCGGCCTCGCCGACATGGGCCTCCTCGACCTCCCGGATGGGCTCGACCGGCGCGGCGGCCGCGGCGGCCGAGAAAGCGGGCGCGGCGGCGATCACCGGGGCGGGCTCGACCGGAGTGGCGCGGGCGATCGCGGGCTCCTCGTGATATGCCGGCTCCTCATAGTGAGTCTCTTCATGGCCGGCCCGGCGGCGGCGCAGCGCGAAGAAGGCGAGCGCAGCGAGAAGCAGGGCGCCGCCGATCAGCACGAACGGCAGGATCGAGCCGCCGGTTTCTTCGACGGTCACCGGTACGCTCTCGGCGACCGGCGCCGTCTCGACCGGCAGCGGCGCCGGCAGGGCGGTTTCGGCGACGGGCGCGGGCGCGGGCGTCGGCGCTGCCGCGGGGGCCGGAGCCGCGGCCCGGCGAGCGGGCGCCGCGGCCCGAACCCGCGGCGTCGCGGCGCGCGGCGCGGTCCGCGCCTGCCGGGCGGCCGGAGCCGGAGCCGGAGCCTGGGCGCGCGGCGGCGTGATCACTGGATCGACGGGAGCGATGCGGAGCACCGGCGGCGGCGCGGTGGTCGCCGGCGGCGGCGCAGCCGTGACCGGCGGCGGCGGCGCGATGGTGACCGTCGCGTCTTGCCCGAACACAGGGGCGGTGGGGAGGACGATCGACGCGGAAAGCGCGAGGATCGCGGTGCGAATCTTGTTTCGTGTGTGTGTCATAACAGGAGGGCAACGAATTGGATGGCGTAAAGGCTGCACGGCTCATCGCTTGATCTGCGTCAGGCTGGCCGGAGTAAACGGCGAAGCGATGGTGGATGGCGCCTTGACCCTCGCCGCCCAGGCCCCAGAATGCGCGGACATGTTCGGGGGACCATCGTGCGCCTTCTCGCCTGCATCGCCGCCGCTTTCGCCCTCGCTCCCCCGGCCCACGCCCAGCCGCGCGAACCGGCGGCATCGGGCGGCATACCGCGCGGCGCCGGCAGCTACGAGGATCTGCTCGCGCTCCACGCCGAGCTGCGCGCCTATATGGTCCCCGCCTTCACCGCCGGGGTTGTGCTCGAATTGGGGGCGCGGGTCGGGCAGGATTATGCCGACGCGCCGATGGCGGCGAAGCTGGCCGGGCTCGCCGCCTATGAGCGCCGGCTCATCGACATGAACGCCGCCGCCTGGCCGCGCGAGCGCCAGGTCGACTGGCTCGCCATGCGCAGCCTGGTCAACGGCTATCGCTTCAACCTCGAAGTGCTGCGGCCCTGGAAGCGCGATCCGGGTTTCTATCTCGACCCCTTGATGCGGGTTGCCTTCACCGAGGTTCCGGCTTCGGGCGAGCGGCTCGCGCGCCTGCGCGCCGACCTCGCCGCGATCCCGCCGATGCTTGCCGCCGCGCGCACCGGCCTCACCGAGGTCGCGTCCGATTTCGCCGACCTTGCTTTGTTCAACCTCGACCATAGCGACGGAGTCAACCACTATCACCCCTATCGCGCGACGCCGCCGGCCGGGATCGCCGGCTGGTATGACGACCTGCTCGCCCGCGCCCGCGCGCTGCAGCCCGAGCTGGTGCCGGCGGTCGAGGCGGCGCGGGCCGCGATCGTCGATTTCCGGCAATGGCTGCGCAGCGAGCGGCCGCGGATGACCGCGCGCGGCGGCGTCGGCGCGGCGCGGCTGCAATGGTATCTGACCCACGTCCGAATGGTCCCCTACAGCGTGGCCGAGATCATGACCCTCGCCGGCCGCGAGCATGAGCGGATGTCGGCGGCGCTGGCGTTGACCCGGCACCGCAACCGGGGCCTGCCCGAGCTTCCGCTCTCGCGCAGCCGCGAGGAGCAGGAGGCGAAGATCGCGGAGACCGACCGGCGGCTGCGCGCATTCCTGGTGCGCGAGCAGATCGTCACCATTCCCGATTTCGTCGGGCCGCTTGGCGCCAACACGCCCTATATCGAGCGGCCGGGCGGCCCCAATTTCTGGGAGCGGATCCAGTATCGCGATCCGATCCCCGATCATCTCCACGCCGTCATTCCCGGCCATCGCTTCGACGCCGAGCTCGCCCGGCGCGACACGAGGCCGATCAGGAGCGCCTATAGCGACGGCATCCGCGCCGAAGGCTGGGCCATGTACCTCGAGGAGGCGATGATGACCGCCGGCGCGGTCGAGAACCGCCGCGCCGAGGAATATATCCTGCTGTTCGGCATCTTCCGCGCCGCCCGCGTCCCCGCCGACGTCCACATGCAGCACAATCGCTGGACTTTGGCCGAGGCGGTCGCTGCGATGCGCGCGGCGACGCCCTGGCTCGACGAGGACGTCGCCCGCGTCGACGCCGAGATCTACCTCCGCCGCCCGCCCGGCTACGGCCTCGCTTACCTGGTCGGCAAGCTGCAGATGGACGCTTTGCTCGCCGAGGAATCGCGTCGGCTCGGCGACGCTTTCAGCCTGCAGGGCTTCCACGACCGCTTCCTCGCCGCCGGCCGCCTGCCGATCGCGCTGATCCGCTACGAGATGACCGGCGACGGTACGGACCTCGCGCCGATGTGGACGACGCCGCCGGTCCCGGCGGCGGAGTGAGGCAGTTCGAATGGGCGCGGTGATCGGCACGGCGGGCTGGAGCATTGCCGCGAAAGACGCGGCGCATTTCCCGCGCGAGGGCTCGGCGCTGGAGCGCTACGCGCAGCGGTTCGGCGGGGTCGAGATCAACTCGTCATTCCACCGCCCGCATCGCGCCTCGACCTGGCGAGGGTGGGCGGAGAGCGTGCCGCCCTCCTTCCGCTTCGCCGTCAAGATGCCGAAGGCGATCAGCCACGAGCGCAAGCTGGCCGGCTGCGCGGAGCTCGTCGAGGCGTTCCTGGGCGAAGCGGGCGCGCTCGGCGACAAGCTCGCGGTGCTGCTCGTGCAGCTGCCGCCCAAGCTGGTGTACGACGCGGCGCTCGCCGGGCCTTTCCTCGACCATCTCGCGGCGCGAACCTCGGCCCGGATCGTCTGCGAGCCGCGCCATCCGAGCTGGTTCGAACAACCGGCCGACGCGCTGCTCGACCGCCTGTGCGTCGCGCGCGTGGCCGCCGATCCGGCCGTCGTGCCCGCCGCCGCTGTCCCGGGCGGCTGGCGCGGCTTCGCCTATTGGCGCCTGCACGGCTCGCCGCGGATGTACCGCTCCGCTTACGATGCGGCGCGCCTCGACGCTTATGCCGCGCTGATCGGCGCCGAAGCCCGCGACGCCTGGTGCATGTTCGACAACACCGCCGCCTCGGCCGCGACCGGCGACGCGCTGGCGCTGATCGAGCGGCTGCCCTAGCCTGAGCGCCGGGAGGCGCTTCATGCTCATCGTCCAGCATATCTGGACCAAGTGGACCAAGGAGTCGCGCGGCGCCAACGCGCCGGTGAAAAGACCGCGGCTCGCGGAGGCCTATCTCCTTCCCGAGGAGGTGCAGGCGGCGCCCCCGGCTGGCGGGGCGCTGGTCCACGATGTGCGCGCGCTCTGGCATGAGGACTTCGAGATCCGCCAATGGTTCGAGCCGATCGCCCGGCAGGACTGGCGGCAATTGCAATGGAATCACGGCGCCCTTCTCGACTGGCACCTGAACAAAGACGGCGCCGACATCGTGCTTCAATCCGAAACCAGCCGGCGGCAGACCAAATGGCCGGCCTTCCTCCCGTCGCCTTTGTTCACGCTGCGCGAGGGCGAGACGGCGCGGATCGACTGGAACGGGCGGTTCCGGACGTTGATGTCGGGCGCCAACCGGGCGAGCTATTACGAGCAGCACACCTACTGGCTGGCGCTGGCCGACGCGCCGGCGCCGCGACTGTTCCTCGACGCCAGGCCGAGGAAGCATGTCGATTTGCGGACGGAGATTTATTGACGCCTTTCCTGGAGCTAAAACTAGCGGGAGCCGCCCGAGTCGACCGTGGATTAAAGCCGTTGGATATTCCACGCTTTCGCAGGATCGGTAAAGGGAAGTCGTGACATCGACTGCACCGCAACTTCCATATGGCGGGGCTCATCATCCTGTATTACAATGGATATCGCGAGGAGACTCCGCCGAGTCGCGGGGAAGTCTCGGAGTGGTGTTGCCCGCAAGGCCGCAAACTTCGCTTGTCCGCGTTTGCACGAGAGCAATGAAGGCGCCGCGCCGGCGAAAGGGGCCTGCGCCGTGCCGGAGGAGGGCGAGCGATGACGTTTCAGCGTGAAACCCAGAGAGCCTGGCCGGCGGAATGCCTCTCCCGATCATCGACGTGGATCGCTGCGTTCTTCCTTTTGTCAGCCTTCGCTTCGCTCGCGGCGGGCCAGGCTGGCAACAGCCCGCCGAATTTCGACACGCGGGTTTCCTGTACCGGGGCGCCAGACGTTTCTGCCTGCCGCGACATGGAGCAGCAGGCCCGCGCCCAGATCGGGCGATATTGGGCCCAGGCTTCGCAGGCGCAGCGGGCCACCTGCGCGGCGCGGGCCCGAGACGCGGCGCGCGGCGGTTCGTACATAACGCTGCTCAGCTGCCTGCGGCCGGGGGGGTAGCCTGGGCCCTGGCGGCGGGCCGGAACGGGAAAGTGGGGTCATGGCGATCACCGGGGACAGTTACAAATACGACGTTTTCTTCAGCTACGCATGGGGAACGGCCACTGGCGACGACGCTCTCCGCGATTGGTCGCGCATGGTGGCGGACAAGATCGCGAAGCTGCTGCGGCTGAGGTTCAGCAGCCGTCTTTCCTGCTTCCTCGATCGCGATGCGAACAAGCATACGGCGAAGCAACTCGATGCCGAATTCAAGGCCGCGACTCAAAACTGCGCCGTATTCGTCGCGCTGATCAGCCCCTATTATCAGGAATCCTATGGTTTCAAGGAGCTGGAATGGTTCCTGGAGCGCCAGAAGGCCGACGGCACCTGTCTCGCCGACCGGATGTGCATCTTCCTGGCGCAGGAGACGGGCGACGAGCTTTGGCCGGCGCCGTTGCGCGAATCGACCGGCAACAGACTGCTCTATCGCAAATTCCATTGCGACGAGGGCCAACCGCTCGAAATAGCAGCCTTCCTGAACGACGCGCCGACGCCGGCCCTGAGCCAGCCGACCTTCGACGCGTCGCTCGAGATCGGGTACAAGCTCAACGGGGTCCGCGACAAGACCGGGTCGCGCACCACCTATCGCCAGCGCCGCGCGGACGCGCCGATCATGTTCCTGGAAGCCGAACCGAAGGATGCCGACCTCTGGGCCCGGCGCCGCTCGGAGCTCAAGCAGGCCGCCAAGGTCCTGCCCGCTCGCGAACCCCGGCCCGCCACCGATATAGGCGATCCGGACGATGCCTATGGCGGATGCGATGCACTGGTTCTGCTGCGCAGCCGATCCGACGATGAAATCGGGCGGCGGTTGAAGCGGGCCTATCTCGACAAGCGGCAGATCGAAAACAAGCACAAGAAGGACGTCCTGCCCTGGGCCTTGCTCGACGAGCAGGACGAGCCGCCGCCGGAGATGGAGGTATTCGATATTCCGCGCGTCGTGCCCCAGGGCGATTGGGTCGCCGCGCTCCAGCGAACGCTGCGCGATACCTGACATGCGGATGGAGCGAGTCAAACCTGCGAAAAGCGCGCGTCTCGAGGCAACGCCCTATCCGGGGTTGCGCCCGTTTGAGGAATCCGAGGCCCGCCTCTTTTTCGGGCGGGAACGCGAAACGATCGCGATCGCCGCCCTGCTGGAAGCGCAGCAGCTCGTCGTCGTCCACGGCGCGTCGGGCTGCGGCAAATCCTCGCTGATCCGCGCCGGCGTGATCCCCAAATTCCGCCTCGACTGCTTTGCCAACGGCACGAGCGGACGGGTCATCATGATCCGCCCGTCGGACGCCGGCGGGCCGATCGCCGCGCTGGCGGCGGGGCTCGAGCGGGAATTTCCCCGCGGCGGCGGCGGGCCGGTCGCCGGGCCGGCGGCGGGGCTCGATCGAGAAGATTCCGAGGCCGTCGACCCGGCCTCGAACAGCGAGGCGGAGGCTGCCCGCGGCGGAGCGCCTTCCTGGGCGGAGACTCTGGTCGCGGGTCCCGACTGGGCCGGCGATATCGCGGCGGCGGCGCGGGCGGCCGACGCCGCCTTGTGCCTGGTCGTTGACCAGTTCGAGGAGATATTCGCGCTGCAGCGGTCGGGCGGCGAGGCCGAAGTATCGCGGCTGATCGAGTTCCTGATCAGTCTCGGCGAACCGACCGCGCCCGGGACGGCGCTCGGCGACCGGCCTCTGTCGGTCATCCTCACCATGCGCTCAGACTATCTCGGCCATTGTTCGCTTTGGGACGGCTTCGCCGAGACCGTGAATCGCGCCCAATATCTGCTGCCCAGGATCTCCACCGTCGGCCTGTTGCGGGCGATCCACCAGCCGGCGCTCAAACATGGCGGCACCGTCGACGAGGCGGTGGCCGACCAATTGCTGCCGGTGATGACCGGCGAGATCGACGGGCTGCCGATCCTCCAGCACGCGTTGATGCGCGCCTGGCGCGACGCGAAGCCGGGCAAGGACGGCAAGCGGGCGATCGGGGTCAACAATCTGAAGCGGATCGGCACCGCCGCCGGCGCGCTTTCCAAGCATGCCGAAGAGGCGTTCCGAAAAGCCACGAAAGGGGACCCCGAGCGGATCGAGGCCGCGGAATGGATATTCCGGGCCTTGAGCGACCTCGATTCGGACGGCCGGATCATCCGGCGCTCGGTGATGCTGCCCGATCTGGTCGCGCAAACCGGAGCGGACCGGGCCACGATCGAGAAGATCGTCAACGTCTTTCGGCAACGCGAATTCAGCTTCCTAACGCCCTATCCGCCGGAACGGCTGAGCAACCAATCCAACATCTCGGTCACCCACGAAGCGCTGCTGCGGCGGTGGCATCGGATCAGCAACACCGCGTTCAACCAGGAGACGGGCCACCCCGAAGGCCTGGTCTATCGCGAAGCCTCCGACGGGATGATCTGGCGCGCTCTATCGGTCCAGGCCGAGACCTTCGCCAGCAATTCGGGACGGGTGCTGAGCGCGGCGGCCACCGAGCAGCGCCTGCCCTGGTTCCGCGACATCGCGAGACGACCGGGCTGGGCGCTTCGCTACCCCGTCCGCAGGCTGGCCGGAACGGATGACAGCAGCGAGCAGCAGTGGCGCAAGGTCGCCAGCTTCATGAAGGCGAGCGAGGACAATCTCGAACGCGAGCACAAGAAGCTGGAAGAAGGGCTCCTGATGGTGGCGAAGCTGCGCAAGCAGCGCCGGGCCATCACCGCGCTGAGCGTGGTCGTTCTGGCGATGACGGTGTTGCTGGCCGGCCTCGGGATATGGTGGACCAAGGCGGAGCTGGACGCGGAAAAGACGCGGCTGGACGCGGAAGAGCTGAAAGCGGAACGGGAGGGGGCCAGATCGAGTTTGTTCGCGGCCGGCGTAGCGCAGGAGCAGGCCCAATTCGCGAACGCGAACGAAATGGCGCGCAGGGCATGCGTCGGCGAGTTCAATCGAGGACAGGAGCGCGAGAAATGCATAAGATCGCGCGCGATGGTCGTCTTTTACGACAGCGCGGTAAGCCAGAGAAATAATGCCCTCGGCGCGGCGGGAAATGAGGCGAGAGCCTCGTGTCGTCGGCGAGGAGTGCCCGAAGACCGGCTGACCGACTGCGTGGCACAGGAGCTTCAGCAGATATCGCCTTACATGGGAGGTCCAGTACGATGAGGCTGCCTGGGCCGGCCCGGATCGAGAGGAGGCTTTCGTGAGAAAGAAGAGATTGGCAGTGGTCGCGATGGCGGGGCTGCTCGCCGTCGGATCGAGCGCTTCGGCGCAGTTCGGCCAGCAATATTCGCAGCGCTGCGTGACGCCGCAATTCTGGTGCATGATGCAATATCCGTTGCCGGTTGGCAGCAATTGCTTCTGCCCGACGCCTTACGGCCCGGTCTATGGGCGGGCCGGTTAATCGGCGATCCGGGAGGGCCGCCGGGTCCATTTCGCGGCGGTCCGAGCGGCGGTTCGCTCAGCGAGGGGCGCGCTGGAGGACTGCACGCGGCCGCGGAACCAAGCCGAACCGGAAACGCCCATCGCCCGACGCCTGGTCTTGACCGACCCCCTCCCCGCCCCTATATCGCGCCCCTCACCACAGTCTTTCGGAACAGGGCGCGCCGTCGCGCAGCGCGCTCAACGCATTGATCGGCTGGGGTTTCATAGACGCTGAAGCTGCGATTCCCGAACGCGGGAATCCGCGGCTTTTTGCGTTTGAGCGCTGCAAGCATTGAGATTCCGGCTTTCGCTGGAATGACGAGCGAGGCGATACCCCCACATGGCGACCAAGGCAGCTCCGGCCCCGGCCCTCGATACCCGGCTCACCGCGAAGAAGCGCATCCGCAAGATCTTCGGGAACATCCACGAAGTCTCCGAAATGCCCAACCTCATCGAGGTGCAGCGCGAGAGCTATGAGCAGTTCCTCCGCTCGCGGCCGCAGGACGGCTATGTGTCCGGGCTGGAGAAGACGCTGCGCTCGGTCTTCCCGATCCGCGATTTCGCCGGCACCGCCGAACTGGATTTCGTCCATTACGAGCTGGAGAACCCCAAATACGACACCGACGAGTGCCGCCAGCGCGGCATGACCTATGCGGCGCCGATGCGGGTGACGCTGCGGCTGATCGTGTTCGAGGTCGATCCCGACACCGAGACCCGGTCCGTGCTCGATATCAAGGAGCAGGACGTCTACATGGGCGACATGCCGCTGATGACGAAGAACGGCACGTTCATCGTCAACGGCACCGAGCGCGTCATCGTCAGCCAGATGCACCGCTCGCCGGGCGTGCTCTTCGACCATGACCGCGGCAAGACCCACGCCTCGGGCAAGTACCTGTTCGCCGCGCGCGTCATCCCCTATCGCGGCTCGTGGCTCGACTTCGAGTTCGACGCCAAGGACATCGTCAACGTCCGCATCGACCGCAAGCGCAAGCTGCCGGTGACGGCGCTGCTGCACGCGCTCGACATGGGCAGCGAGGAGATCCTCAACACCTTCTACGACCGAGTCACCTATGTCCGCGGCAAGGGCGGCTGGCAGGTTCCGTTCGTCGCCGACCAGTGGCGCGGGCAGAAGCCGGCCTTCGACATCGTCAACGGCAAGACCGGCGAGGTCGAATTCCCCGCCGGCCAGAAGATCAGCCCGCGCGCCGCCAACAAGGCGGCCAAGGACGGGCTCGCCCATCTGCTCATCCCGACCGAGGAGATTTTCGGCCGCTACAGCGCCTACGACCTGGTCAACGACAAGACCGGCGAAATCTATATCGAGGCGGGCGACGAGCTTTCGCCGGAGAATCTCGAGAAGCTCGATCAGGCCGGCATCGACCGGATCGAATTGCTCGACATCGACCACGTCAACACCGGCGCCTGGATCCGCAACACGCTGAAGGCCGACAAGGCCGAGGACCGCGACCAGGCGCTCAGCGACATCTACCGGGTCATGCGCCCGGGCGAGCCGCCGACCCGCGAGACCGCCGAGGCCTTGTTCGCCGGCCTGTTCTTCGATTCCGAGCGCTACGACCTCTCCGCCGTCGGCCGAGTGAAGCTCAACATGCGCCTCGACCTCGACGCCGAGGACACGGTGACGACGCTCCGCAAGGAGGACATCGTCGCGGTGGTGAGGACGCTCGTCGACCTGAAGGACGGCAAGGGCGAAATCGACGATATCGACAATCTCGGCAACCGGCGGGTGCGCTCGGTCGGCGAGCTGCTCGAGAACCAGTATCGAGTCGGCCTGCTCCGCATGGAGCGCGCGGTGAAGGAGCGGATGTCGAGCGTGGACGTGTCGACGGTCATGCCGAACGACCTGATCAACGCCAAGCCGGCGGTCGCCGCGGTGCGCGAATTCTTCGGCTCCTCGCAGCTCTCGCAGTTCATGGACCAGACCAACCCGCTCTCCGAGGTTACCCACAAGCGCCGAGTCTCGGCTCTTGGGCCCGGGCGGCCTCACCCGCGAGCGCGCGGGCTTCGAGGTCCGCGACGTCCACCCGACCCATTACGGCCGGATCTGCCCGATCGAGACTCCGGAAGGGCCGAACATCGGCCTGATCAACTCGCTTGCCTCGTTCAGCCGGGTCAACAAATACGGCTTCATCGAGACGCCTTACCGCAAGGTCGTCGACCATAAGGTGACCAAGGACGTCGTCTATCTCTCCGCCATGGAGGAGGCCAAGCACACCATCGCCCAGGCCAATGCCGAGCTGGCCAAGGACAACAGCTTCGGCGAGGAGATCGTCTCCTCGCGGCGCGCCGGCGAGTTCCTGATGGCGCCGCGCGACACGATCACCCTGATGGACGTCAGCCCCAAGCAGCTCGTCTCGGTGGCGGCCTCGCTCATCCCGTTCCTGGAGAATGACGACGCCAACCGCGCCCTGATGGGCTCGAACATGCAGCGCCAGGCGGTGCCGCTGATCCGCGCCGAGGCGCCGTTCGTCGGCACCGGCATGGAGGAGACGGTCGCCCGCGATTCGGGCGCCGCCATCGCCGCCCGCCGCACCGGCGTGGTCGACCAGGTCGACGCCGCCCGAATCGTCGTGCGCGCGACCGACGAGGTCGAGGCCGGCAAGTCGGGCGTCGACATCTATACGCTGATGAAGTTCCAGCGCTCGAACCAGAATACCTGCATCAACCAGCGCCCGCTGGTGAAGAAGGGCGACCTGGTCCGCGCCGGCGACGTCATCGCCGACGGCCCCTCGACCGACCTCGGCGAGCTCGCTCTGGGCCGCAACGTGCTGGTCGCGTTCATGCCCTGGAACGGCTACAATTTCGAGGACAGCATCCTGATCTCCGAGCGGATCGTCAAGGACGACGTCTTCACCTCGATCCACATCGAGGAGTTCGAGGTGATGGCCCGCGACACCAAGCTGGGGCCCGAGGACATCACCCGCGACATCCCCAATGTCGGCGAGGAGGCTTTGCGCAACCTCGACGAGGCCGGCATCGTCTATATCGGCGCCGAGGTGGAGCCGGGCGACATCCTCTGCGGCAAGATCACGCCGAAGGGCGAGAGCCCGATGACGCCGGAGGAGAAGCTGCTCCGCGCCATCTTCGGCGAGAAGGCGTCCGACGTGCGCGACACCTCGCTGCGTCTGCCGCCGGGCGTCCAGGGCACGGTGGTCGAGGTCCGGGTGTTCAACCGCCACGGCATCGACATCGACGACCGCACCCGCGCCATCCAGACCGAGGAGAAGGACCGCCTGCGCAAGGACGCCGAGGACGAGCGCGCCATCCTGAAGCGCTCTTCCTATGCGCGCCTGCGCGAGATGCTGCTCCGCCAGACCGCCACGGCGGCGCCCAAGGGCGTCAAGAAGGGCGCGGCGGTCAACGCCGAGATGCTCGACAGCGTCGAGCCGCACGAATGGTGGAAGTTCGCGGTCAAGGACGACAAGCGCCAGGCCGACCTGGAAGCGGTCCGCGCCCAATATGACGAGGCCGAGGGCGCGATCCGCCGCCGGCTCGACGACCGCATCGAGAAGCTCGAGCGCGGCGACGAGCTGCCGCCGGGCGTGCTCAAGATGGTCAAGGTGTTCGTCGCGGTGAAGCGCAAGCTGCAGCCCGGCGACAAGATGGCCGGCCGCCACGGCAACAAGGGCGTGATCAGCCGCATCCTGCCGGAAGAGGACATGCCCTTCCTGGAGGACGGCACCGCCGCCGACATCGTCCTGAACCCGCTCGGCGTGCCGTCGCGCATGAACGTCGGCCAGATCTTCGAAACCCATCTCGGCTGGGCCGCGCGCGGCCTCGGCAAGCAGGTCGGCGAAATGCTCGACGCCATCCACGCCAAAGGCAAGGGCTTCGACGCGTCGGACGCCAAGCAGGTCCGCACCAAGCTGAAGGACATTTACGGCAAGAATTACCATGCCGAGATCGACGCCCGCGACGAGGCCGAGGTTCTGGAGCTCGCCTCCAATCTCACCGGCGGCATCCCGATGGGGACGCCCGTGTTCGACGGCGCCAAGGAATTGGACGTCACCGACATGCTGGAGAAGGCCGGGCTCGATTCGTCGGGCCAGGTGACCCTGTTCGACGGCCGCACCGGCACGGCCTTCGACCGCAAGGTGACCGTGGGCTACATCTACATGCTGAAGCTCCACCACCTCGTCGACGACAAGATCCACGCCCGCTCGATCGGCCCGTACAGCCTCGTCACCCAGCAGCCGCTGGGCGGCAAGGCGCAGTTCGGCGGCCAGCGCTTCGGCGAGATGGAGGTCTGGGCGCTCCAGGCCTACGGCGCCGCCTACACGCTGCAGGAAATGCTGACGGTGAAATCGGACGACGTGATCGGCCGGACCAAGGTCTACGAGGCGATCGTCAAGGGCGACGACACGTTCGAGGCCGGCATTCCGGAGAGCTTCAACGTGCTCGTCAAGGAGATGCGCTCGCTCGGCCTCAACGTCGAGCTGAACTCGATCATCGACGAGAATGACGAGCTCGCCGAGGCGGCGGAATAAGGGGGCGGGCGGCAACACCCCTCCCCCTCCCCGCCCGACGAAGAATTTCCCCTGAAAGGGACGACAAAATGAACGAGATGACCAACTTCGCCAACCCGGTCGCCAAGCCGGAGACGTTCGACCAGATCAAGATCGGCATCGCCTCGCCGGAGCGCATCCGTTCCTGGTCGTTCGGCGAGATCAAGAAGCCCGAGACGATCAACTACCGGACGTTCAAGCCCGAGCGCGACGGCCTGTTCTGCGCCCGCATCTTCGGTCCGATCAAGGACTATGAGTGCCTGTGCGGCAAGTACAAGCGCATGAAATACAAGGGCATCGTCTGCGAGAAGTGCGGCGTCGAGGTCACCGTCTCGAAGGTCCGCCGCGAGCGGATGGGGCATATCGAGCTGGCCGCGCCGGTCGCCCATATCTGGTTCCTGAAGTCGCTGCCGAGCCGCATCGGCCTGCTGCTCGACATGCAGCTGAAGCAGCTCGAGCGCGTCCTCTACTTCGAATCCTATATCGTCACCGAGCCCGGCCTGACGCCGCTCGAGAAGTACACCCTCCTCACCGAGGACGAGCTGCTCGACGCCCAGGACGAGCATGGCGAGGACGCCTTCACCGCCGGCATCGGCGCCGAGGCGGTCAAGCAGATGCTGATCGACCTCGACCTCGAGGGCGAGAAGGAGGCCTTGCTCAAGGAGCTGGCCGAGACCAAGTCCGAGCTGAAGCCCAAGAAGATCATCAAGCGGCTCAAGGTCGTCGAATCCTTCCTCGAATCGGGCAACCGGCCGGAATGGATGATCCTCGACGTCGTCCCGGTGATCCCGCCCGAGCTGCGCCCGCTGGTGCCGCTCGACGGCGGCCGCTTCGCGACCTCCGACCTCAACGACCTCTACCGCCGGGTCATCAACCGCAACAACCGCCTGAAGCGGCTGATGGAGCTGCGCGCGCCGGACATCATCGTCCGCAACGAGAAGCGCATGCTTCAGGAGGCGGTCGACGCTTTGTTCGACAACGGCCGCCGCGGCCGCACCATCACCGGCGCCAACAAGAGGCCGCTGAAGTCGCTCAGCGACATGCTGAAGGGCAAGCAGGGCCGCTTCCGCCAGAATCTGCTCGGCAAGCGCGTCGATTATTCGGGCCGCTCGGTCATCGTCACCGGCCCGGAATTGAAGCTCCACCAGTGCGGCCTGCCCAAGAAGATGGCGCTCGAGCTGTTCAAGCCGTTCATCTACTCGCGCCTCGACGCCAAGGGCCTCTCCATGACCCTGAAGCAGGCCAAGAAGTGGGTCGAGAAGGAGCGCAAGGAGGTCTGGGACATCCTCGACGAGGTGATCCGCGAGCATCCGGTGCTGCTCAATCGCGCGCCGACGCTCCACCGGCTCGGCATCCAGGCGTTCGAGCCCGTGCTGATCGAGGGCAAGGCGATCCAGCTCCACCCGCTCGTCTGCGCCGCCTTCAACGCCGATTTCGACGGCGACCAGATGGCCGTGCACGTGCCGCTGAGCCTCGAGGCGCAGCTGGAAGCGCGCGTCCTCATGATGTCGACCAACAACATCCTCTCGCCCGCCAACGGCAAGCCGATCATCGTGCCCTCGCAGGACATGGTGCTGGGCCTCTATTATCTGTCGATGGAGCGCGAGGGCGAGCCGGGCGAAGGCGCGATGATCTCCGACATGTCGGAAGTCCACCAGGCGCTCAATGCCGGCGCGGTGACGCTGCACACCAAGATCGTCAGCCGAGTCCCGCAGACCGACGAGCAGGGCAAGGCCTATATGAAGCGAGTCGAGACGACTCCGGGCCGAATGCTGCTCGGCGAGACCCTGCCCAAGTCGCACAAGGTGCCGTTCGAGACGGTCAACCGCCTCCTCACCAAGAAGGAGATCGCCGACGTCATCGACATCGTCTACCGCCACACCGGCCAGAAGGAGACCGTCCTGTTCGCCGACGCGATCATGGGGCTCGGCTTCCGCCACGCCTTCAGCGCCGGCATCTCGTTCGGCAAGGACGACATGATCATCCCGCACGAGAAGGAAGGCCTGGTCGACGAGACCCGGGCGCTCGTCAAGGATTACGAGCAGCAATATCAGGACGGCCTGATCACCCAGCAGGAGAAGTACAACAAGGTGATCGACGCCTGGAGCCGCTGCGGCGACCAGGTCGCCAACGCCATGATGGACAAGATCAAGGCCCAGCCCAAGGACGAGAACGGCCGAATGGCGCCGATCAACTCGATCTACATGATGGCCCATTCGGGCGCGCGCGGCAGCCAGGCGCAGATGAAGCAGCTCGCCGGCATGCGCGGTCTCATGGCGAAACCGTCGGGGGAAATCATCGAGACCCCGATCATCTCGAACTTCAAGGAGGGCCTCACCGTCCTTGAATATTTCAACTCCACCCACGGCGCCCGAAAGGGCCTCGCCGACACCGCCTTGAAGACGGCGAATTCGGGCTATCTGACCCGCCGCCTGGTCGACGTCAGCCAGGATTGCGTCGTCGTCGAGAACGATTGCGGCACCGAGAACACGCTCGACATGCGCGCGATCGTGCAGGGCGGCGCCACCATCGCCTCGCTCGGCGAGCGCATCCTGGGCCGCACCCCGGCCGAGGACGTGGTCGATTCCAAGACCGGCGACGTCATCGCCAAGGAAGGCGAGCTGATCGACGAGGCCGCGGCACTGAAGATCGACGAATTGGGCGTCCAGTCGGTCCACATCCGCTCGCCTTTGGTCTGCGAGAGCGAAATGGGGGTCTGCGCCAAATGCTACGGGCGCGACCTCGCCCGCGGCACGCCGGTCAATATCGGCGAGGCGGTCGGAGTCATCGCCGCCCAGTCGATCGGCGAGCCGGGCACGCAGCTCACCATGCGGACCTTCCACATCGGCGGCGCCGCCCAGCTCAACGAGACGTCGAGCCTCGACGCGGTGGCGGACGGCACGGTCGAGTTCCGCGACCTGCCGACCATCATCGACGCCCGCGGCCGGCGGGTCGCGATGTCGCGCAGCGGCGAGACCGCCATCGTCGACATGGACGGTCGCGAGCGCTCGGTCCATCGCATCCCTTATGGAGCCCACCTGATGTGCGACGACGGCCATATCGTCACCAAGGGGGACAGGATCGCCGAATGGGATCCGTTCATGATGCCGGTGATCACCGAAAAGGCCGGCGTCGTGAAGTTCCAGGACCTGATCGAGGGCAAGACGCTGACCGAGCAGACCGACGAAGCGACCGGCATCGCCCAGCGCGTCGTCACCGAGTTCCGCGGCACCGCCCGGACCAAGGAGGACCTGCGCCCGCGCATCACTCTCCTGGACGAGAAGAGCGGCGAGGCGGCGCGCTACATGCTGTCGCCCGGCGCGATGCTCTCGGTCGAGGACGGCCAGCGCGTCGAGGCCGGCGAGGTGCTCGCCCGAGTCAGCCGCGAGGCGGCCAAGACCCGCGACATCACCGGCGGCCTGCCGCGGGTGGCCGAGCTGTTCGAGGCGCGCAAGCCCAAGGAGAATGCGATCATCGCCAAGGTCTCCGGGCGGATCGCCTTCGGCAAGGACTATAAGGCCAAGCGCAAGATCGCGATCATCCCCGAGGAGGGCGGCGAGCCGGTCGAGTATCTGGTGCCCAAGTCCAAGGTCATCGACGTGCAGGAGGGCGATTACGTCAAGCGCGGCGACAATCTGATCGGCGGCTCGCCCGATCCGCACGACATCCTCGAAGTGCTCGGCGTCAAGGCGCTGGCCGAATATCTCGTCTCGGAGATCCAGGAGGTCTACCGGCTGCAGGGCGTGAAGATCAACGACAAGCATATCGAGGTGATCGTCCGCCAGATGCTGCAGAAGGTCGAGATCACCGAGAGCGGCGATTCGACCTTCCTGGTCGGCGAGCAGATCGACCGGCAGGAGATGAACGAGGCCAATGTCAGGCTGAAGGCAAGCGGCAAGAAGAAGTTCGCCGAAGGCAAGCCGGTGCTGCTCGGCATCACCAAGGCGAGCCTGCAGACGCGCAGCTTCATCTCCGCCGCCTCGTTCCAGGAGACGACCCGAGTCCTCACCGAAGCCTCGGTGCAGGGCAAGATCGACGACCTCGAGGGGCTCAAGGAGAACGTCATCGTCGGCCGCCTGATCCCGGCCGGCACCGGCGCGGGCATGAAGCGGATGCGGATCGCGGCCTCGTCGCGCGACGCGGCGCTGCGCGCGCAGCACCGGGCGATCCAGGAATTGCTGATCGCCGCCAATTCGGCCGCGGAAGAGCATGAAGCCGAGCTCGCCCAGGGTCCGGAAGCGGCGATCGACGCCGATCCGCTCGCCGGCGTGACGGTCAGCGGCCACGGCACCGACGCCGATGCCGGCGAATATCTGCAGGAAGCCGGCGCCGCGGGCGGAGCCAAGGCCTAGGGCCTGACGCCCGCAGGGAAATCGAAGCGCCCCGCCATACTCTCCGGCGGGGCGTTTTCGTGAGGAGACGCCGTGAAGGAAGCGATCGTCATCGTCGCCTTAGTGCTGCTGGTCGCGCCGGTGCTGGCCGCCGTGTACGTGCTGCGGCGGTTGCCCCGCGACCTCAAGGACCGCGAGGACGGCGCCTAGGCTTTTGCCTTCGCGCGCCGAATTCCCTATCCGGACCCCCGACATGGACGTGACCGACCTTCGCGTCGCCATCTTCAGCGGCAATTACAATTATGTCCGCGACGGAGCGAACCAGGCGCTGAACCGGCTCGCCGACTATCTGCTGCGCAAAGGCGCGGCCCTGCGCGTCTACTCGCCGACGGTGAAGGAGCCGGCATTCGAAGCCAAGGGCGACCTCGTCCACATCCCGGCGCTGCCGATCCCGGGCCGATCCGAATATAAGCTCGGCCTGGGCATCCCGCCCTGGGTGCGCAGGGACCTGAAGGCGTTCCGGCCCAATATCTTCCACGCCTCCAGCCCCGACATCACCGGCCATCGCGCCGTCACGCTGGCGCGCCGATGGGACCTGCCGGTGATCGCCTCGGTCCACACCAGGTTCGAAACCTATCCGCGCTATTACGGCATGGCGTTCTTGGAGCCGGTGCTGCTGGCCACGATGCGCCGTTTCTACCGGCGCTGCGACGCCATCTTCGCGCCCTCCGATTCGATGGCGCAGCTGCTCCGCGACCAGCGGATGAACTACGACGTCGGCATCTGGACGCGCGGCATCGACCGCGAGACCTTCAATCCCGGCCGCCGCGACATGGCCTGGCGGCGCTCATTGGGCATCGCCGACGAGGTGCCGGTGGTCGGCTTCACCGGCCGGCTGGTCATGGAGAAGGGGCTCGACGTCTTCTCCGACACGGTCGACCGCCTCGCCAGGCGCCAGATCCGGCACAAGGTCCTCGTCGTCGGCGACGGGCCGGCGCGCGACTGGTTCGAGAAGCGGCTGCCCGACGCCAGCTTCGCCGGCTTCCAGTCGGGGCCCGACCTCGGCCGCGCCGTCGCCTCTATGGACATGCTGTTCAACCCCTCGGTCACCGAGACGTTCGGCAACGTCACTCTGGAGGCGATGGCGGCCGGGCTGCCGGTGGTCGCGGCGCGGGCCACCGGGAGCGAGAGCCTGGTTACGGACGGCGTGACCGGGCGACTGGTCCGGCCCGGCGCCTGCGACCGGTTCTGCGAGGCGCTGGCGCATTATTGCGGCGACGCCGAGGCGCGCCGCGCCGCCGGCCAGGCGGGCTTCGCGGCGAGCCAGCGCTACGGCTGGGACGAAGTCAACCAGGAGCTGGTCGACGCCTATATCCGCATCATCCGCCAGCATGACGGCGGCCAGCAAAAGCCGAGCCCGGTCCCGTAAAAAAGAGGGACAGTCCCTCTTTTTATTTCAGCCGCTCGATCTTCTGCGCGGCCTCATCGAGGATGGCGGCGATGTCGTGAAGGGTCTGCTCGTCCGCGTCCTCGCGGGTGACTCGGTGCCAGAGCGCGGAGAGGAGGTTGCCGACCGAGCGCTTGATCGGGGCGCCGCCGGCCTTGCGCTCGTCGCGGCCGAGATCCTCGAGGCGCTCGAGCAGCGCCTCGACTTCCTCGCCCTTCTCGGCGAGGTGCGCCTTGCCGTCCGCGGTCAGAGCGAACGCCTTGCGCGCGCCCTCGCCCTTCGCTTCCTCGATCAGCCCCATGTCCTGGAGCATGGTCAGCGTCGGATAGACGATTCCCGGGCTCGGCGCGTAGGTGCCGTGGGTGATCTCCTCGATCGCCCGGATCAGGTCGTAGCCGTGGCGCGGCTGGTCGGCGATCAGCTTCAGCAGCACGAGCCGCAATTCGCCCGCTTCGAACACGCGCCGCCGCCCGCGCCGGCCGCGGCCGCCGCCGCCCCAGTCCGAGCCCCAGCCGTCGCCCCAACCCCGGCCCCGGCCCCAGCCACCGCCATGCCGGCCCATGGCGAACAGCCCCATCGGAAAATCGAACCCGCGCGGCCCGCAATCGCCGCCCATCCTGAATCGCATGCCCATCTGAGTCTCCTCTAAGATAGGCTGAGATATATCTTTCAGTCCGATAGTGTCAAGATATATCTTCGGAGCAGAAGCCCGTCATTCCAGCGAAAGCTGGAATCCCCCTTCCTTTCCGGACTCAGGAAGAAAAGAGGGTTTCCAGCTTTCGCTGGAATGACGGCGAGGGACTCAGGGCGAGGCAAGAAAAAAGGCGGCCGCCGCGGCGACCGCCCTTTTCCTTCTTCGCTGCCCGAAGGCTCAGCCCTCGGCGGGCTCGGTCTCCGGCTTCGCCGCTTCGGCCTTGGCCTTGTCGAGATGGCGGGTGTCGCGGCGCTCGGCGATGCGGGCGGCCTTGCCGGTGCGGCCGCGCAGATAATAGAGCTTGGCGCGGCGGACGGCGCCGCGGCGGACGACCTCGATCGAATCGACGATCGGCGAATAAAGCGGGAAGACGCGCTCGACGCCCTCGCCGAAGCTGATCTTGCGGACCGTGAAGGAGCTGCCGAGGCCGCGATTGGCCCGCGCGATGCAGACGCCTTCGAAATTCTGGATTCGGGTGCGCTCGCCCTCGACCACCTTGACTCCGACCCGGAGCGTGTCGCCCGGGCGGAATTCGGGAATGGTCTTGGTGCTCTTGAACTGCTCGATGGCCTCGGCCTCGAGCTGCTGGATGAGGTTCATCTCATTCGTCCTTGTTCTTCCGCTGCGCGCCAGAGGGCGGTGGCCTTCGCGCGTCCCCGTGACGCTCGATCAGGTCCGGCCGCCTTAGCCGTGTCTCTTCCGCCGCCTTGGCCTCGCGCCAGGCGGCGATCTTCGCATGATCCCCCGATCGCAGCACTTCGGGGATCCTGCGCCCTTCCCATATGGCAGGCCGGGTATAATGAGGGTATTCGAGAAGGCCGCTCTCAAAGCTTTCCTCCTCACCGCTCGAAGGCGCGCCCATTACCCCGGGAAGCAGCCGAACGCAAGCGTCGAGCAGGGCCAGAGCGGCCATTTCGCCGCCGGAGAGGACATAGTCGCCGATCGAGACCAAGACGATCGGCCGCGCCTCGAACAGGCGCTCGTCGATCCCCTCGAAGCGGCCGCAGAGGATCGAGACGCCGGGGCCGGCGGCAAGGTCGCGGACCATGGCCTGGGTCAGCGGCGCGCCGCGCGGGGACATAGCGAGCAAAGGCGCCGCCGGGCGCTGGTCCAGCACATGATCGACGGCGGCGGCGAGCACGTCGGCACGCATCACCATCCCCGCCCCGCCGCCGGCCGGCGTATCGTCGACGGAACGGTGCCGGTCGGTCGCGAAATCGCGGATCTGGACGGTGTCGAGCGACCAGATGCCGTCGGCCAGAGCGCGGCCGGCGAGGCTATGCCCGAGCGGACCCGGAAACATCTCCGGATAGAGGGTGAGGATCGTCGCGAGCCAGGTCATGGCTGCGTCCAGTCCTCCGTCTTGAGGTCCTCGACATCGGCGAAATCGCGCCGGTTGTTGGTGATCAGGACAATGTCCAGAGCCAATGCATGGGCGGCGATCAGTCGATCGAGCTTCCCGCGCTTGAAAGGAACTCGAGCATAAGCTCGAGCCGCTTTCTCGTCGAAGGGCATCACGGGGAATTCGCCAATAAATCGATTGAGGGCAGCCCGGCCCTTCACCTCGCCGCGAGCAAAGCCCAAAGCGAGTTCCGCACAGACGATCGCCGAGATTGCAATCGTCCCGGGCGCGCAATCCTCGACTCTCGCGGTCAATACGGGTCGGGCCCTTGCGAGAAGAAAAATGCAGCTATTCGTATCCAGAAGGTAGCTCGGCTTGCTCACTTTGGGTCAAGACCGAGGAGATGCCACTGGCGCGGAATGTCCTCATAATCGTCCTCGTCGCGCTCTATCCGCTTCAGCCCGGGTATCGAGCCGTAGATACCGGTCAGATCGATCTTGTCCCGCTTTTCGTTCCTCACGGGCTCCAGGACATATTTGCCCTGGTCCTCGCGCACGCGCATTTCGGTGCCCGCTTCGATACCGAGCGCCTTGGGGAGGCGCACCGCGATCGAATTACCCGATTTGAAGGTCCTGGTCGTCTTCATGGCAGGCGTCCTGTATATACATTTGCGTATATACATCCTTGGCCACCCACCTTCAAGGCACAACGCGCAGCCGCAGCGCCTGGATGGTGGGCGGGTTGGTCGGGGCGAGGAGGAGCTGGCCCTCGACGGTGCCGCGCTCGCAGGCCCACCGGAACCGGCCGGCCAGGGCGCCGGTCGCGGTGACCGTCGCATCGGTCCGGCATTCGCCGGTTTGGGCCCTGTGCCGGGCGAGCTCGGCCGCCCAATTTTCGGCGCCCTGGTCCATCAGGAAGTTCATCGCCAGCAAAGCGCGGCCGGGCTCGACCGTGCCCGCCGCGTACATGTCGCCGGCGGCGCGATAGGCGGCGGCGAGGGCCGCGCTGACGGGGATCGTGCGCCCGGCGAGCCAGCCCGCCCGGTGTAGCTCCGTCGCCGCCGCCCACACCGGCAGCGAGGGCCCGGCATAGGTTCGGTTGGCGAAGGCGAAGATGCCGATATTGTGGTCCGGCAGCAGCAGCAGGAAGGAGCCGTAGCCTGGATAGCCACCGCCATGCGCCAAAGTGAGGCCGAGGTCGCAGTCGACCGCGACCCGCATCCCCATGCCGTAGGCCGCGGCCTGCGGACAGGAATCGGGCGCGCCGGGGCGGCGAGCGACGGCGGCGAAGTTGAGCCCCTGGGCGAGCTCGCGCACCGATGAGCGCCGGACCGGGCCGCGCTCGGGCCCGTCGCGGGCCGGCCAGGCGGAGAGCAGGAAGGCGACCCAGCGGGCGTAGTCGCCGGCGCTGGTCTGGACCCCGCCCATCGCGCCGAACGTGCCGTGCGCCATGTCCGGCTCGCGCGCGTGCGCTTCGTTCTCCCAGCGATAGCCGATCGCGCGACGGCCCTGCGGCGAGGCGAAGATGTCGTAGCCGCTCGCCGCCATGCCGAGCGGGCGCATGATCTCCTGCTCGATATAGTCCTTGTACGGACGGCCCGAGACATTGGTGACGATGCGGCCGAGCAGCGCATAGCCGAAATTGGAATATTCGAACGCCGTTCCCGGCGCGCGGGTGAAGGGGACGCCCTCGCGCAGAATCCGGGTGAACGCCGCTTCGGAAAGGACCTGCTGGCGGTCGCCCCAGGGATCGTCGGTGACGAAGCCGCCGGTGTGGCTCAACAGGTCGCGGACGCGGATGCGCGGGCTGTCGCCGGTCGGATAGCGCCAGCTCCTCATCTCCGGGACGTAGGTCTCGGCGAGCGAGTCCAGCGAGAGCCGCCCGTCGTCGCGCAGCTTCAATATAGCGAGGGCGGTGAACGCCTTCGACATCGAGGCGATTCGGAACAGGGTGTCGGCGTCGATCCGCCGGCGCGAATCGAGCTCGGGCACGCCGATCGCGCCGACATGGACGAGCCGGCCGTCGCGGACGATGCCGTAGACCAGGCCCAGGACGTGGGCTTCCTCCACGTAGCGCCGGAAATGGCCGTCGATCGCCGGGATGGCCTGGTCGAGCGCCGCCGGCGCTGCGGGCGCCGGCGGCGGCTGCTGCGGCAGAGCCGGCGCGGCGGTGGCGAGCAGCAAGGCAGCGAGCAGAGTCTTGCGCATCTTCCTATTTCCGGCCGCTGAGCAGGCGCCAGACCGCTTTCCAGAAGCGTGCCTCGAGCTGCATCAGCCGGACGATCCAGGGCGGCACGCCGCTTTGCGCGGCGATCTCGTCGGTGCTTGCCCCGCCGAAAACGAGTTTAACCGTCAGCACGACGACCCAGACCTCGAAAAGGGCGATGACGGCCCAGCCGGCGGGCCGCACCCAGGCAAGCTCGGCGAGCAGCCGCTGGGCGTCCGCGGGCACGAGCTTCGAAGCGATGTAGAGGCCGGCCAACGCGAGCGCGGCGGCGCGGATCAGCAGCGGCCTCGGCGCAAGCTTCCCGCGATAGCAGATGACGTACAGGGCCGGAATGAACAGGCAGAGATCGAAAAGGATGACCGCTTCGGCGAAACCCTCGCGCGGCCAATCCGTGGTGCGCGCGAAAGCGAGCTCGATGGCGAGCAGCGGCGCCAGGAGTGGCAGGAACCAGTGCCGCCGCGCCCAACCGCTTAGCCTGGCGGTGTCCGTCATTCCGTCCTCCGCTTGCGAATGTAGACGGAACCAAGCGGCTTCGACAACGGTAACAGCGCGATGAACGACCCCGAGCTCGACTGCCTGATCGTCGGCGGCGGCCCCGCCGGGCTGACCGCGGCCATCTATCTTGCGCGCTTCCACCTGGCTATTCGGGTGATCGACGCCGGCAACAGCCGCGCCTCCTGGATTCCGTGCACCCACAACCATGCCGGATTTCCGGAGGGGATTTCGGGCACCGAGCTGATCGAACGAATGAAGGCGCAGGCGCAAAAATATGGCGCGGTCATCGACGACGGGCGGGTGACCCGGCTCGATCGGGTCGCGGGCGGCTTCAGCGCCGAATGGGGTTCCGGATCGGCGACGGCGCGCACGGTCTTGCTGGCGACCGGCGTCAAGAACCGCCGTCCGCCGATGGACGAGGCGCTGCACGACGAGGCGCTGGCGCGCGGCCTGATCCGCTATTGCCCGATCTGCGACGGCTATGAGGTGACCGACAAGAAGGTGGGAATCATCGGCAGCGGCAAGAGCGGCGTCGCCGAGGCGGTGTTCCTGCGCTCCTATACCGCGGATATCACCCTGATCGCGCCCGACCGGGCCCACGACATCGCCGCCGAGGACCAGGCCCGGCTGCGCGAGCACGGCATCCGGGCGGTCGACGGCCCCTGCCATGCGGTCGCGGCGCTTGCGGACGCGATCGTCGTCGAGACCCTGCACGGCCACCACACGTTCGACAGCGTCTATCCGGCGCTGGGCTCGGACGTTCACAGCGAGCTCGCCGGGCAGATCGGCGTCGCACTCGCCGAGCAGACGGGCTGCATCGTGGTCGACGCGCACCAGCGCACCAGCGTGCCCGGAGCCTACGCGGCCGGCGACGTCGTGCTCGGCCTCGACCAGATCAGCCACGCCATGGGCGAAGGCGGCGTCGCCGCGACGACGATCAGGAACGATCTGGCGAAGGCGCGGCCGATCAAGCGGTAGATCCTCCCCGGGACAGCGACGATTTTCACGCCAGGAAGGCGGGGTCGGCGACCACCTTGCCCTCGGCCAGATCGGCGATGCCGGGGCGGAACGGGACGAGGGCGCGCTTGCCGCTGGGCTTCTCGATCTCGAGCAGGTCGCCGGCGCCGAAATTTTCGACCGCGACGACGGTGCCGAGCGCCGTGCCGTCCGCGCTCTCACAGGGCAGGCCGATCAGGTCGGTGTGGTAATATTCGCCTTGTTCGAGCGGCGGCAGCGCCGAGCGCGGAACGGTCAGCAGCGTGCCGCGCAGCGCCTCGGCCGCGCCCCGGTCGGCGACCTCGGCGAAGCGGGCGATCGCGCCGGCGCTGCCGGGCTTCACGGATTTGAGGGTCAGCGCCCGCTCGCCCGCGTAGAGAATCTTGTACCGCTTCAGGCTTTCGAGCCCTTCCGCGAACAGTTTCAGGCGCACCTCGCCGCCGATGCCGTGCGCGCCGGCGACGGCGGCGAGGGTGACCTGGGGTTCGGCCAAGGCCTAGCCGGCCTTCTCGACTTTCTCGGCACCCTCCTCGGGAGCGGCTTCGTCGCTGCCCTCGGCGGGAGCCTCGGCGGACTCGCCCTCGTTCGAGGCCTCGTCGGCGGGCGTTGCTTCCCCGGCGGCGGGCTCTTCAACGGCCGGCGCCTCCTCGGCGGGAGCGTCCTCGGCGGGAGCGTCCTCGGCAGCGGCCTCTTCAGCAGACGCTTCCTCAGCGGCGGCGGCCTCCTCGGCCGCGGCTTCTTCAGCCGGAGCGGCTTCCTCGGCGGCGGGAGCCTCCTCGGCGGCCGGAGCTTCCTCGGCAGCAGCCTCCTCGGCCGGTGCCTCCTCAGCGGCGACTTCCTCGGTAGGAGCCGGCTCCTCGGCGGCAGCCTCCTCGGCCGGAGCTTCCTCGATGGCCTCGGCGGCGACCTCTACGGTCTCTTCCTCGGCCGCAGGAGCTTCCACGGCCTCCTCGGCCGGGGCGGCGGCGGCTTCGGCCTCCTTCTTGGCCCGCTCCTCGACACGCTCCTTGGCCTTGTCGCCGGGCTCGCCCTTCTTCGGGTTCGAACGGGCGGGGCGCTCGAGAATGCCGGCGGCGTCGAGGAAGCGGTGAACGCGGTCGGACGGCTGGGCGCCGACCGAGAGCCAGTGCCTGGCGCGCTCGGCGTCGATCTTCACCCGCTCGTCGCTGTCCTTGGGGAGCAGCGGATTGTAGCTGCCGATCCGCTCGATGAACTTGCCGTCGCGCGCGTTGCGGGCGTCGGCGACCACGATCTTGTAATAAGGCCGCTTCTTCGCGCCGCCCCGGCTAAGCCTGATTGCAACTGCCATTTTAACTCGTCCTTTCGTCCTATTCGTCACCCCGGCGAAGGCCGGGGTCTAGTTGGTGAGTGCGTCTGGATCCCGGCCTTCAGCCTTCGGCTGAAGTTTACCCTGAGCGCCTGCCTTGCAGGCAGTCGAAGGGCCGGGATGACGCGAGGGGGGTCGCGTCATTTCTTGAAATTCTTGGGAAGGTTGAATGGGGGCCCGCCCGAGCCCGGAAGGCCGGGTAGCCCGCCGGGAAGGTCGGACATTCCGCCCGGGCCGCCGAGGCCGCCGCCCAAACCGCCCATGCCGCCCCCGCCGCCGAACAGCGCGCCGAGCTTGCCCAGCCCGCCCATTTTGCGGATCTTCTTCATCGCGGTCGCCATCTCCTGGTGCATCTTCAAGAGCTTGTTGACCTCCTGCACGGTGGTGCCCGAGCCGTTGGCGACCCGGATCTTCCGCTTGGCGTTCATCAATTCGGGCCTGCCCCGCTCCTTCGGCGTCATCGAGCTGATGATCGCATCGAGCCGGCCGAGCACATTCCCCTCCAGGACGCCGCTCTGGTTGATCTGGTTCTTGATCTTGCCGAGGCCCGGCATCATGCCCGCGAGCGCGCCGAGGCCGCCCATCCGCTGCATCTGCTGGAGCTGGCTCCTGAGGTCGTTGAGGTCGAACTGCCCCTTGGCCATCTTCCGGGCCATCGCCTCGGCGTCTTCGGCGTTGATCGTCTCCTGCGCGCGCTCGACGAGGCTGACGACGTCGCCCATGCCGAGGATTCGGCCGGCGACGCGCTCGGGGTGGAAGGCCTCGATCTTGTCGATCCCCTCGCCGACGCCGGCGAACTTGATCGGCTGGCCGGTGACCGCGCGCATCGACAAAGCCGCGCCGCCGCGGGCGTCGCCGTCCAGCCGGGTGAGGACGATTCCGGTCAGCGCGATCTGATCGGCGAAGCTCTTGGCGACGTTGACCGCGTCCTGCCCGGTCATCGCATCGGCGACGAGAAGAACCTCTTGCGGCGCAGACACTTCTGCGACGGCCTTCATCTCGTCCATCAGGGCCTGGTCGACGTGGAGCCGGCCCGCCGTGTCGAGCATCAGCACGTCATAGCCCTGCAGCTTGGCGGCGCTGAGCGCGCGCCGGGCGATGTCGACGGGGCCCTGGCCGGGGACGACCGGAAGAGTCGCGACGTCCGCCTGACGGCCGAGGACGGCGAGCTGCTCCTGCGCGGCCGGGCGGGCGACGTCGAGCGACGCCATCATCACCTTCTTGCGGTCCTTCTCGGTCAGCCTCTTGGCGATCTTGGCGGTGGTCGTCGTCTTGCCGGAGCCCTGCAGGCCGACCATCAGGATCACCGCCGGCGGCGTCACCGCGAGCTCGAGCCCGGCCTCCTCGGCGCCGAGCATCTCGACCAGCGCGTCGTGCACGATCTTGACGACCTGCTGGCCCGGCGTGACCGAGCGGAGCACCTGCTGGCCCACCGCCTGCTCGGTCGCCCGATCGACGAACTCGCGGACCACGGGCAGAGCGACATCGGCCTCGAGCAAAGCGATCCGCACCTCGCGCATCGCCCCGCGCACGTCGGCCTCGTTGAGCGCGCCGCGGCCGCGAAGGCGGTCGAACACACCGGCAAGGCGATCGCTCAGGCTTTCGAACATGCTCTTCTCCAGGCGTACCAAACGAAAAACGCCGGCGGGCGAAACCTCGCCGGCCAGCGTGCGTCCAGGACGCTTCGAAACTCACCCCTCATCGGGATGGCGCCCACATAGGGGCCCGCGCGGGCGAAGGCAAGGAAAGAGCGCGCGGCCCCTAGCTGGCGTGCTCGAACACGATCCGGGTCCGCCCCTCGCAGTCCGCCCATATTTGCGTGGAGATGCCACCCATCAGCCGCGCGCCGTCCCGCGTGATCGACCAGCGGACGACGACGAGGCTGTTGCCGCCGCCAAGGTCGCGGCTTTCGAGGACGGCGATGGCGAGCGTGCCCATCGCGCCCGGCGCGCGCCCGAACTCCTCGCGCATCGATTGCGCGAAGCGCTCATAGCCGTGGCTGAGGCCGGCATGGTTGACCCAGCTGATGTCGGCCGCCGGGCAATAGGTCTGCAGCGCTCCCTCGAGATCGCCGACGTTCCACAAAGCGACCTGCTCGGCGACGTGGCGCTCGGCCAGGGCCGTCGTCTCGGTCCCCGGATGGACGGCCAAAAGAGCGGCGGTGAGGATGCCGGCGATCATGCTTTCTCTCCCTCCAGATGCGCGACCAGCCCGCCGCCGACGATCGCCTGCCAGCCGGAGCTCAGCGAGGCGCGCAGGTCGGGCCCGATCCGGCCGAACACCGAATCGGTCAGCTTGAGCAGGCTGGTGCCGTCCGCCGCGCCGGGTACGATCTCGATATGGAGCATCGAGGTCGCCGGGCCGCCATAACGGGCGGCGAGATGGCCGATCAGGTCGACCGAGCGGAGCGGGTCGATCGCCATGACCCGGTACCAGACGATCCCCTGCCCGCCTTGCTCCTCGCGCAGCTCGCCGCCCAGCACCGGCGCGAGCGACATCGCCGAACCGGGGCCGCAGGCGCGGTGCTCGGCCGGCCACCATTGCTCCGGCCGCCGGAACAAGGCGTCCCAGACCTTCTGCACCGATGCAGCGACCGGCCATTCCAGCGCCACGTCGACGATGCCCGCCTCGGGGACCGATTGTGCCATTTGCCCGTCTCCCAAAGTATCGGAAAAGCCAGCGACCGCCCCGGCCAACGCGGCGGCGCGCGGCGAGAGCCAGCGCGCCTGCAGCGCGTGGAGCGGCGCGGCGTTGAGGTGATTGAAGCGAAGCCGGCCCTGGCGGCGGGCGACGACCAGGCCGGCGCGTTCGAGGATGCCGAGATGCTTCATCACGCCGAAGCGCGACATGGGCATGCCCGCGCAAAGCTCGGACGTCGTCCTGGCGCCGGTGGCGAGGCGGTCGATCAACGCCCGCCGCGTCGGATCAGCAAGCGCTTGCCAAACGTCGGGAACCGGGTCCGCATCGGGTTGCACGAGAAACATGTGACCTATTGGTCACGTAATATCGCGCTTGTCAAGCCGTAGACTTGCGCCCTGCCAGCACCTAGATCGCCTGCAGAATGACCCGCTTCCACAAGATGCACGGCCTCGGCAACGATTTCGTCATCCTCGACGCCCGCAATGGCGCGGTGGCGATGGACGAGGCGCGGGCGCGGGCGATCGCCGATCGGCGCACCGGGGTCGGCTGCGATCAGGTCATCCTGCTCGAACCGTCCGAGGTCGCCGACGTCAGGATGCGGATCTGGAACGCCGACGGCGGCGAAGTCGAAGCGTGCGGCAATGCGACGCGCTGCGTGGTGATGCTGGAAGGCGGCAAGGCGACGATCGAGACAGAAGGCGGCATTCTCACCGGCGATGGCGAGGGGGTCGACATGGGCAGCCCCCGCTTCGGCTGGGAGGAGATCCCGCTCGCCTACGCGATGGACACCGGCGCGATGCCAGTCGCCTGGGACGGGCTCGACGCGCCGTTCGCGGTCAATGTCGGCAACCCGCATGTCGTGTTCTTCGTCGCCAATGCGGACGCGGTCGATCTGGCGCGGCTCGGCCCGCTGATCGAACACGATCCCCTCTTCCCCGAGCGCGTGAACGTCAACATCGCCTCGATCGAGGGCGACGCGATCCGCCTCAACGTCTGGGAGCGCGGCGCGGGGCTGACTCTGGCCTGCGGCACCGGCGCCTGCGCGACCGCGGTGGCGGCGATCAGCCGCAAGCTGGCGACGAGCCCGGTCGAGGTGCGCCTCCCCGGCGGCAGCCTGGCCATCGAATGGGTGCCGGGCGGGACGATCCGGATGAGCGGCCCCGCCACCCACGTCTTCACCGGCGAGCTCGAGTCATGAGCGGGCCGCAGGTCATCACCCTGGGCTGCCGCCTCAACGCCGCCGAGAGCGAGGCGATGCGGATGCTGGCGGGCGGAGAGGACGACCTCGTCATCGTCAACAGCTGCGCGGTCACCAACGAGGCGGTGCGGCAGACCCGGCAGGCGATCCGCAAGGCGAAGCGGGCGCGGCCGGACGCACGGGTGTTCGTGACGGGCTGCGCGGCCCAGGTGGAGCCGGAGACGTTCGCTGCGATGCCCGAGGTGGCGCGGGTGCTTGGGAACCGGGAGAAGATGCTGGCGGAGAGTTACTTCCCCGTTCGGGCTGAGCCTGTCGAAGCCCTCCCCTTCCTTTTGACCGAGCCGGAAGAAAGAAACGGCCTTCGACAGGCTCAGGCCGAACGGGAATTGGGGTTTGGCGTTTCCGCGGCGGAAATCCGAGTCTCCGACATCATGGCCGTCAGGGAGACGGCGCCGCACCTCGCCGCCGGCTTCGCCGAGCGGTCGCGGGCGTTCGTCGAGGTGCAGAATGGCTGCGACCATCGCTGCACGTTCTGCATCATCCCCTACGGCCGCGGGAACAGCCGGTCGGTGCCGGCGGGGCTGGTCGTTGAGCGGATCAGAAAGCTGGTGGGCGAGGGCTTCCGGGAAGTCGTGCTGACCGGGGTGGACGTGACCAGCTACGGTCCGGACCTGCCCGGCGCGCCGACGCTCGGGGCATTGATCGAGCGCATCCTCCGCTACGTGCCCGAGCTGCCGCGCCTGCGCCTCTCCTCATTGGACTGCATCGAGATGGACGAGCGGCTGTTCGACATCGCCTGCCACGAGCCCCGGTTCATGCCGCACCTCCATATGAGCTTCCAGGCCGGCGACGATCTGGTGCTGAAGCGGATGAAGCGGCGGCACAAGCGGCGGGACGCGGTCGAGACCGTCGCCCGCTTGAAGGCGAAAAGGCCGGAGATCGCGATCGGCGCCGACCTGATCGCCGGCTTCCCGACCGAGACCGAAGCGATGGCCGAAAATTCGCTGCGCCTCATCGAGGAATGCGATATCGTGATGGGCCACATCTTCCCCTTCTCGCCGAAGAAGGGCACGCCGGCGGCCCGCATGCCCCAGGTCCCGCCCGCCCTCGTCAAGGAACGCGCGCGGCGGCTGCGGGAGGCTTGCGCGGCGCGAAAGGCGGCGTGGCTGGATGGGCTGGTGGGCACGCGCCAGAAGATGCTGGTGGAGAGCGATGGCCAAGGGCATGCCGAGAACTTCGCCCCGATTCAGCTTCGTCATCCCAGCGAAAGCTGGAATGACGGGGAGATTGTCGAGGTCCAGACAATCGCCGTTGAGAACGGCACCCTGATCGGAGTGGCCGCGTGACCGGGACGTCGTGGTACGAGCGCATGCGGCTCGGCTTTCAGAAAACCTCCGACCGGCTCGGCGACAATCTGACCGGGCTGCTGACCAAAGCGGCGCTCGACGAGGCGACGCTGGACGGGATCGAGGAGGCCCTGGTCGCTTCCGATCTCGGCCCCGCCACCGCCGCCAGGGTGCGGGCGCGCCTCGCCTCGGAGCGGTTCGAGCGCGGCCTCAGCGAGGCGGCGGTCCGCGACGTCGTGGCCCAGGAGCTGGAGAAGATCTTGCGGCCGGTCGCCGGGCGGCTCGAGATCATTGCCTTTCCGCGTCCGCAGGTAATCCTCGTCGTCGGCGTCAACGGCTCGGGCAAGACCACGACCATCGCCAAGCTCGCCCACCTCTTCCAGGAGCAGGATTATTCGGTGCTGCTCGCCGCCGGCGACACGTTCCGCGCCGCCGCGATCGAGCAATTGCAAATCTGGGCCGACCGCGCCGGCGTGCCCGTCATCACCGGGCCCGAAGGCAGCGACAGCTCGGCGATCGTCTATGACGGCGTCAAGAAGGCCACCGCCGAGGGCATCGACGTCCTCATCGTCGACACCGCCGGTCGGCTTCAGAACAAGAAGGATTTGATGGACGAGCTCGCCAAGATCCGCCGCGTCCTCGGCCGGCTCAACCCGGCCGCGCCGCACAATGTCGTCCTCGTCCTCGACGCCCAGACCGGCCAGAACGCGCTCTCGCAGATCGAGGTGTTCCGCGAGGTGGCGGGCGTGACCGGCCTGGTGATGACCAAATTGGACGGCACCGCGCGCGGCGGCGTCCTCGTCGCCGCGGCCGACGCCTACGGCCTCCCCATCCACGCCATCGGCGTCGGCGAGGGGATGGACGACCTCAGGCCCTTCGACCCGGCCGAGGCGGCGCGGGCGATCGCCGGGGTGGCGGCATGAGCGCGGCGACCGCAGCGGGGACCCGGCCAAGCGTCGGCGCCGGGCTGGCGCTGGATTACGGGCCGCTCCTCCTCTTCTTCCTCACCAACTTCCTGGCGCCGGTGCCGTCGCTGGTTCGCATCTTCTATGCGACCGGCGTCTTCATGGCGGCGATGATCGTGTCGATGCTGATCTCGCAGATACGCTACCGCTATATCTCGCCGATGCTTTGGTTTTCGGGGATCATGGTGGTGATCTTCGGCGGCCTGACGCTCTGGCTGCACAACGAGACCTTCATCAAGATCAAGCCGACCATCTATTACGTTGTCGTCGCCGCTTTGCTCGCCTTCGGCCTGCTGACCGGCCGCAACCTCCTGAAGGTCGTGCTCGGCGCCGCCTATCCGGGCCTCAGCGAACGCGGCTGGGTTCTGCTGACCCGCAGCTGGATCGCCTTCTTCATCGTCATGGCGCTGGCCAACGAGGCGGTGTGGCGGACGACCACCACCGACATGTGGGTCGCGTTCAAATTGTGGGTGTTCATCCCGGCGACCTTCCTCTTCGCGGCCGCCAACGTGCCCATGCTGATGCGCCACGGCCTCGGCGACGACGCCCCGGCCGAGCTGCCTCAGGTGCCGCCGGAATGAGCACGGACAAGGTCATCTCGATCAAGGGGCTGAGCAAGACCTACGCGACCGGCGTGCAGGCGCTCAAGCCGCTCGATCTCGACATCCGCCGGGGGGAGATTTTCGCTTTGCTCGGCCCGAACGGGGCCGGCAAGACGACGATGATCTCGATCGTCTGCGGCATCGTCACGCCGACCGCCGGAACCGTCACCGTCGACGGCCACGATCACCAGACCGGCTATCGCGCGGCGCGGCGCAAGATCGGGCTGGTGCCGCAGGAGCTCCATACCGACGCCTTCGAGAGCGTGATCGCAACCGTCACCTTCAGCCGCGGCCTGTTCGGCTGCGCGCCCAACCCGGCCTATGTCGAGAAGGTGCTGAGGGAGCTCTCGCTCTGGGACAAGCGCAAGGCCAAGATCATGGAACTGTCCGGCGGCATGAAGCGCCGGGTGATGATCGCCAAGGCCTTGAGCCACGAGCCGGAGATCCTGTTCCTCGACGAGCCGACCGCCGGCGTCGACGTCGAATTGCGCCGCGACATGTGGAACCTGGTCCGCCAGCTGCGCGAGAGCGGCGTCACCATCATCCTCACCACCCATTATATCGAGGAGGCCGAGGAGATGGCCGACCGGGTCGGCGTGATCAGCAAGGGCGAGCTGATCGTCGTCGAGGAGAAGCAGGCGCTGATGAAGAAGCTCGGCAAGAAGGAGCTGACGCTCAACCTCAGCGAGGTCATGGAGATCGTCCCCGACTCGCTCGCCGAGTGGAATCTGACGCTCAAGGGCGAGGGCCACGAGCTGGTCTACGCCTTCGACGCCAATGCCGAGCGGACCGGCGTCCCCTCGCTGCTCAGGGCGATGAGCGACCTCGGCATCGGCTTCAAGGACCTCAACACGCGGCAGAGCTCGCTCGAGGACATCTTCGTCAGCCTGGTCCACGAGGAGAAAGCCTCGTGAGCTTCAATCTCCACGGCACCTGGGCGATCTACCGCTTCGAGATGGCGCGGGCGCTGCGCACGCTCTGGCAGAGCCTGGTGACGCCGGTGATCACCACCTCGCTCTACTTCGTCGTGTTCGGCGCCGCGATCGGCCGCAACATCGAGCAAAGCGCGACCGGCGGCGTTCCCTACGGAGCGTTCATCGTTCCCGGGCTCATCATGCTTTCCCTGTTCACGCAGAGCATCTTCAACGCCAGCTTCGGCATCTTCTTCCCCAAGTTCACCGGCACCATCTACGAATTGCTCTCGGCGCCGATCTCGCCGTTCGAGACGGTGATCGGCTATGTCGGCGCGGCGGCCACGAAGTCGATCATCCTCGGGCTCATCATCCTCGCCACCGCCGCCCTGTTCGTGCCGATCCAGATCCTGCACCCGTTCTGGATGATCGCCTTCCTCGTGCTGATTGCGGTCACCTTCTGCCTGTTCGGCTTCATCATCGGCATCTGGGGGCAGAATTTCGAGCAGATCCAGTTCGTGCCGATGCTGATCGTGACGCCTTTGACCTTCCTCGGCGGCGCCTTCTACTCGATCGGCATGCTGCAGGAGCCGTGGCGGACGATCACCCACTTCAACCCGGTCGTCTATCTGATCGAGGGCTTCCGCTGGAGCTTCTACGGCACCGAGGACGTCGGCGTGAGGATCAGCCTGGCGGCGACTTTGGGCTTCTTCTTCCTCTGCCTCGCCATCGTCTGGTGGATGTTCAGGACCGGCTACCGGCTGAAGACGTAGGAACGGGGACAGTTACTTTCACGCGCCCGGCGCCTTCAAGTTAGCCGCCAGCGGGTGAAAGTAACTGTCCCCCTGCTCACCCCTCCTGATCCGCCCTGCTCACCCCCTCGCCGTCGAGATTCTGCGCGACGAACTCCCAGTTGACGATGTTGCCGAGCACGCTCTCGGCGAACTTCGGCCGCTCGTTGCGATAGTCGATATAATAAGCGTGCTCCCAGACATCGAGCGTGAGCAGGGGCGTCATCCCCTCGTGGACGACCGGCGTGTCGGCGTCGTGGAGCGAGGCGACCCGGAGCTTGCCGCCGTCGAGCACCAGCCAGGCCCAGCCGCTCCCGAAATGGCCGACCGCCTCCTCCTTCAGCGCTGCGAGCAGGCCGTCGGTCGTGCCGAAGCATTCCTCGATCAGCGCGCCGAGCTTGCCGGTCGGCCGCTGCCCCTCGGCCGGGGCGAGGCACTGCCAGAAGAAACTGTGATTCCAGAGCTGGGCGCTGTTGTTGAACAGGCCCTTGTCGCCCTTCGCCTTCGCCGCGCGGATCACGCCCGAGAGCGTGCCGCCGCCCTGTTTCTCCTCCTCAAGCAGGGCATTGGTCTTGTCGACATAGGCCTGATGGTGCTTGCCGTGATGGAAATCGAGCGTCTCGGCGGACATGAAGTCGCCGAGCGCGTCCCTGGGATAAGGCAGATCGGGCAGCGAGAAGGGCATGGTCATTCTTTCCTGGCCGGGCACCGGGCCCGCGCAGGATCAACCGACCGAGGCCCTTGCCGTTCCCGCTATTGATCGACGACCCGGAAACGGGCCAGCTCGAGCCGCGGGTCCTCCCAATCGGGGTCGAGCTCGCTCGCCCGCCGATAGTCGCGATAGGCGGCGGCGAGGTTGCCCAGCGCCTCGTTGGCGACCCCGCGCCCATAATGGGCGATCTCGGGCCGGCTGGTGCGGCGCTCGAGCGCGACGGTGAACAGCCCGAGCGCTTCGGCCGGGTTCTGCCGCCGGATCAAGGCCGCGCCCTTGTTCAGATAGGCCTCGGGCTGTTCGGGATCGACCGCGATCGCCATGTCGAAATCGGCGACCGCCTCGTCGACCTGGCTCCGGCGCAGCCGCAAGATGCCGCGATTGACGTGGGTGGCGACGGTTTCGAAGCGCGCCAGGCCGTCGCGCAGCAGCGCCTCGTCGCAGACCTGGAGGTCGCGCATCTGCGGCATCAGCGGCGACTCGGCGGCTTCGTAGCAGAGCCGGGCATTGCTGTTGCCGAGGACGACGACGCTCGCGGACGCGGCACCCGCCGAGGCCGTCAGCAGGAGGGCGAGCAGAATCTTCCGATTGGCCATGGCCAATCTCCTCGTTCGGAGCCACGAAACCAGCGGCGCCGAACCCGATGTCCGGCGCCATGAGGCGCTTCAGCGCGGCACCACCTGGAAGCGCGCCAGCTCGGTCTGGGCGTCGGCCCATCCGGGTTCGAGCTCGGCCGCCCGCCGATAGTCGTGATAGGCCGCCGGGATGTTGCCCAGATCCTCGTTGGCGATGGCGCGGCCGAAATGGGCGATGGCCGGCCGGTTGGTGTTGCGCTCGAGCGCGACCGTGAACAAGGGCAGCGCGTCGCGCGGATTGTTCTGGCGGATCAGAGCCGCGCCCTTGTTGAGATAGGCCTCGGGCTGGTTGGGGTCCATCTCCATCGCGACGTCGAAATCGGCGATCGCCTGGACGACCTGGCCGCTGCGCAGCTTCAGGATGCCGCGATTGACATAGGTCGCGACGACATCGTCATAGGGGATGCTGGCCGTGGCGATCGCCTCGTTGCAGCGGTCGATGGAGCGCGCCGACGGATCGACCGGCGAGGCCGCCGATTCATAGCATTGCCGTGCGGCGCTGGAGCCGACGACGACGACGGCTCCGATTGCGGGAAAGGATGTTGCCGCCAACGCTGCGGCGATCAGGATCTTACGCGTGGCCATTTGCCGTCTCCCAGAAACAGCCCACCGCGGAATCGTATATCAGAAGTGAAAGGGCGCCGCCATCCCCTCTGACTGCCGGCACCCGGCGTTGGAAGGAAATCTGAGCGCCTCTACGGCTCGGCCAAAAACCGCCGGCGGTTGTTTTGCCGCTCATTCCAGACCGGGAAGTCACATTCCGAGGTCTTTCCTGAGGGGCCCGACCGGGACGGCGCCCATCTTTCCTGACCTCCTAGTCCCGGGCTGTTTGGAAAAAATGTCGGATAATGAACAAAAAATTCAGGACATTTTTTGATAGGTCGTTAATTCAATAACTTAGTTCATGAAGCCATTTTTCCTGGTCGCTCCGGCCCGCTTGAGTCCGCGCTTTGGCCGGTGCACCAACGACCGGGCATGGACAGAAGCGCCCAGAACAGCGGCACCGCCCCGGTCCGGGAGGCCCATCGCTTCGACGCCGCTCGGCTCGACGCCTGGATGGCGCGCGAGGTCGAGGGCTATAAGGGGCCGTTGACGGTCGAGCAGTTCAAGGGCGGCCAATCCAACCCGACCTACAAGCTGGTCACGCCCGGCCGCTGCTACGTTCTGCGCCGCAAGCCGCCGGGCAAGCTGCTGCCCGGCGCCCACGCCGTCGACCGCGAATATCGGGTGATCACCGCCTTGGGCGCCGAGGGCTTCCCGGTGGCGCGGACCGACGGCCTCTGCCTCGACGAGGACGTGATCGGCACGCCCTTCTACGTCATGGAGATGGTCGAAGGCCGGATCTTCTGGGAACCCGCGCTTCCCGAAATAAGCGCTGCCGAGCGCCCGGCCTATTTCGACGCGATGAACGCCACGCTCGCCGCCCTGCACCGCATCGATCCCGAGGCGGCCGGGCTCGGCGACTATGGCAAGCCCGGCAATTATTTCGCCCGCCAGATCGGCCGCTGGTCGAAGCAATATCGGGACGATGAAGAGGCCGGCCGGGTCGCCGCGATGGACCGCCTGGCCGAATGGCTGCCCGCCAACATCCCGCCCGACGAGCCGCGGCCGAGCGTCATCCACGGCGATTTCCGCTGCGACAACATGGTCTTCCATGCGACCGAGCCCAGGGTGCTCGCCGTGCTCGACTGGGAATTGTCCACGCTCGGCCACCCGCTCGCCGACTTCTCCTACCATCTGATGATGTACCGCATGCCCGACGCGCTCGCCGGCCGCGACCTCGACGCGCTCAACATCCCGAGCGAGGCCGACTATGTCGCCGCTTATTGCCGGCGGACCGGGCGCGACGGCATAGCCGATCTCGATTTCTACATGGCGTTCAACTTGTTCCGCCTTGCCGGCATCGTCCACGGCATCAAGGGCCGGCTGGTCCGCGGCACTGCCGCCTCCGCCCACGCGGCGGAGATGGCGCAGCGGCTCGAGCCGCTCGCCGAGCTCGCCTGGGCCGAGGCGCGCAAGGCCGGCGCCCGCTGAGGGCTTGCGCGCGTTCCTTTATGCCGTAGGGTCCGACTGCCGGGGGGATCATGGAAGGCGGCTGGAACCAGAGGCTCAGGCGGAACCTAAGGCAGATCGGCTGGGTCCGCCTGCTCGCCACCCTGCTGTTCGTCGCCGCCGGCCTCTACGTCGCCCGCTTCAACTGGGACATGCCGCTGCTGAGCGACGCCGAGCGCGCGCTCTACGATCTGCGTTCCTATCGCACCGCCACGCGCACGCTCGAGCAGGACCCGCGCATCGTCCTCGTCACCTATAATGACGAGACTCTGCAGCAGCTCGGCAAGCGCTCGCCATTGGACCGGCGCATGCTGGCCCGGGCGCTCGCCGCGATCGACGCGATGAACCCGCGCGCGATCGGCATCGACATATTGATCGACCAGGCCCAGCCCGAGGACGCGGAGCTGATCCAGGCGTTCCGGGGCCTGCGCACACCCACCTACCTCGCCTTCGCCACCAACGCCGCCAATCCGGACCAGATCGAATATTGGCAGGAGGAATTCCTGCGCGGCTTCATCCCGCGGCTCGGACGGGCGACTCGGCCGACCAGCATCAAGATGGAACCCGACCTCGCCGACGGCGTGATCCGCCGCTGGCCGCACCAGGACCAGGGGCTGCCGCCGCTCCTCTCCAACGCGCTGGTCCGCGCGCATCCCGAATTCCGCGATTATACGCGCAGCATCGATTTCCGCCTGCCGGCGACCGGCGAGAATGACGAGGTCACCGTCTTCGCCAACCTGCCCATCCAGGTCGTCGTCGAGCTGGGCGATGCGCTGCGCCCCGCCATCGAAGGCCGCTACGTGCTGATCGGCGGCGATATCCGCGACGCCGACGATTACAGCACCCCGATGACCCGCTTCACCGGCCGCGAGATGAAGGGGATCGAGGTCCACGCCCACATGGTGGCGCAGCAGCTCGACGGCCGCCTGCCCGCCCTGATCCCCGGCTGGGCGCTGTGGCTCGCCGCCGCCTTATGGGTCGCCGCCGGCGCCCTGACCGGCGCGGTGGAGGTGCGCGGGTGGCGGCTCGCCCTCGCGCTCGCCGTCCAGATCGGCCTGATCGCCTACCTCCCCTTCCAGCTCCAGGCGATGGACGTCGACACGATCGATCTTCCCGCCGTCGGCTGGGGCGCTGGCTGGCTGCTCGCCTTCATCGGCGCCGGCGCGGCGGCGCGCGCGGTGGGCTCGGAGCAGCGCCGCTTCGCCCAGTCGGCGCTCGGCAAATATCTGCCGCCGGACGTCGCCAACGAGATCATGCGCGATCCCGAGCGGCTCGCCCTGAAGGGCGAGAAGACCCGGATCTACGCGTTGTTCACCGACCTCGAAGGCTTCACCAAGCTCTCCCACGCGATCACGCCGGAGACGCTGTCGCGGCTCCTCAACCGCTATCTCGACCTGATGAGCGACATCGTGCTCGAACATGGCGGCACCCTCGACAAGTTCGTCGGCGACGCGCTCGTCACCTTCTGGGGCGCGCCGATCGCTCGGCCCGACGACGCCGACCGCGCGGTCCGGGCCGGGCGGGCGATGTACGAGGCCGGCGAGGAGTTCCGCCGCAGCGCCGGCGGCGACGTGCCGCCGATCGGCTGCACCCGCGTCGGCCTCCACCGCGGCGAGGCGATCGTCGGCAATTTCGGCGGCGAGGGCCGAATCCAGTACACCGCCTTGGGCGACGCGATGAACACCGCCGCGCGGCTCGAATCCGCCAACAAGGCGCTGAAGACGACGATGCTGGTCAGCGACGAGGCCAAGCGCGAGTCGAGCCTCGATCATTTCCGCCCGATGGGCCGGATCGTCCTGTCGGGCCGCGCCACGCCGGTCATGGTCTGGGAACCGGTCCCGGCAATGGACGCGAAGCTCTTGGGGGAGCTCAACCACCTCTGGCGGCGCTTCGAGGAGGGCGAGGCCGGCGCGCTGGTTCAGCTCGAGTCCATCGCCGCCGCCCACAAGGAGGATGCGGCTCTGCAGGATTTCGTCTATAGGATCCGCGAAGTCGGTCCGGGAGGTCATTTTGTCTTGGGGTCAAAGTAGCTTCACGCTTCGCCGCGTCGCTGTCGCCGCGCTGGTCGCCGCCACCGCCGCTTCGGCGGCCGCCAACGTCCTTGTCGTCCGCTCCTCGGGGCCCTCGGCCAAGTCCTATCCGGCGGGCCGCTCGCTCCCCGACAATGCGCGCATCACGCTTCGCGGCGGCGACACCCTGGTCGTGCTCGCCGGCGGCGGCACCCGCACCTTCCGGGGGCCCGGCACCTATTCGCCGGGCGCCGCGGCCCGGGCCGGCACCCGCACGGTCGCGGCCAGCGACGGCCGGCGCGCCCGCATCGGCGCGGTGCGCAACGCCGGCATCGTCCCGCGCAGCCCGACCATCTGGCATGTCGACGTGACGCAGAGCGGCACGATCTGCCTCGCCAGCGCCGGCAACGTCATGCTCTGGCGGCCCGACGCGACCGCGCCGACGCGCCTCACCATCACCGCCCCCGGCGGCGACGCGCGCAGCGCCGACTGGCCGGCCGGGCAGGCGACGCTCGCCTGGCCGCCCGGCGCTCCGATCGCCAGCGGCGGCGCCTACAGCTTCCGCCAGGCCGGCGTGGCGGTGCCGACCCAGATCACCTTCCGGACGCTCAATTCCGAGCCGTCGGACCTGCAGGCGGTCGCGGCCGCCCTGATCGAGAATGGCTGCCAGGAGCAGCTCGAGGTCCTAGTCGAGACTCAGCCCGATCTGTCGGCGCCGGCGGGCTGACGAGGCCGTCACGGGTCCGGCCCGCCCAATATTGCTCGCCGCGGCGGCCGGCCTCGCTCTCTTCGCCGCCGCGGCCTCGGCCAGCGTCATCGTCGTCCGCGCGATCGGCCCGGTCGCGCGCATTCATCCGGTCGGCCGCACCCTTCCCGACACCGTCCGGATCAGGCTCCGGCGCGGCGAAAGCGTCACCCTCCTCGGCCGCGGCGCGACCCGCATCTTCCGCGGCCCGGGCACGTTCAGCCCCGCCAGTCCGGTCCGGCCCGGCCCGCGCGGCGAAACCCGCCGTCCGCAGGGGGCCCGGCTCGGCGGCATCATGATGTCGTCGATCGACCGGCCGCGGCCCGCGCCCGCCGTCCACGGACGCACCGCGCCGGCAGCGCCGATCGGAGGGTTCCCCGCCGCCGACCTTCCGACCATCTGGGATATCGACCCGTTCTGGACGGGCACGATCTGCTTGCGCGACCTTCGGGGCCCGAGGCTGGTCATATCTGACGGGGCCGGCCCGCTGCGGCTCGAGATCGAGGGTCCCGGCCGCGCGCTGCGATCGGTCGCCTGGGGGGCGAACGAGCGTTTTCGCGACTGGCCTGCGGAGCTGCCCATCAGCGACGGCGCGGCTTACCGGCTGCTCATCGACAGCTTGGCCCGGCCGAGCGACATCCGCTTCAAGTTGCTTCCGGAATTGCTGCAAGGCGCGGCGAACGGCGACCCGGTCGCGCTGGCCGAGGTCCTCGTCGCCCAGGGCTGCCGCGCCCAGCTCGACCGGCTGGTCGAAGCAACCCTCGTCGACGAGACCGATTAGGCGATCAGCTCTCGGGGAAAAGAGTGACCGTCACTAATTTCCCAGAATTGCGGCGGCCGTCTCTTCGATGCTTCCGGCGACGAGGAGCGAGTCCCCTCCGACGACACCGACCTTGGTCTGGCCATTCTCATGCGAGCGAAGCCAGGCGATATTCTCCGCGACCACCAGATAGTCGCCGCCGCGCGACCTGAGCAAAACGAATTTCATGTTTGTGTCTCCCGACGTCCCACGCACATTTAGGGAAGCGGGTTTTGTTTCTGGTTAACGTCCCTGCCTCGATCCGGTCATGGTTTGGCCTTCGCCCAATTCGCGCTGAACTTTCAGAGTCATCCCGGCGAAAGCCGGGGACCCATGAACGCAATCGGACAGCACTGACTAAGCCTCGGCGCGCCTCCTCAGGCTCAATGTTCATGGGTCCCGGCTTCCGCCGGGATGACTCCTTTGTTATTCGGGCCGAAACCCGCCTTTCCAATTGAGTACGGACCCTAGCGCGCCCGGGCCGGCCCGGTCGGGAAGCCCCGCTTCCTGAGCAAGGCATCGACGTCGGGGTCGCGGCCGCGAAACTGGCGATAGGCTTCGGCCCGGTCGGTCTCATTGCCGGTCGAGAGCAAGGTGCGCGCGAAGCGCTGCGCCGTCGCCGGGTCCCAGACGTTGCCGGTCTCCTCGAACGCCGCCCAGGTGTCGGCGTCCATCGTCTCCGACCAGAGGTAGGAATAATAGCCGGCCGAATAGGCGTCGGACGAGAACAAATGGCCGAATTGCGGCAGCCGGTGGCGCATCACGATCTCGCGCGGCATGCCGAGCCGGGTCAGCGTCTCGCGCTCGAACGCGTGGGGATCGACCGCGCCGTCGGGTCGGATGTGCAGCGCCATGTCGACCAGAGCCGAGGACAGATATTCCACGGTCGCGAAGCCCTGGTTGAACTGGTTCGCCGCCTGGATGCGCTCGATGAGTGCCGGCGGCATCGGCTGGCGCGTCTGATGGTGGAGCGCGAACCGGTTCAGGATTTCGGGCGTCATCACCCAATTCTCGTGCACCTGGCTCGGATATTCGACGAAGTCGCGCGGCGTGCCGCCAAGGCTCGGATAGCGCACGTTCGACAGGAAATAATGGATGGCGTGTCCGAATTCGTGGAACAGGGTCTCGGCGTCGTCGAGGCTGATCAGCACCGGTTCGCCCTGCCCCGGCCGGGTGAAATTGTTGTTGTTCGAGCCGAGCACGATATTCTCGCCGAGCAGGCCCGAGCGGCTCCGATAGGTGGTCGCCCAGGCGCCCGAGCGCTTGCCGGTGCGCGCGAACATGTCGCCGTAGAAGACGCCGACGTCGCGGCCCTCGCGGTCGGTGACGTGCCAGGTGCGGATGTCCGGGTGCCAGACCGGCACCTGGCCGGTGATCTCGCGGAAGCGCAGCCCGTAAAGCTCGCCGGCCATGTGGAACATGCCGTTGATCATGTTGGAGAGTTCGAAATAGGGCTTGATCTCGTCCTGCGAGATGTTGAACCGCTCGCGCCGGACCTTCTCCATGTAATAGCGATAGTCCCAGGGCTCGATGGTGATGTTCTGGCCGAGCCGCCGCGCCAGCGCCTGCTGGTCGCGAACTTCGTCGCGCACCCGCGCGACTGCGGCGGGCCAGACCCGCATCATCAGGTCCTGGGCGCGCTGCGGCGTGCCGGCCATCGTGTCCTGCATCCGCCAATGGGCGTGGCTTTCATAGCCGAGCAGCCGGGCCCGGTTGGCGCGGACGCGGACGATCTGGGCGATGGTGGCGTTGGTGTCGTTGGCGCCTCCATTGTCGCCGCGGCTGACGAAGGCGCGCCAGATCCGCTCGCGCAACGCCCTGTTGTCGGCGAAGGTGAGGACGGGATCGACCGCCGAGCGCGTGTTGACGATGGCGAACTGGCCCGCCGGCAGGTTGCGCTCGCGCGCCGCCGCGGCGGCGGCGTTCCTGACGTCGGCGGGGATTCCGGCGAGGTCGGCCTCGGTCACCGCGATAAAGCTCTCCTCGTCGGCGAGGAGCTTCTCGCTGAACTGGGCGAACAGCCGCGCCAGCTCCTGGTTATGGGCCGAAAGCTGCTGTTTCTGCTCGGCGCTGAGGTTGGCGCCGCGCCGGACGAAGCTCTCGTAGCGGCGGGTGGCGAGCCGCTGCTGCTGCGCGTCGAGGCCCGAACGCTCGCGCGCCTCGTAGACCGCGCGGACTCGCTGGAACAGCGCCGGATTGAGCACGATCGCATCGGAGGCGGCGGCGAGGCGCGGGCCCCATTCCCGCTGCAGCGCCTGGATCTGCGGATTGGACATGTTGCCGGCCATCACGCCGAACACCGAGCCGACCCGCTCGAGCCGGCGACCGGCGCGGTCGAGCGCCTCGATCGTGTTGGCGAAGGTCGGCGCCGCGCTGTTGTTGGCGATCGCCTCGACCTCGCGATTCTGCTCGTCGATGGCGAACTGGAAGGCTTCGGGGAAGAGCTCGGGCCGCACCCGGTCCCAGGGCGGCACGCCGTCATAGGGCCCGGGCCAGTCGGCGAGCAGGACGTTGTCGGGGACCGGCGCCGCGGCCGGCGCCTGGGCCGCATGAGCGGGGCTCTGATCGCTCGCCAACGCACCTGTGCAAATTGCGGCTGCGGCCGCGCCTGCCAAGAAAACTGCTTTCACGTCTTTTCTCTCCAGCCTTGAGGGGACAAGCCGGCGACCGAGCCCAGGGCGCCGAACCTTGCGGGCGCCATATAGGATCAAGGCTGAATGGCGCGCAACGGCCCCCGGGGTCTTTTCGCCCGGGCCGGATTGGCGCATGATGGCAATGGAGGGGGCTCGATGTTCACGCCCGAAATGCTGCTGCTCCATTTCGGCTTCCTGATGCTCGGCCTGGCCGTGGTCGCGCCGCAGCTCCATCATGTCCGGCTGATCGTCGGCGCGGCGGCCCTGGCCTGGCTGGTCCGCGCGCTCCTCCTCGGCGACACGGTCGGCGCCGCCTGGGCCGGCGCGCTGCTCGGGCTCTGCCTGATCATGGCCGGCCGTAATTTCCTGCGCGACGCCGCGGTCCGCTTCAACGACGACGAGAAGAAGATGTTCGACTCGCTCTTCTCCGATCTGTCGCGCAGCCGCGCCCGCCACCTGTTCGATCAGGGCATGTGGCTGACCGGCAAGGCCGGCGACACGCTGACCTACGAGGGCGAGCTGGTCAGCCATCTCTATTATCTGGCGGAAGGCGAGGCGCGGGTGCTGCTGATGGGCCAGCAGGTTGGCCTCTGCCGCGCCGGCGACCTGATCGGCGAGCTCACCGTCCTCTCCGGCGAGAATGCCACCGCGACCGTGATCCTGAACACGCCGGCGCGCTTCTGGTGCGCCCCGGCCGAGGATCTGCGCCCCTATGTCGAGGCCCATGACGACATCCGCCGCGCCATCGAGCACGGCTTCGCCACCGTCCTGAAGGCGAAGCTGCGCGCCTCCAACCGCACCATCGCCGAGGCCGGCGGCGCGGCGGCCTGACAGCTTAACCCGCTCACGTCAGGTATTACGCCGCCCGGCGCTTCAGCGTCCCCGCCTCATCCAGCCGGCGATGCAAGCCATGCGCGGATAGCTCCAGACCGTTCGGCCAAGCGAGCGCGCCCGCCTCGATGAATGCCCGTTCGAAAAATTTAGGGTTGGCGAGCGAGCGCGTGAGAGCTGTGTCGCGCGCGATCAGATCCTGCGCCGACCAGCAGCCGCCGCTGCCGTCGCTGAACAGCAGGTTCAGCGCCGCCTCGCCCGCCGGACGGATCGAAAGGAGCTTAATCATCGACATCGGCTCCCGGCACCATCTCCATCTGCTCCAATGCTTCGCCCCGCGCCCAGTTTGCCATGAGTTCGCCCTGGTGGTCCAGCGCCCATTGGCGGACGATCCGGGCGGCCTTCTTGGGCAGCTGCCATAGATGATCTCACCATCCGCTATGCCGACAAAGGCTTCGAAGCCCTGATAGGCGGCATGGAAATGCGGCGGCGGATGCTCGTCATGGTACATCCGGATGACGATGCCGAAGAAGACGGAGATGATGGGCATCTTTGTCCTCCGCGCTTTAGCTCCCGCTATGCTTCTTCGCCGGCCCTTCGTCACGGCGGCGGATGACGAGGTTCCTGATCTCGGTCATGTCCTCCATCGCGAAGCGGACGCCCTCGCGGCCCAGCCCTGAATCCTTGACCCCGCCATAAGGCATGTTGTCGACGCGGTAGGAGGGGACGTCGTTGATGACGACGCCGCCGACGTCGAGCCGGTCCCAGGCGTCGAACATCTGGAAGAGGTCGCGGGTGAAGATGCCGGCCTGGAGGCCGAACTTGCTGTCGTTGACGATGTCGAGCGCCTCGTCGAAGTGCGAGAACCTGATCAGGAAGGCGACCGGGCCGAACGCCTCCTCGACATTGAGCTTGGTCGCCGGATCGACATCTTCCAGCAGCGTCGCCTCCAGCATCGCGCCGTCGCGCTTGCCGCCGCACAGAAGCTTCGCGCCCTTGTCGACAGCCTCCTCGATCCAGTTGTCGAGGCGCTGGGCTTCCTTCACGTCGATCATCGGGCCGATGAACACGTTCCGGTCCTTGGGATCGCCCGCAATCAGGCTCTTGGCCTTCTTGACCAGCATGGCTCGGAATTCTTCGTAGATGTCGTCGTGGATCAGGATGCGCTGGACCCCGATGCAGGACTGGCCCGATTGGTAGAAGGCGCCGAAGATGACGCGTTCGAGCGCGTCGGCGAGGTCGGCGTCCCTGTCGACGATCACGGCGGCGTTGCCGCCGAGCTCCAGAACCACCTTCTTCTTGCCGGCCTTGGCCTTGAGGTCCCAGCCGACGCCCGGCGAGCCGGTGAATGATAGCAGTTTCAGCCGCTCGTCCTCGGTGAACAGGTCCGCGCCCTCGCGGTGCGCGGGCAAGATCGAGAAGGCGCCTTTGGGCAAATCGGTCTCGGCCAGCACCTCGCCCATGATGATCGCGCCGAGCGGCGTGCGGCTCGCCGGCTTCATCACGAACGGGCAGCCGACGGCGAGCGCCGGGGCGATCTTGTGGGCGGCGAGGTTCAATGGGAAGTTGAATGGCGAGATGAAGCTGCACGGCCCGATCGGCACCCGCTTCCAAATGCCCTGATAGCCCTTAGCGCGCGGCGAGATGTCGAGCGGCTGGACCTCGCCGGTCATCCTAACGCTTTCCTCGGCGGCGATGCGGAAGGTGTCGATCAGGCGGCTGACCTCGCCCTCGCTGTCCTTGATCGGCTTGCCGGCCTCGACGCAGAGCGCGTAGGCGAGCTCATCGTAGCGCTCCTTGAACCGGTCGACGCAATGCTGGAGCACCGCCTGGCGCTGGTAGCTCGGCAGCCGCGCCATCGGCTCGGCCGCCTCGACCGCGCCCTGGATGCCGGCGTCGATCGTCTTCGCGTCGGCCTGGGCGCACCGGAAGGCGACCTCGCCGGTATATTTGTCGGTCACCTCGAGGTCGGCATTGGGCTGCTCGGCCTTGTTGTTGAGGTAGAGCGGGTAGACGTCCTTGAGCTTCATCATCATTCGGCTCCCGCGGCCTCGCCCTTGGCCGCATAATCATCCCCGCCCAGGAAATGGAGCGAGACATAAAGCTCGTCGCCGACCACCCAGCTGTCGTGGCCCGGCGGGCCCGGGGGGATGTAGAACAGGTCGCCCGCGCGCATCTCGTGAACGGCCCCATCCTCCATCGCCGCCGTCGCGCAGCCGGAGACGACCAGGCCGACATGCTCGACGTTGCAGCGCGTCTCACCCATCGCCGCGCCGACATCGACGGACCAGCGCCAGCCGGGCTCGTAGGTCGCCCGGCCGATCGTCATGCCGCCGATCCGGACCAGCTCGAACCGGCCGTTGGGAAAGACGCGCACTTCGTCCGGCTCCTCGAAGCGGCGGAGGATCGGATCGAGCGGACCGGTCACAGCTTCGCGCTCAGCTCCTTGATCTCCTTGTTGAGGATGCGGTCGTTCTCCGAATAGTCGACCGGGCAGTCGATCAGGTGGACTCCGGGCGTGTCGAGGCATTCGCGCAGGATCGCCGGCAGCCCCTGCGCATCCTCGACGCGGTGGCCGATGGCGCCGTAGCTCTCGGCATATTTGACGAAATCCGGATTGCCGTAGGTGAGGCCGAAATCGGCGAAGCCCATGTTCGCCTGCTTCCAGCGGATCATGCCGTAGGCGTCGTCGCGCAGGATCAGGACGGTGATGTCGAGGCCGAGGCGGACCGCGGTCTCCATCTCCTGGCTGTTCATCATGAAGCCGCCGTCGCCGCAGATCGCCATCACCTTGCGGCCGGGATAGACCATCGCGGACGCCATCGCCGACGGCAGCCCGGCGCCCATCGTCGCCAGCGCGTTGTCGAGAAGCACGGTGTTGGGCTGGCGCGCCGGATAGTTGCGCGCGAACCAGATCTTGTAGACGCCGTTATCGAGGCAGATGATGCCGTCGGCCGGCATCGCCTCGCGGATGCGCTGGACGAGGCAGGGCGGGAAGATCGGGAAGCGGTCGTCCCTGAACAGCGACGCGGTGTGCGCGACCTCGCCGGCGCGGGCCTCGAGCATCCTGTCGCAATTCCACGTCCCCTGCGGGACGATGTCCTCCTTGATCTGCCAGATCGCGTTGGCGATGTCGCCGATCACCTCGATCTGCGGGAAATAGACCGGATCGACCGAGGCGGTGTTGGTGCTGACATGGACGACCTCGGTGCCGCCCTGCTGCATGAAGAAGGGCGGCTTCTCGATCACGTCGTGGCCGACGTTGATGATGAGATCGGCGGCCTCGAGCGCCTTGTGCACGAAGTCGCCCGCCGACAGCGCCGCGCAGCCGAGGAACTTGGCATGGGTCTCGTCGATCACGCCCTTGCCCAATTGGGTGGTGACGAACGGGATGCCGGTCTTCTCGACCAGCTGGAGCAGCATCCGGCTGGTCATCGTCCGGTTGGCGCCGGCGCCGATCACCAGCACGGGCGACCGCGCCGCCTCGATGCGCTTCACCGCGGCGCGGATCGACTTCTCGTCGGCGTGCGGCCGGCGGACGAGGCTGCGCTTCAGCGGCACGGACTCGGTCTTCTCCTCGGCGATATCCTCGGGGAATTCGAGGTGGGTCGCCCCCGGCTTCTCCTCCTCGGCGAGGCGGAAGGCCTCGCGGATCCGGCTCGGGATGTTGTCGGCCGACGCGAGCTGGTGGGTATATTTGGTGATCGGCCGCATCATGTCGACGACGTCGAGGATCTGGAAGCGGCCCTGCTTCGACTTCTTGATCGGCTTCTGGCCGGTGATCATCAGGATCGGCATCCCGCCCAATTGGGCATAAGCGGCGGCGGTGACGAAATTGGTCGCGCCCGGCCCCAGCGTCGCCACGCAGACGCCGGTCTTGCCGGTATGGCGGCCGTAGGTCGCGGCCATGAAGCCCGCGCCCTGCTCGTGCCGGGTCAGGATCAGCCGGATCGATTTCGACCGCGACAGGCTGTCGAGGAAATCGAGATTTTCCTCGCCGGGAACGCCGAACACATATTCGACGCCTTCCTCTTCGAGGCACTGGATGAACAGGTCCGAGGCTTTGGTCATTCGCGCAGCTCCGATCTCGAGGGAACGCTGGACTGGCCTCTGCGGGACCGGCGGAACCGGCCGCGCGCCGGCCCCCTCGCCCCCCAGAAAATCCAGCTCTACCGGGCTTTGTTTCGGCTGTCATCAGGGGGTTGCGGCGCCTCTTTGCGGGTTGCAAGCAATAGCCGTTCGGCCCATAGTTTTGGCCGACTTCTTTGACCGAACCGGCAGGGCGGCACGGAGGATGGATGGGGGGCAGCCGCAAAATCGCGATCGGGCTGGGCGCCTGCGGCCTGGTCGCGGCGCTCGCCCTCCTGCTGCTTCGGCCTGAAGGCGCGCAGGCGCTCGTCCAGAGCGCGCCCAATGCGACCTTTGTCGGCGTCGCCAGCTGCGGCGGCACCACCTGCCACGGCCGCAGCGAGGCCGACGGCCCGGTCGTCCGCCAGGACGAGATCATGCTCTGGCAGGACCCGGCGACCGCGGCCGGCGCCCACAGCCGCGCGTGGGCGGTGCTGCGCGAGCCGCGGTCCCGCGCCATCGGCCAGCGGCTCGGCATCGGCGACCCGTCGACCGCGCCGATGTGCCTCGGCTGCCACGCCACTCCGGCCGGCCGGCGCGGCGCCCGCTTCCAGACCTCGGACGGGGTCGGCTGCGAGAGCTGCCACGGCCCCGCGTCGGGCTGGCTCTCCACCCATTATGCGGTCGGCGGCACCCACGGCGCCAACGTCTCGCGCGGCCTGGTCCCGCTCGAAAACCCGGCGGCGCGCGCCGCCCAATGCCTCGACTGCCATTTCGGCAGCGCCGACGAGGGCCAGTTCGTCACCCACCGGATCATGGCCGCGGGCCATCCCCGGATCAGCTTCGAGCTCGACCTGTTCACGACGCTCCAGCGCCACCACGATGACGACGACGATTACCGGGGCCGCAAGGGCCGCGCCGATTCCACCCGGACCTGGGCGATCGGCCAGGCGATGGCGCTCGACCGCGCGCTGTCCCTGTTCACCACCGCGCGCGGCGTCGAGGGGATCTTCCCCGAATTCTACTTCCTCGACTGCCATTCCTGCCACCGCCGGATCTCCGACGATCCGCGCTTCCGCCCCGGCGCGCTCGCCAATCCGGGGCGGCCGATCCCGTCGGGCATGCCGCCGTTCAACGACGAGAACATGATCATGCTGGGCGCGGCCGCGCGGGCGGTGGCGCCCGCCCTCGCCCAGCGCTTCGAGCGCGACAGCCGCGCCTTCCACGCCGCCTTCGCCCGCGACCGCGGCGCCGCCGTCGCCGCCGCCCAGACGCTGCGGCAGAGCGCGCAGGCGCTCGCCAACGCCTTCACTTCGGCACAGATGGGCCCGGACCGGACCCTGGCGATCATCGAGGCGGTGACCGGCAACGCGCTGCGCGAGCGCTTCACCGATTATGCCGGCAGCGTGCAGGCGGTGATGGCGACCGACACATTGCTCTCGGCGCTGGTCAATGACGGCCATGTCTCGCCGGCGGCGGCCAACAATATCCGGGCGGACATCAACGCCGCCTATCGCGCGGTCCACGACCCCAACGCCTACGATCCCGGCGCCTTCCGCGCGAGCCTCGGTCGAGCGGCGGCGGCGATCAGAAGGCTGAGATAAAGCGTGCCATGAAGCGTACCACGTCCACCATCGCCATCGCCGCCTTGCTTCTCGCCTCGTGCGGGGGCGGCGGAGGCGGCGGAGGCGGCGGGGGCACCGCCACGCCGGCGCCGGGCCCGCCCGCGCCAGGCCAGACCCCCGTCTTCGCCGTCCCCGCGCAGGAGGCTTTGACCTCGGCCGAGGTCGGGCGGATCATCGCCCAGGGGGTGGCCGAGGCGCAGGCGCGCGGCCTCCCGGGCAGCTTCGCGGTGGTCGACCGGGTCGGCAACGTGCTGGCCGTGTTCGTGATGAACGGCGCCAACCAGCAATTGCGCGTCCCCTCGGCGCCCAACGGCAACAATCACGATCTCCAGGGCGTCAACGTGCCGGGCGCGGTCGCCGGCGCGATCGCCAAGGCGATCACCGGCGCCTATCTCTCGTCGAGCGGCAACGCCTTCTCGACCCGCACCGCCAGCATGATCGTGCACGAGCATTTCCCGCCCTCGGCCGCCGCCCGCGGGCTTGAGAGCGGGCCTTTGTTTGGCGTGCAGTTCAGCCAGCTGCCCTGCTCCGACCTCTCGGCCAGGTTCAACGGGGTCGGCATGGCGAACAGCTTCATCGGGCCGAAGCGCTCGCCGCTCGGCCTTGCCGCCGATCCCGGCGGCTTCCCGCTCTACAAGAACGGCGTCGTCGTCGGCGGCATCGGCGTGATGGCCGACGGCGTCTACGGCGCCGATCCCGAGATCCAGGACATCGACCAGGACGCCGAGGAGGCGATCGCGCTCGCCGCCTCGACCGGCTTCACCGCCTCGTCCGAGGTCACCGCCGACCGGGTCAGCGTCGACGGCACGACCCTGCGCTACAGCGACGCCACCACCGCCGATTTCCGCTCCAACCCCGCCGGTGCGGCGCCCTTCGGCAGCCTGGCCGGAGTCGGCGCGCTCACCTCGGTCAACGGCTATTACGACTCCGTCAACGGCCTGGTCGCCGGCCGCGCCTACGGCAGCGAGGCCTCGGGCATCCGCGCCGCGAACCCGGGCGAGTTCGCCAATCCGGACGCCTTCATCCTCACCGACGGCTCGGGCGCCAACCGCTTCCCGGTCCGCGCCGGCACCGATGGCGGGACGCCGCTGACCGCGGCCGAGGTGCGCGCGATCCTCGAGGAAGCGTTCAAGATCATGAGCGCCGCGCGCGCCCAGATCCGCCGCCCGCTCGACAGCCGCGCCCAGGTCACCATCTCCGTCGTCGACACCAACGGCGCGGTGCTCGGCATCGTCCGCTCGCCCGACGCGCCGATCTTCGGCACCGACGTGTCGCTGCAGAAGGCGCGGACCGCGATGTTCTTCTCGGCCCCGTTCGCGGCCGCCGATCTCTCCGCCAACGGCAACCCGGAAGTGCCGATGTTCGTTACCGCGGCGCGGGCCTTCTTCGGCAATCCGGCCGCCTTCACCGGCCAGAACGCCTTTTCCGACCGCGCCATCGGCAACATCTCGCGGCCCTATTTCCCCGACGGCGAGCTCGGCCGCCCGCAGGGGCCGTTCTCGCGGCCGATCGCCGAGTTCAACCCCTTCTCGACCGGGCTCCAATCGGCGCTGATCGTCGGCAACGTCCTCCAGCATGTCGGCTTCATTCTCGGCACGCCGCCGGACACGCCGCAGCAATGCACGCTGAGCCCGAGCCCCGGCCGGCTCGCCAACGGCATCCAGATCTTCCCGGGCTCGGTGCCGATCTACCGCGGCAACACGCTGGTCGGCGGCGTCGGCGTCTCCGGCGACGGCATCGACCAGGACGACATGATCAGCTTCCTCGGCCTTCACAATGCCGGCGTCAGGCTCGGCTCGCTCGGCAACGCGCCCGCCGCGATCCGCTCCGACCAGATCGTCGTGCCGGTCAGCGGCGCGTCCGGCGGCGGCGTTCGGCTGCGCTGGGTCGGCTGCCCGTTCAACCCGTTCCTCGGGTCGAACGAACAGAATGTCTGCCAGGGCCTGTGACGGTCGCGGCCGCCCTCCTGTCGCTGATGGCCAGCACGGCGCCTGAAATGATTCCACGTCATCCCGGACTTGATCCGGGACCCATGAACACCGGCGTTGGAATGATGTCGCAATCCGTGTTCATGGATTCCCGCTTTCGCGGGAATGACGGAGTGGTTCTTGCGTCCTTGCAGGAGCCCGCCGCTCCGCCATCCCCCGAGCCCGAAGAGGACCTGACCCAGCCGGCCCCGGTCCCTTCCGAAGAGGCTTTGATCGACGGCCGCCGCCGCCCCGGCGTGCCGCAGCACGAGCTTCCCGACCCGGTCAACCAGGTCAATCCGGGCGCGATCCGCTCGCCGCCGCCCGAAGCCTTCCCGGCCGAGCATATCGCCATTCCCGACCGCTGGCGGCTGATCGAATCGCTCGGCATCGTGCGCGAGCGCTGGTGGGACCCCTACAACCAGAACACCTACAAGGGCGACCGGCCGATCTGCGTGCCGTCGCACGACGGCGAGCGGCCCGACACCCTCGGCTGCCGAGTCCACCGCAGGCTCGGCCTGACCGGCCACGACTGGTTCGTCGTCGTCGGCGCCGTTTCCGACACGGTGATCGAGCCCCGCACCTTCCCGATCCCGGTCGGCGTACAGACCACCAACCAGCCGGGCAATAACGACGTGTTCGGCAGCAACCGCAGCCTGGTCCTCTCGCAGACCTTCATCGCCAGCCTGGCGCTGATCAAGGGCAATACCGCTTTCGTGCCGCCCCATGTCGAATATCGCGTGACCCTGGCCTTCAACACCAATTTCGTCGACGTCGGCGAGCGCCGCGTTCTCTTCGTCGAGCCGTCGCGGGGGACCGATCGCTTCGATTACGCGCTCGGCGTCCAGGAAGCCTTCATCGACTATCACATCCGCAACGTCTCGGACCGGTTCGACTTCGATTCCGTTCGCGTCGGCATCCAGCCGTTCAACTTCGATTTCCGCGGCTTCCTGTTCCAGGACCAGCAGCTCGGCGTCCGCCTGTTCGGCAACCGCGACAACAACCGCTTCCAGTACAACCTCATCGCCATCTGGCGGCTCGAGAAGGACACCAATTCGGGCCTCAACGACCTGTTCCAGAGCCCCCGCCGCGACTGGATCCTGCACGCCAATTTGTTCCGCCAGGATTTCCCGCTCGTCGGCCTGACCAGCCAGGCGAGCCTCACCTACAACATGAATCGCGAGCGCGGCGAGATCGAGGTCGATTCGAACGGCTTTCCGGTCCGCCCGGCGCTGATCGGCAATTTGCGCGCCCGCAATTACGACGTCGCCTATCTGGGCTACAGCGTCGACGGCCGGATCGGCCGGGTGAACCTCACCGCCAGCGCCTACGCCCTGTTGGGCTCGGACCGGGCCAATGTCTTCACCGGCGAGAATGCGCGGGTGCAGAGCTTCTTCGTCGCCGCCGAGCCGTCGATCGACTTCGATTGGGTGCGGGTGCGCGGCGCCGCCTTGTTCGCGAGCGGCGACGGCGACCCTTATGACGATGTCGAGCGCGGCTTCGACGCGATCTTCGAGAATCCGATCTTCGCCGGCGCCGACACCAGCTACTGGATCCGCCAGACCATCCCGTTCGCCGGCGGCGGCCGCGCGGTCTCGGTCAACGGCCGCAACGGCATCCTCGCCTCGCTGCGCTCGTCCAAGGAGCAGGGCCAGTCGAACTTCGCCAATCCGGGCACGATGCTTTTGGGGGTCGGCGCCGATTTCGACCTCACCCCGCGCTTCCGCATTTCCGGAAACGTCAACCACCTCTGGTTCCACCAGACCGGGACGCTCGAGGCGCTGCGCATGCAGGGCACGATCCGCCGCGACATCGGCTGGGACGTCAGCGCGGCGGCGATCTGGCGGCCGGACGCGATCCAGAACGTCGTCTTCCGCCTGTCGGGCGCGGTCCTCCGGTCGGGCACCGGATTTCGCGACCTCTTCGAGAACGAGAATCGCGACCGCCTTTATTATTCCGTCCTCCTCAACGCGATCCTGACCTATTGAGATGCGCCGCCTCGCCCGCCTTTCCCTCGTCGCAGCAGCGCTGATCGCGGCGGCCGGGTTCGGCGTCTCGCAGCTCGGCGCGGCGGAGAAGGAGCCGCCGGTCGTCCGCGACTACAGCCTGGTCCGCGCCGCCCCGGCGCCGCGCACCCAGGAATGGGCCGACGCCGAGACCAAGAGCGCCGGCTGCCAGTCGTGCCATACCGGCAGCGACGCCCACACCATGCACCGCTCCCCGGCGGTCGTGCTGGGCTGCGTCGACTGCCACGGCGGCAACCCCGCCATATCGCGCCCGGCGGGTTCCGAGCAGGGCGGATCGTCCTACGTCCTCGCCCAGAACCAGGCCCACGTCCTGCCCCGCTTCCCCGGCGCCTGGCATTTCCCGTCGAGCGCCAACCCGCAGCGCAGCTACGCCTTGCTCAACGTCGAGGCGCCGGAGTTCGTGCGTTTCGTCAACCCGGCAGACTATCGCGTCGTGCGCGACAGCTGCGGCGCCTGCCATATCGAGATCATCGAGGCGGCCGAGCGCTCGCTGATGGCGTCGGGCGCGATGCTGTTCGGCGGCGCCGCCTACAATAACGGCATCGTCCCGTACAAAAACTATCTGTTCGGCGAGGCCTATACCCGCGAAGGCGAGCCGGCCCGAGTCCGGTCCCCGCTGGGCCCGGGCGGCCTCACCGACGAGCAGCGGACGCGCGGCGTCATCGCCGAGCTCTACCCGCTTCCCACCTGGCACGTCATCCCGCCCGGCAACGTCTTCCGCGTGTTCGAGCGCGGCGGCCGCAACATCGGCACCCAATTCCCCGAGATCGGCCTGCCCAACCCGACCGGATCGATCCAGCGCCTCGAAGAGCCCGGCCGCCCCGATCTGCGCCAATCGAACCGCGGCGCCGGCACCGGCATCCGCGTCGCCATCCCGGTGCTCAACATCCACAAGACCCGTTTGAACGACCCGTACATGTGGTTCATGGGCACCAACGACCAACCGGGGGACTATCGCCATTCGGGCTGCTCGGGCTGCCATGTCGTCTATGCCAACGACCGCGAGCCGCGGCACAGCCTGACCTACGCCCGCCACGGCCGCGACGGCCAGACCGCGACCGCCGATCCGGCCATCGCCAGTCTGCGCCAGGGCCAGCACCGCGAGAATCCCGAGGCCGGGCATGGCGAAGCCGCCGCCGGCCATGGCACCAACGGGCACGAGGCCCCCGCCGACGCCAACCACGAAGCTGTCGGCGAGCGCGGCCATCCGATCCGCCACGTCTTCAGCCGTGCCATCCCGACCGCGCAGTGCATGACCTGCCACATGCACCAGCCCAACATCTTCCTGAACTCCTACCTCGGCTACACGATGTGGGACTATGAGGCCGACGCCGATTTGATGTGGCCGGGGCCGGAGAACCGCCTTCCGGCCCGCAATCCGCAAGAGGAAGCGCGCTTCCGCAGCCAGGCCTATCCGACCGCCGCCGAGGTCCACGCGGTGCTCGACCGCAACCCCGAGGGCGCCGCGCCGCGCGGCCTCTGGGCCGACGTCGAGTTCCTGCGCGAGGTCTACGACCGGGTGAACCCGCTCGCCCGCCAGACCCAGTTCGCCGACTATCACGGCCATGGCTGGAACTTCCGCGGCATCTTCCGCCGCGACCGCGAGGGCAATCTCGTAGACGCCGAGGGCCAAATCATCCCGCCCGGCGATCCCGACACCTTCCGCCGCCCGGACGAAGGCCTGTTCGTCCCCGCCGGCGTCAATCCGGGGCGCGCCGTCCACATGATGGACATCCACGCCGAGCGCGGCCTGCAATGCGCCGACTGCCATTTCAGCCAGGACGCGCACGGCAACGGCTTCATCTACGGCGAGGTCGCCAATGCGATCGAGATCGGCTGCCGCGACTGCCACGGCACCGCGCGCGATTTTGCCAACCTGCGCACCTCCGGCCCGGCCGCGCCGCCGCGCGGCAACAATCTCGAGCTGATCCGCAACGAGGACGGGCGCCGCCGCTTCGAATGGATCGAGCGCGACGGCCGCCGAATCCTCATTCAGCGCTCGATCGTCGACCCCAATCTCGAATGGGAAGTCAGCCAGGTCCGCGACAGCGCCGATTCGAGCCTGCCGCCCTGCGCGGCGCGCGGCGACCAGGCGACGCCCGGCCCCTGCTTCAACCTGCGCTCGGCCCGCGCCAAATTGATGTCGCGCGCCGGCGCCGAGACCGGCCGCTTCCTGTTCGGATCGGGGGTCGCCGACGGCGAGCTCGCCCATCCCGACAGCGAGATGGCCTGCTTCACCTGCCACCTGTCGTGGACGACGAGCTGCGGCGGCTGCCACCTGCCGATCGAAGCGAATTGGCGCACCACCACCCACCATTATGAAGAAGAAGAAACAAGGAACTTCGCGACCTACAACCCCCAGGTCGCGCGCGACGAGATGTTCCAATTGGGCCGCCACCAGACCAGCAAGGGCAACATCATCGCGCCGATCCGCTCGACTTCGGCGCTGATCCTCTCTTCGACCAACATCAACCGCGAGCGGATCTACGTCCAGCAGCCGCCGATCTCGGCCTCGGGCTATTCGAGCCAGGCCTTCGCGCCGCACTTCCCGCACACCGTGCGGCGCGCCGAGACCAAGACCTGCACCGACTGCCACCTCAGCGACGCCAACGACAACAATGCGATCATGGCGCAGCTGCTGCTTCACGGCACCAATTTCGTCAACTTTGTCGGAATGCACAGCTGGATCGGCATGTCGGGCGGCTTCGAGGCGGTGCGCGTCACCGAGTGGGACGAGCCGCAGGCGGTGATCGGCTCCTACCTGCACCGCTACGCTTATCCCGATTATTTCCGGATGCACGTCGAGCGCAACGATCGCCAATTGATCGACTGGACGCGCGGCGAGACCTTCGACCGCAACTGGAGCGGCGAGACCCGCGCCCTCGAGCAGTTCGCCAACGTGACTCAAGGCACGAGAGGCGCCGTCCGCTGCCTGCAGAATCGCGGCGAATATATGTTCGTCGCCGAAGGACGCGGCGGCTTCCGAGTCTACGACATCGCCAGCATCGGCAATAAGGGCTTCTCGGAGCGGATCGTCTCGGCGCCGGTCTCGCCGCTCGGCCAGGATACCCGCGTCTCGTCGCGCAACGCGACCTGCATGGCGCTGCCGACCAACCAGCCGATCGCGCCCGACCGCAACCGCGCGATGGCCGCGACCACGCGCCCGGGCCCGAACGGGGCCACGATCAGCCTGCTCGAGGAGAATCAGGAGCAGCCCTTCCACCCGATCTACGATTATGCGGTGGTGACCGATGCCGAGGAGGGCCTGTACCTCGTCGACGTCGACACGCTCGCCGACGGCGACCCCAGGAACAACCGGCTGCGCCGCGCCGTCACCTGGAACGAGAATGGCGTGCTGAACGGCGCCCGCCACATCACGCTCGCCGGCCATTACGCCTATATCGCCGCGGCGGCCGGCCTGGTCGTCGTCGACCTCGACGACCCGCTCCGCCCGCGCCACGCCGCCACCCTGCCGCTCGCCGACGCGCGCGCCTCGGCGCTGCAGTTCCGCTACCTCTGGGTGACCGACGCCGAAGGGCTCAAGCTGTTCGACGTGACCCGGATGGACGCGCCGCGGCCGATTCCCGCTGCAACGGTGCCCTTAGAGAACGCCCAGCGCGTCTATCTCGCCCGCACCTACGCCTATGTCGCGGCCAAGCAGCAGGGCCTCGCCATCGTCAACATCACCAATCCCGAGCGGCCCGGCGCGCCGAGCTTCGTCACCTTCGACGGCCGGATGAACGACGTCGAGGACGTGATCGTCGCCTCGACCAACGCCGCGCTCTTCGCCTATGTCGCCGACGGCCGCAACGGCATGAAGGTGCTGCAGCTGACCTCGTTCGGCAATTCGAACACCGTCTACGGCTTCTCGCCGCGGCCGGTTCCCGAGCTGATCGCCTGGGCGCGCACCCCCTCGGCCGCGCTCGCGGTCGCCAAGGGCCTCGACCGCGACCGCGGCGTCGACGAGACCGGCGGCCAGATCGCCGTCTTCGGCCGCCTCGGCTCGCGCCCGTTCACCCGCCAGGAAATGGAGCGCCTGTTCCTCAACGGCCAGCGTTTCCCCTACCGAGTCAGCGACACCGGCACGATGCAGGACTGGGTCGGGCCGCAGGTGGCTTCGCGCTAACCCCTCACGAGGGTGGGCTAAGCCTGCCCCCGCTCCTCCTTGAGCATCCGGATCAGCGGCGTGCGCTGGTCGGTGAAGCGGGCGAGGACGTCGTGCGGCTCGGCCGTATCGAAATGGCTGATCAGCTCGCGGCCGTTCCAGTAATGGAGCGCGAAATAGGGCCGGTCGGCGACGATCATCGGGCGGTCGTCCGGCGCGTCCGCGTCCATCGGCTGCATGTCGAGCGCCACTTGCGGCGCGGTCGCCGGGCAGACGGCGAGGACCGTGCCCGCCCAGCGGGTGACGATCGGCCGGTGGAGATGGCCGGCGACCATCGCGACGATATTGTCCTGGCCCTCGACGATGGCCTGCAGACGCAGCACCCATTCGGCCCGCGGATTCTCGGTCATCCAGCTCAGCCCGGTCTCGATCGGCGGGTGGTGGAGCACGAGCAGGGTCGGCCGCCCTGGCGCCTCGGCCAGCCGTGCGCGCAGCCAGGCGGCGCGCACCTCGCAGAAGCCGCCGCCGTGCCGGCCGGTCTCGAGCGTGTCGAGGACGAGGATGCGGACCGGATGATCCTCGATCGCATATTGGATGAAGCCGTCCGCGGTCGGCTGCTCGGGATTGAGCGCGAGGAAGGCCGCGCGGCTGTCATGATTGCCCATCGCCGGATAGACCGGGAAGGGCAGGCCGGCGATCGATTCCGCGAAACGCCGGTAGGAGACGTCATCGTCGCCATTGTCGGCGATGTCGCCGGTGGCGAGCAGCAGGTCCGGCCGCGGCGTCATCTGGGTGAGGACGCGCAGCGTGCGATCGAGCCGCTGGCGGTTCAGCTCGTCCGGATTGCCCGGCTCGAAGCCGAGGTGGATATCGGTGAGCTGCGCGACCAGCACGCGCTCAGCGCCCGCGGGCAGCGGCAGGCTGCGATGGTTGTGGGTGCGCCGGAATCACCGTCGTCTCCCAACGCCGGCCGCGGACGCGCTGGCGGAGCAGCATGGCGGGCGTTCCTCCGTCCATATGGAAATCGTGGCACATCGCACAGGTGGATGCGACCGGCAGGCTCGTCGTCTCGCCGCCATGGCAGGCGCGGCAGCTGGCGAGATCGGGCAGCAGCAGGTTGGCCGCCGCGTTCGACGTCTCGGACGCCGTGGCAGCTGGCGCAGGCGGCCGAGCCGTCGGCCCGGGGTTGGCCGGGACGCTGGACGATCTCGTGGACGCGGTGGTCGAACCAGCCGTGCAGCAGGTAGCGGGTCGGGAAGGCGACCGGCCGGATATTGTAGTTGAGCGTGCCCGGCGGCGCCGGCACCACTTCGTGACAGTCGAAGCAGGCGCCGCCCTGGCTGAAGACCGCCCGGATCGCCTGGTCGGCGCGAGCGGCGGTGCCCGCCCGCGCCCGGGCGAACTGGATGGCGGCGCGGATCTGGTTGACGTTGCCGGGCCGCTGGCGCGCGCCGGCGCTCAACGTCTCCGGCCGCTGCGGGCCGCCGGCCCGATAGAGCGCGCGCAGGTCGCCGATCACCTGGGCGGGCGAGCCGTGGCGCAGGGTGCGGACCGTGCCGCCCAGCTGGTCGAAGGCGAGGCTGTGGCACATGCCGCAATCCTCCTCCATGTCGACCGGCTGGAAACGGGTGCCGTCGGGCGTCGGCACGTGGCAGTCGGCGCATTGCAGGCTGTCGCCGAAGCCGTGGGTGGCGCCCAGCCGCCGCCCCATCTGGGCGACGCCGCCGCGCGTGGCGAGGTGGAGCGCGTGCGGGAATTTGAGGTTGCTCGCCTCGCGCGCGTTGCGGCCGGGGGCGGTGCGCTGCATGCGCGGCCGCTCGCCGTCCCAGCGGATCAGCACCGAGGGCTGGAATTCGGGATGGCCGGTTTCGAAATCGGAGGCGCTGGCGAGCCGGGTGTCGGGCAGCCGCGCCCTGATGTCGTTATGGCAGTCGGCGCAGAAGCGCTGCGGCGTCGGCGGAATCTCCTGCGGCCCCTCATGCTCGGTATGGCATTCGACGCAGCGGCCGGCATCCTGGCCGAAAAAGGCGGCGACGCTCTGCTGGACGCGACGGAAGCCGCCGAGATTGGGCGTCGCCCGCTGCAGCCGGCGGAGGTCGGCGTGGTCGTGGATGGCGGTGTGGCAGGACTTGCAGGATTCGTCGCGCACCGAAACGAACGGTTGGACGTGGCAGGCCTGGCAATTCTGGGCGAGGCCGGCATGGCCCTGCGACAGGCTGCCGGAGAGCCACATCCGGTCGGCATGATAGCCCTGGGCGTAGCGCGCCGCCTCGCTGCGATTCTGGTAGAAGGACCAGATCGGCCAGGCGAGGAAGATTGCGAGCACGAGCAGCGCCAGGCCCCACGCCATCGGCCTCTTGCCCGGCATGACCGAGGCCAGAGCGAAGCGGCTGACGTCGGTCTTCTCGGACGCGGCATCGTCCTCGGCGCGCTCGATGTCGATCGCGACGTCGTCGGTGCCGGCGGGAGTCGGCAGGATGCGCAGCAGGAACGGCCCGATCCGGACGTCGCCGCCGGTGTGCAGGTTGAGCTGGCCGAACCCGGTCGTGTCGCCGTCGATCTCGATCGTCATCCCCATCTCGGCGGAGACGCCGAGGCGGTTGCCCGAGACCAGCTCCATCGTCGCGTGGTGGAGCGCCACCGCGAGATCGTTGAGGCGGATGTCGCAATTGGGGTCGCGGCCGATCTTGAGCAGGTCGTCGTCGATCCGGGACGTGCGGATGATCTCCCGCCCGTCGGCGCTGCGGCTGATATGGCGAAGGATGAAGGCCATCGCGCCGCGCTACCAGTAGAAGAAAACGCTGATGATGTGGGCGGCCAACGCGGCGATCAGCGCGAAGGTGACCGGCACGTGCACGTACAGCCAGATTTCGAGCATCGCGCGGATCCGCACGTGGCGACGCACCCGGCTCAGCGCCGCCGCCTTGCGCTGCAGCAGCACCGCCACTTGGTCGAGCGCGATTCCCTCCTCGCCCTCGCTCTCCGACAGGCGGCGGCGGATGACCTTCAGCGCCTCGGCATTGCCGCCGCCGCGCACCGTCCCGGTCAGCCGCCGGTACAGCCCGCCGCCGAACGGGTCCTCGCCGAGCGAGCCGAGCACGACCTCGGTATCCTCGTCGGACAGCGGCTGGGCGGAAATCTGGATCTGCTTGTCGATGCTGTCGACCGCGTCGATCATCTGCGCCGCGGTCATCTCGCCGCGATTGTCGGAGAGCTCCTTGGGCAGCCAGGCATAAGCGGCAACGCCGTAAATGCCCGAGACGATGACCAGCATCATCAGCGCATAAGCGAGGGTGTGGATGTTCCAGCCGAACTGGAAGCCGGTGTGGAGCGTCGCGATCACGATCAGCGACAGCCCGAAATAGACGTGCGCCGAGGTCCAGGCCTTGAGCGACCATTTCTTGCGGGTGATGTTGCGCTTGCGCACGCCGAGCGCGGTCAGCCAGAGGATCAGCCCGGCGCCGATCGTGCCGAGGATGTAGCCGTACCAGCTGCCGCCATTGTGGCGCGGCTGGACGTTGACCAGCATGTAGACGAGGATGGCGAGGAAGGAGATCGCGGCGGCGACCTTGAGCCACCGGAATTGGCGATGCCGCAGGAAGCTCTCATGGCTGGCCGAATCCCCGAGGTCGGTCCGTTCGATCCCCCTGGTCGCCACGCCTGGTCAGCCCCCCCGTTCCATCCGCGCCACCGAGAGGAATTCCTCGGGCGCCACCCGGATCGCCGCGCCGGTCGGGCAGGCGCGCACGCAGGCCGGGCCGCCCTCGATCCCCGAGCACATGTCGCATTTGATCGCCTTCTTCGGCGTTTCCGGGCTGACCCGCGCTTCGGTCCATTTCTTGTTGGGCTCTCCGGGGCCGGGGCCAAGACCGGCCAGCATCCAGGCGAGCAGGGACGGCTTCTTAGGCGGCACCTTGTCCATCCGGATCACGCCATAGGGGCAGTTGCGCTGGCAATTGCCGCAGCCGATGCAGGTCTCGTCGATAAAGACCTCGCCGTCGTTGCCGCGGTGGATTGCGTTGGGCGGGCAATCGGCCATGCAATGCGGGTGCTCGCAATGGCGGCAGCTCGTGGGCACGTGGAGATGGGCGAAGGTCTTGCCCGCCTCGCGGTTGAGACGGCTCAGCCCCTCATGGGCGTCGGCGCAGGCCTTCTCGCAATTGTCGCAGCCGACGCAGAGCTTCTCGTCGATGAGCAGCAGATCCGTCGCCTCGCCGATGCCGTTGTCGACGAGGAAGCTGGCGACGTTGGAATAAAGGTCGATCACGCCGCCGAAGCCGTGCTTGTGATCCTCGATGTAAGCGGTGAGCTCCTGGCGGGTCTCCATGTCGCTCTTGAAGCGGCGGAGCAGCTCGGGCTTGGTCTCCAGCAGGTGGCGGAACGCGTCGCCGTTGAGCCTGATGACCTCGGACTTGATCGCGGCGCGCACCGTCGCGGTGCGGCGGCCGCGGTCGATCAGCGCCATTTCGCCGACATAGGTGCCGGCGGGGAGATAGGAGAGGAAGACCGGCTTGCCGCCGATATCCTTCTCGACCACCATCGAGCCCTGGCGGATGACGAAGATGTCGTAATTCTCCTCGCCCTCGTTGATGATCGCCTCGCCGGCCTTGACGCCGAGGATCTCGGCGCTGGCGAGAACCTCGACCAGATCCTGCTTGGTGACGCCCGAGCCCAGCATCTGCAGCAGCTGCCGCTCGGTCGAGATGCGGGTGATCTCGCGCTTCGCCGCCGGCACCGTCGACATCAGCTTCAGCGCCGCGTTGCGCGGAATCTCGACCACGATCGCGCCCGATTCGGCGCGGACGGTGGAGCCGCGCTTGCGGCCCGAAATGAGGCCGACCTCGCCGACGATCGAACCCTGCCCGATCTCCACCGTGACGTTGGGGTTGGTCGGGTCGACCTCGACCAGTACCGAGCCGTCGGCGATCGCGAACAGCGACGAGCCCGGCTCGTTGCGCGCGAAGATCACCTCGCCCGCCCGGTAGGAGACCGGATCGGAATCGAGCATGAACTCGCGCATCTGAAGCATCGACATCTCGTTGAAGATCGAGACCCGGCGGCGGAGGAATCCCAGCCATTCCTCGACGCTGCGGCGGCCCGGCAGCGCGGCGAATTTCTTTTCGAGGATCGGCTCGTCGGCCGGCTTCAGCGCGGTATTGCCGTTGATGAACTCGATGACGTCATAGCCCTGGTTCATGCAATGCTTGATCAGCGGATAGCCGGCCAGCGCGCCGATCACGTAGATGCCCGGCACCGTGGATTCGAACAGAGGCGAGAGCTTGGGATAGGAGACGCGGTCGGGGCTCATGAAGGCGACGCCGGTGCCGGCCCTGATCGCCTTCTTGCCGTCCTTCTCATCGAAGCTCGCGCAGCAGCCCTCGACGAAAGCGCGCGGGGGCGCCGAACCCATGCGCGCGATGACCCGATCGCAGGGCATCTTCAATTCGCCGTCGCGGGTGTCGAAGGTGATAACGCCCTCGTCGATCGCCGACGCCGTGGTCTCGCGAAGGATCGTCATCCGCCCTTCCTTCTCGGCGGCGAGCAGGGCCTTGACGTTGGCGTCCTTGGCGGTGGCGAAATCGGCCGAGCGATTGACGATGGTGACGGTGTTGCGCTGCTCGGGGTCGGCGGCGAGGCCGAGCGCGTTCTCGATGCCGGCATCGCCAGCGCCGATCACCGTGATATGCTCGTCGATATATTCGCCGGGATCGTCGAGCTGGTACTGGACGGTCGCGCCCTCGCCGACCGGACAGCGGACCATGTTCGGATTGCCCTGGGTGCCGATCGCCAGGATCACGGTCTCGGCGGCGATCTCCTCGCCGCCGCGCGTCTTCAACCTGAAGTCGCCCTGGCTGCCGGTGATCGCGCTGATCTCGGCGTCGAGCTTGACGTTGACCTTGTGGCCCGCGGTCTGGTCGTCCCAGGTTCCGAGCACCTTCTCGCGCTTGCCCGCGTCGAAATCGAGGTCCGAGCGCAGCACGAGCTGGCTCGGCGTCGCCATCACATGCTTGCCCTTCTGATATTTGTAGATCGTGTCGCAGAGATGGTCGGTCTTCTCGAGCAGCACGTGGCTGAGGCCGAGCTGCGCCGCCCGCGCGGCGGCGCTCAGTCCTGCCGGACCCGATCCCACGATGGCAATCTTGAAATCGGCTGGCACCCTATTCGATCCCCCGAGGTAGCCGGTCGAGCGGCGGCGCCCACGAACCCCGAGCGCACCCCATCGTTGCGACGGCAATCTAGCAGCTTCTCAGAGAGACGCCAGACTTGAACCGGGGCTTTTTTGCCGCGATGATCGGCCGCAAATGGCAGACGCGAAACCCTCCGGCCGCCGGTTCAATATGGCCACGTTCGCCCTCGTCGCCGCGGCCCTGCTCGCCGCCGTCGCGATCGGGATCGCGGTGTTCCGGTCGGACGAGGAGGCCGCCGCGCCCGCCAATTCCATAGCGAATGCGGCGGCCGATCGGGCCGGCAGCATGGAGGACATGCTCGCCGCGCTGCTCGAAAGCGTCCGCCGCAATCCCGACGACCACCAGGCCTGGTTCCGCCTGGGCTTCGCTTATCGCAACAACCGCCAGTTCGCGGATGCCGAGCGCGCCTTCCGCCGCGCCGGCGAGCTGGCGCCGCGCAACGCCGATTATCTCGCTTATCTGGGCGAGGTGCTCCTCCTCATCGCCGGCGACACGCCGCCGCCCGAGGCGACGACCCTGTTCCGCCGGGTGCTCGAGATCCAGCCCGGCAATCCCCAGGCGCGCTACTATCTCGCCACCATCCGCGACATCGGCGGCGACCATCGCGGCGCAGTCGACGACCTGATCGCGCTGCTGCGCGACGCGCCCCCCGGAGCCCCCTGGGAGCCGCAGGTCCGCGAAGCGGTGACCGCGATCGCCGGCGCGAACGACATCGACATCGCGGCCCGCCTGCCCCCGCCCCGGGCGCCGCCGGAATCGACCGCGACCGCCGGGATTCCCGGCCCGACCCGCGAGCAAATGGAGGCCGCGCGCGCCATTTCCCCGGGCGAGCAGGACGAGATGGTCAAGGGGATGGTCGACCGGCTCGCCGCCCGCCTCCGCCAGAACCCGCGCGACGCCGAAGGCTGGATCCGCCTGATGCGCTCGCGCATGGTCCTGAACGATCCCCGCGCGGCCGGTGAAGCGCTTGGCGCGGGTCTCACCGCCTTCCGGAACGACGCGGCGACGCAGGCGCGTATCCGCGGCGCCGCGCGCGAGCTCGGGGTGCCGGGGGCGTCGTGACCGGCATGGACTGGGGCCCCGACAGCTGGCGCGGTTTCGAAGCGCTGCAGCAGCCGGCCTATCCCGATCCGGCCGCGCTCGCCGCGGCGGAACGCGAGCTTTCCGCTTATGCGCCGCTCGTCGGCATCGGCTCGGTCGATGCGCTGAAGGCGGCGCTCGCCGAAGCGCAGGCGGGCCGCGCCTTCCTGCTCCAGGGCGGCGATTGCGCCGAGAGCTTCGCCGAATTCTCGCCCGCCAATATCGACGGCAATTTCCGCCTGATCGAGGCGATGGCGGCCAGGCTGGCGGCCGCGTCGGCGCTGCCCATCGTCCGCGTCGGCCGCATGGCGGGCCAGTTCGCCAAGCCGCGTTCGGCCGAAATGGAGGTCCAGGACGGCGCCGCCCTGCCGGCCTATCGCGGCGACATCGTCAACGGCATCGCCTTCGACGCGGCCGCGCGCCGGCCCGACCCGGAGCGGATGTTCCGCGCCTACGCCCAGGCCGCGGCCACGCTCAATCGCCTGCGCGATCTCGCGGCCGAGGGGCGGGCGGCCTTTCACACCAGCCACGAGGCGCTGCTGCTTCCCTTCGAGCAAGCGCTCGCCCGCTTCGACCCGGTGTCGGGCCGCTGGTACGGGTCGTCCGCCCATTTCCTGTGGATCGGCGACCGCACCCGCTTCCCCGGCTCGGCCCATGTCGAATTCGCCCGCGGGCTGGCCAATCCGCTCGGCCTCAAATGCGGGCCGTCGCTGGAGCCCGAAATGCTGCTGCGGCTGCTCGACATGCTCGATCCGGCGCGCGAGCCCGGCCGGATCACCCTGATCGCACGCATGGGCCACGACCGCGTGACGGAAAGGCTGCCGGCCCTGCTCCGCGCCGTCGCCCGCGAAGGCCGTCCCGTCCTGTGGGCCTGCGATCCGATGCACGGCAACACCGTCCGGGCGGCCGGCGGCACCAAGACCCGCCCGCTCTCCCGCATCCTCGCCGAGGCCCGCTTCTTCTTCGCCGCGGCGCGGGCCGAGGGCGTCGCCTGCGGCGGCCTCCATTTCGAGATGACCGGGCAGGACGTCGCCGAATGCACGGGCGGGGCGGCCCGCCTCACCGAGCGGGACATGGCCGGCCGCTACCACACCCATTGCGACCCGCGCCTCAACCCGGCGCAGGCGATGGAGCTCGCCGAGCTCGTCGCCGGGGAACTGGCGGAAACGCGCCGCGGATCAGGAGATGCGGACCGCCTCGACGCGCCGGTTCTCGCCCGCTGTTGAGCGCAAGCCGGGGAGCGGCCGGTCCGGCCCGTAGCCGCGCACGACTAGGCGCTCGCGCCCGATGCCGGCATTGATCAGGAAGTCGGCGACCGCCTGGGCGCGCCGCTGTGACAGATCGAGGTTGAGCGCGCGCTGGCCGACGGAATCGGTATGACCCTCGATCAGGAAGCGCATCGTGGCGAGCTGCGGGCGTTGCAGCGACTGGGCGAAGACCTCCGCCTGAGAGCGCGCCGCCGGCGTCAGCTGGGCCGAGCCGGTCTCGAAGCTCAAGCGCAAATTGACCCGCTGCCCGGGGCCGGCGGCGGGCCGGGACGCGGTGGCGGTCTGCGTACCTGGCCGCCGGACCGGCCGCCGTGTCGTCCGCGCCTTCTGGCGCGGCGTGCGCGCGGAATCGGCGGGGCCGGAGAGCGCGAAGCCCCGTGTCGCCGTGACCCGCGGGCGGTCGCCCGGCGCCGGTTCCTCGCCCGCCGCATCCTCCTCGCCGCACTCGCCCGAAAAGACGCAGATATAATCGTCCACCGTGGCGGGCGGCTCGTCCTGGGACAGCGCCGCGTGCGGCGCAGCCGCCAAGCCGCAAAGCAAGACGGGGAGAGCGAACTTGCGCATATCGACATCCTTGCAATCGCCGGCGCCGGCCGGGGCATCGGAGAGGGAAAATTCTATCCGATGACCCGTCGTCCTGCAAGGATGGCGCTGAACCGGCGATGAAGGTCGTTCCGGGGCGAGAACGGGTTTCAGGTCATTGTCGGACCTCGGCGGGCTTGCTAGTTTGGCCGGCCTTTAATGAAGGGTTGGCCGTGACCTTGATCCTCACCGTCCGCAACAGCGAGATCCTCGAAGCGGGCGCGGAGCCGTCTTATACGGTCGAAGGCGACATGGCGGTCATCGGCCGCTCGCGCAATTGCGACTGGAACCTGCCCGACGCCAACAACGTCGTCTCCTCGCGCCATTGCGAGATCCGGCGGGACGGCGACTCCTGGCTGCTCAAGGACATCAGCACCAACGGCACCTTCCTCAACGAGGCCGACGAGCGGCTAGCCGACGAGCACCGCATCGCCGAGGGCGACCTGATCCGCATTGGCCATTACGAGCTGCTCGCATCGTTCGGCGAGGCGAAGACGCAATTCATCCCGGCACCCGCGCCCGCCGAGGCCGCTGCGCCCGCCCCCGAACAAGCGCCCGAGCCGGCGCGCGAGCCCGAACCGGCCCCGGCGGACACCGCCGCGGAACCCGGCGAGGTTCCCGACAACGTCACGGTGATGTGGGACTCGCTCGCCGACATCAACAAGGTCGACTGGGCTCGCGGCGGCTTCGGCGTCAAGGACGCGGCGCCGGCCGCGTCCGGCGGCACGGTCGACGAGATCGTTCGCTCGCTGGTCGAGGCCGCCGGGCTGACCGAAACCGAGGTCGAGCGCTCGCCCGAAACGGTGGCCAAGGCCGGCGCGCTGCTCAAGCGCCTGGTCGCCGGCCTCCTGGTCATGGTCGAGGCGCGCGCGCGCGCCAAGGCCCAGATGGGCGCCGAGATGACCGGGCTCCAGCTCGAGGGCAACAACCCGATCAAGTTCGCCCGCTCGCCCGATCAGGCGCTGGCGCAATTGCTGACGCCGCCGCAGCCCGGCTTCATGGCGGCCGACAAGGCGGTCGAGGACGCCTATCTCGACCTGCAGTCGCATCAGATCGCGACCCTGAAGGCGATCCCGGGCGCGCTCCGCTCGACGCTCGACCGCTTCTCGCCGGGCTCGGTCCGCCGCCGCGCCTCCTCATTGGGGTTCATGGCGAAGATCCTGCCCGCCTTCCGGGACGCCGCGCTCTGGCGCAATTACGAGCGCGAATATGTCGCGGTGAAGAAGGAATCGGACGAGGCCTTCATGGAGGTCTTCGCCAAGGAATTCCGCAAGGCCTACGAACGGCAGCTCCGCGACGGCATCAGGTAACCGGCTTGTCGTCCGGCGGCGGCGCGGCCTCGGCCTCGCGGTTCACCAACTCATACCAGACCATCTCGGTCCGCCAGCCGCGTTCGGCCGCGGCCGCGAGGAACCGGTTCTGCCAATCCGGCCCGCGCGCGCCGATGCCCGGCTGGACGAGGTCGGGATCGAACGGCCCCTGCCCCGAGACCAGCAGCAGGCCCGACCAGCCCTGATGATCGGCGTCGATATGGACTCGATAGCGGCCATCGGGCTGGCGGCTGATCGGCCGGCCGCCGCGCGAAGCGGCGAGAGCCTCCTCGAACATCCCCCGGTTCTGCAGCAGCGTGGTGATCTCGCCCGACGGCTGGATGCCGACCAGAGCGAAGTCCCGGCTCGCGTCGCCGACGTCGAGGTCGATCTGGGCGGTGGCCGCCTCCCGCCCGGCATAGTCGCCGCTGTTCTGCACCACCATCTCGAAGCGGGGCTGGGGGGTGGCCAGATGGCCGCCTTCGCGCGCCCGGATCTGGCGGAAGGTGTCGAGCGCGGCGCAGCCCGCCTGGGTGATCGGCGCGACGTCGTCGAAGCGGACATCGGGGTTCCGCAGCCCGGCCTGGACGAGCGCGCTGCGGATCGTGTCGATGGCGACCTCGCGGTCGCCGGCGACGCCGCGCATCGCCACGCCGATGCCGTCCCGGCCGCCCTCGACGGCGCCGATGTCGAGCCAGGTGCAGCTCACCGAGGGCAGCACCGAATTGATCGCCGACCGCGCCACCGCGACCGGGTCGCCGGGGTCCACCGCCGCCGCGTCGCTGCCATTGTCGACCGTGTTGGTGTCCGCTGGCCCGAACAGGCCCGGCCGGTCCTTGAGATAGGTGTAGGCCAGGGCCGCGGCGGCGAGCAGGGCAACGACGGCGACGACGGCGATCACCCACTTGGTGGCGCTGCTGCCGCCGCGGTCGGGCGTCGAAAGGCCGGGATCGACCGGGAGGCTCTCGCGCGCCGTCCGCGGCGAGGGGATGTGGGCGCCGTCGAGCATCGCCAGCACGTCGTCCATCGAGCGCAGCCGCTCCTTGGGATCGGGGCGGAGCATCGCCTCGAGAAGAGGCTTCAGGCTGTCCGGGACCGCGGCGAGGTCCGGCCCCTTGCGGCGCTTGTCGATGGCGTCGACCAGCGACCCGCTCATGTCGACATTCCTGCCCTGCGCCACCGCCAGGATGACGAGGCCGAGGCTGTAGACGTCGCTCCAGGGCCCGACCTCGCGGCCGAAATCGCCGAGCTGCTCGGGCGCGACATAGTTGAGCTTGCCGGCGAAGCCGTCGCCGACGATCGTCGCCGAGCTGGCGTCCAGATCCTTGGCGATGCCGAAATCGATGACCTTCGCCCTGTGGATGTCGTCGTCGGCGAGGATGACGTTGTCGGGCGACATGTCGCGGTGGACGGCGCCGAGCTGGTGGGCGGCGCCGAGGCCGGAAGCGAGCCTCCGCAAGAGGCCCGCCAGCTCTTCGGGCGAGCGGTCGACCTCGCCCAGCGCGTCGCCGAGATTGGTGCCGTCGATATAGTCGGTGACGATGTAGAGGACGTGGAGGTGCGGCTCCTGCGCGAGCACGCGATACTGGACGAGCGCCGGATGATGCAGCTTGGTGAGCGTCCGCGCCTCCTTGCGGAACATTGCGATCACCTTCTCGTCATTGGCGAGCGCGGGCAGCATCACCTTGATCGCGACCTTCTCGTCGGTGTTGACGTTGCAGCCCTCGAAGACCTCGCCCATGCCGCCCCGAGCGAGGAAGCGCTTGACCTCGAAAATGTGGTTGAGCACGTCGCCGACCTTGATTCCGACCGCGTCCTTGTGCGGCACGAACGCCTGGGTCGCGGCGACGGCCGCTTCGGCCTTTTCGGGCTCGGGCGTCGGCGCCTCGGCGGGTGCTTCGGTCACAGGCTCCGGCTCGGCCGGCGTTTCCGCGGGCTCCGGCCCGGCCGGCGGCGAGGCCGGCCCGCCGCCGCCCGGCATGAAGACGGTGCGCTCCTCGCCTTCGTCCGGAGTCTTCTTGTCCTTGTCGTCGTTCATGATTGCACCGGGTCCTGGAAGGAAAGCAGGGTGGGGTCGCTGGCCCAGACCGCGACTCCGGTAACATTGTCGGGCGCGCCATTCTCCAGGGTCAGCGCGATCAGCCGGTCGAGCGCCCGCGCGGGCGAGCCGCGCCCCATCAGCCGCTGGATCTCCGTCTCCCCGACATAGCCGTGCAGACCGTCGCTGCACAGCAGGAAGACGTCGCCGGGCAGCACGTCGCCGGTCGCCCGGTCGATCTCGATCTCCGTCCGCACGCCGACCGCGCGCGACAGGATGTGCCCCATCGGGTGGCCGGCCACGTCCTCTGGCCGCATCACCCCACGGTCGACCATCTCCTGCACCTGGGTATGATCGCGGCTCAATTGCTCGAGCTTGCCGTCGCGCAGCAGATAGGCGCGGCTGTCGCCCACCCAGAGCAGGGCGTAGCGCTGGTCGTGGACGACGAGGGCGACGATCGTCGAGCCCATCTGGCGGCCGCGCCTGCCCGCTTCCTCGACGGTCGCGAGATTGGCGGCGCGGATGGCCGCGGCGACGGCGTCGCCGGCCGCGTCGAGGTCGGCCGGGACTTCGACCCGGTCGAGCTCCTCGACGAGCTTGGCCGAGGCCCATTCGCCGCCTTCGTGGCCGCCCATGCCGTCGGCGACCGCCCACAGGGAATCGCGCTCGCGGATGCAATAGGCATCCTGGTTCTGCTGGCGCACCCGCCCCTGATGGGTGAGCGCCGAGCTCTCGATCCGGAACGGCGTGAAGTTCACCGGCGGGCTTTCGCCGCGCCGCGCGTCAGGGAAAGATGGGATACTGGCATGAACGTCCCCCGGGCCGGTTGCCGCGGCCATCTAAGCACAGCTTCCGCCCGCGATAAAGCAACCATTGGCCCGGTCGGCGCGGGCGCGATCCGGATCGGAACAGCGGACGGGGGGTGTATCCTCCCCTTCCTTCCGGCGCCGCGAGCGGCTAAACATGCGGCGTCATCAACCTTGGGGAACCACATGAAACTGCTGATCACCACCCTCGCGGGGACGGCCCTGCTGGCGCTCTCCGCCTGCAACCAGGCCGATGCCGGCAACAATTCCGGCGACAATGCGACCGAGGCCGAGGCCAACGAAGCGGCGCCCGACGCCAACGCCGCCGACGCCAATGCGGCCAAGCCCGAGGAGAGCAACGAGGTCACGCCGCCGGCCGCCGACGCGGGCGGCGACAAGCCGGTCGAAGTGCCGGCCGCCGACGACGCCCCAGCCGACGGCAACAAATCCGAATGATCGTTGCGGAGCGGCCGCGCCGCGGCCGCTCCGCCGTTTCTTGACAGCGGGGCGCTTCGCCCCATATGCGCCCCTCTTCCGCTTTCACGGCCCCTTCGTCTAGCGGTCTAGGACGTCGCCCTCTCACGGCGAAAACACGGGTTCGAGTCCCGTAGGGGTCACCAGATTTCAGTGACTTAGCGGTCGCAGGCCTTGGGCGGCATTGTTACGGCTTGGAGGTGCGGGCTAGGGTCGCGTCATGCGGCGCTCGCCGATCTTCCCTGACTGGACAAATCCGCGCGCCCTCCTTGCTAGGCGCCGGTCTGGCTGTGCGGCGCGGCCACGGGTTTCGATTCGGGCGATTCCCGCTGGCGCAGGAAGATCGTCAGCACCACCAGGACCGCGGTGGAAAGGAACTCGCTCTGCCAGTTCTGGAACGATTCGAACCAGAGCTGGGCGTCCCACAGATATTGACCCATCGAAAGCGGAATCTCGCCATGGCTGAGCGCTTCGGCGGCGGCCTCTTTCGCGCTGTACGTCCAGTGCATCAGGAATGAGACGGCGAAGAGGAACAGCAAGGCAAGACCAAGCGAATTTGAATAGGCCCAGCGTGCCGCCGGGCCGGCGCGGAGGATCGCCGGCGCATTCCGCTTCCGACTTTGCTCGGCAAGGTCGGCATCGCGAGGCGGTGCGTCGGGGTCGTTGGATTCCGCTGATCCCTTCTGGAACAGGAAGCAGGTCAGCAGCACGTAGGACGACATCTGGAGGAACTCGCTCTCCCAATTTTCGAAGACTGTGGAGATGAATTGCGGATCGACCGCATATTGCAGCAGCGTCACCGCGGGCTCGCCATGGCGACCCAGCTCCTCGTTCTGAAAGCGCCACCCGGTCAGCCAGTGGCCGATGATGCTGGCCAGGAAGAGCAGCATCAGAACGATCGTCAGCCCATTGTTCCTGAAGAACGCCGTCATGCCGTGCTCCCATTCGGTGCGCCGACGTAACGGCTCCAGCTTGGCGCCGTTCCAAGGCGTCCCGCGCAAATCGCCTAACCTGCATCAGTGCCCTGCTTCCTTCGCGCCCAAGTAAGGAATCGAGCGCGGGGGGCGCGCGAAACGGCTCTTGCACGACCGATGCATCCAGGAGACGGTTACGCAGGGTCGCGCGCGAGAGGCATGGTCAGGCAGTGCAAGCCGCCGCCGCAGCGGGTAAATTGGTTGGCCTCAACCGGTATGACCTCGAAGCCGCTCCTGCCAAGGATGGCGTTGAGTTGCCGGTTGTGGGCCGGCGCGAGGACCCGCCCATCGCCGAGGCAGAGCAGGTTGGCGCCGAGATCGGCCACTTCGTCCAGGGTGGCGGGGATGATTCCGACGCCCAGATTGCCGAGCCGCGCGCCGAGCTCGCTGCCGAGCGCTCCCGGACAGGCGACGGCGCAGTCCGGCGAGAGCATCGTAAAGATCGTGTCGAGGTGGAGGAATTGGGGATCGAAGGGCGCGTAGATGACCTCCCATCCCATCCGTTCGAACATTGCGCCGAGCGCCCTGGCGCCGGCTTCGTCGGTACGATCTCGCGAATAGCCGACGAGGAGCAGCCCCTCGCGCAGCAGGCAAACGTTGCCGCCTTCGATGCGCCCCTCTTCGATCCGCCCCAGATAAGGGGCGCCGAGGCTCGCCACTGCCTGGGCGACCTGGGCCGGCTCGCCCCGTCGATGCGCGGCTGCCGGCCGCAACTCGATCAGGCCCCAAGGGCTCATCAACGCCGGGTCGCGGGTGAAGACGAGGTTGGCCATGGTCGGCAGCGGCGGCACCCAATGGCAGCGCACTCCGGCGCCCGTCAGCGCCTTGACCAGGTTCTGATGCTGCCGCGCCGCCTTCAGCGGCTGAAGCGAGTGGCCGTCGGCGATAGACTGCCGCGTAACCATGTTGCACGGCACCATCGACAGGTGCGTCGGAGCGCTGAGCAGGACGTCCGTGAGCCGGCCTGTCTCCGTTGCGACCCCCCAACGTGGTTCGGTCGACGTTTCGGTCTGGCAATCGGCGCTGCCGACTGGCTCGACGGGGCTGGGTCGAAATTCATTATCTAACAAAAGCATAGCCGCACCCTGTTGCTGCGAGTTCGGCCGCGGGAAGTGCGGGCCGCGGGATGACCGTCCAGCAACTACCTCTGTCCGGCCAAGTTCCCGTAGCTTCTTGGCCGGCTGATCTGGATCAGTACGATATATGCTGCACTGCGGGGAATCCGCGCTGCATCGCGCCGGTTGTCTACTCCGTTCTGGAACAAGCCGGCCGGCCAGGACGCGGTCACGACCCCCAGCGCCGGGCCACGATCCGCGACGGCTGCAGACGGGCGTCGACCAGCACGGCCTCGTCGGCCTCCGATTCCGCCACCGCCACGCGCAGGTCCAGCGTGAACCAGACGGTCTTTAGCTGCGGCTGGAGCTGGACGTCGAGCGGCACGTTCAATTCGCTCATCGCCTCGATCCGCCAGAACTCGATCTGGTTGCCCCAGCCCGCGGCCGGCCGCGACGCCAGCACTCGCCGGGCCGCCTCGACGCTGAGCTGTCCCGGCGCGAGCATCGCCAGCAGCGGCCCCTGCTCCGGCAGCAGCGTGTTGATGTTGATCGGCGACAGGTCGCTGATCGGCAGAGCGCAGAGCCAGGGCCGCAACCGCCGATAGATTTCGGTCGTCACGCCCGAGACGGCGCGCAGCTCGCCCGGCTCGGCGAACAATGTGTTGCCGGTCCGGTAGGGCGCCGGCCCCGCCGCATAGGTGCCGTCCTCGGCGCCGCCAGGTCCCGGCAGCGTGTCGCTGTCCACCCAGTCCGCCGCCGCCTCGGCGATCCGCCGAGCGTCGGCCTCCGGCACCTCCAGCGCCGTCATCAGGCCGATGAATTGCGCCACGCCCGAGGGCCGGCGGACCAGCCCGGTCCGCGGATCGCCGTCGACGACGCTGTTAAGGTTGAAGCAATTGCCGCCGTCGCGAACCCGCGCCTCGGCCAGCCCGCCGCCGGGCAGGGGCACCCGCCGCGCCGCACCGAGCCAGCCGCCGGCGAGCGTCGTCCGGTCGGGATTTCGGGCGAGCATGTCGTCGATCGTCAGCACGGCGAGCTGCTCCACGCCCTCGGCGAAGGCGCGGGCCTGGTCGAGCGCGGTCGCGTTGGCGGCGATGGCGCGGGAGAGCCGCAGCCCTTCCATCGCCGCCGCCGCGATCGCGCCGGTCACCGCGACCAGCAGCAGCACCGCCAGCAAAGCGGCTCCCTTCTCCCGCTCCGGCACCCTCACCGGACGCTCCCGACCAGGAAGAGCTGGCGCATCAGGCCATGGTCCTCGGTGTCGCTGATCAGCTCGACTGCGCGCGGTAATTGGGTGGGGTCGGTCGGGTCCCAGGCGGCGCGCCAGCCGCCCTCGCCGTCGCGGTAGCGCAGCCGCAGCTGTCGCACGCCCCGGAGCAGGGCCATGGTCACCGCCTGGGCCTCGCCGTCGACCTGAGCGAAGGCGACGCGCTCGAGCCGCCCTTCGCTCAGCCGATATTCGACCCGCTGGAGGGCGCTGTGCGCCGCGTCCGATTCATCGTCCGCGCCGCGCCGCACCAAGGCCATCAGCAGCGCCTGGTCGCCGCTTGCGCCGATGAAGGCGGGCGCCGGCCGCCCGTCGCGGTCGCGCCGGATGCGCGCCGCCGCCTGGCCGAGATCGGCGGCGAGCAGGGCGCCGGTGCGCCGGATCTCGCCGAGCTCGCCGAGCAGCCGCTCCGACGTCTCCTGGGTCCGCACCGTCACCGTCAGCAGGGTGACTCCGGCCGCGGTCAGCATGCCGAAGATCGCCAGCGCGATCAGCATCTCGACCAGCGTGAAGCCCCGCTCCCTCATAGCGGCGCCCGCCGGAACACGATCAGGCGGGCGCGGCCGAAGCCGCTTTGCCCAGCCTCGACCGCGATCTCGATCTGCTGGATGCGCGCCTCGGGCGAGCGCGCGACGTTGCGCGTCCAGCGCCACCGCCGCCCGCCATTGACCGCCTCCCCCGCCGTCAGGCCGAAGGCCGGCGGCACGGGGTCGGTCAGCGTCTCGACCGCGAGGTTGCGCGCCACCGTCTGCGCCACCGCCTGGCCCTCCAGCCGCGCGCTGTTCGCCGCGGTCGCCCCGCCCAGCCGAAGCAGGGCCAAAGCCGCCAGGCTGAAGATGGCGAGCGCCACCAGCATCTCGATCAGGGTGAAGCCGCGCTCGTTATTGAACACGGACATCGCCGTCATTGCCGATCCGGACCGCGACCCGCCGGTCGCCGCGCCGCAGCGTCAGGTAAGCGGGCTCGGCCAGCCCGGTGGCATCGAAGCGGACGGCGCCGTCCGCGGCCCCCGAAAGCTCGGCTTCGGTCCCTTCCACCCAGGCATAGGTCGCCTCACCGCGCCATTGCCCGGCCACCCGCCGCGAGACCGCATAGCCGCCCGGTCCGATCCTGAGCGCCGCCGGCCGCGCCTCGAGGATCGCGCCGTCGCGCGCCGCCTTGGCCCGCGCCGCGAACCTCTCCGCCTCGCTCCGCAGGCTGCCGCCGGAATCGGGTATGGCGAGCAGCACCGCGCCCGCGGCCAGGCCGATGATGACGATGACCACCATCAGCTCGACCAAAGTGAAGCCGCGTTCCTGCTTGCGCGCCGCCCGCATCATCGCTTTGCCTCTAGCATCGATTGAGCCCGGTGGCGCGCGGCTATGACGGATTCGCGACAGGCCGCAGCCGCGCCCGAGCCGCGTGGAACAGGGCCAGCAGCCGCGCCGCCATCGCGTCCGCCTCGCCGCCGTCCAGGTCCACCATCTCCGGCGCCCGGATCGCCGACGCGCCGGCGGTGTCGACCAGCACGGAGGCGAGGCGAAGCCCGCGCTGCAGCGGCGAGCGCGAGACGCTGATCGTCTGCGCTTTCTCGAACGGGACGATCCAGAGCCTGCGCTTCAACAGGCCGCCCGAGACGAACAAGGCGCGTTCGCCCAGCGCATAAGCGTGCTTGCGCCAGCGCAGCACGACATAGACCGCGCCGGCGAGCAGGACGGCGGCGCCGAGGCCCGCGCGCGGCTCCGCCAGCCAGGCCGCGATCGCGGCCGGGATCGCGAGCAACAGATAGGGCGCCGCCTGGCGGAACAGGCCCCGGCGCGGGATGCCTCGGAACTCGGCGCGCGGCGGCGGTTGCGGGAAGCCCGCCTCGGCGAGGATCGGCAGGATCTCGCCGAGGCGCGCGAACGGCGCGGCGACCTGGACGCCGCCTTCCTTCTGGTCGGCGCCCAGCGTCTGGAAGGAGAGGCGGTACCAGCCGAGCAAGCGCGCGATCGGGCCGCTGTCGATCACCGCCACCTGCGTCCGCCGGATCGGAATCACCACCTCGGACAAAGTGAACAGGCCGCGCTTGCGCCGGAGGCCGCCTTCGGCCCGGCTCAGCTGGAAGCCGAAGTCCCGCGCCACCGTCCGCGCCACGCCGGCGACGATGCCGAGCAGGATGACGAGCGCGGCGAGCGCCAGCGCCGCCTGCACGGTGGCCAGGCCCGCCGCCGCCTCCGCCCGCTCTTCGGTGAACCAGTCGTCCCATTCGATCAGGCCGAACTGGTCGAGCTGCTGCGCGGCCGCCGCGATCGCGGCGAGGAAGATCAGCGAGAAGCCGAACAGGCCGGAGAGGAGCAGCCGCGGCAGGCCCATCTCGAACAGCACCGGCTCCTCGGCCGGATCGGCCGCGACCGCGGCGCTCGGCCCGCGCCGGACATGGTCGCGCAGCGCCTGGGCCTCGGCCAGCGCGATCATGTCGAGATTGCCCTCGTCCCTGGCCGCGCCGCCGGTCTCGATCTTGACCTTGGCGGTGCCGAACAGCCGGGCGAGCAGCCGCTGCTCGATGGCGATGTCCTGGACTCGATCGAACGGGATGACTCGGCGCTGGCGCTGGAAGACGCCCTTCTCGATCACGATCTCGCCGGCGCCGACCCGGTAGGTGAAGCGCCACCAGGAGAGCAAGGCGAAGACCGCGCCGGCCGCGGCGAGGATGCCGGCGAACCATAAAAAGCGCTCGAATCCGCCTTCCCGTCCGGCGACGGCGAGGCCGACCCCGACGGCCAGCATTTGCGGCACGATCTTCAGCCAGCGGACGATCAGGGTCGCCGGATGAAGCCGCCGCCGTTCCGACCAATGATCGTTCACACCAGGTCCTGCCGGATCTTGGCGCGGATGCGGTCGCGCATCTTTTCGGCCTGGTCCTGCTTCAGGCCCGGCAGCGGCACCGCCGCGCCGCGCGTTCCCGCCGTGTGGAGGACGAGGGTCGCGAGCCCGAACCGCCGCTCGATCGGGCCTTGCGCGACGTCGATATGCTGGACCCGCCCGAACGGCACCACCGTCCGGGTCCGGACCCAGACGCCGCGGCTTATGGCGAGCTCGTCCTCGCCCTCGGCATAGCCCCAGGCGCGGTAGCGGCGCCCGGCGAGGACGACGGTCGCGAAGAGGCCGAGCAGCAGCACCGCACCCGGCGCCGCCAGCGGCGGCACCGGCATCTCGTCGGGCAAAGCGAGGCCGGGCGCGAACGCGGCGAGCGTCAGCACCGCGAACACGAGCGCGGTTCGGATCCGCATCACCCGGAGCTGGTCCCGGTGCAACGGCGCCATCCCGGCGCGCGCGCTCGGCTCGTCCTCGAAATCGTCCGGCTGCACGTCTCCGCCTCCCCTTTTTCGCCTGTCCGGTGGTGACATTCCCTGAAGGAGAGGGAAAGAGGGATGCGGTCAACAGGGGTTTTGCCGATGCCGTCACGTCCGTTGCTGCGCGCGCTCCTGGTCGGCGCCGGGGCGATGCTGGCGATCCTCCTCGCCATCTGGCTGCTGCGCAGCCCGGCCGCGCCGGAGCCGGGCTTGCCCCAGAGCTTCGACACCGGCCAGTTCGTCGCCGGCCGCCCGAAGCTCGACGCGCCCTATGTCGCCACCGACATCGAGGTCGTCGACGCGATGCTCGGCCTCGCCGAGGTCCGCCCCGGCGACCATGTCATCGACCTCGGCTCGGGCGACGGCCGCATCCTGATCGCCGCCGCGCGCAGCCTCGGCGCCGGCGGCCTCGGCGTCGACATCGACCCCGCCCGCATTCGCGAATCGACCGCCAACGCCCGCGCCGCCGGAGTCGCCGCGCGCGTCTCCTTCCGCCGCCAGGACCTGTTCGAAACGCCGCTGGGCGAGGCCGACGTCCTCACCCTCTATTTGACGGCCGAGGTGAACCTTCGCCTGCGCCCGCGCATCCTGACGCAAATGCGCCCCGGCACCCGAGTCGTCAGCCACGATTTCGACATGGGCGCCTGGCGGCCCGACCAGCGCCGGCGCGTCGGCGCCGCCACCGTCTTCCTCTGGATCGTCCCCGCCCGAATCGAGGGCCGCTGGACTCTGACCGACGGCGTTCGCACCGCCACCCTCGCCCTCGACCAGCAATTCCAGACCTTCATCGGCACCGCCGCCGCCGCCGGCGGCCGCACCGCCCGAGTCGAGCAGGGCATGCTGACCGGGGGCGACATCCGCTTCCTGCTCGATTTGGGCGAGGGCCGCCGAATCTACGAAGGCCGGGTCGAGGGCGACATTATCGTCCCGCGCGCGCCCGGCGCCCGCTGGCGCATGGTCCGCATCCGCTGATGCCCGTCGTCCTCGCCGGCCTGGCGCTCGCCTGGGGCGTGATGCTGCTGTTCGGCGGCATGGAGTTCGACCGCGGCCTGCTGCTCTTCTTCTACGCCGGCGACCAGCCCCGCCTCGCCGCCGCCGCCCGCATCGTCACCGAGCTTGGCGGCGCCGCCGTGCTGCTGCCCGCCACCGCGCTCGGCGCGCTCTGGCTGCTCGTTCGCCGCGAATGGCGGAGCGCCCTCGCCCTCGTCGCAATCACCGTTTCGGGCCGAATCCTGGTCGATCTGGAGAAGAACTGGGCCGGCCGCCTCCGCCCCGCCGACGAGCAGCATCTCGTCGCCGCCCAGTCCTTCGCCTTCCCCAGCGGCCACGCCACCAACGCCACCCTGGTCTGGCTCTGCCTCGCCCTGCTCCTGCCCAGCGCCCCGCGCGCCCGCGCCTTCGCGGTCTGGGCGGCGGTCTGGCTGGCGCTGGCGGTCGGATTGAGCCGGGTCATGCTCGGCGTCCACTGGCCGAGCGACGTCATCGCCGGCTGGGCGCTGGGCCTGTTCTGGGCGCTCCTGCTGCTCCGCCTGTCCGGCCACCCGGTCGGGGAGGCGATCAGCCCTTCCGCAGCACCACCGACAGATTGTTCGCCGGCATCGGCGTCACCGCCTCCAGGCGAAAACCGTTCCTTTCCGCCTCCGCCGCCACCGCCGCCAGGTCCCTGAGCCCCCATTCCGGGTCCCGCGCGCGCAGGCTCGCGTCGAACGCCTCGTTGCTCGGCGCGGTCGCCACCCCCGCCTGCCGGTAAGCCCCGTAGAGATAGAGCGGCGCGCCCTGCCCAAGCAGCCGCCCCGCCCCGCGCATCAGCCCGGCGGTCGCCGCCCAGGGGCTGATATGGACCATGTTGATGCACAGGATCGCGTCGGCCTGCGCCACCGCCCAGTCCGCCGCCCGCGCGTCGAGCGCGATCGGCGGCAGCAGGTTGAACAGGCCCGCCTCCGCCCGCCACGCCTCGATCGACCGGATCGCTGCCGGCTCCGGATCGCTCGGCTGCCAGAGCAGCTTCGGGAACGCGCGCGCGAAATGGAGGATATGCTCGCCCGTGCCGCTCGCCACTTCGAGCACCAGCCCGCGCGTCGGCAGCACATCCCCAAGCACCTCGGCGATCGGCGCGGCGTTGCGCGCCACGTGCGGCGCCGAGCGGCGATGGTCGATCATGTCTCGGCCGCGGCGGTCCGTCGCGCGTGGAAATAGCGCCAGGTGAACAGGCCGATGCTGACCGGCAGCGTCGCATAAGCGAGCGGCGCCAGTTCCCCGGTCGCCTCGAACGACGCCAGGACGAGCGAAACCAGCCCGGTCGCGACCAGGATCAGCCAGATCCACATCTCGCCGCGCACGGCATGTCGATGCTCCGCGTCCAGCGCCGGATTGCGCTGCGCTTCGCGGAACAGGGCCGCGGTGGTCGCCGCCATGACGATGAAGCCGGCGCCGTAGACGAAGAACAGGTCGCCGACATCGCCTTCGAAAGGCGCCCCGGTGCCGCCGAGGAAGGTGCTGAACGAGCGCGCCATCGCGCGCAGCGGCTGGACGTAGATGAGGACGAGGAAGACGAGCAGCACGGTGAGCAGCGACGACAGCCAGTCCCCTTCGCCGCGGAAGCCGCGCCAGCGCACGTGCGCGAACCAGAACATGGCGATGATGGCGAAGCCGATCGCGAAGGCGGGCACTTCCGCGACCGCGGCGGCCAGCATCGCATGATTGGTCGGCGCCTCGCTGCCCCCGATCACCAGCAGGGTCACCGCGAAGGCGAAGGCGGCGTCGGTGAAATTGTCGAGCCGGCCGGTCATCTCCAAAGCCCTCCCTTGGAAGCCCTCCCCCTTGATGGGGGAGGGTTTGGGTGGGGGTGAACGTCAATGAAGGCTTGTGTCTTTTCCGGAGACTCCACCCCACCCCAACCCCTCCCCCTCAAGGGGAGGGGCTTAGTCTACTCAGCCGCCTCCGCCTGCACGGGCTCCTTGTACACCAAAACCGGCTTCCTCGCCGCCAGCGTCTCGTCCAGCCGCCGCCGCGGCGCATGGACCGGCGCCGCCTTCAGCGTCTCGTCGCCGGCCCTGGCCCGCTTCGCCACGCTCCGAAGCGCGCCGATGAACTGGTCGAGCGCCGCCTTGCTCTCGGTCTCGGTCGGCTCGACCAGCATCGCCCCGTGCACGACCAGCGGGAAATACATGGTCATCGGATGATAGCCTTCGTCGATCAGCCCCTTGGCGAGGTCGATCGTCGAAAGCCCGCCGCCGAAGCCTTTGTCGCTGAACAAGGCCTCATGCATGCACGGCCCCGACGCCCCGAACGGCGCGTCGAGCAGATCCTCGAGGCTCCTGAGCACGTAATTGGCGTTGAGCACCGCATCCTCGGCCACCTGCCTGAGCCCGTCGGCGCCGTGGCTGAGGATATAGCTGAGCGCCCTGGTGAACATCCCCATCTGGCCGTGAAAGGCGGTCATCCGCCCGAAGCTCTTGCCATGATGCTCGCCCGCCGTCTCTTCCTCGATCAGCGCATAGGAATCGCCTTGCTTCTCGACGAACGGCAGCGGCGCGAACGGCGTCAGCGCCTCGGAGAAGACCACCGGGCCGGCCCCCGGCCCGCCGCCGCCATGCGGGGTCGAGAAGGTCTTGTGCAGGTTGATGTGCATGGCGTCGATGCCGAGGTCGCCGGGCCGCACCCGGCCGACGATGGCGTTGAAATTGGCGCCGTCGCAATAGACCAGGCCGCCGGCTTCATGCACCGCCTCGGAGATCGCGATCATCTCCGGCTCGAACAGCCCGCAGGTGTTGGGATTGGTGATCATCACGCCGGCGACGTCGGGCCCGAGCCGTGCCTTCAGCGCCGCGAGGTCGACCCGCCCCGCCGCCGTCGCCGGGATGTTCTCGACCCGGTAGCCGGCGAAGGCCGCGGTCGCCGGATTGGTGCCGTGCGCGCTCTCCGGCACCAGGATCACTTCGCGCGCGCCGCCGCGCGCCTCAAGCGCCGAGCGGATCGCCAGCAGCCCGCACAATTCGCCATGCGCGCCCGCCTTCGGGCTCATCGCCACCGAATGCATGCCGGTCAATTTGGTCAGCCATTCGCCGAGATCGACGATCACCCTGAGCGCGCCCTGCACCGTGTCGCTCGGCTGGAGCGGGTGGATGTCGGCGAAGCCCGGCATCCGCGCCACCTTCTCGTTGAGCCGCGGATTATGCTTCATCGTGCATGATCCGAGCGGGAACAGGCCGAGGTCGATCGCATAATTCTGCCGGCTTAGGCGGGTATAATGACGCACCGTCTCCGGCTCGGTCAGCCCGGCGAGGCCGATCCTTGCCTTGCGCTGCAGCCCGCCCAGCCGGTCCTTATGGAAATCCTCGTCATGCTCGAAGGCGCGGTGGCCGATCGTCACCTCCTGCGCCACCGTCTCGACGTCGACGCCGGTGGTCTCGGTGTCGCCGATCTCGAACAGCAACGGCTCTTCGAGCATCAGCCCGCGGTTGCCCGTCCAGGTCTCCGCGCTTGCTTCGGCGCCTTCCGGCCGGGTCGGCCGCCCCTCGCGGTTCATGCTCATGCCAGCGCCTCCTCCAGCGCCCGGGCGAACGCGGCGATGTCGAGATGGTCGGCGGTCTCGGTGACCGCGACCACCAGCCCATTCTCGAGCGCTTCGACGCCCGGATAGAGCCTGCCCAGCGACACGCCGCCGAGCACGCCCCTATCGGCCATCGCCCGCACCACCGGCCGCGCCTCCTTCGGCAGCCTGAGGGTGAATTCGTTGAAGAAGCTCTCGTTGACCAGGCTGACGCCCGGCACCGTGGCAAGCCGCTCCGCCGCCTCGACGGCCAGATAATGGTTCCTTTCGGCGAGCTGCCGCAGCCCCTTCTCGCCGAGCAGGGTCATGTGGATGGTGAAGGCGAGCGCGCACAGGCCGCTGTTGGTGCAGATGTTCGAGGTCGCCTTCTCGCGCCTGATATGCTGCTCGCGGGTCGAGAGCGTCAGCACGAAGCCGCGCTTGCCCTCGGCGTCGACCGTCTCGCCGGCCAGCCGGCCGGGCATCTGGCGGACATATTTCTCTCTTGTCGCGAACAGGCCCACATAAGGCCCGCCGAAATTGAGGCCGACGCCGATCGACTGGCCCTCGCCGACGACGATGTCGGCGCCCATCTCGCCGGGAGACTTGATCGCGCCCAGCGCCACCGGCTCGGTCACCACCGCGATCAGCAGCGCGCCCTTCGCCTGCGCCGCCGCCGCCAGCGCGCTCAAATCGCCGATCCGCCCCAATATGTCGGGATATTGGACGACGACGCAACTGGTGTCCTCGTCTATCCTTTCGACGATCTCGGCAGCGTCCGACACGGCTTCCATCTTCGGTGCCGAGACGTCGAGAACGTCGCCGGTGAACCGCGCCATCGTTTTCGCCACCGAGACGTAATGCGGGTGCAGGCCGCCCGACAGGATCGCCTTGCCGCGCCGGGTGATCCGCCGCGCCATCACGATCGCCTCCCAGCACGCGGTCGAGCCGTCGTACATCGAGGCGTTGGCGACCTCGCAGCCGTAGAGCCGCGCCACCTGCGTCTGGAATTCGAACAGGGCCTGCAGCGTGCCCTGGGCGATCTCCGGCTGGTAGGGCGTGTAGCTGGTCAGGAACTCGCCGCGCTGGATCAAATGGTCGACGCTGGCCGGGATGTGATGGCGATAGGCGCCGCAGCCGAGGAAGAAAGGCACCTCGCCGGCGACCATGTTGCGCCGCGCCAGCGCCCCCAATTGCCGCTCGACGCCGAGCTCGCTGGCATGGTCGGGCAGCCCCGCAATCGTGCCCTTGAGCCGCGCCGCCTCGGGCACGTCGACGAACAGATCCTCGATCGAGGACGCGCCGACGACGGCGAGCATCTCGCGCCGGTCGGCGTCGGAAAGAGGTAAGTAACGCAAATCCAGCTCCTAACCTTGAGCCCTCCCCCTTGATGGGGGAGGGTTGGGTGGGGGTGAACGTCAATGCCGGCGGGTGCTTTTCCGGAGACTCCACCCCACCCCAACCCCTCCCCATCAAGGGGAGGGGTCAGAAAACAACTACCCCGGCTTCCGCATCGAAAAGCGGAGCCGCACATAATCGGCGCACCAGGTGCCGTCCCTGAACAAAGCCGGCCTCAGCCGCGCTTCGACCGCCGCGGCAACGTCGGCGCGCTCCCATTCCGGCACCATCGCCACGTCCATCAGGCCCGCGCGGAAGGTCTTCACCCAGTCGGCGATCCCGCCGGGCAGCGGCGTCGGCCGCGCGATCAGCTCGGCCTTGACCTGGTCGAAGCCGGCGATGTGATAGAGCCGGGTGAACTCCTCGGCGCTCGCATACCAGGCCGGGTCCTGCGCCGGCATGTGGTAGCCGCGCCCCGTCAGCTCGTCGCGGAGCCCCCGCCGCAGCGTCGCCAGATTGCCCTCGCCGCCCATCTCGCCGACGAAGCGCCCGCCCGCCTTCAGCGCCGCGAAAATCCCGGTCGCGACCGCGTCGGGATCGAGCATCCAGTGCAGCGCCGCGTTGGAAAACACCGCGTCGAACTGCCCGAACCTGTGTAGCTCCATCCCCTCCCCATCCGCCACGAACGCGTCGATTCCCCGTGCCCGCGCCGCCTCGACCATCTCCGGCGAGGCGTCGAGCCCGATCACATTGGCGCCGGCCTCGGCGATGCGCGCCGTCAGCACTCCGTCCCCGCAACCAAGGTCGAGGATCAGCTCGCCCGGTTGGGGCGCCAGCAGCGCCAGCACGGTGTCGCCGAGCCGCGGCACGAACGCCGCATTCTGCGCATAATCGGCCGATGACCAGCGGGAAGCGGTGTTCACCATGAGAAAGGGCTCGCGCCTTGAAAGCCCTTCCCCTCGATGGGGAGGGGTTGGGGTGGGGTGAACGTCAATGAAGAGCGGTGCGTTTCCGGAGATTCCACCCCCACCCAACCCTCCCCCATCCAGGGGGAGGGCTTTGAGCCGATGCGCGGCAAAAAGACCCCGTCTGTCCTCACAGCGTCTCGCAATAGGATTTATACTGCTCGGCGTTCATCAGCTCGCCGAGCTCCTGATTGTCGCTGAGCGTCAGCCTGAAGAACCAGCCTTCGCCCTCGGGATCGGTGTTGACCAGCGAAGGCTCGTCCACCACCGCCTGGTTGCCCTCGGTGACCGTGCCGCCGACCGGCGAATAAACGTCCGAAGCGGCCTTCACCGACTCGACCACCGCGGCCTCGCCGCCCTTGGCGACGCTGCGGCCGGCCTCCGGCACCTCGACGAACACGACGTCGCCCAATTGTCCCTGCGCGAAATCGGTGATGCCGACGGTGCCGCTGTCGCCCTCGACGCGGACCCATTCATGCTCCCTGGTGTAATAGACGCTCATTGGGGCCCTCCCTTGCGCTTGTAGCGATGCGGAACGAACGGCATCGGCGTTACGGTCCCGGTGAAGATCTTGCCGCGCGCCGCCAGCGACACCCGGGTGCCCTCGGCGGCGTAGGCGAGGGGCACATAGGCCATGGCGATCGGCGCCTCGAGGCTCGGAGAAAAACCTCCGGACGTGACCTTGCCGACCTCATTGCCCTCGGCGTCGACCATCATCGCGCCCTCGCGGACCGGCTGGCGCCCTTCGACGGCAAGGCCGACGCGCTTCCTGATCGGCCCGTCGGCCAGCTCCTTGGCGATCCGGGGCCAGCCCGGGAAGCCGCCCTCGCCGCGCCGCCGCTTCGACAGCGCGAAGACGAGGTCCGCCTCCACCGGCGTCGTGCCGTGGTCGAGATCGTGGCCGTAGAGCGGCAGCCCCGCCTCCAGCCGCAGCGAATCGCGCGCGCCGAGCCCGATCGGCTTCACCTCGGGCTCGCCGGCGATCCGCTCGGCGACCTCCCCGACCGCGGCCGCCGGCACCGAAATCTCATAGCCGTCCTCGCCGGTATAGCCCGAGCGGCTGATCCAGGCCGGCACGCCGTCGATCGCGAACCGGTCCGCGGTCATGAAGGTGAGCTCCTCGACGCCGGGCACCAGCCGGGCGAGCGCGTCGACCGCCTTGGGCCCCTGCAGCGCCAGCAAGGCCTGCTCCTTCATATGGTCGACGACCACGCCGCGCGGCAGCCGCGCCTCGAGGTGGGCGATGTCGCCCTCCTTGGTCGCGCCGTTTACGACGAGGTAGAAATGGTCGCCGCGCCGCGTCACCATCAGATCGTCGATGATGCCGCCCTCCTCGTTGAGCAGCAGCGAATATTTGGGCCTCGAATCCTTGAGGATCGCAAGGTCGGCGGGAAGCAGCGCCTCGAGCGCCTTCTCGGCGCCGGCGCCGGCGACGAGCAGCTGGCCCATATGGCTGACGTCGAACAGGCCCGCGCTCGCCCGGGTCCACTTATGCTCGGCGATGATGCCCTCATATTGGATCGGCATCGCATAGCCGGCGAATTCCACCATCCGAGCGCCGCGCGCGCGGTGCCAGCCGTCTAGGGGAAGGGCTTGTTCGGTATCGCTCATCGCCGGCTCCAGATCGGTATCGAGACCGGGACCGCAAGCGACCCAGGCCGTTCAACACCCCCTCTGTCCTGAAACCTGAGAGCTTTCCCCCGGTCGCCCGAGGTTGCACCGTCGGTGGAACCGCTCTCGCGGCCCGTTTCCAGAGTGTCCTGTCCGCGCGGTCCTTTTGCCTGAGAGATTCCGGGGCGGTTGCTCCTTCGGCGGCGGCGGTCGCCCGCCACTCTCTCCCGCGCGTCCATTCGGACCGGGCGGCCATGACGCAGGGTGGAGCGGGTGTCAATCGACTGCGGACGTGGCGGTGGCCGATCGAGTGCTCGGAATGGGGGAAGCGGAACAAAGTGTTCGAAACCGAACGCCGAATCGTCCGCAATCGAACCCCAAGCGCCCCCAAGCGCCGCCTTGCGCTGAGGCGGCGAGCTGGCTCGAAAGTTGCAAAGATGATTGGGTCATCTTCGGAAAGGACGACCTGTGATCCAGCCATTTCTGTCTTCGGCGCGCCGCCGCATCGCCTTGGCCGCGGCGGCCGCGCTCTCGGGACTGATCGTTCTGATCCAGCCCGCCGGGGCGGCCCAATCCGGCGATCGCACCTCCTATGTCCTGCTGACCGCCGGCAGCCAGAGCAGCACGATGAGCGGCTCCACGGACGACTTGCGGCGCGCGAGAGCGCTCCGTGCCGGCCGCGAGGGCCTGCTCTACGTCCGCCAGGAAGGGGCCGCCTATGTCATCCGCGACGCTGCGACCCTCCGCCGGGCCGAAGCGATCTTCGAGCCGCAGAAAGCCATGGGCGCGCGGCAGGCTGAATTGGGCTCCCGCCAGGCCGCGCTCGGCAGCCGTCAGGCCGCCTTGGGCGCGGAGCAGGCCCGGCTGGGCGCTCGGCAGGCCGCCGCATCGCCGGGCCGCGCGGAGGCGCTCGCTCGCCGGCAGTCGGAGCTCGGCAGGCAACAGGACGCGCTTGGCCGTCAGCAGGACGCGCTGGGCAGGCAGCAGGATGCCCTCGGCCGTGAACAGGATCGCCTGGGCCGCGAGGCCCAGGCAAGGTTACACGCTCTCGTCGCGGACGCGATCCAGCGCGGCGTCGCACAACGCGTGAATTAGAGTTCGAGCCACAACCAGCGGCTAGCGGGTGGCGTTGTAGCGCAGCTGGTCCTGGTCGAGCTCGAAGCCGATCAGGAGCTCGAACCGCGCCCGTTCGACGGCGGCGCGGACGGCGGGATCGGCCATCGGGTCGATCGCCGCGTCGGCATCGCCGGCGCGCCGCTGGCGGGTGATCTGGCGGCGGATGTCCTCGGGCAGCGTCGCCGCAGAACGCAGCACGCGCGAGCTCGCCGTGCCGCTGGTGCTGGCACGGACCTGGCCGTCCTCGAAGCGGAGGCCGGCGCGGCTGACGCGCTTGGCGACGACGTTGCCGTTCCCCTGCACCACGGTCGCGAAATAGGGGAGGGTCACGTCGCGGGCGCCGCGGCCGTCGCGCCGCTGCGCCTGGATGTCGAAGCTTGCCTGGGTCACGATATATTCGCCCAATTCGTCGCAGCTGCTGCGCACGTTGGTGATGTGCGCCACCACGTCGATCGCATTGGCGTCGCGGCTCGCGGCCGGGTTGAACAGGGTGACATCGCCCGTCGGCGCGACCAGCGCGACCGGCGGGCAGGCGGTGTAGGTGGTGACGATGCCGCTGGCGGTGATGTCGCCTTCTCGGACGCAGCCGATCACGCCGAGGGCAAGCAGGGCGGCGGCGGCCGCTTTGAATGGGGACAGACGCAAGGCGGGATCCTCGAAGATGCTGGTGACGCTTCCTATATGCCCGTAGGACACCCGCCGGATCATAGGAAGCGGGTTTCTCGGAGGCAAGCAATCGAGTAGAGCCCCGCGCGAGCGACCGCACCTTATGACAGAAAAGCCCCCCCTCACCCTGCTGATCGCGGCGCCGCGCGGTTTCTGCGCGGGCGTCGACCGCGCCATCCGCATCGTCGAGCTTGCGCTCGAACGCTACGGCGCGCCGGTCTATGTCCGCCACGAGATCGTCCACAACAAGTTCGTCGTCGACAGCCTCAAGGCCAAGGGCGCGGTGTTCGTGCCCGATCTCGACCAGGTCCCGGACGGCGTGCCGGTCGTGTTCTCCGCCCACGGGGTCCCCAAGGCGGTCCCGGCCAAGGCCGAGGCGCGTGGCCTCAACTATCTCGACGCCACCTGCCCACTGGTTTCCAAGGTCCACCGCCAGGCGGAGCGGCTGATCGAGCGCGGCCGTCACATCCTCTTCGTCGGCCATGCCGGCCACCCCGAAGTGATCGGCACGTTCGGCCAGGTGCCCGAGGGCCGGATGACCCTGATCGAGACCGCCGCCGGCGCGGAGCGCGTACAGCCGGCCGATCCGGACAGCCTCGCCTTCCTCACCCAGACCACGCTGTCGGTGGACGACACGTCCGAGATCGTCGCCATTCTCCGCCGCCGCTTCCCAGCGATCCAGGGGCCGCGCAGCGAGGACATTTGCTACGCGACCTCGAACCGCCAGGCAGCGGTCAAGGCGATCGCCGCCCGCTGCGAGGCGATGCTGGTGATCGGCTCGCCGAACAGCTCGAACTCGCTCCGCCTCGTCGAGGTCGCCGAGCGCGGGGGCACGCCCGCGCGCCTCGTCGGCCGCGGCGCCGACATCGATTTCCGGTGGCTCGAGGCCGTCAGGACGCTCGGCATCACCGCCGGCGCCTCGGCGCCGGAAGTGCTCGTCCGCGAGGTCGTCGACGCCCTCGCCGAGCATTTCGAAGTGACCGAGGAGCCGGTCGAGGGCGTCGAAGAGCGGATGATTTTCAAGCTTCCGGCGGGTCTCGAAGCCGCGTGACCGAAGTCGAGATGTTCACCGACGGCGCCTGCAAGGGCAATCCCGGCCCGGGCGGCTGGGGCGTCGTCATCCGTTCGGGCGCGCAGGAGAAGGAATTGTCCGGCGGCGAGCCGCTGACGACCAACAACCGGATGGAGCTGCTCGCGGCGATCCGCGGGCTCGGGGCGCTGACCCGGCCGTGCCGAGTCCAGCTCTACACCGACAGCGTCTATGTCCGCGACGGCTTCACCAGGTGGATTCACGGCTGGCGCAAGAACGGCTGGAAGACCGCCGACAGGAAGCCGGTCAAGAATGCCGAGCTCTGGCAGGAGCTGGTCGAGGCGGCCACGCCCCACCGCGTCGAATGGCATTGGGTGAAGGGCCATAGCGGCCATCCCGGCAACGACCGCGCCGATGCGCTCGCCTGCGCCGCCGCCTACAGTCAGGCGAAGCGCGCCGCCGAATAAGGCGCCGGGTCGATTTCGGGGACCGCGCCGGTGATCAGCGCGGCCGCGAGCCGGGCGGCGGCAGGCGCGGTCTGGATGCCGAAACCGCCCTGCCCCGCGAACCAGAAGAAGCCGTTGCCGCCCGCGCCGAAGCCGTAGACCGGCAGCCGGTCCGGCGCGAAGCTTCTCAGCCCCGCCCATTTGCGCTCGACCGCCTCGACCCGCCAGTCGACCACCCTTTCCAGCCGGTCGATGGCGGTGGCGACGTCGATCTCCTCGGGCGCGCAGTCGCAGGGTTCGCAGGGCGTCTCGTCGTGCGGGCTGAGCCAGAGCCGCCCGCCCGCCTCGGGCTTGAAATAGAAGCGCTCCGACGCGTCGATCACCAGCGGCAGGTCCGCCGGGACGGCCGGATCGACGCGCAGCTGGGCGAGGGTGCGGCGATAGGGCCGGATGCCCAGCGGCCGCTCGCCTGCGGCCAGGGCCACGTCGTCGGCCCAGGCGCCGGCCGCGTCGACGAGGATGTCCGCCTGGTAAGCGCCGGCGGTCGTCTCGATCCGCCATGAGCCTCGCCGCGTGGCGGAAGTCAGCTGCGCATCGGTAGCGACCATCGCGCCGTGCGCCCGCGCGCGCTTGAGACAGGCGGCGTGCAGCCCGGCGACGTCGATGTCGGCGCAGCTCGGCTCGGCGACCCCCCGGTCCCAACCGGGCTTCAGCCCCGGGATCGCGGCTTCCAGCGCAACGCGATCGAGAAGCTGGAGGCCGACCCCGGGGAATTGCGCCCGCAGCTCGTCGAGTGCGTCGTGTCCCGATCCGTCGGACAGATGAATTGCGCCCCGCGGCCTCAGGAAGCCGTTTTCGGCCAGGAACGGGCCCGACGCGCTGGTCAGCGGCTGGATCAGCGGTTCGCCATAGCTTTCCGACCAGAAGGCGGCGGAACGGCCGGTCGAATGATAGCCCGGCTGGCTTTCGGCCTCAAGGATCAGCACCGAGCAACGGCCGGCCAGCTCGGCCGCCAGGCTGGCGCCCGCCATGCCCGCGCCGATGATCGCGACGTTGGTCACCTCGCGTGCTGCGCGAGGAAGGCGTCGATGCGGGCGAAGGCATCGAGTCGGACCGGGTCGGCCTCGCGCAGCAGCTCATGGCCGGCATCGGCATACATGTGCAGCGTCGCGTTCGGCAGCTGGCCGGCAACGCGGCCGATCGCGGCCGGGCTGACCAGCCGGTCGCGATCGCTGCCCAGGATCAGGATCGGCAAATCGACCCCGGCCAGCAACGCCGACGTGAACCCCCGCTCGGCGGAACGGTAAGCCGCGCGCATCCACCCCCAGCTCGGCAGGCCGAGATTGAAGCCGGGCTCCTGCCGCCACCAGTACAATTCGTCCTCATAGCGTTCGCGCGAGCCGGTCAGGAAATATTGGCGCCGCGATCCCGGCTGCGTGAACATGGTCGGGGTTTTCCAGATCGGTTGGGCGGCGAAGCCCATACGGCACATCGCCTCGGCGATACCGGGCGCCAGCCAGGCCGGCAGCGGCGCCCCGTTCGGCAGGATCATCGGCGCGACCAGCACCGCCGCATCGAGCGCCGGCTTCCGCTCGACGATCGTCCGCAGCAACAAATGCCCGCCCATCGAATGGCCCGCCGCGACATGGGGGCCGGAAACGCGGCTCCGCCAGTCGGCGAGCAATGCCGCGCAATCATCGACCAGCGGGTCGAAGCTCTCGACATTGCCGCGGTCGATGTCGCCGCGCGACCGGCCCTGGCCGCGCCAGTCGAACGCCGTCACGTTCCAGCCCGCCCCATGCCAATGGGCGAACGCTTCGAGATACTTTTCGATGAAATCCCCGCGCCCGCCGGCAAAGACCAAGCTCCCGCGCGACTGCTTCCCGCCCTGTTGCGGCCAGTCCATCCGCCTGAGCGCCCAGCCGTCCGCCGCCCGCCAGGTAGCGAATGCGGCCTCGGGCGGGAGCGTCCGTCTCGTTGTCATGTCATTTACCATCCCGCCCGGTTACGGTTTGGAAAGCAACGCCGTCTAGAGCCTTGGGCCATGGAAACCTGGTCCTCCTCGATTTTGCTCGGCGCGCTGGCGCTGATGCTGGTCGCCGCCTGCTGGTACGACCTCAGGTCGCGCACCATTCCCAACGGGCTCAACATCGCCATCGCCTTGCTCGCCATCCCGTTCTGGTGGTCGGTCGGGCTGGCGCTCTGGCCCGATGCCGCGATCCAGCTCGGCGTCGCCTTTTTGGTCTTCGGCCTGTTCGCCATCGCCTTCGCGATGGGCGGAATGGGCGGCGGCGACGTGAAGCTGATCGGCGCCCTCGCCTTGTGGCTGCCGTTCCAGGCCGTGCTCATTCTGCTGTTCGTCATGTCGGTCGCGGGCGGCCTGCTCACCTTGGCCCTGTGGCTGCGGCACAAGCTGGCGCGCCGGACGGACCAGCTTGAAATTCCCTACGGTGTGGCGATCGCGTTCGGCGGTTTGTGGCTGATTAGCGAACGCTTTCTTAACCAGTTTGGCTGATGAGTAGGGCCTGAAACTTTCTCAGGCCCGCAAGGGGGAGGCGATACTCGCCATGGACGTCAAGAAAATTGTGCTGCTGGTCGGCGCACTCATCATTGCCGGTGTCACCGCCTTCATGGCCAAGAGCATGTTCTCCGGCGCCGCCGCGCCGCAGGCGCAGGCCGGCCCGGTGGTCCCGGCCGGGCCCCAGGTGCTGGTCGCGACCCGCACCCTGCCGGTCGGCACGATCATCGCCGCCGAGGCGTTCCGCTACCAGCCCTGGCCGCAGGGCCTCGTCCAGGATGCCTATTATATCCGCGGCGAAGAAGGCGGCATCGATCCGCAGACGTTGATCGGCACCGTCGTCCGCAACGAGATCACCGCCGGCCAGCCGGTCACCCAGGGCTCCCTGGTGCGTCCCGGCGAGCGCGGCTTCCTCGCCGCTGCGTTGGGCCCCGGCATGCGCGCCGTTACCGTTGCGGTTTCCGCGACCAGCGGCGTCGCCGGCTTCGTCTTCCCGGGCGACCGCGTCGACCTGGTCCTGACCCAGGAGGTCGAGGGCGGCGGCGATGGAGCGCCGCTGCGCGCCTCCGAAACCATCATCCGCAACATCCGCGTCCTCGCCGTCGACCAGCGCCTCAACGCGCGCGACGAAGCCGGCAATCAGGTCGCGCAGACCGTCGCCACGGTGACGTTCGAGGCGACCCCGAAGATCGCCGAGAAGATCGCGGTCGCGCAGACCATCGGCCAGCTCTCGCTGTCGCTGCGCTCGCTCGCCGACAACAATGCCGAGCTTGAGCGCGCGATCGCGTCGGGCGAGGTCACGGTGCCTGAAAATGCCGATCCGCGCGCCGAGCGGCAGATGCTGCTCGCCATCGCCAGCCGGCCGATCGACACCAACCCGACCTATACGGTCGGCTCCGACGTCTCCCGCTTCCAGCGCAGCAGCGTGCCCGGAAGGGGGCAGTCCGAGGGCAACAACGCTCCGGCTGCCGCAAGCGGTCAGGCCAGCAGCGGCATTCGCGGCGACCAGCCGACAGGTCCGGTCGTCCGCGTCGCCCGCGGCAACAATGTCACGCTCGTTCCGGTGGGAGCACGATAAGATGACGACGATCAACAAGATGAAGCGGGCCACGCTCGGCACCGCCCTCGCCGCGGCGCTGGCCGCGGGGTTCGCGGCGACCGCGCCGAGCCGGGCGATCGCCCAGCCTGCCGGGGCGGTCACGCCCGTCAACGACGTGACCCTTTCGGTCGGAGCGGGCCGCCTGGTCCGGTTCAACGGGACCGCGACCGGTGTGTTCGTCGCCAATGACGATGTCGCTGACGTGAATGTCAACGCGTCCAACCAGATCTACATTTTCGGCAAGGCGGCCGGCAATACGACGGTCTACGCGACGGACCGCGCCGGACGAGTGGTCTATTCGGCCAACGTCCGCGTCGGCCAGAATCTGGGGTCGGTCGGCCAGATGCTCGATCTCGCCATGCCGGAAGCCGATATCCAGGTGACGCCGATGAGCGGGATGGTGCTCCTCACGGGAACCGTGGCCCAGCCCACCGACGCGGCGGAAGCCGAGCGGCTCGCCCAGGCCTTCCTCGGCGAAGGCACGCAGGTGGTGAGCCGCCTGCGCACCGCGACGCCGCAGCAGGTGATGCTCCAGGTCCGGATCGCCGAGGTCAACCGCACCTTCGTGCGCGAAGTCGGCCTCAACCTTGCCTCCGTGGACCGGACGGGCGGCTTCAATTTCGGCGTATTCCGCGGGACCCGCCCGGCCGCGATCGCCACCGATCCCACCACCCTGTTGCCGATCAACGGCCTGCCGGACTTCACCAATTTGGCCGATGGCCGCTGGGCGCTCGAGGCGGCGGGTCGGCTGTTCGGCGTCGACGTGGGCGCCGCCCTGGACCTCGCCGAGAATAACGGCCTGGTCACGACGCTCGCCGAGCCGAGCCTCACCGCGCTCTCGGGCGAGACGGCGAGCTTCCTCGCCGGCGGCGAGTTTCCCGTCCCGATCTCCCAGTCGCTGGGTACGGTGACGATCGAGTACAAATCGTACGGCGTCGGCCTCGCCTTCACGCCGACCGTGCTCGAGGACGGCCGCATCTCGATGCGGGTCCGCCCGGAAGTGTCCGAGCTCTCGACCGAAGGCGCGATCCGCCTCAACGGCTTCGACGTGCCGGCGCTCACCACGCGGCGCGCGGAGACGACGGTCGAGCTCGGCTCGGGTCAGAGCTTCATGATCGGCGGCCTGCTGCGCAACGCGCACACCAATTCGATCGACCGCGCGCCCGGCCTGGGCAGCCTGCCGATCATCGGCGCGCTGTTCCGTTCCAACCGTTTCCGCCGGGCGGAGACCGAGCTGGTGATCATCGTGACGCCCTATCTGGTCAGGCCGGTGTCGGCGAACCAGGTTGCGCTCCCGACCGACGGCCTGCGCACCGCCAATGACGCGCAGCGCCTGCTGCTCGGCCAGGAGTGGGACGGCCGTACGGGCGAGCAAAGGCCGATGCCGCGGGCGGCGCAGCCGCAGACCGTCGCGCCCGGCGTGGACACGCTCGGCAGCGCCGCGCCCGCACCCGCCGCTCCGGCCCCCGCGCCGGTCGAGCAGGCGCGCCGCGGGACCGCCTTGCCGCCCCCGCCCGGCAGCCGTGCCGCCCAGCCCGGCTTCGACCTTCGATGACCGCCCGAGCCCGAAAGGACAACAGACCCATGTCTCGCACCAAAGCTTTCGCCGCTCTCGCATTTCTCGGCTTCGGCGCCGCCGCCTGCTCGACCGCCGGAACCAACGAGCTCAGCGCGGCTAACAATCCGAGCCTCAACTCGGTGCATCAGCCGGTGGTGCAGCGGACCGATTTCGTCTTCGACGTCGCCGTTGAGGGCGACAGTGTGTCCGCCGCCGAGCAGCAGCGGCTCCGCGGCTGGTTCGACTCAATCGGGCTCGCCTATGGCGACACGGTCTCGGTCGACGATTCGCAGACCTATGGATCGTCGGGTGCGCGCGACGATGTCGCCCGCGTCGCCGCCGATTATGGGCTGCTACTCGCCGATGGCGCTCCGGTGACCGTCGGACAGGTTCCGGCCGGGTCGGTCCGCGTCGTCGCCAGCCGCTCGACAGCGAGCGTCCCGGGATGCCCCGACTGGGCTGCCAGCAACAACGGCGTCACGCCGCCGCAGGGCACGTCCTCCAATTTCGGCTGCTCGACCAATTCCAATCTCGCGGCGATGATCGCCGATCCGGAGGATCTGATTCGCGGCCGCAATGGCTCGGGCAGCGGCAGCGCGGCGACCGCCGGCCGAGCGATCAAGACCTATCGCGAGCTTCCGCCGTCCGGCCGCCAGGGCCTTCCTGCAACCACGACCACGGACAGGTAAGACAATGAACGCGCCCTTCCACGCTTCCCGCGCGGCTTCGCTCCGCGACCCGTTCACCGCTTTCGTTGCCGATGAGGCGACGGCCGAGCTGATCCGCCCGATCGCGGTCGAGCACGGCTGGTCGCCCGAGAAGGTCAACAAGGGCGGTCTCAGAAACGCGGTCCAGACCCTGTCGGTCGCGGCGAGCCCGAGCATCCTGTTTGTCGACCTCTCGGAGAGCGGCGATCCGCTCAACGACATCAACGCGCTCGCCGAGGTGTGCGAGCCCGGCACGGTGGTGATCGCCGCCGGCCAGGTCAACGACGTCCGCCTCTATCGCGACCTCGTCGCGAGCGGCATCCAGGACTATCTGCTGAAGCCCTTCTCGGCCGATCAGCTGCGCGACGCCTTCGCCAATGCGCAGATGACCATTTCCGGTCCCCGGATGCTGGAGACGGGGAACGAGAAGCCCAACGTCATGGCCGCCGTAATCGGCGTCCGCGGCGGCGTCGGCGCCTCCACCATCGCGACCTCGCTCGCCTGGTTGATGGGCGACAAGGGCGGCCGTTCGACGGCCTTGCTCGACCTCGACGTGCATTTCGGCACCGGCGCGCTCGCGCTCGATCTCGAGCCCGGCCGCGGCCTCACCGACGCGATCGAGAATCCGAGCCGAATCGACGGCCTGTTCATCGAGCGCGCGATGGTGCGGGCCAACGACAAGCTCTGCGTCCTCTCCGCGGAAGCGCCGATCAACCAGTCGATGATGACCGACGGCTCGGCCTTCTATCAGCTGCAGGAAGAGATCCGGCACGCCTTCGAAGGCACGGTGATCGATCTGCCGCGCAACATGGTGGTGCAATATCCGCACCTGCTCGCCGACGTGCATGTCGTCGTCCTGGTCGCCGAGTTCACGCTCGCCGGCACCCGCGACTCCATCCGCATCCTCTCCTGGCTGAAGGCCAATGCGCCGCAGGCGCGGGTGCTCGTCGTCGCCAACCGCAGCCAGGCGCAGATCCAGGAAGTCAGCCGCAAGGACTTCGAGCATTCGATCGAGCGCAAGGTCGACATCGTCCTGCCGTTCGATCCGAAGACCGCGGCCCAGGCGGCCAAGCTCGGCCAGCCGCTGGCGAAGATCGCCAAGTCGGCCAAGTTGTCGCAGCCGCTCCATCAGCTGGTGGCGCTGACGGTCGAGCAGGCGGCGGCGGAAGGCGCGGCCGAGCCTGCGCCCGCCGGCAACCGCTCGCTGCTCGGCAAGCTGGGGAATTTCAAGGCGCTCGTCGGAAAGAAGCCGAAGGAGGCGTCCGCGGCGGCCTGACGGCTCTGCCGCGGGGCTGACGGGACGAAGGAGTCGAGATGCCCAGCCTTATGATGATCCTGATGGTGGCAGGCGTCGCGATGACGCTGCTGCTGCTGGTCGCCGCCTTTGCTGGCCCTTCGGCCTCCAAGTTCCAGGCGCGGCGCCTCGACGATCTGCGCGAGCGCCACAGCCGGTCCTCCGACGTGGCGGCCCAGGCGCAGTTGAAGCGCATCTTCGCCCAGCGCCAGAATCGCGGCGACAGCTTCGCCAAGCGCTTCATTCCCAATCCGGCGCTGCTGCAGTTGCGGCTCAACCAGACCGGGCGCACCTGGACGCTGGCGCAATATTTGATCGCCTCGGCGGGGCTTGCCGCGGCCACGATGGCGCTGTTCATCTTCAAGTCGGTTCCGCTGACGCTCGCGCTGCCGCTGGGCCTCTTCGTCGGCATCGGCGTGCCGCATTTCGTGGTCAGCAAGATGATCCAGCGGCGAGTCAACAGGTTCACCGCCCGCTTCCCGGACGCCATCGAGCTGATGGTCCGGGGCCTCAGGTCCGGCCTGCCGATCTCCGAGACGATCGGCATCGTCGCCGATGAGCTGCCCGACCCGGTCGGCACCGAATTCCGCTCGGTGGCCGACAAGATGAAGATCGGCCGGACGATGGACGCCGCGCTGCAGGAAACCGCGGACCGGCTCGGCACGGCCGAATTCCAGTTCTACGTCATCTCGCTCGCCATCCAGCGCGAGACCGGCGGCAACCTCGCCGAGACGTTGTCGAACCTCGCCGACGTGCTGCGCAAGCGCGCGCAGATGAAGCTCAAGATCCGCGCCATGTCGTCCGAATCCAAGGCCTCGGCCTACATCATCGGCGCGCTGCCGTTCATCGTGTTCGGGCTGATCTGGTTCATCAACGGCAGCTACATGCAGAATTTCTTCGTCGACCAGCGGCTGATGATCGCCGGCGGCATCGGCATGGTGTGGATGGCGATCGGCGCCTTCATCATGGCCAAGATGATCAATTTCGAGATCTGAGCGAGAGGAACTGAAGCAAGATGGCACCTTCGGCCGGCCCGACGATCATGGGGATCGACGTCATCATGGTGGCGAGCGCGCTCTCCGCCGTGGCGACGTTCGCCGTGCTGGTCGCCATCTATGCGGCCACCACGGTCCGCGACCCGATGGCGAAACGGGTGAAGGCGCTCAACGAGCGCCGCGAGCAATTGAAGGCCGGCATCGTCGCCTCGACCTCGAAGCGCCGCAAGAACATCACCAACAAGAACGAGATGGCGGACAAGGTCCGCGGCCTGCTCGCCTCGCTGAAGATGCTCCAGGACACGCAGGTGGTGAAGACCCAGGCGAAGCTGATGCAGGCCGGCATCCGCTCCAAGGACCTCGCCTTCGTCGTCATCTTCGCCCGCTTCCTGATGCCAGTCGTGTTCGGCATCGCCGCGGTCGTCATCGTCTATGTGGTCGATTATTTCCCGACCTGGGGCGCGTTCAAGAAATACGGGTTCGTCGCGGGCGCGCTGATCCTCGCCTACAAGGCGCCCGACCTGTGGCTCAAGAACAAGATCGGCAAGCGCACCTCGGCGATCCGCAAGGGCCTGCCCGACGCGCTCGACCTGCTGGTGATCTGCGCCGAGGCCGGCCTCACCGTCGATGCGAGCTTCGGCCGCGTCGCCCGCGAGCTCGGCAAGGCCTATCCCGAACTGGGCGACGAGTTCGCCCTGACCTCGATCGAGCTGGGCTTCCTCACCGACCGGCGGCTCGCCTTCGAGAATCTCGCCAAGCGCATCGACCTCGAGGCGGTGCGGGGCGTGGTCACGACCATGATCCAGACCGAGAAATACGGCACCCCGCTGGCGAGCGCATTGCGCGTCCTCTCGGCCGAATTCCGCAACGAGCGGATGATGCGCGCCGAGGAGAAAGCGGCGCGGCTGCCGGCGATCATGACCGTGCCGCTGATCCTGTTCATCCTGCCGGTGCTGTTCATCGTCATCCTCGGCCCGGCCGCCTGCAAGATCAACGACTCCTTCCTGAACGGCTAGGCACGGCGCCGGCGTCGCTCGTGGCGTCGGCGGAACAATCGCGCGCCGAGCGCGGTTGATCCGCCGACCGATCGACGGAGACCCAAGCAGATGCTCGCCTTCACGCCCGACCAATGGCTGATCCTGCTCCTCGCCTTCGTGCTGGGGCTGATCCTCGGAATGGCTTTCCTCGCCAGCCCGAAATGGAAGCAGCGCTACCGCGACGAGGTCCGCAAGCGCGAGGGGCTTGAGGCCGAGAACGAGCAGCTCCGCCGCGAGGCCCGCGAGATGGACTCGCTGCGCCACGCCGCGGCCAGGGACGAAGTCCGGCACGACGTCCGGCGCGACGAGCGGCCGGGACCCCTTTAGGCGTTTCGCAGCGCCGCCTGCGCCGCCGCGAGCCTTGCGATGGGGACGCGGTAAGGAGAGGCGCTGACATAGTCCAATCCGGTCGCTTCGCAAAAGGCGATGCTGGCGGGATCGCCGCCATGCTCGCCGCATATGCCGAGCTTGAGCCCGGGCCTGGCGCCTTTGCCCCGCTCGGCGGCGAGCGCGATCAGCTCGCCGACACCCTCAACGTTGAGGCTGACGAACGGGTCGCGCGGGAAAATGCCCTGTTCGACATAGGCCGAGAGGAACTTCCCGGCGTCGTCGCGGCTGAGGCCCAGAGCGGTCTGGGTGAGGTCGTTGGTGCCGAAGCTGAAGAATTCGGCCTCGGCGGCGATGTCGGCGGCGCGCAGCGCGGCGCGCGGCAGCTCGATCATCGTGCCGACCAGATAATCGACGCTCTTTTTCCACTCCTCGAAGACCCGGTGGGCGGTGCGGTCGATCAGGTCGCGGATGATCTTCAATTCTTCCCGCGTGGCGACGAGCGGCACCATGATCTCCGGGATCGGCGCCTCCCCCTCGCCCGCCACGGTGAGCGCGGCCTCGAAGATCGCCCGCGCCTGCATCTCGTAGATTTCGGGCCAGGTGATGGCGAGGCGGCAGCCGCGATGGCCGAGCATCGGGTTCGATTCGGCGAGCTCGGCGGCGCGGCGGCGAAGCGCCTCGACGGCGAGGCCGGAGGCGCGGGCGACCTCGGCATATTCCTCCTCGCTGTGCGGCAGGAATTCGTGAAGCGGCGGATCGAGCAGGCGGATGGTGACCGGGAGGCCGGCCATGATCCGGAAGATTTCGGCGAAGTCGCCGCGCTGGGCAGGCAGCAGTTTGTCGAGCGCTCGGCGGCGGCCGGCCTCGTCGCGCGCAAGGATCATCTCGCGGACGTTGGCGATCCGCTCGGCGTCGAAGAACATATGCTCGGTACGGCAGAGGCCGATCCCCTCGGCGCCGAACTCGCGGGCGGCGCGGCAGTCGAGCACCGTCTCGGCATTGGCGCGGACGCCGAGGCGGCGCTTGCCGTCGGCCCAGACCATGAGCGTGCCGAAATCGCCGACCAATTCGGGCTGGACGGTCGCCACTTCGCCGAGCATCACCTCGCCGGTCGAGCCGTCGAGGGTGATGATCTCGCCCTCCCGCACCTCCCGGCCGCCGACCCGCATCGCCCGCGCCTTATAGTCGATGGCGATCGCGCCGGCGCCGCTGACGCAGGGGCGGCCCATGCCGCGCGCCACGACCGCGGCGTGGCTGGTCATGCCGCCGCGCGCGGTGAGGATGCCCTGCGCCGCGTGCATGCCGTGAATGTCCTCAGGCGAGGTCTCGATGCGGACCAGGATCACCTTGTCGCCGCCGGCCGCCATTGTCTCGGCGGTGTCGGCGTCGAACACCGCCTTGCCGCAGGCGGCGCCCGGCGAGGCGGGCAGCCCCTTGGCGATCACCTTGCGCTCGGCGGCGGGATCGAGCGTCGGGTGGAGCAATTGGTCGAGCGCCGAAGGATCGATGCGCAGCACCGCCTCGTCCTCGGTGATCAGCCCGTCCTGCGCCATGTCGACGGCGATGCGCAAAGCCGCCTTGGCGGTGCGCTTGCCGGACCGAGTCTGCAGCATCCAGAGCGTTCCGCGCTCGACGGTGAACTCGATGTCCTGCATGTCGCGATAGTGGCGCTCGAGCAGGTCGAAGACCCGGGCCAGCTCGGCGAACACCTCGGGCATCGTCTCTTCCATCGACGGCGCCTTCGCCCCCGCTCTGTCGCGCGCGGCGCGGGTCAGATATTGCGGGGTGCGGATGCCGGCGACGACGTCCTCGCCCTGGGCGTTGATCAGATATTCGCCGTAATGAGCGCGCTCCCCGGTCGAAGGGTCGCGGGTAAAGGCGACGCCGGTCGCCGAGGTCTCGCCCATATTGCCGAACACCATCGCCTGGACGTTGACGGCGGTGCCCCAGTCGCCGGGAATGTGGTGGAGCCGGCGGTAGGTTTGGGCGCGCTCCGACTGCCACGAGCCGAACACCGCGCCGATCGCGCCCCAGAGCTGCTCGTGCACGTCCTGCGGGAACGGCTTCCCGCGGAGCTCCTCGACCAGTTCCCTGTAGCGGGCGGTCAGGCGCTCCCAGTCCGCCGCCTCGAGTTCGGTGTCGAGATGGACGCCCTTGTCCTCCTTGGCGATCTCGAGCGCCTCCTCGAACGCGCCGTGATCGAGGCCGAGGACGACGTTAGAGTACATCTGGATGAAGCGGCGGTAGCTGTCCCAGGCGAAGCGGGCGTCGCCCGAAGCGGCGGCCAGGCCCCGCACCGTCTTGTCGTTGAGGCCGAGGTTGAGGACGGTGTCCATCATCCCCGGCATCGACACCCGAGCGCCGGAGCGGACCGAGACGAGCAAGGGATCGGCGGCGTCGCCGAAGCTTTTGCCGGTTACCTGCTCGATATGGGCGATGCCCTCGGCGACTTCGGCGGCGAGCGCGTCGCGAAAGCCCTCGCCCTGCGCGTCGTAGAGCGCGCAGGCGGCGGTGGCGATGGTGAAGCCGGGCGGAACCGGCAGGCCGATCGACGCCATTTCGGCAAGGTTCGCGCCCTTGCCGCCGAGCAGGTTCTTGTTCCTCGCCTCGCCGTCCGAGACGCCGCCGCCGAAGCGATAGACCATCCGGGTCATAAGGGGCTTTCCGGACGGAAGTTGACGAAGTTGACCCTACGTCCGGGGGGAGTCACCGCTCCCTGGGCCGGTTCAGCCCTCAATGCGAGAGAAGTCCGCAACGCGGTGAACGGCGTCCCGCATGCGTGCGAGCAGATTGAGCCGGGCTTCGCGCTTGGCAGGATCGGAATCATTCACGGTCACCTTGTCGAAAAATGCGTCCACCGGCGCGCGCAGCGAGGCGAGCGCCGCCATCGCGCCCTCGAAATCCTCGGCCGCGACCGCTGCGGCGGCCTTCCGCTCGGCCGAATCGAGGGCGGCGATCAGGTCATTCTCCTCCTTTTCGGGGGCGTAGGAAAGGGTTTTGTTCCGGGATTGTTCCAGCTTCCCATCTCCCTCAGGGAGAGGGGAGGGTGAGGGTGTTCGGTCTTCGGGGCCTTCCTCAAGCGCCGGAGCCTCCTCACCCCAACCCTCTCCCCCCCGGGGAGAGGGAGATGCGCCCCATCCCTCTTTCTTGAGGATATTGGCGGCGCGCTTGTAGCCGGCGAGCAGGTCGGCGCCCTCGGCCGTCTCGACGAACGCCTGCAGCGCTTTCACCCGGGCGAGCAGCCGGACGAGATCGTCCTCGCCGCCGAGCGCGAAAACCGCGTCGATCAGATCGTGCCGGACCCCGGCCTCGCGCTGCTGGACCTTGAGGCGGTCGGCGAAGAAATCGAGGAGATCATCCGATGCGGTCCAGACCGCTCGATAGCGCTCCTCGAACCATTGTCTGAATGAGGCTCGTTCCGCCTCATTTATGCTGGTAAATGCCTTTGCTAAGCCTTCGTCATCTCGTGATAGCTCGCCAAACATGAGCAGGCTACGTAACTCCGTTGCTGCATTCCGGACGGTTCGGTCTTCCATAAGGCGAAGCAACATCGCCACTCGTGAAGCCTGAAGGAGCGAAAGCCGGAGACAGTTATCACTGATGATTTGGAGCATGCCCAGTGCGGAGCGCCGAAGGGCAAACGGGTCCTTGGATCCAGTCGGCGTAAGTCCTTCCAGAAAAAACTGAGCTAAGCTGTCCAGCTTGTCCGCCAAGCTCACCGCCACCGTCACCGGCGCGGTCGGCACCTCGTCCCCCTGCCCGACCGGCTTGTAATGGTCGCGAATCGCGTCCGCGACTTGCGGCTCCTGACCCTGGGCTCGCGCAAGATGGCCGCCGATGACCCCCTGAAGCTCGGGAAATTCGCCGACCAGGCCGGTCACCAAATCTGCTTTGGCCTGTGCGGACGCGTTCAGGACGTTGTTATACAATTCAGTCTTTGCCTGAGGCGTATCTGCCTCTTGCTTCACAATGTTAGTCTCAACCAACCAAAGCGCGAGATTTCTAACCCGCTCGACCTTGTGGGCGACCGTGCCGAGCTTGTCGTGGAAGACGATCTGGCCGAGCTTCTTCGCCTGTTGGTCGAGCGGCACCTTGAGGTCGTGCTCCCAAAAGAACTTGGCGTCGGCCAGGCGGGCGGCGAGGACCTTGCGATTGCCCTCGACGATGGCGGCGCCGCCGTCCGTCGCTTCGATGTTGGCGACGCACAGGAACGCCGGTGCGAGGCTCCCGTCTCCACCCGTCAGGGCGAAATATTTCTGGTTGGTGCGCATGGTGAGCTGGATCACCTCGCGCGGCACGTCGAGGAAGGCGGGGTCGAAGGCGCCGAGCAGGGGCATTGGCCATTCGGTGAGGCCGGCATTCTCGGCCAGCAGGCCTTCGTCCTCGATCAGGGTGAGCCCCGCCTCGGCGGCGGCCTTGGCGGCGCCCTCGGCGATGATCCGCCGGCGCTCGGCGGGATCGAGGACGACGTGGCAGGCGCGCAGCTTCTCGGCATAATCGTGGGCGCCGCCGATGGTGATCGCGCCGGGATGGTGGAAGCGGTGGCCGACGGTGGCGGCACCCGATTTCACGCCGGCGATCTCGAAGTCGACGATCTCCTCGCCGAGCAGGGCGACGATATTGTGCAGCGGGCGGACCCAGCGCGAGCTTTCGGTCGAGACCGAGGCCGCGCCCCAGCGCATCGACTTGGGCCAGGGGAAGGCGCGGACGATGGCCGGGATCGCCTCGGCGAGGACGGCGGCGGTAGCGCGGCCGGGGCGGTCGATGACGGCGAAATAGATGCCGTCGCGCTCGACGAGCTGGTCCTGCGCGAGGCCGGTCTTCCTGAGGAAGCCTTCGAGCGCCTGCGGCGGGGCGCCGGCGCGGGGGCCTTTCAATTCCTCCGACACGGCTGCGGTTTCGGCGGGGAGGCCGTGGGCGATGAGGGCGAGGCGGCGCGGGGTGGCATAGGTTTCGACGCTCTCCGCGGCGAGGCCGGCTTTCGCTAATTCGGCTTCGAACGAGGACTGCAGATCCTTGCACGCCTTGGCCTGCATGCGGGACGGGATTTCCTCGGAGAGGAGCTCGAGGAGGAAATCAGCCACGCCTTGCTCCATGCGTCCCTCGATACGCCGTTTCGACAAGCTCAACGGCTACTCGGGATGAGCGGTTTGGGACTAGGCTCATCCCCGCTCATCCTGAGTAGGGATCGAGCGCAGTCGAGAGCCCGTATCGAAGGACCACCCGTTCTTCTCCATCCAGGCCTGGCAGGCGCCTTTGGCGAGGTCGCGGACTCGGCCGATATAAGCGGCGCGTTCGGCGACCGAGATGACGCCGCGCGCCTGCAGCGTGTTGAAGATGTGGCTCGCCTTGATCGCCTGGTCGTAGGCGGGGAGCGGGAGCCCGGCGTCGAGGCAGCGGCGGCATTCCTCGGCGGCGTGGGTGAAGCGCAGGAACAGGCTGTCGGTGTCGGCGATTTCGAAATTATAGGCGCTGAACTCCTTCTCGTTTTCGAGGAAGACGTCGCCATAGCTGACGCCCTCGTCGTTGAAGGCGAGGTCGTAGACGCTGTCGACTCCCTGGATGTACATGGCGAGGCGCTCGAGACCGTAGGTCAATTCGCCCGCCACCGGCTTGCAGTCATAGCCGCCGACCTGCTGGAAATAGGTGAACTGGGTCACCTCCATGCCGTCGCACCAGACCTCCCAGCCGACGCCCCAGGCGCCGAGCGTCGGGCTCTCCCAATCGTCCTCGACGAAGCGGATGTCGTGCCTCAGCGGATCCACGCCGATCGCGGCGAGGCTGCCGAGGTAGAGCGCCTGCAAATCGGACGGGCTCGGCTTCAGGATCACCTGATATTGGTAATAATGCTGGAGGCGGTTGGGATTGTCGCCGTAGCGGCCGTCGGTCGGGCGGCGGCTGGGCTGGACATAGGCCGCCTTCCACGGCTCGGGCCCCAAGGCGCGCAGCGCGGTCGCCGGGTGGAAGGTGCCGGCGCCCATCTCCAGATCATAGGGCTGGAGGATGACGCAGCCCCGAGCGCTCCAATAGTCGTGGAGCGTCAGGATGAGCCTTTGGAACGAGAGCGGCGTCGAGCCCAAATTGTCGCCTTCGCTAAGCCGGATGCGGATGCCCCGCTTTGGCCGATGGGACCGGGTGGGTCAAGAAAGCGGCGGCAGCGGTCGCGCGCTGTCGTCAAGTCAGGCTGCCTTAACTTTTCGTCAACCAATGTTGACACCTAATCGATCCCCGTCTAGTCAGAATAACATTACATATGGTCAGCCTAATCTGACAACGGAGCGCGGAATGAAGAATCGTCTGCGGGTGTTGCGGGCGGAGCGCAGATGGAGCCAGGCGGAGCTTGGCGGTCGAATCGGCGTGTCGCGCCAGGCGGTCAACGCGATCGAGACCGGCAAGCACGATCCTTCGCTACAGCTTGCGTTCAAGCTGGCCCGCTTATTTTCGCGGAGCATCGAGGAGATTTTCGACGATGAGGGCAATGGCGAACGCTGGCGCGTCTGATCCGCCCCTTCCCCCGGCCGCGAACTTCGATAAACGACCCGACCAATTGGAGACATCATGTTGCGGATAACGAGCTTCCTGGTGGCGGCCGCCCTGGCCTTCGCGCCGGCCCCGGCTTTGGCGCAGGCGACGGCATCGCCGCCCGCCGCGACGCCGGCCCCCGCACCGGCCCCGGCACCGCCCGACGCCGACCCGGCGCTCTGGGTGGTGAGCGACTCGGACACGACCATCTATCTGTTCGGCACCTTCCACCTGCTCGACGGCCGGCTTTGGTTCAACGACGAGATCAGGACCGCGTTCGACGCCTCGGACGAGCTCGTGCTCGAAGCTGTGCTTCCCGACGATCCAGCCGCGCTGCGGCCGCTGGTGATGCGTTACGCGGTCGACCCGAACGGCCGCAAGCTCTCCGACCGGCTGACGCCGGAGCAGCAAGCGGCCCTCAATTCCGCCATCGCGCCGCTGGGCCTGCCGCCCGGCGCGTTCGACCGGTTCGAGCCCTGGTTCGCATCGATGAGCCTGGCCATGGCCGGCGCCCAGCGGCTCGGCATCGGCGCCGCCGACGGGCCGGAGGCCTTGCTGATGCGCGTGGCCCGCGAGCGCGGCATGCCCGTCGGCGAGCTCGAGAGCATCGAATGGCAGCTCCGCCTGTTCGACGAGACGCCCGAAGAGCAGCAGCTCGCCCGGCTGCTGCAGACGCTCGCCCAGAACGACCGGATCGACGAGATGCTGGCGCCGATGCTGGCCGCCTGGTCGGCGGGCGACGTCGAGGGCCTTGCCGCCCTGATCGAAGCGACGCGCGGCGAGGACCCCGAGCTTCACCGCCTGCTGTTCACCACCCGCAACGCCGCCTGGGCGGCGTGGATCGGCGCTCGGCTCGACCGGCCGGGCGCGGTTTTCGTCGCGGTCGGCGCCGGCCATCTCGCCGGCAACGACAGCGTTCAGGCGGCGCTGCTGGCCCGGGGGATAGCGGCCGAGCGGGTGCCGCACGTCGAGGCGAACTGATTCCTTGCGTCTCCCCCTCTCGTCGCCTATAGGCGCGCCTCCCCGTTCATGGTCATCCCTGGAGGCGTGAGCGGGATCGTTTGAAACCCGCATCTGGAGACATGCAATGAGCGAACAGCTTACGCTGTCGGCCGAGACGCGCGAACGGGCTGGCAAGGGAGCCTCCCGGGTGCTGCGTCGCGAAGGCCGAGTCCCCGCCGTCGTCTACGGCAACAATGAAGAGCCCCTCTCGATCCACCTCGAGGAGAAGGTGCTGGTGAAGGCCCTCAACACCGGCCACTTCATGAACTCGGTGGTGATGATCGACGCCGGCGGCGCGACCACGCGGACGCTGCCCAAGGACGTCCAGTTCCACCCGGTCACCGACCGGCCGCTGCATGTCGATTTCCTGCGCATTTCCGAGCACAGCAAGGTCAGCGTCTCGGTGCCGATCCGCTTCGTCGACGAAGAGGAATCGAAGGGCCTGAAGCGCGGCGGCGTGCTCAACGCGGTCCGCCACGAGCTCGAGCTCGTCTGCGACGCCGCCGAGATTCCCGAGCAGATCGAGATCAGCCTCGCCGGGCTCGACATCGGCGATTCGCTGCACATCTCGGCGGTCACCCTGCCCAAGGGCAGCGAATCGGCGATCACCGACCGCGACTTCACCATCGCCACCATCGTCGCCCCGACGGTCTACAAGGTCGAGGCCGAGGACGCGGTGGCCGCCACGGAAGGCGTCGAGGGCGAGGAGCCCGGCGCGGCCGAGGTGCCGCTGGTCGGCGAAGAGGGCGCGCCCGAGGGCGGCGAGGAATAAGCCCCGTGTCGTCATTCCAGCGAAAGCTGGAATCTCTTTTGAGCTTCTTTAAGCGAGAAGAGATTCCGGCTTCCGCCGGAATGACCGACGAGGGAGAGCTGGAAACGCCCGTGCAGATCTGGGTCGGCCTCGGCAATCCCGGCGCGCAATATGCGCTGCACCGGCACAATGTCGGCTTCATGGCCGCCGACGCCATCGCCGAGGTGCACGATTTCGATCCGCCGAAGAAGGCCTTTTCGGGCTGGACGAGGGCGGGCCGGATCGGCGGCACGCGGATCCTGCTCCTGAAGCCCGCCACCTTCATGAACGACAGCGGCCGCTCGGTCCGCGCCGCCATGGACTTCTTCAAGAAGCAGGCCGGCGACGTCACCGCCTTCTATGACGAGCTCGACCTCGCCCCGTTCAAGGTCAAGGTCAAGGTCGGCGGCGGCACCGCCGGCCATAACGGCATCCGCTCCCTGGACGCCCATCTCGGCAACGACTTCCGCCGCGTCCGTATCGGCATCGGCCATCCCGGCCACAAGGACAAGGTAACGAAGCACGTCCTCGGCAATTACGCCAAGGCCGAAATGGACCCGCTCGCCGACACCCTCGCCGCGATCGCCGCCGAAGCCGAATGGCTCGCCAAGGGCGACGACGCCAGGTTCATGAGCGACGTGGCGCTGCGGCTGCAAGACAGCTAGACGGGCGCATGCTCATCGCCGCCCTCCTTGCCGCCGTTATTGCCGCCGCACCCGCCCCCGAGCGGCGCTGCGGCTGGCTGCAGAATCCGACGCCGGCGAACTGGTGGCTGGTCGACCGCGACGGCGAATGGCTGATCGGCGCTCAGGGCGGCTACCAGGCGCCCGGCATGGACGCGATGCCCGACATGACGACGCGCGGCTGGGTCGAGGTCAACGGCCATTACGGCTATGGCTGCGCCTGCATGAATGTGGCCACGGACCGGCGGAGCCGGCGCGTCACGCGGATCGTCGCGGCGACGCCGGTGCCGCTTCGTCAGTGCCGGAACGACCGACGGCTGCCGCGGCTTTGAACTCTCTTTGAGTCACCCCGGCGAAAGCCGGGGCCCATGAACAGAAGAGATTGAGGGTGATGGAAGCGTACGCGCCTGCCCTGATAGACGGTGTTCATGGGTCCCGGCTTTCGCCGGGATGACTCCTTGGGGGAGCGCTGGCGTTACTCCCCTTCCCCGCCGCCGATCGGCATGCCGGGCGGGATCTGGGGCAGGCGGCGCGCTTCCGCCAGCGCGGCGGCGAGCGCCTCGCGGTCGCCGAGCAGGCGGCCGAGGCCGCGCGCCCAGGCCGATTGCGCGCCGCCGCCGCCGGTCCGCGCCAATTGCGCGGCGAGGCGCTCCAGCCGGTCAGACAAAGCGAGCGCGATCGCCGGCGACAGCGCCGGATCGCGCTGCACGCGGGCGAGCGCGAGGACGATCGTGGTGCCGATCCTGCGCTGCAGAACCTGGTCCGCAGTGTCGGCGCGGAGCGCGCGCTCGATCAGCCGCTCGACGAGGTCGTCGGGCGAGAGCTGGTCGTCGTCCGCCCTGCTTTGCAGCTCGAGCCGGTTGAGCCGTTCGGGGACGAGCAGGTTGTTGAGGGTGAGCGCCGCGGCCGTTTCCGAAGCGACCAAGGGATCGAAGACCGGGCCGCCGGCGGTGCGGAAGATCTCGATCGTCTCCTGCCGGTCCGGGCTGCCCGACCAGCCGGCGGAGAGGTAAGGGAGCAAAGCCGACGGGACGGCGAGCGCTTCCGGCGAGAGCGTCTCCAGCAGCGCGTCGAGCGCGCCGCGCTGCGCGCCCGGGGCGACGGCGCGGGCCGCCTCGCGGCCGTCACCGTTCAGCGAATAGGAAGACTCGACGCCGCCGACGAGCTTGGCGGCGGCTTCGAGCTGGTAGCGGTGAATGAGCCAGATCGGCACGAACTTGCGGCGGAGGTTGGCGACCGGCTCGCCGGCATAGAGGGCGTGCGGGCCGAAGCGGGCGACCGCGGCGCGGCGGACCGCCATCATCCGCCTCAGCTCGGCGACGGGCTCGGCGGCATCGTCCCAGAGGCTGCCATGAGGCTGCGACGAGGCGGACGGCCGCGCCTCGCCGTCGCCGACATAGCGCAGCCCCTCAGCCAGCGCCGCGGCCATGAGCGGCTCGGCGTCGGCGTCGGTGCGGGCGCCGTAGAGCCAGCCGACCGCGAACCGGTCCCAGCGGCCGACGCCGACGCCGTAGGCGTCGGACAAATCGGGGACGCCGTCGACCAGGGTCACGCGCGGGGCGGGATAGTCCATCACCGAATAGCGATCCTGCGTGCTGGCGGCGAAATTGTGGGCGAGGCCGAGCGCGTGGCCGACCTCGTGGGCGGCGAGCTGGCGGATGCGCGCCAAAGCGGCGCGGACCGGATCGTTGGGGCCGCCGCTATTGGTCTGGCCGGCGCCGACCAGGCCTTCGAAGATCAGCATGTCCTGGCGCACCCGGAGCGAGCCGAGCAGGACCTGGCCGCGGATGATCTCGCCGGTGCGCGGGTCCTCGATCACCTGGCCGTAGGACCAGCCGCGGGTGGCGCGGTTGACCCAGTGGACGACGTTATAGCGGACGTTGAGCGGGTCGGCGCCCTCGGGCAGATATTCGACCCGGAAGGCATCGATATAGCCGGCCGCCTCGAACGCCTCGCGCCACCAGGCGACGCCTTCGTAGAGCGCGGTGCGGATCGGCTCGGGCGCGGCGCGGTCGATGTAGAAGGTGATCGGCCGGCGGACGCGCGAGCGCGGCGCGGCGGGGTCGATCTTCTCGAGCCGGAAGCGGTTGGCGAGCTCGTAAACGATCGGCCGGCCGAGCGGCTGCGAATAATCGACCACCTGGCTGCCGAACGTGCCCGCGCGGGGATCGAAGCGGCGCGGCTGATAGCCGGGCTCGGGCAGGCGAATGAGGGAATGGCGGACGACGAAGCTGAGGTTGCCGCTCACGGGAGCGATGTTGTTCACCTCGGCGGTCGGCGCCGCCGAGGTGAAGGTCAGCCGACCCTCGAGCTCGATATTGTCCGGGAAGACGCGCACCGAATTGGGATCGGCGACGCTGAGCGTGTCGGCGAGGCGGAACTCGCCGCCGCCGCCGTCCTTGAGCGCCTGCGCGATGCCGATCTCGTCGCGGGTCAAAAAGCCGGCGACGTCGACGAGCAGGCGGCCGTCGGCGGTCTCGGCGGCGATGTCGCCCATCCACAGCGTCGAATAAGCGAAGCTGTCGCGCACCCCGGCCTGCTCGGCGGCAGGCGCGCCGGTGGCGCGGAAGCGCGGATTCTCGACCTCGGCGACGATCTTGCGGCCAACCCGGCGGAAGACGAGGATCTTCGAACCGCTCGCCAGGCCGCGGTCGAGGCCGACCGGCGCCGAGCCGAGCCCGGTCTCGAGCGAGGCGACATAGACGAAGCGCGCCACGATGCCGTCCGCGTCCGGCGCGGGCAACGAGAGGAGGATTCGGCCGCCGCTGCGGTCGACATGGACCGGCAGCAGCCCCTGCTGGGCGACGGTGCCCTTGAGGACGGTGGCCGGCGGATCGAGGGCGAGGGCCGATACCGGGACGGCGGCGAAAAGCGCAAGGGCGAGGCGGAGCTTCATGGCGACGGACACTAAGCTGGCAATCGCCGAGCGCAACGGCTAACGGAGCGCCGACCCGCGGGCCCCGCCCCGCTCCAACCACATCACCGGGATTACAGATGGGCTTTCGTTGCGGAATCGTAGGGCTGCCGAATGTCGGCAAGTCCACCTTGTTCAACGCGCTGACCGAGACGGCGGCGGCGCAGGCGGCCAATTATCCGTTCTGCACGATCGAGCCCAATGTCGGCCGGGTCGCGGTGCCCGATCCGCGGCTCGACCGGATCAGGGAGATCGCCAAATCGGCCAACGAGATCGAGACCCAGCTCGAATTCGTCGACATTGCCGGGCTGGTGCGCGGCGCCTCAAGGGGCGAAGGGCTCGGCAACCAGTTCCTCGCCAACATCCGCGAGGTCGACGCGATCGTCCACGTGCTGCGCTGCTTCGAGGGCGGCGACGTCACCCATGTCGAGGGACGGGTCGATCCGGTGGCCGATGCCGAGACGGTCGAGACCGAGCTGATGCTCGCCGACCTCGAAAGCCTCGAGAAGCGCGTCCCCGCGCTGGCCAAGAAGGCGCAGCAGGGCGACAAGGAGGCCAAGATCCAGGCGAGCGTGCTCGGCCAGGCGCTCGACCTGCTGCGCGATTCGAAGCCGGCGCGGCTGACCGTGCCCAGGGACCATGAGGAGAAATTGGCGCTGGAGCGGGCGCAATTGCTGACCGCCAAGCCGGTGCTCTACGTCTGCAACGTCGACGAAGGCGACGCGGCTTCGGGCAATGCGATGAGCGCGGCGGTGCTTGCCAAGGCCGAGGCGGAGGGCGCCAAGGCGGTGGTGATCTCGGCCGCGATCGAGGCCGAGATCGCGACCATGGACGAAGCGGACCGGCCCGAATTCCTCGCCGACCTCGGCCTCACCGAGACCGGCCTCGCCCAGGTGATCCGCGCCGGCTACGACCTGCTCCACCTGATCACCTTCTTCACCGCCGGGCCCAAGGAGGCGCGTGCCTGGACCGTCGAGAAGGGCGCCAGGGCGCCGCAGGCGGCCGGCGTGATCCACACCGACTTCGAGCGCGGCTTCATCCGCGCCGAGACCATCGCCTATGACGACTTCGTCACCTGCGGCGGCGAAGCGGGGGCGAAGGAAGCGGGCAGGATGCGCGCCGAAGGCAAGGACTATGTCGTCCAGGACGGCGACGTCCTGCTCTTCCGCTTCAACGTCTGACCTCGACCCGTCATTCCAGCGACCTCAGCCCGTCATTCCAGCGGAAGCTGGAATCTCGTTGCCTTCCGCTGCAAAGAAGTGAGATGCCAGCTTTCGCTGGCATGACGACCTCACTCTGTCACAGCAGAGGATTACTTGCTCCGCATGTTCACCCGTCGCATTTTCATCGCAAGCGCCGCCGCGACCGCCTTCGCCGCCCCCGCCATCCTGCGCGCCCAGGGCTGGCGCCACTATCCGTTCAGCCTCGGCATCGCTTCGGGCGACCCCTCGCCCGACGGCTTCGTGATCTGGACCCGGCTCGCGCCCGAGCCGATCGAGCGGCATGGCGGGATGGCGATGCAGCCGGTGCCGGTCGCCTGGGAAGTGGCGTCCGACGAGCGCTTCGCCGCCATCGCCGCCCGCGGCGAGGCGGTGGCGCGGCCCGAACTCGGCCACAGCGTCCATGTCGAGGTGGCCGGTTTGCAGCCGGACCGGCCTTATTGGTACCGCTTCTCCGTCCCCGGCGAGCGCAGCTTCAACGGCCGGGCGCGGACCCTGCCCGCCGCCGCCAGCAGCCCCCAGGCGCTGCGCTTCGGAGTCGCCGGCTGCCAGAGCTACCCCGACGGCTATTACACCGCTTTTGCCCATCTCGCGCGCGAGGAGCTCGCCTTCGTCTATCATTACGGCGATTACATCTATGAATATCGCGGCAGCCCGACCCGCCGCGGCCGCTCGGGCGACCTGATCGTGGCGGTGCGCGATGTGGTTGGCGACACGCTCTACAGCCTCGACGACTATCGGCAGCGCTACGCCCAGTACAAGGCCGACCCGGACCTCCAGCGCGCTCATGCGGCGCATGCCTTCTTCCACAGCTTCGACGACCACGAGATCGCCGACAATTGGGCGCAGGACACGGACTGGGACGAGATCCCGCCCGAAATCTTCCGGCTTCGCCGAGCCGCGGCGCTTCAGGCCTGGTACGAGCATATGCCGGTGCGCCGCGCGCTGATGCCGCGCAACGGCGAGGTCAGGATGTACCGCGGCGTGCGGGTCGGCAACCTCGCCGAGATCGACATTCTCGACACCCGCCAATACCGCTCCAACCAGCCCTGCCGCGACGGCTTCGCCCCGGTCTGCGCCGAAACGCGCGCCCAGGCCGCGACCGTGCTCGGCGCGGAGCAGGAGGCCTGGCTCGCCCGCAACCTCCAGCGCGACCCCGCACGCTGGAACTGCCTCGCGCAGCAGATCATGATGATGTCGCTCGACCGCAACAATTGGGACGAGAGCGGCCGCGTGCTCAACATGGACACCTGGGCCGCCTACGAAGTGCCGCGGCAGCGGCTGCTGGCGCGGATGCGCGGGCTCGACAACGTCGTCGTCCTGACCGGCGACGAGCACCAGAATTTCGCCGGCGTGCTGAGCGACGGCGACGATCCGGTCGCGGTCGAGTTCGTCGCCACCTCGATCTCGAGCGGCGGCGACGGCCAGGACCTGCGCCCGGGCAGCGACCGCATCCTCGCCAACAATCCCGAACTCAAGTTCGTCAACGACCAGCGCGGCTATTTGACCTGCGAGGTCACCCCCGGGGAATGGCGGACGAACTTCATGGTCATGGACCGGGTGTCGACGCCGGGCGGGGCGATCGCCAGACGCGCGACCGTCAGCGTCGCGCGCGGCACGCCCGCGCTGACGGTCGCCTAGCGCTGGAATTTGCGTTTCGTTCTGCTACGGCTCCGCGCCGAAGGGAGCTTCGCGTGATCTTTTTCGAAGACCTTGAAGTCGGCAGGGAAACCTATTTCGGCAGCGTCGAGGTGACGCGCGAGGAGGTCCTCGAATTCGCGCGGAAATTCGATCCGCAGCCCTTTCACCTCTCCGACGAAGCGGCGGCCAGGACCTATTTCGGGCGGCTGTCGGCGAGCGGGTGGCATACCTGCGCGATGACGATGGGCGTGATCGCGCGCAAGGTCGTGGCGGAGGAGCAGGCCGGGCTCGGCGCGCCCGGGATCGACGAGCTCAGATGGCTGAAGCCGGTCTATCCGGGCGACACGCTCCACGTGAACGGCCGCATCGTCGAGAAGACGCCGTCGCGCTCCAAGCCCGATATCGGCTCGTTCCGGACGAAGACGACAGTGACCAATCAGGACAATGTCCCGGTCCTGACCTTCACCTCGATCGTGCTGATGCGGCGGCGGCCCGCGGAGGCCTAGTCCCCCTCGAATTCGACCAGGCTGTGGACGGCGAAGCCCTCCTCGGCCAGCCGCTTCGCGCCGCCGAGATCGGGCAAATCGACGAGCCCCTTCCCTACCCCTGAATGCCGGCGTCGCGGCTCGCTTCCTCGCGCCTGGCCATGTTCTCCGGGTCGAGCGGGCCGGTTTCGCGGACGCGGCGGCTCGCCCCGCCGTGCCAGACGTTCTGATAGGCCATGTAGGCGAGGATCGTCCCGACGACGAGGAAGAGCAAAGTCCACAGCCCCGCATTCTTCCGCGCGTCCATGGTGGGTTCGGCGGCCCAGGTCAGGAAAGCGGCGACGTCGTGCGCCATTTGCTGGCGGGTCGCGGGCGGGTTGCCCGGGGCGTAGGTAACCTGGCCGTCGGCGGTGAGCGGCGGCGGCATCGCGATGTTCAAATTGGCGAAATAGGGATTGTAATAGAGGCCGGTGCCGGGCCGGTTCTCGCGCGGCAGGTGCGCCGGCGGGTTCTGATAGCCGGTCAGCAGCGATTCGATATAGGGTGCGCCGCCCTCGCGCGCCTTGACGATCAGCGACAGATCGGGCGGCAGCGCATTGTTGTTGGCGGCGCGCGCCGCGGTCTCGTTGGCATAGGGGTTCGGGAAGCGGTCGGCCGGGATCGCCTTGCGGGTCGCCGGCTCGCCGGTGTCGGGATTGATCGACGGCACCTGGATCGGCCACTGGTCGGCGATCGCGCGCACCTCGGCCTCGCTATAGCCGAGATCGTGGAGGTTGCGGAACGCGACGTAGTTGAGGCCGTGGCAGGCCGCGCAGACCTCGCGATAGACCTGGAAGCCGCGCTGCAGCTGCTGGCGGTCGAAGCGGCCGAACGGGCCGTCGAACGAGAAGGCCGAGTCGTGCGGATGCTCGTGGAAGCGATGCTCGACGGTCTCGACCGGCGGGTCGCCGACATAGGCGATCGCGCCCCACAGCAGCGACCAGGCGGCGACGCCGACGAAGCCGAGACCGACCAGAAAGCCCAATATGCGAACCATGACCGCGTCGTCCCCTTACGCTTGCGCCGGCTTGGCGACGCCGAGATCGGCGGGCGCGGCTTCGGCTTCCTCGCCGTGCAGCACGCTCTCCGAGATCGAATTGGGCAAAGGCAGCGTTTTTTCGACCATGGAGAGGATCGGCAGGATGATCAGGAAGTGCGCGAAATAGTACATGGTCGCGATCTGGCTGAGCATCACATAGGGCTCTTCCGCCGGGAGCCCGCCGAGCCAGCCGAGAAGGGCGATGTCGAGCAGCAGGAACACGAAGAAGATCCTGAACGTCGGCCGGTAGGCGCCCGAGCGGACCGGCGACTTGTCCAGCCAGGGCAGGAAGAAGAGCAAGAGGATCGAGGCGAACATCGCCAGCACGCCCCACAACTTCGCCGGCAGGATGAAATCGACCGTGAACGCGCGAAGGATCGCGTAGAAGGGCCAGAAATACCATTCGGGCACGATGTGCGCCGGCGTCGAGAGCGGGTTGGCCGGGATGTAATTGTCGGCATGGCCGAGGAAATTGGGCAGGAAGAAGACGAGGATCGCGAGGAAGATCAAAGCGAGGCCGGCGCCGAACCCGTCCTTGGCGGTGTAATAAGGGTGGAACGGCACCGTGTCCTGCGGCGTCTTCACGTCGACTCCGGTCGGGTTGCCCGAGCCCGGAATGTGAAGCGCCCAGATGTGGAGGATGATCACCCCCGCGATCACGAACGGCAGCAGATAGTGGAGCGAGAAGAAGCGGGTCAGCGTCGGCTGGTCCGGCGCGTAGCCGCCGAAAAGCCAGATCTGGATCGGCTCGCCGATCACGGGAATCGCGCCGAACAGGCCGGTGATCACCTTCGACGCCCAGAAGCTCATCTGCCCCCAGGGCAGGACGTAGCCCATGAAGGCGGTCGCCATCATCAGCAGGAAGATGACGAGGCCGAGCATCCACACCATCTCGCGCGGCGCCTTGTAGGAGCCGTAATAGAGGCCGCGGAAGATGTGGATGTAGGTGACGACGAAGAAGAAGCTGGCGCCGTTGGCGTGAAGGTAGCGCAGGAACCAGCCCTGGTTGACGTCGCGCATGATATGCTCGGTCGAGGCGAACGCGCCCGCGGCCGACGTCTCGAAATGCATGGCGAGGACGATGCCGGTGACGATCTGGATGACCAGAGCGAGGCCGGCGAGGACGCCGAAATTCCAGAAATGGTTGAGGTTGCGCGGGACCGGATAGCCCTTGCCCACCGAATTGTAGACGAGCCGCGGCAGCGGCAGCCGGTCGTCCATCCAGCGCATGAACGGGTTTTTCGGCCTATATTCCTCAGCCCAGGGAAAGCTCATCGTTTCTAACCTCAGCCGATGCGGACAGCGGTGTCGGACGTGAACTCATAGTCCGGCACTTCCAGGTTGAGCGGCGCCGGCCCTTTGCGGATTCGCGCGGCGGTATCGTAATGCGAGCCGTGGCAGGGGCAGAAATAGCCGCCATATTCGCCGCGATTCTCGCCTTCGGCGGCGCCCAGCGGCACGCAGCCAAGATGGGTGCAGACGCCCAATGTGATCAGCCACTGAGGCTTGCCCTCCTTGGTGCGCTCGGCGAGCGTCTGCGGATCGCGCAGCGAGCCGATATCGACCGCATTGGCCGCCTGCATCTCCGCGGCCGTGAGCTGGCGGATGAAGATCGGCTGCTTGCGCCAGATCGTCTTGACCGCCTGGCCCGCCTCGATCGCCGAGATGTCGACGTCGATCTGGGCGAGCGCGAGCACGTCCGCCGACGGGTTCATCTGGTTGACCAAAGGATAGAGCAGGGCGACGCTCGCCGACGCCGGCGAAGCTCACCGCGGCGATGTTGATGAAGTCGCGGCGGCGGATGCCGTCGCCGTCGGCCCCCGGGGCCGCCCCCTCGCTCAGTTCAACCGCAGCCATAATGTCCTTCAGCGTTTCCGATAACAGGGACAAGCGACATATCCGCCCCGGGCCGGGCGGCTTGGGCGGCCTGATAGCCGCGCCGGGCGGCCTTTGCCAATGGGCATTTTGACGCGCCGAAAACGGCGCGGGGCGCCGGAGGAGACGTATGAGCGGGCGGACGTGGGGGTGCGCATCCCTCAGGTAGAGGACACGCGGTCGCCGAACCTGGCGGTGGCGGCGGGAATTCGGGGCTCCGGCAGGACCGAGTTGCGGGTCGGGTGAGGTCGCGTCCGTGGCCGCTCGCGAATGGCGGCTATGCGCCCATCTGCGACGTTCAGTACTCGGCGCGGAGTACCCAAAAAAGCAGCCGTTCGCGCCGAGCGGATTATCCTCGAGGCAGGCGATTTCGGGCAACCCAGTGGCCAGCGCGTTCATACTTTCGCTTACGGCGCTGAGTAGATCGGCTATGCCTTAGTGTGTGGCGCGACAAACACCGATCAAGAAAGCCGCCATCATTCGAGCGGGATTCGACTATCAGGACCTTGCCGGGCTTGAGGTGCTGATCCGCCATTTTCGTGATCCGAACCTCTATGCGTGGGTCGAACTCGAAGCCGAAGACCCAAACGTTCAGTCTCTCGATGATGTCATCGCGCTCAGACAGGACGGTTGCATCGACTATGTCCAAGTCAAGTTCACCGTCGACGCCGACACGTACCCGCTCGATTGGAAGTGGCTGCTCGACCGTAAGAAGCGCGGCACATCGATGCTCGCCAAATGGTCGGCCGCCTTCGCGCGAGCGCAATCGCACGGGGCGATTGCGAGCGCCGCATTGCGTACTAATCGTCGGCCGTCGACTGATTTCGCTGCGTGCCTAGTCTCTCACCATGTCGACCTCGATCGGCTCGACCCGGAGCTGCGCGCTACGGTCGAGGACGAATGTGGTGGCGCGGACCGGGCCCGCTCGTTTTTCGCCGCGTTTGCCTTTGTCGGCGAGCTGCCTGACCTGAAGAGGTTCGAGCGCGCCCTTCGCGATCAACTCGTTCCGGACGATACCGACGAGACTGGTTGGCTACGCTTGCGCGACGAGGTGCGTCGCTGGGCAACCTTCCGTGGGTCCCCGCCGCCCGACGGCAAGATTCTGCGCGAGCATCTGGTCCAGCTCATTACCCGCAAGCGGCCCCAGCCGATCCGCCAGGAATTCTCAGTCCCTGAACACTATGCCCCGCCAAGCGCAGCGTTCGATCAGACGCTGCGTGCCCGTGCGGAGGGTGCAGGCACGCCGCTCACGGTCATCTGGGGCAGTCCGGGACGGGGAAAAAGCACTTATCTCAGCTACCTCACCAGCGCGCTACAAACGGCGAACAGCGTGGTGCTGCGGCATCACTATTTCCTCCCGACCGACCAAGCCGGCAACCGCACGTCCTTCTTCGAGATCGCCAACTCTCTCCTGCACCAATTGGCGAGCCAGCGGCGCGACCTGATCGACGACACCAGCGACGATCCCAACGCGCTACGTCGAGCATTGGAGCAGGCTGCGGCGGCACTCGAAGAGGAGGGCGCGAGACTTTACCTTATCGTCGACGGCCTCGATCACGTTTGGCGCGATACCGAGCGCGTCGACCAATTGAACTACCTTTTCAGTATGCTTCTCCCGCTCCCCGACAATGTCGTACTGCTGGTAGGCACGCAAAAAGTGCCGGATGCGCAGCTTCCGAAGCCGCTTCTAGAAGTTGCAGATCCCGCTGACTGGGTTGAATTCCGCCTATGGACGAGGCCGCGGTCCATTATTGGGTCCGCCATCAGGACGCTGATCGGCCGCTCCATCTGGCCTACGACAGGGGTGATCGCGATAGTGAAGTCGACGCCATCGCTGGCGCCTTGTTCAAGATTAGCGCGGGACATCCGCTACACCTGATCTACTCGCTCGAAAGCCTGCGTCTTGGCGGACAACCACTCACCCCGGAGGTCGTGGAGGCGCTTTCTCCCTGCCCGGATGGCGATATTCGCAGCTATTATAGAAGGCTCTGGATATCGTTGAGCGAAAGCGCGCGCGACATGCTTCATGGCATCGCGGGTTCCGACTTCTATTGGCCAAGCGCGGGCGTCCGAAGTTGCTTTGGCAACCATCAAGAGATTGCCTTCCTATTGGAGCCTCGCGCCTCCGGCCTCTCCCCTTTCCACGCCAGCCTCTTTGCTTGGGTTCGCGAACTGGCAGATCATGGGGAGGTGTACCGGGCGCTGCTGCCGCGGATCGTCGCGTGGCTCGACCGAGAAGCCCCACTTTATTGGCGCTGGGGGTGGCTGTGGCTCGCCAGGGCACAGTTGGGCGAACCGGCCGAATTGCTCGCAGGATGTACACGCGATTGGGCGGTAGCCTCGCTCGCTCAGGGCTGGTCAGAGATACAGATCGAGAAGATTATCGCAGCCGCCGAACGTGCCGCCTTCGACAGGAACGATCTTGCTCACACCGTGACGCTACGTTCGATCCGGCACCGCGTTACCAACGCGCGCCAATTCCAGGCGCGCAATTTCGGCCAGTTTAGAGCGATTGGTCTCGTCGCACACAACAATCATCAGCAGATCGATAACCTGATTGACGCGCCGGTCGAGCTTGAAGAAGATGAATGGACTCAGCTGGTGCTTTACGCGCCGCCGGATAAGCGTAGCGCAATCGTCAAAGCTGCAGTTAGCGAGCTATGGCGCCGGATCGAAGCTTGGATCGCACTTCGCCACAAGCCCGGCCAAGACTTCGACAAATTGTCGGCTGCGCTCATCCAATGCGCGTCGCGGCTGGGCACCGATAGCTTGCCGCAGCTGCTGCAGTTTCTCGCCGGCTATCGAGACGCCGGTCCCCATCACGGGCGGCTAGTTCGAGAGTTGGGCGCCGCGGGAGATATCGAAGCATTGACGGCCCTGCGTCGCGTACTTCGTGGCGAGGCCCATCGAGAGACGCGCCGACGGGCTCAGGAGGAAATCCTGCGCGCTGCTTGGCGCCAAGGCGGCGACCCGGACCAACTGCTCGGTCGATTCCGGGTGCTGGCGCCATTGCTCGCCGCCCGGACGGTCCTTCGTGGTCCGGCCGCAAAGCCGCGGCTCGACCTCCCGCCAGCCCCTGGAGACATCATCAAACGCCGTTTCGCAGGCGACAAGAGTCCAGGGTTGGAGCGATTCTTCAACGACTATTTCTGGGCGCGAATTATTGCGCTCAAAACTGAGGACACAAAAGCCGGCTATAACGATCTGGACAGTACCGCACTCGGCTGGGCTGGGACCACCGCGCTCATCGCCCTCGACCACGCTGCCCAGATGATCGTCGATGGCACGGTGCCCCTATCTTTCGGTACCCCCTTCGTGGCGATGGCCGAACTCGCGCCGATTACGTTCAGCAACGAGCGCGAACAGGACTATTTGCAGTATATCGCGTTCCGAAGGGCAATTACGCAGCTCGCGATAGACCTCCACCATTTGGGTAGTGAGGACAGCCGCGAGCCGAGGATTCCACTCGTCGAATTTGAACTTGCGCGTGGCTCGGAACATTGGGTCGATGAGGTTTGGCTCAACGACAATGCCGCGGATGGTGTGCCGTACCTTAGCGCCGAGGCGGCGGCGCCATTCCTCGACGAGCTCGCCGAGAAGTTCGGTAGCGAAGTAAGCGATTTTGCGGAGCGTGGCGAAAACTGGACGCAGCTCGCTGCCCTCGCCTGCCCGTATAACGTTCCTGATGCGCGAACATGGATCAGACGCGCGGCGGACTGCTTGCTCGGCTACGGCCACCACAAAGACTTGAGCGCGATGCAGATGCTCGAGGCCATCGACTTTGTGCATCCTGCCGATCCGAACCACGGCGAGGGCTGGATTCGAGCCGTCGCGCCCATCGTCGAAGAAATTACCGAGTTCACGGATGGTGACGAAACCGACCATGTCCGCTCGTACCTGATCGATACCGTCGCCATCACGATGCCAGACCGGCTCGGCGCGCTCCACGCGCACCATTTGCACCAAAACGACTGGCGCTATGCGGACGACTGTGTCGAGGCAGCCATGGGCGTCATCGACTTCGACACGCCTACGCAGGCTCGCGCGCTGGCGCATACGTTGATTGACCCGAAGCTCCTCGGTCACTTAAAGACGCGGGGGGCTGATTATCCAGCGGCCGACGCACTCCATGCGGAGCAACTGCGCTATTTGGGCGGGGAGTCACTCGAAAAGAACGACCGCAGCTCCTCCCATGGCGACTGGGCTGACCGCAAGCCCAAGCGGGTCGTAAATCCCACGCGCTATGCGCCAGCCCGCCTTACAGCGTTCGTCGAGGACATCGCCAAAGCGGACGTCAGCTACAGCGGCCGCCCTGACCTATTGCGACAGTGGCTCGATCACTGGGCGTCGCGCGGTCGCGCCCTCGAAGCGTTGGGCGCGCTCGAGACCTCCTCTCGAAACGCATGACAACACATGGGCCATCGAGGAGATGCTCGACCACGCCTTTCATGTCAGCCTTACCGCCGAGGGGAAGGATCGCGCTTATGTCTGGCTGGTGCGCGCCCATGTTCAGCGCAACGGCTGGTCGCGCTTTTCATCGAGCCGAAAAGATGTCGAAATTCGTCTCGAGACGGCCGCATGCCATTCTATCCGGACCGATGGCGAGACTATATTCACGACACTAGTGCGCAGACCCTCCGCCGCCAGCACTCCGGCTTGTGGTTTGCGATCGGATCGGAATACCTCGTCCGCTTCCTGGTTGGGGTCGGCCAAGTTGAGGAGGCCGTGCAAGTCACCGACGCTTTGGTCCGCACCCTCGTAGACGAGACGCGCGGAATCAGCCGATTGAAGCTTGCATGGCTGCCGTAGCGTTTCCCACAGGGCCCGCGCCCACTCTCGAGCTGTTGTTCGATCGGCTGTTCGGCCGGTGCCACTCGTTCGCTGGCGGGCAGCGCGCGGTCTACGGGATCTGGTTGGAATTCCGCAACCCGTGCAGCGTCGACCGACGCGCTTTTGGCTGCTTTCAGGGCGGCCGAGCTCGAAGTCCGATGTGTGCAGCATTTTGACGGTGCTATTGATGCTGAGCGAAGCGGCGCGGCCCGATCTCGCAACGGTGCGAGAGCCTATCCGGCAGCCGTCGATCCTCGCCGAGGTCCTACTCCAGGAAATGTATCATGCGGTTGCTGGATGCCAGTGGTGGCGCGGCCACTCTGGACCGCCGTCGTTCAGCTTCGAACCAAGCAGCTACTTCGAGCGCCACCGGACCCATCATGCGCCGGTTGTCCTGTCGAGCAACCTTACGGACCTAGAACGGAACAGCGGCCTCCCGTTCATGCGCCAATGGGCCTATGAATGGCAACAGTTGTGCGAGCGCACCAAGACGGGGTTTACCGAGTATCCTTATTATTTTGGCGACTTCGGCGAAGTGCGGGGTGGGATTATCGGCCAATTTTCGCCGCGCCAGAGTGAGCTGTATCGGTCCGCTTATCTCCGCACTTTTGCAATTGCGGTCTCTGACGTGGGGCTTTCCCCCAGCGCGAAGCTGGCTATTATGTGAGCGAGCTCTTGCCCTCGATCCGGGGGCTGTTCGAGCTTGAGCCTGTCGATAGACCCGACTGGTTGAGGGATTTGCCCGAACGCTGCGTTGCACAGCCCCGACCAGTTCGAGTCGATCTTGCGCACGCTTGTCGCCAGCCAGCCCCATGGCGACCAGGTCATGGTTTCCTTGTTCGTGCCTCTGGACCCCACCGTGGAGCGCTATGGCGCATTGAGACTGACCGCGCACCTCGTCAGCGCAGACTTCGTCCCAGACGACAATTTCCTACACGAGCGGACCGATATTCTGTTGGCGCATCGGGCCTTCACCTTAGATCAAGAACGGCCCGAAACACCGATCGAAAAGTTCCGCAATGTGGGACGCACAGGAGATGCGCTGCCAGTATGCAGCGCGCTATTTCCGATTCCGTTTGGTCACTGGCAGGCGCATCTCCACTCGGCGGGGAATACGATCCCCACTAGCTATGTGCTGCCCGAACGTGCGCGCGTTCGTGGAGAGCGAGACCGTATCGCGGTCGATGCTGGTGATCGGGAGGTATCAGCCACGCGATATTGGCTTGACCATTGGAGCCCGAATTATCCGCGGGACGAGGGACACACCCGATGTGGAACCTCGACGTTGATGGAGCAAGAGTTGCTGGCAAATCATGTCTCTGCCTTTGGGCGAAAGCTTCCCTGGTCGGCACGGCTGCAAACCTGGCGGCGTGAGAAGGACTACGGCGACTATCACCGCGCGGAGCGGACACTGTATTTCATGGAGTAATCCTCGACCGTCCATTTCCGGCTGGTTGGCTGAGGTTCGGCGGATGTCGGTTTCATCATGGTTGCTTTCTAAAGCCGCCCGACCGCTTTCGGTCAGAAGCTGTCGTTCAGGAGTGGCACCGTCAGGCGGCATGCTTGCGTGAAGTCGGTTAACCTGACATTGCCGACAGATCACCCGCGATGGAATGCATAGCGGTCCGGAATGCTCACTTGCCATTATTTAGCAGTTTCGCTAAGTGTCTTGCTCAATTCGAGGAGGTCGATGATGCAGTGGAACGATCATACCAACATATGCACCTATCGGGTGCGCGAAGGCGCGCGCTCGGAATTTGTTGAGTTATTGCGAAAGCATTGGCCGGCTCTCCATGATGCAGGCCTCGCGACGGAGACGCCGGCAATACATTTCGAAGCGGTCCCATCCGCCAAGAAAGACACGGCGAGACAGGCATCACCTTTGTTGAGATATTCAGCTGGGCAAAACCAAACTCAGCCGAACTCGCGCATCAGCTTCCGTCTGTCATGGCCGTATGGGAGCCAATGGGGGCGCTGGTGGAAGCGCGCGATGGTCGCCCCAGCATGGAGTTCCACCAATTCCAACCGCTAGACCTTAGTGAAGGCTGATCCTCGCGCCGAAGTACAAGCTGCGGATCGTGTGTTTGCCGCACTCGCCCATCCGTCCCGACGTCACATTCTTCTAACTCTGAAATTTCGCGGGGGCAGGATGAGCGCTGGGCAAATCGCGGAGCGTTTCGGCTGTAGCTGGCCAACTACGACACGCCATCTCAACGTCTTGCGCGAAGCCGGTCTCGTATCGGTGGTGGCCCGGGGGCGCGAGCGGGAATATGTCCTGGAAAAGAAGTGGCTGAACGGTGTGGTTGGAGAGTGGTTGCACTGGTTTGGTGAGGAGGCGGGCGGATGAGCGATGCGACTGACGTGGTGCTGCGGGAACTCCGCGCACTGGGAATGACCTCTCGGGTGCCCACGGCCGTCGCCCTGGCCGGGTCACGATGATTTGGCTGTGAAGGATCGGACCTTTGCCTATCTAAGCTTGGAGGGGCAGCCCTTTAGCATCTCATTCAAACTGCCCTATACGTCCCACGAGGCTTTGACGTTGCCATGCGCGAAACCGAAGGGTTACGGGTTGGGCAAAAGCGGCTGGGTCACGTTCGAGCCAGGGGAAGGACAGATGCCCCCGATGGAGCAACTCAAGGATTGGCTCGACGAGAGTTATCGTGTCCAGGCGCCGCGAAAACTGGTCAAAGAGCTCGACGCCCGCACCAAGTAGGGCAATTACGCAGGATCTGCGCGGTGGTCCTGCCTGAAAGCGCGGCGGCGAGCGCCAGCATCAGACGGCAAGAGATATACAGCAACAAGCTCAGCGCCACGCCGAGTTCTCGAACGGGGGAAGCGCTCGTCTCGCGCGCCGGGTTAGCCCGCAGAAAGTCAAGAAAACTGAAAACTGATCCACTCGGTCCCCCACCGGTATGTTGTCAGACGACTCGAATGTCCGCGACCGGTCGATAGCTGCCGGACCTGCCGTCCGCTATCGGCCACAGCCGACAAGATGACGCCGTCGTCGGCGCCTGCGGGGGCCCAGCGCCCGCAATTTCTTGTCGAGCAGGCCGATCGCCTCGTCGAAGGTCCTGCGATGGCGCCGGCCGCCGGGCTGGAAGCGCGTGTTCGGCGCGGCGGGGCTTGCGGTCCCAGCGGGCGAGGAGCTTCATGACGCGGTCGAACTCGGCGTCGGGGTCCTCGGCGGCGGCCGCAATGGGGGCAGGTCGGCGGGGTCACGGGCCCCCTCCACCACCGCGCTGCGCTCGGCGGTCATGAGCCGGTGCGGATGTCCCCGGACATCCGCAGCCATGCCGGGGGCATGGCGTGCCTGCTCATCCCCGTCCCGGGGAGGAATTTCGGCTCTCGACCGCTACGTGGAGACGTCGTTTGCGCTTCGAGGCGTAGGCGTACGGCTTCGGTTTCGAGGTGCACGTAGCCTTCCACCAACGCCGCCCCGTAGGATTTGGCGAATTCGGGATCGCTGCGGCAGTGAAGGTTGACCGTGGAGTCTCTTGGAGACGCCGGCCGCCTCGGCCGAGGCTTTGGTGTCGCAGGTCGCGGCGAAATGGGAGAGAAAGACCTCCTGCGCCCGGCCGTGAAGCGGACGTTGCGGCGCCAGCGGCGCTGGAGATGCGGCGGTTGGCCGGAGGAGAGGCGGAGTTCGCCCGGGCTCGCCCCGCTCCGCATAAGCGCTCGGCCGGCGCTCGGCGGCGGCGGAGGTGGCAGCGCCTCCGTCCAGCGCGCGCGAAAGGCGGGATCGCGGCGCGCGGGCGCCGTAGAAGCCCATCAGGCTGAAGCCGGCGGCGACGAGCGGCGTCCTCGCGACGCTTGCCCTCGCCGCAGCGCATCGAGAAAGCGCCTTCGCGGCCGCGTCGATGCGCCGCCGAGGCTTGCGCGAATCGGCCTTCCCGGCCATCCGCGACGGTAGAACACAAAGGCGCGGGTGTAGGAAAGTTTTCCCGCCCGTCTGCATCGTTCCATAGCGCGACCCCTGACTGGCGGGGCCGGGTCAACGTAAACAGTTGCTCGCCAACTCTCCAGGATGTAAGATCGATCCCGAGCCGGCCGACCCTTCGTCGCCACCCCTGTCTGTACCAAAAAATAGAGCCTTGGCAGCGCGGTAACGGCACCATCCGGGTGCCGGGCCGATCTCGCCAGGGCGGATGCCGCAGGGCGCCGAAACAAGGGGGATAGTTTCATGACCGGACTGATCAGGACGACATCGCACTCGCCGCCGCCAGCGCGATCGCGATCGGGATCGCCGCCGGCCCCGCCTCCGCGCAGGAGATTCCCGTGCTGTGCCGCGGCGACGTCACCGCGGACAGCATCGAATGCGGCGACGGCGCCAACACGACCGGCGACGACACCACCGCTTATGGCGACGGCGCGCTTGCGACCGACGTCAATTCGACCGCGGTGGGCAGCGGGGCGCTGGCCTCGGGCCGCTCCTCGACGGCCATCGGCAGCGGCGGCGTCTCCTCGCGCGACGTGATCGCGGCCGGCGGCTTCAGCACCGCCGTCGGCACCGGCAGCCAGATCGCCGACGGCGCCACCGGCGCCACCGCCGTCGGCGACTGCAATACGATCGACACCACCGCTCGTTCTCGTCGGCGTTCGGCGCGTTCAACACCGTCAGCGGCGCCAGCGCGCGTCGCGATCGGCAACGGCAACACCGCGAACGGCTCGCAGCTCCGTCGCCGTCGGCAACGGCGCCGCGGCGGACGCCGAGGATTCGATCGCGATGGGGACCGTCGCCCTCGCCGACGGGGACCGCGGCATCGCGATCGGCGCGGTCAGCACGGCCAGCGCCGTCAATTCGATCGCGATCGGCACCAATTCGTCGACCGTCAGCTTGAACGCGGCCTCGACCGGCGCTTCGGTTGCGATCGGCAACGAAGCGGACGCTTCGGACGAAGACGCCGTCGCGATCGGCGACCTCGCCACCGCCTCGGGCTTCCATTCGACGGCCGTCGGCGGCGAATCGGACGCGACCGGGATCGGCTCGCAGGCGTTCGGCTGGCAGTCGCTCGCCAGCGGGACCCGCTCGACCGCCGTCGGCCGGCAGTCGCAAGCGACCGGCACCGGCTCCGTCGCGCTCGGCGACAACAGCCGCGCGACCGCGGCGGCGCGACCGCGCTCGGCAATCTCGCCATCGCCTCGGCCGCCAACTCCACCGCGGTCGGCCAAAGCGCGACCGCCGGTTTCGCCGGCTCGACCGCGGTCGGCAGCGGCGCGACGACCACTGCCGCCAACCAGGTCTCGCTCGGCGGGACCGGCAGCTCGGTGCGGGTCGGCGACATCGCGGCAAGCACCGCCGCGCAGACCGGCACGTTGAGCTTCGTGACCGTCGACGCCAGCGGCACGCTGGGACGCGGCCCCGGCCCCGATCTGAGCGGCATCGCCGCGGCGCAGGCCGCTTTGGCCGCCACGCAGGCGACGCAGGGGGCACAGATCGGCACCCTGTTCGACCTGGCCGACCTCAATCGCCGCGATATCGACAGGGCGAACGAAGGTGTGGCAATGGCTCTGGCCATGGAATCGCCAAGCCTGCCCGCCGGAGCCACGTTCGCGGTCGCGCGGCGGCTTCGGCTATTACAACAACCGCACCGCCGGAACGGCGTCCTTCACCGCCCGGATCGGCAACATGTCGTCCTTCTCGGCCGGCGTCGGCATCGGCCTCAACAGCGGCGAGGTCGGCGCCCGCGCGGGCTTCCAGCACGCATGGTGACTGGCGGCCGCAGCAAGTTCGGGCCGGGGCGCGTTGCCCCGGCCCGCCTGATTCTGGCGGCTTTGGCGCTGGCGCTTCCGCAGCAGGCGGCGCTTGGCCAGGCGCGCCCCGCCGGCCGGCGGCGCCCTCCCCGCGCAGGCGCAGGCGCCGGCTCCGGCGCCCGACCAGCTTACCAGCCTGAAGATGCTCTGGAGCGTGATGGCGGCGGTCGACCATGCCAACCGGACCGGCAATTATTCCGTGCTTCGCGATCTCGGCACGCGCAGCCTTCCAGTCGCGCAACAACCCGGCCAATCTCGCCGCGATCTTCGCCGGCCTGCGCGACCGGAATGTCGATCTTTCCGACACATTGGTCGTGACTCCGGCCTGGGAGATCGCCCCGGTCATGGTCCAGCCGCGCGTTCTTCGGATGCGCGGCAGCTTCCCCCTGCGCCCGCAGGCGATCCTGTTCGACCTGGTGTTCGCCTGGGACGGCAGCTGGCGGCTCGAGGGCATCGCCGTCCAGACCCAGCCCTTCCGGCGCTGAGCACCCCATTCCCGGTTCGCGCCGGCCTGTTCAGTCGTTCGGAAGGGGCGCTGCGGCCAGCTTCCATTCGCCGCCGTCGCGGCGGAGCGACACGGCCGACGAGCCGCCGCTGTCGCGCCCGACGACGATCGCGTCGTCGCCATAGACGATGACCCGCTGGATCGACTGCTGAAAGGCCGCCGGCGACGGCAGGGCTTGCCGCGCCACGGCGAGAATCGCTTCGGCCTCCTCGCTGTCCAGCCCGGGCCAGGGCGGGTGCTCCGGATGGAGCCGGGCCCGCACCTGGGCGATTTCGGCGACGCTGGCGGTATGAATGAGCCGCAGCCCCTCGACGGCCACCGCCGCCTGCTCGCTGCGCCGGGCCGCCTCGCCGGTCAGCACTTCGGTCGGCCGGGGCGCCGGCACGACCGCCGCGCGGAAGCGCAAATCGGCGGCATAGCTTACCGGTTCGCCGGGGCCCGCGCCGCCGCCGACCAACTCGACCGGCTCGGCGGTCCGGAGGCGTCCCGACACGAAGCCGCCTTCGCGGACCAGATCGGTCAGCGCGATTCGCTCGAAAGGGTCCGGCAGCCTGGTATCGGCGACTCCGCCGCCGGGCGCGAAGATCACCACCTGGTTCTCGTCGGGCGGCGGCTTGAGCACGATCAAGAGGCCGCGGATCCGGCCGTCTTCGGCCGCCGCATGATAGGCCCGGCGGCTGCCGGCGATCGCGGCCGGAGCGGGCCGGTCGGCGATCAGGATCACGATGTCGCCGGGCCGATCGCTGTGCGGCGACGGCCGCGTTTCGCGCGCGGAGACGTGGGTCATCGGCACGCTCGCGTCGTCATAGCTAATCGTCCCGGCGACCGTCGCCTGGGCGGCCGCCGCGGCCGGCAGGAGCAGAGCGATGAAGGCGAGCGGAATCGGAGCGGATTCATTTGCAGGACCCTCCCGTCGGCCGGGGGACGGCGCTGCCGCTGCCGGCATCGCGAGGCTTTGCCCAAACGGGCCTTTCGTCAAGTCCCTTCGGCGCGCCGGATTGCTTCGGTGCCGCGCTCGGGCAATGACGAGGAATGCGCCTCGCCCTCCACCAGCCGGACCAGGCCGGCAATGTCGGCACGATCATTCGCCTCGCCGCCTGCCTCGAAGTGCCGCTCGACCTGATCGAGCCCTGCGGCTTCCCCTGGGGCGACAAGGCGCTGAAGCGGGCCGGCATGGACTATGCCGAGATCGCCAACGTGACACGGCACGCGGTCTGGGCGGAGTTCGAGGCGCGGCTGGAAGGGCGGCTGGTCCTCTTCACCACCGCCGGCGCGGTGCGCCTGCCCGAGGCGCGATTCGAGCCGGGCGACACCTTGCTCTTCGGCTCCGAAAGCCGCGGCGCGCCGGACGGCGGTGCATGAGCGGGCGGATGTGCGGGTGCGCATTCCGCAGATCGAGGGGACGCGCTCGCTCAACCTGGCGGTGGCGGCGGGGATCGGGGTGGCGGAGGCGGTGAGGCAGACGGGGCTGTGGCCCTAGCGCACCGCGCGGCCACGGCTTGCTTCCGCCCACTGCCGTGACAATTCAGCCTGGCCGGGAGCTGCAATGCCGAGCGCGCGATCCGTCAACGGCGTGATCGCCGATCGCGGGGGGAGGTTGGCGGGAAGCTGGACGTCCCAGGCAAGCCGCAGCCATTGCAGCAGTTGAACGAACCGAAAGCCGGGATCGGCTTGGCCGGGATAAAGCCCATGCCGCGCCGAGGCCGGGAATGCATGGTGATTGCAATGCCAGCTTTCGCCCATCGTCGGGATGGCGAGCCAGGCGATATTATAGCCCTGCACCGCCGCGTCCTCGACGAACCAGTCCTGGTGGCCGCGGCGATGGGCGACGTGAGCGATATACCAGTGCATGGTGAAACAGACCGCGACCCGGACGACGACGCCCCACACGACCCACGACCAGCCGCCGAGCCAGAACAGGATCAGCGCGACCGGGATTCTGGTGCAGCATCCAGGTGCGCTGCAGGAAGCGATAGAAAGGATCGTCGCTAATGCCCTCGCCCGCATCGAAATGCGGCGGCTTGTCGAACAGCAGCTTGAAGTTGAGATAGTAGAACCCGTCCGCCAGGGCAGACTTCCCATGCCGCAAGAACCAATGGCAATTGGCCTGACGCTGAGCCCAATCGCGAATGTCGTGCAGCCCCACGGTCCAGAGCGGACCACCCATGCCCACCAGCACGCCGACGTAGATCATCACGCGCTCGAGCCACTTCGGGCAATCGAAGCTGCGGTGGATCAGGCGTCTGTGAAAGCCGACGGAATGGCCGACGCAAAGGGTGAATCCCGACAGGAACAGAAAAACGAGCAGGCCGCTCCAGCTGAAAAATAGCGGGCCGAGAATCAGGGCGCCGGCGATGAACGACATGTTCCAGATCGAGCGCGGCGCATCCCATAGAAGCCGGCCGCTGCCGGCGTCCGCGTTTTCAGATTCCCAGAGAGTTGACCTTGAAAGCGCCCTCGGCGGCCTCTCCTGCAACATTCATCGATCATCCCCTTCGCGCTGAAGTCGTTGTTTCTTCCGCTCCGCATTGAGCTTGCGGGCTTCGGGACAGAATGGAGTCAGGAAGGCGTAGAGGCTGTTAGCGAGATGATCCGCGGCGATTGAATAGATGATGTGCTGCCCGCGCCTCTGCTGATGGACCAGCCCCGCTTCGAACAGAACCGCCAAATGCTTGGAGATCGACGGCGTCGCCATGTCGAACTTCTCGGCGATCTCGCCCACCGTCATCGGACCGCCGGCAAGATGATTGAGAATGCGTCTCCGCGGCGTGGAAGCGAGCGCTTTGAAGGCCGATCCCGCAGACGGCGCCAAATCAACCAAGGGGAGATAGTGGGGAAAGGAGATAGTCACAGTGACTGTCCCCTCCCCCGTTTCATGCTACGCCCCGCGGCAGCGGGAGGGGGACCCATGCCGTATCGCCATGCGCATTATTACGTCCTGGTCGTGATGGCGGTGATCGTCGCCGGCTTCTGGCCGAGCTATTTCGCGGTCTGGGGCAGCGTTCCGTGGCAGTTTCACGCCCATGGCGTCGCCGCCAGCGTCTGGGTGGCGATGGTCGCGGCGCAAAGCTGGACCGCGCATCACCGGCAGCTGCCGCTTCACCGCGCGGTCGGCAAGTCCAGCCTTTTGCTCTTCCCCTTCCTGATCGGCGGGCTGGCCGCGATCATCGACCTGACCGCCAAGGGCTATGTCGCCGGCGACGATCCGGTGCGGATGATGTTCGGCGGCTCCTTCCTGATCGGCCTCGCGCTCGCCATCGCCGCCTACGTCACCGTCTATTACCGGGCGCTCAAATATCGGCGGAAGGTGTGGATCCACTCCGGCTATATGCTGACGACGCCGCTCATCCTGTTCGAATCGCCGTTCAGCCGGCTGCTCAACATGTTCATGCCGGGCCTGGCGATACGCGGGCCCGGCGACCTGCACCTGATCATGCCGGCGATCCTGTGGGCGATGGCGATCGAGCTCGCCGTCGTCGCGGCGATCTGGCTCAAATATCGGGAGAAGGCGAACCCCTTCCTCGTCGCGGCCGGCTTCATCGTCGCGCAGATGCTGACGATGGGCCTGATGGCGGAATTGGCGCTGCTGAGATCGCTGTTGCTCGCGATCGGCCAGGTGCCGAGCGCGGCCGTCGTGCTGGCCGGCTTCGCCGTCGGCGCGCTGACCAGCTGGGCCGGATGGCAGGCGGGCAAGCGCCCCGCGTTGCCGGTCCCGGGAGCCGCGCAGCCGGCCTGACGCGGGGCCGAAAAGCCGCGGCTTGCAAATCAGGGCTGGCGGCGGCATCGGCGCAGTGACAGGCGGAGGCCGCGATGATCGAGCTCGACGACCAGCAGCAGGCCGCCCGCGACTGGTTCGAATCGCTGCGCGACCGGATCTGCGCCGAGTTCGAGGCGATCGAAGCGGAGGCCGGCAGCGAGGCGCGCTTCGCCTATATGCCCTGGGACCGCGAGGACCCGGACGGCTCGCCCGGCGGCGGCGGCGTGCGCGGGCTGATGAAGGGCGCAGGTGTTCGAGAAGGTCGGGGTCAACGTCTCGACCGTCGGCGGGCGCTTCAGCCCCGAATTCGCGCGCCACCATCCTTGGCGCCGAGGAAGATCCCGCATTTCTTCGCCACCGGCATCAGCCTGGTCGCCCACATGGCCAATCCGCACGTGCCGGCGGTCCATATGAACACGCGCTTCCTGGCGACGACCCGGCGCTGGTTCGGCGGCGGCGCCGACCTCAATCCGCCCATCCCCTACGAGGAGGACACGGCCGAGTTCCACGCCCGGCTGCGCGCCGCCTGCGCCGCCCACGACCAGACCTATTACACGCGCTTCTCGAAATGGGCGGAGGACTATTTCTTCATCCCCCATCGCGGCGTCCACCGCGGCGTCGGCGGCATCTTCTACGACCATCTCGAGGGGCATTTCGACGCCAATTTCGCCTTCACCCGCGACGTCGGCGAGGCGTTTCTCGACGTCTTCCCGCGGCTGGTGCGGCGGCGGATGGCGACGCCGTTCGGCGACGAGGACCGCGCCCGCCAGCTCGAATGGCGCGGCCGCTACGCCGAGTTCAACCTGATCTACGACCGCGGCACATTGTTCGGGCTCAAGACCGGCGGCAATGTCGACGCCATCCTGATGAGCCTGCCGCCGCTGGCGACCTGGGAGTGAGGTCGGGGATGGCGCTGGTCGACGCTGCCGCCCGGCCATGTCGGCGCGGTGGTGACCTTCCTGGAGATGGACGAGCGCCCCGCGCCGGCGCCGATCCCCGAATCGCCGCTGCGGCTGGCGCGCTGGGAGGCGATCGACCCGGAGCGCTACCGGGCGCTGTTCCGGCGCGTCGGCGCGCGCTGGCTCTGGTTCTCGCGGCTGGCGATGGCCGATTCGGAGCTGCTCGACAAAGCGGGCGAGGTCCACGAGGTGCTGGACGAATCCGGCGCCGAGGCCGGCATGATCGAGCTCGATTTCCGCAGCGAGGGGGAATGTCTGATCCAGTTCCTCGGCCTCGTCCCCGAGCTTGCCGGCCGCGGCCACGGCGCCTGGCTGTTCGCCGAGACGCTGAAGCGCGCCTGGGCGCCCGGCGTCCGCCGCGTCAGGGTCCACACCTGCTCGCTCGACCATCCGGCCGCTTTGCCCGCTTATCTTCGCGCCGGCTTCACCGCCCGCGGCCGCGCCTTCGAGAGCTTCGCCGATCCCCGGCTCGCCGGCCTGCTGCCGCGCGACGCGGCGCCGCAAATCCCGCTGCTCGATCAGGGACCCTAAGCGGCGAGCTGGGCGTAGATCCGCGCCACCAGGGTCGCCAGATAGACCGCAAGCACGGTGTTCACCGCCGCCATCACGGTGATGACGAGCAAGGCGCTGAGGCTGCCGGGCTCGGCCGGCCCGGCGGCGACGATCAGGAGGCTGCCGAACACGCTTATGGCGGCGATCCGGAGCACGATCATCAGGATGGCGACGAGCAGAACGAAGCCGACCAGCTTCAGGACGTGGCCCCTGGTGAGCCGCCAGCTGCGCGATATAATCGAGAAGGGGCCGCCGGGTTCGGCGACCGCGACCGCCGGCATCGGCAACAGCCGGGCCCAGAAATAGACGAGAACCGGCGCGACGACGATCAGCATCAGCAGGCTGGCGCGCTGCATCGCCTCGTTCGGCACGCCGGCGTCCGGGCCCGGAACGCCGCCGGTGACGAGGACCGCGAGGATCGCCACCGCCATCAGCAATGCGATGCCGGCGGCAATCAGCAGCAGGGCGGCGCCCAGCACGGGAAGCAAGCGCCTCAGCGCGTGACGAAGCGCCTCGCCGACCGAGACGCCGGAGCGCAACGCCAGCTGATTGAGGGCGAGATTGCCGATCAGAGTGCCGACCAGCGCGACCAGGCCGACGATCATCCAGGCGCCGGCCTCGGGCACCTCGTTGGGCCCCGTCCGCGGCCTGATCGCTTCCATCAGCGCGACCGGCAGCGCCAGCAGCATGAAGGCCAACGGGAAGAGCAGGCGCGCCTCGCGCTGCACGAAGGCGGCGGTTTCGTTCCAGGCGGTCGTGATCGACAGCTTCGCCATTTGCTTTCCCTTTGAATTGCGGTGGCGTTATGCGCGAGCGCGATGGAGCGCGCAACGCGGCCCTTGATCGACGAGACGCCGGCACCGGTCGAATGGCGGGTGTCGCCTGGCCTCACTCCCTATCCCGAGGCGCTGGCGGCGATGGAGGCGCGCGCGGCGGCGATTCGCGCCGGCGAGGCGGACGAGCTGGTCTGGCTGCTCGAGCATCCGCCGCTCTACACGGCGGGGACGAGCGCCGACCCGGCGGAGCTGTTCAACCCGCGCGGCTTTCCGGTCTACGCGGCCGGGCGCGGCGGCCGCTACACCTATCACGGGCCGGGCCAGCGGGTCGGCTATGTCCTGCTCGACCTCGACCGGCGCGGGCGCGACGTGCGCCGCTTCGTCCACGCGCTCGAAGGCTGGGTGATCGCCGCGCTGGGCGAGCTCGGCGTCGCCGCCCGCCGAGCGCCCGGGCGAATCGGCATCTGGGTGACAAAAGACGGCCGCGAGGCCAAGATCGGCGCGCTCGGCCTGCGCGTGCGCCGCTGGGTCACGATGCACGGCTTCTCGGTCAATCTGGCGCCCGAACTTTCGCACTTCTCAGGCATCGTGCCGTGCGGTATTGCCGATTTTCCGGTGACCAGCCTCGACGAGATGGGAATTGCCGATGTGCAGCCCCGTTTCGATCTGGCACTGAAAGACAGGCTCGACGATTTCCTGTTCTCGCTCGAGGGGGAATAGGCGAAGGGGGAATCGGGAAGGCTTGAGAGCCGCTTCCTTTCCGTCTAAAGTGCAAAACTGATTTGGGCAAAAAGGGGCCTACCCGAACCAAATCGTCAATCTAGGGAGACCTTTTAATGCGTAAGATCCTCACTGCTTCGATGGTTGCCGGCGCGGCCCTGCTCGTCGCGGCGTGCGGCGGCGGCGACACCGCGGCCAACAACACCGCCACCACCGACCTGAACGACGTGTCGATGGATGCGAACATGACCGACATGGGCATGGACACCAACATGACCATGGACGCCAACATGACCGACATGAACCTGACCAACGACATGAACGCGGCGACCACCGCCGACAACACGATGGCGAACGGTCAGTAATCAATCCGATCGATTCCGGAAGGAGGCCGCCGGGCGACCGGCGGCCTCCTTTCTTTTATGCGCATGCGCGGGCCGCTTGCGGGCGCGCGATCCGCGGAGGATAACGGCCCGGCGACAGCGGGAGGATTTTACGAACATGCGCATGCTTCTTTTCAGGGCCGCCCTGATCGCCGGCGCGGCGACGCTCGTCGCCGCCTGCGGCGGCGGCGACACCGGCGCGGCCAACGCGACCAACGAGATCGACGCCAACATGGCCATGGACCAGCCGGCCAACGACGCCAGCGCGATGGAATCCGTGGCCAACATGACCGAAGAGGCACCGCCCGTCGAGAATATGGGAAACGCGGCCGACGAGGCCGGCGACGGGGCCGGCGGCGAGACCAGCGGCGGCGACACCGGCGGCAACGTCATGGACAATATCGCCGGCATGTGAGGCGGTTGACGGACGAAATGTGTTGCCGGTGCGACGGACGCACGGGCTAAGGATAGGGTATCGCCCGCGCCGTTGGTACGGCTGGGAGCGAATTCCGTCGGCGGAAGGGGTGATATGAACGTCTCGCGATATAAGGGGGCCCGGGCCGTGCTGGCCGGCCTCGCGCTGGCCGCGCCGGCCGCCGCGCCGGCCCAGCTCTTCCTCAACAACCCCGTCTTCCAGGCCGGGCAGATCGAAGCAAGCGACCCGCTCGTCGGCCTGCCGCTGCCCGGCGCCACGCCGGTCGAATATCGCGCGCACCTGCTCTGGAACCTGCGCGCCGGCCTCAACGTCGCGGCGCTGCAATGCCAGTTCTCGCCCTATCTGCGCACGGTCGCCAACTACAACGCGATCATCATCGCCCATCATTCGCGCGAGCTGGCCGCCGCCTACACCACGCTCGAAGGCTATTTCCGCCGGGTCAACGGCCGCACCGGGCCGCGCCAGTTCGATATCTATTCGACCCAGACCTACAATAATTTCTCGACGCTGCAGGCGCAGCTCGGCTTCTGCCAGACGGCGGCGCGAATCGCCAAGGAAGCGCTCGCCGACGCGCCGGGCGAGCTCGGCCAGCTGGCGACGGCGCGGATGCGCGAGCTCCGCGAGCAGCCTGGTGCCGGCCCATGACAGCTACGCCTTCACGCGCCAGCCGATCCGGCTGTCGCCGATCAGCATCGCCCCGCGCGATTGCTCGCGCCTGCCCCGCCGCGAGCGCCGGGAGTGCGAGGGCTCGAACTAGGGCAGCCCGAGCAGCTTGTGGCTCTGCAGGCTGAGCCGCCAGCGCGGGTGGCTCAGCACGATAGTCGATCGCCGCCGCCTTGCGCGGCCTCCGCATCGGCGCAGTCCATCGGCTGGATCAGGAAATGGCGGAAGTCCCAGCCGGCCAGCGTCTCGGGGTCGATCCCGGCCTGCGGCCAGACCAGCTTGAGCTCGTCGCCGCGACGCTGGACGATTTCGGTGCCGGCCTTGGGGCTGACGCAGAGCCAGTCGATGCCCGGCGGCGCGGGCAGCGTGCCGTTGCTCTCGACCGCGATCTCGAAACCGCGGGCGTGGAGCGCGGCGATGAGGACGGCGTCGAGCTGGAGCAGCGGCTCGCCGCCGGTGACGACGACCAGCGGGCGCTCCGCCTCGCCCCATAGGCCCGCGACCCTGTCGGCCAGCGCCTCGGCCGCGTAGCGGCCGCCATTGTCGCCGTCCATGCCGACGAAATCGGTGTCGCAGAAGCTGCATTGCGCCTCGGCTCGGTCCTGCTCGCGGCCGGTCCAGAGGTTGCAGCCGGCAAAGCGCAGGAAGACCGCGCGTCGGCCCGCCTGCATCCCCTCGCCCTGCAGGGTCAGGAAGATCTCCTTGACCGCGTAGCTCATGGTGCCGCCGCGTAGCGCGTGGGATCGGGCAGGCCGGCTTCGGCGAAGCCTTTGGCGCGGAGGCGGCAGGAATCGCAAAGGCCGCAATGCTTGAGGTCGGCAGTTGGATCGTAGCAGGACCAGCTCATGGCCGGGTCGAGCCCGAGCCGAGCCGCCTCGCGCACGATATCGGCCTTGGTCATCGCGATCAGCGGCGTATGGACGGTGAAGCCCTCGCCTTCGACGCCCGCCTTGGTGGCGAGATTGGCCATCGCCTCGAAGCTGTCGACGAAGGCGGGCCGGCAATCGGGATAGCCCGAATAATCGAGCGCGTTGACGCCGATGAAGAGGTCGCGCGCGCCCGCCGCTTCGGCCCAGCCGAGGCAGAGCGAAAGGAAGATGGTGTTGCGCGCCGGAACGTAGGTAACCGGAATGTCATTGCCCAGCCCGCCCTTCGGCACGGCGATGGCGTCGGTCAGCGCCGAGCCGCCGAAGCGGCTGAGATCGAGCGGCAGCACGATATGGCGCTCGGCGCCGAGCCTGGCCGCGATGGTCGCCGCCGCCTGCAGCTCGATCCGGTGGCGCTGGCTGTAATCGACGGTGAGCGCGAGCAGCCGGAAGCCCGCCTCGCGCGCCAGGCCCGCGGCGACCATGGAATCCAGACCCCCGGAGAGGAGTATGACGGCGGCTTCACCCATGCGCGCGGATATAGCGGCGTGGCGCGGAAAAAGAACGGGCCGCTCCTTTAAGGAGCGGCCCAGTTCAGGCTCTCGATGCCTGCTAGGGAGGAAAGCGTGCCGCTCGCGGCACAGCCCCCCTTTAAGCCCGCCATGGTAAACATCGCGTTAACGCTAAAAAAGAACCCGTTCCGGCGACGGATAAGAGCACGGCGCCGTAAAGCATCCAGGGCCCATGACATCGTCTTGCTGGGAGCGCTCGCTTCGCTTCGAGGTTGGCGCCGGAGCGAAGTTATGCTATAAGGACGCCGTGCCCGAGACTTTGATCCTGATCCTTTTCGTGGCCCTGCTGATCCTCGCGCTTGGTCTGCCGTTGCTCGTCGGGCCGGACTCTCTTGTTCCCGACATCGTCGCTTTCGGCATCCTGACGGTCGTCGTTCTGGGCTTCGCCTGGGGCACGGGCGCTTGGTGGATCCTCCTCCCGATCCTGGCCCTCGTGGCGTTCGTAGTCTGGCTGGAACGGGGCGGCGACCGGCAGGCGCCGGAGAACGGAAGCGGCGGGGGAAACGGATGGACCAGCCGGACCACTTTGCGCTTCCGCCTCTGGCGCGCGGCCAATCGCCTGCAACTGGCCCTGATAGCCTGCGTGCTGGCTTTCAGCGCGACCGGTTTCGCCCTGACGGCCGTGATGCCCCTGATCGCGTGGATGGTCGTCGCCATGGTGGCGGCGGCCGCGTTCCGGTTCAGCTTCTACCGGGCCTGTCGGCACGACCGGCGCACTCTCGCGGGAGCGGCCGAGGCGATGGAGACGGTGGCGTAAGGCTTGCGGCGCGTTGCAAAAAGAATCAGCCGCAGGCGCCGATCCGGCGCGCCTCGGCGCGGAGCGCGAAGGGCGTGCCGCGATCGAGCCCCTGGCTGTCGATCTGGACGAGCCGCGGCGTTTCGAACCGAATCACGGTGCGGCCCCGGCCGGCGCCGGGACAGGAATAGTTGACCGTGATCGAATTCTCGTCGGCGGCGACGACGTCGCGGCTGCAATTGGCGGCACCGTGGCGCGGCTGGGCGAGCAGGATCGGATTGCCGAGACAGATCGCGGCGATCCGGCCGCCGCCATGCGCGCGCAGCTCCCATTGCCCGCTTTCCAGGCGGGTCAGCATGGGGCTGGCCCCTCGCTCCTGGGTCGCGGCCGGCCAGGCGAAGACGAGGCCGGCGCCCAACAGGGCCGTCATCCCGATTCGACGCGTCACCGCGCATACTCCCGCTCGCGGCCGCGCAATCGGCCGCATCCTCCCCCTGCGCGGTGAATATAGCACAATTGCGGCGCCGAAACGACGCGCGCGTGTCAGGAATCGAGGTCGGCGAGCTTGATCGGGAAGATCCGCGAGCAGAATTCGCAGTCGACGTTGATGAAACCGTCATCGTCGACCATCTCCGCGCGCTCTTCGGCGGCGAAGCGAGCGATCACTCCGCGGACATGATCGTAATTGCAGCGGCAGCCCTTGCGTAGCGGCACGTCGGCGAGGACGCGCACCTCCTCCTCGTGGAACAGCCGCCAGAGCAGCGTCTCGAGCGGCAATGCGGGGTCGGCGAGCTCCTCGGCGCGGATCGTCCGGCCGAGCGCGTCGACATGCTCCCATTCGGGATGGTCGAGCCGGGTGTGCAGCCGCTCGCGCCCCTCCTCGCCCTCGGGCAAATGCTGGAGGAGGATGCCGCCGGCGACTTGGCCGCCCGCGCCGACCGCGAGTCGGATCAGGCTCGGGATCTGCTCGGACTGGACGAAGAAATGCTCGACCGCCTCGGCGAGGCTGCCCCCTTCCAGCGGCACGATCCCCTGATAGCGCTCGCCCGACATCGCCTGGTCGAAGGTGATGGCGAGATAGCCCTTGCCGAACAGAGCGAAGAGCGACGGCAGGCTCGGCTGCTCGGCGAGCCGCTCGGCGTCGAACCGCACATAGCCGCGCAGCTCGCCGTCCCGATAGTCGGCGACGAGCAGGTCGACGACGCCGGCCTCGGTCTGCGCCTGCAGGGTGAGCTGGCCGCCCGCATCCTTGAGCGTCGCGCCGAGCAAGGCGGTCAGGACCAGCGCCTCGGCGAGGGTGCGAGCGATCGGCGCCGGATAATCGTGCGCGGAGAGGATCTCGTCGAGCACGGGCCCCAGCCGCACCAGCCGCCCGCGCGCGTGCCGATCGGGCAGCGCGAAGCCGATCGCCGCGTCGAGATTGGAAGCGGGCCTGGAATAGGGTTCGGAAGCCATCGCGCCCGATGTGGCGAAGGGCAGGTCGAGGTCAAGCCCAACCGGGGACAGTTACTTTCACGCGCCCGAGCAAGCGGACCGGCGGGGCAGCCGAAAGTAACTGTCCCCACTCACGCTCAGGCCGCCTGCGGCACCTCGTAGCGCCGCGCCGCCTCGGACAGCTTCTCGACGAACTCGGCGATATGCGCTTCCTCGATCACCAAAGGCGGCAGCACGCGCATCACATTGTCGCCGGCGGCCACCGTCAGCACGCCCTGCTCGCGCAGATAGGCGACGAAGGCGCGGCTGTCGGTCTTCATCCTGACGCCGAGCATCAGCCCGAGCCCGCGCACGCTTTCGAACAGGTGGTCGTGATTGGGGATCATCTGCTCGAGCGCGCCGCGCAGCCGCTCGCCCATGCGGGTGACGCGCTCCAGGAACTCGTCATTGGCGACGACGTCGAGCACCGCCTGCCCCGCGGCCATGGCGAGCGGGTTGCCGCCATAGGTCGAGCCGTGCGTGCCTATACCCATGCCCGCCGCCGCCTTTTCGGTGGCGAGGCAGGCGCCGAGCGGGAAGCCGCCGCCGATGCCCTTGGCGGTGGCGAGGATGTCCGGCTCGATGCCGTAATGCTCGTAGGCATAGAGCTTGCCGGTACGGGCGACGCCGCACTGGACCTCGTCATGGACGAGCATGAGGTCGTGCTCGTCGGCGAGCGCGCGCAGCCCCTTGAGGAACGCCTCGCTGGCCGGGCGGATGCCGCCCTCGCCCTGGATCGGCTCGACCAGGAAGCCGGCGGTGTGCGGGCCCATCGCCTTCTTGACCGCGTCGAGATCGTCGAACTCGACGACGGTGAAGCCGGGCAGCAAGGGCGCGAAGCCGTCGCGCATCTTGGGCTGGTTGGTGGCGCTGATCGCACCCAAAGTGCGGCCGTGAAAGGCGTTGGAGAAGGCGATCAGGTCGTGCTTCTCGGGCCGGCCGTGGTGATGGTGGTAGCGGCGCGCGGTCTTGATCGCGCATTCGACCGCCTCGACGCCCGAATTGGTGAAGAAGACGGTGTCGGCGAAGGTCAGGTCGCAAAGCCGCTGCGCGAGCGCCTCGCCCTGCGGGCTGCCGTAGAGGTTGGAGACATGGATCAGGGTCGCCGCCTGCTCCTGGATCGCCCTGGTGAGGACCGGATGGCCGTGGCCGAGCAGGTTGACCGCGATGCCGCTGGCGAAATCGAGATATTTCTCGCCCTGCTCGCCATAGAGATAGACCCCCTCGCCGCGCACCGGCCGGACCGGCGAGCGCGGATAGACGGGCATGAGCGGCGTGATGGCCATGACGGGCTCCGGCAGTGACGAGGATGAGTGAAAAAGGCGACCCTTTCAGGCCGCCTTCCACTCCCCGCTATAGGGATTTGGGGGGCGCCGCGTCAACTCGCGGCGCCCCCCCGATCATCGCTTAGTAACGGCGGCCGTCGCGGTCGCGGCGCTCGTGGCGGAGGCGCTGCTCGAGACGGTTGACCTGGACCCGCAGCGCCGCGAACTCGCGGCCGCTGATGCCGTTGCGGGCCGCGCGGTTGAGCTGCATGCGGATCTGGTTGGCTTCGCGCCTGAGGCCGACGGCCTCGCGCCGCGAGATGATCCGCCGCTGCACGGCCCGCTCGATGCCGGCCTCGGCCCGGTTGAGGTCCCTCAGCAATTCGTTGATCGCCTGGCGGGACGGCCCGCCGCGGTTCCATTCTGCCCGGCCGCGGTCGCCGCGGTCATGGTCGCCGCGGTGCTGCGCCGCAGCCGGAACAGCCGTGGCGATCGTGGCGGTCGCAATGGCGACGGTAAAAAGCAACTTACGCATTTGAACTACTCCTTGCTGCTGTATTGCACCCGCCATCTACGCACCGCAGCGTGTTTCGCTCCTGAACGGGGTCGACAGAATCCGTTCATATTTGTCGCGAGTTGTATGAACGAAATCACGCCCTGCGCCTTGAGCTTCCAGCCGTTGCGAGCAGTGCGAAGCACAATCTGCCGCACACTGCCTCGTGTTCCCGGTTATTGCGCGGCCACAGAATCGTGGCTTGTGATCCCGGAGAACGCACGACGTAGGGATCGGTGAGTGTCGGGCTCAAAGCCAGTACATTTCGCTCGCTCGTAAACCACTTGGTATAAGGCCGGCCGCCTCCATGCCTTGGATGATAGGAAGCCAATCTCCCTCTCTGGAGCCGAAAGGCGTGAGATTGGCTGGCTGCATTCGAGCTCCGCCACGCAGGCCAAGCATCGCGTCTTGGATCTCAGCTTGGAAGGCACGGTTCGAAGGAGAGTAATCTCCTTGTTCATACAGGGTCGCCTCAATGCCGCGCTGTGGATTCTCGGCTACGCTGGCCCATCCCGCATGAACCGCTGCAGAGATACCCTGCACGAGCGAAGGCACCACCCGGATCGTCTGCTCGGTCGTCACTAGGGTATCGGCAAATATAGGATGGTCTCCCAAGATAGGGGCGATTGTTCGCACAAAAATTTGCTGGTGAGCTAGGGCCAATGGTTCAATCGCCTCGTGCCCAGCGACAATGTCAGCATCGCCCGCGATAAACTCCTCACAATCAGTGCTACCGGTCACCGAGTTGATGTCGTCGATCGAAAGCCCGACTGAGTGCAGCATTATCTTGAGGACATCGGCTTCCTCGTATCCCTTTCGATAGGACACGCGCCTACCTTGGAAGTCGGCAAAAGATCGAATTTCGGATTCCTCGCGCGTTAGAAACGCAATAGCGGGCTCGGGGACGATTACCTGGAGAGAACGCATTTTAATCCCGTTTGCTCGCGCCTTTACGACGTCGGTGCTCGATACAATGGCAAATTGGCAGCCCCCAAAGTGGTCGAGCGCGGAGTTAATAATCTTGGGATCAGCCGGTATTATGTCGACGCGCAACCCCTGTGATGCGAAATATCCATAATATTTTGCTACATAGATTCCAGAGAACTGGGACTGATGACGCCAGAGGAGTCGAATCGACACATGCCGCAGTAACCAATGATTGATAGCGCCAAGGATAACGCAAGCCAGCGATGCCAAAATTAGCGGGATAACCATATAGATCGGATAAATCTTGGCCAGCGGCGGGTCTTCCGGCGGCCTTCCGAAGATTATCCAGAAAATCACAAACGTCATCGTAAACGCAATCGCGTAGATGATCGTCGTTATCCGGTCTGTTCTTGCGGGGTTGACTGGATCGCGTCTGATTGATGCAGGCGCATTCCAAAGGGCGAAGGCCAAAAGTGTCCAGGCCGCTTCCGTGTGCTCAAGAGGGTCGAACCTAACCTGCCGCGATGCCACCTCGAGAAGCGCCACTCCAAACGGAATGAGCTGAAGGACAAAATTCAATACGAAGAAATGGAAGGCCTCACGGTGACGAAAACGCAGCGTTCGCATTCGAAACACAAGCTGGGATGGCATTAGCTTCGCTCTCATGGCTTCTGATTATCATGAGGCCGGAACGAGTCACGCGATTAGTCCAGCAGGAGGTGCGCCCGTCGAATGAGCTGCCGCATCGCAACCTTCACATGGCAGAATTTCGCTGGCGCGGTGCTGGAGGATCGTCGGGCCTTGAGCTTTTAGCCGCTGCGAAGCAGTCCGAAGCGCAATGTGCCGAGCGCGACATTGATCCTGAGGAGGAGGAATCCCCTCCTCCGTCATCCCAGCGCAAGCTGGAATCCATCCGGCCTTGGTGTCGCCCGGTGGCGCATGGACCCCCAGCTTTCGCTGGGGTGACGGGAAAGGGAGACGTCCACCCTGCCCGCCGCGCCCTTACCGGTTGACTGATCCCGGGCCCGGACTGAAACCATGGGCGCTCGTCTTCGAGGGGGTAGATTCCGATGAACTGGAGCAAATGGATAAGGCAGTTTCACCGCTGGACGTTGATCGTCTTCACCGCGGTCGTCGTCGCCATCTTCGTCATTCTGGGAGCGGGGATGGAGCCGGCCTCCTGGGTCTACTTCCTGCCGCTGTTCCCGCTTTTCCTGCTCATGCTCACCGGCCTCTACATGTTCGCGCTGCCTTATGCCGCAAGGCGGCGCGGCGGCCGGCAGCAATTCTGAAGGAGCGAAAAGATGGCAGAAACGGAAACCCCCACCGCCGCCGAGCTGATCGACGCGAGGATCGAGGCCGTGGGGGGCTGGCGCGGCGAGACTCTCGCCCGGGTCCGCGCGCTCATCAAGGAGGCGGATCCCGAGGTGGTCGAGGAGGTCAAATGGCGAAAGCCGTCGAACGCGATGCTGGGCGTGCCGGTCTGGTCCCGCGCCGGCATCCTCTGCACCGGCGAGACCTACACGGACAAGGTCAAGCTGACCTTCGCCAAAGGCGCCGCGCTGGAGGACCCGTCGGGCCTGTTCAACTCCAGCCTGGCCGGCAACACCCGCCGCGCCCTCGACATAAGAGAAGGCGACGAGATCGACGGGGAAGCGCTCAAGGCCCTCATCCGCGAGGCGGTGGCGCTGAACGCGGTCGGGCGAGCGGGCAGACGACCGCCGGGCGGTTGACATTGGACAGTCTTCTGTCCATATCCTGTCCATGCAGACCGTCACCTACTCCGAAGCGCGCGACAACCTCAAGGCGGTGATGGACAAGGCCGCCGCCGACCGCGCGCCCGTCATGATCACGCGCCAGCGCGGCGAGAATGTCGTGCTGGTTTCCGCCAGCGAATGGGCGGGGATGGAGGAGACGCTTCACCTGATGGCGTCGCCGGCGAATGCGAAGCATCTGATGGAGGGCATCGCGCGGCTCGATGCCGGGCTGGGCGAGGAGCACGAGCTGATCCAGCCGTGAAGCTGACCTTCGACGAGGCTGCCTGGGCGCAATATCTCGAATGGCTGGATGAGGACCGCAAGGTCGTCGCGCGGATCAATGCGCTGATCGGGGAATGCCTGCGCGATCCCTTCCGGGGAACCGGCAAGCCCGAGCCGCTTCGGCAGAACCTGGCGGGCTGGTGGTCGCGGCGGATCACCGGGGAGCACCGGCTGCTGTACCGGGTGCGGGGGTCAGGCGAGGGACAGGCGCTGGAAATTCTGAGCTGCCGGTATCATTATTGACCGCGCTGTGGCTCGTCACCGAGACCGTCATCCAGATCATCCCCGTGCTGCTCGGCCAGGGCACCCGCCTGTTCGACCTTTCGGGGCCGAGCACATCGCGCTGAACCACATCCGCGTCGCCGAAGGCCCGAGCGGGGTGACGCATCTGTTCTATGATGTGGCGCGCTGAGCCCGCCGCTCCGGCGATCGGCTCAGGCTCCGGGGGATGGGTTGGTTTGTATGCCGATGCCTGCGGAGCCAGGGCCGCCGATCACCAATGTGGTCGCGCCCCTTGCGTTTTCGATCGCCTGCAGCAGCCGCAAATTGGCCAGCGCCGGATTGTCGGCGAGGAGACGGGCGGCGTTGGCTAAAACCCGCAGGGCGGCCTGCTCGCCGCGGGCGCGCTCGAGCGCGGCTTGCCCCTCCATCTTCGCGCGCTCGACATCGGTGAACATCCTGCGTGTTTCGGGCGGGAGATTGATCGCCGTCAGCAGCACGCGGTCGATGACCGCGCCTGGGATGGCTCCCTGCAGCTTCTCCCTCGCCGCTTCGGCGACGCTCCCCTGATCGGCGAAGATCTCGGCGAGCGTCTTCGTCGCCACGACCTCCAGCGCCGCCGCCGCGACCAGCGGGTGGAGGGAGAGGTGGCTCGCCGCCATCGGCATCCATTGGCTCAGCGCATGCGGTTCGACCGCAGGCTGCGATTCTGTGAAGAGCTGCGGCTCGACCACCTTCATCACAGGCGCCAAAGCAAGACGGAACGAAAACTGGTCCTTCGACAGGACGGTGATTTCCCCGAGCTGCGCCGGAAGCTCGGCCAGCGACACCGTCACTATTTTGGCCCGGCCGAAAGGGTCGAACCAGCTGTGTCGGCCGGGCGAAAGCTCCCGCTCAAGGCGTCCGTCACGGTAGAGAAGGCCGACGTTCGGCGGATAGACGATCACCACCTTGCGCGCGCGCAGGACGATGATCGCGGCGACGGCGGCGATCGCCAGCGCAAGCAGGATCAGAGTGGGTCCTGACATTTCCCCACTCACCTTCCAGCGCCACGGCGGCGCGACGGGGGCCCGAAGCCCGCATGGCCACGCCACGGCTGCCCCAGGGGCCGGCGCCGGAAGGCTTTAGTTGGAGTGCTTAACAGGCACTTGCTACCCACAGCCAAGGCATATCCGATTTGTGCTGACCGCATCTTTTGGATGTCGCGTTCCAGAAATGCCCCCAAACGGGGAGTCGAACCCCGCTCCAGTGATCCGGAGAAGGCGAGTGCGTGTCAAGGCGCTTCGGCTGGCGGGAGCGGTACGACTGGGTAGAGCTGCAGCCGGCGTCGATCAGGTCTCCCGGCCTCACGTCGGCCTGTGTGCCATGGTAGAATATCCGCGGAATCGCATCGTCGGTGGCGTCATCACTGCGCGGCGAAGCTGACCGCCTCGATCTTGTTGCCGTCGGCATCGCGGACGAAGGCGCCGTAATAATTGGCGTCATATTCGGGGCGAAGGCCCGGCGCGCCCGCGTCGCTGCCGCCATTGGCGAGGGCCGTCCGGTGGAAATCGTCGACCATAGAGCGGCTCTCGGCCAGGAAGGCGACGTGGACGCCGTTGCCGACGCTCGCGGGATTGCCGTCGGTGGGCTTTTCGAGGCTGAAGAACATGATCGAGGTGCCGTAATCGAGCGATCCGTCGCGCTCGTGGAGCTTGCGGATGCCGAGCGTGGCGAGGACCGGATCGTAGAAGGCGGCGGCGCGGGCGGCGTCGTTCGTGCCGAGAGAGACGTGGCTGAGCATGGAAGCGGGAACGCGCTGGGGCGGGGCGGGTTGCGCGCGAAGGAGAAGGGCCACGACCAACGCAACCGAGGCCAGGCCCGCCTCAACCGCAAGGGCGGTTGCCGCTGCAATCCCTGCACCTGCCGCGATTGCGGGCCGTCGCCCGCGCCGGACAGCCTTCAAGGCACTAGCTCAGGTGGATGTTCGGATCTTTTCTGAACAGATGATAATAGGCGCCGGCATCCAGGCCCAGCCAAATACCCTCGCTCCCGAGCCGGCTTTCGTAAAGCGGGACCTCGTTGAACGACATCGTGACCTCTTGCAGCCGCCAGTGACTGGAGCCGCCTTGATCAAAGCGGATGTAGACCGGAAACCGGTCCATATGCTCTGCGTTGAGCGGCGGGTGGCGCGGATCGTTCATGCCGGCCTTACGAACGTTCGCAAACTCACCAAAGGTGAATGATCCCGTCGCTCCGCGCTCGAAATCATCTGCTCTCGTGTCGCAACAGAACTCCCTCCCGCAGATGCCGAGGTACACGTTGCCATCGGTTCCCGCGTCGGAGACGTTGGCAGTGGTTATGACGACATCTATTCTCTCAACAGGTATCATCGTCATGTTCTCCGTCAGGAGTGTGGAGGCGAATCGGCCGATCGGGGGAGAATGAGCTTGTGCAGATGGAAGAACGAACCCGAATCCCCGCCGAGCCAGAGGCCGTCAGAGCTAAGCAGGATCGAATAATCGTACCTGGTGTTTCCGTTGAGATAGACCCAGGCTTGGTTGATAAACCAATCGTCTGAATCCGCCTGGTCGAACCTCAGGTACACCGGAAATAAGTCTCGGTCCTCCAAGACGAGCGCGGGTTGGCGAGGGTCATTCAAGTCGGGACGTCGTATATTGGAGCCTTCGCCGAAGATATATGTCCTGTCTGAGCCAGGTTCAAAGTCGTCATCGTCGGTATCGCATCGGAACTCGCGCCCACAAATACCCAGGTAGATTCTTCCGTCCGTGCCAGAGCCGCTGTCTGGCTCCGTCATTATTGTAACCCGGATCGCGGTAAGCGCTGTCATTCGCGCCCCCCATTCATGCGATTTGCGCCGGTCTAGAATGTAAACGCGTATAGCTTGACCTTGCCTCCGTCAATCAACGCCAACCGGTCGCGCCAGTGGAATTCGAAGCTCGCCATTCACCATTTAATCACCGGCGCGCGCTAAGGCCCTTCCCGCCAACCGGTGGAAAATCGCGATGCAGTTTCCCAACGAGATCCAGGCCGCTCTGCTGTTCGACCAGCGGGTCGACGCCCTCGAAACGGCGGTCCGGGCCTTCATTCGCCTCGAAGAGGCGCGGACGGGGGCGCGCTTCAACGTGCCGGAGGCGAAGCCGGGGGTGTTCTATCGCCTGTTCGGCGGCGACGAGCTGATGATCACTCTGGAATATGTCGACGGGCCGGCAAATGTGGACGTCTTCCAGCAGCCGCTCGCCTCGACGATCACCGGGATCATCTGCCCCGACATCCGGCACCGGCTGACGAAAAACCGCTCGCATGTCCTCGTCAACGTGTCGCACGGCGTGCTCGGCAATTCGCCGCAGCTCGCCCAGCTGATGGCGCAAATCGGCCGGCCGATGGAGGGCCAGTCGCTGCCGCAGTTCATGCGCCGGCTCGAACGTCTGCGCGCTGATCGCGCGGATCGTCTGCGACCATGCCCCCGCCCAGATCGTCCATTGGACTCAAAGCAACCAGCTGTTTCCGGCCGAAGCGTTCGACGCTCTCGCCGCCATGCCGGCGCCAAGCCCGCTCCACGTCCATCCCTATCTGTTCGGGAGCGAGGCGGGCGCAGGCGACGAGCCGAAGCTCGGCATCCGCACCTTCGGCGTTCGTCATTTCATCGGCCGCGAAGTGCTGATCGAGCCCAGCGCCCTGCCCTGGGCGGCCAATTTCGAGACGATCCTCGCCTTCATTCGGGTCGCGACGACGAAGAACGGCTATGTCATCCCGGACGGCGATACGTTCGGGCCGGAAGATCGCAGCCTGTCCTACCGCGTCGTCCACCGCGAGGCGGAAGAGGGCGACGTTCCGCTGTTCGAGCTCCAGCCGCTGATGTATCGCGAATACGGCTTCGTGGCGGAGGATTACGTCCCGCCCGATCGGGTGATCAACGACCGTTCACCGCCGCTCGCTGTGATGCCCGAGGACGACGAAGCGAAGATGGAGCTGGTCAACGAATGGCGCGAAAAGCGCGCTTTGGCCGAGGGCATCGGCGGCCGCTTCGAAGTGCGGGCAAGAGGCCAGGGCGGCGGCGGCACGCCTCCGGCCCGCCCGGGCGGCGCGCCCGGCGCGGGGTTCGGCAACCGGCCGGCCTTCGGACGCAAGAAAGCGTAGCTCGCCGGCCCGCATCAGGCCTTCAGCTTCCAGCCGCTCCTCAGCAAGGCGTAGCAGAGCGCGCCCAGCGCCACATTGATCCCGAGCAGCAGCAGCGCGCCGAACATCACCGGCGAATCGGCCTCGCCGAGGAAGCCGTAGCGGAAGCCCGAGATGATGTAGAAGAAGGGGTTGGCGTGGCTCACCGCCTGGAACAGAGGCGACAGCGAATCGACCGCATAGAAGGTGCCCGAGAGCAGCGACAAGGGCGCGACCACGAAATTGCCGACCGCCGCGGCATGATCGAATTTCTCCGCCCAGATCGAGGTGATCAGGCCGAGCAGGCCGAGCATCGTGCTGCCCATCAGCCCGAACCAGGCCACCGCCCAGATGTGCCGCGGCATGATTTCGACGCCCGGCCAGGCGAGCATCGCCAGCCAGACCGCCAGGCCGACGAGGACCGCGCGGGTGATCGAAGCGCCGAGCAGGCCGGCGATCAGCTCGCCGACCGAAAGCGGCGGCATCAGATAGTCGACGATCGAGCCCTGGATCTTGCCGACCAGCAGCGAGAAGGAGGAGTTCGCGAAGGCGTTCTGGATCATCCCCATGACGATCAGGCCCGGCGCGAGGAAATCGGCGAAGGGAACGCCCATCACGGTCCGCCCCGAGCGCCCCAGAGCGACGGTGAAGATGACCAGGAACAGCAAGGTGGTGAGCGCGGGCGCCCAGATCGTCTGCAGCTGGACCTTGAAGAAGCGCCTTACCTCCTTGACGTAGAGCGTCCGCAGCCCGCCCCAGTTGACGTTCCGGATCACCGGCACGCCGGGGGCGGTACGAACCCAATTCGAAGGCCGGTCGGTCACAGCGCCGTGGCTAGGCGCAGACGGGATGCCCTGCAAGCCGGCGATTGCGCGGTTCACCGTGCGGCGTCGAGATCTCTCGCCATCGCGCCCCGGATAAGGCTTCTTCGCCGGCCGGCCGGCATGTTCCAATGGCCGGCGTGGAGCGAGCGCAGATAGGACAGGTCCCAGCGGGTCAGACCGGTGGCCGCCGCGCCCCCGTATCGCCCGCGTTCGTCGAACAGGCGAAGGATGGAGGGTTGCCTGATATCTTCGTGCCGCTGACGGATGTTGCCGAGGACGACCATCGCCAGATAGGCCGCCAGCGACCGGTTCGAAATTCCGCTCAGCCTCGATGCGTCGACGATCACGACCATGGCCTGCAGGTCCATGCGCGAGCCGGTCAGGAGCCGCGACGGAGTCGCCCGCGTCCCCGGCACCGGCCTCTCCACGCCGCCGGTTTTCGGGTCGACGTAGAAGCTGAACGGAGTCTCCCCGTCGGCGCCGCGCAATTGCGCGGAGGACAGCCATCGAACCGGGGCCGTCGAGGCAATGAACCCCTCTTTTTCGGCACCGGCGATCGATCCGAAAAAGGCGGGACGGTCCTCCTCCAGCCGCGCCAGCAGGGCGGCCGGATCGGCGGTGAAGATCACGGTGGCGGAGGGTGCGCAGCGCCTCCCCGAAACGGTTTCCAGGTTCAATGCGCTCGCGACGGCGGCGATGCTGTCGACGAAGTAATCCCGCTGCGCCGCGGACACGCCTGCCACGTTCAGGCAGATTCGGTCGGCCCACCTGGCCACTCTGTCGTTGCCGGTTTCGGAGGCGATGGCATCGACGAAATCGCCGGCCTCGGCGGCGGCGGGCCGGTTCCCGGTGACGACGATATCCTGGCCCCGCTCGTCGGCAATAGGCGCCGGGGCGGCCGGATTCAGCGCGGCGAGCGCTGCCTGGGCGACGGCGAGTGTCCAGAGGATGGAAGATTCTCCTCTTCTATCTTCTATTTGGTATCCCGATCTTGTCCGGAGCGCAATTCCGCCCCGTCTTTCCGTGCCGGCGGGATCGACGCGCAGCCGCCCCTTGAAGAAACGCCTCGCCTCCTTCACATAGAGGGTCCCAGGGCCGCCCCGATCGACGTTCCGGATGACGGCGACGCCGGGGGCGGTGCGAACCCATTTCGAAGGCTGGCCGTTCACGGCGCCGTCGCAGGTCGCGGACGCCGGGACCCGCAAGCCTGAGCCAAGAGGATGAAGCCATGTCGTGGACCGACGAACGGATCGAGCGCCTGAAGGAATTGTGGAGCCGCGGCATGACCGCGAGCCATATCGCCGACGAGCTCGGCGGCGTCTCGCGCAACGCGGTGATCGGCAAGGCGCACCGGCTCGGGCTGCAGTCGCGCCCCTCGCCGGTCAAGCCCAACGAGCCCGCGCCCAAGCCCAGGGCGAAGGGCAGGGACAGGGCCCCGGCTCCGCCCGAAGCGCTGTCGGTGGCCGACGTGCCGGCGCCGCAGCCGATCGCCAGGCCCGAGCCCGAGCCCGCCGCTGAGGACGAGCCCGCCGCCGAGGCCGCTCGGCCGGCCGGGCCGCCGGAGCCGATCGTCCGCTCGATCGGCCCGGGCGGCTTCGTCCGCCAGGGGCCGAGCGATCAGCAGGCGCCGATCCCGCCGGCGCCGCCGCGCCGCCTCGTCCCGGCCAAGCCGAGCCCGGAGATCGCCGACAAAACCGGCCTGCTCGACTTGAACGAGAAGATCTGCAAATGGCCGATCGGCCATCCCGGCGAGCCCGATTTCCATTTCTGCGGCAACCCGGCCAATCCCGGCTTCCCCTATTGCGTCCAGCATTGCGGAGTCGCCTATCAGGCGCAGCTGCCGAGGCGCGACCGCAAGCCGCCGCCGCCTTTGCCCTTCGGCGGGCCCAGAGTGAGGTGAGGCCGTCCCGGGAATAGCGCGCGCGCTATTCGCGGAGTCGGCCCACCCGGCCGACAGGTCCGCGACGCGGAGCCTGATCGACGTCGGGGCACAATAGTGCCCTGGCGGAGCCCCGCTCGGGCCACTTCAAAGCATCCTGATCCTCGGCTCACGGGGGACAGGTACGTACCTGTCCCCCACTCGCCAGGCCCGCGTGCCGCTAGAGCCGCATCCCCAGCCAAATCACGGCCTCGGTCGAAACCGCCACGACAGGGTTGATGATCCGCGGCCAGATGCCCGGCGGCGCAAGCCTCCGGTCGGAGAGGTCGTGATGCTCCTGCTCGTCGGCGATCACGTCGCGCAGCGTGCCGGCGGCGGCTGGGTCGCTCGCGGCAAGCTCGGCGACCTGCTCGTGCATGTGCCGCAGCACCACCGTCTCGATCGCCACCGTCGTCGCGGCGATGGCGCGCCGGCCGAGCAGCCCGGTCGCCGCGCCGAGCAGGAAGCCGCCAAGCCCGCAAAGATGGTAGCTCCGGCAGCGGCGCCGGCCGCGCCGCGCCAGCTCCGCCCCGAACAGCGAGCGATGCCGCCGCTCGTGCGCCAAGAAGCCGCTCAATTCCGCGACCATGTCGGGCGCGCGCCAGCGCGCGAACCAGCGTTGCGCGCGGTAGATGCAGATCGCGCCATGCTCCCCGGCATGGTCGACCTTCATCACCCGGTCGCCGAGCGTTTCGCCGGGCTGGAGGCGGGCGGCTAGCATGCCGAGGGCATAACCGCACATCATTGCCTTGTCAGGAGGCCCGCACCCTGTCGCAGAGTTTGTACCGAAGGAACGCGACGCCTCTTCTTAAGACCGGATTATGACGCCGAGGGAAGACCGCGGCGTCCGGCAATCAGGCCCACCGCGCCGGCGATGAGAGATATTACCGCAAGAATGCACAGAACAATCCAATAGACGCTGTCGTTTGCCTTACATATATCACGCAATTCACGGCCAGACTTTAATGCATCTCGCATCTCACCTATGTTGGTTCGACTTCTAGCTTTATTCTCCTCTACCATCTGAAACCATGCCTCGATCCGCCGATGCTGTCGGTCATGATTTACCGGGGACAAGAGGCGATGCTCAAATGCGTCTCTAAGGACCAAGAGTTCAAGAGTTTGTTCGGCGTGGTCGCGCTCCAATCCGTCGAGCTGTATCTGAACCTCGGTAACCTGTCGCGATGCAAACATCTCTCTGCAAAGCTGACTCTGATCCTCAAGGCGCTGCGCGAGAAGGCCAAGTGCCGATGTCGCGCTTATGACGAACAGTGCCGCCCAAAAAAGCAGCCAACTCCTATTTCGTGTCTTTCCGACCGCCGTCATGGATTTGGTCACGGTAGCGTGATGAGCAATCGGGAGCAAAGGAGGAATCACCAACCGCCCGGCTGAGCTTGAGACACCGGCGACAGGTACGTGCCCCGTCAATTCATGGCCTTCCTCGCCATGTCCGGCCTTCCAAGCTCACCCGAGCCGCGGAGGAACCGGCGGAGGACGCCTGAAACGGCGCGGCCCTTGAAATTACTACGTCATTGACGTAGATGAACTCATGCAGACGGTCGTCGAGACTCCGGAATATCTTCGGGCCGCGAAGAAGGCCGGGATGACGGACGCGGAGCGGGAAGCGGCGGTGAGCGTCGTTGCCGCCAACCCGCGGGCCGGCGACCTGATCGAAGGGTCGAGCGGCGCGCGCAAGGTGCGGGTGGCCCGGCAGGGAAAGGGCAAGAGCGGCGGCTATCGCGTGATCACTTACTATCAGGATGAGGGCACCCCCGTCTTCCTGTTGACCGTGATCAGCAAAGGCCAGCGTGCCGACCTGACGGCCGGGCAGAAGAAGAAAGTGAAGGGCTCGACCGCCCAGGAGAAACGGAAGCGGCGATGAAGAAGGACGATTTCGAAAGCCTGCGCCGGGGCCTGGCGGAGGCAAAGGCCTATAGGGAAGGCGCGCGCGACGGCTATGTCGTGCACGAGCCGATCGATGTGCGCGCGGTGCGGGCGCGCACCGAGCTCAAGCGCAAGGAATTTGCCGAGCTTTATCGGCTCGATCCGCGCGCCGTCGAGCAGTGGGAGCAGGGCCGGCGCCGCCCGGAGCGCGGCACCGAGATGTATTTGCGGCTGATCGACCATGATCCCGAGCGGATGGCGGATATGGTGTCGCAGGTCGTCCGCGATCAGCAGGCGACTTACCGCGCGGCGCCCGGCGCGAAGCCGGCACGCCCGAAACGCTGACTGCGGACGATTAGCCTGTCCTGAGCCTGTCGAAGGAGGCTGTGGATAGAAACCCACCCCATCTTGCCCCCGCGACTCCCCCGCCCCTATACCCCTCCCATGTCCGACGACCTGTTCGCTTCCCAGGCCCGCTCCGGGGCCGATTACGACGCTCATTCGATCGAGGTGCTCGAGGGCCTCGAGCCGGTGCGCCGCCGCCCGGGCATGTATATCGGCGGCATCGACGAGCGCGCGCTGCACCATCTTGCCGCCGAGGTCATCGACAACAGCATGGACGAGGCGGTCGCCGGGCATGCGACGCGGATCGAGGTGACTCTGGAGGCCGAGGCGGGGACGGCGGGGCGGCTCACGATCGCCGACAACGGCCGCGGCATCCCGATCGACGAGCATCCCAAATATCCGGGCAAGTCGGCGCTCGAAGTGATCCTGACCATGCTCCATTCGGGCGGCAAATTCTCGCACAAGGCCTATGCCACGTCGGGCGGCCTTCACGGCGTCGGCGTTTCCGTGGTCAACGCGCTCTCCAGCGACACGGTCGTCGAGGTGGCGCGGGGCAAGCAGCTCTACCGCCAGACTTTCGCCCGCGGCCTGCCGACCTCCGCCCTCGTCGAAATGGGCGCCACCCAGAACCGGCGCGGCACCACGCTTTCCTTCACCCCCGACGCGGAGATTTTCGGCGAGGAGGCGCGGTTGAAGCCGGCGCGGCTCTACCGGCTGGCCCGGTCCAAGGCCTATCTCTTCGCCGGCGTCGAGATACGCTGGAAATGCGACCCCGAGCTGATCCAGGACGAGACTCCGGCGGAGGCGGTGTTCCAGTTCCCGGGCGGCCTCGCCGACCATCTGCGCGAGCAGCTCGGCGACCGCGAGACCGCGACCACTAGCCCCTTCACCGGCAAGCACGATTTCCCGAACGGGGCTGGTTCGGCCGAATGGGCGGTCGCCTGGCCGCTCTGGGGCGACGGCAATTCCTCTTATTATTGCAACACCATCCCGACCCCCGACGGCGGCACCCACGAGGCCGGCCTCAGGAGCGCGCTGACCCGCGGCATCCGCGCCTTCGCCGAGCTGGTCGGCCAGCAGAGACGCGCGAAGGACATCCAGGCCGAGGACGTCACCGCCGGCGCCGAGATCATGCTCTCCGTCTTCATCCGCGACCCCCAGTTCCAGAGCCAGACCAAGGACCGCCTCACCTCGCCCGACGCGGCGCGGCTGGTCGAGAGCGCGGTCCGCGACCATTTCGACCATTATCTCGCCGACCATATGGAGCGCGGCCGGGCGCTGCTGGCGTTCGTGCTCGACCGGATGGACGAGCGGCTGAAGCGGCGGGCCGAGCGCGAGATCAAGCGCAAGACCGCGACCTCGGCGCGCAAGCTTCGCCTGCCCGGCAAGCTCACCGACTGCGCCAACGACGATCCGGCGGGGACCGAATTGTTCATCGTCGAGGGCGACAGCGCCGGCGGCTCGGCCAAGCAGGCGCGCGACCGCAAGACCCAGGCGATCCTGCCGATCCGGGGCAAGATATTGAACGTCGCCTCGGCCACCCAGGACAAGATCCGAGCCAATCAGGAGATCGCCGATCTGATCCAGGCGCTCGGCTGCGGCACCCGCGACAAGTGCAACCCAGACGATTTGCGCTACGAGCGGATCGTGATCATGACCGACGCCGACGTCGACGGCGCCCATATCGCCACTCTTCTGATGACGTTCTTTTTTCAAGAAATGCCCGAGCTGGTGAAGCAGGGCTGCCTCTACCTGGCCCAGCCGCCGCTCTACCGGCTCTCCGCGGGCGGGACGATCGCCTATGCGAAGGACGACGATCATCGCGCCGCGCTCGAGGCGACGACCTTCAAGGGCAAGAAGGCGGAGGTGTCGCGCTTCAAGGGCCTGGGCGAGATGAACCCGATGCAGCTGCGCGAGACGACGATGGATCCCAGGACGCGCCAGATGATCCGAATCACCCTGCCGCAGGATTACGAGGACCGCTCGGCGGTGCGCGACCTGGTCGACCGGCTGATGGGCCGCAACCCCGAGCATCGCTTCCATTTCATCCAGGCCCATGCCGCCGAGCTCGACGAGGAGGAGATCGACGCATGAGCGGCGGCATCCCCCTGTTCGAGGTCAATCCAGCGCTCGACCGCAAGGCCCTTGCGGGGCGCTTCGCGCGCGATCGGCGGGTCCAGATCCGCGACGTCCTCACCGAGACGACGGCGCGCGAGGTACAAAAGGTGCTCGCGCGCCACACCGATTGGGGCGTCGCCTGGCAGGCCGGCAACGATGGGCCCCACGTGCTGATGCCCGAGCAGATGGCCAAGATGACGCCGCAGCAAAATGCCGAGATCGGGCAGAAGCTGATCCGGGCGATGCGCGGCGACGATTATGCCTTCACCTATGGCTGCTTCCCCATACTCACCGCCTATCAGGAGAAGTGGCAGGAGGGTTCGCCCCACGACCTGCTGATGGAATATATCAACGCCGAGCCGTTCCTGGAACTGGTCCGCGAGGTCACCGGCTTTCCCGGCCTCACCAAGGCCGACGCGCAGGGGACGCTCTACCGGCCCGGCCATTTCCTCGCTTTGCACGACGACAGCCATGTCGCCGAGGGATGGCGAGTTGCTTATGTGCTCAACATGACCGCGCACGAGTGGCGGCCGGAATATGGCGGCTATCTGATGTTCTACGACGAGGAGGGCGACGCGATCGGCGGCTTCAAGCCGCGCTTCAACGCCCTCAACCTGTTCGCCGTGCCGCAGAAGCACAATGTCACCTACGTGCCGCCCTTCGCGCCGGTCGCGCGCTACGCGATCACCGGCTGGTTCCGGGACTGGTAGGCGGATGCTGAAAGCCTGGACCGTACAGCGGGCGGCGATGGCCGGGGTGGCGGCCGGGCTCGGCGCCCTGCTGCTCGCCGCGTCGCCCGGGCCCTGGCCGGACTGGCTGCTTTTTGCCTATGCCGGGCTGCTCGGCCTCACCTGCCTGTGCGGCCTTTCGATCCTGTGGATCACGATGATCGACATGCGCTCGCGCGGGCGCGGCGGGCGGATGCGCGCGATCCGGGCGTTCGACATCGCCATCGCCCTCGCGCTGCTGCTGCCGGCCGCTTATGCGCTCAGCATGATCGGGCCCGAGCTTTAAGCCCCCGCTTCGGCAAGCGCCGCCTCGATCATCCGCTCCCAGATCGCGGGATCGCCCGCCTCGGCCATCGCCGCGTCGGGCTCGCGCAACGTGCGGATCACCGACAAGGCGTCGTCCCGATAGTCGCGCCAGATCGCGTCGACGCGTTCCCCGGCCGACGGATCCTCGCCATCCGCGTTGATGCTGACCACACGGCCGGCAATGACCCGCGCGATCCGCTCGACGATGTTCGTGTTCGATACCGGCATGGCGTGACTCCCTGTCGCTTGACCTCCACAACGGTGGAGCGGCGCGCCGGTTTCGCCTAGCGTCGTGAAGGCATGACGAAACGCTGGATCGTGACACTGCTGATCTTCGTCGGGCTGGCGGCGCCGGCCGCGGCCCAGCAGCCGAGCGCGGAGCTGCGCGCCGGCGCCGAGCAGGTCGTGGCGCTGCTGCGCGGCGAGACCGCGCCCGCGCGGATTTTCGCGCCCGCCTTTCTCGCCGAGGTGCCCGAGGCGCGGGTGAGCGCAATCTCGCGGCAGCTCAATGCGCAATATGGCGCGCCCCGGCGCGTCGCCGGGATCGATCCGCAATCGCCGACCATGGGCGTCATCCATATCGAGACCGAGCGGGCCACGCTCCACATGAGCATCGTGATCGCGCCGCAGCCGCCGCATCTCATCACTGGCCTGCTGTTGACCGGCGCCGACCTGCGCGGCGATTCCATGGCCGCGATCGTGGCGGAAATTCGCGCGCTGCCCGGCCAGACGGGGCTCGCGGTCGCGCGGCTCGGGGAGGCCGCACCGGCCGTGGCCACCGGCCACGACCCCGACCGGCCGCTGGCGATCGGCTCGGCCTTCAAATTATGGGTCCTCGCCGAACTGAGCCGGCAGGTTCGGGCCGGCGAGCGGCGCTGGAGCGATGTCGTCACCCTCGACCGGCGCTCGATCGCGGGCGGCACGGTCCATAGCTGGCCGCGGGGCGCGCCCGTCACCCTGCACACGCTCGCTTCGCTGATGATCTCGATCAGCGACAACAGCGCGACGGACATGCTGCTCCACACGGTTGGCCGCGAGAATGTCGAGCGGATGATGGCGGGGATCGGGGTCGCCGCGGCGGCGCGCAACCGGCCGCTGCTTTCGACCCTGGAGCTGTCGGCGATCAAGACCGCGCCCGCGCCGGCGCTCAACCTCTGGCGGCAGGCCGACGAGGCGGGCCGCCGCCGCTTGCTCGCCGACCATGCCGGGACCGACCCCGACCGCGTCGACGTCAGCCGTTTCTCGGGCAATCCCACCAATCTCGACATCGAGTGGCACGCCTCGGCCTCGGACCTGGCGCGGACCATGGACTGGCTGCGGCGCCATGGCGACGACACGGCCCGGGCGATCCTGGCGATCAATCCCGCCATGCCGCCGGCGCAGCGCGACGGCTTCGCTTATGTCGGCTTCAAGGGCGGATCGGAGCCCGGCGTGCTCAACCTGACCTGGCTGGTGCGAAACCGGGCCGGCGAGTGGCACGTCGTCACCGGGACCTGGAACGATCCGGCCGCGCCGCTCGACGAGGCGCGCTTCGCCGCGCTGATGACGCGCGCGGCACAGCTGGTGCGATAAGCCCGGCCTTAACCTAATTTTTGCCCGCGTCGCTTAGGTTTCGGCACATGATTGCGCGGACCTTCGGACGGAGAGGCGTGAGCGACGGAGGCATTGCCTCGCGGCGCGCGACGCTGCTCGGCCTCGAATCGGCCACGAAGCCGATCGGCGAGACGGACCAGATGGCGGCGCGCCGGGCGGCGTTCGTCGCCGACGAGCGCGCCCGGGCCGAGACGCCGGCCGCGGAGACCCTGGCCTATGAGGTGACCCCCGCGGCGATGTCGGAGGCGGTCTGGGGAACGCCGAAATCGCTCGCCGTCGCTTATGCGCTGTGGCTGGTCCTCGGCATTGCCGGCGCGCACCGCTTCTATCTCGGCCGGCCGATCACGGGCGCGCTCCAGGCGGTGCTCGGCGCCGGCAGCTGGGCGCTGCTCGCGACGACCGAATATTATCCCGCCTTCGCCGGCATGGCCGCGGCCCTGCTGTGGCTGTCGGCGGACGCCTATTTGATCCGCAGGATGCACACCCGGCCGCCGGGCAGCCGCTCCGCCTTCGGCTAGGCCCTGGGCTGTATCGACATTCAGCGGATGGCTTAAAGAGGGACAGTCCCCCTTTTCCAATGCCGAAGCGCCGCGACCGACCAAAAAGGGGGACTGTCCCTCTTTTCGGGACCGGGCGCGCCGAATGTCGATACAGCCTAGCTCGTCACCGCCGGCGCGATCAGCGGGAAGCGCGGGATCTCGATCGGGAAGCTGGAGCCGTCGGCGGCGACCATGAAGTAGCGCCCCTCCATCTGTCCGGTCGGAGTGGTCAGCGGGCAGCCCGAGACATAGTCGAACGACGCGCCGGGCTCGAGCACCGGCTGCTCGCCGACCACGCCCTCGCCGCGCACCTCGTGGCGGGCGCCGCGGCCGTCGGCGATGACCCATTCGCGGCTGACCAATTGCACCGCCTGGCCGCCGCCATTCTCGATCCGGATATGATAGGCCCAGAACCAGCGCCCCTTGCCCGGCTCCGATTGCTCGGGGAGGAAGCTCACCGACACCCGGACGGTGATGTCGCGGGTGGTGGCCGCGTGGGGGAAAAGCTCTTTCACGTGGCCTAACTCCTACGCCGGCCCGCCAAGGTCAACCGGCCATCCGCTTGAGGCGCTCGATCAGGCGCTCGCGCGCGGCCAGCACCTCGGCCTGGCGGTCGATCAGCAGATCGCGGGCGAGAAGCTGCCCAGTGAGCTTCAGGCGGGCGAGGATGGTCTCGGGCAACGCCTCCATCTCCGCCTCGTCGAGGCCGAAGCCGAGCTGGGCGAGCACCAGCAGTTCGTAGCGGACCAAGGCGGCCGCCCAGCCGCGCGCGCTCGGCGCCGCCTCGATCGCGTTCAGGAGGCCTTCGAGGCCGTCATAGACGCGCGGATAAGGCTGGCCTTCGGGCAAGGCGACGGCGGTCAACGCGGTCGCCCAGTCGATCCCCGCCGAAGCGAGCGGCTCGGAGAGGAGGAAGGCGCGGCTGTGGATCAGCTCGACGCCGAGATAAGCGAGCTGCTCGTCGGTGCGGGCGCGGTATTCGGCCTGGACCAGGTTGCCGGGGACGAGGACGGGCCGCAGCCGCCGCGACTTGCCGCCGCGGACATAGCCGGGTTGGACCCCGTCCTCCCTGGTCAGCGCGCGCACGATCGCCCCATGTTCGCCATGGGCGCGCACGGCGACGACGATGGCGGGGGTGTCGATCTTCATCGCTCCCACCCGTCATTCCAGCGCAAGCTGGAATCCCTCTGTTCTTGAAGAAAGGGAGATTCCATTGAACAGGGGCGGAGTGCCCCGCACTCCGCACTCATGTCCGGGGGACATGAGGGACCTGTCCAATTTCGCTGGAATGACGAACTGGAGGACACAATCATCCCCCCGGGTGGAAATAATCGTAGATGCCGCGCGCCGTCGTGCCGGAGATGCCCGGGACCTTCTCGATATCCTCCAGCGACGCGTTGCGCACCGCCCGCGCGGTGCCGAAATGCATCAGCAAGGCGCGCTTGCGCCCCGGGCCGATGCCGGGGACCTCGTCGAGCGGGCTGGCGGTGAAGCTCTTGGCGCGCTTCGCCCGGTGGGCGCCGATGGCGAAGCGGTGCGCCTCGTCGCGCAGCCGCTGGAGGTAGAAGAGGACCGGCGAATTGTGCGGGAGACCGATCTCGCGGCCGCCGGGGAGGTGGAAGGTCTCGCGGCCGGCATTGCGGTCCGGGCCCTTGGAGACCGCGACCACGGGGACGTCGTGGACGCCGGCATCTTCCAGCACCTCGCAGACCGCGCTCAGCTGGCCCTTGCCGCCGTCGATCAGGAGCAGGTCCGGCCAGTCCCCTTTGGAACGGTCCGGATCCTCCTTCTCGAGCCGGGCGAAGCGGCGGCCGAGCACCTCGCGCATCATCGCGAAATCGTCGCCAAGCGCGGTTTCCGGGCGCTTGATGTTGAACTTGCGATACTGGTTCTTGCGGAAGCCCTCGGGGCCGGCGACGATCATCGCGCCGACCGCGTTGGTGCCCATGACGTGGCTGTTGTCGTAGACCTCGATCCGCTGCGGCGGCTCGGCCAGCTCGAAGATCTCGGCGATCTCGCGCAGGTTCTTCGCCTGGGTGGAGGTCTCGGCAAGGCGGCGGTCAAGCTCCTCTTCGGCGTTGCGGGCCGCCTGGCGGATCATCCGCGCCTGGTCGCCGCGCTGCGGGGTCCTGAGCGTGACCTTGCGCTCGGCGCGGGCGGAAAAGGCCTCGCAGAGCAGATCGGTTTCGGGCAGCGCGCGGTCGGTCAGGATCAGGCGCGGCGGCGGCACTTCCTCGTAGAACTGGACGAGAAAGCTTTGCAGAACGTCCGCTTCCGGCACGTCGTTGGTGTGCGCCGGGAAGAAGCTGCGATGACCCCAATTCTGGCCGCCGCGGATGAAGAAGGCCTGGATGCACATCGTCCCGCCCTTGCAGGCCAATGCGAACAGATCGGCGTCGCCGAGCCGCTCGGCATGGATCGCCTGGCTGCCCTGGACATAGGTGAGCGCCCGCAGCCGGTCGCGATAGACGGCGGCGAGCTCGAAGTTCATCGCCTCGGACGCGTCCGTCATCAGGGCCTGGAGCTTCTGCTGGATCTTGGTCGAGCGGCCGCCGAGGAAATCCTTGGCGTCGCGGACCAGCTCGTTATAGCCCGCCGCGTCGACCCGACCGACGCAGGGCGCGCTGCAGCGGCGGATCTGGTAGAGCAGGCACGGTCGCGTGCGGTTGGCGAAAAAGCTGTCGGTGCAGCTTCTTAAGAGGAAGAGCTTCTGCAGCGAGTTAAGTGTGTTGCGGACCGAGCCGGCGCTCGCGAAGGGGCCGTAATATTGCCCCTTGAGGCGGCGGGCGCCGCGATGGAGCTGGACTCGCGGGAAATCGTGGTCCTCCCGCAGCAGGATGAAGGGGAAGCTTTTATCGTCGCGCAGCAGCACGTTGTAGGGCGGCCGGTAGCGCTTGATCAGCTGCGCCTCGAGCAGCAGCGCTTCGGCCTCGCTGTTGGTGGTGACGATCTGCATCGAGCGCGTCTGCGAGACCATGCGCAGCAGCCTTTTGGTCTGGCGAGCCACCTGGGTATAGGCGTTGACCCGGCTCTTCAGCGCCCGCGCCTTGCCGACATAGAGCACGTCGCCGCGCGCATCGAGCATCCGGTAGACGCCGGGCCGCACCGGCAGCGACTTCACGACGGCGCGGATCGCGGCGACTCCGGCCTCGAGGTCGGGCTTGTCCGAGCCGCGCAGCGTATAAGAGGCCCTGTCCTCGTTGAAGCGGTCGGGGGCGTCGGGCTTGCTCACGCGGTGGATTTAGGGATTTGGCGACGCAACCGCCACCGTGATAACCCGTCGCCATGGCCAGCGCGGACTATTTTCGGCAATTCATACTGTCGATGCCAGACGTGGAGGAACGATCCCATATGGGCCATCCGGACTTTCGGCTCGGCGGCAAGATCATCGCGACGCTGGGCGCTCCCGACGCGGACTGGGGAATGGTTCTGCTCCTCCCGGAACAGCAGGAGATCGCAATCGAGGAAGAGCCCGAAGCGTTCAAGCCAGCCGCAGGCGGATGGGGTCGCACCGGCTCGACGCTGGTGCGCCTGGGCACGGTGTCGGACAATTGGCTCGACCTGACGATAGAGTGGGCGTGGAGCAATCGCTTCGCGGCGATGAAGCCCTAGCGCCCCCGTCCCAGCCCCGCGATCGTCGCGTCGACCATCGGCTTGTCGGCGGCGGCGTCGAGCTTGGCGCGGATCAGGGTTTCGGCGGCCGCCGCGGCAGCCGTCGCCGCCTTGGCCCGGACCTCGTCCAAAGCGGCGCGCTCGGCGGCGGCGATCTTGTCCTCGGCCATGCGGGTGCGGCGCTCGACCAGAGCGGCGGCGTCCGTCTCGGCCTTGGCAAGGATGCCGGCGGCCTCGGCCTGGGCGCGCTCGATCATGGTCGCGGCTTCGGCGCCGGCAGCGGCGGCCTTGGCCTCATATTCGGCCTTAAGCGCGTCGGCCTCGGCGCGCAGCTGCGCCGCCTCGTCGAGCTGCTCGCGGATGCCGGCGATCTTCTTGTCGAGCGCGGCGGCCATCAAAGCGGGGACGCGCTTCCAGATCAGGATCGCGAACACCGCGACCATCGCCAAAGCAACCCAGCCGCTGGCGTCGAAGCCGAACGCTGTCGGCTCGGCATGGGCCGCCGCGCCGCCATGATCCTCGGTGGTGGCGGTGGTCGCAGCGTGCGCCGAGTTGGCTGCCGCTTCGGGATGTGCCTGCTCAGCCATGCGCCATTGCCGCCTTCACTGCCGCGGCCGCCTCGGCGCGGCTGACGGAAAGGCCGGCGAGCCGGCCCACCACGTCCTGCGCCGCCTCGGCGGCGACCTCCTCGATCTCCCCCAGCGCCGCCTCGGTCGCGGCGCGGATGCGCGTCTCGGCCGTCTCGATCCTGGCGCCGACCTCGGCGTCGATCGCCTTGATCCGGATCTCGGTCGCCTTCGCGCTCTCCGCTTTGGCGGCGGCGGCGACCTTGAGCGCCTCGCCGCGGCTCTCGTCGATCCGGGCGCGATAGGCGACCTCGATCCGGTCGGCCTCGGCCCGCGCCGCCTGCGCGGCGGCGAGGTCGTCGGCGATGCGCTTGTCGCGCGCGTCGACGGTCGACTGGATCTTCGGCAGCATGAAGTGGCCGATCCCGAAATAGATCAGGGCGAGCACCAGCAGCAGCCAGAAGAACTGCGAATAAGCGACGTCGGCGAGCTGATTGAGCTGAGGCATGGGCGTCCTTGGACGGGGACAGTCCCCGGAAACGGGGACTGTCCCCCTTTTCGCTTAGCGCGCGTAGAGGATGATCATCGCTACGGCGAACGCGATCAGGCCGAGCAGCTCGGCGGCCGCGAAGCCGATGAACAGCCGGCCCTGCTGGCCGTCGGCGGCCGCCGGGTTGCGGATCGCGCTCTCGAGGAACGAGCCGAAGACGTGGCCGACGCCGATGGCGGCGGCGCCGACGCCGATGGCGGCGAGACCGGCGCCGATGACCTGGGCAGATGCGAAGTCCATGATAAGCTCCCTTGTGAAAGTGTTGGAACGACTAGTGAAGGTTGACCGCGTCGTTGATGTAGAGCGACGTCAGCAAAGCGAACACATAGGCCTGGATGGCGCAGACCAGCAGTTCGAGCACGCTGACGCCGACGATGAAGACGAAGGAGAGCAGGCTGATCAGCGGCCCTATCACCCCTTCGGCGTTGAGGCCGCTGACAATGAAGCTTCCGAACACCTTGACCAGGATATGGCCGGCGATCATCGCGACGAAAAGCCGGAGCGCGAGGCTGAACGGCCGCACCATGAACGAGACGAACTCGATCGGCACGATCAGCAGCTTGAGCAGGAACGGCGTGTTGGCCGGCACGAACAAAGAGAAGAAATGGAGGCCGTGCTTCCAGAAGCCGACGGCCAGGACGATGCCGAAGCTGATGATCGCCATCACCCCGGTGACGGTGAACTGGCTGGTGACGGTGAACGGATGGACGCCCGGGATCACGCCGAACGGCATCATCCCCATCAGATTGGCGACCAAGATGAACATGAAGACGGTGAACACCCAGGGGACGTATCTTTTCCCCTCGGGCCCGATATTGGCCGACAGCATCGAGGTGATGAAGCCGGTGACGCCCTCGACCGCGACCTGCCAGCGGCCGGGGACGAGCTGGCGCTTCATCCCGCCGAGCATGAACAGATAGATCGTGCCGAGCACGATCAGCATCCAGAGCGCGCTGTTGGTGAAGGCGAACGGGCTGCCGTCCAGCGACCCCACGAGGGAGTCGATCTGGAACTGGTGCATCGGATCGATGGTCGCTTTTTCGGCCGCCACTTGCTTCCCTCAGCCCGTCGGGCTCTGCTTTGAAATCTTCCACACTTCCCACATGGCGACGCCGAACCCGAGGAACAGCATCGCCACCCAGATTCCCTTCGTCCCCGCGAAATAATCGATCGCGAAACCGATCATCGCGGTCCCGAACGGATAGCTGACCAGGACGGACAGGATGCGCATGCCCTGGGCCTGCCCAGTCATCGGCTTGCGCGCCGTCCGGCCGGTCCGCGCCGCCTCGTCCATCTGCGCCTGCCGGAGCCGCTCGTCGAGCGAAGCCAGCCGGGCATCCTGGGGAGACTTCGGGTCCTGCCAGGGCTCGTTTTCCGCCATGCCGTCCTTCCATGTGCGTCCGCGCTTCACGAAACGCGGTGCTTCAAGGGCGTGGGACATGCCGGCGAACGATCCCGCCAAGGCGCGGTTCCTTTAGGAAGCGGCCGGGGGCAAGTCAACACACTGCCGCAGTGCAGCATCGCTTCGCCTTGGCCCCGGCGCGGGAGCCGCTAAGGTGGCGGCATGATCCCGCTCGCGCTCCTCCTCCTCCATGCAGCCCAGCCCGGCGTCTTCGTGCACGAGGACGAGAGCGAGTATCTTCATTTCCATTATGGCTGGCCCGCCGCCGCGGAGGCGGTGCCCACGCTTCGGGCCGAGCTTCGCGCGCGGATGGCAGCGGCGCGGGCGCGGGCGATGGAGATGGCGGCCGAGGGCCGGGGAACGGCGGCCGGCGAGGGTTGGCAGATGCCGGCCCACTCGCACGAGCAGGACTGGAGCCTGGACGGCAGCACCGGCCAATTGATGAGCCTTTCCGCCGGCGTCGCCACCTATGCCGGCGGGGCCCATGGCAACCTCGCCTACGAGTCTTTGCTCTGGGACCGCGCGGAGGACCGCCCGGTCGACGCCTCGGCTTTGCTCAGGGCCGGGCTCGGGGCGATGGAAGAGCGCTATTGCCGCGACCTCGACCGGCAGCGCGAAGAGAAAAGGGGCGAGCCGGTGCGGCGCGATCCCGAGGACCCCCACACATCCTGTCCGGCGCTCGCGGAGCGCGTGCTCGCCCCGGCCGACAGCGACGGCAACGGCCGGTTCGACCGGCTCAACGTGCTGATCCCGCCCTACGCGGCCGGGCCCTATGTCGAGGGCGACTATGTCGTCGCGATCCCGTTCGAGCCGGCGGACCTGGCGGCACTTCCGGACGGCTACCGCCCGGCCTTCGAGGTGGCTGGCCAGCGATAAGAGGCATTCATATGTTCGTTCGCAATGGCAGCCTGGTCTCGTGCCGCGCCAAGGGGGTCCAATGAAATCGATGCTGAAGTTTATCTGGGGAATAGCGTTCGCTTTCAGCCTTCGGGCCGTTGCCCCGGCCGCGGCTCAAGCCCCTGCGGTCATCGAGCCCGCCCGCCCCGTCGGCCTTCAGCAGGCCCTCGCCCCCGACGCGGGCCGCCCTCCCATCGCCGTGGACGTTCGGTATCCGACCGATGCCGCGCCGGCCTTGATCCAGGCGGGGCCGCATGCGGTGCGCGCCGCGCTCGATGCGCCCGTCGCCGGCACCGGCCTTCCCCTGGTGGTGATCTCCCACGGCACCGGCGGCGGATCGATGAGCCACATGGACACCGCCATCGCCCTGGCCGAAGCCGGCTTCGTCGTCGCGGCGCCGGCGCATACGGGCGACAATTATCGCGACGACAGCGCGGTCGGCGGGCCGGGCTGGCTGGTCGATCGTTCCCGCCATGTCAGCCGGGTCATCGACTTCCTGTCGAACGGCTGGAGAGACGCCGCCCGCCTGGACGGCGACCGGATCGGATTGTTCGGCTTGTCGGCCGGGGCGACGACCGCTCTCATCGCGATCGGCGGCGTCCCCGACCTCGGCCGGATCGCGACTCATTGCGCCGCGCAGCGGGAGTTCGTCTGCAACCTGATCAGGCCGGCCGCTCCCGGCCCGGCGCCTTCAGGCTGGACCCATGACCGCCGCATCAAGGCTGCCGTCATCGCCGCTCCCGGGCTCGGCTTCATCTTCGAGCCGGCGGGCCTCGCCAACGTCCAGGCGCCGGTGCAGCTCTGGGCCGGCGCCGAAGACCAGATCGTGCCCTATGCCACGAATGCCGGCCTCGTGAGGCGATTGCTGCCGCGGGCGCCCGATTTCCACGAGGTGGCCGGTGCCGGGCATTTCGCCTTCCTGATGCCATGCGGGGCGCTCAACCTGCCCGAGATCTGTCAGGATCGGGAGGGTTTCGACCGTATCGCCTTTCACCGGGAGTTCAACCGATCCGTAACCGCCTTCTTCCGCGCCCATCTCGCGGCGCCGCGCAGCGGAGATCGGTGAAGCCGGGAAAGATAAATAGGGACTGTCCCTATTTCATCAGCCGCAATGGCTCGGGCGCGGCACCGGCTCGTTGCCGTTGCGGCGGCGCCATTGGCCGTCGGGCAGCAGATATTGCTGGTTCGGCCCGACCCGGGTGGCGAAGAGCTGGCAGGCGGTGGCGGCGGCGACCTCCTCGATCGTCGCGCCGCGTTGCGAAGCGAGCTGGGTGTAGGCGGCGCGGCGCTGGATGTTGACCGCCTCCATCCGCGAGCGGATGTCGGCGGGCGCCGAGCCGACCAGGCCGAGATAGCCGTCAAAGCGCTCGCCGACCTGGCCGGTGGCGCGCAGCTCGCCGGCCGCGTCGGCCTGCATCGCATAAGCGGCGCCGCTCGCCACCATCGCGACGCCGAGCGCGGCGGCAGCCATGAATTTCATTCGGCGGGTCATGCTAGAACACTCCTGGGTTGTTCTGGATCAGCTCCTGCGCGTCGCGCTGGAGCCGGACCACCACCTCCTGGCGGATGGTGATGTTCAAATTGATCTCGATCGGCCGGTCGGGCGCGGCGACGTTGACGCAGCCGCCAAGCCCGGCGGCGGCGGCAAGCAGCACGGTTCCGATCCTCTCCATGTATTTGCGGCTCGCATCGCGGCCCTCGTTCGTCAAGCTGGGCGGATTCATTGCACAGGCTCGCTTTCCTCATCCTGAACGGGAGTTTGGGGGGCGGCGCCGCCATCGAGCAGCCCGGGCAGCGACGCCCGGATGAGCTCGCGCGGGTCCTCGAACGAGCGCGCGGTGGCGATCAGCGCGCGGAAACGGCCTTCGATGCGGATGTTGAAGCGGAACGGGATGCGGGCGAGCTGGCTGAGCGCCCGCCCGACCACCAGGCCGCTGATCCCGCCCGAAGGCTCGCGCGTGCCGGCCACGTTTCGGGCGATGCCGTCCATGTTGATCCGGGTCAGGAACTCGCCGTCCAGCGCGCCGTCGAGCGCGATCTCGAGCCGGCTGTAGCGCAGCGACTTCAGCGCATCGAAGGCGAGCACGCCATAAGGGCCGAGGTCGCGGTCGCTGAGCTCGCCGACATAGGAGAGCGTGCCGCCTTCCGGCCGCGCGACCAGGCGGCCGGCGGCGATGCGGCCGCCGCGGTCGGTGAACTGCATCGGGACGACGCCGTCATAGGTGCCGGTGGCGGCGATATTCGAGAATTCCATCAGCTGGATGAAGCGCGCCGCATCGAGCCCTTCGACCCGGAAGGTGAGATATTTGGTCGATTCCCGACTGAAGTCGAGCACCGTCGGCTCGAGCGTGAGGACCCCGCCGGCCAGCGGCCAGCGCGCGCTTTCAACCGCGACATGGTAATTGGGCCGGATCTGGTAGCGGACGATGCCGTCATGGACGTCGATGCCGGCGCGGACCAGGCGGACCCGCGCCTCCTGCGCCGGCGCGCTGGTGAGGCCGAGCAAGTCGGTGAACTCGATCGTCGTCGCCAGCCCCTCGACCGGACCGAACGGCGCGGCGAGGTCCATGTCGGCGGTCGAGAAGCGGCCGGTGCTGCGGCTGCCCCTTGCATCCCATTCGATCCGCCCCTGGCCGGTGAGCACGCCGTCGACCAGTGCGACGACTCCAACCGTGAGCGGCGTCAGCGCCTCGGGCTGGAAACCCTGGGCGAAGCGCAGCTCCGGGACTTCGAGCACGGCGTCGCCGGTGCCGGTTCCGAGATCGTGCCGGATCGTCGCCAGCGCCACCCGCGTGCCGCTCGCCGGATGGCTGAGCCTGCCGGTGGCGCGGATGCGGTTGTCGACGAGGGTCAGCCGGAAATCCTCGCCGGCGAGCGGCGTGAAGCGCGCCGGGCTCTGCCGATCGGCGATCGTCAGCCGGCCGTCGAGCGCGAGGTCGCCGCCCGGCATCCGCCATGTCCCCCTGCCCTCGCTGACCAGCAAGGGCACGTTGGCGAGATCGCCGGCCAGGCCCTCGAAGCCGCCGCCGATCCCGCGCGGGCCGAAGCGGCCGGTCAACAGGGCGACATCGAGGCGGTTGACGCCGGCGCCGCCGCCGAGGCGGACCGCCAGACGCGAAGCGGTGAAGCCGGCCGAATCGACGCGCACCCGATCCGACGCCAGGCTGATCGGCGACGAGCCCAATCGTCCGGCGAAGCGCGGCCCGCGCAATTCCGCGCCGATCCGCCCCTTGGAGACCAGAGCGGCGCCGGTGGGACATAATGGCAGCCGCGACGGCCCGAGCCGCAGGTTCTGGAATTGCAGCGCCCGGAAGCCGCCATTCACGCAGCCCTCGCCGAGCGCGAAGCCGCCGCGCCCGAACCGGCCGCTCAGCGGCAGCGTCAGCCCGCTCACCCGGCCGCCGCTGAACGGCCCATCGACCGTTACGACCGTCCGGAAGGTCGTCCGGCCATCCCGGGATGCGGTGAAGGCGATATCGCCCAGCGCAAGCCGGGCGCCGCGCGTCTGGATCGGCGCAATCCGCCCGGTGCCGCGAACCGCTCCGCCTTCTCCCCGGATCAGCGCAAAGCGCGTCTCGGGAAAGCCGCCGCCGGACAAGGTAAGGCTGCCGTCGAGGCCGAGGCCGCCGCCGGGCCAGGCGTAGCTCAGGCCCTCCCCGCCGGAGACGGCCAGGCGGGCGCCACTGCGGCTCTCGAAGGCGAGCCGGTCGAGCCTCAGCATGCCGCGCCCGTTGGCGCTGGCCAGACGGAGGCCGGTACGGGCTTCGCCACCGCCGCGCCCGGCCCGGAGCAAGGCAGCGGCGAGGGCGTCGCCGACCGGCCCGGCCGGGGTTCCGCGCACGCTGCGCAGCGCCTCCACGAGCGATGCCAGCGCGGAGTCGCTCGCCGTCACGCCCTGCGCCGCCAGCTCTCCTTCGAACGCGACGTCGCCGCGGCGGGGCGCGATCGCGTAGCGGCCGGCAAGGCGCGTTCGCCCCGCACGGATAATATCCGTCGCCGCGGCGCCGGCGGCGAGCTCCGCGGTCCCGCGCGTCTCGCTTGCGTCGCCGCCGAAGGAAAGGCGGCCTTCGACGTCCGCGAGCAGGTTCGATCCTGTCCGAAGCGCGGCGACGCGCAGGGCGGCCCCGCCGCGCCAGCCGTCGAGGCCCGGCGCGAGCTGCGCGCTCAAGTCGAACAGCGCCCGCTCGACGGCGAGACCGTCGCCGCAGCGGACGCTTCGCAGCGCCAGCGGGCCGCTCAGCCGTGGCCGCTCGTCGCCGATGCGGACCGCGAGGCGGGCGATCGGGGTGGCGATCCGGCAGTCGCCGAGCCGGAGCCCGCGCGACACCAAAGCGAGGCGGCCCTGGAAGCCGTCCGCAAGGTTGCCGCGACCGCTCAGCGCCAGCGATAAGGCGCCCGCGGGCGTGGCGAGGGCGATGGCGGCATTCTCGACGTCGATATGCTGGTCGGGCAGGCGGAACGGCCGGCCCGAGGGCGGCGGCAGCAGCCGGTCGACCTGGCCGAGGCGGAGCCTGCCCGCCTCGACCCGCCCCACCATGCGGACGCCGCGCGCGGTGATCGGGCCGACGCGCGGGCCGGTGAAGCCGAGCAGGATGCGGACCTCGACCCGCCGCGCGACGAGGTCCGGGCGGGCCGGGTTGCCGATCACCAGATTCTCGAAGACCTGGGTGCCGAAGCCGATCCGCTTCACCTGGTAGGTCGCGGTGACGCCGCGCCGCGCCAGCTCGCGGTCGATGAAGCCGGAGGCGAGCTCGACCCGCATCGTCCAGACGATGGCGAAGGCGACGAGCAGGACGAGGAGCAGCGCCGCGGCGGCGATGCGGAGCAATCGCGGCACGCGCCGGCGTTTCGCTGTCCCGATAAGCTCGCCGTCCACTAGAGGATCCGCCCTCGGGACTGGAGGTGGCCGTGATCGGCCGGGGAAGGCGGCTGGGCAGGAGTGCGGCGAAGGGCGGGCCAGGCAGCCCGGCTGAGGCGCTCGACGCCCCCAGCCGCCTTCCCCGGCCGACCGCGAAGCGGCGGGCTGTCCTTTGCCGCCCGGACGTCGTCGCTTCGTCGGTCACGATGAATTTTCATCGCTCCCTCCTCTCTCCTAGCCGGACAACAAATGCCAACCCGTCACGGCTACCTCCAGTCCCGAGGGCGGATCCTTTGCTCAACCAATCCGCGTGTGCCGTCGTTCCTGATCCCGCGTTGCGTAACGGCATGTCCGGGCTTAATCCATCGCGATGGCCGACGACGCCTCCCTGGACGGCGCGGGGCACCGCGCCCGTTTGCGCCAGCGCCTGTTGGAAGGCGGGCCGGACGCTCTGCTCGACCACGAGCTGGTCGAATATCTGCTCGGCCTCACCATCCTCCGCCGCGATACCAAGCCGATCGCGAAACGGCTGATCCGGGAATTCGGCGGCTTCGGCGGGCTCCTGTCGGCCGATGCCGCGGCCATCGCACGGGTGGGCGACATCAGCGAAACCTCGGTGGCCGTGCTCAAGACCGTCCAATCGGCGGCGCTCCGGCTTCTCGAGGAGAACGTCAAGAAACGCCCGGTGCTCGGCTCGTGGCAGGCGCTGCTCGATTACCTGCGCGCCGACATGGCGCACGAGCCGATCGAGCGGGTCCGAGTCCTCTTCCTCAACGCCAAGAACGTGCTGATCGCCAACGAGAAGATGTGGGAGGGCTCGGTCGACGAATCGGCGGTCTATATCCGCGAGATCATGCGCCGCGCGCTCGATCTCCACGCCACCGCGATCATCGTCGTCCACAACCATCCGAGCGGCGACCCCGCGCCGAGCCCGCAGGACATCCGCCTCACCCGCGACCTCGCCGAAGCCGGGCGGCATCTGAAGATCAGCCTGCACGACCATGTCATCATCGGCGCCGGCGGCCATGCCAGCCTGAGGGCGATGGGGCTGATCTGAACGGGGGCGGCAGCGTTTGCCCGCGAGCCGCCAACGAGATACATTGCCGACGGGGGACGCTCATGGCCGAGAAGCAACCGGACGCTGCACAACCGAGCGGTCGGCGCTCGCCCCGTGCCAGGCCGCGCGACCGCAAGGCCGCTGCCGCTGCCCGATCGGAAAGGTGGTGGGCCGAGAAAACTGCCGATTCCGCATTCCTCTATTATCTCAGTTGGGGGTTGGCCGTCCTTTTGTGGCTGGCGCCGCTTCCGATCGCCTATTTCGCATGGGTCGAATTGCTCCCCGGCCTTTGGGCCTGGGTCGACGGCTCCGTTCTCAGAGGAACAGCCGCCCTGTTCCCGTCGATAATCCTGGTCTTCGGTCCATTCTGGTGCGGGCTGGGAGCACAGCAATTTACCCAATTCATGGTCGAAGTAAGCGTCGCCATCGAGGCCCTGAAGGACGAAGACGCGCGAGACGAAGCGCGGGAGACCGAAGAGGAAGCGCTCGACCGTCTCGAAAAGGACGACGAGTCCGGCCTCCTGCCGCTGCTGCGCTACAGCCGCGCCAGATTGGACATCTATTACGACATCGGCGTGGATCAGACGCGGCGCAGCTTCTTCAACGCGGTGACTGCGATGTGGCTCGGCTTCATGATACTGATCCTCGGCGTTGCCTTTTACATAGGGCCGGTGGAACGCCTCGGCCTCGAGCGGCCGAGCCAGGATTTCAACGTGCTGATCATCACCAGCGCCGCGATCGTGGAGTTCATCTCGGCGCTGTTCCTGTGGGTCTACCGCAGCACGATCAGTCAGCTGACCTTCTATTACCGCCTGCAGATGCACAGCCATTCCTCGATCCTCGCCTTCCGGATGGCATCATCGATGACCGAACAGGATGAAGCCAAGCGCGCCATCATCAACAGCGTGCTCGATACGTCGATGATGCCGGAGCGGCCTGCGGTCGAAGGATCGAGGGGATTGGCGGCGTTGATCCGTCCGGCGTTGCCGGGCAGCGCCGGCGCCGGTCGTTCGCCGCCGGCTGCGCCGACGCCGTCCGCCTAATCGGCCGACACGGCACAGACGCGGCCGTCCGAGGCGCAGTGGTTGTCAAGCCGATTTGATCGATCGTTCAATTCGGCAGCCTCCGTTGCGCCCCGCCCGCACCGTTGCTAGGCGGCTTTATGATCCCCCGCTACGCCCGCCCTGAGATGACCGCGATCTGGGAACCGGAGAACCGGTTCCGCATCTGGCTCGAGATCGAGGCGCATGCGCTCGACGCGATGGCCGCGCTCGGCACCGTTCCGGAGGCGGCGGCCAAGGCGGTGCGGGATTGGTGGACGACCGGCCCCGCGATCGACGTCGCCGCGATCGACGCGATCGAGGGCGTCGTGAAGCACGACGTCATCGCCTTTCTGACCTGGGTCGCCGAGCAGGTCGGGCCCGAGGCGCGGTTCCTGCACCAGGGCATGACCAGCTCCGACGTGCTCGACACGTGTTTGGCGGTGCAGCTCAAGCAGGCGGCCGACCTCCTGATCGCCGATCTCGACGACCTGCTCGCGGTGCTGAAGCGCCGCGCCTTCGAGCACAAGCTGAACCCCACGATCGGCCGCAGCCACGGCATCCATGCCGAGCCGGTCACGTTCGGGCTCAAGCTGGCGCAGGCCCATGCCGAGTTCGCCCGCAACCGCGCGCGCCTCGCCGGCGCTCGCGACGATATCGCCACCTGCGCCATCTCGGGCGCGGTCGGGACCTTCGCCAATGTCGATCCCAGGGTCGAGGCGCATGTCGCGCAGAAGATGGGGCTCAGGGTGGAGCCTGTCTCGACCCAGGTCATCCCGCGCGACCGCCATGCTTATTATTTCGCGACGCTCGGCGTGATCGCCTCCTCGGTCGAGCGGCTGGCGACCGAGATCCGCCATTTGCAGCGCACCGAGGTGCTTGAAGCCGAGGAATATTTCGCTCCGGGCCAGAAGGGCAGCTCGGCCATGCCGCACAAGCGCAATCCCGTGCTGAGCGAGAATCTGACCGGCCTCGCCCGCATGGTCCGCGCCGCGGTCACGCCGGCGCTGGAGAATGTCGCGCTCTGGCACGAGCGCGACATCAGCCACAGCTCGGTCGAGCGTTACATCGGGCCCGACGCGACCGTGACCCTGGATTTCGCCCTTGCCCGCCTCACCGGCGTGATCGACAAATTGCTCGTCTACCCGGAACGGATGCGGAAGAATCTCGACCGCATGGGCGGCCTCGTCCATTCGCAGCGGGTGCTGCTGGCGCTCACCCAGGCCGGCGCCAGCCGCGAAGAGGCGTACGAACTCGTCCAGCGCAACGCGATGAAGGTCTGGGACTCGGACGGCGCGCTGTCGCTGAAGGAGCTGCTCAATGCCGACGCCGAGGTGACGGCGTTGCTGTCAGCCGCCGAGATCGATGCGAGCTTCGACCTCGACCATCACCTGAAGCATATCGACACGATCTTCGAACGGGTGTTCGGCGCGCCCTAGTGGTGGCCGGCCGCCGGCGGCTGGCTGAGGCTGCGGTGGATCGTCTCGATCAGGCTGTCCGGCGAGATGAAGCCGTCCGGCGGGCCATAAGCGTCGGCGTGCCGCTCCGCCTTGATCTGCTCGAGCGTCCGGCCGGCCGCGATGCCCTGCCCGACCCGGTTTCTGAGGTCGATCAGCATGTCGCGGTAGCGGACGAGGTCCGCCCGCCGCGCCATCGGGCCGTGGCCGGGGATGATCCGCGTCGCCTCGTTGGCGAGGCCGAGCCCGGTCTCCACCGCGGCGATGGCGCCGTCGATCGAGCCGCCCGAATCGAGGTCGATGAAGGGGAGGAGGCCGTTGAAATAGGTGTCGCCCATGTGGAGGACGTTGGCGCGCGTCCAATAGATCAGAGAATCGCCGTCGGTATGGGCGTGGGCGACGTGGACGGCGCGGATGTCGTCGCCGTTCAAATGGAAGGTCAAATTCTCGCTGAAGGTGATCACCGGCAGCGCCCCGCCCGGCGACGGCCGCACCCGCTCGCCGCGCACGAGCTGCTCCATCGACATGCGGACTCGGACATTGTCGTGGGCGACGATCACCGTCCCGGCGCGACCGAGATTCTCGTTCCCGCCGCTGTGGTCGCCGTGCCAGTGGGTGTTGATCACATAGCTTATCGGATCGGGATCGAGGGTGCGCACCGCCGCCACGATCCGCTCGGTCATCGGCGCGAACTGGTCGTCGACCAGGATGTTGCCGTCGGCGCCGTAGGAGAGGCCGATATTGCCGCCGCGGCCGAACAGCACCGCGACGCCCGGCGCGAGCCGCTCGACTCGGACCTCGGCGGGCGGCGGCTGGTGGGCCGCGGCGGGCGTGGCGGCGAGCAGCAACAGAATGGCGATGGTGCGGCGCATGGCGGTCCCCTTTTTGCGGCCTGATAAAGCCTTATCTTGAGCGCCTGTCGAGGGAGCATCAAGCATGGCCGACCTGTCCCAATTCCCGATCGCGGCGCGCTGGCCCGCCGCGCATCCGGACCGGCTCCAGCTCTATTCGGCGCCGACCCCCAACGGGGTGAAGGTGTCGATCATGCTCGAGGAGATCGGCCTCCCTTACGAGCCGCACTTCATCGACATCGGCGAGAACGAGACCTGGACCCCCGAATATCTCTCGCTCAACCCGAACGGCAAGATTCCCGCGATCATCGATCCCGACGGGCCGGGCGGCAAGCCGATGGCGCTGTTCGAATCGGGCGCGATCCTGATCTATCTCGCCGAGAAGACCGGCCAATTGCTCGCCGCCGATCCCGCGGACCGCTACCGGACCATCCAGTGGGTGATGTTCCAGATGGCCGCGATCGGGCCGATGTTCGGCCAGGTCGGCTTCTTCCACAAATTCGCCGGCCGCGACTATGAGGACAAGCGCCCGCTCCAGCGCTACGTCGCGGAATCGAAGCGGCTGCTGGGCGTCCTCGAGACGCGGCTGACCGGGCGCGACTGGATCATGGACGCGTATAGCATCGCCGACGTCGCCACGCTCGGCTGGGTCCGCAACCTGATCACTTTCTACGGCGCCCGCGACCTCGTCGACTATGACGGCCTGGCCGGCGTCCCCGCCTGGCTGGAGCGTGGGCTGGCCCGGCCAGCGGTGCAGCGCGGGCTCGACATCCCGAAGCGCCCGGACGCTTGACATTTCGCCTCCAACTGTGTTATTAAGATAATACAGTTGGAGGATCAGGATGGGCGCGACGTTGGGACGAGCCGTGCACTCGGCGACGATGTGGCTGCTGACGCTTCCGCTCGTCCTCTACTGGCTGCCTTTCCTGCGCTCGCTGTTCGACGGCGTCAGCTACGAATGGGGCAACACCCTGTTCGGACGGACCTTCCACGGCGCCGGCACGAGCGGCGATTTCTGGTTTCCGACCGCCGGCGTGGTGATCGGCGTCATCCTGCTGTGGAGCGGCTGGCGCGGGCCCGACCGGATCTTCCGACCGCTCGCCCTCGCTGTCGCCGGCCTCTGGTTCGCCGACGCGATCCATACGATCGCTTCGGGCAGCGACATGATCTTCGAAGGCGCGACGCTCGGCGTGTCGCTCTCGGTCGGCAAGGTCGCGCTCGCTTATTACGCGATTCTGCTGGCGCTGATGGTCTGGAGCTTCCGGCAGCCGTCCCGCGCAAGCCTCGCGCTCACTTGGGCCAATTATGTGCTGCTCGCGATCGTGGTGGTGCTGCTGCCGGTGCAATATTTCCTGCTCAGCGCCGGCCGGGGCCAGGAGACGAGCGACCTGGCCGGGGTGATCATCACCATCTGCCAATGGCTGCTGTTGGGCGCGGGGTTCAGTCTCGGCAGCTTCAGGCGCCGCGCCTAGGCCCTCGCCGACCCTTCCCAGGCGGCCTTCAATTTCTGGAAGAAGCCCCTCGAGGCCGGGCATTCGTCGCCGGTTTCGGTTTCGCGGAACTGCTCCAATATCTCGCGCTGCTTCGCGCTGAGCTTCGTCGGCGTCTCGACGTTCGATCTGGAGCACCATGTCGCCATGGCCGCGGCCGTTCATCGCGGGCATGCCGGCGCCGCGCTGGCGCAGCTGCTTGCCGGTCTGGATGCCGGCGGGGATGCGGATCTCGTGCTTCTGCCGGTCGAGGCCGGGGACCTCGATCGTTCCGCCGAGGGCCGCGGTGGTGAAGCTCACCGGGCAGCGGGCGAACAAGGTGGTGCCTTCGCGCTGGAAGATCGGGTGCCGGGCGAGGTGGACGAAGATGTAGAGGTCGCCCGGCGGGCCGCCGCGCACCCCGGCTTCGCCCTCGCCGGCGAGGCGGATTCGGGTGCCCTCGTCGACCCCGGCGGGAATGTTGACCGACAGCGCCTTGCGCTTCTCGACCCGGCCCTCGCCGCGGCAGGACGGGCAGGGATCGGCGATCGTCTCGCCGACGCCGCGGCAGGAGGGGCAGGTCTGCTCGACCACGAAGAAGCCCTGGCGCGCGCGAACCTGGCCGCGGCCGCCGCACGTCGCGCAGGACCTGGCCGAGGTGCCGGCCTTGGCGCCCGAGCCGGAGCAGGGCTCGCACGGCGCGGTGGTATCGACCTGGAGCTCGACCTGGCGGCCGTCATAGGCATCCTCGAGCTTGATCTCGAGGTCGTAGCGCAGGTCCGAGCCGCGGCGGACGTTGCCGCGCCCGCGGCCCTGCTGGGCGCCGCCCATGAACTCGCCGAAGATATTGTCGAAAATGTCGGCGAAGGAGCCGAAATCCTGCGCCCCGCCATTGCCGCCGAAGCCGCCATTGCCCTTGAACGCCGCGTGGCCGAACCGATCGTAAGCGGCGCGCTTCTGCGGGTCCTTCAGGCATTCATAAGCTTCGGAGAGCGCCTTGAACTTCGCTTCCGCGTTGGTGCAGCCGCCGTTGCGGTCGGGGTGGCATTCCATCGCGAGCTTGCGGTAGGCGGCCTTGATCGTACCGGGATCGGCCGTCCGCTCCACCTGGAGGAGCTCGTAATAATCGGTTTCAACCACCTAGGTGCCCCCACCCACAAACGCCGTTCGGGCTGAGCCTGTCGAAGCCCCTTTCTTGTTCTCCTTCCGAGAAGAAGAAAGTCCTTCGACAGGCTCAGGACGAACGGAGCATCGCATGCCCCATCAGCCCTTGTTGTTTTCGTCGACCTCGGAGAATTCGGCGTCGACGACCTCCTCTTCGCCGCCGGTCCCCGCTTCCTCGCCTGCCGGCGAGTCCGCGCCCGGAGACGCGGCCGCGGCCTGGTCCTTCTCGTAGATCGCCTGGCCGAGCTTCATCGCGACCTGGGCGAGCGCTTCCGCCTTCGCCTTGATCGCGTCGGTGTCGCCGCCCTCGACCGCGGTCTTGGCCTCCGCGACGGCCGCCTCGATCTCGGCCTTCAGCGCCTCGTCGACCTTGTCGCCATGCTCCTTCAATTGCTGCTCGGTCGAATGGATCAGGCTTTCGGCCTGGTTCCTCGCCTCGGCGGCTTCGCGGCGGGCCTTGTCCTCGTCGGCGAACTGCTCGGCTTCCTGCACCATCTTCTCGATATCGGCGTCGGAAAGGCCGCCCGAGGCCTGGATGCGGATCTGCTGCTCCTTGCCGGTGCCCTTGTCCTTGGCATGGACGTTGACGATGCCGTTGGCGTCGATGTCGAAGGTGACCTCGACCTGCGGCACGCCGCGCGGCGCCGGCGGGATGCCGACCAGATCGAACTGGCCGAGCAACTTGTTGTCCGCGGCCATTTCGCGCTCGCCCTGGAAGACGCGGATGGTGACCGCGTTCTGATTGTCCTCGGCGGTCGAATAGGTCTGCGCCTTCTTGGTCGGGATGGTGGTGTTGCGGTCGATCATCCGGGTGAAGACGCCGCCCAGGGTCTCGATGCCGAGCGACAGCGGAGTGACGTCGAGCAGCAGCACGTCCTTGACCTCGCCCTGCAGCACTCCGGCCTGGATCGCCGCGCCCATGGCGACGACCTCGTCCGGGTTGACGCCGGTGTTCGGATCCTTGCCGAAGAAGTCCTTCACCGTGTCGCGGACCTTGGGCATGCGGGTCATGCCGCCGACGAGGACGACCTCGTCGATATCCGCGGCCTTGACGCCGGCGTCGGCGAGCGCCTTCTTGCAGGGATCGAGCGTGCGCTTGATCAGGTCCTGGACGAGCTTTTCGAGGTCGGCGCGGGTGAGCGCCTTGACGAGATGCTTGGGCCCGTTCTGGTCGGCGGTGATGAAGGGCAGGTTGACCTCCGTCGTCTGCGCCGAGCTCAATTCGATCTTCGCCCGCTCCGCGCCTTCCTTGAGGCGCTGAAGCGCGAGCCGGTCGGAGCGGAGGTCGATCCCTTCCTGCTTCTTGAACTCGTCGGCGAGCCAGTCGACGATCTTGGCGTCGAAATCCTCGCCGCCCAGGAAGGTGTCGCCGTTGGTCGACTTCACCTCGAACACGCCGTCGCCGATCTCGAGGATCGAGATGTCGAACGTGCCGCCGCCAAGATCGTAGACCGCGATCGTCTTGCCGTCCTGCTTCTCCATGCCATAGGCCAGAGCCGCGGCGGTGGGCTCATTGATGATCCGAAGCACTTCGAGGCCGGCGATCTGGCCGGCATCCTTGGTCGCCTGACGCTGCGCGTCGTTGAAATAAGCCGGGACGGTGATCACCGCCTGGGTGACGGTCTCGCCGAGATAGGCCTCGGCGGTTTCCTTCATCTTCTGCAGGATGAAGGCCGAGATTTGCGACGGGCTGTAATCCTTGCCTCCGGCTTGCACCCAGGCGTCGCCATTGGCGCCCTTGACGATTCGATAGGGGACGAGCTCGGTGTCCTTCTTGGTGATCGGGTCGTCGAAGCGGCGGCCGATCAGCCGCTTGACCGCGAACACCGTATTGTCCGGATTGGTGACGGCCTGGCGCTTGGCCGGCTGGCCGATCAGCCGCTCGCCGTCCTTGGTGAAGGCGACGATCGACGGCGTCGTGCGCGCGCCTTCCGCATTCTCGATGACCTTGGGCTTTCCGCCCTCCATGACGGCGACCGCGCTGTTGGTGGTGCCGAGATCGATGCCGATCACTCTTCCCATGTTTCTTCCTCTTGGCCCCGAATGAATAAGTTGCTGTCCGCGCGGCCTTTTCGAGCGGCCGCGAAGACATGTTGCAGGCGATATAGGAGGCGATTTTGTTGCGACAAGAAGCTGGCCCGCCTAAGCCGCGCGCCATGCGAACCGCCGTCCCGATCCTGGCCGCCCTGCTCGCGCTCGCCGCGTGCGGCGGGACTGAGCCGGCTCCCCCGCGAGGCCCGGCGGCGACGGTCCGCCTTCCGGCCGTTCCCGGGCGCCCGGCGGCCGGCTATTTCCAGCTCCGGATCGGCGGCGACCGCGGCGCCCTCATCGCGGTGACCTCGCCGCAGGCGGGCCGGGTCGAGCTTCACGAGACGATGACCAGCGGCAATATGACCGAGATGCGGCCGCTCGACCGTGTTCCGGTGCGCGAGGGGGAAATGCTCAGCTTCCGGCCCGGAGGCCGGCATCTGATGCTGTTCGACCTCGACCGCCGCGTCGCCGCCGGCGGGCGGATCGACCTCATTCTTAATTTCGAGCGCGGCGCGCCGGTGACCCTGGCGGCCACGCTCGTGCCGACCGGCGGCGACGTCGGACCCTAGAAGCTCCGAAACGGTCTTCCTTTCCGCCCAGCGCGTGATAGCTTCGCGCCGCTAGCGGGGAGGACATGATGGACGAACGGCTCGACACTTTCCGGTCATCGACCCTGGGCTGGCTGATCGGCACTGCGGCCGGCCTCGGCACGATCCTGATCGGCCTCGCCGGGATCGTGCTCGCGGCGATGGGCGTCGCCGATCTGGGCCTCTACTGGCTCGCGCTGACCGTCGCCGCTCTCGTCATTGTCGTCGTCAAATGGGTGCAGAATCTCGCCGCCACCTATGAGATCACCGAGGAACGGCTGATCATCCGGCGCGGCATCATCTTCAAGAGCGTCGACGAGATCGAGCTCTACCGGATCAAGGACGTCCGCATCGATTTCTCGCTGCTCAACCAGATGGCGGGGATCGGCCGGATCACGGTCAGCTCGAGCGACGAGACGACCCGCGGCGGCGACCTCGTCATTCCCGAAATCCAGAAGGCGCAGGAGCGCCGCGAGCAGCTCCGCCGGCTCGTCGACACCGCCCGCCAGAAACGGCGGGTGCGCGAGATCGACATGGTCCACGAGGATATTTGATCCCGGCCCTCCCCGGCATCCCCGGGAGTGCTTACGGCTCCATGTCCGGCTGGTCGGCAAGCTCGCGATAGAGGTGTGCGAGGTTGGCATCGTGCAGGACCCGCAGCAGCGCCTCGAAGCTGTCGATCACGAAATAGGCCTGCTGAAAGGCGTCGGAGCGGTAGCGGGTGCGCAGCACCTGCCGCAAATCGAAGCGCGACCGGCGCGGCGCCGGGCTGTCCAGCGCGAAGCGGCTCTCGCCGAAGCTGGAGAGGAGGCCGGCGCCGTAGATCCGCATCTGCCCATTCTCCCGCGCGAGGCCGAACTCGACGCTGTACCAGTAGAGCCGCGCCAGCCGGTGCAGCGCGCCGGCCCCGAGCGCCGCCAGCCCCTCGGCGCCCATCGCCTGCATGAAATCGGCGACCGCGGGCTGAGCGAGGAGGGGGACGTGGCCGAACACGTCGTGGAAGACGTCGGGCTGCTCGATATAATCGAGCGAGTCCGCCGAGCGGATGAAATTGCCGGCGGGGAAGCGGCGCTTGCTCAAATGCTCGAAGAAGATGTCGTCGGGGACCAGGCCGGGCACCGAGACGATCGTCCAGCCGGTGCGGGCGAACAGGCGCTCGTTCAGCTCATCGAAATCGGGGATACCGGGCTTCGACAGGCGCAGCACGTCGAGGCCGCGGAAGAAGTCGGTGACGGCCCTGCCCTTCAGCGCCTCTTGCTGGCGCGCGAACAGGAGGTCCCAGACTCGATGCTCCTCGGCCGTGAACCGCTCCCAATTCTGGTCTATGGTCCAGTCGGCCCTTTTCGCGTCGATGATGGTTTGGGTCAGCATGGGTTTCTCCACATAAGAAAACCCCGCCCGGAGGTCCGGACGGGGTTCGATTCTGAAACTGGTGGCTTAAAAAGCGCGCGTCAGATCGGTCCCGCCCGGGCGAGCCGATAATAATAGACGGTCGAGGCGGCGATCCTGCGCATCGGGGCCAAGGTCGACGAGGCGAGCCGCTTTGTCAAGTTCCGGGGCCGTTCTGCCCGCGCATGCCGCGGTCGTTGAGGTCGCGCCGGGACTGCTCCATGTCCTGCTCGTAGACCCGCCACTCCCAGACCGTCTGGCAGACGCGCTGCGCAACGATTCGGGAACCGAGCCGAGGGCGCGAGCGACAGATGATGCGCTCGTCGCTGGGCGCGGGGCTCTCGGCTTCGTCGGACGATGTCGCAGGCGCGGGTACTACATTCAGAAACATTCCGGCTGACGTTCGCGATCGCAGCCGGCGGCGCCGCGGTCCGCGATATCGCGACGGCTCTGCTCCATGTCGCGCTCGTAGACACGCCATTCCCAGACCCTCCGGCAGCTGCGCTGAGCGATGATTCGGGAGCCGAGCCGCGGGCGGGTGCGGCAGAGAATGCGCTCGTCGCTCGAAGGACGTGCCGCGGCCGGCTCCGGCGGCGCAGGCGCGGCCTGCCCGCCGATCGACAAGGCGAGGATGAATGCGAACATGGCTCAGCTCCGAGTCGCTTCGAACTGCAGATTCTCGAACTGGAAATCGCCCGACCCGCAGCCGAGCACGATCGCATTCGGATCGAGATCGCGCAGCGGCACCCGCGACACGTGCCGGCCGAGGCGGAACACCGCCTCGCGCCCCGCCGTCACCTGGAGCTCGAAGGGCACGGCCTCGGCGGTCGGCACGCGCCCGACGATGCTCCGCTCGCGCAGCTCGTCGTTGATCAGCCGGCGCAAGGTCACGTCATAGCGCCTCGGCGTGGCGGGCTGCACCGACAGGACGGCGGAAAGCTCCTCCTCCGGCCGCTCCTCCTGCAGCAGCGCGATCATCGCGCGCGGGGCGAAATCGTCGGCGCGGTGCTGCCCGGCCGTGATCCGCCCGGAAAAGCGGAAGGTGGAGCCGGCGAAGCGCAGCAGTTCCTTGGTGATGTTATTGCCCGTCGCGCTGCAATTGAGCGGGGCGAGCCGCTGCGGCTCCTGGGCGGATGCCGGCGCCGCGGCCGGCTGAAGCGTCGAAGCGGCGGCCGCAATGAGCAACAGCATGATGACTCTCCCCTAGTTTATCAGCATTCGGGTCCGCCGCCGCCGCAACCGCGCGCGCCGCGGTCGGCGATGTCGCGCCGGCTCTGCTCCATATCGGCGTCGTAGATTCGCCAGTCCTCGGCGGTCTTGCAGACGCGGGTCCTGGTGATGCGCGAGCCGAGAGTCGGACGCGACCGGCAGATCAGCCGCTGCGAGCTCGGCGGGGGCGGCGCCGCGGCCTCATCCTGGCCGGCGGAAAAATCGGCGCCGGCGGCCGACATCAAGATCAGCAAAGCAAGCATGTCAGACCTCCCACACTGAGGCCATTCTATCAGTCAAACCGTTACAGGACCAGACGATTCGGATGAGACCGGGGGGAATCTCAACCACCCCGGCCCGTCCTCATTCGGGACGGCATCAGCATAGTCCTCAGGGTAGAATCGCCCGTCAGCCCTTCTTCGCCACGCCGACCAAAGCCGGCCGCAGCAGCCGGTCCTTGATCGTATAGCCCGCCTGCATCTCCTGGACGATGGTGCCGGGCTCGGCTTCGTCGCTGGGCACTTCGATCATCGCCTGGTGGAAATGCGGGTCGAGCTTCTCGCCCATCGCCTCGACCCGAACGATGCCGTGGCGCTGGAAGGCGCTGTCGAGCTCGCGCCCGGTCGCCTCGATGCCGGCGACGAGGCCCTTCATCCGCTCGTCCCCGCGCAGCTCCTCGGGGATGGCGGCGAGCGCGCGCTCCAGATTGTCCTTCACGCTCAGCATGTCGCGGGCGAAGGCGGTCGCGGCATATTGCGCCGCGTTGGTCTTCTCCTGCTCGAGCCGGCGGCGGACGTTCTGGGTCTCGGCCTGGGCATAGAGGACGTGCTGGCGCACCTCCTCCAACTCCTTTTCGAGCTCGCCCAACCGGTCGAGATTCATCTCGCCGCCGAGGTCGATCTCGCCCTCTTCGATCTTCGCTTCTTCCTCGTTCATCCCAACAATCTCGATAATGCCTTGGCGGTGAAATCCACCATGGGGACCACCCGCGCATAGTTCAACCGGGTCGGCCCGATGACGCCGACCACGCCGACCACCTTGCCGTCATGGCCGCGATAGGGCGCGGCAATAACCGACGAGCCCGACAACGCAAACAGCTCGTTTTCCGATCCGATGAATATCTTCATCGCCGCGCCCGAGCGCGCCTGATCGAGCAGGCGGGCGATCTCCTCCTTGCCCTCGAGCTCGTCGAGCAATTGGCGGACTCGCTCCAGATCGGCGGCGACATGCTCATCGATGAGGTTCGCCTGGCCGCGCACGATCATCACGGGGCGGCGCGACCCGTCCTCCGACCAGATGGCGAGGCCGCGCTCGACGAGCGTGCGCGCGGTCGTGTCGAGCGCGGCGCGGCCGTCCCGGATCTCGCCTCTGAGCCGCGCCTGCGCGTCGGACAGGGTCAGGCCCGAGAGGCGCGCGCTGACATAATTGCCGACTTCGGCGAGCGTCGAGGCGGTGACGCCCGCGGGCAGGTCGACCACCCTGTTCTCGACGCTGCCGTCGCTGCCGACCACCACCGCGACCGCCTGGCTCGGCGAGCCCGGCTCGCGGGCCGGGCCAGGCAAAGGCACGAAGGCAAGCTGGCGGAGCACCGGTTCCTCCTTTGGCACAAGCACGATGCCGGCGCAGGCGGAGAGGCCCGACAGAGCGGCGGTGGCGTTGCTGATCGCCTCCTCGATCGGGCCGCCGCGGTCGATCAGGGCCTCGATGGCGGCGCGATCTTCGGCGCGAGGCTCGGCGACCTGCATGATGCCGTCGACGAACAGGCGCAGGCCGCTCTCGGTCGGGATCCGCCCCGCCGAGGTATGCGGCGCCGCGAGCAGACCCGATTCCTCGAGATCCTGCATGACGTTGCGGATCGAAGCGGGCGACAGGTTCAGGCTGGAGGTGCGCGAAATGGTACGCGAGCCGATCGGGTGCCCGCTTTCCAGATAGGCCTCGACCACCATTCGGAACACGTCCCGGGCGCGGTCGCTCATCTCGCCGATGCTCGTCATGGCCCGGGATGTAGGGGAAGATGGTCGAAGCCGCTACTTGCGCCGGCCGTACCAGATCATCAGCGCCCCGCCGACGGCGAGGATCGCCCCGCGGATCGACCAGCTGGAATCGTCGATCATGAAGCTGGACGATGGCCAGCGCACGACGCCCATGCCCTGCCCGATCCAGAGCAGTCCGACGAGCAGCGCGAGGACGCCGACCACCAGCATGAGCAGCCTCACGATCGCCATTTCCTTATCCTCCCCTCCGGGCTAAAGCCCGCCGCCTCACTTGGGAGTTGATATGCGTCCTTCAGGCCGCGCGCCAGACCAGATGCGCGCCATCACCATGGAAGCGGGGTTCACCCGCCATGCCGAAGGGAGCTGCCTCGTCTCCTTCGGCGACACCCGGGTGCTCTGCACCGCGTCGGTTGAAGGCAATCTTCCCTCCTGGCTGCGCAACAAGGGCCGCGGCTGGGTCACGGCCGAATATGGCATGCTGCCGCGCGCGACCCACACGCGGGGCCGGCGCGAGGCGGCCGGCGGCAAGCAATCGGGACGGACGCAGGAGATCCAGCGGCTGATCGGCAGGTCGCTCCGCGCGGTCATCGACCTCGAAGCGCTCGGCGAACGCCAGGTCACGCTCGATTGCGACGTGATCCAGGCCGACGGCGGCACCCGCACCGCCGCCATCTCCGGCGCCTGGGTGGCGCTTCGGCTGGCGGTGGACGGGCTGCTTGCGAAGAAAGCGATCGAGGCCGACCCGATCCGCCAGCGGGTCGCCGCGGTGAGCTGCGGCATCCACGGCGGAGCCGCGGTGCTCGACCTCGATTACGCCGAGGACAGCTCGGCCGGCTGCGACGGTAATTTCGTGCTGACCGACGACGGCAAATTGATCGAGACCCAAATCACCGCGGAAGGCGAATGTTTCGACGAGGAAGGGCTGCTCCGGATGCTGCGCCTCGCCCGGATCGGCTGCGCGGAGATCTTCGCGGCGCAGGACAAGGCGACCGGGAGGTGAGGAAGCTCGGCGCCGGCAAGCTGGTCATCGCCAGCCACAATGAGGGCAAGGTCCGTGAGATCCTGGACCTCCTCGGCCCTTACGGCATTGAGCCGGTCTCGGCGGCCGAGCTCGACCTCCCCGAGCCCGACGAGATCGGCACCACCTTCATCGACAATGCCGATTTGAAGGCGCGCGCCGCTGCCGACCTCAGCGGCCTGCCCGCGCTCGCCGACGACAGCGGCCTGTGCGTGGAGGCTTTGGGCGACCGCCCCGGCATCTTCTCGGCGCGCTGGGCGATGGCGGACCCGCACGTCGACCCGGCGGCCGGCCCCGGCGAGGTCAGCGGCGAACGCGATTTCAACCGCGCCATGCGCAAGGTGGAGGATGAGCTCGAAGCGCTCGGCCCCGACGCCAGCCGCAACGCCCATTTCGTCTGCGCGCTGGCTTTGTGCTGGCCCGACGGCCATTGCGAATGGTTCGAAGGCCGGGTCGACGGCACCTTGGTCTGGCCGCCGCGCGGCACGAACGGCTTCGGCTACGACCCTATCTTTGTGCCGGCGGGGCGTCAGGCGACGTTCGGCGAGATGGACCCGACCGAAAAGCACGCGATGAGCCATCGCGCCGACGCCTTCCGCAAGCTGGTGGCAGCCCTGCTTTAGGACGCGAGCGGATCCTGGCCCAGATAATTGCCGGCCGGCGAATAGCGACAGACGAGATATTCGTTGCTTCTGTTGGCCGCGAGCGCGCAGCCGACGCGCAATGTGCGCGACCAGATCATCTGTGTGTAATGGCCGACGTCGCCGGTGCGTCCGGTGCGGCTGACGTCGGGAAAGCGGCCGCGGCGGAAATGACGGCGCTCGTCGATCCAGCCTTGCACCATCTCGCCATGGGTGAACGCGCCGCGCGTCCCCATCCACAGATTCTCGCCCTCCGGCACCGCCCCCGGAACGCGCGGCGCGTGCGCGAACCGGCCGGTGCGGGCGAGCGTGCGGGCATAGGACCTGGCGTTCCGGGCGAGCGCTTCGTCCCAGACGAGCGGCGCAACGCCAACCGCGCGGCGGGCGGTATTATGGGCGACGAGCATCGTCGCCCGCAGCGCCTCGGCGCCGCGCGCCGGCGGCGGCCCCGGCCGCCAGCGGTCGACGATCACCGGGGCGCGCGCGATGCCGGCTGACGCGGCGAGCATTGCCGTCAGCGCCGCGCAAAGGATAGGGGGACGCATCATGGACGCCGTGATTGCCCCCCAACGCGTGAACGACAGCCGAACCGAGCCGTTGGCCCTCTACGTCCACTGGCCGTTCTGCGTCTCCAAATGCCCCTATTGCGACTTCAACAGTCATGTCCGGGACCAGATCGACCAGGGGCAATGGCGCGGCGCCCTGCTCGCCGATCTCGCCCATGAGGCACGCGAGACGCCCGGCCGCCCGCTGGCCTCGATCTTTTTCGGCGGCGGCACGCCCTCTTTGATGCCGCCCGCCACGGTCGCCGCCTTGATCGAGGCGGCCGAGGCGCATTGGGGCTTCGCGCCGGACATCGAGATCACCCTCGAAGCCAATCCCTCGTCGGTCGAAGCGGCGCGCTTCGCCGACCTCGCCGCCGCCGGCGTCAACCGCGTCTCGCTCGGCCTGCAATCGCTCGACGACGAGGCGCTCCATTTCCTCGGCCGCGCCCATGATGCGGCGGCGGGGCTGATGGCGCTCGGCACCGCGCAATCGGTGTTCGAGCGGGTCAGCTTCGACCTGATCTACGCGCTGCCCGGCCAGGGCGCCGGCGCCTGGCGGGCGGAGCTCGCCCAGGCCTTGTCGTTCGGCACCGGCCATCTCTCGCTCTACCAGCTCACCATCGAGCCCGGCACCCGCTTCGCCGCCATGGCCGCGCGCGGCGCGCTCGCGCCCGCCGGCCCCGACGAAAGCGCCGCGCTCTATGAGCTGACCCAAGACATGACCGCGGCCGCCGGCCTCCCCGCCTACGAAATCTCCAACCACGCCCGGCCGGGCGAGGAGAGCCGCCACAATCTCGCTTATTGGCGCTATCGCAACTATGCCGGCGTGGGGCCGGGCGCGCATGGCCGGCGCGGCGGCCGTTCGACCCAGCGCCACAGGAAGCCCGAAAACTGGCTCGCCGCCCTCGAACGCAACGGCCACGGCATCGCCGAGGAGAAGGACATCCCGCCCGCCGACCGTGGTGTCGAGGCATTGCTCATGGGACTGCGCCTCGCCGAAGGGATCGATCTCGCGCGGATGGTTTACCCGCTCGATCGCGGTGCGGTCGAACGCCTCTCGGCTCAGGGTCTGCTCCGGCACGAAGGCGACCGCCTCCGCGCCACGCCGCGCGGCATGCTCCTGCTCGACGCGATACTGGCCGAAATCGTCAGTTAAAGCCGCGCGCCGCGGGCGAAACCACGATCGTGCCCGTGGCCGTCACCTCGCGCACCTCGAGCGCGCGATCCGCCTGGCCATCGCGCCCGAAGCGGAAGGCGCCGTCGACGCCACTGAAGCCGTCGGCCCCGCGCAGCGCCTGCTCCGGGAAAGCCCGGCCGACCGGCCAGTCCGCGGCGACCCGCACCGTGAGCAGCACCGCATCATAGCCGAGGCTCGCCAGCCGGAAGGGGTTGGTGCGGTAGCGCGCCCGATAGCGGGTGCGGAACTGGTTGAACAGGGCGTCCGAGGGCGCCGCGAACCACGCGCCGCGCAGCCCCGGGCCGGCGCCGATATTGCTCTCGCTCCCCCACAGCTCGGTCGCCATCAGGTGCGGCTGCGGCGAGCGCTGGCGCACCACCGGCACGGCCTGCAGCGCCGCCCGCGGCCCGTCCGCGATCAGCACGGCGTCATACTGCCCAAGGCCGTTGAGGCGGGTCGCGGCCGCCGCGATGGCGCCGGGGGTGAAGGCCTGGACGCCAACCAGGCGCCCGCCCGCGCCTTCGACCGCCGCGATCGCCGCCTGCCTGGCGCGCTCGCCATAGACCGACGCCGGCACCAGCGCGCCGAAACGGCTGGCGCCGCGCGACCGCGCATGCTCGACCACCCGCCGGACCGATTGGGCGGGGGTGATCCCCATCAGATAGACGCCGTTGCCGGCGACGCTGGTGTCGTTCGAGAAAGCGATGACCGGTACGTTCTCGCGACGCGCGAGCGGCGCCACGGCGCGCACGTCTTCGGCGAGCAGCGGGCCGAGAATGAGCCCGCTCCCTTCCGCCAGCGCTTCGTTCGCCGCCGGCACCGCGCCGTTCGCCGTATCGTAAGCGGTGATCCGGATCCGCTGCCCGCCGGTGTCGAGCAAAGCGAGGTTGGCGGCGTTGAGGATCGACTGGCCGAGCGCCGCATTGCTGCCCGACAACGGGACCAGCACCGCCACCCGGTTGCGGGTCTCGTCGGCCGGCAGCCGCGACGGCCGCTCGGGCTCGACCGCGACCGGCACCGGCTCGGTCGCCAGCGGCGCCGGCCGGCGCGCGCGCGGCGCGCAGGCGCTCATCGCCACGGTCATCACGGCGAGCATCGCCAGCGTAGCCAAGGAGCGCGCCGCTTGCGGGCGAAGGGCTGCTGATGCCATGACGATGCTCCCGATGGACGATGCTCTTCAACCCGGCCTCTATATCGTCGCCACCCCGATCGGCAATCTCTCCGATCTGAGCCCGCGCGCCGCGGCCGTGCTGGCCCGCGCCGGAGTGATCGCGGTCGAGGACAGCCGGGTCACCGCCAAGCTGCTCGCTCATGTCGGCGTCAGGCGGCCGATGCTGCCCTATCACGACCATAATGCCGACCGGGTCCGCCCCGGCCTGATCGAGCGGATGCGCAGCGAAGCCGTGGCCCTGGTCTCCGACGCCGGCACGCCGCTCATCTCCGATCCCGGCTACAAGCTGGTCCGCGACGCCCGCGCCGCCGGGATCGCGGTGACCACGATCCCGGGGCCGAGCGCGGTGATCGCCGCTTTGACCCTCGCCGGCCTGCCGACCGACCGCTTCGCCTTCTTCGGCTTCCTCCCCGCCAAGGCTTCGGCCAAGGCTGCCGCGATCGCCGAGGCCGCCGCCTTCAAGGGCACGCTCGCCTTCTACGAAAGCGGTCCCCGTCTCGCCGCCACCCTCGCCGCGCTGCGCACGGGCCTCGGCGACCGCGACGCCGCCGTCGCGCGCGAGATCAGCAAGCGCTTCGAGGAAACCGTCCCCGGCACCCTCTCGGCTCTCGCCGCGCGCTATGCCGAGGCGCCGCCGAAGGGCGAGATCGTCATCATCGTCGGCCCGCCCGGCGAGGCCGAGGCCGCGAGCGACGAAGAGCTGGACGACGCGCTGCGCGACGCCATGGCCCGCCTTTCTCCCTCGCGCGCCGCCGCCGAAGTCGCGGCGCAGCTCGGCCTGCCGAAGCGCGCCGTCTACGAGCGCGCGCAGCGGCTCAAATGACGCGGCGGCGCGCCGAGCGCGGCGGCCGCCGGGCCGAGACGATCGCCGCCTGGTGGCTCCGGCTCAAGGGCTGGACGATCCTCGCCCGCCGGGTCCGCACCCCGGTCGGCGAGGTCGACCTGATCGCCCGCCGCGGCCGGGTCACCGCGTTCGTCGAGGTCAAGGCGCGCGCAACCGGCGCCGGCGCCGCCCTCGCGCTCGACGACTATCGCCTGCGCCGGGTCATCGCCGCGACGGAAGCATTGGCGCATCGTTATGCCCGCCCCGGCGGGGACATCCGAATCGATGCCCTGTTCATCGTGCCGTGGAGATTGCCGCGGCATCTCACAAATATTTCACAGGGATGACGGGCCTGAGTTGAAAATCGAAAACTGGCAACGACGATTCTGCGGAATCCAGTGACTAGTGTCGCATTAACCCCGAAACGACTTTTCCATCTTCGCAGAACGTGACAACAACGCTCCATAGGGACTCGCGGAGGGGCGAGTCTTCCAGCGGGGAGGATCATGACATGGTGGCTTCGGTATTGGCTGCAGGCGACGTCGCGATTATTGGTTACAACAGCGAGGATACCGGCAGCCCCAATCGCGATACGATCAGCTTCCTGCTGCTTACCGGCATCGGCGCCGGCACCCAGATCTTCTTCACCGACCGGGCGTGGAACGGCGCCAGCTTCGCCGCCGCCGGCGGCGGCGAGGGCAGCTATACCTTTACCGCGGCCTCCGACATGGCCGCCGGGTCCGTGGTCACGATCAGCACGACGCTGCTCAACGCCGCCGGCATAGATCTCTCCGACCTCGGCGAGACGATCTACGTCTATCAGGGCAGCGACGCCGACACCCCGGCCACCTTCCTCTACGCGCTCGACGCGGGCGACGAGAACACCGCGTTCGACGGCAATCTGACCAATACCGGGCTCAGCGCCGCCGCCGGCACGGCCACCGCGATACGCGGCGACAATGCCATGTTCGCCGGCCGCGGCCACAACATCCCGGCCGAGGACCTGCTTGCCGCGATCAACGACGACGCCGACTGGACGCAGAGCGCGACCAACCTGCAGCCGGCGCCGTCCAATTCGCTCGCCAACGCGCCCGACCAGCAATTGTGGGTGGCGGGCGCCGGCGGCGGCCACGCCATCGTCCGCATCGACCGCGACGGGACCGGCAATTATGTCGGCGAGGACCCGATCCACCTCTACCAGAACAGCGTCGACAATCTCGGCACACCGCTCGTCGCCGAAGGCTTCTTCCGGCCGACCGACATCTTCATCGACTCGGTGCACCAGAAATTGTTCATCGCCGATTCCAACGGCTCGGGGCAGAACCGAATCCTCCAGATCGACCTCGCCGCGGTCGCGGCCAATCCGGGGGCGGCACCGGTCGCGACCATCCTTTACCAGGACGTGCAGGTCGGCACCGGCATCGTCGCGCTCGAGGGCGACATCGAGCGGGGCCTGATCTATTTCGGCGAGGACACCCACCTCTACCGGATCAACTACGACACCGCCGGCCAGGCGCGGCAGGTGGTCGGCCATCTCGGCACCAACATCTTCGTCCAGGATTTCGTGCTCGACTTCGACGCCAACGGGAATGGTTCGGCCTATCTGATCAACAGCCAGGTCGCCACGTCGTTCGGCGTCAGCAACGTCACCCGCAACTTCCTTTACAAGATTTCGGGCATCACGCCGACCTCGACCAGCCCAGTCGCCACGATCAACGGCGTCCAGCAGGAATTCACGCCCAACAACGTCGCCCAGACCGGCGTCGTCGCCGCCAATCCGGACCCGCAGGCCTTCCCCGAGGAGCATGGCGCGCTCAAGGGGATCGACATCGATCCCACCACCAAGATCCTCTATTTCACGACCCAGAGCGTAGCGCTCGACCATGACGGCGTCGGCGCCACGCCGCCGCAGACCCAGTTCGGCGGCGTCTTCTCCTATGCGACGCTCGCCAATCCGACCGGGCTCTACAACATCCTGTTCAAGCAGGACGGTGTCAACGGCCCCGACGGCCTGCTCTATTACATCCATGTCGATCCGCTGACCGGCCGCTATTATGTCGGCGACATCACCGGCGGGCCCGGCGCCAACCTCGAGGACCAGGAGGTCTGGGTCGGCTCACTTTCCGGCGGCACGCCCACCTTGTTCGCCAACGTCGCCAATATCGGCGGCCTTGCTCCGCTCGGTCTCGTCCTGGAGACGGCGCCGACCCTCACCGGCACCTTTGGCGCCACCTATAGCGAGACCGCCGGTCCCGGCTCCGGCTTCGGCCCCGGCGCCACCGCCGCATCCGGCCTCACCGCCGGCGACTTCGATTCCGGCGCGCTGACCGATCAGCTCGCGGGCGCGCAGGTCCGCATCTCCGGCGGCTTCGGCTCCTCGCCCGGCAGCGCCGAGCAGCTGACCATCAACGGCACCACCAGCGGCTCGATCGAGCTCGGCGCCAAGGACATCGCCTACAGCTACAATTCGGCAACCGGCGTGATGACGCTGAGCGGCGTTCAGACGCTCGACAATTACGAGGCTGCGCTCGCCCTCGTCGCTTATTCGATCAGCGGCGACAATCCCGACAATTATGGCGACAGCCCTACTCGGACCCTGTCCTATTCGCTCTACGACGGCCTGCTCTACAGCGACGAGAGCCACGCGACCGTCACCATCGCCGGCACCAACGACGCGCCGGTCAACACGACGGGCGGCCCTGTAGCGCTTTTGGAGACGGATCCGCCGGCGGCGATCACCGGCCTGCTCGTCACCGATGTCGACGCCGATCCGGCCAACGACGCCATAGAGGTCACGCTGTCCGTGACGCTCGGCACGATCAATGTCACTGCCGGCCCCGGCGTCTCGGTGAGCGGCAACAACACGAGCCAGGTCGTGCTGACGGGTACCCAGAACGCCCTCAACGCGACCTTGTCGGCGATGAACGGTGTCACCTACTCGCCCGGCGCAAGCGGCCTCGACGCGCTGACCATGACGACCGACGATCTCGGCAACAGCGGCGCCGGCGGTGCCCAGCAGGACAGCGACATCGTCCTCATCACCGTCATCAATGTGAACGACCCGCCAACCGCTCCGGCGACCAACTCGGTCAGCACCGCGGAGGACAATACGTCCGCGGCGACGGCGATCGGCGCGACCGATCCCGATTTCGACACCCTGACCTATTCGGAAAAGCCGGGCTTCGGAGCGGCGAACGGAACCGTGACGTTCGACCAGATGAACGGCACGTTCACCTACGCGCCCGACGCGGACTTCAACGGCTCGGACAGCTTCACCATCCTGATCGACGACGGCAATGGCGGCACTGCCGAGCAGGTCGTCTCGGTCACCGTCACCCCGGTCAACGACGCGCCGACCGCGCCCGCGGCCGGCTCGGTCACCACGGCCGAGGATGCCGCCTCGGCGGCGACGGCGATCGGCGCCAGCGACATCGACAGCGCCACTCTCACCTATTCGGAAAAGGCCGGCGAGGAAGCCCTCCACGGCTCGGTGAGCTTCAACCAGTCGGCCGGGACCTATACCTATACGCCCGACGGCGACTTCAACGGCTCCGACAGCTTCACCATCCTGATCGACGACAATAATGGCGGCACGACGGAGCAGGTCGTCTCGGTCACCGTCACCGCGGTCAACGACGCGCCGACGGTGGTGGGCGACGGCACCGAGGATGCGGCGCCGATCGTCGAGGACATGCCGAGCGCGACCGGCCAGACCGTCAGCTCGCTGTTCGGCGGCCAATATTCCGACGCCACCGACCAGGTGGCGGGCGGCTCGTCGGCCGACGCGTTCGCGGGGATCGCGGTGACCGCCAACGGATCGAGCGGCGCGACCGGCCAGTGGCAATATCATAACGGCGCGACCTGGGTGAATATCGGCCCGGCCTCCACCGGGGCCGCGGTGCTGATCGCGGCCGGCACCTCGATCCGCTTCAACCCGGCGCTCAATTTCAGCGGCACCGCGCCGACGCTGCTCGCGCACCTGGTCGACGCGTCGGCCGGAGCGATCGTCGACGGCGCGCTGGCCGATCTGTCGGCGACCGGCGGCACCACCCGATACAGCAACGGCACCGTCACGCTGAGCCAGGAGGTGACGCCGCAGAACGACGCGCCGACCGGCGTCACCGGCGACCCGAGCGCGCCGGAGGACGCGAACAACGGCAGCGCGGCCGGCACCCTGACCGCCCAGGATCCGGACGGCGGCACCCACACCTACGTCCTTCTCGACGATGCCGGCGGCCGGTTCGACATCGACGCCAACGGCAACCTTACCGTCCAGGACGGCCTGCTGCTCGACTATGAGCAGGCGTCGAGCCACACGATCAGAGTCCGAGTCACCGACGATCAGGGCGCTTCCGCGGACTTCGATGTCGAGGTCGACGTCATCGACGTTCTCGGCGAGAATGTGCTCGGCGACGGCCGCGACAACGTCTTCTGGGGCGGGGCCGAAGCCGACACGCTGAACGGGGCCGGCGGCAACGATGTGCTGAAAGGCTTCGGCGGCAGCGATACGCTGATCGGCGGCACCGGCAATGACGTCCTCGACGGCGGCGCCGGCGCCGACACCATGACCGGCGGGGACGGCAACGACATATTCGTGCTGCGCAAGGGCGAGGCCAATGGCGACACGATCACGGACTTTTTCGGCCGCGGCAACGCCAGCGGCGATGAGATCGTCCTCGTCGGCTACGGGGCCGGCACGACCTTCACGCGCGTCGGACCCGGCAACAGCAACATCTATCAAATCAACGACAACGGTTCGATCGAGACGGTCACGATCTATGCCACCGGCCAGGTGCACAGCTCGGATTACGAGATCGTCACGGTCTACGATTTCAGCTTCATCTGAAGCTGGCGGGCGGGCGAATGGGGACAGTCACTGTGACTGTCCCCTCACCCCCTTGCAAGTGACAGCGGCGCGCGGCTCGCCTAAGCGGGGCCGATGAGCCTCAACGTCGCCGTCCAGATGGATCCGCTGGAGAGCATCAGCATCGCCGGCGATTCGACCTTCGCGATCATGCTCGGCGCCCAGGCGCGCGGGCACCGGCTCTATCATTATACCGCCGACGCGCTGAGCTGGGCCGACGGCCGGCTGTGGACGATGGCCTATCCGGTCACGGTCCAGCGGGTCGAGGGCGATCATTACAGCCTCGGCGAGCCGAAGATCCTCGACCTCGGCCGCGACGCCGACGTCGTGCTGATGCGTCAGGACCCGCCGTTCGACCTCGGCTACATCACCGCAACCCATCTGCTCGAGCGGATCCAGGGGCAGACGCTGGTCGTCAACGACCCGGCCAGCGTCCGCAACGCGCCCGAGAAGCTCTGGGTGCTCGATTTCGCCCGCTTCATGCCGCCGACCTCGATCACCCGCTCGCTCGGCCTCGCCCGCAAGTTCCTCGCCGAGCACAAGGAGATCGTGGTCAAGCCGCTGCACGGCAATGGCGGCAAGGCGGTGTTCAAGGTCGGCAGCGACGGCGCCAACCTCGCCTCCTTGATCGAGGTCTTCAACACCGCCTATCGCGAGCCGCACGTCGTCCAGGCCTTCCTCCCCGGCGTCGCCGAGGGCGACAAGCGCATCGTCTTCGTCGACGGCGAGGTGGCGGGCGCGGTCAACCGAATCCCGGGCGAGGGCGAGATCCGCTCCAACCTGGCGGTCGGCGGCAAGGCGGCCAAGACCGATCTGACGCCGCGCGAGGAGGAGATTTGCGCCGCGATCGGCCCGGAGCTGAGGAAACGCGGCCTGCTCTTCGTCGGCATCGACGTAATCGGCGGCGAATGGCTGACCGAGATCAACGTCACTTCGCCCACCGGCATCGTCGCCATCGACAGGTTCAACGGCACCGACACGCCGGCGCGCATCTGGGACGCGATCGAGGCGAAGCTTCGCTGAAGATGTCTGGCCTTGCACGTCATTCCAGCGAAAGCTGGAATCTCATTTCCTTCGGCACCGCCGCGGCAAAGAATCAGGGAGGTTCCAGCTTTCGCTGGAATGAGGTGAGCGAGTGACCGACTGGGTGATCCGGCTGATCGATTATGGCGGCTATGCCGGCGTGTTCCTGCTGATGCTGCTGGAAACGATCTTTCCGCCGATCCCGTCCGAGGTGATCCTCCCAATCGCCGGAATGCGCGCCGCCAGCGGGCCGCTCACGCTCGGCGGCGTCGTCGCCAGCGGCACCGCCGGGGCGATGGCCGGCAACATGATCTGGTATCTGGTCGCGCGCTCGATCGGGCTCGACCGCTTCCGAATTTTCATCAGCCGCCATGGGCGCTGGCTGACGCTCGACTGGTACGACGTCGAGAAGGTCCAGCGCCTGTTCGGCCGGTTCGGCGCCGGCATCGTCTTCACCGGCCGGATGCTGCCTACGATCCGCACCTTCATCTCGGTGCCGGCCGGAATCGTCCGAATGCACCCGGCGCGCTTCTTCATCTGGTCGACCGTCGGCACCGCCGGCTGGAGCGCCGCCCTCGCCGCCGCCGGCTATGCGCTCGGCACCCGCTTCCACGCCATCGACAAGTTCGCCGGCCCGGTCTCTTCGGCGGTCGTCGCCGCCATCCTCATCTGGTACGTCTGGCGCCAGCTCACCTGGAGCCGGCGCCGTCCTTAAGCGCGCGGGTGGGCGTTGCGGTAGACGTCCATCAGGTGCGCGGCGTCGACCGCGGTGTAGATCTGGGTCGAGGAGAGGCTGGCATGGCCGAGCAGCTCCTGCAGCGACCGCAGGTCCGCGCCCCGGCCGAGCAGGTGGGTGGCGAAGCTGTGCCGGAGCGCATGCGGGGTGGTCCGCTCCGACAGGCCGAGCGACCGGCGCGCCTTCATCACCGCGCGCCGGACGATCTCGCCGCGCAGCGGCCCGCCCCGCGCGCCGCGGAACAGGGGCTCGTCCTTCGCCGGGGGCCAGGGGCACAAAGCGAGATAGGCGTGGATCGCCTCGCGGACCGGCGCGAGCAGCGGCACGATCCGGGTCTTGTTGCGCTTGCCGGTGACCGCCAGCGCCTCGCCCAGAGGCAAAGCGGCGCCGGTCAGCCCCAGCGCCTCGGCGACGCGCAGCCCCGAGCCGTAGAGCAGGGTCAGCACGGCGAAGTCGCGCGCCGCGATCCACGGCGCGGCCGCCTCGTCCGCCGCTTGCTCAGCCAGCGACACGGCCTCGTCGGGCGAGATCGGCCGCGGCACGCCGCGCGGCTTCTTGGGTCCCTTGATCCGCGGCGGCGCCGCCTCGCGCCCGGCCTCCGCCGCGGCGAAAGCGAGAAAGCCGCGCACCGCCGAGAGCTCGCGCGCCGCCGAGGAATTGCCGAGCCCGGCCGCGCGCCGCACGGTCAGGAAAGCGCGCAGGTCGGCGGGCCGCAGCGCGGCGAGCGCCGCGCCGTCCACCGCCTCGCCGAGATGGCCGGCGAGGAAATGGATCAGGCGGTGCGCGGTCGCGACATAAGCGCGAACCGTATGATCGGACCGGCGCCGCTCACGTGTCAGATGGCCGTGCCAGCGCGCCGCGATCGCAGTCGCGGGATGACCCGCTAGGGGATCAGCCACCGGCCCATGCAGCGGGTCAGCACCCGGCCGAGGAAGATGAGGAGCTCGGAGCCGTGGCGGGTGTCGAAGCTCTGCGGGTTGCGCTGGCCCAAAGCGAGCAGCCCGCTCGGCAGCGGCGGCTCGCTGGTCAGGCGGATCAGCGCCTCGGCGCGGATCAGCTCGCAGGCCGGCCCGAACAACGGATGGCCGCGCCCGACGCCGCGCAGCAGCACGCCCTCGAACTCGCCGATCGAGCGCTCGATCAGCCGCGGGTCGACGAATTGCAGGCCCGAGGCGTCGGCGCGCACGCCCATTTCGCCGGCGAACAAGGCGACCGCGACCGCATCCAGGCCCAGCATCTGCGGCCATTCCTGAGTCACCACGTGGAGCAGGTGGTCGAGCCCTTCGGCCTCGATCGCGGCGAGGACGGCGGCGTGGATCGAGGCGACCGCGCCCGAATGGCCGCGCGCGAAGGCGATGAGGTCCTGATTGGCCTCCTCCGCCGCGGCCACGCGCGCCCTGAGGTTCGCAAGCGCGTGGTCCTCGAAGCTGATCACCCGTCCCATGGCGGCGAGACTAACGCGGATATGGTTAAGAAGCGATGGTCAAATGAGAATCCCCCGCGGCCGGCGAGACCAGCCGCGGGTATACCCGCCGTTGGTGCTTGTCCGGGCCCGGCAAAGCGGCACACTTGCTGCATCGAAGCGGGAGGGGTGAAGCCATGGGTGAGCGTGGCCGTGCGGTTGGCGATGTGGTCGCGAGGGCAAGCGATTCCGTCGGCCTGTGCCGACACCCTTTCGATCTCGAATTGTCCGATCCCGTCACGGATCGCCCCAAGGCAGGTGCGGCCGCGTCGCCCGACAGGGAACGGTGCCGATCGCTTCTCGATGCGCTGCTGCGGCCCGCCTGGCCGGCCGAGGCGGCCATCTGGTCGGACGCGCTGATCGCCCGGTTCGGATCGCTGCCGGCGACTCTGTCGGCCGGGGCGAGCGACCGGGCGCGGATCATCGGGCCGGAGCCCGCGCGCTTTCTCGCCCAGGTGCAGGCAAGCCTGCTCCACGGCCTGCGCCTGCCGATGGCGACCCGGCCGGTCATCTCGACCTCGAAACAGCTGCTCGACTATCTCAAGGCCGACATGGCCAATCTGATCATCGAGCGGTTCCGGGTCCTCTTCCTCACCGCTCAGAACGAGCTGATGGCCGACGACCTCGTCTGGGAAGGCACGGTCGGCGAGGCGCCCGCTTATCCGCGCGAGGTCGTGAAGCGCGCGCTCGAAGTGGGCGCCACCGGCATCATCCTCGTCCACAACCATCCGTCCGGATGCCACCAGCCGAGCAAGGGCGATGTCGACGCGACCCGGCGCATCGCCGACGCCGCCCTGATGATGGGCATTTGCGTGCACGACCATATCGTCATCTCGCGGGCCGGCTGGTCGAGCTTCCGGATGCTCGGGCTGCTCGACACGCCGGCGCCCGGCGGGACGGATTGAGCCGCTAGCCGATCTTCTGCCCGGTCTTCTCCCAATCCGCCAGGAAGGCCTTGATGCCGTTGTCGGTCAGCGGGTGCTTGAACAGCTGGCGGATCACCGCGGGCGGGGCGGTCATCACGTCGGCGCCAAGCTTGGCGGCGTCGTGGACGTGGATCGGGCTGCGCACGCTCGCGACGAGGATTTCGGTGCGGAAATCGTAATTGTCGTAGATCAGGCGGATGTCGGCGATCAGCTCCATGCCCGGATAGCCGACATCGTCGTGCCGGCCGACGAAGGGCGAGACGAAGGTCGCGCCGGCCTTGGCCGCGAGCAGCGCCTGGTTGGCCGAGAAGCAGAGCGTCACGTTCACCATCGTGCCGTCGGACGTCAGCTTCCTGCAGGTCTTGAGCCCGTCCACGGTGAGCGGCACCTTGACCGCGATATTGGCGGCGATCTTCCGCAATATTTCGGCCTCGCGCATCATCCCGTCATGGTCGAGCGCCACCACCTCGGCCGAGACCGGCCCGTCGACGATCCCGCAAATCTCCTTCACCACCTCGAGGAAATCGCGGCCGGCCTTGTGGATCAGCGACGGATTGGTGGTGACTCCGTCGAGCAGCCCGGTCTCGGCCAGGTCGCGTATCTCGGCGGTGTCGGCGGTGTCGACGAAGAATTTCATGGCGAGCCCTTGCGACGGAGAGATTGACCGGACCGGCTTAGCGTGGGAGCGACCGGCTCGGCAATCGGCGGGGAAGAAGAAACATGCGCTGGCTGATCCTCCTGCTGCTGGCAATCGCCGCACCCGCGGCCGCCGCGCCGCGCGATTGGGTCGAGGCCAATCGGGCCGCGATCCTGCGCGAATATCTGCCTTTGCTCGCCATCCCCAACGTCGCCGCCAACCGCGCCGATATCCGCCGCAACGCCGATCACATCGTGGCGATGATGCAGCGCCGCGGCCTCGGGCCGCGCCTGCTCGAAAGCGCGGACGGATCGGTTCCGCCGCTGATCTACGGCGAATGGCTCGTCCCCGGCGCGACGCGGACTTTGATCTTCTACGCCCATTATGACGGCCAGCCGGTGACGCCCGCGGCCTGGACGGTGACTCCGCCGTTCGAGCCGCGCCTCGTCGGCGAGGGCGACGAGGCCCGACTCTACGGCCGAAGCGCCTCCGACGACAAAGCAGGCGTGATGGCGATCCTCGCCGCCGTCGACGCGCTCCGCGCCGAAGGCAGGACGCCCGCCTTCAACCTCAAGATCGTCTTCGAGGGCGAGGAGGAAGCGGGATCGCCGCATCTCGCCGAGCTGCTCCGCCGACATCGCGACACGCTCCGCTCCGACGGCTGGGTCATCGTCGACGGCCCCGCCCATCAATCCGGGCCGCCGCAGCTCAGCCTCGGCGTGCGCGGCGACGTCAATATCGAAGTCAGCGTTCACGGCCCCGCCCGCCCGCTGCACAGCGGTCATTACGGCAATTGGGCGCCCAATCCGGCGATGATGCTCGCCCGATTGCTCGCCTCGATGAAGGACGAGACCGGCCGGGTGACGATCGCCGGCTTCTACGACGACGTCGTCCCGCTCACCGACGCCGAGCGCGCCGCGATCGCTGCGGCCCCGTCGCCGGACGAAGCGCTGCGCCGCGAGCTCGGGCTCGGCTGGGCCGAGGGCGGCGGCGCCACCCTCACCGAGCTGATCAACCTTCCCTCGCTCAACATCAACGGCATGAGCAGCGCCGACGTCGGCGCCGAAGCGCGCAACGTCATCCCGACCATCGCCACCGCTGCGCTCGACCTCAGGCTGGTGCTCGGCAATTCGCCCGACCGCCAGATCGACCGCGTCGTCGCCCACATCCGCGCCCAGGGCTACGAGGTGCTCGACCGCGCACCGACGATGGACGAGCGCCGCCGCTTCGCGCGGATCGCGACCGTGACCCGCGAACATGGCTATCCGGCCGAACGGACGCCGCTCGATCACCCGCTCGCGCAGGGCCTCGCCCGCGCGATGCGCGCCCAAGGCCCCGTCGTCCTGCTGCCCAGCCTCGGCGGCAGCCTGCCGCTCTACCTGATCCGCCGGGAGCTCGGCGCGCCCACAATCACCCTCGGCCTCTGGAACCACGACAACAACCAGCATGCCGAGGACGAGAATATCCGGCTCGGCAATCTCTGGCGCGGCATCGAGCGGATCGCGGCCGTAATGGCTGCCGAGTGAGCGCCTCCTGAGAGTCATCCCGGCGGAAGCCGGACCCATAAAATAGGGGACTGTCCCCTGTTTCCGGGCCAGCGCGCAATTTCGGGCGTGAAAATAGGGGACTGTCCCCTATTTCCCCGGCTTTCGCCGGAATGACTCGGCTTTCATGTCGGCCGCCGCGGCCTCTGCTTGGCGGAAACCGACTTGACGATCAGCCGCTGCGGCGCGTCCGGGTCGATCGGCGGCGCGGCTTTCGCCAGCGCCTCGGCGATTAGCGCGTCGATGCGGGGATCGTCGAACTCCTTCGGCGTGTGGAGCCGTACATGGCGCACGCGGCTGCCGTCGCCCTTGAGCAGCTTGTGCGGATCGGCGAGGTCGACGCCCCAAAGGAAGCAGAGCGTCACCCAGCGCGGCATCACCGCGAGCGACAGGATCGCTTGCACCGCCTTGTCGCTCGGGCCGAAGCCGATCGCGAGCGCATTGTAATTGTCGTAGACCATGATCGTCGCGCCGGGGATGCGGGCCTCCGCTTTGGCGAGCAGCGCGCGGGTGAGCGCCGCCACCTCCGGCGTGAACTTGTCGATGAAGCCATCGAGCCGGGCCTTGGCGTCCACCCTCAGCCCTCGATCACCTGATAGTGACGCACCGTCGTTTCGAGCTCGAGCAGATAATCCGGGTCGAAATCATAATATTTGGCTCGCATCATGTCCTCGCCGGCGAAGCGCCGGATCGCCGCCTCGTCCTCCCACAGCGTCAGCATCTCGACATGGACGATTTCGCCTTCCGGCCGGTGCAGGCACATCGCCGAGCAATTGCCCGGCACGGCGCGATAGTCCGGCAGTGCGACCTCCTCCATCAGCTTCAGATAATCCGCGATCAAGGCGGCGGGCACGCGCCCGTGCCAGTGGCGTGCGATCATCGGCTCCTCCGGCGCTTCGGGAAGAGCGATATAGCAGTGCCGCGACCCTATGTCGCGCCGCGGCGGCAACTCCGCGGCCCTCGGGCTGGCACGGGGCCGGAGCCGGCACGGGGTTGACTTGTTCCCGTCTTGTTCTATATTTTTGCCTTCCCGAATCAGAGTTGAAGCATGTCGAAGGCCGATCCCCGCCGCCCGCTTCCCCGGACGGAGCGGCCCGTCCCCGCTATGGCCCCGCGCGGGAGTGCCGGGCGTCGACGTACCGTCAACTTCATCAACTTCGTCAACTTCCAGCTTTCGGATCTGCCTTCGCGTCCTTCGCGCCTTCGCGTGAAAATCTGTGGAACCGCTCGGAACGTGACAGTTCGAAGCCGATTCCGGCGATCCGGCGTAAAGTTTGTCACGTTTCGCCGGAGTCCGGCTGGAAACGAATGGCAGGTGTCAAGATTGTCAACTTCACCCCGTCAACTTCCGGCTTTCCGATGAGCCAGCTTGGCATGTCCCCCCGACATGGCCGCGAGCTGCCGGCGGCGGTTCGCACCTGTTCTTTTCGGACAGCCCGTCTAGGGGCGAGGCCAATGTCACGCGTCCGCGTCATCATCCTCAACGCCGCCCTCGGCCCGCTCGACTATCGCGTGCCGCAGGGCATGGCGGTCGAGCCGGGCTCGATCGTGGTCGCGCCGTTGGGGCCGCGCCAGCTGGTCGGGGCGGTCTGGGAGCCCGAGCGGCTGCCGGCCGAGGAGGTCGGCGACAACCGGCTCAGGCCCCTGCTCCACGCCTACGACCTGCCGCCGCTCGCCGCGCCGCTGCGCCGGCTGATCGAGTGGACCGCCGATTATTATCTCGCGCCGCTCGCCGCGGTGCTGCGCATGGCCCTGCCCTCCTCGGGCGCGCTGGAGGGCGCGCGCTCGATCACCGAATATCGCGCCACCGGCCATGTCCCCGACCGCCTCACCCCGCAGCGCGCGCAGGCGCTCGAGCGGATCGGCGACCGGCTCGGCCTGGTCCGCGAGCTGGCGATCATCGGCGGCGTTTCCGACGGCGTGATCCGGGGCCTGGTCAAGGCCGGGGCGATCGAAGCGATCGAGGTGGCGATCGACGACCCCTTCCCGATTCCCGAGCCGGATCACGATCCGCCCGCGCTCGAGCCGGCGCAGAGCGAAGCGGCGGCTGAGCTTCGCGCCGCCGTCGACGCCGCCGGCTTCGCGCCCTGGCTGCTCGACGGCGTCACCGGATCGGGCAAGACCGAGGTCTATTTCGAGGCGATCGCGGAGGCGATCCGTACAGACCGGCAGGCGCTCGTCCTCCTGCCCGAGATCGCGCTGACCGAACCGTTCCTCAAGCGCTTCGCCGCCCGCTTCGGCTGCGACCCGGTGCCCTGGCATTCGGGCCTGCGCCAGTCGCAGCGCCGCCGCGCCTGGCGCGCCATCGCGAGCGGCGAGGCCCGGGTCGTGGTCGGCGCCCGCTCCTCGCTGTTCCTGCCTTACCCGAAGCTCGGCCTGATCGTGGTCGACGAGGCGCACGAGCCGAGCTTCAAGCAGGAGGAGGGCGTGCAATATCACGCCCGCGACGTCGCGGTGATGCGCGCCAAGCTCGAGGACATTCCGGTCGTCCTCGCTTCGGCCACGCCCGCCATCGAGAGCCGCCACATGGCCGAGATCGGACTTTACAGGGAGCTGAGGCTGCCCGACCGTTATGGCGGCGCGCGCCTGCCCGACATGGCGGCGCTGGACCTCCTGCGGGATCCGCCCGCGCGCGGGCGCTGGCTCGCGCCCGAGCTGGTCCGCGCGCTGGAGGAAAATCTGGAAGCGGGCGAGCAGTCTCTCCTCTTCCTCAACCGCCGCGGCTACGCCCCGCTCACGCTCTGCCGCCATTGCGGCTATCGCTTCCAATGCCCCAATTGCACCGCCTGGATGGTCGAGCACCGCTTCACCAGGCGGCTCGCCTGCCACCATTGCGGCCACATGATGCCGGTCCCGCAGGCCTGCCCCGAGTGCAAGGAGGAGGACAGCCTGGTCGCCTGCGGACCGGGCGTCGAACGGATCGCCGACGAGGTCCACGCGCTGCTCCCTGAGGCGCGCACCGTCGTCGTCACCTCGGACACGATCTGGTCCCCGGCCAAAGCCGCCGAGTTCGTCGCGCGGATGGAGGCGCAGGAGATCGACATCGTCATCGGCACCCAGCTCGTCACCAAGGGCTATCATTTCCCCAACCTGACGCTGGTCGGCGTGGTCGACGCCGATCTCGGCCTTGCCGGCGGCGACCTGCGCGCCGCCGAGCGCAGCTTCCAGCAGATCCGCCAGGTCTCGGGCCGCGCCGGCCGCGGCGAGAAGCCGGGCCGAGTCCTCGTCCAGACCCACGACCCCGACGCGCCCGTGATCAGCGCCCTGATCGGCGGCGATTCGGAAGGCTTCTACGCCGCCGAGACCGGCGCCCGCCGCGAGGCCGCCATGCCCCCGTTCGGCCGCCTCGCCGCGATCATCATCTCCTCCGAGGACCAGGCCGAGGCCGCCGAAGCCGCGCGGATGATCGGCCGCGCCGCGCCGCGCTACGATAACATGGCGGTGCTCGGCCCCGCCCCCGCGCCGCTGGCCATGCTTCGCGGCCGCCACCGCCACCGCCTGCTCGTCCACGCCGCTCGCGCGGTGCCGGTCCAGGACATCATCCGCGAATGGCTCGGCGCGCTGAGCTGGCCGCGCGGCGTGCGCGTCACCGTCGACGTCGATCCTTATTCTTTTCTTTGAGTTTTCTTTGGGTTAGAGGCCGCGCGCGAAATTCGGGGGATTGATTCGGTGCGACGTTTCTTATGGCTTCTAGCCGCCTTGTGGGCGGCGGCACTGCTGGCGGCGACGCCGGCCAAAGCGGAATGGCGGCGCGCCGTCTCGACCCATTTCATCGTCTATTCCGAAGCGTCGGAGGCGCGGATGCGCGAGTCCGTCGAGCGGCTGGAGCGCTTCGACGCCCTGCTCCGGCGCCTCTACCAGGTTGAGGCTCGGGAGACGCCGGTGCGCCTCACCGTCTACATGCCGCGCAGCGCCGCGCAAATCGCCGCTTTGGTCGGGCCCGCGGTGGCCGGCATGTACAAGCCCGAAGCCGCCGGACCGTTCATGATCGCGCCGCGCGAAGACGTGATGCAGACCTTCACCTCCGACATGATCCTGTTCCACGAATATGCGCATCATTTCATGCTCCAGAACTATTCGACCGTCTATCCGCCCTGGTATGTCGAAGGCTTCGCCGAGCTCCTTTCGACGACGCGCTTCGAACGGGACGGCTCGATCAAGGTCGGCGCCTTCGCCGCCCATCGCACGTACGAGCTGACGCCCATGCCCGTGCGCACCCTGCTCTTCACCGACCGCCGCAACCTGCGTGAAGCGGATCGCGACGCTTATTATGCAAATGCCTGGTTCTTCACCCATTATCTGACCCTGTCGGAAGCCCGGACCGGCCAGCTCGGCCGCTACATCGCGCTCGTCGCCGGGGGCCGGCCCCTTGTGGAAGCGGCGGCGGAGGCCTTCGGCGATCTCGAAGCGCTTCAGCGCGATTTCGCTTTGTATCGCCGCGGCCCGACCATCCCCGCGCTCACCATCCGCTTCAGCCAGGCGGAATCGGTCGGGCCGATCGCGATCGAGGCGCTCAGCCCCGGCGAGGAGAGCCTGCTCTGGCACCAGGTCCGTTACCGGAAGGGAGTCGAGGCCGACGAGGTTGCGGGCTTTGCGCGCAGGGTTCGCGCCCGCGCCGCCGAGACGCCGAACGATCCCGCCGCGCTTCGCCTGCTCGCCGACGTCGAATTCCTCGCCGGGGATCATGCGGCCGCGACCCGTGCCGCCGAGGCTTTGCTCGCGCTCAGCCCCGAGGATCCGCGCGGCCTGCTGCGCCGGGGCCTGATCGAGGTCGAGCGGCTCGACCGGGCGGACAGCGCCGATTCAGCCGCATGGACGGCGGCGCGCAACTGGCTGCGGCGGGCAAACCGGGCCGATCCCGACGATCCGTTGATCCTCATCGAATATTATCGGACCTTCCGGCGCCAGGGCCGGCAGGCGCCGCGCGACGCCGCCGCCGGCCTCGCCCGCGCCTTCGAGCTGGTGCCGCAGGATTTCAGCCTGCGGATGCTCTACGCCGAATGGCTCGCCAATCAGCGGCTCTATCGCGACGCCACCCTGGTGCTGTCGCCGGTCGCCTATTCGGCCCATGCCAGTCCGCAGGCGGTCGTGGCGGCGCGGGTGATCGAGACGATCCACGGCCTCGCCGACGGCGCGGCGCTGACGCCCGAGGCCGCCGCGGCGCTGGCGGCGGAGCCCGAGCCCGCCCGCGACTGACGCCCGCTTGCCAGCCGCCCGCTCCAGCCAATAAAAGCGGGGATGGCCCGCTTTCTCCTCCTCCTGCTGGCGCTGCTCGCCTTCGCCGCCCCGGCGCGCGCCGACGACATTTCCGTCGCCGGCCGCTCGGTGGTGCGGGTCGTGGTGATCGCGTTCGAGGATGGGGAGGTGGCTGGCTTCGGTCATGGCAGTGGTTTCGTCGTCGCGCCGAACCGGATCGTCACCAACGCCCATGTCGTCGCCATGGCGGCGGACGACAGCAAGACCGTCGCGGTCGGCGTCGTCCCCTCCGAAGGCGCTCAGGCGACCCGCGCCCGCATCCTTGCCATGGATCCGGCGCGCGATCTCGCCTTGCTCGAGATCGAGGAAGGGTCGCTGACTCCGATCCCCCTCTATGTCGGCCCGCTCGAGGACGGCGCGCAGGTGGCGGCTTTGGGCTATCCCGGCAATGTCGACCTCGCCACCGCGCGCTCGGCCGACGATTATATCCAGCCGCTGCCGCCGACCCGCTCGGTCGGCATCTTCTCAAACGTCCGGCCGATCAACGGCATCACCACCCTCCTGCACACCGCCAACATCGCCCGCGGCCATAGCGGCGGGCCGCTGCTCGACCAATGCGGCCGGGTGCTCGGCGTCAACACGCTGATCACCCGCAACCAGGACGGCGACGCGCCCTTCGCCTTCGCGGTGGCCAACCGCGAGCTCACCCAATTCCTCCGCCAGGCGCGCCAGCCCTTCCAGGCGATCGCCACCGAATGCACCAGCATGGCCGACCGGCTGAGCCAGGACCGCGACCGCACCGAAACCGAAGCGCGCGCCCGCGCCGAGGCCGAGGCCGCAAAGGCCCGCGAGACGCGCGAACGGACCCTCGCCCAGGTCCAGGAGAGCCGCGAGAACCGGCTCGCCCTCGCCATTCTGCTGTTCGCGCTCGCGCTGATCGCGATCGGCGGCGCCGGCATCCTGTTCCTCAAGGAACGGCAGAAGCCCGCGATCATCATCAGCGGCGGCGGCGCCCTGCTGCTGCTGCTCGCCGTCGCCGTCTTCCTGTCGCGCCCAAGCCTCGCTTCGGCCGAAGCGGCCGCGCCGGCGCCGGCCGCGCCGGAGGCGGCGGCCAGCCGCTTCGCCGGCCGCAATGCCTGCCGGCTGGTGCCCGAGCGAAGCCGGGTCACCGTCTCCTCGGCCGACGAGATTCCCCTCGAATGGACCGACACCGGCTGCGTCAACGCGCGCACCCAATATGCCCGGAACGGCGACGTCTGGACCCGCATCCTCGTGCCCGACGACGAGCAGGCGGTCGCAGTTCTCGAATTCCGGCCGTCGAACGGCGAATATGTCGTCACCCGCTATTTGCTCGGCGCCCAGGCCATGGGCCGGGTGCGCGCGCTCCGCCGCGACGTCGGCATCAAGGCCTGCACCGCCGATCCCGAGGCGCGAACCATCCTCGCCGACCAGCAGCGCGACATCGGCGCGATCCTGCCGCGCCTGCCCAACGAGCGGCTCGTCTACGCCTGCGCGAACCGGAGCCCGGCGCCGGCCGCGGCGGCCCGCTGATCAGACCGGCCGGCCTTCCTTTTCGAGCAGCCTGGCCTTGCGCTCGAGGCCATAGGCATAGCCGCCCGGCGTGCCGTCGGTGCGGATGACGCGGTGGCAGGGGATCAGGACGGCGACATTGTTGGCCCCGTTCGCCGTGCCGGCGGCGCGCACCGCGGCGGGCCGGCCCACCGCGGCCGCGATCTGCGCGTAGGTGCGCGTCTCGCCGGCCGGGATCCGCTGCAATTCGCGCCAGACCGCCTCCTGGAACGCGGTGCCGGCGACGTCGAGCGGAAGGTCGTGCGGCTTTTCGGGCGCGTTCACCGCCGCTACCGTCCGCCGTACCAGATCGGCCATCTCCTTGCCGCCATGGGCGATTTCCGCCTTCGGGAAGCGCCGGCGCAATTCGGCATCGTCCTCGTCGAACGACAGCCGGCAGATCCCCTTTTTGGTCGCGGCGACGAACATGGTGCCGAGGTCGGTCTCGGCGGTCGCCCAGCGGATCGTCTCGCCGCGGCCGCCGTCGCGCCAGGCCGAGGGCGTCATGCCGAGCCGGCCCTTGGCGTCGGCATAGAAGCGCGCCGGTCCCGAATAGCCGGCATCGTAGATCGCGTCGGTGATCCGCTCGTTCTCGGCGAGCGCGGTCTCGGCCCGGCGCGCCCTGAGGCTGCGATAATAAGCGGCGGGCGTGACCCCGGTCGCGCGGGTGAACAGCCGGTGGAAATGGTGCGGCGAATAGCCCGCGGCGGCGGCGAGATCGTCGAGCGACGGCGCTTCCTCGGCCCTGGCCAGCAGCCGGAACGCCTTGCCGAGCGCCGCATCCTCGCGGCTGACGTCGTCGGGCAGGCAGCGCAGGCAGGCGCGATAGCCGGCGGCGCGCGCCTCGGCGGGGGTGGCGAAGAATTCGACATTCTCCCGGCGAGGCCGCCGCGCCGGGCAGCTCGGCCGGCAATAGATGCCGGTCGTCCTGACCCCGCCGAAGATGCGGCCGTCCCAGCTCCGGTCGCGCCGCTCGAATGCGGCCCAGGCCTCGTCATCGGAAATCGGTAGCGCGTCGTTCACGGCGATCGATGTATCGCGGCGAAGTTCGGTTGCAAGGCTGGCCATGGTCAATTCCTCTCGATTCGCGCCAGGAAGCAACCGTAGGTGGCCGTGTGCGCGTGGATGGTGGCGATTTCGGGGGCTTCGAAGAGCGCCCGGATGCGGGCATCTGCTTCCCCGGGAAGCGCGAGCAGGCCGCTCCTCAGCATCCCATCGTCGTCGAAACCGCGCAGGCTGATCGTCCGCGTGTTGAGACAGGGCGGCGCGGCGTCGACGAACTCGGAGGCGACGGCGTCCTTGCGCACATAGATGGCGTGCGCAGTGCGGAACGGTCCGTCGACGTCGTTCGAAACGTGATTGACGAGGATCAGCTCCTCGCCCGGCTCCGCCTCAGCTAGGCTCACCCGGCAGGGATAGCCCGGCCCGTCCGCGACCACCCGCACCGCCTTGTGGGCGGCAAGCTCGCCGTCCATCATTCCGAACAGGCTCTGGAACGCTTCGGGCGCCAGTCCTTCCATCCTGTATGCCATCGGTCAACGCTCCTTTCGATGGCCTTTTGCCGCCTTCGACAGCCCCGCGCGTCCCGACACTTGCGTTCAAAACTCGGATTCCCAGGGACAGTGGAGAGGAAGGTCTTCAGCGGCTCTCGAACAGATTCCGGAGCGGCGTCATCTGCGCCTGCGACCAATCCTCCGGCATCAGCATCAGCATCCGGCCGGGATCGAGGTGCCAGATCAGCGCCTGGACCATCTCGTCGACCGGAGCGTCGGCAGGGAACTCGCTGCGCTTGCGGCCGATCACCAGGCTGCGGTGCGGCCGCATGCTGAGGTCGGCGACGAGCTGGACGGTCGGGTCCGTCATTCCCCAGCCTCCGGTCAGATGCCCGTGGAGCGACCGGGCCAGGTGCGGCGGCAGATAGTCGGCGGACGGGGTTCCGACGAGCACCTCGTGCGTCTTCTCGACCCTCATCGCATCGCCGCCGCCGCGCGGTTCCGGCGTGAAGACGCCCGCTTCCGGCGGCAGCGCCGCCTCGGCCGCGTCGACCGGGTCGCCGGCGGGCGAATCGTAACGGACCAGGCTGTCGATCAGCCCGAGCGAGAGCACGAATTGCGCCGCCTCGGGCGGAGCGCCAGGGCTGGCGAAGAAGGCCGCGCCGACGCCGTGATCGAGGCATGAGCCGGCGAGGTTGGCCAGGCACTGGGAATCGAACGCGCCCTCGCCGGGCACGTCGAGCCGCAGATAGGGGAAGCCGTCCGGGCCGGTGAAGACCTGCGGTTCGGCCAGCGCCACCGAGGCGCACCAGGCGGCGTCGAAGAAGGCTTCGGTCCACCGCGCGTCGCGCTCCCCGGCCGGCAAGCCGAACAGCGCGGCGAGTTGACGGGTCCTTTCGAGGTCGAACATTCGGCCGCGATCGTCGTGGAAGCGCCATCGCCCGGGCGCTCGTTCGCCCTTGCGGAACCAGTCGCTTATGCCCATCCCTATCTCCCTGCCCGCCACCTTGCATCGCAGCAAAGCCCCTGCTAGGGCGCCCGCGAAGCCAATTGGGCGCGCTCGCGCGCACCCCCCACATGGCTCCAAATATCCGATCAGGAGTTACGACGCGCGTGGATATTTCCGGCGGTATTCAGGCTAGCTTGGCGGGGCGCTATGCGCTTGCGCTGTTCGAGCTCGCCCGCGAGGAGAAGCAGCTCGAGGCGGTCGGCGCCAGCCTCGCTTCGGTCGGGCGGGCGCTCGCCGATTCGGAGGATTTCCGGGCGCTGACCACCAGCCCGCTCATCGGCCGCGAGCTCGCCATGCGGACGATGGCCTCGACCGCCGAGGCGATGAATCTCGACCCGATCACCACCAAATTCCTCGGCGTGCTGGCGAAGAACCGCCGCCTCGCCCAGCTCGGCAACGTGATCCGCGCGTTCAACACATTGACCGCGCGCCACCGCGGCGAGATCAATGCCGAAATCACCTCCGCCCATCCGCTCGACGACGGCCAGGTGGACGCGATCAGGCAGAATCTCCGCACCCGCTACGGATCCGACATCGCCGTCGACATGAACGTCGATCCCGCCATCCTGGGCGGCCTCGTCGTCAAGATCGGCAGCCAGATGATCGACGGCTCCATCCGCACCAAACTCAACACGCTCGCCCAGGCAATGAAGGGCTGAAAGCCCGCAAGGGCTTCGATGAAAGGCTGAACATGGACATCCGCGCCGCTGAAATCTCCAAGGTCATCAAGGAACAGATCGCCGGCTTCGGCACCGACGCGCAGGTCAGCGAAGTCGGCACCGTGCTCTCCGTCGGCGACGGCATCGCGCGGATCCACGGCCTCGACAACGTCCAGGCCGGCGAGATGGTCGAGTTCGACGGCGGCATCAAGGGGATGGCGCTGAACCTGGAGGCCGACAATGTCGGCGTCGTCATCTTCGGCTCCGATTCGACGATCAGCGAGGGCGACACCGTCCGCCGTACCGAGACCATCGTCGACGTGCCCGTCGGCAGGGGCCTGCTCGGCCGAGTCGTCGACGGCCTCGGCAACCCGATCGACGGCAAGGGCCCGATCGAAGCGGCCGAGCGCCGGCGAGTCGAGGTGAAGGCGCCCGGCATCATCCCGCGCAAGTCAGTTCACGAGCCGGTCCAGACCGGCCTCAAGGCGCTCGACGCGCTCGTGCCGATCGGCCGCGGCCAGCGCGAGCTGATCATCGGCGACCGCCAGACCGGCAAGACCGCGGTGGCGCTCGATACCTTCATCAACCAGCGCGACGCCAACCAGGGCGACGACGAATCGCAGAAGCTCTATTGCATCTACGTCGCCATCGGCCAGAAGCGCTCCACGGTCGCCCAGATCGTCCGCGCGCTCGAAGAGAATGGCGCGATGGACTATACGATCGTCGTCGCCGCCACCGCCTCCGAGCCGGCGCCGCTGCAGTTCCTGGCCCCTTACACCGGCTGCACGATGGGCGAATATTTCCGGGACAACGGCATGCACGCGGTGATCGTCTACGACGACCTTTCCAAGCAGGCCGTCGCCTACCGCCAGATGTCGCTGCTGCTGCGCCGCCCGCCGGGCCGCGAAGCCTATCCGGGCGACGTCTTCTATTTGCACAGCCGCCTTTTGGAGCGCGCCGCCAAGATGAACGACGACAACGGCAACGGCTCGCTGACGGCGCTGCCGATCATCGAGACCCAGGCCGGCGACGTCTCCGCTTACATCCCGACCAACGTGATCTCGATCACCGACGGCCAGATCTTCCTCGAGACCGAACTCTTCTTCCAGGGCATCCGCCCGGCGATCAACGTCGGCCTGTCGGTCAGCCGCGTCGGCTCGGCCGCGCAGACCAAGGCGATGAAGAAGGTCGCCGGCTCGATCAAGCTGGAGCTGGCGCAATATCGCGAAATGGCCGCCTTCGCCCAGTTCGGCTCCGACCTCGACGCCTCGACCCAGCGCCTGCTCAACCGCGGCGCGCGCCTCACCGAGCTCTTGAAGCAGCCGCAATATGCGCCGATGCCGGTCGAGGAGCAGGTCGTCTCGATCTTCGCCGGCGTCAACGGCTTCCTCGATACGGTGCCGACCGACGCGGTCACCCGCTTCGAGAGCGCGTTGCTCAGCCATATGCGCGGCGACCATGGCGACGTGCTGGCGACGATCCGCGATACCAAGACGCTCGACGACGACACCGTCGGCAAGCTCAAGACGATCGTCGGCGATTTCGTGAAGACGTTCGCCTGATGTCGAAGAAAATAGGGACAGTCCCTATTTTTTCCGGCCTCGGGCCGCGAATTGAAGGGCGTGAGAAAAATAGGGACTGTCCCTATTTTCTGCCCGCCGCGCAAGGGAAGTAGATGGCCAGCCTCAAGGCGCTCAAGATGCGGATCTCCTCGGTCAAGTCGACCCAGAAGATCACCAAGGCGATGAAGATGGTCGCCGCCGCCAAGCTGCGCCGGGCGCAGCTGGCCGCCGAGGCCGCGCGCCCCTATGCCGAGCGGATGGCGAGCGTCGTCGCCAGCGTCGTCTCCAAAGTCACGATCGGCCCGGAGAGCCCCAGGCTGCTCGCCGGTACCGGGTCCGACCAATGCCATTTGCTGATCGTCTGCACCTCGGACCGCGGCCTCGCCGGGGGCTTCAACTCGAACATCGTCCGCGCCGCCCGCCGCAAGGCCGAGACGCTGACGGCCGAGGGCAAGCAGGTCTATTTCTACCTGGTCGGCCGCAAGGGCCGCGCCGTGATCGGCCGGGTCTATCCCAAGCAGATCATCCACCAGCACGATACCAGCGCGATCAAGCAGGTCGGCTTCGCCGACGCGCAGGAAATCGCCGCCGACGTGATCGACCGCTACGAGACCGACGGCATCGACGTCGTCCACCTCTTCTACTCGCGCTTCCGCTCGGCGCTGGTCCAGGAGCCGGTCGGCCAGCAGATCATCCCGGTGCCGCCGGTCGAGTCGTCCGACGCGCCCGCATCGCTGGCCGCCGTCGAATATGAGCCCGACCAGGAAGAGATCCTGGCCGCTTTGCTGCCACGCAACATCGCCGTCCAGATCTTCCGCGCCCTGCTCGAGAATGCCGCGTCGGAGCAGGGCAGCCGGATGACCGCGATGGACAATGCGACGCGCAACGCCGGCGACATGATCAACCGCCTGACCATTCAGTACAACCGCACCCGTCAGGCCGCGATCACCAAGGAACTGATCGAGATTATTTCAGGAGCCGAGGCGCTTTAACCACAGTCCGTCACCCCGGCGAAGGCCGGGGCCCAGACGGGCTGAAAAGAAGAGACTGGATACCGGCCTTCGCCGGTATGACGATATAGAGACGAGGAATAGACAGATGCTCGAGCCCCAGACCGCCAACCGGTCCACCACCAACAATGTCGGCCGCATCAGCCAGGTGATCGGCGCCGTCGTCGACGTGAGCTTCGAGGGCGAGCTGCCGGCGATCCTATCCGCGCTCGAGACGACCAACGGCGGCAACCGCCTCGTCCTCGAGGTCGCCCAGCATCTCGGCGAATCGACCGTGCGCACGATCGCGATGGACGCGACCGAAGGGCTGACCCGCGGCCAGGAAGTGACCGACACCGGCTCGCAGATCCGAATGCCGGTCGGCCCGATGACATTGGGGCGGATCATGAACGTGATCGGCGAGCCGATCGACGAGCGCGGTCCGATCGGCCATAGCGACACCGCCCCGATCCACGCCGAGGCGCCCTTGTTCGTCGACCAGTCGACCGAGACCTCGGTCCTGGTCACAGGCATCAAGGTCATCGACCTGCTCGCCCCCTACGCCAAGGGCGGCAAGATCGGCCTGTTCGGCGGCGCCGGCGTCGGCAAGACCGTGCTGATCCAAGAGCTGATCAACAACATCGCCAAGGGCCATGGCGGCACCAGCGTGTTCGCCGGCGTCGGCGAGCGCACGCGCGAGGGCAACGACCTCTATCACGAATTCCTCGACGCCGGCGTCATCGCCAAGGACGCCGACGGCAACCCGACGCCGGAAGGCTCCAAGGTCGCCTTGGTGTTCGGCCAGATGAACGAGCCGCCGGGCGCCCGCGCCCGCGTCGCGCTCTCGGGGCTCACCATCGCCGAATATTTCCGCGACCAGGAGGGCCAGGACGTGCTCTTCTTCGTCGACAACATCTTCCGCTTCACCCAGGCAGGCTCGGAAGTGTCGGCGCTGCTCGGCCGAATCCCCTCGGCGGTGGGCTACCAGCCGACTTTGGCCACCGACATGGGCGCGCTGCAGGAGCGGATTACGTCCACCAACAAGGGCTCGATCACGTCCGTTCAGGCGATCTACGTCCCCGCCGACGACCTCACCGACCCGGCGCCGGCAACGTCCTTCGCCCACCTGGATGCGACGACCGTGCTGTCGCGCGCGATCTCGGAGCTCGGCATCTACCCGGCGGTCGACCCGCTCGACTCGACCTCGCGCGTGCTGACCGCCCGCACCGTCGGCCAGGAGCATTACGACACGGCGCGGCGAGTCCAGGAGACGCTGCAGAAGTACAAGTCGCTGCAGGACATCATCGCCATCCTCGGCATGGACGAGCTTTCGGAAGAGGATAAGCTCACCGTCACCCGCGCCCGCAAGCTTCAGCGCTTCCTCTCCCAGCCGTTCCACGTCGCCGAGGTGTTCACCGGCATTTCGGGCAAGTTCGTCCAGATCGAGGACACGGTGCGCTCGTTCAAGGCGGTCGTCGACGGCGAGTACGACCACCTTCCCGAGGCGGCCTTCTACATGGTCGGCGGAATCGAGGAAGCGGTCGCCAAGGCCGAGAAGCTGGCCGAGGACGCCTGATGGCCGATCTCCATTTCGAGCTGGTCACGCCGGAGAAATTGCTCCGCTCGGACGACGTCCACATGGTCGTCGTGCCCGGAACCGAAGGCGATTTCGGCGTCATGGCCGGCCACGCGCCCTATATGTCGACGATCCGCCCCGGCGAGCTCGCCATCTATAGGCAAGCCGGCGCCGAGCCCGAGCGGGTCGCGATCGCGGGCGGCTTCGCCGAAGTGAACGAACAGGGCCTCACCGTCCTCGCGGAGATCAGCGCCGAAGCCTAATCCGGCGTCTCCGCCACCACCGGCGTTTTCTGCGAACGCCACAGCCACAAGCCCCCGGCGATGATCAGGGCGGCGCCGCCGAGCATGGCGGCGTCGGGCGCATTGCCGAACCAGGTCCAGCCGAGCGCCAAAGCCACGATCAGCTGGAAATAGGTCATCGGCGCCACCAAAGCCGCCGACGCCCGTACCGTCGCCATGTAGATGAGCAGATGGCCGCTGGTCGCCAAGACCGCGACCGCCGCGCACTTGAGCACGACCTCGAGGCTCGGCACGGCAATGTGGAACTGCGGCGCGCCGGTCAGATGCAGCAAGGCCGCCGCCGCGACGATGAGCGGCGCTGCGATGATCGCGAGAAGATATTGCATCGCCAAAGCGGGCGCCGCCCCTGCCGCCTTGCGGTTGAAGATCATCAGCCCCGCCATGCCCAGCGCCGCGCCGAGCGGCCAGAAGGCGGCCCAGCCGAGCGCCGTTACCTCGGGTCGCAGCACGATCAGCACGCCGGCGAAGGCCAAGAAGGTGGCGGCCCACACGGCCCGCGGCGCCTTTTCACCAAGCACCGCCGCCGACAGGATTCCGGTCAGCATAGGGCTGGTGAACTGGATCGCGGTGGCGTCGGCGAGCGGCATCGCCATCACGCCCATGAAGAAGCAGATCGTCGCCAGCGCGACCGCCGTGCCGCGCCCCAATTGCAGCTTCGGCTTGCGCATCGCGAAGCCGGCGCGCCCATGGACGATCGCGACCGCCAACGCCAGGCCCAGCGCGCCGAAGCTGTAGCGCAGCGCCGCCACCCCCGTCCCCGGCCAGGCCCCCGCCATCGACTTCACCACCGCATCGCCCACGGCAAGCACGGAAAAGCCGCAAATGGCGAGCATAAGGGCGGTCCGGGCGCTGCTCTGGAGCATCAGGGTCCCTCCCTTCCGGTTAGGCAATTGTCAAAGTTTCCGGCTTATTCACCCTCGCGACGGGGAATTCCCCTAAGAATGACAGGGCGAGGTTCGCGAGTCTCATGAGCGCATTTGGACGACGCAGCGGGATGAACGGCGGCGGCAGCGGCGGCCGGCCGAACTTCGGCACCGCGCAGCCGATGAAGGGCCCGGCCACGGCCCGCCCGGCCCAGGGCGGCAGCCAGTTCCCGCCGCTCGACCCGGCCTCGATCGAGGAAGAGGAGGACGGCGCGCCGGCTTCCGTCGTCGATCGCGGCGACGCCATGGCCCGCCTGGCCGACCGCCAGGCGCAGTCCGGCGAGCAGGGCCAGTCGAAGAACGAAGGCTTCGAAGCCTCGATCCATCGCATCAAGGAACAGGTCCTGCCGCGCCTGCTCGAGCGCGTCGACCCCGAGGCCGCGGCCACGCTCTCCAAGGACGAGCTCGCGGAGGAATTCCGGCCGATCATCGGCGAGGTGCTCGCCGAGCTGAAGATCAACCTCAACCGCCGCGAGCAGTTCGCGCTCGAAAAGGTGCTGGTCGACGAACTGCTCGGCCTCGGCCCGCTCGAAGAGCTGCTCAACGACCCCGACGTCTCCGACATCATGGTCAACGGCCCGCAGCAGACCTACATCGAAAAGAAGGGCAAGCTGCAGCTCGCCCAGATCCAGTTCCGCGACGAGGAGCATCTGCTCCAGATCGCCCAGCGCATCGTCAACAAGGTCGGCCGCCGCGTCGACCAGACCACGCCGCTCGCCGACGCCCGCCTCCAGGACGGCAGCCGCGTCAACGTCATCATCCCGCCGCTCTCGCTGCGCGGCACCGCCATCTCGATCCGCAAATTCTCCGAAAAGCCGATCACCGTCGACATGATGCGCGGCTTCGGCTCGCTCAGCGAGAAGATGGCGACCGTTCTCAAGATCGCCGGCGCCAGCCGGATGAACATCATCATCTCGGGCGGCACCGGCTCGGGCAAGACGACGATGCTCAACGCCTTGTCGAAGCTGATCGACCCGGGCGAGCGTGTGCTCACCATCGAGGACGCGGCCGAGCTGCGGCTGCAACAGCCGCACTGGCTGCCGCTCGAAACCCGCCCGCCCAATCTCGAGGGCCAGGGCGCGATCTCGATCCGCGACCTCGTCATCAACGCGCTGCGCATGCGGCCCGATCGGATCATCCTCGGCGAGATCCGCGGCAGCGAATGCTTCGACCTGCTCGCCGCGATGAACACGGGTCATGACGGCTCGATGGCGACGCTCCACTCCAACTCGCCGCGCGAGTGCCTGGCGCGCATGGAGAACATGGTGATGATGTCGGACATCAAAGTGCCGAAGGAAGCGATCTCGCGCCAGATCGCCGATTCGGTCGACCTGATCGTCCAGGTCAAGCGCCTGCGCGACGGCTCGCGCCGCTGCACCAACATCACCGAGGTGATCGGCATGGAGGGCGACGTCATCGTCACCCAGGAGCTGTTCAAGTTCGAATATCTGGACGAGACCCCCGACGGCAAGATCATCGGCGAGTATCGCTCGATGGGCCTCAGGCCCTACACGCTGGAGAAGGCCAAGATGTTCGGCTTCGACCAGCCCTATCTCGAGGCATGCCTCTGACATTGACTTCCCTGCCTGGGAGTCTCACCTTCGCGAGCGTTGTCGCGGAGGCAGATATGGCCGGCAAATCCCTCATCCTGATCGTCCTGACCGCCGGTCTCTCGGCCGGCGGCGCCTGGGCCGTAGACCCGCCCGCGCCTTCCGAGGAACAGCGGCTGATCTGCCGGGGAGCGACCAAGCAGCTGAGCAGCCGTATCCGCACCCCGCGCCGCTGCCGCACCGCCGACCAATGGCAGCAGGAGGATGAAGCGAAGGGCCGCACGCCCCTCTCGGCCCGGGTCACCGCGGGCCAGAATGACGGCCGCCAGGGCTCCGCGCCACAATAGGGGCGGGCGCCGAGACCCGACGGAAAGAGGATCGGCGCGTATCGCTCGATGAGCCTCAGATCCCAGACGCTCGAAAAGGCCAAGATACCCCGGCTTCGACCGGCCTTATCTCGAGATGTTCCTTCAGTCGGCACCGGAATCATTGCTGTCCGTGTAGGATAGCACGACAGATCATTCCTGAAGCAATGCGAGACAAAATCGGCCTATATTTCAGAGCTTGACTTCTCAACTATTGAGCGCATCCTTACCGCAATACTACTGCCGAGTCGTGTAAGTAAGCTAGACGACCGCCTTTGTGCGGGCGTTGACGCTTGACTTGCTCGTCGGCGCCCACGTTAACAAAAGGGGCGAGACAATGGCTGAATCCAAAGAAAACGCATTGGCTGCAGTCGAAGAGGCGGCCGCTGCTCAGGACATCTGTACGAAGATCGCCGGCGCGGTCAACGAGCAGCTGGGAGCGGAGTGCAAGCGCAAGGTGAACGAGATGGCGCCCTGCTTCGGCGAGCAGCCGCCGTTCAAGTGCGGGCCGGTGAAGTTCCCGCCGTTCAGGCCGTGGATGTCGATCCGCTGGGGCGACAGCCGGTGCGACTGCATCGAGGGCGACGACACCGAAATCATGTGCCTCACCATCTGCAATCCCTATTCGAACGTCACCTTGTCCAACATGGTCGTGCAGCAGCTCACCGTGGTGGATCTGAACGGCAGCGCGGTGCCCACTCTCCCGGACGGCACGCCCTCGATCCAGCTGGTGCCGATCGGCCCCTATTGTTTCGGCGACATAGCGCCGTGCAGCTGCGTGTCGCGCCAGTTCATATTGAGGCTGCGCGGGGCGGTCGGCAACACGCAGTATCAGATCAGGCTCGACGGCGTCTGCTTCGACGTCTGCATGCACCTCGCCGCGCGCGGTTGCTTCACCTTCTTCGTCTGCAAGGATTGAAGCAGAGGCCGAAGCGGAGGCTGCCTCACCGTCTTGCTGGCAGGGGCGGCGCGGCGCCTTCCGGGGCGCCGCGCTATACCCTCAGCGCCAGCACGGCGAGGATGACCGCGGCAAAGAGGCCGGCCGCCTGAACGGCGTGCCACGGCACCCAGCCGGCGCTATCGAGATCGCCGCGGCGGTTGCGGCGCCACTCCGCGATGCCCGCGAGCACGACCAGGGCCAGCGCCGCGGCGGCCGCCGTCCACATCACCGCTTGCGTCGTCATCGCCGCTCCGCCATGGCCCTTCAGCCTATTTAGGGAGAGGAAGATGATCCGCCAGCCCCTCGCGGCCTGCGCCGTCGCGCTGCTGCTCGCCGGCGCCGCCGCCTGCTCGATGGACCGCGACCAAGGCCTCGCTGCCGCCCATCACGACGCGCTCAAGGCGGCGATCGACGCGCCCTCGCGGACGCCGGCCAACACTGCCCGCGACCGCTACCGCCATCCTTATGAGACGCTCTCCTTCTTCGGCGTTCGCCCCTCCGACACGGTGGTCGAGCTGTGGCCCGGCGGCGGCTGGTATACCGAGATATTGGCGCCCTACGTGCTGCGCGGCGGCGGCACTTATTATGCGGCGGCGCTGCCCGGCATGCAGGACGGGATTCAGCGAATCCGGTCGCGCGATGCGGCGCTCTACGGTCCGATCCGCCCCGCCGTCTTCCCGAGCTTCGACCCCGCCGACCCGCGCGTTCCGGACGGCAGCGCCGACGTCGTCCTCACCTTCAGGAACGTCCACAACTGGCGGATGGGCTATCAGCGCGACAGCCAGGATTATAGTGAGGAGGCGTTCCGCCAGATCTTCCGCATGCTGCGCCCGGGCGGAACGCTGGGCGTCGTCGACCATCGCCTCCCCGAGACCGCCGACGCGGAGCGGGAGCGGACCAGCGGCTATGTCAAGGTCTCGACCGTTCGCCGCCTCGCCGAAGCCGCCGGCTTCCGCTTCGTCGGCGCCGCCGAGATCAACGCCAACCCGCTCGACACCGCCGACTGGCCGAACGGCGTCTGGACGCTGCCGCCGGCGCTCCGCCTCGGCGACCAGGATCGCGCCCGCTACCTCGCCATCGGCGAGAGCGACCGGATGACGCTTCGCTTCGTGAAGCCGCGCTGAATAGGGAAATAGGGACTGTCCCTATTTAGGTGTCGCTGAGCTTGTCGAGCTTCTGCTGGAGCTCGGCGAGCTGGGCCTTGAGCGCCGCGAGCTCGGCTTTGTTGTCGGCCTTGTCCGCGCCGGGCTTGCTCCCGGCCGCGGCGGCGGTGAACATCTCCATGTTGCGCCGCGCGATCTCGGCGAACGGGTTGGCGGCGAGCGCGCCCGCCATGGCGTCGCGGAACTGGCTCTGGTTGCGCTGCAGCGCCTCGAGCGACGCTTCAAGATATTGCGGCACCACCGATTGCATCTGATCGCCGTACATGGAGATGAGCTGCCTGAGGAAATTGACCGGCAGCATGGTCGTGCCGCGCGCTTCCTCGTCCATGATGATCTGGGCGAGCACGCCGCGGGTCAAATCCTCGCCGGTCTTGGCGTCGACGACCTTGAACTGGCGCTTCTGCCGGACCATCTCGGCGAGCCGCTCCAATGTGATGTAGGACGAGCTTTCGGTATCGTAGAGCCGCCGGTTCGCATATTTCTTGATGATGACCACATCGTCTTCGGAACCCGCCGCCGCCATGGATAGCTCCCCGCACGCTGAAAAAACGGCTCTAGCACCGAAGCTTGCCGCACCGCAACAACGGCCGCGCCCGCTCCCTCTGTTCCTCGAAATGCTGCGCAGCGAAACCGCAGCAAATCCGGCGCGGATGCAGGCCGCGCTGGCGGGCCTGCGCAAATATCAGGAAGCCGAGCGGCCGCCGCCGCCGGCGCCCATGCCCGCGCTCGCCGAGGCCCGTGGCGCGGCGCTGCGCGATTATGGCGGCGAAGGACGGCCGGTCCTCTTCGTCCCCTCGTTGATCAACCCGCCCAACGTGCTCGACATGGGCGACCGCTCGCTGCTGCGCTGGCTGAGCCGGCGCGGCCGGCGCGTGCTGCTGCTGGACTGGGGCTGGCCCGGCGCGGACCGCCGCGACCTGTCGGTCGCCGGCCATGTCGAGCAAATCCTGCTGCCGCTGATGCGCGGGCTGGACGGGCCGGTCGACCTGGCCGGCTATTGCCTCGGCGGCACGATGGCGCTCGCCGCCGCCCAGCTCGGCCCGGCGCGCAGCGTCGCCACCATCGCCGCGCCCTGGCATTTCAGCGGCTTCCCGGATCAGGCGCGAGCGGCCCTCGGCCGGCTCTGGGACGGCGCCCAGCCGGCCGTAGAGGCGCTGGGCGTCCTTCCCATGGAGGTGCTGCAATGCGCCTTCTGGAGCCTCGACCCGGCCCGCACCGTCGCCAAGTTCGAGGCCTTCGCCGGCCTCGAGGGGGACGATGCCCGTATCTTCGTGATGCTCGAGGATTGGGCCAATGACGGCCCGCCCGTCTCCGAAGCCGCGGCGCGCGAGATGTTCGAGAGCCTGTTCGCCGCCGATGCGAGCGGCAACGGCCAATGGACGGTCGGCGGCGAGGTCGTCGATCCGGCGGCGCTTGCCTGTCCCCTGCTCAACATCGTCTCGACCACCGACCGGATCGTCCCGGACGCGACCGCGGCCCGCGCCGGCGAACGGCTCGATCTCGCGCTCGGCCATGTCGGCATGGTGGTCGGCAGCCGGGCTCCCCATATGCTCTGGGAACCCCTGGGAGCCTGGCTTTCCCGCACTGCAGCAAGCTGCTAGAGGCGCGGCCAACCCCCGCAGAATCGGAGACCGAGCCCCATGACCGACGTCGTCATCACCGCCGCCAAGCGCACCCCCGTCGGCGCCTTCCTCGGCGCCTTCGCCGCCACCCCCGCCCACGAGCTCGGCCGCGCCGCTATCGAGGCCGCGCTGGCGCAATCCGGCGTGTCGCCCGAGGACGTCTCCGAGGTGATCCTCGGCCAGGTGCTGACCGCCGCCCAGGGCCAGAACCCGGCCCGCCAGGCCGCGATGGCCGCCGGCATTCCCAAAGAGGTCCCGGCCTGGGGCGTCAACCAGGTTTGCGGCTCGGGCCTGCGCGCGGTCGCGCTCGCCAGCCAGGCGATCCAGACCGGCGACGCCGATATCGTCGTCGCCGGCGGCCAGGAGAGCATGAGCCTCTCGACCCACGCCCAGCAGCTGCGCGCCGGCACCAAGATGGGCTCGGTCGAGCTCGTCGACACGATGATCAAGGACGGCCTCACCAACGTCTTCAACAATTATCACATGGGCATCACCGCCGAGAATCTGGCCGAGCAATATCAGATCACCCGCGACGACCAGGACGCCTTCGCGACGCGCTCGCAGAACAAGGCTTCCGCGGCGCGCGCCGAGGGACGGTTCAAGGATGAGATCGCAGCGGTCACGGTGAAGACCCGCAAGGGCGAGACGATCGTCGACACCGACGAATATATCCGCGACGGCGTCGACCAGGCCGGCCTCTCGGGCCTTCGCCCCGCCTTCAAGAAGGACGGCACCGTCACCGCCGCCAACGCCTCCGGCCTCAACGACGGCGCCGCCGCGCTCGTCCTGATGAGCCGCGAGGAAGCCGAGCGCCGCGGCGCCCCGATACTCGCCCGCGTGGCGAGCTGGGCCTCGGCCGGAGTCGACCCCTCGATCATGGGCATCGGCCCGGTCCCGGCCTCGAAGCGCGCGCTGGAGAAGGCCGGCTGGACCGTCGCCGACCTCGATCTGATCGAAGCCAACGAAGCCTTCGCCGCCCAGGCGCTGGCGGTCGGCAAGGAATTGGGCTGGGACGCCGACAAGGTCAACGTCAACGGCGGCGCCATCGCCATCGGCCACCCGATCGGCGCCTCGGGCGCCCGAGTCCTCACCACCCTGATCTACGAAATGCAGAAGCGCGACGCCAAGAAGGGCCTCGCCACCTTGTGCATCGGCGGCGGCATGGGCATCGCACTCTGCGTCGAGCGCGACTGAGGCGGTGCTCGCCGCCACGCTGGCCCTTGCGCTCGCCGCCCAGGAACCGCCGCGGCCGTCGGTCACGGCGATGGCCGGCGTGCTCTACTGGCTCCAGTGCGTCGTCCACGGCGCCGACGACATGCTGGGCAGCGACCGCACGACCGAGCAGATCGTCGACATTCGGATGCGCGCGTGCCGCGAGCATGAGGGCCGGATGCGCAATACGCTGCGCGTCGACCTGGGGCGGCAGGGCGAGGCGGAATTGGCCAGATATCGCGCGATGGTGCGCGACCGGGCGATCAGCCGGCTCACCGAGCGGCGCCAACGGCCGACGCAACCCCCGGCCGACGAAAAGACCCGCGACTAGGCCCTCGTCCCATTCCGAAACAGGCCGCGGCGGCCCTTTGCGCGCCGCCGCGCGCTCGCCTAATTTCCAAGTCCTGACAGGGGCATGGAATGATCGCATTGATCTGGCGTTACGAGGTATTGGAGGAGGCGCGGGCCGCGTTCGAGGCGACCTATGCGCCGACCGGGGCCTGGGCGCAGCTCTTCGCCCGCGGCGAGGGCTATCGCGGTACCGAATTGTTCAAGGCAGAGGACGGCTCCTATCTAACGCTCAACGTCTGGCGCTCGAGCGCCGATTTCGACGCCTTCCTCGCCGCCCACCGCGCCGATTACGAGGCGCTCGACCGAAGCACCGAGGGCTGGACCAGCTGCGAGCACCGCCTCGGCGAGTATGAGGTGATGGGCTAGACGACAGTCTCGGCCGCCGCATGCCAGGTCTCGCCGTCGAAGACGTAGCCGGCGCGATTGCCGCCCTGGAAGGCCGCGCCGTCCCACGCCATCACCTGCACATCGACCGCGTCGTTGCGGTGCGCGTGAATGAGGTTGAAGCTCTGCATCTCGCCGTCGCGCAGCCGAACCGAGGTCGCGGTCCCGGCCTGGACGACCAGAGCCGGCCCGGCATTTTTCACCATCTCGCGCGCCGAGGCGGTGAAGCTGCGGTGGAAATGGCCGGCGAGCAGCAGGTGAACGCCGGCGTCGGCCACGGCGCGCAGCGCGTCGCCGTGCCGGCCGACCGCCTCGCTCGCCTCACCTTCCTCGCCGATCGGCATCTCGAACAGGGGATGGTGGGTGACGAGGATGCGAGTCTTCGCCGAGGTCACGCCGCGGAAGCGCTCGCGGATGATCGCCATCTGCTCATGGCTGATCCGGCCGTCCTTGAAGGTCAGCGAGCGCGCGGTGTTGATGCCGAGCACGGCGAGCGCCTCGCTTTCGAACCAGGGGCAGAGATCGTCGTCGACATGGCGGCGATAGCGGCGCAGCGGCCGAGTGAAGCGCTGGAGGATGTCGTAGAGCGGCACGTCGTGATTGCCGGGCACGCTCAGCGTCGCCAGCCCCGCCAATTCCAGCCGGCCGAGGAAAGCGCCCGCCTCCTCGAACTGCTCGCTCCGCGCCCGCTGGGTGAAATCGCCGCTGATCGCGACCAGATCGGGCCGCTCCGCGGTCAGCCAGTCCTCCGCGCCCGCCACCACCGCCGGGTCGTGCGCGCCGAAATGGAGGTCGGAGAGATGGGCGATCCGCGCCATGGGGCCTTCAACGAGCAGGCGCGCCTGCGGTTCAGCGCCAGACGCGCTTGAAGCGCGATCCCAAAGTGGTGATCAATTCGTACTGGCTGAGCCCCGATTGCGCGGCGGCGCGCGGCAAATCATAGTCGAGCTCGATCCAATCGCCTTCCTTGAGCCCGGCCGCCGCGTCGACGCAGACCGCCGTCAAATCCATCGACACCCGTCCCACTACCGGTGCGAATGTCTCGCCGATCCGCGCCCGCCCGGTGCCCGAGAAGCCGCGCAGATAGCCGTCGGCATAGCCGATGTTGAGGATCGCCAGCTCGTGCGGCCGCTCGGCGGTGAAGGTCGCGCCGTAGCCGACGCTCTGCCCCGGTTCGACGCGGCGGCGCTGGACGATCTCGGCCTCCACCCTTGCGACCTGGCGGATATGCCCCTCCGCCTCGCGCCGGGGGACGCCGCCGTAGAGCGCGAGGCCGGGGCGGGTCAGCCCGAACGCATAGTCGCGGCCGAGGCAGATGCCGGCGCTGTTGGCGAGGCTGAGCCGCTTCGCCTTCGCCCTGACGGCGACGTCCCGGAAGGCGCGCAGCTGCTTCTCGTTGTGCCCATCGTCCTCGTCGGCGCAGGCGAGATGGCTCATCAGGGTTTCTATCCTGAGCCCGTCGAGCAGCCCGCCGGCGACATCGGCCGGGGCCAGCCCGAGCCGGTTGATGCCGGTGTCGACCATCACGTCGCAGGGCCGGCCGGTATCGCGCCAGCGGGCGACCTGCTCCGGGCTGTTCAGCACCGGCCGCGCCGCGGTCTTGCGCGCCGCGAACATGTCGCGCGCCTGGACTCCGTGAAGCACCGACAATTCGAGATCGCTCGGCCAGGGCATCAGCGCCTTGGCCTCGACCCAGGTGGCGACGAAGAAATGGCGGCAGCCCGCCGCCTGCAGCCTTTTCACCGCCTCGCGCGCGCCGAGGCCGTAGCCGTCGGCCTTGACCGCGGCGCCGCACTCGGCCGCGCCGCTGCGATGGGCGAGCCAGTGCCAGTTTGAAACCAGCGCCTCGCCGTCCAGAGTGAGCCGAAGGGGAACATGAACCATCGCGCCGCGATAGGCGGCGCGGGCCGCCGAGGGCAAGACGGTTGCGCTTGGTGTGTTATTAATATAATACACAGCCGAGAGTGGGAGCGGATATGACTGAATTGACCCTGGACGGCGTCGGCAAGAAGTACCGGCGCAAGACGGTGCTGAGCGGGGTTTCGCACCGTTTCACCCCCGGCCTGACGCTGCTGACCGGCCCGAGCGGCACCGGCAAATCCACGCTGCTGCGGCTGGTGGCGACCGCCGAAAAGCCGAGCGCCGGGACGATGAGCTGGGACGGCGCCCCTTTGCCGTCCGCGCGTGCCGGCCTCAGGCGCGCGCTCGGCTATGCGCCGCAGGCGGTCGACCTGCCCGAGGACCTCACCGCCCGCGAGTTCGCCATGCACATCGCGGCGCTGAAGGGCCTCGATCTCGGCGCCGCCGACCGCCAGTTCGGCGCGATCACCGACCGGATCGGCCTCCATGCCGACATCAACAACCGGATCTCGACCTTTTCGGGCGGGATGCGGCGGCGCCTCATCTTCGCCCAGGCGATGCTCGGGAGCCCGCGCCTGCTCGCGCTCGACGAGCCGACCGCCGAGCTCGACCGCGAGACCGCGAACAAGCTCGGCGCGCTCATCCTCGAGCGCGCCGCCGAGGCGATCGTGATCATGACCACCCACCTCGCCGACGACCTCGCGCCGCGGGCGGCGGCGGTGCTGCGCGTCGAGGACGGCGCCGTGGCCGAAATTCGTTGAGCGCCGTCGCCCGCTCTTCGCTGCGCACGTCCCTCGCCCGCTATTCGCGCAGCTGGGGCCTGTGGGTGCTGCTGCTCGTCGCGCCGGTCGGGGCGCGCTTCTGGATCCCCGAGGAAGGCGACACCACCGTCGTCATCACCGTCAACGACCATGCGCCGGCGATGAGTTCGGCGATGCTCGGAGTCACGCTCGGCATCGTCATCACCACCTTGCTGCTGCCGGTCGCCTTCATCTACCTGCGCGCCAACGCCACCCGCCGCCAGCCCTGGCAAATCGAGGAAGTCACCGCCGCGTCGCGCGCGGCGATCGCGCTCGGGCGCTTCGGCGCCGATTGCGCTGTGCTCGGCGCGGTGCTGGCGGCGATGACCGTCGCCGGCTGGTTCATCGCCTGGCTGGTGACCCCGGTCGAGAGCATCGACCTCGGCCAGATCACGCTCGGCCTCTGGCTGATCGCCGCGCCCTCGCTGATGGGCGTGGCCGCGATCCGAATCCTGTTCGATTCCTTCCGCCTGACTCGCGGCCCGCTTGGCGAGCTCTTCTATTTCATCCTCTGGATGACCTCGATCATCGTCCCCACCGTCGGGGTCGAGCGCGACGTCAGCTTCGCGGCCAACATGACCGACTTCGCCGGCTTCATCCGCCCGCTGACCTACGATCTCCCCCCGGACCGGAGGAACGACTTCACCATCGGCGCCGGCGAAGCCAGCGCGCCGGGGCGGGTCGAGCTCGACGTGATGAGCGGCCTCCTTTCCGAAGGCTATGTCGCCTCGCGCTTCGCCTGGGCGGGGATCGCGGTGCTGGTGGCCGCGCTGGCCGGCTTCGCCTACCGGCCGCACCGGCCTCGCGCCGGCCGGCGCAAGGCGGGGATTCTCGCCCGCCTGCTCGCGCCCGGCGCTCCCCCGGCGGCGCATCCCGGCGCGCCGGCCGCGGGACCGGCCCGTTTTCCGCTGGCCAATCTGGTCGTCGCCGAGTTCCGCCTGATCGCCGAAGGCCGGCTCTGGCTGCTGCTCGCCGCCGCGGCGGCCGTCGCCGGCTTCTTCCTCGACTATCGCATGGCGGCGGGCCCGGCCGCCTTGCTGCTGCTCATCTTCGGCCTCACCGCCCATGCCGGGCGCAGCGAGCAGCCGGGCCTCGTCGCCCTCACCCGCACCGCCCCATTGTCGCCGATGCTCCGCCGCGCCGCTTTGGTCGCGGCCGGAACCGCCTGGTCGGTCCTGCTCGCCTTGCCGGCGGCGGTGAAGGGCGGCGCCGAGCCTTTGCTCCTCGCTTTGGCGACGGGCGCCGCGACGGCGTTCGCCGCCATGCTGCTCGCCGCGATCTCGCGCTCGGCCTTCGCGCCGCGCCTGATCCTGCTGATCGCCTGGTACGCCTGGCTCTCGGCGGCGTAGGCTGGACCTCTGAAAAGAGGGACAGTCCCTCTTTTCCGGGACACGCCGAAGGTCGAGAGAGCCTAGTCCAGCTTCTTTCCCGCCGTCTCGGGCAGCCAGAACAAAGTGACGACGAGCGCCATCGCGACCACGCCGATCGTGTACCAGAGGCCCGAAAAGGGATCGCCGGTCCGCGCCACGACATACTGGCTGATGAAGGGCAGGAAGCCGCCGAAATAGCCGGTGCCTATGTGATAGGGCACGGACAGCGAGGTGTAGCGCACCCGGGCGGGGAACATCTCGACCAGCAGCGCCGCCACCGGGCCGTAGGTCATGCCCGAGAGGAAGCCGATGACGACGATCGCCAGCACCACCTGCGCGGCGCGGCCGAACGGCGGAACGGTCTTTTCGAGCCGGTAGCCGGCGCCGGCGAGCACCGGCTCGAGCGCTGCCGGGTCTTCGGCGTTGACGAGCGTCGATCCGACCCGCACCCGATAGGTGTCGCCCTGCCAGCCGGGCGCGGGCAGGACCGTGTAGGCGATGCCGCGCCGGGTCAGCGCGTCGAGCGCGCGACCGCAGGGCGTCGCCTGGCGCGACGCGAACGGGTCATAGTCGCAATTGGTCCCCTGGACGGTGACCGGATTGCGCTCCATCGCCACCGCCAGCTCCGGATTGGCCGCGCCCGCCATCCAGTAAAATAGAGGGAACATCAGGATGATGGTCAGCGCGTAGCCGGTGACGATCGGCGCCTTGCGGCCGATCTTGTCGGAGAGCCAGCCGAACAGGACGAACCAGAAGATCGAGAACATCGCCGCGATGCCGATCATCAGCCGCGCCGCGGTGTCGTCGATCCTGAGCGTGCTCTGCAGGAAATAGAGCGCCTGGAACTGGGCGGTATACCAGATCACGGTGAGGCCGGCGGCGATGCCGAACAGGGCGACCAGGATCATCTTCACCTGCGGCCAGGTCCGGAAGCTCTCGCGCAGCGGGTTGCGCGCGGTCTTGCCCGCTTCCTTCATCGCCTTGAAGACGGGGCTCTCCTTCAATTTCAGGCGCACCCAGAGCGAGACGGCGAGCAGCAGGATCGAAACCAGGAAGGGGATGCGCCAGGCCCATTCGGTGCGCGCCTCGACGCTGACCAGGGCGTTGGAGGCCAGCACCATGACGACGCTGAGCAGGAAGCCGCCGATCACGCTCGCCTGGATGAAGCTGGTGTAATAGCCGCGCTTGTTCCGCGGCGCATGCTCGGCGACGTAGATCGCCGCGCCGCCATATTCGCCGCCCAGCGCCAGCCCCTGCAGCAGCCGGCAGACGACGAGCAGGATCGGCGCGGCGATGCCGATCTGGGCGTAGGTGGGCAATATGCCGACCGCCGCGGTGGCGATGCCCATCAAGGTGATGGTGACGAGGAAGGTATATTTGCGCCCCATCTTGTCGCCGAGGATGCCGAACAGGATCGCGCCCAATGGCCGAACGCCGAAGCCGGCGCCGAAGGTCGCCAGCGTCAGCAGCAGGGCCGCGGTGGGATTGGCGGCCGGAAAGAAGTGCATGGCGATGACCGGCGCCAGCGTTCCGTAGATGAAGAAATCGTACCATTCGAACACGGTGCCGAGCGACGAGGCAAGGATGACCAGCCGGTCGCGCTTGGGATCGACCACATAATCGTCGGCGACTGGCGCGGCTGCCTCGCTCATCCTCGCATCCCCCTTTTTCAGGCGAGACTAAGCGGGGACGCGGGCAGCGGCAAGCGCCGCGGATCGCGGCGGACGCACTCGTCATGCGATTGGCGCTGCGCCTCCATTGTAACAATGATAGGGTCGTTTCGGCCGCGACTCGGCCCAGTATAGATGACCTGCGGCCCATGATCCGGAAAGGAACGCGAGCGATGGACTACCCCTATTTGGTGTTCGAGCTCAGCAAATATCTGGCCCTGCTCGGCTGGGCGGCACTGGTCGTCTCGCTGTTCGTTCCGGCGACCCGGCGGCACCTCTGGCCGCTGGCCCAGTTCCTCCTGCCGGCCGCGCTCTGCTTCCTCTATGTGCTGATGTTGTGGGACGGGCGCAGCCACCTCGGCCCGGACAGCTTCTTCACGATCGAGGGGATCCGCACCCTCTATTCGAACGACAATGCGCTGGTCGCCGGCTGGCTTCACTTCCTCTCCATGGACCTGTTCGTGGGCGCCTGGATCGTCCGCGACGGCGTCGCGCGCGGCATCCACGCGCTGCTCATCCTCATCTGCCTGCCGTTCACCTTGATGCTCGGCCCATTGGGGCTGCTGGTCTATCTCGTATTGAGGTTCTTCCTGAAGCGTCACGCAGATCCGGAAGCCGGCTGATCAATCGAGGGCGGCGGCCGAGCGCTCCCAATTGCGGCCGTCGAAGGGGCGCGCGGAAATTGCGAGACCGCTAATGTCGTCGAGCGCGTTGAGGTTCACGCTCCATGCCCCGGGGTGCGAGCGCGGCTGGTAGAAGCTTTTGACCCCGCAAACCGAGCAGAACAAATGATCGGCCGCGCCGGTGCCGAAGCGGTAGCTGGTCAATGCTCCCTGGCCGCTCAGCAGCGTGAGGTCGCCGTGCGGGACAATCAGATGGCGAAAGCCCGCCTTCGCGCAGATCGAGCAATTGCAGTCGAGAACCTCGACCGCGGCCGGAACCTCGGCCTCGAACCGCACCGCCCGGCAGTGACATCCGCCTTCGATCTTCATAGCAGGCTTTATGCACCGCTGCTTTCCGCCCGTCACCTCGCCCGGCACGCGCCTGCTCGTCCTCGGCAGCCTGCCCGGCGCGGTATCGCTGGCCCGGCAACGCTATTACGCCCACCCGCAGAACCAATTCTGGCGGCTGATCGGCCCGGTGATCGAGCGCGATCTCGTCGCGCTCGATTATGAGGCCCGGCTGGCGGCCTTGATCGAGGCCGGAATCGGCCTCTGGGACACGGTCGCCGCCGCGACCCGCAAGGGCAGCCTCGACGCCGACATCCGCCTCCATGAAGCGAGCGATCTCGCCGCGCTCGCCGCGACGCTGCCGGAGCTCGCGGCGGTGGCCTTCAATGGCGGCACCTCCGCGAAGATCGGGCGGCGCCAGCTCGCCGGCGTCGCCGGGCTCGACCTGATCGACCTGCCGTCGAGCAGCCCGGCTTATGCCAGCCTCCCGTTCGAGCGGAAGCGGGACGCCTGGCTGGCCTTGCGCGCCTATCTGTGATCGCGCCGCCAGGCTTCGACCTCCTCCCGGCTGACGTTGGCCGGATAGCAGAGCGGGGCATAACCGCCGGGCCGGCTATAGGCACTGCGGCGGCCGCAGCTGCGCCCGGCCCGATCGGTGTTGTACGGGCAGGCGCAGGGCCCGGGGTAAGCGGCGATCGACTGGCGGACGATCCGTTGCCTTATCTCGGCGTCGGACTGGGCGAGAGCGGCCGTCCCGCCCAGCACCAGCAAGGCGGCGGCAAGCGCATATTTCATCATTCCTCCCTCGGCTGCGCCGCGCTTCGGGCGGCGAGGGGGACACTAAGCGGGGGAGATCAGGACGGAGCGCGGGATTGAATCCGATCCGGAATCCGAAACGGATGGACCGGTCAGCGGCCGCCCGCGCAATAAGCGACGACCCGGGCCGCGAACTCGGGCCGCGCGATGAGGATGTCCGGCATCAGCGTATCGGCCCGGTTGTAGACGAGCGGCGCGCCGCCGACGCGGCTCGCATGAAGCCCGCAGGCGAGCGCGATCGCGGCCGGGGCGCAATTGTCCCATTCGTGCTGGCCGCCGGCATGGTAATAAAGGTCGGCCTCGCCGGCGACCACCGCCATCGCCTTGGCGCCCGCCGAGCCGAGCGAAACCACCTCCGCGCCGAGCAAAGCCGCAATCTCTCCGGCCTCGGCCGGCGGCCGCGTGCGGCTGACCAGCATCAAGGGCCGCTCCCGCTCGATGGCGGGCGGCGCCGTCGCTCGATCGGACCGGAACAGCCGCCCCGACGCCGGCAGTGCCACCGCCCCGATCCTGGGCGCGCCGTCCACGGCGAGCGCGACATGGACCGCCCAATCGTCCCGCCCTTCCGAATATTCGCGGGTGCCGTCGAGCGGATCGATGATCCACACCCGCGACCGGCCGAGCCGATCCTTGCGGTCCGGACTCTCCTCGGAAAGCACCGCGTCGCCCGGCCGCCACTCGGCGAGCCCGGTCAGGATGAAGGCGTTGGCGACCTTGTCGGCGACATGGCCGAGCGCCGCGCCTTCGAGCAAAGCGGACCGCCGCTGCTCGATCAGCAGCCGCCCCGCTTCCTCGGCCAAATGCGCGGCCAGCTCCGCGTCGGTCAAATCCCCGTCCTCACGGCGCCGTTAAACAGGGTTAACGGCTTATTTACCATAGGCCGTATAACACCTCGTCCCACGGGAGTTTTTCCCGGGGGGACGAAACATGGTCATCATCCTGACGGCGCTTTTGGCAGCCTCCAAGGTTCTGCCCATGGTCGATCGCGAGACGCTCGACATGCAGGCGCGCGCGGAAGCGCTGCAGCCGCGCACGACCGTGGCGCGCGCCGCGCCGCGCCGGCCGCAGCCGCGCCGCGCCTCGGGCGGCAACGCGCTCGACTTCGCCCAGATCACCACCATCTGCCGCGCCGCCGGCGAGCAGGCGGACCCGGCGGCCTTCATCGGCCGGCTCAGCAGCGCTTATTCGCTGAGCGCCGACGACCGGACCTCGCTCCGCTCCAGCTGCGCCGCCTATCTGGCCGGCCGGGCGGACGCGCGCCGCTCGGGTGGCAGCACCTATTAGAGCTTCGAACGAATCCGACTGTTCGAAAACCGGTGATTGTGCTTATCTCCACGCCTGAAAGCGTGGGGGGCACAGCATGAAATTGCTGTCGATCTTCGGCACCCGGCCCGAAGCCGTGAAGATGGCGCCGATCCTGATCGCGCTCGAACGCGAGCCGGCCGTCCGATCCCAGGTCTGCGTGACCGGTCAGCACCGTCTCCTGCTCGATCAAGTGCTCGACTTCTTCGCCATCGTCCCGGATTTCGACCTCGACCTGATGGCGCCGGGCCAGTCGCTCAACGCCATCCTTGCCCGCGCGATCGACCGGCTGGACGCCATCCTCGCCGAGGCCGCGCCCGACCGGGTGATCGTGCAGGGCGACACCAGCACCGCCTTCGCCGCGGCGCTGGCCGCGTTCCACCGCTCCATTCCGGTCGCCCATGTCGAGGCCGGCCTGCGCACCTATTGCCCGCGCGCGCCCTTCCCCGAGGAAGCCAATCGGCGGGCGATCGCGCTCCTCGCCGACATGCACTTCGCGCCGACGGCGGGCGCCAAGGCGAACCTGGCCGCCGAGCGGCTGCGGGGCGAGGTCCATGTCACCGGCAATAGCGGCATCGACGCGCTGCGCCTCGTCCTGGCGGCGATCGACGCCGACGCGCCGCTCCGCCGGCGGATCGAAGCATCGCTGCCGCGGGTCGATCCCGCCAAGAAGCTCATCCTCGTCACCTGCCATCGCCGCGAGAGCTTCGGCGCGCCGTTCGCGTCGATTCGCGCGGCGCTGGATCGGCTGGCCGCGCGCGCCGATGTCGAGATCCTTTTCCCGCGCCATCCCAATCCGGAACTGGGCGGCGTACCGAACCAGCTCGCGCCGCTCGACCTGCCCTGCTTCGTCGCGCTGATGCGCCGCGCCGACCTCGTCCTGACCGATTCGGGCGGCGTCCAGGAGGAGGCGGTCACGCTCGGCAAGCCGGTGGTCGTGCTGCGCGACGCGACCGAACGGCCGGAAGGCGTCGGCATCGGCGCCGCGCTGCTGGCCGGGACCGACGCCGACCGCATCGTCCGCGCCGCCGAAGCCTGGCTCGAAGCCATCGCCGAGCCGCAGCCCCGCTCCGATATTTATGGCGACGGCCGCGCGGCGGCTCGGATCGTCGATGCCCTGCTCGGCCGCCCGGTCGAAGAGTTCGCGCCGGCCGACACCGCCGGGCGTGACCGGATGCGCCGGATCGGCTAGCGCCCCGCGCCATGGACGGCGCGGACTTCCTGATCATCGGCGGCGGCATCGCCGGCCTGTCGGCGGCGGCGCGGCTGGCACGGCACGGCCGCGTGCTGGTGATCGAGGCGGAGGACGCGCTCGGCTATCACAGCTCGGGCCGCAGCGTCTCGTTCAGCCATTACGGCATCGGCAATGCCGCGGTCCGCGCGCTCACCGCCCACAGCCGGCCCTTCTTCGAGGCGCAGCCCGAGGGCTTTTGCGACACGCCGGTCGCCCGGACCTTTCCTTCGCTCTATTTCGCCACCGGGGAGCGCCTGCCCGAGCTGGCCGCGCTCGAGGCGGCTATGGCGGCCTTCACCGACGCCATCCGCCCGGTCGGCCCGGCCGAGATGGCGGCGCTCTGCCCGGTGCTGAGGGCGCCCGTGCGCGGCCTGCTCGATCCGACCGGGCTCAAGCTCGACGCCGACGCTTTGCTGCAGTCCTTCGCCCGCCGGGTGCGCGCCGCGGGCGGGGAGATACGCACCGGCCAGCGCATCGCAGCGATCGAGCGCCGCGGCGGCGACTGGGTCGTGAACGGCGGCATCGCTGCGCCGGTCCTGGTCAATGCCGCCGGCGCCTGGGCGGATGCGATCGCCGTCATGGCCGGCGTCGTCCCGCTGGGCCTCGAGCCCAAGCGCCGCACGATCATCGTCGTCGATCCGCCCGCGGCCATGGATGCCGGCCGCTGGCCCTTCGTCCACAGCGCCGCAGGCGACTTCTACATGCTCCCGGAGGCCGGGCAGATCCTCGCCTCCCCGGTCGACGAGGTGGACGCCGGCCCGTGCGACGCCCAGCCCGAGGATTACGACGTCGCCTTCGCCGCCGACCGGCTCGAACATTATACGACGCTCGAAGTGACCCGCATCGCCCATCGCTGGGCGGGGCTGAGGACGTTCACGGCCGACCGGGTGCCGACCGCGGGCTTCGCCCCCGACGCGCCCGGCTTCTTCTGGCTCGCCGGCCAGGGCGGCTACGGCCTGCAGACCGCGCCGGCCATGGCCGAGATCGTCGAGGCGCTGGCGACCGACGCGGCTTGGCCGGTCCCCGGCGTCGCGCCGGAGCAAATTCGGCCCGAACGCCTTCTCGCCGCTTGATCATTCCCGCCCAAACATGCTGACAGGGACGCCATGTCCGTAGCGTTGCCAACCGAAACCGACGCCCCGCCGCAGCCGCCCTTGTCGCGGGTGCGGCTCGTCAAGCGCATCATCAAGATCGCCGCCCTGCTGTTCGCGCTCGCCATCCTCTGGCTGCTGTTCACCGCGCCCTTGTCGCGCTCGCTCGGGCCGGTCGCGGCGCCGAGCATCACTATCCTTTCCGCCGAGGGAGAGCCGATCGCCCGGCGCGGCGCGATCATCGGCGAGCCGGTCGACGTGATGGCCCTGCCGCCCCATGTCGGCCAGGCCTTCCTGGCGATCGAGGACCGGCGCTTCTTCCGCCATGTCGGCATCGATCCCTGGGGGATCGGCCGCGCCATGTGGCGCAACCTGCGCGCCGGCCGCGTCCGCGAGGGCGGCAGCACGATCAGCCAGCAGCTCGCCAAGACCAGCTTCCTCTCCCCGGCCCGCACCCCCACCCGCAAGGCGCAGGAGGCGCTGATCGCGCTCTGGCTGGAGGCCTGGCTGACCAAGGAGGAGATCCTCAGCCGCTACCTCTCCAACGTCTATTTCGGCGACAACGTCTACGGCCTGCGCGCCGCGGCCCGCCACTATTTCAACGTCGCGCCCGAGGATCTCACCCTCTCGCAGGCGGCGATGCTGGCCGCGGTGGTCAACGCCCCGTCCCGGCTCGCCCCGACCAAGAATCTCGAAGCGGCGCGGGCGCGGGCGCGGCGGGTGCTGCGCGTGATGGCCGAAGTCGGCTACATCAGCGAGGAAGAGATTGCGGAGGTCCGGCCCGCCCGAGTCCGCCGCGGCCCCCGCGACGACGTCCCGACCGGCACCTATTTCGCCGACTGGGTCCTCCCCCAGGCGGCCGAGCTCAGCGACGAGGGCTACGGCCAGCGCCTGGTCCAGACCACGCTGGAGGGCGACCTCCAGCGTCTTGCCGTCCGCACCATCCGCCGCGCCGGCCTCGGCCGCGCCCAGGCGGCCCTGGTCGCGATGCGACTCGACGGCCGGGTGGTGGCGATGGTCGGCGGCCGGGATTATGCGGCGAGCCCGTTCAACCGCGCCGTCCAGGCCCGCCGCCAGCCCGGCTCGGCGTTCAAGCTGTTCGTCTATCTCGCCGCCTTCCGCGCCGGCCTGACCCCCGAGACCCCGGTCAACGACATCCCGATCCGCCTCGGGCCCTGGCAGCCGCGCAATTACGGCGATTCCTATCGCGGCCAAATCACCCTGCGCGAGGCGGTCGCCCAGTCGAGCAATTCGGTGGCGGTGCAGATTTCCGAGCGTGTCGGCCGCGACAACGTCATCCAGGCCGCGCGCGATCTCGGCGTCGCCTCCCCCCTCGCGCCCGCGCCGAGCCTGCCGCTCGGCGTCAACAACATGACCCTGCTCGAGCTGACCTCGGCTTATGCCGCGGTCGCCGCGGGCCGCTACCCGATCCGCCCGCACGGGCTGCCGCTCGATCGGGGCGGCTGGTTCGGCCTCGGCGACGACGACCGGCAGGTGAGCCGCGACCGCGCCTTCCCGATGCTCCGCGACGTGCTCCACGCCGTCGTCAATCGCGGCACCGGCCGCGCCGCCGCCCTCCCCGTCCCGACCTTCGGCAAGACCGGCACCACCTCCGACTATCGCGACGCTTTGTTCGTCGGCTTCGCGGGCGACCTGGTGGTGGGCGTCTGGGTCGGCAATGACGACAACCGCCCGCTGCCCGGCACCGCCGGCGGCGGCCTCCCCGCGCGGATCTGGCGGGCCTTCATGTCGGAAGCCCTGGGCGCCCGCGCCGCCGCCCCAGTTGCCGCCGTCCCGCTCTACCAGGCCGACCGCACCCCGGAAGCCAATGTCGCCGACACCGGCGAACCGGCGGAACCCGCGGCTCCGCCGCCGCCCGAAGGGCCCGACATTCCGGAGCTGGTCGCGCCGCCGCCGACCGCGCCGGAGGAAGAGCCCGAGCCGCAGGCCTAGCGCGCGCAGCCGTCTTCAGTGAAGGGACTCATCCCGGCGAAAGCCGGGACCCATGAACACCCTTCTTTCGAGGACGCACGAAACGGTTGGCACCTCGTGCTCCGGCGCTTCGGTTCATGGGTCCCGGCTTTCGCCGGGATGACTCGGGGGCGGCTAGGCCTGCGGAGCGGGTTCCGCCGCCCGGCGGGCGCGGCGCCGGTCCCAGAGCTTCTTCGCGCCGTAAGCGCCGAGCGCGGCGACGCCCAGCGGGGTGAAGGCGCGGCGCAGCAGCCAGGGCGCCGCCGCGCCGAGCAGGGCGCCCTTGACGCCTTCGTTGCGCCCGGCGATGCGCTGCCCGATCCTTGCGCCGATCAACTTGCCAATCATCTTCGTCTCCGCGATGCGTTTCTTCGGCGGAACAGCGCGGCAGGCCGATGATTGTTCCGGCAGCAAGGAGGCGAGGATGAGCGGCGAACCCGTCGGACACCGGATCTTCATCGAGCGGCTGGTGATCGCCCTGGCCGTTATCGGCGTCGCGCTCTTGCTTTGGAACTTGCGCGACCTGTTCCTGCTCATCTTCGGAGCGGTGCTGGTGGCGGTGATCCTGAACCTGATCGCCGCGCCGATCCGCGAGCGGCTGCATTTTCCGCCGCCGCTGGCGTTGTTCGCCGCCGTCGTCATCGTCGCCGCGGCGATCGGCACCGCCTTCTGGATGTTCGGCGCCGAGGTCACCCAGCAGGCCAACACCATCCGCGCGCTGGTCCCGGCCGCGTGGACCGCGCTCGAGGCCCGGCTCGACGGCTGGGGCCTCGGCGATCCGGTCCGCGAATGGACGGCGAGCCTGCAAACGGGCGGCGGCGTCGTCTCCAATATCGGCAATATCGCGGTGTCGATCGGCAACGGCGTCGCCGACGCGCTGCTGGTGATCGTGGGCGGCATCTACCTCGCCGCCCAGCCCGAGCTCTACCGGGTCGGCATGATCAAGCTCGTCCCCGCCCGCGGGCGCGCCCTCGCCGCCCAGGCGCTCGAGGCCAGCGGCCGCGCCTTGCGGCTCTGGCTGCTCGGCCGAATGGTGTCGATGGCGGTGGTCGGCTTGCTGACCTGGCTCGGGCTGATGATCATCGGCGTGCCCTCCGCGCTCACCCTCGGCCTGCTCGCCGCCTTGCTCGAGTTCGTCCCCTTCGTCGGCCCGATCGTCGCCGCGGTCCCCGCGATCCTGCTGGGCTTCGCCGCGGGCCCGGACAAGGCGCTCTGGGTCGCCTTCCTCTTCCTCGCTATCCAGCAATTCGAGGGCAACATATTGGAGCCGCTCGTCCAGCAGCGCGCGGTGGACCTGCCCCCGGCCCTGCTCCTCTTCGCGCTCGTCGCGGGCGGCCTCGTCTTCGGCATCTCCGGCATCCTGCTCGCCGCGCCTCTGACGGTCGTCCTCTACGTCCTGGTAAAGAAGCTCTACGTCCAGGAAGCGCTCGACACGGCCACGCCGCTGCCGGGCGAGCAGAAGCAGACGTAGATCGCAAGAGGCTTTCCCATCGATGGGAGGCTCATTCCTCGATCGAGATGACGCGCCTGACCTCGTCGGTCCTGAACCCGATCGCCGACGGCCGGCGCACGCCCGGCAGGAAGGCGACGTCGTAGAGTTCGCGCACCACCCCTTCGATCCGCACCCAGTGGATCATGTCGCCGCTTTCAAGGTCGATCACCGCGAGGCCGCAGCGCGGCGCCGCGTCGCGCGCTGCCAGCGCCGCTTCGAGCGCGAGGCCGGAGAAGGTCCGGTTTGCCCGCGCCAGCGACAGGCCGACGATCGCCCGGTTGCCGGCGAAGGCGAGCCCGCGCGCATAACCGGGACAGAAGGCCGCCGGCTCGAACCGCGCCGCTTCCAGGTCGAGAAAGCCGAACTCCCCCGACCCCGAATTGAGCAGCCAGAGCCTGCCGCCGTGCAGCCGCGGCGAATGCGGCATCGACAGCCGCTCGGCGACGATCTCGCCGCTGCCGACGTCGATCGCCACCCCGCCATCGGCCCGCCGGTCGCGCCAGCCGTCGGCGACGTCGGAGCGCGACACCGCGGTGGCGTAAAGCGGCCGCCCTTCGGCCATTGCCATGCCGTTCAGGTGACAGCGGTCCTCTGCGGCCAGCCGGGAGATGAACGGCGGCGTCCAGACGGTACGGAAGCTGTGCCCGTCGCTGACCGCGGCGATGCAGCCGAACAAGGTGTTGACGAAGACCGGCCGCCCGTCCGCGCCGAAGCCGACATCGTGGACGTCGAGATCGCCGGTCACCCAGGCCGCATGCGGCGCATAGACCGCGTCGAACCCCTCCGCGTTCGTTTCGCCCGGCGGCAGCACGTTGTCGAAGCGGTGGATCTGATAGTGAATGGCGAGCGCGAGGCTTCTCCCGTCGGCGCTGACGGCCAGGCCCATCGCGCGCGGAAGGCTCCGCTCGAACACCGACAGCCGCCCGTCGGTTCGGATCCCCAGCAGGAACAGCTTGCCGGCCTGATAGGTGGTGAAGGCGAGGCTGCCGCCGGTCCCGGCCAGCCATTCGGGGAAATGGCGCGACGCGGTGAGCGCGAACTCTTCGCCGCGAGGTGCAACCCCCACCGAGTCCCTCCCTATTTGATCCATTTCGGAGTCCGTATCAGAGAGAATTGAGTGCGAGAAGTTCCCTTCGTCAGCGAGACGATCGCACCGACCCTCGTCCTGCCGGTGCTTAATGGCCCTTCCCCGGGCGACGTTTTTTTGCTCTGCTCCCATAGACATAGCGGAGGGGGAATATCCGTGATCGATTTCTACAGCGACGGCATGTCCAGGGATGCCGGCGGGAGGCCGGTGCAGGGACGCGGCGCCGGACCGAAGCCTTCGCCAATTCAGGCCGATGCGACATCGATCGTCCACGCATTTGCGTCGGACGTGATCATGAACGCGGACCGCACCCGGATGTATATCGCGCGCGACGACGGCTTCCTCAGCGTCTACGACACCTTCACCGGACAGGTGGTCCAGACCTTCGACGTCGGCACCAGGCTGGGCGGCATGGACCTTTCGCCCGACGGCTCGTTCCTGCTCGTCGCCGAGAAGACGGCGCTTTCGAGCAGCGGCACTCAACCGGTCGCCAAGGTCTTTGCGGTGCACAGGGTCGATGTCGCGACCGGGGCGGTGACCGACTTCACCATGACCTTCTACAGTATCGAGGGCCCGTTCCACGACGTGGCGCTGTTCGCGGACGGGACCGCGATCGCGACCACGACCCTGCAGGGGTCCGGCGCGACCATCACCTACCGGCTCGACACGCATACGGGCGTGTTCACGACGCTCGTCGGCAACTCGGCCCAGGCGCCGATCGTCACCGCATCGGCCGATCGGCTGCACATCCTCCTCACCAATGGCTGGAACGTCAGCGGCCCCAACCAGATGTACGACCTGCCCGCCGAGGGCGTGATCCACGGAGCAGCGTCGCGAGGCGTCGCCGGTTCGGGCGAGAGCCTTCACGCCTTTACCGCCGACGGAAGCCTCGCCGCCTACCTCGAGCGGTTCATCGGCGTCGACATATACGACGCCCGCTTGAACAAGCTGACGACGCTTGCCGGGGTCCAGTGGAACGACGTGCATGGCCTCGCCTTCGACGACCATGGCGACTATCTCTACGTGCTGGTCTTCTCGACGCGCGAGATTCTCAAATTCTCGACAAGCGACTGGTCGGTCGCCGCTCATATCGACCTTCCCGCCGATCTGACCCTCTGGCAAATGTCGGCTTCGACGCGACATGGCGGCACGCTGGTCGTCGGGCCCGATGCGCAATATCTCACCTGGACCAACCTCGAAGACCTGGTCCGCATCGAGAATCCGACCGCGCTCACGCCCGTCCAGGGCACCGGTGCGGGCGAGACCATGACCGGGACGGCCACGCAGGATCTTCTCTACGGGCTCGACGGCGACGATATCCTCAACGGCGGCGACGGTAACGACACGCTGCGCGGCGGCGCGGGCAACGACGTGCTCGACGGCAACGTCGGCCACGACGCCATGTATGGCGGCGGCGGCGACGACATCTACCATGCCGACGACCTCCGCGACCGCGCCGCCGAAGCCGATTCGAGCGGCGGCAGCGACGAGGTGCACGCGTCGGTCAGCTTCGAGCTGGAGGGCAATATCGAGCGGCTGATCCTGACCGGCGCCGCGGCGACCGACGGCACCGGCAACGCGATCGCCAATATTATTACCGGGAACGAGGCCGCCAACAGGCTCAATGGCATGGGCGGCAACGACCTGCTCGTCGGCGGCGGCGGCGACGACGTCCTCAGGGGCGGGAGCGGCGCCGACGAGATGCAGGGCGGCGCCGGCAACGACACCTATTTCGTCGACTCGCTCGACCTGGTGGCCGACAGCGCCGGCTTCGACACCGTCTTCACCGCCGCCAGCTATGTGCTGAACGCCGGGATCGAGATCGAAAACCTCTCGGCGGAGACCGTTGTCTTCCCCCTCGCGATCAACTTGACCGGCAACGAATTCGGCCAGCAGATCATCGGCAACAGCCGCGCCAACACTCTCAGCGGCGGCGGCGGTGCCGATGTGATGATCGGCCGGGCCGGCCATGACACCTATATCGTCGACCATGGCGGCGACATGGTGATCGAGAATCCCGGCGAAGGCGTCGACATCATCTTCACCGCGGTCAGCTATGCGCTGAACGACGGCTCGGAGGTCGAGGTCCTGGCCACGATCGCGTTCGACGCCACCGCTCCGATCAACCTGACCGGCAACGGGCTCGCCAATTACATGATCGGCAATGACGGCGCCAACACGCTCGACGGCAAGGGCGGAGCCGACGTGATGGTGGGCCGGGCCGGCCACGACACCTATATCGTCGACAATGGCGGCGATCAGGTGGTCGAGGACGCCGGCGGCGGCAGCGACATCGTCTTCACCGCGGCCAGCTATGCGCTGAACGACATTTGGGAGGTCGAGGTCCTGGCCACGATCGCCTTCGACGGCACCGCTCCGATCAACCTGACCGGCAACGCCCTTGCCAATTACATGATCGGCAATGACGGCGCCAACCAGCTCGACGGCAAGGCCGGCAGCGACGTGATGGTGGGCCGGGCCGGCCACGACACTTATATCGTCTACGATGCCGGCGACCAGGTGGTCGAGAATGCCGGCGGCGGCAGCGACCTCGTCTTCACCGCGGTCAGCTATGCGCTGAACGACACCTGGGAGGTCGAGGTCCTGGCCACGATCGCGTTCGACGGGACCGCTCCGATCGACCTGACCGGCAACGGCCTCGCCAATTACATGATCGGCAATGACGGCGCCAACACGATGGACGGCAAGGGCGGCGGCGACGTGCTGGTCGGCCGGGCCGGCCAGGACAGGTTCGCGTTCACCACCGCGCCCGGCGCCGGCAATGTCGACACCATCTTCGACTTCGCCGCGGCCGACGACACGATCGCGCTCGACAGCGAGCTGTTCGGCCTCGCCGACGGCCCGCTCGACCCCAATGCGTTCCGGGTCGGCACGGCGGCGGCGGATGCCGACGACCGGATCATCTACGACGACACCACCGGCTTCCTCTACTTCGACGCCGACGGCAGCGGCACCGACTCCGCCGCAATCCTGTTCGCGACGCTGCAAAACGCGCCGGCGCTCACCGCCAGCGAGTTCACGATGATCTGAGACGCTAGCGCAGCGACAGCAGGCGCAGCGGGTTCTCCAGGATCTTCTTCAGATCCTGGATGAAGCTCGCTGCGTCCCAGCCGTCGACGACGCGGTGGTCGCAGGACAGCGACAGGTTCATCATCTTGCGGATCTCGAGCTCGCCCTCAACGACGACCGGCATCTCCTTGACCTTGTTGACCGCGATGATCGCGACCTCGGGCCGGTTGATCACCGGCGTCGAGACGATGCCGCCCATCGGGCCGAGGCTGGAGATGGTGATGGTTGAGCCCGACAATTCCTCGCGGCTCGCCTTGCCGGCGCGGGTCGCCTCGGCGAGGCGCGCGATCTCACGGGCGAGGTCCCAGACGTCGCGGCCTTCCGCGTCGCGGATCACCGCCACCGAAAGCCCGCTGTCGGTCTGAGTCGCCATGCCCATATGGACCGCGCCCGAGCGGTGGATGACGTTGGCCTCGTCGTCGTAACGCGCGTTGAGCATCGGGAAATCGGGCAGCGTCCGGCACATGCCGGTGATCAGGAACGGCAGCAAGGTCAGCTTGGGGTTGGCGCCTCGGTCCTGGTTCATCATCGCGCGCGTCGCCTCGAGCGCGGTCACGTCGACCTCGTCGACATAGGTGAAGTGCGGGATGCGGCGCTTCGCTTCCTGCATGTTCTCGGCGATCTTACGCCTGAGGCCGACCACCTTGACGTCCTCGTCCTGCGCCCGCAGCGAAGGCCCGCGCGCGACGCTGCCGCCATTGTACATGAGGTAGGCGTCGAGATCGGCGTGGCGGACGCGGTCGCCCGCAAATTTGACTTGGCCCAGGTCGATGCCGAGATCGCGGGCGCGGGCGCGGACGGCGGGAGAGGCCAGGATCGGCCCCCTGGCCGTGACCGGCGGATCGGGCTGCGGGTTGAAGCCGACCTCCGCGCCGGGGTCGACGGACGGGCCGCCGCTTCCTCCGGCCTGCTTCTCCCTGGGGGCACGCCACTCCCCTTCGCGGCGGTCGGCCTCGACAGGGGCCTGCTCCTGACGGCGCTCGCCGGCCCTACGGCGCTCCTCCGCCTCGACGTCGGTGGTCGGGACCACGTCCTCGAGCGCCTCCGGCACCTCGGCCATGCCGTCGGCCATGGGTTCCTCGACCGAGGCCTCTCCTTCCGTTTCGATCACGACCAGCACCGAGCCGATCGGGATCATGTCGCCGACCTCGCCGGCAACTTCAAGCACCGTTCCGGCCACCGGCGATTCCATCTCGACCGTCGCCTTGTCGGTCATCATGTCGGCGAGCTGCTGATCCTCGCCGACGGTGTCGCCGACCTTGACGTGCCAGGCGACGATCTCCGCTTCCGCGATCCCTTCGCCGATGTCGGGCAGCTTGAATAGGTAGCGCGCCATAAAGGATCAGTCCTCCAACACCTTCTTGAGCGCCGGGCCAAGCCGCGCCGGGCCCGGAAAGTAAGTCCATTCCATCGAATGCGGATAGGGCGTGTCGTAGCCGGTGACACGCTCTACCGGCGCCTCGAGATGGTAGAAGCAGCGCTCCTGCACCAGAGCGGCCAGCTCGGCGCCGAAGCCCGCGGTCCGCGTCGCCTCGTGGAGGACGACGCAGCGGCCCGTCTTCTGCACCGAAGCCTCGATCGTCGCGATGTCGACGGGGACGATGGTGCGCAGATCGATCACCTCGGCGTCCACGCCTTCCGCCTCGGCGGTGGCGATCGCGACATGGACCATCGTGCCGTAAGCGAGGATCGTGACCGCCTCCCCTTCCCGCGCCACCGCCGCCTTGCCAAGCGGGACAGTATAATGACCCTCGGGGACCTCGGCCGCCGGATGCTTGGCCCAGGGCGTCACCGGCCGGTCGTAAAAGCCGTCGAACGGGCCGTTATAGATGCGCTTGGGCTCGAAGAAGACGACCGGGTCCGGATCCTCGATCGCGGCGATCAGGAGACCCTTAGCGTCATAGGGGTTCGAGGGGATGACGGTCTTGATTCCCGGCATGTGCGCGAAGAAGGCCTCGGGCGACTGGCTGTGGGTCTGGCCGCCGAAAATGCCGCCGCCATAAGGCGAGCGGATCACGATCGGCACCGACCATTCGCCGGCGGTCCGGTAGCGGATGCGGCCGGCCTCGGAGAAGATCTGGTCGAAGCCGGGAAAGATGTAGTCGGCGAACTGGATTTCGGCGACCGGCTTGAGGCCGTACAGGCCCATGCCGATCGCCGCGGCGACGATGCCGCCCTCGGCGATCGGCGCGTCGAACACGCGGCTGCGGCCGTACTTCTTCTGCAGGCCCGCGGTGACTCGGAAGACGCCGCCGAAATAGCCGACATCCTCGCCGAGCACGACGATATCCTCGTCGCGCTCCATCATCACGTCGTGGGCGCTGTTGAGCGCCTCGATCATGTTCATGACGCTCATTTGCCGCGCGCCTTCTCGGCCAGGGCGGCGTCGCGCTGCTCGGCGAGATGCCAGGGCAGCGTCTCGAACACATCCGCGAACATCGAATCGACGTTTTCATAATGGCCGTTGCCGAGCGTGCCCTTCTTCTCAGCCTCCTTCTGCGCGGCGCGGACCTCGGCGCCCAGCGCCTCCTCCAGCGCCTGGTGCCGCTCCTCGTCCCACTCGCCGAGGCCGATCAGGTGCGCCTTCAGCCGCGCGACCGGATCGCCGAGCGGCCAGGATGCGCCGGCATTTTGCGGGCGATAGACGGTCGGGTCGTCCGATGTGCTGTGCCCCTCGACCCGGTAGGTGAACAGCTCGATCAGCGTCGGCCCCAAATTGGAGCGCGCCCGATCCGCCGCCCAGCGCGTCGCCGCGTACACGGCGAGCGCGTCGTTGCCGTCGACGCGCAGGCCGGCAATGCCGTAGCCCACGGCGCGCGCCGCGAAGGTGGTGAGGTCGCCGCCCGCGATGCCGGAGAAGGTCGAGATCGCCCACTGGTTGTTGACGACGTTGAGGATCACCGGCGCCCGGTAGACGCCGGCGAAGGTCACCGCGTTGTGGAAATCGCCCTCGGCGGTCGCGCCGTCGCCGATCCAGCCCGCGGCGATCCGGCTGTCGCCCTTGATCGCGCTCGCCATCGCCCAGCCCACGGCCTGCGGATATTGGGTGGCGAGGTTGCCCGAGATCGAGAAGAAGCCCTTGTCGCGGTCCGAATACATGATCGGCAGCTGCCGGCCTTTGAGCTTGTCGCCCTGGTTCGAGTAGATCTGGCACATCATTTCGGTCAGCGGATAATCGCGCGCGATCAGAAGGCCCTGCTGGCGGTAGGTGGGAAAGCACATGTCCTCGGCGTCGAGCGCGTGCGCGGCCGCCACCGCCACCGCTTCCTCGCCCAGGGACTTCATGTAGAAGCTGGTCTTGCCCTGCCGCTGGGCGCGGAACATCCGCTCGTCGAAGATGCGGACCATCGCCATGTCGCGCAGCATCCGCCGCAGCGTGTCCGGATCGAGCCGCGGGTCCCAGGGGCCGACCGCCTTCGCCTCGTCGTCGAGCACGCGCACCAGGGTATAGCAGAGCTGATGGGTGTCGGCCGGCGCGGCATCGATGTCGGGCCGTGCCGCGCTGCCGGCGGCCGGGATCGCGATGCCGCTGAAATCGACCGCGTCCCCCGGCCGGGCGTCGGGTTCCGGAACATGAAGGGAGAGTGCCGGCCGGTTGCGGCGCTCGGTCTTGTTGGTCATCCTCTACCCGTCTTGCTTGAACTCGGCCCGCCACGTACCCCTTGTCATCCGGCTTGTGAAGCCGCGCCTTCCCGGCCGCCGGGCGGGCGGGAAGGAGCCACGCCATGAAGCTGTTCTACGCCGCCGCCGCTGTGCTGCTCGCCGCCTGCGCCACGCCCGATTATTACGTGATGCGTCACCTCGAGAAGGGACAGGGCACCGACCCGGGGCTGACCTGCGAAGGGGGAGCGCGTGCCGAGGCCCTCCATGACTTCCTGAAGCCGCGTCTCCCCCGCGCCATCTATGTAAGCAGGGCCCTTCGTACGCAGAAGACGGCGGAGCCCATCGCCGCGCGACTCGGCCTCACGTCCATCGTTTACAACGAGCAGGACACGGCGGGCCTGGTCACGCGGGTGCGGGCGGAGCCGAACAGGCCGGTGCTGATCGTCGGCCACAGCAACACGGTGCCGGACATCGTCGCGGGTCTCGGCGGCGTCGAACTGAGGCCGATCGGGGAGGGAGAATTCGGCCAGGTGTGGCTGGTCTACGGCGATGGCTCCACCCGGGTGAGGAGACTCGGCCCGCCTCCGCCCGGGGCGTGCCCTTAGGCCCGGCCGGACGGCGCGACGATCCGGACGCGGGTCGGGCCGCTGAACGCTTCGCTCAATATCCGAAAAAGCACGGCAATCCGGATCAAATAATTCGCCGATTCGCGCGAACCGACCGCCCTCGCAACTGGACTCGCGGCCAGTATTGGCTCACCATCGCCGTTCCGGGGCGAAAGCTCGTCGAGTCTGGCGGAGGGGCCGACTTATGAGCGGGAACGAGATCGATCCGACTATTGTGACGCCGGTCAAGGGACCGGGCTTTTTCGGCGGCTTGTTGTCGGGGCCCGCGCTGCCCGCCTTCGCGGCCCGCCTCGGCGCCCGCCTCGCGCGGCGCTCGGGCAAGCCGTTCCGCCTCGGCAAGAGGGTGATCGCCGCCCGCCATGCCGACGTCCGCGACCTGCTCGACCGCGACCTCGATTTCGGCATAGCCGCGGTCAACGCGGTCAAGATCGGCGAGGTCAATGAAGGGCCGTTCGTGCTCGGCATGGACCGGTCGGGCGTGCTCGAGACCGAGCGCCGGGCGCTCTACACGTCGCTCGCCGCGGTCGACATGGCCGCGCTCAGGCAGGCGGTCGAGGCCGAGATCGATCAGCGCCTCGGCGCGGTGCCGGCGGGCGGCGTGATCGACGCGGTCGGCGGCTATGCGCGGCCGATCGCGGCGCATACGGCGCAGCGCCTGTTCGGCATCACCGGCCCCAATGACGGCATGTTCATGGAGGTGGTGCGCTCGGTCTTCGCGCACACCTTCCTCAACATCGGCAACGACAAGAAAATCCGCGAGCGGGCGATCAGGGCCGGCAAATATATGGGCGGCTGGCTGGCCGACGAGATCGCCCGCCGCCGCGGCGCCGCCGAATTTGGCGACGACATGATGGGCCAGCTGCTCAGCCAGGGCATAGTCGACGATGACGGCGTGCGCCGCACCTTGGGCGGGATGCTGGTCGGCAGCATCGACACCACCGCCACCTGCGTCGCCAAGATCGTGACTCTGGCCGGGCGGGACCGCGAGCTCAGGGCCGGCATCGAGGCCGACCTCGACGACATCGACCGGCTCTACGCCTGGTGCAACGAGGCACTGCGCCGCTGGCCGCACAATCCGATCGTGATCCGCAAGGCGAGCGTCGATTGCAGCCTCGCCGGCTTCCCGATCAAGGCCGGCGAGGAGATCTACGCCTGGACGCAGGCGGCGATGCAGGACGAGAGCGTGTTTCCCGAGCCGGGCCGGCTGAGTCCGGACCGCGACCGTGCCGCCTATCTGCATATGGGCGCCGGCGTCCATCCCTGCTCGGGGCGGCCGGTCAACAGCTTCCAGATTCCGCTGCTCGTCGCCGGCCTCGTCCGCCGCGATCTCGTCCGGGTCGGCCGCATCGGCTGGGCGGGACCGTTTCCGAACCGCTTGCCGGTGACCCTCGGGGAGGCTCGAAGCTGATGGATTCGATGATCACCATCGTCGCGCCGATCCGGCGCGGCGACATCGACGCTCTGAACGCGAAGATCGACGCGCTCGGCAACCCGTGCTGCACGCCGTTCAACGGCGCGCTCGATCGGCTCGACGCGGACGGCGGCGGCACCCACTTCCTCAGCCTCCATGCCATCGTCAGCGCCGGCGGCGGCGACGCGCACCTGGTCTTCGAGATCACCGCCGACGGCGACGCCAAGAGCGCGATCAGGCGGATCGATGCGGCGATCGGCGCCGATCTGCGGCCGATCTTCGCAATGGCGCGCGACTGGCGCGACAATGTCGGCCTCGCCGCCTATCTCGACAGCCACCGAATCCAGGAGGGTTCGGGCTATTCCGACCCGCCCGGCCTGTGCTTCGCCGGCACGCCGCACATGAGCGTCAAGCGGATCCGCGACGAAGCCGCTCTGGCCAAGTTCGTTTCGTCGATCATCGACGAGGACGGCCGGCCCGACGTTCGGCCGATCGACCGCCTCGCCTCGGTGCGCCGCGCGGTCGCCGACAGCGACGAGTTCAAATGGGCGCTCACGCCGCCGCCGCCGCCGGGCCGGGGGGAGGGAACCAGCAACCCGCTCGCCCTCGCCGCCGCGCTCGCCGGCCCCTTCATCCGCGCCTATCTGTGGCCGTTCGCCTTCGTGCTGATCGCCGCCTGGGTGTTCGCCGCCATCCTCGTCAGGCCCTATGCAGACGAGTCCTGGCTGGCGACCGATTGGGGCGTGCGCGAATGGCTGGCGATCCTCTGGGACGCGCTCGAGGTATTTTTGCTCGGGGTCGGCGCCACCCTCCTTCTGGTCATCATCGTCGCCCTTTGTTTCTATTCCAAGCTGCGCAGCCAGGAGGACAGCGACTGGCTTGACGAGCGCGCCCCCGATCTCGCCACTCTGGCCGAGATCCGCAAGCGCGAGAATTTCTGCGCCCAGAACCACATGGTGTCGATCACCGAGCGCAAGCCGGGGCTGGTGCGCGCGCTGACGCTGCGGCTCGCCTTCTGGATCATCGCCATGTTCGCGACCAAGGTCTATCGCGAAGGCTTCCTCGGCGGCATCTCGACGATCCACGCCGCCCGCTGGATCACCATCCCGGGCACCCGCACTCTGGTCTTCTTCTCCAATTTCGGCGGCAGCTGGGAAAGCTATCTCGAAGACTTCATCACCCGGGCGCATGAGGGCCTCACCGCCGTCTGGTCCAATTCGATCGGCTTCCCGCGCACCAAGAATCTGATCCAGGACGGCGCCACCGACGGCGAGCGCTTCAAGCGCTACGCCAGGGCGAGCATGCAGCCGACCCGCTTCTGGTACAGCGCCTATCCCAGCCTGACCACCGACCATGTCCGCTGCAACGCGGCGCTGCGCCGCGGCCTCGCCAGCGCGCTGACCAACGACGAAGCGAAGCAGTGGCTGGCCTTGTTCGGCTCGGGCGCGCGGCCGGACGCCAAGCTGGAGACCAGCGAGATCCAGAGTCTCGTCTTCGGCGGCCTGGGCTTCATGAAGGACGGATCGGTCGTCCTCTACAATCTGCCGGACGACCGCGCCAAGGCGCAGGCCTTCATGGCCGGGCTCTATCCCCATGTCGGCTTCGGCGACGGCCGCAAGCTGCGCCACGACGCGATCGTCACCGTCGCGCTCGGGCCGAAGGCGCTCGAGAAGCTCGGCCTCCCCGACGACTGCCTGAAGGGCTTCGCCGCGGCCTTCCTCGAAGGGATGAGCATCGAGGGGCGGACCCGGATCCTCGGCGACATCGACAAGAACGCTCCGGAAAACTGGGCGTGGGGCCGCGATCCGTTCGACCTCGCTCTGCTCGTCTACGGCCGGGACGAGGACTCCGTCGGCGCGCTGTGCAAGCGGATCGGCGAGCTCGCCGACGACAACGGCCTCGGCGAGCCGCACCGCATTCCGCTGGAGCGCACCAAGAAGCCGGCGATCGAGCCTTTCGGCTTCGTCGACGGCATCTCGCAGCCGGTCATCCGCGGCTCCTATCAGAGCTTCCGCAAGAACGATCCGATCCACCTCGTCGAACCGGGCGAGTTCATCATCGGCTATCCCGACAATCGCAACAATTTCCCGCCCGAGCCGGAATTGTCCTGCCTCGCCGATCCCGCCAACCGGCTGCCGGTCGCCGACAAGAGCCGCGAGTTCGGCAATTCCATCGTCGAGGCGCCGCGCGCGGTCGGCCGCAACGGCACCTATCTCGTCATCCGCCAACTCGAGCAGGACGTGAAGGGCTTCTGGGATTATTGCTGGGACGAATATCGCCGGCTGAAGGACCGGCTGCCGGCGCCCTACGACGTCCGGCCGGACTATATCGCCGCCAAGCTGGTCGGCCGCTGGCGCGACGGCTCGTCGCTGGTCCGCAACCCTTATTATCCCTTCCCGAAGGAGCATAAGGAGCGCGTCGAACGGCGCGCGAATCGCGAGAATGCGCAAGGCTATGACGACGTCACCGCCGTCTCCGCCTCGGGCGAGCCGGTCGGCTCGGAAACGGTGCGGCCGGACAGCAATCCCTCCGATGGCGCAACGATCGCCGCGCCGCCGCTGAGCGGCGGCGCCGCCGCCGCGACGCCCGCGGCTGCGGAGGGAGCGGCCGCGCCGGGCGCGGCGCAATCGGCAGCGTCCGACGCCCAAAAGGTTGCGCCGGCCGAGGCCGCGCCGGCGAAGGGCGAGCCGCCGCCCGAAAAGCAGGAGCCGGTCCGCTACAGCGACAACGACTTCCTGTTCGGGGTCGAGGATCCGGAAGCGCTGCGCTGCCCGTTCGGCGCCCATATCCGCCGCGCCAATCCGCGCGACAGCCTGATGCCGGGGTCGATGGACCAGGTGTCGATCTCGAACCGCCACCGCATGCTCCGCGTCGGCCGGCTTTACGAGCCGGAGCCGGGGCGCGATCCGGGCCTGCTCTTCATGTGCCTCAACGGCGACATCGAACGGCAGTTCGAGTTCATCCAGCAGACATGGCTGGTGAGCCCCACCTTCCACGGCCTGGCCGGCGAGCAGGATCCGCTGACCAGCAATTGCCCGGGCACGGGCTATGTCGTCCCGACCCATGACGGGCCGGTGCGGCTGAAGCCGCTGCCGCAATTCGTGAAGACGCTGGGCGGCGGCTATTTCTTCATGCCCGGCCGCAGCCTGCTCTCCTATCTCGGCGGGCTTTAGGGAAGAAACACGCTGCCCCGCTCATACTGAAGAGCCGTTGAGCTTGTCGAAACGGCGTCTCGAAGGACGCTCCCGAACCGATTGGTCCTTCGAGACGGGCCTTCGCCAGGCTCAGTCCCTCCTCAGGATGAGCGGGAAAAGGTCGGTCCATTCAGTCGAAACGCTCAAAGGTCGATTACCGCCGCGATCGATTCGAGCTTGCGGACGCGTTCCTTCAGGTCCGCGACCTCGATCATGTCGCCGGCGGGGCTGCGCGCGTCGCGCCGGCCGCTTCCGGCCAGTTCGAGCCGCTTCACGTCGAGCCAGCCCTGCCAGCCTCGCAGCCCCGCGAAGGTCGCGATGCTGAGTCCCGCCAGGCTGAAGCTTGCCATGGTGATCATCGTCATAGCGTCGTTCATCTCGTCCTCCTGAACCGACGAAGTGGTTGAAGTGACTAGCGAAGTTCCTCGATCTCGCGGGCGAGGCGGCTGTTCGAGCTGGTCACGTAGGTCTCGATCGCCTGCATCCTCAAATCGAGGTTGCGGACCCGCTCGCGCGCCTCCTCGCTCGTGGTGGAGCGGGACAAGGCATAGTCCGGGCGGTGCTGCCGCTTGCCGGCGAAATAGGCGATGCCATAGGCGACGAGCGTCCACGGGAACCCGCCCATGATCGTCACCACCACCAGGCCGACCCGGATCAGGGTCGCGTCGACGCCGGTATGGTTGGCGATGCCGGCGCAGACGCCGAGCAGCTTGCCGTTGTCCCGGTCGATCTCGAAACGCTTCGAGCGCATGTTCATTCCTTCCTCCCTGAATCCCGGCCGTGATCGGCCGGCGTCAAAACCCGTTCGTCCCCGCGCCGGCCGATGACCGGGTGTTGGTCGGCGAGCGCCCGTTCGAGCACTTCCAGCCGCCCTTCCATCCGGTCGACCAGCCGCGCGAGATCCTCGGCGTCGGCCTGGTCGATCTCGCGCGGCGGCTGGCCTTTCCTCTCGGCCTTGCGGCTCTGGCGGACGTGCCGGGGCGGCCGGACCAGCAGGTAGAAGATCAAAGCGGCGACCAGCAGGCCGACGATCGTGCCGGCCCAGGCCAGGCCCTCGATGGCGGCGCTGATATCCTCGCCGTTGAGCTGGACGGTCATGCCGCGATCCTCCGCGCCGCCTTCATCGCCTCCAATTCGGCATCGACCCGGTCGGCGACCTTCAGCTCGGCGATCTCCTCCTCGAGCGTCCGCGGCGGCGCGGCGAGCATCAGCGCTTCGGCATGGCCCTCGGCGAGGTCGGCCTCGCGCTCGAGCAGATCGAAATTGGAGAAGGCCTCCTGGGTCCGGCCGCCGGCGTACATCTCGCGCATCCGCACCTGGTTGTGGGCGGTCTCGAAGCGGGTGGTGACCGCGCTCTGGCGGACCCGCGCCTCGCGCAGCTTGGCCTGCAGCTTGGCGATGTCGGCTTCGAGCGCGCGCAGCGACCGGTCGATTTCGGCGACCTCCTCGTTGAGCTCGCCGGCGAGGTCGGTCAGCTTCTCTTTCTCGACCAGGGCGAGGCGGGCGAGGTCCTCGCGGCCCTTGCTCAGCGCCAGCTCGGCACGCTCGGTCCAGCTGTCCTGCAGCCCAGAAAGCTGCGCGACCTGGCGGCGCTTCTCCTTCTGGTCGGCGATGCACCGGGCAGCCGAGGCGCGCACCTCGACGAGGGTCTCCTCCATCTCCATAATGATGATTCGGATCGTCTTGGCCGGATCGTCCGACCGGTTCATGAGGTCGATGACGTTGGCGGCGACGATGTCGCGGGTGCGGGAAAAGATGCTCATTGGGGCGCTCCGGGTGCGGATGGTTTGAGCGGCGGCCGGGACAGCGAGCCTAGGGGGAAGCTGCTGTCCGGCCGCCGCCGCGGGTCAGGCGTGGGCCTGAGCCGAAATCTGGACCTGGGCGACCTGCTGGTCCGCCTTGACGTTCGCGGCCGGGCCGACCGCCGCGCCGACGAACATGGTGGAGATGAGGATGGCGCCGATCGCGGCGGTGATGCTGTGGCCGTAGTTGGTCATTGTCTGTCTCCCTGAACCGATTGTGAAACTCATGCCCACAAGGTTAGCAGGGACCGTGCCAACTCGATTTTCTCGCGGATTTCCGCCATTTCTCGCGCGCCAAGAGGCGGCTCGGCGTTTCGGCTTCCGCCGCTAGTTGGGAATTTCCCCCAACATTTGGGCCGGCCTCGGCAGGAAGTCAGACTTGCGCCGCTTGAGCCCGCTATCCTTGCGCGTGAACTCGAGCAGCCGCGCGCCGGCCATGAACACCGCGGCGGTGCAGCCGGTGAACATAAGCCAGCCGCCGAAGCCGGGATAGATGTCGAGATAGCGCATCCCCCGGTCGACCGCGCCGAGGCCCAAAGCGTAGATGACCGCCATCGCCTCCCAGCGGTTCTTGATGACGAACAGTCTCGCGATGCGCCTTACCATGGGATGATGGGAGCAAGATGCGGGCCAATGGCGGATTTGCGTGGGGGGCGAGGGTTAACGGGTAAGGATTTGTAAACCATGCCGACGATTCTCGGCGACCGGCCGGTCGGCCGCCCCGCCCGGGCCGCCATGCCTTGCACAGCTTAATCGAGCGTACCCGAAGTCTCGGAGGAATTGAAACCGTCGCTGGCGACGATTCGGTAGCGGAGGGGCCGGCCCGACGACCCCAGCCGCGCCGCGGTTTCCGGCGGCACCCTGTACTGCGCCTGAGGGAGGCCCACTGCATGGGTTTCCCAGGTCGCGCCGCCATCACCGCTGAGCAACACGGTGTAGGTCAGAGCGCTGCGCTGGGGATGGCTGCCGCTCCATCGGATAAGTTGCGCTCCCCGCAATGCTTGCGGCTCGGCGCCCCGTCGCGCCGGAGAGCGGCCGACAGAAACATGCGGGACTCCCGTGCCGCCGGTCCGCGTCGCGAGCACCCGGCCGCCATATTCGATGCGAACGGTCCGGGCCGCAGCGTCGATCGGTATCGCCGCGTTGATGAGGCCCGCGGGGTGGGCGGTGTCGCCGGCCGAGGGGACGTCTTCAAAGCGAAAGACGGCGACCGGCGTGCGGCTCATCTCCCGCCCGGCGCCGTCGAGCAGAACCAGCTCGGGCGCGTCGGCGGGGGCGGGCGGATTGGAGGCCGCCCTCCCGACTCTCGTGAGCGCGTCGATTCTGCCCGCCCGCCAGCCTTCCTCGAGGCGCCCGACGACATGCATCAGCCTTCCAGCGGTCAGGCCGGCTTCGCTTGCCGCCACCGCTTCGGCCGGCGGCGCCAGCGCGTCTTCCGCCACCAGCCGCGTGCCGATCGCCTCATAGGTGTAGGAGCTCAGCCACTCCGATGCGCAATAGCTCATAATGTCGTGCCAGATGGTGACCGGCGTCGCAGGATAAGGCGAGACGCGGCCCGGTTCCGCGCGCCGCACGACAAGGGGATAATTCGGGTCGCCGATATCATAGCCGACGAACGGGTGCTGCCCGTCGGCGATCTGGGCGTTGGCAAAGGGATAGTTGGGATCGGGGACGAGCGCGCCGCAGCCCTGAACCTGGCCGCCGACGTGCATCCGGCCCAAGGTGTGGCCGAGCTCGTGGCCAGCGTACCAATCGCCCCAGGATCCATCCGTGTCCCATAAATAGAGGCCGGCGCCCGTCGGCCCGGTCGGGCCCGAGGCGACCGCCGAGGGCGTCGGCGCCGCGGGGATGGCGGCGGCGCAACCCCGCATGAACCCGCCGCCATTCGCCACCATGGCGTAATAGTGCGTCCGATGGTCGGTGCCGGCGTTGACGTCGGCCGCACGGATCGCGGCGACCTGCGCATTGGCGTCGTCGCATTCAAACGGCCAGGCCGCCGTCGCCGGGACGGTGCGGCTGTTATAGGTGATGCCGGTGACCGGATAGCTGCGCATCAGCCATGACTGGGTGAGGCCGAAATCGAGCGCCGTCGGAGCGTGGCTCGTGTTGCCGACGCTATATTGCAGCCCGACGACCGTCAGCCGCAGCGGCGCTCCCGCGGTGACCGCGACGCTCCGCGTGACGGCGGCGCAATTGGCGCAGGGAATGGCGGCGGCGGCGCTGTACATGTCGGTCGGGTTGGTAAGATTGACGGTGAGCTGGCCAACGGCGACCGAAGCCGCCGGAAGCTCGAACAAGAGGCCCATCCCGTCCCAGCTTCGCTTCAGCTCCAGATTGTCGTCCCCATTCCACTGCGACATGACCGAAATCGAGGCGTAGGGATTGACCGTGGTCGAGGTCCCGTCGGGGGCGACCACCGTCAGCTGGCCGTTGACCTGGCCCCAGCCGCCCGGCGTGGTGACGTCGAAATAGACGCGCGCGAAGGTGCGGCGCCCCGCCAGGATCGCGACACTGTGGTCGATGTCCTGAATGCCCTGCGTGACCTCGATGTGGCGGACGGTCACCGCGGTCGTCGCCGGAAACTGCGCATCGCTGAACTGGCTGACGTCGAAAGCGGGGCCCTGCGGACGGGGGGGCGGGATTGCGTAATCGGGCGGCGGTCCGCCGCGGAGCGGAGCGGCAAGAGCGATGCAAGTCAACAGGGCGGCGGCAAGCCAGGCTTTCGTCATTCCCTCGCCTCCATCTGCTGCGAGGCGTCCGGCCAGAGGCCTTGCGGACAGCGTTCATGCGGCAGCCTCGCCTTGCGCCGAACGACGCAGCCGCACGCGCGGCAGACGCTCATGTCGATCTCGGAGCTGAGCGTCAGGCCATAAGCGACCGTCTCTGGCGGAGGGCCGAGCATCGGGCAGGTCCGGCAAACGTCGAGGCGCGCATCCACCGTCTCGGCCGGCAGCGTCTCGAACCCGCCCGCTGCCCAGCGCGCCAGCGAGACCCCGGCCTTGAAGCCCAGGCGGATCGCGCCGGGCCGGCGCGGCAGCGCCGTGGAACGGGCGTAGCGCCGGTTCGCCGGCGCCTCGATCAGCTGCTGGAGCAAATCGGGATGGTGACGGCTGAGCAGCAGCAGGGTCGCGAAGCGATCATCCGCAAAGGCCCTGCGCGCGGCGCCCTCCGGGACCGGCCGGTCGAGCAGCAGCAGGCCCCGCAGCGCCTCCTTGCGCGCGGCCCATCCGCCGCCGGCGAGGCTTTCCAGGGCGGGAATCACGGCTGCTGCGTAACGATGACATGGGCCCCGCCGCTCGGCAGCGGCAGGTTGTCCCGGGAGGCGACATGCTCGACGCTGAGCAGGATGCGGTCGGCGGCTGCGAGCGGCTCCATGGTCAGCGTCACCCGCGCCGGATTGTCCGCATCGACGGCGGCCGAGAGGATATTCGCGGCGGGAAGCAGGGAATAATTGGCCGCGGTGGCGCCGGAGCCGGTTTCGACCGGGGCGCTGAACGTGACGTCGATGCTTGCCCGATCCGCCGCGAGCGTGGCGCGCAGCAGTTCGAGGTCGACGGGCGTCTGGCCGCACGGCGGCACGCCCTGGAAGCTGAGCGCGTTGTTGAGGGTGAGTTGCCGGCAATCGAGCGCCGGATCGTGGCACGGGTCGGTGCCCGAATTCGGGACCGTGCCGATCAGCGCCACCAGGCTATCGAATTGGGTCTGCGCGCGGGTGACGATGTCCAGGAATAAAGTGTCCGTCACCATCTCCCGAAGGCCGTAGGCATAAGCGAAATAATCGGCTTCGCAGACGCACGCCTTCCCGTCGAGGCGCGCGGCCATGGCGATGGCCGCCATCAGGGGCAGTTCCGAATAGACCCCGTGGATGCGAAGGAAACCGCCGGCGATCAGCACGATCTTCTGGCCGGCGTCGACGAACGCATAGGCGTTCGGCCTCGCCTCCCGCCAGTCGATCAGGAAAACGACGTCCGAGAAGACCGTGCGGGCGAGGGCGATGACCCGTTGCGCCGCGACCCGCGGGCTGGCGTCGCCGAGCGCGCCGAACGTGGCATTGGCGAGGAGCCGGTCCGCCTCGGCCTCGGTCACGAATCGCTTGGCCGAATTCGGCACTCGAACCAGGCTGTGGGGCGTTTCGAAGCCGAAGTGGCGGGGCATGATCGCATTGAGGCTGTCGACGGTCTCGTCGGAATGGTGCAGCGCAATATATTCCGGAGAGCCGATCTCGAGCGGCGCCGCCGCCTCCGGGCCATCGTCCTGCGACGCTTCGTAATGTATCTGGACGGCGAAGTCGGCCGACACCAGTCCATTGGTGTTGACCAGGTGGCCGGTGAGATCCGATCCGTCGAAATCGCCTTCCAGGGCCAGGGTATGGATGGTGGTCGGCACCGGCTGCTCGCTCCTGATGCCGAGGGTGACGGTCGCGACACCGCCATCGGCCTGGGACAGGCGATCGCCCGGGGCGAGGAATTGCACCGCCTTGAGGGTGCGGCTTTCGGCGAGAAGGAACAGGTGCCCGGGCGTGACCAGAACCTGGCGCGGCGTCTGCTCCTCCTCCATGGTGTAGAAGATGAGATAGAGGCCCGTCACGGCCGCGCTGGTGGTCGATCCGGAACGGGTCTTCACCTTGGTAGGCTGCCAGTCCAGATTCGAGCCGGCAGCGAGGATGGTGTCGCCGGCCTCGATGTCCTGCACCATGACCCAGGTGCCCGGACTCTTCTCGATCGGCGTATCCTGGGCGAAGCAGGAACAACAGCAATAGCAATAAATCGGCGGATTGACTGTCGTATCTTTGGTGAGGATGGGCGTGTTGACTGGCACGCGAAGGGCAGAGCAATGCGTGTTGTCGATAAAATCGGTCTGTGAGCAAATACCGGGACATTGCTTATTAAGCGGCGGTGGCATGGCGGCAATGGCGTCGAGGCAAGCTTGCGTAGCGGCCATTGTGCTTCTCCCGGGTAACATCCCACGGCGATAGATGGTCACAATACATGCTTATTGTGCCGGTAGTAATATGAATTAATATCCATTTTGAATGTGCGGTGCCGCGTCAGGCATAAGCCGCAAATGCAAGGCGAACCACCGTTCGACCGCACGGCGGCAGGCAATTGTTACAGGCGGCGTTAGTCTTCGAGCGCCAGCAGCGCGAAGGTCGCCAGCCAATGCTCGCCCATATAGTCGCCGGCGACGTGCGGGAGGCTGGCGTCGAGATGGGCCTCGGCGGCGGTCCGGGCCAGCGCCGCCAGCTCCGGATCGAGCGAGTCGGCAATGCCCCGCCAGCACCAGGCGCGGCTGAGGTTGAGGCCGTCGAGATGGGCGATCTTGCCGTCCGAGCGATCGGAAACGAAGGCGGGCGTGAACAGGGTTTCGGGGCGGCGGGCGGCGAGATCGGGCAGGAAGGCGCCGAACCAGGCGGCGAAATCTCCTGCGGTGCGGCGCATCAGCAGCGCCTCGGTCAGCGCCGATGAGAGGAACTCGTCGCCGCCCGGCTCCCAGGCCTGGCAGCCGCGATCCCCGGCGTAATAATCGTTCGCGCGGGCGCGGATCAGCGCGGCCAGCGCAGCGTCGTTCGCCTCGGCCCAGTCGAGGGCGAGGATCATCGCGAAGGCGGTGTTGAAATGGGTGCCGACCCGGATCGGATAAGTGAGCCTGGGCAGATAGGATTTGAACCGTTCGGCGAAGGCCGCGGCGAGCGGCGCCAGGGCCTCGCCCCAGTCCGAGCCGTGCCGCTGCGCCTCGGCGTGCAGCGCCAGCAGCCAGGCCCAGCCATAAGGCCGCTCGAACCCGCCCGAATAGGCCCGATCGAGATAGGCGAGCTCGCCCGCCGCCTTGGCCGGAGTCAGCATCTCGTCGAGCAAGGCCTCGACCCGAGGCGCCACCGGCAAAGCGGGGAACAGCCGCCGCGTCCTCAAGAGCAGCCAATAGCCGTGCACGCAGCTGTGCCAGTCGAAGCTGCCGAAGAAGATCGGGTGGAGGTCGCGCGGGCCGAGCAGATCCTCCGCCCCTTCCAGCACCTGGTCGAGCTTATGCGGATATTCCCGGGCGACATGGCCGAGCGCGATCTCGGCGAAGCGGTTGGCGGCCTCGGGCGTCAGGCTGTGCTTCATCGGAACGCCAGGAAGTAGATGAGCAGGATATTGACCGCCAGCAGCGGAATGGCGGTGCCGATCTGGACCTTGATCACTCCGTTCGGGTCCTTCAGCTCCAGCAGCGCGGAGGGCACCAGGTTGAAGTTGGCGGCCATCGGCGTCATCAGGGTCCCGCAAAAGCCGGCCAGCATGCCGATCGCTCCGACCACGGCGGCGTCGCCGCCATAGGCCTGGATCAGGATCGGCACCCCGATCGCGGTCGCCATCACCGGAAAAGCCGCGAAGGCATTGCCGGTGAGGACGGTGAACAGGGCCATGCCGAGGCCGAAGGCGACGACTGCGGGGAAGATGGTGCCGTCGGGGATGACGGTCAGGATCAGGTCGCCGATCGTCCGTCCGACGCCGGTATCGGCGAGCACCAGCCCGAGCGCCGCCAGCATCATCGGCAGCACCGCGGCCCAGCCGACCGCGTCCATCAGCCGCCGCCCTTCCTCGAGCGGCGCCAGCGGCGGCGGCTTCAGCCAGGCGAAGATCAAGGCGAGCGCGAGCAGCACGCCGAGGCAGAGCAGGATGAAGGTCTCGCGGTTGCGCTCGAACAGGCCGGTCTGGTGAAGCGGCGTGTAGAGATAGAGCAGGGTGCCGGCGACGGCGGTGAAGAGGACGACGAGGATCGGCAGGAACAGATTATTGCCGTGGCGTTCGCCGGCCGCCGCGCGCTCCGCCTCGCTTATGGCCGGCGCGCCGCGGCCGATCAGCTTGAGGCTGGCCAGCGCGGCCAGGCCGAGCACGACGCCGCCATTGGCGAGGTCGCCGAGCCGGTGCCCGGCGATCAGGCTGAGCGCGACCAAGCCCCAGAAAGCGGCATTGCCGAAGCGTCTGGGATTTGTCCGGTCGAACGCGCCCAGCACCGCATAAGCGGCGAACATCGCGCCGACGAGGTAGAAGACGAGCTGGATGGTGATCATGGCCGATCCCCCCCACCCGTTCGCCCTGAGCCTGTCGAAGGGCTTTCCTTCCCCTTTTCGTCGGCTGGAGGGAAGGAACGGGCTTCGACAGCCCCGGATCCAGTCCGGGGCCGAACGGCGGCAGGGACGGCGCGGCGGTTCAGGCTGCGGTCGAGCAGCAGCAGCCGAGTGCCGTGGATCATGAAGGCGGCGATGGCCGTGGGGATCGCCCAGACCGCGAGCTCCAGCGGCGACAGCATGATGCCATAGGCTTCGAGCGTCTGCTGGATCAGCACGATCGAGCCGATCGCGAAGAAGATGTCCTCGCCGAAGAACATGCCGACATTGTCGGTCGCGGCGGCATAGGCCTTGACCTTGTCGCTCGTCTCCTCGTCGAGCTCGGTCTGCTTCTCCGCCGCCGCGACCGCCATCGGCGCGACCAGGGGCCGCACCGTCTGCGCATGGCCGGCGGTCTGATGCAGGCCGATCGCGGAGATGAGCTGACGGTAAAGCAGATAGAGGATGAGCAGCCTGCCGACCGTCGCCGCCCTGAAGCCGGCGATCACCGCGCGCGCCCTTTGCTGCAGCCCGTAGCGCTCGAGCAGGCCGATCACCGGCAGCACTACCCAGGGGATGATGATGATCCGGCTGTCGTTGAACGCCTTGCCGAGCTTGGCGATCACCGTTTCGAGATCGAGCCCGGCGAGCAGCCCCGTCGTCAGCGCCGCCGCGGGCACGACCAGCATCGGATTGAAGCGCAGCGCGAAGCCGAGAACGACCACGACGATGCCGAGGAGAGGAAGATATTGGCTCATTCAATCAGACCTCGCCATAGCCCCCTCCGCCCGGCGTCTCGATCACGAAGGCGTCGCCGGCGCCCATCTCCGCCGACGCGGTGGCCGTCAAAATCTCCTCGCTCCCGTCCGCTCGCACCACCTTGTTGACCCCCGCTTTCGCGTCGCGCCCGCCGGCAATGCCCCGCGGCGCCACCCGCCGCCGGTTGGAGAGTATCCCCGCAATCATCGGCTCCAGGAAGCGGATTTGGCGCACCACCCCGTCGCCGCCGCGGCTCGCGCCCTGCCCGCCCGAGCCGCGGCGGATGGCGAAGCGCTCGAGGATCACCGGGAAGCGCGTTTCCAATATCTCGGGGTCGGTGAGGCGGCTGTTGGTCATATGGGTCTGGACCGCGCTCGCCCCGTCGAATCCCGGGCCGGCACCGGCGCCGCCCGCGATCGTCTCATAATATTGGTAACGCGCGTTGCCGAAGGTGAAATTGTTCATCGTCCCCTGGCTCGGCGCCAGCGCGCCCACGGCGGCGAGCAGGCAATCGGTGATCGCCTGGCTGGTTTCGACATTCCCCGCCACCACCGCGGCGGGGTAATGGGGATTGAGCATCGAGCCTTCGGGGACCTTCAGAGTGATCGGCCGCATGCAGCCGTCGTTGAGCGGGATATGATCGTCGACCAGGGTGCGGAAGACGTAGAGCGTGGCCGCGCGGCAGATCGAATAAGGCGCGTTGAAATTGTTCGGCTGCTGGCCGCTGGTGCCGGTGAAATCGACGACGGCCGAGCGCGACGCCCGATCCACCCGGATCGCGACCGAGACGCAGGCGCCATTGTCCATTTCATAGCTGAAGGCGCCGTCCTTCAACCTCCCGACCAGCCGCCGCACCGCCTCCTCGGCATAGGCCATGACATGGGCCATGTAGGCGTCGATCGCCTCCCGGCCGTACTCCCCGGCCACCCGCCTGAGCTCGCCGGCGCCGCGCGCGCAGGCGGCGACCTGGGCCTTCAGATCGGCAAGGTTGCGGTCCGGGTTGCGCGCCGGCCAATCGCCCGAGGCGAGCAGCGCGCGCATCTCCGCCTCACGCAAGCGGCCGGCATCGACCAGCAATTCATTGTCGATCAGCACGCCCTCCTCGTGCACCGTCCTGCTGTCCGGCGGCATCGATCCGGGCGCGATCCCGCCGATATCGGCATGATGGCCGCGCGCGGCGACGTACCAGGCCGGGTCGCCGTCGCCCTCGGCGAAGACCGGCATGACCACGGTGATGTCGGGAAGGTGGGTGCCGCCGCGATAGGGGGCGTTGAGGACGTAGACGTCGCCCTCCTTCATGCCGCGCCCGTCCCGCCCTTCTCCGCGCGCCTCGATCAGGGTGCGGATCGAATCGCCCATCGAACCCAGATGGACCGGGATATGCGGCGCGTTGGCGATCAGGCTGCCGTGGCGGTCGAACAGCGCACAGGAGAAATCGAGCCGTTCCTTGATGTTCACGGAAGAGGCGGTGTTCTGCAGCGCGACCTCCATCTCCTCGGCGATCGCCATGAACAGGTTGGACATGACCTCGAGCATCACCGGATCGGCTTCGGCGCCGGCGGCGAGGGCGGCGCGCGGGATGGAGCGGGTCAGGATGAGGTTGCCGAGCGCGTCCACCTCGGCGCGCCAGCCGGCCTCGACGACGGTGGTGGCCGAGGGGTCGATGATGAGGGCGGGGCCGGAGATTGTGTCGCCGCAGCGAAGGTCGCTTCGATCATAGAGGTTCCCCGGCGAAGGCCGGAGCCCGGTGCCGGCGCTCGATTGGGTCCCGGCCTCCGCCGGGACACGATCCATGTGTCCGATCGCCTCGACGATCGCGGTCTCGACCACCACCGCCGTCTCCGGCGCGGTGAAGCCGAAGCGGAGCTTGTGCGCCGCCTCGAAATCGGCGCGCATCCGGTCGGAGACCGGCACTTCGATGCTGGAATCGCTGCCGTCGTACCGTAGCGCCGCGCGGCGGAGGATTTCGGGCTGCGCCACGCCCTGCGCGTCGAGCGCCGCCACGGCCTCCCGTTCGAGCGCGCCCAGCGCCTTTTCCAGATCTCCCCCCGCCAAAGTCCGCTGCCTGAGCTCGACCATGTCGGCCAGCCCCATGCCGTAGGCGCTGAGCACGCCGGCGAGCGGGTGGATCATCACGCATTCGATGCCGAGCGCGTCGGCCACCAGGCAGGCGTGCTGGCCGCCGGCGCCGCCGAAACATTGCAGCGTGTAGCGCGTCGCGTCGTGGCCGCGGGCGATCGAGATCTGCTTGATCGCGTTGGCCATATTGTCGACGGCGATGCGGACGAAGCCTTCCGCCGCCTGCCGCGCGCTCATGCCCGCGCGACCGGCGATGTCCTCGCAAAGCGCCAGCGAGGCCGCGGCGTCGATCGGCTGGTCGCCGCCGGGCCCGAACACGTGCGGGAAGTGCTCGGGCCGGATCTTGCCGAGCACGACGTTGCAATCGGTGATGGTGAGCGGTCCGCCGCGCCGGTAGCAGGCCGGGCCGGGGACGGCGCCGGCGCTGTCCGGCCCGACGCGGAAGCGGCGGCCGTCAAAGGCGCAGACCGAGCCGCCGCCGGCCGCGACGGTGTGGATTTCGAGCATCGGCGCGCGGACGCGCACTCCGGCGACCGCCCGCTCGCTGGTCCGCTCGTAGGCGCCGGCGAAATGGGACACGTCGGTCGAGGTGCCGCCCATGTCGAAGCCGATGACGCGGCCAAAGCCCGCTTCCGCAGCCGTCTTCGCCATCCCGACGATGCCGCCCGCCGGGCCGGAGAGGATCGCGTCCTTGCCTCGAAACGCGGCCGCGTCGGTGAGGCCGCCGTTCGACTGCATGAAGAACAGGCGCCCGGCGCCGCCGAGGCCCGCCACCACCGTATCGACGTAGCGGCGCAGCACCGGCGAGAGATAGGCGTCGACCACGGCGGTGTCGCCGCGGCCGATCAGCTTGATCAGGGGCTCGACCTCGTGGCTGGCCGACACCTGGGTGAAGCCGGTCTCGCGCGCCATTGCCGCCAGTGCCGCCTCATGCGCGGTCCAGCGCCAGCCGTGCATCAGGACGATGGCGAGAGCGCGGTAGCCGTCGTCGAACGCCTGCTGCAGCGCCGCCCGCGCGGCGTCCGCGTCGAGCGGGCGAAGCACCGCGCCGTCCGCGGTTACCCGCTCGTCCACCTCGATCACCCGGCCGTAGAGCGGCTCGGGCAAGACGATCCGACGCGCGAAAATGTCGGGGCGCGACTGGTAGCCGATCCTGAGCGAGTCGCCGAGGCCGGCGGTGATCGCCAGCGCCACCTTTTCGCCCTTGCGCTCGAGCAGGGCGTTGGTGGCGACCGTCGTCCCCATCTTCACCGAGGCGATCTCGCCGCCGCCGGCTTCGTTCAGGATCGCGTTGATGCCGGCGACCGCGGCGTCGTCGTAGCGCCCGGGATTGTCGGAGAGCAATTTGCGGACGACGAGCCGGCCGTCGGGCGCGCGGGCGACGATGTCGGTGAAGGTGCCGCCGCGGTCGATCGAGAAGGTCCATGCCGGGCGGCTCATGCTGCCCGCGGTAGCACCGCCCGCCGAGGCGGAAAAGCGCGGCCGCGGCGGAACCTCGCGCCCCCCGCAGCTTTTGCAGGCGATGGCCGACTCGCTCGACTGGAAACGCATAATCGTCGACACCTGGAACGATGCCGGTGCCGACAATCTCTCGCTGCTGGCCGCCGGCGTCGCCTTCTACGCCTTCCTCGCTTTCGTGCCGCTGCTGACGGCGCTGGTGCTGAGCTATGGGCTGGTCGCCGATCCGGCCTCGGTGGTCGGCCACATGCAGGGTCTGACCCGGATGATGCCCGGCGCCGCCGCCGGGATCATCGGCGACCAGCTCCGCGCGATGACCGAGACGAGCAATGCCAGGACCGGCTTCGCGCTGCTCCTCGCGCTCGCCGTCGCCATCTATGGCGCGAGCAAGGGTGCCGGCGCGATCACTACGGCGCTCAACATCGTCTACGAGGTGGTGGAGGAGCGTGGCTTCATGAAGCGCACCCTGCTCGCGCTGGCGATGACCGCCGGCGCGGTGCTGGCGCTCTTCCTCGCCATCCTTTCCATCGCCGCGCTCCATTTCCTCGAGACGCTGCTGCCCGACCTCGGCGGCGCGCCCCGTTTCGTCCTGAAGGCGATCTTCTTCCTCCTTGCCGGCGCCGCGGTGGCGCTGCTGATCGCGGTGATCTACCGTTACGGCCCCAACCGCCCCGACGCCCCATGGCGCTGGATCACGCCCGGATCGGCGCTGGCGACCCTGGTCTGGCTGGCGGCGACGCTCGGCTTCGGCGCCTATGTCGCCAATTTCAGCGACTACAACGCCACTTACGGCTCGCTCGGAGCGGTGATCGTCTTCCTGACCTGGCTCTATCTCAGCGCCTATATCCTGCTGCTCGGCGCCGAGCTCAACTCGATCATCGAGGAGCATGCGGGACGGCGCCGGACCCGGCCCGCTTGACCGCGCGCCGCGCAGGCGGCAGCGCTGGCCCATGGACGAGGAAAAAGACGAGTCGCCGCTGACCAGCGCCGACTTCCACACCGTCGCTCAGAAGCAGATCCTGAACGCGGTCTTCGCGGCGCTGGCCGACGGCAAGATGGACTGGAGCCTGATCGCGCCGTTCCTCGAGACGGCACGCGAGGTCTGCGCCGGCGATTTCCAGGAGAATGCGCGGATCCGCCTGCACACGATGCGCGCCGAAGGCGACGCCTGGGTCGAGGCGGAGGAGGCCTTCCTCGGCATCTCGGTCGCCGAGCGCGACGCCGGCGAGGAATGGCTGTCGGAAACCTATTGGCTGTCCGACGTCGCCACCGCCGACGGCGACCGCGAGCAGGTCAAGGCGATCGTCGCCGCGCTCGAACGGACGATCGCCAAGCTGAACGACTGGATCGCGAATCCACCGGCAGGCCCCGCCGCAGCGGAGCCTGCCGGGGAAGGCGGTTAGGTTAAATGGCGGTGGTCTCGGCCTCGGCCGTCTCGCCTATCGCGACATCGACGGTGCCGTCGCCGTTCATCGCGGTTTCGCCGGAAACGTCGACGGGCTCATAGGGGCCGCCCATCGCGGTCGCCGTCGAGCCGTCGATCAGGCCGCCGGTCGGCTGATTCCAGCTGGCCAGCGCCACGCGGACGCCGGGCTCGTAGAGCTGGATGCAGCTATCGTCGCCCGGGCCCGGATCGCAGGCGGGGTAATTGCCCGCCGCCGGGCGCGTGGTGAGGTTGGCCGACGCGATCGCGGTCGGCGCGGCCGTCTCCTCGAGGCCCTTCGCCATATCGGCCGTCATGTCGTCGGCCATGGTCGCGACCGGCTCGTCGAGCGGCGTCTCGTCGATCGACGTCTCGGCGAGATCCAGGTCCGGATCGGCCTCGACCGCCGGCTCGGGCTCCTGCCAGGCGACCGCGGACGCGTTGATCAGCTTCGGCTCGCCGTCGCTCCACGAAGCGGATTCGGGCTTCGCGGCGTCGGCCTCATACGCCTTGTAGGCAAGGTCCAGGCCGGCATCCTTGCCGCTGTCGCTGGCCAGCGTCACCATATTCTTGTCGCTGTCCGCGACCGGCTCCGAACCCGGCGTCCAAGCCAAAGCGGAGGTTCCCAGCAGCAGCGTTGCCGCCGCAAAATAATAGCGCTTCATCATGATCTCCGTATCTGCCGGCAGCGCCGATGCGCCGGCCGGCGGTAGCCCCCGTTGCTCGTGCTCCGCGAGGGAGCACCACATGCCGCAACAACGGCGCAGCCCGGCTTTCTATCCCCCTTGTTCCTCAACCGGTCAGAAGGAGCCGTCGAGTCGCCGCACATAGCCGGCATTGCCGAGGACAAAGCCCGCGGCGACCGCCCGGTCGCGCATGGCCGGGTCGCCGGGCCTCAGGACGAGGTCGATCCGGTAGGTTCCGTCGGCGCGGAGGGAAAGGTTGAGCTGCTCCGTCGCCGATTGGCTGGCGAGCGGGAGCAGCAGCGCGCCTTCGGCGCAGCGCGCGCTGCCGCGCAGCCCCGACGGCAGCATGACCCCGGCCACGTCTCCCGAAAGCGTCGCGCGGACCTCGCCCTCGGCGCTTTCGCACAGGCCCCCGGAGAAGCGCGCCGAAACGTCGTCGAGATCGAGCGCGGCGACCGGGAGCGGCGCGAACAGCGCTCCGAGCCGAAGCTGCCCGGTGAGATCGTCGATCCCGAAGCTGTGCCGCGACACGCTGACCGCGCCCTCGAAGCGCCCGTCCGCCTCGTCGCGCGCGAGGCTGAGGCGGGCGCGGCCGAGGAACAAAGGCAGCATGTTGAGCCGCGCGCGAAGGTCGCCCAGCGGCACCCGGCCGAACTGCGCTTCCTTGAGCACGCCCAGCCACAGGCTCCCCTCCGCCTCGCGCGCGGCAAGGCCGTGCCCCTCCGCGCCGAACCAGCCGATGGCGACGCGCAGCGGGATCAGCGCGACGAGCGAAAAGAAGAAGGCCGCCAGGAAGAAGACGGTTCGCCTGAGCGGCAGCCGGATCCGCATCAGCCGCTCCGCGCCCGGAAGGTCAGTTCGGCCGAGAGCGTCCGGTCCGCATTGGCCTGGGCGCGCAGCCGCTCGACGACCAGGCCGCGGCGCTCGAGCTCGGCGACCCAGCCGAACAGGGCCTGCGGCCGGGCGGCGTCGAGGGCGACGCTCGCGCGGGCCGGGCCCGAGGCGGTGATCCTGGCGCCGGTGAAGCCGGCCTCGCTCGCGGACTGGCCGATCAGGCGGTCGATCGGCAGCGCCACCGGCGGCGCGCTCGCCGAGCGCTGCCGAAGGTCGGCGCGCGCCCGCGCTTCGCCCAAAGCGACGACCGCGGCGCCGTGCCGGGTCTTGGCCGCGTCGAGCGCGTCGCCGAGCGGGCGCACCACCAGCAGCCAGCCGAGCACGAGAGCCGCCAGCGCGGCCATGACGGTGAGCAGCCTCTGCTCGCGGATCGTGCGCCCGCGCCACCAGAGGATGAGATCGTCGCTCATGCCGGCCTCAGCACGAGCTCGGCGGAAGGCTGCCCGCTGACATTCTGAAGCGCGCCGCCCTCGACCGCGAGCCCGCCCGCCTCGGCGCGCTGGCGAAAGGCGGCGAGCGTGGCCGGGCTGTCGACCTTGACGGTGGCGGCGAGGCTGCCGTCGGGCCGGTAGTCGATCCGGCCGAGCTCGACATTGGGGGTGGCGCGCACCGCTTCGAACAGCAGGGCCGCGACCGCACCGAAGGCGGGACGGGCCTCCGGCGCCGCGCCGTCGCCGAGCGCCGCCGCCTCGGCCTCCAGCCGGTCGGCGGCGAAGGCGTAGCGCATGATCGTCGCCACCTGGAGAAGGAGCGTGACCGCGGCCAGAGCGAGCGCGAGCAGCATCGCGCGGCGCAGGCTCCTGCGCTCCAGCTTCCACTGACGGCGCCGGGCGAAGGCGCCCTGGCGCAAATTGAGGACGGGCTCCGCCAAAGCGGCGGCGAGGCCGGCCTCGAACCCGTCCTCGTCAAGCGCCTCGACCGGCCCGTCGCCGGCCAGCAGGCCGGCCAGCTCCGGCTCGACGCTGAACGCGGCGGCGACGCCCCGATAATCGGGCGCGGCGCCGGCCTCGCGCGCGACCAGGCCGTCGGCGGGCGCCAGCATGAGCAGGGGGAAGGGATGATGAGGTCCGGATCCGAGGCGACCCAGCTCGCCATGCGCGACATCGGGACGAGCGCCACCGGCGTCAGCCCGCCTTCTGCCCGCCCGACCGCGACATGCATGTCGGTGAGCGGCTCGGCGCTGGCGTCGGCGAGCATCAGCCGGGCCGCGGCGGCGGCCTGCGCCGGGGCGAGATCGCCGGCCAGCTCGAGCCAGTGGATCGCGACCTCGGTTCCCGGCGCGGCGAGCGCCGTCCGAGCGCCGGGCCGATCGGCCAGCACTTCGTCCGCAGCGCCCCGCACCAGCACGCCGCCTTCGTCCAGGAGCAGCCAGCGTCCGCCCTCGCCCGGGAAAGCGAGCAAGGTCTCGCCCGCGCCCGGCCGGGCCTCGGTGAGAGACTCAGTTGGAGATATCTTCATTCTCTCCCGATCCGCCTTCGCGGCCGTCGGCGCCCCAGGTCGCGATCGTGAAAGGCTGCCCGTCGCGCCCCGGCGCGCTGTAGCGATAGGGATTGTTCCAGGGATCGTTGGGCAGCCGCCGGATCATCTCGCCGGCGACCAATGCCTGGAGGCCTTCCTCGGTGGTCGGATAGCGCTGGTTGTTGAGGCGGTAGATGTCGATCGCCTGTTCGAGCGTCGCGATATCGGCGCGCGCCTTGGTCGCCGCCGCGCGGTCCGCGGCCGGTATGACGTTGATGATGACGATGGTGGCGAGCAGGCCGATGATGACGATCACCACCATCAGCTCGACCAGGGTGAAGCCGCGCTCCCGCTCGCGCGGCGAGCGGGCGTGCGCCCCTGCGAAAGCAGGGGCCCAGTGGGACCGATTCAGCAGCTGGGCTCCCGCTTTCGCGGGAGCACATCTCAAGGTGCGCGGCATCATCATAATCCACCAGCCAAAGTATCGAGTTGCAGGATCGGAAGCAGGATCGAGAGCACGATCAGGGCGACGATCGCGCCCATCACGATGATGATCGCGGGCTCGAGCAGCGACAGGGCCGTGGTCGTGAACGAGTCGAACTCGCGGTCGAGATAGTCGGCGGCGCGCTCGAGCATGACGTCGAGCTTGCCCGAGGCCTCGCCGGAGGCGGCGAGGTAGACGAGCAAGGGCGGGAAGATGCCGGCGCGCTTCAGCGCCCCGGACAGGCTGCCGCCGGTGCGGATCGCCTCGGCGATGTCGGCGGAAGCCGCGCGAAGCACCCGGTTGTGGACGGTGCCGGTGGTCAGCCTGAGGCCTTCGAGCAAAGGCAGCCGGCTCGACACCATGGTCGAAAGCGTCCGCGCCAGCCGCGCCGCATGGAGGTCGCGGATCAGCCGGCCGATCAAAGGCAGGCCGAGCATCATCCGGTCGAACTTCATCCTGATGCCCTCGTCCTTGAGGGCGCGGCCGGCAAGGAAGATGGCGAGCGCCGCGGCGAGCAGCAGCGCCCACCACCAGGCGGCGAGGAAGCCGGACAGGCCGATCACGATCCGGGTCAAGAGCGGCAGCGACTGGCCGACGTCCTGGAACTGCTCGACCACCTTGGGCACGACGAAGATCATCAGCGCGAACACGACGAAGGCGGCGACGAAGGCGAGGATGACCGGATAAGCGAGCGTCGAGAGCACCTTGCCGCGCACCTGCGCCTGCCGCTCCAGCAGGTTGGCGAGCCGCTCCAGGATTTGCGGCAGCGTGCCCGAACCCTCGCCGGCCGCGACCATCGCCCGGTAGAGCGGCGGGAAGCTGGCCGGTTCCTTGCCCATCGCTTCGGACAGGCGGCGGCCCTCGACCACGCCGGCATGGACCGAGCCGAGCACGCGGCGCACCTCTTCGCGTTCGGCCTGGCGCGACACGGTGCGCAGCGCCTCCTCGAGCGGGCTGACCGTGATCAGGGTCGCCAGCTGGCGGGTGAACAAGGTGAGCTGCTTGGCGCTCAGCTTCTTGCGGGCGAAAAGCCCGCGCGACAGCAGGGGCGGCGCCGCGGCCTCCGCCGCCGGCTCGATCCGAACGATGTAGAGCTTGCGCGAGACGAGCTGGTCGCGCGCCGCCTCGCTGGTCTCGGCGCGCACCGACCCGCGCCGCTCGCGCCCGGCCGTGTCGAGCCCGACATAGGCGAAATCAGGCATCGGCCGCCTCGTGCCGCGACACCCGCACCGCCTCCTCGGGGCTGGTCAGGCCTTCGCGCACCAGCCGCCGCGCCGCCTCGGACAATGTGTCGTTGCCGCGGAACGCATAAGCCGCGATCGCCGTCTCCTCGGCCCCGGAATTGATCAGCCGCCTTATCTCGTCGTCGATCCGCGCCGCCTCGAACAGGCCGATCCGGCCCTTGTAGCCGCTGTTCCCGCACGCGCCGCAGCCGTGGGGCTCGTAGACCGTCGTTCCCGCCTCGACGCCGAGCAGGGCGGCCAGCGAGCCCGTCGCCGGCACCGGCTCGCGGCATGAGGGGCAGAGCCGGCGCACCAGCCGCTGCGCGATCACCGCGCGCACCGTCGAGGCGATCAGGAAGGGCTCGACCTTCATGTCCCGGAGGCGCGTGATCGCGCCGATCGCATCGTTGGTGTGGACGGTGGAAAGGACCAGGTGGCCGGTCAGCGCCGCCTGCACGGCGATGTCCGCCGTCTCGCGGTCGCGGATCTCGCCGACCATCACCACGTCCGGGTCCTGGCGCAGGATCGCGCGAAGCCCGGCGGCGAAGCTCAGGCCGACCTGCGGGTTGATCTGGGTCTGGCCGACGCCGTCGACCGCATATTCGACCGGATCCTCGACGGTCAGGATGTTGCGGCTGCCGTCGTTGAGCAATTTGAGCCCGGCATAGAGCGTCGTCGTCTTGCCCGATCCGGTCGGGCCGGTGACGAGGACGATGCCGTTGGGCTCGGCGAGCGCGCCGCGGAACAGCGCCTCCGCCGCCTCGGCCATGCCGAGCATTTCGAGGTCGATCCCTGCATTCTCCTTGTCGAGGATGCGCAGCACCACCCGTTCGCCCGCCCGGCTCGGCAGGGTCGAGACGCGCACGTCGATCAGCTTGCCGCCCAGGGTCAGCCCGATCCGCCCGTCCTGCGGCAGCCGCCGCTCGGCGATGTCGAGCCGGGCCATCACCTTGACCCGGCTGACCACCACCGGGGCGACATGGGCCGGCATCCTGAGCGTCTCGCGCAGCACCCCGTCCATCCGCATCCGGATCACCAGCCCGGTCTCGTAAGGCTCGATATGGATGTCGGAGACGCCCTGGCGCGCCGCATCGGCGATGATGCCGTTGATCAGGCGGATCGCAGGCGCGTCGTCAGACGTGTCGAGCAGGTCCTCGGCGCTCGGCAGCGCCAGGGTGAGCTCGTCGGCGAGGCCGAGCGATCCCGCCGCGTCGGCCGCCGCCTCGGTGCCCGACGGGTAGAGATCGGAGAGCAGCCGGTCGAAAGCGGGCCCGTCGACCTTGTGCACGCCGAACGGGCGGGCGAGGAAGCGCCGCAGCTCGATCAGCGCCTTCGGGTCGGCGCCCTCGCGCATCGCCACGTCGAGCCGCCCATCCTCGTCCGCGGTCGGCAGCAGACCGTGGCGGCGGGCAAAGGCATAAGGCACCCGGGCGGGGACAGTCCCCTCGGGGACTGTCCCCCTCTCCGCTTGCTCCTCGCCCCGCCCGATCCTCATTGCGGCGGGACCTGGCTCGGCGGCACCTCGGTCGGGGTCACCACCTGGTCGGCCGGTTGCGGCGCCTCGGGCACGCTCGGCGGCACCGTGCCGAGATATTCGCGGACCAGCTCGTCGAGGCTCGGCTCGCGGTTCGGATTGGTCAGCAGCTGCTGGCCGCGGACGTAATTGTAGCGCCGGGCGCTCATCGCCCGAGCGTCCTCGGCGCTCCTCAGGATCGTCGGCCGGATGAACACCATCAAATTGGTCCGCCCCCGCGCCCGCCCGCGCGACCGGAACAGGTTGCCGATGATCGGGATGTCGCCGAGCAGCGGAATGCGCTGCAGCGTGCGCCGGTCGTTGTCGTCGAGCAGGCCGCCGATGCCGACGATCTCGCCGTCGTCGACGGTGATCGTGGTCTCGATCTCGCGCTTGTTGAGGATCAGGTCCTGGAAGTTGCTGGAAACCGGCCCGGCGATCGAGCTCACCTCCTGGCGGACGTTCGAGCTTGATCGTGCCGCCGGCGTTGATCTGCGGCGTCACTTCGAGGGTGATGCCGACATTCTGGCGCTGGACCGTGCGGAAGGCGTTGTCGAAATTCTGGCTCAGCGCTTCGCCGGTGGTGATCGGGATCTCCTGGCCGACCAGGATACGCGCCTCCTGATTGTCGAGCGTCATGATCGACGGCGTCGACAATATGTTCGACTGGTTGTCGGAGCGCACCGCGTTGATGATCGCGCCGAAAATGGCGTTCGAGTTGCGCAGCGCGAAGCCGGCGAGGCCGCCGCTGATCCCGGCCAGTTGGCCCGCCGCCGCCTCGATCAGCTCCGATCCGGTGCCGGTGGTCGTCGTCGTGGTGGATCCGGTCCCGGTGGTGACCGTGGTGGTCGAGCCGCCAAGCTCGCGCGCCGCGATCGCTCCGGCGATGGTTCCGATATTGGGGGTGATGTTGGAATAATTGGTGATCGCGAACGGGATGTTCGATCCCTGCAGTCCGGAGAGGAAGAGCTGGACTCCGAGCTGGCGCGCGGCGGTGTCCGAAATCTCGACGATGATCGCCTCGACCAGCACCTGCTGGCGGCGCACGTCCAGTTGCCGGATCAGCTCGCCCAGGGTGCGCTGGACGTCGGGCGTCGCCGAGATGACGATCGCGTTGGCGCCCTCGAAGCGGGTGACGACGGCGCCCCGCGCGCCGATCGAGGTCGCGCCTCCGCCCGCCGGGGCCGCCGCCACGGCCGGCGCGGGCGCGGCGGGCTCGTTCGCGCCCGCCTGGCCGCTCGCGCTGCTGCTGCGCCGCGCGCGCGGCTGCGCGGCCGGCTGGGTCGGCGCCTGGCCCAGCACCTGCTGCAGGACCGGCAGCAATTGCTGGGCGTCGGCATGCTGGAGGAAGACGACTCGGATCTCGCTGCCGCTCGCCGCGCGCCGGTCGAGCTCCTGGGCGATTCCGATCAGCTGCGTCACCGCGCGGCCGTCGCCCCGGAGCGCGATAGCGTTGGAGCTGTCGACCGGGACCACCGACACGCCTTCGGGCGCCAACTCGGCGAGCGCGGCGGCGATCTCGCGCGCGCCGGCATTGTCGAGGCCGACGATGCGGGTGACGCCGCTGTCGACGTCGATCCGGCCGAGCACCTGGCGGACGCGGGCGACATTGTCGGCGAAGTCGGAGACGATGATCGCGCTTCGGCTGGCGGTGATCGATCCGTCACGGCTGACCAGCGGCCGCAAAGTCTCGACCGCCGCGGCGGCGTCGATGTGGCGGACGCGCAATATCTCGGTGACGAAGCTGCTCGGGCTCGACCGCCGGCCGACCGGTGCGGTCGCGGCGGCGCCGGCGACCGGCTGGATGCGGATCGCGCCGCCCGCCATCGGCACCGCGACGAAGCCGTTGGCGCGCATGGTCGACAGGAACAATTCGAAATATTCGGAACGCGACAGCGGCCGCTCGGTCACCACCGAGACGCGGCCCTGCACGCCCGGATCGATGATGAAGGTCCGCCCGGTGACTCGCGCCGCATCCTGGATGAAGGCGCGGATGTCGGCCTCGCGCAGGTTGACGACGTGCTGCGCGTTGAGCGGCGACACGGCGGCGCAGGCCAGCGCCAGGGCAAGCAGGAGACGTTTCACGGATTCAACCTCACGCGCATCGGGATCGCGCGGCCGCCGCGATCGACCATCACGTTCACTTCGCCGCCGCGCTGGCCGATCAGCGCCCGCGCCTGCTCGATCGAGCTCACCCGCTGGCCGTTCACCGCCACGATCACGTCACCCGGCGCGAAGCCGGCGGCGCGGAACGCCTGGCCGCCGTCGCCGCCGGCGCTGACCGCGATGCCATTGACCCGGCCGCCGGCGACGCGCGGCTGGAGGTTGATCGGCTGGCCCGGGGGCGCGGGCGCGGAGGGCGGCGCCGCGAGCGGCGGCGGCGGCTGGCCGGGGGCGGGCGGCGCGGTTGGCGCGGGAACGTCGCCGACGGCCGGCGCCGGCGACGATTGGTCGAGGAAGATCTGCTCGGGCACGCCGCCGCGGTTGATGGTGACGCTGTCGAACGCGACTTCGGCCAGCGTCACGCCGGGCATGATCTCTTCGCCGACCGCGAAGCTCATCTGGCGGCCGTCGGGCAGCGCGATGATCGCCGAGCCGCGGCCCGAGGCGCGGTCCTCGCGGGTGCCGTGAAGCTTGAGATCGAGCGAGGTCACCACCGCCGGCCCGGCGGCGGCGCTGAGCCGGAAGAAGGGATCGAAGCTGGCGAGCGTCGCGGCGTCGGCGGGCGCGGCGAGCGCGCTTTCCGACCGCCAGTCGCCGACCGGCCCGAGCGGCGCGACCAGCATCCAGAACAGCCGCGCCGCCTGGACCGCGATCAGGGTGAGCAGCAGCAGCTCCGCCACGGAATAGACGGTCGGGCGCGGCAGGCGCACGAGCACCCGCCCGCTCCGGGACGTCAAGGCGATGCGCGTCGCGATATTCGAATCCCTCCCCGATATTGGCCAAGCGGCCCTACTATGTCGGCCCAGTGACTCAAATGTGTCAGGGCCGACGGATCCGACGGCTCATCATCTTGAACTGGATGGCGAAAACGCCTCCCCTTCCCCGGAAGAGTCGTACGAGAGGGACGTTCACAGCTTTTCCGGCAACGCGCAAGCCGATTCCCGCGCTGGGAGCGGGGGCGGCGATCGGGGCGGAAAGGGTCGGGCGGCGCCTCTAGGGAAAAGCGCCGCCCTTAAGCGCTTCCGATAGCAAGGCGAATCTGGACGGAGGCTGAATGACTTAGGTTAAAGCCGGGGCGGCGGCGACCAGCCAGACCGGCCAGGCGGTAAGCACCATCAACGTGCCGAGCGGCAGCCGGCTGGCCGCGCTCACCGCCTCGCCGCGCAGCCGCATCAGGAGCACTGCGGCAAGGCCGATCAGCCCGGCGCCGAGCAGGATGGCGGGCAGCTGCCACGCCCCGATCCAGGCGCCGATCGCACCGAGCAGCTTGGGATCGCCCCCGCCCATCCCCTCGCGGCCGCGCAGCCGGCGGTAGAGCAAGGCGATCAGGACGAGCGCGGCCCAGCCGATCGCCGCTCCGAGCGCGCGCTCGGCGAGCGGCGGCCCGAAGCCGGCCCAGGCGGCGGCGAGGCCGAGCGGGATCAGGGGCAGGGTCAGCCGGTCGGGCAGCCACTGATGCTCGAGGTCCAGCATCGCGACCAGCAGCAGCCACCAGCCGAGCAAGGCGGTGACGGCGCCCAGCGGCAGCGGATGGGCGATCATGGCGACGACGCCCACAGTCGCCGCCGCCACCTCCACCGCGGGATGGCGCGAATCGATCCGCGCCCCGCATGAACGGCAACGGCCGCGCTGGACGGCGTAGGACAGGAGAGGGACCAGCTCCCACGCGCGCAGCGGCTCACCGCAGCGGTCGCAGCGCGAGCGGCCACGCGCCACCCCTTGCCCTTTGGGCCAGCGGATCAAAGCAGTGGCGAGGAAACTGCCGGCGACGAGCCCGGCCGCGGCGCCCAGCAGAGCGCGCAGCGCAAGCGACTGTTCGAGAAATGGCTCGAGCGACACCGCTCGTGCCTAAGCGGACCCCGCCAACGGTTCAACGGCTAGAGCGGGTTGCACTTTGCCCGACCCGCTCATCCTGAGGAGCCGGTGAGCTTGTCGAACCATGAACCAGGCTCAGTCCCTCCTCAGGATGAGCGGGGAAGGTGGAAGGCGCGCTAGCGCCCGGCCGTCCTCAGCGCATTGTCGTGGGCGGCGAGCGCCTCACGGGCGAGCTGCTCGGTCGAGACGGTGCGGCCGGCCAGCGTCTCGACCTCGAAATGGCGGGTCGAGGCGAGCGCGCGCCGCCAGGCCGAAAGCGCTTCGCCCTCGCGTCCCGTCTGCCAATAGACCTGGCCCAGATTGAGCAGCCGCGCCGGGTCCTCGGCGTCGAGCCGCGGGTCGGTGAGCAGCGCTTCGGCGCGGGTCCAGTCGCCGCGGTCGATGGCGGCCACGGCGAGCGTGCCGCGGGCATAGCCGCTCTCGACGGCCTGGGCGGAGGCGGCGGCCGCGGTGAAGGAAAATGCGGCGAGCGCGAGCAGCGAAAGCGTCTTCATCGGCCGTCCCCTAAACGAGTGACCGGTTCTTTACGCTGATGTTACGTTTTGTGCAAGCTTTTGTGATTGTTATGCTGCTGTTTTATTACAGTTTTATTACAATCCGCTCAAAATGCGTTGCGCCTGAAGGAGATGCGGCCGATCGATCATCCGCCCGTCAAGCGACAAAGCCCCCGCATCGGGATTGGCATCGAAGGCCGCGACCACCGCCCGGGCATAAGCGATCTCCGCCTCGCTTGGGGTGAAGGCGGCGTTGATCACCGGCACCTGGTCCGGATGGATCGCCATCATGCCGGTAAAGCCGTCGCGGCGGGCGCGGCCGGCATAAGCGGCGAGCCCGTCGAGGTCGCGAAAGGCCGGATAGACGGTCTCGATCGGCGCCACGCCCGCCGCGGCGGCGCCGAACAGGCAGAGCGAGCGGGCGAGTTCGTAGGGCGGAGTGAAGCGCCCATCCTCCTCGCGCGACGTCGCCGCGCCGATCGCCGCGGGCAGGTCCTCGGCGCCCCAGGTCAGGCCGGCGAGCCTTTTGGCGCCCCCATAGCTGCCGAGCTGGAAGATGGCCGCCGGCGTCTCGGTGGCGATGGCGAGGATCGAAGCGGTGGCGTTGCCGCGCGCCGTCAGCCGCTTGGCGAGGTCGGCGACCGAGGCGCCGCCTTCGGCCTTGGGCAGCACGATCCCGTCCGGATGCGCGGGCAGGATCGCGTCGAGGTCCTTGTCGACCTCGGCGCCGTCGAGCGGGTTGACCCGCACCCAGAGCCGGGCCTGGCTGTTGGCGTCGAGGAACGCCGCCACCGCGCGGCGCGCCTCGGGTTTGGCCGCCGGCGCGACCGCGTCCTCGAGGTCGAGGATCAGCGCGTCCGCGCCCGACATCAGCGCCTTTTCCATCCGGTCCGGCCGGTCGCCGGGCACGAACAGGAGCGATCGCAGCCTCAACAGCCCCTCCACCCCATCACCCCGACCGCCGCTGCATCAGGGCCGTCCGCTCCATCACGCAGACCAATTCGTCCTTCTGGTTGAACATGCGGTGCTCGAAGGTAACGATCCCCGCTTCGGGCCGCGATGCGCTGTCCTTCAATCCCACCACCTCGGTTTCGGCGCGCAAGGTGTCGCCGATGAAGACGGGCTTGGGCATCCTGACCTTGTCGTAGCCGAGATTGGCAACCAGCGTGCCCAATGTGGTGTCCCCGACCGAGAGGCCGACGAGAAGCGCGAAGGTGAAGGTGCCGTTGACGACGATCCGCCCGAACTCGGTATTTTCGGCATAGGTCTCGTCGAGATGCAGCGGCTGCGGGTTATGGGTGAGCGCGGTGATCAGGAGGTTGTCGGTCTCGGTCACCGTCCGGTGCGGCTGGTGCCGGATCCGGTCGCCCAGCGTCCATTGCTCGTAAGTGCGGCCGGGCATCAGTCCCCCTTCTCGATCCGCGCCAGCAGCGTCCCCTCGCTCACCTGCGCCCCCTCGCTTGCGTTCAGCTCCGCCACGATACCGTCGAACGGGGCGGCAAGGCTATGCTCCATCTTCATCGCCTCCAGCGTCAGCAGCTTCTGCCCCTTGGTCACTGCCTCGCCTTGGGCGACACCAACGCCGATCACCTTGCCGGGCATGGGCGAGACGATGGCGCCGTCTCCGCCCGCCCCGGCCGTCCCGGCCCCGCTTTGGCCGGCCGGGTCAAACCCCCAGGCCTGGCCCTGGTAGAAGACCACCAGCTTGTCCGACCAGGTCGCGCTGCCCGCCGCCATGGCTTCGCCGGAAGCCCGGTCGATCACCCGCGTTTCACCGCGATAGGCGAGTGCGACCCTGAGATCGTCCGCGCCGTTGAGCCGGAAACCCTCCATCTGGGTCCAGGGATCATCGTCGTCGTCATCCCGATAAGCGGTTCCAACCATTGCCGCAGCGGCCAGCCGCCAGATGGCGTCATCCGGCTCGGGCGCGGGAACGAGCATATCGATGTGGCGCGGGATGAAGCCGGTATCGATATCCCCGTTCCAGAACTCCTTGTGGGTGACGGCTTCGGCGAGGAAGGCCGCGTTGGTCGTCACCGGCCAGACTTCGATTTCGTCGAGCACGCCGGCAAGGCCGATCAGGGCGGCGTTCCGATCCTCGCCATGGACGATGATCTTGGCGATCATCGGATCGTAATATGGGCTGATCACGTCGCCTTCCGCGACGCCGGTATCGATCCGCGCAGTCCCATCGCCGAGCTGGAAATGATCCAATCGTCCGGTGGAGGGCAGGAAGCCCGTGGACGGATCCTCGGCATAGAGCCGCGCCTCAATCGCCCAGCCGTTGATGGACAGTTCGTCCTGCGTCTTCGGCAGCTTTTCTCCGCTCGCCACCCTGAGCTGCCACTCGACCAGGTCCTGGCCGGTGATCGCCTCGGTCACCGGATGCTCGACCTGGAGCCGCGTGTTCATCTCCATGAACCAGATGCGATCGCCGCGCAGCCCTTCCGAAGCGTCGGCGATGAACTCGATCGTCCCGGCGCCGATATAGCCCACCGCCTTGGCCGCCTTGACCGCAGCTGCACAGACCACGGCGCGCACCGCCCAGTCCATCCCCGGCGCCGGCGCCTCCTCGATCACCTTCTGGTGGCGCCGCTGAAGCGAGCAGTCGCGCTCGAACAGATGGACGACGTTGCCGTGCGTGTCGCCGAACACCTGCACCTCGATATGGCGCGGGCGTTCGATATATTTCTCGATCAGCACGCGGTCGTCGCCGAACGACGAGGCGGCCTCGCGCTTGCAGCTCGCCAGCATCTCCTGGAACTCGGCGGCTTCATTGACCCGCCGCATTCCCTTGCCGCCGCCGCCCGCGACCGCCTTGATCAGCACCGGATAGCCGATCGCGCCGGCCTCCTTCTCGAGCCGCTTCGGAGCCTGGTCCTCGCCGAGATAACCGGGCGTCACCGGCACCCCGGCCTCGGTCATCAATTTCTTGGCGGCGTCCTTGAGACCCAGCGCGCGGATCGAGTCCGGCTTCGGCCCCACCCAGATCAGCCCCGCATCGATCACCGCCTGAGCAAAGTCCGCATTCTCGGAGAGAAACCCGTACCCCGGATGGATCGCTTCGGCCCCCGTCGCCTTGGCCGCGGCGATGATCTTCTCGCCGACTAGATAGGACTCCCGCGCCGGGCTCGGCCCGATATGCACCGCCACATCGGCCTCGCGCACATGCAGCGCCCTCGCGTCCGCGTCCGAATAGACCGCGACCGTCCGCACCCCGAGGCGCCGCGCCGTCCGAATGATCCGGCAGGCGATCTCGCCCCGGTTGGCGATGAGGAGGGAGGCGATCATACGCGAGAAGTCCAACGCTCGACCCAAGGCCCGCTATTCGCGAATAAGAAGCCAAGCCAAACCAGAAACGCTTGGCGCGAACCCAGTCCGATCCAAGCATACGCAATGGCAGTAAGAGCCAGCGTCGTGGCAATGGCCGTTGGGATAATCCGCTCTATCAACCCCCGAGCAGACTTCGCTCGCAATCCGGCAAGACCGTCAGCAGAAGAAATGAGGTTTGTCTGATGGGAGATGGCCAAAGACGAGCCAATCAACAAACAGAACATCAGAACGAGGCCAGCGCGAATCCAGCCGAATTCACCCGCCTGAAGCTCCGCGATATTAGGAGGACAAATCCAAGCCTGATGAACCGAATCGTACACGGAAAATCCCAGGAGAATGACTCCTATCTCTTCGGAGACATTGAAGCCCCTCATCCCACCCTCACATCCTGAACACGCCGAACCGCGCCCGCTCCGGGATCGGGGCGTTCAGCGTCGCCGCAAAGGCCAGCCCCAGCACATCCCGGGTCTGCGCCGGGTCGATGATCCCGTCGTCCCAGAGCCGCGCGGTGGCGTGATAGGGATTGCCTTCGTCTTCGTAGCGCTGGCGGATCGGATTCTTAAACGCCTCAGCCTCCTCCGCCGTCCAGGTCTCCGCATCCTTATGCACGGTGGCGAGTACGGATGCAGCCTGCTCGCCGCCCATCACGCTGATCCGCGCATTGGGCCAGGTGAACAGGAAGCGCGGGCTGTAGGCGCGGCCGCACATGCCGTAATTGCCGGCGCCGAAGCTGCCGCCGATCAGGACGGTGATCTTCGGCACGCTCGCGGTCGCAACCGCCGTCACCAGCTTGGCGCCGTGCTTGGCGATCCCCTCGGCCTCATATTTGCCGCCGACCATGAAGCCCGAAATGTTCTGCAGGAACAGGAGCGGCGTCCGCCGCTGGCAGGCGAGCTCGATGAAATGGGCGCCCTTCACCGCGCTCTCCGAGAACAGGATGCCGTTATTCGCCAGGATCGCGACCGGGATGCCCCAGATGCGGGCGAAGCCGCAGACCAGGGTCGGGCCGTAAAGCGCCTTGAACTCGTGGAATTCCGAGCCGTCGACAATCCGCGCGATCACCTCGTGCACGTCATAGGGCGTGCGCACGTCGTCGGGGATGATGCCGTAGAGGCCCCCGGGATCGAGCCTGGGCGGCACCGGCTCGACAAGGTCGATATCGACCTGCTTCACCGTATTGAGCCGCGCCACGATATCGCGGACGATCGAGAGCGCATGCTCGTCATTCTCGGCGAGATGGTCGACGACGCCGGACTTGCGCGCGTGCAGATCGCCGCCGCCCAGCTCCTCGGCGCTGATCACCTCGCCGGTCGCCGCCTTCACCAAAGGCGGCCCGGCGAGGAAGATCGTGCCCTGGTCGCGGACGATGACGCTCTCGTCGCTCATCGCCGGCACATAGGCGCCACCCGCGGTGCAGCTCCCCATCACGCAGGCGATCTGCGCCAGCCCCTCGGCCGACATCTGCGCCTGGTTGTAGAAGATCCGCCCGAAATGGTCGCGGTCGGGGAAGACCTCGGCCTGGTGCGGCAGGTTCGCGCCGCCCGAATCGACCAGATAGACGCTGGGCAGCCGGTTCTGCAGCGCGATCTCCTGCGCGCGCAGATGCTTCTTCACCGTCATCGGATAATAGGTGCCGCCCTTCACCGTCGCGTCGTTGCAGACGATCATCGTCTCGCGCCCCGACACCCGCCCGATGCCGGCGATCATCCCCGCGCCCGGCACCTCGCCTTTGTACATGTCGCAGGCGGCGAGCTGGCCGATCTCGAGGAAGGGCGAGCCCGGATCGAGCAGCCGGCCGACGCGCTCGCGCGGCAGCAGCTTGCCGCGCGAGACATGGCGCTCGCGATGCTTCTCCGGGCCGCCCAAAGCGGCTTCGGCGACGCGTTTCCGCAGCTCGGCGGCGAGGCCGCGATTGTGCGCGGCATAGCGGCGGAAGTCATCCGAGCCCTCGTCCGCCTTGCTGGTCAGCATGCTCATGCCGCGGCTCCCGGCGCCTTCTTGCGGATCAGGTACCGGTAGACGCCGAACAGGTTGATGAAGAACAGCACGACGTTGAGGCTGGCGATCGCCTCCTCGGGCCGGGGGTCGAGGAAACCGTAGAGGATGAACGCGACCGACGAAGTGACGAACAGCACGAACGCCCATCCGGTCGGCCGGCGCCCGAGGTCGAGCGCAACGGTCAGCGCCGCGGCCGCCGCGGCGATCGCGCCATACCATTGCAGGACGAAGAGCATGTCGGTGCTCATCTCTTCACCTTCGCGCCGTCGCTCATCGCTCTCCCCTTGGTCCTGCAAGACCGGTTAGCCGCGTCGCCCGTCGATGGGAAGTGGCCCTCCGTCGAACGGGCTAGGCACAGGGCCGGCGAGCCTTTAGGGCGTCCTATTCGACCACCACAGCTCCGGACACAGCCATGCCCCGTTTCGTGCTCCTCGCCGCCACCGCTCTGCTCGCCGCCGCCGCCGCCGTCGCCCAGCCCGCCGCCCAGCGCGGGGTCGGCGTCGACGTGGCGGGAATCGACAAGGCCGCCGCCCCCGGCGACGGCTTCGATCATTACGCCAATGGCGGCTGGCGGAGCCGCACGGAGATTCCGGCCGACCGCTCCTCGATCGGCGCGTTCCTGACTGCCGCCCTGCTCGTCGAGCAGCGCAATGTCGAGATCATCGCCGGTGCCGGGCGCGGCAATCCCGCCGCCGGCAGCAACGCGCAGCGGATCGCCGATTATTACGCCGCCTGGCTGGACCGCGCCGCAATCGACCGCGCCGGCACCGCCCCGCTCCAGCCAGCCCTCGCCCGGATCGACGCCATCGGCGGCCGCCGCGACCTTTCCGCGGCGCTCGGCGCCTCCATGCGCGCCGACGTCGACCCGCTCAACGCGACCAGCTTCTGGACCGAGAATCTGTTCGGCGTGTTCGTCGCCCAGGGGCTGCAGGAGCCGAACCGCAACATGGCCTACCTGCTCCAGGGCGGCCTCGGCCTCCCGGACCGCGACTATTATCTCTCCGAGGCGCCGGCCATCGCCCGCGTCCGTGAGGGCTACCGGGCCTATATCGGCCAGATGCTGACCCTGATGGGCGTTCCGGACGCCGAGGCGCGCGCCGGCCGAATCTTCGACCTCGAGACCAAGATCGCCCGCGCCCATGCCGAGGCGGTCGCCGCCCAGGACCCGCACCGGGTGCAGACCTGGCGCCGCGCCGACTTCGCGACCCGGGCGCCGGGCATCGACTGGGACGCCTTCTTCGCCGCCGCCGGGCTCGCCGGCCAGGACGAGATCGTCGCCTGGCATGCCGAGCCGGTGCGCGGCATCTCCGCTCTGGTCGCGAGCGAGCCGCTCGAACGTCTGGAAGGACTGGCTCGCCTTCCACACCGCCAGCCGAATGGCCTCGGTTCTGCCGCAGGCCTATGACGATCTGCGCTTTTCCTTCTACGGCCGAATCCTCGCCGGCCAGCAGCAGCAGCGCCCGCGCGACCGCCGCGCCATCCAGGCGACCAGCAACGCCCTTTCCGACGCGATCGGACAGATCTACGCCGAGCGCCATTTCCCGGCCTCGGCCAAGGCCGACGTCGATGCGATGGTCCGCAACATCGTCCAGGCGTTCGATCGCCGCCTTCAGCGGCTCGACTGGATGGCGCCGGCGACTCTCGCCGAGGCGCGGCGCAAGGTCGAGACGGTGACCGTCGGCATCGGCTATCCGGAGCGCTGGCGCGATTATGCCTCGCTCGAGATCCGCCCCGGCGACGCGTTCGGCAATGCCTGGCGGGCGCAGCAGTTCGAGTATCGCCACCAGCTCGCCAAATTGGGCCAGCCGGTCGATCGCGGCGAATGGTGGCTGGGCGCGCACACGGTCAACGCCGTCTTCCTGCCGCTTCAGAATGCGATGAACTTCCCCGCCGGAATCCTGGAGCCGCCTTTCTACGACCGCAATGCCGACCCCGCCTACAATTACGGCGCGATCGGCTCGGTGATCGGCCACGAGATCAGCCACAGCTTCGACAATCTCGGCGCCGAGTTCGATTCCGAGGGGCGCCTGCGCAACTGGTGGACCGCCGAGGACAGCGCCCATTTCCGCACCGCCAGCCAGGCTTTGGTGCGCCAGTACAATGCCTATCGCGCCTTCCCAGATCTCACCCTCAACGGCGAGCTGACTTTGGGTGAGGACCTGTCCGACCTTGCCGGCCTCGCCGCGGCCTACGACGCCTGGCGCGCCTCGCTGAACGGCCGGGAATCGCCGGTGATCGGCGGCCTGACCGGCGACCAGCGTTTCTTCCTGGGCTACGCGCAGAGCCGCCGCGAGCACACCCGCGAGGCGACGATGCGCAACCTGATCGCCACCGACGGCCACTCCCTCGGCCGCTGGCGCGCCGAGACGGTCCGCAACCTCGACGCCTGGTACACCGCCTTCAACGTCCGCCCCGGCCAGCGCCTCTATCTGGCCCCGGCGGACAGGGTGCGGGTCTGGTAGACAGGGACAGTTACTTTCACGCGCCGCGGTGAATGGCCGAGCACAAGCGAACGAAAAGTAACTGTCCCTAAGCCCCGATCAATTCCCGCCCGATCAGCATGCGGCGGATCTCGTTGGTCCCCGCGCCGATGTCGAGCAATTTGGCGTCGCGCATATAGCGTTCGACCGGCCAGTCCTTGGTGTAGCCGGCGCCGCCCAGCGCCTGGATCGCCTCCAGCGACACCTTCACCGCATTCTCGCTCGCCAGCAGGATCGCCCCGGCGGCGTCGAACCGCGTCGTCTTGCCGGCGTCGCAGGCGCGGGCGACCTGGTAGACGTAGGCGCGGGCCGAATTGAGCGCGACATACATGTCGGCGACCTTGGCCTGGATCAGCTGGAACGCGCCGATCGGCTTGCCGAACTGCTTCCTCTCGCGGACATAGGGCAAGACCACGTCGAGACACGCCTGCATGATTCCGAGCTGGATACCGGCGAGCACGGTCCGCTCGTAATCGAGGCCCGACATCAGCACGCCGACGCCGCCGTTGACCGGGCCCATCACGTTCTCGTCGGGGATTTCGCAATCGTTGAACACCAGCTCCGCGGTCGGCGAACCGCGCATCCCCATCTTGTCGAGCTTCTGGCCGATCGAAAAGCCCGGCATCTCCTTTTCGACGAGGAAGGTGGTGATGCCGCGCGAACCCTCCCCGGTCTTGGCGTAGACCACCAAAGTATCGGCGTGGGTGGCGTTGGTGATCCAGAATTTCGTGCCGTTGAGCACGTAGCCACCCTGCACCGCCTCGGCCTTGAGCTTCATCGAGACGACGTCGGAGCCCGCCCCCGCCTCCGACATGGCGAGCGAGCCGACATGCTCGCCCGAGATCAATTTGGGCAGGTATTTCGCCTTCTGCTCGGGGCTGGCCCAGCGCCGGATCTGGTTGACGCAGAGGTTGGAATGGGCGCCGTAGCTGAGGCCCACCGAGGCCGAGGCGCGCGCCACCTCCTCCTGCGCGACGACATGCTCCAGATAGCCGAGGCCGAGCCCGCCATCCTCCTCGGCGACGGTGATTCCGTGCAGCCCGAGCTCGCCCATTTCCGGCCACAGCTCGCGCGGGAACCAGTCCTCGGCGTCGATCCGCGCGGCGAGCGGCGCGATCTTCTCGGACGCGAAGCGGCGGGTGGTGTCCCGGATCGCGTCGGCCATCTCGCCGAGTTCGAAGTCGAGGCCGAGTTCCGACATCAGTGCGCGTCTCCTGTTGCCAGCGGCCCTAGCAGAGCCCCACCGATTTGAACAAGCGCGCCCCCGCGCCTATGTCGCGCTCCAAAGCCCCTCCCCTTGATGGGGAGGGGTTGGGGCGGGGTGAACCTCAGAGGCCCGCGAGGCGGAAGCGTTCACCCCCACCCAACCTCCCCCATCAAGGGGGAGGGGTAAGAAGGAATCGCTATGACCACCGCCACCGATCCCATCGTCATCCTCTCCTACGCCCGCACCCCGATGGGCAGCTTCCAGGGCGCGCTCGCCGGCGCCAGCGCAACCGACCTGGGCGCCGCCGCCGTCAGCGCCGCGGTCGAGCGCGCCGGCGTCTCGCCCGGGGACGTCGAGAAGATCTACATGGGCTGCGTCCTCCCCGCCGGCTTGGGTCAGGCCCCGGCACGCCAGGCGGCGATCAAGGCCGGCCTCGGCACCCATGTCGAGGCGACCACCGTCAACAAGATGTGCGGCTCGGGCATGCAGGCCGCGATCATGGCCGCCGACACGATTCAGGCGGGCTCGGCCGACATCATTGTCGCCGGCGGCATGGAGAGCATGACCAACGCGCCCTATCTCAGCGCCAAGCACCGCTCCGGCGCCCGCATCGGCCACGACCGGCTGATCGACCATATGTTCTTCGATGGCCTCGAGGACGCCTATGAGCAGGGCCGCCTGATGGGCAGCTTCGCCGAGGAGAGCGCCACCGAATATCAGTTCACACGGCAAGCACAGGACGATTACGCCATCGCCTCGCTGACCCGCGCGCAAAAGGCGCAGCAATCGGGCGCCTTCGACCGCGAGATCGTCGCGGTGGAAATCGCCGGCCGCAAGGGACCGACAATCGTCGACCGGGACGAGCAGCCGGCCAAGGGCGACGCCTCGAAGATCCCGACGCTCAAGCCCGCCTTCGCCAAGGACGGCACGATCACCGCCGCCAACGCCTCGTCGATCAGCGACGGCGCCGCGGCCCTCGTCATCACCCGCCAGAGCGTCGCCGACCGCCTGGGCCTCAAGCCGGTCGCCCGCATCGTTTCCCACGCCGCCTTCGCCCACGAGCCGGCCAAATTCACCACCGCCCCGGTCGGCGCGATGACCAGGGCGCTCAAGCTTGCCGGCTGGACCGCCGCCGAGGTCGACCTCTACGAGGTCAACGAAGCCTTCGCCTGCGTCGCCATGATCGCGATGCGCGACCTTTCCATCCCCCACGACAAGATCAACGTCCACGGCGGCGCCACCGCGCTCGGCCACCCGATCGGCGCCTCGGGCGCGAGGGTGCTGGCCACTTTGCTCAGCGCGCTGGAAACCCACGGCGGCAGGAAGGGCGTCGCGAGCCTCTGCATCGGCGGCGGCGAAGCGACCGCGATGGCGGTGGAGCTGCTCTAATTCGGCCTATTGCCGCTCCGCGCGGATATTCGCGATGCCGCGCCGCATCCGATCCGCCCGCCGTTGCTCGATCAGCTCCGCCTCCAGATCGGCGCTGCCGGGATCGGGTGCGCGCCCGGCGATCGCCCGGCCGAGGGCGAACAACGCGCGCAGCTCGGCGCGATAGGGCGCGCAGCGGTCGCGGGCGAGCGCCACGATCGCATCGGGCGCGGCCCGGGTCCGGGCGTTGGCGGCGGTCACCTGGTTCCAGCACGAACCCGCCAAAGCGTCGACCGCGGCGAGCAGCGCGCGGTGCCGGGCGGATGCGTCGCCGGGCGGGGCCCCGGCCGGGCTGGCCTCGAGCGCCTCGCGCGCGCGCCTTTGCTCCTGGAGCTGCGCCAGCAGATGGGCCGGGCGGTTCTGGAGGATGATCGTCCTCAAGCCCGGGCCGATCTCGGCCGCCATCATCGCGCGCATCTGCCGCCGCTCCGCCGCGCCGACCGCGGCGGCCTCCATGTCGGCTTCCCAGCCCCGCCAGAAGGCCGCTTCCGGCTGGGCGCAGGCGGCGCGCGCGGCATCGGCCGCGGCGTCCACCGGCCGGTCTGACGGCTCGCCTTGCAGCGCCGCTGCAACCATGCAGTCCGCCCACGCCTCGTTCGCCGTCCGCGTCGCGGTTTCGGTCGGGCGCGGCGGCGCCGGCGGCGGGATCTGAAGGGTGGCGATCAGCAACGCGAACATCATCAAGGCATTGGGCACGGCGGAGGCTGCCTCGTCAATCCGGTTGCCGATGAACCCCGCCTGTCGGCCGGCCTCACGCGCCATTCACCGTTGGGCGCCTCTTGTGGGTCCGAAGCGGGGCTCAGGAGAGACGACAATGTACAACATCAAGACCGTGCCGGGCCGCGCCATCGCGATGGTCACGGCCCTCACCGCCCTCACCGCTCCCGCCTTGGCGCAGGACCGCTTCGATTGGGGCGGCGGCCGATCGGGCGAACGCGATTACGAACTCCGCGGCGCGGGCGTTCGCTCGCTCATCCCCGAGCTCAGGCGCACCAGTCGCGGCCGCGCGTTCGTGATGCGCAACTTCGACCTCAACCATGACGGCCGCATCAATCCCCGCGAGGCGGAGGCCGCCAATCGCGCCTTCATGCGCATCGCCGGCGAGCGCCGCGACCGCTTCGACTGGGAGGGCCGCGACATCGAGCGCCCGGTGGCGCGGCAGCGCGACTGGGATCGCCGCGGCATGCGCGATTACCGGATGCGGCAGACCCGCTACGGCGCGACGTTCGACCTCCAGGACGTGCTGTTCGAGACCGGCAGCGCGACGCTTCGGCCCGGCGCCACGGAGCGCCTGCGCCCGCTCGCCGGCTATCTCGGCGCCAATCCCGAGGTCGAGGTGCGGATCGACGGGCACACCGATTCGGTGGGCAGCGACGGCGCCAACCAGCTCCTCTCGGAACGCCGCGCCGAGGCAGTCCGCGCGGCCCTCGGACGGATGGGCGTCGACCGCAGCGAATTCCTGGTCGCGGGCCATGGCGAAACGCTGCCGGTCGCCAGCAATGGCAATGCGGCGGGGCGCCAGCTCAACCGCCGGGTCGAGGTGACCCTCGTCGGCCAGCAGGCGCGAGACTTCTCGGACTGATCGCACGAGGCCGCGGTTCGCCGGCTCGCCGGCGCGCCGCGGCCATCGCCCATCTGCACTGCCGAACGGCAATCCGGCAAACGCGGTGCGGGGACGGGCCGGCTTGGCTTGAAACGCACCGTAGCGTAAATCCGGTGGCGATGCGGAACGCGGGCCTGTTCTTCTCTCACATGCGCTCGGCGCGCATCGCCCGCCATTATGCCCGCCTCGTCCGGGAAACCGACGGGCTGATCGACTGGCGATTCGCCTACAATCCCGGGAGCCGGCCCGAGCCCGAGCTCTGCCTTGCCTACGAACGGGCCGAACTCTGCATGCCGACCCGCTGCGCCGAAGCCGCCCGCAACGGCACCATCATCGGCGGATATACGGACACGCTGTTCATTCCCTGCGTGCTGTCCCTCGACGCCGACTTCACCTGGGTCATGGAATATGATGTCGATTTCTCCGGCTGCTGGAGGACATTGTTCGAGCAATATCGCGATTGCGACGCGGATCTGCTGACCACCACGATCGCTTCGAAGCCGGAATTGCCGGATTGGCATTGGTGGCGCGGCGCCAGGGCGCCGGTGGGGGTTCCGGCGAGCCGGATGTTCCGCGCCTTTCACCCGATCATGCGCCTGTCGCGGCGCTTTGCCCGGGTCTATCGGCGCATCACCCTGGACTCCGCCTGGCGCGGGCATAGCGAGTTCACCCTGCCGACGATCGCGGCGTTCGCCGGTCACCGAATGCAGGATCTGGGGGGCGCCGAAGCCCGATCGCCCAATTACGTCAACAGCCCCTCGCATCCCAGCCTCGGGCCGGGCACGTTCCGGTGGCGGCCTTCGCGGCCGTCCTATTTCCACGAAACGCCCCGGGATTTCCGGCTTGCGGACAAGCTCTATCACCCGGTCAAGGCCGGCATGCCGGATTGGGAAAAGCGGGCTCGCCTTCCCTAGGGTCCGTACTCGATACCCGCAATGGTCGGGATCGTCCGGAGAAGGCCGCCGGCAAGGAGGGCGGCGCAGGCCGGGCTGGCTGCCCGGACAAGCCGTTCGACGCAGCCGGCGGCCTTCTCCGGGCGACCGCGAAGCGGCGGGCGGCTTTTGGGCCAGGGCTGCGTCGCAGCGTCGGTCACGATGCGATAGCATCGCTCCCTCCTCGCTCCTTGCCCTGACCCAAAATCCGCTCCGTCACGACCGTTGCGGGTATCGAGTACGGACCCTATGCGGACGTGACCCCGTCCCAGATCACCACCCGGTCGCCCACCCGGACCGCACCGAACAGCAGCTCGGCGAACGCGGTGGGCAGGCCGACGCAGCCGCGCGTCGCCAGCGCGTCCTCGAGCGTCGGCGAGCCGTGCACGGCGACCCCGTCCCAGGTCAGGCGCAGCATGTGCGGCATCGGCGCGTCGTAGAGGTTCGACCAATGGTCGGCGTCTTTCTCCAGGATCGGGAAGGTGCCGGTCGGCGTCGGCTTGTTGTCGGCGCCGTAGATCAGGCTCGACCGCCCGATCTCGACCCCGGCGCGGTAGACCGAGAGGACCCGCGCCCGGATGTTGACGACGACGACCGTCGGCCCGGCGGCGGACGCGGCTTCCTCGTCCCAGGCATATTCGCCGGGGTGCAGCCAGTGCGGGATGACGAGCTCGCGGGTGACGTGGATGCTCGACAGGGTCGCCGTCGGCGTCGCCACCGAAGCTTGCGCCCGCGTCGGCGCGGCGGGCGCGCGGGCGGCGGGCACTGCGGCCGGCGCGGCGGCATTCTCCTGCGCGGAAACGAAAGCGGGAGCCGTCTGCAGCAGCGCCAGCGCGGCGCCGGCACCGATGATCAGCCGCGCCAGCATCCCGATCTTCATCCTGCTCGTCATCGCCGCGCCTCGCTCTCCTGTCAGACGCCGGCTTTCACGCCTCGCGGCCGCGTGGCGCAAGCGCGCAGAATCGGCTGTACCGTCGGGGGACAGGGTGCAGCCCATTGGTTTCGCGCACGGGGGCGGAACAATCTCGGTCCTTGTTTCGCTTGCTTCATCTCCGGGACATGTCGGACCGGCAGACAAGCCTCCGCCACAGGGAGAAACGATCATGAGAACCGGCTTATTCGCTTTGGCGCTCGCGACGGCGACCGCTGCCGCCGCCACCGCCGCGCCCGCCTGGGGCCAGACCCGCGCCGACGAGGCGCGCTGGGAGCAGGCGCAACGGCGCTTCGAGGAAGAACGGGCGATCTACGAACGCGAGCGCGAGCGTTACGAGGCGTCCAGCCGGCGCGGCGGCTATGGCCGCGGTGGCTACGGCCGCGGCCCGCGCGACGCTTATGGCGACGACCGCTATTCGTGGCGCCGCGACGATTCGCGCGATTGGGAGCCTTCTCGCTATTATCGCGACGACGCGCGCTACCAGGAGCGGCGGCTGACCGCCGACGACGAAGTCTATCGCGGCGCCGACGGGCGCTATTATTGCCGGCGCAGCGACGGCACGACCGGCCTCGTCATCGGCGCCGGCGCCGGCGCCCTGATCGGCCGCGGCATCGACAGCCGCGGCGAGCGCACCACCGGCACCGTCGTCGGTGGCGTGCTCGGCGCGCTGATCGGCCGCGAGGTCGAGCGCAGCTCCGACGTGCGCTGCCGCTAGCGGAATAGGGACACGTACTTTTTCGCGAAAAAGTACGTGTCCCTATTCACGCCGTTACGCTCGTCGCCGGCGCCGGCGCGGGCGCCGCCTTCTTGTCCCCGGTCAGCGCCGCGACGAAGCCCTTGCGCCAGGCGACGACATCCTCGCCGCGGACGCTCTCGATCAGCTGCTCCCATCGCCTGACCCGCTCAGGCTTCGGCATGTCGAGCGCCTTCCTGATCGCGTCCGAGATCTCGTCCTTGCTGTACGGGTTGACCAGGATCGCCTCCCCCATCTGGTGCGCGGCCCCGGCGAAACGGGAGAGGATCAGCACGCCCGGATCCTCGGGGTCCTGCGAGGCGACATATTCCTTGGCGACGAGGTTCATCCCATCCCGGAGCGGCGTCACCAAGCCGACGTCGGCGGCGCGGTAGAAGCCGGCCAGGCCGGCGCGGGGATAGCCCTGGTTGACGTAGCGGATCGGCACCCAGTCGACATGGGCGAACTCGCCGTTGATGCGGCCCGAAAGCTCGTCGAGATGCTCGCGGATATTCTCGTAGGTGTGGACCTCGCCGCGCGACGGCGGCGCGATCTGCAGCAGTGAGACGCGCCCGCGCCAGTCGTCATGCTCCTCGAGGAAGCGGCGATAGCCGTTGAATCGCTCGGCCAGGCCCTTGGAATAATCGAGCCGGTCGACGCCGATGATGACCTTCTTGCCCTCGGCGCTCCGGCGCAGCGTCTCATAGGCGTTGCGGGCGTCGTCGGTCGTCATGACGTTCTCGAATTCGGGGACGTCGATGCCGATCGGGAAGGCCGCGGTCTTCACCCGTCGGTCGCCGACCGCGATCGTACCGTCGCCGGCGACGGTCCCGCCGAGCTCGCGCTCGACATAATGGTGGAAGCTCTCCAGCCACTCCTCGGTCTGGAAGCCTATCAGGTCGTAGGCCAGCATCGAGCGGACCAGCCGCTGGTGATAGGGCATCGACACCATCAGCCGGTGCGGCGGCCAGGGGATGTGGAGGAAGAAGCCGATCCGGTTCATGAGGCCGCGCTGGCGCAGCTGCTGGCCCAATGGGACGAGGTGGTAATCGTGGACCCAGACCAGGTCGTCGGGCTCGATCAGCGGCGCGACGGTCTCGGCGAAACGCTCGTTGACCCGCTCGTAGCCGCTGCCGAAGCTGCGGTCATATTCGGCGAGGTCGATCCGGTAGTGGAAGAGCGGCCACAGCGTCCGGTTGGCGTAGCCGTTATAATATTCGTCGACGTCCTGCTCTTCGAGGTCGATCGTCGCGGTGGTGACGCCGTCGTGGCGCTGCAGGTTGATCTGGCCGCTATACTCCTCGGTCTTCTCGCCCGACCAGCCGAACCAGATGCCGCGCGATTCCCGGAGCGCCGCCGCGAGCGCGACCGAGAGCCCCCCCTGCGCGCCTTCGCTGCGCGGCTTGGGCGTCGAGACGCGGTTGGAGATGACGATGAGCCTGCTCAACGGACGCTGCTCCACGGGCGGGACAGAAGCCCCGCGCAATTGATCAATCCGACAAGCGAATAAGTCTGCGGATAGTTGCCCCAAAGCTCGCCCGTAACGAAGTCCGTATCCTCCGAAAGCAGGCCTGCCGGAGTCCGCCGCTCCAGCATCTTCGCGTAGAGCGCCCGTGCTTCCCCGGCGCGCCCGACCATGTGCAGCGCCTCGATCAGCCAGAAGGTGCAGAAATTGAACGCGGTCTCGGGCCGGCCGAAATCGTCCTCGGCGGCGTAGCGGAGCATGTGCTCGCCGCGCCTGAGGCCGTTTTCGACCGCCTCGAAGGTGGCGAGGAAGCGCGGATCGTCGGCGTCGAGAAAGCGCATGTCGAGGAGCTGGAGCAGGCTGGCGTCGAGATCGTCGCCGCCGAAGGTCGCGGCGAAGCGCTTCGATTGCGGATGCCAGGCCTTATCCTCGATCGCCGCGCGGACCTTTTCGGCGCGCCGCCGCCAGATCCCGGCGCGGCCGGCGAGGCCGAGCGTCGCGGCGATGTTGGCGAGCCGGTCGCACGCGGCCCAGCTCATCACCGCGCTGTAGGTGTGCACCGAGGCGCGGGTGCGGAACTCCCAGAGGCCGGCGTCGGGCTTGTCGTGCATCTTCCAGGCCAGCTCGCCGACCCGTTCGAGCGACGCGAAATCCTCCCGGGTCGCGGGGCGGAACAGCCGTTCGTCGAAAAAGGCCTGCGCGTTGGAGAGGACGATCTGCCCGTAGGCATCGTGCTGGATCTGGGTGAAGGCCGCGTTGCCGACCCGGACCGGGCCCATCCCCCGATAGCCGGCGAGCCCTTCGGCTATGCCCTCATCGAGCTTCGGCTCGCCCGAGACCGCGTAAAGCGGCTGGATATGGCCGCCCTTGGCCTCATCGACGATGTTGCGAAGATAGCCCAGATAGCCTTCGAGCACGTCGAGCGCGCCGAGGCGGTTGAGCGCCTGAACCGTGTAATAAGCGTCGCGGATCCAGCAATAGCGATAATCCCAGTTGCGGCCTGAATTGGCGGCCTCCGGGACGGAGGTGGTGAGCGCGGCGACGATCGCGCCGGTCTCCTCGTGCTGGCAGAGCTTCAGTGTGATCGCCGCCCGGATCACCACCTGCTGCCACTCCAGGGGGATGGCGAGCCCCCGCACCCAGGCCCGCCAGTGGTCCGCCGTCTCGTGCAGCATCGTCGCCAGAGTGTGGCCGACATTGCCGACGAAGGGCTCGTCCGGGCCGAGGAAGAAATGGAGCGATTCCTCGAGCCGGAAGCTGCGGCCTTCGAGGATATGCAGGACCGGCGCGTCGGTGGTGAGGCGGAGGGGCTGCGGCCTGGTCAGGAAGCGGATATGGTTGGTGCCGCTGGTCCGGCGGGAATCGCGCGCTCCCCAGGCGGCGGCCGGGGCCAGCGTCACCTTCAGCCGCGGCGCGCCCGCGATCGGGCGGACGATGCGGATGAAGGCGACCGGCCGGTACATGCGTCCGCGCCGCTCGAAGCGCGGGCAGAAATCGAAGACGTCGGCGATGCCGCCGTCGGCATCGGTGAGGCGGGTGACCAGGATCGGCGTGTTCTTGAGGTAGCGCGGCTTGGCGGAGACCTGGCCTTCGAGGGCCATCCGCCATTCGCCTTTCGTGCCCCTCGGATCGAGCAACGCGCAGAAGAGCGGGTCGCCGTCGACCCTGGGCTGGCAGGCCCAGACGAAGCCGCCGCTCGCGTCGACCAGCGCGCTGACCTGGCAATTGCCGATCGGCCAGAGGTCGAGGCTGCTCACGCCGCCGCCTCGGGATGCAGGCTGAGCCAGTCGGCGACCGCCGCCACCGAGGGCAGCCGGTAGCGCGCGGCCGTCTTCCGCGCCGGTCCCACCAGGATCCCCGCGCCGCCGAGCTCGGCGGCGGCGGCGAAGCCATGTTCGTCGGTCAGGTCGTCGCCCACGAAGAGAGGACGCGCGTCGGCGAATTCGGGTTCCGTCATGAACGCCCGTAGCGCATCGCCCTTGTCCGCGCCATCGGGGCGGAGCTCCGAGACCATGGCGCCGTGCTGGACCGAGAAGCCCCGCTTGCGCGCCAGCTCCTCCATGAACTGCGCCACGCGCGCCCCCGCGTCGGGCGCGCGGCGGTAATGGAGCGCGATCCCGGCCGGCTTCTCCTCGGCGATCAGCCCGTCCGTTTCGGCCGCGAACCGGCGCACGCGCTCGTGCACGTCGTCGAGCCCGATCGGCACGCTCAGCGGCAGCGCGGTGCCGTCGGCGAGCTTCAGCTCCAGCCCGTGCGAGCCGGAAAAGGCGATGCCCGAGGAGGGCAGGTGCCGGTCGAGGTCGGCCAGCGACCGGCCGCTGACGATCGCCAGCCGCCCCTCCAGCCGATGCCGGAGCCGATCGAGCAGCGAGCGCAGTCTGGGCGAAACGCGGATCGAATCGGGAGTCTCGGCGAGCTCGACCAGGGTCCCGTCGAAATCCAGGAACAGGGCGGCGCCATCCAGCAGGGAGACGGGCGGCGAGGGAAGCTTGGCCATAGGCACCCCGTTGGCGGTGCGCGGCGAAAAGCTCAAGCCGCCGTTTGCGGGCGCGCCGGGTTCCGCGCGGACTCCTCCAAAATGGTGTTTCCTCCCCTCGGCGTTGCTGTATAGCTTTTCGTTACGGGGGCGGCGCCTCTCGACGGCGGCCCGTGCCGCCCTCGCCGCCCCAGGGGGACCAGAGATGAAAAATTCAGTCACGAAGCTGTCCAGACGCAAGGTCCTTGTCGGCGGCGGGGCCGTCGCCACCCTCGGCGCGGTCGCCGCCTCGCCGCTCAGCGTGCCGATCGCCAGGGAGGCGCGGAGCCTGATCGCGACCCAGCCCTGGGCGCGCGGGATGCTCTCGCTCGCCGCCGCCGGCCACGACCAATGGCTCGAGCAGGTCGGCTCGACCTTCGCCCTCGGCGGCGGCATGTCGATGCAGCTCGCCGGCATCCGCGTTTTGGCTTCCGAGGGGGCGCGGCCGATGGCCGTCGCCCGCCGGACCGCGTTCGTGGCGATGTTCGATGCGGCCGACGGCCAGGCCATGGCCGGGGACCTCATCTATACCGCGAGCCACCCGCAATATGGGCCGCTCCAGATCTTCCTGTCGGCATCGCCCGATCCGCGCACGCCGCGCCGGATGCTCGCGGTTTTCAACTAGCGACGTGCTGCCGCTCCGGGCAGCGGCGCGCCTGGGCCTCACCGTTCGGCGCGCGACCGGCGAGGACGCGCCGTTCGTCGCCTCGCTCTATGCCTCGACGCGCGCCGGGGAGGTCGCGGCCTTCGGCTGGCCGGCGGAGATGGCGCGCGCCTTTCTCGATCAGCAGCACCGGGCGCAGGACCATCATTACCGCGCGGCCTATCCCGACGCGGAATGGCTGATCGTCGAGCAGGAGGGACGGCCGATCGGGCGTCTCTACGTCGAGGAGCGCGCGCAAAGCCTGCACCTCATCGATATCTCGCTCGTCGCGGAGCGGCGCGGATCGGGCGCCGGCGGCGCGCTTCTCGCCGACCTGATCGATCATTCCGGCGCGCTGGGCAAGGCGGTGTCTCTCCAGGTCGAGAAGGTCAATCCCGCGCGACGCCTCTACGAGCGGCTCGGCTTCCGGACGACAGCGGACAACGGCCCCTATGACTGGATGGAGCGCCCGCGCGGCGGCGCCGCCGCCTAGACGAAGATCGCTTCGTATTTGACGCCCTTCGGGTCCTGCCCGATCGGAACGATGAAGAGCTCGAGCCGCTCGCCGGTGATGTGGAAGGGATAGATGGCCTGCGGCAATATGGGCTGGTGCGGGCCGCAAAATTCAAGCCGGAACGAGCCGCCGGTCCGCCCCATCGAGGGCAGCTCCTGAGCCGCGTCGAGGGTCAGCGGCAGGCGCCCGCCCTGAACTTCGACCTCGAACGCCTTGCCGACACGGCGAGAGAAGTCGTCAATCGTGAGCAGGCGCATAATGTCCCTCATCAGCGGATGGTTTCGTTGGGCGCGACGCCCCAGATCTGGTCGGCGCGGATGAAGCCGCCGCGGCCGCGCACATCGAGATTGCACCAGCCGCCGGCGCAGCGCGAGATCCGGCCGACCACGCCGGGCTCGACGCGGAAGCGGACCGGCGACGCAGCGTCGGGCGCCTCGTGAAGCGGCCGCGGACCCTCGCCGCGGACGATCGCGGTGCGCTGGTCGGAGAGCAGGTTGACCAGCATCCAGCCGGTCGTCCCGTCCGGGTCCTGGACCTTGCGCCAGTTGCGATAGACCTCGACCACCCGGATCGGCAGGTCGCGCCGGACGTAGAGCCAGGTGCCCGGATAATTCTGCCCCGGCCCGGTCCGCATCATCGCCCGGCCCGACGCGATCGAGGCCCAATAAGGCGTCTCGCGAGTCCGCTGCGCCTCGGCGCCCCCCGGCAGCGCGGCCGCCAGCACCGCCAGCAGGAAAAGAGTGACGGCCACTCCTTTTCGGTTGCGGACCGGCGGGTCGCAGAAGCGGCGGCGGAAAAGAGTGACTGTCACTATTTTTAGTCGCCGGTCTGGATCCGCTCGACCAGCTGCTGCACGGTCGGCACGAAGCCGTTCGAATAGAAAGGGTCCTTCTTGAAGCGGAAGGCCGAGTGGCCGGCGAACATCAGATTGCGCTCGGTCGGGCCGCCATGGGCGATGTCCTGCAGCGTCTTCTGGATGCAGAAGCTCCTCGGATCGGCGAGCCGGCCGGTCGTGTTCTTCTCATTGTCGGCCCAGGACGAAAAGCCGCACTGGCTGAGGCAGCCCATGCAGTCGGACTGGTCCTTGCGGATACCGTGCTTTTCTTCCTGGGTGACGAAGACGAGCGTTTCGTCGGGCGTCTTCAGCGCCTCGGTGAACCCTTGCGCGTACCATTCGCGGGCGTGCAGCAGATCGCCCTTGGTCACCCAATAATTCTTCTTGCCCATCACGCCGACGTCGAGCTGGAACGCGTGATCGCCGAGCGGCTCCTTGGTGAAGGCGATCTGGCGGTGCGAGCGCGCCTCGAGGTTGCGCAGGAAGGGGTTGTGGACGGCCGAGGAATAGAAGCCGGTCGGCGAGAAGCGGTGGAGCAGGATGTCGCCTTCCTCGAGCGTCATCAGCCGCTGCTTCCATGCCTCCGGGATCGGGCTTTCCTTGGTGAGCAGGGGCCTTGTGCCGAACTGGAAGGCGATCTGCCCGAGTTCGTCATTGTCGATCCAATGCTCCCATTCCTTCAGGTTCCAGACGCCGCCGGCCATGACGATCGGCACGCTGTCCGATATGCCGCCGGCGCGCATCGTCTCGCGCAGCGCCTTGACGCGCGGATAGGGATCCTGCGGCGCGAGCGGGTCCTCGGCGTTGCTGAGGCCGTTATGGCCCCCCGCCAGCCAGGGATCCTCGTAGACCACCGCCGACAGCCATTCGGCCGCCTTCGAATAAGCCCGCTTCCACAGCGCGCTGAACGCGCGGGCGGAGCTGATGATGGGAAGGTAGGAGACGCCGTAGGAGGCGGCGATCTCCGAGAGCTTGTAGGGCATGCCCGCGCCGCAGGTGACGCCGGAGACAAGTCCCTTGGTTCGCTCGAGCACGCCGTGGAGGACGCGCTGGGCGCCGCCCATCTCCCAGAGCACGTTGATGTTGATCGCGCCGCGGCCGCCGGTCATGTCGTAGGCGCGCTGGACCTGCGCCGTCGCGCCGTCGACCGCGTAGCGGATCAGCTCCTCATGCCGCTCGCGCCGGGTCAAGGCGTGATAGACTTGCGGGACGATCCGCCCTTCCGGATCGTAGCTGTCGGCGTTGACCGCGGAGACGGTGCCGATGCCGCCGGCCGCGGCCCAGGCGCCCGAGCTCATATGGTTGGTCGCCGACACGCCCTTGCCGCCCTCGATCAGCGGCAGCACCTCGCGTCCCGCATAAAGGATCGGCCTGACACCCTTGAACAATCGTTCCTCCACCCGGCGACGCCCGGATCATAACATAAGGCAGGACGGCAAACTATGCTGGGGCAATGAACGCATCCGGCCGGCCGATGGCTTCGCCATAGAGAAGGCCATAACGCGCGATCATCCCTTTTTCATCAAATTCCGCCGCGGCTCTTTCGCGATTGGCCAATCCGATCGCCCTGCGCAGGTCGGGCCGGTCCGATAGACTATCGAGCGCGGCCGCGAAAGATGAAACAGTCTGGGGGATTGTTTCATCGTCGCCGGGCTCGACGATCAGCGGCCGGTTGTCGGCGGAGACGATCGAGGAGACGTCGCCGACCGCGGTCGCCACCGCCGGCAGCCCGGCCGCCATCGCTTCGATCAGCGAGATCGGGAATTGCTCCGAATCCGACGACAAGGCGAAAATATCGAAATGGCCGATCCATCGCGCGGGATCGCTCAGGAATCCGGGCATCAGCACCTTGGCCGCGACGCCCCGCGCCCGCGCCTCGGCGGCGATGCGCTCGCTCTCCGGGCCCTCGCCGACGATGACGAGCCGTGCCGCCTTGTGGGTCATGGCGGCGAAGGCGCGCACCAGCCGGGGCAGGTTCTTGACCGCGCGCAGGCCGGCGACGGTGCCGATCACGATCTCGCCCGGCCGGCGCTCGAAGCCCGGGATCGCGCCCTCCTCGGGCGGCCTGGCGAAGCGCGCCACCGGGATGCCGTTGGGAATGCGGACGGGCGCCCGCCCCCAGTCCTTGCGCGCGATCTTCTCCAGCCGCTCGGACGGCACCACCAGGCGATAGGCCGCGCCCAGGCCGAGCCGGCGATAGAGGTTGCGCCGGCGGTTGAGCGTCTCGGCTTCGTCCTCGTTGAAGCCGTCCTCATGATGGACGAGCGGCGGACCGCCGAAGAGGCGTTTGGCCATGACCGCGTCGAAGCCGCCCCAATTGTAGGTCAGCACGAGATCGAAGCCGCGCATGTACCGCGCCAGCTTCCAGAGCCGCACCGGATTGGGAGGGCCGGTCAGGCTTGGCGCGGCGGTCGGAAATACGGCGCTGATCCGGCGGTCGATCGCTTCCCGCGCGCCAAGCATGTCGGGCATTGCGCTCAGGATGCTGTGCTCGGCCGCATCCCCGAATGCGTTCATCAGCCGCACCGCCCGCGCCTCCTTGCCGCCGAGCGAGAAGGTCGAATGGCAATGGAGGATGCGCACCGGGGCCATGCGCCCTTATGCCGCAGCGTCCGCTTGCCAGCTACCGGGTTTCGCTCCATGGCAGCGCCCGCATGCAGTCTGCGTCGCGCCGCCGCTCCACCTTCGTCCTGATCGGCGCCTTCTGGGCGTTCACCTTCACCATGCTGTCGGTGCGGGCCGCGTTCGTCGATCCGCTGCCGTTCAACATCGTCGGCCCGCGCCGCCTGCTCATCGCGGCGCTGGGCGTGCTGCTCTGCCTCGGCGTCGCCTTTCTGCTCGACAGGCTGAGCAACCGCTCCTTCGCGGCGCGGATCGCGTTCGGGCTCGCCGGCGCGCTCGCGATGTCCCTGGCGCTGGCGGGTTTCGGGTTGACGCTCAACCGCGTGCTGCTGCCGCTTCCCGGCCGCGCGCCGCTCGACACGGCGGAGTTCGTCCTCTGGGTCCTGATCTGGCTCGGCTACAGCCTCGCCTGGGCCGGCACCCATCTCGCCCTTTCCTATCATTGGGAGATGCAGGATCAGCAGCGGCGCGCGGTCGCCATGTCCGAGCTCGCCCAGGAGGCGCGGATCGCGGCTCTGCGCTATCAGCTCAACCCGCATTTCCTGTTCAATACGATCAACTCGATCTCGTCGCTGGTGATGGAGGAGCGCAAGGACGAGGCCGAGACCATGCTGCTCAACCTCGCCACCTTCGTCCGCTCGACGCTCACCAGCGACCCCAACGGCACGATCGCGCTGCACAGCGAAATCGCGCTGCAGCGTCTCTATCTCGACATCGAGGAGGCGCGTTTCGCCAACCGGCTGCAGGTCGAGATCGACGTGCGGGACGCGCTGCTGCCGCTGCCGGTCCCCGCTTTGATTCTGCAGCCGCTCGTCGAGAATGCCGTCCGGCACGGCGTCAGCCGTTCGGAGGAGCGCACGACGATCCGAATTTCGGCCCTCCGCCGCGCCGACCGGCTGCACCTTGTCGTCGAGAATGACGGGCAGGGCGCGCCGCGCGCCGGCGGCGAGGCCGGGCTCGGCCTGCGCAACGTCCGCGAACGGCTGCACGCCCATTATGGCAGCGGCGGCCAGCTCACGGCCGCGCCGCTGGCGGGAGGAGGGTTCCGGGCCGAGCTTGCGCTGCCGCTGGGCGAGGCATGAGCGGCGCGATGCGCGCCCTGCTGGTCGACGACGAGCCGCTGGCGATCCGGCGCCTCCATCGCTCGCTGGACAGGATCGGCGGAGTCGCGGTGGTCGGATCGACGACCCGCGCGCGCGACGCCGTCGCGCTGATCGGCGCCGAGCGTCCGGACATCGTCTTCATCGATATCGAGATGCCCGGCCTCGACGGCCTCGAGGTCGTTGCGCAGATCCCCCCCGACATCCTGCCCGCGATTGTTTTCGTGACGGCCTATGACGCCTATGCGGCCCGGGCCTTCGACGTGGCGGCGGTAGATTATCTGCTCAAGCCCGTCGTCCAGGCGCGGATCGAGGAGGCCGTGGCGCGCGCCCGCAAGTGGCTCGAGCGGCGCGACGGCGAGGTGGGGAGCGCCGATCCGGCTCTGCTGACCGATGGCGGCTCGCTCTGGGTGCGCGGCCACCGAGCGCTGACCAGGATGGATGTCGAACGGATCGAATGGATCGAGGCCGAGGGCGACTATGTCAGGATCCATGCCGGCGACGCCGAAGGGCTGGCGCGGATGACGATGAGCGCGCTCGAAGCGCGGCTCGATCCGGCCTTGTTCATCCGCGTCCACCGCGGCGCGATCTGCCGCAAGACGGCGATTGCCGCCTTGCGCCGCAAGCCGAGCGGTGCGCTGAGCGTGTCGCTGGCGAGCGGCCGCGAGGTGCCGGCGGGCCGCGCCTTCGCCACCGGCCTGCGGTCGCTGCTTAAGCCGCTGGATTCCTGAACTCCGGCGCCGCTGTGACGTTCGTCGCGCCGCGGTGACGCTCGTCGAGCGGCGATTGGCGACGGCGGTGCGCCGGCCTAGCGACGGCGTGATGACGCGCGTCTGCACCACCGTCTCCCCCACCTTGGCGCCCAGTGCGGCGCGCGTCATTCCCGAGCCGCGGCGTCTCGATACCGAAGACGGCGGCTGGGATGTGGCGTCGCTCGTCGCCTGGTCGCGCAGCGCCAATGCCCATGTCCGCAACTGGGCGACCGCCGTGCTGGCCGTCCGCGACTCCGATTCCGAAGCGGTGCGGAGCGCCCTGCTCGACCGGCTCGCCGACAGCGACCGCGCGACCCGCGACCAGGCCCTGCTCGGGCTGGCGCTGCGCCGCGACGGCCGAGCGATCGTCCCGCTGATCCGCGCGCTCGGCGAGGACGGCGCCGATTCCGTGCTGGTCGCCGCGGCCGGCTGCTTCGCCTGCGGCCAGGACGCCGTTCTCGATCGCGCCCTCGCCCGCTGCCGGGGCGCCGCCTAGCCGCAGGGCGCAATGCGCGGGCTGCGGCAAAGTTACCGCACTTCGCCGGGATCGCAGGCAAAACGGCGCGAACCTCTCTTGCCAGCCGCGGAAAACCGTTCCATCCCATACTGACAGGGGTGAATATAGGCCCGGGGAGGGGATTAAGATGAAGATTTCCAGGGGATTGCTGTGCGCCGCTTCGTCGCTGGCGGCGCTGGCCGCGGCGACGCCGGCATCCGCGCAGCGGGTCGAGCGGATCGTCGCATTCGGCGATTCCTACGCCGACGACGGCAATCTGTTCGAGCTGCTCGGCATCCCGCGCCCGGCGGTCTACGCCAATGGCCGCTTCTCGGACCAGACCAACTTCATCGACACGATGGCGCTGCTGCTCAACGTGCCGGTCGACAATTTCGCGATCGGCGGCGCCTTCACCGGCAACGGCAACATCAACGGTCCCGGCATCCCCGGCTTCGTCACCGAATATCAGGCCTTCATCGCCGGCGGCGGCCCCGCCGCCTTCCCGCGCGTCGACGGCACGTTCGGCCCCAACGACCTGCTCGCCATCTCGATCGGCGGCAACGACGCCCGCGCCTATGAGCGCAGCCTCGGGCTCGCGCCGACCGCGGCGCAGATTTCGGGCCTGATCGCCGGCGCCCCCGCCCAGGCGGCGCTCCGCGTCACGGAGACGACAGCCGGCCTCAACGCCCTCGTCGGCGTCGGCGCGCGCAACATCACCTTCATCGCCGGCGACGTCGGCCGGCTGCCCGAAGTGGCCGGCCTGCCGGTGGCGGCGGTCGGCACCGCTTATGCGACCGCCTACAATAACGGCATGCAGGCCCCGCTGGCCAATCTCGCCGCCCAGGGCGTGATCGTCAATTATGTCGATCTCAACCTGCTCGGCGACCGCGTCGCGCAGAACCTCGCCGCTTTCGGCATGGTCAGCGCCGGCGCCTGCCCGGTGGCCTGCGTCACCACCAACCCGAGCCTGCTCAGCCAATATCTTTTCTACGTCGATCAGGTCCACCTGACTTCGGCCGGCTTCGCCATCGTCGGCCGCTATGCGGTGCGCCAGCTCGAAGCGCCGCTCCACCTCCAGGCGCAGGCCGATATCGGGCTGCAGACCGCGACCTCGTTCGGCGACACCATGCTCGGGCGGCTCGACCTCTCCGCCGCCCGGGCCGGGAGCGCTTCGGGAGGCGGGCTCAGCTTCTATATCGGCGGCAACGCCGCCAGCGGCGACCGCGATGCGACGCTGCGGAGCCTGGCCTACGAGCTCGACACGTTCGGCGCCAGCGCTGGCGTCGAATATGATACGGGCGGCGGCGTGATCGTCGGCGCCGCGGTCAACCATTCGCGCGGCCAGGCCGACCTCGAAACCGGCACCGGCAGCGCCGAAACCCGCGCCTGGCAGGTCGGCGTTTATGGCGGCTGGTCCGGCGGCGGCGCCTTCGTCGAGGGCTATGCCGGTTATGGCCAGCTCGATTACGAGATCGAGCGTACCGCGGTGATCGACGAGATCGAGGGCGAAACCGACGGCACCGCGCTCACCGCCGGCGCCCAGGCGGGCTATCTGTTCGACCTCGGCGGGCTCCGGATCGGGCCCGTCGTCGGGGTCCGCTACGCCAAGGTGGAGCTGGACGCCTTCACCGAAGCGGGCGATCCGGTGCTGACCCTCAACGTCGAGGACCAGGAGACCGACAGCCTGGTCGGCAGCGCCGGGCTCGAGCTGCGCGGCGACCTCGCCATGGGCGGCCTCGCGATCCAGCCCTACGCCCAGGCCGCGGTCGAGCGCGAGTTCGCCGGCGACGGCCGCACGGTCCGCTACGCGCTCACCGCGGCGCCGACGATCGTCAACCAATGGGTGCTGCCGGACCGGGACGACGACGTCTACGGCCGCGTGACGGCCGGCGCGAACTTCGCGCTCGGCAGCACGCTCAGCCTGCAGATCAACGGCTCTGCCACGATCGCCAGCGATACCGGCCAGGACGTCAGCGGCTTCCTCGCGCTGAAGCTCAGCCTGTAGCTACTTCTTCCGCGGCCCGGCACGTTCCAGGAGGCGGTCGATCGCATCGGCCGCCTCCGGCTCGTCGAGCGTCGGCGCGTGGCCCACGCGTGGGATGGTGACGCTCTCCAGCGCCGGATTCTCGTCCTGCATCCGCGCCGCCGTCTCGGCGGTCAGCAGGTCGGAAAGCTCGCCGCGCAGGAGCAGCGACGGGATGCCGGCAAGCGCGCGGAAGGCGGGCCACAGGTCGAAGCCCGCCTCCCCGCTCGGCAGCTTGAAAGGCTCGGCGATGCGCATGTCGTAATCGAACACGATCCGCCCCCCCGGCGTCAGCTTGCACAGCCTCTTGGCGTAGACCAGCCACCGGTCGATCTCCCAGTCGGGATAGCGGTCGCGCTGCGTTTCGGCGAGAAAGCGCGCGGCGTGCAGCCAGGTCGGCCAGTCCCGCGCCCGCCCGACATAGGAGCGGATATGATCGAGCCCGCGCGTCTCCATCGCCGGGCCGATGTCGTTGAGCAGCGCGCCCGCGATCCGCTCCCGGCCGCTCGCCGCGAGCAGCATCGTCATCAGCCCGCCCAGCGAGGTGCCGAACAGGATGAAACGGTCGAGCTTGAGCTCCGCGATCAGCGCCTCCAGATCCTGGAGATAGGTCAGCGGCACATAGGTCATCGGGTCCTTGGCGTGGGCGCTGTCGCCGCGCCCGCGCAGCTCGACGCAGATCACCCGCCACTTTCCAGCCAGCCGTTCCGCAACCCCTTCGAAGTCGCGTGCGTTGCGGGTGAGCCCGGGGATGCAGATGATCGGCGGACCGCTCGCCGGGCCAGCATAATCGCGGTAGTGGAGCCTCAGGCCATCGCTCGACCACCAATAGCCATCGGACCACTCGACCATGCTTTCGCCCCTGACGCCGCGCCTCCCTATCGACTGATGGCGAGGCTTCCGCAACCCGGTCCGTACCGTCCGGAGACGGCGATCCTGGCGCTCGGCCGGGACTTTTACGATCCCGTTGCGCCGGCCGATTTCCCGCAAACGCGGCTTCGCTTCCGCAACGACCGCTGGGCTGCGGCGGTCGGGCTCGGCAGCCTGGGCGACGACGATTGGATTCGCCATTTCGGCCGATTCGCGCCGCTGCCGGACAATCTCGCGACACCGCTGGCGCTGCGCTATCACGGCCATCAATTCCGGGTGTACAATCCCGACATCGGCGACGGCCGCGGCTTCCTGTTCGCGCAGCTGCGCGACGCGCCCGGCCGGCTGCTCGACCTCGGCACCAAGGGCTCGGGCCAGACCCCCTATAGCCGCTTCGGCGACGGCCGGCTGACGCTGAAGGGGGCGGTCCGCGAGCTGCTCGCCACCGAGATGCTCGAAGCGCTCGGCGTCGAGACCAGCAAGACCTTCTCGCTGATCGAAACGGGGGAAGCACTGGAGCGCGGCGACGAGCCTTCGCCGACCCGCTCGGCGGTGCTGGTCCGGCTCCAGCACAGCCACATCCGCATCGGTACCTTCCAGCGGCTGGCGACGCTCGGCGAGACGGACAATATCCGCAAGCTCGCCGATTATTGCCTCCGCCATCATTATGCCGACGACAGCGGCGACCCGGTCCGCCTGCTCGACCATGTCACCGGCGCGACGGCGCGGCTGGCGGCGTCCTATATCGCCGCCGGCTTCGTCCACGGCGTGCTCAATTCGGACAATATCGCGATCACCGCGGAGAGCTTCGATTACGGCCCCTGGCGCTGGACGCCGTTCTGGGACAGCCATTTCACCGCCGCTTATTTCGACCATGCCGGCCTCTATTCCTTCGGCCGCCAGCCGGAAGCGATCCACTGGGACCTGGTCCAGCTCGCCCGCTCGCTCACCGCGGTCGCCGGGGCCGAGGCGCTGACCGCGGTGCTCGAGACCTTCCCCGGCCGCTTCCAGACTGCGCTCCGAAACGCCCTGTTCGCCCGGCTCGGGATTGTGCCGCGCGACCTGGCAGAGGATATGACGCTCGTCGTCGCGATCGAGGAAGCGCTGGCGAAGCAGACGGTGACGATCGACCGCTTCTTCTTCGACTGGCGCGGCGGCCGGGCGCCCGGGCACTATGAAGGGCTTGAGGAGATTGCGGCGCTGCTCGCCGGTTATGAGGCCGTGCCGGGGGCACGCACCCATTCCTATTGGTCCGGCCCGGAGCCGTGCGCGATGCACATCGAGGAGGTCGAAGCGATCTGGTCGGCGATCGACCGGGACGACGATTGGTCGCCGCTCCACGCCAAGATCGCGGCGGTGCGCCGGATGGGCGAGGCGATGCGCTAGTTTCGCCGCGTTGGCTGCGGCCGGGGCGGCGGCGGCTGTTGCTGCGGCCGGGCCGGGGCCGGCTGGACGCTGGTCAGTGTCGCCGGCGCGATCGACACGCCGAACAGCTTCCACCGCCCGGCCTGCCACTGATAGACGAGATCGAAGGTGATGGCGGTCGGCCGCAACCCGAAGAAGCCGCTGATCTGGATCACCCCCGGCTGCACCAGTTGCGGCGTCGCGCTCAGCGTCGGCGCGAGCAGCAGCGCGTTGGAGAGGTCGATGCCGCTCGCCCGCAGGCCCTGGAAGATCGTTGCCAGCCGCGCCGAATCGTTGGCCGCCTGGAAGCCCGGGGCGGCGAGATCGCGCAGCACCGAATAATTCCCCGCCTGGTTGGCGTGATCGACCGCCGCCATCGTGCTCCAGATCAGCTTGTTGATCTCGAGCGCGTCGGGAATCGGCACGCTCGACGGCGGCGGCGCCGCCGGCGCCGGCGCCGGCGGCGCGGGCTGGGCCTGCTGGCCCAGCGCCGGACCGGCCAGCCCGATCAGCGCGGCGAGGGCGCAAGCGAACCGGGCCGGGGCATGGCGCCCCGGCCCGGTCGTTCCGAACGATGCCCGGCGCGTCACCAGGCGACTTGGAAGCCGCCGCGGGCGCCGATTTCACCGCTGTTGAAGCCGATGCCGACGCCGCCCGAAATGGCGGCATTGGGCCCGACGCGAGCGGAGAAGGCGGCGGTGCCTGCGGTGCGGTTCTGGAAATAACCGACGCCGCCCGACAACGCGAAGCTCGTGCCCGGCGGCAACATCGGCGTTTCCATCGCCAGCGCCATCGCAACGCCTTCATTCGCCGTGCGGATGTCCTGCCGGTTGACCTCGGACAGATCGAACAAGGTGGTGATCTGCCCCGCCTGGGTCGCCTGGGTCGCGGTGAGCGTCGCCACCTGCGCCGCGGTCGCGAACGAGCTCACCAGCCCGCCGCGGCCCAGCGTTCCGCTCGGATCGGCGGTGACGACGGAGAGCGCCCCGGTCTGGGCGGCGGTGCTGGCGGTCAGGTCGCCGACGGTGACCGAGCTGCCGGCGCCGCCGATCACGACCTGGTTGGCGCGGGTCGTGGTGGCGTTGAAGCCGACCGCGGTCGAACCGGCGAACGAGGCATTGGCGTTCTTGCCGAGCGCATTGGCGTTGGCCGCAGCCGCCACGGCCTGGTGGCCGATCGCGGTAGAGGTCGCGCCGGTCGCGCTCGCCTGCCAGCCGAAGGCTTGCGCACCGACGCCCGAGGCCACCGATTCGCCGCCGACCGCGGTCGAGTGGAAGCCCGAAGCGTTGGCGGCATCGCCGATCGCGACGGCGTCCTCATCGGTCGCCCGCGCCAGATTGCCGACCGCGGTGCTGGTCAGCCCGCTGGCATAGGCATCCTCGCCGGCCGCGGTGCTGCGCACCCCGGTCGCCGAAGCGAAATGGCCGACGGCCGTCGCGCGCTCGGCGGTGGCGGTCGCGCGCCAGCCCATTGCGGTCGCGCCGGCTGCGTTGCCGGTCGCGAGGAGGGCGCCGCCATTCAGGGCCGCCTCGGTGGGCGTCCCGGTCACTGTGGCGGCGAACGCGCCGCCGCCGACCGCGGTAGTCGAGTTACCGCGGCTGATCGCGTTGAAGCCCGCCGTCACCGTTTCGTCGCCGGCGCTGTTGGCCCCCGCCCCGACGATCGTGTTGCGGACGCCGCCATAATTGATCGCCACCGTGCCGATGGCGGTGGTCAGATCGCCGATCGCCCGTGCACCGTAACCGAGCGCGGTGGAGCGGTCGCCGCTGGCGATGCTGATGCTGCCCACGGCGACGTTGCCGAGGCCGGCGGACGAAGCGGTGTCGCCCACCGAGACGGACTGAGTCCCGAGCGCGGAGCTTGCCACGCCGACTGCGGTCGTGGCCGGGTCGAGAGCGCGGGCGAAATTGCCGTTGGCGGTCGCGTTGAGCGCCGCCGCCTGGCTGGTGTAGCCGGTCGCGGTCGCGCCGACCGCGGTCGCCGAGGCGGAGTTGCCGACCGCCGTCGAGTTGACCCCGGTTGCGGTGGAATTGACGCCGCATTCGGTCGAGTTGGCCGCCCCGGGGTTCACGTTGCACTCGGGCGTCGGATCGGCCCAGGCGGGCATCGCCGTCGCAAGCGCACCCAAGCTCGCCGCGATCATCAGCGCGCGGCCATGATTGATGCTGAATGATGTCATTTGAATTTCCCCTTCGTTTTGGCGTTAAACTGCTTCCCCAATCACCGGAATCCGACGATTCGCCCGATCGCCGTGGAATTACAGTAAACTAAGCCCAAACTATTTCCTGTCAAATGCAGAACGTTGCTAAATTGCGTTAAAACGAGCCGGGGCACGCGAACCGGCCTGTCGCGGCCTCCGAGGCGCCACGCGCAAATGCTTGAAAAATCCCCGGCTCTCGCCATGAGTGCGCCGATGGCCGCGACCCTGACCTCGATCGAACCCGCCACCGGCGACACGCTCTGGACCGGCGAGGAAGGCGACGTCGAGGCCGCGGTCGCCGCCGCCCGCGCCGCCTGGGCGGGCTGGGCCGCGCGCTCCTTCGCCTTTCGGGTCGAGACGCTGCGCCGCTTCGCCAACACGGTGCGCGGCAAGCTCGAACCCTTTGCCGACCTGATCGCCCGCGAGACCGGCAAGCCGCTCTGGGAAGCGCGGACCGAGGTCGAGGCGGTCGTCAACAAGGTCGACATCTCGGTTTCGGCCTATGCCGACCGCACCTCGCAGCGCCGCCTCGAAGGCGCGATGGGCGCGCGTGTCGCCGTCCGTCACAAGCCGCACGGCGTGCTGGGCGTGCTCGGCCCCTATAATTTCCCCGCGCATTTGCCCAACGGCCACATCGTCCCGGCGCTGCTCGCCGGCAACGCGATCCTGTTCAAGCCGAGCGAGAAGACCCCGGCGGTCGGCGACTATCTGTGCAAGCTCTATCACGAGGCGGGGGTGCCCGAAGCCGTCGTCGGCTGCATCCAGGGCGGCCCGGACGTCGGCCGCGCGCTGGCCGGCCATGCCGGGCTCGACGGCCTGCTCTTCACCGGCTCGGCCCGCGCGGGCGTGGCGCTCTCCAAACAGTTCGCCGAGACGCCGCACAAGATTCTCGCGCTCGAAATGGGCGGCAACAACCCGCTCGTCGTCTGGAACGCGCGCGACATCCACGCCGCCGCCGCGATCGCGGTCCAGTCGGCCTATCTCAGCGCCGGCCAGCGCTGCACGGCGGCGCGGCGGCTGATCGTCGAGGACGGCCGGCACGAGGAGCTGATCGACACCATGGTCAAGCTGATCGACCGGCTGATCGTCGATCATCCCCACGCCAGCCCGGCGCCGTTCATGGGCCCGGTGATCGACAATGCGTCGGCCGACCAGCTCCAGGAGGCCTTTCTCGACCTGATGGGCAAGGGCGGCCGCGCCATCCGCCGGCTCGACCGCAAGGCCGACGACCGGCCGTTCCTGACCCCGGCCCTGATCGACGTGACCGACGTCGCCCGGCGGCCCGATACCGAGCTGTTCGGGCCGGTGCTGCAATTGATCCGGGTCCCGGATTTCGATGCCGCGCTCGCCGAGGCCAACGCCACCCGCTACGGCCTCGCGGCGTCGCTGATCGGCGGCAGCCCGGAACTGTACGACCGCTTCTGGGCCAATATCCGCGCCGGCGTCGTCAACTGGAACAAGCCGACCAACGGCGCTCCCTCCAACGCCCCGTTCGGCGGCATCGGCCTTTCCGGCAACCACCGCCCGACCGCTTATTACGCGGCCGATTATTGCGCCTATCCGGTGACCAGCTCGGAAGCCGAAGCCCCGCGCGCGACGATCGGCGTCGGCCTGGCCGATCCGGCGGCGGCGAGCGCGGAGAATCTGGAGGGCTGAGCGCTCATTGCGTCCGTGCCGCCTCGATCCGGTCGCGGCGCACCTGCATGGCGAGGCGGACGACGCGGCCGCTGCCGTCCAGCGCGAAGCTCACGCTCGTGTCATTGTCCTCGCCGATCACCCGGTCCCGCCAGCGCACGCCGAAGCTGTCCCGGTTGATGGGCCTCAGATCCGCCTCCTCGCCCTCGCCCATCTTCAGCACCAGGCCTTGCGCCTCCTGCCGGACGCTGATCGGGCCGTAGAGGTCGCTGCGATACTCGCCCGCATAGGCCGCGAGCTCCATCGGCGGCAGGCCCGGCGGCGGCTCGGTGCGCGCGGCGGCGGCGCGCGCTTCGGCGGCGCGCATCTGGGTGAGCGTCTCGGCGGCATAGTCGCGGGTCGGCAGGCCGAGATAATGGTCGAGGATCCGCGCCGCGATGTCGCCGTGCAGGAACGGCGCCTTCCAGCTGTTGAGCATGATCACCACCCCGATCCGGCGCTCGGGCAGCAGCGCCATGTAGCTCGGCATGCCGTCGGCATTGCCGCTGTGCCAGAGCAGCTTCTCGCCCCGATAGTCCATCACGTTCCAGCCGAGGCCGTAGCCGGCGAAGAACCGGACCTGGCGGTTGGCCCGCATTGCCGGCGTCGTCGGGATCATCGTCCAGGGCTCGTGCATCGCCTGCATCGCCTCGGCCGAGAGGATTCGGCGCCCCTCGAACGTGCCGTCGCCGAGCTGGAAGCGCAGCCAGCGGATCATGTCCCGCGCCGTCGAGTTTACGCCGCCGGCGGGCGCGATGCTGACATAGGAGGCCGGGCGGATCGGCTGCTGGCTGCCGTCGATCACGGCGTGGGGGGCGGCAACATTTCCGGTCGCCGGCGGCGGCGCTCCCGCCACCGTATTCGACATGCCGAGCGGCCGCAGCAGCCGGTCCCGGACGAGCTCCTCCCAGCTCGCCCCGGCGGCGGCCGCGGCGGCCTCGCCGGCCACCGTATAGAGGATGTTGTTGTAGACCTGCTCGGTCCGGAACGGCGAGACGGGCTCGAGGTGGCGGACTCGGCGCAGGATTTCGGTCCGGTCGATATGGGTCAGCCGGAACATGCTGTTCGCCGGCTGCAGGCCGGTGCGGTGCGACAGCAAATCGGCGAGCGTGACATGTTCGGTGAGCCAGGGGTCGCTGAACCGCACCTGCGGCAACCAGCGGATGACGGGGTCGTCCCAGCGGAGCCGGCCTTGATCGACGAGGACGGCCGCGGCCGCGGCGGTGAACGATTTGGCCAGCGAGGCGATGTTGAAGACGGTGTCGGCGTCGACCCGCTCCGGTCGGCCGAGGCGCCGGGCGCCGAAGCCTTGGGCGATCGCCGGGTCGTCGCCATGGACCACCGCGAGGGCCATCCCGGGCATCTCCGCCGCCGCCATCGACTGGACGATATACGCATCGAGCGGCGCGGGCAGGCGCGCCTGCCCCGGAGCCGCCGCCGGCCAGAGCGCCGCCAACAGCGCCGCGGCCAGGGCCCTCCATCCCTTCAAATTCAGTCCAGGCATCTTTTTCTCCCCGTTAGTTTTTTAACACTTTGTCCCGCGAGGGGTAGGGAAGGACTTGATCGGCTAGAAGCGGGCGAGCAGGCTTTCGGCCTTGAGGCGGGTGCCGCCATGGGGGTCGCGCAGCAGCTGCCTCGCCCGGCGGACCAGGGCCGGATCGCCGACCCGGTCGACATAGTCGAGCGCGCTGATCCGGACCTGCCAGGCCGGATCGCCGAGAGCGCCGGCCATCGCGGTCGCCGCGCCGGGATCGCCGAGCTCGGCCAGTCCCGCCGCCGCCATGGCGCGGACCCGCCAGACCGGATCGCCGAGCATCGGCGTCAGCAAGGCGCCGGCGCGCCGGTCGGCCGCTGCCGCCAGGCCCCAGGCGGCATAGGCGCGCAGCCGCCAGTCGCGGGCGGCGACATGCTCCGCGAGCGGCGCGAACAGCCGGCCGTCGCGGACCCGGCTCAGCGCCCAGACCGCCCGCTCGCGCACGAGATCGCCACGGCCCCGGGATTCGCGGGTCAGATGCGTCTGCAGGGAGAGGATCGCCTGCCGCTCCGGCCCAGCGGCCGGCACCGCGCCCGCCAGCGCGGCGAGCCGGTCGTAATCGAGCGGGACGCGTTCGCTCATCGGGTCGTCGAGGCCGGTGAGCGGCCCCTCGCCCGGTTGCACGCTGCCCGACGCGAGCACCCCGGACGCGGGGGCGGTGAGCAGCGCGAGCGGCATCGCCAACGCCACCGCCGCCCAGGCGAGCGCGCGCCGCACCCGGCCGTTGCCGGCGCTCCGGCGGCGCGGTCCCAGCAGCAGCACGACCCGCCGCTCGAGCTCGAGCGGGCGGGCCATGGCGAGCAGCGCCGGCTGCGACGCGCCCAGCGCGCTCCGCGCCGACTGCACCAGCGCCGCCGCATAAGCGCGCGCGTCGAGTCCGGCCGCGACCACGCGCTCGTCGCAGGCAAGCTCGCGCTCGGCCCGCATCGCCTCCGCCGCCCGCCGCACCAACGGGTTGTACCAGTTTAGCGCGCAGGCGCACTGCACGAGCAGCTCCAGCGCGCAGTCGCGCCGCTCGACGTGCGCCATTTCATGCGCGAGCACAGCCCGCAGCCGGTCGGCCGGCCAGCCGGTCGCCTCCGCCGGCAGCAGGATCGCCGGGGCGCGCAGGCCGAACAGAGCGGGCGCCGTAAGCTCGGCCGTCGCCAGCAGGCGGACGCCGCGCGGCGCGGCCGCGCCGGCAAAATGGGAGGCTCGGCGAACGAGGGCGGCCGCGCCGCGATAGGCGAGCACGATTCGCGAGCCGGCCAGCGCGAGGCCGATCAGCCACAAGGCGACAAGCCCCGTCTCCAGCCGACCCGATGCGGAGACGCCGCCGTCGCCCGACCAGATTCGGTCGACCGCCTCGATCGCCCCCGCCGGCACTCCGGCGGGCAGAGCCGGCGCGGCCGCCATCACCGCCTCGTGCACCGGCGCCACCGGCAGCGCCGGATCGACGATCCGGAACGCCGCCGCCGCGAGCGGCAGCAGGGCGCAGCAGGCGATGACCGCCAGCCAGAGGTCGTGCCGCAGCGCCGCCGAGCCGCGACGCGCCAGCGCGGCGAGGCCGAAACCGGCGAGGCAGAGCAAGCCCGCCTTCAGCGTCATGTCGAGCAGCAGGGCGGCGACGGCGTTCATTCGCTTTTGCCCCGAGTCTCGGCGATCAGCCGCTCGAGCCGGTCGAGCTGCGCATTGGTGAGCGCGTCCCGCTCCCGTCCCAGCAGGGCCGCCATCGCCTTGGCGGGCGAGCCGCCGAAGAAGGTCCTGACGACATGGCTCATCATCGAGGCGCCGGCCTCCTCGCGGTCGGTCGCCGGCCGGTAGACATAGCTCTTGCCGTCGCGCTCGAAGCGGACGTGCCCCTTCTGCCCAAGGATGCGCAGCAAGGTGCGCACCGTGGTGTTGGTTGGCGCGTCGTCGAGCGCGGCGGTGATCTCGGCGGCGGTGGCCCGGCCGAGCCGGTTGAGCGCGTCCATGATCTGGCGCTCGCGGCGGCTGAGGCTGGGTGGCTGATTCGAATCCATGACCAAACTGCGAAAAATTTAACACAATAAGGACGAGAAAATCCACCCTGTCAAGCGCCTCTGATCGCTACGAAATTTGCGCTAGCCGCGCATCTCCGGCAAATATTCGGCCTCGGCATGGTCGGAGAAGCGGGTGATCTTGGCTTCGAACTTCAGCTTCACCTTGCCGGTCGCGCCGTGGCGCTGCTTGGCGACGATCAGCTCGGCGAGCTGGTAGACGCGGTTCATGTCCCCCTTCCAGGCCTCGTACGCATCCCAGATTTTCGTGTCGTCGCCCTCGACGGGGTGCTTGGGCTCGCGCGAGGCGACATAATATTCCTCGCGGTAGACGAACAGGACGATGTCGGCGTCCTGCTCGATCGAGCCCGATTCGCGCAGGTCGGAGAGCTGGGGCCGCTTGTCCTCGCGCTGCTCGACCGCGCGCGACAGCTGCGAGAGCGCCAGCACCGGCACGCTCAGCTCCTTGGCCAGCGTCTTGAGGCCGCGCGAAATCTCCGAAATCTCCTGCACCCTGTTGTCGTTCGAATTCTTGCCGGTGCCCTGGAGCAGCTGGAGATAGTCGACGACGACGAGGCCGATGCCGCGCTGCCGCTTCATCCGCCGGGCGCGGGTGCGGAGCGCCGCGATGGTGAGCCCGGGCGTGTCGTCGATATAGAGCGGCAGCGTCTCCAGCTCGCCGGCCGCCCGCGCCAGGTTGCGGAAGTCCTGCTGGCTGATCTTGCCCATGCGCAGCGCTTCGGAGCTGATCCCGGACTGCTCGGCGAGGATTCGGGTGGCGAGCTGGTCGGCCGACATTTCGAGGCTGAAGAAGGCGACTCCTGCGCCCGCCGATTTCTCGGGCGCGATATCGTCCTCCATGTCCTGCAAATAGCGGCGCGCGGTGTTGAATGCGATGTTGGTGGCGAGCGCGGTCTTGCCCATGCCCGGACGCCCGGCAAGGATGATCAGGTCCGAATTGTGCAGGCCGCCGGTCTTGGCGTTGACCGTGTCGAGCCCGGTGGTGAGGCCGCTGAGGCCGCCGCCGGTGTTGAGCGCCTTCTCGGCCATCTGCACGGCCATCCGAGTCGCCACCGCGAAGCTCTTCACCGAGCCTTCGCCGCTGCCCTCCTCGGCGACCCGGTAGAGCGCCGCCTCGGCATTCTCGATCTGGCCCTTGGGGTCGACCTCGTCAGAGGTGTCGAGCGCCCCCTCCACCATCTCCCGCCCGACCCCGACCAGGGCGCGAAGCAAAGCGAGGTCGTAAATCTGGTCGGCGAAATCGCGCGCGCCGATGATCGCCGCGCCGCTGCCGGTCAGCTGCGCGAGATAGGACGGCCCGCCCAGCTCCTTCATTTCCTCGTCGGCCTCGAACAGAGGCCGCAGCGTGACCGGGCTGGCGATCATGTTCCGGTCCAGCAGCCGCAATATCTGCTCGTAGATCCGCCCGTGCAGCGGTTCGAAATAATGTTCGGGGCGCAATTTGAGCTGGATGTCCTCGGCCAGCCGGTTGTCGATCATCAGCGCGCCGAGCAAGGCGGCCTCGGCCTCGACGTTGTGGGGCAGGGCTTGGGCGGCGGGCGGGGTGTCGACGAGGGTAAGCGGCTGAACCATGGTTCGCCTCATGTGAACCCATCCGCCGCTCGGCTCAAGCCAGCAACCCTGTGGAACTGATGTGGATAATCGATGCTGCACCAGCTAACAGCGCGCATGGCCGACCCCAGGATAATCGATATCGAGCTCGACGAGCGCTCGATCCTGAAGCGCAATGCCGACATCGAGCAGGAACGGCGAATCGCGATTTTCGATCTGCTCGAGAAAAACGTCTTCGACGCCGCGGGTCATGACGGTCCCTATCGCGTCCGCCTGCGCGTCGAGGAAGGGCGGCTGGCGATCGAGCTGATGGACGAGGCGGGCGCCCCGCTCGACACGATCCGCATGGCCCTCGGCCGCTTCCGCCGCCCGATCCGCGACTATTTCGCGATCTGCGACTCCTATTTCCGCGCCGTCCGCAGCGACGGCGCCAAGGGCATCGAGGCGATCGACATGGCCCGGCGCGGCCTGCACAACGAGGCCGCGGAGTTGCTCCGCGAATGCCTCGACGGCAAGGTGGCGATGGACTTCGACACCGCGCGCCGCCTGTTCACCCTGATCTGCGTCCTCCACATCAGGCAATCGGCGATGGCGGTTGACTCTCCGCTGTCCGGCCACGCATCGAGAGCGGGATGACGCGACTCCTCTTTCTCCTGCCCGTGCTCCTGCTCGGCGCCTGCGAGACCCATTCCGACCCCTACGCGCCGGTGCGCAACGTCCGCTACACCGCGATCGGCCACGACCCGTTCTGGCTGGTGACGATCGGCGACGATCGGATCGTGCTCCGCCTCGGCCATGACGGCGGCGAGGAAGCGGGCGAACATGACGACATCGTCTATCCGCGCACCTTGCCGCGCACCGTCGACGGTGTCCGCATTTGGCAGTCGGGCGAAGGCACCCGGGTCATCGCCATCGAGGCTCGGCCGGGGCCCTGTGGCAATCACGAGCATCGCTACGAAGACCATGTCCGCGTCCGCTTCGGCGGCCGCGAGCTGACCGGCTGCGGCGGCCGCCTGCTCGGCCGGGCGCGTGAGCCATGAGCATCCTCTCCGACCGCTGGATTCGCGCGCAGGCCAAGGCGACCGGCATGATCGAGCCGTTCGTCGAATCGCAGCGCCGCGACGGCTGCATCAGCTACGGCCTCTCCTCCTACGGCTATGACGCGCGCGTCGCCGACGAGTTCAAGATCTTCACCAACGTCGACAGCGCCATCGTCGACCCCAAGGACTTCGCCGCCAACAGCTTCGTCGATCGCAAGACCGACGTCTGCATCATCCCGCCGAACAGCTTCGCGCTGGCCCGCACCGTCGAATATTTCCGGGTGCCGCGCGACGTGCTCGTCATCTGCCTTGGCAAATCGACCTATGCCCGCTGCGGAATCATCGTCAACGTGACCCCGCTGGAGCCCGGCTGGGAGGGCCATGTCACGCTCGAATTCTCCAACACGACGCCGCTGCCGGCCAGGGTCTACGCCAATGAAGGCGCCTGCCAGTTCCTGTTCCTCCAGGGCAACGAGCCGTGCGAGACCAGCTATGCCGACCGCGCCGGCAAATATATGGGCCAGAAGGGCGTGACTTTGCCCAAATTGTAGCAGGCCGCCCTCGCCTACCCTGGGAGAATATTTCGACGAGATTCGACTTGGCTTGCCGAGGTTTCGCTCGAGTAATACCATCCCGTTGCATTGAAAACACTCGGGAACCACCCGAGTCGGCGGAAATCATCGAGGGGAGGACAGGCAGCCATGGCAATGGTGATCGGCCCGCAGGCCATCGACGCGTTATTGCTCGGCGTCGGGGGGCGGCGCCGGGAGTTGCAGGACTTTCCGATCCTCGGCGACGTCTGGGCGCGATTCGCCGAAAAGCCGGGCGAGCCGCACGACTTGCTCATCACGCCGACCTGGGAGAAGCCGACCGGGGAGGTCGCGCGGCTGGTCGCGCGCACCGGCCTCGCGGACGCACAGGTAGGCCCCTATTGCCGCAATGTCGCCTATCTTCACGGCCTCGTCGTTGCGACGCTGACGCTGGAGGACCTCGTCCGCGTTGCGATACCGGCGACCAAATGGTGGGACGGGATCAACGACAAATGGAACGGCGTGTCGGAAGGCGGCGAGGAGCCGGGCGGCGCGAAGGGCGGGCCCGCCGACGAGCGGCTGCGCGAGATTATCGGCTGGGAGCTCAAGGCGGCGTTGGCCGAAGAAGCGCTGCGCGGCGAAGGGAGCGTCGCCAAGCTGGTCGGCGAGGGCGACCGCAAGGATTACGAAGGCTATCTCAGCCTGGAGATCGAGGACCGGCAGGCCGCGAGATTGGGACTCATGCTCGGCGCGCTGCTCGCGGCCGAGGCGAAAGCCGCGCCGAAGCGCGCGAAAAGGCCGGCCGAGCCGCCGACTACGGTGAAGGAGCTCGACGATGAATTGGGCCGCGATGCCATTCTCGAAGCGGGCGTGGCGGCGATCCGGCTGATTATCGACCAACATGACCGCTTCGCCGATCGCGACGACAAGATGAGCTGGAACGGCCTGATCTTCCAGGTCAGCCTCAACCGCGACGCGATGCCGGCGCTCCACGAATCGGTCGGCGCGATAAAGGGGGACGCCGCCCGCTCGCTCTTCTCGATCTCTTGCAAGGAGATCGGCTGGGCCGTGCTCGACAGCGGCATCGACGGCAATCACCCGGCCTTCTGGGATTACGACAAGATCTTCAAGGCTCAGGAAAAGGCGGCTGCGGACAAGCTGGCCGGCAGGAAACCCGCGCCCGCCGGCCCGCCGCCAAACCGGATCAAGGCCACCTTCGATTTCCGCCGCATCCGTGCGATCATGAGCGTCGACGGGGTGGACCACGACAAGCTGATCGAAGAGCTCGCCGCGCGCGACTGCAAGCTCGAGCGCGACCAGATCAAGGAACGGCTCGAAGAGCTCGCCACCGACCGAAGCAACGGACGGCGGGTCAACTGGGCGCGCGTGCGCGAGCTGATCGAGCATGAAGATCCACTGGAGCCGGAACACCCGCACGGGACCCATGTCGCCGGAATCATCGGCGCCCACTGGCTCAAGTTCAAGGCTGAGGACGGCCCCAAGCCGACCGATCCGGTCAGAATGAACGGCGTCTGCCCCGACATCAAGCTCTACGACTTTCGGGTGCTGGGATCGAGCCTCGGCGACAGCGAGTTCGCGGTCATCGCCGCCCTTCAGTTCATCCGCTATCTCAACGATCAGAGCGGCTATTCGCTGATCCACGGTGTCAATATGAGCCTGTCGATCCCCCACAATGTCCGCAATTACGCCTGCGGCCGCACCCAGGTTTGCGTCGAGGCCGAAGCCCTTACCTCGAACGCCGTGGTGGTGGTGGCGGCGGCGGGCAATCGCGGCTTCCAGCAATATAAGCTGGCCGACAACAGCATGTTCGAAAGCTACGCCGCCTCGAGCATCACCGACCCCGGCAATGCCGAGGGCGTGATCACCGTCGGCGCCACCCATCGCGCCTGGCCGCACACTTACGGCGTCAGCTTCTTCTCGAGCCGCGGGCCGACTGGAGACGGCCGGCTCAAGCCCGATCTCCTCGCCCCCGGCGAAAAGATCACCAGCTGCATCCCCGGAGGGCGCGAGGATGAGATGGACGGCACCAGCATGGCCGCGCCGCATGTCAGCGGCGCCGCCGCTTTGCTGATGGCGCGCCACCAGGAGCTGCAGGGCCAGCCGGCCCGGATCAAGCAGATCCTCTGCGATACGGCGACCGACCTCAAGCGCGAGCGCAGCTTCCAGGGCCACGGCATGGTCGACGTGCTGCGCGCCATCCAGTCGATCTAGGGAGAAAGCCGATGAGACTCGAGGTCCTGCCCGCCGGGAAAGGCGATTGCCTGCTCCTCCACAGCGAGACCGATCAGGGTCCCGGGCTGATCCTGATCGACGGCGGCCCCGCCGGCGTGTCCGAAGAGAGCCTGATGCCGCGGCTGCAGGAACTGCGCGAGGAGCGCGAGCTCGACGAGGGCGAACCGCTGGTCATCGATCTCGTCGTGGTCAGCCATGTCGACGACGATCACATCAACGGCATTATCGATCTGTTCCGCGACATGAAGCGGCGCAAGGAGGGGAGCAAGCCGCAGCTCGTCAGGGTGAAGCGCCTGTGGCACAACAGCTTTGACCGGATCCTCGGCAACGACGAGACCGGCGCGCTGACAGCCGGGACTCAGTTCGGCGCGGCCTCGACCGGGTCGCTCGACGCGCTCGTCGCGAAGCAGCCGAAAGGTCCGCCGACCGACCACGCCAAGATCCTCGCCAGCGTCAAGCAGGGCGACGATCTCAAGGAGCTCGCCGAGGCGCTCGGCATCCCGGTCAACGCCGAGTTCGGCACCAAGCTGATCCGGACCGTGCCCGGCGAGACCGTGTCGCGCACCGTCGCCGGAATCGAGTTCGTCGTGCTCGGCCCGCGCCAGCCCGAGCTGGTCAAGCTCCAGAAACAGTTCGACACCTGGCTCGCGAAACAGCCCTTCGCGGAGCGCACGCCGGCTTCGCTGCTGTCGGCGCTCGACGACAAATCGGCGGCCAATCTGTCGAGCATCGTGCTGCTGGCCAGGAAGGACGGCCGGACGTTCCTGCTGACCGGCGACGCGCGCAGCGACAAGGTGCTCGAAGGTCTCGACGATTGCGGGCTATGCGGCGCCGGCGAGACGATCGAGGTCGACGTGCTCAAGATGCCGCATCACGGCAGCATCCGGAACCTCGACGACGAGGGCGACTTCCTCCGCCGGGTGACCTCGCCCAACTACGTCTTTTCCGGCAATGGCGAGCATGGCAACCCAGACCGCGAGACGTTCGAATTGCTGTTCGAGACCCGGCCCGGCGCCGCGATGAACCTCTACCTCACCTACGCGCTGGTGGCGATCGATCCCGTTCGGCACAAGCTCTACGACAAGGAACGCGAGGAAGAGGATCCGGAATGGTCGGACGAGGAGAACGGCCTCGCCGCCATCCTGAATCCGCCGCCGACCGGCGCGACTCTGATCGAGCATGATGGATCGAGGATGGAAATCTGAGGCCCGTTTCGGCCGTGCGCCCGCCCGCCCTACATCCCCTCGGGCTCCTTGTCCGGATCGGGCTCGTCGGCGTCGTCGCGGTCGCGCGTGACGGGCTCGTCGCGCCGCGGCTCGTAGCGCGATCGCGGCTCGTAGCGCGGTCGCGGCTCGTAGCGCGCCGGCGCCGCGCCCGGCCCGCGCTCGCGCAGCCGCGCCGGATAGGGCAGAGCGGCGCCGGCCGGCAGCCGGACCATGTCGCCGATCTCGATCTTGCGGGGGTCGATGCCGGGGTTGGCGGCGAGCAGCGCCGGAAGGCTGACCCGGGCCCAGCGCGCCAGCGAATAGAGCGTGTCGCTGCGTTCGATGCGGTAGCCGGGCCGCGCCGCGGCGGCCGGACCGCGCCGCCCCTGCTCCGGCGCGGCGGCCATCCGCTCGCCGTTCGGAATGACCAGCCGCTGGCCGATCTCGATTCGATCGGGGTTGGCGACGCCGCTCGCCCTGGCGATCGCCGTCACGCTGCTCCGGCAGCGCCGGGCGATGTGGGAGAGCGTATCGCCGCGCACCACGATATAGCCCTCGCCGCAGCGGCCCTGCGGCGGCGACAAGGCGGCGAGGCCGATCCCGGCGGCGATCAGCCCGAGGGCGGCGGCAAGCGAGCGACTCATGGCCTTCTCCTCACGAAGAATTAACCATGTTGCGGCGATCGCCGACGCTTTGCAATCCGGCCTTTTTTCCTGCGGTTAGGCGAGCTCGCCGGGTCCGCGCAGGATCTTCTCCACCCAATCGGCATAAGCCGCCATGAACTGGCCGAGGAATTTCCCGGTCTTCTCGTCGATCAGCCTGCCTTCCGCGTCGAACAGCGCGCCGGCATTGCTCAGATAGGCCTCCGGCATCTGCATCATCGGCATGTCGAGGAACACCGCCGACTGGCGCAGATGGTGGTTGGCGCCGAACGCGCCGAGGGCGCCGGGCGTCACGCTGACCACCGCCGCCGGCTTCTTCGCCCAGGCTGAGCGCCCATAGGGGCGCGAACCGACGTCGATCGCGTTCTTCAGGGCGCCCGGCACCGACCGGTTATATTCGGGGGTCACGAACAGCACGCCGTCGGCGGCGCGGACCTGCTCGCGAAACGCGGCCCACTCTGCGGGCGGGGATTTCGGGTCGAGGTCCTGGTTGTAGAGCGGCAGGGCGCCGATCTCGACGATGCCGAGCGCGAGGCTGGCCGGCGCGAGCGCGATCAGCGCCTCGGCGGTCCGCCGGCTGTAGGCGTCGCGGCGCAGGCTGCCGACGATGATCGCGATGTCGCGGATTTCGGGCACGCCTCCCCTACGAACTAGCGCCCCGCGCGTTCCGCCCGCGCGCGAAGATAGGCATGGAGCTGGCCGAGCTCCTCGTCGGTATAGGCGGCGAAATCCTTCTCGGCGACCTCGCGCATCAGGCCGAGATCGCGCCCGCCCGGCGGGCGGCCGGTCCGCATCAAGGTGCGGAACTGGGCGAGGTCGTAGGCGCCGGCGATGGCGAGATCCGGCGCCACGTCCTCGGGCGTCGGCCGGCCGCCGGTCAGGTCCGGGCCGTGGCATTCGCCGCAGGCGATGGCGGCGAGGCGGCGGCCGGCGGCGTATTGCGGCCCGACGTTCGAACGGCTGGCGGACGCGGAAATCCTCGATCGTGGAATGCGCGGACCGGACACCGCCTTGCGCCAGCGCGAAGCGGCCGATCGGTCCCCAGCGGATGCCGGAAACCCGTTCGCCCGCGCGCGGGACGCCGCGGATATAGGCGATCAGGGCGGCGACCTCGGCGTCGGAAAGGCGCGAGTAGAGGCCGGAGGGCATCATGAACAAGGCGCGCCCGTCATGACCGATGCCCTGGCGTATTCCCTGGGCGAGCTGCTGATCGCTGGTCCGCGCCGCGAGCTCGGTGAGATTGGGCGTCCACACCGTCGCGAACGGCTGGGCGTCGAACATCATCCGCCCCTCGAGCCGCGCGCCATGGCAGTTGGAGCAGCCCAGGATCCGCGCCTGCCGCCCGGCATCCGCCAGCTGCGCCGCGGTCGGCGCCGCCAGCCGCTCGGGCGCCGCCTCGTGCGCCCGGCTCGTCACCCGCCACGAGGCGAACCACACCCAGCCCGCGAACAGCAAGGCCAGCACGATGATCGTCCCCAGGCCGTAGCCGAGCCAGCGCAGCGCCTTCCGCATGGTTTGAGCCCCCTCTTCCCGCCCGCCTCATCATCGGGACCGGCGCGGCCAGCGCAAGCCTTATCTGCGTCCCTGGTGGCGGATGTTCGCGGGCCGTCCCCGTCGCCCTTGCGGTCGCCCGCCGCCGCGCTCCCGCACTTGCGGCGTCCGGCCCGCCCCACGCGGCGCTTCGGGCAGCTCGAAGCGCAGGCCGCCGCTGACCGGGTCGGCTTCGGCGAGCCGCAGCGTCAGGCGCTGGCCGAGCGTGTAGGTCTCGCCGCTCTCGTCGCCGGTCAGGCTCTGGCTCGCCTCGTCGTAGCGATAATAGTCGCGGCCCAGGGTCGCGGCGGGGACCAGCCCGTCGCCGCCCAGCCCCTCGACCGCCGCGAAGAAGCCGAACGGCTGCACGCCGGTGATCCGGCATTTGACCAGCGCGCCGACCTGGTCGGCGAGATAGGCGGCGACGTAGCGGTCCATCGTCTCGCGCTCCGCCACCATCGCCCGGCGCTCGAGGTTGGAGATCAATTCGCCGGTCACCTCCATCGCCGCCGCTTCCGCGTCGGTCAGCCCGCCGTCGCCGAGCCGGCAGGCGCGGACCAGGGCGCGGTGGACGACGAGGTCGGCATAGCGGCGGATCGGCGAGGTGAAATGGGCGTAGGAGCCCAAAGCGAGCCCGAAATGGCCGTGATTCTGCGGCCCGTAATAGGCCTGGGTCTGGGTACGCAGGATCTGCTCCATCACCTGCGGGCGGAAATCCGCCGCGCCGATCCGCTCGATGATCCGGTTGAACGTTTCCGGCTTCACCACCTGGCCGAGCGCGAACTCGATCCCGAACGTCTTCAGATAGTCCTTCAGCGCCACCAGTTTCTCGCGGCTCGGCGGCTCGTGGACGCGGTACATGACCGGCGCCTTCTTCGCTTCCAGCGCCTTGGCGGCGGCGACGTTGGCGGCGATCATATAATCCTCGATCAGCTTGTGCGCGTCGAGCCGCTCGCGCGGGCTCACCGAGAGGATCCGCCCCTTCTCGTCGAGCACCACCCGGCGCTCCGGCAGATCGAGCTCGAGCGGGCTGCGCTTGGCCCGCGCCGCGTAGAGCGCCCGCCAGCAGGCCCAGAGCGGCCGCAGCGTCGATTCGACCAGCGCCGGATCGACCGACGGGATTTCCGGCATCGAACAGGTTGGCGATGAAACTTCGATCCGCGCCTCGTCGTCGATCGCCGCCTGCGCATCCTCATAAGCGATATTGGCCGCGATCCGAACCCGCGCCCGGCTGAACCGCCAGGACTTGAGTCCGCCCGTCTTGGTGACCTGCAAATGGCAGACCAACGCCGCCCGGTCCTCGCTTTGCTTCAGCGAGCAGATATCGGCGCTCAAGGTCTCGGGCAGCATCGGCACCACCCGGTCCGGGAAATAGACGCTGTTGCCGCGTTTCCTCGCCTCCTTGTCGAGCGGCGAGCCGGGGCGGACGTAATAACTGACGTCGGCGATCGCGACGATCGCCTTCCAGCCGCCCTGATTGGCGGGATCGTCGTCGCTGGCCGCCCACACCGCATCGTCATGGTCGCGCGCGTCGGCAGGGTCGATCGCCACGATCGGGATGTGGGTGAGGTCCTCGCGCTCGCCGAGCGCCTGCTTCGCCACCCGCTCCGCCTCTTCGGTCACGCTGTCGGGAAATTCATGCGGGATGCCGTGCTTGTGGATCGCGATCAGGCTGAAGCTGCGCGGCGCGAACGGATCGCCGAGGATGGTGTCGACCCGCGCCGCCAGCCTGGGCGGCCGGCCGGTCTTCTCGGCCAGGACGAGGTCGCCCGGCTGCGCCTCGCCCAGGTCGGCGATCGGCAGCTCGCGCCGCTCCTTCTTCTCGACCGGCCGAAGCCAGTGCCGGGTCCCTTCCTTGTGGACGACGCCGAGCACCAGCTCGCTGCCCTTCAGCAATTTCTTCATCGGATGGGCGATCCAGCCGTCGCGGCCTTCCTCGGTGCGCGAAAGGATGCGGTCGCCGACGCCGAGCGCCGAATCCTTGCCCCGCCGCTCCATCACCCTGAGCCGCGGCGGCGGCCCGTCGACCTCCCACCGTTCCGGCACCGCCCAGGCGCGGCCGCTGTCGTCGACGTCGGCGACGCGAAGCACCGTCACCTTGGGCACCCCGCCCAGCTTGTGGAAGGCGCGGCCGGGCGCCGAGTCGATCAGCCCTTCGTCCGCCATGTCGCGAAGCAATTGCTTGAGCGCGATCTTCTCATTGCCCTTGAGCCCGAACGCCCGCGCGATCTCGCGCTTCCCCGCCGGCTCGTCGGCCGACTGGATGAAGTCGAGCAGCTGCTCGCGGGTGGGGAGGCCGGGTTTGAGCTTCTTGGGCATGATCGCTACGTTCGCCGCACGTTTAGGGCCCGGACTCGGTATCCGCAACGGGCCCTCAAGCAGCGGGGGGATGCAATGACCATGACCATGGAAGGGCTTCGCGCGGCGGTCCGCCGCGATCAGCTCGCCAGCTTCGCCCGGCTCAAGGGCGGCTTCCCCGTTCCGCTGGCCGGCGCCCTCTACTGGGCGGCGCTGGGCGTCGCCGGCTATCGTCTCGGCGTCGACGACTGGATCCTGGGCGCGTTCATCTTCAGCGGCGCGATCTTCCCGGTGGCGCTGCTGCTCGCGAAGCTCTTCCGCTGCGATTTCATGAAAGATGAGACCGCGACCGGCGATGTCTTCGGCCCGACCTTAGTCGGCATGCTGTTGTTCTGGCCGATCGCCTTCGCGGCCTACGGCACCGCGCCGCAGCTCGTCCCGCTCGTCCTCGCCATCGGCATGTCGCAGCACTGGCCGGTGATCGGCTGGAGCTACGGCAAGCCCGCTCTCTATTCCGCCCACGCCATCGTCCGCGCGCTGGGCGCGACATTGATCTGGGCCTGGTTGCCCGACCACCGCTTCACCCTGATCCCGTTTTGGGTGGCCGCGGTCTATCTCGCCACCGTCGCCGCGATCGTCATTGTGGCGAAGCGGGCGGCGGCGGCACATAGGGCCTGAACGCCCCGCCCGGCACCGCCGAGGCGACCGGGCTCTCCGACCCGTCCGCCGCTACCGAGGAGACGCCGAACACCCAATCGTCGACGCGGATGCCGCGAAGAGTGACGCTGCACCTCCCGCCCCTGGTGAGGATGATGCACCCGCTGGCGACGCGCAGGCTCTGTTGCCAGTTCGACGCGTCGGTGCGCCGCCAGCGGACGATGGACTCCGCCGCCCCCGGTACCGGGCTCCACGCGATTTCGGTGTCCGTCGAAACCGCGCCGCTAATGGCTGGTTCCGGGGGCATCGGCGCGCGGGCCAGCGCGGCCAGCGCCGCGACGTTGAGCTGGGTCACCCGCCTGAGATAGGGGAAATCCATCCGCTCGATCGTGTCGCCATAGGCGATCCCGTTCTCGGTCCTGAGATCCTGGTGCTGCCAATTGTAATTTTCGACCGCGACCGAGAAGCGCACCGCCGGATAGCCGGCATTGAGGAACTCGGTATGGTCGCCGCCGCGCCCGAACCGGTCGTTGCGCCAGATCTGCCGGACGTCGAGGCCGAGGCTGAGCTCGCCGGCGAGCGTGGCGAGGAAGCGCGACAGGTTGCGTGACGGCGAATTGTTCTCGCCGCCCTGGCTGCGCACCAGCGGCCTGATCGCCTCGCCGCCCTGCCAGCGCAGCCCCTCCGAGAAGACCCGCACATTGGCGTCGTCGCAGACATTGTCCGAGCCGCAGCTGTTGCCGATGATGTCGTTGTTGAGGTTGGCGACCACCTGCCAGCCCTGCGCTCGGGCGTAGTCGGCGAGGATCCTGCCGCCGACCAGCCCCTGCTCCTCGCCCGACAAAGCGGCATAGACGATCGTGCCTTCGAAGCGGTGGCGCGACAGCACCCGCGCCGCCTCGATCACCGCCGCGGTCCCCGAGCCGTCGTCGTTTGCGCCGGGCGCGTCGGCGGTGGCGTTGAGCGGGTCGGTGACTCGGCTGTCGATATGGCCGGTGATGATCACCACCTGGTCGGGCCGGGTGGTGCCGCGCTGGATTGCGACGACATTCTCGACCAAAGTCGGATTGGGGATGCGCGGCGGCCGCGTGACCGTATCGGCGGTGCGGATCACCCGCAGGCAGCCGCCGCACGCCCGCGAAGCGCGGCGGAACTCGGCCTCGGTCCAGTTGAGCGCGGCGCCGATGCCGCGCGTCGGATGGTCGCGCGCCGACAAGCTGTGCCGAGTCCCGAAGCCGACCAGCCGCTCGACCGTCGCCCGAAGCCTCTCCTCGGACACTTCGTCGGCGAGCGCCCGGAGCGGCGCGGGGGGGCGGGGAGGCTGGGCGAGAGCGGGGACGGCGGCGGCGCCGAAAGCGGCGATCAGGAGCAGCGTCTTCATGGCCCGTCCCGATGGACCCGGCGGCGGCGATTCGCAAGCCGAGCGGCGCTTGGTCGAACCGGCTCCGGCCTTGGTCGAGCCGGCCTTGGCCTTGGTCGAACCGTCCGGGACGCGGCCCGGGCCCGCCTTTACCGGTCCGGCCATGGTCCGCTTCCTGCTCATGGCGCTGATGGCGATGCTCCTCGCCGGCCCGGCCCTCGCTTTGCCCCGCCGGGCCGAGGTGGAGGAGCTGCTCGCCGCGGATCGCGCCTTTTCCGCCGCCGCCGCGCGGGCATCGAGCGCCGCCGACGGCGTCGCGCCGATGTTCGACGCCAACGTGGTGATGCCCACGCCCGGCGGGCATGCGATCGGCCGCGACGCCGCGCTCGCCGCCTTCCGCGACAGCCCCGCCTTCCGCGAGGGCCGGCTCTCCTGGACGCCGGTCCGCGGCGGCATCTCGGCTGACGCCGGCCACGGCTTCACCTACGGCTATCTGACGCTGTCGGGAGGCGATCCGGCACGGCGCCACCGCAAATACCTCGCTTATTGGGTGCGGCGCGCCGAGGGCTGGCGAGTCGCGGCCTACCGCCAACAGGTGCGCGAGGCCGGCGAGGTCTCGCTCGCCATGCTGCCCCCCTCGCTCCCCGCCTTCGAGACGCGGCCGGCCGACGACCCGGCAGTGATCGAGGCCCACCGGCGCAGCCTCGCCGCCGCCGAAGCCGCTTTCTCCGACCGCGCCCAGCGCGTCGGCCTGCGCACCGCCTTCCGCGAATATGGCCGCCCCGACGCGATGAACATGGGCGGCCCCGGCGCCATTCGCGTCGGCCTCGACAACGTCACCGCCGGCTTTCCCGAAGGCGAGACGACGACCCCGGTCCGCTGGCGCACCGAGATGAGCCTGGTCGCCTCGAGCGGCGACCTCGGCCTCAGCATCGGCACGATCCGCCCGAACGGCGCGGTACCGCCGGGCGAGCCCGCCGCCTTCCCCTTCTTCACCATCTGGCGCCGCGACAGCCCCGCCGCCCCCTGGCGCTACGTCGCCGAATAGCCGGCCGTCGCCCCGGTCCAGCACCGCGCTTCGTGCGTCTCCGCCCTGGTTGGCGTGTCGGCGTCTTTCACCCCGTCCCGCGTCTCAGGCGTCTCACGGCGCCTCAGGGTCCCCGACCCCTCTCCCCGCTTGACGGACCGTATCAGTACCTTATAAGGGAGCTAGCTTACTTATAAGGAGGGCCTCATGCCGCGCTTGAAGCAGATCGGAATTGATGTCGAAGTGAATCGCGCGATCGAGCAAGCGCGCTTGTCCTTCGCGGAAACCGAAAACGACATTCTGCGTCGCCTGCTGCTCAAGCCGCGAAGCGTCGGGGCCGCCAAAAGCGCGTCGCTGCACGCCCAGCCGCCGGGGCCGCCCCGCGCACGCGGTCTTTGGACCGTGGAGTTCCTCGGACAGCGCGAGTCGGCTGCCAATCTGAAGGACGCCTATCGTCTGCTGCTTCAACGCCTGGCGGAGCGCTTCCCCCACTTCCTGCAGGACTTCTCGCGGCAGAAGGCGCGCTCCCGTCGCTTCGTCGCGCTCGATCCGCTGGACCTTTATGGCAATGCGCCGCATCTCGCGGCCAAGCATGCGCAGCCGATCGCCGACGGCTGGTTCTTCGACACGAATCTTTCGTCGATCCAAGTTTCGCAGCGCGCGAAGGTCGCGGCGCGGCTGTGCGGCCTCCTTTATGGAAAGGACATCCGAATCCTCGACAATCTGCGCGAGATTTGACGCGGACGTCAGGCCGTGACGACCTCCTGCTCGATCGCGCCGAAGATCGAATGGCCGTGCCCGTCCTCCATCCAGATGCGGACCCGATCGCCGGCCTTGAGGAAGGGCGTCGCCGGCTTGCCGTCGAGGATGGTCTCGACGGTGCGCAGCTCGGCGAGGCAGGAATAGCCCCTGCCGCCGCGATCGACCGGCTTGCCCGGGCCGCCGTCCGCATCCTTGTTGGAGACGGTGCCCGAGCCGATGATGGTGCCCGCACCGAGATTGCGGGTCTTGGCGAGATGGGCGACGAGCGTTCCGAAGTCGAAAGTCATGTCCTGGCCCGCATCGGCGCGGCCGAAGGGCTGGCCGTTGAGATCGACCTTGAGCACACCGTGCAGCTTGCCGTCCGCCCAGGCGTCGCCCAACTCGTCCGGAGTCGCCAGCACCGGCGACAAAGCCGAGGCCGGCTTGGACTGGAGGAAGCCGAAGCCCTTGGCGAGCTCGGCCGGGATCAGGTTCCTGAGCGAGACGTCGTTGACCAGCCCGACCAGCTTGATGTGGCCGAGCGCGTCCTCGCGGCCGACGCCGCGCGGCACGTCGTCCGTCACCGCGACGATCTCGGCCTCGAGGTCGCAGCCCCAGGCCGGGTTGGCGAGCGGAATCGGGTCGCGCGGGCCCAGCATCTCGTCCGACGCGCCCTGGTACATGAGCGGGTCGGTCCAGAAGCTTTCGGGCATCTCGGCGCCGCGCGCCTTCCGAACCAATTCGACGTGGTTCACATAGGCCGAGCCGTCCGCCCATTGATAAGCGCGCGGCAGCGGCGCGTCGGCGGCGCGTTCGTGGAACCGCTCCTTGGGGATGACGCCGTGGGCGAGGTCGGTGGCGAGCAGCTGCAGCTGCGGCTCGACCCGCGCCCAATCGTCGAGCGCCGCCTGCAGCGTCGGCGCGAGATGGCCGGCGTCGGCGCACCAGGCGAGGTCGTGGCTGACCACCACCAGCCGCCCGTCGCGGCCTCCCTTGAGCGATCCAAGCTTCATCGCAACTCCTCGTAACGGGCGGGTCACTGGCATTTCCCTTCCCGCTTGGCTAGTGGCGCCCTACATATTGCAGCGGCAAGTTTGGCCGCGAGCCAGGAGTTTCAGATGGGCAAGCACGAACCGATCGTCGCCGGCGACGAAGCCGCGGAGGCCGCCGCCGAGATCGCCGGCCTGATCGCGCGGGCGCGCAAAGCGCAGGCCGGTATCGAGCATTATACGCAGGCGCAGGTCGATGCGCTGATCCGCGCCATGGTCTGGTCGGTCGCCCGGCCCGGCACCGCCGAGGAGATCGCCCGCCACACCGTCGAGGAAACCCAGCTCGGCAATTATGACGGCAAATATCTCAAGATCTTCCGCAAGACCCGCGCGGCGCTGATGGACATCATCGACGACAGGTCGGTGGGGATCATCGAGGAGCATCCCGAACGGAACATCGTCGTCTTCGCCAAGCCGGTCGGCGTGATCGGCGCGCTCTCCCCCTCGACCAACCCGGAGGCGACTCCGGTCATCAAGGCGATCAACGCGGTGAAGGGCCGCAACGCCATCGTCATCGCGCCCCATCCGCGCGCCAGGCTGACCAACAAGCTCGTCGTCGACAAGATGCGCGAGGCGCTGGTCAAGATGGGGGCGCCGGCCGACCTCGTCATCGCCATCGAAACGCCGACGCTGGAAAAGACCAATGCGCTGATGAAGCAGTGCGACCGAATCCTCGCCACCGGCGGCGGCGCGATGGTCAGGGCCGCTTATTCGAGCGGCACGCCGGCCTTGGGCGTCGGCGCCGGCAATGCCGTGATCACGGTCGACGACACCGCCGATCTCGACGACGCCGCCGAGAAGATCCGCCTGTCGAAGACGCTCGACATGGCCGCCTCCTGCTCCTCCGACAACAGCGTGCTGCTGGTCGATGCCATCCATGACGAGATGCTGGCGAAGCTGATCGACAAAGGCGGTCTCGTCCTCGACGAGGAGCAGAAGGCCAAGCTCCAGGCCGTGCTCTGGATCGACGGCATGCTCAACGCGAAGATCGTCGCCCAGCCGCCCGAGAAGATCGCCGCCATGGCCGGCTTCGACATCCCCGAAGGCACCCGATTCTTCATCGTCCCGGAAACCGGCACCGGCCCGGATTTTCCGTTCTCGGGCGAGAAATTGACCGTTACCATGGCCCTCTACCGGGTCGCGGACATCGACGAGGCGATCGCGATGACCAACAGGATCCAGGCCTATCAGGGCCAGGGCCACAGCTGCGGCATCTATTCGACGAGCGACGCCAACATCATGAAGCTCGCCGCGGCGACGCGGACCTGCCGGGTCATGGTCAACCAGCCCCAGGCCGCCTCGAACAGCGGCAATTTGTGGAACGGCATGCGCCAGACCTTCTCGCTCGGCTGCGGCTCCTGGGGCGGCACCGGCACCAGCAACAACATTACCTGGCGCGACCTGATCAACGAGACCTGGGTGTCGAAGCCGCTGGCGGTGCCGAAGACGCTGCCGCCGGACGAGGAGCTGTTCGGGGATGTGATTCAGAAGCTCGGCGCATGAAAGCCTTGGTCAAGAAGGAAAGCGCGCGCGGCCTGTGGCTCGAGGACGTGCCGGAGCCCGAGCCCGGCATCAACGACGTCAAGATTGCGGTCAAGCGCACCGCGATCTGCGGCACCGACCTCCACATCTACAAATGGGACGAGTGGGCGCAAAAGACGATCCCGGTGCCGATGGTCGTCGGCCACGAATTCGTCGGCGAGATCGTCGCGGTCGGCGACAACGTCAACGATTATTCCCCCGGCATGATCGTCTCGGGCGAAGGCCATATCGTCTGCGGCCGCTGCCGCAACTGCATGGCGGGCCGCAGGCACCTGTGCCCCTATACGAGCGGCGTCGGAGTCAACCGGCCCGGCGCCTTCGCCGAATATATCGTCATCCCCAACGCGAACGTCTGGCACCATGCCGACGGCATCGACCTCGACGTCGCCTCGATCTTCGATCCGTTCGGCAACGCGGTCCACACCGCCTTGCAATGGGACCTGGTCGGCGAGGACGTGCTGATCACCGGCGCCGGCCCGATCGGCGCGATGGCCGCCGCGGTCGTCCGCCACGCCGGCGCCCGCCACGTCGTCATCACCGACGTCAACGATTACCGCCTGTCGCTCGCCAGGCAGCTCGGCGCCACCCGCACCGTCAACGTCGCTCAGGAGAAGCTCAAGGACGTGCAGAAGGAGCTCGGCATGACCGAGGGCTTCGACGTCGCCCTCGAAATGTCCGGCAATCCGAGCGCGCTGAACGACCTGCTCGACAACATAGCCCATGGCGGCAAGGTTTCGATGCTCGGCATCCCCGAGGGCGAGGTCGCGATCGACTGGAACAAGGTCATCTTCAACATGCTGACCCTGAAGGGCATTTACGGCCGCGAGATTTTCGAGACCTGGTACAAGATGAGCGTGATGATCCAGTCCGGCCTCGATCTCTCCCCGATCATCACCCACCGCCTGCCCTATGGGGAGTTCGAATCGGGCTTCGAAGCGATGCTCCAGGGGGGGACCGGCAAGGTCGTGCTCAACTGGGAGTGAGGGCGGCGGCGTTAGAACGGGGACTGTCCCCGCACGGGGACTGTCCCCGCACGGGGACTGTCCCCTTCCGCGGATGAGAAAGAGGTCCGAATGTACGGCAATTTCCAGCACCATCTCGAAGCCGAGCTCCACTCCATCCGCGAGGCCGGCTTCTACAAGAAAGAGCGGGTGATCACGACGCCGCAGGGCGCCCATGTCGGCGTCGAGACGGGCGGGGACCTGATCAACCTGTGCGCCAACAATTATCTCGGCCTCGCCCAGGACGAGCGGGTCAGGGCGGCGGCGCAAGAGGGGCTCGATCGCTGGGGCTACGGCATGGCCTCGGTCCGCTTCATCTGCGGCACCCAGTCGATCCACAAGGCGCTCGAGGACCAATTGTCGGCCTGGCTCAGGATGGAGGACACGATCCTCTATCCCTCCTGCTTCGACGCCAATGGCGGCCTCTACGAGACCCTGCTCGGGCCTGAGGACGCGGTCATTTCCGACGAGCTCAACCACGCCTCGATCATCGACGGCGTCCGCCTCTGCAAGGCCAAGCGCTACCGCTACAAGAATGCCGACATGGCCGACCTCGAAGCGCAGCTCCAGGCGGCCGACGCGGCTGGCGCGCGCTTCAAGCTGATCGCGACCGACGGCGTCTTCTCGATGGACGGCTACATCGCCCCGCTCGCCCAAATCTGCGACCTCGCCGAGCGCCACGGCGCGCTCGTCCATGTCGACGACAGCCACGCCACCGGCGTCGCCGGCCCGCACGGCCGCGGCACCCCCGAGCATTGCGGCGTGATCGAGCGGGTCGACATCGTCACCGGCACGCTCGGCAAGGCGCTCGGCGGCGCCAGCGGCGGCTTCACCAGCGCGCGCCGCGAGGTCGTCGAGCTGCTCCGCCAGCGCTCCCGCCCCTATCTCTTCTCCAACACCGTCGCCCCCGCCATGGTCGCCGGCGCGCAGAAGGCGGTCGAATTGGCCGCCGCGGGCGACGACCTGCGCGCCCGGCTGCGCGACAATATGGCTTTCTTTCGCCAAGGCCTGACCGACGCGGGCTTCGAGCTGCTGCCGGGCGAGCACCCGATCATCCCGGTCATGCTCCACGACGCCCGCCGCGCCGCCGCCCTCGCCGAGGCGCTGCTCAAAAAGGGCGTCTACGTCATCGCCTTCTCCTATCCCGTCGTCCCCAAGGGCCGCGCCCGAATCCGCACCCAGATCTCGGCGACGCATACCCGCGAAGAGCTGGAACGGGCCGTGAAGGCGTTTGCCGAGGCTGGACGCGAACTATCGTAAGCGAGCTCGCTGCGTCATCCTGACGAAAGTCAGGACCCATGAACACAGAATATGTGAGTTCGCGCCCTCCGTGTTCATGGATGCTGAATCAAGTTCAGCATGACGGATGGGGCGGTAACAGATCGAACCCCAATTCGATCGCCCGATCCTCCCAGAACGGATTGTTCTCTTCAATCAGCGCAATCTTCCACGCCCGCCGCCACGCCTTGAGCTGCTTCTCCCGCGTGATGGCCGCGTACATATCGTCGAACATCTCTAAGTGAACGAGCCGGTAAACGCGATATTGCGAGGTGAATCCCTTCTGCGCGCCGGTTCGGTGTTGATGCAGGCGTGCCATGAGGTTCGACGTAACGCCCACATAGAGTGTGCCGTGCCGGCGACTCGCGAGAATGTAGACACTCGGCGCCCTCGCCATGCCGCCTCCAATATCCTCTGAAACCGACTATAATCCTGCCCACTTTCAATGGAAACCGAAACAGGTTATCGTAAACGGCATGGACGCGGACGGCCCGACCGGATCGGATCTCCGGCTGCACGCGGGCGTCAGCCGGCTCCGAACCGAGCTGAGGGAATTGGAACTCCGAATGCTGCAGAGAAATCTGCGCTTGGCGGAGCTGTGGGTCGTCGCAATCAATATCGCCTCGCTGGCACTGGCTGCGGCGATTCTGGGCGCACTTGGCACCGCGTGACCGGGATCAACCCCCGTCATCCTGACGAAAGTCAGGATCCATGAACACGGCCGGCGAAATCTCAAATTCCGTGTTCATGGATGCTGAATCAAGTTCAGCATGACGATTCTCCCCGCTATGGGGCCTCCATGACCAGCCAGTTCGACCTCAATGACGAGCAGCGCCAGATCCAGGAGATGGCGCGGCAGTTCACCGCCGACGCCATTACCCCGCACGCGGCGGAATGGGATGAGAAGCACATCTTCCCGCGCGACACGATCCGCCAGGCCGCCGAATTGGGCTTCGGCAGCATCTACGTCTCGGAAGGCGCGGGCGGCATCGGGCTCGGCCGGCTCGAGGCGGCGCTGATCATGGAGGCGATGGCCTATGGCTGCCCCTCGACCTCGGCCTTCATCTCGATCCACAACATGGCCGCCTGGATGATCGACCGCTTCGGCTCCCAGGCGGTCAAGGACAAATACCTTCCCTCGATGGTGACGATGGCGCGGATCGGCTCCTATTGCCTGACCGAGCCGGGATCGGGCTCGGACGCGGCGGCGCTGAAGACTCGCGCGGTCAGGGACGGCGGCGATTATGTCGTCTCCGGCTCGAAGGCGTTCATCTCCGGCGGCGGCGAGAACGAAATCTACGTCACCATGGTCCGCACCGGCCAGGACGGGCCCAAGGGCATTTCCTGCCTGGTGATCGAGAAGGACATGGCGGGCGTCTCCTTCGGCGCCCAGGAGAAGAAGCTCGGCTGGCATTCGCAGCCGACCGCCCAGGTCAATTTCGACGAGGTCCGCGTGCCGGCCGAAAACCTCGTCGGCGGCGAGGGCGAGGGCTTCCGCATCGCGATGATGGGCCTCGACGGCGGCCGGCTCAACATCGGCGCCTGCTCGCTCGGCGGCGCCCAGCGCTGCCTCGACGAGGCGGTCGCCTATACCAGGGAGAGAAAGCAGTTCGGCACGCCGATCGCCGATTTCCAGAACACCCAGTTCATGCTCGCCGACATGGAGACCGAGCTCCAGGCCGCCCGCATGCTGCTCTATGCGGCGGCGGTCAAGGTCACCGAGAACGCCCCCGACAAGACCAGGTTCGCGGCGATGGCCAAGCGCCTCGCCACCGATTCGGGCTCCTCGATCGTCGACCGCGCGCTCCAGCTCCACGGCGGCTACGGCTATCTCCAGGATTATCCGATCGAGCGCTTCTGGCGCGACCTGCGCGTTCATTCGATCCTCGAAGGCACCAACCAGGTGATGCGGATGATCGTGGGGCGGGAGCTGACCCGGCAGTGACGATTGCAGCGCGCCGGCGAGAAAGCCCTCTCCCATTGGGAGAGGGTTGGGTGAGGGGTTCCGGCTTCTTCGCGAACCCGCAAACTCCTTACCCCCCCACCCTGCCCTCCCCCCCTGGGGGAGGAGAATTGTCATGACCCAAACCGTCATCGACCGGGTGGAAGGCCGCGCCGGCCGCCTCAGCCTCAATCGCCCCAAGGCGATCCACGCGCTCGACCTCGACATGGTCCTCAAGATGACCGCTTCCCTGATCGAGTGGCTGCATCTGCCGGAGGTCGAGGCGATCCTCATCGACCATGAAGCGGGCCGCGGCTTCTGCGCCGGCGGCGACGTGCTGAGCATCGCGAGGAGCGCCAAGGGCACGGGCGCGGCGGCGCGCGCCTTCTTCTTCCACGAATATCGGCTCAATCATCTGCTCTTCACCTATCCCAAGCCGACCGCGGTGTTCATGGACGGCATCGTGATGGGCGGCGGCGTCGGCATCTCGCGGCCCTGCAAGTACCGCATCGCGACCGACCGCACCCTGTTCGCGATGCCGGAGACCTCGATCGGCCTGTTCCCCGACGTCGGCGGCGGCTGGCACCTCTCCCGGCTGCTCGGGCGGCTGCCGCAATTCCTCGCCTTGACCGGCGCCCGCCTCGACGGCGCCGAATGCTTCGCCTTGGGCCTCGCCACCCATTATGTCGCCCACGGCGACGTCGATCAGCTGAAAGCCGACATCGCCCGCGATCCCGACCGGATCGACGCCTATCTCGCCCATGCCCAGGCCGCGCCGCCGCCGGCGCGGATCAAGGCGAATCGCGACAAGATCTGCCGCCTGTTCGCGGCCGAGACGCTCGAAGGGATCCTGGCCGATCTTAAGGCCGACGGCTCGGAATGGGCGCTGACGGAGCTGGCCACGCTCCGCACCAAATCGCCCACCGCCTGCAAGGTTTCGCTGCGCCTGCTCGACGAAGCCGCCGGGATGCGCGATTTCGCCGGAGAGATGGGCATGGAATATGCGTTGATGGCGCATGTCTCGCACCATCCCGACTTCGCCGAGGGCGTCCGCGCCCTGCTCGTCGACAAGGACAATGCGCCGCGCTGGCGGCCCGCCAAACCCGAGGAAGTGACCGAAGAGATGCTCGACGCCTTGTTCCAACCGCTGCCGGCCGACGAAGCCTGGTCGCCTTTGCCGCTGGTGCGCAACCAATGACCGACAATCGCGTCTGGAAGCTGCCCGAAACCGCGCCCGACCCCGCCGCGCTCGCCGCCGCCTGGACCAAGGTGGTCGAGAACGGCGTCGCGGCGATGAAAGCGGGCGCCCGGCCCTCGACGAGCCTCGCCTTCGATCCGACCGCGCCCGCCCGCGCCATGGCCGATTTCACCGTCCAGCTCTGGTCGAACCCGATGGCCGTCCTGCAGGCGAGCCAGGCCGCCGCCTCGGAATGGATGGAATTGTGGGGCGCCGCCGCTCGCCGCGTGGCCGGCCAGGAGGTCGAGCCGGTGATCGCGCCCGAGCGCGGCGACCGCCGCTTCGGCGACCCGGCCTGGTCCGAGGATCCGGTGTTCGACTATCTGAAGCAGGCCTATCTGCTCGCCAGCCGCCAGGCGACCGAATTGGTCGACGAGGCTCAAGGCATTGACGAGGCCACCCGCACCCGCGCGCAATTCTTCACCCAGGCCTATCTGAACGCGCTCTCCCCGGCCAATTTCGCCTTCACCAACCCAGAGGCGATCCGGCGCGCGGTCGACACCGGCTCGATGAGCCTGCTCTCCGGCCTCGCCAACCTGCTCGCCGACGCCGCCACCGACGCCAGGCTGCCGCAGCGCCGCGCCTCGGCCGAGTTCGAGCTGGGCAGCGACATCGCCGCCACCCCCGGCAGCGTCGTCTTCCAGAACGAGTTGATGCAGCTCATCCAATACGCGCCGGCGACCGAGACGGTCTACAAACGGCCGCTCCTCTACGTGCCGCCGCTGGTGAACAAATATTATCTGCTCGACCTTCAGCCGAAATCCTCGCTGATCCGCTGGCTGGTCGAGCAGGGCCACACCCTGTTCGTCATTTCCTGGGTCAATCCCGGCCCCGAGCTCGCCGGCAAGGGCATCGACGATTATCTGACGCTCGGCCCGGCCGCCGCGCTCGACGCGATCGAACGGGCGATCGGCGAGACCGAGGTCGATCTGTTCGGCTTCTGCATGGGCGGCACGCTCGCGGCTATGGCCACGGCCCGCGCGGAGCCCGGCCGCATCGCCTCGCTGACCACGATCGGCTCGATGTTCGATTTTTCGAACATGGGGCAGTGGGCGACCTTTCGGGAGCCGAAGCAGCTCGAAACGCTGGAGCGCCATCTCGAGGCCAAGGGCGTGATGGCCGCGCACGAGCTGCAGGCGCTCTTCTCGGTGGTCCGCGCCAACGACCTGATCTGGTCCTCCGTCGTCAGCCACTATCTGCTCGACAAGGAAGCGCCCCCGTCCGACATCCTGCACTGGTTCGCCGACGGCGCCCACATTCCCAAAGCCTTCCTGCTCGAATGGATCAGGCGCATCCTGGTCGACAATGCGCTGACCGAGCCCGGCGCGCTGGCGACGGCGACGCCGGCCATGGTGATCTCGCTGAAGGACGATCACGTCTCCGCCTGGCAGGCGACCTATGACGGCGCCGGATTGCTTGGGCCCGACACGCGCTTCCTGCTCGGCGGCTCGGGCCACAATGCCGGCGTCATCAACCCGCCTTCGGCCAACAAGCACGGCTATTGGAGCAACACGGCGATGCCCGCCGCGGCGGAGCAATGGCTGGACACCGCCACCCGCCACGAAGGCTCCTGGTGGCCCGAATGGCAGGCGTGGCTGGTCCGCGACGGCGGCGAAAAAGTGAAGGCGCGCAAACCGAAGAAGGAAATCGAACCGGCGCCGGGTTCGTACGTGCGCATGCGCTAGGTTGATCGGGGACAGTCCCCTTGGTTGATCGGGGACTGTCCCCTTGGGGACTGTCCCCACCGTGGTTGATCGGGGACTGTCCCCTTGGGGACTGTCCCCACCGTGGTTGATCGGGGACTGTCCCCTTGGGGACTGTCCCCTTGGGGACTGTCCCCACCGTGAGGAAGGAAATATGGCCGCTTACCAAACCATCCTGGTCGAACAGCGCGGCGCGGTGACGCTCGTCACGCTCAACCGCCCCCAGGCCCTCAATGCCCTCAACTCGACCGTCCTCGCCGAGCTGATCGCCGCCTTCGCCGCCTACGACGCCGACGAGGGCCAGCGCTGCCTCGTCCTCACCGGCTCGGAAAAGGCCTTCGCCGCCGGCGCCGACATCAAGGAGATGGCGGACCGGGGCTTCGCCTCGATGTATTCGTCCAACTTCTTCCAGGGCTGGGAGCAGGTCACCGCCACCCGCAAGCCCTGGCTTGCAGCGGTCGCCGGCTATGCGCTCGGCGGCGGCTGCGAGGTGGCGATGATGGCCGATTTCATCATCGCCGCCGACAGCGCGAAGTTCGGCCAGCCCGAGATCAAATTGGGCGTCACCCCCGGCATGGGCGGCTCGCAGCGCCTGACCCGCGCCGTCGGCAAGGCCAAGGCGATGGAGATGTGCCTGACCGGCCGGATGATGGACGCCGGGGAGGCCGAGCGCTCGGGGCTGGTCGCCCGCGTCGTCCCCGCCGCCGACCTGCTCGACGAGGCGCTGAAGACCGCCGGGGCGATCGCCGCCATGGCGCCCCTCGCCGCCATCGCTACAAAAGAGATGGTGAACGCCGCCTACGAGACCGGCCTGGCGCAGGGCATCATCTTCGAGCGCCGCCTGTTCCACGGACTGTTCGGCACCGAGGACCAGAAGGAAGGGATGACGGCTTTCGTCGAGAAAAGGGCGGCGGACTGGACGGGCAAATGACTCGGAAGAGGAAAATCCGTTCGGGCTGAGCTTGTCGAAGCCCGTTCCTTCCCCTTGCGGTGTAAGACTGGAAGGCCCTTCGACAAGCTCAGGGCGAACGGTTTGAGAGGTGATAATGGCACGGGTGGCATTCATAGGATTGGGCAACATGGGCGGCGGCATGGCCGCCAACCTGGTCAAGGCCGGCCATGAGGTCACCGCCTTCGATCTCAGCGCGGAGGCGCTCGCCCGCGCCGAAGGCCGCGGCGCCCGGCGCGCCCCTTCCGCCGAAGCGGCGGTCGCGGAAGCGGAAGCCGTGATCACCATGCTGCCGGCCGGAAAGCACGTCCGCGAGGTCTACGAATCCTCCGTGATCGGCAAGGCGCCCGCCGGCGCCATCCTGATCGACTGCTCGACGATCGACGTCGCCACCGCGCGCGAGGAGATCGAGAAGGCGCGCGCCGCGGGCTACCTCATGGCCGACGCCCCGGTCTCCGGCGGCATCGCCGCGGCCGAGGCCGGCAGCCTCACCTTCATGGTCGGCGGCACCGCCGAGGCCTTCGCCCGCGCCGAGCCCTTGCTCGACGTCATGGGCAAGGCGGTGATCCACGCCGGCGGCCCCGGCTCGGGCCAGGCGGCCAAGATCTGCAACAACATGCTCCTGGGCGCCTCGATGGTCGCCACCTGCGAGACCTTCGTCATGGCGAAGAAGCTCGGGCTCGACCTCCAGACCTTCTTCGACATCGCGTCGAAGGCGTCGGGCCAATGCTGGTCGATGACCAGCTACTGCCCGGTCCCCGGCGTCGGCCCCGAGACGCCCGCCGACCGCGACTATGAAGGCGGCTTCGCGGCGGCGCTGATGCTGAAGGACCTGCGCCTCGCCATGGCGGCGGCGACAAGCGTCGACGCCTACACGCCGATGGGCGCCGAAGCCGAGTCGCTCTACGCCCGGTTCGCCGACCTCGGCGGCGGCGGCAGGGACTTCTCCGCGATCATCAGGATGATCGACGACAGCTGGCCGGCGCCGGAGGTGGACCGCTCCGCATAAGCGCGTGCGCTACGTCATCCTGACGAAAGTCAGGACCCATGAACACGGAATCAGTAGGTTCGCAGAAACCGTGTTCATGGATCCTGAATCAAGTTCAGGATGACGTTCACTCCTCCCACTCCTCGTCTCGCACCATCCAGTGATGATCCTCGACGATCGTCGATCGCACCGCCCTCCCCGTCCGGTCGCGCGACGGGGCGAAGCGGAAGCGCTGCTCGATCAGCCGGCAGGTGACTTCGTCGAGCTCGCGGCTGCCGCTCGACCGCGTCACGACGCAATCGCTTACCCGGCCGTCAATCCCGACCCGGTAGCGCACCGAGACCGTGCCGCCGATCCCGGCCTCGCCGGCCCAGCGCGGATAGTCGCGGTCGCTGATCCGCCCGCGCAGCCAGCGCGGCGGCGTTCCGCCGCCCGCGTCGCCGTCGCCGTCGCCATAGCCGTCGCCATTTCCCCTCCCCCGGCCGCCGCTGCCCGTCCCCGGACCGCGCACGTCGGCGTCGCCGGCGGAGGGGTCGCTGCCCGGTCCCGGCAGCGGCGCAGCGACGATCGGCGGCGGCAGCTTCAGCGGAACGATCGGCGCGGGCGCGACCACCTCGGTCGGCCGCGCCCGCAGGCCGGGCGGCGAGGAGCCGCCTTGGGGCCGCTCGCTCTCCGTCCGCCGGGGAACGCTCCGCTCGACGCGCGGCGGCGGCGACGGCGGCGGGGGGGCGATTCCGAAGACGATGAGCCGGTCGCGAACCGCCGCCGGCATCTCCACCGCCAGCCCGGTGAGGAGGGCATAAGCGAACAGCAGCTGCAGCGCCGCCGCCCCCAGCGCCGCCTTGACCCGATCGCCATGCCCCGATTGCGCAACCAACATGGCCGCAACTTACTCTCCGGAAAATGAAAATCCAGCACGGGGACAGTCACTGTGACTGTCCCTTCAGGCAAGCACCGCCGCCACGGCCTTGCGCCACCCGGCCAGCCGCGCCGCCCGCACCTCCTCGGCCATCCCGGGCCGAAAACACTCGACCGCGCCGCGCATCGCCGCCGCCGCCTCGAGCGACCCGAACAGCCCCGCCCCCACCCCGGCCAGCATCGCCGCGCCGAGCGCGGTCGTCTCGACGAAGGCGGGCCGCTCGACCTCGATCTCCAGCATGTCCGCCAGGTCCTGGGCGAGCCAGTCGTTGGCGGCCATGCCGCCGTCGATCTTCAGCCGCTCCCAGGCCGCGCCGTCGCCGGCGAAGGCGGTCATCAGGTCGCTTGTCTGGTGGGCCTGCGCCTCCAGGCCGGCGCGCACGATATGGGCGCGCGAGGTCGAAAAGCTGAGCCCCGAAATCGCCGCCCGGGCGTCGGGCCGCCAGTGCGGCGCGCCGAGCCCCGCCAGCGCCGGCACCAGCTGGACGCCGCCATTGTCCTCGACCGAGCGGGCGAGCGCCTCGCTCTCCGGCGACGCGTCGATCAGCCCCAGCGTGTCCCTGAGCCACTGGATCAGGCTGCCGGCGACGAACACCGAGCCCTCCAGCGCATAGGCGCGCGCCCCTTCCAGCTGCCAGGCGATGGTGGTCAGCAGCCGGCTTCGCGAGACCGGCGCCCTGGCGCCGGTATGGGTGAGCACGAACGCGCCGGTGCCGTAGGTCCCCTTGGTCTCGCCGGGATGGCGGCAGGCCTGGCCGATCGCCGCCGCCTGCTGGTCGCCGGCCATGCCGCAGAGCGGGATCGCGGCGCCGAACAGGCGCGTCTCGCCATGATGTCCCGCGCAATCGACGATCTCGGGCAAGGCGCCGGCGGGGCAGTCGAACAAGGCGAGCAGCCCGGAATCCCACTCGCCCTTGTGAATGTCCATGAGGGCGGTGCGCGAGGCATTGGTCGCATCGGAAACATGCAATCCCCCGCTGAGCTTGTAGACCAGCCAGCTCTCCGCCGTGCCGATGCAGAGGTCGCCGCCGGCTTCGGCCAGCGCCGGCCAATGCGCCATCGCCCAGGCGATCTTGCTCCCCGAGAAATAGGGGTCGAGCAGCAGCCCGGTCTTCGCCTGCAGCGCCGGCTCGTGCCCCTCGGCCTTCAGCGCCGCGCACAAATCGGCGGTCCGCCGGTCCTGCCAGACGATCGCCGGGCCGAGCGCCTCCCCCGTCCGCCGCGACCAGAAAAGGATCGTCTCGCGCTGGTTGGTGATGCCGATCGCCGCGATCCGCTCGGCGCCTCCGGCCTGGTCGACCATCGCCCGCGCGCAGGCGAGAGAGGATTGCCAGATTTCCTCCGCGTCATGCTCGACCCAGCCCGGGCGCGGATAATGCTGCGCCAGCTCGCGTTGCTCGGTGCCGAGGCAGGCCCCGCCGGGCGCGAACAGCATCGCCCGGGTGCTCGTCGTGCCCGCATCGATGACGAGGATGGTTTCGCCGGCCATGCCGTAGCTTCCACGGAAAGAAACGGGATGTCGAGCCATAAGCCCTCCCCCTTGATGGGGGAGGGTTGGGTGGGGGTGAACGTCTCCACCCGCACTGAGGGGGTCTCCTGGGTTCACCCCTCCCCAACCCCTCCCCATCGAGGGGAGGGGCTTAGTGGGTGCCACTCATTTCATTTCCCGCTACCGATCGCCCCATGGCCTGCTTCGATCTCCTCGTCGTCGGCGGCGGCATCAACGGCGCGGCGATCGCCCGCGACGCCGCCGGGCGCGGCCTCGACGTGCTGCTGGTCGAGAAGGACGACCTCGCCAGCCACACCAGCTCGGCTTCCTCCAAGCTGATCCACGGCGGCCTCAGATATCTCGAGCAGTACGATTTCCGCCTGGTCCGGGAATCGCTGCACGAACGCGCCATCCTGCTCGCCACCGCGCCGCACATCGTCCGCCCGCTCAAATTCGTCCTGCCCGATCCGCCCGGCGGCCGGCCCTGGTGGATGATCCGCCTCGGCCTGTTCGTCTACGACATCCTCGCCGGCCGCGGCGAGCTGCCGCGCTCGCGCGGCGTCGGCCGCGACGACAGCGCGGTCCGCGCCGCGCTTCGGCCCGGCCACCGCCTCGCCACCTATTGGGACGCCTGGGTCGACGACGCGCGGCTGGTCGTGCTCAACGCCCTCGACGCGGCCGAGCGCGGCGCCGAGATCGCCACCCGCACCGAACTCATCTCCGCCCGCCGCGACGGCGATCTCTGGACCGCGGCGCTTTCCGGCGGCCGCACGGTCCGCGCCAGGATGATCGTCAACGCCGCCGGCCCCTGGGTCGCCGAGGTGCTTGCCGGCCGCCTCGGCGCCGGGAGCAAGAGCGGCGTCCGCCTGGTCAAGGGGAGCCATATCGCAGTCCCCCGCCTCTGGCAGGGCGACCATGCCTATATCCTGCAGCAGGAGGCGGACGGCCGCGTCGTCTTCGCTCTGCCTTATGGCGCGCTCAGCCTGATCGGCACCACCGACGTGCCGGTGGCGCGCCCCGAGGAGGCGGTGATCGCGGCCGAAGAGGTCGCCTATCTGTGCGCCGCCGCCAATGCCTATTTCGTTCGGCAGACCGTCCCGGCCAACGTCGCCTGGTCCTATTCCGGCGTCCGCGCGCTCTACGACGACGGCGCGGCGCAAGCCAAGGACGTCACCCGCGACTATCGTCTCGAGCTCGATCCGGCGCCGGGGCCGAAATTGCTCTCGGTCTTCGGCGGCAAGCTCACCACCGCGCGCGCGCTGGCGCTCGAAGCGCTCGATTTGCTCGGCGTCGGCGGCCTCAAGTTCACCGCCACTTCGACGCTGCCCGGCGGCAATGTCGACGCCGCCTACAATGGCTGGCTGGAGGGGCTTGCCGGCTGGTTGGCGGCGCCCTCGCTCGAGCGCATGTCGCGCGCCTACGGAACCCGGCTCCGGCAGGTGCTGGAGGGGCCCGGCGCGCTCGGCAATCCCGGCCGCCATTTCGGCGCCGGCCTCTACGAGCGCGAGGTCCGTTACCTGATCGACACCGAATTCGCCCGGACGGCCGAGGATGTGCTTTGGCGCCGGACGAAGCTCGGGCTGATAATGAGCGCGGCTGAGCAAAAGGCGCTCGCGGTGTGGATCGAGAACGCAACCCCAAAATAGTGACAGCCACTCTTTTTGGAGGGACTGTCCCCGTTGCCGCCGAGGACGGCTAACCCGCCTTGACGATCACCGCGCCGACCGCGGCGATCCGCTCGACCTCCTCGTAGCCGGGCCGGTCGAGCTCCTCGCCGAATATATCCGGATCCAGCTCCGCATAATCGAGCTCGCACCCCTCGGGCAGCCGTGCCCGCAATTCGGCCTCGAGCCGGTCCTCGCCGTCGACGATGGCGCTGCCGGTATAGAGCAGCACCCGCCCGCCGGGCGCCACCCGCCGCGCCGCCGCGAGCGCCCAGCCGAGCGACAGCGCCGCGCCGTGACGGCCGCCGCCGTCGCGATAGGCGCGCCCGGCCGGGTCGAGGAGGAAGGGCGGGTTCATCACGACGATATCGAAGCCGCCTTCGACCGGGTCGAGCCCCGGCCCCTCGACCGTCTCCACGTCCAGCCCCGCCGCGCGCGCGTTGATCCGGGCGAAGCGCAGCGCCAGCGGATTGACGTTGGTCAGCGTCAGCCGCGCCGCCGCGCCGGCCAGGCCCGCGGCGACGGCGCCCACGCCGGCGCCGGCGCCGATGTCGACGAGCCGCCGCGCCGGCGCCGCGCCGGCCAGCCCGGCGCTCAGGAAGCGGACGAACCGGTAGCTGTCCGGCCCGAGGAACACGGCGTCGCGGCTCCCGGTCGGATAGGCCGAATGCAGGAACAGGGTCTCGCCGACCGAGGAGACCCGCACCCGGCTCCGCCAGCGGCCGTCTTTTTCGCTCAGCATGCCGGCCTCGCCGAGCAGCGCGAACAGATCGTCGCGCAGCGCCTCGCGCGCGAACGGCAGGCTCCAGCCGAAAATGTCGCGCGGGCCGCGCCCCTCCGCTCTGCGCGCCACGACGCGGCGATGGGTTTCCGGCGTCGGCGTGATGAAGCGATAGCCCAGCTCGGCGAGTCGGCCGAGCAGATCGAGCAGCGCCTTGTCGTCCTCGGCCATCGCCTACCAGAGCCGCGCGCGATAGCGTTCGAAGCAGCGCGCGCCGCAGCCGAGGCGGATCAGCGCGCCTTCCGCGATCGCGGCGGCCCGGCGCGGATCCTCCTCGACCAGCGGCCGCAGCGCCTCGCGGTTCCAATCCTCGCTATGCTTGACGTCGAGCACCGCGTGAAGCTCGAAATAATGGCGCTCGCGGCCGTTCAGGCCGTGCCGGCGCAGGCCGGCGGCGACCAGGGCGGCGCGGCCCGGCGCGGTCAGCTCGATCGCGCCGAGCGCTCCGACCGCGTGCCAGGCGTAGCGGCGCGAGGTCGCCATCGCCGTCATCGCGTTGGCGAGCGCGAGGCTCTCGCCCACGGTGCCGTCGATCTCGGGCTTGAGGTCGAGCCGCGCGACCAGGGCGTCGAGCATCGGCCCGTGCATGCCCTTGGGATTGCCGCGCCCCATCTCGTCCCAATAATTGCGGGCAAGCTCGAGCTTGGCGCGCACCGGCAGCCTGATTTGGGTCAAGGCGACGAGGTCGTCGAAGCCGGCTTCGCCCGCCGCTTCCTGCTCCAGGAACCAGCGGAAATCCTCGATTCCGGCCTGTTCGGCGAGCCAGGGGAAGAGCGGATCGCCTTGCCCCGGGCCGGTCGCCGCCAGCGCCTCGAACCAGCGCACGAAGCCGTCGGCATCCGTGGGCGCGGCGCGCGCCTCCTCGGCGACGTCGGCGCGCAGCGATTCGAGGAAGGCGCCTTCCAGCTGCAGCATTCGATGGTCGCGCGCGAGCCGGATCTGCCAATCCGCTTGCGGGAAGGCCGGGGCAAGCCGAGTCCGGTTCCAGCGCGCCAGGTCGCGCTGGATCTCGTCGGTCAGGAATTCGCCGCCCGAGCGGGTCGGCTCCATTCGCAGGCGCGTTGCCATCGATGCTATTTCCCCAGCGCGTTGTGGACGGACAACCCCTTGTTTCCGCACCGGTTCCTCAATTGCGGCCAATGTTGATCTGGGTTAGCGAAAGTCCCGCGCCGGCGGGCCAGGAGTGACGGACGATGCGATTCCTCGGCGTGACCGAAACCTGCGATCTCGGCGCGCTCTATCTGCGCCTCGCCGCCGACGGCCACGAGGTCCGAGTCTCGATCGGCGAGCCGCTGGCGCAGGGCACGCTCGCCGGCCTGGTGCCGCGGACGGCCGATTGGCGCGCCGAGCTCGGCTGGATCCGGGCGGCCGGCGCCGACGGCATCATCCTCTTCGAGGCGGTCTCCGAGGGCTATGGCGCGCTCCAGGACGAATTGCGCCGCGACGGCTTCACCGTGATCGGCGGCAGCGAATATGGCGACCGGCTGGAGAATGACCGCGCCTTCGCGCAGGACCTGCTCGCCGGCCTCGGCCTGCCGGTCGCGGCGGTGCGCGACTTCGCCGACGCCGCCTCGGCCGACGCTTTCCTCGCCGCTTGTCCCGGCCGTTACGTGCTGAAGTTCAGCGGCCCGGACCATGCGTCGGGCGACAATTATGTCGGCCGGCTCGCCGACGGCGGCGACGTCCGCGCCATGCTCGCCGCGCGCCTCGCCGCCCGCGGCGGCGCGCCCGCTCGCTTCATCCTGATGGACCATGTCGAGGGGATCGAGATGGGCGTCGGCGCCTATTTCGACGGCGAGCGCTTCCTCGCGCCCGCCTGCCTCGACTGGGAGCACAAGCGCTTCTTCGCCGGCGACATGGGCGAGCTGACCGGCGAGATGGGCACGATCGCGACCTTTGCCGGGAGCGGCGCCTTCTTCGAGCGCACGCTCGCCCGGGTCGCGCCGCTGCTGCGCGCGCACGGCCATGTCGGCTATGTGAACCTCAACACGATCGTCAACGAGGCCGGCATCTGGCCGCTCGAATTCACCTGCCGCTTCGGCTATCCGGGCTTCGCTATCCTCGATCCGCTGCAGCTGACGCCCTGGGCGGACCTGTTCCGGACGATGGCGGCGCGCGCCGGCGGTTGCTTCGAGGCCTCCGCCCTGTTCTCGGCCGGCATCGTCCTCACCACGCCGCCTTTCCCTTATTCGCGCAAGCAGGTCGACGAGCCCGTCGGCCTGCCCGTTTTGCTGCCCGAGCCGCTCGACGAGGAGGATAGCCGCCACATCCATTATGGCGAGGTTGGCCTCGCCGGCGGCCGGCTGGTGACGAGCGGCCTCTACGGCTGGACGATGGTGGTGACCGGCACCGGAGCCACGGTAGCGGACGCTCAGCGCGCCGCTTATGCGCGCGCCGGCCGGATCACCGTCCCGAACCTGCGCTACCGGCTCGACATCGGCGACCGCCTCGCCGCCGGCGACTATGCCCGGCTCGAAGCGCTCGGCCTGCTCGGCGACGGCGAGACGCGCTAGAAGGGCAGGCCGCGCCGCATCGCGTCGCAGATCGTGCGATAGTCCGAGGTCAGCTCGGTGCCCGCCTCGAGGTCGCTCGCGGCGAGGTCGTCGCCGAAGGCGATCCCCTGCGAGATCGTGTTGGGGTCGTCGCTATGGTTGAAGTGGCGGCCGTTGTCGCCGCACAGCACCCAGACGTTGAGCCCGTCGTGCAAGGTAGAATAGGTGCGCAGCCAAAGCTGCATGTACGCCGGCAGCGTCGCGATCTCGCTCTCCGCGTAGACGCGGTCGATCCGGGTATCGAAGCGCCAGATCAGCTGCCCGGCCTTGACCGGCTCGCGCAGGAACACGCCGATGCCCTGGATCGCGCTCGGCCTCAATTCGGTATCGACCATCAACATGTCCTGGCATCCCCTGCGGCGAGCTCCCGCGCCGCGGCGCGAAAGGCCCGCACGGAACCGCCGTCCCGCGCCGAGGTTCCGGGCGCGATCGGAAACTGTCCTGGATCAGTGACTTGGGCTAGCGCAGCCTGGCTATGCTAAGCCCGTCCTGCTTGGCGCGGTCGCGGATCGATTCCTCTGAGCGTGTCATCGCCCGCGCGATCGCCTTCAGCGCCATGCCCTTTTTGGCGAGCGCGTGCAGCTTCTGGATCTCGTCGCTGGTCCAGGCCTGCCGGTGCCGTTCGAACCGCTCCGCCATCTGCGCCTCCAGGGGGACTGTCCCACCTCCGGGGACTGTCCCCACCTCCGGGGACTGTCCCCATTCAAGTGTCAGGCGGCCTCGAGCTCGTCCTCGTCCCGGCCCTCGACCGGGCCCGAATCCTGGCCCTTGGCGGCGGGGTCGCGGTCGACCAGCTCGATGATTCCGAGCGGCGCCGCGTCGGAGGCGCGGATACCGGCCTTGATGATCCGGGTATAGCCGCCGGCGCGCTCCTGGTAGCGCTTGGCGAGCACGTCGAACAGCTTCACCAATTGGGCCTCGTCGAGCAGCCGCGCATGGGCGAGGCGGCGGTTGGAGAGGCCGCCTTTCTTGGCCAAGGTGATCAGCTTCTCGACATAGGGCCTGAGCTCCTTCGCCTTGGGAAGCGTGGTGGTGATCTGCTCGTGCTTGATCAACGCGGCCGCCATGTTGCGGAACATGGCGAGGCGGTGGGAGGAGGTGCGGCCGAGCTTGCGGCCGCCGACGCGATGGCGCATGGACTTCTTCCTTCGTTCGTCCGGAGCCCGTGTCAGGCAGCTCCGGCCAGGCGGTCGTGACGGGGGACGGCCCAAACCCCAAAGCAAAAGAACGGAGCCGCGGCCCCGTCCCGTGCCGGCGCCTAGAGCGGATCGGGGCCGGGAAGTCAAGCGCTGCTCGAGGCGAACGCTGCGAATGAGCTGGTCCTTACCGCCGAGGAATCGCCCGACACGAGGCGGAGATCGCCGAGTGTGACGGCGAACTTGCGGAGCTGCGAAATGGCGTAGGACACCCAAGCGCCCGCGCCGCTGAGCGCTGGGTTGAACCTTCCCCCGCATCGCGAGTTTAACATGGAGCAGGGCGCCACGGCCTAGGCTACGCGCGCGTCCGGCCGGGGTGGGGCGGCCGCGGCCGTCCCGCCCTACCGGCCCCTCCCCACCGGCGCAAAGCACCGCTTCGGCTCGCCCCCGCTGAACCTTCCGCCGCGCCGCTCGTTAAGCACAAGTCCCTCAAAAACAAGGAATGTGCTTCCATGCTGAACGACCATGACATCGACGTCCTCAACTCCCTCATCACCACCACCATCGACAGCGCCGCCGGCTTCGAGCGCTCCGCCGAGGATTCCGACAGCGGCCGTTTCGCCACCCTGTTCCGCGATTTCGGCGCCGAGCGGCGGCAGGTCGTGACCATGTTGCAGCAGACCGTCCGCACGATGGGCGGCACGCCCAATGACGACGGCTCGCTCAAGGCCGATCTCCACCGCCGCTGGGTCGACCTTCGCGCCGCCATTGGCGGCGGCGGCGGCGACGAGGCGATCATCGCCGAGGTCGAGCGCGGCGAGGACTATCTCAAGGCCAAATATGATTCGGCGCTGGCCGACACCGAGCTGACGCCCGCGGCCCAGGCGGCGATCCGCGACGCCTACCAATCGGTCCGCGCCGGCCACGACACGGCGAGCGCGCTCAAGCACCGGCTGGCCGGCGCCACGGCGTGAAGGTTGCGGGGACGGCCGCTCGCGGCCGTCCCCGTTTCCCTTCAGAGCGTCCGGATCCGCGGCGCGGCCCGCGGCCGGCCGAGCATCAGCTCGGTCATCGCCCAGATCATGGCATCGGCGCGGTCGGGGCTTGATCCGGGGCCGTGATAGCGGCCGTCCCAGGTCAGCCCGCACAATTCGTCCTCGAGCGCCGGAAAGCGGCCGGCGAACCACGCCCGGCCGCTCTCGAACAGGGCTCCCACCGGCGCCGCCCGCGCGACCTTGCCCTCGGCGGCGTGGACCAGCTTCACCGGCAGGTTCAGGTCGGCGCCGCGCAGCACCGCCTCGACCATCCTGCCGCCATTATTGGCCTCGGCGACGACCCGGTGCGCGCCCCACACCTCGGCTGCGGCGGCGACCTTGCGCGCCCAGCCCTCGGGCGACAGGCCGGAAACGCTGAGATCGGCGAGCACATAGCCGTGGCCCCCATCGTCGGCGCCGCAGACCACGATCCCGCAGGTTCCCTCGACCGACGCCGGCGGGTCGACACCGACGACGACGCGAACGAAACGACCGCTGCCGGCTGCGTCCTTCCTTCCTTTCTCGATCATCTCTCTCTCCCACAGCGCCCCTTCCAGATCCTCGATCAGCTCGCCGCCCAGCTCCTGCCGGCCGAACCGCGTTCCCTCGTGCTGGCGCTTCATGTCGCGCAGCCACCCATCGGCGACATGCGGGTTGGCGGCCGTCGGCCCGCCGCCGCGCGCCGCCCCCGCGCCGATGATCGCCCTCAGCGCCGCGATCGGGCGCGGCGTCGTCGTCACCAGCGCCCTGGGGTTCGTCCCCGCCCTGAGGCCGAACATCAGATTGTCCCACGCCGCCTGCGCCTGCCGCCATTTCGCCAGCTCGTCGCACCAGGCGAAATGATGCTGCGGCCCGCGCAAGCTGTCGGCATGGGCGCCCGAATAGACGAACGCCTCCGCCCCGGAGGCGAAGTGCAGCCGCCTCAGGTGCGGCTCCCAGGTCATCGCCTCCGCTTCGCCCGCCCGGGCCACCGCGATCAGCCCGCTCGGCCCCTCGACCATCACGCGGCGCGCCTCGCCGAGATTGGCCGCGACCAGGGCGATCGAGGCGCGCGGATGGTCGCGGGCGAGCTGGCTGATCCATTCCGCCCCGGCCCTGGTCTTGCCGAAGCCGCGCCCGCCGAACATCAGCCAGATCCGCCAGTCCTCGCCGCCTGCCCCGGCGGAGGCCGGTGGCGGCTCCTGCCCGGCATGGACCCAGGCCGGCCAGTCGGCCAGGAAGCGAAGCGCCGCCTCGGCGCCCAGCTCGCGCACGATCGCCTCGATCTTTTCGTCCGGCAGTGCGAGCAGCGCCTCGAGCGCCAGCTTGCCCGGCTTCATAAATCCTCCCGCGCTAGAAAGGCCTCCCCCTTGATGGGGGAGGTTGGTGGGGGTGGACTTGGTGCCCCGCTCGGTGCTCGCGGATAGGCCACTCCACCCCATGAGCAGGCCCGCCATGCCCCCGGCATGGCTGCGGATGTCCGGGGGACATCCGCACCTACTCATTCTCCCCATCAAGGGGAGGGGGATTGCCGCCCTGTTCGCGGTGCCGCTTGATCGCCCGGATCCGCTGCAGGATCTCGTCGCGCACCTCCTCGATGCTCGGTTCCGGGCGCAGCGGGCGGCCGCGGCGTCCGCCCGCCCCGCCGCGGCCGTTGAGCCGGGCGATCGCGATCGCCTGGTCGACGTTGACCCGCGGCTCCTCGCCGCCCCCGATCTCGGGGTCGAGGCTGGCGATCGTCGCCGCCGCGAGCAGGCCGGGGATGGTGTCCCGGGCATGGGCCTCGTCGGCCGCCCAGGCCGCCGCGAAATCGGGATATTTGTCGCGCCGGTAGTAGAGCGCGTTGGTCGAAAGGCCGCTGGCCTCCGCCGCCCGCCGAACGCAGCCGGTGCGCCGCAGCGCGGCCCGGAACGCCGCCTCGATCCTCGCGCTCCACCGCCCCGGCGCGGCGCTCACCAGCTGGCTGCCGTTCCTGGTGGTGCGCAGCACCAGCTCGCCGCCGCCGCCGCCGCGCCTCCGGGCGCGCGCCTTGCCGGCCGCCGCCCGCTTCTTGCTCTCGGCCAGCGCCGTCTCCCAGCGCGCCGCGAAGCCTTCGTCCTTGATTCGCTGGTCGTAGGCGGTGCCGACGTCCATCCCCGCCATCCGCGCCGCCAGCCGCGCATTGCCGGTCCGCGCCAGCCCCCGCAGGAACCGCCGCCAATCCCCCGCCGTCTTCCTTTTACCCACGATTCAACTCGCTCGATGGTTCAACCGAGCCAAACCATTTGTCAGAAAATCGCGCGCTTGTACCAGCCAAAAGGAACCAAAAGGGAACAAGTTCCGGGGTTCGGGGGCGAAGCTTAGAGAGGGACGGGTAATATGATACCTAATATGGGGTCCGAAATGGATGAATGAACGGACGCGCCTTTCCGTCCCTCCGGTTACCCTCCCAGCGAGAGGGCCAACCTTTGTCGAACATTCGCTTCACCAGTTTCCCGCGCACCGAGCCGCCGCCGCCCTACACCCCACAGATCCTGCAAGTGTTCAAAGCCGCCGAACCAGCCATCTGCACCAAGACGCTCGTCAAAGGCCTCACCAGCGACGCCGTCCTTGCCCGCCTCCGCGACGACCTCTGCGCCCTCGGCTTCGAGGTCGAGGGCGGCAAGAAGCAGGACGACAAGATCAAGCGCCCGGTCTTTTTCGGCGAGAACGGCGAGCCCGACCTCGAGTACGAGATCGACGCCTTCCACCCGGAATAGAAATACGGCCTCGAGATCGAGGCCGGCCGCGGCGGCATGGGCAACGCCCTCTACCGCGACCTCGTCCAGACACTGGTCATGGTCGAGCTCGAAACCCTCTTCCTCGCCGTCGCCAACAGCTACCGCTACAAGAGCGGCGAGCGCGACACGATCAGCAGGGACTATGACAAAGCCGTCGCCGTGGCAGACGCCCTTTACGGCCACAGCCGGATCAGGATGCCGTACCGCCTGGTGGTCGTGGGATATTGAGACCGGCCGTCCGGCCGACCGTCCTCCCTCCGCTCATCCTGAGCTCGTCGAGCAAACCCAGAGCTTCGTCTCCAACTACGAGCGCCGCGAGCGGTGGCGGCTTGGTCGATTCGGTGTTGATCGCGCGAGCGCTGGGGATGGAGCCGACGGAGCTGTTGCGACGACTGGATTAGGCTTGTCGCTCCGACGGAGCAGCGAGTGACGCCTGCACCCTATGAGGCGCGGCCGACAGGCGACGGGACGACGTAATCAGAGGGCATATTGAGATCGGTAGATCCCCGCCCATCCGGAACATAGGAGGAATCACCCAGCGGTCGCAGACCTCTCTCCCCCTCAGCCACCAGGCTCGCGAGAGAGAAACAAAAATAGAACTTGACGTTTGACGTTTAAACGTCAAAAGGCGACGACTGCCAAGGAGGGAGATAATGTCAGCTTCGCCGGGCGTGATCCGAGATTCGATCGTGGACTATCTGCAGGCTCTAAACGGCGAGGCCTCGCTTCGGCAAATTAGCAATGCGCTTTCCGTGAAGCTAGGCCCTGTGCGGGATTCATCCATTCGGTCCTATCTTAATTTGAATGTCGGTCGACTCTTTGAGCGGACCGGCCGGGGGCGGTACCGGCTCTTGACCGGGCGCGCGGACAACGTCGAATTTGTCGGTTTGGCGCCAGCCGTCCAGCATGGAAAAGCGATCTTGTATCATGACGATTGTTTCGACTGGCTTTCTGCTCGAGCAGAAGCTTCTGTCCACGCGGTGGTTACAGACCCCCCCTACGGCCTGACCGAATATAGCCATCGCGAGCTCGAGAAGATGCGCGCGGGAAGAGGTGGTGTATGGAGGGTCCCCCCTTCCTTTGACGGCCACAGGCGCTCGCCCTTGCCACGTTTTACGATCATGACGGACGAGGATCGGAAGGAGCTATACGCTTTTTTCCGGCGTTTGGGTGCGCTCGTGGCGAAAGTGCTTGTTCCCGGCGGGAATGCGGTCGTAGCCAGCAACCCATTGCTCGCTCACATAGTGGCTTCGGCGATGAGCGAAGGCGGCCTTGAAGTTCGGGGACATGTCGCACGGCTAACAATGACCATGCGCGGAGGGGACCGGCCCAAGAATGCTCATGAGGAATTTGACGGAGTTAGCGTCATGCCTCGCTCACAATGGGAGCCTTGGGTTGTGTTCCGCCGTCCACCTGAGGGCCGGGTTCAAGACAACCTGCGAAAGTGGAAAACTGGCGGTTTCCGCCGGCCCTCCAGGGAACGGCCTTTCGGAGATGTGATCAAGTCCAGCCCCACTACTGCAGCCGAACGAGCTATTGCGCCGCATCCTTCATTGAAGCCGCAAGATTTCTTGAGACAGCTAGTGCGAGCATCCCTGCCTCTCGGCGAGGGGATAGTGCTGGATCCTTTCGCGGGTTCTGGTTCTACGCTCGCAGCGGCGAATGCCGTCGGCTATTCGAGCATTGGTGTGGAGGCCGATCCTAGGTTCGTCAGGGTTGCCGCCGAGGCCATCCCCAGACTTATGTCGCTGCGGTAGATCGCCCAGGCTCACTCCTTATTTCTGTATCTCGGCTAATGGAGGTCACCCAAAAGGCTGTTATCGCCCTTGCCAAGGTTGCGCTGAATGGCGCACTTACGCCCGAACGTCCGCCGGGGGAAAATGGTGCCGCTACCAAAGGGCTTACTGCCGATACATATCGAGAAGGCTGTGGGGTACGTCGAGAGAGAAGCGGCAGACCTTATCGACATTTATCTTGAACAAGCCAACGTCTTCAGCGCCATCATCGGGATCCTTGGTGTCAAGGGTATCCACGCCTGTAGTCCCTACAAAAAGCACAAGCACCCTGACGTTGCCCAGCAGCGCTTCCCTGATCTTTCATTGAGCGGAAAGCTCAACCCACCTCCGCTCGAAGCCCTCGAATCAAAGGGTAGTTCCCGGCCTTGGGCGATCCAGTCGCACTACAATCATCCGGGCTGGTACGTCATTTGGCGCTATCTCGTGGATACCACGCAAACGATCAAACCCGGCTTCCCAGTTGTGATCTGGCGTGTCGATGTCGTCTTTCTGACCCAGGAAAACTGGAAATACGAGGGGAGCGGCGCGATGGAAGGGAAAGGTGGCCGAACTCACACATTTGGGGTTAGGAATCCCGCCACCACACTCGCGGGCCATGCCGCTTATGTGTTGCCCGGTATTGTCATTCGGAACAGTAAGCCTGTTTTGGCCTGACGAAGTACTCATTCCCTGTCCGCTGAACGCGCGTCCAGCAGGGAAGGGTTGGGCCTAGAAGAACCCGCCCTAGCTACAAACGAAAAGGCCGCCTCGCGGCGGCCCTTCCTATTTGCCTCGTTGAAGAGCGACTATCCGAGCAATTCCTGCTCGAGCTTCTTCGCCATTTCCTCGATGTTCTCCGGCGGCCACCCGGGAATATCCATCCCGAGCCGCAGCCCCATGCTCGCCAGAACCTCCTTGATTTCGTTCAGGCTCTTGCGCCCGAAGTTCGGCGTCCGCAGCATCTCCGCCTCGGTCTTCTGCACCAAATCGCCGATATAGATGATGTTGTCGTTCTTGAGGCAGTTGGCGCTCCTGACCGACAGCTCCAGCTCGTCCACCTTCTTGAGCAGATAGCGGTTGAGCTGGTTGGCGTCCGCCTCGGTCTCGGCCGCGCTCGGCGCGGCCATTCCGGCCATGGTCGGCACCTGGACCATGCCCTCGTCGAAGTGGACGAAGAGCTGGAGCTGGTCCTGCAGGATTCGCGCCGCATAGGCGATCGCGTCGTCGGGCGAGATCGTGCCGTCGGTGTCGACCGTCAGGGTCAGCTTGTCGTAATCGAGCTCCTGGCCCACGCGCGTATTCTCGACCTTGTAGCTGACCTGGCGCACGGGTGAGTAGAGCGCGTCGACCGGGATCAGCCCGATCGGCGCGTCCGCGGGCCGGTTGGCGGCGGCCGGGACATAGCCCTTCCCGGTCTCCGCGGTCAGCTCCATGTTGAGCGTCGCGCCCTCGTCCAAATGGCAGATGACCAGATCCGGGTTCATCACCTCGATGTCGCCGGTGGTGGCGATCGAGGCGGCGGTGATCTCGCCGGGGCCGGTGGCGGAAAGCTGGAGCCGCTTGGGCCCCTCGCCTTCCATGCGCAAGGCGACCTGCTTGACGTTGAGGACGATGTCGGTGACGTCCTCGCGAACGCCCGCCAGCGAGGAGAATTCGTGGAGCACGCCCTCGATCTTGATCGCGGTCACCGCGGCGCCCTGCAGCGACGACAAGAGCACGCGCCTCAGCGAGTTGCCGAGCGTCAGGCCGAAGCCGCGCTCGAGCGGCTCGGCGACGAACGTCGCCTTGCGCCGGCTGTCGCCGCCGACCTTCCTCTCGAGCGAATTGGGCTTCTTCATTTCCTGCCAGTTCTTTGCATTGACGGCCATGGATTTTCCCTTGGTCCTGTCGGAACCGATTTGTCGGTTCCGGGGTAAAAACTACATTCCTGCCCGGCCGCGGCGTCAGCCGCGGACTCGGGTCACACTCTGCGCCGCTTGGACGGGCGGACGCCGTTGTGCGGGATCGGCGTCACGTCGCGGATCGAGGTGATCTGGAAGCCGACCGCCTGAAGCGCCCGGAGCGCGCTCTCGCGGCCCGAGCCGGGGCCCTTGACCTCGACCTCGAGGGTGCGGACGCCATGCTCGGCGGCTTTCTTGCCGGCATCCTCGGCCGCGACCTGGGCGGCATAAGGCGTCGACTTGCGCGAGCCCTTGAAGCCCATCATGCCCGCGGACGACCAAGCGATGGCGTTGCCCTGCGCGTCGGTGATGGTGATCATCGTGTTGTTGAAGCTGGCGTTGACGTGGGCGACGCCGGCGGTGATGTTCTTGCGCTCGCGCCGACGGATGCGCTGAGGTTCGCGTGCCATGTTTCTCTATCCTACCTAAATCCTGTCGTGACGCCGATGCGGCCTCGAAAGTGCCTCCGGCGGAGTAATTCACGCCCCGCGTGAATTACTTCTTCTTCCCGGCGATCGGCTTGGCCTTGCCCTTGCGGGTGCGCGCGTTGGTGTGGGTGCGCTGGCCGCGGACCGGCAGGCCCTTCCTGTGACGCAGGCCGCGATAGCAGGCGAGGTCCATCAGCCGCTTGATGTTCATCGCCGTCTCGCGCCTCAAATCGCCTTCGACCTGGTGGTCGGCGTCGATCGTTTCGCGCAGATGGAGGACCTCCTGGTCGGTCAGGTCCTGGACTCGGCGCTCGGCCGGGATGCCGAGCTTGGCGGTGATTTCCCTGGCCTTGGTGCGGCCGATGCCGTGGATGTAGGTAAGGGCGATCTCGACCCTCTTATTCGTAGGGATGTTGACCCCAGCGATACGTGCCATGGAAAACTTTCTCCTGCTCCACGGGCCGCCGTGGCGAACGGCCCATCTCAGCGCTTTTGATGCCCCGGAAACAGGCAAAGCCGACGGGCGCACGAAAGCGCCGCCGGGGGACCGGTTAACGGGATGCGCGTCATGTAGGATTTGGGAGGGGCGGTGTCAACAGCGGTATAAGGCTGATTTCGATCTTGCTTCGATCTGTTTCAGGAGAAACTCTGCGGCCGGTCGCCACTGTCGGCGCGCCCCCGACGAGGATGCCGCGATCCCGCCTCCTCCCGCCGTGAGACAGGTGCGGCCGCCCGTTTCGCCGTCGCGTTGACCCCTATTGAGCCACCTGATACCGGGCGGGCATGGGAATCAAGCAATGGCTCAAGCAAAATCATCCTGATGTGGTCCGCATCCTGCGGCTTGCGAAGTATGAAGTAAAGGGGCAGTCGGCCCACCTCGTCGGTAAGATCACGCCCAATAATCGGCGGCGGCTGAGGAAGCTGCGGCGGCAGCGCGGCCTGAAGCTCGGCGTTGCGAGCGGACCGGTGCCGATCGAAGGCTGGCTCAACATCGACGTTTCGCCGAACGCGGATATTCGCCTGGACCTGCGCAAGAAGCTGCCTTTGGCTGACGGATCGGCGCGGATGATTTTCTGCGAGCACTTCTGCGACCACATTTCCTATCCGTTCAAGATCCGTCATTTCCTGAAGGAATGTCACCGCCTGCTCGAGCCGGGCGGAGTAGGCCGGTTCGTCGTCCACGACGCGCGCGGGCTGATGAAGGCCTTTGTCGAAAATGACGCCGAATATTTTCGTCGCGCGGAGTTCCCCGACCTCCGCCCGATCGAGGCCGTCAACCTCCTCTTCCGCTTCAACGATTCCCATCAGTTCATGTACGATTACGAGTTGTTCCGCGACCTGCTGCTGGAGGCTGGCTTCAGCGAGGTGCGCCGCTGCGGATATCGGGAAAGCACCGTGGAAGGCTTGGCGGTGGACCACGTTCTCGACAGCCGCGACGTGATGTCGATGTATATCGAGGCAGTGAAGTAGCAGCCGGCCGAAAAGGCACCCGCCGATGATTGTAGCCGGCAGGATCGGTCGCGAATATCTGATGCAGATCGTGACCCTCGCGGTGGCGGTGGTCGATCGCATCGTCTTGACCGGGGTGCTGTTGCGGATCTGGGGGGTGGAGGATTTCGCCACCTGGTCGCTGGCAGGCGCGGCGGCGGGCCTGGTTTCGTTGTTCGATTTCGGCGCCAATCTCTATTTCGCGAACCGCGTCTTCTTCCTCGCCCAGCAGGGGCGGCATGAAGAGGCGCGCGTGGCGGCTCGCGCCGGCAATCTGGTGATCGGCGTCGGAAGCCTGGTCGGTATCGGCACGACGATAATCGCGCTGACGTGGTGGGGCGACGACAGCGTGTTTACGCCGCAGGTCCTAGGGGCGACGCTGGCGCTCAGCCTGGTCACGGCGCTCAAGATGGCGATGTCGGTGCAGCTGTCGGTCTATCGGGCGCATGACCAGTTCGCCCGCCAGACCTTCATCCTGGCCGCGCTCGACATCCTTCGCATCGCCGCCAGCATCGCCCTCATCGCGCTCGGTTTCGGCTATCTTCCCGTCGCGCTCGCACAGGCCATGGTCGCCATCGCCGTCTGCGGATGGATCCTGGCGGACAGTCCGCGGCGTTTCGGTCCGCGCTATCGCTTCGGGGTCGGTCTCGTGCCGGCGGGCGAGCGAGTGGAGGCGGCGCAGACCTCGCTCGGCTATTGGTTCCAGAGCGCGCCTAACACCGCGCTCACTTATGCGCCGGTGTTCCTGCTTACCGCCATGGGCGCGGGCGCGGTGGTCGTGGCGCAGTTCGTGCTGATGCGCACGATCGGCAATTTCGGGCGGTTGACGCTCCAGATGTTCGCCATCGTCCTGGGGCAGGAGGCGGCCCGGCGGGTGGCGATCGACGATCCGGCCGGATTAAAGACCGTCTATCGCGAGGCGGCCCTGTTCCTCACCGCGCAGACGGCATGCATCACTGGGCTGCTGCTTGCGCTGGGGGCGCCCCTGTTCCGGTTGTGGACGGACGAACCGGGCCTGTACGATCCGCTGATCCTGTGGCTGGCGATCGGTACGCCGCTGCTGCTGCCGACCCTGGCGCTGGCGCTCAACCTGCTGGCGACGGCGAACCGGCCCTGGCCGATTGCGCTCGGGCGCACCGCCCAGTTCGTGCTGACCGTGGCGCTCGTGCTGGCATTGCCGATCGAGCATCTCGCACTGCGAATGATGGCGGCGCTCGCGATCGCCGAAATGGTCGGTTACGGGTTTCCCGTTGTCCGCGCCGGCGACCGACTGGTCGGTCTGCGCAGCATCCCGTTCGCGTTCGAGATGCTCGCGCGCAGCCTGCTGTGCGCGGCGCTGGTGTTCGCCGCGGCGACGGGCGCGGCGCTGCCCTTCGCCAGCCCCCTGTTCGCTGTCGCGGCAGGCATGGTCGGCGGCGGCGCGGTGGCGGTGGGCGCCACCCTGTTCCTGGGCATGGGCCGCGAGCGCCGCGCCACCCTCATCGCCGTCGCCCGCGCCCGGCTGACGCGGCCGCGCAAGCTGCGCCAAGGCTGAACCGGCTAATCCTCGATCCGGCGCCTGCTGGTCTCCGGGAGCAGGAACAGGCCGATGACCGTCGTCGCCGCGGCGACGACGATGGGGTACCACAGGCCGTAATAGATGTCGCCGGTGGCGGCGACCATGGCGAAGGCGGTGGTGGGGAGGAAGCCGCCGAACCAGCCGTTGCCGATATGGTAGGGGAGCGACATCGAGCTGTAGCGGATGCGGGTGGGAAAGAGCTCGACCAGCAGGGCCGCGATCGGGCCGTAGACCATCGTCACGTAGAGGACGAGCACGAACAGGATGAGGACGACCAGCGGCTTGTCCACCTGGGCCGGGTCGGCGCGCTCGGGATAGCCGGCGGCGGTCAAAGCGGCGCGGGCAGCGGCCTGGAAGGCGGCGATCGCTTCCGCCCCACCCCGGGGCGCGGCGAGGGCCGCGCCGCCGATCTCGAGCCGGGCCGGGGTCCCCGGCGGCGCGGCGGCGTTGGCATAAGCGACGCCGGAGCGGGCGAGGAAGGATTTGACGATGTCGCAGGAGCGCGCGTCGAACTTGTTGCGGCCGATCGGATCGAACTGGACCGAGCAATCCTCCGGGTCGGCGACGACGCGGACCGGGGCCGACGCCTGAGCGGCGTGGAGCGCGGGGTTGGCGGCTTTGGAGAGCGCCTCGAACAGCGGGAAATAGGTTGAGGCGGCGAGCGCGCAGCCGGCGAGGATGATCGGCTTGCGCCCGATCTTGTCGCTGAGCCAGCCGAACAGGATGAAGAAGGGCGTGGCGAGCGCCAGCGCGACGGCGATCAATATGTTGGCGGTGGCGCCGTCGACCCGCAAGGTCCGCTCGAGGAAGAAGAGCGCGTAGAACTGCCCCGCATACCAGACCACCGCCTGGCCGGCGACCGCGCCGAACAAGGCGATCAGCACGAATTTGAGGTTGGACCAGCGGGCGAAGGCTTCGGTGAGCGGTGCCTTCGAGCCCTTCCCCTCCGCTTTCATGCGCGCGAAGACCGGACTCTCCTCGAGCTTCATCCGGATCCAGAGCGACACGGCGAGGAGAAGGATCGAGAGCAGGAACGGCAGCCGCCAGCCCCAGGCGGCGAACGCCTCCTCGCCGAGCCAGGTGCGGATCGAGATGACGACGATCAGCGCCGCGAACAGGCCCAATGTCGCTGTGGTCTGAATGAAGCTGGTGTAGAAGCCGCGGCGGCCGGCAGGCGCGTGCTCGGCGACATAGGTGGCGGCGCCGCCATATTCGCCGCCCAGCGCGAGGCCCTGGAGCAGGCGCAGCGCGACGAGGAGGATCGGCGCGGCGACGCCCGCGCTGGCATAAGGGGGCAGGAGACCGACCGCGAAGGTCGAGAGCCCCATGATCCCCATGGTGACGAGAAAGGTGTTCTTGCGCCCGACCAGGTCGCCGATCCGGCCGAACAGGATCGCGCCGAACGGCCGCACCGCGAAGCCGGCGGCGAAAGCGGCGAGCGCGAAGATGAAGCCGGTCGTCTCGTTGACGCCCGAGAAGAATTGCGCGGAGATGATCGCCGCGAGCAGCCCGTAGAGGTAGAAATCATACCATTCGAAGATCGTGCCGAGCGAGGAGGCGAGGATGACCAGGCGGTCGCTCTGGCGGGTGGGAACGGGGGCGTCGTCCGTGTTCGCTGCGCTTGCCAATCGGCCCTCCCCTGCTCCACGCACCGTGGCATGGCCCCGAGATGATTGGCAAGGACCGGACCTTCGACGCGATAATCCTCGGCGCGGGCGGGGCGGGGCTGATGTGCGCCGCGACGGCGGGGCAGCGCGGCCGCCGGGTGCTGCTCATCGACCATGCGAGCCAGGCCGGAAAGAAGATACTGATCTCTGGCGGCGGGCGCTGCAATTTCACCAATGTGCATTCGGCGCCCGACCGCTTCCTCTCCGCCAACCCGCATTTCGCCAAGTCGGCGCTGGGCCGCTACCGGCCGGAGGATTTCATCGCGCTGGTCGAGCGGCACCGGATCGCCTGGCACGAGAAGACATTGGGCCAGCTCTTCTGCGACGGCTCGGCGCGGCAGATCGTCCACATGCTGATGGAGGAGTGTGCGAAGGGGCAGGTGCGGATTTCGCTCGGCAAGGCGATTGCCGACGTGAGCCATGCGGATGGGCGGTTCATCATCCGCCACGGCGACGAGGCGGCGAGCGCGGCGTCGCTGGTGATCGCGACCGGCGGGCCTTCGATCCCGAAGATGGGCGCGACCGGTTTCGCCTACGATCTGGCGCGGCAATTCGGTCTCGAGGTGGTGGAACCGCGCCCTGCGCTCGTCCCGCTGACGCTCGGCGGGGAGGATGTGCTGTTCCGCGAGCTTTCGGGCGTGTCCACCGTGGTGACAGCCCGCGCGGGCAAGGCGGCGTTCCGCGAGGCAGCTTTGTTCACCCATCGCGGCCTGTCGGGACCGGCGATTCTCCAAATCTCTTCCTACTGGCGGAATGGCGAGGAGATCGGGGTCGATTTCCTGCCCGATTTGGCGGCCGGCTGGGCGCTCGCGGCAAAACAGGCGCGGCCGAAGACGCATTTTCACACCCTGCTCGGCGAGCTGCTGCCGGACCGTCTGGCCGAGGCGCTGGCCAAGAAGATCGGTCTTTGGGGCGATCTCGCCAATCTTCCCGACGAGACGCTCCGAGCGGCGCAGCGGCGGCTCGCAGACTGGAGGTTCCGGCCCAACGGCAGCGAGGGCTTCGCCAAGGCGGAAGTCACCGCGGGCGGGATAGGCACCAAGGGCCTCTCCTCGCAGACCATGGCGGCTCGGGGCGTGCCGGGCCTCTACGCGATCGGCGAGGCGGTCGACGTCACCGGCTGGCTGGGTGGCTATAATTTCCAATGGGCCTGGGCTAGTGGGTGGGCGGCCGGGCAGGTCCTGTGACCCTTTTGCCCTTGTGACGCGGGCCGCGTCCCCCATGTGGACGACATATGACATTCGAAACTCTCCCGCCGCTTCTCGGCGAAGCGCTCGCCGCGCGCGGCTACGAAACGCCCACCCCGGTCCAGGCCGCCGTCCTCGAAACCGAAGCCGAGGGCCGCGACCTGGTCGTTTCCGCCCAGACCGGATCGGGCAAGACGGTGGCGTTCGGGCTGGCCATCGCGCCGCAATTGCTCGATGCGAACGGCGCCCTGCCCTATGCGCTGAAGCCTCAGGCGCTGGTGATCGCGCCGACGCGCGAGCTGGCGCTGCAGGTCAGCCGCGAACTGGTCTGGCTCTACGGCGAGGCCGGGGGGCGGATCGCGACCTGCGTCGGCGGCATGGATCCGTCGAAGGAGCGGCGCAACCTCTCGCACGGCACCCATATCGTCGTCGGCACGCCCGGGCGGTTGCGCGACCATCTGGAGCGGGGAGCGCTCGACCTTGGCCAGCTCAAGGTCGTGGTGCTCGACGAGGCCGACGAGATGCTCGACATGGGCTTCCGCGAGGATCTGGAGGAAATCCTCGACGCGACGCCGGCGGAGCGGCGCACCTTGCTCTTCTCCGCCACCATGCCCCGGCCGATCGTAGCGCTGGCCAAACGCTATCAGCGCGATGCGTTGCGCATTTCGACGGTGGGCGAAGATCGCGGCCATGGCGATATCGCCTATCACGCGATGACGGTGGCGCCGGCCGATATCGAGCATGCGGTGGTCAACCTGCTGCGGCTGCACGAGGCGGAGTCCGCGTTGCTGTTCTGCGCGACCCGCGACAATGTGCGGCGGCTCCATTCAAGCCTGACCGAGCGCGGCTTCAACGCCGTCGCTTTGTCGGGCGAGCACAGCCAGAGCGAGCGCAACCAGGCGCTGCAGGCGCTGCGCGACGGCCGGGCCCGGGTGCTGGTCGCGACCGACGTCGCGGCGCGCGGCATCGACCTTCCGAACCTGTCGCTGGTCGTCCATGTCGAGCTGCCGCGCGACGCCGAGACCCTGCAACACCGGTCGGGCCGGACCGGGCGGGCCGGCAAGAAGGGCATCGCCGTGCTCGTCGTCCCCTATCCGAGGCGCAAGCGGGTCGAATTGGTGCTTCGCGGGGCGCGGATCGAGGCGGAATGGATCAAGCCGCCGACGCCCGAGGATATCGCGAAGGGCGACCGCGAGCGGCTGCTCGCCGCCCTGCTCGCCCCGGCCGAGATCGACGACGAGGATCGCGAGTTGGCGCAGGCGCTGCTCGAGCACAAGACGCCGGAGGAGATCGCCGCGGCCCTGGTCCGCACGCATCGTGCGCGGATGCCGGCGGCGGAGGAGCTGGCCGATGCCGGCGCCGCGCCGCGCGGGCGGGCGGAGGGGCCGCGGCCGGGCTTCGAGGACACGATCTGGTTCCGCATGGACATCGGCCGGCGCCACAATGCCGATCCGCGCTGGATATTGCCCCTGCTCTGCCGGCGCGGCCACATTACCAAGAACGAGATCGGCGCGATCCGGATCGCCGCCGGCGAGACGATTTTCGAAGTGCCGCGCGCGGTGGCGGGCAAGTTCGCGGCGGCGTTGAGACGGACCGCGGGCGGCGATGCCGACGGCGAGGGCGGCATCCGGATCGAGGCGGTCGAGGGCAAGCCGCGCGATGCGGCGCGCGACAACCGGCGGGGCGGGCCGCCGCCCGTCCGGCACAAGGCCAAGCCGTTTCGGGGCGGGCCGAAGCGGGGACGTTGAGCTAGCGGCGAGGCGGGGGAATGGCGGCGGTCTCTATGACGCGGCCGCGCAGGACGATCAGGCCGATCCCTCGGATGTTCGCGATGTCCGCCAGCGGGTCGGCCGCGACGACGATCAGCGACGCCTCGCCGCCGGGCCGGATCGGACCAGGGCCCCGCCCGACAAGCCCATGGGGGTTGATCGTGGCGGCGGCGAGCGCCTGGCGCGGCGTCAGGCCCGCCTGGACCAGCCGGTCGAGCTCGTCGAGCAGCCCCTGGCCGCGCGCTTCGAGCAGGTCGGTCCCGGCGAGGATGGGAACCCCGGCGCGGAACGCGCGGCCGACCAGCGGGCGCATGCGCGCATAGAGGCGCTGCTTCAGCGCCCGGCGCTCGGGCGGATCGTCGCGCCAGCTGGCTTCGTAGGCGACAAAGGTCGGGTCCCAGAAGGTGCCGTTGCGAGCGAGCGCGGCGAAGATCGCGTCGCCCCGCGCGCCTTCCACCCGGTCCATCGCCTCAGTCACCGCGCGGACCGGTTCGACGCCCTCCTCCACCTCGTTTTCGAGGATGGTCTGGACATGCTCGATGGTGCGCATGCCGGCGTCGGCGGCCTCGATCCAGTCGATCGCCAGCGGCACGTGGCCGGCGAAGGCGAGCCGTTCGGCGCGCGCCTGGTCGCGCACGCCGTAAAAGGCCTCGCTCGAGGTCTGGCGGTGGATCTTGATGAAGTCGACATTGCGCTCATGGAGCTCGCGCACCGCGGCCCTTGCCTCGGCGCCGTCGCGCACCCAGCGATGGAAGTCCGCCGCCTGCTCGCCGTTCAGGGTCGGGCCGGCGACGACCATCGTCGGGCCGAGGCGCTCGCCGCGCGCGACGGCGCCGCGCAGCGCCAGCACCTCGTCGACCCGGCCGCCCATGTCGCGAATGCCGAGCACGCCGTGGCGGACATAGTCTTCGAGCGCATCCCCGGTCGGGCCGACGGCGGCGACATGGGCGTGCATGTCCCACAGGCCCGGCACCAGATAGCGGCCGGAGACGTCGATTCGCCGGGCGCCGGCGGGCACGCGCAGGTTCCGGCCGACGGCGACGATCCCATCGCCGCGGATCAGGACGTCGGCGCGGCGGGGCGGCGCCTGCGAGCCGGGATCGACCACCAGACCGCCGGCGAGGACCAGCGCCTGTCCGGCGCCGGCATCGGCGCGCGGCGCCGCGCAGCCGCCGAGCAGGGCAATAAGAAGCCAGAGCAGGCCCGCGGGGACGAAGCTCCGACGCAGGGTCAAGCCGTCACACCACGCCGAAGGCGAGCATCGCATCGGCGACCTTCTTGAACCCTGCGATATTGGCGCCCTTCACATAGTCGATATAGCCGCCGTCGCGCTGGCCATATTCGAGGCAGCTCTGGTGGATTCCGAGCATGATGTCCTTGAGCAGCTGCTGGAGCTGCTCCTCCTTCCATGAGATGCGCGCCGAATTCTGGCTCATCTCGAGGCCGGAGACGGCGACGCCGCCGGCGTTCGAGGCTTTGCCGGGCGCATAGAGCAATTTCGCGTCGCGGAAGACGTGCACGCCTTCGAGGTCGGTCGGCATGTTGGCGCCTTCCGAGACCGCGATGCAGCCGTTCTTGACGAGCGTGCGGGCGTCCTCGCCGAGCAGCTCGTTCTGGGTCGCGCAGGGCAGCGCGACGTCGCATTCGACGCCCCAGGGCCGAGTGCCGGCGTGGAAGGTCGCGCCTTTATATTCGTCGGCATATTCGGAGATGCGGCCGCGGCGTCTCGTCTTGTGCGCCTTCACCCAGTCGATCTTCTCCTGGGTGATGCCGTCGGGATCGTGGACGAACCCCTCGCTGTCCGACAGCGTCAGCACCTTACCGCCCAATTGCACGATCTTCTCGGCGGCGTGGGTGGCGACGTTGCCCGAGCCCGAGATGACGGCGCGCTTGCCGACCAGGTCGAGCCCGCGCGTCTTCAGCATGTTCTCGAGGAAATAGACGGCGCCGTAGCCGGTCGCCTCGGGGCGGATCAGCGAGCCGCCATATTCGCGGCCCTTGCCGGTGAGGACGCCGGTGAACTGGTTGGTGATCCGCTTGTACTGCCCGAACATATAGCCGATCTCGCGGCCGCCGACGCCGATGTCGCCGGCGGGGACGTCGACGTCCGCGCCGATATGGCGGAAGAGCTCGGTCATGAAGCTCTGGCAAAAGCGCATGATCTCGCCGTCGCTCTTGCCCTTGGGGTTGAAGTTGGAGCCGCCCTTGCCGCCGCCCATCGGCAGGCCGGTCAGCGCGTTCTTGAAGGTCTGCTCGAAGGCGAGGAACTTAAGGATCGACTCGTTGACGCTTGGGTGGAAGCGGATGCCGCCCTTATAGGGGCCGATCGCATTGTTGTTCTGGACGCGGTAGCCGCGCTGGACTCGGATATGGTGGTTGTCGTCCTCCCAGCAGACTCGGAACGAGACGATCCGGTCGGGCTCGGCGATGCGGCGCAGAATCTGCCAGCGGTGATAATCCTCCCTGCCCTCGATGAACTCGAAAATGTCGTCGGCGACTTCCTGCACCGCCTGGATGAACTCGGTCTGGCCCGGGTTGCGGCGCTTGACGCCCTCCATGAAGCCGTCTTTGTCGACGTGGCCGTTGTCGCCCCTGCTCATTGCACCGCCTCCCCTGAAAGACCGGCTCCGCTCCCGGAGTCGCGAAGGCGGGACCATAACAGGTTTTCGGGCCGAGCAACCCGCCCTGCGACGGACGCGGCGACGAGGACCCTCTTTTGCTCAGCGGGCGAGATGGGCGCGAAGCCGCTCGAACTGAGCGCGAAGCACCGTGTCGACGGGCGCGGCATAGGCGCCGGTGTCGCCGCGGACATGGCCGCTGACCAGATAGCGCGAGACGATCTCCGTGCCTTCGGGGACGGCGCGCAAAGTCCAGGTCATCGTGCCGGTGACCGCCTCCTCCTGCAGCGGGCCGAGGCCGCCCGACAGGCGCAGCACCCGGCCCGGCAGCGCCTGGATCACCCGCATATGCTCGACCGTGCCGCCGTCCGGCAGCGACTCGCAGAAGCAGCCGCCGGCCCAGAGGTCGATCCGCATGTTCGCGGGGTCGCCCGAATAGCTGTGCGCGCCGTCCCACCAGGCGCCGACATCGCCGAGCGCCTCATAGGCCCGGGCCGGCGTCGCGGCGACGGTGACGCGGCTCTCGATATCGAAATGGATCGCCGAGGAAGAGGTGATTTCGGCCGAAGCCGCGGTCGAGCAGGCCAATGTCAGAGCGAGAACGGGAAATCTCACTATACCCTCCCCGGGCCGGGACAGCCCGGGAGGAGTATAAACGAGCTAGCGGCCGTCGAGAATGGCCTCGATGTCGGCGCTGACATCGTCGACCGCGGCCATGCCGTCGACGCGGCGGACGATGCCCTGCGCCTGGTAATGGGGCAGGATCGGCGCGGTCTTGGCGCGATATTCGGCCATTCGGGTGCGCACCGCCGCTTCATTGTCGTCGGCGCGGCGCCTGAATTCGGTCGAGCCGCAGACGTCGCAGACGCCCGGCGTCTCGGGCAGCTTGTAGCGGTCGTGATAGGGGGTGTTGCAGATGGCGCAGGTGAAGCGGCCGGTGATCCGGTCGACGAGCGCGTCCTCATCCACCTCGAGCTCGATGACATGGTCGAGATGGAGACCCTTTTCGGCCAGCAGCCGATCGAGCGAGGCGGCCTGGACGGCGGTGCGCGGATAGCCGTCGAGGATGAAGCCCCGGGCGATGTCCGCCTCGTCCAGCCGGGCGGAGAGGATGCCGTCGACGATCTCGTCCGAGACGAGCTCGCCCGCGGCCATCACGGCCTTGGCCCTGAGCCCGATCTCGGTGCCGGCGGCGACCGCGGCGCGGAGCATGTCGCCGGTCGAAAGCTGGACCATTGAGCGCCGCTCGACGAGCCGGCTGGCCTGGGTGCCTTTGCCGGCGCCCGGGGGGCCAAGCAGGATGATATTCATCAGCGCCTCGGGCCGCCCTTCAGCTTCGCCTTCTTGATGAGGTCGCCATATTGGTGGGCGATGAGGTGGCTCTGGATCTGGGTCACCGTGTCCATCGTCACGTTGACGACGATGAGCAGCGAGGTGCCGCCCAGGTAGAAGGGGATGCCGGCGCGGGCGATCAGGAATTCGGGCACGAGGCAGATGACGGTGAGGTAGGCCGCGCCGACCACGGTCACCCGGGTCAGCACATAATCGAGATATTCCTCGGTGCGCTTGCCCGGGCGGATGCCGGGGATGAAGCCGCCATGTTTCTTGAGGTTCTCCGCCGTCTCCTCCGGATTGAAGACCACGGCCGTGTAGAAGAAGCAGAAGAAGATGATGCCGGCGCCGTAGAGCAGCATGTAGAGCGGCGCGCCGTGCTGGAGCGCGGTGGTGATGGTGATCACGAAGTCGCCCCAGGCGCTCTCGCCCGCGGTGCGGTTGCCCGCGAACTGGGCGACGGTGAGCGGCATCAGCAGCAGCGACGAGGCGAAGATCGGCGGGATCACGCCGGCCGTGTTGACCTTCAGCGGCAAATGCGAGCGCTCCTGCTGGATCTGGCCGCGCGCGGTCTGTCGCTTGGGATATTGGATGAGGACTCGGCGCTGGGCGCGCTCCATGAAGCAGATGAACAGGACCAGCACGATCGCCAGCGCCATGATCACCATGATCACGAACGGATCGAGGCTGCCGGTGCGGCCGCCTTCGAACATCTGCGCGAGCGCCGTCGGCAGCTGGGCGACGATGCCGGCCATGATGATCAGCGAGATGCCGTTGCCGATGCCGCGGCTGGTGATCTGCTCGCCAAGCCACATCAGGAACATGGTGCCGCCGACCAGGCTCACCACCGCGGTGACTGCGGAACAGCATGCCGGGATCGACCACCGCCGACTGGCCCTCGGCCGCGCCCCAGCTTTCGAGGCCGACGGCCATGAAATAGCCCTGGATCGCGCAGAGGAAGACGGTGCCGTAGCGGGTGTATTGGTTGATCTTCTTGCGGCCGGTCTCGCCCTCCTTCTTGAGGGCGCCGAGCGTCGGCGACATGGTCGTCGCGAGCTGCATGACGATCGACGCGGTGATGTAGGGCATCACGCCGAGCGCGATCAGGCTCATCCGCTCAAGGCTGCCGCCCGAGAACATGTTGAAGAAGTCGAGCACGCCGCCCTGGGTCTGATCGAAGAGCGAGCTCAGCGCGCGCGGGTCGATGCCCGGGATCGGCACGAAGCTCAGCAGGCGGAAGATGATCAGCGCGCCGAGCGTGAACCAGAGCCGTTTCTTGAGGTCGGAGGCCTTGGCGAAGCTCGCCAGGCTCATCGTGGATGCCATGTTTTCGGCGGTGGATGCCATGGAGCGTTCGACCTCGAGAAATTGAAAAGGCGGCGGGAGCGCAGAACGCCTCCCCGCCGCCTCATATAGTGATCGGTTTCGGCTTGTCAGCCTCCACCGAGGCGGCGGCAGGTTAGGCTCCCGCCGCGTCCTTGCGCTTCTTGACGCTGTTCTTCTTGGCGGCGGCCTTCTCGGCGGCCGGCACCACCTCGATGACCTCGATCGAGCCGCCGGCTTTCTCGATCGCCTCGCGCGCGCCCTTGGAGACGCCTGCGACCTTGAAACTCAGCTTGGCGCTATACTCGCCCTTGCCCAGGATGCGGACGCCGTCCTTGCCGCCGCGGCCGACGCCGGCCGCCTTCAGCGCGTCATGGTCGATCGCGACCTTCGCATCGAGCTTCTTGGCGTCGACCAGCTTCTGGATCGCGCCCAAATTCACCTCGGCATAATCCTTGGCGAAGATATTGTTGAAGCCGCGCTTCGGGATCCGCATGTGGAGCGGCATCTGGCCGCCCTCGAAGCCGAACACGGAGACGCCGGAGCGGCTCTTCTGGCCCTTCTGGCCGCGGCCGGCGGTCTTGCCGAGGCCGGAGCCGATGCCCCGCCCGACACGGACCCGGCTCTTGCGGGCGCCCTTGTTGTCGCGGATTTCGTTCAGTTTCATCGTTGCACTCGCTTTCGCTTTTGTCGCGCGTGAATGGGGACAGTCACCGTGACTGTCCCCTTTTGAGGTGTTCAGCCCTCGACCGACACCATATGCCGCACGTGACGGATCATGCCGCGGACCTCGGGACTGTCCTCGAGCTCGACCGTCTTGTGCATCTTGTTGAGCCCGAGGCCGATCAGCGTCGCGCGCTGGTCGTCGGTGCGGCGGATCGGCGATCCGGTCTGGGTGATCTTGATCTTGGCCATCATGCTTACTCCACGACCGCTTCCGCTTCGGCCGAGGCCTCGGCCTGGCCCGTGATGCCCTCCCGGCGCGACATCAGGTCGGCGATCTTCTTGCCGCGGCGCTGCGCCACCGACTTCGGCGAGGTCTGCTCGCCGAGCGCCTCGAACGTCGCCCGGATCATGTTGTAGGGGTTGGAGGTGCCGATCGACTTGGTCACCACGTCGGCGACGCCGAGGCTCTCGAACACCGCGCGCATCGGGCCGCCGGCGATGATTCCGGTGCCGGCCGGAGCCGAACGGACGTAGACTCGGCCGGCGCCGAAATGGCCGAGGCCGTCATGGTGCAGGGTGCGGCCGTCGCGCAGCGGCACTCGGACCATCGCCTTCTTGGCCGCCGCGGTAGCCTTGGAGATCGCCTCGGGCACCTCGCGGGCTTTGCCGTGGCCGAAGCCGGCGCGGCCCTTGCCGTCGCCGACGACGACCAGCGCCGCGAAGCCGAAGCGCTTGCCGCCCTTCACCGTCTTGGAAACGCGGTTGATATGGACCAGCTTCTCGATGAACTCCTCGCCGCCATCGTCGTCGCCGCCACGGCCGCGGCCGCGGTCGTCGCGCCGGCCGCGATTGCCGCCGCCGCGATTGTCACGGCCACCGCCGCCGCCGCGGCCGCCACGGCCGCCGCGCTCGCGCCGGCCCTCGGGACGGTCGCTGCCGGCCGCGACCGGGGACGAAGCCTCGGCGGAAGCAGGCTCGGGAGCGGCGGCTGCAGGCGCCGCCTCGGGCGCCGGAGCCTCCGGAGCCGCGGCCTCGGGGGCGGCGGTTGCAGGCGCCGCCTCGGGAGCCGGAGCCTCCGGAGCCGCAGCCTCGGGGGCGGCGGTTGCAGGCGCCGCCTCGGGAGCCGAAGCCTCCGGAGCCGCAGCCTCGGGGGCGGCCTGCTCGGGAGCAGCCTGATCAGGAGCCGCGGCCGCGGGCGCGGCATCCTCGCCCCCGGGGGTCGGGTTGGTTTCGTCAGCCATCATTAGAACTCCAATCCGCCTTCACGGGCGGCGTCGGCGAGCGCCTTGACGCGGCCGTGGAACAGGAAGCCGCCGCGGTCGAACACCACTCGGGTGACGCCGGCAGCCTTGGCGCGCTCGGCGAGCTTGCGGCCCACCTCCTGCGCGGAAGCGACGGTCGCGCCGGACTTGTCCCGGGCTTCCTTCTCCACGGTCGAGGCGGCGGCCACGGTGCGGCCCTCGCCGTCGACGATGATCTGCGCGTAGATGTGCCGGCCCGAGCGGTGGACGCTGAGGCGCGGCCGATCGCCGGCGCGGGCGCGCAGCGACGTGCGGACACGTTGGCGGCGCTTATCGAATGGGTTGAATCTCGCCATGGCCTATTTCTTCTTGCCTTCTTTGCGGAAGATATATTCGCCGCGATACTTGATGCCCTTGCCCTTGTAGGGCTCGGGCTTGCGCCAGCGGCGGATCTCGGCGGCGACCTGGCCGACCTTCTGGCGGTCGATGCCCGAAATCTCCACCGTGGTGGCGTCCGGCGTCTTGATCTCGATGCCGTCCGGCACCGGGACGTTGACGTCGTGGCTGTAGCCCAACTGCAGGCGCAGATTCTTGCCCTGGGCCGCGGCGCGATAGCCGACGCCGGTGATTTCGAGGACCTTGGTGAAGCCCTCGCTGACGCCGGTGACCAGGTTCTGCACGAGTGTGCGCTGCATGCCCCAGAAGGCGCGGGCCTCCTTGGTCGCGTTCGCCGGCTGGACGCTGATGCCGTCCTCGCCGATGTCGTAGCGGATCTCGTCGCGCATCTGCAGCTGCAGCATGCCCTTGGGACCCTTGACCGACAGGATCTGGCCTTCGGTGGTCGCGGTGACGCCCGAGGGCAAAGCGACCGGCCTCTTACCGATGCGGGACATCAGAACACCTCCGCGAGCACTTCGCCGCCGACGTTCTGCGTGCGCGCTTCCGCGTCCGAAAGAACGCCCTTGGGCGTCGAAACGATGGTGATGCCGAGGCCGTTGCGGACCCGGGGCAGCTCCTGCGCGCCCGAATAGACCCGGCGGCCGGGACGGGAGACGCGGGAGACGTGCTGGATCGCGGGCTGGCCCTCGAAATATTTCAGCTCGATGCGCAAACCGGCATGGTCGCCGAGCATCTCCTCGCGATAGCCGCGGATATAGCCCTCGCGCTGGAGCACGTCGAGCACGCGGGCGCGCAGCTTCGACGCCGGCGACAGGACACTGTCCTTCTTCGCCTGCTGGCCGTTGCGGATGCGGGTGAGCATATCACCCAAAGGATCGGTCAATGGCATAGCTTACCCTTACCAGCTCGACTTCGTGAGGCCGGGGATCAGGCCCTTATTGCCCAGTTCCCTGAGCATGATCCGCGACAGCCGGAATTTGCGATAGACGGCGCGCGACCGGCCGGTCAGCTCGCAGCGGTTGCGGACGCGGGTCGGGTTCCCGTTGCGCGGGATCTCGGCCATCTTCAGCCGCGCGATCAGGCGCTCGGTGTCGTCCTTGGACTCGTCGTTCGCGATCGCCTTGAGCTTCGCATATTGGCCGGCATATTTCTTCGCCAGCTTCTTGCGACGCTCGTTCTTGTTGATGGAACTCAGTTTCGCCATGACTTAAGCCGCCTCTTTCTGAGCTTCTTCGACCTGCGGGAACGGGAAGTTGAAAAGGCGCAGCAGCTCGCGCGCCTCGTCGTCCGTCTTCGCCGTGGTGGTGATGATGATGTCCATGCCGCGCACCTTCTCGATGCGGTCATAGTTGATCTCCGGGAACACGAGCTGCTCCTTGAGGCCCATCGCGTAATTGCCCCGGCCGTCGAAGCTCTTCGGGTTCAGGCCGCGGAAATCGCGCACGCGCGGCAGCGCGATCGTGACCAGCCGGTCGACGAACTCGTACATCCGCTCCGCGCGCAGCGTGACCTTGACGCCGATCGGCATGCCTTCGCGCAGCTTGAACTGGGCGATCGACTTCTTGGCCTTGGTGATCACCGGCTTCTGCCCGGCGATCAGCTCCATCTCGGACGCGGCGGTTTCGACCTTCTTCTTGTCCTGGGTGGCCTCGCCGACGCCCATGTTGAGGACGACCTTGTCGAGGCGCGGGACCTCCATCCGGTTCTTGTAGCCGAACTTCTCGATCATCGCCGGGACGATGCGCTCGTTATAGTCGGCGCGCAGGCGCGCCACATATTTGGCTTCAGCCATTGATCAGCTCCCCGGACCGCACTGCGATGCGGACCTTCTTTCCATCGCGCTCGTCGAAGCGCACCCGCGTCGGCTTGCCCGTCTTGGGATCCTCGAGCGCGACCTTCGAGATATGCAGCGGGGCCTCGGCGCGGACGATTCCGCCCTGCGGCCGCGCCTGGGTCGGCTTGGCGTGGCGCGCGTGGACGTTGATGCCGGAAACCAGCACCTTGCCGTCCTTCGGCATCACCTTGGTGACCTCGCCGTGGCGGCCCTTGTCCTTGCCGGACAGGACGACGATCTTGTCGCCCTTCTTGATCTTGGCGGCCATGGTTACAGCACCTCCGGCGCGAGGCTGATGATCTTCATATGCTTCTTCGCGCGCAGTTCGCGGACGACCGGGCCGAAGATACGGGTGCCGATCGGCTCCTGGTTGGCGTTGACGAGGACGGCCGCGTTCGAATCGAAGCGGATCGTCGACCCGTCCGGGCGGTGGATGTCCTTGGCGGTCCGCACGATCACGGCCTTGTGGACGTCGCCCTTCTTCACGCGGCCGCGCGGCGCGGCTTCCTTGACGGAGACGACGATGATGTCGCCCACGCCGGCGAAGCGCCGCTTGGAACCGCCCAGCACCTTGATGCACTGGACGCGCTTGGCGCCGCTATTGTCGGCGACCTCAAGGTTGGACTGCATCTGGATCATCGATCCAATTCCTTCTCTTCACTTCAACCGGAACCCGTCCGGCGATCAGTTGCACTTCAAGCGTCGGCGGTCTCGGCCTCGGGAGCCGCTTCCGTCTCCGCGTCGGCTTTCTTCGCCTTCGATTTCCTGGCCGGCGCCGCATCCTCGGCCTGGGCCGGGGTCGCGTGGCTGTCGACTCGGCCCAGCACGGTCCAGGTCTTCAGCTTCGAGATCGGCCGCGTCTCCTCGATGCGGACGACCTCGCCGGTCTTGAACTCATTGCCCTCGTCATGGGCGTGATACTTTTTCGACCGCTTGATGATCTTGCCGTAGAGCGGGTGCTTGACCCGCCGCTCGACAGCGACAACCACGGTCTTGTCGGTCTTGTCGGACACCACGGTGCCGGTCAGGACGCGTTTCGGCATCGTAAACTCCTTAAGCCTTGGCGGCGGAACGGGTCCGCTCGCCTTGAAGCGTCTTGATCCGGGCGATGGTGCGGCGCACCTCGCGCACCCGGGCCGGCTTCTCGATCTGGTTGGTCGCGGCCTGGAAGCGCAGGTTGAACTGCTCGCGCTTCAGCTCGCCCAATTCCTCGACGAGCTGGTCGTCGGTCCTGGTCTTGAGATCGTCGATCTGCGCCATCTTATGCGTCCTCGAGCAGTGATTCACCGAGGCGGGCGACCACCTTGGTCTTGATCGGAAGCTTTTCCGCCGCCCGCTCGAAAGCGACCTTGGCGATATGGCCGGGAACGCCGTCCAGCTCGAACAGCACGCGGCCGGGCTTGACTCGGCAAACCCAGAATTCGGGCGAGCCCTTGCCTGAGCCCATGCGGACCTCGGCGGGCTTCGAGGAGACCGGCACGTCCGGGAAGATTCGGATCCACAACCGCCCCTGGCGCTTGATGTGGCGGGTGATCGCGCGGCGGGCCGCCTCGATCTGGCGCGCGGTGATCCGCTCCGGCTCCATGGCTTTCAGGCCATAGGCGCCGAAGTTCAGGCTGGTGCCGCCCTTGGCGTCGCCATGGATCCGGCCCTTGTGCGCCTTGCGGAACTTGGTGCGTTTGGGTTGCAGCATTTTCTTTTATCCCAAAATGACTCAGCGGGCCGGACGGACGCCGGAAGTCTGCGCTTCCATCATCAGCCGGTCCTGGGCGAGCGGATCGTGGCCCAGGATCTCGCCCTTGAAGATCCAGACCTTGACGCCGCAGACGCCGTAAGCGGTGTGCGCGGTGGCCTCGGCATAATCGACGTTGCCGCGCAGGGTGTGCAGCGGCACCCGGCCCTCGCGATACCATTCGGTGCGGGCGATCTCAGCGCCGCCGAGCCTCCCGGAGCAGGTGATCCTTATGCCCTCGGCACCGAGGCGCAGCGCCGACTGGACGGCGCGCTTCATCGCCCGGCGGAACGCGATCCGGCGCTCGAGCTGGTCGGCGACGCCCTGCGCGACGAGCTTGGAATCGATCTCGGGCTTCCTGATCTCGACGATGTTCAGGGAGACGGCAGACGAGGTCATCTCGCCGAGCTTCTTGCGCAGCTTCTCGATGTCGGCGCCCTTCTTGCCGATGATCACGCCGGGGCGCGCAGCATAGATGGAGACTCGGCACAGTTTCGCCGGCCGCTCGATCACCACCTTGGAGATCGCCGCCTGCGGCAGCTCCTTGATGATGAACTTGCGGATCCTGAGGTCCTCGAGGAGGAGCCGGCCATAGTCCGCGCCGTCGGCGTACCAGCGGCTGTCCCAGGTCCGGTTGATCTGCAGCCTGAGGCCGATCGGATTGCTCTTCTGACCCATGTTTACGCTTCCTGCTGCTCGCGGACGACGATGCGCACGCGGCTGAACGGTTTGACGATGCGGCTGGCCCGGCCGCGGGCGCGCGGCGTGAACCGCTTCATCGAGATCGACTTGCCGACCGAGGCCTCGGCGACGACGAGCGCGTCGACGTCGAGATTGTGGTTGTTCTCGGCATTGGCGATCGCCGAGGCGAGCACCTTGCGGACGTCCTTGGCCATCGCCTTGGGCGAGAAGCTCAATATGTTGAGCGCGTCGCCGGCCTTCTTGCCGCGGATCAGGCCCGCGACGAGATTGAGCTTCTGCGCCGAGCCGCGGATCTGGGTGCCGACCGACAGCGCCTCGTTCTCGCCGACGCGGCGGGGCGATTTCTGCTTGCCCATGACCTACCTCTTGCCCTTCTTGTCGGACGCGTGGCCGGGGAAGTAGCGCGTGGGCGCGAACTCGCCGAGCTTCATGCCGACCATGTCCTCGTTGACCGACACGGGAACGAACTTGCGGCCGTTATAGACGTTGAACGTGAGCCCGACGAACTGCGGCAGGATGGTGGATCGGCGCGACCAGGTCTTGATCGGGGCGCGGCCGCCGGCCTCCTGCGCCGTCTCCGCCTTCTTCAGCAGCGACAGCTCGACGAACGGACCTTTCCAGATGGAGCGGGCCATGATTACCTCTTCTTCTTCGCGTGACGCGACCGGATGATCATCTTGTCCGTCGACTTGTTGGAACGGGTGCGGGCGCCCTTTGTCGGCTTGCCCCATGGGGTGACCGGGTGACGGCCGCCCGACGTGCGGCCTTCGCCGCCGCCGTGCGGGTGATCGACCGGGTTCTTGGCGACGCCGCGGGTCAGCGGGCGGCGGCCCTGCCAGCGGGTGCGGCCGGCCTTGCCGAAATTCTGGTTCTGGTTGTCCGGGTTCGAGACCGCGCCCACGGTCCCCATGCAATCGGAGCGAATGTAGCGCTGCTCGCCCGAATTGAGGCGGACGATGACCATGCCGCGGTCGCGGCCGACGACCTGGACGTAGGTGCCGGCGGCGCGGGCGATCTGGCCGCCTTTGCCGGGCTTCATCTCCACGTTGTGGACGATGGTGCCGACCGGCATCTGGGAGAGCTCCATCGCATTGCCCGGCTTCACGTCGGTCTTCTTGCCGGCGACGACGCTGTCGCCGACGGCGAGGCGCTGCGGCGCCAGGATGTAGGCGAGCTCGCCGTCCTCGTATTTCACCAAAGCGATGAAGGCGGTCCGATTGGGATCGTATTCGAGCCGCTCGACGACGGCCGGCATGTCCCACTTGCGGCGCTTGAAGTCGATATAGCGGTACTTCTGCTTGTGGCCGCCGGCGATCCCGCGCGAGGTGACATGGCCCTTGTTGTTGCGGCCGCCGGTCTTGCGCTTGCCTTCGACGAGCGCCTTGACCGGCTTGCCCTTCCACAAGCTCGATTTGTCGACCAGGACCAGGCCGCGCTGCGACGGCGTGGTCGGATTATATTGCTTGAGTGCCATCTTATCGCGCCTCAGATACCGGTGGTGATGTCGATCGACTGGCCGTCCGCCAGCGTCACGACAGCCTTCTTGACGTCCGAGCGCGTGTAGGGGCGGCCCTTCCAGCGCTTGGTCTTGCCCTTGACGTTCATCGTGTTCACGTTCGTCACCGAGACGTTGAACAAAGCCTCGACCGCCGCCTTGATCTGCGGCTTGGAGGCCGAGCCCGCGACCTTGAACACGACCGCATTATGCTCGCTGAGCAGGGTCGATTTCTCGGTGATGTGCGGCGCGACGATGACGTCGTAATGATTGATGTCGACCTTGGCGGCCGCCTGCTTCTTCGCCTTAGCCATTGAAGCGGCCCTCCAGCTTCTCGACCGCGGCGCGGGTCAGCACCAGGGTTTCGTGATTCAGAATGTCGTAGACGTTGGCGCCGACGGCGGGCAGCAGGTCGATCTCGGTGAGGTTGGCCGAGGCCTTGGCGAAGCCGACGTTGAGCGCGTCGCCGTCGATCACCAGGACGTTCTTGCCGAAACCCAATTTGCCGAGCTGCTCCTTGAGCGCCGCGGTCTTGGCTTCCTTGACGTCGAGATTGTCGAGCACGACCAGGTTGCCGCCCTTCGCCTTGGCGGAGAGCGCCATCTTCAGGCCGAGCGCGCGGACCTTCTTGTTCAGCGACGGATTGAAGTCGCGGACCCGGGGCCCATGCGCCTTGCCGCCGCCGACGAAGATCGGGGCGCGGCGGTCGCCGTGGCGGGCGGTGCCGCCGCCTTTCTGCCGACCGAACTTCTTGCCGGTGCGATTGACCTCGGAGCGCTCGCGGGCGCCGCGGGCGGTGCCGCGGCGCTTCTCGAGCTGCCAGGTGACGACGCGGTGCAGGATATCGGCGCGCGGCTCGATGCCGAACACCTCATCGTTGAGCTCGATGTCCGAGCCCTTGCCCTTGCCGGAGCCGTCCAGGGTCTGAACCTTGACCTTCATCTCAGCCTTCCTTGCTTTCGTCGGCGGCCGGAGCCTCCGGCTGAGCCTGCTCAGCGTCTTTGTCCTCGGCGGCGGCCGCAGCGGCGGCGCCCGCTTCCTGCTCGGCGGCGATGGCGGCGACCTCGGCATCACTCGGCAGCGCCGGAATTTCATGGACCGCGGCCTCCTCGACCAGGCCGGCGGGAGCCTCCTCGGTCGCGATCGCCTTGCCGAGCTCCTTGAGGCCGGCGGGATAGGGCGCGGCGTCGGCGCGCGGCACCTTGACCGCGTCCTGGACCAGCAGCCAGCTGCCCTTGTGGCCCGGGACCGAGCCCTTGACGAACAGCAGGCCGCGACCGGCGTCGGTGCGGACGATTTCGAGATTCTGCTGGGTGCGGTTGCGCGCGCCCATGTGCCCCGCCATCTTCTTGTTCTTGAAGACGCGGCCCGGGTCCTGACGGTTGCCGGTCGAGCCGTGCGAACGGTGCGAAACCGAGACGCCGTGGGTGGCGCGCAGGCCCTTGAAGCCCCAGCGCTTCATGGCGCCGGCGAAGCCCTTGCCCTGGGTCACGCCCTGGACGTCGACCATCTGGCCGGCGACGAAATGATCGGCCGTGAGCTCCGCGCCGACGTCGAGGAGCGCGTCCTCGGCCACGCGGAACTCGACGACCTTGGCCTTGGGCTCGACCTCGGCCTTGCCGAAATGGCCGCGCTGCGGCTTCGAAAGGTTCTTCGCCTTGGCCGAGCCGGCGCCGAGCTGGACGGCATTGTAGCCGTCGCGGCTTTCCTCGCGGCGGGCGACGACCTGCAGGTCCTCGAGCGCCAGGACGGTGACGGGCACGTGGCGGCCGTCGTCCTGGAACAGGCGGGTCATCCCCATTTTCTTAGCGATCACGCCGGTGCGCATGACCAAACTCCTCATACAGAGGCCCCCGACCAACGCCGGGGGCGTGCTAGCCCGAAAACGATGCGTGCCCCGTCTGGGCTGTTTCCCCGCCGGAGCGGGGAGGACGGGGGACGCAGACCACGGAAAGCCCGTGCGGTATCCCTTTTCCCGTTTCGTCATACCGGCGAAGGCCGGTATCTCGTGCCGGAAAGGCTCAGCCCTTCTCCACGAGACCCCGGCTTTCGCCGGGGCTGACGGTAAATTGGCTCACGCCAATTTAATCTCCACGTCGACGCCGGCGGCCAAATCGAGCTTCATCAGCGCGTCGACCGTCTGCGGCGTCGGCTGCACGATGTCGAGCAGCCTCTTGTACGTCCGGACCTCGAACTGCTCGCGCGACTTCTTGTCGATGTGCGGCGAGCGGTTCACGGTGAACTTCTCGATCCGCGTCGGCAGCGGAATGGGGCCGCGAATGAGAGCACCCGTGCGCCGAGCGGTGTCGGCGATGTCCCCGGTGGCCTGATCGAGCACTCTATGGTCGAAGGCCTTCAGGCGAATGCGGATATTCTGCGTTTCCATGTCCACTACCGATGCGAAAGAACCCACCTTCGCTGAAGCTTCGGTGGGCAAGCCCACCAGGCCTCAACGAGGCTTACATTGTACCAAATTCAAACCGCTTGCCCGTCGTAGCCTTGGCGAAGACGGGAAACCGCCCGAATCTCCGACCCGGGCGGCTGCGGTCCCCTACTACTTCGTGATCGTTCCGACAACCCCCGCGCCGACGGTGCGGCCGCCTTCGCGAATGGCGAAGCGCAGGCCCTGGTCCATGGCGATCGGGGCGATCAGCTTCACGTTGAGGCTGACATTGTCGCCGGGCATGACCATCTCGGTGCCCTCCGGCAGCACCACTTCGCCCGTCACGTCGGTCGTGCGGAAGTAGAATTGCGGACGGTAATTGGCGAAGAACGGCGTGTGACGGCCGCCCTCGTCCTTCGAGAGCACGTAGACCTCGGCCGAGAAATCGGTGTGCGGCTTGATCGAGCCGGGCTTGCACAGCACCTGGCCGCGCTCCACCCCGTCGCGCGGCACGCCGCGGATCAGCGCGCCGATATTGTCGCCGGCCTGGCCCTGATCGAGCAGCTTGCGGAACATCTCCACGCCGGTGACGACCGTCTTGGTGGTATCCTTGATGCCGACGATCTCGACTTCCTCGCCGACCTTGACGATTCCGGTCTCGACCCGGCCGGTGACGACCGTGCCGCGGCCGGAGATCGAGAACACGTCCTCGATCGGCATCAGGAACGGCTTGTCGAGCGGACGCTCGGGCTGCGGGATCCAGCTGTCGACGGCTTCCATCAGCTTCAGGATCGACCCGCGGCCGGTCTCCGCGTCGCCGTCCTCGAGCGCGGCGAGCGCCGAACCCATGATGATCGGGATGTTGTCGCCGTCGAAGTCGCGCTTGGAAAGCTCCTCGCGAATTTCGAGCTCGACCAGCTCGAGCAGCTCGGGATCGTCGACCTGGTCGACCTTGTTCAGGTAGACGACCATGGTCGGAACGCCGACCTGCTTGGCGAGCAGGATGTGCTCCTTGGTCTGCGGCATCGGGCCGTCGGCCGCCGAAACGACCAGGATCGCGCCGTCCATCTGGGCGGCGCCGGTGATCATGTTCTTCACATAATCGGCGTGGCCCGGGCAATCGACGTGCGCATAGTGGCGCGCCTCGGTCTCATATTCGACGTGCGCGGTCGAGATGGTGATGCCGCGCTCGCGCTCCTCGGGAGCCTTGTCGATGTTCGCATAGCTCGTGTAGGTGGCGCCGCCGGTCTCGGCGAGCACCTTGGTGATGGCGGCGGTCAGCGACGTCTTGCCATGGTCGACATGACCGATGGTGCCGATGTTGCAGTGCGGCTTCGTCCGCTCGAATTTAGCTTTGGCCATTTTGCCTTACCTCGTTCTTGGTGTCTAAAAATCAGTTTATTCAATAGGTTAGGCGAGCTTCGCCTTGACCTCTTCCGCGACGTTCGCCGGGACCTCGTCATAATGCGAGAACTGCATCGAATATTGGGCGCGCCCCTGGCTGAAGGAGCGAAGCTCATTAACGTAGCCGAACATATTCGCAAGCGGCACCATCGCCTCGACGACCTGCGCGTTGCCGCGGCTGTCCGTACCCTGGATCTGGCCGCGGCGGCTGTTGAGGTCGCCGATGACGTCGCCCAGATAGTCCTCCGGGGTCACAACCTCAACCTTCATGATCGGCTCGAGCAGCTTGATGCCGGCCTTCTGGGCCGCTTCGCGCATCGCGCCGCGCGCGCAGATCTCGAACGCCAGCGCCGACGAATCGACGTCGTGATACTTGCCGTCGATCAGCTCGACCGAGAAATCGATGATCGGGAAGCCGATCAGCGATCCGGTTTCGGCCGTTTCGCGCATGCCCTTCTCGACCGACGGGATATATTCCTTCGGGACGTTGCCGCCCTTGACCGAATCGATGAACTGGAAGCCCGATCCGCGCTCGCCCGGCGTGACCTTCACCTTCACCTCGGCGAACTGGCCGGAGCCGCCCGACTGCTTCTTGTGGGTGTAGGTCAGCTCGACGGGCTTGCCGAGATATTCCCGATAGGCGACCTGCGGCGCGCCGACATTGGCCTCGACCTTGAACTCGCGCTTCATGCGGTCGACCAGGATCTCGAGATGGAGCTCGCCCATCCCCTTGATGATCGTCTGGCCGCTCTCGATGTCCGACGACACGCGGAACGAAGGATCCTCGCGCGACAGGCGATTGAGCGCGATGCCCATCTTTTCCTGGTCGGCCTTGGTCTTCGGCTCCACGCTGAGCTCGATCACCGGCTCGGGGAATTCCATCCGCTCGAGGATGATCGGCGCGTTGGAGGCGCAGAGCGTATCCCCGGTGGTGGTGTCCTTGAGGCCCGCCAAAGCGACGATGTCGCCGGCATAGGCCACCTGGATGTCTTCCCGGTCGTTGGCATGCATCAGCAGCATTCGGCCGACCTTTTCCTTCTTGTCCTTGACCGAGTTGGTGACCTGGCTCGCGGTCTCCAGCTTGCCCGAATAGATGCGGGCGAAGGTCAGGGTGCCGACGAACGGGTCGTTCATGATCTTGAACGCCAACGCCGCGAACGGCGCATTGTCGTCGGCCGGGCGCTCGTCGACCGTCACGCCGTCGAGCTTCAGGCCCTGGATGGCGGGCACGTCGAGCGGGCTCGGCAGATAATCGACGACCGCGTCGAGCAGGGGCTGGACGCCCTTGTTCTTGAACGCGGAGCCGCACAGCACCGGCACGAACGAGAAGTTCAGAGTGCCCTTGCGGATCAGCGCCTTCAGAGTCGCGACGTCGGGCTCCTCGCCGCCGAGATAGGCCTCCATCACGTCGTCGTCCTGCTCGACGGCCATCTCGATCAGCTCCATTCGGGCTGCGGCGGCGGCATCGGCGAGGTCGGCCGGGATGTCCTGATATTCGAACTTGGCGCCGAGCGATTCCTCGAGCCAGATGATCGCGCGGTTCTCGACCAGGTCGACGAGGCCCTTGAACTGGCCCTCGAGGCCGATCGGCAGATAGAGGACGGCCGGGCGCGCGCCGAGGCGATCCTTGATCATGCCGACGCACATCTCGAAATTGGCGCCGGTGCGGTCGAGCTTGTTGACGAAGCACATCCGCGGCACGTTGTACTTCTCGGCCTGCCGCCACACGGTCTCGGATTGCGGCTCGACGCCGGCGACGCCGTCGAAGCAGGCGACCGCGCCGTCGAGGACGCGCAAGCTGCGCTCGACCTCGATGGTGAAGTCGACGTGGCCCGGCGTGTCGATGATGTTGATCCGGTGCTCATTCCAGAAGCAGGTCGTCGCGGCCGACGTGATCGTGATGCCGCGCTCCTGCTCCTGCTCCATCCAGTCCATCGTGGCGGTGCCCTCATGGACCTCGCCGATCTTGTAGGACTTGCCGGTATAATAGAGGATTCGCTCGGTCGTCGTCGTCTTGCCGGCGTCGATGTGCGCCATGATGCCGATGTTGCGATATTTGTCGAGCGGATGGCTGCGGGCCATGACGTTTAACTCCAGGGCCGGGGTGCGGCCCCGGCGTTCAAATTGTTACCAGCGATAATGGCTGAAGGCGCGGTTTGCTTCCGCCATGCGGTGCGTGTCCTCGCGCTTCTTGACCGCGTTGCCGCGATTGCTCGCCGCGTCCATCAGCTCGCCCGACAGGCGGCCGGCCATGGTCTTCTCGGATCGGGCGCGCGCCGCCGAGATCAGCCAGCGGATGGCGAGCGCCTGGGCGCGCTCGGTGCGCACCTCGACCGGCACCTGGTAGGTGGCGCCGCCGACTCGCCGGCTCCTCACCTCGATGCCCGGCTTCACATTGTTGAGCGCGTCGTGGAAGATGCCGAGCGGGTCCTTCTTGGCGCGCTGCTCGATCGTCTCGAAGGCGCCGTAGACGATGCCTTCGGCGACGGACTTCTTGCCGTCGAGCATGATGTTGTTCATGAATTTGCTGAGCACGATGTCCCCGAACTTCGGATCGGGGAGGATTTCGCGCTTCTCTGGGCGGCGGCGGCGTGACATCTCTTATATCCCCTTATTTCGGACGCTTGGCGCCATATTTGGAACGGCTCTGGCGGCGGTCCTTGACACCCTGGGTGTCGAGAACGCCGCGCAGGACGTGGTAGCGGACGCCGGGAAGGTCGCGGACGCGGCCCCCGCGGATCAGCACCACGCTGTGCTCCTGAAGGTTATGGCCTTCGCCGGGGATGTAGGAGATGACCTCGCGCTGGTTGGTCAGGCGGACCTTGGCCACCTTGCGGAGCGCCGAGTTCGGCTTTTTCGGGGTCGTCGTATAGACGCGGGTGCAGACGCCGCGCTTTTGCGGATTCTGCTCCATCGCAGGGACCTTGGATTTGGCCTTCTGCGGGTCGCGACCCTTGCGGATCAGCTGGTTGATCGTCGGCATTGGAACCCTTCACCTAAGTTACTCTACTGCCACGCAAAATGCGCAAGATTGCCGGGGCGGCCTTTTTCGGCTCCCCAGGCCCTTGCTTCACATGGCAGCAGTGTTCAGCTCAAAAACGCCCATGCGGACAGCGTCTGGCTTGTCAGCCACCACCAGCCCGCGAGCGACGCGGCCTATAACCGCAGGGCGCATATGGGTCAACAGCGGGCGTTTGTGAAGGGTGGAGGGCGCGGGCCGCACCTCCGCGTCGCCATTTTGCGTAGCGAGGGCCATTGCCGGACACAGCGGAAGGAGCGTCGGCCGGCCGGCCCTCGCGCGGCGCGTCCGTGCCTCCCCATATTGTCTTTCGGCCAACGGTGGCGCAGGTTCATCTCCAATTGTTCGATGTTCTCGGTCGGGAGAATTCGGCATGCCATTCTATTTCCAGCTCAAGCGTCCACGTCCCAGCGACAAGGAGAGGCACAACCGCACCATCGCAGGACTCAAGCGGCTGCGCACAGCTTTGCGGTCGCATTTCAGATCCAAGGAAGATCGAGCTACGACAGTGCGCATCGGCACCTGGAACTTGCGGGAGTTCGGTGGGACCAAACATGGCGGACGCGATTACGAGCCGCTCTATTATATCGCGGAGATCATCTCGAACTTCGACATAGCCGCGCTTCAGGAGGTGCGGGGCAATTTGCGCGAGTTCAAGGCATTGTGCCGCATCCTCGGGCCGGACTGGGATTATCTCGCCACCGATGTGACCGACGGCAGCGCGGGCAATGGCGAGCGCATGGTCTTCCTCTACAACCAGCGAAAGGCCATGTTCCGTAACATCGCGGGCGAACTTACCCTTCCTGAAGGCTCGACCGTGCTGGCCGCCTTCGGTGAGCGCCTGACGCTGGGCAATGGCTGTACATTGCGCCTGCCGGACGGCACCGATCTTTCCGGCGAGTATCAAGCGGCGACCAAGAAGGTCGACGCGGGCACTTTCAAGCTGGCCAAGGATCTCGAGATCCCGCTGCCCGCCGGCTCGGCCCTCGAGCTCCCGGATGGATGCGCACTCACCATCGTCAAGAATGAGAAGATCGAGCGTCCAAGGTCGGGTGTTGCCAAGGTCGACATTCCGACGCCAAGGGTTGCGGCAAAGCACTACCGCGTGCGCTTTCCGGGCGGCACCTTGGACGATTCGTTCAAACAGTTCGCCCGGACCCCATACACGGTCTCCTTCCAGGCGGGCTGGCTCAAGATCAACCTGTGCACGGTACACATCTATTTCGGTGACAATGAGGATCCCAAGCTGCTCAAACAACGGCAGGACGAGATCGCGGCGCTGAGCAAGGCGCTCGGCAAGCGGGCTGAACAGGATCTCAAGGATGATCCGGAATCGCGAACGATGTCGGGTGTGCTCGGCGACTTCAATATCCTGAGCAAGGAACATGAGACGATGCAGGCTTTGGAGAGCAATGGCTTCCTCGTTCCGGAGGCGCTCAAGTCAATCCCGGGAAGCAATGTCGCCAAGGACAAGGCCTACGACCAGATCGCGTTCTGGAAGCCGGACTTGGCCCGCGGCCATATCCGGCTCGAGGTCGTCGGTGCGGGGGTTTTCGATTATTATAAGTATGTTTATCGTCTCGACGATCGGGAGGAGTACCAGCCCGGCGGCACGCTCCCCAAATTTCGCGACTGGCGGACCTACAAGATGTCGGACCACCTTCCGATGTGGATCGAGCTCAAGACCGATTTCAGCGACGACTATCTGGCGACGTGCGGGACCCCCGAGGGCTGAACGGCCCGTCGACGGTCCCTTGGAATAGCGGCTCATGCCCACGCCATGGACCGGCTTCTTCAAGCGCATCCGCTCCACGCGCTGGGCCCGCTACGACAGCTGGCTCTACGGCCCCTTGTTCCTGCTGCTCGGCACCTCACTCATCGCCGTCGCTTTGGGCTACTGACGAGCTGGGACAGTCACTTTCACGCGCCGCGGTGTCTCCTACGGGTGCAGCGGCGGGTAAAAGTGACGGTCCCCCCTCACCGCATCGGCCGCGGCGCGAAATCCTGGCGCGGCGTTCCATCGACATGGAACAGCCGCTCGGTCGGCAGCTTGAGGACCAGCCCGCTATGTTCGAGCCGGTGGTCGTAGATCGCGCCGAGCAGGCCGGCCATGCGCGTGCCCGTCACCCGCGCGCCGATCGCGTCGAAGCCGATCGCCAGCCCCTCGCCCATGCTTCCCGTCCAGCGGCCGACCTCGACCGTCACCGGGCCGCGATGCCGTTTGCCGGGCCTTGGCAGCACCTGCTCGACCCATTGCCGAGCGACCCCGGTCCGTCTTTCCTCGGCCGGCAAAGCGTGGACCTGGTAGAAACGCGGCCGGTCGATGAACCAGCCGAGGATTGCGCGGGCGACGACGGTGTTGCCGCCGCTCGGCGTGTCGGTGAGGTCGATCAGGACCGGCTGGCCCGGCCGCGCCCCGGCCATGGCGGCGTCGAAGGCGGCGACGGTGGCGCTGTCGCCGAGCGAATCGTTGAAGCGGATGCGCAGCGCCCGCCCCTCGCGCGCCACGCTCACCGGCGGCCGCTCCGCGCGGGGCAGCGCGTAGAGGCTGGGCAGGTCGAGCGGGATCAGCGCCGCGCCGCGCCGCAGGGTGAGGCGGCGCAGCCCATTGCGCCGGCCGGCGGCGAGGATTCGGGCGGCAAAGGCGGCGCGGCCGTCGTCGGCCTCGATCCCGAGGTCGCGCCAGAAGCCGGCGACCGCCTCGGCCGCTGGCACATCGCCGATCGCGTGCAGCGCGTCGCCCGCACGCACGCCGGCCGCCTCGGCGGGCGAGCCGCGCCGGACCGCGGTGACGACGAAGCGGTCGCCGATCTTCTCGATCCACAGGTCGGCATAGCTCGGCACCACCGCCCAGCTGTCGGGGAAAGAAGCGCCGGTGATCGCATGATGATCGGCCAGCGCCAGCAAGGCGCGCTCGGCATGACGGAGCAGGGCGCGGCGGTCGCCGACCGCCTCCGCCTCGCGCCACAACCGCTCCGAGCCGGGAACGGCGCCGCCGGGGAAGCGCTCCGGATAGGCGTAGACCTCGGCGATCAGCGGCGCGATCGAGAGCGCGTCGGCGCGATAGTCGGCGGCGGACGGCTCCTGCGCGGCGAGCGGGGCGGCGGCCAGCGCCAGCAGGACGGCGAGGTGCCGCACCGGCTTATTCCGTCGTCCCGCCGTCCCAATGATCGTTGTCGTGGTCGCGTTCCGCATCCTCCTTGGTTTTGTGGACGACGCCGTCGCGATGCTCGGGCGGGCCGTAGATCGTGTAGAGCCGGAGCGGCTCGTTGCCCGTGTTGATGACGTTATGGCGCGCGCCGGCGGGGACGATCACCGCGAAATCGTCGGCGACCTTGTTGTCCACGCCGTCGATCCGGATCACGCCCTCGCCTTCCTCGATTCGGAAGAACTGGTCGCGGTCCTCGTGCACCTCCTCGCCGATGTCGCAGCCGGGCGGCAGCGTCATCAGCACCAGCTGCAGGTTCTTCCCTGTGTAGAGGACGCGGCGGAAATCCTGGTTGGCGATCGTCGCCTTCTCGATATTGTCGGCATAGCCCTTCATGAGTCTCGTTCCTTCAGCGGGTCGTGGCCCCAGTTCATCAGACTATAGCGCCAGCGCGAGGTCACGACATTCTCCGGGCGCTGGGCGCAATGACGAGCGACATAGCCCGTGACCTTGCTCATGTGCAGATAATCCTCATCGCGGAGCTCGCTTCGCTTGCTGCGCAGAATCGCGACGATCCGGCGCCCCGAAGCATGGCCGACACTCTCGCCGCCGTGCTTCTTCTGCCCGACTGCGAGGCTCTCCTCGGTCTCCAGCCAGTCCTCGATCTCATCCGGCGCCATGTTCACCGATTGGACGAACTTGGAATGGATTTCGTCACGATCGCCCTTGCCCATCGCCCCCGATAACCGCCAGAAACGCGCCGGGTTCAACGGGAAACGCAAATGTCTGAAATCGATTCCGCCGCTTTTGCCGGCTGGCGGCTCCCCTGGGACGGCGGCTGCCGCTGCGGCGCGGTCCGGATTCGGGTGACCGCGCCGCCGCTGCTCGCCATGGCCTGCCACTGCACCGGCTGCCGGTCGATGAGCGCGAGCGCCTTCTCGCTGTCGCTGGCAATCCCTGCGGACGGGTTCGAGGTCGCGGCGGGCGAGCCGGTCCTGGGCGGCCTCAACAAGGACATGCATCATTTCTGCCCCGCCTGCATGACCTGGCTGTTTACCCGCCCGCCCGGCCTGGACTGGTTCGTCAACGTCCGCCCCTCGACGCTCGACGCCCACGGCTGGTTCGAGCCTTATGTCGAGACCTGGACCAGCGAGAGATTGCCCTGGGCCGCGACTCCGGCCCGGCACAGGTTCGAAACCGTCCCCGATTTGCCCGATTTCGAGCCGCTGATCGCCGAATATGCCGAGCAAGGCGCCCGCCCCTGAATGGGGACACGTACTTTTCCGGTCTAGGCGGAGATCCGGTTCAGCCTTTGCCTCTTTTCGTGCTTCGTCACCATCAACCCGCCCAGCAGCGCCACGACGGCGCCGGTCCAGAACAGGATCGTGCAGGCGCCGATCGACAGCACCCAGTCGAGCGCGCTCTGCGCCCCGGCCCAGCCGAGCTGCGGATAGGTTATGTGCAGCTCCGCCAGCATCCGGCTCAACGGATAAGCGGGCCAGACCCCGACGCGGAGCCATTCGTTGAACGCGAAGGTCAGGAAGCCGGCGGAAATGACGATCAGCGCCCCGCCGAGGCAGAGCAGCATCGGACCCGCAATGGCCGGTTTCGTCTCGTCCCCCTCCATGGCCGGCGCCTAGCACAAAGCCGGGGGACAGTCACCGCCGGTCGGCGACGACCGCGCCGGCCTTGATCACCACGTCGACGCTTTCGAGCTCGCGGACATTGGTGAGCGGGTCTCCGGCGACGGCGACGATGTCGCCCCAGCGGCCTGGCGCGATCGCGCCGACGTCATTCTCCCGCCCCAGCGCTACGGCGGCGTTGCGGGTGGCGGACTGGATCGCCTGCATCGGCGTCATCCCATATTCCACCATGTAGCGGAACTGGCCGCCCTGGGTGCCGTGCGGCATCACGCCCGCATCCGACCCGAACGCCATGGGGACGCCGGCGCGATGGGCGGCGCGGAAATTGTCGCGCTGGATCTGCGCGATCTCGCGGTCCTTGCGCAAATTGTCCTCGAGGATGCCGTTCCGCGCGCCTTCGGCCTGGGTGTAGTCGGTGTTGAAGATGTCCATGACCAGCCAGGTGCCGCGCTCGCGCGCCAGCCTGATCCCCTCCGCGTCGATCAGCGAGGCATGCTCGATCGTGTCGATGCCGGCGCGGATCGCGGCGCGGATTCCGGTCGCGCCATGGGCGTGGGCGGCGACCCTGAGCCCCCATTGATGGGCTTCGTCGGCGATGGCGCGCAGCTCCTCCTCGGAGAGCTGCTGCTGCCCCGGCTCGGTGTTGCGCGAGAAGACGCCGCCGGTGGCGCAGACCTTGATCACCTGGGCGCCGTAGCGGCGCTGCGCGCGGACTCGGTCGCGAAGGGCTTGCGGGCCGTCGCCGACGCCGGGATTGGTGGCGTTGTAGGACGGCGGCAGGAAGGTCTCGTCGCAATGGCCGCCGGTCGCGCCGAGCGCGTAGGCGGCCGGCACGATGCGCGGGCCGATGAGCCGGCCTTCGTCGATCGCCTGCATGTAGGCGACGTCGGCATAATCGGACGAGCCGACGTTGCGCACCGTGGTGAAGCCCGCCTCGAGCGTGTCGCGGGCATGGCCCGGGCCCATCACGGTCTGGAACAGATCGGTGAACTGCAGCGCCTGATAGGGGCCGTAATAAGGTGAGGAATCGAGGTGGACGTGCATATCGATCAGGCCGGGCAGGATCGTCATGCCGGGCAGGTCGATCCGCCGCGCGCCGGCCGGGACGAGCGGCCGCGCCCCGCCGCGCCCGACCACCGCGACGATCCGCCCGTCGGTGATCACCACCACCGGCTCCTCGACCACCCGGCCGGCGAGCACGTCGATCATCCGCCCCGCGGTGACGACGACGGATTCCGCGGCTGCCGCGGCGGGCGCGAAGGTCAGCGCCAGAGCGAGAAGAAATTTGCGCATGAATAGCCCTTCTTCGTCATTCCAGCGAACGCTGGAATCTCCCTTCACCTTATGCAGCAAAGGAAGTGGGATTCCAGCGTCCCCTCAATCGATCGCGGTTTCCGAATCCCGGGTGATCAATCTCGCGCTGCGCTGGTTGCGCGCGTGGATCCAGAGCCAGTTCAGGGCGACGCTGAGCCGCGAGCGGACTCCGACCAGGAAGTAGATGTGGGCGATCCCCCACAGCCACCATGCGATCGCGCCGCGCAGCCTGATCCGGCCGAAATCGATCACCGCCTTGCTTTTGCCGATCTGCGCCAGGCTGCCGTCATGATGGTAAAGGAACGGGGCGGGTGCGGGTCGGCCGGCGAGCCGGGCGCGGATGACTCGCGCGACATAGCGGCCGCCCTGCTTGGCGGCGGGCGCGATGCCCGGCACCGCCTTGCCGTCGGGCCCGGCGATGGTCACGGTATCGCCGATCGCGAAAATGTCCGGATGGCCGGGGACGCTGAGGTCGGGTGCGACGGCGATTCGGCCCGCCCCGTCGGCGGCGGCGCCCAGCCATAAGGCGGCCGGCGAAGCTCGGACGCCCGCGGCCCAGATGATCGTCTCGGCGCGGATGCTGCGGCCGCCGAAGGTGACGCAGCCTTCGGTGACGTCGGTTACCGCCTGGTCGAGCGCGACTTCGACGCCGAGCTTGCGGAGCGCGCCGAGCGCATAGTCCGAGAGCGTATCGGAATAGCCGGGCAGCACGCGCGGCCCGGCCTCGACCAGCAGGACATTGGTCATTCGGGTGTCGATCGCCCGGAAATCCGCCGGCAGAGTGTCGCGGGCGAGGTCGGCGATGGTGCCGGCGAGCTCGACCCCGGTCGGCCCGGCGCCGATGATGACGAAGGTCAGCAAGGCGGCCCGGCGGCGCGGGTCGCTTTCCCGCTCGGCCGCCTCGAAGGCGGTGAGGATATGGCTGCGGATTCGGGTGGCGTCCTCGATCGTCTTGAGGCCGGGCGCGAACTTCTCCCATTCGTCATGGCCGAAATAGGCGTGGCGAGCGCCGGTGGCGAGGATCAAAGTGTCGTAGGCAATGACGCCGCCGTCGCTCAGCCGGACCTGCCGAAGGGCGGGATCGACGCCCGTCACCAGCGCCAGCAAGGTCGTGACCTCGCGCCGGTGACGGACGATGGCGCGGATCGGCCAGGCGATCTCGGCGGGCGTGAGCGAGGCGGTCGCCACCTGGTAGAGGAGCGGCTGGAAGAGATGGTGGTTGCGCTGGTCGACGAGAATGATGTCGGCCGCCGCGCCCTTCAGCCGTTTGACCGCCTCGAGCCCGCCGAAGCCCGCCCCGACGATGACGATACGGTGGCGGGAAGGATTGCCGTCGTTGCTCATGCTCGGGGACAATTACCCGCAACGACCCCCATTCGACAGCCCCGCACGTCCTGAAAAATTACCGTCCCTGCTCACCCCGCCTTCCAGCCCGTATCGTAACGGTAGCAGGTTGCCGCGCGGGGCGCGTAGTTGAAGTCGGCCCGCGCCGCGTCGAGCTCGTCGGGCGCGAGCGGGACCCAGCTATAGGTTTCGTCGGAATAGTCCCCCGACGGCCCCCAATCGGAAATCTCGTAGTGGACATGCAGGTAAAGGCAGGAGCAGCGGCGGCACCGCTCGACCGTGCGGGTCGTGCTGCCGCCCTCCGTCAGAGTCTCCAGCCACTCGCGCTCGACCGCGTGCGCTTCGCCTTCCCCCAGGCACGTCCACCCCGTCGTGCCGCTTATCCGAATCTCGGCAGGGGGCGAGGCGCCTCCCCTCCCCTCAAAGGCCGCATTGACGGCCCCGATCCAGGCTTCGACCTCTTCCTCGCCCTCGACGAGCCCGTTCACCGCCAGCCCCCGCATCTTGCCGCGCCCGGCCGCGGGGATGACCTGGAGGATGGGCTGGCCGGCCGAGTGCCGGAGCTCGAGCCCGTCGAGGTCGTCGGCGGCATAAAGGTGGCTGCCGAACAGGGTGTTGATCGTCACGCCCTCCGCATCGGCCCGCGCCGCGATCGGATCGGCGAAGGCGCGGCGCAGGTAGAGCAGCGCCAGCGCGGCCGTCACCGCGGCAAGCACCCATCCGAGCGCCTGCACCCCGTCCGGCCCCAGCAGGCGGCCGATCCGAGCGCCCGGCCCGCGCCCTTCCGCGCCCGCCGCGATGCCGCCGGTCGCGAGCCACAGCGACACCGCCGTCCCGGCGAGCGAGAGCAAGGCGAGCCGGATCAGTTTCCCCCGGCTGTAATGGAGATCGAGCGGCGTCACGCGTGCGTCCTCAAACCTGCAGCGCCCGCTCATAGGCATCGCCCCCGCTCCCGAAAAGGGGACAATCACTTGGGACTGCACCCGGAAATTAGCGCTCGTTACCGTAATCCCACGGTAGCTTATGCCGAAAAAATATTGCTAAAACAAGGGGTTGCCAAGCCCTCCCGCTCGGCTAAGCTGCGCCTGCCAACAACTGCGATCGGCCACGTAGCCGGTTGTTCCATGGGGAGCTATATTCATGCGTAAAGGACGGTTCAACTTCATCCCAGACGATTTCGACTTCAGCGGATACGACAGCAACAACGGCAATTCGGGCTTCGGCCTCGGCCATCCGCGCGGGCTCGACCTGAAGCCCGTGCTGCCGCTCACGACCCGCGAGCTGATCGGCGTCGACCTGACGCACCGCATCGACGCTTCGGAGGTCGCGGCCGCCAAGGGCGGCCCCGGCGGTGGCGGCGGCGGCGGTGGCGGCGGCGGCACCAGCTTCTCGCCATACACCAGCGGCCCGGCCACGGCCTCGGCCGGCTACAACATCACCATCGAGTTCAAGGGCAGCTGGACTCAGGACCTGTACAATATCTTCGTCAGCGCGGCCGACCGGCTGACCGGGCTGATCATCGGCGAGCTCCCGAACGTCACCGTCTACGGCGGGAAAGGCGGGCCCAAGACGGTCGACGACATCCTGATCACCGCCGAGCTCGGCGCGATCGACGGGCTGAACGGCGTGCTCGGGCAGGCGGGGCCGACCGCGGTCCGCACCGCCGGTTCGCTTCCGGCCACGGCCGTCATGAAGTTCGACATCGTCGACGTGAATGCGATGGGGCCTGAGGTCTTCGCCGACGTCGTGCTGCACGAGATGGCGCACAGCCTCGGCTTCGGCTCGATCTGGGACCGGCTGGGGCTTGTGACGAACGGTCTCTACACCGGAGCGAACGCTCTTGCGGAATTTCTCGACATGGGCGGAACGGGGTCCGGCATTCCCGTGGAGCAGGATGGCGGTGCGGGGACCGCGGGATCGCACTGGGACGAAGAAACCTTCCACAACGAATTGCTGACGGGCTACATCAACGCGGGCGAGAACTATTTCACCGCGATGAGCGCGGCTTCGTTCGCCGACCTCGGCTATACCATCAGGACGGATTACGCGAACTCGGCCGACGCCGGTTACGTCTTCGCCTGACAGATCGGGGACATGTACTCGTACATGTCCCCTTTCCGTCTCCCGTTCCGTCACTCGGCGCCGCCCTGCGCCAGCTTCAGCCGCAGCCGTCCGCTGCGCTCGGCGGCGCGGATGGCGTCGCGCGCCTCGTTTGCCAGACCGGCATCGAGGAAGGCGCGCCAGTCGCCGATCCGATCGCGCGCCGGGGCGAGGTCGGTCAGGGCGTCGGCGGCGAGCCCGAGATGCGCCCTTGCGCTCGACCAGCGCCACTCCTCCGGCCGAGCGACCAGGCCGGCCCGCACCGGATTGAGCTCGACATAGCTCAGGCAGGCGTGGAGATGGCCCTCCTCCATCGGAAATGAGGCGAAGCGGCCCTGCCAGAGGAAGCCCCGCCAGCCCTCGCGCTGGTTGATCTCCCACGTGTAGCGGCGGTGCGCCGGGCCCAGCGCCGCGCTGAGCCCGTCCTCCCGCGCCGGCACCAGCACCAGGTGGACGTGGTTCGGCATCAGGCACCAGGCCCAGACCGCGGTCCCGGCCTCGCCGCACCAGTGGCGAAGCAGCCCCAGATAGAGCGCATAGTCCGCGTCCGAGAAGAAGGTCGGCTGGCGCCGGTTGCCGCGCTGGGTGACGTGGTGCGGCATTCCGGGCAGGACCAGGCGGGCGGCGCGCGGCATCGCGCCCGATTACACCAAAACCGCAATTCCCGCCACCGATTCTTCAAAATCGGGGACACACACCTTTGTGTCCCCTCAAGTCCGACCCACGCCACCTGCGGCCTTGAGTAGGTACACCCCGGCCACAATGGGGACACGTACCAGCACGTGTCCCCATGCCGGAGCCGTGGGAAGCGCGGCGACTAAGCACGACAAAATCGAGGGAGTGACGTCAGCAAATGGCTAGTCGTCTACCTCTGGGACTCGGGCCAGTTTATGGAACTCCCCGCCAACTGGTCGCAAGGAGGTTTCGATGCGTCACCGACTCTACATTCCGGATGCAGTACAGGTAGATATCGCGAATCGAATTCGACAAGGGGTAGCCGACACACTGATCGAGTTTGACTCGGCAGAGGAAGATGAAGACGCGCTCACCGGCCATCTCGGGGCAAGGCTGACGACACGACGCCGGAAAGTGTTCGCGGATGACCCGGAACTCTCCGGCACATGGACTTGGTCCTTGCAGTACCGGAAGTTCCGTGGCCGGGGTTCTGGCGCGACGGAAAAGCGCCTTGGCGCAGATGGCATCTTCGAATTGTCTCTTGAGCGGAAAGGTTACGTCGAAACGAAATCGCTTCTGTTCCAGTCGAAAATGGGGACCGCGGGAGGCAATGATCTTGTTGAGCAATGCGCTAAGCTATCCACTTGGCGCGAGGCAGCCGTTGTCTTGGCGTACGAGCCGCACGAAATTCGCGCGATCACGATTGACGAGGCCCTGCGCGCAAGGGGCGCTTTGCAAAGGGCCGAATCGACCGCCTTGGACGACTACCTCGCCCGCCTGTTCATTGCGTGCCACGTGGGTGACAACGACCTGCGCTACTATGCCCCTGATCGGAGACTCATGTGGCGCACCGTCAGTGGAGAGCTTGTAGCCACCACATTTTCGTTAGGTCATCGGTTTCGAGTGCGGGTGCAACCACCCGGCCATTCCGCGCCAATCCCTGCCATTGATCGGGTCATCTCTAACGAAGACATTCACAAATATCGTATCGATGCTAGAATTGAGGAGTTGCTTGCTGTTAAACCGGGCGAGGTGCCGACTAACGCTAAGGCCGCGGTCCGAGCGCTTTCCAAGATCTACCACCCTGATCTCTACTCCAATTTCTCACCCGATACGCGGGAGCGGATGAAGGTGCGAATGCAGGAGTTCAACGAGGCCTACCAATCTATGGACCCTCGGCAACAGAGAAGGCGCTAATTGTCGCCGGCTTCGCCGTGTGTCGACTGTCCCGCCGAGCGTTTGTCCCCGCCGTTCCCATTCCGCCGCCTCCGCCGGACAGCTGCCGAGGCCGAGCCGCATGGCCCCTCCTCGTCTCCGCGCGAACCCAAGCGCCGCCGGTGCCCGCTCAGGCGCTCAATAATGCAGCGCCCTTCCATAAGCATCCAGCACACTCTCATGCATCATCTCGCTCAAGGTCGGATGCGGGAACACGGTCTCCATCAGCTCGGCCTCGGTCGTCTCGAGCTGGCGCGCCACCGCATAGCCCTGGATCAGCTCGGTGACCTCCGCCCCCACCATATGCGCGCCCAGCAGCTCCCCCGTCGCTTCGTCGAACACCGTCTTCACGAACCCCTCGGCCTCGCCCAATGCGATCGCCTTGCCGTTGCCGATGAACGGGAATTTGCCGACCCTGACCTTTCGGCCCGCCGCCTTGGCCGCCGCCTCGGTCAGCCCGACGCTCGCCACCTGCGGCCGCGAATAGGTGCAGCCCGGGATGTTCCAGGTCTCGAAGGCATGCGGCTTCAGCCCCGCAATCGCCTCGACGCAGACCACCCCCTCGTGGCTCGCCTTGTGCGCCAGCCAGGGCGGCCCGGTGACGTCGCCGATCGCGTAGATCCCCTCGACATTGGTGCGGGCAAAACCGTCGGTGACGACATGCCCCCGGTCGGTCTTCACGCCCAATGCCTCGAGCCCGATCCCCTCGCTGTTGGGGACGATGCCGATCGCGACGATGGCGTGAGAAAAGTCCTCGACGCCGGCGCCTTTGATCGTCGCCTTCACGCCGCTCTTGCTGACCTCCAATTTGTCGACGCCCGAGCCGACATGGATCTTCATCCCCTGCTTGACGAGCGCCTTGTGGACGAAGGCCGAGACCTCCTCGTCCTCCACGGGAAGGATCCGGTCCAGCATCTCCACGATCGTCACCTCGGCGCCCATGTCCGAATAGAAGCTGGCGAACTCGACCCCGATCGCGCCCGAGCCGACGACCAGCAATTTGGCCGGCATCTCCTTCGGCACCATGGCGTGGCGGTAGGTCCAGATCCGCTCCCCGTCCGCCTTGGCGAAGGGCAGGTCGCGGGCGCGGGCGCCGGTGGCGACGATGATGTGCTTGGCCTGGAGCTCGGTCTTCTGGCCCTCCTTCGTGACCGTCAGCTTGCCCTTCCCCGTGATGACGCCGTCGCCCTCGACGACCGTCACCTTGTTCTTCTTCATCAGCCCCTTGACGCCGGCATTGAGCTGGCCGGCGACCTTGCGCGAGCGGTCGACGATCGCGGCGAGGTCGAAGCCGGGCTTCTCCGCGATCAGCCCATAGGCCGATGCGTGGGTCATATAATGGTAGATTTCCGAGGTCCTGAGCAGCGCCTTGGTCGGGATGCACCCCCAGTTGAGGCAGATGCCGCCGAGCTTCTCGCGCTCGACGATCGCCACCTTCATGCCCAGCTGCGATGCCCGGATCGCAGCGACATAGCCGCCCGGCCCGGAGCCCAGGACGATGAGATCGTAAGTGTCAGCCATGGAGACTCCAATCATCGGCTGCCGGAGCCGTTCCGGCGGGCGCCGCTTTACCCCGGCGCCCGCCCCTCATCCCGCGACGACGCGGATGTAGCGCGCCGCCACCCAGCCCGAATGGCACGGCCCGTCATAGGCCCGCGGCCGCGGCACCGGGGAGCCGACGCCGCAATCCTCGCCGAGGCTCCCGGCCGGGCCGAAGACGATGCCGAGCCAGCCGTTCCGCTCCTCGCAGACGTTGACGATATGGCCGGGGCCGAGCCGGCCGATGTCGCGCGCGTCGCGGCCGGGGCCGGCGCGGACGGTGAGGTAATTGTCGCCCCGGGCGTTGAGGCCGGTGACCTCGCCCTGGCTCAAACAGGCGTCGAGATCGGCTGCCGCCGTGCCCATGCGCACCGGCCGGTCCGGGGTAGCGGCGATCGCGGCCGCGGCGACGGCGCCCGCGAGACAGGCAGCGAGCAATGCAGCCTTCATCGGTCCGCCCAGGCCAGCATCGCCCAGGCGAACAGGGTGACGACGCAGAAGATCGTCCAGGACCAGGCGAAATGCATGCCGTCGAGGCGGACCTCGACCAGCCCGTAATGGAGCCACTGGACGAGCTGGCTGGTGCCGCCCCGCATCACCCAGGGGATGGCGAGGGCGGCGACCGCTCCGGCGGCGACGGCCTTGACCAGCGCCATCTCAGGCCAGCATGCCCAGCGGGCGCTCGACCAGCCGCTTGAACGCCTGCATCAGGCGGGCGCCGTCGGCGCCGTCGATGGCGCGGTGGTCGAAGCTGCCGGTGGCGTTCATCACGGTCGCGATCTGCAGGGAGTCGTCGATCACATAGGGACGTTTCTCGCCCGCGCCGATCGCCATGATCATCCCCTGCGGCGGGTTGATCACCGCGTCGAACTGCTTGATCCCGTACATCCCCATGTTCGAAATGCTCGCCGTCCCCCCTTGATATTCGTGCGGCTGCAGCTTGCCCTCCTTGGCGCGGCCGGCGAGCTCGCTCATCTCCTTCGAGATGGCCGACAGGCTCTTCGTATCCGCCGAGGCGATGATCGGAGTGATCAGGCCTCCCGGGATCGACACCGCGACCGAGATGTCGGCGCGGCGATATGTGAGCAAATGGTCGCCCGAGATCGAGACGTTGCATTCGGGCACCTCGATCAGCGCGACGGCGAGCGCCTTGATCAGCAGGTCGTTGACGCTGAGCTTCACGCCGCGGCTCTCCAGGCCCTTGTTCAATTCGCCGCGCAGCTTCAGGAGCGCGTCGAGCCGGATATCGACGGTGAGATAGATATGCGGGATCGTCTGCTTCGCCTCGGTGAGGCGGCGCGCGATCGTCTTGCGCATGTTGGAGAGCTTGATCTCCTCATGCGGGATGTCGGTATCGACCTGGGCGGGCACGGCGGCGCTCGGCGCGGCCGCGGGAGCCTTTGCGGGCGTCTTTCCGGCCGCGCCGTCGACGTCGGCCTTGACGATCCGGCCGCCGGGGCCGGAGCCGGTCAGGCCGGCAAGCTCGATCCCCTGCTGCCCGGCAAGGCGGCGGGCGAGCGGGCTCGCCTTGACGCGGTCGCCGTCGGCCTTCGGGGTAGGCGAAGCGGGGGGCGGCGGCGAGTCGGCCCTGGGCACTTCCGCCTTCGGCGGGGGCGGCGGTGCATCGGCCTTGGGTGCGGGCGCCGCGGCCGACACTTCCTCGCCCTCGCCGGCGATCAGGGCGATCACCGTCCCGACCTTCACTTCGTCGGTGCCCTCGGGGACCAATATTTTGGCGATCGTCCCCTCGTCGACCGCTTCGAACTCCATCGTCGCCTTGTCGGTCTCGATCTCGGCGAGGATGTCGCCCGAGGCGACTTTGTCGCCCTCCTTGACCAGCCATTTGGCGAGCGTCCCTTCCTCCATGGTCGGGGACAAAGCCGGCATCTTGAGTTCGATCGGCATGGAAGCGCGCTTTCCTTTCGCGAACGGCCGCAAGCCGTCCAAACAGCAAAGCCATGGCACTGGTCAAGGGCGTGCTTGCGCGAAACCCCGATCTGTCGCACCACCCGCAGCGGACAGGAGGACGAATGCGATCCTATCTGGTCGTGATGGACGAGACCGAGGAGGCGCTCACCGCGCTCCGCTTCGCGGCGCGGCGCGCGGCGCGGGCCGGGGGCGGCGTCGAGATCCTCGCGCTGATCCCGCAGGCCGAATTCTCGCAATGGGGGGCGGTCCAGGCGGCGATCGAGGAAGAGGCGCGGCTGCGCGCCGAGGCAATGCTCGTGCAGGCATCGGGCGAGATCGCGGAGGAGGCCGGCATCAAGCCCTCGATCACGGTCAAGCAGGGCGATCCGGTCAAGGCGGTGGGCGAGCTTTTGAAGGAGCGCCACGACATCTCGGCGCTCGTATTGGGCGCCTCGGCCGAAGGCGGGCCCGGCCCGCTCATCACCCATTTCGCGGGCGCCGCTGCGGCGGCGCTGCCCTGCCCGCTGATCATCGTGCCCGCCGGCCTCAGCGACGAGACGCTCGCCCGGCTGAGCTAGACGCTCCCAAAAAGAAAAAGCGGGGGCCTCGCGGCGCCCGCCCAGGAAACCAACCCCTCTCGGGGAAGGCAAGGAAACTCAGCCGCGCTCGCCGGCGGGCGGCGGGCGGCGGCGCGGCGCGGGCCGCGGTGCCGGGCGCGCGGCGGCGGGCCGCGGCGCCGGGCAGGCGCATTGCGGGCGCGGCCGGCGGACGGCGCGGCGGCGCGGGCGGCGCACCTCGACATATTCCTCGACCACCTCTTCCGAATAGGTCGTCGCGCCGGTCGTCACCGTCGTTTCGATGACGATCGGATAGGCATAGCCGTAGCCGTAATAGCCGTAACCGTGGCCGTGGCCTGGCATCGGCGCCCCATGAGAGACATGGCCGTACTGGCTATAGTCCCAGCCGTCGGCATAGCCGTTGCCCGGCCCCTCGGAATCATGGCGCTCGGCCCAGGCATAATCGTCTTCGTCGGGATGCCAGTCACGGCTGCCGCGATAGGCCGGGATGCCGTCCTCGACCTCCCACTCCTCGCCATAGCGGTCCCAGTCCATGCCGTAACGCTCGTCGTGGACTCGGCCGTCGCGGCCGATCAGATAGGCGTCGTCATAATAGCGGACCCAGCGCCGTTCGTGCCCCGGATCGGCGAAGCCGTACATCTGCCAGTTGTTGACGTGGAATTGCGGCCCGAACCAGAAGGGGTGGATGACGAAGCCGCGCTGCAGCCGGTGGTGCCGGAAGTTGCGCCCCGGATGCACGAAGCGGTGGCCGCCGCGGAAACCCGTGCGCCCATGGAAGCGCGGGCCGCCGTGGCGGACCACCACATTGGGGCGGTGGTGCCCCTGCATGCCGGGCATGCCGCCGCGCCAGCTATGGCCGGCGGGCGGGCGCGGACCGGGGCGGTGGCCCTGGGCGAAGGCGGGGGCGGCAACGAGCACGACGCTCGCCGCGAGGATGGAGAGGCTCAACTTGCGCATACCGGGATCCCCTGTTCGCAATTCCGCACCCTGCGCGAGCAGCGCAGGGCCGGGTGACCGGGTCTTTTACCCTTCGGCGGGAGCCTTTGCCATGCCGGCGAGCCGCGTCGCCAGACGCTGTGCCAATTCGACACAGCCCGCTTCGTCCTGCGCATCGAAGCGCGCTGGGAACGGGCTGTCGAGATCGAGCACGGCGATCAGGCGGCCATCGACAAGGATCGGCACGACCAATTCGGAACGCGAGGCCGAGTCGCAGGCGATGTGGCCGGGGAAAGCGTGGACGTCGTCGACGCGCCGCGGCGCCAGCGTCGCCGCCGCCGCGCCGCACACGCCCTTGCCGAACGGGATTCGGATGCAGGCCGGGCGGCCCTGGAACGGCCCGAGCACCAGCTCGCCGCCGACATTGCGATAGAAACCGGCCCAATTCAGGTCCGGCAGCGCTTCCCAGAGCAAGGCCGCGACATTGGCCATGTTGGCGATCGGGTCCGGCTCGCCCGCCGTAAGCGCGTCGGCGGCCTCGATCAGCTCGCGATAGAGCGTCGCCTTGTCCGCGGCGTCGATCCTGAAGTCGTACATTCCCGCTCCTCGAAAACAGGGACAGTCCCTGTTTTTCTAGTTCAGAGTCACCTTCCCCCGCCCCTGCTTGACCGTGCCGCGCTGCTTCTTGGCGTCGACCCGTTTCGCCTTGGCGGCGCGGCTCGCCTTGGTCTTGATCCGTTTCGCCGGCTTCACATGGGCCTTGGCGATCAGTTCCGCCAGCCTGCCCCGCGCATCCTCGCGATTGGCGTCCTGGGTGCGGTAGGAGCGCGCGGTGATGACGATCTCGCCGGCCGCGTTCATCCGGCTTCCAGCCAGCGACTTGAGCCGCTGATAGACATCCGGCGCCAGGCCCAGCTTGAAGACGTCGCACCTGAGCTGGCAGGCGGTGGCCACCTTGTTGACGTTCTGCCCGCCCGGCCCGGAAGCGGCCAAAAAACGTTCATCGAGCGCCTCATCCGGAATCTCAAAGGACATCGCCGAGCCCGGCATTGACGAAAGTGGGCGGCAGGGGCGCGGTCGCCTCAATCGGCGGTTTGTCCCCGCGCTCGACGCGCAGAGACAGTGCGTGGAGCAGCATCGGCCCCTTGCCGAGGCCGTAGACCGGATCGCCCGAGATCGGGATGCCGATCCCTTCGGAGGCGTGGACTCGGATCTGGTGGGTGCGCCCGGTCTCGGGAGTGAACACCACCACCGCGCGCCCGTCGCGCACGCAGGCGACCCGCCAGTGCGTGATGGCGGGCCGGCCTGCGGGATCGGGGACCATCCACCAGCCCTCCTCCGCGGTGGAGGTCTTGGCGAGGGCCATCTCGACGGTCCCCGCTTCCGCCCCGGGCACGCCGTCGAGCACCGCGACATAGGTCTTGGCGACCTTCTTCTCCTCGAACGCGCGCTGGAAGGCCTTGTGCGCCTTGGGGTTGCGGGCGAGCAAAAGGCAGCCCGACGTGTCGCGGTCGAGCCGGTGGACCGGCAGCGGCAGCCGCTTGAATCCGAAACGAAGATGGTGAAGATAGTCTTCCAGGCTCTCGGGCGTCCGCGACCCCGGATGCACGGCAAGGCCGGCCGGCTTGTCGATCACGATCGCCTCGCCGTCGATGAATAGAACCTTGTTTTCCCAGAAGTTCATTGGATGCGGCACTGCCACGTCCGTGGCGCCGGTGCAACGATGCGGGCTAATCCTCGGATTCCACGCTATTAATACCAAATTAACCTTTTGCCTTCACATCCCTAATGGTTAATGACGTCGCGGGATGTCCCGGCTCCCGGACCGCCGCGACAGGAGGGCATTTTTCATGCGAGTGCTGCTGATCGAAGACGAGCCGACGACGGCCAAGGCCATCGAGCTGATGCTCACCACCGAGGGCTTCAACGTCTACACGACCGATCTGGGCGAGGAAGGCTTGGATCTGGGCAAGCTCTACGATTACGACATCATCTGCCTCGACCTGAACCTGCCGGACATGCACGGCTACGACGTGCTGAAGAAGCTCCGCACCGCCAAGGTCGGCACCCCGGTCCTGATCCTCTCCGGCGTCGCCGAGATGGACTCGAAGGTCCGCGCGCTCGGCTTCGGCGCCGACGACTACGTCACCAAGCCGTTCCACCGCGACGAATTGGTCGCGCGGATCCACGCCATCGTCCGCCGCTCCAAGGGCCACAGCCAATCGGTCATCAAGACCGGCAAGCTCGCCGTGAACCTGGACGCGAAGACGGTCGAGGTCGACGGCAGCCGGGTCCACCTGACCGGCAAGGAATATGCGATGCTCGAGCTGCTCTCGCTTCGCAAGGGCACGACCCTGACCAAGGAGATGTTCCTCAACCACCTCTACGGCGGCATGGACGAGCCCGAGCTAAAGATCATCGACGTCTTCATCTGCAAGCTCAGGAAGAAATTGAGCCTGGCCTGCGGCGGCGACAATTATATCGAGACCGTCTGGGGCCGCGGCTACGTGCTTCGCGAGCCCGAGGACCTGGAGGCCGCCAAGGTCGCCTGAACGCGCTAAGAGTGGGGCGAAGAACCGGCGTCCGCGAGCATTCGCGGGCGCCGGTTTTCTTTTGGGCCGCACCCCTGTGTGTCCTCAGCTGCCCCCTTCATCATTCCGACCCGCTCATCACGCCCACCCGCTCATCCTGAGGAGCCGTTGAGCTTGTCGAAACGGCGTCTCGAAGGACCTCACGGGGCTGCAAACGGGTCGGTTGCCTTCAGGACGTCCAGGACGGACACCCGATCCCACCATCTCTGCAAGGCGCGATGAGGCGAAAGGGCCGCCTTTCCCTCCTCGGCTCGAACGAAGTAATCCATCATCGGCGCGAGATGGCAGTCGGCAAGGGTGATGTCGCGCCCGGTCAGGACTTCGCCCTCTCCCGCGACTCCGTCCAGGAACGACAGGACTTTCCGCGACGCTTCCAGGCCTGCGTCGACCTCCTCGCGGCTCGACCGCTCTCCGAGGAACGGGCGGAAAAAGCCATGGGAAGCCACTTGCCTGACCATCGGCCAATAAGCGTAGGCGTCGATGACCGCGATGACCTGATCCATCCTGGCCAAAGCGGCGGCGCCCTCGGGCTGCAACGGCCGGCCCTCGAATGCCCGATCGACATAGCGCGTGATCGCGCTCGTTTCGAAAAGCGTGAACGCGCCATGGGTCAGCACGGGAACCCGGCCGAACGGATGAAGCCTCAGATAGGCTTCGGAGAGCTCGGCGAACGGATCGACCTCGATCGTCTCGTGCTCGACCTCCTTCGACAGCAGGACCAGCCGGGCGATCCGGTTGTAGACGCTGTATCTATAGCCATGAAGCTGGACCGGGTCCGCCATCCTTGCCTCTATGCGCTCTTTCGGCCAGGCTAGTGGTCATCGCAAACGGACACAACGGACTCGAAGCAGGTGGGACAGGTACGTACCCGTCCCACCTCTTTTTCACAGCTGTGTGTCCCCAGCTGCCCTCATCCCTACCCGCTCATCCTGAGGAGGGACTGAGCGAAGTCGAAGACCCGTCTCGAAGGACCCAGCGTTGGTGAAAGGTATGTACCTGTCACCGGGTGGCCCTCAATGGGTGGGAAGCGGACGTTCATTGACGGGCAATAAGGGCTCGGCTAGCGCGTCCCGCATGAACCAGCCGCACGCCTCGTTCCCGAGTAGCACCTCGAACTGACGGGGCGGCCCTGTGCTGCCCGAACGGAGGGCGGCGCTTTCATCCATTCGAATCGCCCGGATCGGGCGCCCATCCTCCGCGAGTGGAGCGTGAACCGGACAGGTGTCCGGGTCCGCCTGCTAAGCGGCTCGCACCCATGCGGTGTCTGGTTCGAGTCCAGCGCGCTCCGCCACTCCTGTCTATGAGGACCAGTCAATTCGGTTCCTACAGTTGCGAGCTCCAATGGATCAGGAAGGATCCGCCGCGGAGCGCGTCGATGATTTGCCTGGAATGCTCCGGGTCCACGGCAGGACAGCCCTCGCTTCGCCCGATCTTGCCATGCCGATTGACCCATTCAGGAGTCACGTATCTCGCCGGATGCATCACAATGTGGCGCCGAAACGCATTGAAGTTCGTTGGGGACTCCCCATGCAAGTAAAGCGAATAACCGTTCCCACCGTGGTAAGTCTCCCCGGTCCGGAAAATTCCCAGGCATGTGCACAATGACCCGTCTACATTCGAAAACCTCCTGGCGAACCCGGTGTGGCTGGGATCCGAGCCTTTTCCGTGCGCGCACAGATAATCGGTTCGATCATTAGCGACGCGATCGAACAGGTAGAGGCGCGGCGTCGCTGAATGGATATCGAAATTTACCGCGGCCCAGTATCGCGGATTGCTGGCTGGGCTCTGCTCGTCGCGATATGCCAGGAGGCGTTCCATCGCAGGGAGCATGCCCACCTGAGACGCGAGAGACCTGAGCTCCGCGGCCCCATTTGGCGCAGAGTTTTGTGCAGTTGCAGGCATGGCTTATCTCCGATTCGTCAATGCTCCGAAAATCGGTGACAGTCACCATTTTCCAAAGACCGCGGCAATGCGGCCACCGGCTTTCATTCATCGAAAAAGAATATTATAGTCATCTTAGTTGCGCTAATCGTGTTGCCGGTGCTGCAAGAACCCGGAGGCTCGGTGACGGACGTTGCTGAACGGATCGAGGAGTCGGCGCGGGAGTTGGTGCGCGCCGCCGTTGCGTTGCGCCGCGCGACCGAGATCGAGGCGGTGCGGCGACAGGCGCGGAACGAGTTTCCCGAGATTGCGTCAGGCACGGTGCGAGCGCTGATCGCCGTCCGGCACCTGCGCGAACAATGGTTCGATCCCGCGCTCGGCGAGGCCGACTGGTCGATCCTGCTCGAGGCGCTCGCGGCTCGACTCGAGGGCCGAACGCTCGGCCTGAGCGAACTCGGCGCGGCCGCCGGCCTGGCGAAAACCACCGCGCTGAGCGCCGTGAATCGTCTCGCCGCGCGAGGCCTGCTCGTCCGCCGTACCCATCCGCAGGACGAGCGCATTGTCCTGATCGATCTCACCGACGACGCCGCCGATCGCCTGCGCGCTTATCTCAGAGCGGCGTTCAGCCTCTCGCCCGGGATCGCCTGAATCATTGCTTGAGCAGCAGGCTGTGAGCGTCCACGTCGAGAGCGCCGGCCAGCGCTTCGAGGACGGCAATGGTGATGTTCTCCTCGCCCCGCTCGATGCCGCCCACATAGGTGCGATGGTAACCGCTGACATCGGCGAGTTCCTCTTGCGACCATCCCTTCGCGTCGCGCAGCCGCCGCACATTCGCGGCAATCGTGCTCTGCAGTCCGCCGGCGCGCTGGTGCGTCTTCCCCATGCCGGCATGGGACGGCGAGGGAGACTGACAGTCTACACTCTATAGTGTTCAAAATGGACCTTGTCCGACTGTGTGTCCCCTCTAGGGGTGTCTCCCGTCGGGCTTAGTCCTCCTACCCTTTGGTAGCTCGGGCAGGTATGTACCTGTCCCCGCTAATCGAGTCTCTCTGGTTGCGATTGGGGACACAACGGTGTGAGCCCCACCGAAAATGGTGACAGCCACTATTTTCGGCGAGCGCGCTGCGGCAGCGGCAGCGGCAACCTGACGCGGCGGCCAGACCATAATCAAAAATAGTGACTGTCACTATTTCCCTCGGTTAAGCTGGCATGGGCTGCGGGATGCCGCAACAGCTAGTCGTCCGCGATAGTGAGCGTTGCTGCCCCCATAATCGAAGGATCTATCGGCGGGAGGCGCCCACACTCCTTCGCCGCTCTCGAGACGCGAGATGGTTGTGCGGCACGGCGTCGAAGGGCTCGCCACACAATTCGATACCGCAGACAGAGGTTGTTGATTGAGACATCTGCGGCTTCCATTGTGGCCCGAGCATTTTCCAAACTATTCTCGGAGCTAACCAAATAGTAAGCGAACAGACCTGTTGGATCCCGACTGACATCCTGTGCCCAGTATCTAATCTCCTCGGCATATGTCGCGCCCCACTCTTCGCGCTCGTCTTGCGCATTTGCCAGCTGGAACCAACTCTCCTCCACATAGAAAAGAGCAAGGCTCCATGATTTGCTATCTATAACAATATTTTCCAAGCATTCACGTGGACGGTCGTACCCGTAATTGAAATAGAGACATCTGATGCCTTCGTTTGACATTTCAATGTTGAAAAGGTCGTAACCGGCGTCGTTAAGCGCCGCCTCCGAGGCTAGGCGACCTTGATTTCGGAACGAGGCATAGCCAGCGAAGAAAGTGAGAATAAGGACCGCTGCCCCTGCCCATGTAATTAGATCGGTCCGGAACCGCCGGACAGATGTCGAGCGCGGGAATAACAACGTCAGTGTGACGACGATGGCCGCCACTATGGCGAACGCCAAACCCGTTATGACTGTCGCGTCGAGGGTGTCGACGGCCCAAAGACGCTCACGCTCCGGCATCATAAAACGAACGGCCGACCGCACGATCATCAAAATCAACGCTGCGGCCAACAAAAAGATGACTAGCCGAAACGCCAACTGCCCTCGCCAAGTTTCCTTGGCGCGGCGAATGGATTGGGTCTGCTGCTCGCGATACCAAACTATGGCGTGGCCAAGCGAAGAAAGCATAAACAATATCCATTGCCGGAATCGCAGCGACAGACTCCCCGATGAGACGACTTTTTCTCGTGATTGGACCTGCTTTGGCACCATTCTTCCCTTAATAAGCACCGCAGACAATGTCTAACCCGCGAGAGTGCGCAACGGGTTGTTGGTGGACGTCTGCGCGCTACTAATCAGCAACATGGGTCGGGAATCGTAAATACCTGTCTCCGAGCGAAGTAATCCAGAGCAGGCACGCCGCAGATTGGATTGCTTCGTTGCTTCGCTCCTCGCAATGACGGGTAGCGCAAGGTTTAGAAAGCCCCCACCAGCGCCGGCCACAGCACCATGACGATCCCCGCCAATGCGACCGCCCAGGCGAGCGTTCGCAGATAGGGGATGCCGAGCGCGTAGAGCGGCAGGTAGATCACCCGCGCGGCGAGCCAGAGCATCGCGCCGAGCGCCGTATTCTCGTTGTTGAGCCCCGCCGCCGAGACGATCAGCACCGCGGCGATCATCAGCGGGAAGGTTTCGAAGAAATTGGCCTGGGCCCGGTCGAGCCGGCCGACGATCGGCCTTGGCGGCGGCAGTTCCTCGTCGCGCGCGCCCATGTTCCATTTGGTGCCGTATTGCCGAGTCCTGACCTGCGCCGTGGCGAAGATATGGACGAGCGCGAGCACGCAGCCCCAGGCGAGCATCGTGAGCTCCGTTGTCATGCCGTAACGATACCCCTTCCGCGTGCGCGCGGCAATTCGATTTGGCCCCTTTCGCGGTTTCGTGCATTGTCACGGCGCGGCGCGAAGCCGCCTGACAGCGAGGGGCGATGGCCGACGGCAAGCCGTTCGACGAGCTATGGGGCAACAGCCGCAAGCCCAGGGCGCGTCCCGGCTTCGAGCCGCTCGCCCGCTGGCTGTCGGATACCCCGGCCGCCGAGCTCGATCGCCGCCAGCAGGCCGCCGAATCCGCGTTCCGCAGCCTCGGTATCACCTTCTCCGTCTACGGCGAGGACGAAGCGGCCGAGCGGATCATCCCGTTCGACATCATCCCGCGCATCTTCGCCGCCGCCGAATGGGAGCGCCTGTCGGCCGGCCTCGAGCAGCGCGTCCACGCGATCAACGCTTTCGTCGATGACGTCTACGGGGCGCGGAAGATCCTGAAGGACGGGATCGTCCCGGCCGACATCGTCCTCAACAACCCGCAATTCTGCATCCCCTGCGCGGGCGCTCGGCCGCCGCACGGCGTTTACGCCCATATTTGCGGCATCGACCTCGTCCGCACCGGCCCCGACGAATTCTTCGTGCTCGAGGACAATGCCCGGACGCCCTCGGGCGTCTCCTACATGATCGAGAACAGGGACGCGATGCTTCGGCTCTGCCCGGAATTGTTCGACATCTTCCCGGTGCGGCCGGTCGATTCCTACCCGGAGCTGCTGCGCGAGACGCTCTATTCGGTCGCGCCCGAGGGCGCCGGCGAGCCGCGCTGCGTCCTGCTGACCCCTGGCCACCACAACAGCGCTTTCTATGAGCACAGCTTCCTTGCCGACAATATGGGCATCGAGCTGGTCGAGGGCACCGACCTCGAGGTCGACGACGACAAGGTCTGGATGAAGACGATCGACGGCCGCGTCCGCGTCGACGTCATCTACCGCCGGGTCGACGACGCCTTCCTCGATCCGCTCGTCTTCCGCCGCGATTCATTGCTTGGCGTGCCCGGGCTGATGGCCGCCTATCTCGCCGGCAACGTCACCCTGGTGAACGCGCCCGGCACCGGCATCGCGGACGACAAGGCGATCTATTCCTACATGCCCGATATCGTCCGTTATTATACCGGCGAGGAAGCCAGGCTCCCCAATGTCGAGACCTGGCGCTGCCGCGACCCCCAGGCGCTGCGCCACACGCTCGACAATCTCGACAAGGTGGTGGTGAAGCTGGTCGACGGCTCGGGCGGTTACGGCATGCTGGTCGGCCCGACCGCGTCCAGGGCGGAGATCGATGCGTTCCGCTCGGCTTTGCAGGCCGAGCCCGAACGCTACATCGCCCAGCCGACGCTGGCGCTGTCGACCGTGCCGATCCACACCGAGTCCGGCATGTCGCCGCGCCATGTCGATTTCCGCCCGTTCGTCCTGACCGGCGCCAACGGCGTCACCATCGTGCCGGGCGGTCTCACCCGCGTCGCGCTTCGCAAGGGCTCGCTGGTGGTCAATTCGAGCCAGGGCGGCGGCACCAAGGATAGCTTCGTGCTCGCGGCCCCGCCGGACGGAACCGCCTGATGCTTTCGCGCACCGCGTCGAGCCTCTATTGGATCGGCCGCTACATGGAGCGGGCCGAGTTCACCACGCGCCTGGTCGAGGCGACGCTCCGCCTCGCGGCGCTCGGCGGCCATGCCCATGTCGAGCAGGCCTGGCTCAGCGCCCTGAGCGTCGTCCGAGCGCCGCCGCTCGACACCGGCAAGGAGGGCTTCGGCGCGCGGCGCTATCTGACGCTCAGCGAGGAGAATGGCAGCTCGATCCGCTCCTGCATCCGCACCGCGCGCGACAATGCGAGGACGGCGCGCACCGCTTTGACCCGCGAGGTCTGGGAAGCGATCAACCGCTCCTGGCTGATGATCCAGAGCCGGACCAGCCCCGGCGGCGTTCAGGCGACCCTGAACCTGGTCGAGGAGCTGAAGGCCGAGACCCGCGGCTTCGAGGGCGCGCTGGCGCGGATGCTGCGCAGCGAGGGCTATTGGTTCATGCGCCTCGGCTCGATGGTCGAGCGCAGCGACGCCACCGCGCGGCTGCTCGACGTCAAATATTATCTGCTGCTTCCCGAAGGCCAGGAAGTCGGCGGCAAGCTCGACCGCGATCAATGGATCACCATCCTCGACATCGTTTCCGCCAAGACCGCCTATCGCCACCTCTACCGCGAGGGGCTGAAGCCCTGGCTGGTCGCCGACATGCTGATCTTCCGCCGCGAGCTGCCGCGCTCGCTCGCCTGGACGGCGGAGCAGACGGTCGACCTGCTCGGCGAGTTCGGCGGCCGCTCGGGCCGCCAGGGGCCCGCCGACCGCCTCGCCCGGCAGCGCCTCGCCCGCCTCGACGAGCTCGATGTCGGCACCGTCTTCCGGGGCGGCCTGCACGAATGGCTGCACGCCTACATCCGCGAGAATAACGCGCTTGGCGAGGCCCTCGCCAGCCAGTTCCGGTTCGCCTGATGCGGCTCGCGATCAGCCACGTCACCACCTACACCTATGCCCGGCCCGCCCGCGGCGTCATCCAGCTGCTGCGCGGCACGCCGCTGAGCTTCGCCGGGCAGACGGTGCTCGACTGGCGGGTTGACGTCGATGTTGACGCCCGCCTGCGCGAAGGCCGCGACGGCTATGGCAACATCACCCACATGCTCTACGTCGACAAGCCGCTGCGCAGCCTCTCGGTCTCGGTCAACGGGCGGGTGCTGACCGAGGACCGGGCCGGCGTCGTCCAGGGGCTGCCCTCGGACCTGCCGGCGCAGGTCTTCTGCCGGCCGACGCCGCTCACCGCCGCGGGCCCCGCGCTCGTCGCGCTCGCCGAATCGGTGGCGGCCGGACCAGACCCGGCGCTGGGCCGGCTGCACCGGCTGAATGCGCGCCTGCACGAGGTGATGCGCTTCGACACCGAAGCGACCGGGATCGACACCACCGCCGAGCAGGCCTGCGCCGCCGGCCACGGCGTCTGCCAGGATTTCACCCACATGCTGATCGGCGCCGCCCGCCACCTCGGCATTCCCGCGCGCTATATCTCCGGCCACCTGTTCCGGCGCGACGGCGTGCATACGCAGGAGGCGGCGCACGCCTGGGCGGAGGCCTGGGTCGGCGATCTCGGCTGGGTGGCGTTCGATCCGACCAACGGCATCAGCGCCGACGACGCCTATGTCCGAGTCGCCTGCGGCCTCGACTATCGCGACGCGGCGCCGGTCGCCGGCGCACGTTCGGGTGGCGGCGCGGAGCAACTGGCGGTAGAGGTCGAGGTCAGCGAGATGCAGACGCAGTCGCAGGCCCAGTCGCAGAGCTGAGAAGGACGGGGGACGGATGACTTATTGCCTCGGCATGCTGCTCGACGCGGGGCTGATCATGATCGCCGACACGCGCACCAATGCCGGCGTCGACGACATCTCCTCGTTCCGCAAGCTGCACTGCCTGGCCGACACCGACGACCGCTGCATCTATGCGGCCTCGGCCGGCAACCTATCGACCACCCAGACCGTGATCAGCCTCCTGCGCGAAGGCGTCCCGAGCGGCGAGGACGAGAATCTGATGCGGACCATCGCCGAGCCGACCAGCATGTTCCGCGCCGCGCAACTGGTCGGCGAGGCGGTGCAGCTCGCCAACGCCACGGTCGGCAAGGCGCTCGCCTCGATCAAGATCAGCGGCGCCTCCTCGATCCTGCTGGGCGGGCGGATCGGCGACGGCCCCCCCGCTCTCTTCCTCATCTATTCGGCGGGCAATTTCATCGAATGCAAGCCGGACATGCCCTTCTTCCAGATCGGCGAAACCAAATATGGCCGGCCGATGCTCGACCGCACGATCACGCCGTCGACTCCGCTTCCCGAGGCGATGAAGATCGCCTTCCTCTCCTTCGACGCCTCGATCCGCTCGAACCTCGCGGTCGCGCGGCCGCTCGACCTGATGGTGATGCCCAGCGCGCCCGGCGCGCGCGTGCTCACCCGCCGGGTCGGCAATGACGATCCCTATTTCAACGATCTCTCGGCGCGCTGGGGCGATTTGCTCCACGACGCCGCGGCGATCATTCCCGACCCGCCGTTCATGGCGGATCTGGCCTGAGCCCCTTCGAGGCCTTGCGCCGCCACGGCCTCGCCTTCCCCGAGGCGCATGAGGATTTTCCCTGGGGTCACACTGCGCTCAAGGTGCGCGGCAAGACTTTCGCCTGGCTCGACGAGAGCGAGGGGAAGCTCAGCCTCACCGTCAAGCTCCCGGTCAGCCGCGACTTCGCCGAGATGTTCGATTTCGCCGAGCCCGCCGGCTACGGCCTCGGCCGTTCGGGCTGGGTCACCGCCCGGTTCGGCAGCGATGAAAAACCCGATCTCGACCTGCTCAAACGCTGGATGGCGGAAAGCTATCGCGCGGTCGCGCCGAAGAAGCTGGCGGCCCTCCTGCCCGACGAAGAATGACGCTTTGATTGCGAATCCCGGCCCAACTCCCTATGCCGTAACCAATTCCAAAGAATCAGGAACCCCAATGTCCACCCACCACGATTTCTACTTGGAGCGCGCCGCCGAGGCGCGCCGCGACGCCGCCGCCACCCCCCTTCAGAACGTCCGCGACCGCTGCCTGCGCGCCGCCGAGGCCTGGGAGCAGATGGCCGCCCGCGTCGAGCGCACGGGACGCATGCGCGCCGAGACCGAGGCGAAGAAGGCCGCCGCCCTCGCCGAAGCGCAGTAGCGGCGCCCTCCCCTTCTAGATCACCGTGAACTCGCTTGCGGTGAGCGCCGGCGCGTTTTGCAGTATCGCGAACAGGATTGCGGAGTGATCGGTACCGCTGCCGTCGGCGTCGAAGTAGAGATAGCCGGTGGTGTCGTCGTAGACGATCCGGTCGTCGGCATCCGCCGCCGCCGTGCCGACCCGGAACGCATTGGGGTCGAGCGGGCCGTCGGCGAGGCCGAACAGCTCGCTGTCGAGCGCGATCGTGTCGTCGGCCGCGACGAACTCGAAGATGGTGTCGACATTGCCGGCGCCGGGCGCGGTGGTGAACGCGAACCTGTCCTCGCCGGCCCGGCCGACCAGCACGTCGCTGCCGCCCTTGCCGTCCATCGTGTTGGCGCCGTCATTGCCGATCATGTAATTGTCGAGCCCGTTGCCGGTCAGGTCGATCGGAGCGGTGCCGTCGAACGCGATCGTGGCCAGGACCTCGACCTCCCAAAAGTCGTTCAGCGCATAGCTGACCGAGGTGAAGAGGATGTCGACGCCGCCGCCGGCATTCTCGACCGCCTGGTCGCCGGCATCGTAGACGATATAGGTGTCGTTGCCCGCCCGGCCGACCATCACGTCGGCTCCGGCCTTGCCGTCGAGCGTGTTCGCGCCGTCATTGCCGATCATGTAATTGGCAAGGCTGTTGCCGGTCAGGTTGATCGGATCGGTGCCGTCGAACGCCCGAGTGGCCAGGACCTCGACCTCCGAGCCGTCGTTCAGCGCATAGCTGACCGCGGTGAAGATGATGTCGACGCCCCCGCCCGGGGCCTCGATCACCACGTCGCCGGCTTGCAGGACATGGTAGGTGTCGTGGCCCTGGCCGCCGGTCATCACGTCGTCGCCGCCGCCGCCGTTGAGCGAGTCGTCGCCGGCGCCGGTGGTGATCGTGTCGACGAGGTTGGCGCCGAAGACCGAGATGCCGAACGTGCCCACCGGCGCATAGGTGACGTTCTGCTGCGAACCGGTCTGGCCGATGACGGTGAGCCCGCCCACGTCATAGGTGACCGTGCCGCTATAGCTTCCCGCCGCCAGCCGGATGTTGTCGCCCGTAACCGCCGAGTCCGAAGCCGCCTGGATCGTGGCGAAGCCGGTCGAGCCGACCAGAAGGTTGCGCTGACCCGAACCCTCGACCGCGATCTCCACGTTGCGGAGGATGTCGCTGCCTTCCGAGGAGGTGATCACCCAGCCCACAACCGTGTCGAAGAAGCCGAGAGAGCCGGAGAAGACCGCGGTATCGGTTCCCGCGCCGCCGTCGAGCAGATCGTTGCCGGCGCCGCCATCGAGTGTGTCGTCGTCTCCTTGGCCGTAGAGCTGGTCACTGCCGGCGCCGCCGTCAATGGCGTCATTGCCGGCGCCGCCGGTGATGACGTCGTCGCCGCCGAAGCCGTCGATCGTGTCGGCGCCCGCGGTGCCGTTCAGAACCTCGGAGAATTCGCGATAGTCGAACGAGGACAGGCCGGGATCGTGGTCGGACAGGGCCGGGTCGGCGTCGGGGCCGGTGCCGGCAGCATTATAGCCGGTGTTGATGTGGACGACGTCGTAGGTGGCGACGGCGCTGAGCAGGCCGTTGGCGATGATATGGTCGATCGCCTGGGCGCGGCCGTCGAACGTATAGGTGTAGCGCTCGGCCTCGCTGAGGGTGAGAGTGAGGTTGTCGAAGCGGGCGCCGCCGGAGCGCGCCGTGCCGTCCGCCATCGTGTGGCCGGTCACCGTGGTCAGCGGCCGGTAGAAGTAGAAATCGTTGAAGTCGCCGCCGGCGACGATGCCGGCGTCGGGCGCGCTCCCCTCGATCAGGTTGAGCATTGCATAGACATCCTGGGCGACCTGGTTGCGCTGCGCCCAGCCGCTGTTGAGCGGGTTGCCGGTTTCCAGATTCTGATTGAACTGCCAGAATTCGCCCGAGCCGCCCTTGGCCGGCCAGTGGTTGGCGGTGACGAAGATCGTGTTGCCGTTGAAGTTGAACTCGCCGAGCAGCGAGCGGCGCGTCCCCGCCCAGTCGGAGGCGCTGATCTCGCCGCCCAGCATGTTGTCGGAGAAGGCGATGAGGTCGCCGGCGTCGCGGACGCCGTCGCCGATCCGGTCGGTGTACATCCGGCGCTCGGCGAGCGTCGCATTGGCAGCGAGATCGCCCAATTGGACGCGGTCGGTATTGTAGAGGAAGCCGACGCGGATGTTGCCGCCGGGTTCGCCGCCCTCTGAGCCGTTCGGCTCCTGGTCGACCCACTGATAGTTGGAGCCGGTCGCCAGGTTGAGCGCGTCGACCAGCATCTGCCAGGTCGTCGAGGCGTCGGCGCCGCCGCTCGCGGTCGCGCCATTATTGTCCTGCATCTCCTCGATGCAGATAATGTCGGGCGCGTTCAAATTGGTGGCGATGGCGTTGGCCAGAGCGGTGAAGCGCGCGGCGCCGTCGCCCGGGTCGAGATTCTCGACGTTGAAGGTGGCGACGGTCAGGCTGCGCCCGTCATTGCCGAGTGCGGTCGTCTCCACGACGGGTATGCCGCCGTTGACGAAGCCGCCGGGCTCCATCGCGGTGACGAACAGCTTCCTGTCGGTGAAGTCGAAATCGATGATGCCGGTGACGTCGCCGAGCTGGTCGCCCATCGTCGCTGTGGTGGCGAGCCCGGGGGGCGGGGCCATCGCCCAGCCGGTGAAATCGAGCTCGATGACGTCGGGATTGACGTCGCCGTCGTGGAGATGGCGGCCGCCGTTGACCGTGTCGTCGCCCGTTTCCGCCGTATCGGGCGGGCCGATCGGCGGGTCGCCGGCGATCGTGTAACCGCCGCGGCTGTTGATCTGGTCGGGATTGGCGCTGTCGAGCGAATAGGCTTGGAAGAAGGGCCTCCCGCCCGAGGTCGAGACGAAGCCGTCGGCGACCACCATGTTGGGAATGGTGACCATCATCCCCTCGACCGTCTCGAAGAAGCCGAGCGCGGTGGTGGCGTCGAAATTGGTGCTGAAGATGTAATCGGGGGTGACGTTGGTCAGGACGTTGTTGGGCATGCCGACGAGCACGACCGGGGCCGGCAGCGGGTTGCCGCTGCTGAACGGGGTGGTGGTCGGATTGACCAGCATAGTGCGCGGCATGCTCTGGAACGCCTGATATTCCATGACGTTGGCGACGACGGTGACGATGTCGCCGACGAGGACGCCCGACACGGCGGTGCCGACGCCGGCATCGTTGCGGGTCATCACGAAGATACCCTCCGAGGTCAGCGTATTGGCGTCCCAGTCCGACGTCTCCTCGGTCAGGTAATAGCCCTGGCGCGGGCCGTCATTGTCGACGGCGGTGATCACCGCGCGGACGATGATAGTGCCGGCCGAGGCGGTGTTGAAGCTGGTGATCCCCTCGCCGAGCAGGATCGGGCTGAAATAGCCGGAGCCCTGGATGTCGTGGATGAAGATCGGATCGTCGCCGAGGATCGTGCCGACGCCGACCGGGTCGGTGATCAAGGCGAAGTTGGTCGGGTCGGACAAGGTGACGTTGAGCGTCTCGCTGAGCTCCGAATCGGTGTCGCCGTTGATCGTGACGCTGATCGTCTCGCTATTGTCGCCGGCCGCGAAGGTGAGCGTGCCGCTGGTCGCGACATAGTCCTCGCCCGCGGTCGCGCTGCCGTCGGAAGTGTCATAGTCGACGCTGAACGCGCCGGTGCCGCCGGTGCGGGTGACGGTGAAGGTCATCAGGCTGGTGCCGGCATCGCCTTCGGTGACGGTCACGTCGTTGATGGTGACGAGCGGCGGCGGCCCGTCGTCGTTGACGATCGTGCCGATGGCGACTCCGTCGGCGATGGTGCCGCCGATCGCGTTGGATAAAGTGACGGTGAAGCCTTCGTCGCCTTCGGGGCCGACGTTGCCGTCGACGTTGAGGACAATCGTTTGCGTCGTCTGGCCGTCGGCGAAGCTGACCATGCCGGCGAAGGTCTGGCCGACTGCGAAATCGTCGACGCCGGCATCGAACGGGCCGCTGCCGAGGGTCACGGTATAATTGGCGGTGACGACGCCGAGCGAGGAGCCGTCGCGGGTGACGGTGAAGGAGATCGGCGTGTTGCCGGCATCGCCCTCGAACACCGCGGCGTTGGCGATCGAAAGGCTCGGCGGGCTGACCAGGCTGCTGACGACGATATCGTCGATGCCGACCCATTCGTCATTGCCGGCCGCGTTGGTGGTCATGATCCGGATCTCGAGCGTCGCGGCGCCGTTGGCGCCCGGCGGCAGCGTCACGTCGAGCGCGGTCGCCTGGGTCGCCGACGGGCCCGTGGTCACGTCGGAGAAATAGGCGCCGGGCACGTTGGTCCAGCTTGCGCTCGAATTTGTGCGGTATTGGACGTTGATTTGCTGCGCGGAATTATCGGTGCTCGCGTCGATGTCGCGCAGATTGGCCTGCAACCGGATATCGGCCCGGCCGGTGGCGTCCATGTAGAGAACCAGGCTCGGGGCGTCCGCCGTGCCCGAGCCCTGGAGCGCGACAACCGGGTCGGCGATGTGGAATTCGGCGACGCCGCCATTGAGGATGTTGGGGTTGGTCTGATTGGCGATGACGTCGACCGCGCCTAGCGCGGCGCCGGTCAGGGTGCGGGGATCGACATTGGTGGTGCTTCCCGCGTCGATGTCGCCGAGATAACCGATGATGTAGGGGACGCCGCTCCAATTGTCGTCTGCGGTGATCAGGCCGATGTTGGTCCAGTTCTGAGAGAAATCGCCGCTGGACAGGTCGAAATAGAGCGCCCCGTCGTCGTTGCTGATGGTGCCGGTGGCGGTGCCGTCGCCGATCGTGGCGCCGCTCGGATTGGAAAGGGTGACGGTCAGCGTCTCGTTGTTCTCGGGAACCTCGTCGCCGATCAGCGGCACGCTGATCGTTTCGCTCGTATCGCCCGGAGCGAAGCTGACCTGGCCGGTCAGGCCGAGATAGTCGCTGTCCTCGACCGCGCTGCCGTCGGCCGTGTCGAAATCGACGGTGACGGGATCGACCCAGACCTTCGACAGGCTGACGGTGAAAACCAGATAGGTGACGCCGTCGTCGCCCTCGGCGAGGCTGGCATCGCCGATCGAGACGACCGGCGGCGCATCGTCGTTGACGATCGTCGCCGCGGCCGAGCCGTCCCCGATCGTCGCCCCGCCGATCGGGCTGGAGAGGGCGACGGTGAAGGTCTCGTCGGGCTCGGGGGTGACGTCGCCATTGATGGTGAACGGGATCGAGGCGGTGGTTTCGCCCTCGAGGAAGGTGACGGTGCCGGTCAGCGGACCGCTGACGTTGGCGCCGTCGGCGCCGCCGACGCCGCCCGGCAGGGTGATGACGTAATTGGCGGCAACCGTGCCGGTCGCGCCGCCCGTGCGGTGGACCGTGAAGGAGCCGGCGGTCGGGCCCGCGTCGCCCTCGGCGAGCGAGACGTCGTCGACGCTGATCGTGCCGGCGGCATCGTCGTTGGTGATATTGCCGGTCGCGTCGTCATTGGCGCCGATATTGACGGTGACGGTGCCGTCGGTGTTGCTCGCCGCGGTGAGGGTGAGCGTGAAGCTCTCGTCACCCTCGATCGTGTAGTCGCCCTGGACGTTGACCGTCACCGTCGCGCTGGTCTGGCCGGCGAGGATCGAGCCGCTGAACGCGGTCGGCGCCGTGCCGCCGACATAATCGGCATTGTCGGTGCCGCCCGCAGCGATCGTGCCGGAGAAATCGACCTGGCCGAGCGTGCCGCCGGTGCGGGTGACGGTGAAGCTGTAGGCGGTCGTTCCCGTATTGCCCTCGTTCTGGGTCACCGAGGTCGGGTTGAACACCACGGTCTGGGTTTCGGCCGGCGGGGCGGCCGTGGTCGGCGTCAGCGAGAAGTCGTCGATGGCCAGGCCATCGTCGGCGCCGCTGGCGTTGAAATCCAGCCAGCGGATCCAGAAGGTCGCGCCGTTGGCGATGGTGAGCCCGGTGATGGTGTAGGAGATCGCGGTGCGGTTCGCAGCGAGATTGCCATCCAAGGCGCCCGCCACGGCCGCCGTCTTGATCGGGTTGACGAAGTCAAGCTGATCGACGTTGGTCCAGGTGCCGATGGTGAGGCCGGTTGCGTTGAGGCTGTACTCAAAGTCCAGACGATCGTCGCGCGCCGCCACGGTATTTCCGATCCGCCATTGCTCGCCTGTGTAGGTGATGAGCAGCGAGGTGATCGTCGCGCCGGTATTGTTAGTGAAGCTGGCCCCAATGGTCGAGTTGAGGTTGCCACTCTGCAGTGTGCCGAAAGCCCGGTCGGTGCTCGCCGCGGCGCCGAAGCTCCAGGTGTCGCCGGAATTGGATGAGCCGGTCCCGGCGCTGTAGAGCGCGTTGGCGTTGGCGAGCGTCTCGCTGAATGCCCAGTCGGTCGGCAACGTGCCGCTCGTCCCGGTATTGGCCAGCGTATTGAAATTCTGGGTGTAGGCCACGCCGGGGGTTGTCAGGCTGATCTGGAGGTCGGGGCCGGGCGCGGCTCCGAGCGGGAGATCCTCGCCCGGAACACTGCCGCGCAGCGCGAGGGCCGACCAGCTGTCCGCCAGCGAAAGACGATCGTCGTCCGACCGGTTGCGGAAGCCTTTGACGTAGGAAAGCCGATCATAGGTCCTGGTCATTGGAAGTCCCCTCTCGCGTGTCCGCGAACATATCGATTGCCACCGGAAATGCGGGGGCGAATCCCCCCGCTGGATGACGGCAGGATGTCAGTCCGCTGTGACAGCGGCAAGACCTTAGATGCGGATTTTACGGCGGTAATTCGCATAGCGGGCGGCGCCGACCCGTTCGATGGGCGCCCTCGCAAAAAAAAGGGCGCCCCCGAAGGAGCGCCCGCAGTTCAAATGACTTCGCCGCGATCAGATCACGGTGAACTCGTTATTGGTGATGATCGGCGCGTTCTGCAGCACCGCGAACAGGACCTGATCCTCCCCTCCCATGCCGTCTTCATCGTAGTAGAGCTGGCCTGCGTTATAGATGATGCGGTGGTCGGCCGTCGTCGCCGCCGGTCCAACCACGAACGCACTGGGGTCGAGCGGGCCGTCCGGGAGGCCGAACACCTCGCTGTCGAGCGCGATCGTGTCGTCGGCGGTGACGAACTCGAAGATATAGTCGACATTGCCGGCGCCGGGCGTGGTGGTGAACGCGAACGTGTCCTGGCCGGCCCGGCCGACCAGCACGTCGCTGCCGCCCTTGCCGTCCATCGTGTTGGCGCCGTCATTGCCGATCATGTAATTGTCGAGGCCGTTGCCGGTCAGGTCGATCGGATCGGTGCCGTCGAACGCCCGCGTAGCGAGGACCTCGACCTCCCAGGTGTCGTTCAGCGCATAGCTGACCGAGGTGAAGACGATGTCGCTGCCGCCGCCGGCATCCTCGACCACCTGATCGCCGGGATTGTCGACAGTATAGGTGTCGTGGCCGGCCCGGCCCACCATCACGTCGGCCCCGGCCTTGCCGTCGAGCTGGTTGGGGCCGTCATTGCCGATCATGTAATTGTCGAGCCCGTTGCCGGTCAGGTTGATCGGATCGATGCCGTCGAACGCCCGAGTCGCCAGGACCTCGACCTCCGAGCCGTCGTTCAGCGAATAGCTGACCGCGGTGAAAATGATGTCGGTGCCGCCGCCCGGGGCCTCGATCACCACGTCGCCGGGTTGCAGGACATGGTAGGTGTCGTGGCCCTGGCCGCCGGTCATCGTGTCGTCGCCGGCGTCGCCGTTGAGCGAATCGTTGCCGTTGCCGGTCGCGATCACGTCGTTGCCGCCGCCGCCGAAGACATTATCGTCGCCGTCGCCGGTGGTGATCGTGTCGACGAGGTTGGCGCCATAGACGGTGATGCCGAAGCCGGTCCCCGTCGTATAGGTGACGTTCTGCTGCGACCCGGGCTGGCCGATGACGGTGAGCCCGTCAACGTCATAAGTGACCGTGCCGCTATAGCTTCCCGCCGCCAGCCGGATGTTGTCGTCCGTCTGGGCCTCGTCCGAAGCAGCCTGGATCGTGGCAAAGCCGGTCGATCCGACCAGCAGGTTGCGCTGCCCCGAACCCTCGACCACGATCTCCACGTTCTGAAGGAAATCGTTGCCTTCGGAGGAGGTGATCAGCCAGCCGAGCAACGTGTCGGTATAGGCCACCGACGCGTCAGCGAACTCGGCCGTGTCGATGCCGGCCTCGCCGTCGAGCAGGTCGTTGTCGGCGCCGCCGTTCAGCGTATCGTCGCCGCCGGCACCGAACAGCTGGTCAAGGCCGGCGCCACCGGAGAAGTCGTCGGCTTCCGTGCCGCCGAAAGCCCGGTCGTCCCCGCCATTGCCTTCGTAGCCCAGGGAAACGCCGGCCACGCCCGCATCGCCTCTGAACGCTTCGTTGTGATTGGTGCCGATGAAGTGGGTGCTGTCCGCGGTCGGGAAGATCTGGATCGGCCGATCGACGGTGTCGGTGAACGAATTGCCGATCACATAGGTGTTGAGATCCACCGGGTCCGGACCGAACGGGAACAGGTTGAGCGAGCCCGAATAGAGACCGTCGAACGTGTTGTTCTGGATGATAACGCCCGAAGTCTCGCTGTTCACGCCATTGCCCATGCCGGTCAACGGCCCACCAGCGCCCTGGAAGTGGTTGTCGTGGACCGAGCCGGTGCTGTCACCGCTCGAAATGTACATGCCGATCGCATAGCCGGTGAACAGGTTGTCGCCGACGTCGAGGCCGGTCGTCACCTGGGTGACGATGGCGACCGCCGTATCCGGCCCGGCGAGCCGCGAATTGACCAGCGAGAAATCGTTGCCGATCACATAGACGCCCGAATCGAACGGCGGTGAGATGTTGTCCGACCCGAACACCTCGACGCCGTCGATGGTGACGCCGCTGGCGGTGATGACGAAGGAGCGAACGCTCGTTTCGAGACCACGGGACGGATCGTCGCCGGCCAGGCCGTCATTGGCACCGATGAGGGTGAGATCCTTGGTGACGTTCACATCCTCGAAATAGACGCCGCGGCTGATGAAGACCGTATAGCCGTCGAGCGTGGTCGCGGCGTCGATCGCGGCCTGGATCGTGGTGTGGACGCTGACGAGGTCGCCGTCCCCGTCGAACACCGCCACCGCGCCCGTCAGGGCGACGGAGACGTCGGCGAACTGCGCCGTTTCCACGCCATTCAGCGTGTCGGTGCCCTCATTCCCATTGCCGAGATTGTCGTCGGTGATGGTAAAGCCGGTGATCGCGCCATTGGTGATCACGGCCTGGATCGTATAGTCGGCCCGGTTGCCGTCATAGCGGGCGGTATCGTTTGCGGCACCGCCATTCAGCGTGTCGTCGCCGCCCCGGCCGATCATGATGTCGGCGCCGGCATTGCCGCTAAGCACGTTGGGGGCGCTGTTGCCGATAAGGACGTCGGCGCCGTTGCCGCCGGTGGCGTTCTCGATCACGACGGTGGCGGCGATGGTGTAGCCGCCGCGCAGGTTGCTCGCTCCGGGCGCATCGAGGAAGGAGAGCACGCCCGCGCCGGTCGCCGTGTAATCCAGGGTCGCGGCTGTGAGGTCGATCGTCGCATTGAGGTTGCCGCCATAAGCGATGGTGTCGGTTCCGCCGCTGTCCCAGATCGTCTCATAGAAGGCGTCGTCGATAACGTCGGTGAGCGTGTAGACGGTGTCGGTGGCGTTATAGGCATGGACGCCATAACGCTCCTGCAGAACCGCGATGTCGAAGGCGCTGAGCGAGGCCGACCAGCCATTGTCGATGCCCGAGATGGTGAAGGGCGAGGGGCCGTCCGGATGGAAGTCCCACGCGTCGTTGTAGGACATGACGGTGTAGACGCCCTGGTTGAGGTCGTAGGCGCCGTACGTGCCGCCGTCGAAAGAGGCAGGGGCGCTCAGCGTGGAGTCGAACACGCCGGCCAGGATGCCGGAGCCGCCGCCATTGTCGTGCGGGTGGGCAAGGCCGTGAGCGTGGCCGAATTCGTGAAGGACCACGGCGAAGGAGAAGCCGCCTTTATCCAGGCTGACCTGATCCCCGGGGATATCCTGGGCGGAGACGCCGGGCTTGTCCCAGCCGCCGCTGTTCACGTTGAACGCGCCGATTCCCTGCTGGGGACCGTAGGATGCAGCGTCCTGCGGGTAGAAATAGGCGCCGAACTGCGTCGAGGTGGTGGTGAACAGCCGGAACTCGGCCTGAGCGACGTTCGCGGTTTCCGCATATTGGATGCCGGTGATCTTGCTGAACTCCAGCAGCGCTTCCATGATCGCCGACTTCTCCTTGACGGTCCAGCCGTAGGAGGGGCCGGGCTCACCGAAGGTTTCGCCGGCCACGCCGAAATAGACATAGGCCGTCGGGGTGCCCGCGACATTGACGGTATCGATATTGTCGGCGCTGTACCAACGGATCGCGTCGAGCGGATCGAGGACCGTCAGGTCGACCTGGTTGACGTCGAGCACGTAGCCGCCGACGTCGCCATTATAGGCTTGCACGTCGAGATAATAGGTGCCGGTCGTGGTCGCCAGGAAGCTGAAGGCCGAGCTGATGTCGCTCGGGAAGCCGTTGTCGTCGTCCGCTTCCAGGATCGCGCCGGCGGCGTTGCGCAGGACCAGGACGGTGTCGAGCGTGCCGGTCGGGGTGGAGGAACCCGACTCATAGTCGGCGCTGCCGGACACCTGGAACGTATAGAACTGGCCGGCTACGAGGTTGACGGCGTAGCGGTCCATGTCGCCGGCGCCGACGGGCCCGAGCGTGGGCGCGATGTCGGTCGGGTTTCCGACCGCGCCGCTGCCGGTTTCGAGGAAGCCGAAATGCGTGCCGTATCCGATGGCGACGGCAGTGCCGTTGGTGTTGCCGACCGTGTCAACGGTCTGCTGGCGCACGTCGACGGTATAATCGCCGACGCCCGGGCTGCCCGAATAGGTGAACGCCGTGACATCGATCACATAGGTGCCGGTCGCGGCCGCGGTGATGGTCAGGATGGAATTCAGACCGTTGCCGCCGTCATCGTCATGGCCGACGGCCACATCGCTCGGATTGAACACCTCGACGAACACGTCGCCCACCGGATTGGGGCCGGTGCTGCGCAACGAGATCGAGTAGGTCTGGCCGGCGACCAGGTCGACGGAAACATGGTCGGTCTCTCCGGGCGCGGAGAGGACGCCGGAAACCGAGCCGCCCACGACCACAACCAGATTATCCTCGGCGGCGATGACGGAAGGCATGGCGGCAAAGGCGGAAAAATCGTCGCCGGCGGCCTGCTGGGCGCGATGAAAGAGGAACAATTCCTTGCCGGCGGGGCAGTCGATCACCGTATACTCGCCCTCGACCGAGTCGACGCCCTTGAGGACGGAGTCATCCGCGAAGGAGTTGGCGGCCGCCTCGAGCGCGAGCGACCGGACGGTCGGCGCCGCAGCGGCACCCGCCTGGCTGAAAGCGGCGAGCTGCGGCGAGCTGATAAACTCCTCCGAACCCGTAAAATTGCGCGCAGACAGGCCTTTAAGCAACTTGGTCATGTTAACCCCTCCCAGTGGATGGCTGATGTGATTCGGCATTTTTAGGAATCCCAAAAAATAGAGCATGGTTAAAGCCTTATGCCAACCCTATATTTTTTTCCGGGCCAAAAAATAATCGGCCGGACGGCCGGCCGGCGGGAAATGAGGTCCGCATGAAACGCAGGGAGATCAAGGCCATGCTGGCGCTGGCGGGACTGGCGGGAGCCTGCTCGGACCGGACGGCCGGCGCGGTTTTCCCGGCCAATCCGAACAAGGAGCCGGTAAAGATGGTTAACGCAGTGGGCGGGGAATCCCCGATGCGGCAGCTGCCCTTCGCGCACGGGCGGAATTTCGCCACCCTCGACGACTATCTCGCCCACCTGCGCGATCGGGCCGGCCCGATCGGGCAGCCCTGGTATCGCGAGGTTCGGCCGGGCGTCTACGCGCTGGTCACGACGCGCGTGCCGCCGGGCGAGCCCCAGATCCATAGCCGGGAAGATCTCCTGCGGCGCTTCGGCTTCAGCCGCTAGCCGAGCCGGGCAACGGAGCGCGCGCGCCCCGCCTCGCTCAGATCATCGTGAACTCGCTGGCGGTGAGCGCCGGCGCGTTTTGCAGTATCGCGAACAGGATTGCGGAGTGATCGGTGCCGCTGCCGTCGGCGTCGAAGTAGAGATAGCCGGTGGTGTCGTCGTAGACGATCCGGTCGTCGGCATCCGCCGCCGCCGTGCCGACCCGGAACGCATTGGGGTCGAGCGGGCCGTCGGCGAGGCCGAACAGCTCGCTGTCGAGCGCGATCGTGTCGTCGGCCGCGACGAACTCGAAGATGGTGTCGACATTGCCGGCGCCGGGCGCGGTGGTGAACGCGAACCTGTCCTCGCCGGCCCGGCCGACCAGCACGTCGCTGCCGCCCTTGCCGTCCATCGTGTTGGCGCCGTCATTGCCGATCATGTAATTGTCGAGCCCGTTGCCGGTCAGGTCGATCGGAGCGGTCCCGTCGAACGCGATCGTGGCCAGGACCTCGACCTCCCAAAAGTCGTTCAGCGCATAGCTGACCGCGGTGAAGAGGATGTCGACGCCGCCGCCGGCATTCTCGACCGCCTCGTCGCCGGCATCGTAGACGATATAGGTGTCGTTGCCCGCCCGGCCGACCATCACGTCGGCTCCGGCCTTGCCGTCCATCGTGTTGGCGCCGTCATTGCCGATCATGTAATTGGCAAGGCCGTTGCCGGTCAGGTTGATCGGATCGGTGCCGTCGAACGCCCGAGTGGCCAGGACCTCGACCTCCGAGCCGTCGTTCAGCGAATAGCTGACCGCGGTGAAGATGATGTCGACGCCGCCGCCCGGGGCCTCGATCACCACGTCGCCGGCTTGCAGGACATGGTAGGTGTCGTGGCCCTGGCCGCCGGTCATCACGTCGTCGCCGCCGCCGCCGTTGAGCGAGTCGTTGCCGGCGCCGGTGGTGATCGTGTCGACGAGGTTGGCGCCGAAGACCGAGATGCCGAACGTGCCCACCGGCGCATAGGTGACGTTCTGCTGCGAACCGGTCTGGCCGATGACGGTGAGCCCGCCCACGTCATAGGTGACCGTACCGCTGTAACTCCCCGCCGCCAGCCGGATGTTGTCGCCCGTAACCGCCGAGTCCGAAGCCGCCTGGATCGTGGCAAAGCCGGTCGAGCGGACCAGAAGGTTGCGCTGACCCGAACCCTCGACCGCGATCTCCACGTTGCGGAGGATGTCGCTGCCCTCGAATGAGCTGGCCACCCAGCCGACCAGGGTGTCGGTGAAGCCGGGAGAACCGGCGAAGAACGCCGTGTCGATCCCCGCGCCGCCGTCGAGCAGGTCGTTGCCGGCGCCGCCGGTGAGCCCGTCGCCGCCGCCATTGCCGTAGAGAAGGTCCTCGCCGCCATGGCCGGCGATGAGGTTGACGCCGTCATTGCCCTCGATCCGGTTGTCGATCTCGTTGCCGGCAAGGTCGATCGCGCCGAGGCCGGCCGCATTGGTCGTGGTCAGAGTCTCGACGCTGAGGCCCGCGGCCAGCGTGTAGCTGACGGCGGTGCGGATCGTGTCGTTGCCCTCGCCCGCCACCTCGACGACGGTGTCGCCGGCATTGTCGACGGCATAGCTGTCGTTGCCGGCAAAGCCGGTCATCGTGTCGGCGCCGATGCCGCCGTCGAGCGTATCCGCGCCCGGCGTGCCGAGCAGGATGTCGCCGTCCGAATCGAGCCCGGAGATGGTGATCGTCACCGTCACCTCGTTGCCGTTCACCAAAGTGTAGGTGAAGCTGTCCGTGTCGGTGAGGTTGGACGCGCCCGAAAGCGGCCCGGGCAGCGTCTCGAACGCATCCAGCGGATGATAGTCGAACGAGCCGTCGCTGTTCAGCGTCAGCTCAGCGCCCGACGGCAGCAGGATCGTATCGCCGACATCGCCGGCCGAACCGTTGACCGCGCCGACCTCGAGCGCCGGGCCGTCGACATCGCCGTCCGGGGTGGTCGGGTTGGCGAGGAACACATTGCCGCTCACCATCGTATCCTCGTCGGTCGCGAACGCGTCGGGCTGCGCCACCGCCGAATTGTCGAGCGGAGTGATCGTCACGGTCGAGGTCGCGACCGCGCTGGTCAGCATCCCGTCCTCGACCGTTACAGTGATCGTCCGAGTCGGATCGGTGCCGCCGAAGGTCGGATCCTGGCTGGTCGTCGAATAGAGCACTTGCGCTATCGCCGCCGCATAGTCCGCGGTCGAGGCCGGGCCCGACAAGGTGACCACGATCTGCCCGGCCGGAGTGGTGGTGACAGCGTTTATGCCGCCCGGCAGCGGCAGGGTGACGGTCAGCGCGTCGCCCGTCACCGCATCGGTCAGCGTGATCGTCGCGCTCTCGATCAGGTCGCCCGTCACCTCATTGGGATCGGAGACGGCGATCGAGCTGCCGATCGACACGCCGGGCGCGTCCTCGGTGTAGGAGACCGCGGCATTGAGGCCGGCGCCGGCGCCGTTCAGGTCGACCTCGGGCGCGAGGTTGTCGGGAGTGACATTGATCGTCATCGTCCGGGGCGTCGGATCGGTGTCGACGCCGCCGTTGAGAACGCCGCCGCCGTCCTGCACCCGGAAGGTGAAGGTCGTGTAGGGCGCGCCGAACCCGTCGGGATCGGGCTGGAAGGTCAGCATGCCGGCGTTGATCGCCGAGACCGCGATGAAGTCGCCGGCAAGGACCGGCGCGCCGTTCAGGAGGATGTCGCCCGCCGCCGGCAGCGTCGCGATCTGAACCGCGAAGAAGCCGTGGCCCTCGACCGGGTCGGAGAAGTTGAAGTCGGCCGCGGTGAAGACGTAGGGATCGTCCTCGCTGCCGGTCACCGAACCGCCCGTGCTCGACGGCGCGTCGTTGACCGGATTGATGGTGATCGCGACCATGTCGGTGTCGATGATCGCGCCGCCGGTCCCGCTATTGCCGTTGTCGCTGGTGCTGACGGAGAGGTTGCGGGCGCCGTTGGCGTGGGCGGGCGGGGCGTAGCTGAGCCCGTCGAGCGCCGCGTTGACCTCGGCGACGCTGCCGGTCAGCACGATGTTGTTGGTGCCGTTGCCGGGGAAGCTGGTCAGCCCGGCCGTCGTCGCCAGGGTCAGCACGCCGTCGGCGACCGCCAGAGTGACGGTGACGTTGCCCGGATCCGCGTCGAGGTCGGCGACGCTGATCGCATTGCCGTTGACGGTGCTGAAGACGAGCGTGCCGTCCTCGTTGAACACCTGCGTCGCCGCAGGCACCGTGTTGAGCGGCCCGTCGTTGATCGCGCCGACGTTGAAGGTCAAAGTGTTCGCGCTCTGATCGGTGTCCTGGCCGCCGCCGGCGGTGCCGCCGTCGTCGCGCACCTGGAAGTCGAAGCTCGCATAAGGCGACCCGTTCTCATGCGCGTCGGGATGGAAGACGAGCAGCCCCGCAGTGATGTCGGCCTCGCTCACGAACGTTCCAGCCACCGCGATCGCGACCCCGTTCAGCCGCAACTCGCCGTTGGTCGGCAGCGCAGTGATCACCACGCCCGCGAAATCGTCGCCCTCGGCCGGATCGCTGAAACCGAAATCCGCCTGCGCCAAAGGCCGCGAACCATCCTCCAACATCACGATCGTCGCATCCGCGCCCGAAGGCGCGTCGTTCAGCGGCGTCACCGTGAGCAGGACCGCGGCGATATTGCCGGCCGTGGTGCCGTCGCCGGCCCGGTAGGTGAAGCTGTCGGGACCATAATAATCGGCATCGGCGACATAGTTGAAGCTGCCGTCGGCATTGAGGGCGAGCGTCCCGTGCGCGGGTCCGCTGACGAGGATCGCAGCAAGCGGGTTGCCGTCGATGTCGACGTCGTTCGAAAGCAGACCGACGGGCGCTGCGATCGCCATCGGCACGTCTTCCGCCGTCGCATAGCCGTCATCGGCGGCGACCGGCGCGTCGTTGACCGGGCCAACCGTGAGAAAGACAGTGGCAACGGCACTCTCGGCGCTCCCGTCGCTGGCCCGGTAGGTGAAGCTGTCCGTGCCGTGGAAATTGAGGTGGGGCGCGTAGCCGAAGCTGCCGTCCGGATTGAGGGTCAGGGCGCCGTGCGCCGGCCCGGCGACGAGGATCGCCGAGAGCGGGGCGGAATCGATATCAAGATCGTTCGCGAGCAGGCCATCGGCGGCCGCTATCGCCAGCATCGCGTCTTCCGCCATGAGGTGGCTGTCGTCGACGGCGGCCGGCGCATCGTTGACCGGGTCGATGATGAGGTCGAAAACATCCGACGCGGCGGCGCTGCCGTCGCTGGCGGTGACTCGTATTGCGATCGTGCCGCTGAAATCCGGTACCGGCGCGCCCGAAAAGGTGAGCGTCGCCGCATCAAAGCTGAGCCAGGTTGGCAGCGGCGATCCCTCGGCCAGGGAGGCGGCATGGACCAACGCGTCGCCATCGACGTCGGCGAAGGTTTCAGCCGGGACCTGGTAGGAAACAGGGGCGTCCTCGCCGCTATGATGGTCGGCAACGGCACTGGCGAGCGTTGGCGCGTCATTGACCGGATCGAGGACGAGATCGAACATGTCCCCGACGCTTGCCAAGCCATCGCTGGCGACGACCTGTATCGATATCGCCCCGTTGAAATCCTGCGGCGGCGTGCCGGTAAAGCTCAGCGAGGCTGCATCGAACAGCAGCCACGAAGGCAGCGCCGATCCTCCCTCAAGCGCGGCGCTGAAGATCAGCATGTCCCCGTCGACGTTGGCGAAAGCGTCGGCCGGAATCTGGTAGGAAAACGGCCCGTCCTCGCCGCTGTGATGATCCGGAATGCCATTGGCGAGCACCGGTGCGTCGTTTGACGGGTCGATGACGAGGTCGAACTCGCCCGATACGCCGGCGCTGCCGTCGCTGGCGGTGATCCGTATCGAGATGGTCCCGTTGAAATCCGGCGGCGGCGTGCCGGAGAAGGCCCGGGCCCCCGCGTCGAAGAGCAGCCAAGGCGGCAGCGCCGACCCGTCCGGGAGCGCCGCGCCATAAGCCAGCGCGTCTCCATCGGCGTCGGCAAAGGCGTCGGCCGCGACCTGCCAGGAAACCGGCGCGTCCTCGCCGCTATGATGGTCGGCCAGGGTGTTGGCGAGCGTCGGCGGATCGTTGACCGGCTCGATGACGAGGTCGAAGACGTCGGACGCGCTTGCCGAGCCGTCGCTGGCGCTGACCTGCAGCGCGACCGTCCCGTTGAAGTGCAGCGGCGGCGTGCCGGAGAAGGTCCGCGTGCCGGCGTCGAAGCTCAGCCAGACCGGCAGCGGCATGTCGTCGGCGAGGCGGGCGCCGTAGAGGAGCGCGTCGCCGTCCGGATCGAGAAAGGCGTCGGCAGGAACCTGGAAGGAAATGGCTGCGTCTTCCGGGCTGTTCTGGTCGCCAATCGGGTTGGCGAGCTGCGGCGGCCGATTGGGCGCGGCGGCGACGATGATCGTCGCTTGGCCTAGGTCGGTCGAGATGCCGTCGCCGACGACATAGTCGAAACTGGCAATGCCCGAGAAACCGGGGGCGGGCGTGAAGATCACGGTGCCGGCGGAAATCGCGACGCTGCCATTTACCGGGTTCTGAACCGCGGCGACGAAGAGCGGCGGCCCGTCGGGGTCGATATCGTTGCCGAGCAGCTCCGCCGCCGTATAGACGGCATCGACATCCTGCTGCGCGGCGAGGTTGTCGTCGGCCGCGACCGGCGCGTCGTTGACCGGGGCGATGTCGAAGGTCGCCATCGCCGTTTCGCTGCCATTGCCGCCGTCATCGACGACGACCGTGATGCTACGCTGCGCATTGGCGCCGCCCGCGGTCGGGTCGTCGCTCGTGCTCGCATAGCGAATCATCGCCAGCGCCGCCTCATAGGCGGTCGCGGAGGCCGGGCCGCTCAGGACCAGCGAAGCGCCGCCGAGGCCGCTGACGAGAATGCTCGCGGGGAGCGTGCCGTCGATGGTGAGATAGTCGCCGGAGGGGGCCCCGGAGATGCTGACCGTCGCGCTCATGATCGGGCCGCTCGGGGCGGTGACGATGATGGCCCCGCCGATCGCGGCGCCCGGACCGTTCTCGGTATAGGCCGCCGAAAAGCCGGTCCCCGCGGCCGCCCCGTTGAGGTCGACGCTGGGCGGGCCGGACGGAGCGCCGCCCGGCGCGGCCGCGCCGTAGACGATGTAGGCCGCGCCGGCGCCGCCGCCGCTGGCGCTGTCGTCGGGGGCGCCGACGAGGAGGTCGTCATAGCCGTCGCCGTTGAGGTCGCCGGCGCCGGCGACGCTCGCGCCCGCATGGCCGTAATCGGATTCGCCGTCGAGCCGGACGCCGTCCGAAGCGCCAAGACCGGCGAGGTCGATGCCCGCCCACCCCGCGACTCGGCCGAAGACGATATAGGCCGCGCCGGCATCGACACCGCCGCCGTCCGCCAGGAAGGCGCCGATCAAGAGATCGTCGAAGCCGTCGCCATTCACGTCTCCGGCCCCGGCGACGCCGATGCCGGCAGCGTCGCCGGCGTTCGCGCCCTCGATCTTGAAGCCGGCGGCGGGGTCGAGAGCGGCAAGGTCGATCGGGCCGAAACCCGTTTGCCCGCCGAAGATCACATAGACCGCGCCCGCATCATGCCCGTTCGAATCGTTGAAGGCGCCGAGGATGAGGTCGTCATAGCCGTCGGCGTTGACGTTGCCCGCGCCTGCGATCTGCAAGCCCAGGCGGTCGCCCGCCGCTTCGCCCTGGATGGTAAAGCCGTCGGCGGGTCCGAGGTCGCCGGGATCGACCGTTTCGAAGCCCGTCCGGCGGCCGAGGATGACATAGACCATACCGGCATCGGCGCCGCCGCCGTCGTGCCCGTCGGCGCCGAAGGCGAGATCGCCAAGGCCATCGCCATTGATGTCGCCGGCGGCCGCCACGCGCACCCCCGCTTTGGCGCCGGGAACGGCCCCCGCGAGCGCGAAGCCCTCGGCCGCGTCGAGATCGGCGAGGTCGATCGCGCCGATGCCCGCCGCGTTGCCGAAGACAAGGTAGACCGCGCCCGCCAGGCCGTCGCGGCCATAGGCGCCGATCGCGATGTCGTCGAAGCCGTCGCCGTTGAAGTCCCCTGCCGACGAGACGCTGTAGCCCGCATAATCATAGGCTGCCGTGCCGTGGATACGGATCGCCTCGCCGTCGTCCAGGTTGCCGAGGTCGACATCGTCAATGGCCGATTGCCGCCCGAAGACCAGGTAGGCGGCGCCGGAATTGGCGCCGCCGGCGTCGTGGCTCGGGGCGCCGACCAGGAGATCGTCGAAACCGTCGCCGTCGACGTCTCCGGCTGCCGAGACGGCAAGGCCCGCGCGGTCGTAGGGGGCGTCGCCCAGGATCTTGAAGCCGTCGGCGGGGTCGAGGCCGGCAAGGTCGAGCGGGCCGATGCCGCCGGCCTTGCCGAAGATCACATAGGCGGCGCCGGCATTGTAGCCGCCCTCGCCATTGGCGGCCGCACCGAGAACGAAGTCGCCGAAGCCGTCGCCGTTGACGTCGCCGGCCTGGGAAAGGCTGCCGCCGAGCCGGTCGTAAGTGCCTTCGCCGAACAGCGCCGCATCGGCGGACGCGCCGAGGATCGGCGCGGACGACGGCGCCGGAGCGGCGGGCGGAGCCGGTGCCGCGGCCTCGATCGAGCCGATCGGTCGGCCGAGCAGGATCCGGATCGCGGCCGATAGGTCGCCGGCGGACCATGGCGGAGCCAAGTCGCCGTAATTGCCCGTCGCGGATTTCGATCCGAAACGGATTCGAAAGTTGGCGCCCTTGGCGCCAAATCGGCTTTGATCGTGCGCAAAAACGGGCGCGCGCGGCGAATCGGCCACGTCGTTCTCCCTGAAATGCTTGACTGCACGCCACGACTCGGGCGCTGGCCGATGCCCGCGGAGTCGACGCTAGTTGAGGAAAACCAAGGGAGTCAACTCTGATTTTTGGTGAAATAGCTTGGCTCTAGCCAAGCCTGCCCGGTCCGGCACGACGAGGCAGATCATGCGCGACGTTTGCGATTCAAGATTCCACAATAGTCAAGGAGAGATAAATCCGTTTTGCTCAGCATCATGGCTTGGAGCTCGTTGCGACTCCGTTCATGGGCGCCATGGTGCGGACATCGGCGGGAGGCGTGACAGTGCGCCGCGAACGGTCGCGGCGTCCGCCGCTAGGCGAGCGGCAGCTCCCGCTGTTCGGGATCGAAGCGCCGCCAGCCGCCGGGACCGAGCCGCTCGAGCGGGCGGAAGCGCGCCTTGTAGGCCATGCGCTTCGATTCCTCGACCCAATAGCCGAGATACACATAGGGCAGGCCGGCCCGGCCGGCACGCAGGATATGGTCGAGGATGATGTAGGTGCCGAGGCCGGAGCGGCACTCGCCGTCGGGCTCGAAGAAGCTGTAGATCATGCTGAGGCCGTCGGCCTGCTGATCGGTCAGGCAGGCGCCGACCAGGCGGCCGGGCGCGCCGTCCGCGGCCGGCTCGCGATATTCGACGATATAGGTCTTGACCGGGCTCTGCTCGACCATGTCGCTGAAGTCGTGCTCGTCCATCTCGACCATGCCGCCCTGCGGGTGGCGGGCGCGCAGGTAGCGGCGGAGGAGATCATATTGCTCCTCGGTCGCCCACGGCTTGCAGGCGGTCACTTCGAGGTCGCGGTTGCGGCGGATGACTCGGCGCTGGCTGGCATTGGGCTGGAATTCCTGGGCGACGACGCGGACCGAGATGCAGGCGGCGCAATCGAGGCAGGAGGGCCGGTAGGCGACGTTCTGGCTGCGGCGGAAGCCGATCCGCCCGAGCGCGTCGTTGAGCTCGCCGGCATGGGTGCCGGTGAGCTCCGTGAACACCTTCCGCTCGGTCCTGCCCGGCAGATAGGGGCAAGGCGACGGCGTGGTCACGAAGAAACGCGGAAAGCGGAAAGGTGCGCTCAATTCGACTCCACCGGACAATCTGGTTGCCCCGATCTTTATGATCCGCGCGGACGCGGTTGGGAAGCCGGGTTCGCGCCCAAAACGGACCGCCGGGCGGGGCGTTCCAGCGTGGGACGGCGCTTCACCCGATTGCTACCGAATGGCGCGCCGCCGATTTGGCGGAGCGCCGCTCCGGATCATCTGGCGCGGCGCGCAAACAAGCCCTATCGCCCTCGCCATGGCTCGCATCGCTTTCCTCGGCCTGGGCGTGATGGGCGCGCCGATGGCGCGGCACCTCGCCGAGGCTGGGCACACGCTCGCCGTCTACAATCGCAGCCCCGAAAAGGCCGAGGCCTGGGTCGCGCGGCACGGCGGCGGCGCCGCCGCGACGGCGGCTGAAGCGGCCGCCGACGCGGATGCCGCGATCGCCTGCGTCGGCAATGACGGGGACGTCGAGGAGGTCGCGGCGGCGGCGTTCGGGGCGATGCGCGAAGGCGCGCTGTTCATCGACCATACCACCGTCTCCGCCCGCCTCGCCCGCCGCCTCGCCGGCGAGGCGGAGCGGCGCGGCCTGCTCTGCGTCGACGCGCCGGTCTCGGGCGGCCAGGCCGGCGCCGAGAACGGCAAGCTCGCCATCATGTGCGGCGGCTCGGATTCGGCGCTCGCCGCCGCCCGGCCGCTGATGGAGGCCTATGCCGCGCGCATCGTCCATGTCGGGCCGGCGGGCCACGGCCAGCTGACCAAGATGGTCAACCAGATCTGCATCGCCGGAATCGTCCAGGGCCTCGCTGAAGCGATCCATTTCACCCACCAGGCCGGGCTCGAGGCGGACAGGGTGCTCGAGGCCGTGTCGGGCGGCGCCGCGATGAGCTGGCAGATGGTCAATCGCTGGCCGACCATGGACGAAGGAGCCTTCGACTTCGGCTTCGCCGTCGACTGGATGCGCAAGGATCTCGGCCTGGCGCTCGAGGAAGCGCGAGCCAATGGCGCCAGGCTGCCGCTCACCGCGCTCGTCGACCAATTCTATGCCGATCTCCAGGCGATGGGCGCCGGGCGGCAGGACACCTCATCCCTGATCCGGAGGCTCGAGCCTTGAAGCGCATCATCCTTTTCCTCGCCGCCTTGCTGTTCGCGGCCGCGCCCGCGCTGGCCGACATATTGGTCGAGAACGTCAACGGCTATACGTTGCGCGAGGACGGGCGCCTCCATCGCTTCAACGCCCTCTGGATCGGCGACGACGGCCGGGTGAAGCAGCTGTTCGAGCGCGGCGACCGGCGGCCGCAGCGGCCCCGCTATCTGCTCGACGGCCGCGGCCGGACGCTTATCCCGGGCCTGATCGACGCCCACGGCCACGTCATGGGCCTCGGCATGGGCGCGCTCTCGCTCGACCTTTCCGACACCGTTTCGCTGCAGGAGGCGCAGCAGCGGATCGCCGCTTATGCCGCCGCCAACCCGACGCCGCGCTGGATCGTCGGCCGCGGCTGGAACCAGGAGCGCTGGGGCCTCGGCCGCTTCCCGACCGCCGCCGATCTCGACGCCGTCGTCGGCGACCGGCCGGTCTGGCTGGAGCGGGTCGACGGCCATGCCGGCTGGGCCAATGCGGCGGCGATGCGCGAGGCGGGCATCACCGCCCAGACGCAGGCCCCCGAAGGCGGGCGGATCGAGCGGACCGGCCGCAACCCGAACGGCATCTTCGTCGACGCGGCGATGCCGCTGGTCGAGCGCGCCATCCCGCCGCCCTTGCCGATCCAGCGCGACCGGGCGCTGGCGCGGGCGCAGGAGATACTTCTCTCCAACGGCCTGACCGCGGTCGCCGACATGGGGACGAGCGCCGAGGATTGGGCGGTGATGCGCCGCGCCGGCGATGCGAGCCGGCTCAACGTCCGCATCCTCTCCTACGCGTCGGGCATCGACAATCTGCTCGCGGTGGCGGGCACGGGGCCGACGCCCTGGCTTTACGACGGGCGGCTGCGGATGGTCGGCGTGAAGCTCTATCTCGACGGCGCGCTGGGCTCGCGCGGGGCCTGGCTCAAGGCGCCCTATCGCGACGCGCCGGGACAAAGCGGGCTGCCTTTGGTTTCGGACACGGTGCTCAAGAATTTGATGAGCCGAGCGGCGATGGACAATTTCCAGGTCGCGGTCCACGCCATCGGCGACCGCGCCAACGCGCTGCTGCTCGAGGCGATCGACGAGCTCGCCGACACCTATAAGGGCGACCGGCGCTGGCGGATCGAGCATGCCCAGATCGTCGACCCAGCCGACCTCCCCCGCTTCGCCCGCCACGGCGCCATCGCCTCGATGCAGCCGGTCCACCAGACCAGCGACCGGACGATGGCCGAGGCGCGGATGGGGATCGAGCGGCTTGGCGGCGCTTATGCCTGGCGGAGCATGCTGGCCAATCGGGTGCCGCTGGCGTTCGGCTCGGACTTCCCGGTCGAGAGCCCCAACCCGTTCCACGGCCTCGCCGCCGCGATCAGCCGCGAGGATGGGCAGGGCCAGCCGCCCGGCGGCTGGCTCCCCGAGCAGCGCCTGTCGATGGCGCAGGCCTTCGCCGCCTTCACCCGCGGCGCGGCCTATGCGGCCTTCGCCGAGGATAGGGTCGGATCGCTCGAGCCGGGGCGGATGGCCGACTTCATCTTCATCGACCGCGACATTTTCGAGATTTCCGACCAGCGCGAGATCCGCGGCACGCAGGTGCTGGAAACCTATCTCGGCGGCAACAAGGTGTGGGAGCGGCGCGCCTCAGCCGCCGAGGGCCGCGAGGCGCCGGGCCGTTAGCAGCTGCGGCAGTATCTCGGGCTCGCGGCCGGGCGGATAATAAAGGTAGAGCGGCACGCCCGAGCGGCCGTGGCGTTCCAGGAAGGCCCCGATCGCCGAGTCGCCGCGGGTCCAGTCGCCGGCCAGCACGCGGATGCCCTTCCTCCGGAACGCCGCGGCCACCTCGGCGCCGGCCATCGCGCCGCGCTCGTTGACCTTGCAGGTCAGGCACCAGTCGGCGGTGAAATAAAGGAACACCGGCGCGCCCTCGGCCCGGAGCCTGGCGAGCCGCGCCTCGGTGAACGGCTCGGCAGCGAGCGGGCTCTCCGCCGGCGCCGCCTCGACCGGCTCGGGATCGAGCAGCAGCAGCGGCACGGCGGCGGCGAGCAGGATCGCCGCCCAGGCGAGCCAGCGCCCGCTCCGGCCCAGCCACCATAAGCCAAGGCCAAGCCCCAGCGCCCCGGCAAGGCCGAGCGCCATGCCGTCGACTCCGGTCTGGCGGCCGAGGATCCAGGCGAGGCCCAAAGCGGTCAGGAACATCGGCACCGACAGGATGCGCTGGAAGGTCGCCATCCATCGCCCCGGCCTCGGCAGCCGGCGGCGCAGGGCGGGCACGAAGCCGAGCAGCAGGAACGGCAGCGCGAGGCCGAGGCCGAGCCCGGCGAACACCGCCAACGCGCCGGCGGCGGGCAGGACCAGCGCCGCGCCGAGGGCCGCGCCCATGAAGGGGCCGGTGCAGGGCGTGGCGATGAAGGCGGCGAGCGCGCCGGTGGCGAAGGCGCCGGCGGTGCCGCCGCGCTGGGCGAGGCCGTCGCCCGCCGCCAGCATCGGCAGCCGGAACAGCCCGGCCAGGTTGAGCGAGATCGCGGTCACCAGCAGCAAGAGAAGCAGGATCACCCGCGGGTCCTGAAGCTGGAACGCCCAGCCCACCATGGCACCCCCGGCCCTGAGCGCGAGCAGCAGCCCGCCGAGCGCCAGGCAGGTCAGGATCACGCCCGCCGCATAAGCCACGGCCTCGCGCCGAGCATCGCGTTCGGTGCCGCCGGCGCGGACGAGGCTCAGCGCCTTCAGGCTCAGGATCGGGAAGACGCAGGGCATGATGTTGAGAAGGAGGCCGCCGATCAGCGCCCCGATCAGCGCGATCAGCAGGCCGCCGCCGGCTTGCACGGATTCGTCCGTACCGCTCACCGGCGTCCCCGCCGCCGGCACGTCGCCCGGGCGCGCGGTCAGCGCCAGGCCGATGCCGGGCGCGATCTTGAGCACGCCGTCGATCGAAGCGAGCCGGGCCGCGCGCGGGCCTGGACCCATCTCGACGATCAGCATGTTGCCGTTCCGCGATATGGTCTGCGCGTCCGAATGGCGGACCGCCTCGATCGTCGCCGGGAAGAAATAGGGCTCCGCGACCTGCATCGACGCCGGCAGCGGAATGGCGAAGCGCAGCCGCCCGCCGGCAATTTCGAAGCGCCCCTCCGCCGCGAGCAAGCGGGGCAGCGCCTGCCGGTAGCCGCGGAAGGCGGGGTTGGGATCGCCGGCGGCGCCGATGGCGAGCTCGACCGTCACCGTGGCGTCTTCGGGGACGCAGACCTCGTTGGTGCAGACCAGATAATCGAGCCTGGCGTCGATCGGCACGGTGGCGCCCGGCTCGGCGTCCGCCGGCACGTGAACGGTCGCGAGCAAGGCATAGTCGCGCTCGTAGACATAGTTCATCAGGCCCATGACCAGGAGGCGGTCAGGCACCGGATATTGCAGCGCTCGGGCGCGCCAGCCGTCGGGCAGCCGCCATGTGACCCGCGGCTCCGCGCCCGCGTCGCCCGGATTGCGCCAATAGCCGTGCCAGCCGGGCTGCGGCCGCATCACGAAGGCCAAAGCGATCGTGGAGCCGGGCGCGACGGAGGCGGTCTCGGCGGCGAGGCGCACGTCCATGTGGCGCCCGCCGGATTGGGCGGACGCGGCGCTGCCGACGAGCAGCGCGATCAACAGAATGAAGCAGGTCCCGAGCCGATTCATCGCCCGGCTATAGCCCGCGCTTCCGGCTTAAGGGAGGGGAGGCGTCAGCGCCGTTCGAAGCGGGCGATCTGCGGGTCCAGCCGATTGCCCGCGATCGTGATCGCCTCGCCGCTCTCGTCCGCGACGAAGGCGGTGCGGCGGGTCAGGCCCGGCACCAGGCCGGCCTCGTTGTCGGTGACGGCAAGGCCGGCCGAGCTGTGCTCGACGCCCTCCGGCGCGACCATGATGAAGGCGCTGTAATTCTCCTTGTCCCCGCCCTGGACGAAGACGTTGCGGGCGATCGTGCCGGTGGCGCCGTTGGAGAGATCGATCATGTAGTTGGTGGCGGTCCCCTGGCTATCGTCGAAGCTCGAATCGGTCACCTCGATGCGGGCGGCGCGGCTCTTGAGATAATGGCCGCCGGTGCCGCGCTCGAAGCGGGTACGGACGACAATGAGGCTGCCCGCGCCGCTATTGTAGATGGAATGCGAGCAGCCCTGGTCCTCCGGGCACCGGCCAAGGCCTGAAAAGGTGGACTGCTCGACCCGGATCGTCCCCTCATGATCGCGGGCGGCGAGGATTCCGTTCTCGCCGTCGCGGAACCAGGATTCGCGGACGATGAGGTCGCCTGTTTCCAGTCTGATGCCGGCGCCGTTGGCGTCGGCGACCCGGATGTTCTGGAAGGTTATGCCCTCGACCCGCGCCGAACGGCCGCCGAGCACCAGCGCGGCCTTTCCCTCGCAGGCGACGCCGTCGAAGACGACGGTGCCCGGCGCTCGCGCGACATAGGCGATGCGGCCGCCTTCCTGCACCGCGCATTGGCGGTAGGTGCCGGGCGCGATCAGGATGGTGCCGGTGCCGCCGCCGATCGCGGCGACCGCCTCGGCCAGCGAGCCGAACCCCTCCCCGCTCTCCTGGACGGTGAACGGCGCCGCCGCGCTCTGCGCGGGCAAGGGCGCCGCGGCAACGGCGATGCAGGCCGCGGCCAGGAGAAAGAGGAATTTCCGATCCATACCGCGCGGCCTGCCGGGCGGAAGCGTCCCTGTCGAGGCTGGAAGGGGGTTAATGAAAACGCTGGCCCGGAACGGGACGCGAGGTCCTCAAATCCTAATCGTCAATCCAAATTCGGCCTGAGCCAGCGTTCGGCTTCCTCGACGGACACCCCACGTCGCGCGGCATAGTCATCGAGCTGGTCGCGGCCGATTCGGGCGACGCCGAAATACTGGCTGTCGCGATGGCCGAAATAGAAGCCCGAGACCGCGGACGCCGGGAGCATCGCGAAGCTTTCGGTCAGCGTTACGCCGGCCGGCTCGCCACCGAGCATTTTGAACAAGGTCGGCTTCAGGCTGTGGTCCGGGCAGGCGGGATAGCCGGGCGCGGGGCGGATGCCGGTGTAGCTCTCGCGGATCAGGTCGAGGTTGGTCAGGTGCTCGGTGCCGGCATAGCCCCAGACGCTTTCGCGGACATGGCCGTGCATGCGCTCGGCGAAGGCCTCGGCGAGGCGGTCGGCCAGAGCTTTCAGCAGGATATCCGAATAATCGTCATTGTCGGCCTTGAATCGGGCGAGATGCGGCTCGATGCCGTGGACGGCGACCGCGAAGCCGCCTAGCCAGTCCTCGCCTGCCGGGTCGATGAAGTCGGCGAGGCACATGTTCGCCCGGCCTTCGCGCTTCTTCACCTGCTGGCGCAGCATCGGCACGCGGGTTTCGTCATTGCCGGCGAGGACCAACAGGTCGTCGCCTTCGCGGCGGCAGCGCCAGAGGCCGACGGTGCCGCGCACCTGAAGCCAATGCTCGGCGACGATCCTGTCGAGCATCGCCTGGGCGTCGGCGAACAGGCTCGACGCGCTCTCGCCGACGATCGGGTCTTCGAGAATGGCAGGGTAATTGCCGGCCAGCTCCCAGGCGCGGAAGAAGGGTGTCCAGTCGATGCCGTCGCGAAGCTCGCGCAGCGGCCAGTCGTTGAAGCTGGAGAGGCCCGGGCGCTGCGGCGGCGGCGGCTTGCCCGTCTCATCCCAGGGGAAGGCGTTGGCGCGCGCCTCGGCGAGCGTGGCGAGCTCGCTGTGGCCGCGGCCGGCGCGGGTTTCGCGCAGCGCCTCGTAGTCGGCGGCGGTCTTCGCGATCAGCGGCGCCTTCTGGGTGTCGGAGACGAGCGACGAGGCGACGCCGACCGCGCGGCTGGCGTCGAGGACGTGGATGACCGGCCCGTCATAAGCGGGGTCGATGCGCAAAGCGGTGTGGACCTTGCTGGTCGTGGCGCCGCCGATCAGCAGCGGCAGGCCGATCCGGGCGCGCTGCATCTCGGTCGCGACGGTCACCATCTCGTCGAGCGACGGCGTGATCAGGCCGGAGAGGCCGATCATATCGGCATTGTTGTCGTTGGCCGCCTTGAGGATGTCCTGCCAGGGCACCATCACGCCGAGGTCGATCACTTCGTAGCCGTTGCACTGGAGGACGACGCCGACGATGTTCTTGCCGATGTCGTGGACGTCGCCCTTGACGGTCGCCATCACGATCCGGCCCTTGGCGGTGGAAAGGCCGCTCTTCTCCTTCTCCGCCTCGATATAGGGGATGAGGTGGGCGACCGCCTTCTTCATCACCCGCGCCGATTTCACCACCTGCGGCAGGAACATCTTGCCCGATCCGAACAGGTCGCCGACGACGTTCATGCCGTCCATCAGCGGGCCTTCGATCACCTCGATCGGGCGCGGCGCCTTCAGCCGGCATTCCTCGGTGTCCTCGACGACGAAGGCGTCGATGCCTTTTACCAGAGCGTGCTCGAGACGCTTCTCGACAGCCCAGCCGCGCCATTCGGCCTCCGCTTTCTCGCGGACCGGATCGGACCCCAGATATTTCTCGGCCAAGGTCACCAGCCGTTCGGTCGCGTCGCCGCCCGCTTTGGGCGTGCGGTCGAGGATCACGTCCTCGCAGGCCTCGCGCAACTCGGGATCGATCGTGTCGTAGACGTTGAGCTGGCCGGCATTGACGATCGCCATGTCGAGCCCGGCGGGAATCGCGTGGTAGAGGAAGACCGAGTGCATCGCCCGGCGCACCGGCTCGTTGCCGCGGAACGAGAAGCTCAGATTCGAGAGCCCGCCCGAGAGGTGGACGTGCGGGCAGCGCGCCTTGATCTCCTTGCACGCCTCGATGAAGTCGAGCGCGTAGCGGCGATGCTCGTCGATCCCGGTGGCGACGGCGAAGATGTTGGGATCGAAGATGATGTCCTCGGGGGGGAAGCCCTCGGCGACGAGCAGCGCATAAGCGCGCGAGCAGATTTCGACCTTGCGCTCCTTGGTGTCGGCCTGGCCGGCCTCGTCGAACGCCATGACGACGACCGCCGCGCCGTAATCGCGGACCAGCCTCGCATGGGCGAGGAACTCGTCCTCGCCTTCCTTCATGCTGATCGAATTGACGATCGGCTTGCCCGACACGCATTTGAGGCCGGCCTCGATCACGCTCCATTTCGAGCTGTCGATCATGAAGGGCACGCGGGCGATGTCGGGCTCGGCGGCGATCAGCTTCAGGAAGGTGGTCATCGCCGCCTCGGCGTCGAGCAGGCCCTCGTCCATGTTGATGTCGATGACCTGCGCGCCGTTCTCGACCTGCTGGCGCGCGACCTCCACGGCCGCGGCATAATCGTCGGCCATGACCAGCTTCTTGAAGCGGGCCGAGCCGGTGACGTTGGTCCGTTCGCCGATGTTGACGAACGTGCTTCGGAGACTGTCGGACATGGTCAGGCGGCGAGGATCATCGGTTCGATGCCGGCGAGCCGGGTCCGGCGCTCCACCGAGGGCAAAGCGCGCGGCGGATAGCCGCGCACGGTGTCGGCGATGGCCTGGATATGCGCGGGCGTGGTGCCGCAGCAGCCGCCGACGATGTTGACGATGCCCTGCTCGGCCCATTCGCGGACCTGGCCGGCGGTGGTCGCGGCGCATTCGTCATAGTCGCCGAGATCGTTGGGCAGGCCGGCATTGGGATAGGCCATGATCAACGTGTCGGCGATTTGGGAGAGCGCGGCGATGTGCGGCCGAAGCTGGCCGGCGCCGAACGAGCAGTTGAGCCCGATCGACAAAGGCCGCGCATGGCGGACCGAGGCCCAGAAGCTCTCGATCGAATGGCCGGAAAGGTTGCGCCCCGAAAGGTCGGTGATCGTCATCGAGAGCATGATCGGGAGATGCGGCGCGGCGCGGCGGGCAGCGTGGATCGCGGCCTTGGCGTTCAGCGTGTCGAACACGGTCTCGATCAGGACGATGTCGACGCCGCCTTCGACCAGAGCCTCGATCTGCTCGACATAGACGTCCGACACGGTGTCGAAATCGACCTCGCGATAGCCGGGATCGTTGACGTTGGGCGACAGCGACAGCGTCTTGTTGGTCGGGCCGAGCGCGCCCGCGACCCAGCGCTTCCTGCCGTCCGAATCGGCGACCTGGCGGATGATCCGCGCCGCGTCGCGGTTGATCCCGCGGACGAGATGCTCGGCGCCGTAATCGGCCTGGCTGATCCGGTTGGCGTTGAACGTGTTGGTGGCGAGGATGTCGGCGCCGGCGTCGGCGAAGCTCCGCGCGATCTCGCGGACGAGGTCGGGCTTCGTCAGGTTGAGCAGGTCGTTATTGCCCTTCTGGTCGCGGCCGAGCGCCAGGCCGCCGCGATAATCGGCCTCCTGGAGCCTGCGCGCCTGGATCTGCGTCCCGTAGGCGCCGTCCTTGATCAGGATGCGCGTCGCGGCCTCGGCTCTAAGCTGTTCGGCGGTGTTCATTGGTCTGATCCTTGGGGCGGAGGCCGAGCAGGTGGCAGATGGCGTAGCTCAGCTCCGCCCGGTTCAGCGTGTAGAAATGGAATTGCCGGACGCCGCCGGCATAAAGCTGGGCGCAAAGCTCGGCGGCCACGGTGGCGGCGACGAGCTGGCGCGCGGCCGGCAGATCGTCCAGCCCCTCGAACAGCCGGTCGAGCCACGGCGGGATGCTGGCGCCGCACATGGCGGCGAACTTGCGGGTCTGGGCGACGTTGGAGACGGGAAGGATGCCGGGCGTCATCTCGGCGGCGATGCCGGCGGCGGCGACCTCGTCGCGGAAGCGAAGGAAACAGGAAGGCGAGAAGAAGAACTGGCTGATCGCCCGGTCGGCGCCGGCGTCGATCTTGCGCCTGAGGTTGTCGAGATCGGCGACGGCGCTCGGCGAATCCGGGTGGCATTCGGGGTAGGCCGCGACCGAAATCTCGAACGGCGCGACCTTCTTCAAACCCGCGACCAGCGCGGCCGCATTGGCATAGCCGTCAGGATGCGGCGCGAACGGCTTGCCGGGCTCGGGTGGGTCGCCGCGCAGGGCGACGATATGGCGGATGCCGGCGTCCCAATAGGCGCGGGCGATGTCGTCGATCTCGCCGCGGCTCGCCTCGACGCAGGTGAGGTGCGCGGCGGCGTGGAGCGCGGTCTCGCGCTGGATCCGGACGACGGTGGCGTGGGTGCGCTCGCGCGTCGAGCCGCCGGCGCCGTAGGTGACCGAGACGAAGCGGGGGGCAAGCGGCTCCAGCGTCTTCACCGACTCCCAGAGCGTCGCTTCCATCTTCTCGGTCTTCGGCGGGAAGAATTCGAAGCTGACCTCGATATCCCCGGCCGCGTCCTCGAACAGAGGCTTGCCGGGCTGGGACAAGGCGGCGGCGAGCGGGCTCATGCGACCACCTTCAGCCGTTCTTCCGGCTGTTCGCCGAGCCAGAGCGTGACGGTCAATTCGCCGCCCTCGAGATGCTCGACGACTCGGCCCTCCAGGCCCGCTTCCTCCATATGCTTGAGGATCGCCTCGTCGGCGAAGCCGAGACGGATATGAGCGTCGGTGCTGCGCAATTCCTCGCGCTCGTGCGGGGCGAAGTCGACGATGAGGAGGCGCCCGCCCGCCTTGAGCAGCCGCGCCGCCTCGGCGACCGCTGCGGCCGGGTTCTGCGCATAATGGAGAACCTGGTGGATGATCACCGTGTCGGTCGAGCCCGAGGGCAAAGCGAGCGCGTACATGTCGCCCTGACGCAGCTCGACCGCGTCGAGGCCCGCTTCGGCGAGCTTGACCCGGGCCAAGCGAAGCATTTCCGGGCTTCGGTCGATGCCGGTGGCGTGGTCGGCGCCGGGCGCGAACAATTCGATCATCCGGCCGGTGCCGGTGCCGATGTCGACCAGCCGGCCGATCGGCGCCTGCCCGAGCGCTCGGGCGATCGCCGCCTCGACCTCGGTTTCGGCGACGTGGAGCGAGCGGAGCGCGTCCCAGTCGCGGGCATGGCTGGCGAAATAGCGTGTCGCCGCCGCCGCCCGGTCGGCGCGGACCGCGGCGAGCCGCGCCGCGTCGGCCGCGATCCAGGGATTCTCGCCGTCGAGATCGGCCCAGCGGTCGAGCAACTGGAACAAGGGCTCGACCCGCGGCCGCGGGCCGAGGCTCAGGAACACCCAGCTTCCTTCCTTGCGGCGCTCGGCGAGGCCGGCGTCGATCAATATCCGGACGTGGCGGGAGACTCGCGGCTGGCTCTGCCCGAGCACCTGCGCGATCTCGCCGACGCTCAATTCCATGGCGCGCAGCAGCATCAGGATCCGAAGCCGGGTCGGATCCGCCAAAGCGGCGAAGATCTTGGGCGCGAGAGCCATATTTGCGGATATAAAGATATCTTTATATCCGTCAAGTTAATGGTGTTCGCCCAGAGGGCTGGGACCTTCCCAACCGCAATGGTAGAGAAACGCTAGACTCGCCCCCCCGACTCGCATAAGATCGCCGACTGCTGGAAGGCCGGAGGAGGGGCCTTGGTTGCCCGGTTGGCCGCCTTTCCAGTGAAACAGGGGTTCTCCTCGCAACCACTCGCAACCTAATCGAAGGAAACATCCGTGAAGAAGATCGCTCTGACCCTCGTCGCCGTTTCCACCCTGGGCCTCGCGGCCTGCGGCGAAACCGCTTCGACCACCAACACCACCAACGTTTCGGAAGCCACCGACAACGCCATCGACGATCTCGAGAACGCCGCCGAAGCGGTCGAGAACACCGCCGAGAATCTCGGCGACGCCGCCGCCAACGTCGCCGACGCGGCCGGCGATGCGGCCGAGAATGCGGCCGACGCGGCCACCAACAACAACTAAGCGCCCTTCCGGGCTTGCCCGGTTGGAAGGGCCGCGCGCCGCAAGGCGCGCGGCCCTTTTTCTTTGTCCGCGATTCAGGCTAAGCCGATGAAAAGAGGAATGGGGAGCGAGACATGAAGACCAGCCTGAAGCTTGCCGGCCTTGCGGCGCTGATCGCGCTTTGCGCCTGTGGCCAGGAGCCCGGCGCGGGCGGCCTCACCGCCGAGGAGGAGCGGGCGCTCGACAACGCCGCCTCGATGCTCGATTCGGCGGACAATATCGTCATCCCGGAGGACGGCCTGGTCGCCAACGAGGCGGCGATCGCGGCCGAGGAGAACGGGGCGGAGGCCGCGGCGGTGGAGGGCGGCAACGGGCAATGAGGCGATAGGAAAAGGGCCGGAGATCGCTCTCCGGCCCTTTCTGTTTGGCTTGGCGTTGCGCGGGCCAAGCCCGCGCAGCCTGCCCCGGCGGAGGCCGGGGTCGGACGGGTTCGTGCGGCAGCGGGCCGCAGGCCCCGCCGTCCGAGCCTTCGGCGAGTCCCGGGCCGCCTTCGGCTTAAAAGTCCATGCCGCCCATGCCGCCCATGCCGCCGCCGCCCATGCCGCCGGCCGAAGCCTTGTCCTCGGGGAGCTCGCTCACCGCCGCTTCGGTGGTGATGAGCAAACCGGCGACGCTGGCGGCGTCCTGGAGCGCGGTGCGGACGACCTTGGTCGGATCGATGACGCCGGCCTTGACCAGGTTCTCATAGACCTCGGTCTGGGCGTTGAAGCCCAAAGTCTCGTCCTTGCCGTCGATCAGCTTGCCGGCGACGACGGCGCCGTCATGGCCCGCATTCTCCGCGATCTGGCGGATCGGCGACTGCAGCGCGCGGCGGACGATGTCGATGCCGCGGGTCTGGTCGTCATTGACGCCGCTGGAGCCCTCGAGCGCCTTGGTGGCATAGAGCAGAGCGACGCCGCCGCCCGGAACGATGCCTTCCTCGACCGCCGCGCGGGTGGCGTGGAGGGCGTCGTCGACTCGGTCCTTGCGCTCCTTGACCTCGATCTCGCTGGAGCCGCCGACCTTGATCACGGCGACGCCGCCGGCGAGCTTGGCGAGACGCTCCTGGAGCTTCTCCTTGTCATAGTCCGAATTGGTGTTCTCGATCTGCTGGCGGATCGCCTCGACCCGGCCCTTGATCGACTCGGAATTGCCGGCGCCGTCGACGATCGTCGTATTGTCCTTGTCGATGGTGACTCGCTTGGCCTGGCCGAGCATGGCGACGGTGACGTTCTCGAGCTTGATGCCGAGATCCTCGCTGATCATCTCGCCGCCGGTCAGGATGGCGATGTCCTCGAGCATCGCCTTGCGGCGATCGCCGAAGCCCGGCGCCTTCACCGCGGCGACCTTGAGGCCGCCGCGCAGCTTGTTGACGACGAGCGTGGCGAGCGCCTCGCCCTCGATGTCCTCGGCGATGATCAGCAGCGGGCGGCCCGACTGGACGACCGCCTCCAATATGGGAAGCATCGCCTGCAGGTTGCCGAGCTTCTTCTCGTGGATGAGGATGTAGGGGTCGGTGAGCTCGACCGTCATCTTCTCGGGATTGGTGATGAAGTAAGGCGAGAGATAGCCGCGGTCGAACTGCATGCCCTCGACCACGTCGAGCTCGAACTCAAGGCCCTTGGCCTCCTCGACGGTGATCACGCCTTCCTTGCCGACCTTCTCCATCGCCTCGGCGATCTTCTCGCCGACGATGGTGTCGCCGTTGGCGGCGATGCTGCCGACCTGGGCGATCTCGGTTGAGCCGCTGACCGGCTTCGAGCGCGCCTTCAGATCCTCGACGACCTTGGTGACGGCGATGTCGATGCCGCGCTTCAGATCCATCGGGTTCATTCCGGCGGCGACCGACTTCATGCCCTCGCGGACGATCGCCTGGGCGAGCACGGTGGCGGTGGTGGTGCCGTCGCCGGCGAGGTCGTTGGTCTTCGACGCGACCTCGCGCAGCATCTGCGCGCCCATATTCTCGAACTTGTCCTTGAGCTCGATCTCCTTGGCGACGGTGACGCCGTCCTTGGTGATGCGGGGGGCGCCGAAGCTCTTGTCGAGGACGACGTTGCGGCCCTTGGGGCCGAGCGTGACCTTCACCGCGTCGGCGAGGATGTCGACGCCGCGCATGATCCGCTCACGGGCGTCGCGCGAAAAGCGTACGTCTTTCGCTGCCATGTTGCTTACCTTTCAAACAAAATAAGTTGAGGAAGTTGAGGGTTGCTAAGAGGCGATGCCCAGGCTCAGCCGACGATCCCGAGGATGTCGCTTTCCTTCATGATGAGCAGGTCCTCACCGTCGATCTTGACCTCGGTGCCCGACCATTTGCCGAACAGGATCTTGTCGCCGGCCTTGACGTCGAGCGGCGTCACCGTGCCGTCCTCGGCGCGGGCGCCGGAGCCGACGGAGACGACTTCGCCCTCCTGGGGCTTTTCCTTGGCGCTGTCGGGGATGATGATCCCGCCGGCCGTCTTCTCCTCGGCCTCCACGCGGCGGACGAGCACGCGATCGTGCAACGGACGAAACTTCATGCGTTGACCTTTCTCAAATGGGTCTGAAGAGCTGTTGGCACTCGAGTGACCCGAGTGCCAATGCAGCCCATTTAGGGGCTGGATGCGACTCGTCAAGGACTCGTCGTCGGTCCGTTCGCGACGCGAGACGCGCCATTTACAGTGGGACGGCCCTCGGTTAGCCCCGAGCGGGCGAGGAGCGTGGCATGAAGTTCGCGGGAAAAGCGTGGAAGCTGATGGTCGGGGTCAAGGACGCGCTCGTCCTCCTCGTCATGCTGGCTTTCTTCGTCGGGCTCTATGCGGCCTTGTCGGTCAGCCCCTATGACGACAGCGCGCGGAGCGGCGCGCTCCGGCTCGACCTGGCCGGAGCGATCGTCGAGCAGCCGGCCGAAGCCGACCCCTTCGCCCTGATCGGCGGCGGCGCGATCACCCGGGAATATCGGCTGAGCGAAGTGATCCACGCGCTCGACACCGCGGCGGAAAGCGACCGCATCCGGGCGGTCGCGCTCGACCTCGACATCTTCACCGGCGGCGGCCAGACCGCGATCGCCAATGTCGGCGAGGCGCTCGACCGGGTGCGCCGCGCGGGCAAGCGCGTCGTCGCTTACTCGACCGGCTATGGCGACGACGGCTACCAGCTCGCCGCCCATGCCGACGAGATCTGGCTCGACCCGCTGGGCGCGGTGATGATCGCCGGGCCGGGCGGCTCCAACCTCTATTATGCCGGGCTGCTCGATCGGCTCGGCATCACCGCCCACGTCTACCGGGTCGGCACCTACAAATCGGCGGTCGAGCCCTATACGCGCAACGACATGTCGCCCGAATCGCGCGAGGCGAGCCAGGCCGTGGCCGATGCGCTGTGGGGGACCTGGCGGCAGGACGTCGGCCAAGCGCGGCCGCGGGCGCGGATCGCGGCCTATGTCGCCGATCCGGCGAGCTTCATCCAGGCGGCGGGCGGCGACATGGCGCGGGCGGCGGTGCGCGCCGGGCTCGTCGACCGGGTCGGCGACCGCGCCGCCTTCGGCCGGCGCATGGCCGAGCTCGCCGGGCCGGGCGAGGCGACCGTGCCGGGAAGCTACCGCGCCGTTCATTACGAGGCCTGGATCGACGAGCACCCGGCCGGCGACGCGACCGGACGGATCGGCATCCTCACCGTCGCCGGCGAGATCATCGACGGCGACGGCGCGGCCGGCACCGCCGGCGGCGAGACGGTCGCCCGCAACCTCGAACGGGGGCTGGAGAGCGGCAACCTGAAGGCGCTCGTGGTCCGGGTCGATTCGCCGGGCGGCTCGGTGCTCGCCTCGGAGCGGATCCGCCGGGCGATCCTCGCGGCGCGGAGCCGCGACATCCCGGTCGTCATCTCGATGGGCTCGGTCGCGGCATCGGGCGGCTATTGGATCGCCACCGCCGGCGACGTCATCTTCGCCGAGCCTTCGACCATCACCGGATCGATCGGGGTGTTCGGCGTCCTGCCGAGCTTCGAGGGGACGCTGGCTCGGCTCGGCGTCGGCGCCGACGGCGTCCGCACCACGCCGCTGTCGGGCGAGCCCGATTTGCTGCGCGGCCCCTCGCCCGAGGTCAACCGGCTGCTGCAGATGGGAGTGGAGGCGACTTACAGCCGCTTCGTCGGCCTGGTCGCGCGGGCGCGGCGGATCCCGGCGGCGCGGGTCAACGAGATCGGCCAGGGCCGGGTCTGGGACGGCGGCACGGCGCGCCAGCTCGGCCTGGTCGACCGGTTCGGCTCGCTGGACGACGCGATCGCCGAAGCGGCGCGGCGGGCGAATATCGACGCCGGCGACGCAACCCCCGTCTATCTCGAGGAGGAGCCCGATTTCCTCACCCGGCTGTTCGCGGACATCGCCCGCGGCGGCGAGGCGCAGGGCCCGCGCGACGCCTTCGCCCGGCTCGCCCGGCGGCCGCAGGCGATGATCGAGCGCGCGCTCGCCGACGCCGAGGCGCTGCTTGCCGGGCCTGCGATCCAGGCGCGCTGCCTCGAATGCCCGGCGATCGCGCCGGTCCGCCGCGCCCGCGTCGACGGCTCGCTCTGGGTGCGGCTGCTCGCCGCGCTCCGGCGCGGCTGATCAGCGCCCGTAAGCGGGCAGCGCCCAGCCGCGCAGGATCGCGGCGCCGCGCAGCGCGAAGCCGGCAAGCGCCGCGATCAGGCCGGCGATTCCGCCCGGAACGCCGAGCAAGCTCAGGCCGACGAAGAGCGCCGCCGACAGCGCGGCGACGGTGACGTAGAGCTCGGGCCGCATCAGCGTCGAAGGCTCGCCGGCGAGCACGTCGCGAAGGATGCCGCCGAGGCAGCCGGTGAGCACGCCCATGCCGAGCGCGGGCAAGGGCGCGAGGCCGAAGGCGAGCCCCTTGGCGGCGCCGAAGGTCGAATAAGCGGCAAGCCCGGCGGCATCGAGCCAGAGTAGCGTCTTGCCCTTCCAGAAGCGCGCCGGCGACATCCACACCGCCAGCGCCGCGCCGAGGCAGATCAGCAGGGTCACGTTCTGATGCACCCAGAAAACGGGGGCGCCGATCAAAAGGTCGCGCACCGTGCCGCCGCCGACGCCCGTGACCACGGCGAAGAAGACGAAGGTGACGAGCGTCTGCCGCTTCACCGCCGCGAGCAGTGCGCCGGAGAGCGCGAACACGGCGATCCCGGCCATGTCGAGGAAATCGAGGATCGGGCCGAGCGCGGCGGGAAGCTGGGCGGCAGGCATGGCGCCACGCCTAGCACACTCCCGTCACCCCGGCGAAGGCCGGGGTCTCGGGACACGAGGTCTCGGCGGCCTCCACGAGACCCCGCCTGCGCCGGGGTGACGCTTCACGTCAAATATGGATCGGCTTGCCGGTCACCGCCATCGCCGCTTCCTTGACCGCCTCCGAATGGGTCGGATGGGCGTGGCAGGTATAGGCGATGTCCTCGGAAGTGGCGCCGAACTCCATCGCCTGGGCGGCCTGGGCGATCATCGTGCCGGCAACCGAGGCGATCATCCAGACCCCCAGGACTCGGTCCGACTTGGCGTCGGCGATGACCTTGACGAAGCCGTCGCCCTCGCGGTTGGTCTTGGCGCGGCTGTTGGCCATCATCGGAAACTTGCCTGTCTTCACGTCGTGGCCGGCCGCTTTGGCGTCTTCCTCGGTGAGGCCGACGCCGGCGATCTCCGGCATGGTGTAGACGACCGAGGGGATGACCTCGTGGTTCACGATGCCGGTCAGGCCGGCGATATTCTCGGCGACCGCGATCCCCTCGTCCTCCGCCTTGTGGGCGAGCATCGGGCCGGGGATGACGTCGCCGATCGCCCAGATGCCGGGGACCGCGGTGCGGAAGTCGTGATCGGTCTCGATCTGGCCCTGCTTGTTGACCGTGAGGCCGGCCTTGCCGAGATCGAGTCCTTCGGCATTGGGGCGGCGGCCGATCGAGACGAGGACGATTTCGGCCTCGATCGTCTCCGAAGCTCCGCCTGCGGCCGGCTCGACCGTCAGCGTCACGCCCTTGGCCTTGCGCTTTGCTCCCGTGACCTTGGTCGAGCTGCGGATCTCGAAGCCCTGCTTCTTGAAGATCCTCGCCGCTTCCTTGCGGACCTCGCCGTCCATGCCGGGCAGGATCTGGTCGAGATATTCGACGACAGTCACCTTGGCGCCCAGCCGCCGCCAGACCGAGCCCAGCTCGAGCCCGATCACGCCGCCGCCGATCACCACCATCGAGCCTGGGACCTTGGAGAGTTCAAGCGCGCTGGTCGAATCGACGATCGCCTCATGGTCGATCTCGACGCCCGGCAACGGGGTGACGGCGGAGCCGGTGGCGATGACGAAGTTCTTCGCGCGCCAGGTCTTGCCGGCGACGTTGATCGCGTCCTTGGCGGTGAACTTCGCATGGCCCTTCAGCCATTCGATCTTGTTCTTCTTGAACAGGAACTCGATGCCGCCGGTCAGGCCCTTGATCGCCTCCAGCCGGGTGCCGTGCATCGCGTCGAGATCGAGGCTCAGCCTCTCGGTCTTCACCCCCCATTTGGCGAGCGCGCCCGAATGCGCCTCCTCGTAGAGCTCCGAGGCGTGGAGCAGCGCCTTGGACGGGATGCAGCCGACGTTGAGGCAGGTTCCGCCAAGCGTCTCACGGCTCTCGACGCACGCCGTCTTCAGCCCCAGCTGCGCCGCCCGGATCGCGGCGACATAGCCTCCGGGGCCGGAGCCGATCACGATCACGTCGAAGTCTGTCTCTGCCATTTCCACCTCTTTTTCGTCATTCCAGCGAAAGCTGGAATCTCCCTTCTCCTGAAGGAAGCGAGAACCCAGCTTTCGCTGGGAGGACGGTTACAAATCGATCAAAAGCCGGGTCGGGTCTTCCAGCGCTTCCTTCATCCGCACCAGGAAGGTGACCGCCTCGCGGCCGTCGATCAGGCGGTGGTCGTAGGAAAGCGCGAGGTACATCATCGGCCGGGCGACGATCTGGCCGTCTTTGACCACCGGCCGCTCCTCGATCCGGTGCATGCCGAGCACGGCCGATTGCGGCGGGTTGATGATCGGGGTCGAGAGCAGGGAGCCGAACACGCCGCCGTTGGAGATGGTGAAGGTGCCGCCCTGCATCTCCTCGATCTTGAGACTGCCGTCCCTGGCGCGCTTGCCGAAATCGGCGACGGCCTTCTCGATCTCGGCGAAGCTCATGCTTTGCGCGTCGCGGATGACGGGGACGACCAGCCCCTGCGGCGCCGACACCGCGACCGAGACGTCGAGATAGTCGTGATAGACGATCTCCTCGCCCTCGATCGAGGCGTTGACCGCGGGGACGTCGTGCGCGGCGAGCGCCGCCGCCTTCACGAAGAAGCCCATGAAGCCGAGGCGGATGCCGTGCTTCTTCTCGAACAGGTCCTTGTACCTCGCGCGCGCCGCCATGACCTCGGACATGTCGACGTCGTTGAACGTCGTCAGCATGGCGGCGGTGTTCTGCGCCTCCTTGAGGCGGCGGGCGACGGTCTGGCGCAGCCGCGTCATCCGCACCCGCTCCTCGCGGCGCTCGCCGCTTTTGCGGGGCGCGGCGGGCGGAGGCGGAGGAGCCGGGGTCGGCGCGGGCGCCGGCGCTTCGCTCTTCTGCCCCTCCGCGGCGGCGAGGACGTCGTCCTTGGTGAGTCGGCCGTCCTTGCCGGTGCCCTTGATCCTGGAGGGGTCGAGATGGTGCTCGAGCACGATCCGGCGGACGGCCGGGGAGAGGGTCAGATGCGGCCCGTCCTCCTCGTCATGCATCTCTTCCTTCGCCTCGATATTCTCACCCGCTCCCTTGGGGTTGACCGGGGTGGAGTCGGGCAGCTCCGGCTTGGCAGGCGCATCAGCGCCGCCGCCGGCCTCGATCTTCGCGATCACGGCGCCGACCGCGACATTGTCGCCGACAGCGACCAGCTGCTCGCCCATCGTGCCGGCGGCTGGCGCGTTGACCTCGATGGCGACCTTGTCGGTTTCGAGGCTGGCGATCGGCTCGTCCATGGCGACCGCGTCGCCGGGCTGCTTGAGCCAGGCGCCGAGCGTCGCCTCGGTGATCGACTCGCCCAGCGTCGGCACTTTGACTTCGGTCGCCATTGGATTTCCTCTTAACTGGCTTTGCGCCGGGCGGTGGCTGCGCTGCTATGGCCGAGCGCGTCGGCGATCAAGGCCGCCTGCTCGGCCGCGTGCCGCCTGGCGAGGCCGGTCGCGGGTGAAGCGGCGGGCTCGCGGCCGGCATAGATCGGCCGCTTCGGCTTCAGGCCGGCCTCGCCGAGGCGGCGCTCGATCCTGGGCTCGACATGGGTCCAATAGCCCTGGTTCTTCGGCTCCTCCTGGGCCCAGACCACCTCCTCGACGCTGGTCATGCGCTTGAGGCGGGCCAGGAACGCCTCGCCCGGGAAGGGATAGAGCTGCTCGATCCGCACGATCGAGGTGGTCGCATCGCCCGCTTTGTCGCGCGCCTCGAGAAGCTCGTAGGCGAGCTTGCCGGTGCACAGGACCAGCCGCTTCACCTCCCGGTCCGCCGGGGCATTGGGATCGGAGACGATGCGCCGGAAATGGCTCTCGCCGGTGAAATCGGCGAGCGGCGAGACCGCGCTCTTGTGCCGAAGCAGCGATTTCGGAGTCATGATCACCAGCGGCTTGCGGAAATCGCGGTTCATCTGGCGGCGCAGGATGTGGAAATAATTGGCCGGGGTGGTGCAGTTCGCGACCTGCATATTGTCGTCGGCGCAGAGCTGCAGGAAGCGCTCGGGCCGCGCCGAGCTGTGCTCGGGGCCCTGCCCTTCATAGCCGTGCGGGAGCAGCATGACGAGGCCGCGAGGCGCGCAGCCACTTGGCCTCGCCGGCGGCGATGAACTGGTCGATGATGACCTGCGCGCCGTTGACGAAGTCGCCGAACTGCGCCTCCCAGAGGACGAGCGTCTGCGGATCGGCCAGCGACCAGCCATATTCGAAGCCGAGCACTCCGAACTCGGAGAGCGGGCTGTCGCGCACCTCGAAGCGGGCCGGGCCGACCTTGGTCAGCGGGATATATTTGGCGCCGGTCTGCTGATCGACCCAGACCGAATGGCGCTGGCTGAAGGTGCCGCGCGCGCTGTCCTGGCCGGACAGGCGGACGGCGTGGCCCTCGCGCAGCAGGGTGCCGAAGGCGAGCGCCTCGGCGGTCGCCCAGTCGACGCCCTCGCCGCTCTCGAACATCTCGCGGCGGGCGTCGACGATGCGGACCAGGGTCTTGTGGACGGCGACGTCGCCGGGGATTGTGGTCAGGATCGTGCCGATCTCGCGCACAATCTCCTCAGCCACGCCGGTGGCGACGTTGCGGCGCTCGGTGATCGCCTCGTCCGGCCGGCCGAGGCCGCTCCAGGCGCCCTCGAACCAGTCGGCCTTGTTGGGCAGATAGGATTTGGCCGCCTCGAACTCGCTTTCGAGCAAGGCGGTGAAGGCCGCGACCTCGCCCTCGAGCCAGCCTTTCTCGATCACGCCTTCCTGCTCCAGCCGCGCCGAGTAGAGCGCGGAGACGGGCGGGTGCTGGCGGATCTTCGCGTACATGAGCGGCTGGGTGAAGCTCGGCTCGTCGCCCTCGTTATGGCCGAAGCGGCGGTAGCACCACATGTCGATGACGATGTCGCGGTTGAACTTCTGCCGATATTCGATGGCGAGCTTGCAGGCGAAGGTCACCGCCTCGGGATCGTCGCCGTTGACGTGGAGGATCGGCGCCTGGACGGCCTTGGCGACGTCCGACGGATAAGGCGAGGAGCGGCCGAATTGCGGCGAGGTGGTGAAGCCGACCTGGTTGTTGATCACGAAATGGAGGCAGCCGCCGGTATTGTAGCCGGGGATGCCGGAGAAGCCGAAGCATTCGGAGACGATGCCCTGGCCCGCGAAGGCGGCGTCGCCGTGGAGCAGGACCGGCAGCACCGAATCGCCCTCGATATCGCCGCGCGCGATCTGCTGGGCGCGGACCTTGCCGAGCACGACCGGATCGACCGCCTCCAGGTGGCTCGGATTGGGGACCAGCGAGAGGTGCACGCTGATCCCGTCGAACGCGCGGTCGGACGAGGTGCCGAGATGGTATTTGACGTCGCCCGAGCCGCCGACGTCCTCGGGGTTGGCGGAGCCGCCGGCGAATTCGGAGAAGATGGCGCGGTAGGGCTTGGCCATGACGTTGGCGAGGACGTTGAGGCGGCCGCGATGGGCCATTCCGAGGACGATCGAGACGACGCCGTAGGCGCCGCCATATTTGATCACCGCCTCGAGCGCCGGGACCATCGATTCGCCGCCGTCGAGACCGAAGCGCTTGGTGCCGACATATTTGCGGGCGAGAAACTTCTCCCACTGCTCGGCCTGGACGACCTTGGTCAGGATCGACTGCTTGCCTTCGGGGGTGAAGCGGATCTCGGCCTCGCGCCCTTCCATCCTTTCCTGGAGGAAGCGGCGCTCGTCGAGGTCGTTGATATGCATATATTCGAGGCCGACCTTGCCGCAATAATTGCGGCGCAGGATCTCGACGATCTCGCGGACCGTCGCCTGCTCAAGCCCCAGCGCCCCGCCCAGCCAGACCGGCCGGTCGAGCGCGTCCCCCGAAAAGCCGTGGAATTCGGGGGTGAGATCGGCCGGCATCTCGCGCTGGACCAGGCCCAGGGGATCGAGATGGGCGGCGAGGTGGCCGCGCACCCGGTAGGTTCGGATCAGCATCATCGCACAGATGGAATCGTTGGCGGCGCGCTCGATCTCGGCGGCCGGGGCGCCCGAGGCGGCGGCGGACTCCTTCGCTTTGGCCGCGACGGTTTCGATCGTCATGCGGGTCGGATCGAGCCCCGCATTCAGGTCGTCCAGCTCGGTGACCGGCCAGCCCGCGCGCGCCCAGCTTGGGCCCTGCTCCCGCTCGCCTTCGAAAATCTCCACGTGCCTTCGCCTTTCGCGCGGACGCCCCTAGCTCAAAGGTCAGCCCTTCAAAAGGGCGGCGAGCGTCTCGCCCAGCTCAGATGGGCTCGGCGAGACCGTTATTCCAGCCGCCTCCATCGCCGCGATCTTGTCCTCGGCGCCGCCCTGGCCGCCCGAGACGATCGCGCCGGCATGGCCCATGCGGCGCCCGGGCGGGGCGGTGCGGCCGGCGATGAAGCCGACCACGGGCTTGGAGCGCCCCTTCTTCGCCTCGTCGGCGAGGAACCGGGCGGCTTCCTCCTCGGCCGAGCCGCCGATCTCGCCGATCATGATGATCGAATTCGTCTCCGGGTCGGCGAGGAACAGCTCGAGCACGTCGATGAAATTGGTGCCGTTGACCGGATCGCCGCCGATCCCGACGGCCGTGGACTGGCCGAGCCCGGCATTGGTGGTCTGGAACACCGCCTCGTAGGTGAGCGTGCCCGATCGGCTGACGATGCCGACCGAGCCCTTCTTGAAGATCGAGCCCGGCATGATGCCGATCTTGCACTCGTTCGGGGTGAGCACGCCGGGGCAATTGGGGCCGATCAGCCGCGACTTCGAGCCCGACAGCGCCCGCTTGACCCGCACCATGTCAAGCACCGGGATGCCCTCGGTGATGGCGACGATCAGCGGCACCTCGGCGTCGATCGCCTCGAGGATCGAATCGGCGGCGAACGGCGGCGGCACATAGATCACGCTGGCATCGGCTCCGGTCGCCGCGACCGCCTCGGCGACCGTGTCGAACACCGGCAGGCCGATATGGGTCTGGCCGCCCTTGCCCGGAGTCACCCCGCCGACCATCATCGTCCCGTAAGCGAGCGCCTGCTCGGTGTGGAAGGTGCCGGTCTCCCCGGTCATCCCCTGGGTGATGACCTTGGTGCTGGAATTTACGAATATGCTCATTCGCCGTGCTGAACCTCTAACCGTCACCCCGGCGAAGGCCGGGGTCCAGACCTAAAGCAAGGACTCGAACAGGTCGTTCCAGTCCGGATTCATTTCCTCGATCACCCGCAGCTTCCAGAGCCGCTTCCATTCCTTCATCTGCTTCTCGCGGCGGATGGCCAGCTCGATATCGCCATATTGCTCGAACCACACCAGCGTCTTGCAGCCATATTTCCTGGTGAACCCGTCCGCGGCGCCCTCGCGGTGCTGCCAAACTCTAGCGATCAGATCGCTTGTCACACCGATATAGAGCGTGCCGTTGCGGGCGCTCGCCATGATGTAAACGAAGCCGCCTTTTTCCATCCTCCCCGTGCGTGTCACCGCCGTTCGTCATACCGGCGAAGGCCGGTATCCAGTCCCGCCTCAGGGCCCGTCTGGACCCCGGCCTTCGCCGGGGTGACGACGGGGCTTACGAGAGCGACCCATCGATCGCCTTGCAGGCTTCGAGCAGCTCCTTCACCGCGTCGACAGACACCTGGAAATTGGCCCCGGCCTCGTCGTTCAGTTCGATCTCGACGATCTTCTCCACCCCGCCGGCGCCGATGATGCAGGGGACGCCGACATAGAGGCCGTCGACGCCGTACTGGCCGGTCAGGTGGGCGGCGCAGGGCAGCAGCCGCTTCTTGTCCTTCAAATAGGCTTCGGCCATCTCGATGCCGGCGGTGGCGGGGGCGTAATAGGCCGATCCGGTCTTGAGCAGGGCGACGATCTCGCCGCCGCCGCCGCGGGTGCGCTGGACGATGGCGTCGATCCGCTCCTTCGTCGACCAGCCCATCTTGATGAGATCGGGAATGGGGATGCCGGCGACGGTCGAATATTCGACCACCGGCACCATCGTGTCGCCATGGCCGCCGAGCACGAAGGCGGTGACGTCCTGCACGGAGACTCCGAACTCCTCGGCGAGGAAGGTGCGGAAGCGGGCGCTGTCGAGCACGCCGGCCATGCCGACGACCATGTGGTGCGGGAGCTGGGAAAACTCGCGCAGCGCCCAGACCATCGCGTCAAGGGGATTGGTGATGCAGATCACGAACGCGTCCGGGGCGTTGTTCCTGATTCCCTCGCCGACCGCCTTCATCACCTTCAAATTGATGCCGAGCAGGTCGTCGCGGCTCATGCCGGGCTTGCGGGCGACGCCGGCGGTGACGATGATTACGTCGGCGCCGGCGATGTCGGCATAATCCTGAGTGCCCTTCAATTTCGAGTCGAAGCCCTCGACCGGGCCGCATTGCGAGAGATCGAGCGCCTTGCCCTCGGGAATGCCCTCGACGACGTCGAACAGGACGACGTCGCCCAATTCCTTCGACGCCGCGAGATGGGCGAGCGTGCCGCCGATATTGCCGGCCCCGATAAGCGCGATCTTGTTGCGAGCCATGGGCCCTCCACCCTTTCCTCTGTCCAAAGCGAAGGCGCCGCAGGACGCGGCGGCGCCCGCTTAGACCGGTCGCGTGGGAGGGGCAACACCTTCCTCCGAGGCGGAGGAAGGCGGAAATGGCCTAGGCCGCGCCGACGATGTTGAGGATGTTGCCGTCGGGGTCCTTGAACCAGGCGATCTTGTAATCGTCGGCGACGTGAAGGTCGCCCTCCATCTCCATGCCGGGCATGTCGTAATGCTCGAAGGCGACGCCCTTCTCCCTGAGGTCCGCAACCTCTTTCTCGATATCGTCGACTTCCCAGGTGACGGCGGTCGCCTCGTTGGTGCCGGCAAATTCGGAGCGGTAGACGTTGACGACGCTGTCGCCGCTCTTGAGCACGATCAGCTCGTCGCCCTCGTTGTCGACCTGCTTCAGGCCCAATGTGCCGGTGTAGAAATCGCGGGCGCGATCGAGGTCGCTGACCGCGAGGTTGGCGACGGCGTTGCGGGTTCCGAGCATGACGTGTCTCCTCTCACCCACCAATGCCGGGCGGATGAGGAGGGTTCCCGCGTTCGCCGCTTCTAGCGGGCGAGCCGCCGGATCAGGTCGGTCCAGTGATCGATGTCGTTGTAGAAGGCGCGCACCGGCAGCCGCTCGTCGCGGCCGTGGGCGCGCTCGTCGACGGGGATCACCGCCCACGAGCCGTCGACGCCGTAGACCGGGACGCCGCGCTGGCGGAAATAGAGGCCGTCGGTGGCGCCGGTGCTCATGTCGGGGACGATGGCGGCATCGGGGTGGCGGGCGCGGACCGCCGCCGTATAGGCCGCCATCACGTCCTCGCGCAGCGGCGAGGCGTCGGTCGGCCGCGCCTGCTCGACCGGCTCGACGGCGACATCGTCGGGCGCGCCGAGCGCGCGCAGGGTCGCCAGCACGGTGGCGGGATCGACGCCCGGGAAGATCCGGCAATTGACCGTCGCCCGCGCCAGCTGCGGCAGCGCGTTGTCGGCATGGCCGCCCTCGAGCCTGGTGGCGACGCAGCGGGTGCGGGTCATGCCGACCTCGGTCGGCGAGGCCTCGACGATGTCGGCCGCCTCGCCGTCCTCCGGATTGGCGAGCCAGCGGCGGATGGCGGCGGCGAGCGGCGGCTCAGCGGTCGCCAGGCGATGGGTGAACATGGCGCGGGTGGTGTCGTTCAGCATCGGCTCGAAGCGGTGGCGTTCGACCCGCTGCAGCGTGTGGGCGAGCGCGTAGATGGCGTTGTCGGGGCGCGGCCGCGAGCTGTGGCCGCCGGGATTGGTCGCGGTCAGGATGAAGCTCTGGTAGATTTTCTCGGCGGTCTGGATGCCGAAGCCGAGCAGCCTGCCGTTGGCGAGATAGGCGCCGCCGCCGCCGTCGGCGTTGAGCGCGAAGTCGATCGTCGAAAGGTCGAGCCACTGGTTGGCGGCCAGATCGGCGCCGTTGCCGGTGGTTTCCTCGTCGCCGGTGAAGAGGACGACGATGTCGCGGCCCGGCGCGAAGCCCTCGGCGCGCAGCCGCAGCAAAGCGGTGGTGATGGCGGTGACGCCCTGCTTGTCGTCGATCGTGCCGCGGCCGTAGAAATAGCCCTCCGCCTCGCCGAGCGCGAAGGGATCGCGCGACCAATCCTCGCGCCGCGCCTCGACCACGTCCATATGCGCCATCAAGAGGATCGCCTTGCGCCCCGACGGCCGCGCCGCGGGCCAGCGCAGCACCAAAGCGGCGGTGTCGTCATGGGGATGGATGGTGACGCCGGTCAGCCCGCCGGCGCGGAACTGCTCCTGCAGGTAGGCGGCGAGTTGCGGGCTCTGGTTGCGCCCCTGCACGGTCTGGAAGCTGATCGCCCGCGCATAGATTTCGCGCGCCTTGGCGTGCCAGCGGTCGCCGGGCGTCTGGGCGATCGCCGTACCGGCAGTGGCGAGGAGGGCGGCGGCGAGCAAAGCGAGGCGCATAAGCTGGGCTCCTTGAAGGCGGGGAGATTTGGCGGGATCGGCGCCGCGGTCAATCCTCCCCGTGGCCCCTGGCGAGATAATCCTCGCTCTGCATCTCGATCAGGCGGGAGGCGGTGCGTTCGAACTCGAAGGCGCCGTCGCCGGCGACGTAGAGCGCCTCGGGGAAGGCGTCGGCGGCGGCGAGCAGCTTCACCTTATGCTCGTAGAGCGAGTCGATCAGGGTGACGAAGCGGGCGGCCTCGTTGCGGTTCTCCGGGCCCATGCGCGGCACGCCGACGAGGATGACGGTATGGAAGTGGCGGGCGATTGTGAGGTAATCGGGCGCCCCGCGCGCTTCGCCGCACAGCCGCCGGAACGAGAAGACGGCGACGCCCTTCAGGCTCTTGGGCACATGCAGCGTGCGGCCGCCCGGCACCTTCAGCTCCTCGGTCGGGACATGGGCGCGGTCTTCGGGCGGATAATCGGTCAGGCGGAAGAAGGCTTCGGAAAGCGCCCTGGTCGCTTCCGCCCCATTCGGCACGTACCAGGTCGGCATGCCGCCGAGGCGCTCGAGCCGGTAGTCGGTCGGCCCGTTGAGCGGCACGATGTCGAGCTCGCGCTCGACCAAAGCGATGAAGGGCAGGAACAGCTCGCGGTTGAGGCCGCCGAGATAGAGATCCTTGGGCGGCCGGTTCGAGGTGGTGATCACGGTGACGCCCGCCGCGAGCAATTGCGAGAAGAGCCGCGACAGGATCATCGCGTCGGCGCTGTTGTTGATCACCATCTCGTCGAAGCAGAGCAGTTTCGCCTCGGCGGCGATCGCCCTTGCGACCGGCGGAATCGGGTCGCCGGCCTCCTTCGCCCGTTCCGCGCGCAGCCGCTCGTGCACCTCCAGCATGAATTCGTGGAAATGGACTCGGCGCTTGGGCTGGTGGTCGATCGTCTCATAAGCCAGGTCCATCAGCATCGATTTGCCGCGCCCGACCCCGCCCCAGAGATAGGCGCCCCCGGGCGGCGGCTCCTTGCGCCCGGCCAGCCGCCAGATCAGGCTTCCCTTGGCCGAGGCGGCGTCGAGCTTCGCCGCCAGGGCGTCGAGCAGCGCGACGGCGCGCTTCTGGTCGTCGTCGGGCCGGAGCTCGCCCGCGGCCACCAATTGCCGGTAGCGATCCGAGACCGGAGTCACGGCTTTTTGCTGGCCTTGCGCAGCGCGCCCGAGAAAGCGGCGACCAGCTCGCCCTCCTGGACCAGCCGCCCCGCCAGGAAGACCAGCCTTTTGGTCTCGCGCAATAGCTCGACCTCGGCGTCGAGCGCCACCCCGATCCGGCCGCGGCTGAGGAAGCGAACGCTGCAATCGAGCGTCACCGCCCGGACCACGTCGGCCCCGGCGAGCCGCCCGCCGGCGAAGAAGGCCATGTCGACGAAGGTCAGGATGGCGCCGCCATGGACCATGTCGCCGAGATTCGAATGGCGCGCCTCCGGGAACATCCGGCAGACCGCGCGGCCCGGCCCGTCGGCGCGGACCAGCAGCTTGCCGATCACGCTGTTGAACCGGCTGTCGTCGGCGAGGTCCCAGCTCCACCAGCCGGGATTGTCCGGGTCGGGTTGGTGGCGGATCATGGGGTGGACGTCCATGGAGGTGCAGTGCCGACAAAGCCCCTCCCTTTCAAGCCGAGCCACGCAACCCCCGTTCGTCATTCCAGCGAAAGCTGGAATCTCCCTTACTTTGCAACACCGGACCTTAAAAATAGGGGACAGTCCCCTATTTCCTCTGACCCGCCGCCATGCGCCGCCGCGAGGCGGCTACCGGCTGTGCCCGGTTTCCGGTAGGCTGCGGGCAATGGCTCACGGCACCGGCGATGAGCGCGGAAGCGACGAGGAACGGCTGCTGGCCGCGCTCGAGCGGCTGCACCGTCGGGCGATGGGGATCAGCATGCCGGTCTACGGCCGCGCACGGCTGTCGCCGCTGCCCTTCGCCTCGATCTGGGCCGGCGCCTATATTCTCGTCGTCGCCGCGCTGCTCGGCCTCGAATCGAGCGGCGCGGTGATCGGCCTGCAATCGCGCGCCGCCGCTCTGTTCGGCCTCGAATCGAGCGGCGCCCGAAGCGATCCGCGCTTCGTCGGCCTCGTCGGCTGGGGGCTGGTCTATTTTACCGCGGTCCTGTTCTCCACCCGGCTGGCGACCCTGCGCTCGTTCGACATCGTCCGCCGCGATATCCTCCCCTACGCGACTCCGGCTTACGTCGCGGCGGTGGCCGACGATCTCGAGCGCCGCGATTCCGCGCTGATGCGCTGGGTCGTCCCGCTGCTCGTCGCAATCCTCGCGGCGCTCGCGAGCACGGTGGCTCAGGCCCACGAATGTCCGCCGATCACCAGTCGCGTCGCGAGCACGGCGGCGCAGGCCTGTGAATGCCCGCTGATCGCCAGTCGCGTCGCCAGCACGGTGGCTCAGGCCTGTAAAGAGCCGCCGATCGCCAGTGCCCCTTTCGGGCCGGTGCGGCTGTTCTGGACCGTCATCGGCCTCTACCTCAGCTTCGTCGCCGCCCGCGGGGTGCTGGTCGGCCGCTTCCACGAGCCCTTCGCCCGGCGGCTCGATCTCGCCCGGGAGAAATTCTACGTCCTGGGCGCTGCGGAAACGCCTTTGGTCAGGGGAGTGGCCGGCCTCGGCCGCCAGATGCTCATCCTGTGGGCGATAATCTTCCTCGCCATCCTCTCGATCATGCTGCTCGGCGCCGGGTTCCTCGGCGACTACCGGTTTCAGGGCCGCTCGCCCTTGCTCTGGTTCGTGGTTCCGACCGCGGGCTTCGCCTCGGTGGGTTACGGCAGCCTCCTCTATTTGCGAAGCGAGGCGGCGATCCGCGAGACCCTGGGCCGCTTCGCCGCCGCCCAGGCCGAGGCCCTCCAGCGCCTCGCCAACGCCCGGCTCGACGCGGCCGCGGGCCGGTTGCCCGAGGATCCCGAGGAAACGGAGCAGCTAAGCGCATGGCACGACCGGATCCTCGCCGGCGCGCGCTACGGCAACCGCCTCGGGACCGTGCTGAGCGTCGCCCTGCCGTTCATCATACCCGTATTGACCCTGGTCAAAGCGCTGTTCGGCGGAGACTAGGGTCGCGCTCCCAGCCCCTTCTCGATCAGCCGCCGGATCGCTTCGGACGTGCCGGAAGGTTCGGCTTTTCCTCGTCCCAGGGAAGCCGAAACCAATGAAGCTTTCGAACCTTCCGCGTCCTGCCCCGGCCGCGAACCCGCCGCGCCCGATCGCCCGGGCCCGGGACGCGCTGCGGATGACCAAGCGGATGTCCCTCACTGCCCTCCCGCAAGCGGGAGGGAAAAGGTCAGCCCGCCCGCTCCAGCAGCATTTTCTTGGTTTCGGCGATCGCCTTGGCCGGGTTGAGGCCCTTGGGGCAGGCGTTGGCGCAGTTCATGATCGTGTGGCAGCGGTAGAGGCGGAACGGGTCCTCGAGCTCGTCGAGCCGCTCGCCTGCAAATTCGTCGCGGCTGTCGGCGAGCCAGCGATAGGCCTGCAAGAGGATCGCCGGGCCGAGGAACTTGTCGCTATTCCACCAATAACTGGGGCAGGAGGTCGAGCAGCAGGCGCACAATATGCACTCGTAAAGGCCGTCCAGCTTCGCCCGGTCCCCGGGCGACTGCAGCCGCTCCTTGCCCGAGGGCGTCGGCGTCTTGGTCTTCAGCCACGGCTCGATCGACGCATATTGGGCGTAGAAATGGGTGAAGTCGGGGACGAGGTCCTTGATCACGTCCATGTGCGGCAGCGGCGTGATCCTTATCTCGCCCTTCAAATCCTCGATCGCGGTGGTGCAGGCGAGGCCGTTGCGCCCGCCCATGTTCATCGAGCAGGAGCCGCAAATGCCCTCGCGGCAGGAGCGGCGGAAGGTCAAGGTCGGATCCTGCTCGCTCTTGATCTTGATCAGCGCGTCGAGGACCATCGGCCCGCAGCTGTCGAGATCGACCGCATAGGTGTCGTAGCGGGGATTCTCGCCGCTGTCGGGGTCGTAGCGGTAGATCCTGAACGCTCTGGTGCGGCCGGCGGAGGTAGGCGCGGGATGCGCTTTGCCCTTCCTGATCTTGCTGTTCTTCGGAAGTGTGAATTCGGCCATGCGCTCAGTCCCTCGGCGGCAGGAGATAGCGGCTCCGGCGCCCGGGCTCAATGGTCAGGCGGCGCGTTTTTCCATCAGCAGGGCGGCGATCCGGTAGGTGCGCTCATTGTCGACGTCGACGGCATGGGCGCCGTCGGCGAGGATGACGCGCGACGCGCTGACGCCGAACCTGCTGCCGACCCGTTCCATCGCCCGCTCGGTGGTGATCAGGCCGTAGCGCAAGCGGATGAGGTTGAAGAAGCCGAAGGCGCGGGCGACCCGGATCGGATTCTTGAAGAACTGGCCGCCGCTTCGGAAGGCCTCGGCCGCCTTCAGCCCGCGCCGCGACAGGCCGTAGAGGTTGCAGTTGGAAAAGCCGCCGTCGCGGAATTTGTAGAAGTTGCGCTGCGCCTCGGGATGGGCGGCGATTATATCCTCCTTGCGGGCGAGCGCGACCACGACGTCGTCGCCGCCGAGCAGGCGGCCGGCGACCTCGTCCACAGCGCCGGGCGTGAGCAGCACATTGTCGGCGGTGGTGACGACCACGGGCCCAGCCGCCCCTTCGGCCGCGCGGTAGACGCTGTCCGCGATATTGTCGGCCGCTTCGGTGAAGCGGACGTCCAGGGCCGATGCGTCGGCAATGCCGCGCAGCGCCGCCTCCGCTCCGGCCTCGACCGAGATTCGCACGCTTTCGATGCCCGCCGCCCCTTCGAGGGCGGCGAGCACATGCGCCAGCAACGGCCTGCCGCCGATCGGCACCAGGCATTTGTGCGAAACGCCCGCCTCGGCCGCGAGCGGATCGAGCTTCCCGTCGCGCTGGGCGGCGAGGATGACGATCGTCAGGGGCTGGTCAGCGGCCACCGGCGAACAGGCCCTGCCGCCGCATGCTCTCGCTGAGGATCGTCTCGAGCAATTCGGCGTGGCTGAAGCCGGCCGCGGCGGCCGCCTTGGCCATCACCTTCTCCGACCACAAATTGCAGTTGAGGTTGATCTCGAGGAAATTGACCTCGCCTTTGTCGCGGTCGAGCCGGAACTCGATCCGGCCATAGTCGAACGGCTCGAACGCGCGCGCGATCTTGGCGGAGAAATCGGCGATGACCGGCGCCCATTCGGGATCCTCGAACCGCTTCAGCGACGATTTCTCATTGTTCTGGATGAGGTCGCGCTTCTCGTAATAGGTCCACAGCCGCTGGGTGTCCTCGCGCTCGTAGATCAGCATCGGCAGCATCGCCGGCCGGTCGACGGTGATGAAGGCGACCTGGACGTCATAGCCGCCCAGATAGGGCTCGACGATCGCGTCATGGCCCTCGGCGTGGATGCCGGCGACGGCGTTGGCCACCCCGGCCCAATCGTGCGCGTCGGAAATGCCCCACGAGGCGGAGGAGGCGTTGGGCTTGATCACCCAGCGCTCGGCGGGCGGACAATCGGCCTGGTCGACGGGGGCGCCGCGGCGGTAGCAGGCCCAGGGCGCGGTCGGCACGCCGGCGCGCTCGCAGACCACCTTGGAGAGGTGCTTGTCGTCGCCGAGCCCGCGCACGATCGGCCCCGCTCCCACATAGGGCAAACCGTGCCGGTTGCAGAGCAGGGGGATCAGCATCTCGGAATTGACGAAGCCGCCGCGGTTGAGCAGCGGGAAGACGAAGTCGACCGGCGGCTTCTCGAACAGGACATCGTAGCGGTCGGCGAGCGTGAGGTTGATGCCCAGCCCTTCGAGCGCGGCCCTGACCTCGTGATGATAGATGGCGTGGTTGCCGTCCACCGGGTGAAGGCCGCCGCCCCATAGCGCGTGCTTGGCCATGAACAGAATCCGGAGCCGGTTTCTGGCCTCTTCGGGAATGAGACGCGGTTCGATAACGTTGGTCATGCGGGCTCCTGCCCGGTCGGCAGACAATGGATCGATGGACATCGTGGCTTCTGCTGGGAGTGACGGGCGCGCACTTAGGCGCGTCGCCGGGCATGTGCAACATCATACGGCCGCCGGGGGCGCCGGGTCAGCGCAGCGGCCTGCAATATCGCCGGCGCTCCTCCGGCGCGGAGCGGAGCCGGCTGTCCACATAATAAGCGGCCATCCCGTCGATCATCGCCTCGCCTCCGGCGGGGATGAAGCGGCCCGCGTCGCGCCGCCAGCCGGCGACGCATTCCTCCTTCGGCCGGTCCGAAGCGCCGCAATCGAGCAGGGCGTTGAAAGCCGCGCGCCAGGCGAGGAACGCCGCCCGGTCCATCGGCTCGCCATGGCCCGGGATCAGGGTCTCGAACGGCGTTGCCGCGATCGCGTCGAGCGCGCGCCGCCAGCCTTCCGGGCAGGCGGTGTCCATGAACGGCACCGGCGCGACGACGAGGTCGCCGGCGATGATCAGGCCGCCCCGTCCCCCGGACGGGGCTGAGCCGTGCGGGGCACGGCTCACCTGTTCATCCAGGCTGGCGGCCGGGTCGTGGATCCAGATGTCGCCCTCGGTCGCGGCGAAGCGGGCGACATTGACCCTGAGCCGCCGGCCCGCGATCGTCATCTCGCCCGACGCCGAGACCGGCCGGGTCGGCCTCAGCGAATCGGGATCGTCCATCGCCGCGAAGCCGCGCGCGATCTCGGCGCGCTGCGCGGCCGTCGCCTGCCCCGAGGCGAGGAAGCGCTCGGTCGCGGCCCGGCTCTGCGGGAAGAAGCCGGTCAGCGCCCCTTCGACCGCGTTCGTCGCATAGAGCAACGCCCGCGGATAAGCGGCGCGGATCTCGGCATTGCCGGTGCTGTGATCGAGATGCCAATGGGTGTTGACGATGGCGGCGATCGGCCGCCCCCGCGCCTGAGCATAAGCGAGGAGCCGGTCGCGATGCGCCGGATGGCGGCCGGTGTCGACCAGGATCAGCCCGTCGGGCGCGTCGAGGAAGATCGAGTTCCCGTCGGGGCCCCGATTGGGCTCGAGCGAGCCGGGGATTAGGTGATAGCCGGCGGGCGCGGGCGGCTGCGCCGTGGCGCAGGCAACGCCGAGCAACACGGCCAAAGCGGCAACGGATCTTCGCATGACGGGGTTCCCCATTCTCGTCCGCCGCGATTGGGGCCTAGCTGGGACGTCGATTGCGCACCGCTGCAATTCGACGGAGGCATTCGAGTTTTCGACGGGACACCGTCAACTGTAACTAGACACGCGACACGTGCCGGGCTAATTGTGCCTCGCGTGGAGATCGAGAGCATTCGGCACAAGGCGCTTCGGCAGTTCGTTGAGAGCGGCAAGCCAAAGGGCCTTAATGCGAAGGTCGCCAAACGGCTCCGCAACATGATCGTCTATCTGGCGGCGATCGAGACGGTCAACGAATTGCATGCCCCGCCGAACTGGGGCGCGCACGAGCTGACCGGCGACCGGGCGGGCACTTGGTCGCTGACGGTCACGAAGAACTGGCGGATGACGTTTCGCGTGAACGAGGACGGCGCGATCGCCGACCTCGATCTGGAGGATTATCACTGATGGCCATTCGCATCGCTTCCGCCTTTGCCGTCCACCCGGGCGATTGGCTGCGTACCGAGATCGTCAAGCCCCATGGCCTCAACGTTACCGACGCCGCCCGCCATCTCGGCGTGACCCGCCAGGCGATGAGCAACCTCCTCAACGCCCGCGCCGGCCTGTCCGCGGACATGGCGATCCGTTTCGAGAAGGCATTCGGGGTGAAGGCGGATACTTTGCTCAGGATGCAGACGAGCTACGAGTTGGCGCGAGCGCGGGCGAATGAGGGAGCAATTCGCGTAGTGAAGTTCCAGAAGGCAGCCTAGAGCTAGTGTAGACTAAGTCTGAAAGCACGTTCGCCGACTTGTTTGACCCTTATCTTCGGCGGCAGTCCCTTGGGCCATGGCGCCACGCCACTGCTGCGCAACCAAGAGCCGATGTTCTTATGAATCAGTTCTCGACAGCTGCCGTCCCACATCGAAGCCTTGGCAGTCCGCACCGAAGTCGCTTGCGGAAAGCCGGGGATATGCAGTTCCACGCTTGGCCAGGATCGGTCTAAGAGTCGATCCCTGTCGCGGGCACTCAGCTTTATACCGTAGCCGGTGCCGCCATTATTCCAGGCCGTCGCGATTACCTCATCGTCCGACATGGCCGAATCAATAGACCCGCGCCTTCGGCTTGATATACTCGATCTCGTCGGTCAGCGTATAATCGTGCACCGGCCGGTAATCGATCTTCACCGCCCCCCCATTGCCGCCCCAGCCGTCGAACCAGGCGCATGTGTGCTTCATCCAGTTGGCGTCGTCGCGCTCGGGATGGTCCTCGTGGGCGTGGGCGCCGCGGCTTTCCTTACGGTTGACCGCGCCGGCGATGGTGACCGAGGCCTGGGCGATGAGGTTGTCGAGCTCGAGCGTCTCGATCAGATCGGTGTTCCAGATCAGGCTGCGGTCGGTGACATTGATGTCGGCCATCCTGGCATAGGTCGCGGCGAGCTTGCCGACGCCCTCGCGCATCAATTCGTCGGTGCGGAACACTGCGCAATGCGCCTGCATGTTGCGCTGCATCTCGACCCTGATCTCGGCGGTCGGGCTGTTGCCCTTGGCGAAGCGGAACCGATCGAGCCGGGCGAGCGCCAGGTCGGCGCCGTCCTTGGGCAGAGCGGGCTGGCGGGCGTCCGCCGCGATCGTCTCGGCGAGCCTCAGCCCTGCGGCGCGGCCGAAGACGACGAGGTCGATCAGGCTGTTCGAGCCCAGCCGGTTGGCGCCGTGGACCGAGACGCAGGCCGCCTCGCCGACCGCGAACAGGCCGGGCACGACGACGTCCGGATCGCCGTCCTTGATGGTGACGACCTCGCCGTGGAAGTTGGTCGGGATGCCGCCCATATTGTAGTGGACGGTCGGCGTGACCGGCAGCGGCTGGCGGGTCAGATCGACCCCGGCGAAAACCTTGCCGGACTCGGTAATCCCGGGAAGCCGCTCCGCCAGGATCTTTTCGTCGATATGGTCGAGGTGGAGGTGGATATGGTCCTTGTGGGCGCCGACTCCGCGGCCTTCGCGGATCTCGATCGCCATCGAGCGGGAGACGACGTCGCGCGACGCCAGATCCTTGGCGGACGGCGCGTAGCGCTCCATGAAGCGCTCGCCCTCGGAGTTGGTCAAATAGCCGCCTTCGCCGCGCGCGCCCTCGGTGATCAGCACGCCGGCGCCGTAGATGCCGGTCGGGTGGAACTGGACGAACTCGCAATCCTGCAACGGCAGCCCGGCGCGAAGCGCCATGCCGCCGCCGTCGCCGGTGCAGGTATGGGCCGAGGTGGCGGTGAAGTAGCAGCGGCCGTAGCCGCCGGTCGCCAGCACCACCGCCTGGGCCCGGAAGCGGTGGATCGACCCGTCCTCCAGGCAGAGCGCGACCACGCCGCGGCACGCGCCGGCCTCGTCCATGATCAGGTCGAGCGCGAAATATTCGATGAAGAAGTCGGCGTCGTAGCGTAAGGACTGCTGGTAGAGCGCGTGAAGCATGGCGTGGCCGGTGCGGTCGGCGGCGGCGCAGGTGCGCTGCGCCGGCGGCCCCTCGCCCATATTCTGCATCATGCCGCCGAAGGCGCGCTGGTAGATTCTGCCCTCGGCGGTGCGGCTGAACGGCACGCCGGCATGTTCGAGCTCGTAGACCGCCGCCGGCGCTTCCCGAACCATATATTCGATCGCGTCCTGGTCGCCGAGCCAGTCCGAGCCCTTGACCGTGTCGTACATGTGCCAGGTCCAATGGTCCGGGCCCATATTGCCGAGGCTGGCGGAGATGCCGCCCTGCGCGGCGACGGTATGCGAGCGCGTCGGGAACACCTTGGTGATGCAGGCCGTCTTCAGCCCGCCCTGCGCCGCCCCCATCGTGGCGCGCAGCCCCGCCCCGCCGGCGCCGACGACGACCACGTCATAGCTGTGGTCGATGATCTTGTAGGCGGACGTGGACATCGGGCGAGCCCCTGTTCAGCCCCCGCGAGATGATGCGTTGCGGCGGCCCCTGTTGCGGCTGGATTGCTATTAGCCTTGGCGCGGGAGGTTGCAAGGGCGGGGACGAGGGCGTTGCGCCCTTCGCCATCGAAAAACGCGGCTCCGGATTCGCAGGGACGGATATGCGGGTCGCATCGATGATCGCGACGAGTTCGCCGCCTGCTTTCCCCGATTGGCAAAAGATTTCGCTCGAAGCGAAGTTTATTAGCTGGCCGCTTGCAATCGAATTTCCACCCGGATAATTAGGAAGAATCAGCGGGTTACCGGTGCGGGGACTTATTTGCCATTACTGGGCACTGATCCGGGCCCGGCTTCCGAACTTAAGAGCATCGATCATCGGTTGCTGCGCGCGGCCTTCCAAGAGGAGGGTCGCGCGACGGGGACTGTTGTGGGGGAAAGCAATGAGAAAGACGGCCTATCTGCTTGGAACGGCGGCGCTGGCGATGGCGGCGGCGGCGGCGGCGAACGAGACCGTGACCTATACGTACGACGCGCTCGGCCGGCTGGTCAGCGCGTCGAACGCCGGAACGGTCAATAACGGGCTGGCCAACTCGCTCTGCTACGACGCGGCGGGCAACCGGACGCAGTACCGGTCGAGCGCCGCGGGCAGCCTGGCGGACTGCGCGGCGGCGCCGCCGCCTCCGCCGCCGCCGGGCAACCAGCCGCCGGTCGCCAATCCCGATTCGCTATCGGCGCCGAAGTGCGTCGAGCGGAACGTCAACGTGATCGCCAACGACACCGATCCGGACGGCCACATTCCGCTGACGCTGACTGCGGTCGACCAGCCCTGGGCCTGGGTCGCGAGCGGCACGACGGTCGGGATGACGACGCCGGACACCAACGGCAGCTACGTCATCACCTACACCGTGGCCGATTCGCTCGGCGCGACGGCGAACGGCAGCCTGACCGTGACCGTGACCGGATCGCAGCAATGCTTGTGAGGATGGCGGCGCGCATCGCCGGGGGGACGATCGGCCACGGCCGTCAATCTATGGGGAAACAAAAGGGAATGCGTTTCAGGATTTTGCGGGGGAGCGTCCTGCTGGCGGCCGCCTTGGCCGGCGGGGGCCAGGCCCGGGCGCAGACGATCAAGCCGCTCGACGTTCGAGCAGGACGCCAACGGCGTCGACCTCTTGTCGGGCCGGATCGCGACGCCGCTGCCGGTGCTGGCGATCCCGGCCGCGCCCAATCTGCGCTTCCAACGCCTTCAAGACCTGCAGCCGATCCTGAGCGGCCGGCTGATCCCCAACACGCCGGGCAACGAGACCTACGACATCAATGCCGGCGGAGCGAGCTCGGAGCATTTCGATTGCAACCTCCAGGCCGGCTGCACCACCAAGAAAAGGAACGGCTCGGCCCTCGTCGCGATCCCGGGCAGCTACGAGTTCACCTATTACGAGGGCGGCGGCGGCCGCGAGATCCGCTTCGACCTGCACAACGGCCCGCAGGAGCCGATCATCCCCTCCACCGCGCCGTTCGAGTTCTTCCCCTCCCAGATCCGCTATCCGAGCGGCGAGACTTTGACCTTCGCCTACGATGCCGTCACGACCGGGAACCAGGTCTGGCGGCGGCCGACCTCGGTGACCAGCACCGCCGGCTACACGCTGACGCTGACCTATCAGGGCAACAGCTACGGCCAGCACACCTGGCGCGAGCTGGCCTCGACCACGATCCACGTCACCGGCAGCGCGACCCCGCTCGCCCGGCTCACTTATTCGGGCGACATCGTCACCGACCTCAACGGGCGGACGTGGAGCTGCACCTCCTGCACCAACTCGCTCAGCGGCCTGAGCCAGACCACGGCGACCGCGCTGCGCCTGCCGGGCCCGACGACGCCCGGCACGCTGGAGCCGGCGAATACCATGGAGTCCGAAGCGCAGCCGCGCACCTACGGCTCGGTCACTCACTCGAACTGGGTGACTCGGGTGACTCATGACGGCGTCGCCTGGAACTATTCCTATCAGGCCCATTCGAGCCAGCCGCAGACGCGAATCACGCAGGTCGCCATCGCCGGCCCCAACGGCTTCGCGCGCACCGTCAACGTCGCCAACGGCTTCAACGTTCGGCCGCACATCACCTCGATCGTCGATTCGCAGGGGCGCACGACCTCCTATCTCTACGACAATGACGTGCGCGTGACCCGGATCACCTCTCCCGAAGGCAATTGGGCCGGAGTCACCTACGACGTGCTCGGCAATATCACCGAGCGGCGGCAGACCGCCAAGGCCGGCACGGGCCTCGCCGACATCGTCGAGACCGCCTCGTTCAGCTCCTATCTCGGCTGCTACCAGATGAGCTGCTTCCGGCCCGCATGGACTCGCGACGCGCTCGGCCGGCAGACCGATTACACCTGGGACGGCTCCGGCAACGTGCTGACCAGGCTGGAGCCGGCCGACGCCAACGGCCAGCGGCGCAAGACGATCAACAGCTGGGACGGCGGCCGGCTGACCCGCGAGCGCATCTGCCTCGCCGATGCCGCGGGCGCCGAGCTGACCTGCGGCACCGCGGCCGAGCAGCGGCGCGACATCGCCTATGTCGGCGCGACGCCGCTGCTGCAGACCGAGACTCTGACCGACGGCATCCTCTCGCAGGCGCTGACCACGACCAACAATTACGATTCCGCCGGCCGGCTGCTCTCGAGCGACGGGCCGCTGGCCGGCACCGACGACGCGACCTATTACCGCTACGACGATTACGGCCGCCGCACCTGGGAGATCGGACCCAAGGGGGCGAACGACCTGAGGAGCGCGACGCGGACCGAATATCGCCTGTCCGACGACAAGCCGCTCTACAGCGAGACCGGCACCGTGCCGCACCAGGACAGCACCACGCTCACCGTGCTTGCCCGCACCGACCTGACCTACGACGCGCGGCGCAACCCGATCCGCGCGGCCGTCTCCGCGTCCGGAACGGCCTATACCGTCACCGACAAGGCCTATGACGACCGGGGCCGGCTGGTCTGCACCGCGGTCAGGATGAACCCGGCCGCGTTCGGCCAGGCGCCGGGCGCCTGCGCCCACACCACTTTGGGCAGCCAGGGGCCGGACCGGATCGCAGTCAATTTCTACGACACGGAAGGCCGCGTCACCCAGGAGCAGCGCGCCTATGGGACGCCCCTCCAGCAGAATTACGCCACCTACAGCTACAGCCCGAACGGCAAGCGCACCAGCGTCACCGACGCCAACGGCAACCGGGCGGAGGTGAGTTGGGACGGCCACGACCGCCAGCGGCGCTGGATCTTCCCCTCGCCGACCGCGGCGGGACAGGCGAACCAGGCCGATTATGAGGAATATGGCTACGACCTCGCCGGCAACCGCACCTCGTTGCGCAAGCGCGACGGCTCGACTTTGACCTACCAGTACGACGCGCTCAACCGGATGACCGTCAAGGCGGTGCCGGAGCGGGCCGGGCTGTCCTCCACCCACACGCGCGACGTTTATTACGGCTACGACATCGGCAACCGCCAGATCTTCGCCCGGTTCGACTCGCCCTCGGGCGAGGGGGTGACCAACGGCTATGACAGCCTCGGCCGGCAGATTTCGAGCACCACCGACATGAGCGGGGCGAGCCGGACGCTCTCCTATCAGAACGACGTGCATGGCAACCGAACCCGGATCACCCACCCGCCGGCTTATTATTCCTGCTGCGGCATGGTGACCCTTTACTACAATTACGCCCATGACGCGCAGCGCCGGCCGGTGTCGGTCACCTTCCCGAACGGGAGCGCGCTGGCGGGCTGGAGCTATGACGCCCAGGGCCGGGCCGCGTCGCAGTCGCGCTTCGGAACCGCGGTGACCGGCTACGGCTATGACGGGGCCTCGCGGCTGTCGAGCCTGACGCACGACCTTGCCGGCGCGTCGGCGGACCTGGCGCTGGGGTTCGCCTACAATCCGGCGGGCCAGATCGTCAGCCGCAGCCGCGACAACGACGCTTATGCGTCGAACACCGCCTATGACGTCACCCGCGCCTACAGCGTCAACGGGCTCAACCAGTACACCGCGGCAGGACCGGCGACGTTCGCCTACGACGCCAACGGCAATTTGACCTCCGACGGCTCGACCAGCTTCACCTATGACGTCGAGAACCGGCTGGTCAGCGCGAGCGGGGCGCGGACCGCCGCGTTGCTCTACGACCCGCTCGGCCGGCTGTTTCAGACCTCGGGCGGGACGGCGGGGGTGACCCAGTTCCTCTACGACGGCGACGACCTGGTGGCGGAATATGACGGTGCCGGCGCCCGCCTTCGCGTCTACGTGCACGGCCCCGGCGCGGACACGCCGCTGGTCTGGTTCGAAGGCACCGGGACCGGGCGCATCTTCCACGCCGACCATCAGGGCTCGATCGTCGCGGCGGCCACCCCCAACGGCGCCTATCTCGCGCTCAACACCTATGACGAATGGGGCATTCCCGGCGCCGCCAACCAGGGCCGGTTCCAGTATACCGGCCAGGCCTAGATCCCCGAGCTCGGTATGTACCACTACAAGGCTCGCATCTACTCGCCGACTCTGGGCCGGTTCCTGCAGACCGACCCGGTGGGGTATGACGACCAGATCAACCTCTACGCCTATGTGGCGAACGATCCGGTCAATCTCACCGACCCGGATGGCAGGGAGATCTGCGGCAGCTGCAGCGGATACAGCAGCGACGGGCTCGGACCAGATTTTCGCAGAGAGCCGCATGGGCCGAGAACATATGCACAGGGTGGCGACGACGGGGCCGTCGGTGGTGGGGATCTCCCCGGGGAGAGGGGACGCCAGACTGCCAGCACCAGGTCAACTGGGAGTTCCACTATTCCGGACCCGCCGACGAATATACCCGGGGGTCCTTACGAGCCGAAGCCGTCAACCCCCGGAAACCGTCCCGGGAGCTTTCAGGGACCGCCCCAGCAGAGCGGACCACGGCCCCAACTCCAATGGGTGCCACCGCAAAGACAGGGGGGGCCACCAGGATCTCGAGGTTATTGGAGGGCTCAGCAGCCAGGGCAAAGAGGCTGGCAGCGATATTCGCAGAGTGGTAGACCCATTACAGCCCAAGAAGCTCATCCCAATCCCCCTAGTTCGCCGACTCGTTTTATCTTTATCCGAGTGCTTGGTGCGTTAGTATGCTTATTGTTTTGTGCGGATCCTGCCAACGCGCCAGGCCCGGATTATTAGAAGACCTAACAATGGGCCCGCAATGGAGCTTTGCATGTCTTATAAAGAAATAGACTCTGTGCTGAATAAGTGGGCAACGAAACGTAACTTGTCTATTTTAAGGGAAGATACTGAGAACGGAAGAAGGTTATTTTACACATCAAGTCCAGATGGGGAAACATTTCAAGTTGTTATAGAGCCGGAGCGGAGCGGAGTAATTAGAATTGATGCTCATCTAATTGAAGCAACTTGTGACGAGGAAGTTCACTATATCTGGGAGACTACAGTACTGAACTTACTAAGGGCTCTTGATGTATGTGCGGCCACTATCAAGACTTGGTTTGATCGTGAAACGGGATTATGATGGTCAATTCCACGGCAGTTCCGCCGCCACAATACCTAATTCTAATACGATAGGATTACGAATTACGGTGACAGTGCACTAATTTGACCGCGCGCGGGCGCGGAGATGTCGCGCCGGCTCAGGCGGACGGAGACGATCGGACGGCCGGCGGGGAGCGCGGACTTCATCGCGCGGCTCGAGCGCGAGAGCGGGCGCTCGCTGACGCCGAGAAGACGCGGGAGGCAGCCGAAGGAAATAAGTGCACTGTCACCGTAATACCAAGGCCACAATGCTCGACCGGTGAGGCATCATGAATACTCCGAAAGACAACGCTAACAACATGCATCGAGATACGTGGGTCGGGGTCTCCTACGTGGTGCCCGAGGAAGATTCATTCCAACAAAAACGCGGATTACGCGGGGGTTATGGCTTTGTAACTTTTAAGAGCCAGAGCATTACGGACGGAATAGGTGCCTTAGCCTCTGAACTATCTAAGGGAGGATCTAGTTTAGTAGGATTCGAATGGCTAAACAGATTGCAAGATAACGAACATGAGCTTACTGATTTGGACTATGAGCTGATAAACAGACTTGGGACATATCCAGTGCAGTTTCAAGATATTCATTGGTTTACTGAGGAACAAGAGTCATAGATTCCTGTTAGGTAATTCGTAATGACTTCCCTGCCCTCTCCAGAATCCTGCTTTCTAAATGAGGCGATAGAAGCTGTCCGCTGTAGATCAAAGGCGCTGAAACATAAATTTTTCGAAGTTGGGGTTGCTCGTAACTTTGACAAAAATCAATCACCCCCAATGGAAATGATTGAGATCACCCTAAGACGCGGAAGAGGAAGTACGTCGCCAAAGATCCGTCTAGCTCTATGGGAAGATCGATGGGCTGATGTCGATGCACGAGAAGGAGGACGAGCTGGTTGGAAGTGGTTCCATGGCTTTCAAGGAAGATTGTCCGGCGATCTTTCGGTCAGGGACCTCCTGCGGGAAATCGATAAATTCGATATCCTTTTATCCGATGCTCCGGAGCGGCTGGAATCGACCGCGGTGAACCAATTCTGGACGGGCAAGCTATTGTCCGGCCCCGCCAGGATTGTCGGATAGCGCGCTGCGGAACTGTGGCGACCGCGCGCTAATCAGAAGGAGCGGCGCCTTTCCCGCATTCCCATACGCCTGAGCATTCCCAACGCGCGCAACCCGGCCTCCCAGATCGCCACGAGGGCGCGCGACAACGATGCTTATGCCTTTACCGGCGCCTATGACGTCACCCGCCCCTACAGCGCCAACGGGCTCAACCAGTACACCGCCGCGGGGCCGGCGACGTTCGCCTACGATGCCAACGGCAATCTGACCTGGGACGGCTCGACCGGCTTCGTCTACGATGTCGAGAACCGGCTCGTCGCCGCCTCGGGCGCGCGGACCGCGAGCCTCGCCTACGATCCGCTGGGGCGGCTGTGGGAGGTCTCGGCGCCTTCGGGCACGACCCGGTTCCTCTACGACGGCGACGCCTTGGTCGCGGAATATGACGGTGCCGGCGCGATGCAGAGGCGCTGCGCCCACTGGGTCGGGGACGACGTGCCGGTGGTCGGCGGGATCAGGCGGCGGCGCTCCCGAGCGCGATCTTGAGCACCGACACCGCCGCCAGCGTGCCGCAGAGGATGGCGGCGAAGCTGACCATCGTCGCCCAGAAATGGCGGCCGCCCTCGTCGTGGACATAATCCTCGATCACCACGATCAGGCCCATTTTCAGATGCCAGAAGGTCGCCAGCACCAGCAGCAGCATCGGCGCCGCGGCGAGCGGCGAGCCGAGCCATTCGGCGACCGTCGCCTGGTCGAGCGCCGGCAGCCGCGCGAGCGAGACGATGAACCAGACGAACAGCACCAACGTCGCCAGCGCGCTGACCCGCTCGTGCCACCAATGATGGGCGCCGGCCTCGGCCGAGCCCGAGCCGCGAACGCGGGCGAGCGGCGTCTCCATCGTCGTGCCGGGGCCGCGATCGCCCCCACCGCCGGACACCGAGCTCATGCCATCCTCCCCATCACGATCCAGGCCCAGAGCAGGGCGGTCAGCAGCACCGCCCCGATCAGCGTCATCACCGCCCAGAATTTGTTGGCCCGAAGCTCGTAGCCGGCGCCGGCGTCCATGACGAAGTGGCGCAGGCCCGACAAAGTGTGCTGGAAGAAGGCCCAGGTCAGGCCGATTCCGATCGCCGCGCCGAACGCATATCTGACCCAGCCCCAGGCGTCCCGGTCCGCCTCGTAGCCGGTGCCGGTCATCCAGCCCAGCCAGGCCGAGAACGTGCCATAGGCATCCGGCCCCATCGCCGCGGCGGCGAGCCACCAGGTGAACAGGCCGGCGCCCAAGGTGGCAAGGCCGACGCCGGTGACCCGGCTCAGGATCGAGACGAGCATGTGCGGGCCCCATTTCCAGATGGTGAGATGGGGCGACATCGGTCGGGTCGGATTGCGGTGCATGCGGCGAAGGCCCTCTTTCGGCGATACCCCACCAAGCGGCGCTTGGCCGGGGACCCCAGGTCTGCCGGTGCTTTTACGCCGGGCGCGGGAGGTTGCAAGGGCATGGCGACCGGGCCGCGCCCTTTCCGCCATCGGGCACGCGGCGCCGATTGCGCCGACTCTGCGCCTGGCAGGGCCCCGATCGGCCGACCCGACACGCCCGGACGGCGTCGCTATCGGTCACGAGGAGCAAGGCTATTGCCATGTAATAAACTTCGTGATTTTTATTGATTGTCGCGACTCGATTTAGTCGAAACGGGGGGCAAAGATGAAGCGCGGTGAAATACTGGCGCTCGGGGCGGCCGCGTTGGCGGCCGGCGCGGCGGCGGCAAGCGAGACCATCACCTATACTTATGACGCGCGTGGCCGGCTGGTGAAGGTCGAGCGCAAGGGAACCGTCAACAACAACGTCAAGGCCGAATATAAATACGATAAGGCCGACAATCGCACCAACGTGAACGTCACTTCGCCCAACCCGCCCTGAGCGCAGGCTTTGGCGGATGCTTTTTCGAAACATGCGCGCAAGAGCAGGGGCGAGACTGATGAAGTGGAAACGGTTGACGGCACTGGCGGCTTTGTTCTGTGCGGCGGAGAGCGTCGCGCAGACCCCTCGCCAGGATGTTGTCGTCACCGACGAAAATGGCGTCGGCGTAGTCGACCGCCAGTTCCACGGCCGGATCACCGACATTTCGATCGGCGCCGGCAGCGCCGCTCTCGCTTTCGGCCGGCAGCTCGGTCCTTCGGGGAGGGGCGATCCCCGGGACATGTACCCGCTCAACGACTATGTGGGCTATTACCACGCCCCCAACAGCGGCACGCCGCATTGGCTCGAGCTGAACGACCGGCGAATCGACTTCGACTCGCAGGGGAATTCCGAGCACGGGCGGATCGTGGGAGAACCGAGCGGATACGCATTCTATGCCAAGGACGGCACGGTCTTCCGATTTGGAGAGGAGGCAAGCAGCACCGGGCCGTTTTATGAGGACTATCTCATGCTGCTTACCGGAATAACCTATCCCGACGGCCGCACCGCCAGCATAACATGGCAGGTCGCCCGTACCGAGGATTATGTCGGCCAGGACGCCTGCTGCATGGAATGGCAATACACGGCCTATACCCGGATCGCCTCGGTCAACAACAATAGCGGCTATCAGCTCAAGTTCGTCTATCAGTCGAACGACGGCAGCAATGCCGGGCTGCAGAGCGGCCAATGGAACACGGTGTCGGGGATCAAGGCGCTCAATAACATTGTAGAGAGCATCGATCCGCAGGCTACCAGCCTGACCACCACGCAGAGCTGGCCGAGCGTCAGCTACAGCTATCCGTCGGGCGGCGTTACCGCCACGCATTCAAATGGCGAGATCAACAGCAGCCAGCTCCAAGGCGGGACGCTCACGCTCTCAGGCCCGACGACCGGCTCTGTCACGATCAATCTCGGCGGAAACGGCGTCGACGGCGTCTCCTCGGTGACGGCGAACGGGATTACCACCACCTATTCGGTGCCGAACGGCTTCAACGGCTATGCCTATCGCAGCACGACCCCGTCGGGCCGGCAGACGACCTACACCTCCAACATCGACCGCGACCGGCTGCTCAGCGTGCAGACGCCCGCCGGCACGACGAACTACACCTATGACAGCCAGAAAAGGCTGATCCGGATCACCCTGCCGGAAGGGAATTATACGAGCTACGGCTATGACGGCCGCAGCAACGTCACCGAGACCCGGCAGGTGGCGAAGCCCGGGTCCGGCCTCGCCGACATCGTGCTGGAAACGGGCTATGCCGCGAGCTGCGCCGGCAGCATCAATTGCGACAGGCCGCAATGGACCCGGGACGCCTCCGGCAACCAGACCGATTACAGCTACGATCCGACGACCGGCCAGCTGACGGCCGTAACGCTGCCGGCGCCGGCGGCGGGCGCGGACCGCCCGCAGGCCCGCTACAGCTATGCGAGCCGCACCGCTTATTACCGGGACGGCAATGGCACGCTCGGCCCCTCGCCCACATCGATGAGCCTGCTTTCGGAGATTTCCGAATGCATCACCGGATCGAGCTGCGCCAACGCCGCCAGCGAGCGCCGCACAATTATCGACTACGGGCCCACGGGCGTCGCCACCAACCTGCTGCCCGCGGCGGTGACAATCCGCTCCGGCGACAATGGAGTCTCGGCGACCAGCGCCTATGCCTACGAGCTCAGCGGCGCGGTGAGGACCGTCGACGGGCCGCTCCCGGGCAGCGCGGACTCGATCCGCTACCACTACGACGCCGCGCAGCGCCTGGCCGGCACGGTCAGCCCGGACCCGGACGGCGCCGGGCCGCTCAAGCCGCGCGCCGAGAGGATCAATTATGGCGGCGACGGGCTCGTCACGTCGACGGAGACGGGGACGGTCGACAGCCAGTCCGATGCCGACTGGGCGGCGATGACGGTGCTCGAAACGGCCAGCTTCAGCTACGATAGCGCGCGGCGCCCGATCGGGGCCAGCCTGGTCGCCGGCGGCGCCACCCAGGCGGTGACCCAGTACAGCTACGACAGCGACGGCCGCGCCGAATGCGTCGCGCAGCGGATGAACAGCGCCATGTTCGGCGCGCCGCCGGCCTCGGCCTGCGCGCTCGGCACCCAGGGCAGCTTCGGCCCCGACCGGATCGCGCGCACCGGCTATGACGTCGCCGGGCGGGTCAATCTGGTGGAGACTGCCGTCGGCACGAGCGACGAAGCCGACGAGCTGCTGACGACCTATACGGCCAACGGTCTTCCCGAGACCGTCACCGACGCGGAAGGGAACAGGACCACCTATGTCTATGACGGCCACGACCGGTTGAGCCGGACCCGGTTCCCGTCGCCGACCGCCGACAATGTCAGCTCGACCACCGATTATGAGGAGCTGACCTATGTCACGGCGACGATCGGCGGGGCGAGCCGCTCGACGCCTCTGGTGGCGAGCCGGCGGGTGCGCAGCGGCGAGAGCCTCGGCTATGTGTATGACGCTCTGGGCCGCGTCACCCGGATCGACCGGCCGGTGTTCAGCGGCATCTATTACGACCTGCTCGACAGCTTCTTCGCCTACGACAATCTCGGCCGGATGACCGCGGCGACGCATGAGGCGACCGACGTGCCGGGGCGGATGGCCTGGAACCTCTCCTTCACCCACGACGCGCTCGGGCGGATGCTGTCGCAGACCGACCCGCTCGGCACTGTCGCCTACAGCTACGACCCGGCCGGGCGGCGGATCTCGATGACCTATCCGGGCGGCAATCTCGTCCTCGGCTATATCTATTTCGTGACCGGCGAGCTCGACGAGATCCACGAGAACCCGGCCGGGAACAATGTCCTGCTCGCCAATTACGACTATGACGACCGCGGCCGGCGGACATTGCTGACGCGCGGCAACGGCACGACCACGTCCTACGGCTACGACGCGGTGTCGCGGCTCAGCCAGCTGGTGCAGGGGCTGAACGGCACCTCGCACGATCTGACGCTCGGCTTCAGCCACGATCCGGCCGGGCGGATCGCCGCCGCGACCCGATCGAACGACGCTTACGCCTGGACTGCCCATTATGCCGTCGACCGCAACTACACGGCCAACGGGCTCAACCGCTATACCGCCAGCGGTTCGGCTTCGCCGGCCTACGACGCGCGCGGCAACCTGATCTGGGACGGCAGCCGCTCGTTCGGCTACACCAGCGAGAACCTCATGGTCAGCGCCTGGCCGCACAGCCTGGTCTACGATCCCATCGGCCGGCTGATCCACATCGACACGGCGACGGGGGTCGACCGGTTCGGCTATGACCCCGGATCGGGGTCCGGGGCAGGCTCGAGCCTGATCGTCGAATATAATGGCAGCAACAATGTGGCGCGCCGCTACGTGCACGGGCCGGGCGCCGACGAACCTTTGGTCTGGTACGAGGGCTCGGGCACCGCCGACCGGCGCTGGCTCCACGCCGACGAGAGGGGCAGCGTGATCGCGGTCAGCAACGGCTCAGGGAGCGCCACCAACGTCAATTCCTATGACGAATATGGCATTCCCGGCGCGTCCAATGCGGGCCGGTTCCAATATACCGGCCAGACGTGGATCCCCGGAACCGGCATGTATTATTACAAGAACCGGTTCTACTCGCCGACCTGGGGCCGGTTCATGCAGACCGATCCGATCGGCTATGAGGACGGCATGAACCTCTACGCCTATGTCGGCAACGATCCGGTGAACATGACCGACCCGCTGGGGCTGCAAGGCGTCTGCGAAGGCCTCGCACGCTGGGGCGGCGGGCAGGTCAGGATCAGCATGTCTTGCAGGGCTCAGCTTTCCCTCCTCACCGATTTCGCGAACAGAAGCTGGGGAAGTTATACCCAGGCCGACGATCGCGACCGGGCGCTGCAGCAGCAGGAGCGCGACGCGCAGAGATTCACGCCGCGCGCCACGGGCCTGGGCTACCTCGTCCCTCGCGTTGAATGGGGCGAAACACTTCGCCAAGCCAGATGCGCCGTTGGAAGGGCAGGGGTTGTTGTGGAGAATTTCGGGCAGGGGCTATCAGATATTGGAGCAGGGGTTACCATTCTCGGCCTTGGAGTGGCTGGCGTTGGTCTGATAACTGGGGGCGCCCCCGCTGTCGCGGGAGCCGTGATTACCCTGAATGGATTGGCCGTGATGGGAGTGGGTGGCACAGTGGCGTTGGCCGGCGCCGGCATGAGGTATGTAGGGGGTGGCGATGGAACGAGCGCCGCAACGCGAACGGTAAACCGGGTCGTTACCCGCAGAATGCCCTTCGGCCGCGAGACCGGCAATCGGGCCGCAGGATATGGAGCGAACCGACAGGCGCAAGAGGCTCTGCCTTCGCAACAAGGAAACTGTGGTTAGGAGTGATTATGCGAATATTGGCAGGGCTAGCCCTAATCATGCTGGCGACGATTTTAGGATACATATTTCTTTTTGATCGGAGTATCGATCGCTCCACCTTGTTGATCATTGTATTTGCTGCCGGCGTCATAGGATACTTTGTTACTCAACTTGCGATTAAGTCTAAACCCGATGAGCTTGAATAATCATATCGTAAAGACGATTTTGGCCGGCGGACAATTCGGGGTAAGATTCCAAGGGACACTTGCGACCGATCCCATCGGGTGTAATTGACCTGAGAATGACTCCGAGAAGTCGCCTCGCACGCCGTTGGAGACGGACTGCCTGGCATCTCGTCCTGGTGTATATAGGCGGCATCGGCATATTTATTAGTTTGGTAATCGACAGGGTCAGGGGTGAAGCTGGCCCGAGCTATCTGTCCCTGTTCGCTATCTTTTTGGCGATTAATGCGGGAGGCGCGGCGCTCTATTGGATAGCTCGACTTATAAAAGAATTTATCCGCAAAAGATTTGGTGAAGATTAGAAAACCGGAACAGTCGCGGTTTTTTGAACGAGGCTTATGCCTGGACTGCGCATTACGCCGTCAACCGCAACTACGCGGCCAACGGGTTCAACCACTATACCGCCAGCGGCTCGGCTTCGCCGGCCTACGACGCGCGCGGCAACCTGATCTGGGACGGCAGCCGCTCGTTCGGCTACACCAGCGAGAACCTCATGGTCAGCGCCTGGCCGCACAGCCTGGTCTACGATCCCATCGGCCGGCTCATCCACATCGACACGGCGACGGGGGTCGACCGGTTCGGCTATGACCCCGGATCGGGGTCCGGGGCAGGCTCGAGCCTGATCGTCGAATATAATGGCAGCAACAATGTGGCGCGCCGCTACGTGCACGGGCCGGGCGCCGACGAGCCTTTGGTCTGGTACGAGGGCTCGGGCACCGCCGACCGGCGCTGGCTCCACGCCGACGAGCGGGGCAGCGTGGTCGCGGTCAGCAACGGCTTAGGGAGCGCCACCGACGTCAACGCCTATGACGAATACGGCATCCCCGGCGCGTCCAATTCGGGCCGGTTCCAATATACCGGCCAGGCGTGGATCCCCGGAACCGGCATGTATTATTACAAGTCCCGGTTCTACTCGCCGACCTGGGGCCGGTTCATGCAGACCGATCCGATCGGCTATGAGGACGGCACGAACCTCTACGCCTATGTCGGCAACGATCCGGTGAACATGACCAACCCGCTGGGGCTGCAGAGAGTATGCCGGGACACGTCAGCCCGTTTAGAGGGAAGCCAGAATCATCGTGTCAGCAGCCGCTGCAGCCCGTTCGTCCTCAACCTCCTCCAGGACTTCGCGAACAGAGGCTTCGGCAGCCACACCCAGGCCGATGCGCGTGACTGGGATCTGGCGGGGCAGATACGCGACGCGACGAGATTCAGGCCGCGCTCCACCGGCCTAGGCAATAATCGCCCCGCCGTGCGTTGCCCAAGTGGGCCCAGAGTTAATCTTGGCGGTGGCTGGTCGGCTACCGGATTCCTTGGCCTGGTCGGCGTTTCGGCCGGCGTTAATGCCAACGTCTCAGTACCTTCGGCTTCGTTCAGAAATTTCAGCCTGCGTGGCACCCAGGTTTCTCTTTCTGGATCCGTAACTCCATTGGTGGGTATCGGCCTGTTCGGCGGCTGGGGACCTAGCTATTCCGGCGGCGGGTCGAACCAAACTTTGGATAATATCAGTAGCTCGGTGACTCCGGTCATTCAACTCGGGGTTGGTAATGGAGGCGGCGTGGAAGTCAGCACCGACTTCGCTAGCCCATTAAGCAGTGCCGTTGGCATGGGAAGGATCGCCGCGGGTGCCTATGGCGCTGTCGGAGCAAGATTCTCAGGCACAGTTGCATTAAATCCCATCGGCTGTAATTGACATAGAAGTGACTCAGAGAAGCCGCCTTAGTCGTCGTTGGAGACGTACACTTTGGCATATGGTCGTAGTGTATATCGTCGGCATTGGTGTGCTTATCACTTTAACAGTGGAGCGGGCGAGGTATGATTCCGGCCCAAGCTATCTGTCACTGTTCGCGATATTCTTGGCTTTTACTGTTGCAAATGTCGCATTTTACTGGATAGGGCGACTCATAAAACATATTGTAGCCAAAAGATTTGGCGAAGATTAAAAAGGTTACGGCAGCAGCGCCGGCACCTTGGCCATCGATCGTCTTGGAGAACCGTGACAGTCACGGTTTTTGGCAAGGGGGTGCTGACGCGGGGCAACGGGACGGCGAGGAGCTACGGCTATGACGGCGCGTCGCGCCTGGCGCAGCTCGTCGAGAATGCGGCCGGCACGAGCCACGATCTGACGCTCGGCTTCAGCCACGATCCGGCCGGGCGGATCGCCGCCGCGACCCGATCGAACGACGCTTATGCCTGGACGGCGCATTATTCGGTCGACCGCAACTACGCGGCCAACGGGCTCAACCGCTATACCGCCAGCGGTTCGGCTTCGCCGTCCTACGACGCGCGCGGCAATCTGGTCTGGGACGGCAGCCGCTCGTTCGGCTACACCAGCGAGAACCTCATGGTCAGCGCTCACCCGGTTCCTTTACGACCCCGGATCGGGGTCCGGGGCGGGCGGCGACGCGCTGGTCGCGGAATATGACGGCGCCGCACCGCGCTAACGAACGGGCACCGCGGCTCCGGCATAGGGGTCGGGGTTCGCGGGCGGGGGAGGCGGCAGGGCGGGCGGGGGTGCCGCCGGCGCCGGCGGCGGCGCGTAGGGCGCCGCCCCCAGGTCAGCGCCGGCCAGTGAAGCCTGGATTCCGGCCACGATCGTCGTCGCCCCGAACAGGATGAAGCTGCCGGCGATGACCGTCAGGCCGTAGCGGATGTTCACGCGTCCCATCAGCATCATCAGCCCCACCGCCGAAACGGCGATCACGGCAAGGGTCGTGGCGACGGTGCCGAGCAACGTCGCCTGAAGCCACGAAACCGCCGCGACGAGAACGCTCGAACCGGCCGGGTCGGCGAGCGAGCCGGAAGATGAATGGCTGGCGAGAGCGTGCAGCATTGGAACTCGCTTGGCTGGCGAGCGAAGATGCCACGAAGCGCCCGCCCGGTCAAAGCGGCTCAGGGCGCGGACGGCGAATCCCTGCGCGGGCCCGAGCATCATTCCGCCTGGTGCGACGAGCTCGCCAAATGGAAGAAGGGGCAGGCGACCTGGGACAATTTGCTGATCGGCCTTGGCGCCGGGGCTCGGCCGCAGGTGGAGACCGGCGAAGCGAAGCTCGCCGGCCGAGCTCGAAGGACCAGCTCGCCGGCCTCACCTATGGCGGCGACTATCAGGGCCCGGGCCGGAGCCCCGACCGCGCCGACGCGATGGTCTGGGCGCTGACCGAGCTGCTCCTCGGCCCGGCGCGGGCGGAGCCGCGGATCCGGACGCTGTGAAATGGGGACACGTACTTTTTCGCGAAAAATACGCGTCCCCCGCGTGCCAATTCCGTTCATCCGCAGTCAATGACAAATTCGTGAAGCAGGTTAGGTACGAGCGGCGGCGGAGGCCGGGTCGAGCCGAGCACGCCGGGCTCGTCGGGAGAAGCGATGGCCGTTCATATGTGGAGAAGCTCATGACAGGCTATGTTCGTCGCGCCGTGCTCGTTGCAGCCTGCGCGGCAATTCTCGGCCCGGCCGCAGTCGCGCAAGTCCCGGGCATCGAAGCCTATCGCGCCACCGCCAATCCAGGCGGCGCCAATGTCTACAGGCCTTACCTGCCCGGGCCGGCGCGGAGCCCGTTCGAAAGGGCGGACACGCTTCTCGAACGAGCTCGAGCGGCGCTTGATGCCGGCAACTTCCTCCGGGCGAAGAATATGCTGGAGAGAAGCGTTCGAAACTCGTCTGATCCGCAGTCGCGCTATTTGTCCGCTGTGGCGCATGCCGGCCTCGGAGAGATGGACAACGCGCGTCGGCTTTTCGCGGATGCCCTGGCGGTGGACGAGAATCATGTCGGCGCCCGCCTCGGACTGGCGCTGACGGACATTCAGCTGAGGCGCTTCGATGAAGCCGCGGCCGGGCTGGCGGTCATCGAAAATCAGCGGGCCCTGTGCGAAGGGACCTGCAGGAACGCCGGCGAACTGGATCGCGCCGCGCGGGTGATCAGCCACTTCCTGAACGACCCGCGGGCCATCTGACGGCCAAAAGGCGGGCGCGCGGGTGCACGCCCCGGTCGGTAAGGCGGCGTGGGCCGAGCCGATCGCCGCCTTCTTCGAGACCGGCGAGGCCAGGCTCGCCGGCCGCTTCCCCGAGCTCGAGGACCAGCTCGCCGGCCTCACTTATGGCGGCGACTATCGGGGCCCCGGCCGAAGCCCCGACCGCGCCGACGCGATGGTCTGGGCGCTGACCGAATTGCTGCTCGGCCCGGCGCGGGCGGAGCCGCGGATCAGGATGCTTTGAAATGGGGACACGTACTTTTTCGCGAAAAAGTACGTGTCCCCGCATGTCTTTGCGATTCGCTATAAGCGAATAGCATGCGGGCCGGACTTGCGCTAATCATGCAATGGCACGGAGGCGGTGCGGAGCGGGAGGGCCTATGGTCCAGCTTGACCAGACTACGCCATTGGCGCATAGAGTGTGACCTCGCTGGTCGCCGTCGTCGAATCTCCGCTCTATCTGGCCCGGGCGGAACGGCTGATGAGCGAGGCGGAGCGCGAGCATTTGATCGAACGTCATAGCGGCCGATCCGACCGCGGGCGTCGTTATCAAAGGCACGAACGGGCTGCGCAAGATGCGCATCCCGCTGCAGGGCCGGGGCAAGAGAGGCGGGGGACGGGTGGTCTACTGGTTTCATTCGACGGATTACCCCGTGGTGCTCATGCTTCTGTTCGCCAAGAACGCAGCCGCCGATCTGACGGCGGAGGAACGCAAGCGGCTGGTCGCGCTCAGCGCCATGCTGACGGCGCAGCTGGGAGTTGAGGAATGAAAGAGGAAGATTTCGACGACCTCGTGAAGAGCATGGAGCAGGCGGCCGCCTGGCTCGGCGGAGAGGACGTACCCGGTTTTCGCGTCCATTTCCCGCCCGGCGGCGACGTCGCCGCGATCCGCAAGCGCACCGGCCTCAGCCAGGCCGCCTTCGCCGCCCAGATCGGCGTTTCGGTCGCCACCCTGCGCAACTGGGAGCAGGGCCGCCGCCGCCCCGACGGCCCGGCGCGCGTGTTGCTGGCGCTGCTGGACAAAGACCCGGCGATCGTGAGGCGGACGCTGTCGGAAGCGGCTTGAGGATGGAAATGAGGACACGTACTTTTTTCGTGAAAAAGTACGTGTCCCCCCGAAACCGGGCTGGAGAAGTTCAGGGCGACCGGCCCAGGCTGGCAGTCGCGGATCAACGAGGCGCTGAAGCGGGCGCGGGTCTAGGAGAGTCGCTCGCCTGACGAGGGACACAACTAGGAAAGGGGACACACACCTATGTGTGCCCTGCAGCTATGGAAGGTCGATAAGACACCGGTTGGCGTACGACCTGAATCGCGGTATTGAGATCTTGCTAGATGGTCGCGCAGCAATGCCCCGCCTGAAGGCAACCAACTCGAGCCAAGGTCGCCTAACCTGCCGTGGCGAGATTAGGAGACGTGACCATGGTTTCTGCCGCGGATCCCATGCCCGTGTTCGATATGCTCGGAATGAGCGTCGGCAAGATGGGCATTCTCGTAGACCTTCTCCATCGTGACTGTTCGCAGCTTCAGTTCGTTCGCGAGCTGACGCAAAACGGAATCGAGGCCATCCTGCAACTTCCGGATAGGACCGGAGAAATCCGCTGGGATGTCGATTGGAATCGCTTCGAGCTGCAAGGGTCAGATTATGCTCAAAAGCTGTGCGTAATTGACACTGGGATAGGGATGACCGGCGAGGAAATGGCCGCGTACATCAATAAGCTCTCCTCCTCAGTCCACGAGCAATCCGCCTCAGGCAACTTCGGCGTTGGAGCAAAGATCGCTGCGGCCCCGCTCAACCCAGAGGGGCTGGTCTATCTCAGCTGGAAAGACGGTCAGGGATGGATGATCCAGCTCGTCAAAGATCCTCAAACTGGTGACTATGGCCTCTTGCGATTCGACGATGGCGAATTCTGGCGTCGAATTCAGGATGATATCAAGCCTGAACCTATCGATCAGCACGGAACGATGGTCGTGCTGTTGGGCCGCGAAGAAGACGAGGCCACCGTCGAAGCGCCGCCGGGCGCAAAAATGCCCCGGAAATGGGTGCTTCGTTATCTCAACTCTCGGTACTTCCGTCTACCCGAGAACATTTCTGTAAAGGTGCGAGAAGGCTGGGACCTCCCGAAGGGTGACCGACACAGCTTCCTGCGCACAGTGACCGGTCAAGGCCCCTGGCTCGACGAAAACAGCATCGCCTCTGGGTCACTGCGGCTCAACGAGGCAAAGGCGACCGCTCACTGGTGGATTATCAGCTCTGAAGCCGACACAAATTCTGGTCATTACACACCGGGCGGCCATGTGGGGGCCCTTTTCCAAGATGAATTGTATGAGCTGGTCCATGGACCGGCTGGTTATGCCCGGTTGCAGGCCTTTGGCGTCGTATTTGGCGGCGACAAGGTCGTGATTTACGTTGAACCGGACTGCGGTGCGGCACGGTCCGTGAGCGCCAATACCGCCAGAACGAAGCTCATTATCGATCACGAGGAACTAGACTGGGCGGGATGTGCGACAGAGTTCCGCTTGAACCTGCCGACAGAGCTTCGCGATTATCAGGACGAGATAGGGAGCGCCAGTGGCGAGACAGACAGCCGCAGGGCTATCCAAGAGCGCCTGCGCGCGGTGCAGGAGCTCTTTCGATTTGGTCGATATCGGCCACGAACTGGTGGCGCCTTTCATGCGACGCCGGCGGCAAATGCCGGGGGAACGCCCGCAAGATCGGACGGGGGCTCGGGAGATGGAGCGGGACGCTCGGGGACCCGAGGCGGCAAGAAGGGCGACATCTACGCATTGTTCGTCGACGAAACCGGTGATGCCGCGGATCTCGTCGACTTACCTAATCAACCGGTCGCGCGGTGGGTCACCGAGGCGGAGAAGACCCGGTCGGTAGGCGATTTGGAGGAGCGGGCTGCTCGCTACCTTCCAGAGCAACACCTGCTACTCATTAACGGAGATTTTCGAGCCTTTACCGACATGATCGACCGATGGGTGAACCGTTACGATCATGTGCCAGGATGCCGTCAGTCTGTTCAGACTGTGGTACGCGAATGGTTTGAGCAACAATTGGTTGAGACAGTCATGAGCGCTCTCGCGCTCAAACAAAGCGGCAAATGGAGTCTAGCAGAACTAGCAGAAGTCTGGAGCGAGCAATCGCTGACAGCAGCCATCTTGCCCCGATACCATATCGACATGAGCATCAAGCGCGTGCTGGGTCAAAGGCTCGGTCGGACGCCGGGTTCGGAGGCGCGATCATGATCGAGATTATCATCGTAGGCGCCATTGCGGGCGCGCTCATAAAAATTGCTCAGGCGCTGCCTGCAATAATCTGGTCGATTCGATGCCCCTCCGATAGCAATAGATTCATTTGCCCAAACATCCGGCAACGGACATTTTATCTCATTCGGGGGCGACAAAGAGGCTTGCCATTGCGGCGTCCCAAATAGACCTAACCGTGTTGTCGACGACGAAACGGAAACCGGCCGCCGGCGTCATTCGGCGGAGATAAGAGGCCCTACTCAAGCCTTATCCGCAAGCGCTTCCCTAAGCAGCCGCCGGATCGCCTCCGGCTTGGAAGGCTTCGGCTCTGGCTGCCGCGAGGCCCAGGCGTCGAGCGCAAACTCCAGATCCGGATGGACGCGCACCCCGATTGTCCGCCCCCTGCCCGTCCGTGGACGCCCCATCTTCTTTTTTTCGCGCTCGGCTATTGCAACGGTCCTGACTTTCGGCTAGCACAATGTCGAACCGGGGCAAGGCGGCGACCTTGCGCCCGGCTCTGACCACGAAACGCCCCGCACAAGGAGGCGAACGATGGCTGCTGCGCAGCTTAATCGAAGCCGTCGCGCACTGCTAGGCGCGGCGGTCGCACTGCCCGTCCTGAGCGTCGTCGAAGGGCCTGTGCCGAGCGTCGTCGATGGTCCGCTGCTGGCCCGCCCCGAAGCGCCGGAACCCCTCCCCCGCTCCGCGGACGGCCCCCGCGCCGGGGAGGATCAACGGTGGCGGCGGGCCCTCGCCGCCTTCAAAGCGGCCGAGGCCGAGCTGCGCGCGTTCGAGCGGCGCACGGCGGGCGCGGCGTGGGAGGAGCAGGAAGCGGTCGAGCAAGGCATGGATGCGCATATCGACATCCTCTACGCCGCGCTGCGCCGGCTGCTGCGCATCCCGGCGCCGGACCTTCGCGCCCTCGCCACCAAGATCGCCCTCTCCGTCGACCATGAGGTCGGAGCGCTGACCGGCGGCGAGGCCTGCCTCGCTTTGCTCAAGCGCGATGCGCGGCGGCTGGCCGGGGGTCGGGGAAGCGGCCGATAAAATCGTCGTGCTGTCCGGGCCGCAACGGCCGCCCGCTCTGTCCGGCGCTCAAACCAACTGGACCTCCACCCGCCGCCCGACCACCTGGGCGGCGCGTTGCAGCGTCTCGATCGTGACGTTGCCGTCGTTCGGGTCGAGCAGGCGGCTTACCTGGGTGCGGCTGGTGCGCAGCATCGTCGCGAGTCGGCTCTTGCTGAGCCCGCGCTCGCGCATCGCTTCGGCGAGCTGCCAGGCGATCACCTCCTTGATCGCCCTGGCCTGGAATTCGGCGAGCACGCCTTCTTCTTCGAGGAAGCTGTCGAGCGTCGACCCCCTGTGACGGTTTTCAGCCATTTTCGACCTCCTTCTTGCGCTCCCGCGCCAGCTTCAATTCCGTCGCCGGCGTCTTCTGCGCCTTCTTGATAAAGCCATTGAGCGCGTAGAGCGCGCCGTCATGGAAACAAAAAAACAGCACCCTCGAGATCGTCCTGTCCGGCAGATCGGTGCGGGCCTCGAACAAGCCTTTTCCCATCGGCCGGACCAGTGGCATCCCGATCGGCCACCGATACTGGACCCGCATCAGGTCTTGGCCGATCAGCCGGCGATGCTCGACCGGCAGATCCATGAGCCATTCGCGCACCGGCTCGTCGCGCCCATGTAGAAGACCAACTCGATCTTCTGCGGCGACAGCGTCCGAACCATATAAGGTCCATGCACTTTATAAGGTACAATGTCGAGGCGCGAGCAATGAAGACGTAAGCCCGACCGCGCGAACGGGGCGATGAACCGGACAAAAAGGACCAGCGTCACCAGCGCGCCGCCCGTCCCCGCGCCCGCCGCACCCGATAACTAACGCCTCCTTAACCAATTCCGCTCTACCTGCTTGGTGACGAGAGTGCGCAACAGGAAGCGAGCGACATGGCGGGCGAACGGCAGGACGAGATCGACCTCGGGCGGCGGATCAGGATGTTCGATACCGACGGCCGGCTCGAAGAGAGCTGCCGCGAATTGTGGGTGCTGATCGAGCCCGCCAAGAGGGAGATCGCGCGCGCTTATTGGGAGCGCTACGCTCAGTCGGACGAGGTGACTCGGCCGATCCCGGCCGACAAGATCGAAGAGCTGACCGACCGGATCGTCCCCCATATCGAGGCCAAGCATGGCGCGCTCGCCGACCCGAAGTGGGTCGACATGACCCGCGGCTATGTCGAATCGGCGACCAAGGCCAATATCTCGCTGACCACGCTCTATTCGGGGATCACCGCCTGCGGCCAGGCGGTGCAGCAGGCGCTCGAGCGGGCGCTGCCCAAGGATCCGGCCAAGCTGGCCCGGCTCAGCCACGCGGTGATCGCTCTGACCGCGCTCGAGATCAACGTCTTCTCCGCCCATTACGACGTGCTCCGGACCCGCGCCGAGCGCGAGCGCCGAGCCGCCCAGGGCTCCGAGTTCAACAAGGAGATCGTCAGCGTCGTCGAGCATACCGCCTCGGGATCGCGAAAGGTCCGCGCCCAGGCCGCCGACGCCAGCCAGGCCGCTCGCGGCATGCTCGGCAAGACCTCGGAAGTCGCCGCCGCCGCCGAGCAGAGCGCGGTGGCGATGCGCGAGGCCGCGCAGACCGCGGCCGGCCTGATCATGGCGATCGAGGAAGCCAGGAACGAGGTCGAGGTCGCCGCCGGAGTCGCGGTTCGCGCCGGCGAGCAGGCGGCGAAGGCGGTCGACGTCAGCAAGGCTCTGAGCGGCCATGTCGAGGCGATCGAATCGATCCTCGGCCTGATTCGCGACATTGCCGGCCAGACCAATTTGCTCGCCCTCAACGCCACCATCGAGGCGGCCCGCGCCGGCGACGCCGGCCGCGGCTTCGCCGTGGTCGCGCAGGAAGTGAAGTCGCTCGCCTCGCAGACCGCCCGAGCCACCGACGACATCACCACCAAGATCGCCGCCATCCAGTCCGCCACCAAACAAACCGTCTCCGCCAACGATTCGATCCAGGGCACGGTCGAGGAGGTGCAGGTGAGCGCCGACCGCATCCGCAAGGCGATGGAGATGCAGGCGCAGACGGTGACGATGATCACCGCCGCGGTCGACGAGACCGCGCTTGCCGCCGATTCGATGTCCTCGACCATCGCCGCGATCCGCACCGACACCGAGAACGTCGCCAGCGAGATCGACGAGGTCGAGAAAAATTTCGGCGAGATCGACGAGCAAATGGCACGGTTCAAGGTGAGCGCCGGCCGCTTCGTCCAGAATTTCGCGGCCTGAACTTTTCCGCCGCCGGCGACGGGGACACTCTACTTGCCCGCGCCATATTGTGCAGATGCGGATACTGGGCATACAGTGCGTGCCGCATGGACGCCGATCGCCTTGCCAAGTTGACCGAACAACAGCGCGCCTGCCTGCGCCTTGTCTTCGCCAACATGACCTCCAAGGAGATCGCCCCTTATCTCGGCATCGAGCCGGGTTCGGTTGATCAGCATGTCAAGGCGGCGATGCGAGTCCTCGGCGTCGGCGACCGGCGGGCTGCGGCGCGGCTGCTGGCCGAATATGAAGGCCGGCTTTCCTTCCAGTCATTGGTATACCAATCGCCGGATATTGCCTCGGCCGCCGATCCGGCGACATTGGCCCCGTCGAGCGAAGGGGGGCGGCGGCGGCACAGCGGGCTTTCGGGCAGGGCGATGCAGGAAGAGCAGGCCGATTTCGAGCCGTTCGCGTCCCCGTCCCGGCCCCGATGGCTGCGGCCGCCGCTGCCGATCCGGGGAGGAAAGCCGAGTGACCTGAGGCCGCTGCAGAGACTGGCGTGGATCTTCGCCATCATGCTGATGATCGCCCTGACGTTCGGCGTCTTCCTGGCCGGGCTCGAAGCGCTGTCGAGGCTCGGCCGAAGCGGCTCCTAGGTCCTGAAATCGTTCGCGGGAAAGGCGCCGGCAATCCCGGCGCGGAGAGGAGAGCTGTGGCCGGACTGCGCCAGATCCTGGGCGATTCGCTTGCCAGCCGGCGGCTGCGCCTGTTCGGCCGCCGCGAGGAGGGCGACCGCGAGGAGGTGAACGGCCGCGGGCCGGTGGCGGCGGCCGAAGAGCCGGTCGCCGAGCCGCAGCCGCTCGCCCGCTCGACCAACACCCTCGCCGAGGTCAGCCGCGAGCTGGCCGGCTGGGTTCCGATCCTGCGCCGGCTCGCCGAGGCCGAGGCGCTGCGCGACCTCGCGCTCGGCCATTGCTCCGAGATCACCTCGCCGGCGGTCCGTTCGATCATCGCGGCGCGGCGCCTGCGCGACGAATATTTCTGGCCGTCGATGAACGAGGCGGCCTGGGCGGTGCTGCTCGAATTATACGCCAACCGCGTCGAGGGCCGGCGGATCGACGTGGCCGGCCTCAGCGCGGCCACCGGCCTGCCGCCCGCCACCTGCCTGCACTGGCTCGATTGGCTCGCCGGCCGCGGCATGATCTTCCGCGACGCGCGCGCGGCGGACGATGAATCCGCCCTGATCGACCTGACCGACGCCGGCGCCGACGAGATGCGCGCCTATCTGCTGGCCTCGCTCAGGATCTCGCCCTGGGTGCAATAGCCCCGGCTCAGATCGAGCGGCCAATGCGCGAACGGGCGGCCCGCCGCTGATGGTTCAGTGTTCCGACCGCAATCAGCGCCAGGATGGGATAGCTCCAGATGACGATGCCGACGTAATAAGCCCGCGGCGTCACATCCGCCCCAGCATACCATCGTGCCAGATGTCCGAGTACGCCCAGGCCAGCGAAGGCGGCTGCCCATATCGGCCAAAAGCGGTCGGTGCGCAGCGCAAGGACGGCAAAAGCGATAAACGCCGCCACGTCGACGATTAGGATGCCGGTTTCGACCGATTGGAAGCTAGGGGAGGGACCGGAAGCGGCGGCCAAGGTCAAAGCCGAACCGACCAGCATGATCGTCGTCCCGATCCGTTCGGATGCGCCCCCTCTGAACAGAGCGTACATCCAGCAGGAGACCAACAGCGTCAGGTAGACCGGGTATGGTAGCATAGCTGTGAACGGAACATCCTATCCCGTCCCGGTCAAGCCCGCATTCTGTCCCGCGCCGTGCGACATAAACCCATTCCTTTAGAACCGTTCCGGAGGTATTCTGCGATTCAGATGGAGCGTCGTATCGCCAGACTGAGCGAGGGCCAGCGCGAATGCCTGCGCCTCGTCTACCGTCATATGGAGACGAAGGAGATCGCGCGCATCCTGAACCTCAGCCCGGATGGTGTCACCCAGCGGATCAAGGCGGCGATGCGGATCCTCGGCGTCAACCGGCGCAAGGACGCCGCCCGCATCCTCGCGGAAGCTGAAGAGCTCACACCCTACCCGCCACTGGTTTACCCACCACGGGACATTGCCATCGCCCCCGATCCGGCGACATTTGCCGCATCGACTGAGGGCGGGCGGCACAGCGGGTCTTCGGCCGAGGTGATGAGGGAAGACCAGGCTGCCTATTGGGCACCGACCCTCGCCCGAAGCCCCGCGCTGCCGCTGCCGATAGCGGGAGCGAGGCCAAATGACGTAGGGATGTTGAAGCGGCTGGCGTGGATCGCCGGCATTACGATCGGGATCGCGCTGGCATTCGGCGCCCTGGTCGCGGGAGTGGAAGCGCTGACAAGGCTCGTCTGGGCTTAAACCAGCAAGAAAACCGAAAAATCCAGGCCAATGGACCGTGCGGTTGCCGCCGCGCGGAAGGGGAAAGTCGCATGCTGAAGGACCGTCGTAGTGCCGCGATCAAGGTCGCGGAAAGCCTGTTCGCTGCTGAGAGGGCGATTGATATCGCATTAGCGCGTGCTGCGGAATTGAACGGCAATATGGTCACCGCCCGAAGCGAAGCGAACCTGTCGGCGGTAGTCGGCCAGGACGCATTTGAGGTTTCGGCCTCTGCGTTTGCCGCTTTGGCGAGAGCGCGCTGTGATATCGTCGAGACTCACAAGCGGTTGAGCGAGGCCAAGATTCGGATGGGACTCCGTACGCTTGCCGTCGGCGACGGCACAGACAAGGACCCACCGTTCGAGATGACAGATGACCGCCGCCTGCGCGTGGTCGCCTGATCGCAAGGGCAGCAATGATGATTGTCGGCAAGCCGGAGAAAAGCGCTGTGACAAAGGATCGCGAGAACGCTGGGCGTGAATCTCGGGGGCCGAGGCTGGGCTTGACCGGATCGCACTCGCGTGTTCCGGTCAAGCCATGCTCGATGGCAAGCTCTACTACGTCCTCCTTGTCCTTTGCTGGATCTATGCGCTGTTTAAAGGCGGCCTACCGGAGCGTCTTGGAGCAGCAATTCTTGTGGTCGGGTCGACCCTGTCCGTCGCCGCTATGGCGAGCCGACCATATACCCGGTTTGGAGCCGTCGAGATCGGCGTGTTCCTCATCGATTTGGCCTGCCTACTCACCTTTTTGATCCTCGCATTGCGGGCGGAAAGATACTGGCCGTTATGGATAACAGCGTTGCAACTCATCGGGACCGCGGCCCACGCCGTGAAGCTGGCGGATCCCGCGCTGATCTGGAAGGCCTACGCATTCGCGCTGGCTTTCTGGAGCTATCCGATGCTGCTCCTAATAGCGCTGGGGACATTCCGCCATCAGCAGCGCCTGGCGCGCTTCGGTGTCGACAGGTCCTGGTCGAACTCCTCGGGCCGTTCGGATCCGCCGCCCGCGTCTGGGCCGACAGGCTGGTGAAGGAATTCGGATCGCTGGCCGCCGTGCTCGCCGCCGGCCCGACCGCGCAGGCCCGCATCCTCGGGCCCGACAATCCGGCCATCCCCCATCTGAATATGGTGCGCACGGTGATGCTGCACGTGCTGCGCACCGAAGCGTTCAGCGCTCCCGTCATCACCAATAGCCAGGTGCTGATCGACTATCTGTTCGCCGACATGGCGCACCTCCCGGCCGAGCGGCTGCGCGTCCTGTTCCTCAATTCGAAGAACCGGGTGCTGTGCGACGAGGTGATGGGCGAAGGCTCGATCAACGAGACACCGATCTATCCGCGGGAGATCATGCGCCGCTCGCTCGAGGTCGGCGCCACCGCCCTGATCCTCGCCCACAACCATCCGTCCGGCGATCCGAAGCCGAGCAGGGGCGACATCGGCGCCACCAACCGGATCGTCGAGGCGGGCCACGCGCTGGACATCAGAGTCCACGATCACGTCGTCCTCGCCGCCGGCGGCTGGACCAGCTTCCGGACGCTGGGGCTGTTGTAGCCGGAACTTCACGCGCAACCTTCTTCGCCCTCCCCCTCGATGGGGGAGGGTTTGGGTGGGGGTGGACTCTCCGCAAGAGCACCGCGCTTCATTGACTCCACCCCACCCCAACCCCTCCCCATCAAGGGGAGGGGCTTTCCCTCGGCGCAAGCGGCCTCTATCCGCCCACCATGGCCCAGCCTCTCCACATCCTCGTCACCGGAACGAGCCGCGGCATCGGCGAATCGATCCTCGCCGCCTTCAAAGGCCATCGCGCCGTCGGCCATTCGACCGCGGGTGGCGGCGGCCGGATGGCCGCCGACCTCTCCGATCCTGAAGGCGCGGCCGCGCTCTGGCGGGAAGCGATGGCGGCGCTCGACGGGCGGATCGACGTGCTGGTCAACAATGCCGGGGTGTTCGAGGCGGCGCCGATCGAGTCCGCCGACACGGACTGGGATGCGGCCTGGGAGCGGACGCTCAGGATCAACCTGCGCGCCGCGGCCGACCTCTGCCGCCTCGCCGTGCTCCATTTCCGCGCCCGCGGCGGCGGGGGCCGAATCGTCAACGTCGCCAGCCGCGCCGCCTATCGCGGCGACAGCCCCGATCACTGGCATTATGCCGCGTCCAAGGCGGGCATGGTGGCGATGACCAAGACCATCGCCCGCGCTTATGCGGGCGAGGCCATCTACGCCTTCACCGTCGCCCCGGGCTTCACCGTCACCGGCATGGTCGAGGAGTATATCGAGAGCCGTGGCGGCCTCGCCTCGTTGGGCGACCTGCCGATCGGCCGGCCCGCGACCACCGAGGAGGTGGCCGAGACGGTACGCTGGCTCGCCCTCGACGCGCCACCCTCGGCGACCGGCTCGGCGATCGACGTCAATGGGGCGAGCTTTGTCAGATAGCTGGAAGGTCACCCTGCCCTGCACCAGGGCGGAAGCCGAGGCGCTGAAGGAGGATATCGCGCAATTCGCCGCGATGGACTCGCCGCCGGTGCTGATGACCAGCGAGGCCGACGGCGAGGCGTGGCGGATGGACGCCTATTTCGACGCCGCGCCGGAGCAGGCCGATATCGACCTGCTGCTCGGCCTCGTTCCGAGCGCGCAGGGGGCGCCACCCAAGGTGGAAAAGCTCGGCGACGAGGATTGGGTGACGCTCAGCCAGGCGGGGCTGGAGCCGATTCGGGCCGGCCGCTTCTTCGTCCACACGCCCGCGCACCGCGGCGCCGTCCCGGCGGGCGCGGTCGCCTTCGAGATCGACGCCGGCCGCGCCTTCGGCACCGGCCAGCACGAGACGACGACCGGCTGCCTCCTCGCGCTCGACCGGCTGAAGGCGACCGGCGCCAGCTTCACCAACCTGCTCGATCTCGGCACCGGCACCGGCCTGCTCGCCTTCGCCGCGATGCGCCTCTGGCCGACCGCCAGGGCGGCCGCATCGGACATCGATCCCGTCGCCATCGAGGTCGCGGCGGAGAACGCGAAGCTGAACCGCGTCCCGACCGGCCAGGCGCGCGGGCAGGCCGAGCTGATCGTCGCGCCCGGCCTGGACCATCCGCGCCTGAGGCGGCGGGCGCCCTACGACCTGATCATCGCCAACATCCTGGCCGGGCCCCTGGTCGAGCTTGCCCCTGCCGTCGCCGGCGCGCTGGCGCCGGGCGGGCGGCTGGTCCTCGCCGGCCTGCTCAGCCACCAGGCCGAGACCGTCGCCGCCGCCTATCGCCGGCAGGGCATGATGGGCGGCTTCAGCATCGAGCGCGGCGACTGGCCGACACTCGTCATGCGCAAGCGCCGGAGCAGCGGCTGGCGGTAGAGTCCGCAAGAGGTTTAATCGTCACCCCGGCGAAGGCCGGGGTCCAGCCCTGCCAAACGAATTCGAGGCTCGGCCTGGATCCCGGCCTACGCCGGGATGACGGGGATCAGCCGCCCGCGTTCCGCACGATCTCCAGCCACTGGGCCTCGTCGATCACTTCGATGCCGAACTCGGCCGCCTTCTTGAGCTTGGAGCCCGCGCCCGGCCCCGCCACGACCAGGTCGGTCTTGGCCGAGACCGAGCCCGCCGCCTTGGCGCCGAGCGCTTCTGCCTGCGCCTTGGCCTCGTCGCGCGACACCGTCTCGAGGCTGCCGGTGAAGACGACGGTCTTGCCGGTGACCGGCGAATCGAGCGTCTCGACCGTGAACGGCGGCGGCGCGACTTCGCTCAACAGATCCTCGACCACCGCGCGGTTGTGCGGCTCGGCGAAGAAATCGACCACCGCCTGGCCGACCACTGGGCCGACGCCCTCGATTGCGACCAGATCGGCGAAGGCTGTCTCGTCGGTGGCGGCGCGGGTCGCGGTGTCGCGCAGCGTTTCCATCGTCCCGAAGCACTTGGCGAGGTCGCGGGCGGTCACCTGGCCGACATGGCGGATGCCGAGCCCGAACAGCAGCCGGTCGAGCGGCGGCGCCCGCCGCGCCTCGATCGCGGCGATCAGGTTGCGGGCGGAAATCTCCGCCCAGCGCTCGCGTTTCAGCAAATCGTCGGCGGTGATCCGGAAGATGTCGGCGGGCGCCTCGATCAGGCCGTCGGCGAAGAAGGCCTCGATATGGGTGCCGCCCAGCCCCTCGATGTCGAGCGCGTGGCGGCCGACGAAATGGCGGAGCCGCTCGACCCGCTGCGCGGCGCAGATCAGGCCGCCGGTGCAGCGGACGTCGACCTCGTCATTCTCGCGCACCGCCGCCGAGTCGCAGACCGGGCAATGATCGGGGAAGACATAGGGCGCGAGCCTTGCGTGCGCCTCGGGATCGGTGGCGACGCCGACGATCTGCGGGATGACGTCGCCGGCGCGCTGCAGCACCACCCGGTCGCCGACCCGCGCGTCGAGCCGAGCGATCTCGTCGGCATTGTGCAGGGTGGCGTTGGTCACCACCACGCCGCCGACCGTCACCGGCTCCAGCCGCGCCACCGGAGTCAGCTTGCCGGTGCGGCCGACCTGGATGTCGATGGCCTTGAGAATGGTTTCGGCGCGCTGGGCCGGGAATTTGTGCGCCAGCGCCCAGCGCGGCGCCTTGGCGACCTGGCCGAGCCTTTTCTGCCAGTCGAGGCGGTCGACCTTGTAGACGACGCCGTCGATGTCGAAGGGCAAATCGGCGCGCTTGGCCTCAATCGAGCGGTAATGGGCGAGCAATTCGTCCGGCTCCGTGAACCGCTCGAGATCGGCCGAAATCGGCACGCCCCATCCCGCGATCGCCTGCATCACGCCGAGCTGGGTTTCCGCCGGCAACGCCGACACTTCGCCCCAGCCGTGCGCGTAGAAGCGCAAGGGGCGCGCCGCCGTGATCGCGGCGTCCTTCTGCCGCAGCGAGCCCGCCGCCGCGTTCCGGGGATTGGCGAAGATCTTGCCGCCCTCCTCCGCCTGGCGCGCATTGAGCGCGGCGAAATCGGCCTTGGCCATATAGACCTCGCCGCGAATCTCGAACACGTCCGGGGCGGCCCCCTTCAGCGCCTGCGGCACGTCGGCGATGGTCGCGACGTTGGCGGTCACCACCTCGCCGGTCGTCCCGTCACCCCGAGTCGCGGCGAGCTTCAGCTTCCCCTTTTCGTAGCGCAGCGAGCAGCTGAGGCCGTCGATCTTGGGCTCGGCGGTCAGCGCCACCTCGGCCTCCTCGCCGAGGTTCAGGAACCGCCGCACTCGGCCCAGAAACTCGACCACCTCCTCCTTGCCGAACGCATTTTCGAGGCTGAGCATCGGCAGCGCATGCCGCACCTTGGAAAGATGCGCGGCCGGCGCCGCCCCGACGAGTTTCGAGGGACTGTCCTCGCGCACCAGATGCGGGAATTGCGCCTCCAGCGCGGAGTTGCGCCGGACCAAGGCGTCATAATCGGCATCCGGAATCTCGGGCGCATCCTCAGCATGGTAAAGGCGGTTGTGGCGACCGATTTCTTGCGCAAGGCGTTCCAACTCGGCGGCCGCTTCGGCTTCGGTGAGGCTCTTCGGGCTCATTAGCCCTCCCCCTCGATGGGGGAGGGTTGGGTGGGGGTGAACGCCTCCGTCCGCGCGAGTCTCGGAAGTTCACCCCACCCCAACCCCTCCCCATCAAGGGGAGGGGCTTTGGAGGCCTCCACGATCGTCACGCCGCCTCCAGCAGCCGGCTGGCCTGCGCGCGCGCTTCGTCCGTCACCCGCGCGCCGGAGAGCATGCGGGCGATCTCCTCGCGGCGCCGCGCTTCGTCGAGCAGCTGCACGCCGGTGCGGGTGACGAGGCCGTCATGGCTCTTTTCGATCAGCAAATGGGTGGCGCCGCGCGCGGCGACCTGGGGGCTATGGGTGACGACGAGGACCTGCCCGGCTTGCGCCAGCCGGTGCAGCCGCTCGCCGACGGCGCTGGCGACCGCGCCGCCGACGCCGCGGTCGATCTCGTCGAAGATCAGGGTCGTCGCGCCGCCCTCCTCGGCGAGCGCGACCTTGAGGGCGAGGATGAAGCGCGAGAGCTCGCCGCCCGAGGCGATCCTGACCAAAGGCCCGAACGGCGAGCCCGGATTGGTCGAGACCTCGAATTCGACGCGGTCGCGCCCGGACGCGCCCGGATCGGCGGCGCCGATCACTGTGCGGAAGCGCGCCAGATCGAGCTTCAGCGGCGCCAGCTCGGCCGCCACCGCCGCGTCGAGCCGCGCCGCCGCCGCCCGCCGCGCCCCCATCAGCGCCGCCGCTTCTTCGTCATAAGCGGCGCAGGCCCCGGCCAGCTCGCCGCCGATCGCGGCGATTCGGTCGGCGCCGGCGTCGATGGCGCCGAGCCGTCCGCGCAGCTCCTCGAGCAGGCCCGCCAGCATATCCGGCTCGACCCGATGCTTGCGCGCCAGCCCGCGAATCTCGAACAGCCGCTCTTCGGCTTCCTCGAGCCTCGCCGGATCGAAGGTGAGCGCCTCGGCGGCGCGGCCGAGCGCGTCCTCGCCCTCCCCGGCCTCGATCGCCGCTCGGTCGAGCGCCGCCAGCGCGTCGGCGAGCAAGGGATGCTCGGCCGCGATCCGGTCGAGCCGGCGCGCCGCCTGCCGGAGCAAAGCGAGGCCGCCTTCCGACCCCTGCAGCAGCGCCGAGACCGCGGCGAGCTCGTCGCCGAGCCGCGCTCCCGCCTGCATCGAGGCGCGCAGGCCCGCCAGGCTTTCCTCCTCGCCGGGCTCAGGATTGAGCCGGGCCAGCTCCGCGACCGAATGATCGAGCCATTCGCGGTCGCGCTCGGCCGTCTCGGCCTCCGCCCGCGCCGCCGCGAGCGCGTCCTCCAGCGCCCGCAGCCGCTGCCAGGCGGCCTCGGCGGCGCGGGTGTCGATCCGCCCGTAAGCGTCGAGCAGCGCCCGGTGGCCGCGCGGGTTGAGCAGGCCGCGATCGTCGTGCTGGCCGTGGATCTCGACCAGCAGGCCGCCGAGCTCGCGCAGCAGTCCCGCCGAGACCGCCTGATCGTTGACGAAGCCGCGGCTGCCGCCGTCCGCCTTGACGACGCGGCGGATGACGAGCGGTTCGCCGGGCTCGCCGGCGAGGCCATTCTCGGCAAGCAGGGCGAACGCGGGATGATCGCCGGCGACCTCGAAGGCGACGCTGACCACCGCCTGCGCCTGGCCGCCGCGCACCAGCGCGCTGTCCGCGCGCGTGCCCAGCGCCAGGCCCAGGGCGTCGAGCAGGATCGATTTCCCGGCCCCGGTCTCGCCGGTCAGCACGCCGAGCCCCGGCCCGAAGGCGAGGTCGAGCGCGTCGATCAAAACGACGTCGCGGATCGAAAGGGCGGTCAGCATGGGGCAGGCAGATACGACATCAGCCCCCCATTACGTCATTCCCGCGAAAGCGGGAATTGGTCAGGCACGCCACCCCCCCCCCGGGCGTGGCTGCGGGCTGCGGGGCAGCCCGCACCTGTCCAATCACTTCCTAAAAGGAAAAGAGATTCCAGCTTGCGCTGGAATGACGGGGACGGGGAATGACGGAGATGGCTGGAATGACGGGGTGGAGCTCAGTTCGTCCCGCTCGTCGGCACCGCCGCGGCCGCCTGCGGCGCGTGGCGCTGGACGAGGGCGTAGGCGCGCTCGTACCAGCGCGATTGGGGATAGTTGGCGCCGAGCACCGCCGCCGCCCGCCGCGCTTCCTCGGGAACGCCGAGCGCGAGATAGGATTCGGTGAGGCGCATCAGGGCCTCGGGGGCGTGCGACGTGGTCTGATATTCGTCGACGACGGTACGGAAGCGCACGACCGCGGCGAGCCATTGGCGCCGGCGCTGGTAGAAGCGCCCGATCTCCATCTCCTTGCCGGCGAGGTGGTCGCGGACGAGATCCATCTTCAGGCGCGCGTCGTCGGCATAAGCCGAGTCGGGATAGCGGCGGACGACCTCGCCCAGTGATTCCAGCGCCTGGCGGGTGACGGCCTGGTCGCGGGTCACGTCCCTGATCTGCTCGTAATAATTGAGCGCGATCAGATAGAGCGCGTAGGGCGCGTCGCGATTGCCGGGATGGATCGACAGGAAGCGCCGCGCCGATTCGACCGACTTGGTGTGGTCGCGCGCCGCATAATAGCTGAAGGCGCTCATCAGCTGGGCCCGCCGCGCCCAGATCGAATAGGGGTGCTGGCGCTCGACCTCGTCGAAGATCAGGGCGGACTGCGGATAGGCGCCGCGCCGCATCTTCTCCCAGCCGGCATTGTAGAGCGTGTTGACGTCGCGGGCGACGTAGCGCGTGTCGGCCTTGGTCCGGCCGCCGCCCAGAGTCCCGCAGGCGGCCAGCGGGATCAGGGTGAGGGCGAGCGTGAGGAGGGCGGCCTGGCGGGGAATTTTGTGCATGGCGGGCTTCTTAGCGGAGGGTTTGGCGAAGGCCAAGCGGCGTAACGCATCAGAAGGCGCGGGCGATGAACGCCGCTTTAATGGCGGCGCGATTAACCTCGACACAGCGCATTTTCTGCTAAGGGCGCGCGATGCTCCGCGTGCTCACTTTGTCGACGCTCTTCCCCAGCGCCGCGCAGCCGACCTTCGGCCTGTTCGTCGAGCGCCAGACGCTCGGCCTTGCGGAGCGCCCGGATGTCGAGCTGCAGGTGGTGAGCCCGCTGCGGCTCGCGGCCTGGCCGCTGGTCCTGCACCCGCGCTACCGCGACCGCGCCGGGCTGCCGGAGCGCGAGACCTGGAAGGGCGTCACCGTCCATCGTCCGCGCTTCCCCGGCCTGCCCAATATCGGCCAGGCGACGATGCCGCGGGCGATGGCGCGGGCGTTGCTTCCGCTGCTCAGGGAGATTCGGAAGAGCTTTCGGTTCGATGTGATCGACGCCGAATTCTTCTGGCCGGACGGGCCGGCGGCGATGCGGCTGTCGGAAGCGCTCGGAATCCCCTTCTCGGTGAAGGCGCGGGGGGCCGACATCGACTATTGGACCGATAAGCCGGCGATCAGGCGCCAGATCGTCGCCGCCGGCGAGGCCGCCCCGGGTCTGCTCGCGGTCAGCGCGGCGATGAGGGCGCATATGGTCGAGCTCGGCATTCCGGGCGGGAAGATCCGAGTCCATCATACCGGCATCGACCGCGGTCGCTTCCATCCCGTCGACCGCGCCGCCGCCAAGGCGCGTATCGGCGTCGACGGGCCTTTGCTGGTCGCTATCGGACATCTCATCGAGCGCAAAGGGCAGCGGATCCTGCTCGAAGCTCTGGAAGCGCTGCCCGGCGCCACCGCGATCCTGGTCGGCGAGGGCGAGGACCGGGGCGCGCTCGAGCGAATGGCGCGCAAGCCGGCGCTGGCCGGCCGGGTCCGCTTCCTTGGCGCGCGGCCGCACGACGAGCTGCCGGCGCTGCTCGGCGCCGCCGACATCATGGTGCTGCCGTCGGCGTCCGAGGGGATCGCCAACGCCTGGGTCGAAGCCGTCGCCTGCGGCACGCCGGTCGTCACCACGGACGTCGGCGGCGCCCGCGACGTCGTCGACCGGCCGGCCGCCGGGCGCCTCGTCGATCGCACGCCGCAGGCGATCGCCGCCGCGGTGCGCGACATCCTCGCCGATCCCCCCGCCCAGGCCGCGGTCGTGGCGGCGGCGGAAAAGTTCAGCTGGGAGAAGAACAGCGCCGAGCTGTTCGATCATCTGAGCGGGCTGGTTCGATAGGGTCCGCACGGACCCTAGAGCGGCATCAACGCCGCCACGATCCGTCGGCCCTCGCCGCGGAGCAGGCCCCAGGTGCGGGCCGCGGCGCGGCTGTCCATCGCTTCCACGCCGATGCCGCGCGACTCGAGGTCGGCGACGAAGGCGCGGGGCGGAAAGGCCATGGCGGCGCCGGTGCCGAGGAGCAGGAATTCGGGTGCCGGCTCGAGGCCGAGCAACGGCTCGACATCGGCCGCAGCGAGATCGGCCAAAGCCGGCGCATCCCATGGCGCGGCGCGTTCCGGCGTCAGCAGCACGCCCTCATGGACGGCGCCGTCGATCAGGAAGCCGCGGCCGGAAAAGCCCCCGACCAGCGGGCCGCCCGCTGGCGGCGTCCGTTCAAACCTTGGCGCCGTCATAGCTTTCGTTGCGTCCGCCGCGCTCGGCGCGGCTGATCGGGTCCCTGGGCATGAAGCTCGCGGTCGTCACCTTGAGCCAGACCAGGATCGGTGAGGAGATGTAGATCGACGAATAGGTGCCGACGAAGATGCCGACGAAGATCGCGATGGTGAGCCCGAAGATCACGTCGGGACCGAGGATCAGCAGCGCGCCCAGGGCGAGCAGGATCGAGATGCTGGTCACCATCGTGCGCGACAGCGTCTCGTTCAGCGAGAGATTGAGCAGCGGCACGATCTCCATCTTGCGGTATTTGCGCAGATTCTCGCGGATTCGGTCGTAGATGACGACGGTGTCGTTCAACGAGTAGCCGACGATGGTCAGGATCGCGGCGATGACGTTCAAATTGAACTCGATCTGGGTCAGCGAGAAGAACCCCATCGTCATCGCCACGTCGTGGGACAAGGTAACGAGCGCGCCGACGCCGAACTGCCATTCGAAGCGTATCCAGATGTAGACCGCGATGCCGAGCATGGCGAACGCGACCGCGAGCGAGCCCGAGCGGAACAGCTCCTCGGAGACTTTGCCCGAGACCGTTTCCACGGCATCGAAGCGGGCGTCCGGATAGCGTTCGCTGATCGTCGCGCGGACCTGGCTTGCCGCCCGGGTGGCGGCGGTCTCGCCGCCCTCGGGCAGCGGCATGCGGATCGAAATGACGTTGGGCGCGCCGAATTCCTGCAGGCTCGCCTCGCCATGGCCGAGCCCGTCGACCCGGTCGCGCAGATCGTCGAGATTGGGCGCCTGGGCGAAAGTGACCTGCACGCTCTGCCCGCCGACGAAATCGACGCCGAGATTGAGCCCGCGGGTCATGACAAGCGCGATCGCGGCGACGGTGAGGAGTGTCGACAGGACGAGCGCGAGATTGCGCCAGCGCATGAAATCGATGTTGGTGTTGTCCGGGACGAGCTTCAGCAGGCGCATGGCGCGTTCCTCAAATATGCAATTCTTTGGGTCGCGCGCGGCGGACCCAGAGCGCCACCATCATCCGGGTGACGTTGACGGCGGTGAACACCGAGGTGACGATGCCGATCATCAGCACCACCGCGAAGCCGCGGATCGGGCCGGAACCGAAATAGAACATCAGGACGGCGGCGATGACGTTGGTGATGTTGGCGTCGAAGATCGCGGTCGAGGCCTCGCGATAGCCCGTTTCCAGCGCGTCGTGAAGCTTTCGGCCGCGCCGCTGCTCCTCGCGGATGCGCTCGTTGATCAGCACGTTGGCGTCGACCGCCGCACCGATGGTGAGCACGAAGCCGGCGATGCCGGGCAGCGTCAGCGTCGCGTTGAAGGCGGCCATGACGCCGACGATCATCAGCGCGTTCACGATGAGGCCGATCGTCGTATAGACGCCGAACCGGCCGTAGGTGATCAGCATGAAGAGGATCACCGCGAGCGTCGCGGCGATGCTGGCGATGATTCCGAGCCGGATCGAATCGGCGCCGAGATCGGGACCGACGGTGCGTTCCTCGATGACGTGGAGCTCGACCGGCAGGCGGCCCGAACGCAGCGAGATGGCGAGCTGGTTCGCGGTCTCCACGGTGAAATTGCCGGAAATCTGCGCGTTGCCGCCGAGGATCGGCTCGTTGATGTTGGGCGCCGAGATGATGACGTTGTCGAGGATGATCGCGAACGGCTTGTTGACGTTCTCCTGCGTCACCCGGGCGAATCGGCGGCTGCCGGCGCCGTCGAAGCTGATCGTGACCGCCGGGCGGCCCTGCTCGTCATAGTCCTGGCGGGCGTCGGCGATCTGGTCGCCGGTGATCATGGCCCGGCGCTGGACGGCCAGCCGGGCGCCCTCGCCGCCTTCGGCATAGGGCAGGATCTGGCTGCCCACCGAGGCGCGGCCCGATTGCAGCTGCTCGGGCGTGACCGTCGTGTCGACGAGCTTGAACTCGAGCCGCGCGGTACGGCCGATCAGCGCCTTCAGCGCCTCGGGATCCTGCATGCCGGGCACCTGGACGACGATCCGGCTCGAACCCTGACGGATGATGGTCGGCTCCAGCGTGCCGCTGGCGTTGATTCGGCGGTCGATGACGTCGCGCGCCACCTCCATCGCCTGATCGATCGCTTGGTTTATGCCGGCCTGGGTCTGGCGCATGACGATCCGGCCGCCGGCCTCGATCCGCACGTTCCAGTCGGGCTGGGCGGCGAAGCCGACCGGCTGGGCCTGGGCTCGCGCGCTCTGGGCGGCGGCGTCGGCCTGGGCCGGGTCGCGGACCTGGAAGCTGAGCTCGCCGCCGCTGGTCGAAAGGTCGCGGATCGGAATCTCGCGGGTGCGCATCTCGCGGCGGATGACCTCCTCCATCGCCTCCAGCCGCTGGCGGGCGACGTCGGGGGTTTCCGCCTCGAGCAGCAAATGGCTGCCGCCGGCGAGGTCGAGGCCGAGATTGATGTGGATCGCCTGCATCCAGCGCGGCAGCTGCGAGGCCGCGCTCTGCGGCAGCAGGCTCGGCACGGCGAGGAGGATGCCGATCGCGCAAACCAGCGAGATGCCCCAGACCTTCCAGCGGGGAAAATACAGCATTTAGAATCTGCCCTCAGTCATTCGCCGCCTTGGCGCCGTGCGGGCGGACGTCGCTCAGCATCGACTTGACGACGCGGACTCGGACGCCCTGGGCGACTTCGAGCTCGATCTCGTTCTCGTCGACCTTGGTCACCTTGCCGATCAGGCCGCCGCTCGTCACCGCGGTGTCGCGCGGCTTCACCTCCATGATCATCGCCTGGTGCTGCTTCATCCGGCGCTGCTGCGGGCGGATGAGCAGGAAATAGAAGATGACGAAGATGAGGACGAGCGGGAAGATCGAGACGAAGAAGCCGGCCGTCCCTCCGGCTGCGGCGCCGCCTGCGGCAAAGGCTGGGGATTCGAACATCTGTTCCTACCTGGAAAGGGGCCGGCGCGAAGGCGCTCGTCCTGGAAGCGCGGTGCGACTATCATGGGGATCGGCGATTGCCAAGGCAAGGAGAGGGGCATGATCATCGTCAAGGGCGAAGTCAGGTTCGGCGAGGGGGAGATCGAGCGGCTGCGGCCGGTCTTCGCCAGGAACATCGCGGCGACCCGGGCCGAGGAGGGCTGCGAGGCCTATGCCTATGCGGTCGACGTCGGCGATCCCGATCTGCTCCACGTCGCCGAGCAATGGCGCGACGAGGCGGCGATCGAGGCGCATATGGGCGCGCCGCACATGGGCGAATTGATGGCGGCGCTCGGCACGGCGAAGATCGAGGCGATGAAGATCGACGCCTATGAGGCTCATTTCCTGAAGACGATCCTGTAGGGACAGTTACTTTCAGGCCCGGCGGCGTCTGAATGAAGGACGTCGCGGCTGAAAGTAACTGTTCCTAGGCCAGGATGATCAGGGTCGAGGTGCCGTGGGCGAGCAACTTGCCCTCCTCCGAGCGCAGGAAGGCCTCGGAGGTCGCGATCTGGCGGCCGCGGCTCAGCACCCGGCCCTCGCAGCGCACCCTGCCCTGCGGGATCGGCCGGGTGAAGTTCACCTTGGTCTCCACGGTCGTATAGCCGACGCCCGCGTCGAGCTCGGTATGGACCGCGCAGCCGCAGGCGCTGTCGATCAGGGTCAGCGCCCAGCCGCCATGGACCGCGCCGAGCGGATTGAGCAGATGCGGGCCGGCCACGCCTTCGAAGACCGCGCGGCCCTTCTCGACCTCGACCAGCAGGAAGCCCATCGGCTCGGCGATCGGCGGCGCCGGCAGCTCGCCGGCAATCATCTTGCGCAGCATCTCCAGGCCGGAAAGGTGCTTGATCTCATCGAAGCTGCTGACGCCGTATTTCATCGCAATTCCCGTTTCGCAGCCGTTGCGGGCAAGTCAACCGCAGCTTGCCTTCATGCCGAGCGCCGCCTAAATGCCGCGCCTTGGTCGGGGCGTAGCGCAGCCTGGTAGCGCATCACACTGGGGGTGTGGGGGTCGCTGGTTCGAATCCAGTCGCCCCGACCAGCTTAGAATTGGGGAAGCGCCACCCCGTCGCGCTCATTGTCCCAGATCATCTCCACGATCCGCCAGCCGGCGTCCGCATCCTTGAACAATTGGATCGAGTTAATGCCTCGCCGCTCGGGCTGCGCATCGTCTCTGGCGGTGCGCGCCTCATAGGCGCTCCAGACGTGGGCGATATTGCCGAACAGATCGATCCGCCGGGCGATCTCTATTTCATAGAAGTCGTTGGCGGCGAAGTAAGGCGCGGTGTCGTGCGCATAATCGTCGACGCTCATCACCTTGCGGGCCGGCCGGCCTTCCGCGTCGACCCAGGTCCTGATCTGGCGCGCGTCGGGGTGGAAGCAATTCGTCTGGCGCGACCAGTCGCGCGGCCCCTTCGGCCCCGAGATCATCGCGTACATCTCGTCTACGGCGGCGCCGATCGCCGCCCGGTCGTCGCTCATGCTCCTGCCCTTTCCGCCCGCAGCACCGGGCCATAGAAGCGCCCGATCGCGATCAAGGCAATGCCGAGCAGCAGGAAGGAGAGGATCCGCAGCACGCCTTCGAGCTCGGCGGCGTCGAAGCCGAACACCTTGATGATCGTCGCGGTCAGAAGCAGGAGGCCGGCGAGCCGCAGCGCCTTGTCGGGCAGCCGCATGCCGGCGAAGATCAGGCCGATCGCGACCGCGAGCCCGGCGGCCGAATAGCCGTAGAATTCGGCGAGCGGCACGTCGGGGCCGGTGAGGATCGGTCCCTGGAAGCCCTGCCGGACCAGGAAAGCGACGCCCAAGACGAGCGCAGCGAGGAAGGCGGCGAGCCAGAAGCCCGAGCGGGTCGCCTGATCGGCCCGCCGCCGTGCGGCATAGAGCCAGAAGGCGCTGAGCAGATAGGCCGGCACGATCAGGTTCAGCACCGGCAGCGCGCCGACATATTGCTGCTCCCAGACCGGATTGTGCATGACCATGTCGAACCAGATCAGCCGCGCCGCGGCGAGGGCGGTGAGCGCGGTCCCGGCGAGCCGGGCGAGGTCCGGCTCGATCCGCGGCGGCCGGACGATGCCGGCGCCGAGCAGCCAGCCTGCGGCGAACAGCGCTTGCGTGATGATCGTCCGCTCGATCAGCCCGCGCGCGGCGAAATCGGCCTCGTCGGCCAGCCCGAACGCCTGCTTGAACCAGACATAGGCGGCGGCGACCGCGAACAGGCCGGCGACCGCCGGCAGTGCGCGCCGCCCGCCGAAGGGCAGCGACGGCAGGGCGAAGCGCAACGCCGCCAGCAGCAGCGCCGGCAGCGCCAGCGCGGTCAGCGCCGCCGTCGCGTCGGGCAGGTCGGCGGCGAGCACCGGCTCGCCGACCAGCCCGGTCAGCGCCGCCGTCGACAATTCCGGCACCATCCAGAGCGCGCGCAGAACGCCGACCATCGCCGTCATCAGCGCCACCGTGCCGAGCGCGAGATCGCCGAGCCGCCGCGCGGCCAAGGCTGCGCCGACCGCCACCGCCAGCCAGCCGGCCGCGACCAGCTCGTTCAACGCCAGGTCCCAGACCGCGGCGCCGGCGAGCAGCGCGACCGCAGCGCCGCCCGCCAGCAATGCCGGATCGGCCGGCGCCTTGTCGGAGGCGCGGCCGCGATTGGCCCAGACGAGCAGGGCCGAGCCCGCCGCGAGCAGCGCCATCAGCGCGCCCCAGGCCGGGCGATCGAGCAGTTCGGGCCGGGCGGCGCGGACGATCAGGGCCGGGCCCGCCAGGCCCGCGCAGGCGATCCCAGTCCAGAGCAGCCGCTGCTTCCACAGCGACAGCGCGAGCGCGAGCCCGCCGAACAGCAGGGTGATGCCCGCCGCCGCCCAGGGCACCAGCGGGTCCTGTCCGGCCGCCGCCTTGGCGAGCAGCAGCGCGAGAGCGAGCGCCAGCGCCAGCGGCGGCGCCGACCTATATTCGGCGCGGAGCAGCGCCAGCATCATGCTCGCCGCGCCCAGCACGCCGAACAAGGCCCAGGCCTCGGCGCCGAGGTCGGTCCGCGCGACCAGCACGGCGAGCTGGACGATGCCGAGCGCGAGCGGCTGGATCAGGTTCAGCTGCCGCCCCGCGCCCGGCCTGACCACGGAGGCGGCCACCGCCAGCGCGATCACGAACACGCCCGCCGCCAGCGCGTCCGCGGGCGGCCGCGACAGCAGATAGCCGGTCCACACGAAGCTCGAGGCCACCGCCAGCGCCGCCAGCCAGGTCCAGTTTCGGCGCCAGGCGATGACGAACACCGCCATATCGAGCAAAGCCAGATAAGCGAGCAGCGGCACCGCGCCCGAATCGCTGTTGCCGACCAGGAGCGGCGTCAGAAAGCCGCCGATCAGCCCCATCACCGCGGTCGGCGCGCCGTGGCGGAGCGACAGGACCAAAGCGGCGGCGGTCACCGCGACCATCGCCGCCGCCGCCTCGCCGGTGGCGAGCAGCCCGTAGAGGATGTGGCTGCCATAAGCGGTGGCGTAGAGGACGGCGAGGCCGGCGCCGACCAGCGCCTGGGCGATGCGCGGGTCGTCGGCGAGCCGGCCGGCGCGCGCATATTCGCCGGCGGCGAGCAGGACCAGGCCGAACAAGGCGGCGCCGACCATCCGCGCCGCCGGCGTCACCAGCCCGACCTCGATCGAGTAGCGGATCAGGAAGACCGCCGCGAGCACGAGCGCGATCCCGCCGAGCCAGATCAGCAGCCGTCCGGCCACCAGCCGCTCGAACAGGCCGCCGAGCGATTCGGACTGGGCCGCTTCCTCTTCGGGAAGGTCGTCGAGATGGACACGGATCTCCGCCGGCGCCGCGGCGGCCGGCGCGGCGGACTCGACGGGGCCGGCAATGGCCGGCTCGGCTGCCGGCTTGCGGTCCCGGGCCTCGCCGGCCCCCCGCCACGCAATATGGTCGAGCCGCTCCTCGAGCCGGCCGATCCGGGCTTTGAGGCCGGCGTTCTGGACGAGCAGATAGAGCGGGACGCCGAAGATGAAGACGAGCGGGACAAGGATGAAGAGCAGCAATTCCATCGCCGGCCCTTGCTAGACCGGCGCGCGCGCTCTGTCAGCGTGAAATGGCCGGGTCAGATCCTGGACAGCGGCACCCGGGTCACGTCGCCGGCCCAGCCGGAGCGTGCACGTTGGAGGCTTGCCTCGGCCTCGGCGCTCCGGCCGAGCCGCCGCTCGGCGAGCGACAAGGCGTAGAGCGCGAGCGGGTCGTTGGGCCAGCGCCGGAGCGACGCGCGCAATTGCTCGCGGGCGCCCCTTGCATTGCCGCCGGCGAGCTCGGCGGCGGCGAGGCTGCGCCGCACCGAATACCAGAAGAGCGGCGGATCGAAGCCGAAATCGGCGGCGAGCTGGCGGTTCATCGCCGCGCGGTAGGCGGCCTTGGCCGCGCGGTGGTCGCCGGCGAGCATTGCCGCCCGCCCCTCGAGCACGCGCTGGAAAATCTCGGCGAGCTCGGCGCCGCGCGGACCGAGCGCGGGGGCGCCGGTGCCGGTTCGAATCGCCGCAATCGCCGCTGCTTCACCGCGGACCGCCGACGCGTCCCCATGCCGCGCCAGCGCTTCCCCGCGTGCATAATGATGCATCGCCTTGTCGAATGCATGGCTAGGCGGCGGCGATTCGAGCGCATCGCCATGCAGGCCGAGCGCATAATAAGCCGCCGAGCCGAGCAGCCGCGACGTCGGCTCGACCTCGCCCGCCAGATAGGCGGCGCGATACTGATCCGACACGGCGAGCGCGGTGACGCCATCGCCCCGCGCCAGCGCGCTGTTGATCGCGAACTGCATGTTGTGGCGATTGAGATAGTGACGATAGTCCGAGCGAGGCGGCCGGACCGTGGCCGCGTAGGACCGGTCGGTGGCGATCGCAGCGACGTTGACCGCCGCCGCGTCGGCATAGCGGCCGATTCCGTAGAAGGTGTGCGAAGGCATGTGGACGAGGTGGCTCGCCGCCGGCGCGATCCGCCCGAGCCGCTCGGCATAGGGCTCGGCCAGCCTTTGCTCGTCGGTCCAGTCGGTCAGGTGGATATAGAAATGGATCGCGCCGCTATGGTCGGGATTGCGCGCCAGCACCCGTTCGAGCAGCCGCTGGGCGCGAGTGCCCGGCCGCACCCGGCGGTCGCCCCAAGTCACCATCCGCGCGTCCGCCGCCATGACCGCGATTAGGTCGTCCTCGGGCATCCGCCGCGCCGCGGCCTCCATATAATTGGCATAGGCCGCGTTGCTGAACGCCGCTCCGGCGCGGGTGCGCAACGCCATGCCCTCGATCAGCGCCCGGTCGCGCGCGCCCAAGCCTTCCGAGAACGCCACGGCGCGCGCCATGGCGGCGCGGGCGGCGGCCAGCTCGTCGGTGCGCGGCTGCAGGTTGATCGTCGGCCCGCGCGCCCAGGCCTCGCCGAAAAAACAGAGCGCGCAGGTCGGATCGGCGCGCTGCGCCTCGCGGAAGGCGCGGATCGCCTCGGCCTCGTCGAACGCCCAGATCAGCCGCACCCCCTGCGCGAACCAGGCCCTGGCGTCCGGATTGTCACTGTCGGCCTCGATCCCGGCAAGACCGAGCCCCTCCATCAGCACCGGCGGCGGCGCGGCCGTCTCGGCTGGCGGCGGCGTCTCCACGGCGCGGACGACGCAATAAGAAGCGGGAAGCAGCGGCGCGGAAAGCGCCCCGTCCGCGACTCCTTCGGCGGGCAGCGCCGCCGCGCCGAGGACCGCCGTTGCCAGAAGGGCCGTTCTGATCGTGAGCCTGCGCATCCGCCCAGCCTAGCGCGCCGGGCGTTGCGCCGGAAGCCCTGCTCACCCACATAGCCGCGAACGAAGAGTGGGAGCCCGATATGGACGTCTGGCACGGCACGACGATCATCGGCGTGCGCAAGAACGGCAAGGCGGTGATCGCCGGCGACGGCCAGGTGTCGCTGCAATCGACCGTGATCAAGCCCAATGCGAAGAAGGTGCGCCGGCTCCACGACGGCTCGGTGATCGGCGGCTTCGCCGGCGCCACCGCCGACGCCTTCACCCTGTTCGAGCGGCTGGAGCGCAAATTGGAGCAGCATAACGGCCAGCTGATGCGCGCGGCCGTGGAGCTCGCCAAGGACTGGCGGACCGACAAATATCTGAGGAACCTCGAGGCGATGATGATCGTCGCCGACAAGGACATCACCTTGATCCTCACCGGCAATGGCGACGTGCTGGAACCCGCGTCGGGCGTCGCCGCGATCGGCTCGGGCGGCAATTTCGCCCTCGCCGCCGCCACCGCCCTCTTCGATTATGAGGAGGATGCCGAGACCGTCGCCCGCAAGGCGATGAAGATCGCCGCCGAGATCTGCGTCTATACCAACGACCAGCTGACGATCGAGACGATCGAAGGGGCGGCCGCCAACTGACGCGGGAGCGTTCGCGCTTCATCTACCAACGCTTCGGTTCATGGGTCCCGGCTTTCGCCGGATGACTCCTTTTTCATTTTTCAGCCTTGCACCGCGGCGAGCATCCACGACTTGAACGCCGCCATCGCCGGCGTCGCCTTGCGCGACTTGAGGCTGGTCAGCCAATAGCCGCCGAGGCTGACTTCGAGGCGGAACGGCCGCGCCGCCCGGCCTTGCGCCAGCTCGCGCTCGAACATTCGTGCCGGCCCCAAGGCGATGCCGTGGCCGGCGAGCGCGGCCTCGACCATCAGCGCCGCGCTATCGAAGATCGGCCCGGTCAGCGGCGGTAAGGGCACGCCGGCGGCCTCGAGCCAGACCCGCCATTCGCCGACACGGTAGGAACGGAGCAGGGTCTCGCCGGCAAGATCGGCGGGCTCGCGCAGCCGCGCGGCCGTCGCCGGCGCGCAGAGCGGGGTCAGCGGCGCGTCGAACAGAAGCACCGCGTCGGTGCCGTGCCAGGCGCCGTCGCCGAAGCGGATCGCGAAATCGAGCCCCTCCTCGGCAATGTCGACCCGGTTGTTGTTGGTGGTGAGCCTGAGGTCGACGAACGGATGGGCGGCCTCGAACCGGGCGAGCCGAGGAAGCAGCCAGCCGAGCGCGAACGTGCCCACGGCGCCGACCGAGAGCACCTCGCGGCCCTTCCCCCCGTCGAATTCGTCCAGCAGCGCCGCCATCCGATCGAAGGATTCGCGGAGCACCGGCAGCAGCGCCTGGCCTTCGTCGGTCAGCGCCAGGCCGCGCGGCCGGCGGCGGAACAGGGGCACGCCGAGCCTCTCCTCGAGCGCCTTGACCTGGTGGCTCAACGCCGCCGGAGTCACGCACAGCTCGATCGCCGCCTTGGTGAAGCTCGAATGGCGCGCCGCGGCCTCGAACGCGCGCAGGCCGTTCAGCGGCAGATAGGGCCGGATCATGCTTCCTTCTAGCCGGACCGAGCGCGGGCGGAAGATGAAGAAATGTACGGGCTGCCGCTAGCTATCCTCGTTTGCGCTCCCGCGGCGCACCGCGACAAAAAGGCGAAAAGGGAGCGCGCGATGATCGGTTCCGAGCTGCTGGGGCGCCGCGAGGCGCTCGCCACTTTCCTCTCCTCCTTCCTGCTCGTCGCGCTGGCGCGCGAGGCTCGCGCTTTTGCTCCAACCGGCGAGACGCGGGTGCGGCGCTGGATCGCCGCTCAGCAGGAGATCGCCGAGGGGCTGGCCGGCGGCCGTCTGACCGGCCGGCAATGGGCGCTCGATGTCGAGCGGCTGGCAGGGGAGATCGACGTCGCCGCTCTGATGGCGGTGGTGAACCGGTCGCAGCTGCGTTCGGCGGGCGCCCCCTTCCACAACGATCCGCAGAAGCGCTTCGTCCGCTTCCTCGACGAAACCGGCGCTCCGCGCCGCCTCGCCTACGGCGCCGCCCTGTTCGATTTCGCCCCGCGCAACGTCGTCACCCCGCACGGCCACCGGCACATGGTCTCGGCGCATCTGGTGGTCGCCGGCCGCTTCCGCGTCCGCAATTTCGACCGGCTCGGTGACGAGGGAGGCGCGATGCGCCTCCGGCCGACGCGCGACTATGTCGCCGATGCGGGGCAGGTCTCGACCATGTGCGGCGAGCGCGACAATATCCACTGGTTCGTGCCGCAGGGCGGCCCGGCCACGACCTTCGACATTGTCGTCTCCGGCCTCGATGCCGGCGCCCCCGACCATCTCATCCAGGCCGTCGATCCGCTGCGCGCGCGCCGGACCGGGGACGGCAGCCTGATCGCCCCGATCATCGGCTTCGCCTTATCCTCGCGGCTTTACACCGCCGACGTCTGACGAGAGCCGGCGCGCCCGCACCGCTTGAATTGGCCTCGCTCCCCTCCAATCTAGCCGATGATGACCTATCAGCCCAATTTCCCCGCGAGCGGCGGGGCTCCCCCGCGGGCGGCGCCCGAAACTCCGAGAGCGGCAGGAAGCATGAACGAGAAACTCACGCCCAAGGCGGTGGTCGCCGCGCTCGACGCCCATATCATCGGCCAGGACGAGGCCAAGCGCGCCGTGGCCGTCGCGCTTCGCAACCGCTGGCGCCGCCAGCAGCTCGACGAGAGCCTGCGCGAGGAAGTGACCCCCAAGAACATATTGATGATCGGCCCGACCGGCTGCGGCAAGACCGAGATCAGCCGGCGCCTCGCCAAGCTCGCCGACGCGCCCTTCGTCAAGGTCGAGGCGACCAAGTTCACCGAAGTCGGCTATGTCGGCCGCGACGTCGAGCAGATCGCCCGCGACCTGGTCGAGGAGGCGGTGCGGCTCGAGAAGGAGCGCCGCCGCGAGAAGGTGCGCGAGGCCGCCAGCGACGCGGCGATGGAGCGCCTGCTCGACGCCCTCACCGGCAAGGATGCGAGCCTCGCCACCCGCGAGAGCTTCCGCCAGCGCGTCGTCGACAACCATATGAACGACAATGAGGTCGAAATCGAGATCATCGACCAGCCCTCCACGCCGTTCGAGATCCCCGGCATGGGCGGGCAGGTCGGCATGATCAACCTCTCCGACATGATGGGCAAGGCGCTCGGCCAGCAGCCGAGGAAGAAGCGCAAGATGCGCGTCGCCGACGCCTGGGACAAATTGATCGAGGAGGAATCCGACAAGAGGCTCGACACCGACGACGTCAACCGCACCGCCCTGAAGGACGCCGAGGCCAATGGCATCGTCTTCCTCGACGAGATCGACAAGATCGCCGTATCCGACGTGCGCGGCGGCAGCGTCTCCCGCGAAGGCGTCCAGCGCGACCTGCTGCCGCTGATCGAGGGCACGACGGTCGCCACCAAATACGGCCCGATGAAGACCGATCATATATTGTTCATCGCCTCCGGCGCCTTCCACATCGCCAAGCCCAGCGACCTGCTCCCCGAGCTCCAGGGCCGCCTGCCGATCCGGGTCGAGCTGAAGGCGCTCACGGAGGAGGATTTCGTCCGCATCCTCTCCGACACCAAGGCGAGCCTCACCGAGCAATATCGGGCGCTGCTCGCCACCGAGGGCGTCGAGATAATTTTCGCCGAGGACGGCATCCGCGCCCTCGCCCGAATCGCCGCCGAAGTGAACGGCCAGGTCGAGAATATCGGCGCCCGCCGCCTCCAGACCGTGCTCGAGAAATTGCTCGAGGACGTCAGCTTCGAGGCCGAGGAGCGCCGGGGCGAAAGCGTCACCGTCGACGCCGCCTATGTCGAACGCCAGCTCGCCGAGATCGCCCGCAACACCGACTTGAGCAAATATGTGCTCTGAGGATCGCTGCTGCTTATAGGAGCGGCCCGATCAGGCCGCCTCGCTCAGCGTCGGGATCTTCGCGATCTCGTCCGCCATCGCGCGCTCGGCGATCTTCATGTCATAGCGGTTCTGGAGCCTGAACCAGATGTCGTGGCCATTGCCGCACAGCTTGCCGATGCGCAGCGCCATCTGGGCCGTGATCGGCTGCTTTTCAGACAGGATATCGTAGAGCGTCTGTCGCGAAATCCCGAGCAGGCGCGCAATCTCCGCTTTAGACTTGCCGAGCGCCGGCAAAACATCCTCGCGCAGAATTTCCCCGGGATGCACTGGCCGGAGACCGCAAGGCAATGGATTGGTCATCAGTGATAATCCTCCAAATCGACTTCGTTGGCGTCCTCACCATCCCATTCGAATGTGGCGCGCCAGTTGCCGCTGACAGTCACGGCATAGCGGTCTTTCATATTCCCCTTGAGCGCGTGGAAGCGCCATCCCGGGACGTTCATTTCATCCGGCCGCACAGCCTCGTCCAATGTCGTCAATATCGAGTCCAGGCGGCGGAAGTTGGTTACGCTTAGCTTTGAGGCGTCCTTGCGTTCGAAGTAGCGGCGTAATGCCTTGCTTCGGAACGACCGGATCATGAATGTAAGCTAATGGCTTACAGGCATTCTGTCAAGCCATGCCTGACAATAGGGTTTTTGCTTTGTTCGATCTCATTGTCTAAGTTCGAATGACACGAACGGAGAGCGCACGCATGCACAAAGGCCAATGCCATTGCGGGGCGATTCGCTACACGTTGACGGGCGAGCCGATTCACCACGCGCTCTGCCATTGCAGCGACTGCCGGCGCCATGCCGGCGCGCCGGTGGTCGGCTGGGCGATGTTCAAATCGGACCAGGTCAGCGTCACCCAGGGCGAGGCCAGGGTCTACGCCTCGTCCGAGCACGGCCGCCGCTATTTCTGCGCGCATTGCGGGACCGGCCTGTTCTACACGAACGACGTCGTCCTCCCCGGCATCACCGACGTCCAGTCGGGCACGCTCGACGACCCCGACGCGCTGCCCGCCCAGGTCCATATCCAGACCGCCGACCGAATTGGCTGGATGACGGGCATCGACGCCCTGCCCCAGTTCGAGCGCTATCCCGGCGGCTGAATCGCCTCCGTAACGACTGCGCTTCATCGCCCGGCGGGAACGCATTGTCCCACGGATTGAACCTTTGCGCGCGCGCGCCTGTTAACCCTTCAACCATTGGAGGAACGAAATGAACATCCGCACGCAACTCCTCGCCGCGGCCGCGGCGCTCACGCTTCCGGCCGCTTTGGCCGCCGCCCAAACGTCGCCGCCGGCCGATCCGACGCCGCCGGTGAGCGGAAATGTCGAGACCGCCACCCCGCCCACGGGCCCGGTGCCGGAAACCGCGCCGCCGCCCGAGGCCGTCGAGACCCCGACCGAAACAGCTGTGCCGGCCACCCAGCAGCCAACCACCGCTCCGGAAGCCGCGCCCGACAATGCCCAGGTCGCGCAGGACACCGCCAACCAGACCGCCGACCAGGTCGAGGCGGAAGCCGCGGCCGAGGCCCAGACCACACCGCCCGCGACCGCGCCAACCGCTGCTCCAGCCCAGCCGACCGCGACGGCGACTCCGCCGGCCGCCGCTCCGGCCCAGCCGGCGGCAACGGCGACCGCCACGCCGCCGTCATCGCCGGCGCAGCCGGCCGGCCCGGTGACCGCGGCCACGGCCGCCGACGTCCAGGCCGGCGCCACGGTTCGCGACCAGCAGGGCGGCGTCGTCGGCACGATCGAATCGGTCGACGCGCAAGGTGCGATCGTATCCACCGGAACCGCCCGCGCCCGTGTCCCGATCACGAGTTTCGGCCGCAACAGCCAGGGCCTCGTCTTCGCCATGACCAAGGCCCAGTTCGAGGCCGCGATCGCGGCGCAGGCCCAGTCGCCGAGCGGCTGATCGCCCCACCATCGGTCCAGAGCCGCGCCGGTCCTCCCCTCACCGGCGCGGCCTTTTTGTTGTAAGCGGCAGCGGTGACCCGCGCCGTCGCCGCCCTCGCCCTCCTGGCCGCGCCCGCGGCCGCAGCCGGCCAGAACGACATCGTCGTCACCGGCCGCGGCCTCGCCGACGCGCGGGGCGAAGCCGGTTATCACGCGACCGAGATCGGCCGCGACCGGCTCGAACATTCCGCCTCCGGCCGGCTCGAGGACATCCTCCGCGACGTCCCCGGCTTCCAGCAATTCCGCCGCTCCGACGCGCGCTCGGCCAATCCGACCAGCCAGGGCGCGACCTTCCGGGCGCTGGGCGGCAATGCGTCGAGCCGGGCTTTGCTCCTTCTCGACGGCGTGCCCCAGTCCGATCCGTTTGGCGGCTGGATTTCCTGGCCGGCCATGGATCCGCGCCGGCTCGGCCGGATCCGCCTGGTCCGCGGCGGCGGCACCGGCGCCAACGGCCCGGGCGCGCTCGCCGGCTCGATCGAGATGGAGAGCGCCGGCCCGCGCGAGCTGGCGGGCCTGTCGGCCGGCGTCGCTTATGGCAGCCGCGACGGCATCGACGCCCATGCCGGCTATGGCGCGCTGCTCGGCGAGGCTTTCGCCACCGTCTCGGCCGCCTTCGCCCGCGGCGACGGCTTCATACCGGTCGTCGCCGAGCAGCGCGGCCCCGCCGACCGCCCGGCGCCCTACCGCCAGGCGAGCGTCGCCGTCCGCGCGGTGACGCCGGTCACCGCAACGGCCGAGCTGCAGGCGAGCCTCTCCGCCTTCACCGACGCGCGCGAGCGCGGCACCGCGTTCAGCGCCATCCGTACCAAAGGCGCGGACGCCTCGCTGCGCCTCGTCGGCCAGGGCCGTCTGCCCTTTTCCGCGCTCGGCTACGTCCAGGTCCGCGACTTTTCCAACAGCTTCGCCGCGGTGAGCGCCGACCGCGCGGCCGCAAGCCGGACGCTCGACCAATATTCGGTACCATCGACCGGCCTTGGCGCGCGCTTCGAGGCGCGGCCCCCGCTCGGCCCGTTCGAGCTGCGCCTCGGCGCCGACTGGCGCGAGACCGAGGGCCGCACCCGGGAGCTGTTCCAGTTCGTCGCCGGCACGGCCACCCGCGCGCGGATCGCCGGCGGCCGCACCCGCACGGTCGGCGCCTTCGCCGAGCTCGGCTTGGAGCGAGCCGAGGTCACCTTCGCCGCCGGCGGCCGGATCGACCGCTGGTGGATCGCGGACGGTTTCCGGCGAGAGCGGGCCATCGCCACCGGCGCCGCGCTGACCGACGCGCGCTTTCCGGACCGCGGCGGCTGGGAACCGACCGGCCGGGCCGCCGCGTCGTGGCGCGCCGCGCCCCGGGTCACGCTGCGCGCCGCCGTCTATCGCGGCTGGCGCCTGCCCACGCTCAACGAGCTCTACCGCCCGTTTCGGGTCGGCGCCGACGCCACCGCCGCCAATGAAGCGCTGGCGCCGGAACGGCTGGACGGCGCCGAGGCCGGCGTCGAGCTCAGGCCCGCGCGCGGCGCCCGGATCGGCGCCACCCTGTTCGCCAACCGGCTCGACGAGGCGATCTCGAACGTGACGCTCGGCGAGGGGCCGGGCGTCTTTCCCGGCGTCGGCTTCGTCGCCGCCGGCGGCCAGTTCCGCCAGCGCCGCAACGTGGCGGCGATCCTCAGCCGCGGCGTCGAGATCGACGCGAGCATCGCGCTCGGCCGCTTCCGCCTCGCCGCCGGCTACAGCTTCGCCGATGCCGAGGTTCGCGCGCGCGGCGCCGCGCTGCCGCTCGACCGGCTGCGTCCGGCCCAGGCGCCGCGCCACAACGGGTCGGCGACTTTGTCCTGGCACGGCGCCCGGGGCGCCACGGCCGCCTTCGCCGCGCGCTACGCCGGCAGCCAATATGAGGACGATCTCAACCGCCAGCCTATCCCCGACGCGCTGACCTTCGACGCGCTCGCTTTGCTTCCCCTGACCGCCGGCATCGCCCTGGAGGCGCGCGCCGAGAACCTCGCCGACGCCCGCGTCGTCGCCGGCATCTCCAGCGCGGGCATCGTCGAGCGGGCGACCCCCCGCACCCTGTGGATCGGCCTGCGCTGGAGGAATCGCTTCGATATATCAGAGGATTAGAAGCGGCGTTACCGGGCTCCCAACAACCGACTCGGATGTTACGCTACAGTAATTATACCGTATTGGGTCAGTAAGTTTTGTGCGCTGCACAGTAATCAAACGATTTTGAACCAGAAACCCCTTTTGCGCGAGCGCCTGTTCCCATAAAGTCCGCGCCATTCCGGAGCGCGACTCGGGGGGCCGAGGGCGACCGGAGAGATAGGGGGATCTCCGAATGCAGACTTTGCCGATGCGCTGCGCGTTGCTCAGCGCCACCGCGACCGCGTCCTTGCTCATCTTCGCCAGCCCGGCCCAGGCCCAGGGCGCCGCCGGCGCCGGCGGCGTTCCGAGCGCCGACCTGCAGATCGTCGCCAATCACACCGTCCCGCTCGGGCCGCCCAGCGTCCTGCCGGGGATCAACGCGCCCGGCAACGGCTCGATCTACTCGAATTCTCCGCAGATCCTCGACGCCGCCGGCTCGATCAACGGCGTCGGCCAGCAGATCGCCTTCATCCAGACCGGCCCGACCGCTGCCGGCCTCAGCCTGTGCAGCGGCACGTTGATCAACCCGCGCACGGTGATCACGGCGGCGCATTGCGTCTACAACAATCCCGCCCACCGGTACGGCAGCCAGACCGGCACCGGCGGCGGCGTGAGCGGGAATTTCGGTACCGGCGGGGCGCTGGTCAGCTCGGTCGGGATTCCGCTCAGCTTCGGCTTCGAGTCGCTGAACCGAAATTGCTTCAATGTGAACGGCCTGCCCTTCACCTGCCCCGTCGGGCAGAAGGGGCCGTACGAAACCTGGCGCGACGCCAGCTTCCAGACCTCGGTCGCGCGGCACATCTACAACGCCAACCAGGTCTGGTACGGCACCGGCGCGCAGCCGGTCGTGCTGGGCGGCGGCGGCGAGTTCGCCAACCAGGACATCGCCCTCGTCACCTTCGATACCCATGTCCAGGACATCCCGACCTGGGCCCTGCTCTTCTCGCCGCTTGACGGCCCGACCCATGCCACCATCACCGGCTATGGCGGCGCCGGCGTCGGCCTGTCCGGCATCGGCAGCCTCGCCGGCATCGATTATCGACGCCGCTCGGCCGAGAACATGATCGACGCGCTGATGACGAACAACGATTGGGTGAACAGCCCGGCGATCAATCCGGGCAACACCGCCTTCGCCGCCCACCAGCACGCGATCTACTGGCTGGACTTCGACGACCCCAACCATGATCCGGACAATTTGCCGGCGAACTTCTTCACCAACACCGCGCCCCCGGGCGGCCGCAACAACGGCTATTATGATTTCAACGGTCTGGGCGGCGTCACCCTCGCCAACGAGGGCGCGACCGCGGGCGGCGATTCCGGCGGTCCACTGATCGTCGACCAGCGCTGGAGCAGGAGCGTGGTCGCCGCGGTGCTGACCGGCAGCTGGTCGTTCAACGGCGGCATCAGCACCTACGGCCAGTTCAACGTCTATCCGCCGCTGTTCCAGTTCTGGGAGGACATCGTCCAGAACAACCCCTACGTCTACGCATCGGCGCTGGCGGGGAACGGCGACTGGTTCGATCCGGGCCACTGGGTCCAGGACATGGATCCGAACTATGCGATCATCGGCCCGAGCGGCGAGCTTCTGACCGGCGTGCCGGATACCAACCAGGGCGGCGCCGACGGCGCCGTCGACAAGTTCGGCACGCTCTGCTTCCTGGAGACCGACTGCACGACCTTCAACGGGCCGGGCAATCCCACCGGCAACGGCACGCCGATCGTCACCGCCGGCGGACCGGGCTCGCTCAACTTCGTCCCGAACAATGTCGAGCCGGTCAACAGCGCCACCCCCGGGCTCCACGTCCGGGCACGCTATTACGACGTGACGCTGCGCCGGGCCGGCACCACCACGCTCGGCCAAAGCGCCACGATCGACGTGATGAACCTCGACCATCAGGGCGCCAAGCTCGACATTCGGCCCGCCGGCACGCTCAACACCTGGGCCGATTTCACTCAGTATCAGGGCTGGACCAACGTCGACGGCGTGCTCAACACGAGCGAGATGCTGGTCGTCACCGGGCTGCTCTCGGGAAGCGGGACGATCAACCCCGACTTCCTGACGGTGGGCGCGGCCATTGTCGCTCCCGGCGGCGGTGACCGGATCGGAACGCTGACCGTCACCAGCGACGTCATCCTGGCGTCCGCCTCGGCGCTGTTCATCGATGTCACGCGCGGCGCCGGCGATCGGCTGGTCGTTGGCGGCACCCTCGCCCTCAATGGCGGCTCGGTCGTGTTCAACAAGGTCGGAGCAGCGCCGCGACATGGCGACAGCTGGACGATCGCCACCGCGGCGGACGTGGATGGCGTCTTCGGCACCGTCTACTCATTTCAGGGCGTACTCCGGCCGGCCCTGACCTACACCGCCACCAGCATCATCGCCGAGCTTCGTGCCGGCAGCCTCGTCCAGATGATCGGCCAGTCCGGGCCGACCGAGCAAGCCTTCGCCCAGGCGCTCGATCAGCTGCGCGGCAATTTCTACAACTCGCTGTACGGCCTCTACGGCGCTATCGACCTGATGGATTCGCAGACGCTGTCGATCACCCTGGCCGGGCTTGCCCCGACCATCACCAGCGAGACCCGTTCGCTCCAGGACCGGCAGAGCCAGGTGATGCTGAACAATGTCGCCGACCGCCTGTCCATATTGGGCACCGGACCGACCGGCGTGATCAGCATGAACGGATCGACCGCCCTGGTTGGCGCTCTCGCCACCGGAACGTCGTCGCCGTCGCTAAGCTTCAGCGGCCTCGTGCCGGCGGGGCGCTCGATGACGGCGCTGCCCGAAGGCATGACGGGCTTCGTCAGCAGCGGCTATATCGCCAACGGCTCCAGCACCGGCAGCAACCGGCTGGGCGCCGCCGGCGGCCAGCAGCTCGCTTATGGCAGCATGGGCCTGGAGATCGAGGCCGCGCCGCACCTCATCGTCGGCACCGCCTTCGGCTATGCCTATGGCTTCAGCGCCCCGGGCGACCTGGGCAGGACCGAATCGCGGACGACCCAGGTCGCCGCTTACGGCTCCTACCGGCTCGGCGGCGGAGCCTATGTCGCCGGCCTGGCCTCGGCGGAAATCGGCAGCATGACGACACAGCGCCATGCCGCCGCCGGCAGCACCGCCTACAACCTGTACGGCGCGACCGAAACGAGCCGCTACGGGGCGATGGTCGAGACGGGCATCAACCTCGGCTTCGGCCGCGGCCTGACGCTGACGCCGCGCGCGGCGCTCGCTTATTCGTCCTACCAGCTCGGCGGGTTCGAGGAGCGGGGCGGCGAGACGGCCCTGCATATGGACGACCTCCGTCTGCAACGGCTGGAAAGCCGGCTCGGCGCCCGGCTTGCCGGCACGATGCGGATGGGCCGCTGGGCACTGCAGCCGCAGCTCCAGGCCGACTACGTCCACACCCTTTCGGGTGCGGATGACGGCATGAGCGTCCGCTTCGCCGACGTCCCCGACTTCGCCTTCGTCCTGCCCTACGCCAATGGCGACTCGAGCTGGGGCGAGGTGCGCGGCGGACTGACGCTGAGCAACGGCCGGGTGTCGTTCGGGACCGGGGTCGAAACCAGCATCGGCCGCGCGGGCGTGCGCGACGACCGGGCCGTGGCGGACCTCACCTTCCGCTTCTGACCGCCCGACCCTCCGGGAAAAGGAACCCGCGGCCGGCATCCCGCCCGCGGGTTTTCTTACAGGTGGCGTTCCATCCAGCCGGCGCCGAACGCGACCAGCTCGGCCGCGTCGATCAGCTCGGCGGCGGCGTTCCCGACCTGGCCGTCGCGGTGGCGGCCCCGGGCGAGATAGGCCTTCAGGATCACCGCGAAATAATCCTCGCCGTCCCAGTCGGCGATGCCCTGGCTGTCGTCGAGGCATTCGACCCAGGCGTGGCGCGGCCCGGCCTCGCCTTGCAGCAGATAATCCCAGCGCGTGCGCCGCTTGACCGGCAGCCGGGCGAGATATTCGGCATAATGGAGCGCGGTCACCGTGTCGGGATCGGCGCCGAGCCGCAGGATCCGTCCGCCTCGCTCGCACAGCCGCTGGAGCGGCGAGCCCGGGCCGTAATAATCGTGCCAGGGCTGATCCTCCAGCACCGCCCTCGCCGCCGCGCCGAGCGCGCCGAAGCGGCCGCTCGGATTGTCGCTGACGATCGTCCCCGGCCGCCGCCGGAACGTCTCGGCCAGCCAACCGACCTCGCGCATCGCTTCGGCATCGAGATAATCGAACGGCGGCGAGCCGGCGAGCAGGGCGGCGCGCTCCGCGACCGGCCGCTGGTTCACCCAGTCCATTTCATAGGCGGTGCCGAGCACCATCATCAGCGTGCCGGCGGCCCCCACCGCGGCGTCAAGCGCGTCCAACAGAAGATCGGCCCCGCCCGCGCCGAAATCGGTGCGGGCGAGGCCGATCTTGCGGAGCGACGCGTGAACCATGAGGAGGTCGCCCGGCCGAACGCCGAGCCGCTCCAGATCCGCCTTCAGCCGCTCCTTGGTCAGGCCGGGCATGGCCCGGCGCGGACCCTAGCTAAGATGGCGCGACAGGTGCTTGTTCATCTCGAACATGGAGCAGCGATCCTTGCCGAAGATCTTCTTCAGCTTGTCGTCTGCCAAGATTTCGCGCTTGTTCTGCGGGTTTTGCAGGTTGTTCTTGCGGATATGGTCCCAAACCTTGCTGACCACCTGGCTGCGCGGCAACGGATCGGAACCCGTGATCGCGGCGAGATCAGCCGAAGGCGTCACCGGACGCTGCAACCCGCTCTGCCTACCTTGTGCCATACTTCCCTCCCTGTGAAATGAGCTGCGCCGATAGAGAGCGCAATTCAGCACCCTTGGCAATGGGGTGAGAGGGGGGAAATCGCCGCTTTTGCCTCCTCTCGCCGCCTTTTCTGTGGATAGAGGGGGGAAAGCGGTCATCGGCGGCCGAACGGGACCACCTTGTTGTCCGAATCGTGGCCGATATCGGCCTCGCCGAGATAGGGAATGCCGGAGTCCCGGCACCAGCGCTCGACCACCTCCCGCGCGTCGGCGCCGAAGGGCTGGCCGGGATTGTCCGTCACCGCGATCCTGCCAAGCCGGATGCCCGCGGCGCGGCGCACCGCCGGGCTTCCGGTGATGTGGAACAGCGCGCGGTCGGTCGCATAGAGATATTCCGCCACGTCCTCGAGCAGCAGCTCATGTCCGTCGAGATCGGGCTCGAGCGATGTGCCGAGCAGCATGCCGAGCACGGTGACGTTGAAAGCGGCGTAGCGCCGGCCGGTTTCGAGGCGCGGCTCGAGCGCTTCGGGCGAGCGATCGACGAGCCAGGCGAGCGCCCGCGCCACCGGTTCCTCGCTGTTCAGGACATCCCTGGGCATCGGCCCGTGTGCGACATCGGCGTAGCCGGCGCGGTAGAGGCCGGCGAGCAGGAAGCCGGCGTCGCTATAGCCGAGCCAGGCCTTCCGCCGCGCCGCCGGCCCGAAATGGCCGATGGCGCGCGCCGCGATCCGGTTCGATCCGTAACCGCCGCGCGCGAACCATATTGCATCGAGGGAGGGGTCGTTGGCGACCGCGACCAGAGCGTCGTGCCGCTCGTCGTCGGTGCCGGCGAAATGACCGGCCTGGAGCCAGCATTGCGGATGAAAGCGGACCTCGACGCCGGGATGGCGCCGCGCCGCGATCCCGGTCACGCGCGCGGCGACCTCGTCAAGCTCCGCCCGGTTTTCAAAGCGCGAGCTCGGCGCCACGACCGCGATCCGCATGTCTGCTCATCCCCGTTTGAAATGGCCCGCGCTTCCCAATAGGGCGAGGCGATGGGCGAGGCCAAATCCTATTTCTTCTGCGGCATCGGCGGCAGCGGCATGCTGCCGCTGGCGCTGATCGTGCGGGGGCGCGGCCACCAGGTCGCCGGCTCGGACCGCACGCTCGACCAGGGCCGGCTCGCCGCCAAGTTCGAGTTCCTGCGCGCGCGCGGCATCGGCCTCTTCCGGCAGGACGGCAGCGGGATCACGAGCGCCGATCAGCGCCTCGTCACCTCGGCGGCGATCGAGGAGACCGTGCCCGACGTCGCCAGGGCGACCGAAGTCGGCGCCGCGCGGATCAGCCGCCCCGAGCTCCTCGCCGAGCTGTTCAACGCCGCCGGGACGGGCATCGCGGTCGGCGGCACCAGCGGCAAATCCACCGTCACCGGCATGATCGGCTGGATCCTGCACGCTTGCGGGCGCGACCCGACGGTGATGAACGGCGCGGTGATGAAGAATTTCGTCAGCGCCGAAATGCCTTTCGCCAGTGCTTTGATCGGCGCGGGCGACGCCTTCGTCAGCGAGGTCGACGAAAGCGACGGCTCGATCGCGCTCTACCGGCCCAAGGTCGCCGTCCTCAATAACATCAGCCTCGACCACAAGAGCCTCGATGAGCTCCGCCACCTGTTCCGCGACTTCGCAGCCATGGCGGAAACGGTCGTCCTCAACCTCGACGACGACGAGACCCGCTTCCTCGCCGCCGCTTTGCCGCCGGAGCGCCTCACCACCTATTCGTTCAAAGACGAAGGCGCCGACCTGTTCGGCGCGGGCATCGTCGAGGAACCGCTCTCGGTTTCCTTCAAGGTCGGGGACGTCGCCGTCCGCCTCCAGGTGCCGGGCCGCCACAATGCGGAGAATGCGCTCGCCGCCCTCGCCGCCGCCGAGGCCGTCAACGTGCCGCTCGCCGAAGCCGCCGAGGCGCTGGCCGGCTTCAAGGGCCTCCGCCGCCGCTTCGAGCTGGTGGGCACCGCCGACGGGATCGCCGTGATCGACGATTTCGCGCACAACCCCGACAAGATTTCGGCAACGCTGCGCACGCTCCACGCTTTCCCCGGCCGCCTGCTCCTCTTCTTCCAGCCGCACGGCTACGGCCCGCTGCGCACCATGAGGGACGAGCTGATCGCCACCTTCGCCCATGAAATGACGGGTGACGACGTGCTGATCATGCCTGACCCCGTTTATTATGGCGGCACCACCAGCCGCGAGGTCGGCAGCGCCGACATTGTCGCCAGCGTCGCCGATCTCGGCCGCAGCGCCGAGCATATCGCCGACCGCGACCAATGCGCCGAGCGCCTCGCCGCCCTCGCCCGCCCTGGCGACCGCGTCATCGTCATGGGCGCGCGCGACGACACTCTGACGGTGTTCGCCGAGGACCTGGTCGAGCGCCTGAACTGGCAAAAAAAGACGGGCCCGGAGGCCCCCCACTAGGGAGAAGGTAAGGAAGCGTCAGCCGACGACGGTCATGTCGACCTTTTCGACCCATTCGGGGTAGAAAACCGGCTCGCGGTTCGACCAGCCCGGCGCGGTCGCCGCGGCTTCGCTGATCGACTGCAAGAGGGTCCGGCGCCGGTCGGGGTGCAGATGCGGCAGCGCCGCGGCCGCGCAGAACGCGCCGGGGAGCCAGGGGCGGACGGCGGCGCCGATCAGCCGCTCGTAGAGGAAACGGTAGGAGGCGAAGCAGGGCAGCCGGTCCTGGCCGAGATCGAAGGCGGTCATGGTGACCAGAGGCGCCATCAGCGGCTCCATCGCGTCGAGGCCGCTGTCGTCGGGAACGTAGGAGCGGATATGGTCGAGGCGGGCGTAGATTCGCTCCTGGGCGCGGATGCCGGCGGCTTCGGCCGGGTCGCGCGACCAGCGCTTCACGGCGTCGCGGCGATCGAGGCCGACGTCGAGCGAACGGCGGATGTAGCGCTGGGTGCCTTTTCCGAACCCGGCGAACTCCCTTATCTCTGCCAGCGCCGCCGCTCCATTGGCGGGCCGAGTCCTGGTACTCATGATCCCACTCCTTTTGCCCTGAGAAGGATCATGCATCGGAACGGCTTACCAGTCCGTTAACCAAGACCCCACTCCCCGTTCAGAATTGAATCAGAGTTCGATTTCGCGGGCAATCGCAAAACCGCGATTTTCGTCGCAGCGGCTGGCCTGTGTCGCAGAACGGCAACAGGCCTTTCCGCAGGAACCGAGCGTAACCGCCGCTTCTTTCGGCGATGGAACGACCCCGCAAAGCAGAATCCGTAGGCGGAGGAACGCGCTGACAGGCCGCGAATCCTCATGCTATGCCCGGAGTCGTGGGCAATGATCGGGACCGGAAGGACGGCGGCGAAGCCGGGGACGCGATGCTCGGCGAGGCCGATTCGCTCGGCTACCGCCGTCCGCTGCGCGGCTTTTCGACCAACGCCGCGCTCGCTTCTGCGAACGACCCGGCGCGGCAAGGCATTTCGAACGCGGCTGCGCTAACAGGGGGCATGGACAGATCCCTCCCGGAAGACGAGGGGCGCCGGCTGCCGGATCTCGGCATCGCGCTCAAGTCGATCCTCGCCTTCTGGCTGCTTTACATGACCCTGATCACGATCCGCGCGGTCGTGCTGCAATATCCCAATTTCGTCGAGATGATGGTGCGGCGCGGCGGCGTCTGCCTGGCCGGAATCCTGATCACCTTCCTCGTCTACCTCTGCATGCGGCCGGTGGCGAACAAGAGCCTGAATGCCAAGGCCGCCCTCGCGGCCCTGCTTTGCCTGCCCGCCTCGATCCTGTTCTCGTCGGTCAATTATTACGCTTTCTATGTCTATGCGCCGCTCGACGCCGTGAAGATGGAACAGGAGCGCACGTCGATGGGCTGGAGCCCGCTGGAAATGGCGGCGCGCTCGATCCTCGAAGTCTCGCTTTCCTGGTACTTCCTGTTCGCCGCCTGGGCCGCCTTTTACGTGGCGATGAGCTACGCCAAGCAGCTCCGCGCCGCCGATCGGCACGCCGCCATGCTGGCCCGCGAGGCGCAGGAGGCGCAGCTCCGGGCGCTGCGCTACCAGATCAACCCGCATTTCCTGTTCAACACCCTCAACAGCCTTTCCTCCCTCATCCTTTCGCAGAAGACCGACGTCGCCGAGCGGATGTTGATGAACCTTTCCACCTTCTTCCGCGCCACCCTCTCCGCCGATCCCACCGCCGACGTCAGCCTGGAGGAGGAGATCAAGCTCCAGCGCCTCTATCTCGACATCGAGCAGATCCGCTTCCCCGACCGGCTGACGGTCGAGATCGACGTGCCCGAGGCCCTGCTCGCCGCGCGCGTGCCGGCGCTGATCCTGCAGCCGGTGGTCGAGAATGCGGTCAAATACGGCGTCGCCAAGTCGCGCAAGCCGGTCACCGTGCGCATCTCCGCCTATGAGGAAGCGGGCCGGCTGCACATCAAGGTCCGCGACGACGGCGAGGCGGCGCCCGCCGACCTGGACGGCGGCGCCGGCACCGGCGTCGGCCTCAAGAACGTCTGCGACCGGCTGACCGCGCGCTACGCGGCCCGCGCCGGCTGCCTCAACGGCGCCGATCCCGACGGCGGCTATACCGTCCACCTCTATCTGCCGGTGATGAAGAATGGCTGAGCCGGCGTCCTTGAGGGTCATGGTGGTCGACGACGAGCCGCTCGCGGTCGAGCGGCTGCAATTGCTGCTCGCCCGGGTGGAGAACGTTGCCGTGGTCGGCACCGCCAATGACGGCGAGGCGGCCTTGCGCATCGCCGAGGCGGTGGCGCCGGACCTGGTGCTGCTCGACATCGCCATGCCCGGCATGGACGGCATCGACGTCGCCCGCGCGCTTTCCGAATCCGCGGTCGATCCGGTGGTGGTGTTCGTCACCGCCTTCGACAATTTCGCGGTCGCAGCGTTCGACGTCGCCGCGATCGACTATCTGATGAAGCCGGTCCAGCCCGAGCGGCTGGCGCGCGCGCTCGACCGGGTCCGCGATCATGTGTCGACCGGGGCTCACGCCGCCGCGCGGCCGGTGTCCGCCCATGTCGAGGAATTCTGGGTGCCCGACCATAGCGGGCTGGTGCGGATCGCCGCCTCGGACATCCACCGGATCACCGCCGAGCGCGACTATATGCGGCTCCATGTCGGGACACGCTCCTGGCTGATCCATCGCACCATCGCCAAGCTCGAGGAGGATCTCGACCCGGCCCTGTTCCTGCGCGTCCACCGCTCGGTGATCCTGCGGCGCGACACCGTCACCGGCCTCTATCGCGACGACGCCGGCCACTGGACCGCCCGCCTCTCCGACGGCGGCGAGCAGCGCATCGGCCGCTCCTATGTCGAAGACGTGAAGAGGTTCGCCGGCCGCTGACAAGGGGACAGTCCCCTCGGGGACTGTCCCCAGTAAAAAGGGAGGCGGCGGTTGGGGCACCGCCGCCTCCCAATGAAGCCTCGCTGCTCTGGTGGGCTCAATAAGCAGCGCGGCTCACGCGAAGGCTGGCCAGTTGCGGACGGCCGGGGAGCTGGGCCGAGGCGGTCACCTCGACCCGGCACTCGCGGCTCATTTCCGCCCACTTCAGCTCGGTGATCAGATACTGGCCGCAGACCTGGCGCGCCGCCGCGGCGATCCGGCGGTCGAGCACGGCGCGGCCGGCGGCGTTGGCGAGATTGAGGTTGGCATAGCTGATCGTGACGGCTTCGGCGCCCTGCGCCATGGCCGGGCTGATCGCGGCGCTGGTGTTGACATAGGCCGCGGCCAGAGCGGCGACGGCGAAGAGGGGCTTGCGAACGTTCATGGTCTTGGCTCCTGCCTGGCCGGGGGGACGGCCCTCGGTTCGGGGTGCGGCCCGCCTTGCGAAGCGGGGGACTTCCGCCGTGCGGGCCGCTGAGCCATTGGTCGCGCCATTGCGCCCTCTTCGCCTCCTGGTTTCGATCATCATGCACGCCCCTTCGGCGAATGCCGCTCCGCTTCGACGAAGCGCTGCCGCGCCTCGACCAAGCGGGCGGGGCGGGCCGTCTCGCCCGCCTCATCAATCTTTCCTGCACCTCTGTCCTCTATTGGGACGCCCCGAAATGAAGGGGCGCGGAGCATAAGCGGGGACGCTATGCGACGCTCTGGGAAGCTTCATCCCGGGTGGAGCCAGGCATGGCGTTGGGCGTACGGACAGACTCAAAAGCTTCGCGCGGGAAAGCCCGCCGCGCGTCCGCCTGGGCGTGGCTCGCGCTGATCGTGCCGAGCGCCTCCTGCGTCCCCGCCAGCCTGACCGCCGCGCCCGACTTCGCGATCGGCGCCGCGCCGGTCCCCGCGCCGTTCGAGCCCGCCGCGGCCGCGCCGGCCGCGCCAGCGACGCCCGGCCTCGCCGCCTTGTTCGGCAACCCGGCTTATGCCGCCAACGCGGCCATTCCGGTTTCGGGCGGTCTCCACCCTTCCGCCCCCTCCTTCGTCTTCCGCGCCGGCAGCGCGCTCGACGGCTTGCGCTCGCTCGATTGCCTGGCCCAGGCCGTCTACTACGAGGCACGCTCGGAGAGCGAGGACGGCCAGCGCGCGGTCGCCCAGGTCGTCTTGAACCGCGTCCGCCACCCGGCCTGGCCGAACAGCGTCTGCGGCGTCGTCTATCAGGGGCCGATGCGTCCCGGCGGCGGCTGCCAGTTCACCTTCACCTGCGACGGTTCGCTCGCCCGCCGGCCCGACGGGATCGAACTGGGCTCGGGCCCGCGCGATCGCCGCCGAGGCGCTCGCCGGCCGAACCTATCGCCGCCGCGTCGGCCTCTCCACCCATTATCACACCAGCGCCGTCTTCCCGACCTGGGCGCCGCGCCTGGTCAAGACAGCGGTGATCGGCGCCCACAATTTCTACCGCCTGCCCGGCCTCGGCGGCGTCCCCGGCGCCTTCGTCGCCAATTACGCCGGCAGCGAGCCGATCCCGCGCCCGGCCATGGCCCTGGTCCGCCCGACGCCCGCCTCGCTCGACTTTGGCGCGCTGGCTGCCGCCGCCACGCCCGCCGAGATCCGCGCCGCCGCGACCATGCCCTCGGACATCCCGCAGGACGGCCGCTGGACCGCCGACCTTCCCGAATCCACGGTCCGCGAGGAATATCGCCAGTCCGGCCAGTGGCGCGAGGACGCCCCGGCCTCGGTGACCGGCCGCTAAAATAGGGACAGTCCCTATTTCTAGCCGATCCGGGTCAGCCGCGCCGCCGCCTTGGCTAGGCCCGGCACGTCCGCCAGCGCCATCATCAGCCGGCGCCGGAGCGGATTTTCCGCCATGTGCCGAAGCAGCTCGGCAATCGCCAGCGGGCGCCGCGCCCGCAGCGCGAACGCCCGCTGAAAGGTCCGGGCGCCGGCCCCGTCGCCGTGCAGGCAGGCCTGAGCGGCGGCGGTGCCGCTGGCCAGCGCGACCGCGATGCCGTCGCCGGCCAGGCTGGCGATCACCGCCGCCTGGTCGCCGATCCGGTAGCGGCCCGGCTCGGTCGCCTGCGCCCGCCAGCCATAAGGGACGCCGGCGACCGCCTCCCAGGCCAGCGGCGGGGCACCGTCGATCCGCTCCGCCAGCAAAGGCGCTTCCCGCGCCAGCGCGGCGAGCAGCGCTTCCCGCCCGTCCGCCATCCGCGCGCGTTCGACGCTGAGGCAGAGGTTGGCGGCGCCGTCCTCCTGCAGCAGCAGGCCGGCATAGCCGCCATCATAGAGATGCAGCTCGATCGTGCCCGCCAGCGCCCTGGCCAGAGCCGGCGAGGGCGGCAGCGCCGCGCGCAGCCCGACCGAAACCGGCCGGCCGCCAATCTCGCGCGCGGCACCGCGCAATTCGTGCTTGCCGGTCGCGAGGAACAGGGCGTCGGCCTCCATCTCCTCGCCGTCGTCGAGCCGGATCGTGCTTCCTTCGACCGCCCGCGCCGCCCGCCCGCGAAGCACCGCCGCGCCCGCCTCCTCGGCCATGCGCAGCAGGGTCGCGTCGAGCCGGCGGCGGGAAAGGCCCGGCGGCGGCCTTGGGGAGATCCGTCTCGACGGTCTTCCCGCCCGCCGACCAGCCGCAGCCGGTGGATCGGCCGCGCGCCGAGCGAGGCCGGATCGAGGCCGAGCTTTCGCAGCGCCGCCAGCGCGTCCCAGCCGAGGAAGCCGCCGCAGACCAGGTCGCGTTCGCCGGGGCAGCGCTCGATCAGCACCGGCATCGCCCCGCCGCGGGCGAGCGTGAGTCGCCGCCGACGCGCCCGCCGGCCCGCCGCCGACGATCAGCGCAGCCGCTCGACGCACAGCCGGAAAGCGAGACGGCGCACGATTCGCGGCGCCTCGGCGTCGATCCCCGCTTCGTCGATCAGCCTGCGCCAGTCGGACGCGCGGAAGCCGCGGGCGATCGACAGCTGCCCGTCCTCGCGCACGATCCGGTGCCAGCGCATCAGCCGGGCGAGCAGGGGAAAGCCGTAATAAGCGAACCGCGCCGCGGTGGATGTCGTTGACCATCCAGCCGCGCACCGTCCGCTCCTCCATGAAAGCGAGGAAGGCGTGGATCTCGGCGTCGCTCATATGGTGGGTGACCGCGCTCGACACGATGAAGTCGATCGGCCCGGCCACGTCGCGATAGTCGCCGGTGCGGTATTCGATCGGCCAGTGGATCGGCGTCGCCGCCCGCGCCACCGCCGGCGCTCTTCGGGTTGAAATCGACGCCGATCAGGTCGACGGCGATGCCCTTCCTTCGCGCCCAGCGCGCGATCCGGCGCAGCATGTCGCCATGGCCGAAGCCGACGTCGAGCAGCCGGAAGGCGGGCATGTCCTTGGTGCCCCGCGCCAGGAAGGCGATCGTCGGCCGCGCCGCCAGCGTCCAGGCGTTGACCCGCGAGAGATCGTGCAGCACCGCCTCGTAGGTGGCCGGGTCGAGCCCGGGATCGTCCATCTGCTCCTCTTGCCGGGAGCGGACGGCGAGGCCTGTCATGCGGCCCGCTCCCCGGCCTCCGCCGGGGCAGGCTTCTCGCGGGACACCCGCTCGAAATGGAAGCCCTCGGCGGCGAGACCCGGCCCGAAGGCCAGCGCGACGCCCTTGCCCACGTCCGGCCGCCCGATCAGCTCGGCGAGCACGAACATCAAGGTCGACGAGGACATGTTGCCGTAGCGGGCGAGCACGTCGCGCGAGGCGAACAGCGCGCCCTGCGGCAGCTCCAGCCCCTTCTCGACCGCGTCGAGGATCGAGCGGCCGCCGGCATGGACCGCCCAGCTGTCGACCTCGATCCGGGGCCCAGCCGTTGTAGAGCGTCGCGCGCACGCCTTCGTCCGCGAGCGCATGCTGGATCCGTCCGGGCACCTCGCCGGACAAAGTCATCTCGAAGCCGGTATCGCCGATCTTCCACTGGATCAATTCGGCCGAATCCTCGAGCGCGCAGGAGAAGAGGTGGCTCATCTCGAACCCGCTCGGCTCGGACGCTCACCAGCGCCGCGGCGGCGCCGTCGCTGAACTGGAGCATGGCGAGCAACGGCTCGAGCGCCTGCGCCTCCTGCAAATGCAGCGAGCAGAGCTCGACCGTGACGGCGAGCACCCGCGCCTCGGGCTCCGAGCGGACGATATGATAAGCGGTCCTCAGCGCCGACACCGCCGCATAGCAGCCCATGAAGCCGACCAGGGTCCGCTCGACATTGTCGAGGCCGAGCCGGCGCGCGATGATCTGGTCGATGCCCGGCGCGACGAAGCCGGTGCAGCTCGCCACGACGAGGTGGGTGACGCCGTCGAGATCGACCTGCTCGCCGAGCTTCCCGATCGCGCGCAGCGCCAGTTCCGGCGCTTCCTCGGCATAGCGCTGCATCCGGGTCGACGTCGACGGCGTCGCGCCATGGTAGAAGCCGCCCGGCTCGTTGTGCGGCCGCCCGCCCGGCGCCGGCGGCAGCACCGACCAGCGATGCTCGATCCCCGAACGCTCGGCCATGCGCATGAACAGCCTGCGCATGCGCGGGTCCTCGATGCGGCCCTCGGCCCAGTCGACGAACAGCCGGTGGACGTCATGCTCGGGAACCACGCCGGCCAGGGCGTTGATATAGGCGCGCTTGTCACTCACGCGGCGTCCTTTCGGGTCAACCGCCCCCGATCTTTCAACGGCTACGCCGGTCAAGGGTCCGTGGCAATACGCGACTTATCCGCGCGACGGGGACAGAAAAATGACGGGCGGCCTGCACGCCGCCCGCCACCCAACGGCGCGATTGCCGTTCCGTCCCTGGCCGCTCGGCTCAACCGTCGTCGTCGTCGCGCATGTCCTCGGCGGCCTCGCGCATTTCGCGCGCGCCCTCGCGCATGCCTTCGGCGCCCTCGCGCATGCTCTCGGCCGCCTCGATCAGCTGCTCGTGGGTCACCGTCTCGCCGCGGGCGCGGGCGCGGGCGATCTGCCGTTCGCGATAGTCGCGGTGCTGCAGCCGCCGGGCCTCCTCCTCCATATTCCGCGCGCCGCGTTCCATCCCGGCGGCGCCGCGCTCCATACCCGTGGCGCTGCGCGCCATCGCCACCGCGACCGTGCGCGGCACCGCCTGCACGGCGCGCTGGGCCTCGGCCACGGCGCGCGCGATCTCGGCGCGATCGACCCGGGCGAGCTCGACCCGGGCATGGGCCATGGCGCGGGCCGCCTCGCGATGGGCGCGGCGAATCTCCTCCCGAGCCTCCCGACCAAGGTGCGGCCGCGCCTCGCGCAGCGCTTCGTCGGTGATCCGCGCGACCTCGTCGGGATCGATCGCGGCCGTGGCCGACGCGACGATCTGGGGAATCTCGGCGAGCGCTTCATGCACCGCCGCGCCGACCTCCGACATGTCCCGGGGATGCGCCGCCATGGGTGCGCGCGGCGCGGCCGGCGCCGCGGGTGCGTCCGGCGCGTCGGGAGCCGCGGGCGCGGCGGGCGCTTCCGGAGCTTCGGGCGCGTCCTGGGCGCGGGCGGCCTCGACCAGCTGCATTGCCGCGACCGGGGCCGCGATGGCGACGCAGAGCACCGCCGCGAATGTGGCCCAGGGCGATCCCGACGGCCGCTCGCGCAGCCGCCGGTCGAGGATCGCCCTGACCCGGCGCGAGAGCGCGCTGCCCGCCGGCGCGATGCTGTTCGCGGGGACGATGCGGCCGTTGACCTGCGCCCAGGAGAGCAAGGTGCGGGCGTAGCGCGCGGGCTCGACGCAGCGCGCGGCCTCGCAGTCGGCGGCCTCCTCGGCCTGCTGCACGACCTCGCGCTCGAGCAGCCAGACCAGGGGGTTGAACCAGAACAGGGTGGCGGCGACACGGGTCAGCATCAGCACCGGCCAGTCGCGGCGGGCGACGTGCGCCACTTCATGGGCGAGGATCGCCGCGGCTTCCTCGGGCTCGTCCAGCGTGTCGGGATCGATCAGGATCACCGGATTGCGCCAGCCCCAGCTCAGCGGCGAGGGCACCGCGTCCGAGACCAGCAGTCGCAGCCGCTCGGGCCCGGTCCGGCGGGCCTGCTCGAACGCGGCCAGCCATTCGGGGCAGTCCACGGCGCGCGCCTGCCGGGTCCAGCGGCCGAGCATGACGAGGCCGGCGAGCAGCCGCCCGCCGGCCATCAGCAGCCCGCCCAGATAGGCGAGCAGGACGAGCGGCGTCGGATCGTCCCAGATGGTCGGCGCGGCCGGCGCCAGAGCGGGCGCCGACAAATAAGCCAGCGCGGCCCCGGGCGGTACATAAGCGAGCGGCGCGGCCGGCGCGGGCGCGGCCCAGGCCTCGATCTGCAGCGCCGGCAGCGCCAGCGCGATGAACGGGAGGAGCAGCAGCATGGCGACGCCGAGCCTCAGCACCAGCGCCCGGTCCGCCGCCGCGCGCGAGCGCAGCACATAAGCGAGGCCGAGCGCCGCGGCGCTGATCAGCGCCGATTTCCACGCCATTTCGCCGAAGAAGGACAGCTCCATCACTCGCGCTCCTCTGCTTCGCGGATCGCCTTTAAGAGGGCGTCCGCTTCGTCGGGGGACAGGCTCTTGGTGAGGCCCAGCAGCGCGGTCGCGGCGTTGGCCGCCGAGCCGTCGAAGAAGGTCTTCACCATCTGCTTCAATGCCGATTCGCGGACCTTGGCCGGCTGCCTGACGCTCGAATAGACATAGACCTGCGTCGGCGACGCGGTGCTTGACCGCGCCCCGCCCCTCGAGCCGCGCCAGCAGCGTGCGCACCGCCGAATAAGAAGGCGGATCCTGCATCGCCGAGCGGATTTCCGCCGCAGTCGCCTCACCGGCGCTGCACAGCAATTCGAAGATCTCGCGTTCGCGTCTGGGTAGGGAATCGATCATGCCACCTTGCCTGCTACTCATGTAGCATGCCACATTTGTAGCAGGATGCAAGTCGTTTTGTCGTGGAAGTCCTTCGTTTCGCCTCCGCAAGCTGAAGGGGAGATGAACCCTCAGGCGCCTTCGGGATATTTCTCGTCCATGTAGGCGAGCGTCCCGACGATTAGCTCCTCGAGCACAGCTTCGTCCACGTCGGAGAGCTTCTTGATGTAAAGGCAGCACTTGCCGGTCTTGTGCTTGCCGAGGCGGGCCAGCAGCGCGTCCTGGTCCCCGGCCTCGGTCAGTACGTAGAGGACCAGTTCCGCCTTGCGCGGCGAGAAGCCGAGACGGCACATCGTCCCCTCGTGGCCGCTGTCATATTTGTAATGATAGGTGCCGAAGCCGACGATCGACGGCCCCCACATCGCCGCCGGCTGGCCCGTCAGCCGCTCCATTATCGCGCGGACCTTTTTCGCCGTCCTCGCGCCGCTGCGGATGGGGGACCGCGTCCAGGAACTGGTCGACCGCGACGCCAGTCGGCTTGGTCTTGATCTCCGCCATGCGTTCTCCCTCAGCGCCGCCGGAAAGTCCAGCTCATCGCGTTCGAGCCGTCGATCGCCGAGATGGTGGCGGTCAGCGTCTCGCCGCTGCGTTGATAGCGGATTCGCTGTGGAAAATCATGGACGGGATTTTCGAAGGTGGCGCTGGACGCGTCGTACTGGGTGAGACGGAAGGCGGTGGCGGGCGCGCGGCCGCCGGGCTGGGCGAGATAGGCGACGATTCCGTCCTCGCCCGTCTGAAGCCGGATGAACTCGAACTCGCGCAAAGTCTCTCCCCGGCCCGAGCGGCTGAAGCCCATCATCATGCCCGCGCGCGGCTCCGACCAATTCTCCTCGGTCCAGCGCTCGCCCTCGCGCGACTCCCAGCGTCCGCTCATCCAGGCGAGGTCGTCGACCCCGGCGGACGGCGCCGCCTGGCCCATCAGCGCCAATGCCGCCACCGCCCCGATTCGTCTCTTCATGATCTATCCCCCATTGCCGGATCATGCCGTCCGGCGCTCCTGCCGCCAAGGCCGTCGGTCCATTTTCGCGCCTATCTTCCATCGGGATCGGCGGCATCTCGTCTGTGCCGTTCGCCCCATCCGGTGCAGGATGGCGGCCAACCGATGGAGAAGGCAATGAATCTCAGGCAAATATTAGCTCACGCTCAGGACGCTTCCAAATCCTCCGCGGAGGCGGGAACGCCGGCTGGCGGACCGGGCGGCAACCCCCCGTCGACGCCGCAAATCTATGTGCAGGGCGCGGCGGTGCTGATGGAGGTCTGCATATTCATCCTCGCCGGCCGAGCCTGCACCGCCTTCGCCACGATGATGCTTCAACCGGTCAAGAACCTGGGCGTGATGACCTTCGCCAACGAGGTCGACTTCACGAGCGACGGCACCCGCTATCTCGGCTGGGGCTACAGCCTGATCGACCCCGACCAGGGACCGATGGCTTTCTTCTTCGGCAACGAGCCCATCGGTCCCGGCGGCACCTTTCCGTTCATCGCCGCCGACACCGCCCATCCTTATGGACCGGGCGATCCGCCGCCCTGGGAGCCGCAGAATGCAATCTATGCCTATCGCTTCTCGGCCTAGGCTCGGCGCGGGCGCCCGCCCGCTCTATCGCGGCCGCCGGAAGCGATAGACGAAGCGGTCGGTGCGGCCGCGGATCGAGGGATCGAACACGTTCTTGCTGCGGTCGTCGCCGGGATTGCGCAGCATGTCCGACGAGCCGACGAACTCGAAGCCGGCCCGCTCGAAATCGGCGCGGACCGTCTCGGGCAAGATGCGGTGGGTCGCCTCGACCTCGGCGCGCGTCTCGCGTCCCGGCGCGGCGACATGGTCGATCACCGCCACCGTGCCGCCCGGCTTCACCGCCTGGAACAGCGCGGCGGTGACCGTATTGGGGTCGATCCGCGGCAGGCCGAACTGCGCGCTCTCCCAATAAGCGTCGTGATAGACCAGGTGGAGGAGCACGAAATCGTAGCTCGCCGGAGCGAACGACAAGGCCGTGGTCGGGGTGAAATAGAAGCTGGTGTTGGGCGAGCGCTCGTGGATCCCGGCGAGCGCGGTGCGGATCCGCTCGTTGCGGCCGAAGCCCGACGAGTTCCAGCCCGTGACATGGCCCTCGGGCCCGACCGCCCGCGCCATGATCTCGGCATAATAACCGGTGCCGGTGAAGTAATCGAGGACCCGGTCGCCGCGCTCGAGCCCGAGCCAGCTGCAGCACCTCGGCCGGCTTCCTGACCTCGTCCAGCGCGACCGCCTCGGCGGGCCGCCCGGGCGCCGCGACGGCCGCGGCGACGTCGGCCGGCGCGGCCGAAGCGGGCGCGGGCAGGGCAAAGGCGGCGGCGAGGAGCAGGGCGCGCTTCAGCATCATGTATCCCCTTATCGTTGAGCGCGCGGAACATATCAGCCGCCCGGGCGCCGCCCAAGCCGTTTCGACCGACGCGCGTCTCGGCTTCGACCGAGGCTAGGCCGCCGCCCGCCGCTCGGCCGCCTGCGCGGTCATCAGCCGCATCGCTTCGTGCGCCGAAAGCGCGGCGCCTTCCTGCCAGAAGACGACGTAGGAGAGATGCTCGCCGGCGAAGAAGATCGGGCCTTCGGGACGCATCAGCTCGGCATAGCGCGCGCCGCGCGGATTGGCGGCCCAGTCCCGATGGACCGGCCCGACGCCTTCCGACCACGGCGTCAGGCCCCAGGCGACGGTCACGTTCCCGGGCGAGCAGCCGCGCCTTGCCGGGATGCATCCGCTCGACCACTTCGCGGCAGATCCGGAAGCGCTCGGCGTGGCTCAGCGCGGTGAACTCCTGCGGATGGTTCTGCCCGGTCCAGCCCGCGACATAAGCGGCGACCAGGACGCCCTTGTCCGAATGCCATTGGCCGGACGGATAGATGAGGTTCTCATTGGCCTGGTCGGTCCAGCCGAGCCCGCCGTAAATCCCCTCCTCCTCCCAGAAGCGCGGGCTCTCGAAGGCGACCTTGACGCTGGGCAGATAAGGCACGTCGCGGATCGCCGTCCGCTTGGCCGGCGAGAAGTCGCTCGGGATGCGCTGCAGCAGGTTCAAGCGGCAGCGTGCAGAGGCAATAATCGGCGTCGAGCGCCTGCCGGCCGGGGCCGTATTCGATCCGCACCCCCTCGCCGCGCCGCCGGATCGCGGTCACCGGCCGGTTCAGGCGCACCGCCGGCCGCACCTCGCTCGTAGAGCGCCTGCGCGATCCGGTCCATGCCGCCGACCGGCTGGAACATCGGCGCCTGCTGGTCGAAAAACTCCTCGAAGACGAGCGGCAGCCCGGCGGCCGGATTGCGCATCAGATCGGCGAGCTGCAGCGCTTCGGCGGGACGGCCGCCGGCCCTGTAGCCGCCCGGCGGCTCGGCATAGCCGGACATGCCGGCGGGCGTGTAGTCGCCGCCCTGGCTGAGCTCGCCGTAGAAGGTGAGGAAGCCGCGCAGCGCCGACTTGTCGAACCCGCTCAACTCCCGGTCGAGCGCGCTGCGGTCGATCGCCTTGGCGAGCAGCTCCGAGAAGCGGCCGCGCACGTCGTTCCGGATCTGGCGGTTGGTGAACACGCGGCCGCCGAAATCCCATTTCGCCGCCCGGTTCTGGTTGACCATCACCTCGATCGGCACGCCGAGGCTCCTGGCATAGCCGAGGATATTGTGATGGACGTGCGGGATCCGCGCCGCGCCGGCGTTGAAATAAAGGCCCTCGTCGAAGCTGCAGAGCTGGTCCGCGCGCCCGGTCTGAACGATCCGGTCGCCGCCGCGCACCGTCCAGACCCGGCCGCCGATCCGGTCGCGCGCCTCGAGCACGGTCACGTCCCAGCCCGCGCGCCTGAGCTCATAGGCCGACACGAGGCCGGCGATCCCGGCGCCCAGGATGACGACCTTGCGCCCCCGCCCGCTTGCTTGCGGCAGCTCGAACGGCGCCGCCGCCGCGGGCGCGTTCAAAAGGCCCATCGCCTCCATGCCGAGATAGACGGCGCTGTAGCCGCCGACCGCCCCGAGCCGCTCGAGGAATCCCCGCCGAGTCAGTGCCATGTGCATGTCCCCTGCAACCGGAACGAGTGATATCGGCTCACCGCCCCTGCGCCATCGCCGGCGTTGCCGCGGTCACCTCGATCTCGACCAGCCAGCCCGGATCGACCAGCCCGGCGACCTGCATCGTCGAGCGCGCCGGCCGCATCGGCTGCGCCTCGGTGCCGAAAAATTCGCGATAGGCACTCATCATGCCGGCGAAATCCATCCGCGCCTGCCCCGGCGGCGCGACCAGGAAGACGCGCATCATGACGACGTCGCCCAGGCCGAGATCGTGCTGGCGCGAGCTGCGCCTCGATCTTGCGGAGCACCGACCGGGTCTGCGCCGCGGTGTCGCCGAAACGCTGCCCCGATCCCGCGGGCGCGCCGGCGTCGGCCGGATCGGGCACGGTGCCGCTGACATAGACCAGCCGGCTCCATTGCGGCAGCTCGACCGAGGCGGAAATGGGAGAATCGGCCGCCCCGACCCGCCGCACCTCCTGGGCCTGGGCGCCGACGCTGAACGCGGCGGCGGCAAGCAAGGACAAAAGGCGCATCGGCGAATCCCCCCTGTTTTTCGCGACGCTATCGGGATTTTCCAAGGCCGTCATTCGTCAAATCTGCGGAGCGCGGATTCGCTTCGACCAAGGCCGCGGCGCGGGGTCCCGCCCAGCCGCCAGCCCGTTCCGTCCATTCCGGATCGCCCTTGCTCCATTTCAGATCAACTTGGCCTTCGCCTGAACCGCTCCGCACCTAATCTGCGCGGCGCGACTCGTTGTCGCTGGAGGAGACAGAAGATGGTCAAAACGCCGATCAGGAAAGTCACAACCAAGCCCCCAATCCTCAAGGATCCCAGCATCGCCTTCTACATGGTAGCGATCCGCGACACGATTAAGCGCGGCGACAAGGCGGCGATGAAGACGCTGCTCTCGAGCGCGGAGGGAGTCCAGAAGGCGGGCGGCCTCGACAAGGTGATCGCCGATCTGCGGGGCGCGATCGACCGCGCGAAATAGCCAATGAGCGACCTTCCCGTCCGATATGCGGGGGTCGAGGATAGCGCCAACCGGGTCCCGGTCAGCATTGTCTGGGAGATCACGCTCGCCTGCGATCTCGCCTGCCAGCATTGCGGATCGCGCGCCGGCCGGCGCCGCCGCGACGAGCTCAGCACCGCCGAGGCGCTCGACCTGGTCGGGCAGATGGCGGAGCTGGGCGCCCGCGACGTCGGCCTGATCGGCGGCGAGGCCTATCTCAGGAAAGACTGGCTCGAGATCGTCGCCGCGGTCCGCGCCGCCGGCATGGAATGCGGCCTGCAGAGCGGCGGCCGCAACTTGAGCGAGGAGCGCCTCGCCAAAGCCGCGGCGGCCGGGCTGCAGGGCGTCGGCCTGTCGATCGATGGCCTCAGGGAGGTCCATGACGAGCTGCGCGGCGTGCCCGGCTCGTACGAGCTCGCTTTGGCCGCGCTGCGCCGGGTCGCCGCTCACGGCATGGTCGCGACGGTCAACTCCCAGATCAACGCCCGCTCGATGCCGCAGCTTCGCGAGCTGATGGACGTCATCATCGACGCCGGCGCGACCAGCTGGCAGGTCGCGATCACGGTCGCCATGGGCAACGCCGCCGACCATCCCGAGCTGCTGCTCCAGCCCTGGCAGATGCTCGAGCTGATGCCCCTGCTCGCCGAGCTCTCGCTGGAGGCGCGGGAGCGCGGCCTGTTCATCTATCCGGCCAACAATATCGGCTATTTCGGCCCTTACGAATCGACCATTCGCAACGCGGTCGAGGACGAGATCCACTGGCGCGGCTGCACCGCCGGCGACACCATCATCGGGATCGAGGCGGACGGCACGATCAAGTCCTGCCCCGGCCTGCCCAGCCCTTATGCCGGCGGCAACATCCGCGACCGGCGCCTCAAGGACATCTGGGAGAATAGCGAGCCGATGGCCTTCACCCGCCGGCGCACGGTGGACGACCTCTGGGGCTTCTGCCGGACCTGCTATTATGCCGAAATCTGCATGGGCGGCTGCACCTGGACCGCCCATGCCCTGTTCGCCCGGCCGGGCAACAACCCGATGTGCCATTACCGCGCGCTGGAGATGGACAAGAAGGGGCTGCGCGAGCGGCTGGTCAAGGTCAGGGATGCGCCCGGCCACGCCTTCGATCATGGCGAGTTCGAGCTCGTCGTCGAGCCGGCCGTCCCCGCGCCGGCGCCGGGCCGGATCCCCGACCGGCTCATGGTCCATGGCTGAGCAGGGCCGGATCGCGCCGCGGCTGCGGCTGTGCCGCGGCTGCCGGCAATTCGTGGTCCCCGACCGCCCCGATTGCGTCTTTTGCGGCGGCGACCTCGACGCGCTCGAAGCGGATTATGACGCGCGGCAGGCCGAAATGCACCGCGCCGCCGACGCGCTGCGCGAGGCCCTCGCCCGGCGCCCCTGACCTCGGCCCGCCAGCCTCAGAACGTCTTGCTGTTGGCGCGCTCGACGATCTTCTTCGGATCGGCGATGAAGCCCTTGAGGTGGGCGATCTCGCCCGGGTCGAGGCCGAGCGGCGCGGCGTTGTCGATCTGCAGCTGCCAGCAGACGACCTCCGCCGCCTCGCCGTGCCATTCCTTGCCGTTGTCGTGTTGCCAGACATGGTTGGCGTCGTGGACGACGCAGGACGCGGTCCAGGACGCCCCGACCAGGCTGCCGTCCTTGCGGCGGAACTCGTCGGTGTCGTAGAAGAAGATGTCCGGCTTCACGTCGGCGTAGGAGCGGAGCGGCTTGCTCGAGAAGACGACCGCGCGCAGCCTCGCCAACGCCGCCTTCCCCTGCGCGGAGAGTGTGGGGAAGCAGGCTTCGAGGCGTTTCGCGGTCTCGGCGATCAGCGTCCACTCGCCGGAAGGAACCGCCACGCTGTTCCGGTCGATCACCAGGAGGAGATTGCGCCCGCCGAGCGGGACATAGGCGCCGGCGGTCTTGTCCAGCCGCATCTTCTTCTTTTTTTTCGGGAAGAAGGATTGCCGGTCCACCGCCTCGCCGGCGAGCGGCGACGGCGAGCCGTCGGCGGGAACCATCTCGCTATGGTGCCGATAGCTCTTGCCGTCGACGACGATCGCCTTGGCCATCGCGGTGCCGCTAAAGCGACTTCAGGAACGGCAGGCTCGGCGCGAAGAAATATTCGCCGCCCTTCAGCGCCACCGCCGCCTCGAAGTTGAATTTTTCGGTGCCGGCCGCCTCGTTGTTCCATTTCTTCGGCCAGCGCTGGTCGGCGCCCGGGTCCTGGCCGATCAGCGGGTCGTCGCCGGTATTGCCCTGGAAGAGGACGCCTTTGGGAAATTCATTGTTGTCGATCCAGACTCGCTGGATGAACTCGAACTGGTTCTCGACGTTCGCCTGGAAGCACATGAAGACGAGCCCCCGCGGTCCGGCCTTGTCGCTTTCATATTCGGCCGGATCGCAGCCGAGATCGGGATGCGGCTTGCCGTAGGGGATGCCGCGGCGCGTGACCCGGTGCGCGCTTTCCGCCGCCGTCGTGGTGCCGGGCGTCGTGCCGCGCGGATTGGCCTTTCGGATATGGGCGTGCATCGGGCATTTCAGGCCCTTCTTGTCCGTGCTGTGGACGAAGCGGTTGTCGGTCTCGAGGCCCGGGCTCGGCGTGTCGCGTTCGCTGATCGGCGTGCCGTCCTTGAAGCGGCCGACCACATAGGCGCCGGCCAGCTCCTCGCTGATCGGAACGTCCGCCGCGAGCGCCTTCACCCGCTTGTTGAACGTGTCGTAATCCTGCTCGAGCTTCCGGTAGACGAGATAGCTGCCATAAGCGTCCGCGTCCGAAGTGAATGGGTCGTCGGCAAGGATGAGGTCGAGGCTTGCGCCGGGGTCCCAGTCGCCGGGCTTGGCCGGCCCGCCCTGGTCGGCGTCATATTCGTCGAGGTCGGGCTTGGTGTAGATCGGCTGGCTGAGGCCGTCGAAATAGCCGAAATGCTCGATCGGCTCGAACCGGCCCGGAGAGCCCGGGATCGGCCGGCGCAGCACTCGGCCCTCCTGGACATGGGTGACGGTGCCGATCCCGGCGGCGAGCTCGCTCTTGGCTGAAGTCACCCTGCCCGCGAGCCGGGTGAGATCATCGTCCGCCAGGGTCAGCAAGGCGTGGATCTCGCCCTTGAAGCCGGTCTCCCATGTCGCCGACCCGGGATCGCGGTTCTTCAAGATAAGGTTGATCGGGCCGATATTAGGGCCTTTGAAATTGCTGGGGTCCTTCATCCCCTTGCGGAAGCCCTTGGACGACAGCTTCGTCGGATCGAGCCCGAGGACCTTGTAGCCGGCGGCGGACAAATAAAAGCCGGTGACCAGCCCGCCGTCGAAAGTCTTTCCCGCCTTCTTGGCCTTGGCGCGGTCCGCGCTTTGCTGCCGCTGTTGGGCGGCGGTGGTGACGGCGGGCGCGACTTTGGTCTTGATCCAGTTCTTGACCGCGGCGGGGGCGCCCGTGAAACGGATGAACAGGTGCCGGCCGTGATTGCGCCCGTGCGACGAGAGGATGTTGGCCTGGAGCTTGTCGAGCATCGGCTTGTAGCTGGCGTCGGTGTCGAAATTCACCTGCTTGGCGGGCTTGGTCAGATTGATCGCCATCATCGTTGCTCCTCTGAAACGGAAAAGATCATGCCAAGCAACCGGAGTCGCACCGAGGGCGAAGGTGACTCTCGGACTTGGCGAAGTCAAATGCAAACACCCTCGCAGCTTCGAAAACTCTTCCCGGCATCTTTCACCGTCGTGGCGGGAATTTCGATAATGCCGGGCGGCTTGAGGGGCGGCGCGTGACCGCCGTCACGCCCCGGCCGAATTCTTCGTTGCCGCCGCGCCCGGTCATGGCGCCTGCGGGCGAGGGGGTCGACGGGGCAGCCTATTCGACCACCTGGAACCTGACCCGCGCAAAGCGCACATTGACGCGCGGACTGATCCTCCGCACCGCCTCGTCGGTCGAATGCTCCTCGATACCCGTGTCCGGCTCGAAGATGAGGTTGGGCGTGGCGTTTCCCGACAAGCCGAGCGCGCGCAGCGCCTCGGTCGCGTCGAGCACCACCCGGTCCGCGCCGGGATGGCCGGCATGATCCGGCCCGCGGCCGAAGAAGTGGATGACGCCGACGAAGGCGCGCCGCCCGCCCGGACCCTCGATGTAGACGTTGTAGAGGACCTGAGGGGCCTCGTCGAAGGTCAACCCCTCGATCACCAGCAGCGAGCGCGGATTGCCGGCGCCGTCGGCGTTGAGCCGGGCGCCGATGTCGGAATCGACCCGCACGGGCACGCGGGTCACGCCGCGCTCCAGCCTCACCGCTCCCGCCGCCTCGAACGTTCCAACCACCTGGGGCTCGCCGCCCGCCGCGTTGGCCACATCGGCCGCGTCGGCGCCGACGTCCTCGGTGCCGGCGGGACATCCGCCGCCGGCCGCGTAGGTGTAGCCGAGCTGCGCGGTGGTCAGCATGCTGCCGACGGTGCTCGAGACGACATTGCCGGCACCGTCGACAAAGCTGAAGCTCGTGTTGAGCATGGCGCCGGTGGGCAGCCGCGTCGAAGGGCTCACCCGCAGCCAGCATTCGTACAATCGGTCGATATTGGCGTGGTGCGAATAGAAGATCGGGTCGTTCCCCGCCGCCGGAACCGAGCCCATATAGCCGGTGTTGCAGCCGGACACTCCGGTCGCGCAGTGGACCGGACCGTGCGGTCCGCTTTCGAGCGTGCTGTTGAACAGGCCGTAGGTCGTCTGCGCCATTGCCGAGGTCGTCGAGGTGGTGTTGCCCCCGAGCGTGCCCGTGCCGGCGTTGAGCTGCGCCTGGCGGTTGGCGACGCGCAGCGGGTTGGGGACGGTCTGGCCGTTCTGGTTGACCCAGTTGGCGTCGCGATACGCCTGCGGCAGTTGGCCGTTGGTCTCGTAATCCCAGAACGGCAGCCGCAGATTGGGATCGCCGGCGGCCTGCTGCAGCACCTGCTCGAAATAATAGAGGTACATGCGGTGCCAGGTCGCGAATTGCGAGTTATTGTGCTGGCACGTGCACCAGGTCGCAAGCTGGCTGGAGAAGCTGGTGAGCCCGCTCATCCCCGGCGCGCTGAGCCCGCCGACGGGCGCGCAGCCGGTACCGAAATAAGCGTGCATGTTCGCCCAATATTGCAGGCTGCGGCGGTAGTTGGCGCTGTTTTGCGGCGCACTGTTCCACGCGATCATCTGCGTGAAGCCGCGCCTCAGGCTGGCCAGTTCCTGCGCCGTCAGCTGGGTGATCGACTTGCGCTGCGGCGACGATATCGCCGGGGCGCAGGGCGCCGGCGAATTGTTCAGCACGACCCGGTAGCGGAAGGTGTTGGCCTGCGCCGGATTGTCATAGGCCATGGCGATCCAGTCGCCGCGGGGATCGCTGTCGATGCAGGTGATGGCGAGGCCCGCGCCCTGGCCCTCCCAGCCGACTCCCGCGATGGTCTGGAAATTATTGGTCCAGGTCCCCGCTCCGGCCGTATTGAGGTTGAGGCCCGTCTTGGCGCGGAAGCTGTTGCCCTGCGCGGGGTTGTCATAGGCCATCAGCACGAGGTCGGGCCGCGGATTGGAGTCGATCCGCGCCAGCGCGGCGCCGAGACCCTGACCCTCCCAGCCGACGCCGGCGACGGTCTCGAAGTTGTTCGACCAGGTCGCATTCCCCGCCGCGTCGAGGTTGAAGCCGACGCGGTAGCGGAAGCTGTTGGCCTGGGCGGGATTGTCGTAGGCGATGAAGATCATGTCCGGCCGCGGATTGGTGTCGATCTGGCCGATCACCACCGCCGCGCCCTGCCCTTCCCAGCCGACCCCGGGGACCTGGGCGTGGCTGGTCCAGGACGCGGCGACGCCGGCGGCGTTGAGGTTCCAGCCGATCGTGTAGCGGAAATTGTTGGCCTGGGCGGGATTGTCATAGGCCATCAGCACCAGCTCGGGCCGGCCGTTGCCGTCGAGATCGACGGTCGCCGCGCCCGCGCCCTGGCCTTCCCAGCCGAGGCCGGGCACCTGGATCATCGCTCCCCAGGGCGCGGCGACGCCGGCGGCGTTGAGGTTGAAGCCCACGCGGTAGCGGAAGCTGTTCGCCCCGGCGGGATTGTCGTAGGCCATCAGGATCATGTCGGGCCGGGGGTTGGAATCGAGCTGGAGGACGACGACGTCGGCGCCCTGTCCTTCCCATCCGACGCCGCCGACGATGATCTGGCCTTGCGCGAGGCCGGGGCTGGCAAGGAATGCGGCTGCCGCCGCAATCCTAATCGAGAACCGCATTGCGCGAGAACGACCTGCCATGATTACCTTCCCCCTTCGACATCGGAAGCAGACGCAAGCTATACTGAAGACGAGAGGACAGTGCGGCGCCGATGCGGCTGCCGGATGTTTGAGCCTTGTCTACGCTCAATCGGAAGAATTTTGAAGGCGTGATGGTCAGGGACTAATCCGAATCGGTCCCCTGAATGATCCAAATCAAGGGTTGATTCGGCTTCCGGCGGAGCATTCCCGATGCAATCGCGCCGGCGCCCGGCCCCGACCGATTGCGCCCGGAAGACTCTCCGAGGATGACGGTAAGCGCTCGGGCCGGGCGCGGTGCGTGACGCCGATCACGGCCGCCGCTCGCCTTGCCTTCGCGCCCTCACGCCCCCATCTCCCGGCCATCCGCGTTGACGCCGGGCGCGACCTCATTCAACACAAGAACAAATCCGGAACACGACCGGCCATGCTCACTCACATTTCCGTCCGCGGCGCGCGCGAGCACAATCTCAAGGATATCGACGTCGATATCCCGCGCGAGACGCTGACCGTGATCACCGGCCTCAGCGGCTCGGGCAAATCCAGGCTCGGGCGGCCCCTAAGCGTCGGCGTCCGTGATCGGCGCGCCGGCCGTATCGATCGAAGGCTCGGCGGCAGACGGTCGCCCGGCGCCGGGAATCATCACCGTGGCAATCGCATTGTTCATGGTCACGGTGAAGCCGGTGGACGTGGGCGTGCCGCCCGGCGCACCCGGCAAGGGCTGCTCGGTCGCGGTGATCAGCGGGGCGAAGCTCGGTGAAGCCGGAAGCGTCACCGTGACGCTCACCGGGGCGTTGGTCGGCTGGTAGAGACGCAGGACGAGATTCTCGGGGTGGTAGCTGCCGGGCTTCGCCACGGTAAGGATCGCCGAGCTCGGCGAGGCCACCGCAGCCAGGTTCGCGGAAGCGGCGGTGAGCATTTTCGGATAATTCCCGACGCACGCTACCTCCTGCGCCTGGAGCGGCGTGTTGAACCCGAGCGCTTCCTGCAGAGGCTGCCCGGTGTCCGGACCGCCGAGGTTCGACGGCACCCGGAAGGCGTAATGCTGGGTGTGAATCGCCGGATCGGTGCCGGCCGCGCCCCAAGCGTTGGTCGGCGTGTTGCGGAACAGGCAGCCGATCAGCGACCCCTCGGTGTCGAACGCCCAGGCCGGAATCCCGCCGTGATAGACGGCGCCGAGACAGGCGAGCTGGCTATCCCGCGGCAGCACGAAATCGTGCGTCGGCCGGAAAACGGGCGGTCCCCAAGCGACGTCGAGGGGCTGGACGCTGGTCCAGTGGCCCGGGGTGCCATGGTCCATGCTGGTCACCGCGCTGGCGGCCTTGGTCGCCGGACTGGCAAGCGGGAAGACCGTCATCACCGAATGACCCGACGGCGCGGCCCCGGTCGTGGTCATGCGCAGAAACGGCTCGCCCGCGACGAGCGCATATTCGCGCGTGTAATAATATTGGCCGAGCTTGGGGATGGTGACGAGGATCGTGGTTCGAATGCGGACCCGCACCGGGCCGGTTTCGAGCACGACGGCGCCGAGGCCGGGGCCCTTCACGCTGATCGTGACCGGAGCGGCGGTCATGGTGCCGCCATTCTCGTCGCCGAATTGATAGATGCCCCCGCTGTCCTGGAACAGGGCGATGGCGTTGCCGATCCCCGCGAAAACCGGGGCGCCGCCATTCTTGCTGTCGGTCAGGCCGGCCACCCCCCAATCGGCCGCCGCGCTGATCGTGGCGGTGAGGAACTCATTCTTCAGGACGTAGGAATCGCCGTCCAGCGACACGGTGGCCGTCGTTTCGGGGTCAATGGTCGCGGGCGTCGCCGGCGGCGTCCCGGATCCGTAGGACAGCGAGCCGGTCTGATAGCCGAAGCTGGGCACGTCGGCGAGGAACAGCATCCCGCCCTCGGCCGAACGCTGGACTGCGGACTCGTTCGCGTTGGGCCCTTTCCATGCCACCGACCCGTATCCGGCCGTCACCGAATTGGGGTCGCCGAGCGCGACACCGCTGATCTCCGCGAGGGCGGCCTGCCGACCGAAACCCAGCGAATTGGCCACGATCACCCCGATCCCATAGTCGCCGCCGGTCATGCCGGCGAGGGCATTGAGCGCCGCGGCGCGGAGGGCGCGGCCGCGCTCCGCCACCCCGCGAAGGAGCGGCAGCTGGTCGCCGGCATAGACCGCGTCGGGGGCGGTTCCGGTGACGAAATCGTGGTGTGTGCTCGGCGCGAACTGAGTCCAGGCCTCGTCGAGATCGCTCCAGAAGCCGGTGGGTAACATGTTGTTGAAGGCGGGATTCGAGGGCTGCGTCAGCAGGCCGAATATCTCGGCGGCGACCAATGCCCGCACCGCCTCGTAATGGTGGATCTTGAGCGCCGGCCGGCTCGCATAATAGCCGGTCCAATAGGGGGTCCCGTTATAAGCGAATGCCGCCAGCGGCTGCTGCGACGGCGCCGCGGCCTCCTGCGCCGCGATGAGATCGGTCATGAACTGGTCGAACGTCCCCTGCCGCACGGCGACGTTGCTCGTCCCGGCTTCTGGGCCGGCGTCCCAGGCGTCGATCGCAGCCTGGAGACCGGCGGTCGGCATCGTGAAATCGTCGTCGAAGGGGATGTACATGAGGGGTGTCGCCGCGGCGACATAGCGTTGCGGGGCGGTTCCCGTCGCGCCGTACAAGGCCACCAGATCGGCGATCGCCTGGTTGGGGGACTCCTTCTTGAAATATTGGGTGCCGATGCCGTAGGTGCGCGGCATCCAGTGCGCGTAGACGGAAGAGCCGTCGGAGGCCAGCCAGACGAAATCGTAGGCCGGGTTCGGGGGATCGAGCTTCGCCATGGGGCCGACCTGCAGACCCTCCTCGTTGGGCTGCGGGCCCGGGAGGCGCGAGAAGCTCATGCTGACGAAGCCCAGCGCACTCAGCAGCGCCGGAAGTTCCGGTCCCTGCCCGAAATCGTCCGGCAGCCAGCAATGGGGCTTGGCGGTCATGCCCAGCGTGTCGTTCAGCCAGACCTGGCCGACCAGATAGTTGCGGATGAACCCCTCGCCCGAGCAGACCAGGCAATCGGCTGAGGTGACGCCGCCGCTCAGCACCTGGAAATTGTCCTTGAAGGCGGGGATAAAGACCTTCGCCTCCGGATGCTCCTCGATGTAGCGCCGGAAGAAGCCCATTTCGCAGATCGTATAATAATAGGCGCCACCCGCGCCGCCGGCCATGCCGACATTGGTGATCGCCTGGCGGAGGATGGCGTCGACACCGGATCCGTTGGTGTAATACCAGTAATTCTGGGCGAAGGTGCCGAGCCAGTCCCAGTCCAGATGCGCCGACTGGTCGAAATACATCGTGTAATAGGGCTGGGCAGCCGCGTCCGTCGATGCGCGCCCGTCAGTCTTCGCCATGTCGGTGCTCCTTGCCATTGCCGGGACATTGTTCGGCCACGCCGGGCCGGACGGATCGCGAAAGCTCGGCTCAATCCCAGCCTATAGTAAGGCCCGGCCGCCCGGGATTCAGACTGATCCGTTTCGGCGCCCCTTGCGCCGCCGCGATCCCTTGCCTTTAACGCCCGCCACACCCATCTCGGCGTGGCCCGCGTTGACGCCCGGCGCGCCGGTGTTTAACAACAGAACAAATCTGGAACAGCCTCATCCATGCTGACTCACATTTCCGTCCGCGGCGCGCGCGAGCACAATCTCAAGGATATCGACGTCGATATCCCGCGCGAGACGCTGACGGTGATCACCGGCCTGTCGGGCTCGGGCAAGTCGAGCCTCGCCTTCGACACCATCTACGCCGAGGGGCAGCGCCGCTACGTCGAGTCGCTCAGCGCCTATGCGCGCCAGTTCCTCGAGATGATGCAGAAGCCCGACGTCGACCATATCGAGGGCCTCTCGCCGGCCATCTCGATCGAGCAGAAGACGACGTCGCGCAACCCGCGCTCGACGGTCGCCACCGTGACCGAGATCTACGATTATATGCGCCTCTTATGGGCCCGAGTCGGAATCCCCTATTCGCCCGCCACCGGCGAGCCGATCGCCGCCCAGACCGTGTCGCAGATGGTCGATCGCACCATGGCGCTGCCCGAAGGCACCCGCCTCTACCTGCTCGCCCCGGTCGTCCGCGGCCGCAAGGGCGAGTATCGCAAGGAGCTGGCCGAGTGGCAGAAAGCGGGATTTACCCGGGTCCGCGTCGACGGCGTCTTCCACGAGATCGAGAACGCCCCCGCGCTCGAGAAGAATTTCAAGCACGACATCGAGGTCGTCGTCGACCGCCTCGTCGTCCGCGAAGGGATCGAGACCCGGCTGGCGGATTCGCTGGAGACGGCGCTGAAGCTCGCCGAGGGCCTCGTCTATCTCGACCCGGCCGACGCCCCCGCCCCGCCGCCGGGCGCCGAGCGCACCGGCGTCGCCGCCGCGCTCGAGGAGGCGCACGAGCGCCAGGTGCTCTCCACCCACGCCCCCGAAGGCCGGATCACCTTCTCCGAAAAATTCGCCTGTCCGGTCTCCGGCTTCACCATCGCCGAGATCGAGCCGCGCCTGTTCTCGTTCAACGCCCCGCAGGGCGCCTGCCCGGGCTGCGACGGCCTCGGCGAGAAGCAATTGTTCGACCCCGATCTGATCGTCCCCAACGAGAATCTCTCGATCAGGAAGGGCGCCGTCGTTCCCTGGGCGCGCTCCAACCCGCCCAGCCCTTATTATATGCAGGTGCTTGGGTCGCTCGCGGCCGAGTTCGGCTTCAGCCTCGAGACGCCGTGGAAGGACCTGCCCGAGGACGTCCACGAGATCATCCTGGGCGGCACCAAAGGCCGCCCGGTGACGCTCCGCTTCATCGACGGCCGCAAGAGCTACGAGGTCCGCAAGCCCTTCGACGGCGTCATCGGCAACCTCAATCGCCGAATGCTCCAGACCGAATCCGCCTGGATGCGCGAGGAGCTCGGCAAATATCAGAGCGCCGCACCCTGCGAAGTCTGCCTGGGCGCCCGCCTCCGCCCCGAGCCGCTCGCCGTCAAGATCGCCGGCGAGCATATCTCGCAGGCGACTAGCCGCAGCGTCCGCCACGCTTTGGCCTGGTTCTCCACCCTCGCCGACAAGCTCACTCCAACCCAGAACGAGATCGCCCGAGCCATCCTCAAGGAGATCAACGAGCGGCTCGGCTTCCTCAACAATGTCGGCCTCGACTATCTCGACCTCAACCGCACCTCGGGCACGCTCTCCGGCGGCGAATCGCAGCGCATCCGCCTGGCCTCGCAGATCGGCTCGGGCCTGTCGGGCGTGCTCTACGTCCTCGACGAGCCCTCGATCGGCCTCCACCAGCGCGACAATGAGCGCCTGCTCGTCACCCTCAACCGGCTGCGCGACCTCGGCAACACCGTGCTCGTCGTCGAGCATGACGAGGACGCGATCCGCCACGCCGATTACGTCATCGACATGGGCCCCGGCGCCGGAGTCCATGGCGGCCATATCGTCGCCCACGGCAAATTGGACGACGTGCTCGCCTGCGAGGAGAGCCTGACCGCCGACTACCTCACCGGCCGCCGCGCCGTCCCGATCCCGGCGCAGCGCCGCAAGGGCACGGGCAAGAAGCTCACGCTCTCCGGCGCCACCGCCAACAACCTCAAGAACGTCACCGCGGCGATCCCGCTCGGCACGTTCACCTGCGTCACCGGAGTCTCCGGCTCGGGCAAATCCTCGTTCACCATCGACACGCTCTACGCCGCCGCCGCCCGCCACCTCAACGGCGCCCGCGTGCCTGCAGGCCGCCACGAGAAGATCACCGGCCTCGACTTTCTCGACAAGGTGATCGACATCGATCAGTCGCCGATCGGCCGCACCCCGCGCTCCAACCCCGCCACTTACACCGGCGCCTTCACCCAGATCCGCGACTGGTTCGCCGGCCTGCCCGAAAGCCAGGCGCGAGGCTACAAGCCCGGCCGCTTCAGCTTCAACGTCAAGGGCGGCCGCTGCGAGGCCTGCAAGGGCGACGGCCTGATCAAGATCGAGATGCACTTCCTTCCCGACGTCTACGTCACCTGCGACGTCTGCCACGGCCAGCGCTACAACCGCGAGACCCTCGAAGTGAAGTTCAAGGGCCACAGCATCGCCGAGATCCTCGACATGACGGTGGAGGCAGCGGCCGAGCTGTTCAAGGCGGTGCCGCCGATCAGGGACAAGATGCGGATGCTGGAGGAGGTCGGGCTCGGCTATATCAAGGTCGGGCAGCAGGCGACGACGCTGAGCGGCGGCGAGGCGCAACGGGTGAAATTGGCGAAGGAGCTGAGCCGAAGGGCGACCGGGCAGACGCTGTACATCCTGGACGAGCCGACCACGGGGCTTCATTTCGAGGACGTACGGAAATTGCTGGAGGTGCTCCACGCGCTGGTCGACCAAGGCAACACCGTGGTGGTGATCGAGCACAACCTCGAGGTAATCAAGACCGCCGATTGGGTTCTGGACCTGGGTCCTGAGGGCGGGGACAAGGGTGGCGAAGTCGTCGCCGAGGGCACCCCCGAGGACGTGGCGAAAGAGTCTCGCTCGTATACGGGTCAGTACCTGAAGGAGGTCCTCGCCAAATCGCCGACCGCTCACTCTGAGCAAGGCCCGAGCCTAGCGAAGGCCGCATCGAGAGGCCGTAAGGTGCGCGAGCGCGAGCCGGCGGAGTAGAAGGTAACTAGGCGGCGCAGGCGGGGTCGCTATGCGGTTCTGTCACCGCGCTCTCGCTCAGGCCGCAATGTTCCTTGTGATTTGAATGAAGTTTTCGAGCTTTGGCAACTCCAATTCAGAATCAAAGAAAATCACTTCCGATCCGACCGACGCAGAACGTGCGCTGTAATTGATATTATATTCAACTGTTCTCGATGTACCGTAAAGAGATTTTATGGGCTCAACATTATCATATGACACAATCCAATTGAATGGCTGCTCTGATTGTTGCACAGCACGAGATATATTTATGTGATCAGATGGACGGTAATAGTCAAAATACAGCTGACGACCCTTAATAAAGTATGGTGGGTCTAGGTACATTAGTGATCTAAACGGCGTATTTTTTTTGTATTTCCTAAGCAAGCTGATAGCGTCTAATCGTGAAAGCTTAATGCGATCTCTCATTGAAGCGAGCAGCCGGACCCGGCCTACTAAATCCTCTCGATTGAATCGAGCGTCGAGACCCCAAAGGCTCGACTGCGCTTTCCCACCTATCATGCCACCATTTAGTATGCCCGAGCGATTTGTCCGATTCAGATAGAATGTAGAAAATCCCAACTCAAACGTGTCGGGTTGGATAGAATGTCTTTGGCGCTCAAAATTCTTCTTTTGGCGCCCCCATTCGGCAGGGGTCAGTTCAACTTGAGCAATAGCTTCAGCAAAACGGTTTGGCTGCCAAAGCGCTGCATTCCAAAAAGAGAAGATTGCCGGCGAAAGGTCGTTGATGTGTATCTCTCTGACATAGTTTTCAGCTAAGAGTTCGCAAGCTATTCCCGCTCCGCCTGCAAACGGCTCAATGTACGTGCCGTCAATCAGCTTATTTTGCGTAATGATGGCCTTCATAAGGGGAGCCAGCTTGCCCTTGCCACCGGGATACCGGAGCGGAGAATACCTGCCTGTTCTCATAGTCACGCCCAAACGTGTTCGAGGAACACTCGAAGCGCCGTTGCCCCTGATCGTAGCTCCCCGGGAGAAGGGTTGTGATAAGCGTTGTGGACATACTGATTCAGTAAGTCGTGATATAGAGGGCTGTTTTTGTTGTTGATTGCCTTCGTTATTGGACTTAACTTGTGTTTCTTTGCGCCATTGGCGATGAGATGCCCGCAACAGTCGCTGACCTTTTCCGCTAACGTCTTATCCCTTTGGTGCGGCGGCGCTCCTTTTTTTCGATCGACTCCGTTGTCATCCATGTACTCGTCGGCTGACATCTCCAGTATGATGCGCATCAGGACCGCTATGGCATTTTTGTTCTTATCGACCTCGAGGCCTTTTAGCTCGACGAAGATATCGTTGATCCGATCTATCCCGATCTGAAGGGAGAGATTTTTGGGCCAGATTCCCTTCTGCCTCGCCTGCCTACGCGTACGCCGCTTTTTCGGCTTGGCGGCAAAATCAGCCTGCCCAAAGGAGTCGGCCGGCGTCTCGTCAATTTCTTTGGTCAGGTCGGGCTTAGCATCTTTCGGAAGCGATTTGAGATATGTTTCCTGATCTTTCTTGGTGTTCAATGTTCGGTTGGTTAAGCGTCCGGAGATGATCTCTTTGGTCACGTAGCTAAGTGGTTTGATGACCTCATCGGCCGCTATCTTCGAAAAGAGAATGTCGCGTGACGTCTTAATACCGATTGCATCTTTCATCGGCTTAGAGCCCATGATGCGGTCCATAACGGATATCGAGAAGTCCTCGTCTAACGCCTCCCGCTCCTCGTCCGTAAGGTTACCGAACCGCTTCACAAGGTCGATGGCTTGGAGCGACGGACTGTTTCCCCGGAAACGAGCAGCCGCAACGCCCGACCACGGCACAATTCCCTCTCCCGCGCCTTGTCCAGTATGACGCATTTCGATCCAGCGGCGGGCGTCTTCGCGTTTGCTGAATGAGAAGCAGGGCACCGGTTCAACTTTGGAAGCGCTAAATTTCTTCGCCGCCGCCTCCAGGCGCCGCCTTAATGAGGGTGTGGCGGTCAGTCCGTTCAAGACTGCCGGGTTCTTGAGAATCTGAAGCGTAGCAACGCGTCGGTTGCCTTCGAGCGTCACGTAGCCCTTGGGGCTGCGCTGGTACATGACCAGCAAGCGATCAGCAGGATTGAGGCCGTGTTCTGCAATATCCTCGGCCAAGGCCGCCAATCGGAGTTTCTGATTGTTCAGGACACCTTGCAAAGCATCTCGTTGGCTTTCGACCTTTCGCGTCCGGGGATTGATCAAATCGAGCAACAATTCGTCAATCTTTAGATTCTTAACCGGCATAGCGATCCCCCCGCGCTCCGTGCCTGTTTAGGCGACTGCACTTAGATTTGAAGGAAAATCTCGGCCGAGGCGTTTCGTTGTTGGGCATCCGTTATGATGAATCCGGGGACACGCATCCGGAGGGCACAATACCTAATTCAGCCGCCCAGCCCCTTCTCAATCAGCCGCCGGATCGCCTCCGCCCGGGTCGGTTTCGGCTCGGGCTGGCGCTCGATCCAGGCAACGAGCTTGGCGTCCAGCTCGGCGGGGATGCGGACGCCGGTCATCGGGGTGATGCCCGTCCGGGGCCGGCCCCGTGATCGTTTTTGATTATCAGGTATTGACCCGCCCTTATTTATTGATTATCAAAAGTTCACAGAACCCACCAACCGCCCTCGAAGGAGGCGAAGCGATGACTCGTGAGCATAGAGTCTCGCGCCGCGTCCTGCTAGGCGCTGCGTGCGCGGTGCCTGTCCTTAGCGCCGTCGATGGGCCCCTTGCCCGTCATCCCGGACTTGATCCGGGATCCACCTTCCTTTCTCGGCATCCGCAAGACAGAGGGATTCCGGGTCGAGCCCGGAATGACGAAAATAGGAAACAGCGGGCAAATCTCGCGGTCACGAATTGGGACCAGAACCTCGCCCTCCTCCGCCGCGCCGAAGCCAGGCTGACGGCGCTCGCGCACGAGCCGGACGAGGACCTCTACGACAATGCCAATGCGGTCTTCTTCCACGCCCTCAAGAAGCTGGTCCGCACCCCCGCGCCCGACCTCCCCGCGCTCGCCCTCAAGGTCGAGCTCGCCGTCGACCACGAAGTCGCCGAGCTCACCGGCGGCCAGGCCTGCCTGGCGGCGCTGAAGCGGGACGCCCGCCGCCTCTGTGGAAGTGCTTGAAAAGTTTCAGCCCGCCGCCCCACGACAAACCGGGTATCCGCCTAAGCGGCATACGGTCGGCAAGCGGGCCTACTTCCTGACTGTCGCTCCCAGGGATCATATATGTGGACGCCGGCCGATCCGGCTTCAAGCCTGAATTCCGGAGACGCGTTCCCTAATTCAAGCCGCCTCCGCCGCTTCGATCCGCATCTGCAGCCCGAGCGCCTTCAGCACCTTCAGCACCGTGTCGAGCGTCGGATTGCCGTCCGCGCTCAGCGCCTTGTGCAGCGCCTGGCGGTTCATGCCCGCCTCGCGCGCCAGCTTGGCGATGCCACCGCGGGCGCGGGCGACCGCGCCGAGCGCATAGGCGATGTAGCGCGGATCGCCGCTATCGACGGCGTCGCTCAGCAGGTCCGCCTGGTCGGCGGCGGTGTCGAGATAATCGGCCGCGTCGAACGGCCGTGTCCTGGTTGTCATTTGCCCGGTTCCTTCATCAATCCGTCAATCAATCCAGCTCGCCAGCCATCTCCTTCGCCCGCTTGATGTTCCGCTCCTGCGAATCCTTGTCGCCCGCGCCGAGCAGCCACACGACCCGCCCCTCGCGGATCGTATAATAGACCCGGTAGCCCGGCCCGGCGTCGATCCTCAGCTCGCTCACCCCGCCGCCGACGCTCGCATGGTCACCGAAATTGTCGGTCGAGGCGATCCGCGCCAGCCGGCGAAGGATAGCGCGCCGGCCGAGCGGGTCGCGCAGCCCCTTCAGCCATTTCGAGAACGCTTCCGTGTCGACGATCTCGGCCATGTGTCGCTTTTAGGCGACGTAAGCCCGCTCTGTCAACTAAGAGCGACAAATCGGGATCAGTCCGCCTTCAGCCCCCTTCTCGATCAACCGCCGGATCGCTTCGGAGCGTAATGGCTTCGGAGCCGGCCGGCGTTCGATCCAAGCCGTGATTCCCACCTCCCGCTCGGCCTGGGATACGGAATTCCGGCTCCACAATACCTAATCCGCCCTCGCGGGCATCGTCCCCATCGACTGCATCATCAGCAGCGCGGTGATGTTGGCCGACTTCTCGAGCGGGAGGCCGAGCGCGGCTTCATAGGCGAGCAAGCCGGCCGCGCATTGCTGGTCCGGCGGGGCGGCTCTTAACGCCTCCGGATTCCGGAGCAGTGCCCGCAGGCGCCCGTCGCGGTCACCGGCAATGATCGCCAGGCCCCAATCGGCCATGTCGTCCGCGGAAGGAGGGAGGCGCCGCGCCTGGGGCGTGCGGCGGCCGGCGCCGGCGGCCTCGATCATCGCGATGGTCTTGGGCGGGACCTGCTCGGCCAGACCGGGGGGCAAGATCCACGAATGGCCCGGCGCGGAGGCCGAGAGGGCGCCGCACCACTCGACATCCGGGGCCTGAATCGCCCGATAAAGCCTGATCTCCTCCTCGAGCAGCCGGCGCAGTGCCGGCGCGGGAGCGGCAGCGAGATCGGCGGCTTTGGAACGAAGCAGCGCCATCATCTCCCGGTGCAACAGCTCCTCGGCGCGGAGGGGCGCGACCCGATGCTCGTAGGCGATCGCATACAAGCGGGCGAGCAGCGCCCGTGCGTCTTCCGGATAGTTGCGCTCCAGCGCATCCAGGATTGGGCCCATAGGTGTGGCTCGGAGTTCCCTCTCGAAATCTCTGCGCGGATAGTCCGCATGGTCGATCGCCTCGGCCTGTTGCGCGAAAGCCGGCAGGCCTGGCTGCCAGCCTGCCAAGAGGGCAGCCGGCAACAGGAGACGGTACAGCGTTCTGATCTTCATGGCGGCCATGCCTGCCTCGCGATTTGGAAATGCAGGGAATTCGGGGGAGCCATACCTATTTCATCGCCAGCACCACTGGCCCCGACACCGCGTCGGTGACGCCGCGCCCGTCGCCCAGGTCCTCGAGCGTGTCGCGGAACGAGTCGAGCGTCGCGATCATCTGCGGTCGGGCGGCGGCGAGGCTGTCCGCGTCCTCCCATTCGGCGATGATGCAATAGCCGCCCCCGCCGGTTTCGATGATGCTGGCGTGCCTGAGGCCGGGCCAGTCGGCGCCGACGCCGCGGTGCGCGTCGAGAAACTCCCCCTCGCGTCCCGGCTTCACCCGAAATCGGACGGCATTGAAAGCGGTCATGTTCATTCTCCCTTCATGCGCAACGGCGACGCCGCCCTATCACCCGCAGACCCGTCGCCCCGGCCGCGCCTCGAAGCGCCGCGCCCCCACCACGTTGCGCGGCGTCGGCAGGTCGACGATGCGCACGTCGACACGACACCGCCCCGCCGTCACCCGGTAGAGATCGGCCCGCACCCATTCGACCCGGTCGACCGGCGCGCCGAGCGCGGCCACGTCGGCAAGGGCGAGCACGGCGCGCAGCTCGGCGAGGCGCTGATAGTGGGGCGGCAGCGCCGCCGAAGCGGGCCAGGCGGCCAGAGCGGCCGCGCAGAGCGGAGCGAGGCGGAGAGCGGTTGGCATTGCGGATCCTTTCGAGAAGCGCCCGGTCCCTGCCGCCATATCCAACCATTCCCGCCCGGCCAACAGGTTGGCTTCGACGTTCGCCTCAACGCGTCGGACGGCCCAAATCGGAACCCGCCGCCTCGCCGCTTGTTCTTCCTGGCAGCGCGCCGCTCCGCGCCTCCCTTTGTCGCGCCCGGCGCGCGCGTCACAGAGGAGCTTCGCCATGACCCTTCGCCTCGCAATGCCGATCGCCGCCGTCGCCGCGCTGCTGGCCGGAACCGCTGTCGCCCAGCAGGGCGAGGGCGGCCGGCCCTACAACGTCGCCATGACCGGCGCCGCCGAGCGGCCCGGGCCGGGCGATCCCGACGGCAGCGGCACCGCCGAGTTCCGGGTCAATGCCGGCCAGGGCCGGGTCTGCTACACGCTGAGCGTCAGCAACATCGAGCCCGCCACCGCGGCCCATATCCACCGCGCCCCGCCGGACGCGGCCGGGCCGGTCGTCGTCGGCCTCGCCGCCCCGACCGGCGGCACCAGCAGCGGCTGCGCCGACGTCGAGCGGGCGCTGGCCCAGGAGCTGATCCGCACTCCGGGCGCCTTCTACGTCAACGTCCACAATGCGCCCTTCCCCGGCGGCGCGGTCCGCGGCCAGCTCGGGCGCTAGGAAAGCCGGCTTGCGGGCGGGGTTCGTCGCCCGCTCCTTGCCCGCGATGGGCGATATGCGCGGAGCCGGCGACGTCCGCCGCCCTATTTCTCCCCCTCCACCACCGGCGCCTCCTCGACATAGGCCGGCGTCTCCGGCGCGCGCAGTTGGAAAAGGGTCACCGCTCCGGCCAACGCCAGCCCCGCCTCCCAGCGTATGAAGGCCAGCGCCGCCGCCGCGACCATCAAAGCGGTGATGACTTCATATTTGCGGGTGAGCCGGGCGACATAGGCGCCCTCCAGCCGGTCGTCGACGTCGCAGGTCCAGCAGCCGGTCTTCCACTTGATCAGCCAGGTCACCGAGATCGCGGCGAGCGCGCAGGCGTAGAAGATCGCGCCGGCCTCGCGCGCCGCGGGGTCGTGGAGATGCTCGGCGAAGGCCCGGGTCGGGAAGGCGATGAAGCCGATCGTCATCAGGAAGATCATGGTGGCGATCAGGAAATGGTGCCCCGTCGTCCGGTAGATGGCGCCCGAAAAATGGTGGTGCACCCAATAGAGGCCGATCACCAGGGTGGAGAGGAGGTAGCCGAGATAAGCGGGCCAGAGCGCGATCAGCCCGGCGCCGAACTCCGCCCCGACCTCGGGCATCGGCAGCTCGACCAGCGGCAGGGTGAAGGCGATCGCGAACACCGCGTCGGCGAAGATCTCCATCCGCTGGGTGCCGCGCACCGCGCCTTCGCCCGGATGCTCGTCGAGCCGCGGCGGGTCCTCAGGGTCGTTTCGCTTGGCCATGGCTCCGCGCTCAACCGGTGCCGGCACCGGTTCGTTCCACGGGCGAAACCGGCGGCCCGCGGATCGGTGGCGCGCGCCCGTCATTTGCTATTCTACCGCCATGCGCCTATCGCCGCTCTTGCTACGGTCGCAATTGACGGTCTTCGGTGCTTTGCGGCTCCCTCTTCCTTCTCCCGCTACCCCGGCAGCACGGGCGCGCCAATTCCGGTCCGCCCACAGACAAGGAAGACAATCATGCCCATCGGCACCGTCAAGTTTTTCAACTCCAGCAAAGGCTATGGCTTCATCCAGCCCGAGGGCGGCGGCAACGACGCCTTCGTCCACATCAGCGCGGTCGAGAAGGCCGGCATGTCGACCCTCGCCCAGGATCAAAGAGTTTCCTACGAGCTCGAGACGGATCAGCGCGGCAAGACCAGCGCCGTCAACCTGCAGGACGCCTGAACCGGAGTTCCTCCCCTGCCTTCGCAGGGGAGGGGAACCGCGCCCGGCGCGGTGGAGGGGCGGGAGCCCTCGGGCTCCCACTTTTTCCTGACCCGCCCTTCCCGGGGCGCCCACAGAAAGCGAGCCCCATGTCCGCCACCCAGCTTTTCTACCGCACCCGCGCCGCCGAGGCGCGGCGCGACGCCGAAGCCGCCCTGCTCGCCAACGTCCGCGAGCGCTGGCTGTGCGCCGCCGACGCCTGGGACGTGATGGCCTCCCGCCTCGCCCGCACCGAGCGGGCGCGCGCCGACACCCTGGCCAGGAAGGCCGAAACGGCCGCCGCCGAGCTCGCCGTCGAAGCCTAGGCTTTCGCCCCCCCTCGCCGAGCGCCAGAAGGCGGCCCCGGCCCCTTCGACTCGGCCTGGTCTTCTGCTATCTTCTCCGTTCGCGCCGCTTCGTTCGGGAGAGCCAAGCATGTCCAGCCGCATCAACCCCAACGTCGCCGCGCTCGAACATGCCTATACGCGGTGGAGCGAGACCAAAGGCGGCTCCGCCGCCGAGGTGCTCGAGCTGCTCGACGAGCGGGTCGAGATGCGCTCGGTGCTCGGCGACGAGCTGCCCAGCGAGATCGCCGGCTCGCACCTCAGCCGCGACCAGGCGGCCGACTATTTCGCCGCGCTCGCCCGCGACTGGGAGATGCTCTATTTCGACGTCTACCAGTTCATCGCCGACGGCGACGACGTGGTCATGGTCGGCCGCTGCGCCTGGCGCAACCGAGAGACCGGAACCGAGGTCGATACGCCCAAGGTCGACATCTGGCACTTCGAGAACGGCAAGGTGACGCGCTTCTTCGAGCTGTTCGACAGCCTTGCCTTCGCCCGCGCCGTCGGCGCGGTGTGAGCCATCCGAGAGGAGAACCCCGATGCCGCGCTACATGGTCGAACGCACCTTTCCCGACGGTTTCCACCTCCCGGTCGATGCCACCGGCGCCGGCGCGCTGCGCGGCGTCGTCGCGACCAATGCCGAAGAAGGGGTGAGCTGGGTCCACTCCTATGTCAGCGCCGACAAGACGCGCACCTTCTGCGTCTACGACGCGCCATCGCCCGAAGCGATCCGCAGCGTCGGCGCGAAGAACAATGTGCCGGTCGACGCCATCCACGAGGTCAGCGTGCTCGACCCCTATTTCTATCATTAGCGGCAGGCGCCGCTCGAAACGCGGACTTATCCACGATATCCCCGTTATCCACAGCCACGACTCTGCAGATTCCGCTTGGTGCGACGCCGTAAGCCGAGCACAATGGCGTTTCGCGATGAGGAGCGGATTTCCGGAAACGGAGAGAAGTTCCAACCCGCGACCACCGCGGAAGCGGGCAGCGTCCTTCGGGACGCAAAGCCACGGAAGCGATGGCCGGGCAGTCGAAGAAGAAGCGTGAGGCGCAAGCCGATCCCACTTTCTTCGAAGGTCCAGCGGAACCGGAGCCTTCGGGCTAACGGACCGCGAAAGGGAAACCGTCGAGGTTCGCCTTGTCGGGGACCCGGATCGGATCCCTTCGGGGATCTGATTGGGAACCGACCGGGGTCGTCAGACCCCGGCCGGAACCCGAAAGGGCCCCCATCGGAGCTTGCTCCGATGGGATCGCCCGACCCGCCCAGGAAAGACGCCAAGCCCTCACCGGCGCGGCAGTTCGGACCTGGGACAAGTGGGGGCTGGTGGCGACACCAGCTCCCATTTTGATTCTGGGCCTGCGCCTCTCCGCCCTAGCCTCTTCGTCCCTTCCACGCCCCCGCCATCTTTCGTGGCCCCGCGCAGCGCGCTAACTTACGAGCGGAAGGGGAAGAACCGATGGCCGGGCATCTCGAAGGCGGCTGCGCCTGCGGTCAGGTTCGCTACCGGCTGACCTCGGCGCCGATGTTCGTCCATTGCTGCCATTGCACCAGCTGCCAGACCGAGACCGGCAGCGCGTTCGTGATCAACGCCTTGATCGAATCGGACCGTGTCGAAACCATCGCCGGCGCCGCCGAGCCGCTGCTGACGCCGTCCGAAAGCGGCCGCGGCCAGCGAATCTGGCGTTGCCCGACCTGCCGTGTCGCTTTGTGGAGCAATTATGGCGGCGCCGGCGACCTCATCCGCTTCGTCCGCGTCGGCACGCTCGACGATCCGGCCGCTTTGCCGCCCGACATCCACATCTACACCCGCTCGAAGCTGCCCTGGGTGCGCCTGCCCGACGGCGTGCCCGCGGTCGAAGTCTATTATGACGGCGCGGCGCTGTGGCCGGCCGCCAGCCTCGAGCGCCGCCGCGCCGTCCTCGGTTAGGCCTTGCGCGCCTGCTCAGCCGTCGGCCGCAGAGCAGCGGTAAAGCAGGAACACGCACTCCCTGGCGATCGGCCGCGCCTCGATGAGGGTGAGCGCCACGCGCCGCGCCATTGGCCGAAAGAACGGAATGCCGTCGCCGAGCAGCAGCGGGTGGACGTTGAGGCCGATCTCGTCGACCACCCCGCCCTCGATCAGCGCCGAGCCCAGCTCGCCGCCGCCCATGACGATGATGTCGCCGCCAGGCATGGCCTTCAGCGCCTTGACGAAGCCCGCGGCGTCATCCCGCACCAGCTCGGCTCCGGCCGGCGTTTCGGCCATGGTCCGCGAGAAGATATAGGTCTTCGAGGCGCCGGCCTCGCCGCCGCCGCCGCCGCTCCTTGCCGCGAACTCGTAGGTCTTGCGTCCCATCAGCAGGGTATCGACGCCCTTCCAGCTCGCGCCGCTGATCGCGGCAGCGTCGTCCGACCAGCGGAGCCAGTCCATCGCTTCCTGCGGACCGGCGAGGTAGAGGTCCAGGCTGACTGCCGCGCCCCAGGTAACCTTGCGCATGCGCCCCTCCCATTAGGTTTCGACGGCGATCTCGCAATTGAGCGTGTTGGCGATGAAGCAGCGCTCGTGGGCCTCATGGTGGAGTGTTTCCAGTTTGGCGGCGTCGGGCCGGCGGCCGGCAAAGGCGATCTGCGGGCGAAGCACGATCCGGGTGATCGCCATCCGCCCCGGCCCGATCCGCCCCATCTCGCCTTCGGCCCGGTCGCGATAGGAGGCGACGTCGAGCCCGGCCGCCTGCGCCAGCGAGAGGAACCAGAGCATGTGGCAGGAAGCGGCGGCGGCGACCAGCGCCTCCTCGGGGTCGACGCCCGCCGGGTCCGACATCGGCTCGGGCACCACCGAAGGCGAGGAGGATCCGGTCACCACGGCGCCGCCGTCGAAGCGCCATTGGTGCCGGCGGCTATAGCGCCCGCTGGCGAAATCGCCATCCGATTGCCAGAGGATCTCGGCGGCGTGCCTGCTCATCGGCGCTCAGTTCGTGGCGGCGGGATCGGGTATCGTGAACAGGCCTCGGCCTTCGGTCTTGGCCGGCTTGCTGGCCGGCGAGAAGGTAACGGGCGTCGCGATCAGCGCGGGCTCGTCGTGGCCGAGGCCCAGCGCGGCGCGGCGGCCGAGCCGGCCTTCGATCTGCGCCCCGGCCTCGATGCTGATCGTCTCGTAGGCGACGTCGCCGAGGATCCGGGCCGACGCTTCGACGATCAGCATTCCCGCCGACACCGTGCCCTCGACCGTGCCGGCGAGCCGCGCCTCGTCGGCCTGGATGTTGCCGGCGATGTTGCCCTCGCCGCCCTGGATGAGCTGGGCGCAGCGGACGTTGCCTTCGATGCGGCCGTCGACATGGAGCTGGGCTTCGGTGGCGAGATCGCCGCTGACCACGGTCTCCGGCGCGATGAAGGTCAGGCCCGGCGACGCGGACCGGGTCGGCTTGGCTTTGGGCATGGCTGCCGGCGTGCTGCGTGAGAACATGCTGGGCGCCTCCCCCGCGCCTGCGCGAAACCATTCCCGCGCCTTCCGAACAGTCAAGCGCCGTGCCGTGAATCGGGGCGCAAGCACGACGATTGGGGCGGAAGCGTTAAGCAACTCGGAACGGTACTGAAGAAACCCCCGTAAACGATAATGGGGGCCGGCGTCGCCGCCGGCCCCCACTGTCCCGTCGCGTAGAACCCAGCCTGGGAGGCGAGGCGTTCCGCGCTGGGCGGTTTCGAGGTCGCGATGCCTGAACCGGGGGTTCAAACGCCGTTTCCTCCGGGGTCCGTCCGCGGCCGAAGCCGCCTCCAGTTTCCCCGCGGGCTCCCCGTCAGGGCCGAAGCCCTGGCGGTTCGCCGCTCGGCAGATTCGGAACTTGCGTCCCTCTTCCCGCCTTCGCGAAACCTGAGGCCGAAGCTTTCGGTTCCGCATCCGGCAGGATCCGCGGCCGAAGCCTCGGTTCCGCCAGGCAGGCCATGGACCGAAATCCTGGGCCCTGCCGGGTTCGCAGCTCCCGGGCCGAAGCCCGGTCCTGCCCGACAAATCGGAGCCGAAGCCCTTCCTCGCCGGTGGCGGCGCGTTGACCGAAGTCCCGCTTTCCGCCGGGCTGGTCCTGGACCCGAAGGTCCGGTGTCCTGCCTGGTGGTTTCCCACGTGCCCGAAGGCCGCCTGGAAACCGTGGGCGCTTTCGAAGCCTGCCGCTTTCGCATCCGCTAAAGGGCAAGCCCGCAGCTTCCGCCTGGCGGCGGCTTCGTCAGCCGCCCTGCCGTTGCTTCCGCCTGCCTTGCCGCCCGAAGGCGGCCGGCCCGGCTTCTGCTCGGGCTGTGGCTGGGAAGGCTTTCCCCCGTTGCCGGAGGATCGTCTCGGCCACATCCGGAAGCTGTCACGAAAAAAGAGTCAAACCAAGCGGATTCCACCTGTGGATAACGAGGATAACGGGCATAAGTCGCGACCCTGAATCGGCGCCAATCGCGGCCCGCCCGCGGTTCGTCGCGCGCATCCTTCGCGTCACGGCGCGGCTTGCGGCGGGCGCCCTGCCCGCATAAAGGGAGCGCCAATCGAAACCCGGTTTACCGCCCGGCCTCGTCATGGCCGCGCATCCTCGAAAGGTTCTTGGGCAAGATGGACGGTCGCTTCAACACGATTGCGGGATGGGTGCTGGGCGCGGGCATCGTCCTGCTTGGCGCGACCCTGGTCACCGACGAGCTTTTCCACGGCGGGCGGCCGGAGACGATGGGCTATCCGATCGCCGGCGTCGAAGAAGAGGGCGAAGGCGGCGCCGAGGCCGAGCAGCCGATCGCCCATTTCCTGCAGACCGCCGACGCCGGCCGCGGCGAGGCGGTGTTCCGCAAATGCTCGGCCTGCCACAATGCCGACCAGGGCGGCGCCAACGGCACCGGGCCCAACCTCTGGGCATCGATGGGCGCCCCGCTCGCCCATGTCGCCGGCTTCGCTTATTCGGACGCGCTCCGTTCGCATGGCGGAACATGGGGCTGGGAGGAAATGAGCCAGTGGCTGCGCTCGCCGCGCACCTTCGCCCAGGGCACCAAGATGACCTTCGCGGGCCTCAGCAACCCACAGGACCGCGCCGACGTGATGCTGTTCCTCAACCAGCGCGGCGGCTCGCTCCAGATCCCGCCGCCGCCCGCCGCCGCGCCGGCCGAAGCCAATGCGGCGGAAGGCAATGCCGTCGAGGGCAATCAAGCGGCAGGCAACGAAGCGGCTCCGGCAGCCAATGCCGCCGCGCCCGCCCCGGCCGCGCACTAGCCGCTGCCATAATCGCCGAGGTCGACGGCTTCGACCGCCGCTTCCATATCCGGCGCCAGCTTCGCCAGCGCGCGGGCGGCGTTGCGCAGGTCCTTGCGCAGATAGTCCTTTAAATGGGGCGCCGCAGCCATCGGGTCGCGCCCGGCGAGCCGCTGGAAGATCGCCGTCGCGGTGACGAGCGCGCCCTCGCTCAGATATCCCTGCGTCCGCGACGACCAGCCGATCTCGCCGGCGCTCTGATACTGGCTGAAATTGCGGGCGCTGTTGGCGAGGAAGATGCCGAAGCCGAGATAGACGGCGGCAAGGTCGGTATGAAGCTCGTGCAGATCCCAGCCGCCCGGCGGCGTTCCCGCCGCAGTCGCCATCAGATAATGGCCGAGCTCGTGCGCGAAGGTCGCGACCAGCCCGCCCTGATCGTGCTCCATGCCGGGATTGTAGGTGATGACGCCGTGGCGCCCGCCGACTCCCTCCGCCACACGAAACGTTCCGCATGGCGCCGGTGCGCCCTCGTGGCGGAGCAGATGGGCGTTGCCGGCTTCGGTCGGAATGTCGCGCTTGCCGGCGCGCAGCTCGCACGGCCAGTCGCTCATGCCGGCGGCGGCGCGGACATGATCGAAAAGCTCGCGGACTCCGGCTTCGCCCCGCGCCCCCGACAAGGGGAAGAATTCGGGCGTCGGCAGCACCAGCATCGTCTCGCCGACCGCGCCGAACTGGCCGGTCAGCCATTTGAAGGTTGCGAGCTGGAAGTCGAGCTCGTCCCGGTCGATCGGCAGCCGCGGGCCGAACAGCGAGAACATCAGCAGCCGGGATCGCCGCTGCCGTCATAATGCCGGCAGACGCAGGCCCACGCTTCCTCGGCGGTCTCGCAATAGGTGAACAGCTTGAGGTCGTCGGGCGAGATCACGCCCTCCTCGGCGAGCGCCTCGAAATCGATCACGCGCTCCCAGAATTCGCGGCCGAAGAAGATGATCGGGATCGGCTTCACCTTGCCGGTCTGGATCAGGGTCAGCAATTCGAACGCCTCGTCGAACGTGCCGAACCCGCCCGGGAACACCGCCACGGCGCGGGCGCGCAGCAGGAAGTGCATCTTCCTGAGCGCGAAATAGTGGAACTGGAAGCTCAATGACGGCGTCACATAGGGGTTGGGCAATTGCTCGTGCGGAAGCACGATGTTGAGCCCGATCGACTCCTTGCCCTCGTCCTCCGCGCCCCGGTTCGCCGCCTCCATGATCGAGGGGCCGCCGCCCGAGCAGACGACGAAATGCCGTTGCCCCTTTTCGTCCGGGTCGGCGCGGCTGGCGAGCCGGGCGAGCTGGCGCGACACCTCATAATATTTGCTGTTGGCCTTGAGCCGCTCGGCGGTGCGCCGCTGGCTGTCGGTCGACGCCGCGGCGATCAGCGCGTCGGCCTTGTCGGCCTCGGGGATGCGCGCCGAGCCGTAGAAGACGAAGGTCGAGGCGATGTTCGCTTCGTCGAGCAGCAATTCGGGCTTCAGCAGCTCGAGCTGGAAGCGGACCGGCCGCAGGTCCTCGCGAAGCAGGAAATCCATGTCCTGGAAGGCGAGCCGGTAAGCCGGATCGATCGTCTGCGGGCTCTGCGTCGTCTGGGCCGCGGTCTCGGCCTCTTCGCGGGCCGGCTGGAAGACGCGCTTGGGGGGAACGGGGTCTGTCATCGGCTGCATGTAGAGCGGATTTTCCCCTTAGTCATCCCGGTGGACAAACGGGGACAGTTACTTTCGGCTGCCACGCCTCGGCGTTTGACCGGGCAGCCGAAAGTAACTGTCCCCATCGGCTACCGGCAATAAGGACCGCGACCCATGTCGAAATGCATGTGATTGTAGTGATAGGCATCGGAATCGGGGCTGAGGCCGATATTGAACCTGCGGCAGCCACCCTGATGGACCGCCCGCAGGAACCGCCGCACCCTGTCGTCCTCGCCGTTCCACCCGTCCCGCACCGTCACCCGCCGGCCGTCGGCGAGCGCGAAGCCCGACACGTCCACGGCATTGGCAAAAGCATGTTCGCTCAACCGCGCCCCCGACTGGCTGTTGACCGGCCGGCAGGCATAGGTGCCGAACGTCTCGACCCGCTCTACCCGGCTCCCGAACCACTGGTCCGCCGCCGGCTGCACGGACTCGCGGACCCAGCGCGCGAACTGCCGGGCGAGCGGACAGGTCATCGCCCGCAAATTGGCGGCGGGCGTGCCCATGTCGAGGAGCTGCACCGACCCCAGGGCCGAGCAGCCGCCCGAAAAGCGCTGGTCGGGCAGCGCCCGGAACGCGATCCGCTCGCGGGCGAGGTCGATATGGCATTGCAGCGTTTCCGGGCTGTTGCGCTCGGCCCGCGCCGGCGTCTCCGCCCGCGGCCGGGCGCGCCGCTCCTCGCCGCGCGGGATGCACGCGCTCAAGGCCAGCATCGCCAGGACGATCCCCCACCGCACGCGACGGTCGTGAGTCACCGGGGCGATAAGGTCAATGGCCGCCGAGTCGAAGCGTGAGCGGGTTGCGGCAGGCGGCATCCGCGTCTAATCCCGTCGATGGGCCACGCCGTCCCAACGCGGCGCGTGCTCTCTGCGAGGAGAGTTAGACAGTGACCTACCCGAAGCCGGCCACGCGTCCCGCGCGGCCCTTTTTCTCTTCCGGCCCCTGCGCGAAGCCGCCGGGCTGGTCCCCCGAGAAGCTGGCCACCGGCTCGCTCGGCCGCTCGCACCGCTCGAAGATCGGCAAGGCGCGGCTCAGCCATGCGATCGAAGCGACCCGCCACGTGCTGCGCGTCCCCGCCGGCCACCGGATCGGAATCGTCCCCGCCTCCGACACCGGCGCGGTCGAGACGGCGCTCTGGAACCTGCTCGGCGCGCGGCCGGTCACCCTGCTTGCCTGGGAAAGCTTCGGCGAGGGCTGGGTGACCGACGTCGTCAGGCAGCTGAAGCTCGACGCCAATGTGGTCCGCGCGGATTATGGCGCGCTGCCCGATCTCGAGGCGGTCGACACCGACAGCGACGTCGTCTTCACCTGGAACGGCACCACCTCGGGCGTCCGCGTCCCGAACGGCGACTGGATCGCGGACGACCGCGCCGGGCTCACCATCTGCGACGCCACCTCGGCCGCGTTCGCGGTGGACCTGCCCTGGGACAAGCTCGATGCCGTCACCTTCTCCTGGCAGAAGGTGCTGGGCGGGGAGGGCGGGCACGGTATGCTGATCCTCTCGCCCCGCGCCGTCGAGCGGCTCGAGACCTACGTCCCGGCCTGGCCGCTCCCGAAGATCTTCCGCCTTACGAAGGGGGGCAAGCTGATCGACGGCATCTTCAAGGGCGAGACGATCAACACGCCGTCGATGCTGGCGGTCGAGGATTATATCTGGGCCCTGGAATGGACGCAGCTGCACGGCGGCCTGTTCGAGCTGATCGCCCGCGCCGACGCCAACGCCGCCGCGCTCTCCTTATGGGTCGAGCGCACCCCCTGGATCGAGCATCTGGCGGCCGATCCCGCAACCCGCAGCAACACCAGCGTGTGTCTCAAATTCGCCGACACGGCCGTTCCCGGCCTCGACGACGAAGCGCGGCGCGCGCTGGCGAAGGAGATGGATTCGCTGCTCGAGCTGGAAGGCGCGGCCTATGACGTCGCCTCCTATCGCGACGCCCCGCCCGGCATCCGCATCTGGTGCGGCGCGACCGTCGAGGCGTCGGACATCGAAGCGCTCGGCCCCTGGCTCGACTGGGCCTTCCACGAGGCGACCAATCAATAGTCATCCCGGCGAAAGCCGGGACCCATGAACACATGCTTTTGAGAATGATTTCAAACGTTCGTGTTCATAGGTTCCGGCTTTCGCCGGAATGACTCCCAAGGGAGTAACAAATGCCCAAAGTCCTGATTTCCGACCCGATGGATCCGAAAGCCGCCGAGATCTTCCGCGTCAACGGCGTCGAGGTCGACGAGAGACCCGGCCTTTCCAGGGACGACCTGATGGCGATCGTCGGCGGCTATGACGGCCTCGCCATCCGTTCGGCGACCAGGGTCACTGCCGAGTTGCTCGACGCGGCCCCGAGGCTGCAGGTGATCGGCCGCGCCGGCATCGGCGTCGACAATGTCGACATCCCCGCCGCCACCGCGCGCGGAATCGTCGTGATGAACACGCCGTTCGGCAATTCGATCACCACCGCCGAGCATGCGGTGGCGCTGATGTTCGCGCTCGCCCGCGAGCTTCCCGCCGCGGACATTTCCACCCAGGCCGGCCGGTGGGAGAAGAACCGCTTCATGGGCGTCGAGCTGACCTCCAAGACCTTGGGCCTGATCGGCTGCGGCAATATCGGCTCGATCGTCGCCGACCGGGCCTTGGGCCTGCGCATGAAAGTGATCGCCTACGATCCCTTCCTCACCCCCGAGCGCGCGGTCGAGCTGGGAGTCGAGAAGGTCGAGCTCGGCCAGCTTCTTGCCCGCGCCGACTTCATCACCCTGCACACCCCGCTGACCGACCAGACCCGCAACATCCTGAGCCGCGACAACCTGGCCAAAACCAAGGCCGGCGTGCGCATCGTCAATTGCGCCCGCGGCGGCCTGATCGACGAAGCCGCGCTCAAGGAAGCGCTCGACAGCGGCCACGTCGCCGGCGCCGCGCTCGACGTGTTCGCCCTCGAGCCCGCCACCGACAACCCCCTGTTCGGCGCCCCCGGCCTCGTCGCCACGCCGCATCTCGGCGCCTCGACCACCGAGGCTCAGGTCAATGTCGCGATCCAGGTCGCCGAGCAGATGTCCGACCTGCTGATTCGGGGCGGAGTCACCAACGCGCTCAACATGCCCTCGCTGTCGGCCGAGGAGGCGCCGCGCCTCCGGCCCTATATGGAGCTCGCCGGCAAGCTCGGCAGCCTCGTCGGCCAGGTCGAGGGCCGCCACATTACCGGCGTCTCGGTCGAGGTCGAGGGCGCCGCCGCCCAGCTGAGCCAGAAGCCGATCACCGGCGCAGTCCTCGCCGGCCTGATGCGGGTCTATTCCGACACGGTGAACATGGTGAACGCGCCTTTCCTGGCGAGGGAGCGCGGCCTCGACCTGCGCGAGGTCCGCCACGACCGCGAAGGCGACTACCATACCCTCGTCCGCGTGACGGTAACCACGCCCAAGGGCCCGCGCTCGGTCGCCGGCACCCTGTTCGGCAATGCCGCGCCCCGCCTGGTCGACATGTTCGGCATCGCCGTCGAGGCCGATCTGGCCGGCGAGATGATCTATATCGTCAACGAGGACGCGCCCGGCTTCATCGGCCGGCTCGGCACCACTTTGGGCGAAGCCGGAGTCAACATCGCCACCTTCCATCTGGGCCGGCGCGAGGCCGGCGGCGAGGCGGTCGCCCTGGTCTCGGTCGACGGCCATATCGCGCCCGACGTGGCGGCGGCCCTGGAGGCGATTCCCGGCGTCAAGCGGGTGAAGCCGCTGCGCTTCTGACCGGAACGTGATAGGGTCCCGCGGGTTGCCCCTTCGGAGGGATCCCCATGCGCCTGCTGCTTCCGCTCGCCGCCTTGTTCCTTGCCGCGCCCGCCGCCGCGCAGCGCGAGCCCGAATGGCGGACCGCGCCCGAGGCGGACATCATCCTCCACCCGTTCCTCTATGAGCCGCGGGTGATCCGGCTCGACGCCAACCGGCCGGTCAAGCTCCGTTTCGTCAACAACGGCCGCGCCGCCTTGAGCTTCAGCGCGCCCGCTTTCTTCCGCGCCGCCAGGATCCGCGGCCGCGACCGGGAGCGGCTCGACGGCGGCAGCCTCCGCCTCGCCCCCGGCGAGCGGCGTATCGTCGCTCTCGTCCCCGCGCCGGGCCGCTACCGCGCCCGCAGCGCCAACCTGACCCATCGCCTGCGCGGCATGAGCGCGCTGATCCTCGTCGAATGAGCGCTTGAACCCTCCCTGCTGTATTATTATATTAATACACAGGAGGACGGATCATGGTCAAAATTCCCAAGCAGATCGGGGCGGTGAAGCTGTCCAGGAAGGTCCGCAAGAAAGCGAAGAAGGCGATCAAGGCGGCGGCGAACCCGTTCGTCCGCGATTTCGCCACCGCCGCGATGGCGGCCGCCGGGCGGGCCCGGCGGGCGAGCCGCGGCGCCGACGACGGCCAGGCAAGCGAAGGAAAGGAGTATCGCATGTGCACCGAGACGCGCATCAATGTCGAAGGATCGAAGGTCGCCGAGGCGTTCCGAACCGCCGCGGTCGACGGCTTCCGCCGCTTCCTCGAAGGCTTCGAGGAGGGCCTGCGCAAGGCCCAGGCCGAGAAAGCCGCCGAGAAGGACGACCCGCAGCCCGAGCCCCGCGCCGAGCCCCGTCCGAAAGCCGCCGCCAAGCCCAAAGCGGCGGCCAAGCCGAAGGCGAAGCCGAGAAAGCCGCGCGCTACCCGCCCGCCCCCCGGGCCGAGGCCGGCCTAGACATCCGACCCCTGAGCTGGCCGCGGATCGCCCCGGGCGGGTGGGGCTGGGTGTGGACGTTCAGGTAGAAATCGTGGCCGCGCCCCGCGATCTCGCGCGCCAGGCCGGGATCGACGGTCGCGCAGCCCTCGCTTCGTCCCGCGGCGTCGGGCGTGGTCAAGGTCACCACCGGCGGTCCCGCGCTCCCCGCCGCGCCGCGGTGGATGTGGGCGGCGGTGGCGGGGTCGATGCCGCGCGCATAGAGGCTCCAGCAGACCCGTCCCTCGGCCGGTTCGACGCGCACTTCGGCCGTGCCGCTGCCGTCCGCATCGCCCGGGCCCGGCACCTCCTGGATCCCGGTCATCGTCACGTTCAGCACCGCGCGCCGATCGGCCGGACTGCCGACGCAGCCGCAAAGCGCCATCAGCGCCGCCGCGCCCGCCAGCTTATACGCGATCTTCATCCCAGCCTCCTCATGAATTTTCGTCTATCCAGCGCGTCAGCAGCGTGTTGGCAATGGCAAAAGGCGGCGGCGCCTGGAACGGCGCGTCCTTTTCGCCGGCCAGAGCCGCTTCGACCTCGCCCCGAGTCACCCAGATCGCGTCCTCCAGCTCCGTCGTGTCGAGCCGGATCGCGTCCGATTCCGCCTTCGCGAGGCAGGCGATCATGAGCGAGCCCGGAAAGGGCCAGGGCTGGCTTGCCACGTAGCGCACGTCGCCGACCGCGACGCCGGCTTCCTCCATCAGCTCGCGCGCCACCGCTTCCTCGATCGATTCGCCCGGTTCGACGAACCCGGCCAGCGCCGAATAGCGACGGTGAGGATATTGGTGCTGGCGGGCGATCAGCACCCGCCCCCGATGCTCGGCCAGCATGATCGCCACCGGGTCGACGCGCGGAAAATGTTCGGCGCCGCAGCCCGGGCATTTGCGGCCCCAGCCGGCGCGGAAGGCCGCGGTCGCCGTGCCGCAAATCCCGCAGAAACGATGCCGGTTGTGCCATTCGTTGAGGCTCCGCGCCGCGCCCCAGATGGCCGCGTCCTTCGCGCTCATCAAGGCGAGCAGCCGGAACACGCTCCACGCGCGCTGCCCCAAGGCTTCGGTCCGCACCAGGGGCGCGAACAACGGGGCGCCACCGTCGAGCCCGAGGAACAGATGCTCGCCCGCCGCGCCCTCGAACGGCGCCCAGGCGAGCCGCCCCTCCTTGTCCAGCACCGGATCGAGCTCGGCGAGCCTGAGCAGCCGCGCGTCGCCATTGGCCATCATCTCGGCCATCCGCCCGGCGTCGAGCCTGAGATGATCGGCCCGGTCGAGCCCCGCTCCGGTGAAGCCCGGCGCGGTCATGCCGCCCGCCGCCATTCCGCCCCGCGCGCCGCGAGCTTGGCGAACAAGGTCGGCAACCCGGCCTCCCCCATCCGCTCGACCGGCCACCAAATGCCCGCCGGCGGCCGCGCGGTCTCGGCGCATCTTAGGCGCATGGTCAGCGCGAAATGGGTGAAGACATGATCGACCGCGCCCGCCTCCCCCCACTCCGCCTCGGCCGGCGCGACCTCGGTCGGCAGCGCCAGCATGCCGCCGAGCAGGCCCCGCGCCGGCCGCCGCACCAGCAGCACATGGCCGTCATGCTCGAGCCAGTAAGCGACTCCCTCGCGGCGCGGCTTCGCCGCTTTGGGCGCCTTCACCGGATAGGCTTCGGGCCGGCCTTCGCGGAACGCGGCGCAATGCGCGCTGAGCGGGCAGCGCCCGCAATCGGGGCTGCGCGGAGTGCAGATGGTGGCGCCCAGATCCATCATTGCCTGGGCGAAATCGCCGGCGCCTTCGTCCGGGGTCATCGCATCGGCGAGCGCCCTGATCCGCGACCGGGCGGCGGGGAGCGGCTCCGGCATCGCGTTCAGCCGCGCGATCACCCGCTCGACATTGCCGTCGACCACGACGGCGCGCCTGCCGAATGCGATCGCGGCGATGGCGGCGGCGGTATAGGCGCCGATGCCGGGGAGCCTGCGCAGATCGGCCTCATCATCGGGGAATTTGCCGCCATGCCCGCCCGCCACGGCCCGCGCGCAGGCCAGCAGGTTGCGCGCCCGCGCATAATAGCCGAGCCCCGCCCAGGCGGCCATGACCGCGCCGTCCTCGGCCGCGGCCAGCGCCTCGACGCTCGGCCAGCGCGTGGTGAACTTCTCGAAATAAGGCTTCACCGCCGCCACACTGGTCTGCTGCAGCATCACCTCGGAGAGCCAGACGCGATAGGGGTCGGGCCTCGCGCCGCCCTCGGCCCGCCACGGCAGCCGGCGCTTATCCACAACATACCAACACAAAAGAGCTTGCCGAGCATCGACGGGCATGGTGCGCCTATGCCATGCTCGGCCCGAGAGTGAAAAGCAAAGTGACGAAACCGGGCGGGACCAGAGGAAAGCAGGCGGCGGAGCCGGCGCGGTCGAAACGGGCGCGCGCGGTCTCGGATCTGCTGCCCCAGGCCGGCGGCGCCGCCTTCCGCCGCTTCGGCTTCGTCCAGTCCTCGATCGTGAGCCGTTGGCGCGAGATCGTCGGCGTCCGCTACGCCGCCGTCTCCTCGCCCGAATCGATCCGCTTCCCGCACGGCAAGAAGAGCAATGGCACCCTCACCCTCGTCGTCGAAGGCGCGCACGCGCCGCTGCTGCAGCATGTCGCGCCGACGATCGTCGAGAGGGTCAACCGCTTCTTCGGCTATCCCGCGGTCGAGCGGGTGGCCTTCCGGCAAGGCATGGTTGCGGCGAAAGCGAGGTCCCGCCCGGCGCCGCCCTCGCTCCGCCCGATCAACGCGGAATTGGGAGAATCTTTACGCGAAGTCGCCGATCCCGAGCTGCGCGCCTGTCTGGAATCGCTTGCGCGCGGCCTTTCCTCCGGCGATGGCGCGCCGGTGGTGACGACGATCCCGGTCGTCGGCAGAATTGGTGGAGACAGAAAGAGATGAAAGCACAGCTCAGCACCGGCGCGCTCGCGCTCGGCCTTCTCCTTGCCGGCTGCGGCGGCGGCGACGGCAACGCGACCGCCAACACGGCCGCGCCGCTCGAGCAGATCGCGGCGCCCAATGGAGGCAATTGGGCCGAGGTGGTGACGCAGACGCCCGAAGGCGGCTTCCGCATGGGCAATCCGGACGCGCCCGTGAAGCTCGTCGAATATGCCTCGATGACCTGCCCGCACTGCAAGGCCTTCTCGGACCAGGCGAGCGCGAGCCTGCGCGACACCTATGTCCGCTCGGGCCAGGTCAGCTGGGAGTTCCGCAACTTCCTGCTGGGCGGGCCGGACCTGGTTCTGTCGCTGCTCTCGCGCTGCCAGCCGCCCGCCGCCTATTTCGGCACGATCGAGCAGGTCTTCGCGCAGCAAACCGAGTTTCTGATGGAAATCGACGAAACCGAGAGCCGGGCCCTGGGGGCGATGCCGCCGGAGCAGCAGATCGGGCCGCTCGCGAGGGCGATGGACCTCGACACCTTCTTCGCCCGCCGCGGCATGCCCGAGGCGCGATTCAGCCAGTGCCTCGCCGACCAGCAGGCGATCCGGGGCCTGACCGAGCGGACCCAGCGCGCGTCGACGGAGGAAGGCGTCAGCGCCACGCCGACCTTTTTCATCAACGGCGAGCAGCAGCAGGCCAGCAACTGGGCCATGCTCGAACCGCAGCTCCGTGCGGCGATCGGAAACTGATGTGAGGCGCGGTCTCCTCGCCGCTTTGGCAGCCGTCGCGGCATTGACGCTGCCGGCCGCCGACGGCGTCGCCCAGCGCCGGACCGCCCCCGCCCAACGCGACTGGACGGAGACGGTCGAAGCCACGCTCCAGGGCGGTTTCCGCATGGGCAATCCCGATGCGCCCGTGAAGGTGATCGAGTTCCTCTCGCTGACCTGCCCGCATTGCGCCACTTTCGCCGCCCAGGGCGGCCCGCGGCTGATCCGGGATCATGTCCGCAGCGGCCGGGTCAGCCTCGAATATCGCAACTATATCCTCAACGGCTACGACCTCGCCGCCGCCTTCCTCAGCCGCTGCGCGGCGCCGGCGCGTTATTTCGACCTCAACCACGCCTTGCTGGCCAGCCAGCCGCAATGGATGGGCCGGATCGACGCGCTGACCGACGCCCAGCGCGCCGAGCTGCGCGGCATGCAGCCTCTCGCGGCCATGCAGCGCATCGTCGCCCTGCTTGGGCTCGACGCGATCGCCGCGCGCCACGGCGTCTCGCCAGCGGTCCAGCGGGCCTGCCTCGCCGATCAGGCCGGCCTCACCCGCCTCGCCGAGATGCAGCAGGCCGCGAGCCGCGATTTCGGGGTCAACAGCACACCGAGCTTCGTCGTCAACGGTCGGCTCGCCGCGAACGTCCACGATTGGGCCGCGCTCGAGCCGCTGCTGCGCGACCGGTAGAACAGGATTGGGGGCCGGAAACTGACGTGCGGGTAAGGCGGCTCAAACTTTCCGGCTTCAAGAGCTTCGTCGAGCCCGCCGAGCTGCGCGTCGAGGACGGCCTCACCGGCATCGTCGGCCCGAACGGCTGCGGCAAATCGAACGTGCTCGAGGCGATCCGCTGGGTGATGGGCGAATCCAGCCCCAAGTCGATGCGCGGCGGCGGCATGGACGACGTCATCTTCGCCGGTACCGCGCTCCGCCCCGCGCGCGACTTCGCCGAGGTCAGCATGCTGGTCGAGCGCGGCAGCGGCGACGTCGGCGGCGATGCCGCGATCGCCCTGGGCGAGGTCGAGATCACCCGCCGCATCGAGCGCGGCGCGGGCTCGGCCTATCGCGTCAACGGCCGCGACGTGCGCCAGAAGGATGTCGCCCTCCTGTTCGCCGACGCCGCGACCGGCGCGCACAGCCCGGCTTTGGTCAGCCAGGGCAAGATCAGCGCGGTGATCGCCGCCAAGCCGACCGAGCGCCGGCTGATGCTCGAGGAGGCGGCCGGCATCGCGGGCCTCCACGTCCGCCGCAAGGATGCCGAGCAGAAGCTGCGCGCCACCGAAGCGAACCTCATCCGCCTCGACGAGATACTCGCCGAAATGGAGCTGCGAGCGCTCGCGCTGAGGCGCCAGGCGCGCGCCGCCGAGCGCTACCGCAAGCTCACCGACCAGATCAGGATCGCCGAGGCCCGCCTCATCTTCGCCCGCTGGCGCGAAGCCGCGCGGGCGGCCGAGACCGCCAGGACGGACGCCGAAGCCGCCGAAGCCGCGGTCGGCCGCGCCGCCGAAGCGCAGCGCGCCGCCGCCGCCTGCCAGAGCCAGGCTGCGGCCGGCCTTGCCGACAAGCGCAAGGCGGCGGAGGCGGCGCGCGAACGCGCCTCCGAGCTCGGCCACAAGCTCGCCGCCCTGCGCGCCGAGCGCGACGGCGTCCGCCGCCGCATCGCCGAGCTTGACGAGCGCCGCCGCACCCTTGTCGCCGACCGGATGCGCGAGGAATCGCTCCGCCAGGACGCCGCCGCCGCCATCGCCCGGCTCGATGAGGAGCTCGCCGCCATCGCCGCCCGCCTCGCCGACGCCGAGAGCCGCCGCGGCACGATCAACGTCCGCACCGTCGAGCACGAGGACGAGGCCCGCGCCGCCGAGACCGCGCTGGGCAAAGCCCGCGCCGTCCAGGCCGCCGAGCAGGCCGAAGCCCGAGTCGCCGAGGCCGCGCTCGACGCCGCCCGCCAGAAATCGGCCCGCGCCGAAGCCGAAGCGCAGCGCATCGCCGAGCAGATGTCCGGCCTCGGCGGCGACTCGAACCTCGTCGAGACCCTGCGGGCCGCCCGCGCCAGGCGCGAGCAGGCCGAAGCCGCCCTTGCCCGGTCCGCCGAAGCGATCGCCGCCGCCGAGACCGGGCGCCAGCAGGCCGCCGCCGCCCGCGACGCCGCCGAAAGCGAGGCCGCCTCCGCCCGTGCCGCCTTGTCCGCGCTCCAATCCGAGGCGCAGGCGCTGATCAAGGCGGTGGAGACCTCGGGCGGCGACCGCGCGATCAGCCATATCAAGGCCGAGCCCGGCTACGAACGCGCCCTCGCCGCCGCTTTGGGCGAGGATCTCGACGCCAGCCTCACCGACGGTCCGCGCCGCTGGGCCGGCGCCGACCCGCTGCCGGGCGATCCCGCGCTCCCAACCGGCACATCCTCGCTTTCCGATCATGTCGAAGCGCCGGCAGCGCTGCACCGCCGACTCCGCCAGATCGCGGTCGCCGAGACCGATTCCGGCGCTCCGCTCGCCGTCGGCCAGCGCTTCGTCACCCGCGACGGCCGTCTGCGCCGCTGGGACGGCTATGTCGCCACCGGCATGGGCGCCGCCGCCGCCGAGCGGCTGATCCGGGTCAACCGCCTCGCCGAGATCGAGACCGCGCTCCCCGCCGCCGCCGCCGCGCTCGAGGCCGCCGAGCGCGCCGCCGCCGAAGCGCATTCCGCGATGCGATCCGCCCGCGAGGCCGCCGATGCCGGCCGCCGCGCCGAGGCGGAAGCCGGCGCCGCGATCCGCGACGCCGGCCGCGCGGAGGACAGCGCCGCCGTCGAGATCGAGCGCCTGGAGCTCCGCCGCACCGGCCTCGCCGAACGCGCCGCTTTGATCGACGCCGACCTCGGCGACGCGAAGCGCGCCCTGGCCGAGGCCGAGCAGGTCGCCGCCGCCCTTCCAGACGCGGACGCCACCGAAGCGCAGGTCGCCGAGCTCCGCGCTTCGGCCGAGCGCGCCCAGGCGGCGCTCGCCGAGGTCCGCGCCGAAGCCGCCACTCATGCCCGCGCGGTCAGCGCCGACAAGCAGCGCGCCGAGGCGGCCGGGAAGGAGCGGCCCGACTGGCAGGCCCGCGCCGCCGAGGCCGACAAGCGCCACGCCGAATTCGGCCGCCGAATCGCCGAAGCCGAGGAGGAAGCCCGCCGCCTCGCCGAAGCCCCGCAGGATTTCGAGCGCCGGATCGAGGCGCTGAGCTCGGAATCCACCGCTGCCGCCGAGGCCGCTTTGGCCGCCGCCGCCCACGAACGCGCCGGCGAGGAGGCGCTGCGCGCCGCCGAAGCGAAGCTCGCCGAGGCCGGCGAAGCCCAGGCCGACGCCCGCGAGGCCCGCGCCGGCGCCGCCGCCCGCGCCGAGGCGCAGGACTCCCGCCGCGAGGAAATGGCGCGGATTTCGGGCGAGAAGTTCGAATGCCCGCCGCCGCTCCTGCCCGAGACGGCGGACTTCAAGGAAGACTCGATCGCCAACGTCTCGCTCGAGTCGGGCCGGCTCGAGCGCCAGACCCAGGAGCGCGAGCGGATCGGCCCGGTCAACCTCGTCGCCGAGAGCGAATTGAACGAGCTCGAGGACAGCCGCCTGGCCTCCCAGGCCGAGCGCGAGGAGCTGGGCGTCGCCATCCACCGCCTGCGCGGCTCGATCGGCAGCCTCAACCGCGAGGGCCGGGCCCGCCTCCTCGCCGCCTTCCAGGACGTCGACCGCCATTTCCGGAGCCTGTTCACCACCTTGTTCGAGGGCGGCCAGGCCCATCTGGAGCTGGTCGAATCGGACGACCCGCTCGAAGCCGGCCTCGAGATCATGGCCCAGCCCCCCGGCAAGCGCCTGGCGACGCTCACCCTGCTGTCGGGCGGCGAGCAGGCGCTCACCGCCATCGCCCTGATCTTCGCTTTGTTCCTCACCAACCCCGCCCCGATCTGCGTTCTCGACGAAGTTGACGCCCCCCTCGACGACGCCAATATCGAACGCTTCTGCGACCTCCTGGACCGGATGACCGGCGAGACCGACACCCGCTACCTGATCGTCACCCACAATGCGGTGACGATGAGCCGCATGCACCGCCTATTCGGAGTCACCATGATCGAGAAGGGCGTCTCCCGCCTGGTCAGCGTCGATCTCGGCGGCGCCGAGCGCCTGCTGGCGGCCGAATGACCGCTAGTCCGGCATGGCTCTCTCCATGTCGCGCTCATGCCGGCCGGGCGGCTCGCCGGCCGGATGGTCGGACGGGCGGCCGAGCCTGGTGGAGATGGTGAAGCCGCGCATCAGCGTGCGATGCACCGGGCATTTGTCGGCGATCTCGAGCAGCTTCATCCGCCGCGCCTCGTCGAGCTCGATATCAAAGGCGATGTGGCGCTCGAAATGGTCGCGCGGCGGCGCCCCGTCCTCCCCCGGCCGGACGGAATGGGCGACCTCGACCGCGAACGGCGGCAGCGTCCAGCCCTTGCGCTCCGCATAGAGGCGCAGAGTCATCGCAGTGCAGGCGGCGAGCGCGGCGGAGAGCAGCTCATAGGGCGTCGGCCCGGTGCCGCCGCCGCCGGCCTCGACCGGCTCGTCGGCGAGGATGGTGCCGCCGCGCACCGCGATCTCGGCCTGGAAGCGGCCGAAGCCGGTGGGCCGCGCGACGACGCCCGTATCCCGGCTCTCATATTGATGAAGCGCCATGGCGAACCTCCGGTCGGTGAGCGGACGCCAGGATAGCGGAGTTCTGCGCCGGCGTCAGACCCTCGTTGGGGCGACCGCTCGCTCGGGGACATGCTGGCTGCGGAAGGCCTGGCACGGACCTGAAGGGGGCGGCGGGAGCCTTTGGTGCTGAACGAGCCAGGGCCACCGGCGCCCGCGCATAAAAAAGCGGGCGCCCGGCCAAGGGCGCCCGCGGGTGAACAGCCGCCGGACCCTCACATCCCGGAGACGTTCGACTCCTCGATCGCGTCCGCCTTGTTCTCGCCTTCTTCGCGCACGGCCTCGGCCTGATTCTCCAGTCTATCCTCGGTCGCATCGTTGGTGGCGTTGTCTGCCTGCTCCTCGAGCATATCGGCCTCATTCTCGGCCACCGCCTCGACATTGTCGGCGGCATTCTCGGCTTGCGTATTGCCGCTGCAGGCGGTGAGCGCAAGCAGGCCGGCGGCCGCTGCGGCGTGAGTCAGAATCTTCATTCGGGTTCCCCTGGTTTGGCGTCACGACAGGAGCGCCCGGGCCAAGCCCAGGCGCCCCGGAAAGCCGGGAGACCTCCCAGCGTCCAGCGCCTCAAAGCGCTAGTCGAGGTTAAGTTCCCCTGGCCCGCGTCAGAGCCGGCAGTGGAGCGCGCCGAGCATGACCGGCGCGGCGGCGGCCCCGCGACGACCGGGCTAGAAGTGGGCGGCGCTTTCCAGGCGGGCGCTGGGGATCGGCTCGAGCAGGAACAGGCCGGCCCGGCCCTCCTTCTCCCAGCGGACCACGCCGCGATATTCGTCGCCGGTCTCGAAGGCGAGCTTGGTTGCCATGCCGGCGCGGAAGCAGCCGTCATGGGCGAAGCCGGCGCCGTGGCACGAGAGGTTGGTGACCCGGACCGTGTGCAGCCCCTTTTCGCAATGGGCGATGGCGCGGGTGCGGACCGGGAGACGCGGCGGCCGGTAACGCGGCGCCTTCCGCTCGGCGACCAGCCGCTCGAGCAGATCGGCGCAGTCGACCGGCCGGTCGAAGGCGACGCCGCAATGCGCGCCGTCCCACCAGACCGCCTCGCCCTCGATCTCGATGCTGTCCGACAAGGCGATCGACAGGCGCTCGCCCTCGGCGACGCGGATGTTGCTGTGCAGCATCATTCCCTCGTCGGAGATGTTGTTCATGCGCCAGAGCCCGACATCGTGCGCGCGCGTCACCCTGGCGACTCGAAGCACGGTGTGGATCCGGGTGCTGCCGCGCCGGTCCAGATTGACCGGCTTCTTGGCGGGAATGCCGGCAGCGGCGCGCCTCGACATCAGCATGGACCTCTACCTCCGCTTCTCCGCTTCTCCGCTTCCGCGCCGCCCGATCGGCCCGAAAGCAAGTCAAAAACAACATAGATTGGTAAAAGTTCCGCTGAGAATGATTTACCTGCGAGGCTTAGAGAAATTGATAAGAAGACGTCGAATTGCATTAAGTATATCTCTTATGTGCCAGCAACTTATATCCTTAACAGGCTGTTAACTATACTTCGCTTCCCCACCCGATAATGGCCAAGGCGGGTGGCGCTGTCGGCGGAAGCAGCCACACGCCCCGCGCCGGTCGCCGGCGCGGACGAACTCGCCGCGAATTTTGCCGAGGGTGGGCGCGCGCGAGGCGCCGGAAAAATCCCGCGCTTTAATGCTGCACTGCAACAAATCGGCCCTATATGGGTTATCCTGTCGCGCCGCCATTCCGGCGGGCGCAGGGGGAGGCGATCATGCCAGCGATACGACCGGGACTCCGCATCCGCCGCAGCCGCAAGGGCGCCAGCGCTTTCGCGCCGGCGGGCAATGTGCATGATCGGCTCGCCGACCTTCCGCCGCTGCGGAACAACCCCGGCAATCTCGCCGGCCGCCTCTACGTCCCGGCCGGGCTGGCCGGCCCGGCGCCTTTGGTCGTCGTGCTGCACGGCTGCACCCAGGATGCCGCGGTCTACGATCATGGTTCGGGCTGGTCGCGGCTCGCCGACAAGCACGGCTTCATCCTGCTCTTCCCCGAGCAGGACCGCGCCAACAATCCCCTGCTCTGCTTCAACTGGTTCTCGGGCAACGACAACCAGCGCGGCATGGGCGAGGCGGCGTCGATCGCCGCGATGATCGCGGCGATCAGGAAGGCGCACGACGTCGACCCGAAGCGGGTCTTCGTCACCGGCCTGTCGGCCGGCGGGGCGATGGCGGCGGCGATGCTCGCCACCTATCCCGAGCTGTTCGCCGGCGGCGCGATCATCGCCGGCGTGGCTTATGGCTGCGCGTCGGGCGCCGCCGAGGCGTTCGACTGCATGGGCGGGCGGGCGCGCGGCGACGCCGCCGAGCTCGGCGCCAGGGTCCGCCGCGCCTCGCCGCACAAGGGGCCGTGGCCGCGCATCCAGGTCTGGCAGGGCAGCGCCGACCATATTGTGGTGCCGAGCAACGCCGACGCGATCGTGCTGCAATGGGCGCACCTGCACGGGCTCGATCCGAAGCCGGACCGGATCGATGCGGCGGGCGGCTATCCGCGCCGAATCTGGTCGGGCGCGGACGGGACGCCGCTGATTGAGCAATACACGATCACCGGCATGGCCCACGGCATCCCGCTCGATCCGGGCACGGGCGAGGGCGAATCGGGCGAGGCCGGAGCGCATATGCTCGACGTGGGCCTGAGCTCGACCGACCGCATCGCCGCCTTCTTCGGAATCGCGCCGGCGGTGGCGGAACGGCGCAAGGCCGGCGCGGCCGGAGTGCCCGCACCGCGCCCCTCGAGCGCGCGCGCGGCGGGGCCGGCCAGGGCCGCCCAGGGGGTCCAGGCTACCATCGAGAACGCGCTGAAGGCGGCGGGGCTGATGCGCTGAGGCCGATATGCTATCGCCGGGCGGCCGGGGAGAGCGCGGCGGCAAAAGAGGGCCGGGACGATGGGGTGGAACGAAGAGGAAGACACCACGATCTACATGGCGGTCGTCAATGACGAGGAGCAATATTCGATCTGGCCGGCCGACCGCGAGCTGCCGCTCGGCTGGCACGACGCCGGCAAGACCGGGCTCAAGCCCGAGGTCCTCGCCTGGATCGAGGAAGTGTGGACCGACATGCGGCCGTTGAGCCTCAGGAAGAAGATGGAGGAGATGGCCCGGCAGGAGGGCGGCGAGACCGGCAACGGCTGAGCGGCGTGCGGCCGGGCCGGTCAGCCGGCCTGGCCCGGCATCGCCGGCGGCGGATCGAACGCGCCGGCGAGGCTCAGCGCGGCCGCCGCGAACAGGGCGAGGCTGGTCAGGCAGACCGCGCACTCTATCACCCTTATCGCGTTGACCCCGGTGACGGCCCACGACCTGCCGAGCATGAGGAACGCCACCCGATAAGGGGGATCGTCCGGAGACGGATCGGGCAGCTTCTCCCCGCGCGCGCGCTCCGTCCCGTCGCGCCCGCGAATCCCGACGATCATGTCGAGCACCACCCGGAGCAAGGCGGCGGTGCGCAGGATCATCAGGGTCAGCGCGAGCGACGCGAGAAAGCCGAGCGCGAGCAGGCATTTGGCGGTGGTGGTCGCGAGGTGCGGCTGGGCGATCAGGCCGGCGCCGAGCGCCGACATCAGCAGGACGTAGAAGTTGAAGCGGGTGTTGAGCAGCCCGTCGAGATATCGTCGCTCGCCGTCGAGCGTCGGCTGGTCCATGGCCCCGTCCTTGCGGCGGAAGGGTAGCAGCGCCGGGCATCGGTGTCAGCCGGGCGAACGGCATGACTGGCACGAAAGTCACGAATGGCACGAGAGTCACACGGAATCGCGGGGGGTGCCGTCCGCCGCCTCTTCCGCGCCGGGCTCGCCGCCGCCTTCGGGAAGGCCGACCCAGGCATAGCCGGGCGGGATCCAGTCGCCCTCGGCGCTCTTCGTCCAGCCGGCGGCGAGCTTCTCCGGCTCGCGGTGGCGCGCGATCGCCTCCATCTTGCGCAGGATCGACTCCCGCACGTCGTCGAGCGTGCGCGGGCGCAGCCCCGCTTCGAGTTCGGCGCGGACCTCGCGCTCGATCTGCTTGCGCTCCTGCTTGAGCAGCTGCTTGCGCTTGAAGCCGGGATTGGGGCCGTATTTCTTCGGGTTCGAGCCTTGCAGGAGCAGGCGCAGCAGGCCGTCGGAATAGCGGCGGCGGACGTGGACCTGGCCGCCGCAGGCGAATTCCTGCTCGACGCCCTCGACCGCGCGCCGCCAGGCGGTGATCTCGACCGGCGTGGCGCTGATCCTGAGCGCGACCCGGCAATTGTCGGAGAAGCCCGGATCGTTCTCCTGGTGACGGTAGACGGTGCGTGGATTGACGCCGGTGAGGCGGCAGGCGTCGAGGATGCAGCCGGTCTTCACCAGCGCGCGCAGGTAGACGCATTTTTTCGCTTCGGTGAAGGCGTCGTGACGCTCGCGGGGCGCGTCCGGGTCGTCGGGCGCGGACTCGGCGTCCCAGGGAAAGGGGCCGTCTTCCGGCAAGGCTTCCGCCTTCCCCGAGGCTTCCCCGTCCGCCAAGGCTTCGGCGGACAAGTCGGCGGACGGGTTGGCGGCTTCGGGAGGGGGCGGGTCTTGGGCGACGGCAGGCCGAGCGGCGGGATCGCCGTCGGGCGGTTCGTAGGTGTCGGACATGCGCGCTTGCTCCTTCGATTCGAAAAAGGAGCGACTCATTTATCCCGGAAAAGCGCCGCGCGGAAAAGAAAAGTTCATGTTCCGTTCCACGATCTGATCCGGATCGGCGGGACGCGCGGGAGGGTGGGGCGGCGGGGCTCGGGGCGGGTCGGGCGCATCGCTCGAGGGATGCTCTTTTTTTCGGCGGAACCAACAGCTTATCGCATTCAATCCATTTCGGCGCCAAATCGGAGATTATTCGACCACAGCCTGACCGACGACCGCGTCAGGCCCCTAGCGAGCGGGGATCGATCAGCGCGTGTGGCAGGCCTTGCAGCAAAAGTAGCAGCCGTCGGCGGGAGAGTGGGTCTCCTCGGCTTTGGCCACGGCCGGCCCGCACGAATCATGGTCGCCCAGATAGGTGCGGTCCGATGGAAAGAAGCTGCAGGTCGCGACATGCACCTCATACTCGCCGGTGCTCTGCGCGTTGTTGTTGACATAATAAGCGGTCATCGGATTTCCTCCCAATGAACTGCCCGTATCGGGGACGACATTACACCGATTCCGCTTCGGCCGGAAGCAGATCCGGAGGGCAGCGGCGATCAGGGCGGCGGGATCACCCCGCCCGCATCCTCGCCTTCGTGGATGAAGCGAACGCCGGCCGCCTCGAAGGCGCGGCGCAGGGCGGCGATCAGCTCGGGCTTAATGTCGCGATGATCGTTTTCGAAACGCAGGATGGTGCGACGGCTCAGGCCGGCGGCGGCGCCGGCATCCTCGAGCGACCATATCAACGCCGCCCGGGCCATCCGGGACTGTTCGGGCGTGAGGACGGAACGTTCCAGAACTACCCCCTTGACCGGACTCTTCGCGGTCCCTAAAAGGGACCACGAAGTAGGAGATCTTCGGCATGGCTGCCGGGAGGCATAACCTGACGCGCCGGGCGTTGCTAGGCGCGGCCTTTGCCGCGCCTGCGGTTCTTGGCGATTGCACGGCCGCGACGGCGGCGCGCCGGGCCGACCGTGGGCGGTGGGAGCGGGCCTATGCCGGCGAGCGCCGGGCGAAGGCAGCATTGGAGGCCTTCCGCGCCCAAGAGATGGCGGCGGCCGACCGCGCCTACGAGGCGGTCTGCGACCGCTGGCCGCCCGGTCGCGATCGGGACAGGCCGGCGCGAGCGACGCTGCGCGCGGCGTTCCGCGACTATTCGAGGTGGGAGGAGCGCCTCGGCGACCTCGGCTGCGCGCACCTGGCGGCGATCACGCGCATGCTGAGGACGCCGGCGCCGGATCTGCCGGCGCTGGCGATGAAGATCGAGCTGGCGGCCGATTATCAGGTCTGGGAGCTCGACGACGGCGATCGGTGCCTGGCGGTGCTTAAGGCGGATGGGTGGAGGCTCGCCAGCGCAGGGAATTAGGGCTCGCTTTTTCACCTCAGCCGGCGCCCCATGGCCGCGAGCTTATTCGTGAATCAGCTCCTTCATCTCGCCATAAGGCGCGACCGCGTGGCCGCAATCGCCGCAATGGACCCAAGCCTCGTCGCTGAAATCTTCGGGCGGCAGCAGGAAGATGCTCTGGCAGGCGGCGCAGAAGAAGGCGCCGTTGCGGTTGCGAAGCTCCCACCAGTGAAGAGTCATCGGATCGACCCCGTGCCGGCGCCGGACGAAGGCGAGGTAGAAGCGGTCGACCACGATCATCACGAAGAACATCGCGGCGATCCAGGTGAACCCCTCGAACCTGGAAAGGGAGCGAGGCAGGACCAGGAAGGAAAGCACGAGCCAGAAGATGCCGATCAGGGCGATCAGGGTGTGGCGGATGCTCAGGAGCATGGCGAGAAGCTAGCGCGGCGGACGGATGACGGGAAGTCTGCCGCGGAAGGGGAGGCGCGATCGATCTGCGCGCCGAGGCCGTTCTGGAAAGGGGACACAAAGGTGTATGTCCCTTTCCCTCACTTGGAACCGGCGTCACCTTATGGCTTGGTGCCTATTCTGTCGGGCTCTCTGCCGTCGTGGCCACAGGCGCCGCCTCCGACTTAGAAGCATCAGGCGTTGGATCATTCACTGTTGCTGCACTCTCTAGAGAGAAATAGAGGTCTATGCTTTCCCGAAGGCCCTTCACAAGATCGCTCTTTTCAGGGTCTAATATCCGAAGCACATCCCCGATGGGCAGTCGCCCCATGTCTCGGGTAAAGAAATTGGTTCCGACCCTACTTACTTGAGAGCCAAACGCCTGTGAAGCAGAAATGATGCTTAAGCATCCAAGTAGTGCGCCAGTGATATAATCAGAATCTATTCCTAGCTCTTTTGTGCTGAAAGTTTTATTGTGCTTTTTTGACATTGCCATGCAGTATAAAGCAATAGAGCATCCGACAGGAATGCTTATGGAATCAATATTTACATCCCCTGCTAAGTCCGTCGCAGGCGTTTTAGCGCCCTCCGTCACTCGTGGTTTTTCAGCAAGCAGATCCAATCGTTGGGTAATCTCGCTAGATACAGTTTTGACGGAATCTGGAAAACTTTGGACAGCCGTAGATAGATTATCGATTCCCCGAAAAAAGTCAGTCGCTAGCTCCCGAAGAGTTGATGCGTGCTGGCCAACTTCCTCGCCTGCTTTTGACATAGATACAATTGTATCCGAGAATGACTGATTCGCTATAAAGGCATATATAATGGCAACCATTGCTAATAATATGGAGGCTATTGCCGCAGCGAAGGACGTATAATTGTACATCAATTCCCCGCCGGGTGATCGGACGATCAGCCCAGCAATTACTGCCAGTAAAACTGCAATTATCCACCAAAGGTGAATGACGCCATGGACCTTGAAGTGGTTTCTTAGGGCATTCATAGCTAGTCCTCTAAGCTACCCTGGCACTTACTCCGCCGCCACCCCGGCCCGGGTGAACATGTCCTCGCCTTCCGCCTTCGCTGAAGCTTCGGCGGACAAGCCGCTCCCGTCGTTCGCCGCCTTGGCGTTCTGGCGCTTGTCGAAGCTGTCCCAGACCTCGCCCCAATTGCCCCTCGTCGCGGCCTTCGAATATTCGGTGGCGCGGGTCTCGAAGAAATTGGCGTGCTCGACGCCGTTGAGGAGCGGCGCCAGCCAGGGCAAGGGATGCTCGTCGATCATGTAGATCGGCTGGAAGCCGAGCTGGCCGAGGCGCCAGTCGGCGATGTAGCGGATGTATTTCTTGATCTCCTTGGGAGTCATTCCGGGGACCGGGCCCTGCTCGAAGGCCAAATCGATGAAGGCGTCCTCGAGCCGCACCGTCTTCTGGCAGACGTCCATGATGTCGTCGCGGACCGCCTTGGTCAGGCAGTCGCGCTCCTTGACGAAGGCGTGGAACAGCCGGGTGATGCCCTCGCAGTGAAGGCTCTCGTCGCGCACCGACCAGCTGACGATCTGGCCCATCCCCTTCATCTTGTTGAAGCGCGGGAAGTTCATCAGCATCGCGAAGCTTGCGAACAGCTGCAGCCCCTCGGTGAAGCCGCCGAACATGGCGAGCGTCCTCGCGATATCCTCGTCGGTGTCGACTCCGAAGGTGGCGAGATAATCGTGCTTGTCCTTCATCTCCTTATATTGGAGGAACATGCCATATTCGCTCTCCGGCATGCCGATCGTGTCGAGGAGGTGCGAATAGGCCGCGATGTGCACCGTCTCCATGTTGGAGAAGGCGGTCAGCATCATCTTGATCTCGACCGGCTTGAACACGCGGCCATATTTGTCGTGGTAGCAATCCTGCACCTCGATGTCGGCCTGGGTGAAGAAGCGGAAGATCTGGGTGAGCAGATTGGTCTCGTGCCCGGTCAGCTTCTGCGCCCAATCGCGGCAATCCTCGCCGAGCGGCACCTCCTCGGGCATCCAGTGGATCTGCTGCTGGCGCTTCCAGAAATCATAGGCCCAGGGATATTCGAACGGCTTGTACTGGGCGCGGGCTTCGAGAAGGGGCATTGGATTTACTCCGAGATCAACAGCGAGAGAAGCAGCAGCAGGCCGCAGACGAAGGCGAAGGCGCCGAACAGGACCAGCGCCCCGGAGAGCAGCCGAATGGGGAGCGAGGGAGCGCCGGCGGGCGGGGCGGCCGCGGCGGGACGGCGGTCCCGCATGCCGGCCCAACCGCCCCGCGCGAAGCCGAGGCCGACGCCGGCCAGCATGATTCCGGCGCCGGCCGTCCTGACCGGATCCGGCCGGCTCATCGCGCCCTCCCCTCGGCCAGGCCGGCGGCCGAGACGACGAAGCCGAGCAGGGCAAGCCTTACTGGCACGCCAGACACTCGTCATAGTCGGTGCTCTCCAGCTCGATCTGCTTGAGGTCGGGCGTGTTGTCGGCCTCGACGCCGCCGGCGAAGCCGGCGCGCTGCACCGACTTGGAGCGCAGGTAATAAAGCGATTTGATGCCGAGCTCCCAGGCCCGGTAGTGAAGCATCAGCAGGTCCCATTTGTCGACGTCGGCCGGGATGAACAGGTTCAAGCTGGTCGCCTGGTCGATATAGGGCGTGCGGTCGGCGGCCAATTCGATCAGCCAGCGCTGGTCGATCTCGAAGCTGGTCTTGAACACGTCCTTTTCCTCGGGAGTGAGGAAATCGAGATGCTGGACCGAGCCGCCGCGCTCGAGGATGGTCGACCAGATCCCTTCCGAATTCTTGGACTTCTCGACGAGGAGCCGCTCGAGATGCGGGTTCTTGATCGACCAGGAGCCCGACAGCGTCTTGTGGGTGTAGATGTTGGCCGGGATCGGCTCGATGCAGGCCGAGGTGCCGCCGGCGATGATCGAGATCGAGGCGGTCGGCGCGATCGCCATCTTGCAGGAGAAGCGCTCCATCACCCCCATGTCGGCGGCGTCGGGGCAGGGACCGCGCTCGTTGGCGAGCATCAGCGAGGCCTCGCTCACCTGGGCGTGGATATGCTTGAAGATCTTCATGTTCCACGACTTGGCCATCGCCCCTTCGAAGGGAATGGACCGCGCCTGCAGGAACGAGTGGAAGCCCATCACGCCGAGGCCGACCGAACGCTCGCGCTCGGCGCTGTAACGGGCGCGGGCCATCTCGTCGGGGGCGCGGTCGATATAATCGGTCAGCACGTTGTCGAGGAAGCGCATCACGTCCTCGATGAACATCCTGTCGCCGTTCCACTCGTCCCAGGTCTCGAGGTTGAGGCTGGAGAGGCAGCAGACCGCGGTCCGCTGCGCGCCGAGATGGTCGGTGCCGGTCGGCAGCGTGATCTCGCTGCACAGGTTCGAGGTGGTGACCTTGAGGCCGAGGTCGCGGTGATGCTTGGGCATCGACCGGTTCACCTGGTCGATGAAGATGATGTAGGGCTCGCCGGTCGCCAGCCTGGTCTCGACCAGCTTCTGGAACAAAGCGCGGGCGTCGACGGTGCCGCGCTCGGAGCCGTCCTTGGGGCTTTGCAGCGTCCATTCGGCGCCGTCGCGCACCGCTTCCATGAAGGCGTCGGTGACGAGCACGCCGTGATGGAGGTTCAGCGCCTTGCGGTTGAAGTCGCCCGAGGGCTTGCGGATCTCGAGGAACTCCTCGATCTCGGGATGCGAGATATCGAGATAGCAGGCGGCCGAGCCGCGGCGCAGCGAGCCCTGGCTGATCGCCAGCGTCAGGCTGTCCATCACCCGGACGAAGGGGATGATGCCGCTGGTCTTGCCGTTGAGGCCGACCGCCTCGCCGATGCCGCGGACATTGCCCCAATAGGTGCCGATGCCGCCGCCGCGCGCGGCCAGCCAGACATTCTCGTTCCAGGTGCCGACGATGCCCTCGAGGCTGTCGGAGACGGAGTTGAGATAGCAGGAGATGGGCAGGCCGCGGCCGGTGCCGCCGTTGGAAAGGACCGGCGTCGCCGGCATGAACCAGAGCTTCGAGATATAATCGTAGAGCCGCTGCGCATGCGCTTCGTCGTCGGCATAAGCCGAGGCGACGCGGACGAACAAATCCTGATAGGATTCGCCGGGCAGCAGATAACGGTCCTGGAGCGTGTCCTTGCCGAAATCGGTGAGCAGCGAATCCCGGGCGCGGTCGATCGCGACGTCGAACGTCCGCGGCTCGGCCGCGCGCGATTCGCCGGCCTCCTTGCGGGGCGCTTTCGCCTTCTTCGGCGCTTCGGTGACGCTCGTGGCCACGTCCTCATGACTCACTTGGCTGCTGCCGGACAGGTCCATCTCAATACCCCTCGTTCACAAAACGTTCCAGTGAGTCTTCGGCCCACCCTTAGGCGATTCGCCGGGGGATCGGTGGACTGTTTTCGGCTTGTCCCCGATATCCACAGAGGCAAGGCGTTCTCGCCCGGCGGCCCACGGCCTGCCGGTGCGGCGCCACAACCTCTAGCGGCTCCCCCGTTTGAGCGCCACTAGCCATTGTGCCTCATCTGGAATCGAACGCAATATGGTAAATCATCCGCAAGACTCGTTTCGTCGCAAATATATGGGTGCGACGAAGCGAAATTTCGAGGATCGAAGGAGGGAAGATGGTGATGCCACGCCTCCACGCTTTCGTGATCTCATCCTACGGCTACGGCGCCGGCTCCGCAGCTTGTGATGGCGTGGCGCGGCTGAGCGGGGATCAAGGCGGGTAGATCGGTGCTTACCAGACGCGCCTGGGGTCCGATGGCCGCGATTCGCAGCGGACGGTGGCCGCGCCGGCCAAGGTCAACTCCACGCCGCGATCAAGGAAACGAACGCTGTTCCGGCGATCCGAATATCTGTCCCGTCCCCTCGCCCGCAGCTGGAGGCGGCGGCCATCCGGCAGCAGCACCTCGGTCATCCTGCGACTCTTGGAAGTCCTCACTTCCATCGGCCCAGGGCATTTGTAAGTCCCGTCAATCGAGATGGTCGCGGTTGGGAACATCCTTTCCAGCACCCGCGACGAATCGCCGCGGCGGGTCCGCGCATCCGCCGGCCCGGCGGAGGCGCAGAGGGCGAGCCCCAGGACGAAGAGCCGAAGCGGCGCTGCCGGGGAGCGGGCGATCGAGTGCAAGGGATGCTACCTTTCTGAAACCGTGTAGGGCGTCATCCGGCGCAACTCGCGACGGAGCAGCTGATCGAAGCGCCTGGGCTGGCGGATAATGGAAAAATTATAGTCGCTGGGACCACCCCAGAGCGCCACCAGAACACGCTTGCCAGCGTCCGCGGACATGAAGCCTCCGCTGCAACTCGAGAGGGCGTAAACCCGGAAGAACCTCTCTCTCGGCCCCCGCCATAATCGGATGGTGCGCAGCACCGCAACACCGTCTCCTTCCGTGTTGGTCCGTTCGACGATGGCCTCAACGATGACATCGCTGTCTTGGATTGCCCGCTCTACTTGGCGCCGGGTAGCCTCTTCATTCGGCGGTCGGCCCCAAGAGCAGGCGGCGGCAACCGACGCATTCGCTGCGAGGAGCGCCGCCAAGTACCATGATAGGGATCGCATCTTCCTGGCCATTCGCGTTTTTACCACTCTCTGTTAAGATCCGACTCCCGTGCTTCACAGTGCACGAGCGGCGCGCCGGCCAACGTCAATTCGAGTCCATTCGTAATAAAGCGGGCTCTGGTTTCCCCATCGGAATAGGCTCGATCATCTTCCCTGCCCAGCTGGAGCCGGCGACCGTCCGGAAGAAGCAACTCTATGGCCGTCCGGCTGGTCAGCGTCCGAACCTCGCGCCCGTCGGGACATCCGAAGGTGCCTACGAACCACATCGTCGTTGGCGGAACGATCCCTGCGAGGGAGCGCGCCGCATCTCTTTGCTCGGCATGGACATCGGCCTGCCCCGCGCAAGCGGGGAGAGCGAATGCACAAAGGCCGAGAACGAATGTCATACGCATCACAATACACCCGTCACCCAACGATAAACTGACTGTCCGCCCCAGCCAATGTTGAATGATCCTGGCTGAGAGGATTGTGAACAACTTGGTTGTCAGAGCCAAAAGCTGATTGGCCTACCTTCACAAAGTCCGGCGCGGACACGGACTTTGGATTACCGCCGCCGAGATCGCGTAGCTCCCTGTAAGGCGGATCATCGCCATAGGGATCGGGCGTCCACTGCACGACCACATCGTAATCCTGGTAGAGCTGACCGTCGGAGATGCGGACGGTGACCGTCGACAGTCTGTTGTCCGGAATGTTGTAGTGGGTCGACGTGTAAAGATTTGAGCCGCTGAACCACCAAGAGGAGCCACTGCCGATGCCTGCGACGTTGACCACCGAATAGGTGACCGCGTCCGCGTCGAAATCCACGCCGATCAGAGTGGTGATTAAGCCGCCATGAAAGGGCGCCTGAAAGGAAATCAACTCTTGGCCGTAGAAATCCGGCTTGGAGTTGGCCAAACTATTGACGTAGGCTATTGAATAGGATTGCCCGCCGACCAGTACGGTTTCCGGGCCGTGCGCATCGTCGAACATGACGACGTTCGGCAGCTCGGAGGCAGATTTGTTTGCATCTGCCGCGCCCTTCAACGCTATATAGGTCCAATCTCCAAAGCGCTCGATCGCGAGATCAGCCAGGGAGGAGGCTCCGGCGATTTGAAGGATGTCACTTCCACTCTCGTCCATCCACATGATTCGGCCGAGGCCGTTCTGGATAATAAGCGTATCGTCCCCGCCCCCGGTATCGACGAGGCTTTGACTAAAGGGCACATAGACAGTGTCATTGCCCGGTCCGAGATCGATCGAGGCCGCGCCGTCGCCTCCTAGATTGACGGAAAGCGTGTCGCTTCCGGACGTTCCTAAGTGAAGTTGGAATGTCGGCGCTTCTCCGGTTATAGTCAGATCGAATTCCATTCGTCGGACTTGATTATAAAGCGCCGCCGCTGCTCGATCAAAAGGGTAATCGTGATTAGCAACAGTCGATCCCAGTCGCTGAATTTCTTCGATGGCGCCTATATCGCCCTCCACAATATGGAAGAGTTCATGATATAGCTGAATCTGAAAGCTTTCATAGCTTCTTTGGTACCCATGAACGGTGGGAGAATTGCTCTCAAGCTGCACAATCCGTCGCATGTCAAAATATATCTGATGATATTGCCCTGTCGAAGGATCACCATCGAGATTGGAAGTATCGTTTATCGGCGCACCCCAAGTAAACCCCGTGTCGTCCTCCGTTATGTTATAGTCAGGATTAAACTGACGTGCAGCCGCAGCGAGGTCATTAGTATTCGATATTCTTATAAACTTACCCTCTTGGAGCGCCTCTCTGAAATCGTTGATTAAGTCCTCAACATGAGGTCGGAAATTCGGGTTGATACTTGGAAGTGCCGCCTGCAACCTCCCATCGCCCACCGCCGCTAAAAGCCCGACCATCTGATTGAAGGCGCTCGCGAAAAAGCCATTAGCGAGAGATCCGTCTATGACGACGGGGGGCATCCCCTCCAGCCTTAGGATGATATGGTCGCCCGGCCGCATCTCGCTGATGGCTTCCATCAGCTCTTCTTCATTATGGAATACCGTGTTTCCCGAACCGGACTGATTGCCGCTTCCGCTGCCGGACCCGTTGCGCGCGGCTTGAAATAGCCAGCCAGCCACGGGTGTTCCATCATTTGCAACCTTCCTACGCCCTGTTACGATAATCACCTGTTCATTCATCTCTGACCCCCTTAATATTTCACCGAAGCTTGGCATTTATTTCGGCTAGTTATCGATTCGCTGAAAACGAGGGTATGGCGCTTGCCATTAATTTCAAGCGGCAAAATTTAGCGTTTCGAGTATCTTGGCTGGGCGACGGCCTCGCGGACGAGCATGGGAGCTTGTCCCAGGATCGAAAAAGTGGGGCCGGCATTCCTCGCGGAACGCCGGCCCCTCCCTCGATACGCGACACGAGGGATTCCTTTATGGAGTGAAGCCCGGGGCGCGCAGCGCCGTCCGGGCTTGGATGTGCTAATGCGTTGATTCGATTGAGCCTTGGCTGAATGCCTTCGTCAGCCCGCGTTCAGGCGGCGCGCCTTCGAATGCGCCGAAGCGAAGGCGGCGCGCGCCATGCCGCCGCGCGGCGGTCCGTTGCGGCGCGAACTGTCATTGACTCCGCCGCGGCGCGATTCAACATTCCGCCCTGGCCGCCCGCCGCTTTTCGGGAAGGCGGCCCGAGGAGGCGCCTTATGGTCAGCTATGCCGTGCAGCTCGTGACCCGCTATGACGGGCTGGTCATCGCCAGCTTCCCCGACCTTCCCGGCGTGACCGCTCTGGGCCGCGACGACGAGGAGGCGCTGGCCGAGGCACGGCAGGCGCTCGACGCAGCGCTCAAATCCTACGCCGCCGACGGCGAGGCTCCACCGGAGCCGCGCGCGCACGCCGAGACGATGGTCGAGGCCGAGCCGGCCATCCCTCTCGCGGCCGCCTGAGCTTCAGCGCCGGATCGCGGGGATGATCCGGTCGCCGACGATCTGCTGGCCCCAGCGGGTCCAGACGCCGCCCTGTGTGTAATTGCCGCCGGTGAAGACCACGGCGAGCTCGTATTCGGGAACGACCAGCAGAACCTGGCCGCCATTGCCGGTCGCGGCATAGGTCGCGATCGTCCGCTCGCCGACCGTCAGCGAGCCCGGATGCCAGGTGAGAGCATCGACGCCGCGGCCGTAATAATTGCCGAACTCCTCCTGGCCATAGCCCGTGGTCGCGGGGCTGATCTCCATGCGCGGCCGGGTCGATTCGACAACCCAGGAGGTGGAAACGATCCGGCGCCCGTTCCAGGTGCCGCCGTTCAGCCAGGCCTGGCCGATCTTGAGCAGGTCGCGGGATCTGAGGAACGCGCCGCCGCCGAGATAGCCCTCGCCGGTCGGCATCAGGTTCCAGTGCCAGCGGCCGAATTGGAGCGGGCGCGCCACCGTCCGCTCGAACAGTTCGGGGAGCCAGGTGCGCGTGCCCGATGTCAACGCGCCGCCGACCAGGTTGGTGTTGGCCGAGCAATAAGCGTAGCGGCTCCCCGGATCGAAGGCCTGCGGAAGATCGAGCGCATATTTCCACCAGTTCGGCTGCGCCTCCTGGCTCTGCATGCTGTTCTCGTTGCCGGGCGAAGCGTCGTCATTGTCGTTGCAGGCGAGGCCGGAACTGTGCGTCATCAGATGGGCCAGCGTAATCCCTTCCTTGCGCGGGTCCGGGTTGGCGAAGGGGCCGAGCGAGGCCATGGCCCGATAGACGCGGGTGTCCGGCGACAGCTCGGCGCCCTCCATCATCGCCGCGCCGAGCATGACTGCCGCGAAGGTCTTGCCCGCGGAGCGCGTGTCGTGCGGCGTCTCGCGGTCGTGGCCGAAGAAATATTCCTCGAGCACCAGCCGGCCGCGATAGGCGACCAGCATCGAGTGGATCAGCGTCGGGGGGCGTGTCGTGGGGTCGGATTCGGCGATGCCGCGCACGGCCTGGGTGAGCAGGGCCTCGTCGATCCCCAAGGTGCCGGCGGCGGCCGTCCGCCAGCCGTCGCCGGTCTCCGGCGGGCGCCGATAGACATAAGCGGGAGCGTCTGGCGGACGCGGAAGGAAGCCGGCCGCCTCGGCCGGGTCACGACGTGCCAGCTCGATCGGCCGCTGAAGATCGCGCCACTGGATCCGGATCCGGTCGGGTCCACGGAGGAAGGTCGCGTCATGATTGATCTCCCCGCCCTCGTAGCGGAGATTGAAGCGCAGCGCCTCCCCGTTCCGGCTGACCTGGAAACGGGAGGCGCCGCCGTTCGAATTGAGCTCCGGATTGCGGAACGCGGCAGTGAGCACACCATCCTGGTCCCGGAAGATGCTGAGGTAGAGCGTGAAGCGATCGTCGAGTGGCACGACGGTGCCTCGCCAGACTCCGCCTGAGCCGCGCGCGAGGCGGAGCGGCGTGGCGAAAGGCTGACCGGAGCCGCCCGGATCGCGACGGTCCTCGGTTTCGCCGGACGGCTGCAGCCAGAAGCCTTCGATCCGCCGTCCGTCGCTCGAAAGACGGCCGCGGAAGCCGCCTCGGCCGTCGGGGAGGGTGAAGCGGATTTCGCCGCCGGCCGCGGCGAAGCGACGCTCCGCGTCCATGATCCGCGCCGTCCAGCCGCCGGCACCGCGGGTCAGCGTCAGCTCGCCGCGCAACGCCGGTCCGAAATGCAGCTCGGCCGCCCACAGGCCGAGCAGCTCGCGGGCGGAGTCGCTCTCCTGCGCAGGTGCAGGCTGGAGCCCCACCAGCAGGACGACCATCAGCGCCAGGACCTTCTTCATCGTCCCTCCCTCTCCCGCAGCCAGGCGGCGATCGGCGCGAAGCCGGTGGTGAGATTCTTGCGCAGCAGCGCGCAGGCGGTGTCGAGCTCGCCTTCCGCGAGCGCGTCCATGACGGCCTCATGTTCGGCGGTCGCGGCGGCAACGTGACGGCCTTCGCGCATCAGCGCGAGCTCGTAACGGCGGGTGCGGCGGATGATGTCCTTGATCATGTCGATCAACACCCGGTTCGGACAGGCGTCGATCAGCAGAAGATGCCATTCGTCGTCGAGAGCTATCGCGGTATCTGCGGGGGGCGCCGTCCGGAGCCGCGCGTTCAGCCGCCGCAGCCGCGTCAGCCGCTCCGGCGGCGGCAGGCCGGCGAGCCGCAGCGCCTCCGGGTCCAGCAGCGGGCGGAGCGCATAGACCTGCTCGAACTCTTCCAGCGTCAGGGGGAGGACGAACCAGCCGATCCGAGGCAGACTGGTCAGCGCCCCCTCGCGGTAGAGCTTGGCAAGGGCCTCGCGCAGCGGGGTCCGGCTGACCCCGAGCTGCTCGGCGAGATGCACCTCGTTGATGCGTTCGCCGGCCGGCAAGCTCCCGTCGACGATCATATTGCGCAGCGACAGCAGGAGGGCGCCGCTCAGATTGTCACGTTCGCGCAGTTTCGCTTCGGCCATATTGCATACTGTATACAGTTGTTCGCTCATAAGGCAAGCCGCGCAAGAGGTTTGCCATTCGCGGCCGCCAAGTTTCTCTCAGCCGTTGCCAAGCTGGCTCCAGCGGTCCATTGGGCCGCCATGCTTTCTCAACGAACGCGGTATACAATCCGGGCGCTCCTCCATCTCGCCGATCGTTATGGGGACGGGCCGGTCCAGCTCGGCGAGATCGCCCAGGCGCAGAACCTGCCGGGCAAGTTCCTGACCGTGATCCTGTCGCAGATGCGGCGCGCCGGCCTGGTCGAGACGATGCGCGGCCGCGAGGGCGGCTATTGGCTGGCGCGGCCGCCCGCCGAGATCAGCTATGGCGAGATCGTCCGGCTGACCCGCGGCTCATTGGGCCTCCTCCCCTGCGCCAGCCGGCTCGCCTACGAGCAGTGCAGGAACTGCATCAGCGAGGACAAATGCCGCCTCCATCGGGCGATGCTGATGGTGCGCGACGAGACGGCGCGCATCCTCGACGGCCTCAGCCTCGCCGACAAGGTCGAGGTCGACGAGACCGAGCCGGCGTGAGCGGGCTTCGCGCCGCGGTGATCGGCGCGGGCGCGTCGGGGACCTTGCAGGCGCTGCACCTGATCCGCGCCGGCGCGGAGTGCGTCACCCTGATCGAGCGGGCGCGGGCGCCGGGGCGCGGCGTCGCTTATTCGACCGGACGGCCCGAGCATCTGCTCAACGTGCCCGCGCGGCGAATGAGCGCCTTTGGCGACGATCCCGGCCATTTCGTGCGCTGGTTCGCGGCGCGCGGCGGCGGCGGCGAGGAGGATTTCGCGCCGCGCATGCTCTACGGCGACTATCTGGCCGAGCTGCTCGCGGGCGCCGGCGACCGGGTCGAGATCGTGCGCGGCGAGGCGGTCGGGATCGACCAGTTGGGAGTCCAACTCTCCGACGGCGCGACCGTCGCCGCCGACGCCGTGATCCTCGCCCCCGGCAATTTCACCCCGGCGACGCCGCGCGGCATCGTGCCGGCCGCGCTGGGCGCGCTCTGGGCCGACGATCCCTGGGCGGCAGGTCTGACCGAGGGGCTCGGCGCCGGCGACGTGATGCTGCTGCTCGGCACCGGGCTCACCGCCGTCGACGTTGCGCTGACGCTCGACGCCACCGGCTTTCGGGGCCGGATCGTGGCGCTGTCGCGCCGCGGCCTCGCGCCGCGCACGCACGGGCTGACCGAGCCGGTGGCGACGCCGCCCGAGGCGGCGCTGCCCAGCCATTGCGCGGCGATGCTGCGGCGGGTGCGCGCCCGCTCGGGCGAGGTCGGCTGGCACCATGCGGTCCACGAGTTGCGGCCGGTGACGCAGCGGCTCTGGGCGCAGGCGAGCCTCGCCGAGCGGCGCCGCTTCCTCCGCCACCTGCGCCCCTGGTGGGACGTCCACCGCCACCGGGTCGCACCCGCGGTCGGAGCGCGGATCGACGCCATGCAGGCCGAGGCGCGGCTCGCGGTCGCGGCGGGCAAGCTGGTTTCGGCCGAGCCCGCGGACGGCCAGGCGGTGGTCACGTTCCGCGCCCGCGGCAGCGACGCGGTCGAGACGCTGCGGGTGGCGCGAATCGTCAACTGCACCGGGCCCGAGCTGGACATCGTCCGCGCCGGCGATCCGTTGTTGACCGCGCTGCTGGCGGCGGGCCGGATCCGCCCGGATCCGCTCGCCATCGGCATCGACGTCGACGAGGCGTGCCGCGCCATCGGCGCCGACGGGCGGCCGAGCAATTTTCTCTCGGTGATCGGCCCGGTGACCCGCGGCTTTTTCTGGGAAAGCGTCGCCGTCCCCGACATACGCGGCCAGACCGAACGGGTCGCGAAGCGGCTGACTACCTGACGCAGCCGGGGACAGTCCCCGAGGGGACTGTCCCCTTTTCATGTGCCGTCAGATCACGATCCGGAACAGCGCGCCGCCGGCCTCGCTCGTGCCGACGTCGATCGAGCCCCGGTGGGCGAGGACGACCTGGCGGGCGAGGCTGAGGCCGACGCCGGTGCCGTCGCTCTTGGTGGTGAAGAAGGGCAGGAAGATGTCCTGCCTGAGGCCGTCGGGGACGCCGGGGCCGTTGTCCGCCACCTCGATCTGGGCGCGGCCCGAGCGGGTGCGGGCGAGCGACAGCCAGACATGCGGCTCCCCGGCAGGGCCGCGCCCGGGCGTTTGATGATGGGCGCGTGCCGCCTGGGCGGCGTTGCGGATCAGGTTGATCAGCACCTGGCTCATCAGATCGGGGTCGGCCTCGAGCGTCAGCGTCGCGTCGGCGTCGAGGGTGAAGCCGATGCCGACGGCGCGGTCGCTGGCGCGGAACAGGCTCTCCAGCTCGCGGCCCCAGGCGGCGGCGTCGATGGCGCGGCGGCGGATCTCGGGCGCGCGGCTGATCTGGCGGTAGGATTCGACGAAATGCATGACCCCGTCGGCGCGCCGGGCGAGCGTCTCGACCGCGGTCCGCGCGTCGGCGAGGGCGGGGTCGGCGCCCTTGTCGACCTCGCGCATCAGATCGACGGCGCTGTTGGCGAGCGAGGTGACCGGGGTCATCGAGTTCATGATCTCGTGGGTGAGGACGCGGATCAGGTCCGACTGGGCGGCGATCTCGATCGCGTTCAATTCGCCCTGGATCGGCTGCACGGCGACGACTCGGACCAGGCCGCCGAGCCGGTGGACGATCGCGGCGCTGACCAGCATGGTCTGCGGCACGCCGTCGCTGAGCAGCGGCACCAGCCGGGGCCGGCCCACGGCGCCGCCCTCCAAGGCCTTGGCGAAGGCGTCGCCATATTCGCGGAAGTCCTCCACGCGGACGCCCTGGTGGCGCATCAGCAGTCGGCGCGCGGCCTTGTTGGCGAGCTCGACCTTGCCGTCGGCCTCGATGGTGAGGAGGGCGGTCGGCGCGTCGTCGAGCACGGCCTCGTAGAAGCGGTTGGCGTCGATCAGCTTGTGGCGCTCGTCGCGCATCCGCCTGATCGCGTCGTCGAGCACGGCGCTCAATTCGGCGAAGCCGCTGCCCTGGCCGCGATGCGAGAAACCCTGCGAGAAATCGCCGAACTTGACCGCGTCGATGAAGCGGGAGAGCTCCATGTTGGTGCGCTGGACGTGGCGCCAGAGCAAGGCGGCGGCGCCGACGACGAGGAGGCCTGCGACGATCCGCGCGGCGCCGAGATCGGGCCGGCTCAATGCGGCGACGAAACCGAAGGCGACGACGACCAGCAGGCCGAGGCGCCAGGCGAGGCCCAAGAGAAAGCGGTTGCCGAAGCGCATGCGCTAGCCCTCCCCCTCGATGGGGGAGGGTTGGGTGGGGGTGGCGTCAATGAAGGGCAGCGCGTTTCCGGAGACTCCACCCCACCCCAACCCCTCCCCATCAAGGGGAGGGGCTTTGTGCGGTGCGATCCGACTCGTCATCTCACAGGCCATGCTTTTCCATTCGCCGGTAGAGCGAGGCGCGGGTGAGGCCGAGTTCGGCGGCGGCGAGCGAGATGTTGTAGCTGTGCTTCTGCAGCGCTTCCTCGACCATCTGCTTCTCGGCGCGCTCGAGATTGAGGTCGGCGCGGACCGGCGCGGCCGGGGCCGGAGCGCTGGCGCGGACCGCCGACGACGAGCGCGACAGCGAGAAGTCGGCCTCGGTGAAGGAGTCGCCGTCGGCGAGGATGACGGCGCGCTCGCAGGCATGGCGGAGCGCGCGGACGTTGCCCGGCCAATCGTAGGCGGTGAGCGCGCGGGCGACGTCCGGCGGCAGGTCGCGCGCGGGCTTGCCGTATTTTTTGGCGTAGAGGGCGATGAAATGGTCGGCCAGCGCGAGGATGTCCTCGCGGCGCTCGCGCAACGGCGGCAGGTCGATCTCGACCGTGTTGAGGCGGAACAGCAGGTCCTGGCGGAAGCGGCTTTCGTCGGAGAGCTGGTCGGACGGGCAGTTGGTCGCGGCGATGACGCGGACGTCGATCCTGACCGGCTTGTTGGCGCCGACCGGGACGACCTGGCGCTGCTCGAGCGCGGTCAGCAACTTGGGCTGGAGGTGGAGCGGCATGTTGCCGATCTCGTCGAGGAAGAGCGTGCCCTTGTCGGCCGCCTGCATCCGCCCGATCCGGTCGGCGCGGGCGTCGGTGAAGGCGCCTTTGACATGGCCGAACAATTCGCTTTCGAACAGATTCTCGGCGACCGCGCCCAAATCGACCGAGACGAGGACCTGGCCGGCGCGGCCCGACCGGCGGTGGAGCTCGCGCGCGACCAGCTCCTTGCCGGTGCCGTTCTCGCCGAGGATGAGAACGTTGGCGTCGGTCGGCCCGGCCCGCTCGATCAGCGACCAGACCCGCGCCATCGCCGGCGAGCGGCCGAGCAAGGGCGTCTCGCCCCCCGATGCGGGGGCGGCGATCGCCTCGACCTTGCCGCGCTCGGTCGCGACTTCCGCGCGCGAGGTGCGCAGCGCGGCGGCGGTGCGGACGGTGGCGAGCAGGCGCTCGTTCGACCAGGGCTTGGAGACGAAGTCGGTGGCGCCGCGCTTCATCGCGTCGACCGCGACGCCGATCCCGGCATGGGCGGTGATCATCACCACCACCGCCTGCGGGTCGCGCTTCAATATCTCGCCGAGCCAGTGGAAGCCCTCGGCGGCGTTGGTCGCGCCGCGGCCGAAATTGGCGTCAAGGAGGATGGCGTCGGGCAGCTCCTGCTCCATCGCCGCCAGCGCCTCCTCGGGCACCTGGAACACGGCGACCTCGGCGAACAGGTCGCGGAGCAAAAGGCGGGCGGAAAGCAGGATGTCCTCGTCGTCGTCGATGACGATGCAGCGGCCGAAACGCTTACCGTGGTTCACCATGGCCTCCCCGTCTGTTCGATACCGGACAAACAAGGACCGTGCCAGTGTCCGCCCCCGGACAGGAATTCCTTCGCGGGCGAGGCGGCGCTTTTTCAGGAATCGTCGAAAATCGGCCATTTTCCGCGCTTGGCACGGCTCATGCTCCATGTCCGGCACAGGGTTTTCCTTCGTTCAAGGAGTAGTGAGATGGCAAGATTCGAGGCATTCGCCTTTTCCTTCGGCTTCATCGCCACCGGTTTCCTCACGTTCGTGGCGCTGCCGCTTGCATAAGGACCGGCAAGGTGTGCGGCGGCGGACAGTCTTTGTCCGATTCCGGACGGTCGGGCTCCATGATTGGAGTCCGGCCCGCCGCCGTCGCGGCCCGAAGAGGATTTGAATGAGCGTCGTGCGGATCAAGGAGAGCAATGGCCCCCAGAGCGGCGGCGGCATGGACCGTGTGGTCCAGTCGAAGAAGCTCCCGACCATGGTCAAGATCGGCCTGGCCGCCGGCGGCGTGTTGCTGCTCGCCTTGCTGTTCTATTTCTTCGCGCCGAGCGCCAACAGCCAGACCGTCCCGGTCTCCCGGCTGACGATCTCGACAGTCAGCCAGGGCCGGTTCGACGATTTCCTGCCGTTGCGCGCCCGCGTCGAGCCGCTGGTCACCGTCTATCTCGACGCGGTCGAGGGCGGCCGGGTCGAGCAGGTGGTGGTCGAGGACGGCGCCATCGTCCAGCAGGGCCAGCTGCTCGCGGTCCTTTCCAATTCCGACCTGCAATTGAACCTGCTCGCCCGCCAGACCGAGGTCATCCAGCAGATCAACTCGATGCGCAGCCAGGAGCTCGCCCTGAACCAGACCCGCCTGGCCAACGAGCGGGCGCGGATCGAGGCCGACCTCGCCACCCAGACGGCGCGGCGCAATTACGAGATGCAGCGGCCATTGGCCGCGCGCGGGTTCGTTTCCGGCCGCCAGTTCGCAGACAGCCGCGACACGTACGAGGCCAACCGCCAGCGCTCCGACGTCTTGCGCCGCCAGCAGTCCACCGACGAGCGGCTGCAATCGAGCCAGCTCGCCCAGCTGCGCGCCTCGGCGGCGTCGCTGAATGCCAGCCTCGACATCGCCCGGGCCACATTGGACGCGCTCAACCTGCGCGCCCCGGTTTCGGGCCAGCTCACCTCCTTCTCGATCCAGATCGGCCAGTCGCTGAACCGCGGCGAGCGTCTGGGCCAGATCGACAGCGCCGGCCGCAACAAGCTGCGCGCCCAGGTCGACGAATTCTATCTCGGCCGAGTCGCCGAGGGCCAGGTCGCCAACGCCGAGGTCGCCGGCCGGCCCTACCGGATGCGGGTCAGCAAGATCTATCCGCAGGTCAGGAACGGCGCGTTCGAGATCGACCTCCAGTTCCTCGGCCGCGAGCCCGCCGACCTGCAGCGCGGCCAGACCGTCCAGATCCGCCTGACTTTGGGCGCTCCCGCGCCGGCGCGGCTGATCCCGAACGGCAGCTTCTACAACGAGACCGGCGGCGCCTGGGTGTTCGTGGTGGCGCCCGACGGCCGCTCGGCGGTCAAGCGCCAGGTCCGGCTCGGCCGCCGCAACAACGATCATATCGAAGTGCTCGAAGGGCTCGACCCGGGCGAGCGCGTCATCACCTCTCCGTATACGGGTTTCGCCGAACGCGATCGGCTGAGCCTCAGTGGGCAATGAAGGGAGCCGAAACATGCTGAACATGCGTGAAGTTTCGCGGGTCTACCGCACCGACACGGTCGAGACGACCGCCCTCGACGGCATCTTCCTCGATGTCGCCGACGGCGAGTTCGTCGCGATCATGGGGCCGTCGGGCTGCGGCAAATCGACCCTGCTCAACGTGATCGGCATGCTCGACAGCCCGACCAGCGGCTCCTACATATTCAACGGCACCGAGGTCGCCGGCCTTTCCGAATCCAAGCTGGCGGATTTCCGCAAGCGGAACATCGGCTTCATCTTCCAGTCCTTCAATCTCGTCGACGAGCTCAGCGTCCGCGAGAATATCGAGCTTGCGCTGCTCTACCACAACGTCCCCGCTGGGGAGCGGCGCGCCCGGGTCGACGAGGTGATGGACAAGGTGGGTATCGCCCACCGCGCCAAGCACCGCCCGTCCCAATTGTCAGGCGGCCAGCAGCAGCGTGTCGCCGTCGCCCGGGCACTTGTCGCTTCGCCGAAGCTGATCCTCGCCGACGAGCCGACCGGCAACCTCGACACCGCCCATGGCGAGGAGGTGATGAAGATGCTGCAGGCGCTGAACGCGGAAGGATCGACCATCTGCATGGTCACCCATTCGCCCAGCCACGCCGATTATGCCGGCCGGGTCGTCAACATGCTCGACGGCCGAATCCTCGTCGAGCACCGCCGGGCCGCCTGATGCGCCTCGCCCTGCTCCTCGCAGCCCTCGCCGCCGCCCTTCCCTCGGCGGCGGGGGCGCAGGCGCGCCGGCAATCGACCGTGATCATGTCCGAAGACGAGGGATCGCGGCGGTTCCAGGAGGAATGGGGCTATTCCGACGCGGTCGTCGCCGGCGACACCATCTACCTATCCGGAATCGTCGTCGGCCTGCGCGGGGGCGAAGCCCTCGAGGCCGCCTACGACCGCGCCTACCGGCAGATCGGCGCGATCCTGGCCCGCGCCGGGGCGAGCTGGGACGACGTCGTCGACATCACCTCCTACCATACCGACGTCACCGCGCAGATGCCGGCGATCGTCGCCGTCCACCGTCGTTACGTCACCGCGCCCTTCCCCGCCTGGACCGCGATCGACGTCGACCGGCTGATCCCGGACCGCGGCATCACCGAGATCAAGATCGTCGCCCGGCGCCCCGCCGCCGCGGCGGCAACGGAGTGAGCGCCATGCGGACATTGCTCTTCGCCACCACCCTGCTTCTCGCCTGCTCGGCCAATGCGGAGCACCCCCACGAGACGGGCAACGCCGCGGACGAGGGCGCCGACCGGGTGGTCCAGGTCGACCACGACCAGGGCATCGAGGTCCGCTACGAGGGCCGGACTCCCGAGCGCGGCTCCGGCAATCGCGTCCGCCAGGCTCGCGCCGCGGGCGACTTCACCCGGGTGATCGCCGACGACGCGATGGACGTCGAGATCCGGATCGGCCCGCAGGCGAGCATCGAGCTGGAGGGCGACGACAATCTGATCGACCGCATCCGCACGGATGCCGAGCGGGGCACGCTGCACCTGCGCGTCCGCGGCGGCTATCATGTGCGCCGGCCGATGGTGGCGCGGATCACCGTGCCGCGGCTCGACCGGATCGATCTCGAAGCCAGCGGCGACGCTCGGATCAGCGGCCTCAACGGCGGCAGCCTTGCTCTGGCGGGTCACGGCTCGGGTTCGTTCGTCGCGCAAGGCAGCGTCGACGCGCTCGACATCCGGATCCAGGGCTCGGGCGACGCCAACCTCGAAGACCTGCGCGCGAGCGAGGCCCGGATCCTGATCAACGGTTCGGGCGACGCCCGCGCCCATGTCACCGACACGATCATCGCGACCGTCAACGGCACCGGCGAGATCGTCTATCGCGGCGAGCCCCGCAACGTGACCGAGGACGTGAACGGCACCGGCCGCATCAACCGGCGGAAGAACTGAACGAAGAGGCGGGCGGAAAGCATCATGTGGCGCAATTATATGACGGTCGGGGTGCGGGCGCTGGTCAAGAACAAGACCTATGCCTTCATCAACATCTTCGGCCTCGCGATCGGCCTCGCCGCCTGCCTGATGCTGCTCCTCTACGTCCGCTACGAGCGCGGCTATGACGAATGGCTGCCCAATGCGGCGAACGTCTACCAGCTCCAGACCCACTATCGCGACAAGCAGACCGGCGAGGTGCTCGACCTCCAGATGGCCGCCTATATTTCGGGGCAGAGGCTCAAGGCCGATTTCCCCCAGGTCGAGCGGGCCGTCTACGCGTCCGCCGGCGGCGTCACCGTGCTGCGCGGCGGCGAGGCGCTGGCGGTCGACAATGTCAGCATGGTGAACGGCCCGTTCTTCGACGTCGTCCAGCTGCCGATGCTGCGCGGCGACGCGCGCACGGCGCTGCGCACCCCCGGCTCCGCGGCGCTGTCGGAAACCGAGGCGCGGCGCCTGTTCGGGTCGGCCGATCCGATCGGCCAGACGCTGACCGTCATGATGCGCGGACAGCCGGTCGATCACCGCGTCACCGCCGTCTATCGCGACCTGCCGCGCAACTCGCACATGCGCTTTGCCATGCTGCTGCGCATCGATCCGGTCAGCTACAATGCCGAGCAGCCCGATTTCCTCACCGAATGGGGCTGGCAATCGGGCTGGTATTATGTCGCGCTTCGGCCGGGAACCGATCCGGCGACGATCCATGCCGGCCTTCCCGCCTGGGAGCGGCGCAACATCGCCGACCAGCAGTTCGGCGACACCGTCTACAATGCCGGCGACGAGCAGGACTATCGCCTGCGCAACGTCCGCGACGTCCATCTCGGCGTCGCCCAGAGCGGCGCCTCGAGACCCGGGAATGACGAGCGGACGATCCTGACCTTCACCATCGTCGCCTTCCTCATCCTCGGCATGGCCTGCGTCAACTTCACCAACCTCGCCACCGCCCGCGCCAGCCAGCGCGCCCGCGAGGTGGCGCTGAGGAAAGTGCTCGGTGCCAATCGCCGCCAGCTGATGACCCAGTTCCTGGCGGAATCGGTATTGATCGCCGGGATCGCCATGCTGGTCGCGCTCGCCATGGTCGAGCTGCTGCTGCCGGCCTTGTCCAACTTCCTCGATGCCGATCTGCAGATGACCTATTTCGGCGGCGGCGGCATGCTGCTGCCGATCCTCCTGCTCACCATCCTGGTCGGCGCGGCGGGCGGCATCTATCCCGCTTTCTACCTCTCCCGCTTCCAGCCGGCGCAGGTGCTGAAGGCCAACCAGTCGTCGGCCGAGACCCCGGGCTCGGGGCGGCTCCGCAACGCCCTCGTGATCGGCCAGTTCGCGGTCTCGATCGGCCTCATCATCTGCACCGCCGTGGTCTACGCCCAGACGATGCACGCCCGTACCGCCGATCCGGGCTACCAACGCGGCGGCCTGCTCCAGGTCGAGGGCATCAACCGGCGCCAGCTGGTACCGCTCGGCGACACGCTCGTGGCCGAGATCGAGCGGATCGACGGCGTGGCTTCGGTGGGCCGGACGAGCATCGGCGTCGCCACGTCCAACAGCATGAACACCGGCGTCCAGGTGCCCGGCCAAAGCGAGCCGGTCACGATCGGCACCTATTCGGTCGACTATGATTTCCTTCGCACCATGGGGATCCGGCTGATCGCCGGCCGCGCGTTCGATGAGAACCGGCCGATGGACGACGCCACCCTTCCCTTCCCGGAAGATCCCGATGCGGTGCGGGGCCAGATCGCGCGGGGGGGCGTCAACGTCGTCGTGAACGAGCTCGCGGCGCGGCGGATGGGCTTCCGCGATCCGGCGCAGGCGGTCGGACGGACGATGCGGGCGGCGATGGCCGACGAGCAATATGGGCTGGTTCCGATCAACATCATCGGAGTCATCCAGGATTCGCGCTTCCGTTCGATCCGCGAGCCGATCGATCCGATCATGTTCCGGATCAACCGGACCGGGCTCACCCATCTCGTCCTGCGCTACGACGGAGCCGATCCGCAGCGGGTGCGCAACGACGTCGAGCAAGCGTGGAAGCGGATCGCCGCCGACGCGCCCTTCGCCGCCGAGTTCAGCGAGGACATCGTGACCGAGCTCTACAAGGCGGAGGAAGCGCGCGCGAAGGTCTTCGCCGGCTTCGCGATGCTCGCGATCATCGTCGCCTGCCTCGGCCTGTTCGGCCTCGCCGCCTTCACCGCCGAGCGCCGCACCAAGGAGATCGGCATCAGGAAGGTGCTCGGCGGACGGACCCGCGACATCGTCCGGCTGCTCGCCTGGCAATTCTCGAAGCCGATCATCGTCGCCAACCTGATCGCCTGGCCGGTCGCCTGGTGGGTGATGCGCGACTGGCTCGACACGTTCGACGCGCGCATCGGCCTCGGGCCGACGCCGTTCCTGCTGGCCGGACTGCTCGCTTTGGTCATCGCCATCGGCACCATCGCGGGCCACGCCATCAAGGTCGCCCGCGCCAACCCGATCCTTGCCTTGAGATACGAATAGGGTTCGCCCGGGACCGAAGAGAGGAGCTGAGCAATGTGGCGCAACTATTTCACCGTCGGCATCCGGGCGCTGGTCAAGAACAAGACTTACGCCTTCATCAACATCTTCGGCCTGGCGATCGGCCTCGCCGCCTGCCTGATGCTCCTCCTCTACGTCCGCTACGAGACCAGCTATGACGGCTGGCTGCCCAATGCCGAGAACAGCTACCAGTTCCAGAGCCACTACAAGTCGAAGCAGACCGGCGAGGAGGGGCGCCTGCAGATGACCTCCTATGTCGCCGGGCAGCGGCTCAAGGCCGATTTCCCGCAGGTCGAGCGCCGCGTCTACGCGCTGTCGAGCAGCCCGGTGGTGATGCGCGGCGGCCAGGCGCTGCCGACCGAGGACGTGCTCCTCGTCGACGACCTGTTCTTCGACGTCCTCCAGTTCCCGCTCGCCCAGGGCGATCCCAGGACCGCGCTCAACCGTCCCGGAACGGTGGTGCTGACCCAGACCGAGGCCCGCCGAATCTTCGGCCGCGAGGACGTGCTCGGACAGACGCTGACCATGATCTCGCGCGGTATCACGACCGATTACCGGATCACCGGCATCGCCCGCGATCTGCCGCGCAACAGCCACGTCAAATTCTCGATGCTGGCGCGGATCGACGTCGCCGCCTTCATGTCGGAACAGCCGCAGTTCATGACCGCCTGGGGCTGGCAGTCGGGCTGGTTCTACTTCACGCTCCGGCCCGGCACCGATCCGGCCGCGATCCAGGCGCAGATGCCGGCCTGGGAGCGGCGCAACATCCCCAACGAGCAGTTCGGCCAGGACACCTACAATGCCGGCGACGAGCAGGACTGGCGGGTCGCCAACGTCCGCGACATCCACCTCGGCGACGCCCAGGACGCGGTGATGAAGCCGGGCAACGACCAACAGACGATCATCACCTTCACGGTGATCGCCTTCCTCATCCTCGGCATGGCCTGCGTCAACTTCACCAACCTCGCCACCGCCCGCGCCAGCCAGCGCGCCCGCGAGGTGGCGCTGAGGAAAGTGCTCGGCGCCAACCGGAAGCAGCTGATGACCCAGTTCCTGGCGGAATCGGTGCTGATCGCCGGCATCGCCATGCTGGTCGCGCTCGCTTTGGTCGAGCTGCTGCTGCCGTCGCTCTCGGCCTTCCTCGACGCCGATCTCGCGATGACCTATTTCGGCTGGAACGGCATGCTGCTGCCGATCGTCCTGCTCACGCTCCTGGTCGGCGCGGCCGGCGGCGTCTATCCCGCTTTCTACCTCTCCCGCTTCCAGCCGGCGGTGGTCCTCAAGGCGAACAAATCGTCGTCCGAAGGCGGCGGCTCGGGGCGGCTCCGCAACGCGCTCGTCATCGGCCAGTTCGCGGTGTCGATCGGCCTCATCATCTGCACCGCCGTGGTCTATGCGCAGACCGTCTACGCCCGCACCGCCGATCCCGGTTACCGCCGCGACGGCCTGATCCAGGTCGAGAATCTCGGCCGCCGCCAGCTGCTCGAACGGTCCGACGCGATCGTCGAGGAGATGCGGCGCGTCCCCGGCGTCGTCTCGGTCGGCCGCTCCGGCATCGGCGTCGCCACCAGCAACAACACCAATTCGGGCGTGCAGGTGCCCGGTCAGGCCGAGCCGGTGACGATCGGCAATTATTCGGTCGATCCCGCCTTCTTCGAGACGATGGGGATCGAGCTGGTCGCCGGCCGCCTGTTGGACGAGAACCGGCCCGCCGACCGGATCGTCCAGCCCTATCCGCCGACCCCGGATTCGCAGCGGGCGCTGGTCGCCCGCGGGGTCAATCTGGTCATTAACGAGCTCGCCGCGCGGCGGATGGGCTGGCAGGACCCGGCCCGGGCGGTCGGCAAGACCGTCGCGGTGACCTTCGTCGAATCCGAATATGGCGTGGTGCCGGCGCGGATCATCGGCGTCGTCCGCGACTCGCGCTTCCGCTCGATCCGCGACCCGATCGATCCGATCATGTTCTCCTGGGACGTGAACGGCACCGGCGTGCTGCTGATCCGCTACGACACGGCCGATCCGCAGGGCGTCCGCGGCCGCCTCGAGGCGGCCTGGAAGCGGCTCGCTCCAGACGTGCCGTTCGATGGCGTGTTCAGCGAAGACAAGGTCGCCGAGCTCTACGAGGCCGAGGCCGCGCGGGCCAAGGTGTTCGCCGGCTTCGCCATCCTCGCCGTGATCGTCGCCTGCCTCGGCCTGTTCGGCCTGGCGGCGTTCACCGCCGAGCGGCGGACCAAGGAGATCGGCATCAGGAAGGTGCTCGGCGCGCGGACCCGCGACATCGTGCGGCTGCTCGCCTGGCAATTCTCCAAGCCGGTGATCATCGCCAATCTGATCGCCTGGCCGGTCGCCTGGCTGGCGATGCGCAGCTGGCTGAACGGCTTCGACGCGCGCATCGACCTGGGGCCCACACCCTTCGTTCTCGCCGGCGTGCTCGCGCTCGCCATCGCGATCGGCACCATCGCCGGCCACGCCTTCCGCGTCGCCCGCGCCAACCCGATCCTCGCCCTGAGATACGAATAAGAGAGGCTCTGCGCGGAAGGGAACAGCGATGCTGCGCAATTATCTGATCGTCGCGCTGCGCAGCCTGGGGCGCAATCGGAGTTATGCGTTCATCAATGTCTTCGGGCTTGCGACCGGTTTTGCGGCGTGTCTGCTGATCGCGAACCATGTGCGTTATGAGCGCAGTTACGATGCCTGGCTGCCCGACAGCGAACGGCTTTATCAGGTCCAGACGGAATCGCGCGGGCCGGGCCAGCCGGCGAGCCGGTCGCAGAACAGCCCGTTTCCCGTGCGCGAGGCGCTCCCCGCGGGCTTCCCGCAGATCGAGGCGATGACGGTGATGAGCACGGGGCAGACCGTGCTCACCCGCGGCGGCCGGCCGGAGTTCGTCGACGCCGCCACCGTCGATCCCGCCTTCTTCCAGGTCTTCGCCCTCGAATTCCTCCGCGGCTCGGCCGACCGCGCCTTGCCCGATACCAATTCGATCGTGGTGACCGAGAGCGAGGCGATCCGGCAGTTCGGCACCGTCGAAGCGGTCGGCCGGCGCATGACTTTGGGGGCGGGGCCGGGCGTGCGCGACTATCTGGTGACGGGCGTGCTGCGCGATCTGCCGAGGAACACCAGCCTGCGCCTCGCCATCCTGTTCCGCCACGACCCCGCCCGGTTCGACGCCATGCCCGCCGCCTATCGCGGCTGGCGGGCGATGGACCAGCAGCATTATGTCAAGCTGCGCGCGGGAGCCGACGTCGCGGCGATCAACGCCGCGCTGCCGGCCTGGGAGCGGCGCACGATCCCGCCCGAGCTGCTGGACGGTAGGCCCTATCCGACCGCCGATGCGCTCGCGCTCAGCCTGGCGCCGGTCACCGGCCTGCATCTCGGCGACGTCCAGCAGGACGCGCTGCGCCCCGGCGGCGACCCGCGCACTCTGGCCACCTTCGCGATCGTCGCTTTGCTCACGCTCGGCATGGCGGTGATGAACTTCGTCAACCTCACCACCGCGCGCGCCACCCAGCGCGCGCGCGAAGTGGCGATGCGCAGGGTGCTGGGCGCCTCGCGGGGCCAGCTCATCGCCCAATTCTCGGTCGAATCGCTGCTGCTCACCTCGGTCTCGATGCTGCTGGCGCTCAGCGCGGTCGAGCTCGCGACGCCGTGGGTCGGCGGCTGGATCGGCGCGGACCTGCAGGCGACCTATCTCGGGGAGCGCGGCATGCTGGTGCCCGCGGCGGTTCTGTTCCTCGCCACGGCGCTCGCCGGCGGCCTCTACCCGGCCTTCTACCTCAGCCGCTTCCGCCCGGCGACGGTGCTGCGCGCCGCCAGGCCGTCGGCGGAGACGCCCGGCAGCGGCCGCTTCCGCACCTTTCTGGTCGTCTTCCAGTTCGCGATCGTGATCGGGCTGATCGTGTGCACCAGCGTGATCTGGTCGCAGACGCGGTTCGTCCAGACGATCGATCCCGGCTATCGCCGCGACGGCCTGATCCAGATCGACGCCGCCTGGCGCTTCGCCGGCGACAGCGCCGAATATGCCGCCGCGCGCCGCGAGATGCTCGCCATACCAGGCGTCGTCGCCACCGCGCGCACCAACTTGGGCATCGCCGCCACCAACCGCGATGCCCAGCCGGTCCGCGTCCCCGGCGCGCCCGCGGATCTCTCGATCGGCTTCTACGGCGCCGACACCGATCTCTTCGGCACGATGGACATGCCGATGCTCGCCGGCCGCATCTTCGCCGACCGTTTCGCGAACGACCGAATCATCCGGCCCGAAAACGTCGAGGGCGGCGAGACGCCCGAAAACGTCGCGCGGCTGCGCGCGCGCGGACTCAACATCGTCGTCAACCGCAGCGCCGCCCGGCTCCTCGGCTTCGCCACACCGCAGGCGGCGGTGGGCCGGCCGGTCAATGTCGGCGTCGAGGAGCTCGGCCTCGTCCCGGCGACGATCGTCGGCGTGGTCGGCGACACCCGGATCCGCACCGCGCGCGACGCCATCGAGCCGATCGTCTACGGCTACGATCCCGAGCGCTCCAGCCACGTCGTCGTCCGCTATGCCGGCGCCAGGCCGGCCGAGGTCATGGCGGGGCTGGAGCGGGTCTGGCGCCGCTTCGAGCCCGAGCTTCCGTTCCAGGGGCGCTTCGCCGAGGACATCGTCGCCGAGGTCTATGCCGCGGATCGCGCGCGCGGCGCGCTGTTCGCCGGCTTCTCGCTGCTGGCGATCGTCATCGCATGCCTCGGCCTCTACGGCCTCGCCGCCTTCGCGGCCGAGCGCCGGACCAAGGAGATCGGCATCCGCAAGGTGCTGGGCGCCACCGTCCGCCACATCGTCCAGCTGCTCGCCTGGCAATTCTCCAAGCCGGTCGTGCTCGCCAATCTGATCGCTTGGCCGGTCGCCTGGTGGGCGATGCGGGACTGGCTCAACACGTTCGACGCCCGCATCGATCTGGGGCTGATGCCGTTCGCCGTTGCGGGCCTGATCGCGCTCGCCATCGCCATCGGCACCATCGCCGGGCACGCGGTCAAGGTGGCGCGGACGAATCCGATTCAAGCGCTGCGGTACGAATGAGGACGTAGGGACATCGAAGGGGACGGATGATGTGGCGGAACTATCTGACGGTCGGGGTGCGCGCGCTCGCGAAGAGCCGGACCTATGCCTTCATCAACATCTTCGGCCTGGCGATCGGCATGGCCGCCTGCCTGCTGATCCTGCTCTACGTCCGCTACGAGGTCAGCTACGACCGCTGGATCCCGGAAGCGGAACGCATCTACCAGGTCCAGAGCTGGTACAAGTCGCGCGAAACCGGCCAGGAAGCCCAGCTGCAGATGACCCCCTATGCCGCGGGCAAATCGCTGCGCGGCGACTTCCCCCAGATCGAGCAGGAAGTCTACGTCAGCGACAACGATCCGGTGTTCTACCGCGACGGGCAGGCGACCTCGACCGAGGACTATCTCTGGGTCGACGGCAATTTCCTCGACGTGGTGCCGCTGCCGCTGGTGCGCGGCGGCGCCAATGCGCTCGCTCAGGTCAATTCGGCCGTGCTCACCCAGTCCGAGGCGCGCCGGCGGTTCGGCACCGACGACATCGTCGGCCGGACGCTGACCCTGATCACCCGCGGCGTCGCCCGCGACTTCCGAATCACCGGCATATTGCGCGATATGCCGCGCAATTCGCATTTCCGGATCAACAGCCTGATCCGGCTCGATTTCGTCGCCTATAATTCGGACGTTCCGCAGGCGCTCGAATGCTGGGGCTGCCAGAACGGCTGGGTCTATATCAAGCTGCGCCCGGGCGCCGACGCGAACCAGATCCGGGCCGGCCTCCAGGCCTGGGAGGACCGCCGAATCCCCGACGAGAATGCCGGCGAGGCCCGCTTCAACGCCGGCGACGATCAGGATTGGCACATCGTCAACGTCCAGGACGTCCATCTCGGCCGCGCCCAGGGCGGCCAGATGGCGCCGGGCAACGACCGCACGACGATCATCACATTTTCGATCGTCGCCTTGCTGATCCTCGGCATGGCCGTGGTCAACTTCACCAACCTTGCCACCGCCCGCGCCAGCCAGCGCGCCCGCGAGGTCGCGCTCAGGAAGGCGCTTGGAGCGAGCCGCCGGCAGCTGATCGTGCAGTTCATCGGCGAATCGATCATCGTCGCGGTGGTGGCGATGCTGATCGCGCTCGCCCTTGTCGAGCTGCTATTGCCCTCGCTCGCCGGCTTCCTCGAGGCGGACCTCAGCGTCTCCTATTTCGGGGCGGAGGGGATCGTGCTGCCCGTGCTGCTGCTGGTCGTCGTCGTCGGCATCCTGAGCGGCCTCTATCCGGCTTTCTTCCTGTCCCGGTTCGAGCCGGCGACCGTGCTCAAGGCCAACAAATCCTCGTCGGAGACGCCGGGGACGGGGCGGATGCGAAGCGTGCTGGTGGTCGCCCAATTCGCCGTCTCGATCGGCCTCATCATCTGCACCGCGGTGATCTACGGCCAGACCGTCTACGCCCGCACCCTCGACCCCGGCTACGACCGCAGCAACATCCTGCAGATCGACGAGCTTTCCCGCTATCAGCTGCTCGACAAGGGCGAGACGCTGGCCGAGCGAATGCGGCGAGTCCCCGGCGTGCAGGCGGTCGGGCGCACCACGATCGGCGTCGCGACCGACAACAACAACAATACCGGCGTGATGGTCCCCGGCAATCCGGAGCCGCTCAACATCGGCTTCTACACGGTCGATGAAGGCTATCTCGCCGCAATGGGCATGCAGATGCTGGCCGGGCGCTGGTTCGACGAGCGGCGGCCGATGGACGACATGACCTTGCCCTATCCGCCCCAACCGGCGGCGGAGCGGGCGCTGGCGGCGCGCGGCGCCAACATCGTCATCAACGAGCTGGCGGCGCGCCGGATGGGCTTCCGCAACCCCGCCCAGGCGGTCGGCAGGACCTTCCGCGCCGCCTTGGTCGACAACGAGATCGGGCTCGTCCCCGTCACCGTCATCGGAGTGGTCCGCGACGCGCGCTTCCGCTCGATCAAGCTGCCGCTCGATCCGATCATCTTCCAGAACGCCAACCAGGGCCACACCCATCTCATCCTCCGCTTCAGCGGCAACCCCGCCGAGGTGCGCGCCGGCGCGGAGCGGGTGTGGAAGAGCGTCACCACCGAAGTGCCGTTCACGGCGGAGTTCAGCGACGACATCATCGGCGAGCTGTACGAAGCGGAGGACGCGCGCGCGAAGACGTTCGCCGCCTTCGCCTTGCTCGCGATCATCGTCGCCTGCCTCGGCCTGTTCGGCCTCGCCGCCTTCACCGCCGAGCGGCGGACCAAGGAGATCGGAATCCGCAAGGTGCTCGGCGCGCGGACCCGCGACATCGTTCGGCTGCTCGCCTGGCAATTCTCGAAGCCGATCATCATCGCCAACCTGATCGCCTGGCCGGTCGCCTGGTGGCTGATGCGCGACTGGCTGAACACGTTCGACGCCCGCATCGACCTCGGGCCGACGCCGTTCGTGCTCGCCGGTCTGCTCGCCCTCGTCATCGCGATCGGCACCATCGCCGGCCATGCCGTCAAGGTGGCGCGGGCGAACCCGATCCTCGCGCTCAGATACGAATGAAGGCCGCTGACAGGAGAAACGAGATGTGGCGGAGCTACCTGACCGTTGGAATCCGCGCCTTCGCGCGGAACTGGACCTACGCCTTCATCAACGTCTTCGGGCTGGCGCTCGGCTTCGCCGCCTGCCTCCTGATCCTGCTCTACGTCCGTTACGAGCTGAGCTACGATAGCTGGCTCCCGAACGCCGAGAATATCTACCAGGTCCAGACCGATTACGCGCCGCAGGCGAACGGCGACGACCTCAACCTGCAAATGTCCTCCTATGTCTCGGGCCTCGCGATCGCGCGCGATTTCCCGCAGGTCGAGCGCCGGGTCTATCTGCTTCCCAATATCGCCACCGTGATCCGCGACGGCCAGGCCCTCGCGGTGCGCGATTCGGCGATGGTGGACGGCCCCTTCTTCGACGTCTTCGCTTTCCCACTCGTCCATGGCGATCCGCGCACCGCGCTCGCCCAGCCGGGTTCGGTGGTGCTCTCGGAAAGCGAGGCGCTCCGCCTGTTCGGCGCGGGCAATCCGGTCGGCCAGACGCTGACCGTCGCCGTCAACGGCCGCAACGTCGATCACCGAGTCGGCGGCGTGATGCGCGATCTGCCGCGCAACTCGCACATGCGCCTGACGATGCTGACCCGCTTCGATCCGGTCAGCTTTTTCGCCGACAGTCCCGGCTTCTTCACCGACTGGGGCTGGCAGGCGGGCTGGGTCTATGTCGCGCTTCGCCCGGGGAGCACGGCCGAGGAGATCCACCGCCAGATGCCGGCCTGGGAAGCGCGCAACATCCCATCCAGCGCCGAGGTCGATTTCCGCGCCCAGCAGGATTATCGCCTGATCGGCCTGCCCGACATCCATCTGGGCGACGCGCAGGACGGCGGCGCGGTGCGCGGCAACGACCGCACCACCATCGCCACCTTCGCGATCGTCGCGGCTTTGGTGCTCGCCACCGCCTGCTTCAACTTCATCAACCTCTCCACCACCTCGGCGAGCCGGCGCGCGCGCGAAGTCGCGCTGAGGAAAGTGCTCGGCGCCCGCCGGCAGCAGCTCGTCGTCCAGTTCCTCGGCGAGTCCCTGCTCGTCGCGACCGTCGCCATGCTGATCGCGCTGGCCGCGGTCGAGCTTCTGCTGGCGCCTTATGCGGCCTTCCTCGATGCGGACCTCTCGATCGCCTATCTGGGCAGCGGCGGGCTGCTGCTGACGATCCTTGGCCTGGTCCTGCTGATCGGTATCGCCGGCGGGCTCTATCCCGCTTTCTATCTGTCGCGCTTCCAGCCCGGTTTGGTGCTGAAGGCCAACCGCTCGGCCGCCGAGACTCCGGGGACGGGGCGGATCCGCACCTTGCTCGTCATCGCCCAATTCTCGGTCTCGATCGGCCTCATCATCTGCACCGCGATCATCTACGCGCAGACCGTCTACGCGCGCACCGTCGATCCCGGCTATCGGAGCGGCGGCCTGATCCAGATCGCCAATGTGAGCGACGAACGGGTCGCCCCGGTCGCCGAGGCGCTGATGCGCGAGCTGCACGGCATCGACGGCGTCGAGGCGGTGGCGCGCTCCAATGTCGGCGTCGGAACGACCGGCAACGTCACCCAGCTCGTGCAGGTCCCGCGGGCCGCGCAGCCGATCGAGATCAGCAGCGCGCCCGTCGGCCCCAACTTCTTCCAGACGATGGAGATCGAGCCTCTCGCAGGCCGCCTGTTCGAGGAGAATCGCGCCGCCGACGACGCTACGCGCGCTTCCCCCCGCGACGAGGCGGCGGACCGCGCTTTGGCGGCGCGGGGCCTGAACATATTGATCAACGCCCGGGCGGCGACCGCGCTCGGCTTTCGCGAGCCGCGCTCGGCGATCGGCCAGCAGGTCCGCGCCGAGCTGTTCGGTGAGGATTATGGACCCGTGGCGCTCACCATCGTCGGGGTGGTCGAGGACAGCCGCTTCCGCTCGGTCCGCGATCCGATTCGGGCGACCATGTTCCGGCAGAGCCGCGGAGCGCTCGACTGGCTGATGGTCCGCCATTCCGGCGCCGATGCCGGGCGGGTGCAAAGGGCGATCGAGACGGTCTGGAAGCGGCTCGTTCCGGACGTGCCGTTCGAGGCTCGGGCCAGCGAGACGATCATCGCCGATCTCTACGCCGCGGAACGGGCGCGGGCGCAAACCTTCGCCGCCTTCGCTTTGCTCGCCGTGCTGATCGCCTGCATGGGCCTGTTCGGCCTCGCGGCCTTCACCGCCGAGCGGCGCACGCGGGAGATCGGCATCCGCAAGGTCTTCGGCGCGAGCACGATCGACATATTGAAGCTGCTCGTCTGGCAATTCTCCAAGCCCGTGCTGATCGCCAATCTGATCGCCTGGCCGGTCGCCTGGTGGGCGATGCGCGAATGGCTGAACGGCTTCGAGGCGCGCATCGATCTGGGGCCGGCGCCCTTCGTGATCGCGGCCATGCTGGCGCTCGTCATCGCCGTTGGCACCATCGCCGGCCACGCGATCAAGGTCGCGCGGCGAAGCCCGATCCTCGCATTGCGGTACGAATGACGGCGTTGGCGCTTCCCTTCCTCGCCGCGTTCGCGCTGCAGGCCGCCGGGGCCGCCGAGCCCTGGCGGCCGACCGCGGTCTCTTCGCCCCAGTTCGAATCGCATCCGGCGCTCGATCCGCGCACCGGCGACCTCTATTTCGTCCGCTCCTCGCCGCAATTCCAGGGCTGGCGGATCCTCAGGAGCCGCTGCGAGGCGGGCGCCTGGGCCGCGCCCGCGCCGGCGCCGTTCAGCGGCGAGGGCGTCGAGGCCGATCCCTATTTCACGCCTGACGGGAGCCGGATCTGGTTCATCTCCTCGCGCCGCGATCCGCCGGCCAAGACCAGCGACGATCTCGACATCTGGCATTCGGACCGGGGCGCCGACGGACGCTGGGGCGCGCCGGTGCGGATGCCGGCGCCGGTCAATTCGCCGGCCGCCGAATGGTTTCCGCGGCCCGACGGATCGGGCGGGCTCTATTTCGGCTCGGGCCGGGCGGGCGGCTTCGGCGAGACCGACATCTACCACGCCGCCCGCGATGGCGGCCAATGGCGTGTCGCCAATGTCGGCGGCGAGGTCAGCACCGCCGCGGACGATTACGAGTTCGAGCCCGCGCCGGACGGGTCGTTCGCGATCCTGATGTCGGGCGGCGCGCTCTACCGGATCGATCGGTCGGAAGGCGGCTGGGGCGGCAGGCAGCGGATCGAGACCGGCGCCGGCGGCTTCCATGTCGGGCCGACTCTGTCTCCCTCGGGGCGCACCCTCATTTTCGCGCGCGGCGGCACGCCGGGCCTGTCGGGCGAGTTGTTCCGGCTGACGACGGGCTCTGCCGAGACCTGGCCCGCCTGCACGGGCTCGGCAGCGGGCGGAGAGGATTAGGGCGATGGCGTTCGTCGAAAGCCGTGGCGGCTCCGCAGAAAAATGCGGGCGCCGCAATGCGCAAGAGGATCAGGAAAGGAAGCCATGACTGAGTTGATCATCCTCGCCGCGACCGCGCTCGGCATCACCGCGATGCTCTGCCTCGCCGCGTCGCGCGCGTGGCGCGGCTGGCTCGACTATAGAAGGCTCGAGCTGGCCGCCCGCCAGCCCGAGGCGGAGCAGCCGGACGTCGGCCTCCGCATCGAGCTCGCCGCGGTCCGCGAGCGCCTGAAGAAGCTCGAAGAAATAGCCAGCGGCGTCGAACTCTAGGGCCTGGACCCTAGACCTTCGCCCGCGCGCATCGTAGCGCGGGCCGATGGCACGGGCGAAGCAAATCGGGCTCGGTTCGCGGCTGGTGATCGGCGGCATCGCCGGCTTCGTCGCGACCATGGCGATGACCGCGGCGATGCGGCGGCTGCATAAGAGGCTGCCCGCCGAGGAGCGCTATCCGCTGACCCCGCGCGAGATCGTCGACGCGACGCTCGCTCCGCCCGCCGCCGCCGCGCCCGACCTCACCCTCGCCGCCCATTTCGCTTATGGCGCGGGCTGCGGGGCGCTGGTCGCCGCCGTCAATCCGCGCCTCGGCCCGGCGAGCGGGGCGATGGCCGGCGGCGCGATCTGGCTCGCTTCCTACATGGGCTGGATCCCCGCGGTCGGCATCCTCAAGCCCGCCACCGATCACCCGGCCCGGCGCAATGCGGTGATGATCGCCGCCCATTTGGCCTGGGGCTGGTCGACCGCCGAAGGGATCAGGGAGCTCAGCCTGGCGCGCGAGACGATCTTCGCCGACGGGCCGGACCGGGACGCGGCGTAGGGACAGTTACTTTCACGAAATTGCGCCAGACCGGCAGGCGTCGGCGGCTGAAAGTAACTGTCCCTTTTCAGTCGACGTGGGGGCTGACGGCGGGCGGGTCGCTGGCCGGGAAGCTCTCGTCCGAGGCCTGGTCGACCTTGCCCCAGTCGGCGGGCGGGTCGCGCATCGCCTCCGGGCCGGCCGAGCGCGCCGCGCCGGATTGGCCGACCGGGCCGGGCGCGGTCTTGCCCCGTTCGAGCGCTGGGGCGGGGATATCGTCATTGCCGCCGCGCCGCCGCCGCATGAACAATGTGGCGGCCGCGCCCGCGATGGCGGCGCCGATCGTGGCGAGGATCGTTCCCTTGCGGCTCCAGGCCATGGTCAGATCTCCTCGTGCTGCAGCGTCGCCGCCTCGGCGGGCGGCAGGCCCTCGCTTTCCGCCTTGGCCAGCAGCTCGGCCTTGCGCGCGGCAAGCCGGGCGCCGAGCGCCTCGAGGTCGATGTCGGCGGCGCGGGTCTGCTGGAACAGATTGTCGCGCTGCTTCTCCTCCTCCTCGACATGATGCTCGATCAGCTCGGAGAGGACTTTGACCTTGGCGTCGTAATAGCTTTCATCGGGCGCCGCCGCCTCGAGCTCGTTGATCAGCAGCTTGGCGCTGTCATGCTCGACATAGGCCTCGTCGAGCGCGTCTTCCTCGACCTTGCCGCGGATCGCCGGATAGTAGATTTCCTCCTCGATCTGGGCGTGGACCTTCAATTCGGTGCAGATCTGCCTGACCAGCTTCTCCTTGGCGGAAGCGCCGCTCGCCGCCTCGAACTTCTCGAACAGGGCTTCGACCTCGCGATGGTCGGCGGCGAGCAGCTGAAGCCCGTCCCGGGGCTGGGTATCGGTGGCCATTATTGATCTCCTTGATTGCGGCATCGGAACATTCGGAGCATGGGGCCGGTTCCCGCGCTTGACGCAGATCAGGACGCTTTGTTGAACGATACCGAAACCCTTTCGCCGGTGCTGCCCAACGACGTCGAGGAGGCGACCCGGCGCCTGCTCCACAAGGCCTGCGAGCGCGACCTCATCCTCGCCACCGCCGAGAGCTGCACCGGCGGCATGCTGGCGAGCCTGCTGACCGACGTGCAGGGCGTCGCCCACGCCTTCGACCGCGGCTTCGTCACCTATAGCGAGGAGGCCAAGACCGAGATGCTCGGCGTCCCCGCCGATCTGATCGAGGCCAAGGGTGCCGTCTCCAGGGAGGTCGCAATCGCCATGGCCGAGGGGGCGCTGGCGCGCTCGCGCGCCCATATCGCGCTCGGCGTGACCGGATTCGCGGATATCGGCGACGAGCCCGGCCTGGTCCACTTCGCTTGCGCGCGTTCGGGCCGTATAACGGCGCACCGCGAGGCGCATTTCGGCGCCATCGGGCGCGGCGGGACGCGGGTGGCGGCGCTGGAGGTGGCGGTCGAGATGATGACGGAGATGCTTTGATGGCGAAAGCCGGGAAACGGGGACAGTCCCCAAAGGAGGGACAGTCCCCGGGGAAAGGGGGACAGTCCCCGTTCGGGGCGATCCACCGTCACGGCTTCGTCCGGGTCGCGGCGGCGAGCCCGGTCGCCTCGTCCGGCGACGTCGATTTCAACGTCGAGCAGGCACTGGCGCTGGCGAGGCAGGCCGACGAACGCGGTGTCGACCTCGCCGTCTACCCCGAGCTCAACATCTCCTCCTACGCGGTCGACGACCTGTTCCTGCAGGACGCCTTCCTGGACGCGGTCGAGACGGGCATCGCCCGGCTCGCGAAGGAGAGCGCCGAGCTGAAGACGATCCTCGTCGTCGGCGCCCCGATCCGCCGCAACGGCCGCCTCTACAATTGCGGCCTCGCCATCGCGCGCGGGGTCATCCTCGGGGTCGTGCCCAAGAGCTTCCTGCCCAATTATCGCGAATATTACGAGAAGCGCTGGTTCGCGTCCGGGGTCGGCCTCGACGGGCTGAAGATCAAGGTGGCCGGGCAGAACGCGCCGTTCGGTCCGGACCTTGTCTTCGCCGCCGAGGATCTCGACGACTTCGTCTTCCACATCGAGATTTGCGAGGATTATTGGGCGCCGCTGCCGCCCTCGACGATGGGCGCGATGGCCGGCGCCTCGATCCTCACCAACCTCTCGGCGTCCAACATCACCATCGGCAAGGCGGACGAGCGCAAGCTGCTTTGCGCGAGCCAGGCCAGCCGCTGCATCGCCGCTTACGTCTTTTCCGCATCGGGGCCGGGCGAGAGCACCACCGACCTCGCCTGGGACGGGCAGGGCTCGATCTACGAGCTTGGCGAATTGCTCGCCGAGACCGGCCGCTTCGAATGGGAGCCCGAGCTCGCGATCGCCGACGTGGACGTCCAGCGCCTGCGGCTGGAGCGGATGCGCAACGGCACCTTCAACGACAATGCCCGCGCCGCCGGCCATCCCGAGACGCGCTTCCGCACCTGCGGCTTCGAACACCGGCCCGCCTTCGCCGACATCGGCTTCGAGCGCGCGCTCCGCCGCTTTCCTTATGTCCCCAACCGGCCCGAGCAGCTCGATCAGGATTGCTACGAGGCGTTCAACATCCAGGTCCAGGGGCTGGTCCGCCGCTTCAAGGCGACGAGCGGCGAGCATCTCGTCATCGGCGTCTCCGGAGGCCTCGATTCCACCCACGCCCTGATCGTCGCCGCCAAGGCCTGCGACCTTTTGAAGCTGCCGCGCTCGACCATCCTCGGCTTCACCATGCCCGGCTTCGCCACCGGCGAGGAGACCAAGGGCAATGCCTGGTCGTTGATGAACGCATTGGGCATCGTCGGCGAGGAGATCGACATCAAGCCCGCCGCCCGGCAGATGCTCGCCGACATGGGCCATCCGTTCGCCAAAGGCGAGCCGGTCTACGACATCGCCTTCGAGAACGTGCAGGCGGGCCTCCGCACCGACTATCTGTTCCGCCTCGCCAACCAGCGCTCGGGCTTCGTCGTCGGCACCGGCGACCTGAGCGAGATCGCGCTGGGCTGGTCGACCTACGGCGTCGGCGACCAGATGAGCCATTACGGCGTCAATGCCGGCGTGCCGAAGACATTGATCCAATATCTGATCCGCTGGGCGATCAAGTCGGGGCAGTTCGACGAGGCCACCGACAAGGTGCTCCAGGCGATCCTCGCCACCAGGATCTCGCCCGAGCTCGTCCCCGCCGACGAGCAGGGCGGCATGCAATCGACCGAGGACCGGATCGGCCCCTACGAGCTTCACGACTTCTTCCTCTTCCACATCCTCCGCCACGGCCAGCCGCCGTCCAAGGTCGCCTTCATGGCCTGGCAGGCGTGGAAGAACGCCGAGGCCGGCCTCTGGCCGCTCGATTATCCCGACGCGCTCAAGCGCGAATACGACCTTCCCACGATCCGCAAATGGCTCGAAGTCTTTCTTTTCCGCTTCTTCCAGCTTTCGCAATACAAGCGCAGCGCCAGCCCCAACGCTCCCAAGGTCTCGGCCGGCGGCGCGCTCAGCCCGCGCGGCGACTGGCGCGCGCCGAGCGACGGCACGGCCGCGCCATGGCTCGACGAGCTGAAGCGGGCGTTCGAGGGCTAAGGTCGCAGCTCGGTTTTTGCGCTTGCATGCGCGGCGGAGTCAGCCGAGGTTGCCCCGCGAACAAGGCGGAGGGGCATCATGGAACCCACGCGTAAGCCGAGCCGGCGTTCCTTCATGGGTCAGGTTCTGGGCGGCGTCGCTGTCGGCGGGGCGCTGGTGACGTTCGTGTCGCCGGCGAAGGCCTATCAGACCTATAGCGGCGTCACCGACGCCGACACCGGCAATGTCCGCGACCGCCCCGGCTACGGCGTCGGCACCCGCAACCGCTATACCGACCAGGATACCGGCCCCAATGCCGACCGCCAGTTCGAGGGGCGGGGGCCGGCGGCGCGCGGCGAGGGCGGCGTTTCCGGCACCGGCCGCTATGGCGAGGCGCCGTCCGGCTGCTCGGATTCGGACGGCGGGCCGGGCTCGGACCCGGGCGGGCGCGGCGTCCGCTGCAACGGCCAGACCCCGGCGCGGCGCTACCCGCCCGGCCACACGCGCCATTGCACCGATTCCGACCGGGGAAGCGGCGCCGATCCCGTCCAGCAGGGCCGCCGCTGCTGAGGTTCGAACGCGGCGCGGGCGCCTCGTGATCGATTAAACCGGGCCAGGTTTCGACGAGCGGCATGTCGCGGTGCGCGGCTCTCTTGCCTGTCTTGCCCGGATAGTGCACCGTCCGCGCTTTCCTGCCGCCTCAACACGGGATTCACGCACATGATCCGCAGCTTCGCCGCGCTTTCGCTTTTGCTCGTCTCCACCACCGCGCTCGCCCAGCCGCGCCGCGGCGGTAGCGAGGCGCCGGCCTGGGACGTCAACGCGCCGCCGGGGCAGCGGACTCGGGCGGTGACGATCAGCACCAATGAAGGCACCTGGATGAACGTCGACGTCAGCCCCGACGGGCAGACGATCGCCTTCGACCTGCTCGGCGACATCTACACCATGCCGATCGCCGGCGGCCGGCCGACGCGGATCAGCTCGGGCCTCGCCTTCGACATGCAGCCGCGCTTCTCGCCCGACGGGCGGCTGATCGCCTTCACTTCGGATAGGGGCGGCGGCGACAATATCTGGGTGATGAACCGCGACGGATCGGGGGCGCGCGCGATCACCAAGGAGACCTTCCGCCTCCTGAACGCGCCGACCTGGAGCCCGGACGGCCAGTATATCGCCGCGCGCAAGCATTTCACCACGCAGCGTTCGCTCGGCACCGGCGAGATCTGGCTCTACCATGTCTCGGGCGTCGGCGAGGGCGTGCCCTTGGTCGAGCGGCCCAATCCGCAATTCCAGAAGGAATTGGGCGAGCCCGCTTACGCGCCCGACGGCGACTCCATCTATTTCAGCCGCAACACCACGCCCGGCAACATCTTCGAATATGCCCAGGATTCGAACCAGCAGGTGTTCGCCATCGAGCGCTACGAGATCGCCACCGGCGAGCGCAGCCAGGTCGCCGGCGGCCCCGGCGGCGCGGTCCGGCCGACGCCCTCGCCCGACGGCCGCTGGCTCGCCTACGTCCACCGGGTCGGCGGCCGCTCGCGCCTCTTCGTCAAGGACCTGCGCTCGGGCGAGGAGCGCCAGGTCTATGGCGACCTCGATCTCGACCTGCAGGAGACGTGGGCCGTCCACGGCGTCTATCCGAACATGGATTGGACGCCCGACAGCCGCACGATCGTCTTCTGGGCCGGCGGCAAGATCCGCCGAGTCAATGCCGACGGCTCGGCCCAGGCCGAAATCCCGTTCCAGGTCAGCGACACCCGAATCGTCATCGATCCGCCGCGGCCCGCGGTCGACGTCGCCCCGGCCAATGTCACCACCCGCATGCCGCGCTTCGCCAGGGTCTCGCCGGACGGCAGCCGGGTGGTGTTCGAGACCCTGGGCCGGCTCTACGTCCGCGACCTCGCCGGCGGGAGCCCGCGCCCGCTGACCGCGCAGGACGGCGACTTCCAGCTCTTCCCCTCCTGGTCGAGCGACGGCAGCCGGATCGCCTTCGTTTCGTGGAACGACCAGCGCCTCGGCGAAATCCGCACCGTCGCCGCCGACGGCAGCGGCCTGCGCACGGTGACCCAGCAGCCGGGCCATTACCGCCGGCCGCGCTTCTCGCCCGACGGCGCCAATATCGTCTACGAATTGAGCGGCGGCGGCGGCCTCACCTCCAACCAATGGTCCGGGACGACCGGCATCTTCCGAGTGCCCGCCGCGGGCGGCGCTTCGACCCGCATCCTCGGCGAAGGCGAGAACCCGCATTTCGGATCGGCATCGGATCGCGTCTTCCTCGAGGTCAGCCAGGACCAGAAACGCAAGCTGGTCAGCGTCGACATGAACGGCGGCAACCGCCGCGACCATGCCCAGGGCGAGATGGTCACCGGCTACGAGGTCTCGCCGGACGGCCGCACCATCGCCTTCCGCGAGAATTACAACCTGTTCGTCACGCCCTTCTTCGGCGGCGCCCGAGTCATGGACGTCGGCGCGCGCGGCTCGCAGCTCCCCATCACCCGCGTCACCACCAACGGCGCGGCCTATGCGAGCTGGACGATGGGCGGCCAGCGGCTCGCCTGGAGCCTCGGGCCGACGCTCTACGGCGCCAACATGGCCGATCTCGTCCGCAGCGCTCCCGGCGGCACGGCCTACAGCCCGCCCACGGCCGGCACCTCGCTGTCGATGACCGTGCCCGCCGACGTGCCGCAGGGATGGGTCGCCCTGGTCGGCGCCCGAATCGTCACCATGGCCGATGCCAATGGCGGCATCATCGACGACGGCGTGATCCTGATCGAGGGCAACCGCATCCGCGCGGTCGGCCCGCGCGGCCAGGTCGCCATCCCGGCCGGCGCGCAGCAGGTCGACGTCGCCGGCAAGACCATCATCCCCGGACTGATCGACGCCCACGCCCACGGCAGCCAGGGCGAGGACGATCTGATCCCGCAGCAGAACTGGTCGGCTTTGGCGCACCTCGCGCTCGGCAACACCACCGTCCACGACCCGTCGAGCACGGCGAGCGAAATCTTCGTCGCCGGCGAGATGCAGCGCGCGGGCGTGATCCTTGGACCCCGCACCTTCTCCTCCGGCGAGATCGTCTACGGCGCGCGCAGCCCCGGCCGCCACGCGCTGATCGATTCCTACGACGACGCGCTCACCCATGTCCGCCGCCTGCGCGCCGAGGGCGCCCATTCGGTCAAGAATTACAACCAGCCGCGCCGCAACCAGCGCCAGCAGGTCGCCGCCGCCGCCCGCGCCGAGAATATCCTCGTCGTGCCCGAGGGCGGCTCTTTGTTCCAGATGGACATCACGCTCATCCAGGACGGCAATTCGACGGTCGAGCACAACATCCCGCAGGCAAGATTGTATGAAGACGTGGTCAGCCTCTATTCGCAGAGCCGAGTAGGCTACAATCCGACCCTGGTCGTCACTTATGGCGGCCTCGCCGGCGATCCCTATTGGTCGCAGGCCGAGCCGGTCTGGCAGCATCCTCTGCTGACCCGGCACACGCCGCCCTCGGAGCTCGCCGGCCGGGTCCGCGCGACGACCGCGCCGGCCGACCAGTTCGTCGACCAGTATAGCGCCCGCGAGTCGCGCCGGCTCGCCCAGCGCGGCGTGCCGGTGGCGATCGGCGGCCACGGCCAGCAGCCGGGCCTTGCCGCCCATTGGGAGCTGTGGAGCCATGTCCGCGGCGGCTCGACCCCGATCGAGGCGCTGCGCTACGGCACCGTCGACGGCGCCCGCGCCTACGGCTTCAGCGACATCGGCTCCCTGGAGCCCGGCAAGCTCGCCGACCTGCTCGTCCTCGATGCCGATCCCACCCAGGACATCCGCAATTCGGACAATATCAACATGGTGATGCTGAACGGCCGCCTCTACGACGCGGCCACCCTGAACGAGCGAGTCACCGGCGACCGCCGGCGTCAGCCCTATTTCTGGGAGAATGAAGGCGGAGGCGGCGGCGCCGCGAGGCCGCGCGCCACCCACGGCTATGACGAGGATTGACGGCCGCGTTTCGCGGGGATTGACGCTCACATTTCGGTAATCCTTTTGGCGCATCTTCGGCTTGCACGGGGGTGTGAGTCATGGCGTCACGGGCAAAGGTTCTGGAAAACGGAGGCGCCGAGCAACGCTCGGAACCGCGCTACGAAGGCCTGGCCGAGCGCGCCGCTTTGACCTTCCGCGGCGCCGACCATATCGTCCCGGTGATCAACATCTCGACCCGCGGCACGATGATCGAAAGCGCGCTCGAGCCCCGGCTCGGCGAAAGCGTGATGATCCGCTTCGAAGGCTGCAGCCCGATCTACGCCTTCGTCCGCTGGGTCCGCGACGGCCGCATCGGGCTGAACTTCGGCTGCGAATTGACCCTCGGCTGATCCTGGGAAATAGGGACTGTCCCTATTTTCCGTCGCCGAGCTACAGCACCGCCGCCGCGGCCTGGAGCGCGGCCTTGGCCTGCGCCGTCGCCTGCTTCTTCAGCATCGCCGCCGTGAGCCGCGACCGTCGGGGTATCGGCACGATGACGTAGACGGCGCGATTCTGCCCGCTCACGGTTTCGTGGAGCGTCAGCGTGGCAAGGCCATGCTTGGCGGTGAGCGTCAGGTCGTTGAGGATGAATGCCATCGCGCTTCCCCTTGTGGCTGCGAACGCCTCGAAGCCTAACGGGTTACGCCTCCCAATCCAATTGGCGCCGCGCGGCGCGGTTGAACGGCGGCGACAGCGGTCCTACTTCGCAGCCGGACCAGCGAGGAGAGCCGGATGATCGATCTCTACACGTCGCCGACTCCGAACGGCTACAAGGTCACGATCACGCTCGAAGAGCTCGGCCTTCCCTATGAGGTCCACGCCATCGATCTCTCCACGGGCGCCCAGAAGGAGCCCTGGTTCACGGCGATCAACCCCAATGGCCGCATCCCGGCGATCGTAGACCGCGGCAATGGCGATTTCGCCGTGTTCGAATCGGGCGCGATCATGCTCTACCTCGCCGAGAGAGCGGGCAAGCTGATCCCGGCCGACGCGAAGGGGCGGAGCCGGGTGATGCAATGGCTGATGTTCCAGATGGGCGGGCTCGGGCCGATGATGGGCCAGGCCAACGTCTTCAGCCGCTATTTCCCCGAAGTCATTCCCGCCGCGATCGACCGCTACCGGCGCGAGAGCCGGCGGCTGCTCGAAGTGCTCGACGGCCGGCTCGCGGACAACGAATATCTCGCCGGCGACTATTCGATCGCCGACATCGCCAATTTCGCCTGGGCGCGGATCCACGAATGGCCGGGCGTCCCGGTCGATGGCCTCGCCAACCTCCAGCGCTGGATGGACGCGATCGCCGGCCGCCCCGCGGTCGGGCGCGGCGTCCAGATCCCACCGCGGCCGGAGGATCAGGAGGCGATGATCGAGAAGGCCAGGAAGATGCTGGCCTGAAAAATAGCGACAGTCCCCATTTTTCAGGCTCCGGACGAATCCGCGGCGGAAAATGGGGACCGTCCCTATTTTCCCCTGGATTCCGGCCTTCGCCGGAATGACGGGAAGGGCTATAAGATCACTCAAGGAGACTCAGCCATGAACGAGATGACCCGCATTTCCGCCCAGCCCGCTTATTCCGACACGATCGAGGCGCTGCTGAAGCGCAAGCCGCAGCTGTTCATCGACGGCGCCTGGGTCGATTCGAGCCACGACAAGACCATCCCCGTCTACGATCCCTCCACCGGACGCGAGATCGCGCGCGTGGTCGACGCCTCGGACGCCGACGCCGACCGCGCCGCTTTGGCCGCGCGCGCCGCCTTCGACGACGGCCGCTGGTCTGGGCTGCCCGCCTATAATCGCGAGCGGACGGTCAACAAGCTCGCCGACCTGATCGAGGCCAATCTCGACGAGCTCGCGGAGCTCGAATCGATCGACAACGGCAAGCCGATGATCGCCTCGGCGGGCTACGATCTGCCGAAATGCGTCCAGGCTTTGCGCTACATGGCCGGCTGGGCGACCAAGCTCTCGGGCGAGCATATCGAGCCCTCCTCCTTCCCGACCGGCGCGGTCCACGCCTATGTCCGCCGCGAGCCGGTCGGCGTCGCCGTCCAGATCGTGCCTTGGAACTTCCCGTTGATGATGGCGGTGCAGAAGATCGCGCCGGCGCTCGCGGCCGGCTGCACCGTGATCCTCAAGCCCGCCGAGCAGACGTCGCTGACCGCGCTCCGCCTTGCCGATCTGGTCGCCGAGGCGGGCTTCCCGGCCGGCGTGTTCAACCTCGTCACCGGCATGGGCGAGACCGCGGGCGACCGCCTGGTCCGCTCGCCTTTGGTCGACAAGGTCGCCTTCACCGGCTCGACCGAGGTCGGCAAGATCATCAACCGCGCCGCCACCGACACGTTGAAGCGGGTGACGCTCGAGCTCGGCGGCAAGTCGCCGGTGATCGTCCTCCCCGACGTCGACATCGGCACCGCCGCCGCCGGCGCCGCCCGCTCGATCTTCATGAACTCGGGCCAGGTCTGCATCGCCGGCTCGCGGCTCTACGCCCATCGCGACATTTTCGATGCGCTGATCGAGGGCGTCGCCGCCGCCGCCGGCCAGTTCAAGGTCGGGCCCAGCCTCGCGCCCGACACGCTGATGGGCCCGCTCGTCTCGACCGAGCAGCAGGAGCGGGTGATGGGGTATATCGAGCAGGGCAAAAAGGCCGGCGCCTCGGTCTTCCACGGCGGCGACAGCCCCGGCGGAGACGGCTATTTCGTCAACCCGACCATCCTCGTCGACGTCAAGCCCGAGATGAGCGTCGTCCGCGAGGAGATTTTCGGCCCGGTGCTCGCTGCCCAGCGCTATGACGATCTCGACGAGGTTGCCAAGGCCGCCAACGACACCAGCTACGGCCTCGCCGCCTCGATCTGGACCCGAGACGTCTCGGCGATGCACAAGCTCGCCGCCAAGCTGCGCGCCGGCATGGTGTGGGGCAACGCGCCCGCGCTCGCCGACACCACGCTCCCGTTCGGCGGCTACAAGCAGTCGGGCTTCGGCCGGGAGAGCGGCCGCTACGGCATCGAGGCCTATACCGAGCTCAAGACGGTGGCCATCGCGCTTTAGGGCTAAGGGTCCGCACTCGGGGCTGGAGGCGGTCGTGACGGGCTGGCATTTGTTGTCCGGCAAGGAGGAAGGAGGGAGCGATGAAGATTCATCGTGACCGACGCGGCGACGCCGCCGGGCGGCAAAGGACAGCCCGCCGCTTCGCGGTTGGCCGGGGGAGGCCGATCACGGCCACCTCCAGCCCCGAGTGCGGACCCTAACGTGGGCGAGGTCTACAGCCTGGGGCGTGCCGCGCCGGAGGACGTGCCGGCGATCATGGCGATCGAGCGGCTGCCCGGCTACGACGCTCTGGTCGGCCGCTGGGAAGCGGACAGGCACCGCGCCGAGATGGCGAGCGCGTCGACCCTCTACTTCGCCTTGCGTGAAGGCGGGACGCTGGCCGGGTTCGCCATCGTCCTCGGGGTCGACGATCCGAACCGGCGCGCCCATCTCAAGCGCATCGCCGTCGCCGAGCCGGGCCGCGGCGACGGCGCCCGGCTGCTTCGCGGCGTGATCGACCATGTCTTCACCGAGACCGAGACCAACCGGCTGGATCTCGACGTCTTCCCCGGCAACGACCGGGCCAAGCAGGCCTACGAGAGCGCCGGCTTCACCGCCGAGGGGCTGTTGCGCGAGCATCACCGGACGGCCGACGGCTTCCGCGACGTCTGGCTGATGTCGATCCTTCGGCGGGAATGGCTGGCATCGCGCGGCGGCGCCTGAGCCCCGCCCGGGCGCGCCGCGCTTGATCCCCACCCCCGCCGAGGCCTATGCCGCGCCTCTTACCGACAAAAAGGTGCGTATCATGCGTTTTCCCACCGCATTCCTGCTGGCCGCGACCGCCGGCCTTGCCCTGGCGACCCCGATCGCCGCGCAGGATGCGCCGCCCGCCGATCCGCCGGCCGAGGCCGCGCCGCCCACGACCGGCCTCTCCGATCTCGAGGAGACGGTCGAGGGCTTGCAGGACGCGCCGCCCCCGGGGGAACCCGCGCCCGAGCAGCCTCCCGCCGAGACCCCGGCTCCGGAAACGCCTGCGCCCGAGGCTCCGGCGCCGCAGCCGGCCACTCCCCCTCCGGCGCCGCCGCCGTCGCAGCCGCCGCAACCGCTTACGCGCGCCCAGCGGGCCCAGCTCGTCGAGGCGGCGCAGCGCGGCCGGCTGCTCGGCGCGATCGCGCGCGCCGGCCAGATCGCCACCCGGGACATGCTGAGCCGCGTCTCCGATCCCGAGGGCGCGGGCATTTCGGGCTGGCTCGCCGAGCCGCAGGGCAATTCGGTCGCCGTCACTTTCTACGCCGACGGCGCGGACGGCGCCCCGCCGGCCGCGGTCTATCGGGCCGGCACGCTGGGCGGGCGAGTCGTCTCGCGCGAGGTGTTCCTCGCCGGCAACCGGCCGCCGCTGGGCCCGCTCCAGGCGAGAATGGCCGCGGCGCGCGCGGCGGCGGCCGGCCAGGAGCACCGGCCCTGCGGCGGCGACGAGTTCAACTATCTGGTGGTTCCGCCCGCGACCGCCGACGGCCCGATCGACGTCTATCAAATGAGCCCGCCGACCGCGCGCAACCGGGTCCCCGTCGGCGGCCATTACAAGACGACGGTCGCCGCCGACGGCAGCATCGCCGGATCGCGCGGCTACACCAATGCCTGCGTCGACCTCGATCTGCCCGAGGTCGCCGCGGGCGCGCCGCCGCGCCCGCTCGCCGTCACCCATTTGATGGACCCGCTGCCGACCGAGGTCCACGTCTTCCTCTCGATCCTGGCCGGCCGGCCGCTGGTGGTGGTCGCCGACGATCCGCAGCGCCTGTTCGCGGTCACCGACGAGGGCATCGCCGAAATTCCGCGCTGAATCTCGTCCTAACCTGGGTTAGTAATACAGCATATTCAAAGTATTGGCCCGGAACAGCCACGCTGGGGGCGGCGTTGTACTTTGCGTCTCTTCCACCCGGAAGGGCGTCAATAAGACGAGGAGCTTGAAAATGGCTGACAACGATCAAGGACAGCAGGGCGGCCAAGGCGGTCAGGGCGGCCAGCAGCAGGGCGGCGGCCAGCAGGGCGGCGGCCAGCAGCAGGGCGGCGGCCAGCAGGGCGGCGGCCAGCAGGGCGGCGGCCAGCAGGGCGGCGGCCAGCAGGGCGGCGAAGGCGGCCAGCCCGGCCAGCAGCAGGGCGGCGGCCAGCAGGGCGGCGAAGGCGGCCAGCAGCAGGGCGGCGGCCAGCCCGGCCAGCAGGGCGGCACGGGGGAGGATCGCGAGCGCGAACGCGAATAGGCCTCGCGCCAACCCAGCTCAGGCGGCCGCTCCCTCGGGGGCGGCCGTCTTGATGAGCGAAGGCGCCCGGAACGCTTAGGCGGCGGCCATCATCCCGGCCAGGGTCTCGGCCCGGAACGGCTTTTCGAGGCGCGGCTTGCCGCGGAAGCGCTCGGGCAGCGATTCGGCGCTGTAGCCGGTGGCGATCACAAAGGGGATGCCGGCCGCTTCGAGCCGGTCGGCGATCGGGAAGCTCATCTCGCCCTCGAGGTTGACGTTCGAGCACGGCGCGGTCGATCCAGCGCGTCTCCACCGCCCGCATCGCCTCCCGGAAGGTTCCGACCGGCCCGATCACCTCGGCGCCGCGCAACCGCATCGCCTCGGCGAGGTCGGCGGCCAGATAAGGCTCGTCCTCGACGATCAGTATCCGCATGCCGTGGAGGTCTTCGGGGCCGAAGCGGAAATTCATTGTGCGGGTCTCCCAATCCATCCCGCCCCAGCGGCTTTTCGCACATTCCGGGGTGCGGGAACATAACATAGATGAGCGAGTTTCACCGGCCGCTTGCCTTACCGAAGGAGACGAACAGGGAGGGACTGACCGGGGTGTTGCAACGAAATTTCGGAATATTCGCAGAGCTTTCGCAAGAAGATCATTCCCCTGCCGAGCGACCGGCGCCGAACAACGTCCGCGAGGTGGCGGCGCGCCGCGACCTGATCCGCGAGGGCGAGAAGCCCCGCGGCGTCAACCTCATCCTCGCCGGCTGGGCCTGCGGCTACAAGCAGCTGCCGGACGGCCGGCGCCAGATCATCTCATTCCTGATCCCGGGCGACCTTGCCGATGCGAACGTCTTCATCCTCGGGCGAATGGATTATTCGATCGGTGCGATCACGCCCGTCCGCTATGCGGAGATCGGCCCCGCGAGCTTCGAGCAGCTGATGGTCGAGCGCCCGCATCTCTCGCCATCGCTCGGGTGGCGCGCGCTGGCGACCGCCGCCATCAATCGCGAATGGATCCTCAACATCGGCCAGCGCGGCGCCTATGAGCGGCTCGCGCATCTGCTGTGCGAGCTGCTCGCCCGGCTCGGCGCCGCCGGGCTTGCGCGCGGCGACGGCTGCGATTTTCCCCTGACCCAGACCGACCTCGCCGAAGCCACCGGCCTCACCCCAATCCACGTCAACCGCACCCTCCGGCAGCTGCGCCGCGACGGCCTGATCGAGCTCAGCCGCCGAAAGCTGACCGTTCCGGACCCCGAGCGCCTGCGGAGCGTTGCCTCGTTCAATCCCGATTACCTGCATCTCGACCGCGAGGGCGGGAGCCGGGACGCAAGTGAACGGGAAAACCGGTGATCGACGCCCACCTGCTGAAGCTGAGAAAGCGCGACGAGGTCTCCGCCGAGGAAGAGCAGGCGATTCGCGGCGCGGTCGCCGAGGTGAAGCAGGTCCCGGCCGACAAGACGATCGTCCGCGCCGGCGAAGATCTGTCGGTGAGCATCCTGCTGCTCGACGGCATATTGTGCCGCTACAAGGATTTGCGCGACGGCTCGCGCCAGATCAGCGAGCTCCACGTCGCCGGAGACTTTGCCGACCTGCACAGCTTCACGCTGAAGCGGCTCGATCACAGCGTCATGGCGCTCACGCCCTGCCGAATCGCCGTGGTCCCGCACGAGCGGCTGATGGCGATCACGACCGAGCATCCGCACCTCGCCCGTTTGTTCTGGTTCATGACCAACCTCGACGCCGCCATCCACCGCGAATGGGTGCTGTCGCTCGGCCGGCGCTCGGCGCTGTCGCGCATGGCGCATCTGTTCTGCGAGCTGGCGGCGCGCCTCGGCATCGTCGGTCTCGGCGACGACACCGGCTATGATTTGGACCTTACCCAGACCGATCTCGCCGAATGCCTCGGCCTGACCCCGGTTCACGTCAACCGCACCCTGAAGGAGCTCCGCGAGCGCCGCCTGGTCGAGTTTCGCGGCGGCCGCGTCGCCATCCGCGACCGCGCCGGGCTCGAGCACGCCGCCGAGTTCGATCCCGCCTATCTGTATCTGGAGAGGCGCCCGCGATGAGCCGAAGCGCCAGCGCCGGCGCCGGCGGAAGCCATGCCGCACGACCGCTTCAAAAGCCGGGCTGACCCGGCTTCCCGGAAAAGGGGCATCCGTTAACCCAGGTTCTGCATTTTCCTTCGAAATCCGCCGCGCACGGCGACGTTGGCGGCCTCGAAATGGCCTATGCCGCCTATCGCCGCCACGTCGCCCGGCATGGCGAGCCGCCGGTGGTTGGCGGCCTCAGCGGGGATCAGCGCTTCTTCCTGGCCTTCGCCCAGGTCCGGCGCGGCCAGCTCCGCGAGGGGACGCTGAGGGAGCGAGTCCTCACCGACGAGCACAGCCCCTGCGAATATCGGGTCAACGGCGTCGTCCGCAACGTCGACGCCTGGTACCGCGCCTTCAACATCCAGCCCGGCGACCGGCTCTATCTGCCGCCCGAGCAAAGGGTGCGCATCTGGTAGCGAACCGGGCCGGGACCGCCCGGTTCACGGAAGAGCCGAAATAAGGTTCGGCGATTGACCGGAATCGGGCGCCTGTCCGCGCGCGGACAGGGCCTCTGTCCGATCCCGGACGAGGAGCGCTGCGGCGCCGCAATCCGACCCGTTGGCGCCGTCCCATCACCCAGGGCAAGCCCCTGGATGACAATCACTTTTTAGCCCTTTCGACGAACGTCCTGGAAATGCGGCGGGGCGAGGCCGGCTGGCACGTTTGCTGCACGATTCCTCCCGTCGGCTCGGGTCTGCACGCTTGGCCGAAGAAAGTGCGTGGTTCGTCGAAACCGTGCTGGATGGCGGGCGGCTGCGCGACATCCGGGGCCGAGCGTGGAGTTGTGTTCTTGTCGCGTATCGCGGATTTGATCCGCAGCCCTTCCTGGCTGCTGCACGAAATCGACGTCGTCGGCGGGCGGCTCACCTTCCTTCCCGTGGCCCGGGCCACGCTCGCACGCGCCAGCTTCCTCGACGGGCGGCGGCCGCTGGCGGAAGGCCCGGCCGCAACCTGCTCGATCGACGAGGCGCTGGCGGCGGATTTGCCGCCCGGCCCCGACCGCTTCGTCGTCCACATGTCGTTCTGCGGCTCGACCCTGATCGCCCGAATCCTCGACCGGCCGGCCAGGGCCTTCGTGCTGCGCGAGCCCAATATCCTGGTCGATCTCGCCGACTGGAAGGCGGCGCAGGCGCGCGCCGGCCGCGCCGATCCCCGCTTCGAGCCGATGGTCGCGCTCGCTCTCGCCAGCCTGCGCGCCCGCTGGCGGCCCGACGAGCCGGTGCTCGTCAAGCCCTCCAACTGGGTCAACAATCTGCTTCCCGAGCTCTGCGCCGGCGACGCGCGCGCCGCCTGCATCCAGATCGAGCCGCGCCCGTTCCTGCGCGCCGTCTTCCGCGGCGGCCGCGACCGCATGGCCTTCACCGCCCGGCTCGCGGCGCATCTCGCCGCCGGCAGCGCCTGCGACCAGGCGCTGCTCGCCGCCGCCGTCCGCGCCGCGCCCGATCCGCTCGGCCAGGTCGCCCACATTGCTCTCCTCGCGCTGCACCTGCAGCGGCGCCGCTTCCGGGCCGCGCTTCCCGGCCACGTGCCGATCGGCTTCGACATGATCTCGCAGCGTCCGATCGGCGCCGCGCTGGCGGTCACCGAGGCCCTGAATCTCGACCTCTCCTACGACGAGATCGCCGCCGGAGTGGCGCGCAACATCGGGCTCGACGCGAAGCAGCCCGGCCTCGCTTATTCGGTGCAGGATCACGTCCGCGCCGACGCGGAAGCCGAGCATGCCCATGGTGCCCGGTTCGACGACGCGATGATCTGGGCGGCGGACCTGCTCGATCCCTGGTTCCTCGGCGGCGACTTCGCCGTCCGCCACGCCGGCTGACGGGGCGGTTGTGAAGAGCATTTCCCGGACCGGATTCGCTCATCCTGAGGAGCCGGTGAGCCTGTCGAACCGGCGTCTCGAAGGACATATCTGATCGGTCCTTCGAGACGGGTCTTCGCCAGGCTCAGCCCCTCCTCAGGATGAGCGGAAAAGTGACTCCACCGGCCGAAATGTGGCTAGCCGGCTTGCTCTTCCTCGAAGGTCACCGCAACCGCGGCATTGGCCGAGAGCCGTACAATGTCGCCCTCGACGTCCGCCACGAGACCGATCGGGATATAATGGTGATGGCCCTCGTGGCTGCCCTGGCCGCTATCGGCCTTGACCAGCTTGATCCGGTCGCCCTCGACCTTGTCGACCGTGCCGACATGGACGCCGTCGGCGCCGATCACCTCCATATGCTCCCTGATGTCGTCGCGCGCTGCCATGGCCGTTCTCCTCTTGCTGTCATGCCGTCTGAACCGCCCGCGCGACCGGCTGTTCCGGCGCCCGTTCGAAGCAGGCGTGGAGCGCGGCGACGACCTGGGCGCCGTCGCCGACCGCCGCCGCGACCCGCTTCACCGAGCCCGAGCGCACGTCCCCCACCGCGAACACGCCGCGCCGGCTGGTCTCGAGCGGCAGCCGGGTCTCGCCCGCGTCAGCGCCGGTGCAGACGAAGCCGCGTTCGTCGAGCCGGAGCCCGGAGGCGGCGATCCAGCCGGTATTGGGCTCGGCGCCGATGAAGGAGAAGAGCTGGCGAAGCTCGCGCCGCGTCTCCATTCCGGACGCCCGCTCGCGCCACGTTATCGCGTTCAGCGCGCCGTTCTCGCCCTCCAGCGCCGCGACCTCGACGCCGTTCACCACCTCGACATTGGCCAGGCTTTCGATCCGCTCGACCAGATAGGCCGACATCGTCGCGGCGAGCGGCTTGCGGACCAGCAGGGTCACCCGCGCCGCCTGGGCGGCGAGGAACACCACCGCCTGACCGGCCGAATTGCCGCCGCCGACGAGGGCCACCTCCTGGCCGGCCGACAATTTCGCTTCCAGCGGCGAGGCCCAATAATGAACCGACGAGCCCTCGAACGCCTCCAGCCCGGCGACGTCCAGGCGGCGGTAGCGGGCGCCGGTGGCGATCACCGCCGCCCGCGCCTGGACGCGCTCGCCATTGGCGAGCGTCAGCCGGAACGGATCGGCGCCGCATTCGAGCTTCACCGCCTCGTCGGGGATCGCCATCTCGACCCCGAACTTCTGCGCCTGGCTGAATGCCCGGCCCATCAGCGCCATGCCGGAAATGCCGGTCGGGAAGCCGAGATAATTCTCGATCCGCGCCGAAGCGCCCGCCTGGCCGCCGAACGCGCGGCAATCGAGCACCAGCACCGACAGCCCCTCGGACGCGGCATAGACCGAGGTGGCGAGCCCGGCCGGCCCTGCGCCGATCACGACGACGTCGAACAGATGGTCCGGATCGATCGGGCCGACCAGGCCGATGCAGCGCGCCAGCGCATTTTCGGTCGGGTTGCGCAGCAATTGTCCGCCCGGGCAGAGCACGATCGGCAGCTCCTCGGGCTCGACCTTGAATCGCTCGATCAGCGCCCTGGCGTCGTCGTCCGCTTGCGGATCGAGCCGCTGATAGGGATGGCCGTTGCGGGTCAGGAAACCGGTGAGCCGCAGAACGTCGCCGTCCTGGTCGTCGCCGACGATCACCGGCCCGCCGCCGCCCGTTTCGATCAGCCCGACGCGGCGCAGGATCAGCGCCCGCATGATCCGCTCGCCCAGTTCGGCCTCGGCGATCAGCAGCGCGCGCAGCCGCTCGGGCGGGATGGCCAGCGCCTCGACGTCGGTCAGCGCGTAGGCATCGACCAGAGCCGGCTTGCCCGAAAGCTGGCCGAGCTCGCCCATGAACGCGCCCGGCCCGTGGGTGACGATGGGGGTGCGCAGTCCGGACGGGTCGTGCTGGCTGATCTCGACCTCGCCCGAGAGGAAGAGGGTGAGGCCGTGGCCGGTCTCGCCGACCGTGACCAGCGCCTCCCCCTTGGCGTAGCGGCGCGGTTCGCCGAAGCGGCGGAGACGCGCGATCTCCGTCTCGCCCAGCGTCGGGAACATCTGCGCGCCGCGCGCGGCGATGATCGTCTGTTCGGGGACCGCCATAAGCTTCTTCTCGCTGGAAGCGCCCTAACAGCGTGTCCAGCTTTTTGCGATTCCGATCGCTCCTGGCCGTGCTATGCCGGGTGTGGCGAATGGAGAGGGACCGGCGATGGACAAGGTGCGCGCGTTCGGCTGGGTCTATTTCCTCGGCTTCATGGCGATCGTGGCGCTCGATTTCGTGCCGCAGTTCGTCGATGGCGAAGGCCGGCTGTTCGGCCTGTTCACGCTCGATTTCTATGACAACAGCCTGCACGCCGCCTCGGGGATCTGGGCCGGCGCGGCGGCCTGGTGGTCGCGCGATGCGGCACGGACCTATTTCCGAATCTTCGGCCCGCTCTACTTCCTCGACGGGCTGATGGGCCTCGCGCTCGGCTCGGGCTATCTCGATCTCGGCATCTTCCTCTACGGGCCGCTCGACCTGCCCCTGATGATCCGATTCCTCGCCAATCTGCCGCACCTTTTGATCGGCGGCGTCGCCATCTGGGTCGGCTACCGACTGGCGCGCAGCCCGGCATGAGGAAGCGCGCCAAGATCCTGCTCTGCCTGACCGGCACGATCGTCCTGGGCGCGCTGGCGCCGATCCTCTATGTCGAGACGCGCTGCACCGCGCCGCTGCCCGGCCTCGGCAGCGCCGCCGCCTTCCGCTCCGCTCTGCCCGGCTCGGCCGGCCGCCGCCCCGAGGCGCGGACCTGGCTCACTTACCCCGAATGGTACATCGTCTATTCCGCCGACAGCTACGGCCGCTACCTCGCCGCCGGCAACCGGCCGAGCGGCTATGCCTATGCGCGAGACATATCCGGCTTCTGGTCGGGCCTGTGCGCGGTCAACCGGGCGAGCGCGCCCGCCGGCGGGGCCGGCGACGCGAAGGTGATGCTCTACACGATCGGGCTCAGCTTCTCGGCCGAGATGATCGTCAAGGGCCTCTACGAGAACAGTTTCGGCCGCCTCTTCGAATGGATCGGCGGCTGGAAGAGCGAGGACGACCGCTACAACGCCGCCGCCTGGCAGGCCTACGGCCGCTTCATGCACCAGATTCCCTGGTATCGCTTCCCGTTCGGCCAGGCCCTTTCGGGCCTGTGGCGCACCGGCGCCGGCACGAGCCCCGTCCGCCACTGGGAACGGCGCTTCGCGCTCAGCCTCGAATATGGCGTCAAGGCCGCTTATGCGGCGCTGATCGGCTGGGCCTCCGGCGCCACGCTCGGCCGCGACGAACTGACCCTGCGCCTCGTCGCCCGCGGCAATCCGGCGGCGATCGATCCGCGCTTCCGCAATGTGGCGCGGCTGCAAGGCGGCCTTCGCGTCGTCGAGGCGCCGCGCTACGCCCAGTTCACCGAGCTGATGCTGCGCCTGTCGGCGACGCCGGTGCAGCTCGCCGAGATCGCCGGCAATGACGACATCATGGTGACGCTGCTGCTGCCGGCCCGCGCCCGGCCGCCGGCGGGAACGGTGACGCTGATGGAAGCGCCGCTCGCCGACCGCCGCGGCTGGCGCCGCGTCGGCCTCGCCGTCAAGGTCGAGAGGCTGCTGCCCTTGCTTCGCGCGGCCCGCGCCGCGGGCGGCGAGGTCGAGCACGTCTATGATTATTAAGGGGTTGGCCCTGGCGCTGCTCGCCTGGCTCGCGATCCTCGTCGCCATGCCGTTCCTCGGCCCGTCCGGCCGCCAGGTCGCCGTCGTCGGCGACTCGGACCGCGCCGTCCGCCTGATCTCGGCCGCCGGCGGGGAGGTGGTCGAGGTCAGGCGCGGCGCCGTCCTCGCCCGCGCCGACCCGGCGGCGCTCTACCGCGCCGGCGCCTGGCTGGTGGTCGAGGGCCGGCTCGCCGCGGGCTGCGCGGGGAAGGCCGGCGCATAGCGCGCATACCAGCTGTTGCCGAAGCGGCCTTCCGGGTCCCAGCGGCGCTTGGCGGCGAAGAAATTGCCGATCTCCGGATAGGAGCGCTCGAGCTGCGCCGCCGTATAATGGAGCTGGTAGGGCAGGAAGAAGCGCCCGCCGTGGCGGTTGGTGAGGTCAATCAGGTCGCCGGTCAGCCGGCGCATCCGCTCCGTCCCCCCGGCGTCCGTGCTCTGGTTGATGTAGAGCACCACGGAGAAGGCCGGCGCCGGCGCGTAGCTCAGCGCATTCTCCTCGGCCGCGACGGCGCGGATCGAGGCGTTCACCAGGTTGACCTCCTGCGCCCGGAACACGTCGCGCAGCGCGTCGATGAACGGCACGATCCGGCCGCGCGGCACGAAATATTCGTGGAGGATGTCGGTCTCGGCCGGCAGGTTGTTCCTGAGATAGGCGACGCTGTCGTGCATCGGGTCGTTGCGGCTGACCAGGCACGCCTCGCCGTCGCCCATCGCCTGCGCCCGGGTGACCGTGCAGGTCTCGAAACGGTGCTCGAAATTCTTCTCCGCCCACCATTTCAGCGAGCGCCACCAGCTGCCCCTTTTCGCCAGGTTGACGAACAGCCGCCGCGACCGCGTCGCCGTCACCGTGCCGAGCGGCGGCCGCTCGGCGCCGCGCTCGTCGACCCGCCGGTAGGAATAGACGAGCGCCTCCTGAAGCAGCGATCCCGGCGCGGTCGAGAGATGGGCGTAGGTCAGCCCGATCTCGGGATCGCCCTCGATCCGAGCGAACGTCGCCGGGAATTGGTCGTGGCGGATCAGCGCCCGCTCGGACGCGTAGACATGGTTCGGCACCACCTCCAGCTCGGCCGACAATATCACCCCGAACAGCCCGTAGCCGCCGACCGCATGGGCGAAGAGCTCGGGCTCCTGCGTCCGCGACGCCGTCACCACCCGCCCGTCGGCGAGCATGATCCGCAAGCTTCGGATCGAGCCCATCAGCGCGCCGGCGCGATGGTCCATGCCGTGCGCGTTGACCGAGATCGAGCCGCCGACGGTGAAGATGTCGGTCGATTGCATCGCCTTGACCGCGAAGCGCGGGTGGATCGCGTTCTGGATATCGTGCCAGGTCGCGCCGGCGCCGACCGTTACAATGCGCCGCCCGGCATCGAGCCGGATCGCGTTCAGCGCGCGCATGTCGAGCATCATCCCGCCGCGCTGGAATGCCTGCCCGCCCATCGAATGCTTCACGCCCGCGGGCGACACGGTCAGCCCGCGCGCCCGGGCATAAGCGAGCGCGGTCGCGACGTCGGCATCGTTCCGCACCGCCACCACGCCCGCCACCGAAGTGCGGCTGAGGCAGCTCGCATCGTTCACCGTCCCGCCGCGCTGCGCCCAGTTCGGCTCGGGCGCCTGCGCCGCCGCCTGGGCGCGCCCGGCCGGAACCGCCGGCAGCACGCTGCCGCAATCCTTGTCCCCGGCCGGATCGGCCATCAGCGGCGCGACGTAGAGGCCGGCCCCGGCCGCGACCAGAGCGAGCACCGAGACGGTGACGAGCAGCCTGCGCCGCTTCATCGCGCCGCGCAGCCGGCGGCGATGCCGCGCGCCTGTTCGATCATCCGCGCGGTGAAATCGTCGGGCCGGTTCGCTGCCCGGCCCATGTCGATCATGTAGTCGCGCCGCACCGGCGCCTCGATCCGGCCGGCGCGAACGACGAGGCAGCGGCCTTCTCCGCACGCCTCCTCGGCCGCGCGGAGATAATGGAAGCCGGCGCGGAAATTGCGGTGGTCGGGTCGCTGGGTGAACTCGACCAGGCCGGGTTGCATCGTCCGCGTCGGCACCATGCCGCGCTCGAAGAAGCGGGCGAGCAGAAGCAGGCCGGCATCCTGCGTCAGGCAATCGCCCCTCTCGCCGGCCCGGATCGGCAGCGATTCCACGGCAGCGACGTTGGGCGGCCACGGGCCGCTGCCGAACAGGGCCTGCGGGCCGACGACGCGGACCGGCGGGAACAGGGCGGGCCAGGCGGGACCGCCGCGGGCGTACATCACCTCGTGCATCAGCCGCCCCGCCGCCCAGCGGGCGCAGGCGTCGGCGATCCGCCGCATTTGAGTGCCGCGCCTGATCTCGATCAGGCCGCCGACGCCGCCATAGCAATTGTCGGATCGCCCGTCGGGCCAGGGCACGCTGGTCGGCACATAATCGGGCTGCGCTTCGAGGCACGGGTTGGCCAAAGCCGCCTCGATCTCGGCCGCCTGGTCGGGCGCGAGATGACCGGTGATCGGCGTGCGCCGCGCCGCCTCCAGCTCGGCCTGGCCGAGCGGCGCCTGGCCCGCTTGCTGGGGCCAGGGCATGAAATTCGGCCGATAGTCCATCCGGTCGACGCGCCAGGCGCCGTCCGCGCTCTTCCAGACGAAGCTCGACGTCTCGGTCGCCTCGTTCTGGGTGTGGCTGGCGCCGGCATAGATGGAAAGGACGATCCCGGCATCGGCCGGCGGCGCGAAGGCGGTGCCGCGCACCCGCGCATGCTCGGCCGCGATCCGCTCGCCGGCCCCATCGAGGCTGCGCCGTTCGAGCCGCGACCGGTCGATCAGCTGCAGGCTGATCGGGCAGCTCGCCAGCGCCGGGTTGGCGCGCACCTGCCGGTCGGCCAGGGCGATGTCGTCCGCCGGCTGCGCCGCAGCGGGCGATACGGGCGCGACCGCCAGCAGCATCGCGACGAACTTTCCCCTCATTGCGCTCCCCCGACCGCCCGGTCCAAAGCGGCCAGAAAGCCCGCCTCATCCTCGATATGCGGTATATGGCCGACGCCCGGCAAGCGGGCGAAGCTCCGCGCCCGCGTCAGCCGCGCCAGCGCCTCGCCCTGGGCGATCGGAGTCACCGTGTCGGCCTCGCCCCAGATCAGGTGGACCGGCATCGCGATCCGCCGCAGGTGCACGCTCCGCCGGCTCAGCGAAGCGTCGTTCGCGACGAACAATTCCGGCAGCCAGGCCGCATAGGCGGCGGTCGTACCCTGGCGCCGCATCGGCTGCCGGATCGTCTCGATCCAGGCGTCGGCCGTGTCGCGCCGCGCCAGCATCGAGCGCAGCAGCCGGCCGGTCAGCATCGGGTTGGTCATCGTCGCCGAGGTCAGGGGCTGCGCGATCCAGCTCTGCCCCAGCGTCCGCTGCGCCAGGCCCGGCCCGCTGCCGGGCGGATCGATCATCCCCAAAGCCGCGTCGACCAGCACCAGCCGCGACACGTGCGAAGGATGACGAAGCGCCAGCTCGACCGCCGCGCCCGAGCCGAAGCTGTGCCCGACCACCACCGCCGGCCGCCCGGCGACGGCGCCGATCGCCTGCGCCAGCCGCGCCGCCTGGCTCGCCCGGTCGTAGCGCGCTTGCCGGTCATGCGCGGAATAACCGAACGGCGGCAGGTCGACCGCGATCACCCGCCAGCCGCGCGCCGCGAAATGCGCGCTGACGTTGCGCCAGAAGCCGCTCCAGCCGGCGGTGCCGTGGACGAGCAGGACCGGCGGTCCATCCGCCGGCCCCGCGACATGCAGCGCGACCTCGCCCAGGCTCGTCGCCACCATCCGGGTTTCGGCCGGCCGCGCGGTCCCGGCCTCGCGCACCGCCGCCGCGACCCTGAAGCCGATCAGGACGAGCAGCAGCAGCGCGAGCAGCACGCCGATCGATTTCAACGCGAGGCGAAAACTGCGCGCGATCATGGCCCCTCCCGGCGCGGACAATAAGGGCTTGATCGCACGGGCGCATCCGGAGATTCAATGCGGACAGCCTTGTTGGGGATCGTCATGCGCCAGCTCACCGCCCTCGCCCTTGCCACTCTCCTCGCCGCTTGCGCCGAGCGCGGGCCCGTGCCCGTCTCGTGGCGGCCGGCGCCGGTTGCAGGCGCCCCCGAGCCGTCGGAGGTGGTCGCCGCTTCGGCCGCGTCCGACTGGCGGCCGGTCGACCCTGAGAACCTGCTGGTCATGGACCTCGCCGACGCCAATGGTGTTCCGGGGGGCCGGGTGATCGTCGAGCTGGCGCCGGATTTCGCGCCGGTCCATGTCGCCAACATGCGCCGGTTCGCCCGCGCCGGCTGGTGGAACGAAGCGACGATCTACCGGGTGCAGGAAAATTACGTCGCTCAATGGGGCAATGGCGATGCCGAGACCGCCTTGCCCGCGGGGGTCGTCGCCCAGCCGCCGGCGGAATATGAGCGGCCGGGCGCGGGCCTGGCGATCCGCCCGCTCGGCTATCCGGACAGCTATGCGCCGCTTGCCGGCCATGTGAACGGCTGGCCGATCGGCCACGATCCCGCCCGCAACATGGTCTGGCTCACCCATTGCTATGCCAGCGTCGGCGTCGGCCGCGACGTCGCGCCGAGCACCGGCACGGGCGGCGAGCTCTACGCCGTGATCGGCCACGCGCCGCGCCATCTCGACCGCAACATCGCCACCGTCGGCCGAGTGGTCGAAGGCATCGGCCACCTTTCGGCGCGCCCGCGCGGCACCGGCAATCTCGGCTTCTACCAGGCCGAGCGCGGCGAAACGCCGATCGCGATCCGCTCGATCCGGCTCGCCGCCGATCTGCCCGAGCGCGAGCGCCCGCGCTTCGAGGTGATGCGCACCGACAGCACCGCCTTCGCCCGCTACGTCGCCGGCCGCGCCAATCGCGGCGGCACCTTCTTCCAGGTCCCGGCCGGCGGCGTCGATGTCTGTAACGTCAACGTGCCGGTGCGGCGGGTGGCGGGCTGAAGCGCAAAGGGCCGCTTGATTCGGACCGGAATCATGGCAAGATGCTGACATCGAAGGGAGGATTTATGACCTCGCTGCTCTCGCTCATGCTCTCCGCGGCCGCTTCCGCCCAACAGCCCGCGCCGGCCCCGCCCGCCGAGCCGGCCCAGGCCGAAAGCCAGCGGGTCATCGTCACCGGCGACCGCCCCGAGCGCGATCTGCGCGGCCCGGTCGAGCAGCCTTATTCCGAGACGGAGCGGGTCCCGCTCGGCTCCCGTATCGCGCGCCGGCAGCGGCAGCGGCCGTTCGAGAACGTCGCTTCGCAAACCGGCCTGGCCGGAATGCTCCCATCCATAAAGCTCGATTTCGACGGCACCGGCGGCCCCGCTCCCCGCTTCCGCAACCGGCGCGTGCTCGAATGCCGGGCAGTTCACGAGGAGGTGAGCCAGGAGGTCGCCTGCATCCTCTTCCGCGCGAAGCAGGAAACCGACGCCGGCAATTTCGCCGCGGCCCGCAACGCTCTGACTCCGCTGCTCGAGCGGCGCGGGCTGAGCGCCTGGGAGCGCTATTATGGCGGCCATTACACCTATTTGCTGGCCGATGCCGAGCAGGACGATGCCGGCCGGGAGCGCGCGCTGCACATGATGCTGGCGACGGGCCGCATGGAGGAGGCCGACCGGCGCCGGGCGGTGGGCGCGCTGACCCAGATCGCGCTGCGCAGCGGCGACGATGCGACGGCGATCGCCCGGTTCGAACGGCTCGTCCAGGCCCAGGCCGACGCGAACAGCCTCGCCGACCTGGCGACGCTCTATGCGCGCGCCGGCCGGCTCGCCCAGGCGCGGACTCGGATGGCCGAAGCGGTCGCGCTCGCGCGGCAGGCGGGGCAGACGCCGCCGGCGGGGTGGACCGCCTTCCTGGCCCGAACGAACTGAGGGACGCGCCGGCGCGGCACCCGCAGCGTTCAATCGAGCCGCGAACCCGCCCGCGACAAGATCAGCATTGCCCGACCGCGGTTCCCGTGCGCTGCGAGACGTCGCAGCCGCGCGCGCCGCGGTCGGCGATGTCGCGGCGGGATTGCTCCTTGTCATTCTCGTAGATCCGCCACTCGTCCGCCGTCATGCACACCCGTTGCACCGCGATCCGCGAGCCGAGCCGATGACGCGATCGGCAGGTCACGCGATCGCGGTCGTCCGGGGGCGACGCGGTCTGGGCGGCCACCGTCGGCATTTGGACGCCGTTGAGGGAAAATAAGAGAATCGCAGCCAGCATATCGACCTCCATCTCCAGAGCCCGGTTCTAGCACGAAGAGGAGGTGCGCGGCCAGCAGATCGGCTCGGGAGGGCGATCGGCGCGCGCCAGGGCATCATCGGAAGGTTGCGCGGCGGCGGATCGTCCGCAATGGGGGGAAGCGACCCTCCCCAGCCCGAAAGCGCCCCGTGACCGGAACCACCCACATACTCTTCAGCACCGCCGCCGCCGGCATGCTTTACGGCCTGCTCGCCGCGGAGGGCTCTGCCGACGCCGTGATCGCGCTCGAGGACAATCTCGCGATCGGGCCGCCGGCGACGGCCTGGGAGGAGCGCTTCGACTGGCTCGTCGGGCAAGGCCGGATCGATCCCGCCATTGCCGTCATGATCGCCATGTCGGGCGACGACTTCCGCGCCAAATGCGACGCCGCGGAAGGCGATCTCCTCGTCTGGCTGATGCCCCATTCGGCGCGGGAGCGCGCCGGCCTCGCGGCCTGGCTCGACCGGTCCGGCGCTCGCCCCGCCGCCGTGCTCGACGCCGGCGCCGCCGCGCACGAGGGCTATCCGCCCGACCATCCGCCGCTCACCTTGGGCGAGCTCACGCCGGGGCATATGGCGGCGCTGCTGGCCGGGGCCCGCGCCGGCGGCACCTCGGCGCTGCAGCCGGACGGCGGCCGCTGGGCGGCGCTCGTGCGGGAAGGCGGCGCGCTCCGCGTCCTTCGCGCCGGCGAGCTGGTTTCGGCGCCCGCCGACTTTTTCGACGCGCTGCTGATCCGCGCCTGCGCCGCCGATTGGCGGCCGGTCGCATCGATCCTCGGCGACGCGATGATCCTCGCCTATCGCGAACGCCACGACGTCGACGACATCTTCCTGGTCTCGCGCCTGTTCGCGCTGGTCGCGGCCGGCGCGCTGCGCAGCGCGGAGGACATCGGCGGCTGGCCCGAGGACCGTCTGCGCCGCGAGGGCCGGCTGCGGCCGGCCCTGGCGAAGATTTCCTGAGGGTCCGTACTCGATACCCGCAATGGTCGGGATCGCCCGGAGAAGGCCGCCGGCAAGGAGGGCGGTGCAGGCCGGGCTGGTTGCCCGGACAAGCCGCCCGACGTAGCCGGCGGCCTTCTCCGGGCGACCGCGAAGCGGCGGGCGGCTTTTGGGCCAGGGCTACGTCGCAGCGTCGGTCACGATGCGTCAGCATCGCTCCCTCCTCGCTCCTTGCCCTGACCCAAAATCCGCTCCGTCACGGCCGTTGCGGGTATCGAGTACGGACCCTAGCGCAGCATCATCCTGTCGCCGCTGATCTCGACCAGAAAAACCGTGACTGTCACGGTTTTCTGCTGCGAGTCGAACCGGGGAACGTCTGGCGGTTGCCGACGCATGGAAACTCACCATTAATCGGGGTGCCTAAATGACGGAAATACTGGAGACCGAGACGATCGAGCCCCGGCGGTCGGCCTGGAGGCGGCGGCGGTTGCTCGTCAGGTCCGCCCCTTCGTACCAGAGGAACGGCTCGTCGGCGCCCGGGCCGTGGAGGTAGCGGCGGAGCAGCGCGCCCGCGCCGTCATATTCGGCGACCAAGGCGTCGGCGCCTGCCCCGGACCCCGATCCGGGGTCGTAAAGGAACCGGGTGGTGCCCGAAGGTCCCGAGACCTGCCACAGACGCCCGAGCGGGTCGTAGAGCAGCGCGGCGGTCCGCGCGCCGCTCGCCGCGACCAGCCGGTTCTCGACGTCGTAGACGAAGCTGATCGACCCGTCCGAGGTCAAATTGCCGTTGGCATCGTATGCGAATGTCGCCGGACCGGCGCTGGTATATTGGTTCAAGCCGTTCGCCGCATAGGGCCGGTCGACATCGTAGGCGCCGGTCCAGGCATAAAGGTCGTTGCCGCGCGTCTCCTGGACGACCTGCGAGGCGGGATTGTGGGCGAAGGTGAACAGAATGTTGTTCACCTGCGGCCCGTACATGACGTTCAATGAGGTCAGCCGCGGGACGGGTCGTATTCGTACAAGCTGGCCACCGACCACAGATGCCGCATCGCCCGCGCGCCGGAGGGATGATAGGTCAGATAGGCCTGGAAGCCCGCGCCGTTCTCCCGGGTCCAGACCGAGCGGCCGAGCGCGTCATAGTCGAAGGTGAAGAAATTACCGTCGGGATGGGTGAGCCGGTCGCGCCGCCCGCCGGCGGGACCGAGGCGCTGTTGCTCGAGCTTGTGCGTTGCGAGGAAGGCTGCTGCTCTTTCAAATTAGTCCGCTGTCACCGTGATTCTAATGGTATTCTCTGGAGGAGGCTTTCTCGTTGCTCCCTTGACAGGTCCAAGAAGGGCCCAAAAGACATATTCATGTCGATTAATCGGATTACGCTTTGCGGAGCATAAATGGTCCTGCCTGCACTCGGTACGGTCGTAACACGGGCCCTATAATAGTATATCTTATCATGAGGATAGGGCGTTGGGGCATGCGAGCGAACATTATCGGTAATTCTTACCCCGGGAAGGGCACGCTGCAGGCTGCCATATGCGTCATCCATTCTAATCGTACCAAGATGAAGAAGCGTTGCTTCGCCAAGGCTAGTGTAATCTCCATCGACTAGGCACATCGTAGAAATAAAATCTGGAGCTGCCATCCGACCTTCCCGGGCTAGAACGAGGAATGCCACGAAGTCTCCGCGCCTATCAAACCAGCACTCTCTCGAGGCATATGCCTCAGAACTGATGATTGCCACTTGATCGGCATTATTCGCACAAGCTGAAACAAGTGTTATAGCCAGTACAGCGCCTCTAGAATGGTCTCGACAATTCATCGTTCATGACTCTTTCAATAGCAGGATCGCAAAGCCTAGACGGTCCGTGACAATAGCCTTGAAGACGCTGACGGACGTAATCCCTTACCGATAATCCACGAACTGACCCGCCGGGAGCACGCTCAATTATGTATTGCATGGCATTGGGCCTAGCCTCTTCAGCAAGGGGGCTAAGATTTTCGTGTCTTTGCCGATAATGTTGAGTTTCATGGCCGAGAGTTCCTCCGATATTGCCATCAGTTCTCCTAATTTGCTCAGTATCGAGGGTAATTGTGTTGGTCTGCGAATTATAGTTACCTCGCGTGGCTCCGTCTAGATCGCGGTCTCTTATGTTAACGCCGCCATCGCCCCTTCGCCCCAAGGATGATAGCGTCTTACTAAGCGCTCGCGCTACTGACTCGCTTCTTGCAATCCTACTTCCAGCGGCTGCCGAGCGGTAAAAGCTCTGCGCAGCCCTTATTTGAGCAATGCCTGTCGCAGCTGCTGCGCAGTCTTTTTCAGTCTTGCATTCATATTGTCCAGTCGGGTCGGTCCGGTTGACCGGATCATTCCCGACATAGGTGTAGAGATTAATCTGGTCGTCATATCCCACAGGATCGGTCTGAAAAAACCGCCCCAGCGTCGGCGAGTAGAACCGCGCCTTGTAGTAGTACAGGCCGAGCTCGGGGATCCAGATTTGCCCGGTATATTGGAACCGGCCCTGATTGTCCTGGTGCGGTATGCCCCATTCGTCGTAGCGGTTGCCGTAGAGCATCGCTCCGCCGGCGCCGGTGGCGGCGACGATCGAGCCCAGGTGGTTGGAGAACAGCTGGCGCGGGGCGGCGATGGTCGCGCCGATATATTCGACCATCGGCACGTCGGCGCCGATCCAGTGCGCGTAGCGCCGCTGCATCATGCCGGCGCCGTCATATTCCGCGACCAAAGCGTCGCCGTCGTGGAGGAACCGGGTCGTGCCCGAGGCGCTCGATACCTGCCACAGCCGCCCGAGCGGGTCATAGGCGAGCGAGGCGTTGTGCGCGCCGCTCGCGGACACCAGCCGGTTCTCGACGTCGTAGGTGTAGCTGGTCGGGCCCGGCGGGGAGGGCAGGTTGCTCGAGGTCAAATTGCCGTTGGCGTCGTAACCGAACGTCGCCGGGCCGGCCGCGGTGTACTGGTTGCGCCTGTTGACGCTGTAGGGACGGATGACGTTGGGATTGTTGGGCAGGGTGAACGCATAAAAGTCGTTGTCGCCGGTCATCAGCCGGATCTGGCCGGCCGGGTTGCGGGCGAACCCCCAGGAGGCCCGGTGCGCCGGGGAAGCGGGCTGGAGGTCGAGCGCGTAAAGCCGGCTAACGGGGTCGTAATAGCGGCCCGACCAGCTGCCATTGGCTCGGGCGATCACCGCCGGCAGGCCGGCCGGTGTGTAGGAGGAATGGACCAGCCAGTCGGTCTGGGTGGTCAGGAAGGTGGGCTGGCCGCCGGAATCATATTGGTAGTGGAACGAGATCCCGTCCGGGTGGCTGATCTGGCGGCGGCGGCCGCCGGGATCGTAATAGTAGCCGAGCGTGCGGGTGAGGCCGCCCATCGTCGTCGTGCTCGAGGCAAGCCGGCCGAGGCTGTCATAGCCGTTGGCCACCCCCTCGCCCGTGGGCGAATCGAACCGGGCGAAAATCTGGCGGTTGCCGATGTCGTAGCCGTAGTAAACGTCGCGGCTGTGGACGGAGGACAGCCCGGCGCGCTCCGGCACCATTTTGACGGTCATCCGGTTGAGCGCGTCGTACTGGAACGTCAGCGTCGAGCCGTCGCGCTTGCGTAAAGACATGCGGTTGCCGGCGGCATCGTAGCCATATTCCTCATAATCGGCCTGGTTCGCCTGCCCCGCAGCGGTGGCCGAGGGGAAGATCCAGCGCCGCTGCCGGTCGTGGCCGTCATATGTCATCTCCGCCCTGTTGCCGTTGGCGTCGGTGACGCTGATGCGCCGGCCGTTCGGGCTGTAGCCGTAGCTGGCGTAGTTCTGCTGGAGGGGCGTCCCGTGGGCGCGCTGCTCCTGGGTGATTCGGCCTTCCGTATCGTAGAAATTGACCGAGATCCGGTCCGGCCCTTCGCTGCCCAATGCGGTGTGGGCGCAGGCGCCCGGCATCTGGCCGAACGCGGCGGAGTTCATCCTGACCGCGGTGCAGACCAGCCGATTGCGGTCGTCATAGGCCTTGTCGGTGACGGTGTGGGTCGTCGCGCCCTGTCCTGAGCCAGTCGAAGGGGCGGAGACGGCTTGTCGGATGGCGTTGCGGCGCGCGTCGTAGGTCAGGTCGGTGCGGGTCAGGATCGTGAGCGTCGTGCCGGCCTGGTCCGGCACAGTCCCCGTCTCGGCGTAGAGCGGCTTGTCGTCGGAATCGCGATAGAAGGTGCGGGTGGCGATTCGAAGGCCGTTGGCGCCCCTGGGCCCGATCTCCCAGGTTCGGCGGCCGTGGACGTCGTAGCGGTAGAAGGTCGCGTCGTCCGTGCCGGGCAGCGGCCCGTCGCTCGACAGCAGCCGGCCGGCATTGTCGTAAGCGTGGGTCGTGGTCAGCGACTGCGAGAGGATGCCGTCGGTCAGGGTCTCGCTCGCCACCAGCGGCGTCGCGCCCCAATAGAAGATGTCGCGCCTTTGCTCGGCCGCGGTGCCGCAGGGAGAGGGTCGCGGCCGCTCAGGTGTGTGCGTCGCGAGGAAGGCTGCCGATCCTTTTAATTAGTGCCTGTCACCGGCATCCAATGATAGCTTGACCATGGACGGTGCTCCTTGCTGGATCGCTTCGACAACGACCTCGGCGTGGCACCGGGAATTCCCGAATCAACCGCCAATCAGAGCGCCGTCCACACCATCACCGTAATTAATGTAGCTTGGTACGTGACTTTCGCACCATCCTATAACCTATATATCCTACGGCTATCGAAATGATAAATAGCAATATGTAGGCCGCTAAGCTGCTATAAACTGGTGTAAGAAAGTATAGCATATCTGTTATTTCTAAGAACATGTAAATGCAGTATGCAGAAAGCACGACACCTATGAGTCCAACTGACAGGAGCAGATATCCAAAACGCACACTTGCTCTACGTGAAATATTCATTCGTCTTCCAATCATTCATTCAATTGACGATCGGTAGGTGATTCACGAACAACCTCAAGTCCTAGAAACCTGATAACCATTGATTGGTTCGTAGATATGTGGATACTTCCATCGCGATGCGTATATATTGTAATTGCGGTAGGCGCAGACGGAATACTTGAAAGGGGAGGTCCTCGGAACCGGAGTCCTTCTACTCTAATGGCGCGCCTTCCGCTAATCTGCGTTAACCTTCCGGTGAACCTCACAGTTCCCCAACGCTGAGAAATGGTACCACTAATAGCATTTCCGTTACGCTGCACGGTCAGCGTCGTACCGCGGACGGTTTGTGAAAAGCTTGCCCGCGGATTCTGAGCGAATCTATTGATCTGGTCTGCGGATCTGCGGTCGACTCCGGACTGTCCCCGTAATGGGCCGTCATCATCATCTCCGCCCCCTCCGCCACTGCCGACACCCCCATCATAGGCCCTCGGTCCATTGAGCTGTCTGCGAAAATCCGGTCCGAGCCCGTCGCTGCTGTATCCGCTGCAAGTGCGGCAGATTTCCATGCCATCCGGGTCGGTGAGATTGACCGGATCGTTCCCCACATAGGCGTAGAGGTTCATCTGGTCGTCATACCCCACCGGGTCGGTCTGCATGAACCGCCCCAGTGTCGGGGATAGCATGCGGGCCTTGTAATAATAGAGCCCGAGCTGGGGGACAAAGGCTTGGCCGGTATATTGGAACCGCCCCTGGTTATCCTGGTGCGGCATGCCCCATTCGTCGTAACGGTTGGCGTAGAGCATCGCGCCGCCGGCGCCTGTCGCGGCGACGATCGAGCCCTGGTGGTTGGGGAAGAGCTGGCGCGGGCTGGCGATGCTCGCGCCGATATATTCGACCACGGGCACGTCGTCCCCGATCCAGTGGGCGTAGCGCCACTGCATCGTGCCGGCCGCATCGTATTCGGCGACCAGAGCGTCGCCGTCGTAGAGGAACCGGGTCGTGCCGGACGCGCCGGTCACCTGCCACAGCCGGCCGAGCGGATCGTAGGCGAGGCTCGCATTGTGCGCCCCGCTCGCCGCCACCAGCCGGTTCTCAACGTCGTAGACGTAGGTCGTCGGGCCCGGCGGGGAGGGCAGATTGCTCGAGACGAGGTTGCCGTTGGGATCGTACTGGAACGTCGCCGGGCCGGCGGCGGTATATTGGTTGCGCCCGTTCACCGCATAGGGGCGGGTGACGTCGGGAGTGCCGGTCCAGGCGTAGGCGTCGTTGTCGCCGGTCATCAGCCGGATCTGGCCGGCGGGGTTGCGGCCGAACCCCCAGGAGACCCGGTGCGCCGGGGAAGCGGGCTGAAGGTCGAGCGCGTAGAGCCGGCCGATGGGGTCGTAATAGCGGCCCGACCAGCTGCCATTGGCTCGGGCGATCACCGCCGGCAGGCCGGCCGGTGTGTAGGAGGAATGGACCAGCCAGTCGGTCTGGGTGGTCAGGAAGATCGGCGCTCCGCCGGCATCATATTGGTAGTGGAAGGAGATTCCGTCCGGGTGAGTGATTTGGCGGCGGCGGCCGCCGATGTCGTAGTGGTGGGAGAGCGTGCGGGTGAGGCCGCCCATCGTCGTCGCGCTCGAGACGAGCCGGCCGAGGCTGTCATAGCCGTTGGCGATCCCCTCGCCCGTGGGCGAATCGAACCGGGCGAAAATCTGGCGGTTGCCGATGTCGTAGCCGTAGTAAACGTCGCGGGTGTGGGCGGAGGACAGCCCGGCGCGCTCCGGCACCGCCTTGACGATCATTCGGTTGAGTCCCGTTTGACCGACGGCTATGGTTCCCGGAATTGACGCCTATTCTTGGCTATTTCAAGCCGCTTCTCTTCTACCCGTGAAAGGTTCGAACTCAACTTAGTATATAGCTCGACTACCTCATTGTATCGGCGCGCTTCCCAAGCGTCTTTCGCCTGCTCCCGCATCAAGAGGCGCATAGATTCTTCCGACAAGCGATCGCCGGCAATTTCCAGCTCATGCACTGCTGTAACCACGCCACGTCCAAGTGTCTCAAATATTTTTCCAACGGTTCCGATGACTTCCTTAGCAGTCGACTGAATGCTATTCTCGCTGAACATAAAAGCATGAACTGGTTCACCAAGCCAAGATTGGATGGCGTCCTGTGGGTATCTTATCGAACTACCTTCAATCTCAAGCGCCAATTCAATTTCATTCGTATGCATTACTGGAATAAGATAAACAAGGAATGTGCCTTGAGAAAATAATACTCTCTGGTCTCCCGTGACAATAGGACGTGCAGTAAGGTGAGCATACTCGTCCATGTCTTGGCAAAGCAGTACGTCTATTACTTCCTGTAGTTCCATCAATATGTGCCCTTATCTTGGAATACGTGATCCCAGCTCTATACGCGGTGGCGGGTTCCATGTTCTGGTTAGGGGATTATATCTCCAACCCTGACTTCTTAGCAAATTACGTTCGGCACGAAGAAAGCCGGTGTTGTTCCGCAGGGCGCCTGTCCTAGAATCTACGCTGGCATCTCTTATAGGCAGTCTCCCCCTCATTTCTTGCCTCAGCTGCCCCGCGTTCTGCCTCCAATTCTCCCGAGATGAACCGCGGTCGGGTAAGCGTCCTGATCCCGGTAGAGTAAACTCGCCTCTACGTATCGTCCCAGCACGGAGGAGGTCATCCATTTTGCCGATGACGAGGCCTCCGACCCTGCCAGCAGGAGTAAAATTCAGTCCGGCCAGGACTATAGAACCGAGCCCCGGGTTTCCTACGGCGTTGACAATGTCGCTTGCCCCCGACCCCTCATAGAGGGCTCTCCCAACCATTTCCGATGCTGTGCGGTCGCCTTCGCGAATTCTCTCCGCGTCTTCGAGGCTCGTGAAGCTGCCGGGACAATTCTCGAAGCAGGTTCCGCTCGGGTCGGTGCGATTGACCGGATCGTTCGCCACATACGCATAGAGATTGATCTGGTCGTCATAGCCGACCGGATCGACCTGCAGGAACCGTCCCAGCGTCGGCGAGTAGAACCGCGCCTTGTAGTAATAGAGCCCGAGCTCGGGGATCGAGGCTTGCCCCGTATACTGGAACCGGCCCTGGTTGGCGGCGCCGGGGATGCCCCATTCGTCGTAGCTGTTCAGGGCGAGGATGTGGCCCATATTGTCGGAGACCGAGATGATCGAGCCCCGGCGGTCGACCTGGAGGCGGCGGCGGTTGGCACCGATTGCGGCGCCTTCGTACCAGAGCAGAGGTTCGTCGGCGCCGGGGCCGTGCAGGTAGCGACGGAGCAGGGTACCGGCGCCATCATATTCAGCGACCAGCGCGTCGCCATCGAAAAGGAACCGGGTCGTGCCCGAGGCGCTCGACACCTGCCACAGCCGCCCGAGCGGGTCGTAGGTGAGCTGGGCATTGTGCGCGCCCGACGCCGCCACCAGCCGGTTCTCGACATCGTAGGTGTAGTTGGTCAGGCCGGGGGTGGGTGAATTGGTCGAGGTCAGGTTGCCGTTGGCGTCGTGGGTGAACGTCGCCGGGCCGGCGGCACTGTACTGGTTGAGCCCGTTCACGGCATAGGGGCGGCTGACGTCGGCGGCGCCGGCATAGACATAAGCGTCGTTGCCGCGCGTCTCCTGGACGACCTGCGAGGCGGGATTGTGGGCGAAGGTGAAGAGAATGTTGTTCACCTGCGGCCCGTACATGACGTTGAGCGACGTCAGCCGCGGGACGGGGTCGTATTCGTACAAGGTGGCCACCGACCACAGATGGCGCATCGCGCGCGCGCCGGAGGGATGATAGGTCCGATAGGCCTGGAAGCCCGCGCCGTTCTCCCGGGTCCAGACCGAGCGGCCGAGCGGCGCCGCAAAGCAAATTACCGCTCCAGCTTCAGCACCTCTACCGCGGCCATCCCGATCGGGGGCATAGTTGCTTCGGTTTCGATTATTCCCGGTCCAGGCGTCTTTACGAGCTGGACGACGACGGAGAGCATGTCGCGAATGGCCATCTGGTCCTCGAGCGATGCCTCTACGCGCGAGGTGAGGGCGAGATATTCGCCAAAATGGCGTCCGCTCACAATCTTGACGAGCCAAGCAGGACCCCGCTCAAGTGCATCCGGGAACCAATCTTCTTGAACCCTTTCAGCTATGAAAGACTCTGCGAGATAATTTGGATCGCCATCGCCTCCGCCAAATGCAAGTCTGATCATAAGCGAGTCCCGTCGTAGCCGGTCATAATGATCGTAAATCATTGTTGCTGTAGACTAAATAACGCATAAATTCTATATTTTCCATAAAATCTATTTAGAATTTACCTTTATCCACTGAGTAATTTATAACACTAATTCGATAATTCTCTAATTTTCATTAACCTCAAGCCCTGTTCCACAAGAGCCAGCCCGATTATGATAAACGGTCCGCCTTGGCCTATTGTTCATCCGCGTCACCCTCTGCTGTTTGACCGTGGTTGCCGAATTCCTAATAATAATTTCATTTCCTCCGCCAGCGTAAGGTCCTCCGCCGTATAGCTCGCTGCGCTCCTGAGGGCCGGCGGTTGAGTTCGGACCAAGGCCGGGGAGAACATTCCCATCCGCTATATCTTGCATAGTGATATAGCCTTGTACAAGATGAGTTCCTGCGTTCCAGCCAGGGTATACTGCGAGGCGATCACGCCAGTTTTCCATTTGTCTGGGGTCCTCCAAGGTCCATGAACTGCCGCGCGGGTTTCTTCCATGCTGAGTAGCCTGCTCACCGCCAAATACTCGGTAGACTGGTATTCGTACGCTCTCGCGCGTATTCCGAGTAATTGTATCGCCCGCAAGTCCCAGTGCCGTGGCAGCTGCGGCGATTCTGCCAGCTACCCAGCGGCCGCCGTCCCCCGCCGTGCGACCGGCGGTCTCGGCCCCTGCGACGATACAGTCGATGAAGCCGGAGCACCTTCGCTCGCCGGTTGGATCCTGAAAGGTAATCGGATCGTTGCCGACATAGGCGTAAAGGTTGATGTCGTCGTCATAGCCGACCGGGTCGGTCTGCAGGAACCGGCCGAGCGTCGGGGAGAGCATGCGGGCCTTGTAATAATAGAGCCCGAGCTCCGGGATCCAGATTTGCCCCGTGTACTGGAACCGACCCTGATTGTTCGCGCCCGGAATGCCCCATTCGTCGTAGCTGTTGATGGCGAGGATGTTGCCCATAGTGTCGGAGACCGAGACGATCGAGCCCTGGCGGTTGGCCTGGAGGCGGCGGCGGTTACTCGTCAGGTCCGCCCCTTCGTACCAGATGAACGGCTCGTCGGCGCCCGGGCCGTGGAGGTAGCGGCGGAGCAGCGCGCCCGCGCCGTCATATTCGGCCACCAGAGCGTCGGCGCCTGCCCCGGACCCCGATCCGGGGTCGTAAAGGAACCGGGTGATGCCCGAGGCGCTCGACACCTGCCACAGACGCCCGAGCGGGTCGTAGGTGAGCTGGGCATTGTGCGCGCCGCTCGCCGCCACCAGCCGGTTCTCGACGTCGTAGACGAAGCTCATCGACCCGTCCGACAGGAGGTTGCCGTTGGCGTCGTAGGCGAAGCTCGCCGGACCGGCGCTGGTATATTGGTTCAACCCGTTCGCCGCATAGGGCCGGTCGACATCGTAGGCGCCGGTCCAGGCATAAAGGTCGTTGCCGCGCGTCTCCTGGACGACCTGCGAGGCGGGATTGTGGGCGAAGGTGAACAGAATGTTGTTCACCTGCGGCCCGTACATGACGTTCAATGAGGTCAGCCGCGGGACGGGGTCGTATTCGTACAAGGTGGCCACCGACCACAGATGGCGCATCGCGCGCGCGCCGGAGGGATGATAGGTCAGATAGGCCTGGAAGCCCGCGCCGTTCTCCCGGGTCCAGACCGAGCGGCCGAGCGCGTCATATTCAAAGGTGAAGTAATTCCCGTCGGGATGAAAATTGCAGCAGTGATTACCTCTTCTGCGCGCGCAACAGATGAATAAAGACAGGGCGCCTAAAGGGTGAACAGCTTTCACCGCTACCCGAGGGCTCGAAGCATTCCCTCATGGGGTCGATGCGCGCCTCGATATAATAACGTTGGGGTGTTTCCGAGAGATCCTTCAGGTTCTGCCGCGTCTCGGTTGTAACCAACCACGCAAGATCCATGGAAAGCGGGATATTGTCGTCGCTGGCGACGAGCCTTACGGTTCGACCATCAATTACTGCGAACACCTCACCGCAAAGAATCTCACCAGCATAGCGCATCGGGTCGAGGGCGGCGGCTCCGAGCGAATCTACGCTACAGGTTAAAACGCGGTCGGTGGATGTCACACAAGACGCCAGCAGAGCTAACGCCGCGATCCCGATAGAACGACAAAAAGATCCTCTTTGCATGCGACGTCCAATTCCCTCTTACGGACAAGGTTCACTTGAACAGACGATAATTTGCTGGCGACTCAAATCTGGAAGGTTGGATGCCTGTCCTCGATCCACCACCACATAATCCTGCCCGGCCACTCTGAACATCGTGGTCGTTACGTTCGGTCCGATGGTTTGCACCGCCCTATTTCCTGCATGCATCCCCTGTTGGTCGACCCTGCTGGGCGCGTTCTGATTTCGCTCATTGCTCTGCCCTCCTACTTGGCGATCGTTTCTATCGACCTTGTGCTCGTGACTCCTCATAACCGTGCTTTCCCCGCGAGGCGCAGGGTTGTGCGCAAATTCACCGGCTTGGCCCCTTCCAGCTTCGACCCCCGTGCGGTTACGAATTTCTCCATTTTCGTTGTTGCGAAGGGCTTGCCCCCCTCGCTCATCGTCGCTGCTTACCGATCTGCGAACTGCCTGTTCCAAATTCTGCCGGACCTCACGTGGCGGCAGAGGAATGTTGGGGCACTCGGCAGGTTCTGAACCCCGCGGACAAGACTGCTTGCCGCTCGGATCTAGCAAATTAACCGGATCATTTCCCACATAGGCATAGAGGTTGATCTGGTCGTCGTAGCCGATGGGATCGACCTGCAGGAACCTTCCCAGCGTCGGCGAGTAGAACCGCGCCTTGTAGTAATAGAGCCCGAGCTCGGGGATCGAGGCTTGCCCCGTATACTGGAACCGGCCCTGGTTGGCGGCGCCGGGGATGCCCCATTCGTCGTAGCTGTTCAGTGCGAGGATGTTGCCCATAGTGTCGGAGACCGAGACGATCGAGCCCTGGCGGTCGGCCTGGAGGCGGCGGCGGTTACTCGTCAGGTCCGCCCCTTCGTACCAGATGAACGGCTCGTCGGCGCCCGGGCCGTGGAGGTAGCGGCGGAGCAGCGCGCCCGCGCCGTCATATTCGGCCACCAAGGCGTCGGCGCCTGCCCCGGACCCCGATCCGGGGTCGTAAAGGAACCGGGTGATGCCCGAGGCGCTCGACACCTGCCACAGACGCCCGAGCGGGTCGTAGGTGAGCTGGGCATTGTGCGCGCCGCTCGCCGCCACCAGCCGGTTCTCGACGTCGTAGACGAAGCTCATCGACCCGTCCGACAGGAGGTTGCCGTTGGCGTCGTAGGCGAAGCTCGCCGGACCGGCGCTGGTATATTGGTTCAACCCGTTCGCCGCATAGGGCCGGTCGACATCGTAGGCGCCGGTCCAGGCATAAAGGTCGTTGCCGCGCGTCTCCTGGACGACCTGCGAGGCGGGATTGTGGGCGAAGGTGAAGAGAATGTTGTTCACCTGCGGCCCGTACATGACGTTGAGGGCGGTCAGCCGAAGGACGGGGTCGTATTCGTACAAGGTGGCCACCGACCACAGATGCCGCATCGCCCGCGCGCCGGAGGGATGATAGGTCAGATAGGCCTGGAAGCCCGCGCCGTTCTCCCGGGTCCAGACCGAGCGGCCGAGCGCGTCATAGTCGAAGGTGAAGAAATTCCCGTCGGGATGGGTGAGCCGGCTGCGGTTGCCGGCGGCGTCATATTGGAAGGCGAGGGTGCGGCTTGCGCCGCCCATCGTCGTCGTGCTCGAGGAAAGCCGGCCGAGGCTGTCATAGGCGTTGCTCACACCCTCTCCGGTCGGTGAGTCGAACCGGGCGAACGTCTGGCGGTTGCCGATGTCGTAGCCGTAGTAAACGTCGCGCGTATAGCTGGAGGCCAGCCCGGCTCGCTCCGGTACGATCTTCGTTTTCATCCGGTTGAGCGCATCGTACTGATAGGTCAGCGTCGAGCCGTCGCGCTTGCGCCAGGACGTGCGGTTGCCGGCGGCGTCATAGCCGTAAGCCTCGTAGTCGGCTTCGTTGACCTGGCCCGTCGCGGTCGGCGAGGGAAACACCCAGCGTATTTGCCGGTCGTGGCCGTCATATCGCAGATCCGCCCTGTTGCCGTTGGCGTCGGTGACGCTGGTGCGCTTGCCGTTGGGGCTGTAGGTGTAGGCCGCATAGACCTGCTGCAGTGAAGTGCCGTAGGCGCGCTGCTCCTGGAGCAGGCGCCCTTCCGCATCGTAGACGTTGCGGGTGATCCGGTCGGGTCCGAAATCGCCGCTGCCCGTCCCTTGCGCCCCCAAGGTGCAGGCGCTCGCCGGCGTCGAGCCGAACGCCGCCGGGTTCATCCGGCGCGCCTCGCATTCGATCCGGCCGCGGTCGTCATAGGTGCGCTGGAGGAGGGTGTGGGTCGTGCCGGACGCGGAAACCGCTTCGCGCACGGGATTGCGCCGGCTGTCATAGGTGAGGTCGGTGCGGGTCAGGACGGTCAGCGCCGTGCCGGTCTCGTTCGGCACCGTACCTTGCTCGGTAAAGAGCGGCTTGTCGTCGGAATCGCGATAGGTGTGCCGCCGGGCGATCCTGAGGCCGTTGGGGGCGCGCGCCCCGATCTCCCAGGTGCGCCGCCCGTGGATGTCGTAGCGGTAGAAGATCGCGTCGTCCGTGCCGGGCAGCGGCCCGTCGCTCGACAGCAGCCGGCCGGCATTGTCGTAAGCGTGGGTCGTGGTCAGCGACTGCGAGAGGATGCCGTCGGTCAGGGTCTCGCTCGCCACCAGCGGCGTCGCGCCCCAATAGAAGATGTCGCGCCTTTGCTCGGCCGCGGTGCCGCAGGTCAGCTCGGCGCCCGCCGCATTAGCCAGGCAGATCCGCTCGCGCACCAGCCGACCCATCGACCAGCTGTTGATCGTCTTGCGCCTCTGGCCGTTGGCGTCGGCCGGCTCGAGCCGGGTCAGCAGGTCGCCGGTGAGATTGTCCCAGCTGTAGTCGGTCTGCCGGCCGAGCGCGTCGCGAGTCCATTGCGGGCGGAAGCAGCCCGGCTGGTGGCAGCCGGGGCCGGCGCCGCCGTAATTTGCGGTCTCGACGATGTCGGCGAGGCCCGTGCCGGCCTTGGCGGTCTGCCGCCGTTCGGTGATGTTGCCGAGCACGTCGTAGGCGACCCCGGTCCAATTGCCTTCGGGAAAGGTGATCCGGGTCACCCGCACGTCATTGTCGTAGAGATAGGAGGTGATGCGCCCCTGCGAATCGACGATCGAAATGATGTGCGGCCGAACGTTGAAGCCGTTGGCGACGTTGACGGTGCGCGCGAAGCCGTTCGGGCCGGCGATGGCGACCTGCGTGATCCTCGTCTGCGGCTGGCTCGAATGCGCCTGATAGGCATAGGTCCAGTCGACGCCGTCATGAGTCACGCGCGTCACCCAGTTCGAATGGGTGACCGAGCCGTAGGTCCTGGGCTGGGCTTCGGCCTCCATCGCATTGGCCGCCTCGGTCGGAAGGCGCAAAGCGGTCGTCGTGGTCGTGCTGGTGCCGCCCAGCGAGTTGCCGCAAGAGCTGCAGCTCCAGGTCCGGCCATGGAGGTCGGTGACGTTGCCCCCCGAATAAGTGAGCCGGGCGAGCGGCGTGCCGGGGGCGCCGGCCGCATGGATCGTCGCCGTGGCGACCTCCGACCAGCCGGGCTGGCCGTAAGTGCTTCCCTGATAGGTCAAAGTCAGCGTGTAGCCGACGCTGCTGGTCGCGGAGGTCGGCCGCCGCCAGACCTGGTTCCCGGTCGTGGCGGCGTCGTAGGCGAAGGTCAAAGTCTCGCCGCTCGCATAGCGGATGGTGGAAGGATAGAAGCTGAAGCCGCCGTTCGCGGGGGTGAGCGGAACCTGCGGGCCGTTCTGCAGGTCGAAGCGGATCTCGCGGCCGCCGCCGCCCTCGTAATAGGTGAACTCGTAGCTGCCCGTGATCGCGACCAGCGCCGAGCCATTCCCCTTCTTCGAGCGGCAGCCGGCCTGGGGGTCGCAGTCGAAATGCTCCGAGCTCGCTCCGCCGGCATTGATGTCGTAGCTCTCGTTGCCCGGGGTGCCGGGGCTCGGCAAGCCGCTGAGGAGCGGTTGCAGGTCCTGAAGCCGCTGGAACCGCAGATTGGGCGCGGCCGGGATCGACAGCACCGGCAGCGGAGTCGCGATCCGGCCCGAGAGCAGGTCGACGCCGTTGCCGTCGCGCTCGACGTCGAGCGGCTTGATCGCTTGCGCCAGCGCCGTTCCCGATCCGGGCGCCAGGCCGCAGGCCAGCGCGATCGCGAGGGCCAGGCGCTTCCTGAAACCGTTCATTGCTGCCCCCCGACAGGCGGGGCGGGCGCGCCCGGCGCGCTCTGCGGCGCGCAGGCCGCGCCGGTGAGCGTGACGGTCAGAATCCCCTGCGTGGTCGCGCCGAGCGAATCGCGCACCGTATAGGTGACGATCGCGGTTCCGGTCAGCCCGGCGGGATCGAAATAGACCTGGTTCTGGTCGGCCCAGGCCGTGCCGAGCCCGCTCCCGCCGGTGGCGCCGGCCAGGGCGAGCGGAGTGTGGCCGTCCGGGTCGTAATCGTTGGCGAGCACGTCGAAATGGCGGCCGAGGCAGCGATTCTGGGCTCCCGAATCGGCGGCCGCGACCGGCGGCTGGTTGCCCGGAGGCGGCGGCGGCGGAGGCGCCGCGCAGTCCGCCAGCCCGCCGGCGGCGCTCGATCTATATTGAGTCCGGTTGCCCGCCGGGTCGTAGCAGAGCGAGTCGGCACGGCCATTATTGACCGTGCCGCCATGCTGCACCGCGACCAGCCGCCCGAGCGCGTCGTAAGTGTAAGTGACGGTCTCGCTCGCCTCCGCCGCGCCGGCCGCCAAAGCCGCCGCGCCGAGCGCGAGCATCGCGCCGCGCTTCATTTCTCCGCTCCCTCGTTTCGATGAATCGAGTCGCGATATTTTATAAAATCATGGAGTCGATTATTTGGCAATAGTTTTGAGCGGCACCGTCCGGTAGCCTAGCGCAGCATCATCCTGTCGCCGCTGATCTCGACCGTCCCGATTTGGCTCAGGAAGCTCTGGCCGAGCAGCGACACATGGACCTGGTCGGCGACCGCCGCGCGGACGTTGCGCGCTTCCAGCGGCCCGACCGCGATCCGCTCGATGCTGACCGGGATCACCTCGATCTCGCCGCCGGCGCCGCGCGCCGTCATCCGCTCGGAAGGGAGGGCGATCGCGGCGCGCTGAGCGTCCGCCGGGGTCAGCACCACCATGCTCGCGCCGGTATCGATCATGAAGCGGATTCGAGCGCCGTTGACCTGGGCGTCGGCGTAGAAATGTCCGTCCGGAGCGCGCTCCAGCTCGCGCGAGGCGAGGCCGTTGCCGGCCTGGACCGGAGCGGCCGCGACGGGCTTCTTGTCGGCGCCGGCGGCTTCGGACGTGTGCGAAAAGGTGCTCGGCGCCGACGGCGCGAACAAGGCGAAGCCGACCAGGCCGAAGCCGATCCAGGCGAGGTTGCTTCCCGCGGACATGGCGGCAAGATAACGCCGCCCGGCAAAGAGCAGGTTAACGCGGCCGTCGGAAAAGCAAGCGTCCGCCGGAGCTCGCGCTCCGGCGGACGCTGACGCCTCTCCTGGCTCAAAGCACTTCAAGCGCAGGCGGGACGCGTCTTGTCCTTAGGCGGCGTGGGCGTGGTTCGGATCGGGGATGAGCCGCCGGGTGACGGTCCGCACGATCTGGCCGCCCGAGACGAGCGGAGCGCTGGCCAGCGGCAGGGCGGTGCCGCAGAAGGCGCATTCCGCCATCATCCGGCCGATATACCATTGCGTCCGCCCGCAGCCCGGGCAGTGGTTGGTCTCATGGTCGCGGTAGAAGATATGGTAGCCGCGCTGCGCCGCCGGGGGGATCAGGCTGCCGCCGCGGGCCTCGAGCACATTGGTCGCCATTACATCGGCTCCTTCACAATCGAACTGGCCGCTCAACGCGGGCCGGGGCCGGGAGTTGCATGGACTCCAGATGAACCGAGGGCGCGGGCAAAGAAAAAAGAGGAAAGCAGGAAAAAGGGCGGCGCGGGCTCGTCGCCCGGCCGCCCTCTTTCGAGCCGAAGCCGCGGTTGCTAGTCGGCCTGCGGCGCAGCGCCCGGCGTGCCGCCGGCCGGAGCCGGAGCCTCCGCCGGAGCGGCCTCGGGCGCCGCCGCGTCGGACGCCGGAGCCGTTTCGGCGACTGCCGGAGCCGCCGCCAGCGCCACCATGTTGACCCGCAGCGGATTGGGGCTGAGGTCGTTCATCGAGCCGTTGGTGCCGTCGACGATGCCGCCGATCAGGCCGCCGAGGATGACGTTGCCCGCCATCGCCGCGCCGCCGCCGGCGGAGACGCCGCTGGCGACGGTCGCCGTCACCGTCTCATAGCCCTCGCGGGTGATGGTTGCGGTGAAGCCCGGCCGCCGCTTCAGCCGCAAGGCGCAGGGCGTGGTGCAGGTCTGGCCGGTGGAGAGCTCGACCGCCGCCCCCGGCGGATCGGTTTCGATGACATAGGCCTGGCGCGTGCCCCGGGTAACGGTGGCGCAGGCCGAAAGCGAGGCGACGCACAGCAGCGCGCCGCCCAGACGCATGATAGAGTTCACTTATATTTCCCCTTCGAAGGGAGGAAGGAACCTCCCCGGCGGGCGCCCCCCGTGGCCGCCCTGGGCGCTTTCAATCGCCTATGCCAAGGAAAAGCAAGCGGAATCCGGTGGTCCGTTCCAATCGTTTCGCACCAGGAACAAATGTCGCCGCGCCCGCCTTGCGAGGGAACCCGGGCGCCCCTCGCGCGCTTTACCGGCTCATGCAGATCCTCTTCTCCGAGCCGGCCCGCTACGCCGCCGACCCGCCCGGCCTGATCCTGAGCGCCGCCGAGGCCGCGCGGCAGGCCGCCCTGCGCGCCGCGGCGCCGCCGCGCCGGCCGGGCCGATGAAGCGGCGGATCCGGCCGCGGACCTACGCCGTGGCGGGCGGCGCGCTGCTGCTCGCGCTCGTGCTGTCGCTGACCGTCGGCCCCTTCGGCCAGTCGACGCAAGCGCCGCCGCCCGGAGCGATCGAGAAGATCGTCGCCAAGAATCGCGCGGCCGCGGTGTCCGCCGCCGCCGCCCAGCGCGCCGAGAGCGCCGAGGCCGCCGAGGCCGCCGACCTCGCCCTCGACCGCCGCGAGGCCGAGGCAGTCCCCGCCGACTGACCGCGCTCCGCTCCGCGGCGATAAAGATGCCGCGGTGCGCGCCCCTTCCCTCCGCTCCCGAGCCGATCTACCGTCCTGTTCGGCGCGCAGCCTTGCGATCGTCCGCCGCCGTGCCGCGCCGCCGCTCACGTCTCATCGTCCGGCGGCGGCAGCGCCGGCAGGTCCGCAACGATCCGATGTCCCGGCGGCACCAGCTGCCCGTCGGGCCCGACCGACCAGCCGGCGGCGAGCTTTTCCTTCTGCCGCCTCCGCTTGAGGACGCCGAGCAGCTTGACCAGTTTGTCGGTCAGCTCCTCCCGGCTCGAGGAGAGCTTCGCCCTCACCTCGGCCCGCGCCTCCTTGCGCAGCTGCTTCATCACCGCTTTCTTTGGCATCTGCCCGGTGCGGCCGTATTTGCCGGGATCGGCGCCCTGCATCAGCAGCCGCAGCATCGAATCGGACGGCTTGACCCGGGTCATCACCAGCTTGCCGTCGCGATAGACCTTCTCCTCGGCCCCCTCGGTGGCGCGCTTGAAGGCGATCGCATCGAGCCCGACCGAGGCGATGGCGAGCGTCGCCTCGACCCTGGCGTCGAAGGCGGGCCATTTGTCGCGGTGCCGCCGCACCGTATGGGTCGAAACGCCGGCGGCCCGCGCCGCGTCGGCCAAGCACCCGGTCTTCTTCAGAGTCTTGAAGAAAATCTTCTGCTTCGCCGGCGTGAACCCGTCGTGTCGCTGCCGGAGCGGCTTGGGCGGGGCGCCACGCGCCGCGCCTGCTTCATCGTCGTTCATTTATCCTTCCGATCGTTCCAAGCCTGTCGAAGGGCGCCATCAGACGCTCCAATGCAGGTGGCGCGGCCAGCGGCCCCCCTCGACCAGCGCGTCGACATCCTCGAGCAGCCGTTCGACCTCGTCTTGCTCGGGCGGCACCGAATCGCCGTCGGGATCCTCGGCCTCGAGCCGGTCCCAGGCGGCGTCGGCGGCGGCCTGGGCGGCATCGAGCTTGTCCATATGGACGACGCCCCAACTCACCCGCGCCGCCCAGCGCCGCAATTCCTCCTTGGCCTCCGCGACGTCATCGAACGGGCCGGTCGTGGCCGCCGCCACGCCCGCCTCCATCATCGCGATCATCCGCCGCCGCTTCCGGCGGCTCTCCTCAATGCCCATCGTCTTCCACCCAAACGCTCCCGAGTCGCGCAGCATACAGGACGCGGCGCTGGAAGGAAAGAAAAAAGACATGTTTTGTTCTTTTTCCTATCTTCTTCTGTTCTAATCTGGTGCCGGCTGGTGGCAGGTGTCCCGGCGCCTCGGCGACCCGAATGTCGTCTTCCGAAGCCCTGGCGACGTGGAGCGGAGCGCCACGCGCCTTCTCTTCGCGCCTTCGCGTGAGACAATCGGGAGTTCGTCGCCGCTCAGCGTCCGATCCTCGGTTTCGGCCGGGCGCGCGCTCAGGACAGGCAGAGGCGGCGGGCGTCCTGCTTGAGGATGGCGAGCCAGCGCTCGCCGCCGCCGAGCGGTGCGATCTCATGGTCGATGGCGAGCTCGACCTTGAGCGCCAGCGCCGCCAGATCGGGCGCCGGCACGCTCAGCAGCCGCCTCAGCGCCGCGTTGCAGGCGACGACATGGTCGGAGAAGGCCTCGTCGAGCGCGTCTTGCGCCTCGCACGAGCGCCCCGGAACGTCGCGGCTCGCCTGGTCGAACCCCTGCATCGCCGCCTCCGCCCGGCGGAAACCGGCGAGCGCGCCTTGCCACTTCTCCGCCGGCGCCGCCGCCCCGGCCGCGCCGCTGGGGCAGGCGAGAACGGGCAAAGCGGCCGCGCCTAGCACTGCCCGGCGCGTGCAGCTATGCTCCCTGGAAGCCATGACCAAGGGTCTCCCGCCGGCCAAGGCGGGCCTCCTAATTGTGGCTGTGAATGTGACATATCGCTGGGGCGGATGCAAGTGCTATTTGCTGAGATTGTGACAAAATGAATGTTCGGCAGTGCCGAATGGCGCGCGCGGCGCTCAATTGGTCCCAGCACGATCTCGCCGCCGCCTCCGGCGTTAGCGCTCGCACCGTCATCCGCTTCGAGGTCGGGGAATCGGTGCTGCCGGCCCGCGTCAAGGCCCTCCGCCACGCCCTCGAGGCGCAAGGCATCTTGTTCATCGACAACGGGAGGCTGGCGGGGGGCGTGATCCCGCCGCCGAAATAATGAGCAGGAAGGCGGTCGGACCATTCAAGTGGCAGTTGGCGGCCTCGCTAGCTTTGGCCTGGCCAATCGGAGTCGGAAGAAGACCACGCTGAACGCTAGAAGGGAGGTTGAATCCGATAGCTGGGACCTGACATAGGAGGTGGTACTCGACCGCCTATCCATATCGCGACCTGCATGCATATCGGTGCGGCTGATGGCCGTCGTCGCCTGTGGAGGGTTGGAGCGAATCGGGTGCGCCATCAACCCAAGTGGCACATTTTCCGCTTGCCAACTCACATTCTGCAACCATATATCAACCCTAGCAGTTTATAACTGCGTCGTCCCATGTGCGCTCACCGGCTTCCAAGGAGGGAAATAAGGGATGCGCCACGCCAGAAGTTGACCGAAAGAGCTGTTGCGGAAAGTAGGTCATCTTGGCTGATCGTCTATATCGCGAGGGCTGGTTTCATGAGACCCCCCTCCGGTGGCCGATCATCCATAGGGCATGTAAGGGAGAGATTCCTCTCCCTGTGACGGGCAACTGAAAGTTTGAACACGAGCACGGCCAGCTTTGCTGGCCGTTGCTATTTATGCCCGCACATAATCGTTGGGCGCTATATTTAGATGGGGGCTGCCAACCTTTCGCTCCAATGGCTCGTGACAGCTATAAAAATCGCCCTTCAGCGGCCGCGGTCCACGTTCGCAATCATAATGAAACGCCCGATCGTACGGCGCGCCGAAGCGGCGGCGGCCTGAAAGGAGGCAAACCGGGGGATGCGCGTCAAAGGTGTTTCGGGCGAACGCATGCCGATCCTTCCCGGGCGGGTGGAACTCTACGCCTTTCTCGTCCACGAAGCAGCTTCGATCCCGCGTTCCAATTCTTTGAGGTGGATGCAACCTGGCGAAGCTGGCCTTCGCCCGGCCGAGCGTGCCTCGCCGATCATCGAGTGATATCAACTCTTGGTGCACGCGCTCGAAGGTGGGGCGCAGCGCCTTTGACTGGAAGTTCTTCACAGGAAGCAGCCATGGCGTTGTATTATCGTGCTCCGCCAGCTCTTTTGTCACCTCGGGTATGACCTCGCGCGCAAGGTTGGAAGCTCGCTCCATGAGCTGAATCAGCATGTTGGCGGAGCGGCCAAGCGTGGTACGATTTCCCCCCTCGAGCCTCCATTCGACCGGTATGGTCAGGACGGAGGGGAAAAACTGCTGCGCGAAGGCGTTAGCGCCGGCATGGCTCGCGACGTAGATTATGGCGAATCCAGTATCCTCCAAGCGATTGTGAGCGTCGTCTGACAATTTTTTCCAAAAGCTCTTTAGGAAGAAATTCGCGTGCCCTTTCCGATAGTAGTCAGGGATATCCCTCTTAAAAGTCTCCGACAGGAACTCGCCATTCCTTCCAACGAGCCTCAGCCAACTCCGACGTACTGTGTCGAAAATCGACCGCGGAATCCCCGCGTAGCCGAACACGTATCTCATTTAGACCTGCTTCCTCCTGAGGTGGTTAACAATGTCGAGGGGCATCATTATCCGCTGGAGATCCGAAGGCGACAAGGAGGACAACAGCACTTCCAACACCGACCGCGGCGCTTCTCTGTCTTTCGATACCCGTACGATTTTCGAGAGTGGAATTGAGTTTAGCGCTGCCCATCGCAGGATGCTGTTCTGAACCTGTTGCTCCCACTCGTCTTTGTTTCCTTCTGTTGGTGGAGCGATCATGTCGGCATCTAAGGTTATGCCCTCAGGCCTCTCGCCGTCTGCTGGGTAATCCTGGAACTCCAGAACCGGATTCAGCCGAACAACCCGCTGATGTCCCTCCGGTATCATTCGTGAAAAGGCCACCACCAGTGCGCGACCCACCGGAAGTTTCTTTTCAATATCGGGCTGCCGGACAGAAGCCGTCTCGACACGCGCCTGCCGATGTCGACCGAAGGGATCAATCTCTTTCGCTAGATCAATCCCCGCCGGAACCGCGGCGAGGATTTTTGAATCGTGAGGAGAGGGGACCACTTGGATTTGCTCCCCCATTTCCTCCCGGATGAAGTCCGCGAGCTTCTTCTCACCAAGCAGCGCTCGAAAATTCACGCCCTTCTTCGATAGTTCCTGGCCTACGTTCGAGAGAAAAATCACCTGTCGACGTTGCTCAAACCTGCTCGACACGTAGGTGAGAATCTCGGTCTTCAGACGCTGGAGGTCGGGATTGTCGCCACGATCCTCGTCATCGGCTGTAGCTACGGTCTCTGCCATCTCTTATCCCCGTGAGCGTAGCCCGACGTAGAGGGGTGATGCCGGGGCAATGTCGTCTCCCGGCGGAATGTAGCGCATCGCCAAACCCATCGCATGGGAAATTTCATCCCCTTGCGCTTTGGGGCTCAGAGGATTTCGGCGGGGGCGCGAGCATCCTCCCCGTCGAAGGCGACAGCGCTCGTCGGCAGAAGGGATGCGCTTCAAATGCGCTCGATGTGCTTGGTCGATAGGCGCCCCGCAGCAGCCCGTTGAGAACGATGGCCAAAAGGTACACATCGTCGGGAGCCAAGCCTTGACACGCTCGCGCACGCTCGCCGGCTCGCCCGACATCAGCGCGATGACGGCGTTGGTGTCGAGCGAATAGAGCATCAATTGAGGTCGATGTCCGGCCGTTCGTAGCTGTTTGGTCCCGGCCGTTCGAGCGCGGTCGCGGCCGCATCCTCGTCGAGGCCTTCGAGCCGGTTGATCCAGTTCATGTCCTTTTCCACCGGCTCCAGCACGATCTTGCGGCCCTCGCGGCGGATGCGCAGCTCGCTGCCTTCCACCCGGAATTGCTCGGGCAGGCGCACGGCCTGGTCGCGGCCGTCCCAGAACACTTTCGCCAGATCGCCCACCGGCGCCTCCATCGTCTCGCGCAGCTATAGTCTATTTTCCGTAAGGACTCACCTTTAAGTTGACCCACCTTCCCCCTCGGTCCCCACCTTGCTAGAGCGCGCGCAGATTAAGCCATTGGCTTAAACTGGGAGCTGCACCAATGACCGCAACCGGCCAGGACACGTTAGGAACCCGCTCCACATTCGACGTCAACGGCCGCATCTACGCCTACTACAGCCTCGCCAAGGCCGCCGCCGCGCTCGGCTCGGTCGACAAGCTCCCCTTCTCGATGAAGGTGCTGCTCGAGAATCTGCTCCGCTTCGAGGACGGCGTCACCGTCACCGTCGCCGACATCCAGGCACTCGTCGACTGGCAGGTCACCCGCGCTTCCGATCGCGAGATCCAGTATCGCCCGGCGCGCGTCCTGATGCAGGATTTCACCGGCGTCCCCGCCGTCGTCGATCTCGCCGCGATGCGCGATGCGATGGCGCAGCTGGGCGGCGATCCCAGGAAGATCAACCCGCTCGTCCCGGTCCACCTCGTCATCGATCACAGCGTGATGGTCGACGAGTTCGGCACGCCCAAAGCGTTCGAGGCCAATGTCGCGCTCGAATATGAGCGCAACATCGAGCGCTACCAGTTCCTGAAATGGGGCGCGTCGGCGTTCGACAATTTCCAGGTCGTCCCGCCCGGCACCGGCATCTGCCACCAGGTCAATCTCGAATATATCGCCCGCGGCGTGTGGAGCTCGCCCGAGGTCGGCGCCGCCGCCGATCGCCGCGCCGCCTCGGACCGGCGCGAAGCCGCCGACCGCCGCTCCGACGCCGACCGGCGCGCGCATGCGCGGGAGGGCTCGCCCGAGCGCCGCGAGGCCGACCGGCGAGGCACCGGCACCGACCGCCGCTCGGCTTCCCTCGAATCGCCCTTGCGCGACGAAGCTTCATGCGAAGTTGCGTATCCCGACACGCTCGTCGGCACCGACAGCCACACCACCATGGTCAACGGCCTCGGCGTCCTGGGCTGGGGCGTCGGCGGCATCGAGGCGGAGGCGGCGATGCTCGGCCAGCCCGTCTCGATGATCATCCCCGAAGTGGTCGGCTTCCACCTGACCGGCGCGCTCAAGGAAGGGATCACCGCCACCGACCTCGTCCTCACCGTCACCCAGATGCTCCGCGCCAAGGGCGTGGTCGGGCGGTTCGTCGAGTTTTTCGGCCCCGGCGTCTCGGCCTTGTCGGTCGCCGACCGGGCGACGATCGCCAACATGGCGCCCGAATATGGCGCGACCTGCGGCTTCTTCCCGATCGACCACAAGACGCTCGAATATATGCGCCTGACCGGCCGGCCCGAACAGGACATCGCTCTGACCGAGGCCTATTGCCGCGCCCAGGGGATGTGGTTCGAGGACGGCGCCGACGATCCGGTGTTCACCGAGACATTGCGGCTCGACATGTCGAGCGTCGAGCCGAGCCTCGCCGGTCCGAAGCGGCCGCAGGACAAGGTGCTGCTGAGCCAGGTCGACGAGGAGTTCCGAGTCAATTTCACCCGCGAATACGGCCATCCCGAGGCCGAGCTGCCGGCGCGGTTCGACGTCGAGGCGCCCAATGCCGACGGCGTCAAGCACGATATCGGCCATGGCGACGTCGTCATCGCCGCGATCACCTCGTGCACCAATACTTCCAACCCCTCGGTGCTGGTCGCCGCCGGCCTCGTCGCCCGCAAGGCGCGCGCGCTCGGGCTCGATTCCAAGCCCTGGGTGAAGACCTCGCTGGCGCCGGGCTCCAAGGTCGTCACCGACTATCTCGACCGCGCCGGGCTCTCCGAAGACCTCAACGCGATCGGCTTCGATCTGGTCGGCTATGGCTGCACCACCTGCATCGGCAATTCGGGGCCGTTGCCCGAGGCGATCAGCGCCTCGATCCACGCCAACGACGTCGTCGCCGCCTCGGTCCTCTCGGGCAACCGCAATTTCGAGGGCCGAGTCTCGCCCGACGTGCGCGCCAATTATCTCGCCTCGCCGCCGCTCGTGGTCGCCTATGCGATCAAGGGCACGGTGATCGAGGACATGGTCGATACGCCGATCGGCAAGAGCGACGCCGGCGACGACGTGTTCCTCCGCGACATCTGGCCTTCGAACGACGAGATCCGGTCGCTGATCGACCAATATGTCAACGGCGACATGTTCCGCGCCCGCTATGCCGACGTCTACAAGGGCGACGAGCGCTGGCGGGACATCGCGGTCACCGGCGGCAAGACCTACGCATGGCCCGCGGGCTCCACCTACATCGCCAACCCGCCTTATTTCGAGGGCATGTCGATGACGCCCGTGCCGCCGTCCGACATCGTCGGCGCCCGCCCGCTCGCCATCTTGGGCGATTCGATCACTACCGACCACATCAGCCCCGCCGGCGCCATCAAGCTCGACAGCCCAGGCGGAAAATACCTTATAGATCATGGGGTTAGGCGCGCCGACTTCAACTCCTACGGCGCCCGCCGCGGCAATCACGAGGTGATGATGCGCGGCACCTTCGCCAACATCCGAATCAGGAACAAGCTCGTCCCCGGCACCGAGGGCGGCATCACCCGCCACATCCCGTCTGGCGAAATCATGCCGATCTACGACGCCGCCATGCGCTACAAGGACGAGGGCGTTCCGCTCGTCATCCTCGCCGGCAAGGAATATGGCACCGGCTCGTCGCGCGACTGGGCGGCCAAGGGCACCAACCTGCTCGGCGTCCGCGCCGTCATCGCCGAGACCTATGAGCGAATCCACCGCTCGAACCTGGTCGGCATGGGCGTGATCCCGCTGCAGTTCGTCGAGGAGGTTCCCGAATTCGACGGCAGCGAGACCTTCACCGTCACCGGCGTCGGCAAGCTGAAGCCGCGCCAGGAGATCGCCGTCGCCGTCACCGCCGCCGACGGCACCAGGTCCAGCTTCACGGCCCGAGTCCGCATCGACACCGCCAATGAGCTCGAATATTTCAGGAGCGGCGGCATCCTCCATTACGTGCTCAGGCATCTGGCGCGCGGGGCGGCCGCCTGACGGCGCTGGAGATCCTGGTCGAAGTTGCCGGCTGGAGCGGCGCGCTGCTGATCCTGCTCGCCTATCTGCTGCTCTCGATGGGCAGGCTCAGCGGGCGGTCGGCGCTTTACCAGGGAATGAACGTGGTCGGCGCGGCGGGCTTCGTGGTCAACGGCTGGTGGCACGGCGCCTTGCCCTCGGCGAGCCTCAACGTGATCTGGCTGATGATCGGAGCATGGGCTTTATGGCGGATATGGATGCGAAAAGGCTCGTCGACCTCAGCCACCTGATCGAGCATGGCATGACGACCTACGAGGGGTTGCCGGGACCGCATATCTGCGACTTCTGGGAGCGCGAAGCCTCGGCCGCGAACTATGACGACGGCTCGAGCTTCCAGATCGGCCGGATCGACATGGTCGCCAATACCGGCACCTATCTCGACTCGCCCTTCCACCGCTACGCAGACGGCGCCGATCTCGGCGGCCTGAAGCTCGAGCAGCTCGCCGCGCTCCCGGGCCTCCTCGTCCACGCCAATGCCCAGGCGGTCGACGCCGGCTTGTTCGAAGGCCTCGACGTCGCCGGCAAGGCGGTCCTGGTCCGCACCGGCTGGGACCGGCACTGGCGCACCGACGCCTACGGGAAGGGCCACCCCTTCCTCACCGAAGCCGCCGCGCGCCTCCTGGCGGAATGCGGCGCCAGGCTGGTCGGCATCGACAGCTACAATATCGACGACACCGGCACCCGCACCCGTCCGGTCCACACCATCCTGCTCGGCGCGAACGTCCCGATCTGCGAGCATATGACCAACCTCGGCGCGCTGCCGGCAAGCGGCTTCGCCTTCACCGCGGTGCCGCCGAAGATCGCCGGCATGGGCACCTTCCCGGTCCGCGCCTTCGCGCAGATCGGCGGCTAGGCCTCTTACTTCCGCGCCTTGCGTGCGGCATAGCGCGCGTCGCGCATGGCCTTGCGCTCTTCTTCGGTCGGGATCCGGCCGCCTTCATTCTCCTCGGCCCGGACCGCCGCCTCGTCCGCCCTGGCCGCCTTGTGCGCGGCCGCCTCGTCTTTGGCGGCCTGCCTGGCTGCACGCTTCTCGGCCTGCGCCGTCTGGCGGGCGAGCCCCGCCGCGCGGCGCGCCGCCAGCGTCGCCTCGTCGACGGCGGGCCTCGCCTTCAGCCGGTCCAGCGCCTTCTGCTTCGCTTCGGCCGCGCGCCCGACCCGGTCCTGGTAAGAGGGTCCCTGATAGGCTTTCATTGTCCTCGAACTCCTTCGGCATGCGAATGGGCGTCGCCGTCAAAGGTTGCAAGTATCGTTCACGGCCGCGACAGTTTCGCTGCCGTACCAATCTCCTCCCGCCAAAGGAGATGTACCATGTTGCGTAACTGTATCGCTTTCATGCTCGCCTGCGCCGCCGCCCCGCTCGCCGCCGCGCCGCCGCTCAACCCGCAGATCGATTATGACGGTTATCGCGCCTTGATCGAGGAGGTTCAGCCCTACCGGCGGGCGCGGCTGATCGATTGGGAAGCGTTCATCGCCGCATCCGCCGAGCCCGGCGTGCTGATCCTCGACGCGCGCTCGGCCGAGCAGTTCGCCGCCGGCCATATAAGGGGCGCCGTCAACGTGCCGCTGCCCGAGTTCAGCGAGGAGCGCCTCGCCGAGGTGATCGGCCGTTCGGACCGACCGATCCTGATCTACTGCAACAACAATTTCCGCGACGATCGCCCGCCGGTGATGCTGAAAACCGGGCGGCTCGCGCTCAACCTTTCGACCTTCACGCACCTCTACGGCTACGGCTACCGAAATGTGCGCGAATTGAACGACGTGATGGATTTGGGCGACCCCCGGGTGCGCTGGGTCAGGGGCGAATCGCCCCGGCCAGCCAGCCAGGGATAATCGCCCCGTCGAGATCGTCGATGCGCCGGTGTTCGACCGCGAGGCCGAGCGCGGGATAGTGGATCCGCGTCCTCGGCCCCGGCGCGTCCGCCGGTGCGACGACGAGGCGGCGGTTGACCTTCTGCCGCCAGTTCATCCGCGCGGTATTCTCCTGGCCGACATAGCAGCCCTTGTCGAAGTCGACGCCGTTCAGCTCGGCGGCATTGCATTCGAGCCACAAGGTCTTGTCCGAGCCCAATTCGGCCGCGCCTTCGGTGACGCCGAGCGACAGGCGATGCCGGAGCCAGCCCCGGCCGCCGGCGCCGTTTTCCGGCGCCAGCCAGCGGCGGCCGAGCTCGGCCAGGCGCGGATCGGGGGCGCCTTCGCTCCCGTCCGGCGCCCAGTGGACGCAGAGCGCCTCTTCGCGCGCGATCCGGATCGGCCGCCGCAGCCGATAGAGCGTCAGCCGGCGGGCCAGCGCGTCCGCCGCCTCGCGCTCGCAGTCGATCAGCACGTCGGCGCCGTCCGCCCAGAGGATGAAGTCGAACAGGGCCTTGCCCTGCGCGGTCAGCAGCCCGGCCCAGAGCGGCGCGTCGGGCGCGAGCTTCGCCACGTCGTTGGTGACCAGTCCCTGCAGGAAGCCGCGCACATCCTCGCCCGACAGGCGGACGAGGGCGCGATCGGCGAGGGTGGTCCCGGCCATGCTCTCCAGTTAGGGAGAGAGCGTGACCGATCCAACCCGTATCGTCATCCGCCGTCCAGACGACTGGCACGTCCATCTGCGCGACGGGGACATGCTCGAGGCAGTGGTCGGCTACACCGCGCGCCAGTTCGCGCGGGCCATCGTCATGCCCAATCTCCTTCCCCCCGTCACCGGTGTGGCCGCGGCGGAAGCCTATCGGACGCGAATCCTGGCGGCGCTGCCGGCGGGGAGCGATTTCAAGCCGCTGATGACCTGCTACCTCACCGACCATGCGGCCGCGGCCGAGGTCGTGCGCGGGTTCGAAACGGGCGCATGGGCGGCCGCCAAGCTCTACCCGGCCCATGCGACGACTCACGCGGCGCACGGCGTGACCGACATCGCCACGCTCCATTCCGCGCTGGAGGCGATGCAGCGCATCGGCATGCCTTTGCTCGTCCATGGCGAGGTCACCGACCCCAAAGTGGATGTCTTCGACCGCGAGGCCGTGTTCATCGAGCGCGTCCTCATCCCGCTCACCCGCGACTTCCCGGCGCTGAAGATCGTCTTCGAGCATATCACCACCGCCGAGGCGGTCGCCTTCGTCGACGGGGCGGGCCCGAACATCGCCGCCACCGTCACGCCGCAGCACCTGATCCTCAACCGCAACGCGATCTTCGACGGCGGCCTGCGCCCGCACGCTTACTGCCTGCCGGTGGCGAAGCGAGAGCGGCACCGCCAGGCGGTGCGCCGCGCGGCTACGTCGGGCTCGCCCAAATTCTTCCTCGGCACCGACAGCGCCCCGCACGCCGTCGAGCGGAAGGAGGCGGCCTGCGGCTGCGCCGGCATCTTCAACGCCCCGTTCGCGCTCGAAGCCTATGCGGCGGTGTTCGAGGAGGACGGAGCGCTCGACCGCCTCGAGGCATTCGCGTCCGAGAACGGCCCGAATTTCTACGGCCTGCCGCTCAACGAGGGGCGGGTGGTGCTGGAAAGAGCGCCGGTCACCGTGCCCGACAGACTGCCCGCGGTGGGGACCAGCGTCGTGCCGTTCCTCGCCGGCGAGACGCTGAACTGGCGGTTCGTACCCTGACCCCCGCAGCCGTCAGAAGGGCAGCCACCTGTTCCGCTCGGAAAAGCGCATATAGCCCGCATTGACGCCGAGCCGCATGCCGACGCCGAGCCGGATCGGGATCAGCACCACGTCGCCGCGGCGCATATATTGCGCGCTGAAGCCGCCGACGAAATAGGCATGGCCCTCGCCGGCCGGATAGCGGCGGAACAGATCCTCGCTGTCGTTGAGGTTGTAGACGAGGACGAACACCTTGTTGGCGTCGGCGCCGACGTCGAAGCCGAGCGACGGCCCGGTCCAGTAGACCGTGCGCTCGCCCTCGACCTGATGGCGCATCACGCCCGAGCCGTAGCGAACGCCGAACACGAAGGCGGCGCCCGCTTCGGAGCCGGCGATATAGGCGACCGGGTCGCCCTGGTCGCGCAGGATGTTCTCGAGGAGGCCGGCCAGACCCTGAGCGCCGCGGCCGAACACGCCCTCGGCGGCGTTGAACACGTCCTCGCGGGGGACGGTACGGCCCTGCTCGGTCGCGGTCGTCGCCATCGAGTCGGACGGGGGCGCGGCGCCGGTTTCGGCGGGCGCCGCGTCGGGCTGCTGCTCCTCGACCGGAGTCCATTCGTCGGCCGGAGCGGCCTCGGTTTCCGCAGCAACCTCGGGCGTCGCCTCCGGCACCGTCTGCCAGGCGTCGGCCTGATTGGGATCGACGGTTTCGATCTGCGCCAAAGCCGGTCCGGCGGCCGCGAACAGGGCGGCCGCCGCGGCGATTTTCACGAATGTTTTCAGCATGACAATTCCCCCACACGCTCCTGCGCGCAGATTAGCGCCGGCAAAGCTTTCGCGTCCATGAATCGGCGGCGAGCCGAGTCGATATCGCGCCCAAGCGAGTCGTTTCCGGCCATTGGCTGTCGAAAGCCGCAATGGTAGCGTCCGCCGGGGGCAGGCGAATAGCGTATTAATCCGGCGGGGACGTAGCTGCGGGCGGCTCTGCCAGTCTCCGAAGTGCCTAGACGCCCGTGCGGTTGGCTTCGTCCCCATCCTGCGTAACTGTCTGCTCGACGGTCGCATTCTCAGTGTTGACCGTCGCGTTCTCAGTGTTGACCGTCGCGTTCTCTGTGTTGAGCGTCGGCCCTCCCGAACCGCCGCCGTTCATCGCCTTTTTCGCCGCTTGGTTGGCCAGTTCGCCGCCCGACTTGGTCGCCGAATAGGCCCAGGCCACGGCGCCGTTGACCCAGCCGGTTCCAATGATGAGGATGGCTATATTCTTAAAAAACTCATTGTCGCGAAGTTCTGGAACTCGCCAGATGAGAACGAGAATGAACACAGTGAGCGAAAAGGTTCCGATACCGATCCAGTCTCTCGGGTCAGGCCAGCGAAATCCCTTCATCGTGTCCCTCCTTGCCTCCCGATAGCTTCGGGCGAGAAACTTCACGAACCCCGCGCCGGCGGACGTAGCGAAGAACAGGCCAATCGTCTTCAGCGCAACTCGAATGTGCTTCAAGAGGCGCGCGCTTGCCACCAAAGAGCGGGGGCCCCCATTTGTCATGGAAAAACTGCGCCGTCAGGCCTCCATCTGCCATTGCCTTCGTACGGTGTCGAATGTCGGAGCCGCGGGAACGCCACATTCTACTACGAGATAAGCAACAGGCGGATCGCCGCGGACGATAATTTATACCACTGCCGCCATCGCGTCAAACAGGCGCGGACATAAGATAGCCGCGCTTCAGTCCCTCACTGGATGTGAATGTGGCGGAGACGGAGGGATTCGAACCCTCGGTAGGAGTAATCCCCCTACGGCGGTTTAGCAAACCGCTGGTTTCAGCCACTCACCCACGTCTCCGGAAGATGGCCAGGGCCACGGCCTATATAAGCCGCCGCCGGATCGTTCAACCGCTCCACGCCAGGTTGGCTTCGGCCGCATTGCCCGCTAGGCGACGCTGATGCTGAGCCTCCAGTTCATCCGCGAAAATCCCGACGCTGTCCGAAAGGCGGTCGCCGACAAAGGCGTGGCGCTCGATCTCGACGCTTTGCTGGAATTCGATGCGGAAGTGCGCGGCCTAAAGACGATGGTCGATAGGCTCCGCACCGAGCGCAACGAAATTAGCAACAGTTTCAAGGATGCAGCGCCAGAAGAACGGGGCGCCCTTGGTGCGAAGGCCAAAGCGATAGGTTCAGAAGTCTCCCAGCTCGAGGCTCGCACTAGGGCTCAACAAGAACAGCTCGACGCCTTGCTGCTGCGCGTGCCCAACATCCCCTGGGAGGGGGCGCCGATCGGGCCGGACGAGACGGCCAACACCGTCCTCCGCCGGGAAAGGACGATCCCCGATTTCGGTTTCGAGCCGCTCGACCATGTCGCCCTGGTCGAGAAGAACGACTGGGCCGACCTCGCCCGGATCACCCAGGTCGCAGGCTCGCGCACCTATTGCCTCAAGGGCCGGCTGGCCATGCTCGAGCAGGCGCTGATGCTGTGGGCGCAGCAGCGGCTCGCCGCCGACGGCTTCACGCTGATGACCGTGCCGGCGCTGGCGCGCCCGCAGGCCTTCGTCGCCACCGGCCATTTCCCGGGCCACGAGGACGAGGCCTATCACATTCCGGCCGACGACCTTTATCTTGCCGGCACCGGCGAGATCGCGCTGACCAGTCTCCATTCGGGCGAAATCCTCGAGGCCGACAAGCTGCCGATCCTCTACGCCGGTTATTCGCCCTGTTTCCGCCGCGAGGCGGGGAGCGCGGGGCGCGACGTGCGCGGCCTCTTGCGCGTCCACCAATTCTACAAGCTCGAACAATATGTGATCTGCCGCGACGATCCCGAGGAAAGCGCCGAGTGGCACCAGCGCCTGCTCGCGAACGCCGAGGCGATGCTGCAGGCGCTCGAAATCCCCTATCAGGTGATCGAGGCCTCGACCGGCGACATGGGCAACGGCAAGTATCGGATGAACGACATCGAGAGCTGGGTGCCCTCGCTCGGCAAATATCGCGAGACCCACAGCTGCTCGACGCTGCACGACTGGCAGGCGCGGCGCGCGAACCTCAGGTGGCGCGACGAGGAGCGCAAGGTGCGGTTCGCGCATACGCTCAACAATACGGCGCTCGCGAGCCCACGCATCCTCGTGCCTTTGCTCGAGAATCACCAGACCGCCGACGGCCGCGTCAAGTTGCCCGAGCCGTTGCGCGGGCTGATGGGCGGCGACCATCTCTGACACCGCCAAGCCCCGGCTCGGCCTGTTCCTGCGCGAGGCGCCGGCGCTGCTGGCGCGGGTCTGGCGGGGCTTCGGCAGCCTTGCCCCGCGCGGACCGGAGGGCGGGCCGAAGCTGATGGTCGTGCCCGGCTTCCTCGCCAACGACCGCACCACCCTGGGCCTGCAGCGCGCGCTCGCCGCGGCGGGCTATCGGGTCACCGGCTGGGGCCTCGGCCTCAATACCGGCGTCCAGGAGGACACGCTGGACAGGCTCGGCGCGCGGATCGCCGCGTTCGGCGGCGGGCGGCCGGTCGTGCTGGTCGGCTGGAGCCTCGGCGGCATCTATGCGCGCGAGGTCGCCAAGGAGCGGCCCGAGCTGGTCTCGAAAGTCATTACTCTTGGCTCTCCCTTCTCGGGCGACCGGCGCAGCAACAATGTCTGGCGCCTCTACGAACGGATCGCCGGCCATCCGGTCGACGACCCACCGATCGACACCGTGATCGAGCAAAAGCCGCCGGTGCCGACGCTCGCCATCTGGTCGCGAAAGGACGGCATCGTCTCGGTCGCCAGCGCCCGCGGCGAGCCCGGCGAAAGCGACCGCCGGCTCGAGCTCGACTGCAGCCATATGGGCTTCGCGGTCAGCGGCCGCGCTTTTCCCAGCATCGTCGAGGCGGTCCGCGCCTTCTAGGCCAGGAACGGCGCCGCCACCTCGGGCGGCACGCGCAGCGGCCGGCCGCTCGCTTTGTCGATGATCGCCCAGGTGGTGCGGGCGCGGACCCTGGGCTTGCCGTCGTCGCCGACGAACTCGACATGGCGGTCGAAGCGCGCGCCCTTGGGCGCCTCGCCGACCCAGGTCCGCCCGGTCACCGTCTCGCCGGGGCCGACGCTGCGCAGATAGTCGATCTCGTGCCGGATCACGACCCAGACATAGGCGTCGACATGGGCGGCCGGGGCGACCGCGTGCCAGTGCGCGGTCGCCATGTCCTGGATCCAGCGCACCCAGGCGGCATTGTTGACGTGGCCGAGCTCGTCAATGTCCTCCGGGCCCGCCGTGATCAGTTTCTCGAACGGCGTCACTCGCCATCCATTTGCGCGAGGATGAAGGCATAGGCCTCGGCCACCTCCCTGAGCCGGGTCCAGCGCCCCGACTGGCCGCCATGGCCGGCGCCCATGTTGATCTTGAGGAGCTGGAGGTTGCCGTCGGTCCGCATCGCCCGCAGCCGAGCGTTCCACTTGGCCGGCTCCCAATAAGTGACGCGGGGGTCGTTGAGGCCGCCGGTGATCAGCATCGGCGGATAGGCCTGGCGGGTCACGTTGTCGTAGGGGCTGTAGCTCTGCAGATAGCGGAACACCGCCGGGTCGGTGACCGGATTGCCCCATTCGTTCCATTCACCCGGCGTCAGCGGCAGGCTCTCGTCGAGCATGGTGTTGAGCACGTCGACGAACGGCACGTCTGCGACCACGGCGCCCCAGAGCCCGGGATCGCTGTTGGCCACCGCGCCCATCAGCTCGCCGCCGGCCGAGCCGCCCTGGATCGCGATATTGCCGGCGCGCGTGTAATTCTGCGCGATCAGGCCGCGGGCGGCGTCGACGAAATCGTTGAACGTGTTGGTGCGCCGGTCGAGCTTGCCGTCCAGATACCATTGATAGCCCATCTCGTCGCCGCCGCGGATATGGGCGATGGCGAAGGCGTAGCCGCGGTCGAGCAGCGAGAAGCGGTTGGTGTTGAAGCCCGGCGGCGTCGCGATGCCGTAGGCGCCGTAGGAATAGAGGAAGAGCCGGCCCCGCCCGTTGCGCTCGAAGCCGCGCCGATAGACGATCGAGACCGGGATCTGCCGCCCGTCGCGCGACGGCACCATGATCCGCTCGGTGACATATCGGCCGGGATCGTAGCCCGACGGGATGCGCTGGACCTTGAGCGTCTCGAGCCGGTTGTCGCCGGGATGATAATCGTAGGTGGTCGGCGGGGTCACCATGGAGCTGTAGGCGAGCCGATAGGCCGCCGGCGCATGTTCGGGATTGTTGCCGAGGCTGGCGGTGTAGCTCGCCTCCGTGAAGGGAATGCGCCGCTCGGCGCCGTCGTAGGAGCGAAGCCGGACCTGATCGAGGCCGTCGACCCGCTCGGTGACGGCGAGATGGTCGCGGAAGGCGGTGATGCCGCGCAGATAGACCGCGTCCGAACCCGCGATCACCGTCCGCCATTCGCCCGGCCGCGCCGGCGACGCCTGGGCGAGGCGGAAGTTGACGTGATCGTCATTGGTCAGGATCCACAGGCTGCCGTGCGCCGAATCGACCCAATATTGGATGTTCGGCCGGCGCCGGGCGATCAGGACCGGCGGCGCCTCGGGCGTGTCGGCGGGGACGAAGCGGATCTCGTTCGAGCTGATCTCGCCGCTGCTGATGAGGATGTAGCGGCGGTCCTGGCTTCGGCCGACGCTGACCGTGAAGGCGATATTCTCGGTCTCCTCGTAGAGCGTGCGGTCGTTCGCGACCGGCTCGCCGAGCCGGTGCAGCCGGGCGCGGTAGCTGCGCCAGTTCTCGTTGACTTCGGTGAAGACGATTCCGCGGCTGTCGCTTGTCCAGACCGGCTGGCCGATGCCGACCTCGGTGACGGTCTCGACGTCGCGGCCGGTGGCGATCTCGCGGATGCGCAGGCTGAAACGCTCGGAGCCGTCGTCGTCGATGAGGATTGCGGCATAGCGCCCGTCCGGGCTCACCTCCATCGCGCCGAGGCGGAAATATTGCTTGCCGGTCGCCTCGGCCGGCTCGTCGAGAACGAGCTGCTGGTCGCCGCCGGCCGCCGGGCGGCGATACCAGATGCGATATTGCGCGCCGGGCTGAAACGCCCACCAGTACATCCAGTCGCCGTCGCGGACCGGGACCGAGCTGTCGTCCTCCTGGATCCGCCCGCGCATTTCCTGAAACAAGGTCTCGATCAGCGGCTGGCGCGGCCGCATCGCGGCTTCGAAATAGCTATTCTCGGCGCGCAGGTAGGAGAGGACGTCCGAGTCGTCGACGGTCGGATAGCTCTGGTCCTTGAGCCAGTGATAGGGGTCCTGGACGGTGATGCCGTGGCGTTCGAAGCTGTAGGGGCGCCGCTCGGCGACGGGCGGCGGGGGAAGCTGGGCGGCTTGGGCGTTTTGGGCGGGCATCGTCTCACTCTGGTTCTGGGCCGCGGCGGGGGCGGCGGCAAGCAGGAGGGCGGCAATTGCGAAGCGCATTCTGGCATCCTGGAATTGGGGCGCCGGGCTGGCGCGGGCAAGGGAACGGTCTTATCTAGCGCCGGACAGACGCATCGGGAATGACCTATGTCCACCTATGAAGCGCGCCTCCAGGCGCTGCGCGAGCAATTGAAGGCCGACCGGCTCGACGGCTTCGTCGTGCCGCTGACCGACGAGCATATGAGCGAATATGTCGGCAGCTACGCGCAAAGGCTCGCCTGGCTGACCGGCTTCCAGGGCTCGGCCGGCTCGGCGGTGGTGCTGCCCGAGGAGGCGGCGATCTTCGTCGACGGCCGCTACACCCTGCAGGTCCGCGACCAGGTCGACGGCAATCACTGGAGCTACCAGTCGGTGCCCGAGACCAGCATCGCCGACTGGCTCAAGGTCCACGCGCCCGACGGCGGCCGGATCGGCTACGATCCATGGCTGCACACCAAGGACTGGGTGACGAAGGCGCGCGACGCGCTCGCCGACAAGGGCGCGGAATTGGTCGCCGTCCGCCGCAACCCGATCGACGCGGTCTGGGCCGACAGGCCCGAGCCCTCACGGGCGCGGCTCGTCGTCCATCCCGATTCCTATGCGGGCAAATCCTCGGCCGCCAAGCGCCAGGAGATGGCCGACTGGCTGAAGGAGCAGAAGGCCGACACGGCGGTGCTCGCCGCGCTCGATTCGATCGCCTGGACGTTCAACGTCCGCGGCAAGGACGTCGAACGAACGCCGGTCGCGCTTTCCTTCGCCCTCGTCCATGACGACGGCACCGCCGATCTGTTCGTCAAACTGGAAAAAGTCGGCGACGACGTCCGCCAGCATCTCGGCAACGGTGTCCGAGTCCACGAGCGCCATGATTTCGAGCCCGCTCTGGCCGCGCTCGCCGGCAAGACCGTGGCGGTCGATCCCGAGCGTTCGGTCGCCGCGATCTTCGATGCGCTGGAGCAGGCGGGCGCCAGGACGATCTCGAAGCGCGATCCCTCGATCCTGCCCAAGGCGATCAAGAACGCGGTCGAAATATCCGGTCATCGCGCCGCCCAGGCGCGCGACGGCGCGGCATTGTCGCGCTTCCTCCACTGGCTGTCGATCGAGGCGCCCGGAGGAGGCGTCGACGAGCTTGCGGCGGCGGCGAGGCTGCGGGCCTTCCGCCAGGAGAGCGGCGACCTGCGCGACCTCAGTTTCGACACCATCTCGGGCGCCGGGCCGAACGGCGCGGTCGTCCATTACCGGGTGAGCGAAGCGACCAACCGGGCGATCGAGATGGATTCGATCTACCTGGTCGATTCCGGCGGCCAATATCCGGACGGGACCACCGACGTCACCCGCACCGTCGCGGTGGGGACCCCGACCGCCGAGATGCGCGATCGCGCCACCCGCGTCCTCAAGGGCCATGTCGCGGTCGCCCGCGCCCGCTTCCCGGAGGGGACGCGGGGCAGCCAGCTCGACAGCTTCGCGCGGCAATATCTCTGGCAGGTGGGGCTCGATTATGCGCACGGCACCGGCCATGGCGTCGGCAGCTTCCTGTCGGTCCATGAAGGGCCGCAGCGCATCTCACCCGTCGGCAGCAGCCAGGCGGGCGGCGACGAGCCGCTCAAGGCCGGCATGATCCTGTCCAACGAGCCCGGCTATTACAAAGCCGGGGAATATGGCATCCGCGTCGAGAATCTGGTGCTGGTCGTCCCCGTCGAGGAGGAAGGCGCCGAGAAGAAGCTGCTCGGCTTCGAGACGCTGACCTTCGCGCCGATCGATCGCAATCTGATCGAGACGGCGATGCTGTCGCCGGACGAGCGCCGCTGGATCGACGATTATCACGCCGAGGTGCTGCGGATCGTCGGCCCGCAGCTCGACGGCGAAGCGAGGGCCTGGCTCGAAGCCTCCTGCGCGCCGCTCTGAGCACGCTCTCGTCGTCACCACTCTCGTCATCCCGGACTTGATCCGGGATCCATGAACACCGCGACGGAGACTATTCGCGGACGTTTGTGTTCATGGGTCCCGACTTTCGTCGGGATGACTCTTCTTATCCCCATCCTCCGGCGCCGCTTCGCGCGCCTGCGCCTTGCGGCGCTTGAGATTGTCGCGGAGCGCCGCGGCCAGCCGTTTCGCCCGGTCCTCGTCCTTCCTGGCCATGGTCCGCCTTGACATCATCCGGGGCCTGCGGCCATAGCGCCGCCTTCCCGGAAAGCGATAAGCTGCCGTAGCTCAGTGGTAGAGCGCATCCTTGGTAAGGCTGAGGTCGTGAGTTCAATCCTCACCGGCAGCACCATCGCCCCGGCAGGCTAGACCGTCAGGTCTTCGCTCGCTCTGAATCTGGCCGGCACATCGGCCCGCACGCGCTCGGCGGCCTTGGCGGCGAACAGGGTGGCGAGTTCGCGATGGCGTTCGCGGGCTTCGTCCGTCACCGCGGACCGCGCTCTGCGCTGCTCCTCCGCCGCGCGCCGCGAATAATATCGGAAATCCGATTCCATGCCGTCGCCTCCCCTCCGACTCGGGCTGCTTAACATAGGAGCGGAAAGAATCCGAATCGGACCGAAAGGCTGGCAACGCACCGTTTCCGGACCCTAGGGCCGGCGCGATTTGCTCACGATCATGTCGAGCACGGCGGGGTGGAGCGGCCGCTCGAACGCGCAGCCGATGAAGCTCCCTTTGGCCCACATCACCCTGGCGTGACAGGCTTCGAGCCCGGGCAGGCGGAGCCAGACGTCGGCGCCCTTGGCCAGTACGAGATGGGTCTGGGCGCGGAAGCCCTCGGTCGAAAGGTCGAGGATCTGGACCGAAATGCCGGTGCCGCCGCGCTGGCGCAGGCCGGCCCCGATCTCGATCGGCACCCGCTCGGCCTTGCGCCCCTTGCGCTCGGGCTCCGACTGGCCGGCGGTCGTCAGTTCCCCGGTGAGGAACGGCGTTCCGAAGTCGGACGGAAAGGACCAGGACCCGACGAGATTGTCCACGGCGCGGCCCTTAGTCGCTTTCCGGCAGATTGAGGCCGACCGCGACGCTCCACGCCTTGGCGATCTTGCGGTCCGCCGCGGACAGGCCGAGGCCAGGGCGCTTATAGCCCTGCGGCGGGGTCTGCGCGGCCGGCTTGGGCGGCGTGCCGATATGAATGAACAATTCATGCTCGTCGATCATGTGGTCGAACTCCAGCCCGACGCGGTTGCCGGCGGCCCACGCCACGCGCGCCGAAACCACGGTGGCGCCGCGCACGAACTCGACCGCGCTCCCGACATTGGGGACCATCGGGCATTCGACCAGGGCGCCCTTGCGCGAAAGGTCGCGCAGGCGCGCCTCGACCTCGCCGAACGACGTCCTGAGCTTGGCGGCGAGCAGGACGCGCGCCCGCTTGGCCGAGCGCTTGCCCTCGGCCGACTTGTTCGCAAAATTCTCCGCGCCCATTATCATTTTTCCCCGGCTGTACGTGCGACGGCATATCCGAAGGTGGCTAAATTGTGGTAAACGCTCAGCCCGAATTCCGCCGGAGTTGAACGGTTTGACCGATCGCCGTTGACGGCGCGGCGGACGCCTTCCATGGCCCGCCAATGCGTTTCTTTTCCGACAATGCGGCTGCCGCCTGTCCCGAGGCGCTGGCGGCGCTCGCCGAGGCCAACCGGATCGACACGGCCTATGACGGCGACCAGTGGAGCAAGCGGCTCAATGCGGCCTTCTCAGCTCTGTTCGAGCGCGACGTCGAGGCGCTCTGGGTCGCGACCGGCACCGCCGCCAACGGCCTCGCCTTGTCGGCGCTCTGCCCGCCGCACGGCTCGATCGTCTGCCACCGCGACGCCCATATCCAGAACGACGAATGCGGCGCGCCGGAATTCTACACCGGCGGGGCGAAGCTGCTGCTCGGCGAGGGCGGCGGGGCGAAGCTGACCCCGGCTACGGTGACCGACCTGCTCGCGACGGTCCGGAACGACGTCCATCAGGTCCAGCCGGCCGCGCTCTCGATCACCAACGCCACCGAATATGGCTGCGTCTACACGCCGGACGAAACCGCCGCCTTGGGCGCGCTCTGCCGCGAGCGCGGGCTCGGCTTCCACGTCGACGGCGCGCGCTTCGCCAATGCGGTTGCGCGGCTGGGCTGCGCGCCGGCCGACCTGACATGGCGGGCGGGGGTGGACGCGCTCTCCTTCGGCTTCGTCAAGAATGGCGGCCTCTCGGCCGAGGCGCTGATCCTGTTCGATCCGGCGCTTGGCCCGGCGACCCATTACCGCCGCAAGCGGGCCGGGCATCTCCTCTCCAAGGGCCGCTATCTCGCCGCCCAGCTCCTGGCGATGATCGAGGGCGATGCGTGGCTCCGCAACGCCCGCGCCGCCAACGGGGCGGCCGCCCGGCTCGCCGCGGCGGCGGGGGCCGGCCGGCTCGTCCTGCCGGTCGAGGCCAACGAAATCTTCGTACGCGTCACTCCGGACGAGGCCGCGGCGCTGCGCGCCCAGGGCTTCGATTTCTACGACTGGGGTCCTGGCGAGGCGCGGCTGGTGACGAGCTGGAACAGCGATCCGGCTCACGTCGATGCCCTGGCCGCGGCGATCGCCAAGCTGTGAGCGTGACGACCGGCGGCTTCCGCGACCCAAGGATCCTCTTCCCCTTCCTCCTCGTCACCTTGATCTGGGGCTCGACCTGGATCGTCATCAAGGACCAGTTGGGCGCCGTTCCGCCGGTCTGGTCGGTCAGCTACCGCTTCCTGATCGCCGGCGCGGCGATGATGGCGGTGGCGCGGCTGAGCGGCGCCAGGCTTCGGCTCGGCCGGGAAGGGCACGGCCTCGCGATCCTGCTCGGGATCCTCCAGTTCGTGCTCAACTACAATCTCGTCTATCTGGCCGAGATCCACATCACCTCGGGCCTTGCCGCGGTGGTGTTCGCGCTCCTCGTCCTGCCCAACGCGCTGCTGGCGCGGGCGTTTTTCGGCGAGCGGGTGACGGCGCGGTTCGTTGCCGGCTCGGCGGTGGCGATGGCGGGAGTCGCCCTGCTGTTCGTCCAGGAGATTCGGCTCGCCGCGGTGCCGACCGCCTCGGTGCTCGCCGGTCTCGGCTTCACGCTGCTCGCCGTGCTCGCCGCCTCGGTGTCCAACGTCATGCAGCTTTCGAAGGCGATGAAGGCGCGGGCGATCGCGCCCGTGCTCGGCTGGGCGATGATCCACGGCGCCCTGATCGACGCCCTGATCGCCCTGGCGACCGTGGGTCCGCCGGTGATCGAAACCCGCATCGGCTATTGGCTCGGCCTGCTCTATCTCGGCCTCGTCGCCTCCGCGCTCGCCTTCTGGCTCTATTTCGCGATCATCCGACGGATCGGCGCGGCCAGGGCCGCCTATTCGAGCGTGCTCATCCCGGTCATCGCCATGGCGATCTCGACCGTGGCGGAAGGCTATCGCTGGTCGATGCTCGCCATCGCCGGCGGCGCGCTCGCCGTCATCGGCCTCGTCATAGCGCTGAAGGCGGGCCGCGTCGCTCCCGTCCCACCGAGCGATTGAGCCGGCCGCTACGAGATCTGGGGCCTCCAGCCGGCGCAGCTCGACATCCCGGAGGTTGGCAGCCACTAGCGCGCCCGGCGGCCGCGTGGCACCGGTCCGTCGCTCGCGCGTTGGCGACGAACGGACCGGGGTGATTCCATGCGGCTGAACATAGACGTTCGAGCTCGACTATTATTTCCCGGCGTCAGCGGACGTGCTGCTCGCGGTCGAGGTCGCGCAGCTGCCCGACCAGCGTCTCGTCGAGGACCTGCTCACCGTCGACGGCGCCGGGCCGCTGCGGCCGATCGCCGGCGAGGAGGGGATCGGCCGGCGCACCTGGATGGCGGCGTCGGGGCCGTTCGTCGCCCGCTACCGCGCGACGCTCGAGGTCGACCGCCCGGCCCCCACTATCGACGCGCTGCCGATCGCGCCCGCGCGCGACCTGCCGGCCGAGGTCGTCCCCTATCTCTGGCCGAGCCGCTATTGCGAGGCCGACCGGTTCGAAGCCTTCGTCACCCGCGAGTTCGACGCGATTCCCGGCGGCGCGAAGGTGACCGCCATGGCCGAATGGATCCGCGGCCATGTCGATTACCGGCTCGGATCGAGCGACGTGACCACGACCGCGGTCGACGCCTTCGTCGCGCGCCAGGGCGTCTGCCGCGACTATGCCCACCTGCTGGCAAGCTTCGCGCGGGCGGCCGGCGTCCCCGCGCGGCTGGTCTCGGCTTATGCCTGGCAACTCGACCCGCCCGATTTCCACGCGGTGGTCGAGGTCTGGCTCGACCACGGCTGGCACCTCGTCGATGCCACCGGCCTTGCGCCTTTGGAAGGCATTGTCCGCATCTGCGTCGGCCGCGACGCCACCGACATCGCCTTCATGACCATCTTCGGCGAGGCCGAGATGCGGGGGCAGCGTGTCACCGTGACGCGGGTGGGAGAATGAGGGTGGGGGCGGCGGGCGCGATCCGCTTCCACCCGGGGGGCTGCGAAAGACCTCATAGGCGAGAAAGTCTCCCGCCTGAGACGGCCGATTTCCCGGTGAAGTCGACAAAATTGACGATATCCAGTCCGTGACCGTCATTCCCGCGAAAGCGGGAACCCCCTGCCTCGAACAAATGGGATATCGGCTTCGCAGCGACGACGAGGGTTGGGACAGTTCCCTCCGTGAGGATAGATCCGGACGAAAATCTCATTTTCAATCAAACGGAATTTGAGTCGCCGCCGGGCGGGAAAAGGGATCGACACGAGTTCCCACCGCGCTCGGGCGAGGCGCCGGCCCGCCCCCGTCAGCGCTCCGAATCATCAGCGATGATCCGATGAAGTCGAATCTCGGCCCGCGGATTCTGCCGCAAAAAGCTGTAGCGCACGCCGTCCAGCAACGCGTAGGTGGCGCGCCGGACGGGCGCGCTGCAGCGAATGAAATAGCGGTTGGCGGACGGATCCATCCGGCTCCACTCGGCGCCTCTGGGCAGGCTGAACGGCCGGGACCAGTTGCCTCGCTCGGCCCGCACGGAACAGGTAAGGTTCACGGCGGTGTTGTTCTTGACGAAAAACAACGGGTCCGGAAGACCCTGCGCCTCCGCCTGCGCGTTCGCATGCACGGCGGCCGTCGCGGCAAGGGCAATGGAAGCCGCGGCGCCAACGAAGTTAGTCGGCATCTGCATCTTTCCGCTCCGATCTTCCTAGCAGATAGCCTGCAACCGTCCCGAAGAAACCGATAACCGGGGCTATCTGGTGCGTTGAATAAGAACTCGAAACAATCAACAACGAGCTGAAAACCAGGATGATGATTACATATATTCTCAGCAGAAAGGGAGTCGCTCGTTCCGTACGGATCAAAATATAGAAAAATCCTATGGCTACGAGTGCGAACAAAAAGATAACCAAAGTCAGGCTGGTTTCGAAGTTCGAGAAAAATGATCCCGCCTCACGTAGTGGCTCGGCTGCCGCTGCGGTCGTTGTCTCGGCCTCTTCGAGAGGGAATTCATTGGTAGCGGCCATGAGTCATCTCCTCAACCTGATCCATAGCGGAGATGGAGGGTGATCGGAACCGACAGCCAAATGCCAGAGAATGACCGACAGCTTTCTTGGCTTCGCAGGCTTGCCGGGCGAAGTCGCGGGCGTCGCGTTTGAGCACGGCGGGCAGCGCTCGCCGCCGACAGGCATTTGGTTGATTGCGCAGGAGAAATGACCGCCACGCCGCCGCTCCGGCAGTGCGAACCCGGGCGCGGCATTGCGCGCTGCCCGCACCCCGCCTAGACGGCGCGGATGCTCGACGCCCAGAACGCCGTCGCGGCTCCGGCCGCCGTCCGCCGCGAGGATTATCGCCCACCCGACTGGCTGGTGCCGGAGATTTCGCTCGAGTTCGAGCTCGATGCCGAGCGGACAATGGTGCGCTCGGTGCTGCAGGTGGAGCGGGCCGAAACCGCGGAGGGGTTCACGCTCCGGCTGAACGGCGACGGCATCGAGCCCGAGGGCGTCTATGTGGGCGGCGAAGTCGAGGCCGAGTGGAGAATGGACGGCTCGGTGCTCGAGATCGAGCTGGGCCCGGACTTCTCACACGGTCGAGATCGTTACCGAGATCCGTCCGCGCGCCAACACCAAGCTGATGGGCCTCTACGAGTCCGCCGGCATGCTCTGCACCCAGTGCGAGGCCGAGGGATTCCGGCGGATCACCTTCTTCCCCGACCGGCCCGACATATTGTCGCGCTACCGGGTCAGGATGACCGGCGACAGGAAGCTCTATCCGGTGCTGCTGGCGAACGGCGACCCGATCGCTTCGGGCGACTTGCCGGACGGGCGGCACTGGGCGGAATGGCGCGATCCCTTCCCCAAGCCCTGCTACCTGTTCGCCATGGTGGCGGGCGACCTCGCCGCCAATCGCGACAGCTTCGTCACGGCCTCGGGCCGCAAGGTCGATCTGGGCATCTGGGTCAAGGAGGCCGATCTGCCGCGCACCAGCCACGCCATGGCCTCGCTGAAAGCGGCGATGGCCTGGGACGAGGCGGTCTACGGCCGCGAATATGATCTCGCCGCGTTCAACATCGTCGCCGTCGCCGATTTCAACTTCGGCGCGATGGAGAATAAGGGCCTAAACATCTTCAACTCGCGCTACATCCTGGTCGATCCGGAGACGGCGACCGACGCCGATCACGACGCGGTCGCGGCGGTGGTCGCGCACGAATATTTCCACAATTGGTCGGGCAACCGGGTCACCTGCCGCGACTGGTTCCAGCTGAGCCTGAAGGAGGGTTTCACCGTCTTCCGCGACCAGAGCTTCTCGGCCGACATGGGCTCGCCGGCGGTCAAGAGGATCGAGGACGTGCGCGCGCTGCGCGCCGCGCAATTCCCCGAGGATGCCGGCCCGCTCGCCCATCCGGTCCGGCCCGACACCTATATCGAAATCTCCAACTTCTACACGGCAACCATCTATTCGAAGGGCGCCGAGCTGATCCGGATGATGCACACTTTGCTCGGCCCCGAGCGGTTCCGGGCCGGCTCCGACCTCTATTTCGAGCGCCATGACGGCCAGGCGGTGACCTGCGAGGATTTCGTCCGCGCGATGGAGGATGCGAGCGGCGTCGACCTCGCCGACTTCCGCGCCTGGTACGGCCAGGCCGGGACTCCGCGGGTCAGGGCGGCGCTCCGCCACGACGGCGACCGTGCGTTGCTCACGCTCGCCCAGGAGACGCGGCCGACGCCGGGCCAGCCGGTCAAGCGGCCGCTGCCCATTCCGGTGAAGCTCGCCTTGTTCGGCGCACAGAGCAAGGAGAAGCTCGCCGAGCAGCTCGTCCTGCTCGAGGACGCGCAGCAGGAGATCGCCTTCCCCGGCATCGGGGAGCGGCCGGTGCTGTCGCTGAACCGCGATTTCTCGGCGCCGATCGTCGTCGAAACCGACCGCGACGCCGGCGACCTCGCCTTCCTCTCCGCGCACGACGACAATCCCTTCGCCCGCTACGAGGCGATGCAGCAATTGATGCTCGACACCCTGCTTCACGCGATCGCCACCGGCGAGGACCGGCACGAACCGGTGGTCGAGGCGGTCAGGAACACGCTGGCCGATCCGGCGCTCGACCATGCCTTTATCGCCGAAGCCGTGCTGGTGCCGACCGAGAGCTTCATCGGCGACCAGATGAAGGAGGTCGATCCCGACGCCATCCACGCCGCGCGCGAGCGGCTGCGCGCCCGATTGGGCCGCGAGCTCGAGCGGCACTGGCGGGCCGCTTATGCCGACACCACCGCCAGCGGCTTCGCGCTTTCACCCGCCGCCAAGGGCGCGCGGCGGCTGCGCACGGTGGCATTGGGCTTCCTGATGGCCGCGCGCGCCGGCGATGCCGCGATTCTGGCCCTCCGCCAGCATGACGAGGCCGACAACATGACCGACCGGCAGGGCGCGCTGGGCGTCCTCGCCAACAGCGACGCGCCGGAGCGCGAGACAGCGCTTGCCGCCTTCTACGCGCGTTACCGGGGCGACGCCCTGGTGATCGACAAATGGTTCACCGCGCAGGCGCTCTCCAGCCGCGACGACACCCTGCAGGCGGTGTTCGACCTGCTCCGCCATCCGGATTTCAGCCTGACCAACCCGAACCGGATGCGCTCGCTGCTCGGCGCGTTCGGCGCCAACCAGCGCGCACTGCACAGCCGCCAGGGCCGCGGCTACCGCTTCCTCGCCGATTCGATCCTCGCCGTCGACAAGCTCAATCCCCAGAATGCGGCTAAGCTGGTTCCCCCGCTCGGCCGCTGGCGCCGCTTCGGCGAAGCGCGCGGCGCCCTGATGCGCGCCGAGCTGGAGCGGATCGTGGCGACGCCCGGTCTAAGCAGGGACGTATTCGAGCAGGTTTCGAAGAGCCTCGGCTAGCCTGCCGGCGCCGGGCAGATCGAAGCGGCGGCGCGCCCGAGGAAGGCGGCGCGCACGCTGCGCACCGCTTCGGTCGCCGCCGGCGGATCGTAATTGGCCAGAGCGACCGCCACGCGGCCGGCCTCCGGGTCGATTTCGAACTGCACGTTGACGCCGACCGAGCCGCCGCCATGGCCGACGAAGCGCCGGCCGTCGGTGTCGACGCGGTTGAAGCCGTAGCCGTAGCTGGCCCGCTCGCCGGCCGCCGCCTGATCGCGGGGCACGAGATGCGCCCGCCACAGCGTCTCCGTAGTCGCGGGGCGGGTCAGGCGATGGCGGCGCAGCGCCTCGCCAAAGCGGAACAGGTCGCCGACCGTGCTGGTCGCGCCGCCGGCGGGCGAACCGTAAGGCGAGCCGATCGCGGGCGCCGGCCTTGGCGGGCCGGCTGGCGGGCCTCCGCCGGGGCCGCGCCGAGTCATCGCCGCCGCGCGCGGCGCCGCGCCGTCGAGCGAGGTGGAGGTCATGCCGGCCGGCACGAAGATGTGCGCGCGAAGATAGTCGGCGTAGCTTTGGCCGCTCAGCCGTTCGACGATCGCGCCGAGCACGACGTAGCCGGAATTGGAATAAGCCGAATTGCTGCCGGGCGCGAAGGCGGTTCCGTCGGCGAGCGCGATTCCGAGGAGGTCCGTCGCGGTCCGCGCCGATTGCATGACGGCGCGGTTCTCCGGGCGGAAATAGTCGCGTAGGCCCGACCGGTGGGTCAGCAGGTGGTCGATGGTGATCGCGCCGATCTCGGGAGCCAGACCGGACAGGTGTCGGGAGATCGGATCGTCGAAACGCAGCTGCCCGCGATCTGCGAGCTGGGCGATGGCGACGGCGGTGAACATCTTGCCCATCGAAGCGATGTTGAAGACGGTCGCCGGCGTGTTGCGCCCGGTGCCCGCCGCGTCGGTGAAGCCGTAGCCGGCCTGCCAGAGGATCCGCCCGCGCTCGGCGACGAGGATCGCGCCCGAGAAGGCGCCGGCTTCGGAGCGGCTTTCGATGCAGGCGCGGACCGCGGCCAGATCGGGACGCGCCGGGCGCTGCGCCGGCGCCGAGGCGCCGATCGCGGCCAGCAGGATCAGGTGACGGGCAATCTTCATGGCATCTTCCCTCGCTTGTCGCGACCGCGTAGAGGGTCTTCTACTTCAAATGGAAGACGACCGCCTGAGTAGAGCTTCGCGCATCCGCGACCCCGCCGCCGCCGCGGTCTTCGCCGATCCGAAGCGCCGCCGAATGCTAACCCTGTTCATGGGCCGCGAGCGCTCGCTGTCGGACGCGGCCGCCGCGCTCGCCGTGCCGATGAACCGGCTGGCCTACCATGTCGGCGCCTTCCTGCGGCTCGGCCTCATCTGCGTCACACGCGTCCAGAAGCGGGCCGGGCGGCCGATCCGCCACTATCGCGCGGTCGCCGACTCCTTCCTCATCGACGGTGCCGCGATGGGGCGCGGCGCCGGCGCCGGCCTCGCCGCGGAGCTCGGTCGCGCGCTCGACCGGACGGAGCGGCTCGCCGGCACGGACATGCTCCTCTCGCTCGACGATTCGGGCCGCCCGCGAATGGAGCGTGTGGGGGAAGCAGCCTCCGCCGAAGCATGCGATTATTGGCGCGTGCTGGCACTAAGCCGGGCGGAGGCGCGGGCGCTGGCGGGCGAGCTGGCCGATCTTCTCCGCAAATATGAAGGCGCCCCGGGCAAGGGCAAATCCGCCTATCTCGCCCATGCGGCGCTGGCGCCGCGCCCGGCGCCCTAGCTCAGCCGCCGACCCAGGCCGCGACCTGGCCGGCGACCTGGTTGGCGGCCTGGTTCAGCGCCGGCGCGACCGCCGCCGACGTGGCCTCGGCGACCGGCACGCGCGCCTCGAAGCGGTTGGTGGTGACTCCGGTCGCGCCGCGCGCGATCGCGGCGTCGTAGGTGACGACCACTTCCATCGCATTGGGATCGAGGCCGAAGCGGACGAGCTGGCCGGTGAGGCGGGTGCCGGGATCGTGGCTGTACTGGCTGGGATCGAGCACGACCCGGCCGGTTTGCGCCGCGATCGTTTCGCCGACCAGGCGGCCGAACAGGGGCCCCGGATCCTCGACCCATTGCGCGCCGGTCAGATACTGGACCACGGTCTCGTTGACATAGACGGGGATGCGGGGCGTATTGAGCGCCTCCGGGACGGTCGGCTCGACGACGGTGATCGCCTCGCCCTGGCCGGCGGTGCGCGGGCTAGCGGCGGGCCGCGACTGAGCGGCGGTCAGGGTCAGCAATTCGGATGGCGCGCCGCCGCCGAAGCAGCCGGCAAGGGCGAGGGTGGCAAGGACGGGGGCAAGAAGTTTCAGGCGCATGGTCATTCCCTTCTTCCCGGCTCGTAATCGGGCAGGCGCTGGCCGCCGATGACGCCGCCGACGCCGCGCTGGTTCAGCCGGTCGGTGATCTCGCGGAGCGATTCCGAGGTTGAGCGCAGGTCGCGGATCAGCTGGCCGACCTCGGGCAGGGTCTGGTTGGAGAAGGCCTGGATGCCCGGCCGCGCGTCGCCGATCGCCCCTTCGAGCTGCGCCATGCTCTGCTCGGCCCGGCGGAGGGTATGGCGCAGGTCGTTGATCAGCGGCCGGCCGTCCTCGTTCATCATCGTGTTGGTGGTGCCGGCGAGCCGTCCGATCTGGTCGGCGGCGGTGCCGGCCTGCTGGATCGCGATCCGCGCCTCGGCCAGGGTGGCGGCGATCTCCGGCCCGCGCTCGGCCAGCGAACGGCTGACCTCCTCGAGATTGTCGAGGATGCCGGCGATCGATTCCTGGTTGCGGTCGGAGAGCAATTCGGTGAGCCGCTCGGTCAGCGTCGAGACCCGCTCGAGCAGTTCCGGCGCGGTGTTGAGCAGCTGGCCGAGCGCGCCCGGCTTGGTCGGGATCACCGGCACGCCATAAGGGCATTCGGACTCGGGGTTTTGCTCAGGGCAGGCGATCGGGCGGCGCGACCGGCGCGGCTGGCCCGGCTCGGGATTTTCGGGCGGGTCGAGCTGGATCTGCGAGACGCCGGTGAAGCCGACGCCGCGGATGGTCGCGGTCGATCCTTCAAAGACCGGCGTGTTCTCGCGCACCGAAATGCGGACCCGGATGAATTGCGGGCTGTCGGGGACGAGGTTGATCGAGTCGATCTGGCCGACCGGTACGCCCGAGAAGGTCACCGACGATCCCTTGGCCAGCCCTTCGACCGACTGCTGGAAGAAGACGTCGTAGGTCTTCTCGCCGCCGTCGCCAACTTGGCTCAGCCAGATCACGAAAAGCACCAGCGCGGCGATCAGCCCCAGCGTGATGCTGCCGACGAGGACCTGGTTCGATCTGGTTTCCATCAGGCTTCAGCCTCTTCCCGCTCGGAGATCGCGGCGGCGGCGCGGCCCCGCGGTCCCTTGAAATAGTCCTGAATCCATTCGTGATCCAAAGCCAATAATTCCGTTATCGTTCCGACCGCCACCACCTTCATGTCGGCGAGCACCGCGACCCGGTCGCAGATCGCGTAAAGCGTGTCGAGATCGTGCGTGATCAGGAAGACGGTGAGGCCAAGCGCGTCGCGCAGCTCGAGGATGAGTTGGTCGAAGGCGGCGGCGCCGATCGGATCGAGGCCTGCGGTCGGCTCGTCGAGGAACAGGAGCTCGGGATCGAGCGCCAGCGCGCGGGCGATGCCGGCGCGCTTGCGCATGCCGCCGGAAAGCTCGGACGGATATTTGGCGGCCGCGTCGGTCGAAAGGCCGCTCATCGTCGTCTTGTAGGCCGCGATCTCGTCGAGCAGCTCCTGGTCGAGGCCGGGATAGAATTCCTTGATCGGCACCTGGATATTCTCGGCGACGGTCAGCGTGGAGAAGAGCGCGCCGCCCTGGAAGAGAACCCCCCAACGGCGGCGGACGTGCTTCGCCTCCTCCTCGTCGCGGCCGATCATCGGCTCGCCGAACACCCTGATCTCGCCCTCGTCGGGCGTCTGCAGGCCGATGATCGAGCGCATCAACACCGACTTGCCGGTGCCGGAGCCGCCGACGACGCCGAAAATCTCCCCCCTCTTTACCTCGAGGCTGAGATCTTCGTGCACGATTTGCCTGCCGAAGCTGTTGTGGAGGCCTACGACCTCGATAACGGTGTCGCCGCGCGTCATAGCCAGCCGATTTCGGTGAAGAACACGGCGAAGAAGGCGTCGAGCACGATGACCAGGAAGATGCCCTGGACGACCGCGGCGGTAGTCCTGAGGCCGACCTCCTCGGCATTGCCCTCCACCTGCATGCCCTGGAAACAGCCGGCCATGGCGATGATCATGCCGAAGACCGGCGCCTTGATCATGGCCTGCCACAGGTCGGTCATCGGCACGACCTCGCGGATGCGCTGGACGAAGGTCACGGGCGGGATATCGAGCGAGATCCAGCAGAAGATGCCGCCGCCGATGATCGACAGGATCGCGGCATAGAAGCCGAGCAGCGGCATCAGGATCACGGTGGCGAGCACGCGCGGGAAAACCAGGGCCTCCATCGGCGAGACGCCGATCGTGCGCATCGCGTCGACTTCTTCGCTGAGCTTCATCGACCCCAATTGGGCGGCGAAGGCCGAGCCGGAGCGGCCGGCGACCATGATCGCGGTCATCAGCACGCCAAGCTCCTTCACCGAGGAGCGGCCGATCAGGTTGATCGTGTAGATTTCGGCGCCGAACTGGCGGAGCTGGACTGCGCCCTGCTGGGCGATGACGATGCCGACCAGGAAGCTCATCAGGCCGACGATGAACAAGGCGCGGACGCCGACGACCTCGAATTGCTGGGTGATCGCGTTGAGGCGGAAGCGGCGGGGGTGGCGGGCGATGTGGCCGGTCGAGATCAGGAGGGCGCCGAAAAAGCCGAGCAGGCCGACGATCGTGCGCATCGCCATATTGGCTGCGACGCCGACCTCGCCGACCACGCGCAGCAGCGGCATCTCGTAGTCGCGCTTCACCTTCACCGGCTGGTCGGCCTGGGTGACGTGGTCGATCAGGAGTTGCTGATCCTCGGTCGCGCCGACGATGGTGGCGCCGCGATCGCGCTCCAGCTTGTGGACCAGCCAGGCGCCGACCGTGTCCAGCCGCTCGACGTCGGAGAGGTCGACGATGAGGTGCTCGGCCTCGACCTCCTTCAGCTGCTCGGCGAGTTTGCGGACGCGCAAAATCGTCAGATTGCCGCTGAACCGCAGAACGCAACGGCCATCCTCGACATCTCGGCTGAAATCGGCGGTTACGCTCATCGGCCAAGACGAATGCGTCAATTCAGGCCGGGCGGCAAGGAGTAGGATGGACAGGCGCCACGATTCCATGATTTCAGGGGGTCGATGAAGGCGACGCTCGCCATTTACGACATGGACCGGACGGTGACGCGGGAGCCGACCTTCGGCCCGTTCCTGTGGCACGCCATGTGGCGGCTGGCGCCGTGGCGGGCGCTGCTCGCGCCGCTCGCCTTGCTCACCACCTTGGCCTATGCGCTGAAGCTGATCGACCGCGGCCGCTTGAAGGAGCTGAACTATCGGCTGCTGGTCGGCGCCGCTTCCCCCGAGCGGCTCGAACGGGTGGTGCAGAGCTTCGCCGACAAGCAGGTCAGGACCAACATCCTGCCCGGCGCGCGGGCGCGGCTCGCCGAGGACAAGGCGGCCGGGCGGCGGCTGGTCATGGCGACCGCCTCATACCGGCTCTATTCGGCGGCGATCGCGCAACGGCTCGGCTTCGACGACGTTATCGCCACCGATACGCTGATCGACTCGCGCGGCCGGACGATCGCCACGATCGACGGCCGCAATTGCTACGGCCTGGGCAAGCTCGACATGATCGAAGGCTGGCTGCAGCGCGAGGGGCTCGACCGCGACGCCGTGCACATCCGCTTCTATTCGGACCACGTCTCCGACGCGCCGGTCCACCACTGGTCCGACGAAGCCTTCGCCACCAACGCCCACGCCCGCCTCGTCAAGGTCGCCGAGGACGAAGGCTGGGAAGTGCTGGACTGGCGCGACCGCAGGCGGCCCTGACTAGACCGCACCCAGCGCCTGGTCGAAGTCCGCGATCAGATCGTCGGCGTCCTCGACGCCGATCGAGACCCGGACGAGGTTGTCGGTGATGCCGAGCGCCTGCTTGCGCTCGGCCGGGACCGACAGGTGGGTCATCGCCGCGGGCGCGCTGGCCAGCGTCTCGGTGCCGCCGAGGCTGACCGCGAGATGGGCGATCTTGAGCGCGTCGAGAAAGGCGAATGCCTCGGTTTCTCCGCCCTTGAGGTAGAGCGAGAAGGTGGAGCCGGCGCCGGTGCAGTGGCGGCGGTAGATGTCGGCCTGGCGGGCGTCGCCGCCTTCCTCGAGGAAGCCCAGATAGCCGACGCTCTCGACCTTCGGGTGATCGCGCAGGAAACGGCAGACCTTCTCCGCATTCTCGCCGGCGCGGGTCATGCGCAGCTCGAGCGTCTCGAGGCTCCTCAGCAGCATCCACGCGGTGTTGGGATCGGTGATCGTGCCGATCGTGTTCCTGAGCATGCGGATCGTGTTGATCAGCTCCTTCGAGCCGGTGATGCCGCCGGCGACGAGGTCCGAATGGCCGCCCGCATATTTGGTCAGCGAATAGACCGAGAGGTCGGCGCCGTGGCGCAGCGGATGGTGCCAGAGCGGGCCCAGGAAGGTGTTGTCGATGGCGATCGGCGGCCGCTCGCCGGCGGCGAAGGCGGCGTCGGCGGCCTTGCGCACCGCCTGGACGTCGACCAGGGCGTTGGTCGGGTTGGCCGGGCTCTCCAAATAGATGAGCGGCACCCGGCCCATCGCCTTGGCCCGTTCGATCACGTCGGCGATCTCGTCCTCGGTCGCGCCGGCGGTGAAATCGAGCCATTTGACGCCGAAGCGGCCGAGGATGCGGCCGATCAGCGTCTCGGTCGCGGCGTAGAGCGGCCCCGAATGGACGACGACGTCGCCGGGCTGGACGAAGGCGAGCAAGAGGGTCGCGATCGCCGACATCCCGCTGGAAAAGCTCAGCGCATCCTCGGCATCTTCCCACAGGCCGAGCCGGTCTTCGAGAATCTCCTGATTAGGGCCGTTGAAGCGCGAGTAAACGAGGCCCTCGGCGCCGCCCGGCCTCTTGCCGGTGATGCCCTCGAAATGGCGTTTGCCGGCCGCCGCATTCTCGAAGACGAAGGTCGAGGTCAGGAAGATGGGCGGCTTCAGCGAGCCCTCCGACAAGGCCGGATCGAAGCCGTGGCCCATCATCAGCGTCGAGGGTTTCAGCTTGCGCCCGCCGATCTCGAGCACGTCCGGCTTGGGACGGCGGCGCGGCGTCGCGCCGGTGAGGTTGGATTCGTCGGTCATGGGGAAGTCTCCTGGTGCGCACGCTCCCTAGCCGATCCGCCCCGCTTCCATCCAGACCAATCCTGCGACCCGCGTGACGGTCGTCACGCACGGCCCAGCCGGCGCCTGGCTAGGACCGGCGCGAAGACTAAGCAAGGGAGGCAAGAATGGCGAATCTCGGCGCGATCGTGCTCGATCCGGGGCATGGCGGGACGACGAAGGTCGGGGGCAGCTCCCCCAATAACGCGACCAGCATCAGCGGGGCCCTCGAAAAGAACCTCGCCCTAGACTTCTGCACGATCCTCAAGGCCGAGCTCGAGAGCCAGGCCAATGCGGCGGGAGACAAGGTCGACGTGTTCCTGACCCGCACGACCGACGTCAATGTCGGCATCGCCGCGAGAGCGAATCTCGCCGGCACCAAGAATGCCAAGCTGTTCCTCAGCCTGCATTTCAACGGCTTCACTAAGCCCAGCGCGCGCGGCGTCGAAACCTTCTTCGCCGCCGCATCGAACGGCAACACCAACGTGGCCGCCGACAGGGCCTTTGCCACCGCAGTGCACAACGCCCTGCTGGCCGGAATGAAATCGGTCGATCCGACCGCGACGGACCGCAAGGTCAAGCCCGATACCGCGACGGGACCGGGCAAACTCGGCACGCTGAGCGACGTGGCGCTCGGCAATGTCGGCAAGGCCAAGAAATGTCTCGCCGCCTATTTCGAGGTCGAGTTCATCACCAATCCGACGGTCGAGAAGGTGCTGATCTCGGGTCCCGGCGCCGCCGCCAACCGGGTCAAGGTGATGGCCTCGGTCGCCAAGGCGATGCTCGCCCAGATTCGGACCATGCCGTAGGCGCCTCGTCAGCCGCCGAAGTTGCGGTCGAGGATGCCGGCGATGGCGGGCAGTCGGTTGGCGCGGCCGGCGAGGGCGTGCAGCCTGGGGCAATGCTTGCCCAGCCACGCCCGGCGCGGCCGCCAGTGCGACATGACCGCGACATAGAGATCGAGCGCCGAGGGCGTCCCGCCCAGCACCCACGGGCCGTCGCCGAGCTCGGCTTCGAACTGACGCCAGAGCGATTGCCGGAAGGTGTCGACATTGGCGGCGAGCTGGTCCGCCGCGTCGGGCGCCCAGCGCTCCGGATAGTCGCGATAGGTGAAGGTCGGATAGAGGGCCGAGACGAACCAGACCAGCCGGCTGAGGAAGGCGCGGCGGGCCGGATCGCCGGGCGGCGGCGCCAGCCCCGACTCCGGATTGCTCTCGGCAAGGTGCAGCACGATCGCCGCGCTTTCGGTCAGCACCGCGCCGTCGGGCGCGACCAGGGTTGGCACGCGGGCGAGCGGGTTCGCCGCCAACAGGCGGTCGCGCGCAGGCCCGGGCGAATCGAAACCGTCGACCGAGACGAACTCATAGGGGGTGCCGGTCCAGGCGAGCGCGCCCTCGGCCAGCGTCGAGCCCCAGCCGCGCACGCCGAACAGCCGCCACCGGGTCATGCCTCGTCTCCGCTCAGGCCGATCAGCGAGATTTGCCGGCCGTAGGTGGGCTCGCCGCGATGGGTGGCGCGGCGGTAGCTGAAGAAACGGTCGGGGTCTGAATAGGTGTCGAGCCCGACCGCTTCGGCGCGGGTGACGCCGGCGGCGGCGAGGCGGGCGAGCACATAGGCTTCGAGATCGAACTGCTGATGGCCTTCGCGACCCGGCGAGAAGAAGCGTTCGTTCGCGGGATCGGCCTCGGCGAAGCGGCGCAGGAAAGCGTCGTCCACCTCGTAGGACTTGCGCGCGATCACCGGACCGACCGCCGCGACGATCCGGGCGCGGTCGGCGCCGAGCCCTTCCATCGCCGCGAGCGTCGATTCGATCACGCCGCCGAACGCGCCCTTCCACCCGGCATGGGCGGCGCCGATCACCCCCGCCGCGCGGTCGGCCAGGAGAACCGGTGTGCAGTCGGCGGTGAGGATGCCGAGCGCGAGGCCGGGCCGGTCGGTGACGATGGCGTCGGCCGGCGGGCGGGCGTCGTCGGGCCAGGGCGCGGCGGCATAGAGGGCGTCGGGCGAATGGATCTGATGGACGGTAACCAGCCCGGCGCCGGGCGCGACCGCTGCAATCGCGCGACGGCGATTCTCGGCGATGGCGGCGCGATCGTCGTCCGAGCCCCAGCCGACATTGAGGCTGGCATAGGCGCCCTGGGAGACGCCGCCCCGGCGGCCGAGGAAGCCGTGCGGGACGCCGTCGAGGGCGGCGGCACGGATCACATCGACGCTCACAGGTCGAGCCGCATCACCGGGTCGCTGTAGGTCCGGCTGCCGAGGATGAAGGGCGCGTGGCCGACGACGGCGAAGCCCTGGCGGCGGTAGAACGCGATCGCTCGGTGACCCTCCGCCCAGACGCTGAGGAAGAGGGCGTGGGCGCCGTCCGAGCGTCCGGTTTCGACCGCCCAGTCCGTCAGCGCGGCGGCGACTCCCGCACCCTGCCAGGGCTCCAGCACGTAGAGCTGCTTGATCTCGAGCGCGCCGGGCGGATGGTCCGCGGCCAGCGTCATCGGCACCAGCTTGAGATAACCGGCGATCGCGTCATCCTCCTCCGCCATCATCACCCGGACGGCGGGGTCGGCAAGCTCGGCCGGAAGCCCCGCCGGCCCGAACATGCGGGCGAGGTGCGCCGCCATGTCGTCGGCCGGAAAATGCGGGCCGAACGTCTCGACGAAGCAGCGCCGCCCCATCGCGGCGAGCGCCGGGCCGTCGGCCGGCGTGGCGCGGCGATAGGCGACGCTCACAGCTTCAGCCGCATGATGATGTCCTCGTCGGCGTGGGTGCCGACCATGAAGTCGTAGCGCCCGACCGCCTCGAAGCCGTAGCGCGCGTAGAAGCGCCGGGCGCGCTCGTTGTCGGTGAAGACGGAAAGATAGAGCGCCTCCGCGCCGCGCCGCCGCGCCTCGGCCAGCACCCAGGCCATCATCTCGGCGGCGAGGCCGGTGCCTTGCCAGGGCTTGAGCACGTAGAATTGCCTGAGTTCGATGGTCGGCCCCTTCACCTCGAAGGGCAAGGAGGGTGGCCCGAGCTTGACGTAGGCGGCGGTCTCGCCGCCTGCTTCGCCCAGCCGCACCGCGAAGCGCCGGTCGCCGAGCTCGCCGCGCCAATTCTCCTTGCTGTGATTGACCAGGAAGGCGGCGAGATTCTCGGGCGTGTAGAGATGGCCGAACGTGTCGATGAAGCTCCGCCGCCCGATCGCGGCCAGCGTCGCGGCATCTGCCACCCCCGCGTCGCGCCATCTCACGCTCGTCGAATCGCCCAAGTCCCAACTCCGTTCGGGCTGAGCCTGTCGAAGCCCGTCCCTTCTTCTCGTGCGTCAGTAAAAGGAAGGAGAGGCCTTCGACAAGCTCAGGCCGAACGGAGTTGGGTCTCAAACCCCGCCGGTTCGGGCCAATCGGGCGCGACCAGCGCCATCGCCCTGAACAGTCGCCCCATCTGGCCTTCTGCGGTCAGTCGGTCGCGGGCGGCCATGATTTCCGCCTCCCGCTCGGGCGCCGCCTTGATCAGCGCGGCGGCGCGCAGGTCGATCCCCATCGCCTCGAGCCATTCGCCCTGCGCGACCGGCCCGGACACGCGCACGCCTTCCTCCCGCGCCGCCGCCGCCAGCGCCGCGAAATCGACATGGGCGGTGAGGTCGTGCTCGCCGGGCGCCTCGAACGGATCGGCGAAAGCATGGCGCGACACCGCCTGCAGCGTGTCGCCCCGCCCGGGCCGGTCGTGGCCGTAATCGACGAGCAGGGCCGCGCCGCCCTGCGCGGCGAGCCGGCGGGCGAGCTGCCGAACGATGGCGAGAGACAGCAGCGAGGCCTCGGTCTCGACCTCGCCGCGCGCCGCGAACCGCCCTTCGTGCCAGCCGACAGTCCGCTCGCGCCCCCGGGCGTCCAATTGCCGGACCGGCAGCGCGTCGAAAAATTCGTTGGCGACGACGAGCAGCGGCCCGGTCTCCGGCACGGTCGCCAGATCGTCATGCCAGCGCGCCGCTAGCCGCTCCGCCTGGGCCCTGCGCAGCATGGGGCTGGTTTCGATGAGTTCGACCGGCGGCTCCAGCCCGGCGCCGCGCATCGCCCGCAGCGCGTCCGCCGCCAGCGTGCCGCGGCCCGGCCCGAGCTCCACATAATGCGCGCCCTCGGGCTTCCCCGCCCGCTGCCACAAATCAGCGAGCCAGATTCCGACCAATTCGCCGAACATCTGGCTGATCTCGGGCGCGGTGGTGAAGTCGCCGGCCGCGCCGAAGGGATCGCGGGTCGCATAATAATGCGCGTTCGCCTCGGCCATGTAGTCGGCGACGCTGATCGGCCCCTCCGCCGCAATCCGGCGCTTCAGCTTTTCCTCAAGCCGGTTCATCGGCCGGGACGGGCCGGACCCGCTCCCCGCGCCTGGCCGCGGTCAGCACCAGGTAAAGGCCGCCGAGGATCATCGGCAGCGACAGGGTCTGGCCCATGCTGAGGCCCCAGGCGAGATGCTCGAGCCCGGCGTCGGGCTGGCGGACCATCTCGACCAGGAAGCGGCTGATCCCGTAGACGAGGATGAAGGTGCCGACGAGCTTGCCGGGCTGGTAGCGGGCGCGCGTCTTCCAGAACAGGAACCACAGGATGGCGAAGAGCAGGATTCCTTCGAGCCCCGCTTCGTAGAGCTGGCTCGGGTGGCGCGCCGCCTCGCCGCCATTGGGGAAGACGATGCCCCAGGGCAGGTTGGTCTCGCGGCCCCAGAGCTCGGCGTTCACGAAATTGGCGAGCCGGCCGAGGAACAGGCCGAAGGGCACGCAGCAGGCGACATAATCGTGGATACGGAGCCAATCGAGCCCCTGCCGCCGCGCCATGTAGAGGATGCCGAGGCTGACCCCGATCACGCCGCCATGGAACGACATGCCGCCGTCCCAGAGCTGCGGAATCTCGATCGGGTTGGCGAGGTAATCGAGCGGCCGGTAGAACAGGACATAGCCGAGCCGCCCGCCGAGGATGATGCCGAGCGTGGCGTAGAAGACCATGTCGTCGGCGTGGCGCCGCGCCATCGGCGCGCCCGGCTCGCGCAGCAGCCGGAGCAGATACCACCAGCCCAGCACGATGCCGAACAGATAGGCCAGCGAATACCAGCGCAGCTCGAAGAAGCCGGCTTTGAACAGGATCGGATGGAGGCCCAGATCCTCCCAGCGGATCGCGCCGCTTGCCGTCGTCAGCGATGTCAGTAAGTCTTGGATCAAGGCTTCCCCCTTCGGGCTCGCGCCTTCATAGTGGGGGGCAGGGAAAAGGCAAAGCAGGAGAGAAAGCGAGGATGCCGAGCGAGCTCGACCGCACCTATGACGCGGTGCTGGCCAAGGTCATAGGCGAAGGCGGCCCGATCCAGGTCGGCCGCGATGCGGAAGGCCGGGCGATCGTCGCCAACCTGCCGCCGACCTTGCCGATGCTGTTCGACGCCTTCTGCATGCTGCACGGCGCCACCGAGGCGGTGATCGCGGGCGATGAGCGGCTTACGTTCGCGGACCTCAACGCCCGGGCGACGAGGCTGGCTCGCGTCCTCGCAGGCAGCTGGAACGTCGCCAAGGGCGACCGCGTCGCCGTCGCCATGCGCAACTGCCCGGCCTGGATCGTCTCCTATATGGCGGTCCTGAAGGCGGGCGGGATCGCGACCCTGATCAACGGCTGGTGGCAGGCCGACGAGATGCGCCACGCGCTCGGTCTCGCCGAGCCCGAGCTGATCATCGCCGACGAGGCCCGCGCGAAGCGGCTGGCCGCGGGCGGCTGCACCATTCCCACCGTCTCGCTGCCCGTCGAAAAGCCGATCGAGGGCGCGCTGGCGCCGCTGCATGAGCGCAGCGGCGAAGCCGACCTCCCCGCCGTCGCGGCCGAGGACGACGCCACCATCCTCTTCACGTCGGGCTCGACCGGCCTGGCCAAGGGCGCGCTCTCGACCCACCGCGCGGTCACCACCGGCGTCTATGCCTATACGATCGGCCTAGCCGTCCTGCGCGGCATCAAGGAGAGCCGAGGAGAGACGGTTCCCGATCCCAAGACCCTGGTCAACGTGCCCCTGTTCCACGTCACCGGCGAGGTGCCGGTGCTCCTCAACAGCTTCGTCATCGGCCGGACCATGGTGCTGATGCCCAAATGGGACCCGGGCGAGGCTCTGCGGCTGATCGAGCGCGAGCGGATCACCTATTTCGTGGGCGTGCCGACGATGAGCCTCGAGCTCATGCAGCATCCCGACCGCGACCGTTGCGACCTGTCCTCGCTGACCGACATCGCCGCCGGCGGCGCGCCGCGCCCGGTCGCCCATGTCAAGCGGCTCGAGGAGAGCTTCCGTGGCGCCCAGCCGGCGCTCGGCTACGGCCTTACCGAGACCAACGCGGTGGGCTGCGGCAATTTCTGGTCCAATTATCACGACAAGCCCGCCTCGACCGGCCGCGCGCACGACCCGATCGTCGAGCTCGCCATATTGGGCGAGGGCGACCGCCATCTGCCGCAGGGCGAGCGCGGCGAGATCGCGATCCGCTCGGCCGCCAACATCCGCGGCTATTGGCGCGACGAGGCGGCGACCCGCGCCGCTTTCTCCGCCGACGGCTATTTGAAGACCGGCGACATCGGCTATCTCGACGCGGACGGCTATCTGTTCATCGTCGACCGCAAGAAGGACATCATCATCCGCGGCGGCGAGAATATCAGCGCCCAAGAGGTCGAGGCGGCGATCTACGCCCATCCGGCCGTGTCCGAAGCCGCCGTGTTCGGCATCGCCGACGAGCGGCTCGGCGAGGCGCCGGCGGCGGTGGTCTATTGCGAGGATGGAGGGCTCGACGCCGACGCGCTCTTTGCCTTCCTCGGCGAGCGGCTCGCCCAGTTCAAGCTGCCGGCGCGGATCTGGTTCTCGCCCGAACCGCTGCCCAAGCTCGGCACCGGCAAGATCGACAAGGTCAGCCTGCGCGTCGAATATCGCGAGCGGGCGGCCCAGCCGGCCTGAAGGAGGAAGAGATGAACAAGCTTGCCGCCGGCGCCGCGCCCGCCCTCCTCCTCCTCCTCGCGGGCTGCGAAGACGGCGCGCCGGCCAACAACACGACCGCGATCCGCGTCGCCAATCCGCACAGCGACCAGCTCAAATCGCTGTCGCCCCTTAATCAGCGGATCGGGCTGCTGCGGGCGATCCGCGACAGCGGCCGCCGCTGCCGCCGCGTCGACCGTCTCGGCCACCAGCAGCATTATGAGGGTATGGAGATGTGGGTGGCGCTCTGCGACGATGGCCGCCACTGGGGGATCTTCATCGCGCCCAATGCCGACGTCCAGGTCCGCAATTGCGCCGAGCATGCGCGGCTCGGCCTCCCCGTCTGCCGCCCGCTCCCGCCGCTGCCGCCCGACCCCAATTTCCCCGCCTCGAACGTCGAGACGAACGCGCAGGGCAACGGCAACTGATCGGGCTAGACCAGCAGATGATAGCTGAAGGTGAGCCCGGAGATGCTGACCGATTCCTCGCGCGTTTCGATGGTCGAGCCCGCGGCGCGGGCGCGGGCGGCTTCGGTCAGCACGATCATGCCGCGCTCGGCGACGTCTTCGCCGAGCTTAGAGGCGAGGTTGACCTCGTCACCGAAGATGTCGTCATTGTCGATGTTGAGGATCGCGCCCCAGCCGATGCCGATCGAGGCGTAGAGCCGCCGGTCCTCGGGCAGGACGAGATTGGCCGAATCGAGCCGCTCGACCACCTCGCGCGCCGCCGCGACCGCGTCGCTCACGTCGGCGAACAGGCAGAAAAGGTTGTCCGCCTCGGCCTTCACGACCAGCCCGCCGGCGGCCTCGATCGCCGGCCGACAGAGCAATTTCATCTGGTGGATCATCAGCAGGAAAGCGACGATGCCGCGCTTCTGCGTGGTGCGCGAGAAGCCGCTCATGTCGAGCACCATGACGGCGCGCTCCTCGCCGAAGTCGCGCTCGATCGTCGCGGCCAGCTCCCTGCGATCCTCAGGCCGCTCGACCATCTCGCCGAGCAGCCGGTCGAGCGCCTCGCGGCTGTTGTCGCGGAGCGGCGGCGCCGACGGCGGATCAGCAGCTTTCATATTTCCAATTCCGCCTTTTGCCTTCCGCGAGCCATTCGACCGTCTGGGCCAGCCGCTTGATCCGGGTCTCGTCGCGCTTGGCGTCGGTGACCCAGTCGACATAGTCGCGTTGGGCGCTCGGCGGGAAACCGTCGAACGTCGCCGCGGCTGCCGGATTGGCGTCGATCGCCGAGCGCAAATCCTGCGGCACCGTGAACGGCTCCTTCTTATGCTTGTCGCGCGGCGGCTTCACGCCCTCGTCGACCAGCTTCATCGCCTTCCTGACCAGCGCTTCGAGCTCCGGGCGGAGCGGCAGGTCGTCCAGCGACGTCAGCCGGCCGAACTGGCCCATGCCGCTCAGCTGCTCGTTTTCCTTGCCGACGACGAGGCTCCCGCTCCAGAAGCCGAAGGTCGCGTGCGCCTTGAACGCCGCGAATCCGGCCAGGATCTTGCCTTTGTACATGAAGCTCGGCGAGCTCCACTTCAGCGTCTCCTCGCAATCGGGGCAGGCGGCGTGGACGACGGCTCGGAGATGGTCGAGGATCGGCCGGGCGAAATCGGCCTGGCGGGCGATATAGGCGTCGATGCGCGGGTCGGTCTTCATCCGGCGACTCTCCTGCTGTTCGGCCGCGATCATCGCGCGTTCGACCCCGCGAGGCAACTTCACCGCACGACGCCCGTTTCTCCCCCGTCACCATGGAGAGGGCCAATGGTCGGACGCAATTTCTGGGCGGTGTCCAACGCCGGCGACTGGATGGTCTACGAAGAGGGCCTGCCCGACCGGACCACCCGCCATGCGAGCCGCGACGAAGCCTGGGCGGTCGCCAACGAACGCGCCGCCCAATGCAAGGGCGAGGCCTTCCTCCAGGACGCGGACGGCAATGTCGCCGACCGCCGCTGGCACGGCGATCTGCCGCGTGACATCAAGCCGGTCTGACGGATTGCTCCGCCGGGATCGCATCGGGGTGCGGGAGTTTCGAAGTTTAGGCAGAAATAAAAATCCATTCGATGACCGAGCGTGAAATGATCGACGGAATCGATCAGTGTCCTTATACGGAACATTAGCAGAACAGGCGGATTATTGCAAGCTTGGGCCTGCAATCGGCGCGTCACCGACTACCCCTGCTACGCCCGGCTCGAACGGCAGCGGTCAGGGCCCGCAAGCCTCCGGACAAAGCTCGGCCTGGGCCCGCGCCCGGGCCGCGGCCCGCCCCTGGCGCAGGCTTTCGAAGGCGAAGATGGCGAGCGCGCTCCAGATCGCGCCGAAGCAGAGGATATGCGCCGTGGTCAGCGTCTCGCCGAACGCGAAGACGGCGAGCAGGAACTGGATCGACGGCGCGATATATTGGAGGAAGCCGAGCGTCGAATAAGGCAGCCGCTTCGCCGCGGCGGTGAACAGGAGGAGCGGCACGGCGGTCACCGCGCCGCCCAGGATCAGCAGTGCGTCGGTGCCCCAGCCGAACCGGCCGAACCCGCCGGCGCCCTGCTGGTTCAGCCAGAGGATCCAGCCGAGCGCGAGCGGCGCCAGCAGAGCGGTCTCGACCGAAAGCCCCTCGAGCGAATCGACCGGCGCCACCTTTCGGAGGAAGCCGTAGAGCCCGAAGCTGAAGGCGAGCGCCAGGCTGATCCACAAATCCCGCCCCGCCGCGGTCGCAAGCACCGCGACTCCGGCCGCGGCCAGCGCGACCGCGAACATCTGCCCGCGGCTCAGCCGCTCCTTGAGGATCGCGACGCCGAGCAGGACGTTGACCAGCGGGTTGAGATAATAGCCGAGGCTGCCGGCGAGCACGTGGCCGTTGACCACCGCCCAGATGTAGATGAGCCAGTTCACCGCGATCAGCAGCGCGGTGAGCGTCAGCGTCGTCAGCACCCTGCCGGTCGTCATCGCGGCGCGGATCCCGGACCAGCGCCGCCACAAGGTCGCGAGGAGGGCGAGGAAGATCAGCGACCAGATGATGCGATGGCCGACGATCTCGCTGGGGGCGACCGCGGTGAGCAGCTTGAAGTAGAGGGGCAAGAAACCCCAGAGGAGATAGGCGCCGAGGCCGAACAGGAGCCCGGCGCGGCTGAGGCTGCGATCGTCGGCCATGCGCCGCCGCTAGGCGGGCATCGTGGCGGCAAGATGGCGGCTATTGTGTTACTGCGCTAATACAGCTATTTTGCCGGCATCAAGGAGGATTGGCCATGACGTCCCGCACGCTTCTCCCTCTCGCCGCCGCGGCGGCGCTCGCGCTCCCCGCCTGCGAGGCCCGGTTCGGGAATGACGCGGCCCCCAGCAACGGCACCGCCGAGGGCAAGGCCGAGGAAGGGCGGCTCAGCATCTCGGCGCCCGGCTTCGAGATGAAGGTCAACATCCCCGAAAGCATCCGGCGGGAGGCGGGCATCGACGACGACAGCGGCGTCATCTACCCGAACAGCCGGTTCAGCGGCATCCATGTCGAGGGCGGCCGCGACGGCGAAGCGGGCCGCCGCGACGGCGAGGTCGAGCTTCGCTTCGCCAGCGCCGATTCGCCCGAGACGGTCGTGCGCTGGTACCGCGATCCCGCGCGCGCCGCCGATTTCAGCGTGTCCAGCGCCGGCCGCGAGGGCGCCGCCTTCGTCATCGCCGGAACGACCATCGACAATGACGGCCGGTTCCGCGCCAGCCTCTCGCCCCGCGCGGGCGGCGGCACCGACGGCCGGGTGGTGCTCACCGAGCGGCGCTGATGGCGGAACGCCTCGCCGATCCCTTGGAGGTGCGGGCCCATCTCGTCGGCGCCGCGCGGGCCGGCACCGCCCTCACCTATGCGGAAGTGCTCGAACGGCTCGGCTATCATTTCTCGCGGCCGAAGATGCGCCAGCTCTGCGCCGTGCTCGGCGACGTCGACCGCGACGCCGAGGCGCGCGGCGAGCCCGAGCTGGCGGTGCTCGTCGTCCGCCAGAGCGACGGCATTCCGGGCCAGGGCTGGTGGATCGGAGGCGGCGGCCGGTCGCGCGGCTATGCGGGGCCGTGGCAAGGGCCCGAAGCCGCGCGCTTCATCGCCGAGGTGCAGGGCGAAACCTTCGCCTTCTGGCAGTCCAGGAACGGGACAGTCCCCCGCGGGGACGTGCGTTAACCATCTCTCCTCACCCATTCGACGACGGTTTGGGGCATAGGGCGTGAAAGAGAGGACCGACCCATGCAAAGCCGCGCCGCCCTTTTCGTCCGTTCGACCGCCCTCGCCGTGGCGCTCGCGCTCGCCGCCTGCGGCAGCGGGAGCAACGCCAACCTGGCCGAAATCGACAACGAGCTGATCGGCAACGGCGCCGATCCGGCGCTGACCAGCGCGCTCGAGGACCAGATCCTGGGCGATCCCAATCTGGTCCAGCAGGCCAATCCGAACACGGTCCGCCCGCCCGAAACGCCGGTCCAGGCGCAATATCCCGCCGGCCCCGATCCGCGCGTCCGCCGCGCGGCCGCCACCGCATCCGGCGGCCGGGCCGGGCCGCCGGCGCCGTCGGGCGCCTGCGGCGCAGCGCTCGACTACGGCCCGCAATGGGCCGGCCGCCTCCCGGCCGAGTTTCCGGCCTATCCGGGCGGCCGCGTGACCGAGGCGGCGGGCAACAATGTCGGCGACTGCCGGGTGCGCGTCGTCACCTTCACCACGTCCGACCCCCATAACCGCGTGCTCGAACATTATCGCAGCCTCGCCGCCCGCGCCGGCTTCTCGGCCGAGCATCGGGTGCGCGGGCAAGACCAGGTGCTGGGCGGCGTCAACGAGGAAAGCAACGGCGCCTTCGTCCTGATCGTCACTCCGAAGCAGGGCGGCTCCGAGGTCGCGCTGATCGTCAACAACGGGCGCTGACGCCCCGCGACACTGGCGAAGCCGAGCGGGTGCCGCTACATCCGCCGCGATGTCCGCCGACCAGGTCCGCCTTTTCACCGTCGCCGACGAGGATGACGGCATTCGCCTCGACCGCTGGTTCAGGCGCAACCTCGCCGACATCGGCTTCGGCCAGATCTCGCGCTGGGCGCGGACCGGCCAGCTCCGCCTAGACGGCAAGCGCGCCGCGCCCGGCGACCGGATCGAGGCGGGCCAGAGCATTCGCGTGCCGCCGCAGGGCGAAGAGGCGCCGGCGCCGAAAAGGCAGCAGCCGAAGCGCGAGACATTGACCGCCGACGAGACCGAGTTCGTCCGCTCGCTGGTCATCCACGAGGACGCCGCCGCGATCGTCGTCAACAAGCCGCCCGGCCTCGCCACCCAGGGCGGCACCGGGACGAAGGACCATCTCGACCGCCTGCTCGACGGCCTCGCCGAGGAAGGCGCGGCGCGGCCCAAGCTCGTCCACCGGCTCGACAAGGACACGTCGGGCGCCCTGCTCGTCGCCCGCACGCCGCGCGCCGCCGCTTTCTTCTCGAAGAGCTTCTCGGGCCGCACCGCGCGCAAGGTCTATTGGGCGATCGTGATCGACGTGCCTCCGATCGCTGACGGCATGATCGATTTGCCCCTCGGCAAGCAGCCGGGCAGCGGCGGCGAGAAGATGCATGTCGACGCCGAAGAGGGCCTGCCCGCGCGCACCCGCTACCGCGTCATCGAGCGCGCCGGCAACCGCGCCGCCTGGCTCGAGCTGCAGCCGCTCACCGGGCGCACCCATCAGCTGCGCGCCCACCTGCTCGCCATCGGCCACCCGATCCTCGGCGACGGCAAATATGGCGGCCAGGACGCGTTCCTGACCGGCGCGATCAGCCGCAAGCTTCATCTCCATGCGCGCCGCCTCAGGATCGACCATCCCGACGGCGACGCGGCGATCGACGTCACCGCCGACCTCCCCGACCATTTCGCCGCGACCATGGCCTCCCTCGGCTTCGATCCCGCGCTCGGCGACCTGCCCCTCGACGAGGTCAAGTTCTCCGAGACCGCCGAAGGCAAGCGCAAGGCCGCCTCCGCCGCGGCCAAGGCGCGCCGCAAGGAGCGCCGCGGCGAGCGCCGCACCCGGAGGCGCGGCTGATGCACCCCAACCGCAAATTCCATGTCGAGGACCGCGCGGCGATGGCGGCCCTGGTGCGCGAGCAGGGCTTCGGCCTCATTGTCGCGCAGACCGACGCGGGCCTGCGCGCGGTCCACGTGCCGGTCCTGCTCGACGGCGATCGGCTGCGCTTCCATGTCTCGAGGGGCAATCTGGTCCACGAGGCCTTGCTCGCGGGCGGCGATGCCCTGTTCGTCGCCACCGGCGCGCACGCTTATGTCAGCCCCGACTGGTACGGCCTCGACGACCGGGTGCCGACCTGGAATTATCTCGCCGTCGAGCTGGAAGGGCCGGTGCGGACGCTGGCGCGGGATGAGCTGATCCGATTCCTCGACGAGGCCTCCGAGCTTCACGAAGCGCGGCTCGCGCCCAAGCCCGCCTGGACTCGGGACAAGATGAGCGAAGGCCGCTTCGAGGGCCTGTTGAAGGCGATCACCGGCTTCGAGCTCGAAATCGCCGCCTGGCGCGGCACCTTCAAGCTCGGCCAGGACAAGCCGGCGGACGTGCAGGCGCGCCTTGCCGATGCGCTGGACGCAGCCGGCGAAGCGGCCATGGCCAGGGCAATGCGGCCCGCCAACCCAAAGGAAGGACCCGGATGACACCCGAGCAACAGGAAGCGCAGGCGCGCAACCGCTTCATCCTGATGAACCTCGCCCGCATCGGCGGCACCGTGATCGTCCTCCTCGCCTTGCTGCTCTGGCAAAGCGACATGTTCGTCGAGGGCGGCTCGATCATCGGCTTCCCGATCGCGCTCGCCGGCCTGGCGATCAGCTTCCTCGCGCCCCAATATCTGGCCCGGAAGTGGCGGACGCCGCCCGGCCCGTGAAGCGCTTCTACCAGGCCGCGTCGGTCGGGCCGGGCCGCGACATCCTGCTCGACGGCCGGCCGGTGAAGACGCCCGGCCGCGCCGATCTCGTTCTGCCCGTCGACGCGCTCGCCGAAGCCGTCGCCGCCGAATGGAACGCCCAGGGGCAGACGATCGACCCGCGTTCGATGCCGCTCACCGGCCTCGCCAACGCCGCCATCGACCGGATCGCGCCTGATCCCGCCGCCTTCGCGCGCGGCCTCGCGGCCTATGGCGAGGCGGACCTCCTCTGCTATCGCGCCGAAGGCCCCGCGCCGCTGGTCGCGCGCCAGGCGGAGCTCTGGAACCCGATCCTTGCCTGGGCGCGGCAGCGTTACGACGTCCTGTTCGAGCTGGCCTCCGGGGTCGTCCACAGGCCCCAGCCGGCCGCGACGATCGGCCGGCTCGGCGCGGCGGTGGCGGCGCGCGATCCCTTCCAGCTCGCCGGCCTCTCCCCCCTCGTCACCGTCTCGGGCTCGCTGCTCATCGCTCTGGCCGTGGCCGAGGGGGCGCTCGGCCGCGACCAAGCCTGGGCGGCGGCGGCGCTCGACGAGCACTGGCAGGCCGAGCATTGGGGCGAGGATGCCGAAGCCGCGCAGGCGCTCGCCAATCGCCGCCGCGAATTCGCCGCTGGCGCTCGCTTCGTCGCCTTGCTTTAGACGTTGACCGGTGCCTCGGCGGGCGGCTCCTGCGCAGCGGCAACGGCTGCCCCGGGCAGGAACCAGCGCGCGATGACGAGCCCGGCCAGAATCAGCCCCGTGCTCTCCGCGACGAAGCTGTACACCCAATAGCCCCAGCCGAAATGGTTGAAGATGGGTTGGGCGAGGATCGTCCAGACCGTGATGCCGAGCGAGAACAGAACGACCAGCCGGGCGACGCTTGAGAAGCGGCGCCCGCCGCCCCCCACCGCGGCGAGGCCCACCGCCATCAACAGGCCGGAGACCACGGCGGCAATGAAGCCGGGCAGAAGCATGCTCATGTCGTCCGATGAAAAGCCGCTGGTGTTGAAATGGACGATCGCCACCGGCCCCTGCCCATAGAGCACGGCGCCGGCGGCGGTCGTGTGGGCAGGCACGATATAGGCTCCGGTGCCGGTCGGCGTCAGGTTCTGCGACAAGGCGAGCTGGACCGCCGCGTTCTGGGGATCCCCGGCCTGGTGATAAGGAATCTCGCCGAGCGGCGTCCCCCAGAAGACGAAGCCGGTTAGGAACATGATGATGCCGCCAACCAGGCCGCCGATTATCGTCCGGATCATCGTGTCTCTCCCTCTGTTGAGGGGACGAAGACTAGACCCGATGCGCGCCCGCGCAAAGCTGGTTCAGCCAATCAGCTCGCGGACGAAGTCGTGGAGGAAGACGCGCCGGGTCGCCTTCAGCCGCTCGGCCTTCAATATGTTGTGGACGAGCTCGCGGCATTTCTCGGCGTCGTTGTTGATCAGGACATAATCATATTCCGCCCAGTGGCTGATCTCGGCCGCGGCCCGGTCCATGCGGCGCTTGATAATGTCCTCGCTGTCGGTGCCGCGATGGCGCAGGCGCCGCTCGAGCTCCGCCATCGACGGCGGCAGGATGAACACGCGCACGATGTCGGGATCGACCTGCTTCAGCTGCTGCGTGCCCTGCCAGTCGATGTCGAGCAGCACGTCGCGGCCGCCCTCGATCACCCGCATGACTTCCCGCTTCAGCGTGCCGTAGCGGTGGCCGAAGACGTACGCCCATTCGAGAAACTCGCCATTCGCGATCATCGCGTCGAACCCGGCATCGTCGACGAAATGATAGTCGAGGCCGTCCCTCTCGCCCGGGCGGATCGGCCGGGTGGTGGCGCTCACCGACATGGCGACGCCGTCGTCGCTTTCCATGAGCATCCGCGCGATGGTGGACTTGCCCGCGCCCGAGGGGCTGGAAAGGACGTAGAGAAGGCCCCGCCGCTGGAAGGCACTTGCGATTTCCATGGGGGCTAGTGGCGGAGCGGGCACATGCCAGTCAAGGGCAGACGCGCGCCAATTATTCGCTAAGATGGGCGCATGGGGCGGATGGTCGCGTTGCTGCGGGCGGTCAATGTGGGGGGCAGGAAGCTGCCCATGGCCGAGCTGCGCGCGCTCTGCGCCGATTTGGGCTGGCGCGACGTTGCCACCTATATCCAGAGCGGCAACATCGTCTTCTCGACGGACGGCAAGGCCGGCGCGATCGAAAAGCAGCTCGAGGACGCGATCGCGCAACGCTTCGGCTTCGAAGCGCCGGTGATCGTCCGCACCGCCGCCCAGTGGGCCGAATATCCGCCCGGCAATCCCTTCCCGCGGGCCGCGAAGGACGAGCCCAACCGGCTGATGCTGCTCCTCTCCAAGCAGCCGCCCGCCACCGGTGCCGAGGCGGTCATCCAGGCCCGCGCGGTCGCGGGCGAGCAGGTCGCCCGCGCCGGCGACGCGCTCTGGTTCCATTACCCCCAGGGCGCCGGCACTTCCAAGCTCACCCCTGCCCTGATCGACCGCGCCATCGGCTCGCCCGGCACCGCGCGCAACCACCGCACCGTGACGACCCTGCTGGAGATGCTGAACGCATGACCGCCGCCCCGCTTATCCCGCGTAAATATTGGATCATCGCTTTCGCGCTCGTCGCAATCATGGCAATAATCCTGCTGTGGATGGGCCGGCCGCCGATCTGCACCTGCGGCACGGTCAAGCTCTGGGTCGGCACCGTCCACGGCCCCGACAACAGCCAGCACCTCGCCGACTGGTACACGCCGAGCCACATCATCCACGGCTTCCTCTTCTATCTGCTCGGCTGGCTGTTCCTGCGGCGCAACCCGCCCGGCGACCGCCTCCTCGCCGCCGTCATCATAGAGGCGAGCTGGGAGATATTGGAGAACAGCCAGTATATCATCGACCGCTACCGCGAGGCGACCATGGCGCTGGGCTATAATGGCGATTCGGTGATCAACTCGGTCGCCGACGTGCTCTGGATGATCCTCGGCTTCGGCATCGCGCGGCGCCTGCCGGTCTGGGCGACGGCGGCGCTGGCGATCGGGTTCGAGCTGCTGACGCTTTATTACATCCGCGACAACCTGACGTTGAACGTGCTGATGCTGGTCGCCCCGGTCGAATCGATCGCCGCCTGGCAGGGGGGCGGCTGATGCGCGCGATGCTCGCTTTGGGCCTGATGCTCGCCGCGGCCCCCGCTGACGCGGCGGAGATTTTCGCCGGCATCCTCGCTCACGACATCGATTCGCCCCTGACCAAGGGCGGACTCGAGGACGGCGCCGACATCCAGCTCGGCTGGCGCGGCGACCGGCTGGGCGGGCTCGGCGCGATCGGCGCGCCCTCGCCTTATGTCTACGTCTCGGCGGCGACCGGCGGCGGCACCCATTTCGCCGCGGCCGGCCTCGGCTGGCGGATCGGCGGCCGGCTGTTCGTCCGCCCCGGCCTCGGCCTGGCGGTCCACACGCGCGGCAGCGACGGCGTCGCCAATGGCCTGCGCACCGATCTCGGCTCGCGCATCCTGTTCGCGCCCGAGCTCGGCCTCGGCTACCGGATCACCGACCGCGTCGCGGTCGAGGCGACCTGGGTCCATATCAGCCACGCCCAACTGCTCAGCCGCCAGAATCCCGGCATGGACAGCGTCGGGGTCCGGCTCAGCTTCCAGCTTCGCTGATGGCCTAACGCCCCAGCATATTTTCCGGTTTCACCACCCGGTCGAACATTTCCTCGTCGACCAGGCCGAGCTCAAGACCGGCTTCCTTCAGAGTCAGCCCCTTCTCGTGCGCATATTTGGCGATCTTGGCGGCATTGTCGTAGCCGATCTCCGGCGCGAGCGCGGTGACCAGCATCAGCGACTTGTTCATGAGGTCGGCGATTCGCTTCTCGTCGGGTTCCATGTCGTCGAGGCAGCGCGCGGTGAAGCTCTCCATGCCGGTGCTCAATATGTCGATCGAGCGCAGCACCGCGGCGGCCATCAGCGGCTTGAACACGTTCAATTCCATATGGCCCTGCAGGCCGCCGATCGTGACCGCGACATGGTTGCCGATCACCTGGGCGGCGACCATGGTCAGGCTCTCGCACTGGGTCGGGTTGACCTTGCCGGGCATGATCGAGCTGCCGGGCTCGTTCTCGGGCAGGACCAGCTCGCCGAGGCCGCAACGCGGGCCCGAGCCGAGCAGGCGGATGTCGTTGGCGATCTTGGAGAGCGAGACGGCGACGACGTTGAGCGCCCCCGACAGCTCGACGAGCGTATCGTGGCTGGCCAGGGCCTCGAACTTGTTGGGCGCGGTCTCGAAGGGGAGGCGGGTCAGCTGCGCGATCTCGGCCGCGAACTTGTCGCCGAAGCCCGGGGGGGCGTTCAGGCCGGTGCCGACCGCGGTGCCTCCCTGGGCGAGATGGTAGAGCCGCGGCAGCACCGCCTCGACCCGGGCGAGCCCCGATTCGATCTGCCAGGCGTAGCCGGAAAATTCCTGGCCCAAGGTCAGCGGAGTCGCGTCCTGCAAATGGGTGCGCCCGATCTTGACGATCCTGTCCCAGGCCTCGGCCTGCGCCGCGAGCCGGCGGTGGAGGGTGTGGAGCGCCGGAACGAGCCGCTGGTTGACCGCGCGCGCGGCCGCCACGTGCATCGCGGTCGGGAAGCTGTCGTTGGAGGACTGGCCGCGATTGACATGGTCGTTGGGGTGGACCGGCGACTTGCCGCCGCGCTGCCCGGTCAGGATCTCGTTCGCTCGGCCGGCGATCACCTCGTTGGCGTTCATGTTGCTCTGCGTGCCCGAGCCGGTCTGCCAGATGACGAGCGGGAACTGGTCGTCGTGCATGCCGTTCGCGACCTCGCCCGCCGCCTGCTGGATCGCCTCGGCGAGCTCCGCGTCGAGGCCGCCGTCGCGCGCATTGACTCGCGCCGCCGCCTGCTTGACGAAGCCCAGAGCGTGGACGATCTCGACCGGCATCTGCTCGCGCGGTCCGAACGGAAAATTCTCGATCGAGCGCTGGGTCTGTGCGCCCCAGTAGCAGTCGGCCGGGACTTCGATCGGCCCGAAGCTGTCGGTCTCGGCGCGCGTGCTGTTCGTCATTCCATTCCCCGTCGGGACCGTCACTTCTTCCGCTTGAAATCCACCGAGACGACGTTGGAGCCGTCCTCGATCGGCTCGATGGCCGGCGGGTCGTTCTCGGCCTCGTCATGCTCGTCGACGCCGGCTTCCTCGGCGCGCGCGTGGAACTGGAGCGCGAAATCGACCGCCGGGTCGTGGAAGCCGGTGATCGCGGCGAACGGGATGACCAATTTGGCCGGCGCCTGGTTGAAGCTCAGGCCGACCTCGAACCCCTTGTCGCCGACCTTGAGGTCCCAGAAGCGGTTCTGGATGACGATGGTCATCTCGTCGGGGAATTTCTCGGCGAGGTGCCGGGGGATGTCGACGCCCGCGGCGCCGGTCTTGAAGGTGATGTAGAAATGATGCTCGCCGGGCAGCCGCCCGGTCGCCTCGACCTCGCCCAGCACCCGCCCGACCACCGCGCGCAACGCTTCCTGGACGATCTCGTCATAGGGAATCAGGCTGTCGGGCGTCTCGTCGGTCATGCGCCCAAGTGGTAGCGCTGTGGGGTGGCGGGTCAAGCGCTTCGCGCCTATTCCCCCGCGCCAGGAGGATTCCATGCCGATCGACGCCACTTTGCCCTATGACGACAGCAACGTCTTCGCCCGCGTCCTCCGCGGCGAGATCCCCGCGAAGCGCGTCTATGAGGACGAGCACGCGCTCGCCTTTCACGACATCGCCCCGCAGGCGCCCGTCCACATCCTCGTCGTCCCCAAGGGCGCCTATGTTTCCTGGGACGATTTTTCGGAGCGCGCCTCGGACGCCGAGATCGCCGGCTTCGTCCGCGCGGTGGGCAAGGTTGCGCGCGACCAGGGCCTCGTCGCCGCCGGCTACCGCCTGCTCGCCAATGTCGGCGCCAATGGCGGCCAGGAGGTTCCCCACCTCCACGTTCACATTTTCGGCGGCCGCGGCCTCGGCCCGATGCTGGCACGGTGATTATGCCTTGCCCCTGCGCGGGAACTGGCTAGGTTCCGGCCCACGGCCAAGAGCAAAATAAGGGGATTGTCGATGGCGAGTGCCGCACCAAAGGGTCTGCTCGGGCGCATCATGATGCGCAAGACGGTGGCCCAGGTCCAACGGGAAACCCAAACAAGCGAGCTCAGACGGTCCCTCGGCCCCTGGAACCTCGTTTTCCTCGGCATCGGCTGCATCATCGGCGCCGGCATCTTCGTGCGCACGGGCAACGCGGCCGCGCTGCACGCCGGGCCGGCCGTGCTGCTGGCGTTCGTCATCGCCGGCATCGTCTGCGCCTTCGCCGGCCTCTGTTACGCCGAGCTGTCCTCGACGCTGCCGGTCTCGGGCTCCGCCTACACCTACAGCTACACCACGATCGGCGAGTTTGCCGCCTGGGTTATGGGCGCGCTCCTTCTCCTAGAATATGGTCTCGCCGCGTCCGTCGTTTCGGTGGGCTGGTCCGGCTATGTGGTGAGCCTGCTTGGGGACATGGGCCTCCATGTGCCGCCGCAGTTCACCGGGCCCATGGGCTATCCGAAGGTGCTGGCGGACGGGACGACGATCACCACGATCTTCAATCTGCCGGCCTTCCTCGTTTGCGCCATTCTCGCGCTGCTGCTCGTGCTTGGGGTCTCGGAATCGGCCAAGGTCAACAATCTCATCGTCGCGATCAAGGTAACCGTCCTGGTCGCCTTCATCCTCGTGGGCGGCTTCCTCATCGCCCAGAACTGGAGCACTTTCTCGCCCAATTGGGATCCCTTCATCCCCGAGCCGACGGGCGAGCCGGGCGAGTTCGGCATCAGCGGCATCGTTCGCGCCGCCTCGATCGTCTTCTTCGCCTATATCGGCTTCGAGGCGGTCTCGACCGCCGCCCAGGAGGCCAAGAACCCGGCGAAGGACATGCCGTTCGGGATCATCGGTTCGCTGGTCGCGTGCACGATCATCTACATCCTCGTGTCGATCGTGCTGACCCTGATCGTCGACTATCGCCAGCTCAACGTGCCGGATCCGGTTGCGGTCGCGGTCGACGCCTTCGGCCCGGAATGGGCATGGTTCGCCTCGACGATCAAGATCGGCGCGATCATCGGCCTGACCTCGGTCATCCTGGTGCTGATGTACGGCCAGACCCGCATCTTCTACACGATGGCGCGCGACGGCCTGCTGCCCAAGGTCTTCTCGCGCGTCCACCCGAAATTCCGCACACCATGGATCAACACCCTGGTGGTCGGCCTGGCGGTGGCGACCGCCGGCGGTTTCTTCGACATCAACTTCCTCGGCGACGCGACCTCGGTCGGAACGCTCGCCGCCTTCGCGATCGTCTGCCTGACCGTGATCTGGCTCCGCCGGACGCACCCGGAAATCCCGCGCGGCTATCGCGTTCCGTTCTATCCGGTGGTTCCCGCTCTGGGCATAGCGTCATGCGTCTGGCTGATAACCTCGGTGCCGGCGAACGTACTGATCTTCTTCGGCTGGTACGTGCTCGGGGCGGCCGTCCTCTACTTCGTCTACGGCATGCACAATTCCGAGCTCGCCAAGGGCCATGACGTGATGGCCGACGACGAGACGCCCTATTTCCCGGAGGACGCGCCGCTGGACGCCGAGGGCAAGCCGGTCATCCGGCCCTAGGCGCATCATGGCGGGCCAGACCCCGCCTTTCGCCCTCGAAGGCCTCGACCATGTCGTCCTGCTCGTGAACGACATGGCCGAGGCCGAGCTTTTCTACCGCGAGGTGGTCGGCTGCACCGTCGAGAACGCGCTCCCCCAATATGGCATGCTGCAGCTGCGCGCCGGCGCCGCGCTCATCGACCTCGTCGACATCGGCGCGGAGGAAGGCGCCTGGGGCCGCCCCAAGGTCCCGGGAGGCCGCAACATGGACCATGTCTGCATCGCCACCGGCCCCTGGGACGAAGCGGCGATGCGCGCCCATCTCGCCGCGCACGATGTCGAGATCGTCGAGGAGGGCATTAGGGGCGGCGCCCGCGGCGACGGCCTCTCCTTCTACGTCAAGGATCCGTCCGGCAACGTGCTCGAGCTGAAGGGCCCGCCGGAAACCTGAACGGCGGACCGGCGTTCTCCCGGCGGAGGAGACTCGCATGGCCGCCAAACCGCCCCCCGAAACCAATCCCCCCGATCCCGCCCAGCCGCCCGAGCCTTCGCAGCCGGCGCAGCCCGCGATGCCGCCGCCGGAAGTCTTTCCGCCCCAGCCCGATGTCGACGTGCCGGCGCCGCAGCCCGGCGCGCCTCCCCCGCCGCCGCCGGCGGCACCGACGGCTTAGCCCAGCCGGGCCGCGACCAGCGCCTTGAGGTCCTTCTCCGGCCGGGCGCCGTAATGTGAGATCACTTCAGCGGCGGCAATCGCGCCGATGCGCAGCGACTGCTCGAGGCTCCGCCCCTGCGTCCAGCCGGCGAGGAAGCCGGCGGCGAACAGATCGCCCGCCCCGGTCGTATCGACCACGCGCTCGACCGGCTCGGCCGGCACCTCGGCCCTCTCTTCCCCGGAGATGGCGATCGCGCCCCGTTCGCTGCGCGTCACGACCAGCACCTCGACCTTGCCCCGCACCGCCGCCACCGCGGCCTCGAAGTCGTCCGCGCCCGCCAGCGCCTGGATCTCCGCCTCGTTGGCGAACAGGAGATCGATCTTGCCGCCGTCGATCAGGCCGTTGAAGCCGTCGCGGTGCCGGTCGATGCAGAAGGTGTCGGAAAGGGTGAAGGCGACCTTGCGGCCGGCCTTGCGGGCGACGTTGATCGCCTTGATCATCGCGTAGCGCGGCGTCTCCGGATCCCAGAGATAGCCTTCGAGATAGAGGATCCCGGCGCCCTCGATCTGCGCTTCGTCGAGCGCGTCGACGGGAAGCAGCTGGGCGGCGCCGAGGAAGGTGTTCATGGTCCGGTGGGCATCGGATGTGACCAGCACCATCACCCGCCCCGTCGGCACGCCGAAATCGGCGGCAGGCGTGGTGAACTCCACTCCGGTCGCGGTGAGATCGTGACGGTAAAATTCGCCGAGTTGATCGGGGGCGACCTGGCCCACGAAGCCGGCCCTGCCGCCGAGCGCCGCGACGCCGGCCGCCGTGTTCCCAGCCGAGCCGCCGCTGATCTCGCGCGCCGGCCCCATATGGTCGTAGAGCCGCGTCGCCTCCTCGGCGTCGATGAGGCGCATCATTCCCTTGGTCAGCCCTTCACGTTCGAGGAAAGCGTCGTCGCAATCGGCGATGATGTCGACGATCGCATTGCCGATGCACAGCACGTCGAGGCGGGACTGGGTCATTCTTCGCTCCGGTCAGGGGAAGGGCGGCCCCTAGCCGGACGCGAGCACGGGGGTCAACCGCGGCCATTGACGCCCGTCGTCCCCTGTCCCCATACCGCCCGGCGATGAAATTCCTCGGCGCCTCCCTCCTCGCCGGCCTCGTCTCGGCGCTCGGCTTCGCGCCTTTGGGGTTGTGGCCGCTCACCGTCTTCGCCTTCACCTTTTTGCTCTGGCTGGTCGAGAGCGCGCCTTCGCTCCGCTCCGCGCTCGCGCGGGGATGGTGGTTCGGGGTCGGGCAGTTCGCGCTCGGGCTGAACTGGATCGCCACCGCCTTCACCTATCAGGTGGCGATGCCGCCCTGGCTCGGCTGGGTCGCGGTCGTCCTGCTCTCGCTCTACCTCGCAATCTTCCCCGCCGCCGCCGCCGGCCTCGCCTGGCGGTGGGGCCGGGGCAGCCGCCTGACCCTGGTGCTGCTCCTTGCCGCGGCCTGGATCGTCACCGAATGGCTGCGCGGCGTTCTCTTCACCGGCTTCGCCTGGAACCCGGTCGGCGTCGCCCTGCTGCCCAGCGGCGCGTCCTGGCTCGCGCCCTGGATCGGCACTTACGGCCTGTCCGCCGTCGCGATCCTCGGCGCCGGCATGTTCCGCCTCCTTTTCGGCCGGATGGCGGAGGAGCGCGCGGCGCTCGTCATTGCGGCCGGGCTGGTGGCGGCGTCGACGCTCGCCTGGGCGACGCGGCCGGGTCCGCTGCCCTCGGCCGCGCCGGCGATCCGCATCGTCCAGCCCAATATCGGCCAGCAGAACAAGTGGGACCCGGGCTTCGAGGCGGAGAATTTCCGCCGGCTGGCGACGCTGACCGGCCGGCCGACGGCCGCACCGCGCCTGATCCTGTGGCCGGAGGCGGCGACGCCCGATTACCTCAGCTACGAGCATCGCCCGCGCCGCCGTATCGCGTCGCTGATCGGCCCGCGCGACCTGCTCCTGCTCGGCGGCGTCGAGCCGGTCTTCGCGCCCGACGGGCGCGGCATCGCCGCCTACAACAGCGTCTATGTGCTGTCGCCGCGCGGCGGGATCCTCGGCCGCTACGACAAGGCCCATCTCGTCCCCTATGGCGAATATCTGCCGATGCGCCCGATCCTCTCCGCGATCGGCCTCACCCGGCTCGCGCCCGGGGCGCTTGATTTCTGGGGCGGACCGGGGCCGCGCACTCTCGACCTCCCCGGCTTCGGCCGCGCCGGCGTCCAGGTCTGCTACGAGATCATCTTTTCCGGCCAGGTCGTCGACCGCGCCGACCGCCCGGACTTCATCTTCAATCCCTCCAACGACGCCTGGTTCGGCGCCTGGGGGCCGCCGCAGCACCTCGCCCAGGCGCGGCTGCGCGCGCTGGAAGAGGGACTGCCCGTGATCCGCGCCACCCCGACCGGCATCTCGGCGGTGATCGACGCCGAGGGCCGGCTGCTGCACAGCCTGCCGCTCGGGCGCGCCGGGGTGATCGACGCCCGGCTGCCCGCTCGCGGCGCGCCCACCCTGTTCGCCCGCTTCGGCAATCTGCTCTCCTTCGCCTTCGCTTTGCTGCTCGTCGCGGCGGCGATTGCAGTGCGCCGAAAAACGCGCTAGCGGGCCCGGCACATAAAGATATCTTTATATCCGCAACTCCCATCCGCACGAGGATCGAGCCACAGCGATGCGCAGCAATTATCTCTTCACGTCCGAATCGGTCTCCGAAGGCCATCCCGACAAGGTCGCCGACCAGATCAGCGACGCCGTCGTCGACCTGTTCATCGGCCGCGATCCGGAGGCGCGCGTCGCCTGCGAGACGATGGTGACGACCAACCGGATCGTGCTCGCCGGCGAGGTGAGGTGCCGCGAGGACGTGACCCCGACCCAGGCCGAGATCGAGCAGGCGGTGCGCGAGACGGTGAAAAGGATCGGCTACGAGCAGCGCGGCTTCCACTGGCAATATGCCGATTTCGCCTGCCACCTGCACGGCCAGTCGGCACATATCGCGATGGGCGTCGACGAGAGCGGCAACAAGGACGAGGGCGCCGGCGACCAGGGCATCATGTTCGGCTACGCGACCGACGAGACGCCCGACCTGATGCCGGCGACGCTCTATTATTCGCACCGCATCCTCGAGCGGATGGCCGCCGACCGCCACGCCAAGGTCGTCGACTTCCTCGAGCCCGACGCCAAGAGCCAGGTGACGCTCCAATATGAGAACGGCGTGCCGGTCCGCGCGGCCGCGATCGTCGTCTCGACCCAGCATTCCTCCGCGCTCAGCAACGATGCCGGGCAGGCGATGCTGCGCGACTATGTGAAGGCGGTGATCGCCGAAATCATGCCCGACGGCTGGCTGCCCGCCGACGAGGCGATCTTCGTCAACCCGACCGGCCTGTTCGAGATTGGCGGGCCGGACGGCGACGCCGGCCTGACCGGGCGCAAGATCATCGTCGATACCTATGGCGGCGCGGCCCCGCACGGCGGCGGCGCCTTTTCGGGCAAGGACCCGACCAAGGTCGACCGCTCGGCCGCCTATGTCAGCCGCTACCTCGCCAAGAACATCGTCGCCGCCGGCCTCGCCAGGCGCTGCACGATCCAGTTGAGCTACGCCATCGGCGTCGCCGAGCCGCTGTCGCTCTATGTCGACCTGCACGGCACCGAAGCGGAGGGCGTCAGCGCGGCGCGGCTCGAGGAAGTGCTGCCGACGCTGGTGCGGCTCACCCCCAAGGGCATCCGCACCCATCTCGGCCTCAACAAGCCGATCTACCAGGCCACCGCCGCCTACGGCCATTTCGGCCGCAAGGCCGAGGGCGACCTGTTCAGCTGGGAGAAGACGGACCTGGTCGATGCGCTGAAGGCGGCGCTCTGAGGCAGGATATTTCGTTCGCCCCAGCGTAGGCTTGGGTCCATGCGGAGGCCGCTTGGATGCCAGCCTTCGCTGGCATGACGACAAGGGGTTGGCTATCGGCGCGACTATGGCCGATCCGACCACCATCCGCCGCCTCTACGGCCGTTCGAAAGGCCGCCCGTTGCGCGCGACGCAATCGGCGCTGGTCGAGGAGCTGCTGCCGGCGCTGAGCGTGCCAGACGAGGGGCCGATCGATTCGCGCATCCTGTTCGGCGACGACCGGCCGCTCCATTTCGAGATCGGCTTCGGCGCCGGCGAGCACCTCGCCTGGCGCGCCGATTTGCTCCCCGATCACGGCTTTATCGGCGCCGAGCCGTTCCTGAACGGTGTCGCCGGCGCGCTCGGCCATATCCGCGACCGGCATCTGGCGAACGTCCGCGTGCATATGGGGGACGCGCTCGAGGTGCTGGAGCGGCTGCCCGAGGCGAGCCTGCGCTTCGTCTACCTGCTCCATCCCGATCCCTGGCCGAAGGCGCGCCACGCCAAGCGCCGCATGGTCAACCCCGGCCCGCTCGACCTCATTGCGGCGAAGCTGGCGCCGGGTGGCGAGCTCCGCCTCGGCACCGACGACCCGGTCTATTGCCGCTGGGCGATGATGGTGATGGGGCAGCGGCGCGACTTCGAATGGCTGGCCGAGAGCACCAAGGACTTCCTCGTCCGGCCCGGCGGCTGGCCCGAGACGCGCTACGAGGCCAAGGCGCGGCGCGAGGGCCGCGAGGTCTGGTACTTCCGCTACCGCCGCTGCTAAGCTCGCGCCCGGGGGGAGAAGCCATGTCGCACAGCGCCTGCAACGATCCGAAGTGCGCCGAGCTGGTCGAGGGCCGGGTGAAGACCTGCCCGAAATGCGGCGGGCCGATGCGCTCGGTCGGGGAATCGCCGGGACGCGGGCTGCTGCTCGTCGTCATCGGCCTGTTCCTGCTCGGCCTGATGGGGACGGTCACCTGGGCCATGCTGCCCACCCTGCTGCGGCCGGGCGTGGAGGTGGACGGCGGCTCGTTCACCGGCACCCAGGAGCAGGCGAACATGGTGCTCGGCCTGTTCGGCCTGCTGCTCGCCTTCGGCCTGACCGCCACCCTGAACGGCATCTTCATGATGGTCACCCGCAGGCAGAGCTGGGCATTCATCATCGTCACGCTCGCCCTCGCCGCCCTGATCGTCCTCTCCGGTTTCGCCTTCATGTGGTCGGCCGCCAAATGATCACCGCGCCGGCACCAGCCTGAGCAGCCGCCCGCCCTCGCCGCCGGCCCGTTCCTGATCCTCGAGCAGGTAGATCGAACCGTCCGGCGCCTGCTCGACCTCGCGGATGCGCTCGCCCATCGCGAAGCGCTCGGCCTCGCGGGCGCCGTCGCCGGCGAAGGCGACGCGGACCAGCGCCTCGCCCGAGAGGCCGGCGATCAGCGCGCTGCCGCGCCATTGCGGGAACAGGCTGCCCGAATAGATGATCATGTCGCCCGGCGAGATGACCGGAGTCCAGGCGACCTTGGGCGCGACGAACCCGTCGCCCGGACGGTGATCGGGAATGTCGCGGCCGTCATAATGGTCGCCGTTGGAAGCGCGCGGATAGCCGTAATTGGCACCGCGCTCGATCAGGTTCATTTCGTCGCCGCCCCGCGGGCCCATCTCGACCTCCCAGAGCCGGCCCTCCCCATCGAAAGCCAGGCCTAGTGGATTGCGGTGACCGAGGCTCCAGATCTGGGCGGCGACGCCGCCCTGCGCCGCGAACGGGTTGTCGGCCGGCACGCTGCCGTCGGGGTTGAGCCGGAGGATCTTGCCGGCGTTGGAGGCCATGTCCTGCGCCGGCGTGAACTCCTGCCGCTCGCCCGAGCTGACGAACAGGTGGCGGCCGTCGGGCGAGAAGGCGATGCGGTGGCCGTAATGGCCGCGGCCGTCATATTTGGGCTGCTGCCGCCAGATCACCTGGAAGCCCTCGATCCGGGCCGCGCCGCCTTCGACCAGCAACCGGCCGCGGCCGACCGCGGCGCCGCGGATGCCGCCCTCGCCGGCCTCGGCGAAGCTCAGATAGACGAGGCCGTTATTGGCGAAATCGGGATGGAGGACGACGTCGCCCAATCCGCCCTGCCCGCCATAGTCGACCGCCGGGACGCCCGTGACGTCGACCGCGCCGCCGCCGACGGCCCAGAGCTTCAGCGTCCCGCCCTTCTCGGTGATCAGCGCCTGGCGGCCGCCGGGCAGGAAGGTCATCGCCCAGGGCTGGGCGAATTGCGCGATCTCCTCGACCTGGAAGGGGCGGGTCTGGGCGGCGGCCGGGGCGCCGTCGCCGGCGCTGCAGCCGATGAGCAAGAGAGCGGGAACGAGGGCGGAACGGAACGCACGCATGGGAACCTCCTGAATCGAACTGAAACGCGCGCCGGACGGCTGGGTGCCGTCAGCGGCGGTGCTGGCCAGGGTCGGCAAGCCGGGCTAGGGTCATGGCCATGCGCATTCTTGCCCTTTTTCTCCTCGCCGCCCTCACGGCCTGCTCGACGATCGTGCCCGCCGCGCCCGGACCGCAGCAACAGTTTTTCGACCGGCTGCGCGCGCTTTGCGGCAATGCCTATCGGGGCCGCGTCGTCTCCAGCGACGCCGCCGACCGCGAGATGGCGGCGGTCCGCCTCGTCATGCAGGTCCGCGCCTGCTCCGACACCGAGATCCGCATCCCCTTCCACACCGGCGACGACCGCTCGCGAATCTGGGTGGTGACTCGGACGGCGGCGGGCCTCAGGCTCAAGCACGAGCACAGACACCGCGACGGCAGCGAGGACGTCCGAAGCCAATATGGCGGCGACACCGCCGCGGCCGGCAATGCGCGGCGGCAGGAATTCCCCGCCGACCGCTTCTCGCGCGACCTGTTCGTGCGCGAGAATATCCCGGAATCGGTCACCAACGTCTGGGCGATCGAGGTCGTGCCGGGCGAGACCTTCGCCTACGAGCTGCGGCGCCCGGGCCGCCATTTCCGGGTCGAGTTCGACCTCTCCGCGCCGGTCGCCGCGCCGCCGCCGCCGTGGGGCGAGCGCTGACATTCCGACAGGCCCGACGGTTGCGATTCGTGTTCTCCCGGTTCCGACAAGCCGAGTGGCACGAATGGCACGAATGGCACACGGAATCGCGGGGGGTCCTCTTCCCCGCAGTTGACCGATTTTCAAGGTAGAGCCGTTCGCGAGACAGGCGAATCGCTTGAACATAAGGCGAACATATCCGACGAACTCCGATGAAGCAACATCCGTGCGACCCGGCGCTCAGAGGGTCATGACGCCCTTCTTCGGCTCGCGCGTGCCGACCGTCTCCGCGGTCAAGGGCGCGCCGGCGGAAAGCAGGGCCTGGCGGCGGCCGGCCGGATTGGTGGAAAGCTGGGCCTGCTCGAAGGGGAGGGTGGCGGCGAAGCAGGGATGGGCGAGCGCGCGCTCGACGAAGCCGGCGGTGCACGGCCAGCGGCCGGCATCCGCTTCGAAGCCGGCATAGGCCGCGTTGCGGAAGAAGCTGGCGATGGCGATGTCGGCGAGACCGATCCCGCCGTAGAGGAAGCCCAAAGCGGGCAGCTGCCCTTCCAGATAATCGAGCGCGGCGGGCACGTCCTCGGCCAACGTCTTCGCGATCCGCGCCTGATCGCCCGGCTCGCCCCAGACCGCCGGATGGACGCACTTCTGGTAGAACAGGCCCCAGATGAAGACGTCGCCGAGCCGGGTGTCGGCATATTCCTCGAGCCAGCGCGCCCGGGCGCGGTCGGCGGGCGAGGCGGGGAGCAGCGGGCGCCCCGGATATTCCTCGTCGAGCCAGGCGCAGATCACGGTGGAATCGGTGAGGACGAGATCGCCGCGGACCAGCACCGGAATGCGGCGCAGCGGCGACAGGCGGGTGAATTCCTCATCGCCGAAGAAGGGCGTGATCGGATCGATCTCGTAAGCGAGGCCCTTGAGGTGCATGCAGGCGAGCACCTTGCGAACATAGGGGCTGACATAGCTGCCGATGATCTTCATGACCTGGCTCCCGCGCGGTCACCATCCTGCAAAGGACGGGCCGGGGCAAGCCCGGCCTCCGCAGCGCATCATTCTTCGGCCGGACCAGGGGGCCGGTCCTAAATTCCGTCGGACGACTTGACCTGCGCAACTTCAACTGGTCCAGACAATAAGATCCAACAAGGGGAGTGAAATGGCCTATCCAACCCACGTCAACGACCAGATCACGGATTCGGTCACCCAAGCCAATGTCCATGTCCTCGGCGACGCTCCCGCGATCGCGATGGGCAATCTCTATCAGGGGATCGCCCAGGCGCTCGCCAATGCGGCGCACAACGCCACCAACGCCCAGCAGCAGAGCTTCGTGACCGCACAGGCGGCGACGACGATGGGTGTGGCGACGCTCTATGCCCTCGACACCGCCGCCAATGGAGAGGCGACCAAGTCCATTCTTGGGAGCTGACGCCGCGCGGCGTCAGAGCGCCTCCGTCCCACCGCGACCGTCCCTCGTCCGACGCAAAGGATTTCCCAATGGCCTTTCCGACCGCCGTCAACAGCCAGATCACCGATTCCATCACCCAGGCCAATGTCCATGTCCTCGGCGTCTCGCCGGCCGTGGCGATGGGCAACCTCTATCAGGCGGTCGCGCAGGCACTCGCCAATGCCGCCCATAATGCGACCGCCGCGCAGCAGCAGATGTACATCACGGCGCAGGCCGCGACCGCCGCCGGCGTCGCCCAGATCTACGCCGCCGCCGCGGCAGCCGGCGCAGCGTCCGCGTCGTCCGTCAAAAGCGCGGGTTCGTAGGATCATGGCGGACGAGGCCAAGCCGGACGCTCCGGGCGCGGAATCGAGCGAAGCGCCCGAGGCGACGGGCGCCGGCAGCACGATCAACAGCCAGGTGACCGATGCGATCGCGGCGATCAACACGCTGACCGAAGGCATGGGACCTTCGACATCGGCGGCGATGCTCGGCGTCATGGGCGCGGACAGCATCGCGCTCGCCATGCTGAACGCGGTCGCGCGGCAGCAGGCCGACGCGACGATCGCCTCGGCGGCGCTGGCCTCGGTCTGCGCCAGGCTGGCCGGAACCTGCCTGCCCGAGGGCGGTGCGGCCGCCGCGAACCCCGCCCAGTTCGTCGCCGGCGCTGAAGCGCAGGCGCAGGCCGCGATCATGCTGCTGAGAAGCCAAGCGACTCAGGAAGGCGAAGCGGCCGGGGCGGCGCGGGCCGCGCTCGAACGGGTGGCGGCAGCCGCGGCCGCGCACCCGCCCAAGGCGGGCAAGGTCGGGAAAAGCGCCGGAGCGGCATGATGGACAGCGTCGATCCCAGCATCATCGATGCAATCAACCAAACCCAGTTCGCAACGATGTCACACCAGGTCGTCATGACGGCGGGCGCCGGCAAAGCCTATCAGGCGGCCGCGCAGTCGGCCGCGCTCGCGATCCAGGACGCCGTCGATTCGCTGCGCCACACCACCGCCATCGCGACGACGGCCTCGGGCATCGCCCTGGCGCAGTTCCTGGCGAGCGGCGATCCGCGCTATCTTGAAGCGTTGAGCGCCGCGCAGACCATGGTGACCAGCGCGATCGAGGATTTCGCCGCAGTCGGTGCGGCCGCGGCCGCGGTCGTGAACGAATTCCCTTCCGGCTAGCCGGATCAGGCGACCGATCGTCGGCCGCGACAGGAGGCAAATGATGGCGAAATCCACAAGCAAGCCGAAAGCGGTGCCGAAGGCGAGCGCCGCGCGCAAGCGGCCCGCAAAGGCCTCCGCCACGGCCGAAGCCGCCGGCAAGGCCCATGCCGACGCGGCGCCCGCCGCAACCGCAGCGCATGAGGAGGCCAGAAAAGCGGTCGCCGCCGCCCATGAGGAAGCGATGCAGGCGATCGCCGCAGCCCAGGAAGAGGTGAAGCGCGCCATCGCCGCCGCGCAGGCGGCCGTGGCCGAGGCCGTCGCGGCGGCGACCGCCGGCCGGCCCGGGCAGGACTAGGCTGTATCGACATTCAGCGGAGCACCGTTCAAGCCCCTCCCCTTGATGGGGAGGGGTTGGGGTGGGGTGGAGTCTCCGGAAAGGCTCAGGACTGCATTGACGTTCACCCCCACCCTACCCTCCCCCATCAAGGGGAGGGAGTAAGAAGTGAATGTCGATACAGCCTAGCACTCACGGCCGGACATTGGCGGGCGGGATCGAGGGTCGCGGCCGGCCGGCGCGGACAATGGCGCGTCGCGACGGCTTTCGGCCTTCGGCCGCGCCCTATTTATAGGCGATCGCCGCGCTCGCGGGGCCGCCAAGCGGCAGGATCTCGCAGCGCTTGAAGCCCGCTTCGAGGCACCAGGACGTGAAGTCGGCGCCGGTGAAATCGAAGGCGTCGCCGAACTCGATCAGCATGTTCAAGGACATCATCAGGCCGAACGCATTCTCCCGGCGGGCATCGTCGATGATGTTCTCGATGGCGATAAAGGCGCCGCCCTCGGGCAGGGCGCGATACGCCTTGGCGATCAGCATCTTCTTGTGATCGAGGTTCCAGTCGTGGAGGATCATGCCCATCGTGATCAGGTCGGCGCTCGGCAACTCGTCGCTCAGGAAGTCGATTTCGCCGGCGCCGACGCGGCCTTCGAGGCCCGCCTCGGCGATGTGACGCTCGGCGATCGGCTTGACCACCGGCAGATCATAGCTCGTGCAGGAAAGGTGCGGATGGCGCCCGGCGACGATCGAGGCGAGCTGCCCGGTCGCGCCGCCGATGTCGGCGAGGCTGCGGTAGGGCGAGAAATCGAACTTTTCGGCGAAGGCTTCGAAATTGGCGCGCGACACGCCGGCCATCGCCGCCATGAACTGTTCGAGGCGCGCCGGATCGGCATAGAGCGCGTCGAACATCGGCTTGCCGCTGTGCTTGATCTCGTTCTGCGGCCTGCCGGTGCGGAGCGCCGGGGTGAGATCCGCCCAGAAGGGATAGAGGCGGCTGTTCGCCATTTCGAGCAGGCCGCCGACGTAACGCGGGCTCATCCTGTCGAGATAGAGGGCGGTGGCGGGCGTGTTCATATAGCGCCCGTCGGCGCCATCGCCGCGCCGGGCGAGCAGGCCGAGCGCGACCAAAGCGTCGAGGAAGTCGTAGGTCGCGCGGGGATGCAGGCTGAGCGCCTGCTCCAGCTCCGCCGCCGTCTTCGGGCCGGCCGCCAGTTCGGTGAACAGCCCAAGCTCGACCGCGCTCAGCAGGGTCTTCGACGCCCAGAAGCCCATGCCGATCTCGAGGATCCGGGCGGGGGAAGGGTCGGCTTCGAGAATTGGGCGCGGCTCGGCGAGGGAAAGGCTCATTCGTCGTCTCCTGAAAGGGTGCGGCGGCGCCCTTGATGCCCGGCGCTCAGAAAAGCGCCCGGCTTGCGACGAAGGCGGCAGGATTTTGCGACGAAGATGACGCTTATGAGTTGTCCGAACGCTCGGCGAGATCCATGAAATTGCGCGCGGCCTCACGATCCGCCTCGTCCTTGAACGCGACGTCGAGGTCCGGCGCGGCGCCGAGGATATGCATCAGCGCCCACAGGGCGAAGCGCCGGCTCCGGTCCTTCTCCAGCCCCAGATTGACGTGCATCCGCTCGATGCCGGCGGCGAGCGCCTCGGAAGGCAATGCGGCGAGATCGGTGGTTCCGAAATAGCCGCGGAGCTGGTCGTCGAAGTCCATCCTTCTTCCCTTAACCCGCCGGACGCCGATTGGGGCAATTGCCCGGTCCTGCCGCCAAAATGTAACTGCCGGCCGCGGCCGCTATCGACCCATAACAGACGCTGCCAATCCCCGCTTGCTCGCGCGCTCTCCGCCACCTATATACCGCTCACCTTCCTCGACATCGTCAAGACGTTGAGGCTGGTCCCGGGGACGGGGCCGGCGCCGGAGGGATTTGTTTTCGAGCGGTTGCGATCACGCCCCCGCTCATCCTGAGTAGCCGGTGACCCCGGACTTGATCCGGGGGCACCGGCGTATCGAAGGACGCAGCTGATCCGAACGGTCCTTCGATACGGGCCTTCGCCAGGCTCAGTCCCTACTCAGGATGAGCGGAAAAGCAGCGGGCCGCTTCAAGGAGATTGAATGGCGGACATCGCCGCACTGACCAGATTGATCGAGCCCGAGGCGCAGGCCGAGGGGCTCTCGCTCGTGCGCGTCAAGATGATCGGCGGGACCTCCGATCCGACGTTGCAGGTGATGGCCGAGCGGCCCGATACGCGGCAGCTGACGCTCGACGATTGCGCGCGGCTGTCGCGGCGGCTCTCGGACCTGCTCGACGAGGCCGATCCGATCGAGGAGGGCTATCGGCTCGAGGTGAGCTCGCCCGGGATCGACCGGCCGCTGACCCGGCTCAAGGATTATGACGACTGGAAAGGCCACGAAGCGCGGATCCACCCGCATGAACCCTATGAAGGCCGCAAGCAGCTCTCCGGCGACCTCATCGGCGTTGACGGCGAGGATGTCCGGATCGACGTGAAGGGGCTCGGCGAAACACGCATAAGCTTTTCGGCGATCCGCAACGCCAAATTGCTGATGACCGACCGGCTGATCAAGGCGACCGCACCGCTTTCGGCGGACGGGGCCGAGATCGAAGAAATCGAACAGGAAGAAGGACAGGATTAACATCATGGCCACCGAAGCCACCGCCCCCCCGGGCGCCGTCTCCGCCAACCGGGCCGAGCTGATCGCGATCGCCGACGCCGTCGCGCGCGAGAAATTGATCGACCGGATGATCGTCATCGAGGCGATGGAGGACGCCATCCAGCGCGCCGCCCGCGCCCGCTACGGCGCCGAGAACGAGATCCGCGCCAAGCTCGACCCCACGTCCGGCGACCTGCGCCTGTGGCGCGTCGTCGAGGTCGTCGGGGAGGTCGAGGATTATTTCAAGCAGGTCAGCCTCGAGGATGCTCAGAAGCTGCAGCCCGGCGCCGTGCTCGGCGACTATATCGTCGATCCGCTGCCGCCGATCGAGTTCGGCCGGATCGCCGCCCAGGCCGCCAAGCAGGTCATCTTCCAGAAGGTCCGCGACGCCGAGCGCGAGCGCCAATATGAGGAGTTCAAGGAGCGCGCCGGCGAGATCATCACCGGCGTCGTCAAGCGCGTCGAGTTCGGCCACGTCGTCGTCGATCTGGGCCGCGCCGAGGGCGTCATCCGCCGCGACCAGCAGATCCCGCGCGAGGTCGTCCGAGTCGGCGACCGCACGCGCAGCCTGATCCTCAACGTCCGCCGCGAGAACAGGGGCCCGCAGATCTTCCTCTCCCGCGCCCATCCCGACTTCATGAAGAAGCTGTTCGCGCAGGAAGTGCCCGAGATTTACGACGGCATCATCGAAATCAAGGCCGCCGCCCGCGATCCCGGCAGCCGCGCCAAGATCGGCGTGATCAGCCACGATTCGTCGATCGACCCGGTCGGCGCCTGCGTCGGCATGAAGGGTTCGCGGGTGCAGGCCGTCGTCCAGGAGCTGCAGGGCGAGAAGATCGACATCATCCCCTGGTCCGAGGACCTCGCCACCTTCGTCGTCAACGGCCTGCAGCCGGCGACCGTCGCCCGAGTCGTCATCGACGAGGAGGAGAGCCGGATCGAGGTGGTGGTGCCCGACGACCAGCTCTCGCTCGCCATCGGCCGCCGCGGCCAGAACGTGCGGCTGGCCAGCCAGCTGACCGGCTCGGCGATCGACATCATGACCGAGGCCGACGCCAGCGAGAAGCGCCAGCGCGAGTTCGTCGAACGCTCGGAATTGTTCCAGAAAGAGCTCAACGTCGACGAGACGCTCGCCCAGCTGCTCGTCGCCGAGGGTTTCGGCGCGCTCGAGGAGGTCGCCTATGTCGAGCTCGACGAATTGAGCGGAATCGAGGGCTTCGACGACGAGCTCGCCACCGAGCTGCAGAGCCGCGCCGCCGAGGCGCTCCAGCGCCAGGAGGAAGCGGCGCGCGAGGAGCGCCGGACGATGGGGGTCGAGGACTCGCTCGCCGAAATGCCCTATCTCACCGAGGCCATGCTGGTCACGCTCGGCAAGGCCGGGATCAGGACTCTGGACGACCTCGCCGACCTCGCCACCGACGAGCTGGTCCAGAAGAAGCGGCCCGAGCAGCGCCGCCAGCGCGAGAGCAACCGGCCCGAGGACAAGGGCGGCTTGCTCGCCGAATACGGCCTGACCGACGAGCAGGGCAACGAGATCATCATGGCCGCCCGCGCCCATTGGTTCGAGGACGAGGACGGCAAGGCGGATGACGGGGAGGACGCGGTTGCGGAAACTCCCCAATGATCGGCTAGGCGGAAGCCACACGCCCGAGCGGAAATGCATCCTGAGCGGCGCGCATGCCGCCCGGGACGCGCTGGTCCGCCTCGCCCTCGGCCCCGACGGCCAGGTCGCGCCCGACGTGCGGGCGCGGGCGCCGGGGCGCGGCGCCTGGATCGGCGTCGACCGGGCGACGCTCGAGGCGGCGCAGGCCAAAGGCAAACTTCGCGGGGCGCTCGCCCGCGCGTTCAAGACCGGCGACGTCGCCGTTCCCGACGACCTCGGCGAGAAGATCGAGGCGGCCCTGCGCCAGGCGGCATTGGACCGGCTCGGCCTCGAGGCGCGCGCCGGCAACCTCATTCTCGGCAGCGAGAAGATAGAGACCGCCGCGCGGCGCGGCGCCGTCGCGCTTCTCATCCACGCCGCCGATGCGAGCGAGGAGGGGCGACGCAAGCTCGACCAGGCCTGGCGGGTCGGCCGGGACGCGGCGGGAAGCGGCGCGCAAGGTCTGGTTTTGCCGGCCGGAAGGGCCATATTGTCATTGGCGCTGGGCCGCGAAAATGTGGTACATGCCGCCATCATCGATCGGGCTGCGGCGGCGCGTGTCGGCCACGCGCTCGGACGGTGGCGCGCTTTTATCGGACGTGAGGATGGGCTAAGCGCCGCGACGGCGGAAACGCCGGGCGCTTCGGCTGTTGATGTGAAATGAAGGATTTTGAGTGAGCGAGACGACTGACAAGCCGAAGTTGGGCACGCGCGCGCCGCTGGGCCTCAAGCGCACGGTCGAGACGGGCAAGGTGAAGCAGAGCTTCAGCCACGGCCGGTCGAACACCGTCGTCGTGGAGGTGAAGAAGCGCCGCATCCTCGGCCGTCCTGGCGAGGTTGAGGCGCCGAAGCCGGAGCCGGTCGCGCCCGCCGCGCCTGTCGCCCGAGCGCCCGAGCCGGCGCCCGCGCCCAAGCCGGCCGCGCGCCCCGCCGATTCCGCGGCGACCCGCAAGGAATTGCAGGAGAAATTGCTGCGCGAGGCCGAGGGGGCGCGCCTGTCCTCGCTCGAGGAGGCCCGCCGCCGCGAGGAGCAGCAGGCCAAGGCCCAGACCGAGGACGAGAAGCGCCGCGCCGAAGAGAATAAGAAGGCCGAGGAAGAGGCCGCGGAGGCCGGGCGCCTCGCCGCCGAGGAAGAGGCCCGCCGCGCCGCCGAGCCGCAGGCCGAGCCCGCCGCCGCCGCGCCGCAGCCCGCCGCCGACGAGGACGAGGAACGCCGCCCCGGCCACGCTAGGCCCAAGCACGGCCACGCGCCGGCCAAGCGCCCCGAGCCGGCCCGCCCGACCCGCGGCCGCGACGAGCATCGCCGCGAGCGCGGCAAGCTCACCGTCTCGCGCGCCCTCGGCGAGGATGGCGACGCCCGCGCGCGGTCGCTGGCCGCGCTGAAGCGCTCGCGCGAGAAGGAGCGGCGCGCCCACCAGCAGGCCGGCCCCTCGGCCAAGCAGGTCCGCGACGTCGTGGTGCCGGAAGGGCTCACGGTCGGCGAGCTTGCCAACCGTATGGCCGAGCGAGCCGCAGACCTGGTCAAGGCGCTGTTCAAGATGGGCGTGGTCGTCACCGTCAACCAGGTGATCGACCAGGACACGGCCGAATTGCTCGTCACCGAGTTCGGCCACAATATCAAGCGGGTCAGCGAATCGGACATCGACATCCAGACGGAAGCCGATGTCGACGAGGAAGGAACGCTGCAGCCGCGACCGCCGGTGGTCACCATCATGGGCCATGTCGATCATGGCAAGACGAGCCTGCTTGATGCGATCCGCGGCGCCGACGTCGTCTCCGGCGAGGCCGGCGGCATCACCCAGCATATCGGCGCCTATCAGGTCGCGCTTCCCGACAAGTCGAAGATCACCTTCCTCGACACGCCGGGCCACGAGGCGTTCACCGAGATGCGCGCCCGCGGCGCCAACGTCACCGATATCGTCATCCTGGTGGTGGCGGCCGATGACGGCCTCAAGCCGCAGACGATCGAGGCGATCAACCACACCAAGGCGGCCGGCGTGCCGATGATCGTCGCGATCAACAAGATCGACAAGCCGGGCGCCAATGCCCAGAAGGTCCGCGAGGAGCTGCTCCAGCACGAGATCATGGTCGAAGCCATGTCCGGCGAGGTGCAGGACGTCGAGGTCTCCGCCCTGAAGAAAACCAACCTCGACAAGCTTCTGGAAGCGATCGCGCTCCAGGCCGAACTGCTCGAGCTCAAGGCCAATCCCGACCGGCCGGCCGAAGGCGCGGTGGTCGAGGCCAAGCTAGACAAGGGCCGCGGCCCGCTCGCCACCGTCCTCGTCCAACGCGGCACGCTGCGCGTCGGCGACATCTTCGTGGCGGGCCCGATCTCCGGCAAGGTCCGCGCGATGATCGACGACAAGGGCCGCCAGGTGAAGGAAGCCGGGCCGAGCCTGCCGGTCGAGGTGCTCGGCCTGTCGGGCGTGCCGTCCGCGGGCGACACATTGAGCGTCGTCGAGAACGAGGCGCGCGCCCGCGAGGTCGCGTCCTACCGGCAGAGCGTGCTCGACCGGCAGCGGACCAGCTCCGGCCCGGCCAGCCTCGACACCATGTTCTCCGCGCTGAAGGAGAAGCAGGCGATCGAGTTCCCGCTCGTCATCAAGGGCGACGTCCAGGGGTCCGTCGAGGCGATCGTCAGCGCCGTCAACAAGATCTCCAACGAGGACATCAAGGCGCGGGTGCTCCACGCCGGCGTCGGCGGCATCACCGAAAGCGACGTCACCCTGGCCAAGGCCTCGGGCGCGCCAATCATCGGCTTCAACGTCCGCCCCAACGCCAAGGCGCGCGAGATTGCCGAGCGCGACCAGGTCGCAATGCAATATTACGACGTGATCTACGACCTCACCGACGCGGTGCGGGCGGCCATGGCCGGCGAGCTCGGCCCGCTGATGATCGAGAATATCGTCGGCCGCGCCGAGGTCCGCGAGGTCTTCTCGGCCGGCAAGCACGGCAAGGCGGCGGGGCTGCTGGTCACCGAAGGCTTCATCCGCAAGGCGCTGAGAGCGCGCATCACCCGCGAGGACGTCATCGTCTACAACGGCTCGATCGCCTCGCTCCGGCGCTTCAAGGACGACGTCGCCGAGGTCCGCGCCGGCCTCGAATGCGGCGTCACCTTCGAAGGCCATACCGACATCAAGCCCGGCGACTTCCTCGAAACCTACGAGGTCGAGGAGCGCGAGCGGACGCTGTGATATTTGGCGTTACCCCGGCAACGGCCGGGGTCATGAGGACTTGATGGCACGCCAAACCGAAACCCCCGAAGGCCGCTCCGTCCGCCTGCTCCGTGTCGGCGAGCAGGTGCGCCATGCGCTGAGCGCGATCCTGATGCGCGGCGACGTCCATGACGAGACGCTGGCCAGCCACATGGTGTCCGTGACCGAAGTGCGGATGTCGCCCGACCTGCGCCACGCGACCGTGTTCGTTATTCCCTTGCTGGGCGCCAATGCCGAAGCCGTGCTCAAGGCGCTCAGGACCAACACCGCCTATCTGCAGAGCGAGGCCGCGCGGCGGGTGAACACCAAATATGCCGCGAAGCTCAAATTCCTCCTCGACGAGAGCTTCGACGAAGGCAGCCATATCGACAAGCTGCTGCGCTCGCCCAAGGTCGCTCCCGATCTGGGAGGCGACGAGGAGGCGTGAAGCTCGGCGAGAGGATGGCCGGCGGCGACGCCCGTCTCGAGCCGCTTGCCGAGACGCACCGCGTGGCGCTCAAGGCGGCCTGCGCCGAGGATCGCGAGATCTGGACGATATATTCGACCTCCTACGGTCCCGATCATTTCGACGCTAATTTCGATCTCATGCTGGCCAAGTCGGACTGGCGGTCGTTCGCCTTGTTCTCCGGCGGCAGGCTGGCCGGCATGAGCAGCTATATGGGCATCGATGAAGAGCGCGGCGTACTTGAGATCGGCAGCACCTATTACGTGCCGGCGATGCGGGGGACGGGGTTCAACGAGCGCATCAAGGACCTGATGCTGGCCCGCGCCTTCGGCTGCGGCTTCCGCCGGGTCGAGTTCCGCGTCGACGCGCGCAACGGCCGCAGCCAGGCCGCCTTGGCGAAGATCGGCGCGGTGCGCGAGGGCGTACTGCGCGCGGACCGGATCACCTGGACCGGCCATGTCCGCGATACCGTGCTGTTCTCGATCCTGGCCAGCGAATGGCGGGCGGATTAGCCGCTAGGCGCGGCGCGCGGCGGCGCTAAAGTGCGGCCATGGCCAAGCTCTATTTCTACTACGCCTCGATGAACGCGGGCAAGTCGACGACGCTGCTCCAGGCGGATTTCAACTATCGCGAGCGGGGCATGCAGACCATGCTCTACACCGCCGCGCTCGACGACCGCGTGGCGCAGGGCGTGATTGCCTCGCGCATCGGCCTGCAGATCGGCGGCAAGCTTTACAATGCGCAGACGGATATCCGCGCCGAGGTCGAGGACGAGCTGAAGAAGCGCAAGCTCCATTGCATCCTGATCGACGAAGCGCAGTTCCTGACCCGCGCCCAGGTCGTCCAGCTCGCCTCGATCTGCGACGAGCTCGACATCCCGGTGCTCGCCTATGGTCTCCGCACCGACTTCCAGGCCAATCTGTTCGAGGGCAGCGCCCACCTGCTCGCGCTCGCCGACACCCTGGTCGAATTGAAGGCGGTCTGCGAGTGCGGACGCAAGGCGACGATGAACCTTCGCGTCGACGCGGACGGGCGGGCGGTCAGCCAGGGCGCATCGATCGAAATCGGCGGCAACGACCGCTACATCTCGCTCTGCCGCCGCCATTTCATGGAGCGGATCGCCGAGGTGGAGGGCGAGCAGCTGCGCTTCGCGATCGCCCGCGCCGCCGAGCGCATTGAACCCGAAAAGCCCATCCCCATATCCTCCTGAGGCTCGGGGAGGTTTTCATGATCAGTCCTTTGTTCACCGCGTTCGCGCTCATCGCCACCGGCCAGGTCCAGTTGCCGCAAGCGGCGTCCCAGCCGGCGCTCGCCCCCCAAACGCGCCCCGCCAAGGCTGACAGGGCGACACCCCGCCGCTAAGCGCGGCCGGTGCATGGCTGGCTCATCATCGACAAACCCGTGGGCCCGGGCTCGACGCAAGTCGTCGGCGCGGTGAAGCGCGCGCTTCGCGAAGGCGGCTATCCGAAGGTCAAGGTGGGACATGGCGGCACGCTCGATCCGCTGGCGAGCGGGGTGCTGCCGGTGGCGCTCGGCGAGGCGACCAAGCTTTCCGGGCGGATGCTCGACGCCGACAAGGTCTACGAATTCACCATCGGGTTCGGGGCGGAGACCGATACGCTCGACGCCGAAGGGATTGTCGTCGAGACCGCGGACAAACGCCCCACGGCCGCCGAGATCGAGGCGGTCCTGCCGCGCTTCACCGGGCCGATCGAGCAGGTGCCACCGGCTTATTCGGCGCTGAAGGTGGCGGGAAAGCGGGCCTACGATCTGGCGCGGGCGGGGGAAGCGGTGGCCCTTCGCAGCCGGCGGGTTGTCATCCACTCCCTCTCCGTTCGGGCTGAGCCTGTCGAAGCCCCTTCCTTCACCTCCTCTGCAGGAGAAAAGGACAGCCCTTCGACAAGCTCAGGGCGAACGGTGCGGGAAATCACCCTGGTCGCCCGGGTCTCAAAGGGCACCTATATCCGCAGCCTCGCCCGCGACATCGCCCGCGCGCTCGATACGGCGGGGCACGTCACCATGTTGCGGCGGGTGAAGGCCGGTCCGTTCACCCTCGATCGGGCGATTTCGCTGGACAAATTGGACGAAGCCGCTAAGGGCCGCACCCTTGAACAACACCTCCTGCCGCTGACGGCGGGGCTGGACGACATCCCGGCTCTACCCGTCTCCCCCGATCAGGCAGGGGCGCTCCGCCAGGGGCGGAAGCTGATCGGGATCGCCGCACAGCCGGGGCTCCACCTTGCGACCGACCAAGACGTACCGGTCGCGCTCGTGGATCTCAGCGAAGGGGAACTTCGCGTGGTGCGCGGCTTCAACCTGTGATTCGAAAGGATTTGACGATGTCGGTAACCGCCGAGCGCAAGCAGAAGATCATCAAGGACAACGCCCAGAGCAAGGGCGATACCGGTTCGCCCGAAGTGCAGGTCGCGATCCTGACCGAGCGGATCGTCAATTTGACCGAGCATTTCAAGACCCACGCCAAGGATAATCATTCGCGGCGCGGCCTCTTGATGCTGGTCAACAAGCGCCGCTCGCTGCTCGATTATCTGAAACGCGAGGACAATGCGCGCTACGCCGCGCTGATCGCGAAGCTCGGCCTTCGCAAATAATTTCGAGGCGGCCCTTCGCGGGCCGCTTCGCATATCGGGCGCCCGCAATTCGGCGGGCCCCGGGACGGACCATATGGGTCCAGCAAGCCGGGCCACAGCGCCCGCACATGAGGCCCCCGCCGCATATGGCCGCGGGGATCGTAAGGAAAACAGATGTTCGACATGAAGAAAGTTGAAATCGAGTGGGGCGGCAAGACGCTCACGCTCGAAACGGGCCGCGTTGCCCGCCAGGCCGACGGCGCGGTGCTCGCGACCTACGGCGAAACCGTGGTTTTGTGCGCGGTGACCGCCGCGCGCTCGGTCAAGGAAGGGCAGGACTTCTTCCCGCTGACCGTCCACTATCAGGAGAAATTCTCGGCCGCCGGGCGCATCCCGGGCGGCTTCTTCAAGCGCGAGCGCGGCGCCACCGAAAAGGAGACACTGACCAGCCGCCTGATCGACCGTCCGATCCGGCCGTTGTTCCCCGACGGTTTTGCGAATGAAATTAATGTCATAGCCCAAGTGCTGAGCTATGACGGCGAGACCGAGAGCGACGTCCTCGCGATGATCGCCGCCTCGGCCGCTTTGACCATTTCGGGCGTTCCCTTCATGGGCCCGATCGCCGCCGCCCGAGTCGGCTATAAGGACGGCGAGTATCAATTGAACCCGTCGATGGACCAGGTGAAGGAGGGCCAGCTCGACCTCGTCGTCGCCGGCACCCACGACGCGGTGATGATGGTCGAATCGGAGGCCAAGGAGCTGTCCGAGGAGATCATGCTCGGCGCCGTCATGTTCGCGCACCGCGAGCTCCAGAAGGTGATCGAGGCGATCATCAAGCTCGCCGAGAAGGCCGCCAAGGACCCGTGGGAGCTGCCGCAAGCTCTCGACACGTCCGCGGTCAAGGCCAAGCTCAAGTCGATCATCGGCAAGGACCTCGAGGCGGCCTACAAGCTGACCAACAAGGCCGAGCGCCAGAACGCCATCGCCGACGCCCGCACCAAGGCGCGCGAAGCCTTCGAGGAGATCAAGCACGACAATCCCGAGGAATATCTGGCGAGCCTCAAGCTGGTGAAGAAGCTCGAGGCCGATATCGTCCGCGGCGCGATCCTGAAGACCGGCCGCCGAATCGACGGCCGCGACACCAGGACGGTGCGCCCGATCGAGGCGATCGTCGGCTTGCTGCCGCGCACCCACGGCTCGGCCCTGTTCACCCGCGGCGAGACCCAGGCGATCTGCACGACGACGCTCGGCACCAAGGACAGCGAGCAGATGATCGACGGCCTGACCGGCCTCTCCTACGAGCGCTTCATGCTTCACTACAACTTCCCGCCTTATTCGGTCGGCGAAGTCGGCCGCTTCGGCGCTCCGTCGCGGCGCGACGTCGGCCACGGCAAGCTCGCGTGGCGCGCCCTCAAGGGCGTCCTGCCGAGCCACGAGGACTTTCCCTATACGATCCGGGTCCTCTCCGACATCACCGAGTCGAACGGCTCGTCGTCGATGGCGACGGTCTGCGGCGGCTCGCTCTCCATGATGGACGCGGGCGTGCCGCTGGCGCGGCCGGTCTCCGGAATCGCCATGGGCCTGATCCTCGAAGGCAAGGATTTCGCGGTCTTGAGCGACATCCTCGGCGACGAGGACCATCTCGGCGACATGGACTTCAAGGTCGCCGGCACCAGCGTCGGCATCACCTCGCTGCAGATGGACATCAAGATCGCCGGAATCACGGAGGAGATCATGCGCACCGCTCTGGCCCAGGCCAATGAGGGCCGCGCCCACATATTGGGCGAGATGGCCAAGGCGCTCGACCATACCCGCGAGGAGCTGTCGGCCCACGCGCCCAGGATCGAGACGATGCAGATCGACAAGGCGAAGATCCGCGACGTGATCGGCACCGGCGGCAAGGTGATCCGCGAGATCGTCGCCGAGACCGGCGCCAAGGTCGACATCGACGACGAGGGCGTGATCAAGATCTCGTCGTCCGACCTGTCGCAGATCGAGGCGGCCCGCAAATGGATCGCCGGCATCGTCGAGGAGGCGGAAGTCGGCAAGATCTACGAAGGCAAGGTCGTCAACATCGTCGATTTCGGCGCGTTCGTGAACTTCATGGGCGGCAAGGACGGCCTCGTCCACGTCTCCGAGATCAAGGCCGAGCGGGTCGAGAACGTCCGCGACGCGCTCGCCGAAGGCCAGGAGGTCAAGGTCAAGGTCCTCGAGATCGATCCGCGCGGCAAGGTGCGTTTGTCGATGCGGGTCGTCGACCAGGAAACCGGCGAGGAGCTGCCCGACACGCGGCCGCCGCGCGAAGCCCGCGAAGGCGGCGACCGCGGGCCGAGGGGCGACCGCGATCGCGGTCCCCGCAGGGACGGCGGCGGCGGCGACCGTGGCCGTGGGCCTCGTCGCGACGGCGGTGGCGGCCGCGACCGTGACCGCGGCCCCCGCCGCGAAGGCGGCGGCGACGGCGCTCCCCGCGGCGACCGCCCCGAGCGCGGTCCGCGCCCGGAACGCGACGACGGCCCCGCGCCCGAATTCGCACCGGCGTTTTTGACGCGGGATGACGACTGAAAAACGTCTCGTCATACCGGCGAAGGCCGGTATCCAGGCTTCGCCAAGAGGACTGGACCCCGGCCTTCGCCGGGGTGACGCTTGGTTAGGAAGGCCCCGCCAGATGGGTCCCATCAAAGTACTACTTTGATGGGGTCCCGATGCGGGGCCTTTTTTTGGCGCGCCCAGGGAGGCGATGCTGAAAGGCCGGCGCTTGGCCCATGGCGGACAAGGCCAGGGACGGCTAGGCTGGCGGCATGGGGACGCTGAGGGCCGACGGTCTGGATTTCGACTATCAATGGGCGTCGGACGTTGCCTTCGCCGGCATCCGGCTGGAGGTGCTGGACGGGCAGGGGGACGTGCTCTTCGACGTGAGCGTGCCGGACCAGGGGACCGCCACCGTCAACACCTTCTCCCGCGAGGTGCCTGTCGAGCTGGTCATGGCGGCAATGGCGATCGCCGAGCAGCGCCGATAGTTGCCATGACCTCCCGGGCGGTGGCGGCAGGGACTGAAACGCAGAGACCCACGAGCGATTGCGGGACTCCTCTGCGTTCCCCGGTTTGAGCTACAAGTGTGTATCCTATAGTTGACATCGGCGGATGTCTTGCTTACGTGGTGCGATGATAGAGGTGCGCCAGACGGCGGCGTTCTCGAGATGGTTCGCGAGGCTGCGCGACATCCGGGCGCAGGCCCATATCGTGCGGCGGATCGAGCGGGCTCAGGCCGGCAACCTGGGCGACGTGAAGGCCCTGGGCGACGGCGTGAGCGAAATGCGCATCCATTATGGGGCGGGCTATCGCCTCTATCTGGCGCAACAGGGCGAGCGGCTGGTGATCCTCTTGTGCGGCGGCGACAAATCCAGCCAGGCGGCCGACATTCGCGCGGCCAGGGCGATGGCGAAGGAACTGGGCAATGACGCTTGAAACGACGCGCTGGGACGTCACCGAGTTTCTGGAGAGCGACTCGGCGGTCGCGGCCTATCTGGACGCGGTCTTCGAGGAAGGCGACGCGGACGAAATGCGCGACGCGCTCCGCCATGTCGCCCGCGCCAAGGGCATGGCCGAGCTTGCCAAGGCGGCGGGAATAACCCGGGCCGGGCTCTACAAGGCGCTGGGCGAGGACGGCAATCCTTCCTTCGCCACCATCGTCGCCATCATGAAGGCGCTCGGGGTGAAGCTGGCGGCGAAGCCGGCGGCGGCTTGAGCGCCGTCGGGGACAGTTACGTAACCCTCTCCGATGCTTGATCCAGTTGCTGCATCGCGCCTTTGAACCGGTCTCGGACGGCGATCAGCTCCTGGACGATCGCGTCGGTGGTAGAGGAGGCCGTACTAAGGGCTAGGCGCCCAGCCAACGATGGCGCGTGCTTCTCAACGTCGTCCTGCGTCAGACGATGCCATATCGGCAAAAGGCGGCCATTCCCTGAAAGGTCACGTTGTAGAATACCGTCCAGTTCATAGTTAGGCCATGGGCGCTCGAAGAAATTGGGCGATAGCACTACGACACCGAAATAAGAGTTTCGAAGACCTTCATCGATCTTCTGCCGGATCGGATGACCCCATTGGAGCGCAAAGCGATCATACCAGACGCGGAGTCCCGCCGCCTCGGCTTTCTTTACGAAACCATCCACAAAATCAGCCTTGTCTGCCCAGGCATGGGAGATGAAAAAGTCATATGGCTGCTGCTCACCTTCAGCCGCAGTTACCTCGAACGGAGCAGTACCTGATGCTTGGGCCTCGATCTGGGCCACGAGCTGGGCCTCCAAATTTCCCACCCGCGCCTCATAATCACGACGCAGCCTATCGTTGGCCGCCGCCAAGTCCCTGCGGGCCCTATCGTCGTCCTTCCGCCGTTTGGCGTCAGCCGCTGCCGCCGCTTTTCGTTCCGCCTCCTCGGCCTTCGCGATCCGATCCTGAGCTCTGCTAAGCTCCTGCGTCTTGCGAGCCACATCAGCCGAATAGCGAGCGCGTCGATCTTGTGCCGCCTCGATGTTTTTTGCCTCCCGCGCCGCTGCACTCAGATAGGATGATGCACTTGAAAGGCTGCTCGCGCGCGAGGCAGAAGTCTGTGCCGCGTTCATCCTTCTCGTTGCGTCAGCTTCCTTTTTGATCTCCGCGGCCTCCTTGACGCGAAGATCGCTGATCTCCTTCGTGATACGGCCGGCGGTGGAGCGATCATAGCTGAGTGACATAAGGCCACGGAATCCCTGAAACTGCCCTGCTAAGATGGTGAGCCGACAGAGTTTCTCAAGCTAGCGTCTCTCCGGAAAGGGACTCGGGCTCGGCATCAATCTTGTAGCTAGCTCGATAGGTTGTCGGGTCCCTCCGCTCACGTAGCTATCACCGGTGTTTTCAGCGCTCAATCCGGCCGCACCAACTCAACGTGGCTCACGCCTAACGCCTCGGCCAGCTCATAGAGCATCACCACGGTCGGGTTGCGCCGGCCCTGCTCCAGTTTGCTGATATATTGCTGGCTGAAGCCGGACCGCTCGGCGAGCTGCTCCTGGGTCCGGCCCGCCGCCGCGCGGAGGCGGGCGGCGTTGCGGCCGACGAGCTTGCGCATGTCCATGCACAAAGAGATGGCGTCCAGATGGACCCCGGATCAAGTCCGGGGTGACGATTTCCGAGCCGGTAGCGTTTGCGCCCGTGTAACGAATTGCTTCCTACCGCCTTTGTTTCATATATGATCTTCCTTAGTTCCAAACCAAGGAGCGATTCGCCATGTCGGCCAAGATCAGCCCTGCGCGAAGGGCCGCCTTCCTCAAGGCGGTTCGTGAAACCGGCAACCAGACCATCGCCGCCGAGAGGGCGAAGGTGTCGCGGGCATGGGTGCAGCTGCACCGGTCGACCGATCCCCAATTCAAGGCCGATGTCGCCGCGGCGGTCGCCGAGGCCAGGGCCTGCCTTTCCCACGCCGAGGCGCGCAAGCCGCCTTCCGGATGGGGGCATCTCGACGGGGAGGAGCTGGTCGTCAAGGGCACCAACGGGCGGCGCACTCAGATCGCCCGCGCGCGGCTGAAGCAGTGGACGCCGCGCGGGGAGGACCGGTTCCTCCAGACGCTTTCCGCCACCTGTAATGTCAAGGCGGCGTGCGCCGAAGTGGGGCTCACGCAAGCCTCCGCCTATCAGCATCGCGAGCGCTGGCCGCGCTTCGCCGAGCGCTGGGCCGGGGCGGTCTGGACCGGCTATGTGCGGATCGAGGGAGCGCTGGCCGAGCATGCCGAGAACCTCTTCTCGCGGTCCGAGATACCGCCCGAGATCGACATGCCGCCGATGACCGTCGAGCAGGCGATCCACGTCCTCCACATGCACAAGAACGAGGTGAGGGGGATCGGGCGCAGGCCCGGGAGGTGGCGGCGGCCGCGCCGGCTGGAGGAGGTGCACGACAGCATCCTGAGGAAGATCGAGGCGATCGAAAGCTGGCGCGAGATGGACGAGGCGGAGCGGGCCGAGATTCGGCGCGGTTATGCGGCGCGGCGCGACTGGGGACAGGGGGCGCGGGCGTAGCCAAGTGCGCCGTCACGAACTGAATTCGTGACGTCAGTCCCGTCCGCTTCGCGGCAGGCTGGCCGAGCCCGAAATGGCTCTGCGCGCTGCTCCGGCGACGCTTCGCGTCGGCAGCGCTGCGCTCGGCATTTCGGGCTATTGCCCGTTGCCGGCCTTGTTCTCGCTTGGGACGACGTCGATGGCGTCGATGCGGTTCTCGATCGCGTCGGCGTCGAGCGCGTTCTCGGTGGCCCGGATCGCATTCTCGGTATTGGATTCGATCGTCTCGGCGGTGTTGCGGATGGCGTTCTCGGTCTGCTCGAACTGGTTGGCGACCGATTGCTCCTCCTGCGTGGTGCAGGCGGCGAGGGTCGCGGCGAGGGCGGCGAGCAAGGCGATGCGGGTCTTCATCGAATGTCCTCCACTGGATTCGGAAACATCAATCGCTGCGCATTTAGCGAGTTCCGTCATTCCAGCGAAAGCTGGAATCCCACTTTTCTTTCTCCGCGCCTCCAAGGGGCAGGGAGATTCCATGAATGGGACCCCTAAGCCCCGTCCGGGGGACGGGGCGCCCATTCATTCCGCTGGAATGACGGATTTGGGCTGGCATGATCGGAAGGGTCAGTGGGGGACTTCTGTTGCCCGGTGTCCCCCGTACCGCTGGAATCCGCTTCTGTTGCCCGGTGCGGCCCGAACCGCGCTTTTGTCCTAGTAACTCAGTCCGTGAGGACCTTGTTACGCGGCAATTGCGAGCGCCTCGTTATCGTTGGCACTTGTGTTTTGAGCCGTCACGGTGGTCTCCTGCCGGGCGAAAGCGCCGCTTTTCAACACACGTCGATCCTGGTTCGGCCCCTCTAGCTGAGCCGCTCGGCCGGCACGCTTCATGCGGGCTGGCCGTGCGGTTCAGCTGGTGGAGCCGCCGGGTACTGCCCCCGGGTCCGCTGTGCCTATGACACGACACGATTTATCGCCATAGCCGGCCGAAACCGGCGCTCCCTATATAGGCAATGGCGCCTTAATGTGAAGTGACGGCCCCAACAGGCCGTCACCCCGGCGGAAGCCGGGGTCCCGGGGAGACACGCCGCGACTTCTTGACCTGCGATCCCGGCCTGCGCCGGGATGACGATCAGGGCTTCCTGCGAAGCTCGTCCCGGATCTCGCGCAACAGCGCCACGTCGGTGGGCTCGGCCGCCGGTTCCGTCGGGGCTTCCTCCCGCCTGCGCATCATCCGGTTCGCGGCCTTGATCAGAAGGAAGATGATGAAGGCGAGGATGACGAAGTTGATCAGAACGGTGACGAACTGCCCCCAGCCGAGCACCGGCGCGCCGGCGGCCTTCAGGGCCGCATAATCGGTCACCGAGCCGTCATAGCCCTCGGGCACCGGCCCGAGCAGGAGGAAATAGCTCGAGAAATCGAGCCCGCCGAAAATGGCGCCGACCACCGGCATGATCACGTCCTCGGTCAGCGAGGCGGCGATGGTGGCGAAGGCCGCGCCGATGATGACGGCGACGGCGAGATCGAGGACGTTGCCCCGCGCGATGAAATCCCGGAACTCACCAAGCATGTCTTCTCTCCCACCCGTTGCGGAGGCGTAGGAGAATGCTTACGTCGTCATCAGCCGAATTTGAAGGGAGGGGTTAAAATCCCATGAGCCGCAACCGCATCCTGCTCGCCGTCGGACTGTTCGCAGTCCTGCTGATCGGCCTCACCACCTGCGGCGTCAACGCCGTCCCCACCGCCGAGGAAAACGCCAAGGCGAAATGGGCCGACGTCCAGAGCCAGTATCAGCGCCGCGCCGACCTCATCCCCAATCTGGTCTCGACCGTCCGCGCCGCCGCGGCGCAGGAGCGGGGCGTGCTTCGCGAGGTGACCGAGGCCCGGGCCAGCGCCAGCCGGATCACGGTGACGCCCGACCAGCTGACCGATCCCGCCGCGATGGCCCGCTTCTCCGAAGCGCAGAGCCGGCTCACCCTCTCGCTGCAGCGCCTGCAGGAGGCCTATCCCGAGCTTCGCACCAACGAGAATTTCCGCGACCTGCAATCGCAGATCGAGGGCACGGAGAACCGCATCCAGGTCGCCCGCCGCGACTATAATGCGGCCGTGCAGAGCTACAACACGACGATCCGCACCTTCCCGTCGGTGATGGCCGCGCGAGTCATCTACGGCGCCCAGCCGCTGACCCCTTATGAGGCCGACCAGGCCGCGCAACGGGCGCCGACGGTCGATTTCGGCAACGGGCAATAAGGGGCGCGAGGGGGAGTGAGGCGGGCCGAGCCATGATCAGGGGCATCCTGCTTGCCTTCGCCCTGCTCGTCGCCGCGCCGGCGCTGGCGCAGAATTTCCCGCCGCTGACCGGGCGGGTGGTCGACAATGCCGACCTGCTGACGCCCGCCGAGGAGGCGGAGCTGACGCAAAAGCTGGAGGCGCTGGAGCGGGCGTCGTCGCGCCAGCTCGTCGTCGCCACCTTTCCGGACCTGCAGGGCTATTCGGTCGAGGAGTTCGGGCTCGGGCTCGGCCGCGCCTGGGGGATCGGGCAAGGCGGGGCGAATAACGGCGTCATCCTGCTGATCGGAGTGGCCGAGCGGAAGATCCGGATCGAGGTCGGCTACGGCCTCGAAGGCGTGATGACCGACGCGCTGTCGAGCCGGATCATCCGCGATCAGATCACGCCGCGCTTTCGCGAGCAGAACCCGGCGGCCGGCATCATGGCCGGCGCCGACGCGATCATCGAGCAATTGCAGGCCCCGCCCGAGGCGGCCGAGCAGCGCGCGCTGGCGGCGGCGCAGGAGGGCGCCGGCGATTCCGGCGCCTCCTTCCTGCCGCTTCTCTTCTGGCTGGTCGTGCTCGGCTTCATCCTGATCCCGATGTTGTTTCGCGGCATGCGCGGAAAGAAATATCGCGGCCGCCGCGGGCGGCGCGGGCCGGTGGTGATCTGGGGGCCCGGCCTCGGCAGCGGCGGTGGCAGCTCGTGGGGCGGCAGCTCGTGGAGCGGCGGCGGCGGCGGCTGGGGCGGCGGCGGCGGCTTCTCCGGCGGCGGCGGCTCGTTCGGCGGCGGCGGCGCCTCGGGGGGATGGTGATGCGGATGAGCCCGGAAGATCATGGTCTCGTTACCGCGGCGGTGGCCAAGGCCGAGCGCGAGAGCGACGGCGAGATCGTCACTATCGTTGCCGCCCGCTCCGACGCCTATCACGACGTCGGCCTCCATTATGCGGTGCTGGCGATGCTGCTGGTGCCCGTCGGCCTCGCCTTCGTGCCGCAAGGCTGGATCGACTGGGGCGCCGGGCTCGTCCTGGGCTGGAACCCGGAGCTGACCCGAGGCGCGGTGATGCTCCTGCTGTTCGTGAAGATGGCGCTCGTCTTCCTGGTCGTCCGCTATGCGCTGGCCTATATGCCGCTGAGGATAAAACTGACCCCGGGCCGGACCAAGAGCCGCCGAGTCCACCGCCGGGCGATCGAACTGTTCCGCACCGGCTGCGAGCTGAAGACTCGCGGGCGGACCGGCGTCCTTCTCTACGTCAGCCTTGCCGAGCACCGGGCCGAGATCGTCGCCGACAAGGCGATCGCCGACCAGGTCGGGGCCGAGGTCTGGGGCGAGGCGATGGCCGCGCTGGTCGACGAGATCAGGGCGGGGCGGCCTGGGCGGGGCATGGCGCTGGCGGTCGAGAAGGTCGGCGCGGTGCTGGCGCCGATCCTGCCGCCGACGCTCGACAATCCCAACGAGCTGCCGGACCGGCTCATCGAATTATGAGCCGCGGCGGGGACGAGCCCGAAGAAACCGTCTGGGAAGGAAAGTATCTCGCCGCCAAAAGACGCGGCAGATGGGAATATGTCTCGCGCACCCGCGGCATCCGCGCCGCCGTGATCCTCGCCGTCGACGACGGCCATGTCATCCTGGTCGAGCAGTATAGGGTCCCGCTCGGCCGCAACTGCCTCGAGCTTCCGGCCGGGCTGGTCGGCGACGACCAGGAGGGCGAGGCGGCCGAGGCCGCCGCGATCCGCGAGCTCGAGGAGGAGACAGGCTACCGCGCCTCGCGGATGATCGATCTCGGCCGCTTCCATAGCTCGCCGGGCATGGCCTCGGAGGGTTTCACCTTGCTTCGCGCCGAAGGGCTGGAGCGGGTCGGCGACGGCGGCGGCGTCGGGGGCGAGGAGATCGTCGTCCACCGGGTCGCGGTAAGGGAGGTACCCGCTTTCGTGGCGCGGAAGCGCGACGAAGGCTGTGCGATCGACGTCAAGCTGCTGCTGTTCCTGGGCGGGGAGCTGCCCAGCTGATTGCCGTCGAAAAAGGGCAAAGAGATTCCAGCTTGCGCTGGAATGACGGTAGCTGGGACATATGCACCCCCACATCATACCAACCGCATCCGTCATTCCAGCGAAAGCTGGAATCTCGCTTTGCCTTTGCTAACTTTCGCGCATGCGTGGCGGCTGGACCTACATCATGACGAACCATGTGCGCGGCGTCCTCTATATCGGCGTCACCGCCAACTTGGCCGCGCGCGTCGCCCAGCATCGCGCAGGTGAAGGCTCGTCATTCTGTCGGAAATACAAGCTCGACGGCTTGTCATGGCTGAGCGCCACGACTCGATCGACGACGCGATCCGGCGCGAGAAGCTGCTGAAGACGTGGAAGCGGGCCTGGAAGATCGAGCTGATCGAGGCCGCCAATCCGCAATGGCGGGACTTGTGGGAGGACATGGCCGATTGAAGGTTCAGTGAGATTCCAGCTTTCGCTGGAATGACGAACAGAGGGCGCAGGACCCTACCGGAAATTGTCGGCGTAGGCCTGGAGCTTGAGCGTCGGCTCCGCGGGCGGGACGACGTGGACGTCGATCCCCTCGCCCGACGCATAAGCGAGCGCGGCTTCGAGCGTCGGGAAGGTCAGGCGCACCTGCTCCTGCGTCTCCGCGCCGCCCGACCAGCCGGTCAGCGGGTCGGGCCGCCTGGCCCGTCCGGATTCGAACTCCAGCACCCAGTCGCCGGCCCGGGCCTTGCCCGACTGCATCGCGTTCCTGGATCGCTGGAAGATGCGCGCCTTCATGGCTTGCCACTGCCCAATAAGCGGCGCCGAATCAAGTCGCCGCGGGGCCTAGCCGCCTCGCCCCTCCCCCTTTATCAGGCATTCGATGGCGCGCGCGGGAGAGAATAAGGGGATCAGCCGACGCACGCTGCTGATCGGCGGCGGCGCAGGGTTCGGGCTCCTCGTCGCCTGGAAATTCTGGCCGCGCAGCTACGCGCCCAACCTGCGCGCCGCCGAGGGCGAGACCCTGTTCAACGCCTTCCTGAAGATCGCCCGCGACGGCCGCGTCATCGTCGCGGTGCCCCAGGCCGAGCTCGGCCAGGGGGTGTGGACCAGCCTGCCGCAGATCCTCGCCGACGAGCTCGGCGCCGACTGGCGCACGGTCTCGGTCGAGCCGGCGCCGATCAGCCCGCTCTACGCCAATCTCCTGCTCGCCGGCGAGGCCGCGGACGACAGCGCCCTGCCCGGCTTCCTGCACGGCATCGGCCGCTGGGCCGCGCGCGACTATGCGCGCAAGAGCGCGCTGATGCTGACCGGCGGCTCGACCTCGATCCGCGCCTTCGAGCCGTTGATGCGCGAGGCGGGAGCGGGCGCGCGCGCCTTGCTCAGCATTGCGGCGGCGGCACGCTGGAACGCCAATTGGGAGGAGCTCGACACCCGGAACGGCTTCGTCTGGCGCGGCGGGGACCGAATCCCCTTCGCCGAGCTGGCCGAAGCGGCCGCAGGCCATGACCTGCCCGAAAATCTGCCCATCCGCGGCGGCCTCGAGAACCGGCTCGCCGGCCAGCCGCTGCCGCGGCTCGACGTGCCGGCCAAGATCGACGGATCGGCGCTGTTCGCGGCCGACGTGCGCCTGCCCGACATGGTCTATGCGGCGATCCGCAGCGGACCGGCGGGGAGCCGGCTCGCTTCGCTCGACAAGGGCGCGGCCGACGCGATTCCCGGCGCGCTCAAGACGTTCGAAAATCCAGGATGGGCCGGAGTCGTCGCGACCAATTGGTGGGCGGCCGCGCGCGCTCTCGACGCGATGCGGCCGCGCTTCCACGTGCCGGACGATCCGCCGACCAGCGCGAGCATCTCGGCCGCGCTCGCCGCGGCGCTCGATTCGGACGCCGGCGACCGGCTGTTCGAGCAGGGCGACATGGCGGGGGGCTTCCCCGGCGCCAGCCCGGTCGAGGCCCGCTACGAGGTCGGCCTCGCCCCGTCGGCGGCGATCGAGCCGCTGACCGCGACCGCGCGCGCCACCGGCGACCGGATCGAGATCTGGGCGCCGACCCAGGCGCCCGCTCTCGCCCGCGCGGCCGCCGCCCGCGCGCTCGGCTGGTCGGAAAGCCAAATCACGCTCTACCCGATGCTCGCCGGCGGCGGCTACGGCCGCAAGCTCGAGACCGACGCGATCGAGCAGGCGGCGATCCTCGCGGTAAAGCTCGAGCGACCGGTCCAGCTGACCTGGCCGCGCATCCAGGAGATCCAGCGCGACAGCTTCCGGCCCGCGGCGGCCGCGAAGATGACCGGCTGGATGTCGCGGCAAGGGCTGCAGGGCTGGCTCGCCCGGATCGCCGCGCCGGCGACCAGCGCCGAGGTGGCCGAGCGGCTGGGCGCGGCGGGCTGGCTGGTCCGCCCGGACGGCGCCGCGATCGCCGGCGCCGAGCCGCCCTACGGCATCGCCAATATCGCGATCGATCACGTGCCTACCGATATCGGCCTGTCGACCGGCTATTGGCGCTCGGCCGCGCACAGCTATACCGGCTTCTTCACCGAGAGCTTCGTCGACGAGCTCGCCCGCGCCGCCGGCCTCGAGCCGCTGTCGTTCCGGATGCAGATGCTGAGCGGCAATCCGCGGCTCGCCCGCGCGCTCGCCACCGCCGCCTCGATCGGCGGTTGGGACGGCGGCCCGCCGGGGAGCGGCATGGGCATCGCCTGCCACAGCGCCTTCGGCTCGCACATCGCCACTCTGGTCGAGATCGAGGTGACGCGCGAGCAGCGCCTCCGGGTGCTGCGCGCAGTCTGCGCCGTCGATTGCGGGCGCGTCGTCAACCCCGAGATCGTCAGGCAGCAGATCGAGGGCGGCATCGTCCACGGCGTCTCCGCCGCGATCGGCCGGCCGCTCGAGATCGTGGCCGGCGCCCCCACCGCGCGGACGATCGGCGCCTACGGCCTGCCGATATTGCGCGACTCGCCCGAGGTCACGGTCGAGCTGCTGGAGAGCGAGGAGCATCCGGGCGGAGTCACCGAACTCGCCGTGCCGACCGCCGCGCCGGCGATCGCCAACGCCTATTTCTCGCTCACCGGCCAGCGCGTCCGCGCCCTGCCGATCGTCGTCGGGAGCCGCCGGTGACGCCGCCGGCCGACCACCCGGCCGTCCCGACGCCCGGGATCGGGGTGCTCCTGGTCAACCTCGGCACGCCCAACGCGCCCGAGCCGGGCGCGGTGAGGCTCTACCTCAAGGAATTCCTCTCCGATCCGCGGGTGATCGAGATCCCGCAGCTGGTCTGGCAGCCGATCCTCAGGGGCATCATCCTCACCACCCGGCCGAAGAAGTCGGCCCACGCCTACAGGCAGGTCTGGATGGACGAAGGCTCGCCGCTCGCCGTCCACACCGCCCGCCAGGCCAAGGCGCTCGAGCGCGCGTTCGGGCCCGACGTGATCGTCGATCACGCCATGCGCTACGGCCGGCCCGCCATCGCCGAGCGGATCGACGCGCTCAAGGCGGCCGGCTGCGCGCGCATCCTGATCGCGCCGCTCTACCCGCAATATTGCGCCGCCACGACCGCGACCGCGCTCGACGAGGCCTTCCGTCATCTGCGACAGATGCGCTGGCTGCCGGCGGTGCGGACGCTGCCGCCCTATCATGACGATCCCGCCTATATCGCCGCGCTGCGGGATTCGGTGGAAGCCTCGCTCGCCGCGCTGGATTTCGAGCCGCACGCGATCGTCGCCAGCTTCCACGGCATGCCGCAGCGGACGCTGGCGCTCGGCGACCCCTATCACTGCCATTGCCGCAAGACCGCGCGGCTGCTCTCGGCGGCGCTGGGCCGCGAGCTCGAGGTCGCGTTCCAGTCCCGCTTCGGCCGCGCCAAATGGCTGGAACCGGCCACCGACAAGGTGCTGGCCGCGCTTCCGGGGCGTGGGGTGACGAAGGTCGCGATCGTCGCCCCCGGCTTCGCCGCCGATTGCCTGGAGACGCTGGAGGAGCTGGCGATCCGCGGCCGCGACACCTTCCTCGAAGCGGGCGGCACCGACTTCGCCTACCTCCCCTGCCTCAACGATTCAGGCCCGGGCCTGGCCATGCTGCGCGCGCTGATCGGGCGCGAGCTTGAAGGTTGGCTGCCCGCGCAATAAGGGCCTCCTCACAACAGAAAGAGGAGTGGATCATGGCACGCGTTGCAGTCGTCACCGGCGGCACCAGGGGAATCGGCGAGGCGATCAGCGTCGCGCTCCGCGACCAGGGCGTCACCGTCGCCGCCAATTATGCCGGCAACGAGGAAAAAGCGCGCGCCTTCACCGAGCGGACCGGCATCAAGGCCTATAAATGGGACGTCTCCGATCTCGACGCCTGCCTCGCCGGCGTCGCCGAGATCGAGAGCGAGCTCGGACCGGTCGACGTGCTCGTCAACAATGCCGGCATCACCCGCGACGGCACCATGAAGCGGATGGACCGCGCCGCCTGGGACGAGGTGCTCGACGTCAATCTGGGCGGCTGCTTCAACATGGCCAAGGCGGTGTGGAACGGGATGAACGAGCGCAAATATGGCCGAGTCGTCAATATCGGCTCGATCAACGGCCAGGCCGGGCAATACGGCCAGGTCAATTATGCCGCCGCCAAGTCCGGCATCCACGGCTTCACCAAGGCGCTCGCCCAGGAAGGCGCCCGCGCCGGAATCACCGTCAACGCGATCGCGCCCGGCTATATCGACACCGAGATGGTCGCCGCGGTGCCGCCCGACGTGCTCGAGAAGATCGTCGCCAAGATCCCGGTCGGCCGCCTCGGCAAGGCCGAGGAGATCGCCCGCGGAGTCACTTTCCTGTGCTCGGAGGAGGGCGGCTTCATCACCGGCTCGACGCTGTCGATCAACGGCGGCCAGCACATGTACTAGAACGGGGACAGTCCCCCATTTGGGGGACTGTCCCCTCCGGGGGGTGGAGATGGGTCCGGTGAAGCGCTCGATCATGATCGCGGGGCACGCGACCTCGATCAGCCTCGAGCCGGTCTTCTGGGACGCGCTGAGCGAAGCGGCGGAGGCGGAGAAGCTGCCGCTGAACGCGCTCGTCGCGCGGATCGACGCGGAACGGGTCGCCGCGCCCGACCCGGCCAACCTGGCGAGTGCGATCCGGGTCTGGCTGTTCGAACGGCAGCGCGGCTAGCGCCCGAGCAGCACCCGCGCCTGGGTGGCGATCTGGGCGAGCATCGGCGCGGTGGTGAGCGAGGCGGTTCGGGCGCGGTCGACGGTGCGGCGGAACTGGTCGATGCGCGGGCCCTGGCCGGCCACCCATTTGTCGACGGCCGCTTTGGGGTCGTCGCTCTTGCGCCGCTCGAGGAACTCGAGCCGCAATTGCTCGAAATCGCGGGCGAGGCCGGCGGTCAGCAGCCGCTCCCACTGGTCGCGCGCCTGGAAATGGTTGGCCGCGTTCTGCGCCCAATCGAGTCCCAGCGCCTCGCCCAGCTTGGTGTAGGCGCGGGTCAGCTGGACCTCGTCGACGCCGAGCTTCTGGCCCAGCACCGCCAGCCCGACCGCGCCGTTCAGCTCGAACAGGCGGATGATGCGATCGGCGATCGCCTTCGGCGCCTTCATCTCCTCGAGCTCGGCGCGCAGGCTGCCGGCTTCGGCGCGCGCTTCCGGCCGCAGCAGATCGTCGACCATCGCCTCGAGCTTCGCCAGCCCCGGCTGGAGCAGCGCGACGAGCGCGCCGGGCGTCATGTCCTGCGAGGTGCAGCGGAGCAGGTCGGCGATGTGGAGCTGGAGCCCGGTCGAGGCCTGGTCGAACAAAGCGAGGCGCACCTGCTCGGGCACGTCGGCCGTGTCGATCTCGGCCCAGAGCTCGTTCATCCGGAACAGCCGCTCGGCGGCGAGGAAGGCGGCGGCGGCCTGGCCGAAGGCGGCGCCCTCCTCCTCGGTCAGCGAGAAGGGCGCGTTGATGCCGAGCCGGTTGACGAAGCGATTGGCGACCTTGGTGGCGATGATCTCCTTCTTCAGGCGATGAGCGAGGATGGCATCGCCGTGCCGCTCCCGCATCGCTTTGGGGAAGGCGTTGCACAGCTCGGGGATCAGCGTCGGATCGTCGGTGAACCGGGACCCCTCGATCGCGGCCTGGAGCCGCATCTTGGCGGTCGACAGCAATACCGCCAGCTCGGGCCGGGTCAGGCCGAGATTGGCCTGGGCGCGCCGGAGCAGCTCCTCATTGCCCTCCAGCCCCTCGACCGCGCGGTTGAGCCGGCCGCTTTCCTCGAGGATCTCGATCACTCGGACGAGCTGCGGAAGCGCCCGGGCGCCGCCGCGCTCCGCGATCGAAAGAGCGAGGGTCTGCAGCCTGTTGTCCTCGAGCACCAGAGCGGCGACGTCGTCGGTCATCTCGGCGAGCAGCAGGTTGCGCTCCTCGAGCCCGAGCCGCCCCTCGGCCATCTCGCGGTTCAACGGGATCTTGATGTTGACCTCGTTGTCCGAGCAGTCGACGCCCGCCGAATTGTCGATGAAGTCGGTGTTGATCCGCCCGCCATGCTGGCTGAACTCGACCCGCCCCGCCTGGGTGATGGCGAGGTTGGCGCCCTCGCCGATCGCCTTGACCCTGAGGTCGGCGGCGTTGACGCGGATCGCGTCATTGCCCGGATCGCCGACCTCGGCATGGCTCTCGCCGCGGGCCTTGATGTAGGTGCCGATGCCGCCGAACCAGAGCAGGTCCACCTCGGCCTGGAGGATCGCGCCGATCAGCCCGGCCGGCTCGATCTCCTCGGCCTCGATGCCGAGCAGCGCCCGCACCTCCGGGCTGAGCGGGATCGACTTCTGGCTGCGCGGGAAGACTCCGCCGCCCTTCGAGATCAGCGACTTGTCGTAATCGTCCCAGGTCGACCGCGGCAGCGCGAACATCCGCTTGCGCTCCTTCCAGCTCTTCGCCGGATCGGGACCGGGATCGAGGAAGATGTGGCGGTGATCGAAAGCGGCAACCAGCTTCAGCGCCTTCGAAAGAAGCATGCCGTTGCCGAACACGTCGCCCGACATGTCGCCGACGCCGGCGACCCGGATCGGCTGCTTCTGGACGTCGATGCCCATTTCCCTGAAATGGCGCTGGACCGAGACCCAGGCGCCCTTGGCGGTGATCCCCATCGCCTTGTGGTCGTAGCCGTTGGAGCCGCCGCTGGCGAAGGCGTCGCCGAGCCAGAAGCCGCGCGACACTGCGATCTCGTTGGCGACGTCGGAAAAGGCGGCGGTGCCCTTGTCGGCGGCGACGACGAAATAGGCGTCGTCGCCGTCATTGCCGATCACCCTGTCCGGATCGACCACCTTGCCGCCGACGATGTTGTCGGTGACGGACAACAAGGTGCGGATGAAGATGCGATAGGCTTCGGTGCCCTCCGCCAGCCAGGCTTCGCGGCTCGCCGCCGAGGGCAATTGCTTGGGATAGAAGCCGCCCTTGGCGCCGGTCGGCACGATGACCGCGTTCTTGACGAGCTGCGCCTTCATCAGGCCCAATATCTCGGTGCGGAAATCGTCGCGCCGGTCGGACCATCTGAGGCCGCCGCGCGCGATCGGCCCGCCGCGCAAATGAATGCCTTCGACCCTTGGCGAATAGACCCAGATCTCGCGCCACGGCACCGGCGCCGGCAGGCCCGGTACCAGCGTCGAATCGAGCTTGAAGGCCAGCGCCTCCTGCCCCGAGGGCGCGAAGGCATTGGTCCGCAAGGTCGCGGCGATGACGCCGCGGATCAGGCGCAGGATGCGGTCCTCGTCGATCGCCGCGACGGCTTCGAGGCCGCGGTCGATCCGCCGGCTGGCGGCCTTGACCGACTCGTCGCGCGGGCCTTCGAGCGCCGGATCGTGCATCGCGTCGAACAGGGCGATCAGGCCCTTGGTCACTTCGGGCGCGCGGCGCAGCGCGTCGACCACCGTGACCAGCGAATAAGAAAGGCCGGTCTGGCGAAGATAGCGGAACCAGGCGCGGAACAGGGTCACCTCGCGCGGCTCCAGCCCGGCCGCGACGATCAGCTGGTTGAACGGATCGTTCTCGGCCTTGGCTTCGAGGACGTCGGCGATCGCCCGCTCGACCACCGGGCCGCGCTTCAGCACCACGGCGGCGTCGCCGCCGCCCGGCATCTGCAGGTCGAAATCGTGGACGTAGCCGATCGCGCCGCCGCGGCCGACCGGGGTCGGCACCTCGTCCAGCACGCGAAAGCCGAAATTCTCGAACACCGGTACCGCTTCCGACAGAGGGATGATCGCGCCGATCCGGTAGGTCTTGAGATGGAAGCGGTCGCCGGCGTCGTCGTCGCGGCGGAACAGCCGAACGTCGCGGTCGCCGGGATCCTCGAGCCCCGCCAGGCAAACGACGTCGAGCGCCGCGGCGCCGGCATCGGTGCGGATTCGATAGCCTTCGGGAAACTCGTCGAGATAGGTGATGGCGAGCCGGGCGGCGCGCGCCGGGCCGACCAGGTCGCCGAGCGCCTCTTCGACGCTCGGTTCCCAGCCGCGCACCATCGCGTCCAGCTTCTTGTCGAGCGCCTTGGCGTCGGGCGTCGGCGCTTTGGCGCCGACGTTCAGGGTATAGCGGACGAGAGCGAGGTCGCCGTCGCCGAGGTCGACCGCCCAGTTGGTGATCCTCCCGTTCGCGGCCTGCTCGATCATCTCGCCGATGGCGACTCGGCGCCGCGTGGTGAGCTCGTCGCGCGGCAGCCAGACGAAGGCGAACATATGGCCCTTGAGGATCGAGCGGACCAGGATCAGGGTCGGCCGCGGCCGGTCGGCAAGCGAGATGGCGGTGGCGGCGAGGTGCTTGACCTCCTCCGGCCTCAGGTTGACCAGGAGATCGCGCGGCAACGAGGCGAGCGCGTGGCGCAGCGCCTTGCCGTTATGGCCGCTCGGCTCGAAGCCGAACTCCTTCTCGAGCGCGTCGAGCTGGCGGCGCAGCAGCGGCACCTCCTCGATCGGCGCGGTCAGCGCCTGGCTGGTCCACAGGCCGGCATGAACGCCGATGCCGGTGATCTTGCCGTCGTCGCGCAGCGGCACGACGATGAGATCGAGCGGCACCCGGCGGTGCACGGGCGAGCGCAGATCGGCCTTGGCGATCAGGGGCTCGGGACCGCCCTGCTCGAAATAGCGGATCGCGCCCTCGCTGCCGCCCTCGTCGGTCGGATCGTCCGAGAGCCGCATGATGCCCAGGCCCTGGGAGGGCGGCTCGCCCGGCCGCTCGACCTCGTAGCCGAGCAGGGTCATGGCGCCGTCGGCGAGCCAGTGGAGCAGCGCCCTGCCCTCCGGGTCGGCGACCGTCTCGGCCTGGGCGTGCATGGTCTCCTGCATCGTCCGCCAGTCGGCGACCGCGGCGCGGACATGGTCGAGCACCCGCTTCAGCTCCGCGACGAGCTCGGCGCGGATCTTCGCGTCGGCCCGGTCGACCTCGATATACATGATCGACTCGCGCCGGTCCTTGTCTCCGCACCGCGGCTCGACCGCGATCAGGCCGCCCTTGTCGTCGCGGGTGACGCAGATCACGGGATGGAGCAGCCGGTGGATGATCAGGCCGCGGCCGGCGATCGCGCCGGCGATCGAATCGACGAGGAAGGGCATGTCGTCATTGGCGATGCAGATCCGCATCCGGCGATGGCCCAATTTGGTGCCGGCCGATTCGAGCCGGACCAGCGCCTTGCCGGGCGTCCGCCGCGCGGCGCAGCCGGCGATGAACTCGGCCGCGGCGCGGCAATCCTCGTCGCTGAAATCCTCGAGCTCGCCGGGCAGGGCGCCGCCGCATAATGCCGAGCTCAGGCTGTCCAACAGGCGCTGGTGAGCGGCATCCCCCGCTACCATGCTGTCATTCATAAGAGGCTCCCGGAGTTTTCTGGGCGGCTGGCCGGCCGTCCGCTTCGGCGCGGCCTATAGACCCGCCTCTGCGGCTGCGGCAAGCATGGTTGGGCCAGGCCGGGCGTCTACTCGACAACGATCCGACCGCGCATCCCGAACGTGGAATGGAGCGTGTGGGTGCAGCGCAAGCGATAGCTGCCGCGCGCCGGGGTCAGCCGCACGTCGACCGCCCGGCGCCCCGGCACCTCGACGGCGCCGCGCACGACCGGGCCGCTGACTGCGCGCGCCGCGGCGAAGAATGAAGGCGCCGAGAAATTGTGGCCGCCCGAGCCGGCATTGACGAGATGCAGCACGACCGGCTCGCCGGCGCGCAGCCGGATCGTTTCCGGGCTGAAATCGAAGCTGGAAAGCCGCACCTCGACACGTGCGGGCGCCGGCTGGGCGGAGGCTGCGACCGGCAGGGTCAGGACGAAGGCAAAAAGCAAAGCGCGCATGACGAGGCTCCCGCTGGGTCCCCCGCGGAAGCCGTCATAACATCGATTCGGGTTCAGCGCAGCGTCAGGCGGCGCTTTTGCGGATCGCCTGATCGACCAGCTTCCGGTCGGCGACCGGGGCAAGGATGGCGAAGCCGTCGGCGTCGCGGCGGGCGACGAGCAGGACGAACTCGTCCTCGCCGGCCACCTCGATGTCGACTCGGGCCAGCGGCCGGGCGCTGTGCAGCGCGGCCCGGAGCTCGGCCCAGCGGTCGGGCTTCGGCGCGGGGCGGCGGGCGGCGCGTTCGGCGGCGACGACGCCCTTGAGGCCGCCCGGATGCGCTTCGATCCGCTCGGCCAGCTCGCCCTCGGGCACGCCTTCCCGGCACGCCCAGGAGAGAGCGGCGGCGAATTCGGTGAGGCGGGTCTTGTCGTAGCCGACGCCGAAGACGAGCTTGACGACCGGCGTCATCGGCGCGCGCGCCTGGGCTTTCAGGCCGGCGTCGGCGAGCATTTCGGCATAGTCGTCGGGCGCGGCCGCGGCGGCGATGGCGAAATCATGGGCCTGGCCGAGCGCGCGGTAGAGCGCGGCGCGGCTGCGCTGGCCGGCATCGGCGGCCAAATCGGCGGCGGAACGGGCGGCGGCGAGGCGATCGGCGAGGCCTGGCTCTTCCGGCCACAGGTTCAGCGTCTCGTCGTCGACAGGCTCCTGGGGCGCGACCTCGACTTCGACGAAATCGGCATTGGGCCCGTCGGCCCAGACCGGGCTCTCGGCGGCGGGGGCGGCGGCCGCGATGGCGCGGCCGACCTCCGAGGCGATCCCGGTCGCGGTCTCGCTGTCGGCGAGCTCCTTCCAGTTGATCACCCCATAGATGAAGTCGATCGACTCCCCGTCCGAGGAGAGCGGCATCAATATGCCGCGATAGAGCGTGTTGTACCCGCGCTGGCCGACGAACTCGGCCTCGAAGCCGATCGGCGCGCAATTGGCGATGATCTGCATATAATGGTCGGTGAGCCGCGACAGCAGCGAGCGGCTCGGCACCTCGCCGATGTGGCGGATCGCGGCGTCGAGCCCGCATTCGATGCGGAGCGCGCGTCCCAGGAAGGCGATCTTCGGATTCTCATGGCTCTTGGAGAAGTCGAGGAGGACGCTGTGCGGGCCGAAATCCTCGATATTGTGCGGATCGACGTCCTGGATCGAGGGGTAGGCGCGGCCGGCGAGCAGCGACACCCAATAATTATAGGCGCGCACGTGCATGCGCCGCTCGTCGACGCCGATCTCGGGCGGACGCTCGATCGCCGCCTCTTCCTCGGGCGCCGCCGGGAGGGCCGCGTCGTCCTCGAAACCCCTGAAATTGTCCATGCTTCTGGCGCCTCGCCGCCCCTCTTTTCGAGCCCGGAGACTGCACCCGACGTGGTTGAGATATGGTTAAGGCTGTTGGCCGCGTTTGCGCGGGGCCGCCCGCTTGTCTTTCCCCCGGCCCGCTGATAATGGCCGCGCCTCCCGGGAACGCCGCTTTAGCTCAGCTGGTAGAGCACATCATTCGTAATGATGGGGTCGTGGGTTCGAGTCCCTCAAGCGGCACCACCACTCTCGGTAGGAACCTGCGCGCGGAGGGGCGGAAGGCCGTCCGCGTGGGTGCGTCGTTTGGGTAAGATTTGGGGCGCTTCATTCATGCTCGCGTCGTCGTTGACGCGTGGAGGCGATGCAGGGGCGTGTGCACATTCCATTCGCGTGGCGCTTGCGAGTACCTCGGTGAGAAGGCAGAAGAGGCCGATCTCAGCTCAGGGGGGAGTCGGATGAGCGAAATCATGGGCACGGCTTTTCTCGTCCACGGTCAGTGGTATCTGAGATACCTGCATGGTGGAGGCGCAATGGTGCCGATCGAAGCCTCCAAGGACGTGATAGCCAACCTTGAAGACGCTGAGATGTGTGCGATCACTGGCTCTCTGGGAAAGGATCACTTGGGTTGCCCGCAACGTGTGCACGCGACAGCTGCCAAGGTGTTGGGCAAATGATGTGCCCGAAATCTCGAGACATTTGCTGACGGCGCCGATAGGGCCTCAGCCTATGGCAACAAACGCATCGAGGCTAGTCGAGGCAAAGGCGCTAGGAGCGTTCTACACGCCGGCCACAATCGCTGGGATTCTCGCCGAGTGGGTCGTTCGCAGCGGAAGTGAGCGATTGCTCGAGCCTAGTGTGGGGGACGGCGCACTTATCTCGGCTGCGCTCCAACGTGCGAACGACCTGCTAGGTACGGGCCATAGTCTTCGCTTCCTGGCCTGCGACGTCGATGCTGCAGCCGTCGTTGCGGTCAACTCACAGTTGCCTGACGAAAGCGAAGTTCGCGCCATCGACTTTCTCCAGTTAGACCCATCGAGTACGGGCAAATTCGCTGGAGTGATCACAAACCCGCCATTCACCCGCAACCATGCGCTGGAGCCACGTAGGCGCGCAGCTCTACGCCAAAGGTTCGAAATTGCTGGAGCGGCCGGCCTTTGGGTACATTTTCTGGTGCATGCGTGCTCATTCTTAGCTCCTGGTGGTCGCCTCGCTGCGGTCGTGCCTGCTTCTGCGGCTTTCACGCGCTACGGTCAGCAAGCGATTGCGCGGCTTTGCGCCCAATTTGACCATGTCGAGCTCCGCCAGATCGTAGACAAGCCTTTGTGGGTAAACGGCGCGGATGAACGAGGAGCAATCTTGCTCGCTTCTGGATATCAGCACGGCCGCTCATTATGCCCCAAAATGTCCCGGTGGTACGCCTCCGGTGAACGGCAAGCCGACGTTTACACGGGAAGCCTCGCCTGCTTTCATGAGGCCCTTGAAGGGAGTATTCCCCTTCGCGATTTGGCCTGCCTCTCGATCGGGGCTGTCACCGGGTGCAACAACGTATTCCTCTTGAATGAGGATGAGCGGATGTCGGCACTTATAGGGGCGGACGAGATTTCGACCGTTGTCTCGCGCGCGCGCCAGATTCCAGGGCTGTTGGTGAACCAGGAAGAACTTCGAGCACTCGCGACTAAAGGAGAGAAGACCTGGCTGTTGACGCCACCAAACATCGAGCGTGCGCGTATCGGCGTGCGAAAGAGGCTCTCACTCATTGAAAAATCGAAGCGTCGTCAGACGGTGTGGCTTAACAAACGCACCCCTTGGTGGAAGATCGACCGAGGTGATGATTGTGATGCGATCTTCACCTACATGAACGATCGCGGGCCGCGACTTGTCCTCGCTGGTCCCGGCATAGCTTGCACAAACACGCTGCACCGGGCGCGCTTCCACCAGCAAATTACCAGCGAGCAAAGGGCGGCAGCAGCGTTGACCATGGTTTCTACGTTTGGCCAGCTTGCTGCGGAGCTAGGGGGGCGATCCTACGGCGGAGGGCTTTTGAAATTCGAGCTGGGAAATGCGAGAGACCTTCCCGTGCTTCAAACCCAAGGGGCCGGTGTGTTCGCCGATCTACAGGCTGCGGATGCCGCTATCCGAGCCGGGAATAGCGACGGCGCGCGCGACATCGCGGACAAGGTGCTTTTGCCGGGTGCTGTTGGGCCTCATTGGCGTACCGCAGCCAAGGAGATGGCAGCAGAGCTACGTCGAATGAGGCTGGATCGCACCGGGCGGTCGGCGCTTTGAGCCTCCTCCTTACTGCGACCCGCAGAGCGCGGGCCAATAGGGGGTTTCAACAAAAGGAGTTACGGTGAGCGTGTCGTGGAGCACCTGAAAGAAGGGTGTTACGAACGCAGCCTGGGATTCGTAGAGGATGCGCGGGTAGCGGTAGAAAGCAACCTCTTCCATTAGCTCGGACCGCTTGCCTCCATGGAAATGGCTTAGCACGAAATCTACAAGCAGGATTGGGTCTAGAGGATGGTAGGGAAAGCGGGGCCCTTGGAGGTGCAGGACGGTCCCGAACTGCTGAGTTTCGAGCCGGTCGCCGCCAACCTGCCAATGGTACATCGCGTGCAAATCGACCGAAGGTTGCGCCGCGTCATGACGGTCGAAATGCAAGGCATATTTATGAAGCTCGCCGTCGCCACCTAGCCCCTCAATAACAACCTGAGCGCTGCAGCAACGGATCGAGGCAAACCCTTCAGCTTCGAGTAGCTCTAACTCGAGATCAATCGCTGCATCGTAGAAATCGACGCCGGCCGGCCGTGCATGTTGCTCGGATCGAACACCGATGAGCGCAGAAAACTCAACTCGCGTTGTACCATCCGGCAACGGGTAGACGTTGCCATGTTCCCACCTCTTGAGCAGGTCGGCACGTTTCAAAATATCCTGAAGTTCATTCAGAGCATAAAGCAGCGCCACCTCAACCAGCATCCTCTTGTGGAGCTTTAGACAGGGCCGCCTTCAAGCGAAGTCGAGCGTCTTGCGACAACATTGGCGAGTTCCGATTTCGTTTAGCCATCTCGAAACACCACACGACCTCGTCGAGCCAAGGCGCCACGGGGTCGTTTACGGCAAATCCGAAGCGGGGATCGACCGGCAGCCGTAAATCCGGATCATGAGAAGTAGAAAGGAGCCACATAAACTCGCCTGGTGATCGTGCGTCGGGTACGAGAGCAACGAGGTCGGTGAAACCTTGCTCGGTCAGCGCGGACACACGCTGTTCGGCCGACAGCTTGAAAAGTGGATTTGGGTTAATTTCTGCCCATTGGATCATGACTAGAAAGCTCCACCAACGGGCAAATACGGCGCCTCCGGTTCCCGTGTACGCCGCTGGCGCAAAGTGATCACGAGCCTTGGCCCAGCCCGCCGACAGATCGCGGTCGACGCCCAATCGTATGGAAAGTAACTCCTCGTTGATGACGATGCCTGGTGGGTCAATGAACTGCCTCAGCAGGAAGCCCACCGCCTCGTGCGTCTTGCGTCCCAGCTCGGCCTCAAACTCCCCCCGAAAGCGCGAATGAAGGGTATCATACTTGTCGGCATCAAGCCCAAGGAGGCTGGCCGCATCAGCCGGGTTCGCCTGTGCTTTCTCGATATCAGCATATATCACAGGCAACACTGCGAGCTTTTCCCGAGCGAGATCGGCGAAGTCGCCAATTGTTTCCTTATCAAAGCCAAGGTCGAAGATATCGACGGTACTGTTGTCTCCGGCGAGATAATCCTGAAAAACTTGGGCGGCGCATAATCGTACGACCGGACGGGGGCGCTGCCCTTTTTCGTTCTCCGGACCCAACGCCTGCAAGAGCCGTAGGTCTTGGGCCAGGCCAGCCCCAGTCCCGAGAAACCTCTTACCATCATCGTCCGTCTGGTCGCTGAGGTTGATATCGAGAATGAAGCCATCGATGTCGCCAGCTAACTCCGCCTCCGGGACTAGAATCTTATCTCGGTCCGGCCGCATGAGCTCAATCTGGAGCTGCCCCGCTTTATTGAGCATGTTGCTGTAGTGCTCTGCGTCACCTCCGGCACCGGTGGCATCATCGACAAATAGATACTTTGGAGGCGTCACGGACTCTCTCCGACGGGTAGGTCGACGGTCATATTTGTGGTGTAAGTCTCAATCGGCGTACCGACTGCAACGACCCCACCGCTGCCATTTACGATATCGCGCACAATGGCCAAACCTAGTCCTGATCCGATTGCAGTCTCATCTTCCAACGCAAAAGCTCCTCGAGCTGCAGTGGTCGTCACGAAAGGATCAAAAAGCGTCTGACGAACCTCTGCGGCGATCCCGTCACCGTTGTCGAAAAATTCAATCCGGGCTCCCCGATCTCCCCGTATACTAAGCCGCACAAGAATCCTCCCCGCACGACCGGCCCGCTTGATCGCCTTCACGGCGTTGGTCGTGAAATTTAGCAGGATCGCAAAGAGTTCGGAGCGGTGCATCGGAGGAGAGAGGATCTCGTCGCCATCATCCTCGATGATCATTTCAACACCGTTGCGCTGTAGAATCGTGCGCATGGCGGTTCTGAAGGCTGCGGCCACTTCGTAAAGGTCGAGCGGCAGACGGTCGCGCAGTGCATTCTCTTCCGTCATCGACTTAAACAAGCCGGTGAAGTCGCGCGCCTGGTCTAGCAGCGCCCTAATCGCCGCTGCCGCATCCGTGCGTTCAACGGGCGGCCGATCAACTTCCACCAGAACAGCCAAGTTAGCACGCATGGCGCCAGACAACGTGGAAAACTCATGAGTGAATTGGCCGATCGCGAGTCCCATGCTCGCGAGCACCCGAAGGAGGTCAATCTCCTTCAGCAGGGCATCACTTTCAGAAGCCCGCCTGGCCACTTCGATCGCAGAGGTTGCTGCCCTCTCGAGGGCTGTCTTCACAGCAAGCGGAAGGTCGGGCTGCTGTTGAATCTCGGTTTGAGCTTCTCGAATTGCTTCAGTCAGCTCGCGCGCGGCGTCGGTGCTTGGGGTTCTCTCCTGTGGAGCCTCATCGAGGCCCTGGCCAACCTTCCGACGCGGACTTCGCTTTAGGTCACGGCGGTCGCGCTCGGCGTCAATTTCGCGGACACCGGTGACGAGTGCCGCGTGCATGGTTTGAACCAGCTCATCGAAGGCGGGACTTCCGATAAACCCTTCTCGAGCCGAAGTTTCCTCGAAAAGTCCGACGGTATCATCGACCGAAACCGTGCCGAGGAAGTTTCGATTTCGAATGGGCGCTAACGTCCTGCTTCTTTGCGAAGACAGTAAATCCAGGCCTAGCCAATCATCACCCGCTTCACCGTAGGGTAGAACTCGAAAACCATTGCGGTAGACACGCAGGCCACCGTTTCGGCCAAGATAAGTTTGAACTGTCTTGAAAACCGTAGGTGGGAAATATTCCTTCTGTAGAAGATAGTAATTCGCAACCATGCGAGCGTTTCGGACATGCTCCAGCAAGTTTGTCTCGTCCTCCCCAACACGGAGAGGGCGATCGGTAAAGGCAATATCGAGCTTCTCGCAAAGCAAACTCCATGTCGCCCGGCCATCGTTATCGATCTGTGCTTCGATAGTAGCGTATGCTTGGTTGGCAACTTCAGTCCTGATGTCAAAGACCTTATGCTCCTTGCCATTTGCGCTGAAAGCGACGGTGAACCTTGATCCGGACTTTGCTCCCGGCTTGGTTTGATCGCCAAGGTCGATCAGCTCAGCTACGTGCTCGAACGTACGGGAAATGGCCGCGTCCGGCCAACTATCGCGAAGCCTTTCGATGCGCAAAGTCGTGCCTTGCGGCCTCGGCTTTTTGACTAGCTCAACGGGAATCGAGACCTCGCTCAGATTCAGGCCTGGTACGAAGCGGTCCCAATCGATTTTCATGCTCAACGCCTGCTTGGCCGTAGCCGTCGCTGTCGTCAGAACCAGGCGTGATCCTAACCGCTCAGCCGCGAAACGGCCTACGCCCTTCCGACCGGCACGTTGGCGTTTAAATTTTGATGAGAAGGGATGCTCGACCTTGTCATTTGTCGCGAGCCGCATGAAGCCGTTCAGCAGCGCTTCTCGCGTCATTCCTAGCCCGTCGTCGGCGATCTCAATATAGTTTCCGGCGGCTATGCCAGCGATGCGCACCACAACCCGCTCGGCATCAGCATCGTATGCATTTTTTACTAATTCGGAGAGCGCGGTTTCATGACGCGCCATCAGCTCGCGTCCAAGTCGCGCGAGCATGCCGGCGTCAACAGAAAAACGAGCCCGAGCCGGGTCCAAATTGGCGATGGTCGCGGCCAACTCGGCGATACGGTCAGAGTCTGGCTCAGGAGCTTGCAGCTCCGCCACTAGCTCCGCTCGTAGATCCTCAGGGCTCTTCACTGGCAGTCACATCCATGGACGGTCCCCAAGGTTAGGAGGGTGTAGATGGGGGCCTAGCCATCGTCAACGAAGCGACGGTCACGTCGATCTGCATGTTAGCAACCGAGCTGTCCGGCGCCACGGCGCGAAGTAGCCTGTTCTCGCGCTGCCCCGACCGACACTTAGGCTATGAGCCTGCCTTCTCCTCAAGCAATGCCATGGGTTCGACCCCAAGTGCCTTTGCGAGCCGGCCCAACGCGCGCACCGTTGGATTGCGAGTCCCGCGCTCAAGATCACTGACGTAGCTGCGCTCCATCCCGGCTTCGAGGGCGAGCTGCTCCTGCGTCATTCCCTTTAGCTGCCGGTGGCGCCGCACGTTCGCGCCGAGGAGCTGCACCACGTCCATGCCCGGATGTGGCCGCAACTGACGCCTAGCGTCTGTATACCAATCGTGTCATTTCTGTTAGTCATATGCGGTCTTTAGCGCCGCGCATTCCACCCCCAAACAGGAAAGGAAAACCCATGAAGACTTTGGGAATTGCGACCCTGGCGCTTACGCTGACGGGTTGCTCGCCGGCTGGTATCGATCCGAGCAGCTGGAGCTGCACGTCGCTCATCAGGCCAACCGTAGAGATGTCCGGAGGTAGGACGCCGGAAGTGCTGGAGATCAGTAATCCGGAGGAATTGTCGAATATTCCCAACTACCGGATCGAGTGTCGCGGCAACGCGGAGTGGACCCAGGGCTGGGGCATGATCGAGTATGGAGCCCATGTGAGCGAGGGCGGAAGCGTCATACTGGAATACCAGCAACAGTGACCTGTCGATGGCTGTCAGCTGCCTTGCTGACACCTCGGGAAGGGCGAATGGCCGCAAACCAGCTATAGACTCCTCCCCACCCCCAGTCTCATCGCGAAAACCATAACTTTCCTTCGGGTTGGCCCGCTTTCGGCCGGCCCGTCTCCGCAATCTGATCGGCGCCCTGGAGCAATCCATGGGCGCCTTTTCTTTGTTCGAAGGAGAGCGCCATGCTGATCATCAACGATCAAACCTCGTTGGACCGCGCCCTCGCGCTTCCGATCGAGCCGCGCGTGAAGGGACTCATCACCGAACGAGTGCGTCAGTTAAACTCGGACGGGTTCGACTTCACAGAGATAGCCAACTTCATCGTCGTCCAGCCCGGTGATAGTCTAGCGGCCGTCGAGAAGGCGCTGGGCTTTTCGCCCTTCCAGAATCCCGTCGACGGTCGCGTCTGGCCCGATCCCGAGTTCGCACCCGGCTGGGAGTGGCTCGCCGATCACGGCCACACCTATGAGATGGTATTCATCCTCGACGACAGCGGCTTCGGTCACGTCCTGCTGATCGAGAACCGACCGCTCCAGAACCGTCTGCTGCGGATGCTCTGCGCCGCCTACGCTGGCTGAGCCCGCGCCCAACCATCCATCTTATATGAAAGGAGGAGAGCCATGCGGCTCCTCGAAACGCTGCTTGTTGTCTTCGCCGCGATCTATGTGGCCCAACTCCTCGTCGTGTCCCTCGTTCTCGCCGCGCTGATCCTGTTCCTGTGGTGCCTCTACCAGCGGCCGAAGGAGGCGTTGGCACTCGGGGCTGGCGCGTTGCTCGTCGCCTTCACCAGCAAGCCGAGCGGGCTGGCGCTGATCCTCGCGCTGGCCCTCGGCTTCGGCCTCTGGAAGCTGTGCTGTTGGGTCAGAACCAGACTGGCCAGAAGGACACCCCCGGCCGGCCTGTTGCCGAGGCCCTAGAAAGCCGGCCCCCGTCTGCGGCGGGAAGCTGGGGAACTGAGAAACTGGACGGCGCCGGGGAGCTGTGGGTTTACAGGCGTCCGGCGGTCAATATATGCGCTCATCCCTCGGTGGTGTTCGAGTCGGCCGTGGCGGACCGACAAGCTCGAACATCGCTCTGATCTTACCAACGTTCCTACCGCATTCGCGCAGCGCCACACCACCACAAGCCCCGACGAACGGGGCCGCGCGAATGATAGGAATATAAGTGAATATCGAACAATGTCCGGGCGGAGGGGCAACTCCTGTCCCCAGCCCAATCGACGCTGCCAGCATCGTAATCCGCAAGCCGGCGGAGCCAGAGGTTCAGACGCCTCTGCGTAAGTACAGCCTGATCGACTCCATCGCCGAACTCGAGAAGGAGGCCCAGGAGCAGATACCGTTGCTAGGTCAGCTCTGCCTCAAGGGGCAGGCGACCGTCTGGTACGCGAAGCCGAACAGCGGCAAGACGCTGATCGCCCTTCGTCTCCTCCTCGATGCAATCTCCGAAGAGCGGCTCAAAGGCGGCGACGCCTATTATGTCGACGCCGACGATACCAGCTCGGGCGTGCTGGAGAAGCTTCGTATTCTGGCGCTGCGAGGTGTCCATGTCCTGGCGCCGGGCTTCCAGGGCTTCGATCCAAGGCGGCTCCCGGCCTTGCTCGAAGAAATGATCTCGGGCGGTACGGCCAAGGGTTCCTTCGTCGTCCTCGACACGTTGAAGAAGTTCGTGTCGCTGATGGACAAGAAAGAGAGCAGCGGCTTCGCCGACATCGCCCGTCGCTTCGTCCTGAAGGGCGGCACCCTGCTCGGCCTCGCGCATACTAACAAGCGCGCGGGGACGGACGGGAAGCCGATCTTCGCGGGCACTAGCGACATCTTGGACGACTTCGACTGCGGCTACATGATCTCGGAAGTCCCCCAATCCTCGGGAGCGACAGGGCGGGTCGTGCAGTTCGACAATCTGAAGCGACGGGGGAACGTCGCCGGCAGTGCGGCATATCGATACGCGTTGGCTGCGGACATCGCCTACTCTGACCTGCTGGCGTCGGTATCCCGGATCGAGGCGGATGAGCTCACGGCGCTGCAAACTGGCGTCGAATTCGACCGTGAGCGGCCCGTGATCGAGGCGATAACCGCCGAGATCTACGGCGGTAACACCGGAAAGATGGCAATCGTCGAGAAGGTCTGCGCGAAGCTGAACCGACCGAGACAGCCGGTCACGGACATCCTGGAGAAGTACACCGGTGAGGGGGGCGAAAGCCTCTGGTACTTCAACCGTGGTGAGCGCGGCGTGCACATCTACGAGGTCTACGATCAGTACAGCGAGAGCCGTGAGGCCAGGAGAGCGGGTCTAGGCCGGTAGGGCGGCGGCGGGCAGTCTCGCAGAGTTCCAGCTTTCCAGCCTGCTGCCTGCCCCACCCCGATCTCCGGCCCCGGCGCTGCCCGGACCCTCGGCACCAGCGACCCGCACGAAGCCATCCGAGAGACCGCTGGAGCGCGATTTCGGCCGCTCCGGTCCCCTACTCGAGGGGCCGCGCCGACGCGCAGGCGGCCCTGATCCCAACGTATTCTCAAAAGGAAATTCACCATGCCCAAGGCACAACTCGATGCCACATTCTGCCTGCTCGCCTGTTGCGAGGAGGGGAAGAAGAAGACCGACTACTGGGACACTACGATCACCGGCTTCGTGCTGGAGGTTCGATGTAGCGGGGGTAAGACCTACTACCTGCGCTACTTCGACCAACGCGGCCGGCAGCGGCAGTACCGTATTGCCAAGCACGGCAACGTCACCTTCGACAAGGCCCGCAAGGAAGCGATCCGGCTTCGTTCGGAGGCCGTCTTGGGCGGCGATCCCGCGAAGAAGAAAGAGCGGATCAAAGCCATTCCGACCTACGCGGACCTGGCGGATCGTCACCTCGCCCACGCCAAGACCTATCAGCGCAGACACGGCAATACCGAGGCCGTCATCCGCCTCCATCTCCTGCCGCGCTGGGGTAAGCTCCATCTCGACGAAATCCGGCAGCCCGACGTTGCTCAGTGGCTGGCAGCCAAGCGTAACGAGGGGCTCGCACCGGCCACGATCGAGAAGCTCCGGGTGACGCTCGGCCGATCGTTCGAGCTGGCGATAAGCTGGGACATTCCCGGTGTCACACGCAACCCCACCAAGGGGATTCCCCGCCCGCCGCTGAACAACTCGCGTGACCGTTTCCTGTCACCAGACGAGGCGAAGCGGCTGCATGCGGCGACGGCAAAGTCAAAGAACACGCAGCTCAAGCATATCGTGGGCCTGCTCCTCCTCACCGGGGCGCGGGTGTCCGAGCTGCTACACGCCGAATGGCGGGACATCGACCTGGAACGGCGGGCGTGGTTCATCCCCATGTCCAAGACGGGCAAGTCCCGCCACGTCCCGCTGTCCCGTGCCGCGATCGACATTATTGAGCGCCTGCCTCGGTTCGATCGCTGTTCGTATCTGGTGCCCAATCCCAAGACCAAGAAGCCGTTCACGGACATTAAGCATCCATGGCAGACTGCGAGGGATCTGGCGGGACTGCCCGATCTGCGCATCCACGACCTGCGTCACTCAGCGGCATCGTTTATGATCAACGCCGGCATCGACCTCTACGCGGTCGGCAAGGTGTTGGGGCATGCGAACCATGCTTCGACGTTACGCTACTCGCATCTGGCGAATGACACCCTGCTGGCGGCGGTCGAAGCAGGTGCCGCGAAGCTGAATGTTGAGTGGGCTAACACCTAGACCGTCAAAGAGCCTGAGGGGTGCGATCCCTTGGGCTCGTCACTTAATGACGCGGGGGTTAATTGAAGTAGCTCGGTGGAGTCCCCAACCAAACTGAGCAAGATTTCTAGTTCTCGGTCGTTGCCTAGCTTGACCTCGTACCACGCTCTTATCTTTGCTCCGAGACGTTCCAAGTTGCCACACCTTTCGATCTGAAGGAGAGCAGCTCTGAGAGCCACCGCAATGGCGTCCGGTCCGAATGGCGGCTTTATCAAATTGCAAATTGCAGGTGGGAGGTAATCGCAGACGCCTGGAATTTCCGATCCAACTACCGGCTTTCCCAATGCCAGCGCTTCAGACACCACATTTGAGGCCCCTTCCCGATACGAAGGAACAACTACGATTCTAGCTTCCTGGAGTCCCGCCGCCGAACTGCAGGCATAGCTCCCCATATACCTGACGTTCGGCTGGATCGTCGCCTCCCGGATAACACGGTCACTATAATCGTCGAGACGCGGACCCCAGATGTGAAGCTCGCTTGGACCTACGTCACATTCGAGCGAACGCCACGCACTAAGAAGGTTGAGGACGTTCTTCGACCTTACCAACCGGCCGGCAAACACGACGGGGCCATCCGCAATGGGACCGATACACTGGAGACTGCCCGCCGGATTATGAAATAGTCTGACTTCATTCCGGCACCGGGCGGCCAGCAAATCATACGAATAGCGATTGAGGCAGTGCAAAGCGACTGGCGTGTCTGCGATGAGCCTCGAATGGGCCGCAACGATGCGCGCTGATCGCGTCGAAGCTACCCTGATAATGGTGTGGTCAAAGCGCTCCGACAAAGATGCTACACTGGAAAGATGGCCACCAGGGTCGCTTGATATCGGCTTTGAGACATAAAGAAGCCGACCGCGACCATTCCGGGTGCAAAGGAGCTGGTCAATCGCTCTGATACCGTTTTCAACAGGGTTATCTTGCCCCAACGAGATTGCCCGCACGTCACCGTGCGTCGCAGCCCCACGCCGCTGTATTATTATCGGCTCCAGGTCCGTCATCGAATTAAGTGACGTAGCGAGAGTTCCTATCCGCTTCTGGATGCCACCCACCGTGGGCGGCATGTCTTCTACCCAAAAAACGGCTGCTGAGCTCACGCGATCTAGCCGAAACAACCCGCAACGACGGCGCCCGGCAGGACTTTCGACCCCGGAACCAACGTTGCCCCTGGCATGAGGCTCGCTGATACACCAATCTGAACATGAGCCCCCACCACGGCACCGTGATGCGTTCCACCAGCGGTCCACAAAATGTCGCCACCGCCGTTTCGGACCTCGATGGCCTTGCCGTCGAGCCTTCTCGTCGCGGTAACAAATCCATAGGATAATCGGGATTCAGCGCCTAGAGCACTCGACCCCACGAAGCCCGTATGGGAGAGCTTTGCCCGCTCAAAGGCGACACTGGTGTTTAGCTCAACTCCATGCCCGATCGTAACCCCTTCAAAGAGAGCGACGTTCTTTTTCAGATATGAAAACGGACCAAGGCAAGCACCCTTGCCCAAGATGCAGCGCCTACCAGCGAAGGAAGGCCCGACCAACGTGACCGATTCAGCGACAAGAAGTTCGTCTCCAATCAACTCACGTAGAGCAAATTCCAAGTTCGATAGTGCCTCGTGAGCCGCTGCAATAGACCTATCATCCGCTCGTGTTAAATTAGAATCTCCCAACGTTCGACGAAGGCGCTCCAACAAGGACGTGATCACTTCGTCGCTGACGCGCGGTAGGGACCGAATGTCAACGGCCGTCATCTAATCTCGCGTCGGTAACGTTTTCGCCAACTCCAACGTCGCGAGTCGATAGCTGGCTCGGACCCGGCGATCCAAGATCGACCGATATATTGAGCTGGTGCGTCACTGGATTGGACGGTGTCGGACGTCCCTCCTCAGTAGACCGTCGCGTAACCCTATCGGGGCTAACGATCGATAAAGCGATCACTACCGCCCAGAATAGGGCTGTTGAGGCGACAGCAATCTCCATCAGCGTGGTCGTGCTCCAAGCCGATAAGAAAAGCTTCCTTTTCCTTTCGCTTCGCTTCGCATCACCATAGGATTTGCAGAGGGGAAACTCGATACGCTTGGATTTTGCCTCCATGTCTTTGATAACTTCGTCCCACCTGCTTACGTACTGCTTCCCTTTGGCAAGCATAGCTATCCAAACAACCGAGAGAAATAGTCCCTCAACCGAAAGTAATGTCGCAAGTAGCATGTTTTGGCGATAAATACCGGAGTAAAAGGTAATCATCACGCCTTGAACAAGAAGCATTATATTGCTCCTTGACCAGTATCTTGTGGACTCGACCTCCTGCCTGTCGATGGCAAGTTTGTATTCTTCGGGGAGTGCCACTCCGTTAGCCTCTCACTATTTTTGACACCGCTGACTGAATCCTAGAATGACCTTCTTCCGTTGGATGTAAGCCGTCAGATAGAGCCCCAAGTTCGACTAGGTCGGGGGCTTGGATAAATAAGCATCCATGTCTTAATGCGGTCGCTTCTATTATTGAGTTGTATCGAGTTACGTACGAGTTACTGTAATACTTATCGTCTTTGTAAGGGTTTGTGTGTCGCTCGTCTATATAAGAAAGCCCAATAAATGCGACGATGTCTGCCCCGATGTCTCTGCTGGTCTGAAATATCTCTTCGAGATTGGCCTCAAATTCCTCTGGAGACACCTCGTTCGCCTGCTTGCTGGGTCTATATCGGCTATCATTTAGACCGACTTCGACGATCACGGCATCTGGTTCGAATGATTGCCACTTTTGTATCCCGTGCTTAACGTCGATGCTGGTTCGACCGCCCTTTCCATCGATGCAAATTTGGTATGCTGGGTGGCTGTTGGAGAATGCTTTAGCCCAGCCGCCAGATTTGGAGCCGACGCCCTCGACGTAGCTGTCGCCTATAATGAGTATCTTGGCGTCACGTGGAAGGTGGATCGACACAGGCCCCCCTTCGATCAGTCTACAATCCCGTCGTTGAAGTAGGCAAGCGCCCTCGTCTTGCTATTCGCATAGGTTGGTCGGCCGAGGTGCTGGGGCAGCCTTGCGAACAGTTGGGCCGCCCCGACGCGGTGGGATCGCAGCGGGTCGATCAAAAGTGACCTTCCCTGCCAAAGTGCTTTCGTTAGGAAACGGGGCATTTGGCAATCACAGCTCAAATTGGGTAACAGTTGGGAAGCGGGAGAATCGCTAGGTTTTTTTGGGTCAAATTCCTTGGATCGCTAGCGTGTTTTCGCGTGTTCCCACTGTCTTCGTAATGATGGGGTCGTGGGTTCGAGTCCCTCAAGCGGCACCAGCCTGCGCTGAAGCTACGGCTGGCAAGCCAATGGCTTTCGCGCAGGCCGCCGGGCGACCGAGACTCCGCTTTAATCAGAGCGGCTAGCGCCGCGGCGGCAGATGGTCCTGCGGGCCGAAATGGCGCTTGGGCGGCGTCTTGCGGTCCATCGCCACGATCATCTCCAGCGTCAACGGATGCAGCGGCGTCGCGAACTGGAAGCCGGTCTTGCCGTCCTCGTTCCAGACCACGCGGCTGTTCTGCGGCTCGAGGCCGGGCAGCTTCAGCCAGACGGTGTTGCCGGGCTCCAGCGCGAGCTCGGTCTCGGCCATGAAGCCGTCGGTCGACAGGTCCCTCAGCTCGGCGTCGGCGATCGTCGCGCCGGGCTCGCGCAGGCGCGCGGCGAGGTTGACGATGCGGCGCTCGGCGCTACGCCCTTCCGGAACCGGCAATATCGCCAATTGTGCCTTGCTCACGGCAAACTCCCTTTGGTTGCGCCCTCTTAGCTCCGGAATGGATAAACAAGCATTAAGCGAAGATTTGCGGGTCATACGGGGATCGCCCTGCCCCGGCGGACGTTGAGCCGGGACGACGGTGGCGTTCGCGGAGTGTTTTGTGAGGCTTATGGTTTTGATCGCGGCGGCCTCGGTCGCCCTGGCGGGGTGCTCGAATCGGCAGGATCAGGGCCAGCCGGCCGCGGATGCGGCGGCGGCGCTGCGCGCGGCCGCGCAAGACCCCAAGGTCGCGCGCTTCTATGAGGCGCGCGGCTGGCGGACCGCCTGGACCGAGGAAAGCGCGGCCGCGCTCGACGCGGCGATCGGCGATGCCGAACGGCACGGGCTCGATCCCGCCGGCCTGCGGCCGCGCATCGAGGACAATGCGTCATCGGCGCAGCGCGACGCGGCGCGGACCCAGGCCGCGCTCATCTATGCCGAGGCGCTCGCCCGCGGCCGCGCCGATCCGGCCCGCCTGCGCACGCCCTACACGATCCCCCGCCCCGACCCGGACCTGATCGCCGGCCTCGGCCGCGCGCTGGAAGCGGACGAGCTCGGCGCGTGGCTGTCCGGCCTCGCGCCGCAGGACGACGACTATCGCCTGCTCTCCGGCGCCTATCTCCAGGCGCGCCGGCAGATCGCCGGAGCGCAGGGCGCCGCGCCGCCGGCGCTGACCGCCAATGCGCGCACCCTCGCCGTCAACCTGGAGCGCCGCCGCTGGCTCGAGCGCGAGCCGCCGGCCACCCGGATCGACGTCAACACCGGCGCGGCGACGCTCACTTACTGGCGCGACGGCCGTGTCGCCGACGCACGGCGGGTGGTGGTCGGCGAGCCCGGCAACGAGACGCCGGGCCTGGCCTCGCCGCTCCACCGATTGGTCGCCAACCCGACCTGGACGGTGCCGCGCTCGATCGAGGAGGAAGAGATCGCGCCGAAGGGCGAAGCCTATATGGCGCGCAACGACATGGTGCGGCGCGACGGCCGGATCGTGCAGGAACCGGGCCCGCGCAACTCGCTTGGCCTGGTCAAGTTCGACATGCAGAACGAGCACGCCATCTACCTTCACGACACGCCCGCCAAGGCCTTGTTCGGCCAGGCCGAGCGGCACGCCAGCCATGGCTGCGTCCGGGTCCAGGACGCGCTCGGTTTCGCCCGCCTGATCGCCGGGCATGAAGGCGTGCTGGAAGAATGGGAGCGCGCGCTCAGGAAGGACGATGACGACGAGGAGGAATATGAGGAGGCGTTCGTCGAGCTGCCGCGCCCGATCCCGGTCCGCCTGCTCTATCACACCGCCTGGGTCGAGAACGGCCGGGTGGTGATCGCGCCCGACGCCTATGGCTGGGATGACGAGGTCGCCCGAGCGCTCGGCCTGCCCGCCGGCCCGCGCCGCGCCGCCCAGCGCCGGCCGCGCGACGTCGGGCCCTGATGTCCCACTCCGGAACAGGCTCAATCATTCCGCTGGCGAAACCGCCGCAGCACGATTAGCCTGAAGCGATGAGGCTCGCTTGCGTCCTCCTCTTCCTGCTCGCGTCCGCCCCCGCCGCGGCGCAGCGCCTCGGCTACGCAAACATGCTCGCCGGCGGGCCGGTCCTCTCCTACCAGGCGATGCCCATCCCCGATGCCCCCACCGCGCCGTTCGCCGTCCGCGGCCGCGCGGAGAGCGCCGTCCGCGGCTTCTACGGCGACCGCTTCGAAGTCGTGACGACGACCGGCGGCGACGCCTATAACTGGGACGTCTCCGCCGAGATCGGCAGCGAGTCGCATCGCCTCTGGCTCGCCACGGCGGGCGACGCCTCGCCCGGCGGCGGCATCGACTATGTCGAGACCCAGGCGCTCTACAGCCGCCCGATCCTCGCCGCCGGCCTCGCCCTCCAGGCCGGCGTGCGCCGCGATTTCGTCCGGCCGCGGCGCACCCATGCCGTGCTCGGCCTGCAGGGCAACGTCAGCGAGCCGCTTTATCTCGGCGCTTTCGGCTTCCTCTCGACGAGGAACGAGCTGACCGGCCGGCTGTTTGCCTATTACGATTGGTCCTGGCGCGACGGCGTCGTGCTGCAGCCTTATGCGGGCGTCGAGTTGGCCGCGACCGACATGCCCGAGCTCGAGCTCGGCCGCGGCTTCACCGAGGCGGAACTGGGCCTGCGCCTGCGCTACGAGGTGAAGGATGGCTTCGCGCCCTATCTCGGCATGCGCTGGGACCGGCTGCTCGGCCGCACCGCCCGCTTCGCCCGCCAGGCCGGCGACGATGTCGACGCGTTGAGCATGGTGATCGGCATCCGCTCCTATTTCTAGAGCGATTTCGAGCTGGCTGGACTCAGCCAGCGACTCGGAAATCGCGGTAACAAAAGAAAGTTAGAGCGGAATTCGGCTCGATTGAGACGGATTTCGCTCTAGCGTCCCGATTTGCCTGCGCCGCCGGCCGCGACTATCAGCAAGGCCGTGAGCCTTCGCATCCTTCATCTCGTGCTGCTTGCCGCCCTGGCGCTGGCCCCGTTCGGCCGAATCGGCGCGATCGAGGCTGGGGCCGCGCCGAATCCCCAGGCGATGCAGATGGCGTCGCATTGCGCCGACCAGCCGGGCGAGGACGACAAGGACGCGATGTCGATCGATTGCATGATCGCCTGCGCCGCGGCGACGCCTGCCGTCACCGCGGATATCGCGCCGCCGCCGGCGGCCGCCGGGGCGGCGCCGGCGCCGGTTCCCGCCGTCGCCCCGGCCGGCATCCGGCCCGAGGCCGAACCGCCCCCGCCTCGATCCTGAGGATCTCGAAAGCCCATTCGAAATCCCAAGGAGACAGGACATGAAATATCTCATCGCCGCGGCCGTGCTCGTGATCGCCGTCCCCGCCGCCGCCCAGAGCGCGCCGGCGACTCAGCAGCAGGATCACAGCCAGCACCAGCAGCACGGCCAGGGCCAGCATCAAGGTGAGGACCACAGCCGGCACGGCCAGCAGCAGGGCCAACATCAGGAGCATGACGATTGCTGCGCCGACCGCAACGGCAACGGCCGGATGGACTGCTGCGAGGCCATGGCCGAATCGGGCGACCGCCGCGGCTGCTGCCCGGAGCAGGCGCCCCGGCCCTCGGCGCAGCCGCAGGGGCATGACGGCCACTGAGGCGCTTCGAGCGGGGGCGGCGGCTCCGGCTGCCGCCCTCGATCGGCGTCAGTGGCAGCCCTTGAGGTCGCGCTTGATCAGCCAGTAATTGACCGGCCAGGCGGCAAGGAAGCCGGCGGGAATGGCGAACACCAGCCCGCGGACGAACATCCATGAGAAGATCGAAGGGGCGCCCATTCCGCCCATTTGATAGTCCACGAAGTTCATCACGATTTCCATGACACCGATCGAAACGACCTCGCCGACCCAGATGATGCGGAGCGCGGCGACGAGGCCGATGCCGCGGCTCCTCATCACCGGGACGAGGCCGAGCGTCATGCCCGAAGCGTAAGCGAGCGCGGTCGCAAGCACGATCGTCTGCCAGGCGGCAAGGCCGAGACTCACGCCGATGGCGAGGCCGGCAAGCTCGCCGATCACGCAGCCGGTGAGGCAGTGGAGCGTCGCCTGGGCTGAAACCGCCAGCGGACTGCCGCCGTGGCCGTGATGGGAATGGGCGTGCGCCATTGGACGTTTCTCTCTTCTGTATACCCCTGTAAGGTATATTGACATATACCCCCATGGGGCATAATGCAAGCGCACATTCGTTGGAGGTTCCGATGGAACGGGAAAACAAGACGAAGCTGCTCAACCGGCTGAACCGGATCGAGGGCCAAGTGCGCGGTGTTGCGCGAATGGTGGAGGAAGACCGCTATTGCATCGACGTGCTGACCCAGCTTCAGGCGGTCCGCGCCGCATTGTCCCGGGTCGAGACCGAGATGCTGAAGGACCATCTCGGCCATTGCATCGAAGCGGCGATCACCGGCGGCGACGCCGGGGAGCAGCGCGAGAAGGCCGCCGAGCTCATTCAGCTGTTGGAACGGAGTGCCCGATGAAGGCTGTTCTCCCCGCCGCCTGCGCCGCCATCGCGCTTGCGGTGTCGGCGCCGGCATTTGCGCAACACGCGGGTCATGCGCCGCCCGCACAGCCTGTTCAGCCCGAGCCCGGCCATTCCTCGCATTCCGGACCGCAAGAGGATCGATTGCCGCCGCCCCAGCAAGCGGAGCCCCAGCCGACGGATCATTCCAACCATCAAATGTCCCCCCGGCCGCAGGCCAACCCGGAGGGCCATGCTGCGCACGCCGTGCCCGGCATGGAGCATCAGATGACTGGAGCGCTCGGTCCTTATCCGATGAGCCGGGAAGCGTCGGGCACCGCCTGGCAGCCGGATGCGTCGCGGCATGGCGGGCTTCACCTCGCCGCCGGCGACTGGACGCTGATGGGCCATCTCGCCCTCAACGCGGTCTACGATCGGCAGCAGGGGCCGCGCGGCGACGAAATGGCGTTCGTCTCGGGCATGGCGATGGGCATGGCCCGCCGCGGGCTCGGCGAGGGGACGCTGCAATTCCGGGCGATGCTCAGCCCCGATCCGTTCATGGGCCGGCGCGGCTATCCGCTCCACCTCGCGGCCGGCGAGAGCGCCGACGGCAGCACGCCGCTCGTCGACCGCCAGCACCCGCACGATCTCTTCATGGAGCTGTCCGCGAGCTACAGCCATCGCCTGTCGGGCGACGCCAGCCTGTTCCTCTACGCTGGCCTCCCCGGCGAACCCGCCTTCGGCCCGCCGGCCTTCATGCACCGCATGTCGATCATGGATTCGCCCGAGGCGCCGATCACCCATCACTGGCTCGATTCCACCCACATCGCCTTTGGCGTGGTCACCGCGGGCGTCGTGGCCGGCAACATCAAATTGGAGGGCTCGCGCTTCAACGGCCGCGAGCCGGACGAGCGGCGCTACAATATCGAGACCGGACCGCTCGATTCGACCGCCCTGCGCCTGTCCTGGAACCCGACCCGGACCCTGTCGCTGCAGGCGAGCTGGGCGCATCTGGTCGGCCCCGAGCAGCTCGAGCCCGACGAGAATTCGACGCGCTGGTCGGCGAGCGCGATCTACACCCGGCCGCTCGGCGCGAACGGCTGGTGGTCCACCACCCTCGCCTGGGGCAATCGCGACGGCGCCGAAGCCATGGTGCTGGAAAGCGCGGCGGGCCTCGGCCTCTGGACCCTCTACGGCCGCGCCGAATATGCTCAGAACAACGAGCTCACTTTCGTCGGCGGCCATCACGGCCCGACCTTCGACGTCGGCAAGGTCTCGCTGGGCGCGATCCGCGATTTCCGAGTGGCGCCCAATGTCCGGCTCGGCCTCGGCGCACAATATGGGTTGAACTTCGTTCCCGGCGCGCTCGAAGCGCTCTATGGGGGGGACCCGGACGGCGCGATGGCTTTCATCCGTCTCCGAGTCGATTGAGATATGGGAGCGCCGAAATGATCCTGACGAGACGCGCCGCCATGGCCGCCGTGCCGCTGATGTTCGCCGCTTATGCCGAAGCCGCGGCCGCGCCGATGGTTCAGGTGGTGAAATCGCCCAGCTGCGGCTGCTGCAACGGCTGGATCGCGCATCTGCGCCGCGCCGGCTTCCAGGTGAGGGTCAGCGACGTGGCCGACGTCACCCCCGCCGCTCGGCGCCTCGGCGTGCCGGACGACCTTCGCTCATGCCACACCGCCTCGGTCGGCGGCTATGCGATCGAGGGCCATGTCCCGGCCGGCGACATCCTCAGGCTGCTTCGCGAGCGCCCGGCCGCGGCCGGCCTCGCCGTCCCCGGCATGCCGCTCGGGTCGCCCGGCATGGAGCATGGCGGCCGCCGCGAGCCCTATCGGACGATCCTGTTCACGCGGGCGGGGCGGCGGTCGGTGTTCGCGGCGCATTGATCCGCGCCCGCCGCCGCCTGCGCCAGGCGGTGTAGCCGAGCCGGCTCGGCAGCAGCACGATGCCGGCCACGACCGTCACCAGCGCCAGCATTGTGGCGGCGATCAGCAGCGGATGGTTGAAATCCTCATGGCCGCGCCAGTCCATGATGTGCAGGCCCCAGAGGAAATCATAGGCCCGCCACAGGGTCGAGCGCCGAGCGGTCACCGCGCCGCTATCGGCTGCGACATAGAGCGAGCGGGCCGCTCCGTCGTCGAAATCGACCCGCCAGGCCGGCAGCGCGCCGCGATATTCGGTGCCGTTATGGGTGACTCGCTCCACCCGTACGGCGCGCGCCGGGCCGGCATGATCGGCCTCGGCGATCCGCACCGCGAAGGTCATCGGTATCGGCGAGAGCCGGCGTCCCGTGGCAAGGTCGTAGAGCCGCGGCCGCCCCTCGCCGCCGGAGAGCAAGGCGACCGGCCGCCCCAGCAGGGATCTGATCTCGACCTCGTCGCCCGCAGCGACGCCCGCAGCGGCCAGCAGCCGCAGGCCCGCCGAGGCCTGATCCAGCGCCACCGGCGCCGGCGCCTGCCTGGCGATCGCATGCTCGCTCCTGACCCGCTCGATCGGAAAGACGGCGAAGAACAGACCGCTGACGAACCAGAACAGGATCTGGACCGCCATCAGCAGCGCGAGCCATTTATGGATCTTCGCCCAGAGGCCGTTGCCCGCCATTCCACTGTCTCCCCCGAGCCGCTAGAATGCGGCGCCATGACGCTCCTCCTCTACGATTATTACCGCTCGTCGGCGAGCTATCGCGTCCGCATCGCGCTCAATGTGAAGGGCGCCGCTTACGAGCGCGTGCCGGTCAACCTGCTGGAGGACGAGCAGAAGGACGAGGCCTATCGCACCAGGAATCCGCAGGGCTTCGTGCCGTTGCTCGAGGCGGACGGCACACAGATCACCCAAAGCCTCGCCATCATCGGCTGGCTCGATCGCGAATTCCCGGATCCGCCGCTCCTGCCGGCCGATTCGCTCGATCGGGCCCAGGTCGTCGCCATGGCGACGACCATCGTCGCCGACATCCACCCGCTAAACAATTTGCGCGTGATCAGGCATCTCGCCGGCCTCGGCCTCGACCAGCAGGCGCGCGACGATTGGTACCGCCACTGGATCAGGGAAGGCTTCGACGCGCTCGAAGCGCTCGCCGCGCCGAGCGCCGGTCGCCATCTGTTCGGCGACAGCGTGACCGTCGCGGACATCTGCCTGGTCCCGCAGATGTTCAACGCCCGGCGCTTCGAGATTGATCTGGCGCCTTATCCGACCCTGGTCGACGCCGACGCGGAGGCGGCAAAGCTAGCCGCGTTCGCCGCCGCCCATCCCGACAGGGTCGCGCCGGCCGGAGCGACGAGCTAAGAAGACGCCAGTCAGGAGAAACTCTATGGGACGTGTCGACGCAATCGCCCAGAGCATGGCCGCGGCCCATGCGCTCGCCACCGTGGACATCCCGCCCATGCAGGACAAGGTGAGCGCTGAGGAATGGAAGATCCGCGTCGATCTCGCCGCCGCCTACCGCCTCGTCGCTCATTTCGGCTGGGACGATCTCATCTTCACCCATCTTTCCGCCCGCGTGCCCGGGCCCGAGCATCATTTCCTGCTCAATCCCTATCAGCTGATGTTCGAGGAGGTCACCGCCTCGTCGCTGGTCAAGGTCGACATGAACGGCAACCCGGTCGATCCGACCCCGTTCATCACCAATGCGGCCGGCTTCACCATCCATTCGGCGCTGCACATGGCGCGCGAGGACGCCCATGCGGTGATCCACCTGCACACGCCCGACGGGCAGGCGGTCGCGGCGCATGCCGAGGGGCTGCTGCCGCTGACCCAGACCGCGATGCTGATCCGCGACGAGATCGCCTACCACGATTATGAGGGCGTCGCGGTCGATCTCGACGAGCGCGCGCGGATCGTCGCCAATCTCGGCGACAAGAGCGCGATGATCTTCCGCAATCACGGCACGCTCGCGGTCGGCGACACTGTCGGCGAGGCGTTCCTGAAAATCTACTTCCTCGAACGGGCCTGCCAGGCGCAAGTCAAGGCCTTGTCGGCGGGCGAGGGCAACCTCAACAATCCGCCTCAGGGAACGCCCGAAGTCGCCGCCCAGCAGGGCAAAGCAAGCCTCAAAATGGGCGCCAACATGCTCGCCTGGCCGGCGCTGCTGAGGAAGGCCTACCGGCTCGACCCGAGCTTCGCCACTTAGGCTTGCTTTTCCGGATAAGACGGATTATGTGGATATTGATTGTTCGGGAGAGGCATTGACCTGCCAGGGTCACTGGGCAGTCGAGGTAGGCAATGACAGAACCGCTAAAAACGGTCTCTGCGAAGGAGGTCGCGAGCAAGTTCGGCTACTATACGGATGAAGCCATGCTTCACCCCGTGGGTATCCAGCGCCACGGCACGACGCGCGTGGTGATGCTCTCGCTCAAGGAATATGAGCGTCTCCTGCGCCGCGATCGCCAGGTTCTTCTTGTGAAGGATCTCGACGATGAAACGCTCGCCGCCATCCGCAACGCCGAAATTCCCGAGGAATCCCGGCGGCTCGACCACCTTATGGACGATACCGAGACCGACTGACGTTCTCTCCTACGTCTATCTTTGGCAGCGCGAGGCGGCGGAGGGCCGTGACGAAGGGGTCAAGGAACGCCCGGTCGTGGTGGTCGTCGCGATCCGGAAACGAGCCCACGGTACCGAGCTTTTCGTCGTCCCCGTCACCACCCGCCCGCCGCACGGAGGAGATGCCGCGGTCGAGATGCCGGCGCGGGTCCGGCAGCATCTCGGCCTTGGTGGGGAGCGCTGCTGGATCGTCGCCAACGAGCTCAATCGCTTCACTTGGCCCGGTCCGGACATCCGCCCGGCCCGTGGCGGCCGCGAAATCGGCCCATTTTACGGCAAGATCCCGGGCAAATTGCTCGAGCAGGTCCGGAACCGGATCGATCAGATAGCGCGTGCCGGCAAGTTGATGGTGACGAAGCGGACGGAATAGCCTCCTCCTCCAGCCCTCATGCCAGTCCCTTCGTTAGGGGCGCGCTGGCGAAGCTGTCCCTCCATTCCCGTGGCAACTCGCGTTGAGTTCCCCGTCGAAGCGCCCCATAGGTAGCGCCTCTGCCGCAATCAGGGGGGACGCGATGGAACTCGACGTAGCGGTGATCGGCGGCGGCGTCGCCGGAGCCTATGCCGCGTGGCGGCTGCAGCAGGAGCTGGGCGCCGACAACAGCATCGGCCTGTTCGAATATAGCGACCGGATCGGCGGGCGGATCTATTCGGTCACGGTGCCGGGCGTGCCCAACATCAAGGCCGAGCTGGGCGGAATGCGCTACATCCAGGAATCGCACAAGCTGGTCGCCGATCTGGTCGAGCATCTGAAGCTCGCGACCCGGGATTTCCCGATGGGCGCGCCAGATCCGATCGGCGCCAATTGCAACCTCTTCTACCTGCGCGGCAAGCACCTGCGGCTGCACGAACTCAGCGATCCCGACAAGGTCCCCTACAACCTCGCCTGGTCGGAGCGGGGCCTCGGCCCGACCAACCTCCAGATCCAGGCGATGGACAACATCTATGCGGGCATGGCCAACCTCAGCCTGTGCCAGCTGATGAAGCTCAAGGTGTTCGGCCGTCCGCTTTGGAAATACGGCTTCTGGAACCTGATGTTCCGGGTCCTCTCCAACGAGGGCTATCAGTTCATGAAGGATAGCGGCGGCTACGACGCCAACGTCGCCAACGCCAATGCCGTCAGCCAGCTCCCCTCCACCGAATATGGCGACGACACCGAGTTCCTGACGCTCTGCGAGGGCTACCAGCATTTGCCGCTCACCCTCGCCAGGCTATTCGACGAGGAGAAGGGCGGCAAGCTCGCTTCGGGCGAGCGCATCTACAAGAATCATTGCCTGACGGAGATCGTCTCCGGCGACCCGGACTATCGCTACACGCTCCATTTCCGTCCGACGGTGACCGAGAACGGGCGGACGAGCGTGTCCGAGACCGCCCAGCCGATCGTGGTGCGCGCGAAGCGGATCGTGCTCGCGCTGCCGCGCCGAGCGCTCGAGCTGGTCAAATGCGACATGCTCGACCGCGACCCGCAATATCTCGACGACCGCAACTCCGTCCTCATCCAGAGCGCGTTCAAGCTGTTCCTTGCCTATGAAAGCCCGTGGTGGCGCACCCTCGGTCTGGTCGCGGGCCGCTCGGTCACCGACCTGCCGATGCGCCAGATCTATTATTTCGGCACCGAGGGCGAGCAGCGGGGCGGCGAGCCGTTCCTCAACTCGCTCGTCCAGGCAAGCTACAACGACATCTCGACGGTGCCGTTCTGGAAGGGCCTCGAGAAAGGGACGCCCTATGCCGGCTACATGCCCGCCTGCGTCGAGCCGGGGGTGACCGATCCGATCCCGGTCACCGAGCACAAGGCGACGCAGGAGATGGTGGAGGACTGCAATAAGCAGATCGCGGCCGTGCACGCTTTGCCCGAGGTGCCGATGCCCTATTCGGCGGTCTATCACACTTGGAACGAAGACCCCTATGGCGGCGGCTGGCACGAATGGAAGGCCGAATATCGGCTCGACCAGGTGATGTGGCGGATGCTGAAGCCGGTGGCGAGCGAGGACATCCACATCTGCGGCGAAGCCTATTCCTTCATGCAGGGCTGGGTCGAAGGCTCGCTCCAGACCGCCGAGCAGATGCTGGAAAGCCATTTCGGCCTGAAGCGGCCGCGCTGGCTCGACGCCGATTATGCCCTGATGCCCTGCCCGGAAGGCGGCTGCGACGCCGTTGCCGGCGACGACGATGACGCCGATCTCTGCGTGGCCACGCCAGACACGGCGGACCTGATCGAGGAACTCGACGCGCTGACGCCGAGCTGCCTTGTCACGCGGGACATCAGCTGAGATGGCCGAGCCGCCCTGCACCGTCGCCAATTATATCATCGCCAGGCTGAAGCAGGCCGGGCTCACCCATTTGTTCGCAGTCCCGGGCGATTATGCCGGGCCCTTCCTCGAGGCGCTCGACGCCGATCCGGACATCGCGCGCGTGCCGACGATCAACGAGCTCGGCTGCGGCTATGCGGCGGACGGTTATGCGCGGTTCGCCGGGATCGGCGCCGCCTGCGTCCAATATGGCGTCGGCGGGTTCAGCGCGCTCAATTGCGCGGCCGGCTCCTGGGTCGAGCGGGTGCCGGTGGCGATCATCTCGGCGAGCCCGGCGACCGACGCCCGCCTGCTCGAGCGCCAGCAGCGGATCCTCTTCCACCATTCGACCGGCGACCTCGAGGCCGATCGCAGCGTCTATGACGAGGTCACGGTCGCCTCCGAGATCGTCACCGACCCGAGCCTCGCGCCCGCGCAGATCGACCGGGCGATCACCGCCATGCTCACCTTCCGCCGCCCGATCTATCTCGAGGTCGCTCAGAACGTCTGGACCCAGGCCTGCGCCGAACCCGAAGGCACGCTCGCCCGGACCGCGATCGGCTGCAACGCCAAGTTCCTCGCCCAGGCCGTCGCCGCCGCCTGGGGCCTGATCGCGGCCGCGCAGGCGCCGGTGCTCTGGTTCGGGGTCGAAATCCAGCGCTACGGCCTGCAGGAGCTCGCCCAGAAGCTGATCGACGTCAGCGGCCTGCCCTTCACCACCACCAGCCTCGGCAAGACCGTCCTCGACGAATCCCAGGACGCCTTCATCGGCACTTATGCCGGGCCCGCTTCGCCGCTCTGCACGCGCGAGGTGATGGCCGCGTGCGATTGCCCGGTCGCATTGGGGGCGATCATAACCGACGATTATCTCAACATCATGGCATCCAGCTATGGCGAGATGATCGCGGTGAACGATGAATATGCCCGAGTCGGCGACACCTATTTCGCTCAGGTCGCGCTGGCGGGCTTCCTCGAAGGGCTGATCGCGCGCTGCGAGGCGGACGCCGCCTTTCCGCGGACCTGGACCCCGGTCAGCGTCGGCGCGGAGGATGAGGAGCCGGCCCCGCCCGGCCAGCTCACCTACAACCGGCTCTACCGCCAGCTCACGGACTTCCTCAAGGCGCAGGACCTGCTCGACGAGAGCGTGCTGGTGCTCGGCGAGAGCACCTCGCTCTACGTCTTCGGCAACCTCTTCGGCCTGCCGCGCGACAGCTTCGTCGCCCAGGCCGCCTGGGGATCGCTCGGCCACGAGACCGGCTGCGCGCTCGGCGTGGCGCTGGGATCGGGCAAGAGGCCGTGGGTCATCGCCGGCGACGGCGGCTTCATGATGATCTGCCAGGAGCTGTCGAGCCTCGCGCGGGCGGGCGTCAATGCGGCCGTGTTCGTGATGAGCAACAAGGGCTATGCGATCGAACAGGCGTTCGTCGACATCAAGGCGTTCACGCCCGAAGGGGAATTCGCGCCGTTCGACGTGCTGCCGTCATGGGATTATATCGCGCTCGCCAAGGCGTTCGGCGCCAGGGGCTACAGCGTCGCCACGGTCGACCAGCTCGCGGCCGCGCTCGCCGAGATCAAGGACCTGACGGGCGTGCCGGCGCTGGTCGAGGTGGTGATTCCGGAGAAGGACCTCGCGCCCCAGCTCGCGCGCCTCGCCGCGCCCCTTCCGCCGCTTCGCAAATACGGCCGGGTTGCGCCTCAGCCCTGATACCAGTCGCGCTTCAGCCGGGCGGCGGCGACGAAATAGATCGCCGAGCTCAGCAGGTAGAAGACGAGCCCGTAGAGGATCGAATATTTGAGCGCGTCGTCGCCGTGCGCGGCCGTCATCGCGTCCGACATGAAGCCGAGGAAGAAGATGCCGAAGCCGATGCCGATCAGATTGTTGATGAACAGGAAGCCCGCCGACGCCGTCGCGCGCATGTTCGGCGGGACGATGTGCTGGACCGCCGCGATCACCGGGCCGAGCCAGGCGAGCGCCAGCATCTGGCCGATCGCGAACAGGATCCAGCCGACCCAGAGCGACGGCGCGAACAGTCCGGCCGCGAAGCAGGGCGCGGCGACGAGGAAGCAGATTGCGGGGATGCGCGCATAGGCGCCCGGATTGCCCGGCCCGATGCGGTCGCCGAACCAGCCGCCGAGCCAAGTCCCCGCGACGCCGCCGACGAGCACGATCGATCCGTAGAACCAGCCGACTTCGGCGAGCTCGAGCCCGAAGCTGCGGCTGAAGAAGCTCGGCAGCCAGAAGATCAGGCCGTAGCCGAGGATGGAGCCCGATGCGGCGCCGAACGAGAGCAGCCAGAAGCTTGGCGTCCTCGCCAGCGTTGCAGCAACCACGGGGAAGGGCGGGGCGGCCGCGCTGGCGGCGCCGTCTGCGCTGTCCTGGCCGCCGCGCACCGGCTCGCTTATGCCGAATTTCACCAGCAGCGCCGCCGGCAGGCCGGCGAGCCCGACGATCAGGAAGGCGGAGCGCCAGTCGAGATGGCTCGCGATCCAGCCGCCGAAGAAGACGCCGAGCGCCGAGCCGATCGGGATGCCCAGCGAGAAGAAAGCCAGCGCCCGCGCCCTTTTCTCGGGCGGGAAATAATCGGAGACGAGCGCGTAGGACGGGGCCACCCCGCCCGCCTCGCCGATGCCGACGCCCATCCGCGCGAGGAACAATTGCCAGAAATTCTGCGCCAGCCCGCAGGCCGCGGTGAAGGCGCTCCACAAAGCCACCGACGCCGCGATGATGTTGACCCGGCTCCTGCGGTCGGCGAGCCAGGCGATCGGGATGGCGAGCCCGGAATAGAAGAGCGCGAAGGCGAGCCCGCCCATCAGCCCGAGCTGGCGATCGCTGAGCGCCAGCTCCGCCTTGATCGGCACCGCGAGGACGCCGATGATCTGCCGGTCGATGAAGTTGAAGATGTAGGCGATGAGCAGGATGACGAGAACGCGCCCGCCGGCGCTCCCCGCGCTCCTGCTCCCGCCGTTGCTCATCCGCCTAGAAACGCACTTCCGCGCTCAGTGTAAAGGTGCGCGGCGGGCCGTAGAAGGCGATGATCGAATTGCCGAACAGGGCGCCGGGGAAATTGTAGCCGCCGATCCGATAGCGTGAATCGGTCAGGTTCCGGCCGACCAGCGAGATCTGGTAGCGCTGGTTGGCCGAGGTCCAGACCAGGGCCGCGTCGACAAGGGTATAGCCGTCCTCGTCCAGGATCGGATTGGGGATTTCGAACTGCGAATAATCCGAGCGGTAGGAGACCGACGGCGTGAACGTCACCGTGCCGCCGCCGAGGCCGTGGGTGAAGGTCGGCGCCACCATGAAGGTGAATTGCGGCGTATTTTGGAAGACGCGGAAATCGGCGACGTCGATGAACTGGTTGGTCGCCAGATCGAAGGTCAGGAAGCGCTTGAAATCGGCGTTGATGTAGCTCGCCATGGCCGCGACCGAGAGGTTCGGGCTGACCGTGGCGCGCGCCTCTATCTCGACGCCCGAGATGCGCGAATCGCCGACATTGTCGACGAAGCTGGCGACGCTCGGCCCGGGCGCCACCACCTGGGTCGTCACCTGCTGGTTGCGATAGTCGGAGTAGAAGGCGGCGATGCCGACGTAGAGCGCCCGCTGCAGCGCATAAGCCTTGAGCCCGATCTCGTACGCGTCGACCGTCTCGGGATCGTAGCCGTTCACCGTCTGCGGCGTCAGGAAGGAGTCGCCGCGCATGTCGAAGCCGCCCGATTTGTAGCCGCGAGAATAAGCTGCGTAGACCGTGACGTCCGGCGACGGCAGATAGGCCAGGCTGAGCCGCGGCGTGAACTGCTCGTCGGTGCGGGTATTGGTGTAGTTGGTCCGGACAAGGCCCGGCACCGCCGCGGCGTTGCCGAAGAACGGGCTGCGGATGCCGGTGAAGTTCTGCCGGTAGACGGTGCCTTCGCGCCGGTCGCTGGTGTAGCGGGCGCCGAGCGACAGCCGCCACTGGTCGGAGATGCTCCAGGAGAAGTCGGCGAAGCCGGCGATGCTGCGCGTATTGACCTCGCCGGTGGTGAAGATGGTGAGGTTGGCGGCGCCGAGCACGGTATCGAATGCGCCCGCGGCATGGCCGTCGAGATAATAGACGCCGGCCACGCCCTGGAAGCTGTCGCCCTCGTAGACGAGCTGGAATTCCTGGCTGAACTGATCGTCCTCGTAGAAGGCGGGGATGTCGAGCGTCGGCGTCGGGGTGTTGTCGAAGTCGATATTGCCGTTGGTTTCGCCGTCGCGATAGGCGGTGATCGAACGCAAGGTGAGCACGTCGTTGACGCGATATTCGGCGCTCAGCGAGACGCCGCGGGTCTCGACGTCGTTCTCGTCGCCGGCGCCGGCATTGGTGTCGTAGACGTCGGCCGGGGGGGCGAAGACCGGGTTGACGCCGTTGGGGGTCTCGCGATGGCCGTGGCGGGCGTTGGAATTGTCGCGGATCCAGTCGCCGGACAGGCGGATGAACAGGTCCGGCGTGGGCTCCCACTCGGCGGAGACGCGGGCGGCGAGCACGTCCTTGTTATAATGCTCGTTGCCGGTGTTGAAATTCTCGCCATAGCCGTCGCGCTGCAGCCAGGCGACCGCGCCGCCGATGCTGAACGTGTCGCCGACCGGCAGCGTCACCGCGCCGACCAGGTCGATCTGATTGTAGCTGCCGTAGGCGGCGCGCACCCGGGCACCGAACTCGTGGCCGAGCCTGCGGGTGACATATTTGAGCGCGCCGCCGATCGTGTTGCGGCCGTAGAGCGTGCCCTGCGGGCCGCGCAGCACCTCGATCCGCTCGACGTCGAAAATGTCGAGCACCGCGGCCTGCGGTCGGGCGACGTAGACGTCGTCGACATAGAGGCCGACGCCGGGCTCGAAGCCCCAGAGCGGGTCCTGCTGGCCGACGCCGCGGATGAAGCCGATCAGGGTCGAGTTGGAGCCGCGGGCGATCTGCAGCGTGGTGTTGGGCGTGCGCTGCATCACCGCGGTGAGGTCGACCGCGCCCTGATCCTCGAGCGTCTCGCCGTCCAATGAGGTGACCGCGATCGGCACGTCCTGCAGGCTTTCCGCGCGGCGCCGCGCGGTGACGACGACGTCGGTGTCGCTCGACCCGCCTTCCTCGGCGCCGTCGGCATTGGCGAGCGCGGCCTGCTCCTCCGAGCTGGCCGGCGCCGGCTCGTCCTGGGCGAAAGCGGCGGTGGCGGCGGTCAACGCGAACAGCGCGGAGCCGAGCTTCAGGCTGGCGATGAGATGCTTGTGGGTCATGACGTCTCTCCTCATGAATCGATGGCGTGGGTAGCCGGGCGCGACAGGCGCTCGGCGAAATCCTTCAGGGTGGCGTTGAACAATTCCGGCTCCTCGAGGTGCGGCGCGTGGCCGGACTTCTCGAAGCGGACGGCGCGGGCGTGGGGCAGGGCCTCGACCAGATGGTCGGCAGTATCGTCGCCATAGAGGCTGCTCTGCCGGCCGTGGACGATGAGCGTCGGATGCTGGATTCGCTCGAGCAGGGCGCGGACGTCCTGCCGGATCAGCGAGTTCCAGACCGATCCGATCGCGCCCTTGTCGTTGCGCGCGAATTCCCTTGCGGCCCAGTCGGCGAGCGGCCGATGCGCGGCCGCGACCGGCTGGGCGAAGATCGCCTGGCCGGCATTCAACGCGAAGCTCTCGAAATCGTCGCGGATGGCGAGGCTGCGCGCCTCGCAGGCCTCGGGCGACAGGCCGAGGTCCCATTCCTCGTCGTTCCTGACCCGAGCGGTCATGTCGACCACCACCGCTCCGGCGAAGCGCGCCGCCGCCGGGCCCGAAAGGACGTGCCAGAGGATGGTCGCGCCCAGGGACCAGCCGACCCCGACCGCGTCCCGAAGGTCGAGCGAAGCGGCCAGCTCGGACACGTCGGCGGCCATCCGCTCGACGGTCGGCCGAGCGCCGTTCGCCGCCGAGGCGCCGTGCCCGCGCAGGTCGATATTGATCACCCGGAAGCTCCGCGCCAGCTCGTCCTGCGCGCGGAAGAAGCCGCCATGCGCCATCAGCCCGTGCAGCAGCACGATCGGCGTGCCGCCGCCGCTGTCGCGATAGGCGATTCGCGTCCCGTCCGAAGCGGTGAATCCGTCCAAAACCCCTCCCAGGACCGCGCACGCCCCTGTTCGGGATTCTGCGGCCGTCGCGGGGCTAGTGCCTCAATCTGAAACCTGAGTCAATATTCAACTTTTAGCTGATGTTTTAATTCTTGCGTGACGGCCATCACGGGACGGCCCGGCGGTTCGGGATAGACTTGGGACCAAGCTCGCCATTGGCCGGGGAGCTCCGAAAGGGTGCGGATCCCTCGGGTCCGGATGGGAGTATGACTAGAATTGCAACATTCTTTCTAATAATTTTCTGCCTGGTATCCTGTCGGGACCGCCCGGCTCTTCCCAACAGCTTGGGGGAGCAAAGTTCCGGATTCGACTATGTTCCGCTTGATCCTCTTCCTGTGCGGATCATCCGCGGCGAAGGCTGCGTTCTTTCCACTACCAGGACACGGCCGGTTCTAAGTTCTTTGCCGGACAACGCCGTCCGGATCGCAACACGGCAGATCAGCGGGAGCGCCAGCGGCACTCTGGGGCCAGCGCGGATCGGGACAAGTGGAAACCAATATCAGGTGATCCTCGACTATATTAATGCCGATGTCGTCAACGTGCGGTTTCGGATAATTTCCATAAGGCCCGGGGCCACCGCCGCTACTCCGCGACCGGATGGCCCGGAAACTCTAGTCGTGCAGCGCCTCTCGACAGAGCCCGAGATGCGGAGCGGCTCCACCACCCCGAACGCAGAAACCACCGTATCGGACATCGTCATACCAGTTTACGTTGGCGTGGGGTTACGCCTGACGGCAAATATCAACGTCATTCGAGGCCAGGTCAATTTGGGGAGCTTGGCGTCTTTGGCTGCGGAAGCTCAGGCAGAGAACATCAGCGGTTCGATGATCGTCCAGACGCTGGGAATAACCGGTCCCCAGGTCGCCAGCAGTCTGCCGCTACCGAGCGAACTGAACCAGACCACGCTCCAGAATGCCATTCTCGCCTTGGGCTCCATCAAGGCAATCGTCTATGACACGCAAGGCACCGTTATTGCGCCGCGGGTAACGGGAATTTTTAACCCCCTTGGCCGGTCGGACCCGACATTTGTCAATCTCGTCGTTTCGGAGCTGGCAAGAGACTCCATTGAGTGGCGTCTTCCCTGTGCCACTGAAGCCTTTCGGTAAAAGGCGACCGTCTAGTGGCAGGCGGCCGCGACTGTCGCTCGACAGCCCTCCCGATCATGCGTTGCAGCTCGCTCAGGATCTTCCAAGCGGGCGATCAAACGGCTCCCGTGTCGCATGGTCTTCGCTCACCCCGACGGCGGCTGCCGATGGAAATGCTTCGAGCCATCGCTGGGCGGCAGGCCTAACGCCCGAACAGCAGCCACAGGATGATGAGCAGGATGATCAAGCCGCCTACACTGATGCCGATGCGCATGGTCGCTCTCCCTATTGAATGCTCTCGCCCAACGACTTCGTGACGGCTCCGTTCCGTCGCCCCGTCAGCGGCCAACTCCCGGGGTGCTTGCGCCCCGGTCGGACTCGCGCCGGTCGAGGGCGCGCCGCTCGGACAGCATGGTGACCACGTCCTCGAACGTACCCTCGACGGCAACCTGCTGGTTGTCGAAGAAGATGTCGGTGAAGGCGCCGGCGGCCGAGCGGATGTAGGTCACCCGATCGGGATTGATGGCGACCTTGCCGCCGCCGCCTTTCTTCATCAGCACGAACCTGGCCAACGCGTCCTCCCGAGTTCGTCATGGCGCGCTCCATTCCCGAAGCGCCGATTTTCTCTCCTATGCCGGATAACCGGCTTTCGAAATAGGGTTCACCGCTTGCGCGAAGGTGAAAGTCGGTTCAAGTTCGCGGTGACGGGAGCAGAGGGATGAACGATCTCGGCCAAGCCGCGGTATCGGCGGGCAAGGCGCCGCGCACCGAGCGCGGACGGCGGACGGTGCGCAAGTTGCTCGAGGCGGCGGCGCAGGAGTTCGGCCGGCGCGGCTATCACGAGGCGGCGATCACCGGCATCACCCAGCGCGCCGGAGTCGCATTGGGCACCTTCTACACCTATTTCGAAAGCAAGGAGGAGTTGTTCCGGGCGCTCGTCCGCGACATGAGCCGCGCCACCCGCGCCCATGTCGCCGAGGCGGTGCGCGGCGCCCCCGATCGGCTCGCCGCCGAACGGCTCGGCCTCGCCGCCTTCATCGCCTTCACCCGCCGGCATCCCGAGCTCTACCGGATCATCGAGGAGGCGCAGTTCGTCGCCGAGGACGTCTATCGCGAGCATTACCTCACCTTCGTCGACGGCTATCGCCGCAACCTCGCCGCCGCCGCCGACCGCGGCGAGATCGCGCCGGGGCCGGACGAGCTGCGCGCCTGGGCGCTCATCGGCATGAGCGTCTTCCTCGGCATGCGCTACGGCATCTGGCGCGAGGACATGGACCCGATCGAGGTCGCCGATCATGCCATCGACCTGGTCTCGGAGGGGTTGAGGAAAAGATGATCGCCGACCTTCCCGACCTGATCGCAAAGCGCGCCCGGCTGACGCCGGAGCGGATCGCGTTCGAGGACGCGGCGACCGGGCGGACCCTGACCTACGCCGCGCTCGACGACCGCGCCGCGCGCGCCGCCGCCGTGCTGGCCGCGCGCGGGGTCCGCGCCGGCGACCGAGTCGCGGTGCTGACCCGCAATCGGATCGAGTTTTTCGAATTGCTGTTCGGCTGCGCCAAGCTGGGCGCGATCCTGGTGCCGCTGAACTGGCGCATGCCGGCCGCCGAGCTCGACGGCCTGGTCGCCGACGCCGAGCCGATCATGCTCTGCCACGGCGCCGGCGAGGCCGAAGCCGCGGCGGCCCTCGCCGCCCGGCTGCCGGCGCTCGACTTCGACGGCGACTATGAGCAGGCGCTCGCCGCCGCGCCGGCCCGGAGCTGGCGCGGCCGCTGGCCCGCCAGGTCGACCTGGTACCTGCTCTACACGTCGGGCACGACCGGCCGGCCCAAGGGAGTGATCTACACCTACGGCATGGCGCTCGCCAATTACGTCAATATCGGATCGTGCATCGACCTGCGCTCGACCGACGTCACGGCGAGCTTCCTCCCGATCTTCCATACCGCCGGCATCAACCTCCACGCGCTCCCGACCCTGATCGCCGGCGGCCGAGTCGTCGTCATGGACGGCTTCGACGCCGAGACGCTGGTCGTCCTGATCGAAGCGCGCCGCCTCGACACCCTGTTCGCCGTCCCCACCGTCTATCAGAGCCTGCTCGATCATCCGCGCTTCGCCGCGGCGCCGCTCGCTCATGTCCGCCACTGGGGCTGCGGCGGCGCGCCGTTGCCCGACGCGCTGGCCGAACGCTACCGCGCGCTCGGCATCCGCGTCTGCAACGGCATGGGCATGACCGAAACCGGCCCGACCGCCTTCCTGGTCGACCCCGCCGACGCCTGGGATCGGATCGGCTCGGTCGGCAAACCGCAGCTCTTGTGCAGCGCCCGCATCGTCGGCGCCGACGGCCGCGAGGTGCCTGACGGCGAAGTCGGCGACCTCCAGTTCGCCGGCCCGGGCGTGACCCCGGGCTATTGGCGCAACGAGGCGGCGACCCGCGCCGCCTTCACCGCGGACGGCTGGCTCGTTTCCGGCGACCTCGCCCGGCGCGACTCCGCCGGCTTCCATTACATCGCCGGGCGGCGGAAGGAGATGTTCATCTCCGGCGGCGAGAACGTCTATCCGGCCGAGGTCGAGAACGTCCTCTCCGCCCATCCGGCCGTGGTCGGCGTCGCGGTGCTGGCCGAGCAGGACCCGAAATGGGGCGAGGTCGGCCGCGCCTTCGTCCAGCTCGCGCCCGGGGGGCATCCGGACGGCGCCGAGCTGCAGGCCTTCTGCCGCGCCCGCCTGGCCCCCTACAAGGTGCCGCGGCGCTTCGACTTCGTCGCCGAATTCCCGCGCACCTCGGCCGGCAAGATCCAGAAGCATTTGCTCGGCTGAGCCGGGCAGGACTTTGTTACGCCGCCGTGACGCCGGTCACGCAGGCCTGCCTCCCAGGGCTGATAGCGCTGTCCCGACAGGCGGCTTTCGCCGGGCCCGCGGGGTCTTGGCGGCCACCCCGTTCGGTACGCGTCCCACCCAGCGACGAAGAGGAATGACCATGGCCACCGCACTTAAAGAACCGAGAGATGCGCCGGAGAACCGGCCCGCGACCGACGGGACGGACAACGAACGCGCCGACATGCACGAGGAATGGGCCGGCGACTGGCCGGAGCGCTACGTCGTGCGCGAGATCGACTTCAACATGGCGGACAACAGCTTGCAATTCTCGTTCCGCAACAGCGACCTCGCCCAGCCCCTGCCGGCCGGGGGGATCGCCGAGGTCATCGACGGGCTGAGGGGGCCGGCGCCCGCGCCTGCCGCCTTTTTCGGCGCCGCGGCAGCGGCGGCGGCCCGGGAAACCCCGCTCGATCTCAATGTCATCGGCACGCCGATCTACATCATCTTCGCTCTCAGCGAGCCGAAGAACATGACGTTCAGCAGCCGGCTGAAAGCGATGACCCACAAGAAATCGGCCGACCGGGACTATTATGGCGGCTTGCGGCACGTCACCGCAACCGAGGAGAGCAAGGATCCTCTCCCGGGCTGCAAGCTCATCTATTTCGCCGTCGATCCTCCGGTGGAAAATCCGCCGGTGCCGCCGGATGACAAATACCAGCATGGCTTCAACTTCAACGTGGAGCTGGAGCAGGATCCGAAGGAACCGGGCGGGCCGAAGCGCATCATCGAATTGTCGATCGATCCCGACGTCCGTCATCCCGGCGGCTCGGGGACCTAAGGTCGGCAGGGCCAACGTCCGCTGCGCCTTCACCGCCGCCGCCTGCGATGACATCGTGGGCGGCGGACGGGGTGGCCGTTCACAGAGCACCTGCTCGGCTGAGCCGGCGAAATTGTTTCGTCGCCGTGACGCCGGTCACGCGCGCGCCCGTTCGGCAATGCTAGCGTCTCTGTCTCGGCGGCCTTTACCTGTCCGCAGGGGGCCGGGATCGCCGCCCGGATCCACGGGAGAATGAGCCATGGCTACCGCATTTCAGGACGACTCCAGGGAGGACGTCACATTCACACCGCACGCAATCGACACGCGGCTGCTGTTTCGGGGCGATCAGTACGAGATCCAGGACAACCCCGATCTGGTCCCGGAATTCATCGTCGTGCGAGAAATCGACATGGCTCCTCCCGGGAGCGCCTATCCATTCGTTTTCAAGAGGCCCGATCGTCGGTATAAATATTCGCCGCAAACCCTCGAGGGCATCGTGCAGGATCTGCTCGATGGAGCCTACGAGCCCAACGGCTGGGTGAATCAATATTATCGCCCGTTGGACGTTAAGCTCTCGGCTCCAACCTGCTTCGTCTTTCATCTGAGCGACAGATGGAGCTGGCGTTTCAGCACCAAGCAGGATGGGGTTTCGCTAGGCGAATCGGATGCTGCGGTGCAGCAGAGATACGCGAACGTTCGTCATTTTATCGATACCGTCGGATCCGGCACCCATTACGAGCATGGAGATCTCTGCAGGATACTTTGCTTCACGGCGGTGCCTGAACTGAACGCCCAGCAGGAGGTCGTGCCCTTCCACCATCAATTCAATCTTATCGTGGAGTTCGTCTATCCGGATGGCGAGGGGAACGAAAAGATAAACGTGATTCCGGTCATCATCGATCCGGACGTCCGCCATCCAGGCGGATCAGGGGAATAGGAGCCCTCGCCCGGCGGGAGGCAGGCGGGCCGGCGGTTGCGGTATCCGCGCCCGCGGGCCGAATGGGCGAGGGGGCCGCGCTTGCCGCGCCCGCCTCGCCCGGGTCGTGGGAACCAAGTGCGGCGGGCCCGGAATTACGCCCGAAGCCCGCCGCCGCCGGTCCGGACCAGAACCTACCGGCAAGAATTTGTGTTTACGCGACGGGCGTTTACGGGCGATTGGCACGGGCTTGCGGGAAATACGGTAGAGTGGCGGGCGCCGCGACCGGTTTTCCAGCCCCTGCTTCCCGAACACAATGCTCTGCCAGGCTGAGCTCCTCCCCGACCGATCCGGGCGGCCCGTTGGGGACTCGCGACCGATAAGCGCGCCCAAGCCATGTCGTGCGGCTCTTTCATCAGTATCGTAATATATTGCGCTGCGGCTTCCCAGCCGGGTTCCTCGTTCGAGACGGGCCATTCTTCACCGGAGAGAGGCTTTCCTCTCCTGTTGCAGAACTGCCACGGTCGAAACCCAAAACCTGAAGCGTCGCGGAGCAGGCTCTTGCCATAGGATAAACTTAATACGAAACGTATGTTTGACACGCAAAAGGAGAAGCCATCATGGCGAACAGGGATCTGGTTCACATTCGGAATATTGCTGGGCTGTTGAGCTCGGTCGCCCTGATGGCGATCGCCACGCCCGCTTATGCGCAGGACGATACCCAGGATTCGCCGCCGGTTCAGGCCGAAGCGGATCTCGCCGCGGACGCGCAGGACCCGAACGAGGGCGAATCGATCATCGTCACCGGCTCGCGCATCGCGCAGCGCCGCGACCTGACCTCCACCAGCCCCGTGGCGGTGGTCCAGGACGAAGAGTTCACGCTTTCGGGCGCGGTCAACGTCGAGCAGGTGATCAACACCCTGCCGCAGGTCATCCCCGGCGCGACCTCCTTCTCGAACAATCCGGGCGGCGGCGTCGCCACCCTCAACCTGCGCGGCCTCGGCACCCAGCGCAACCTCGTGCTGGTCAACGGCCGCCGCTATATCTTCTTCTCGCCCACCCAGACCGTCGATCTCAACACGATCCCGCAATTCCTGATCGACAGCGTCGACGTCGTCACCGGCGGCGCCTCGGCGGTCTACGGTTCGGACGCCCTCGTCGGCGTCATCAACTTCCGCCTTCGCTCCGACCTCGACGGCCTGGTCGCCGGCGGCCAGTACAGCATCACCGAGGAAGGCGACGGCCGGCGCTACAACGCCTATGTCGCGATCGGCTCGCAATTCGCCGACGGCCGCGGCCATGTCGCCGCTTATGCCGAATATTATAATCGCGGCCAGATCATGCAGGCCGACCGCGCCTTCTCGTTCTTCTCGCTCGGCGACAACGCCGCCGGCGACGCGCTGGTCCCGGGCGGCTCGGCCGGTGTGCCGCAGGGCCGTTTCGTCACCGCCTCGACGCTGGCGATCGGCCCCGGCGCGAGCTGCGGCGGCGCCGGCCAGCCGCCGCGCAATGCCGGCTGCTTCCCGATCGGCGAGGGCACCAACTATCCGGGCGGCGGCGCCTTCTTCGCCACGCCGGGCACCAGCCGGCCCTATGGCGGCCTGCCAGACTCCTATAATTACGCTCCCGCCAACTATCTGATGGTCCCGCAGGAGCGCTGGCTGCTCGGCGGCTATGCCGAATATGAGATCGCCGAGGGCATCAACGCCTATACCGAGGTGACCTTCATCAACAACCGCGTCGACAACGAGCTCGCGGCGACCCCGATCACCCAGAATGTCGATTTTCCCCTGGCGACAATCCAGCCGCTGGTCTCCGCGGCCGATTTCGCTCAGCTGCAGACGATCGCGGCCCGGCAGCAGGCGGCGATCGCGGCGGCGGCGGCGGCCGGCGCGGCCAATCCGTTCGGGCCGTTCGTCGCCGGCACGGCGACGTTCCCGGCGCTGGCGCCCGGCAGCGTCAGGCTGCAGGTCAACACCCGCACGACGTCGATCGCATCGCGCAACCAGGCCGACGACCGCAACGCCTTCCGCGTCCTCGCGGGCTTCCGCGGCGACCTGACCGACTCGCTGACCTACGACGTCTATTACATGTTCGCGCGGACCCGGAATTCGCAGATCCAGGAAGGCAATATTTCGCGCTCGTCCTTCACCAGGCTGGCCGGCAACGGCACCTGCAACGTGTTCGGCGCGAACCTCCTGAGCCAGAATTGCATCAACCAGATCTCGATCCTCGCCCAGAACAGCACGGTCTCGCAGCTGCAGGTCGCCCAGGCCAGCATCTCCGGGCCTTTATTCTCGTTCGGCTGGTCCGACGATCCGGTGGCGTTCGCGGCCGGCATCGAGTGGCGCAGCATGAGCGCCGAATTCATCCCCGATACGGCGCTGTCGTCGGGCGACGTGGTCGGCTTCAACGCCGGCCAGCCGACCTCGGGCGCTTATGATGCGAAGGAGGCGTTCGCCGAAATCCGCATCCCGATCGTCTCGGACAACTTCATCCACCGGCTCGAGCTGCACGGCGCGGCCCGCTATTCCGACTATTCGCTCGACGCGGTCGGCGGCGTGTGGACCTATGCCGCAGGCGTCGAGTTCGCGCCGATCCGGGACATCTCGTTCCGTGGCCAGTACCAGCGCGCGATCCGCGCGCCGAACGTGCAGGAGCTGTTCGGCGGCGCCGCAATCGGCTTCCCCCCGGCGACCGACCCCTGCGCCCTGCCTGGCGCTGCGACCGACGCCACGATCCGGGCGCTCTGCATCGCCACCGGAGTGCCGTCGTCGAACGTGGGCCAGGCCTTCCTCCAGCCCAATGCCCAGATCCAGGGCGCGTTCGGCGGCAATGCCAACCTGCAGGAAGAAGTCGCCGACACCTGGACGGCCGGAGTCGTGCTTCGTCCGCGCTTCATCCCGCGGCTCAACATCACCGTCGATTATTACAATATCGAGATCGACAACGCAGTCGCCGCAGCCGGCGGCGGCGTGAACAACATCCTGAACCTCTGCTACAATGTCATTCAGAATGCGGGCAGCGCGATCTGCGGCCTGATCGCCCGCGACTCGCAGGGCATCATCTCGGGCCCGCCGTTCATCGTCTCGGCCAACAACGCCAACCTGGCGGCGCTGACCACGGAGGGCGTCGATTTCCAGATCGATTACAGCCAGCCGCTCGGGTTCAGCATCACCGGCTCCGGCGAATCGCGGCTGAGCTTCTTCTTCCTCGGCAATTATTCCTGGGAGAACGACTTCATCCCGCTGGTCGATCTGCCCGACGACATCGTCCACTGCGGCGGCTTCTTCGGCCTCAACTGCGGCAATCCGACGCCGAAGTGGAAATGGTCGAGCCGCCTGACCTGGATCGACGGCCCGGTCACCACCAGCCTGCGCTGGCGGCATGTCGGCGCGGTCCGCGACGACGACGATGCGACCGACTTCGTGGTCGAGCGGATCGGCGCCTACGACCTGTTCGACCTCGCGTTCGGGTTCGAGGTGAACGACAATCTGACCATCAACATGGGCATCAACAACCTGTTCGATAAGGGACCGCCGATCATGGGCTTCAACTCGGAGCAGGCGAACACCTATCCGAGCACCTACGACGTGATCGGGCGGGACTTCTTCGTCTCCGCGAGCCTGCGTTTCTGAACGTCATCGGCGGAGGGCGAGCGACAACCGACGAGTCCCCTAGCAAGCGAACTCGCCAGAGCCAGCCCTTCGCCGAACCCCTGGGCCGGGATCCATGATCCCGGCCCATTTTTTCGTGGCCGACCATGGCGCCGGCCATTATGAGATCGGATGATCCGCTCCGCCGATCCGGGACTCGTCGTCGACCGATCCGACTCTCATATCTATCGTTGACAACGGTCGCCCTCACCGGCTTTTCGGTTCGGTCCAATTGATGGGGGAACTGCCGCGTTGCAGACCGGACTCACCGACAGCGAGGGGACATTCTTGTCGCTGGTGCTGCGGTGCCAGCCGATCACGACCTACGAAGTCGCCAAGATCTACGCCGCATCGCCGGTCAGCGGCTTCAACACCAGCCCCGGCAAGCTGTACCCGCTCGTCAGAAGGCTGCGCGAGCGCGGATTGATCGCTGCCGATCCCGCGCCCGATGATGCGCGGGGCACGGAGCGCCTGTCATGCACGCAATCGGGGCGCGCCTCCGTTCGCGCCTGGGTTCTCGATATGCGCCCGGCCCATCTCCTGCTCGAGGATCCTCTGCGGACCAAGATCTCCGCGTTGAACCTGCTGAGCGCCGACGAGCGCCTGCGGTGGGCGGCCATGGCCCTGGCCGCTCTCAATACGAAGCTCGATGAGATCGAGGAGTATGCCCAGACGACCGAAACGCCCTATGGCGACCTTGTCCGCCGGAATGCGGTGCTGTCGCTTTCAGCCCGAATGCAATGGCTGAACGAGGTGATCATCGCCCTGGCGCAAGAGAAAGAACGAAGCCCCGACCTTTCCCGCCCGACGCGCCCGCGACGCGCTTGATCGAAAATATCCGCGCCTTTGTCGGCGTGCATTTGGCAAAGGCGGCCGGACCGTGCCCGATGCCGCGGACGGACGCGAAACAGGCACGACGATGACCGCAATCGGATTGCCAGGGTTGACGAGCGACGGCCTCGGGAAGCCGATGAGGCCCGTTGCGAAATGCTGGTTCGCGCCGACCTCGTCCGGGCCTCCCCCTCGCGCCGCGGCGGACGCCCCAACCGGTGGCAAGGCCGCGGCCGCGATCCATGGCATGAACGGGCCGCCCGCCGTCCCGCGTCACAGCTATTGCGTGCGAGTCGATGTCGAGCGGTCGGATCACCGTCCCGCCGAGGTCGCGGCGCAGCCTGTCGCGCGATACGAAATTCCCTCGCATCTAGCGCCGGCGGAGTTTGCGGCCGCGTTGGGAGCGATGCTGGATCGCCTGCGCGACGAACCCGGCGCGGCGCCGGACGAGGCGACCGCCGGCTCCGTTTCAAACGAACCAGGCGGCTCGCGCTGCGGCCTCTGGTGAGCAAAGCCGCGTTCAGCAAATTTGGTCGGGGAGAGAGGATTCGAACCTCCGGCCCCTGCCTCCCGAAGACAGTGCTCTACCAGGCTGAGCTACTCCCCGACCGATACGCGCGGCCCGTTCGGGCCGGCGGGGCTGGGCGTCTATAGGGAGGGCGCGGACCGAGTTCAAGCAGCGTTACGCGACGGATCGGCGGGCGGCGAAGGCGCCGCCGCTCAGCAGCGCTGCGAGGTCTCGACCGAGCCGTCGGGATTGACCGCATAGGCCGCGCTCTGGTCGATCGAGGTGATCTGTACGGTGCGCGAGCCGTTGGGACCGGTCATCGTCAGCTGGTCCCCGTTCAGCTGCCACAGGCCGGTCGACCCGTCCGGCGCCACGATCCGGCCGTCCGCGGTATATTCGACGGCATTGGCGCAATCGCCGGTGTCGGTCCAGCGGCCGACCACAAGGCCGGCGTCGATGCCGGCCGGGTTCGCGCCGTCCGCCTGGACCGCCGCGTCGGCGGGCTTGTCTCCGTCCATGGCGTTGGCGGCGGGGTCGACCGGCGGGAGGGGCTGCGGCAGCTGCTTCTGCCGCTCCAGCTCCTGCGCGGCGAGCGCGACCACCAACAGCGCGGTGAGCACGAAGGCCGTCGCCGCGCTGGCGATCAGGGCCGTCTTCGAGACTCCGCCGCGCGCGGCGAGCTCGGCCGGGCCGAGCGCCGGATCGGCGGCGAGGGGAACGATCTGCCGGCGGTAGAGATAATTGCCGACGGCGCCGGTCACGAAGGTGAGCAGGATCGAGACGATCAGGGTGACCATGCCGAGTTCGGGACTGGCCGCTCCGACCACGCCGAGCAGCAGGACGGCGAACACCATCGCCCCCATCGGCAGCCACATCTTGCGGTAGGCGAACCAGAAGAAATTGGCGAGGCAGGCGGGCCAGTTCCAGCTGAGCACATTGCTTTTCTCGTCCATCGCCCGCCAGCGGCCGAGATAATAATCGGCGTTGGGGCCGATGGCGGCGCGCAGCCGCTCCTCGTCCGGAAGGGGCGGCGAGTCCGTCCGCGGCGGCCGGGTCTCGCCGGCCGGCGGCGAAGGCGATGGCGGGCGCGGGGGCGGGGCCGACGCTTGCGGCCCGGGCCCGGGCGGCGCCTCGTCGGGCAGGCCGCTCAGGGCCCGCAATTCGCGGGCGAGGCGGCCCATATTGGCCTCGGCATTGCTGCCGAAAGCGTCGGTCCAGTGGCGGATCTTGAGGAAGAAGGCGAGGCCCGCGGCCGGCTTGATGTCGCTCCTGCGGACCGGGAAGATCGGCTTGTTGTTGCTGAACGCCATCTCCGTCTCGGCGCGGACGTAGGGCGACGTGTTGGCCGTGTCGGTGACCAGGACGACGAAGGCGAGGCATTCCTCGATCGCGCTCTGCAGCTGCTCGGAATAGTCCATTCCGGGGCGGACGTCGCGCGGCGCGATCCAGGTCCTGATCCCGCGCCCCTCGAGGAAGCCCGAAATCTCTTCGGCCTCGTCGCGATTCTCCGATCCGTGGCTGATGAAGACATGGCCGGCGTTGGACGTCATCGGGAAGCCCCTTTATGCTCGAAGAAACGCTATCCGTAACACTCGGCCTTTGGCAAGGCGCGGCGCGGCGGCCTCAGCCCCCGCGCGCGCCGAGCATGTCGGCGATGGCGGTGAATTTCTCGCGCGGGTTGCCCTCGCGCGCCCTCGCATTCTCCGCCGCCTCGATCCGCTGCCAGTCGCGGAAGGTGACGATGTCGACCTGGCGGCTTTCGAGCAGGCGGTCGAGGCCGGCGCGGCCCTCCTTGCGGCCGCCGCCGCCGGCGAGGTCGGCGGCGATCCGCTCGGCGACCTCGTAACCGTCGGGGCGGTTGGTGCCGATCGTGCCGGTCGGGCCGCGGCGCGCCCAACCGACGCAATAGAGGCCGCCGCCGATGACGCCGTCGGCATTGGCGAAGCGGCCGCGATCCTCTTCATAGGCGACGCCCTCGATCGGCGGCGTCTTGTAGCCGATGCAGCTGACGACGAGGCCGCAGGGAATCGCATAGGTCTCGCCGGTGCCGACCGCGCGCGCCTTGTCGTCGAGCCGAGTCTTCTCGACGATCACCCGCTCGACCCAGCCCTGGCCTTCGATCGCGACCGGCTGGGCGAAGAAGTCGAAATGCACGATCTTGGCCTTGTCCGCCTTCAGCTTCTCGAACTCGCGCAGATGGGTCACCGATTTCCGGAGGCCCGGCTCCAGCAAAGCGTCGTCCAGCGCGGGAGGGAAGTCGGCGGGGTCGACCCGCGGCACCGCGCCCTCGAGGTGGCCGAGCTCGCCCAGCTCTTTGGGCGTCATCGCGATCTGGTGCGGCCCGCGCCGGCCGAGGATGTGGATGTCGCTTATCTTCGAATTGCCGAGCGCCTCGAAGGCGTGGGCGACGATGTCCGAGCCGACGAACTCGGCCGGCGTCTTGGCGAGGATTCGGGCGACGTCGAGGGCGACGTTGCCGTTGCCGATCACGACGGCCGCCTCCACGCCGAGCGGCGGATCGAGATCGGCGAATTCGGGATGGCCGTTATACCAGCCGACGAAGGCGGCCGAGCCGACGACGCCGGGCAGGTCGCCGCCGGGGATGTCGAGAGCGCGGTCGTTCGGCGCGCCGGTGGCGAGGATGACCGCGTCGTAAAGCCCGGTGAGCTCGGGGATCGACACGTCGCGGCCGACCAGCACGTTGCCGACGAAGCGGACATTGTCGGAGAGCGCCACTTTCTCGTAACGGCGCGACACCGCCTTGATCGACTGGTGGTCGGGGGCGACGCCGAAGCGGATCAGGCCATAGGGCACCGGCATCCGGTCGATCACGTCGACCCTTACCTCGTCCCCGAACTGCTTCTGGAGCGCCTCGGCGCTGTAATAGCCGGCGGGTCCCGACCCGATCACCGCAATGTGCCGCATCCCGCCTCCGCCTGTGCCGGGCGGGATGCTAGCGCCCGCGGACGGGAAGGCAAGGCGGGCCAAGCGCGGCTAGCCGCGCTTCGTCTTGTCTTCGAGCAGGCCCGGCCCGCTGCGGCGGAGCCCGGCCTCGATCGCCTTGCCGAAGAAGGCGAGCGCCGGCGGCAGCAGCACGGTCACGCGCACCAGGCTCTCCTGGACGTCGATGGCGGCGCTGACCTCCTGGCCGAGCAGGCCGACGCCCAGATTCAGACGGTCGCCCTCCCAGGCCGAGGTCACGTTCGCGCCGGCCGGCAAATGGCCGGTCAGGCTGCCCATATTGCCGGCGATGCGCCGCTTGGCCTCCTCGGCGCCGAGCCGGTGGGGAAGGTCGACGCTGATCGGTGTGTTGCTCATGCACTACAGCATAAAGCAAAGTCGGCCCGCTTCCTACCCCCGATGACAATGCCGGGTCAGGCCTCGAATTTATTGCAGGTCCGCTTCTGGCCGGCGCTGAGGTTGCCGGCATTCTTGAGCTGCTGGTTGGTGCGTTGACGCACGTTGAAGGCGTTCTCGTAGCGGATCGTCTGTCGGCCGAAAATCTGATTGGAGACGATCGGCTGATAGTCATATTCGACTTCCACCAGCATCACCGCGGTTCCCGGCGCGGCGGAAATCCTATTGTCGGGCGGCCCGACGGCCTGCAGCGTAGAATCGTTCTGGCCTGTGCCTTCCACGCCATATCTCGGAAGGGTCCCCATGCGGCCGTCGCACCTCTGCCAGCGGATCCATTGGCCATTGCTCGTGCCGTTGGGGCCGGCCGTGTTCGGCTCGATGCTCGACAGGATGATGCGGCCGTTATTGCGGAAGTCGATAGTGTCGCCCGCCATCTTGGCGCCGGTCAGGAGCTCGATCACATTGGCTTCGTCGATGGCGTCGCGAACGCGCGCCGCATTGTCCGAGGTCATCATCGCGATGTTGCTGACGCGAAGGTGCGCCATCGCCAGGCTGGCGGTCTCGAGCCCGCACAGGCCGAGCGTGGTCACCAGCGGCAGCCCCAGGGCGAACTCGACGAAGGCCATGCCGTTGTCGCACGCGCGGAGCCGCCTCGCGAGTTCCGTCGCGCGCCTTGTCATCTGTTTGGCGGTCACGAGCATCTCACCGTTACTCCCGTATTGCGGCCGGCATAGGGCTGGTTGCGCAGCACCGTGTTCTGGACGATTTCGACTTCATCGTCCCAGCCCAGCATCCCGCCGAGGGGGACGAGCCGCGGATAGCGCATCCTGATCTCGAAATGGACGACGTCCTCGGCACCGCCCATGCCGCCCTTGCCGCGGTCGAGATCGTATTGCTGGTTGCCGTTGGCGTCTTGGTAGCAGTCGCCCGGATTATATTGCCCGATTGGGGCCGTGTCCTGGGTGATCGCCTCCGGGACATTGACGCCGTTGAAGTCCGAATAGCTTCGGGTCTCGGTCTCGACCGTGGCATTGGCCGAAAACTCCCGCAGCCTGTTCTGGATGCGCGCCTCGATCTGCGAGGTCGAGACGCCGCCGACCGTCGCCATGCGGGCGGCGTCGTGCAGCGAGCCCTGGATGATCGAGGTCACGTAGCTGCGGTAGCCGAGGTCGAGGACTCCGAGCAGCAGCGTGCACATCACCGGCAGGATCAGCGCGAACTCGACGATCGTCGCGCCTTTTTGGTCCCGGCCGAGCGGGCGGAGGGCGAGGAGCGGCCTCACTGGGTCAGCCTCAGCGCGCCGATGTTGCTGCCGATCTGGCGGAAGCGGGCGATCAGCTGGTCGCGATTGCCTGCCGTCGAGGCCTGGTTGGCGTTGCTCGCGCATTCGAGCATTTCCGGGCTGAGCGAGGTGCCGAAGGCGATCACCCAGATCGAGACGTTCATGCCTTTTGCGGCATTGCAGATCATCTTGAAGCGCTGCATGTGCCGGCTGTTGAGCTCATTCTCCGAGGGGCTCGCCATGCCGCTGACACGCTGGTCGTTCCGCTCGACGCCGTAGAGGGAATAGATGCCGTTATCGGTGTCCATCTGGCCGTCGCTCATGAAGATGATGTGGCGCGACACGGGCATGGCGTTGAAATTGTCCGGGCTGTCGGCGAAGATGCCGCCGCTGGAGATCATCCGCGCGCCCCAGATCATGCCGGTGTCGTGATAGGTGCTGCCGGTCGGCTGGAGGGCGTTCACGTAGGCGAGCATGTCCGCCCGCTGCCAGGCGGTCAGCCGCCGCGCGGCCGCGGGGCAGGCGGCAGTCGCCAGGGAGGTGCCGGTGCCCGCGGAATCGGAGCCGGCGGTACGCCTGTAAACGAGTTGCGGGAACATCGGGCGCCAACGCAGATCGTCATTGTCGTCGTCCTCTGTGGGAACGGCATTGATGTTGAGATCCCACGCCTCTCCCGGAAGCCCATAGCCCGAGGTGCTTGTGATGGTTGACACGGTCTTGCGCTCTTCGATGCAGCCGTTCCAGGTCGCGCTGGTGAGCGGGACCTGTTGGCCGGCATTGGCGAGCTCGTGCGCGTCATAGGTGCCGGGCGTTGTCACATAGCCGTCGTTCGCGACGTTGCCGTCGTTGGAGATGGTGCTGCCGAGGCTGCCGATCTGGATTGCGTTGCCGAGTTTGTACTGGCTGACGTCCACCGATTCCTGGACGAAATTCGAGCCGTTGTAGCGAAAACGGGTCTCAAATTGGGTGTTGGTCTGGACGTAGCGCCGCCGGCAGCTCCGCGTCGTGCCGGATGAATCGGGCGCGCCGGACCATCCCCAATCGACGCCCGAGGCTTCGTTGTTCGAGAAGCTGCGCGTCCACGTCGCCGTGGGCGGAGGCCCACCACCCGTGGTCGCGCTCGCGGTGAAGCCGGAGAAAGCAACGTTGCGCCCATATTTGTCGCAATTCGATTGCGAGATCGAGCTGCCGAAAGCCTGGATTACGGGCGGCGAGGGAGGGTCCGGATCGGGGACAAAGGTTTGCAGATCATAGCGCGCTTCCTGCGACTGATAGTCGACATTGTCGGCGATGAAGTCGGGATTCTGTTCCCGGATCAGCGCTCCGACATTGACCGTGCTCGAATAGGGCACGACGCCGTAGCGCAGCCTCAGGCCGTTCCCCTCGAGCTGGGTCTGGATCGGCCGCAATTCGTCATAGAGCGCCATGACCGCATCGCGCAGCGCGACGATTTTCTGCGAGCCGCCGACATTTTCCGCCATGGATCCGGTGACGTCGAGCACCAGCATGACGTTGGTGTTGACGAAATTGAGCGACGCGTCGCAGGTCACGCTGAGCGGCAGCGACTGGTAGCCGAAGATCTGCATGATCGCCGTCGGGATCCGGGTCGCGGCGGTGACGCGCACCGTCCCCGTTTCGGGCCGGGTAACGACCGGCGTGAAATCCGCGGTGTTGTAGAGTTCCTGCGGGAAGTTGAAGTCGAAGAAGCGGTTCGCTTCGTTGCGGACCGCGTCGGTCAGCTGGTCGTTCTGCATGATCCGTCGCGCGGCGAGAGCGGCCGAATCGCAGGCGGCCTGCAGCCGGTTCTTGGCCATATAGGCGCGGCTCATGTCGACGCCCGATCCGATCATCGCGGCCAAGGGCACCATGGCGGCGCCCAGGATGGCGAGCGTATTGCCCCGCGTGTCGCGGACGAGGCGGGTCAGGAATCCCCTGTCGCGACTCGGAGCCGCGGCCTTGCCGGTGCCGTTCTCACTCTGCATCTGGTCCTCCAAAGGCCTTTTTTCGGCTCTTTCAGCGACCAGCATTTGCCCGATTAAAGCTAAACTTCACTCAAACGAGGTGGTTACCGCCGCCTTAGCCACGATTGGCCGGGAGGGATGCGGGGGCGCGACGATCAGGGCGCGATGGCGAGCCCGTCGCCCTGCGCGCCCGCGGCGAACCGGCGCAGCACTCGGCCGCTGGCGAGATCGACCTCGGCGACCTGGTTTCGGCCGGTCTCGGCGGCGTAGATGAGCCGCCCGTCGGCGGAGAAGATGATGGTGACCTGCACCGCCTCGCGGGCGCCGCTGACCGCGATCTCGCGCACCGCCGAGCGGGTGCGCGAGTCGATGATTGTGAGCGTTCCGGCGCCGAAATTGGAGGTGACGATCCAGCGCCCGTCGGGGCTGGCGGCGACCCGGATCGGGGTCGGGCCGGTCGCGATCGTGGCCAGCGGCGCGGTCGCGAGGATGCGCAGCGAAACCTCGGTCCGCCCCCGCGGGAAGCTGCCGCCCGCGGCGCGCACCCGCGCCATGGCATCGGCTTCGGAGGGGATCGCAGTGCCGGGCGCGAAGGCGATTGCGGTCCAGCCGCGGCCGGGCTCGACATGGCTGTCGACACGGGCGGCGCCGGGCCATTGCCGCAGCGCCCGTTCGAGCGGCCGGGCCACGGAGTCGCGCACCTCCGCGACATCCCCGCCTGACACGGAGTAGGAAATGTTCACGACCGGCGCGAAGCGGCTGTCGTCCTGCTCCAGCAGGGCGGCGTCGAACGCGTAGACTCGGGCGCCGTCATTGTCGGCGACCCACAAGGTCCGCCCGTCCGGGCTCAGCGCGATTCCCTCGGGGGTGCCGCCGAGGCGGACGCTGCGCAGCTTGCGGCCCGCCGCGAGGTCGATCACCGACACGGTGGCGGATTCCATGTCCGCGGTGTAAGCGCGCCGGCCGCCGGCCGCGACGGCGACCATGTGCGTCCCCCCCTGCCCCGTCGCGATCGCGCTTACGGCGTCGTTCCGGCCGGTATCGACGATGGTCAGCGACCGGCTGCGCTCGGTGGTGGCGAGGATTCGGCCGTCGGGCAGCCAGATTATGCCGTGCGGCCCCTCGTTGGGCGAGAGGTCGACGGTGCGCAGCTTCGCGCGCGTGCGCACGTCGAAAATGTCGATCGCGCGTCCGCCATAGGCGACCACAGCCGCCTGCCGGCCGTCGGGCGAGATCGCGATTTCGTGCGGCATCGGCCCGGTCGGCGCCCGGCCGAGCTCGGCGCCGGTGGCGAGATCGATGAAGGAGAGCGTGTTCTCGCCCTTGTTGCCGACCAGCAGGGTGCCGGACGCGCGCGTCTCGGCCGGCGGCTGGGCGCTGCTTCCCGGCGCGCAGGCGAACAAAGCCAGAGCAAGGCCGATCAGCATTCTCATGTCCATCCTCCCGATGAAGCGACGGACGATCCTAGCGTGCGCCGCCGGGGCTGCAATGGATCGATCTTGCGCATATAGAGCGGCGGATGCGTCTCCTTGCCCCAGTGCTTCTGCTCGCCGCCGCGCCGCTCGCCGCGCAGGAGCTTCCGGTCGGGCAAAGCGAGGCGGACTATCGAGCCTGGCTCGACACCAATCCGGGGCTCAGGGGCCAGGTGCTTTCGTTCGAGGCGTGGCAGGAGGCCGCCGGGGTCAAAGGGGTGCTGCCGACCTGGCAGCTGGTCCGCACCGCCAGCATGTGGCGCGAATGCGGCGGCCCGCCGTTCGAAATCCCGCCCTTTCGCCTCTGGCCCGGAATGACCCGCACGTTGCAGGTCGTCCGCGACCATGTCCGGCCGGCGCTCGGCTCCGTCGAGGCGGTGTCGGGCTACCGCAACCCGGCGCTCAACGGCTGCGCGCGCGGCTCCGAGCGCAGCGCCCACCTCGATTATTTCGCGCTCGATCTGGTCCCGGTCCAGCCGCTCGAGCGCGGCGACCTGTTCCGCCGGCTCTGCGCGATGCACGCGCGCCGCGGCCCCGGCGCGGGCGTCGGCCTGGGCTTCTACGCCTTCCAGCGCTTCCATATCGACACCAGGAGCTTCCGGCGCTGGGGCGCCGCTGGGCCGCAAGGCAATGAAAGCCCCTGCGCGGTGATCGAGCGCGGCGGCGACCCGCTCGCACCGCCGCTGCCGCCGGTCACGATCCTCGTTCCGCAGCCCGTCGCACCCCCGCAACCGCCCGTCGCAGCGCCTCCGCCGGCCCCGGTTGATCCCCGGAACTGACCCCCTATCTTCTTGAAATGCGACAATTAATCCGTTCAGCCGCGCTCGCGGCAGCGCTCCTTGTCATGCCCGCGGCGGTGCCGGCCGGCAATGTGCCCGCCGCGGCCGCTCAGGCCGGGCCGGCGGCCGCGGCGCCAGCGCCCGCCCAGCCGACGCCCGAGCAATCGTTCGGCCTCGCCCCCGGGCACGAGCACGACCATGGCTCGGGCCTCGCCCCCGGCCAGGCGCCGGCCGATTTCAGCGCCTGGCTCGCCCGCTCGCCCGGCCACCGCGCCGAGCTCGCCGCCTTCCAGGGCCGCCTCGCCGCCGAGGGCGTCGACGGCGTCGTCCCGCTCTGGCAGCTGGTCCGCACCTCCTCCGCCTGGCGGCAATGCCGCGCCGAGCCGTTCGAGGTCGCGCCCCGCGACAAATGGGCGCATATCGTCACCACTCTGAAGTTCGTCCGCGATCGTGTGGTGCCGGCGGTTGGCCCGGTCGAGGCGCTCTCCGCCTATCGCAACGAGGCGCTCAACGCCTGCTCGGACGGCGCCCCGCAAAGCGCCCACCGCCATTTCTTCGCGCTCGACCTCGCCCCCGTCGAGGCGGACGTCAGCCGCGCCGGAATGATCCGCGACATCTGCGCCGCGCATGCGCGCGACGGCCGCGCCTACAATGCCGGCCTCGGCTTCTATTCGGGCCGGCGCTTCCACGTCGATTCGAACGGCTATCGCAAATGGGGCCCGGACGGGCGCGGCGCGAGCAGTCCCTGCGCGACCGGGATCGCCTAGGGACAGTTACTTTCACGCGCGGGCCGCGCAAGGTCGAGCACGAACGCGCGAAAAGTAACTGTCCCCATTTCCCTCTTGCAATGTAGCAGGTGTTCCTGTTATGTTCCGCACATGGACAGCCACGACGACTCGCCGGGCGGCGATCCCTCTCCCGATCCCGAGATCGAGGCCTTGCTCGATTTCGAGCCCGTCGTCCGCAAGACCAAGCGCCACGACGGCTGGTCGCCCGAAAACCAGCGCGGCTACATCCGGGGCCTCGGCGAAACCGGCAACATCGCCGAGGCGGCCGCGCGGGTCGGCCGAACGCTGAGCGGCGCCTATACGGTACGCGGCGCGCACGGCGCCGGGGAGTTCGCCGACGCTTGGGACAGGGCGTTGGCCCTCTACCACCGGCGCAACGCGCCGCCGCCCGGAGCGCCGGCGGCGGCCGCTGCCCGCTCGCCGCGGCTCGGCCGGCCCGGCCATCCGTTCCGCTCGCGCGCCATGCCGCGCCGTCCGGCGCCGCCGGAAACGGAGATCGACGAGGCCGAAAGAGAAGAGCTGTTCGAGGCCATCCTCGAAAAATATTGGCGCAAGCTTCGGGCGGAACGCGAAAGCCGGCTCGCCGGCCGAATTGTCGAGGCCGATTTCTACGTCCGCCAGCTGACCGCGATCGAGATCATCCTCGATCTCGGCGGCAAGGCCCAGCCGCTGCTCGAGACGCTGAAGCGCGGCGATATCCCCGCGCTCCAGGTCGTCGCGACGCCGGCGACCGTGCTTCTCGATCGGGTCCGCCGTGCTTATTGGCAGGAGCTGGGCGAGGCCGATCGCCCGCCGCCGCCCGCTCTGGGCCAGCATGACCACGCGGTCAGCACCGGCGTTCCGAGCCATTATCGCCCCGACCGCGACGGCGACTATGCCGATTGGTGCCGCCGCCAGGACGAGGCCCGCGCCAGGGCGGCCGAGGCGCAAGCGGCGTGGGAAGAGAAAGCGCGGGCGGATGCGGCGGTCTGGCGGCGGCGAATCGATGGCGAGGGTGGCGGCGCGGACGGGGCAGAGGCACGACGGTGAAGTTCTTCGTGCCGTGCTTTCGGGACCAGCGGGAGACGTCCGAAGATGCCTGGCTCACGGTCCGCGGCTGCTGGCCGACAACGGCAGGCCCACCACCCGCCGCCGGATCCAGGCGCTGGTCGCGGAGATCGACGGCGCCGATCATTATATCGCGGTTGGCCACGAGGAGCCGTTCGGCGGCGAGCTCACGCTCCTCATCCTGGAATTGGTCAAGCCCAACCTCATCCACATCTGCACCCTCTCCCACGGCCTCGACGACACCCCGCCCTGGTCGCTCACCATCGACGAGAGGTGGCGGGTGGCGGATTTTGAGTAGGGGACGTGTGGGCATGCCTGAGCCGCCGGGCCTTCCTTTCCGATTATCCCGAGCCTGTGGAGGGTCGTCCGTCGAAGAGCGACCTCGCGGCGCGGCTTTGTCGCGCCGACGCAGGGGCGCCGGTGATTTGGCGAGGAGGGATAATGGGAATCGTCGGAGCGTGACCTTTGGTCGCTGTGGTGGCATGACGCGCCCGATGTCAGCCTACGATCAGATTCCGCAAAAAACCAAGGGTGCTTGGATCATCCATCATGGGCGGAAAGCGCATTCAGCCATTCAAGGCGGAGCCGCATTCCCAGCCCTGGAAACAGCGGGACGTGCCGCATCGCTCCTGTCGTCTCTGGCTGCAACGGACGAAATCACCTTGCCCAAGAGTCGGGTCGAAGCGCTGGCCAAGGCGGCTGGATTCAACCCAAAGCTTGAACTCCCGCGTGTATTGGAAATCCTGTCGCAAAAGCGCCTTATCGATCTGACGCCTGCTGGGTCAGTCGCTGTCGTTGGCCTGACGACCAGTGCTACAGCCGGTCATGCGGCCAACATCTTCGAAGAGCTGGAGCCAACCCAGGACGAGCGGGCAACCATCGTCGCGGCCGAGCGCACCACCGAGACGCCCATCCCGTTTGCGACCGCTTCCGAATATCTCGGCGACGAGTTCAACCTGTCGAAGAGGGACGCTTCGGAGCTTCTGGAAGTGTCGAGCCAAATCGGGTTTGTGGATACCGAGGGAGCTGGCGCCGATCGCCTAGTGTTCAACGGAAACGTTTTTCGGCGCGGCACGACCCTTAAGGTGAAGCGCATCATTGACAGCTTATCTGGCGTAGACATGCAGAAGGTGAATGAGCTTGAAGCGAGACTCAATGCCAAAGGATGTTTGAGCCTGGACAGTGTGACCCGCGCACTTGGCCGGGAATTGTTCGACAAGCTGAGAGCGGCCGGCATGTATGATGTCCACTTCGTTCACAATCCCATGGGTGAATTTGGTTTCGTTACCCGACCCACGGCCTTTCATAAATTCAATGACCCCATGGTGGATGATGCCTTCGATCTTGCGAAAGCCCTCGTTGCGGCGCTGAGCTACGGAATGAGCCAGAGCGCGGCATCGAGGGGTAAGATCACCATGATCTCCGCCTTGTTAGGGAAGCTGGTAGCGGGATTTGAGGTTGGCCCCGCCACTGCCATCGGCGAAGATTACAAAATCTTGGAGCAGGCTGGCGTGATCAAAGTCCGGCCTGCCGGATACGGCTTTAAGATGAAGCTTTTGAAAAAGGACGTGGGGGAAATGGCTCTTAAGGTGCTGACGACCGGCGAAGCTTCAGCGGACGCGGTCGCCTCCCATCCATTGCCCGGATCAATGCTCGGATTTACGGGCCCTGAAAAGGCTCGGTGGGACTTCCGCGGGAAACAGACTGTTCAAAGCAAGAAGGAAACTCGCAACATTCTTCAATCTCTTAGAACGGGGGACGTATTGTGATGCGGCGCAAAACCCCCGCTCGGCCTGCGAAGGAGGTCGCAGGAACGCCTAAAGGCGTCGCGTTGGAGGAGGCGCTAAGGGTCTATTTTTCCAGTCTCGGTTATTTTGCCCTCAGGGCTGTTCCCTATCGGTTGGACGGGGCTGACGTGACCGATGTGGATTTGTGGCTCTATGAGCGTCCAGCCACGGTGGCGCGGCGGCGGGTGATCGTGGATGTAAAGCATAAGAAATCGCCGCAGGCGGCCGAACGACTCATATGGACGAAAGGCCTTCAGGCAGCGCTTGGAGTTGAGTTTGCGTTTGTCGCCACCACCGACCGCAGGATCACGACGCAACGCTTAGCGCGCATGCTAAAAATTGAACTCATTGAGGGGCTCCCTTTTCACAAAATCGCATCTGAATTCGATCTTCAGGACACGCTAATTTCACACGCGGAGTTTGATGCGGAGATAAGGGCTGCGGATACCACACGCCATACGACAGAGTGGCGGGATGCAGTGACGACCATAAAAGCTTCCCTACTAACATCGCTAGGGTTTCAGTCTGCAAATAGATGCCTGGGTGTCCTTGAAGAGATTTATAATTCGATTGTGGTCACACCACGAGCATCATCACGGGCAATTACTGGAATTCGCATTTTATATTTGGCAGCTGCTTGCTCGGCTATATCCCTTGATTACGCTATGGCGCCATATATGTTCAAGTCTCGCAACGAGCGTGAGGCCGCACTTGAGAATGGGGTACGCTTTGGACATGCAGAGGCTGCACTAGCCCTAAATCGGATAAGTGCTGCATCCTCGTTGGTCGACAAGTACTTGTCGGATGGTCGAACGCTCTCAAAACGGCTGGAAATGTCTTTTATGGCTGATGCAGAGAATATTCCTAGTGGTATAATAGCGGAGCATGTCGTCCGCCAAGGGCTTGTGGATTCACTTTTTGAACCCGCTCGCGAGCTACTTGACGCCTCACTTACCACGCTGCCAATACCATTTGACGCGCTCAGCCCTAAAGCAAAGGCTCTTATGGGAGTACTCATCGATTTTAGCGGAGGCCAACGAGACAAGTTCGCGAACCTGTGGGGCAGTCACGACTTTGCTGAGGTTTCGCAAGATCGCAGGAACGGGGAGCTTCCATTAGAGTAGTTCGGCCTAGCTACGTTCAGCGCATAAGACTACGGTCATCCTGACCGCCTTAGCCGCCGCTCCGTTCCCCCGCTTTGGCCACCGCCCCTATTAACGCGCCCCTCCCAAACCGACCTTTCCGAATCCGGACGTTTCCCTGTCGCCCCGCGGACCACGGCAAATCGACCGGCTGATCCCGACCGCCGGCCGCCTCACGCGTGAACCCCGACGTTTTTGAGGGCGCGGTTCCGGCTGTTTCCCGCTATGACCTTGCCTCATCCCTCGCCCCGGGGGCATCGCGGGCGATATATGCCCAATGGAGGTCCACATGGCTGCCGGCACAATTCTCCTCATTATAGCGCTGATCTGCTTCCTTCTGGCCGCGTTCGGCGTCGCCCTCGCCCGCATCAACCTCATCGCGGCGGGCCTGGCCTGCGTCGTCGCCTCGATGCTGGTCGGAAGCTACGTCGTCGGCTGATTTCGAGGTGGTCGCGCGTCAGCGCGGACGAGATGACGTCGCATGTGCTCGAACGCTTGAAGGCCGATCTTAGGCCGGTTATGTATGACACTGTCACACAGGAGTCCGCCATGCCGGCCCGTGCCAACAAGCCCGTCAGCGTCACCCTCGGCCCGCTCGCCGCCCGGGCGGAGGCGCGAGTGAAGTCGGGGGATTATGCCTCGATCTCGGAGGTCGTCCGCGCCGGCTTGCGCGCCCTCGACCGCGAGGAGGCGATGCTCGACCGGCTGTTCGCCCCGATCGACCACGACGATCCCGCCACTTACGCCTGGGTGAAGGCGAAGATCAACGAGGCGCTCCAGGACCCGCGGCCACCGATTCCGGCAGACGAGGTCGAGCTCCATCTGCGCGAGAGGCATGAGGCGCGGCTGAAGCGTGGCGCTTGAGCTGATCTACCAGCCTGCGGCGCGGGCCGACCTCGCTTCCATTTACGACTGGATTGCGGACGGCGCCGACCCGAACGCGGCGTTCGGCTATATCGGGCGTGTCCAGGGTGTCTGTCGAGGCCTCCTCGACTTTCCCGGCCGCGGAACCCCGCACGAGGAGCTCGCGCCCGGGCTGCGCAGCATCCCGTTCGAGCGCCGGGCCACCATCTATTACCGCGTGACCGGCGAAGCGGTCGAAATAGTTCGGGTCCTCCACCGGGGACGGGACGCGGCACGCGACTTCGGCTGAGCGCCCGCCGGTTGGCGTCCCGCCCCGCCCCTGCTAGGGCGCCGCGACAATGACCGAATTATCCCGCATCAGAAATTTCTCCATTATCGCGCACATTGATCATGGAAAATCCACGCTGGCCGACCGGCTGATCCAGACCACGGGCGGGCTGACCGCGCGCGAGATGACGTCGCAGGTGCTCGACAATATGGAGCTCGAGCAGGAGCGCGGGATCACCATCAAGGCGCAGACGGTGCGGCTCGATTACCGCGCCTCGGACGGCGCGGATTACGTCCTCAACCTGATGGACACGCCGGGGCACGTGGACTTCGCCTATGAGGTCAGCCGCAGCCTCGCGGCCTGCGAGGGCGCGCTGCTGGTGGTCGACGCGGCCCAGGGGGTCGAGGCGCAGACGCTCGCCAACGTCTATCAGAGCATCGAGCACGACCATGAGATCGTGCCGGTGATCAACAAGATCGACCTGCCCGCGGCCGACGTGGACAAGGTGCGGCACGAGATCGAGGACATTGTCGGCCTGCCCGCCGACGACGCGGTGCTGACTTCGGCCAAGACCGGCGTCGGCATCGACGAGGTGCTGGAGGCGATCGTCGCGCGCATCCCGCCGCCGAAGGGCGACCCGGCGGCGCCGCTCAAGGCGATGCTGGTCGATTCATGGTACGACCCCTATCTCGGCGTCGTCATCCTGATCCGAATCATCGACGGCGGCATCCGCAAGGGCCAGCAGATCCGCTTCATGGCCGCCGGCACCACCCATCTCGTCGACCGGGTCGGAGTCTTCCGCCCCAAGATCGAGCAGATGACCGAGCTGACGACCGGCGAGATCGGCTTCATCACCGCGCAGATCAAGGACGTGGCGGAAACGCGGGTCGGCGACACGATCACCGACGCGCGCAAGCCCACCGCCGAGGCGCTGCCCGGCTTCAAGCTGGTCCAGCCCGTCGTTTTCTGCGGCCTGTTCCCGACCGACGCCAACGATTTCGAGAAGCTCCGCGATTCGCTGGCCAAGCTGCGCCTCAACGACGCGTCGTTCAGCTTCGAGATGGAGACCTCGGCGGCTCTGGGCTTCGGCTTCCGCTGCGGCTTCCTCGGCCTCCTCCACCTCGAGATCATCCAGGAGCGGCTGACCCGCGAATACGACCTCGACCTGATCACCACCGCGCCGAGCGTGGTCTATCGAATCCACCTGACCAAGGCGAAGGACGCCGCTCTTCGCCTCGCCTCGGGACAGGCTTCGGCGGGCACCGCCCGGACGGTGGAGGTGGACTCGGCGGGGCTCGACGTGATCGAGATCCACAACCCCGCCGACATGCCCGATCCCAACCGGATCGCGGCGATGGAGGAGCCTTGGATCGAGGCCGTGATCTACGTCCCCGACGAGCATCTGGGGTCGATCCTCAAGCTCTGCCAGGACCGCCGCGGCATCCAGAAGAATTTGACCTACGTCGCGGGGCGGGCGCAGCTCACCTATGAGCTGCCGCTCAACGAAGTGGTGTTCGATTTCTACGACCGTCTGAAGAGCATTTCGCGCGGCTATGCGAGCTTCGACTATCACCAGATCGGCCACCGCGACGGCGACCTCGTCAAGATGAACATCCTGGTCAATAGCGAGCCGGTCGACGCGCTCTCGATGATCGTCCACCGCGCCGCCGCCGAGGCGCGCGGCCGGCAATTGTGCGAGCGGCTCAAGGATTTGATCCCGCGCCACCTGTTCAAGATCCCGATCCAGGCCGCGATCGGCGGCAAGGTCATCGCGCGGGAGACGATCGCGGCGCTGCGCAAGGACGTCACCGCCAAATGCTACGGCGGCGACATCACCCGGAAGAAGAAGCTTTTGGAGAAGCAGAAGGAGGGGAAGAAGCGGATGAGAGAATATGGGTCTGTCTCGATCCCTCAGGAAGCCTTCATCGCCGCCCTCAGAATGGGCGAGGAATGAGCGGGAATTTGCGTGCCGGGCCGCTTTCCATTATCTTCAGGCCATGAACGAGCATTCTCCCATCGTTTCGGAGTTCGAAACGCCCGAGCAGGAGGCGTCCTACCTGAAGTGGCTGAAGCGGAAGGTCGCGGAGTCCCTGGCCGATCCGAGGCCGCCAATTCCCCACGACGAAGCGATGCGCCGGGCGCGGGCGGCGATTGAAGACGCCAAGTCCAAGAAGGCGTGCTGACGCTCATCTGGCGGGAGCGCGCGCTCGAGCAACTCGAAGCGATCCTCGCCTATATCGCGGAACGGAACGAAGCCGCTGCCCGCCGGCTGCAGGCGGCAATCGAGCTGTGCGCCGAGGGCTTGACCGATCGTCCCTTCATGTATCGGCCGGGACGCATTGAAGGAACGCGCGAAGCGGTGGTGCATCCCAATTACATCCTCGTCTATCGGGTCACGGCCGACGCGGTCGAGATCGTCAACGTGGTGCACGCGCGGCAGGAATATCCGTGAGTCTTCGCGGATGCGGGACGCGTAGGGATCGTCAGCGCGGGGCGCTGACGCAGCCCGGAGCGGGCTTTGTGAGCATCCCACAGGCGGCCTTTATCGTGGCGCTGCGGATCATTTGAGCAGCGAAAAACAGGAGCCAACAGTCCGTTCGTAGGCGCGCGGCGTCGGTCATCGAGCAGGCGTTCAGCGTAAACGCTCAGCTCTTGAACTTGGATGTATCAATTGATACATGACCCCATGGCTGATGAGGTTGTCCCGGATGCACAATTATCTCTCGCGGGGGACGAGATCCGTCGGCAGCTCCAGCAACTGTGCTCCTCAGAACGTACTCGGAGCACCGATTTCCGGCCCGGTCGGCCCGTTAAGTGGCAGGCTCGAGCAGTTCGCCACCCCACAACAGGCGACATTTTCAGCCTACGGGGTTCTTGGGAGTTCGTCGAGGAATGTCTGGGGCAGGGGTATGCGATCGAGATAGTCGATCTCAAGAAGCCGCTGGGGAAAAAGGGTTTCGTGATGAAAGTGCCGGGGCACGGGGGTGAGAAAATCTACATCAAACTTGAGTTCGGTACCCGGGGGGTAATCGGAAGGAGTTTTCACATTAGCGAACAAAGGAAAAGGAAAACGTCATGACCGAGGCGATGAAAATCGATGAAGCGGTCGGCACTTGCGAAGCGTGTGGAGTCGGGATCGCGCGCCTAACGACAGCTCCAATGACGTTTGCTTATGGTTCTAGCGACGCGGCAGTCGCTCTCACGGCCGATGTTCCAGCTTGGGTCTGCGATGAATGCGGAGAACTCCTTACTGCCGAAGGAGCAGAGGCAGCTGAGCATGAGGCAGTTTGCCGACATCTAGGCCGAATGACGCCGCGCCAAATAGTCACTATGCGGAATCGACTCCGGCTAACCCAGGGGCAGTTCGCCGCACGTCTCGGGTTTAGTCGACCATCGATCGCGCGCTGGGAAACAGGAGTGCAGATTCAATCCGCCTTTTATGACCAAGCACTTCGCGCCGAGGAAGCTCGAATTTCGACCGTGGTATCAGAGAAGAGCTTCCGAACAGACGTCAGCGATCGCAGAGCAGCGGCTTTAGCCTTTGAGCTAAGGAAGGCAGCCTAATGCACATTGCCACATTCTATTCCTATAAGGGAGGCGTTGGGCGAACGATGGCCCTCGTTAATGTGGGCTATCTCTTGGCTAACGCTGGGAAGCGCGTACTCCTTGTCGACTTTGACTTAGAAGCACCAGGACTCCCGAGCTACCTCCCGCTCCCGAATAAGCCTACTGCTGGGATTGTGGACTTTGTTCATTCATACTTGGAGGAAGGAGTCTCTCCAAATGTGGAGAATTACATTTTACCGCTGAAGCTAGGTGCTCACGACATTTGGTTTATGCCTGCGGGGAAGCATACTGAATTAACGTATTCGTCGGAGTTGAATGAAATCGACTGGGGAAAGCTCTACGCCGAGGATGATGGCTTCCTCCTTATGGAGGATATGAAACGTCAATGGGAAGCATATGATGATAAGGGCTTCGACTATGTACTCTTAGATAGTCGTACAGGGCATACTGATGTCGGTGGCATTTGTACTCGTCAGTTGCCAGACGCTGTTGTCGTGATGTTCGTGCCGACTCCGCAAAATGTAACAGGCTTAGCTCCGATTACGCGAGCCATAGCACAAGAGAGAGCACCCGTTCGGCACAGCCGTATCCATTTGCATTTTTGTCCTTCGAACCTTCCCGATCTGGACGACCAAGAGGATATCCTAAAATCGCTTTTGAACAGCGCGCAGGACGTTCTGAGATTCAACCAGCCGGCCGCAACGATCCAGCATTATAGGAGCTTGGACCTTCTGCAGCATCCTATATACGTTCTGTCCAAACCCAATTCCCGTTTGGCTAAGCAATACGGAGATTTAGCTCAAGCTATAGTTTCCAAGAATTTGTCGGATAAAGAGGGAGCGCTGGCTGCGCTGAGGTTAATGGTCGACCGATATGACAAAGCCAGGAACGACAACGATGTGAATGCGCTCACGTCCATTAATGCCGACATATCAATAATACGGGTTAACTTTCCAGACGATGGTGAAGTGGCTTGGCAGCTTGCTGCTTTAGCGAATCGTATGATGAGGCCGGAGGAGGAATTGGCCGCCTTGAGTGTTGTGATCGATTCGGGAAATGAGCCGCGTTTTGCCAAGCTGCAACGAGCGAGGGTACTTGCTTCGCTTGGAGAATCCGAGAACGCACTTTCCGATCTGGAACGACTATTGCAGCATTCGCGAGTGACGTTCTTCGAGGCCCTGCCGGCGATAGACCTCCTTCGAGCGCTAAATCCTAAGGAATGGCGCAACACGGTGGTTGAGGCGCTCAATAACCCTCAAATTGACGGGCTTGGTAAGGCTATGCTCCTCCAAGGCTTGCTGGAAGCGCCTTGGGATGCCCCGAACGTGGTGAGCCTAACAGAGCGCGTATTAGAATCAGAGGAGTTGGAGGAAAGTCGCTCGCATATCCGGACAGTCTACACCCTTGCACTGATCTGCGCCGGAAGATTTACAGATGCGATGGCTGTGATTTCAAAAGATCGCAGCCGCCTGTCTGAGGTACGGAGTGCGTCAACAATTTTTAATTATGCTATTGCCGAATGGGGCGCCACTGGGCGGCCACCTAACGATCTCTTCCGGCAAGTCTTGAATCTTAACGAGGGCAAGAAGTCCGCGGCAGATGCAAACTACCTACAGTGTCTAGCGCTTTGTCATATTGTATTAGAGAATCGAGAAAAGGCGATTGATAGTCTGCGCTCTGCCGAAGCGATGCTTGAGCCAGATGATAGGGTGTTTAATTGCTGGCGATATCTGACTGTACTGGGGAGTGAGATGGCTAAGGATATTGCCGAGATGAGGGTCGTAGCTTCGGGCGGTGCAGACTATGCGCCGCCGTTCCTTCGGACGCTTATTGCGGCTAGTGAAAAAGAGTTGGAATCTTGATATAGCAAAGGGGCCGGGCTATCCGCCCGGCCCCTTTGAACTCATCCACGATCGAGCGCCGTCAAACGTCATCCTCGATTGGGTCATGATGGGTCATCGGGTCGCCTCCTGATTCATCGCTTCCATATTAGTATATTGACCGTTGGTAAACAAATTTTCCTACAGGCCTAACGCGGGCACCTGGAAACAGTTGCTCCTCCTGCCTTCGTTCTGTCTCAGGCTACCAGAGAACATAAGCAGATCAGCGCCTATTTTGCAAGGGGCAACTACTGAGAATCAACGCCAAGCGGGCCGTCAACCGGGGTCGGTGGGGAGACGTCGCCTCTTCGATCGAACTCAGCGCAGGTTCCGGTGTTCGCGGGACAGGCTTCGCGGATGGCCCCGCGCTCTGGACGCCTATGAGGCCGCCGAGGCGGATGTGCAGGACGCGGTCGGCTGGCCGGCGGACTATGAGGACGAATATGGCGAGCGGCTCGATGCGCGCTGCGATTCGCTCAGGCGGCTGTGGCGCACGCCGGCGCCGGACCTCGGCGCGCTGGCGCTGAAGATCGACCTCGCGATCGAGCATGAGCTGGGGATGCTCGCCGGCGCGGCGACCTGCCTCGCGGCGATCCAGGGCGACGCCCATCGACTTTGCTCAGGACAGGCTCCGCGGCTGGCGGCGGCGGCAAGCGGAAACGGCCAGGCGGGACCGGCATTCAGGGCAATTTACAGGCGGGCAATGCCCCGCATTGCTCAGCCCCGCCTGTGAGGCGTGGCGACCTGAAAATCCGCTTGCAAATTGGTTCCTGATATGTTCTAATCGGCGCATGGCCCCGTGCGTCGCCCGATCCCGGCCTTCGTTCAGGTTCCCCTCTGCGCCCGCGAAGACGGGAGGGCGCCCGAACGCCAGCGCGAGTGCATCCGCCTGCTCCATCTCGGCCGCAATATCGGCAAGGAGCGCGCTGTCGCCCGGCGCAGAGCGTTCCGGGATCGCCGCCGAAGCGCCGGCGAAAGGTCACAATGAAAAATTTGCGCCGAATCCCGCAACTTTGTGACCTTCCGCGCCCCGGCGCCGGCTTGCGGCGGAGGAGCGTCGACGCGGCGCGCGCGGGAAAAGCGGGATGGTTCCCGCTTCCCCGCGCTGAATCGACCCTCCGCGGATCGCGCGCTGAATGTCGAGGCAAGCTGGGAGTGCCATCCCCGGCCGCTCGACGATGCAAGGCCGCCGTTCGTCGAAGGGGCTGCGCGTTGGTCGAGCGATCGGACGGCCTCGTCGCAGCCGCTTTGCCCCGTGCACGCCCGCCGGGCAGTGGGGGCGCGATGAAACAGCCCCTCGCCTCGATCTCCGCAGTGCTTCTGATCGTCGGAGCGCCCGCCGCCTTCCTTCGGGGCGCCTCGGCGCCCGCGCCCGCCGCAGAGGCGCCGGGGAATGTGTTTGCCTTCGCGCCGCAAAGCGCCCATTCCTCCTCCTGAAGGCCGTTCGGGCCCCTGCACCGCCTCCGGGCAGGCGGCGGCCCGCCCCTCCACAGGAAGGAATGATGCGATGACGACGCCCGAGGAATATCAGGCGATGGCCGCCGACACTTTGGTCCAGCTCGACGCGGCGACCAGCGAAAGCGAGCGGGTGCGGCTGAGGCGGGCGCACGGCGCCTATAGCCAGCTCGCCAATCACGGCGCCCAGGCCGCCGAGCGCGCCGCGATGCGGGCGCCGGCCAAGATCAAGCCCGAAAAGCCGACCGCCGCCGCCTCGGCCAAGCTGCAGGGGTGGTCGATCCGGTAACGCCGGCAAGGGCGCGGAGCTTTGCGCCGGCGCGGGCGTTGCTTCAGGGCCGCCCGCACTTTTCGAGCCGGAGTGTCCCGATGCGCTTGCCCGCCCTCGCCGCAATCCTGATCCTCGCCGCCTGCACGACGCAAGCGGGCAACGAGCAGGAGGCGGCGAAGAGCGGGCCGCGGGAGGTGGCGCCGGTGCTGACCGGGGCCGACGCGCTCGACTCCTCGACCTTCGCCCGGCCGCAGGTGGCGCGGGTCACTCATGTCGCGCTCGACCTCGACGCCGACTTCGCGGGCCGGCGGATGGCGGGGACTGCCTTGCTCGACATCCAGGCCGCCGACGGGGCGAGCGAGATCGTCCTCGATTCCAAGGGGCTGGAGATCGCGGCGGTGACCGACGCGGAGGGCGCGCCGCTCCACTATGCGCTCGGCGCCGGCGACGAGGCGCGGGGGCAGCCGCTCCACGTGCGGATCGGCGCGGCGCGGCGGATCCGGATCCGCTACAAGAGCGCTCCGCAAGCGGCGGCGCTGCAGTGGCTGGAGCCGGCGCAGACGGTGGGCGGGCGCCATCCCTATCTGTTCAGCCAGGGCCAGGCGATCCTCAACCGGACCTGGATCCCGACCCAGGACAGCCCCGGCATCCGCCAGACCTGGGAGGCCAGGATCACCGCGCCGGAGCCCTTGAAGGTGGTGATGTCGGGCGAGCGGCTGACCCCCGAGGGCGAGGCGGCGGGAAATGGACGGCGCGCCTTTCGCTTCCGCATGGACCACCCGGTCGCGCCCTATCTGATCGCGATCGCGGCGGGCGACATCGCCTTCCGCGAACTCGGGCCGCGAACGGGCGTGTGGACCGAGCCCGCCATGCTCGACCGGGCGGCGGCCGAACTGGCCGATACCGAGCGGATGGTCGGGGCTGCCGAGCGGCTCTACGGGCCCTATCGCTGGGGAAGGTACGACGTGATCGTGCTGCCGCCGAGCTTCCCTTATGGCGGCATGGAGAATCCGACCCTCACCTTCCTGACCCCCACCTTCATCGCCGGGGACAGGAGCCTGGTCGGCCTCGTCGCTCACGAGCTGGCGCACAGCTGGTCGGGCAACCTCGTCACCAACGCGACCTGGCCGGACTCCTGGCTCAACGAGGGCTTCACCTCCTATTTCGAGAACAGGATCATGGAGGCGCTCTACGGGCGCGAGCGGGCGGCGCAGGAGGCGGCTCTGTCCTTCGCCGACATGGAGAGCGCGTTCGAGGAATTGGGCCGGAACGCGCCGGGGACGCGGCTGCGCGGCGACGGCGGGCCCGACGACGGCGCCAGCGGCATCGTCTACGACAAGGGCGCGGCGTTCCTGCGGACGCTCGAGCGGATCGTCGGGCGGGAGCGGTGGGACGCGTATCTGCGCTCCTATTTCGACCGGCACGCCTTCCAGCCGATGACCTCGGCGCGCTTCCTCGCCGACCTGCGCGCCAATCTGGTGCGCGGCGATGCGGGGTTGGAGCGGCGGCTGATGCTCGACCAATGGCTGTTCCGGCCGGGGCTGCCGGCCAATGCCGCTCGGCCCGACCCGGCGGCGTTCGCGGCGGTGGACCGGGCGCTCGCCGCTTATGGCGCGGGCGGCGCGGCCGCCGCAGTGCCTTATTCGGGCTGGACGACGGCGGAGCGGCTGCGCTTCCTCAACGGCCTGCCGCGGGCGCTGGGCGCGGACAAGCTCGCCGCGCTCGACAACGCCTTTTCGCTGTCGCGGAGCGGCAATGCGGAGGTGCTGTTCGCCTGGCTCCAGCTCGCCCTCGCCAACCGCTACCAGCCGGCGGTGCCGGCGGCGGAGCGGTTCCTCGCCGAGATGGGGCGGCGCAAGTTCGTGCTGCCGCTGTTCGAGACGCTGCACGGCCAGGGCGAATGGGGGCGGCCGATCGCCACCCGCGTCTATGCGCGGACACGGCCCTCCTATCACAGCGTGACCTCGATCTCCGTCGACCGGGCGCTCGGCGGCGGAAGCTGAGAAAAATCGCCTTTTCGGAATAATTTCATGCCCGCCCGGACGGATGGATTTCGGGCCGAATTTAACGTTCCATCAAAACTCTGCGGGTAGGGCGGGATTTCCCGTCGGAGACCCGTTGAGTTCGATGCTTCACGCGCCCCTTTCCGTTGACGCCGACGCGCCCGAAGCCGGAACGGCCGAGGAGGGCACCGACTCGTTCGTCATCGACCTGGGGAACGAGCGGCTCCGGGAGGCGCATCTCCACAACGGCCAGGTGCAGGCGCGCGCCCTGTTCGCGCCCTTCCTGGCGATCACCGCGGTCGCGGCGGCGCTGATTACCGCCTGGGCGATGCTGGGCTCGGTCGAGCCCAATCTGGCGATCGGCTGGGCCGCCCTGGTCACCTTCGCCAACTGGATTTCGTGCCGGCGAGCGATGGACGCCGCCGCCTGGGGCAGCAGCCGCACCGCCAAGGCGCGGGCGAACTGGCTCCCGGTCGCCGAGGCGATCGGGCTGGCCGGCCTCTGGTCGTCGCTGCCGACCTACGCCTTCGCGACTCAGCCGCCGCAGGTCCAGGTCGTGATCGGCGGGGCGATTGCGGCGATGATCGGCGCGACGATCGCGCTCGCCGCGATCCCGGCGGCGGCGATCGCCTGGATCGCGACGCTGACCGGCGCCTTCTGCTTCGGCTATTATTCGGCCGGCGCGGCGCTCGATTCCAAGGTCGGGCTCACCTTCGTGCTGGTCGCCGGCGTCGGCGCGTTCAGCGCGGCGCGGCTCACCCGCTGGATCTTCTCGCAGATGATGGTGCTGGCCCGGGCCCGGGCGCAGGGCGAATCGATCCGCCTGCTGCTCAACGAATATGAGCATCGCGGGGTCGGCTGGCTGTGGCAGGTCGATGCCGAGAACAGGGTGGTCTACATTTCCTCGCGGATGACTGCGCTGCTCGGCCGCTCGACCAACCAGCTGATCGGCCATTCGCTGCCGGCCTCGCTGGGCGGCAACAGCGCGCTCGGCCGCACGCTGCTGTCGCGCCAGCCCTTCGCCAATCTCGAAATGGAGCTGAAGACGCGGCGCGGCACGCGCTGGATCAGCCTGTCGGGCGACCCGATCATCGACGTCACCGGCACCTTCCAGGGCTTCCGCGGCGTCGGCCAGGACGTGACCGACGTCCGCCGCACCCAGGAGCGGCTGACCAACCTCGCCAACATGGACGTGCTCTCAGGGCTCCCCAATCGCGGCCGCGTCCGCCAGCTGCTCGGCGAGGCCCTCTCGGGCTCGGCCGGCGGCGAGGCGCCCTGCGCGATCCTGTTCCTCGACCTCGACGGCTTCAAGCCGGTCAACGACACGTTCGGCCATCCCAAGGGCGACGTCGTTCTCAAGAACGTGGCGCAGCGGCTGCTCAAGGAAGCCGGCGCGATGGGCCAGGTGGGCCGGATGGGCGGCGACGAATTCGCCATCGTCATCCGCGACGCCCAGAGCCGGCACGGGGTCGAGGCGCTCGCCGGCCGGCTGATCGCCGCGATCGCCGAGCCCTTCCACATCGACAAGGCCGAGATCAGGATCGGCGTCTCGATCGGCTGCGCCTTCGGCCCCTCCGACGGCCAGAGCGTCGACGACCTCATCCAGAAGGCCGATCTCGCGCTCTACCAGGCCAAGAATCAGGGCCGCGGCACCTGCTGCTTCTTCAACGCCGACATGCAGAACGAGGCGGAGGACCGGCTGAAGCTCGAGCAGGACATGCGCGCCGGCATCAGGGCGAAGCAGTTCCGTTTGCTCTACCAGCCGCTGATCAACGCCGCCGACCAGAGCCTGGTCGGCTTCGAGGCGCTGATCCGCTGGCACCATCCGACCCGCGGCATCGTGCCGCCCAACCATTTCATCCCGCTGGCCGAGGAATCGGGCCTGATCATGGAATTGGGCGAATGGGTGATCCAGGAGGCCTGCCGCGCCGTCTCGACATGGCCCGAGGAGATCATCGTCGCGATCAACGTCTCGGCCAAGCAGCTCATCTATCCGGCGCTGCCGAACACGATCAACGAGGCGATCCGCAAGTACCGGCTGCAGCCCGACCGGCTCGAGCTCGAGGTGACCGAGTCGATCTTCCTCGGCGATTCCGCCAATGCGGTCGACGTGCTCAAGCGGCTCCGGGCGCTCGGCGTCGGCATCGCGCTCGACGATTTCGGCACCGGCTATTCCTCGCTCGGCTATCTCAACAAGGCCGTGTTCCATAAATTGAAGATCGACGGCAGCTTCGTGCGCGAGGCGCAGAGCAACAGGGAGACGGTCGCGATCATCCAGTCGATCGTCCAACTCGCCAAGAGCTTCCGGATGACGGTCACCGCCGAGGGGGTCGAGACCGCGGACGATTTCACCCGGATGCGCGATCTGGGCTGCCATCAAATCCAGGGCTATCTGTTCGGCCGGCCGATGAGCTTCGAGAAAGCGAGCGAGCTCGTCCAGGGCATCCACCAGCGGCTGAGCGCCTGATCTCACCTGGCCGCGCGGTCATTGGCTTATCCCATTGGTGACGCCATGTTCCGACGACCTGCGTGACGTTGACCATCGACCCTTTGCGGACGTTCCGTTGTGTGGGAGAGCATCAGAAAGCGGCTTGAATCTCGGAGATTGCTCGCTCTAGCGTCTGCTGCTTGCGGTCCCGGGCAATCCATAGATCTTTCCACGCATTGTCGCGATGCGCTTGCAGGACCAGCCAGCCGTCCTTGCCGTCCCAGATCACGCGCCGCATCCCGCGCTTACCTATCGAAAAGTCGATAAACCAACTGCCGAAGGCCTGGTCGTCATATTCCGCTTTGCGAACCTCAAAGCCTTCTTGAGACAGGCGCTCGCACGCCCGTCCGAAATCCTCGACACTCATCCTGTAAGCCTAACGCACTCAATGTCCGCTTTCCACCCTCGGCAGACATTCGATCGAGCGTGTCGCGACGGATCGATCGCCTGAAAAAATGCCCCTCCCGTGAGGGAGGGGCAGCGGGGGTGGGTGGGAACGGGGACAGTCACTTTCGGCTGCCCCGCTCGTAATTGCGGCACGCAGGGGCGAAAGTGACTGTCCCCATTCGAGCGTCAGCGCTGGCCGGCGGCGAGCCGGGGGCCGCCCGGGCGGGCCGGGTTGAACGAGGCGGTGACGATCCGTCCCTGGGCGTCGGCCGCGCACTGGAAGGTGTAGCGGCGGTTGGCGGTGAGATAGACGGTCACGCGGGTGCCGCGCGAATTGCCCGCGATCTCGCCGATCCGGTGCGAGCGGACCTCGCCCGGGCCGAACTGGCCCAGGGCCTGGACCCGGCAATCGGCGACGGCGCGTTCGGCCGGGCCGAGCGCCGCGGCAGGCGAGGCGGTCGAGAGCGCTGAACCGACCAAGGCGGGGACGAAAAGCAACGCGACACTCTTGTAGGGGCTGGTCATGTCTACCTCCATCTGCTATTTATGTACCTTACCGTATAGTACAGATATGGCGATGGCAAGGGTTTTTTAACGTATGGTACAAAAAAATTCCGCCGCAGTGCGCGGCCGCCCGCGCAGCTTCGACACCGACGAGGTGCTGGGCCAGGTCCGCGATGCCTTCTGGCGCTACGGCTATGCCGGAACCTCGATGGACCAGCTTTCGACGGCCACTGGGCTGCACAAGCCGAGCCTCTACGGCGCGTTCGGCGACAAGAAGCGGCTCTATCTGGCCGCGCTCGACAATTATCTGACCGACATCCGCGTCGAATTCGCCGAGGCGTTCGCGATTCCCGACCTGTTCGAGTCGCTGGATGCGATGATCGAATGGTCGATCCACAAGTTCATGGGGGCGGACGGCGCCCGCGCCGGCTGCTTCATGATGAACACCGCCATGCCCGAAGCGGCCGAGGACCCCGAAATCTCCCGCGTGGTGCGCGAGGCGATGGATTCGCTCGACCGCGCCCTCGTCCGGCGCTTCGAAAAGGCGATCGAGGCCGGGCAGATCCCGGCGGACGCCGACACCCACTCGCTGGCCATGGTGATGGTCGGCAACCATTATGAGATTTCCGGGCGGGCGCGGGCCGGCTATTCGCGCGCCGAGCTGCGCGCGCTGGGCGATCGAGCGCTGGCCCTGGTCCGGGCGATGACCGGCGCGCCCAAGGCATGAGCAGCGTGCTGGCGCTCGCGCTGCTGGCCGCCGCGGCCGCCGCGGCACAGCCGGCGACCAGCGTCTATACCGCGCTCGACCTCGACTCCTGCGAAGTCCTCGAAATCGTGGAAGAGGGCGAGAGCGTTCGGCAGCGATGCCCCGGTTTCGGCGGCGTGCCCCTGTTCGTCAGCGCCGGCGACGGGCGGTTCGACGTCGACGCCGGCATCGACAATGGCGAATGGGAATCGCTCGCCGCGTTCAACGCCCCCGGCGGCCGGATCGAATGGCGGCTGCGCGGCGGCCGGCCGTTCGCGATCATCTTCCGTCTCACCACCGTCGTGCCCGGCCAGCGGGCGACGAGCGCGCTCATGGTCGAGACGATCGGACAAGCGGGCCGGCCCGGCTGCCAGATCGCCTCGATCGACGGCGCCGTGGCCAATGCCAACGCCGTCGCCCGCGCCATCGCCGACCGCCGCGCGGGCGCGTTCCGCTGCGGGACGGACCGGCCGGAGCGGCGGACCCGCTAAAGTCGCCAGCGGAGTCCGGCCGGCTCAAAAACGCGCCAGGCCGTATCGACATTCAGGGGATGGCTTAAAGGGGGACTGTCCCTCTTTCTGGCGCCGCTGCCGGCCCGTCGCCGGCTGCGTTGAATGTCGATTCAGCCTTAGCGCCGTCCCTGGGCGCGGCGGTCGGCCAGCCATTGCTGGATCATCTGCTGGGTGCAGCCGCTCTGGCCGTAGCTGCCGACCACGGAGCAGCTGTTCGGGCGCGAGTCGCGCGACGCCTCGTCGAGCGATTCGACGCGCGACGACCAGGCCTGCTCGGCCGGCCGGCTGCCGCGGCGCAGGCGCGGCGGGATGCGGTAGCGCTCCTCCTCCGGACGGCGGGCGCAGACGACGACCTCGCTCTCGGTCGATTCGGGGCAGCGGTCCTCGCCGTAGATGACCAAAGTGATCTGGCGCTCGGGCGGCCCGTCCTGAACGGCGGCGGCGGCGAGGAGCGCGATCTCGAACAGCATCGGCACCGTGTTGCGGGCGGTTTCCTTAACCGCGCCTTGCGGACGCGCGCTTGGTGCGGAGCGTCGGGGCGGCGGCGGCGGGATCGTCGGGCCAGGGATGTCTCGGATAGCGGCCGCGCATCTCCTTCGCGACCGCGGCCCAGGAGCCGCGCCAGAAGCCCGGCAGATCGCGGGTGGTCTGGATCGGCCGCCCGGCGGGCGAGGTCAAGGAGAGGACGAGCGGGGCGTCGCCCGCTTTGGGATGTTCGGAGAGGCCGAACAGCGTCTGGACGCGGACGGTGACGGTGGGGCCGGTCTCGGCTTCGTAATCGATCGGATGGCGGCTGCCGGCGGGCGTTTCGAAATGGCTCGGCGCGAGCCGGTCGACGGCCTTGCGGCCTTGCCAGCCAAGCGCGGCGTCGAGCGTCCCCGACAGCGCGCCGGGATCGATGTCGCTCAGCCTCTTCATGCCCGCGAGCAGCAGCGGCAGCGAATCGGCGAGCGCTTCGTCCGACAGGTCCGGGATGGCGGGATCGTGGCGTCGGGCGAAGGCGGCGCGCGTGCGCAGCGCCAGCGCGCTTTCGCTCCACGGCAGCAGATGGAGGCCGTGGGCGCGGACGCCTTCGAGCAGCGCCGCCTCGACGGCGGCGGGATCGGCACGGCTGTCGCGGCCGCCGGAGAGCAGGATCGCGCCGAGACGGCGGCCGTGCGAGGCGCGGACCGTGCCGGTCGCGGGATCGAAGGCGAGGTCGGTGCCCTCGACGATGCGGTCGGCGAACAGGCTCTCCACCGTCGCCTGGTCGATCGCGGCCGCGGCGAGGATGCGGGCGCCCGACGCGGCGCCGCCGACCTCGGCGACGGCGAGCCAGGACAAGCGGGCGAGCGGCGAGGCGGGGTCGAGCCGGAAGCCGCGGCCGCCGGCGCTGATCCAGTCGGCGCCGGTGGCGTCGCGGCGCTTGGACAGCCGGTCGGGGAAGGCCAAGGCGACGCAGGCGCCGATCGCTTCTCCCCTCGCGCTCGCGGGAGGGGGGAGCAGCCGGCGCCACCGCTTCGCCAATCCCCTTGCCGCTTCGGCGCGCCTGCTTTTTTCGGCGCGCCAGCGTCTCAGTCTCAGCTCCAGATCCGCGTCGTTGCCGCCGAGACCGCGCTCGGAGAGGAGGACGGCGGCCTCGGCGGCAATTTCCGCCCAGCCGCGCCTATTTGCCTCGATCAGCATGTGGGCGAGCCGGGGCGGCAGCGGGAAGTCGGCGATGGCCTTGCCGTGCGCGGTCGGGCGGCCATCCTCGCCGAGCGCGCCCAGGCCGATAAGGCGCTTGCGGGCTTCGTCGATGGCGGCGGCGCCGGGGGGATCGAGCCAGTTCAGATCGCGCGGGTCGGCGACGCCCCAGATCGCGCAATCGAGCAGGAGCGCGCTCAAATCGGCTTCGAGGATTTCGGGCGGGTCGAAGCGCGGCAGGCTCTGCGTGGCGGCCTCCTCCCAGAGGCGGTAGACCTTGCCCGGGCCCTGGCGGCCGGCGCGGCCGGCGCGCTGGATGATCGCCGCCTGGCTGGCGCGCTCGGTGACGAGCCGGGTGAGGCCGGCGGCGCGGTCGTAGCGCGGGCGGCGGGCGAGCCCGGAATCGACAACGATGCGGACGCCGTCGAGGGTGAGGCTGGTCTCGGCGATCGAGGTGGCGAGGACGAGCTTGCGGCGGCCGGGCGGCGCGGCGGCGATGGCGGCGCGCTGGGCGGCGGGATCGAGGCTGCCGTGCAGGCGGTGGAGGTCGATGTCGGGCGGCAGGCGGTCGAGCCGCTCGGCGGTGCGCTCGATCTCGGCGACGCCGGGGAGGAAGGCGAGCAGTCCGCCCTCGCTCTCCGCCAGCGCGCGGCGGATGGCGACAGCCATCTCGTCCTCGATGCGTTTTTCGGCGGCGCGGCCGAGGTGGATCAGCGCGATCGGGTGGGAACGGCCCCGGCTTTCGATCACCGGGGCGCCGCCCATCAGCGTCGAGAAGCGGCCGCCGTCGAGGGTGGCGGACATGGCCAGCAGGCGCAGGTCCGGGCGCAGCGCGGCCTGCGCGTCCAAAGCGAGGGCGAGGCCGAAATCGCTGTCGAGGCTGCGCTCGTGGACCTCGTCGAACAGCACCGCCGAGACGCCGGCCAGCTCGGGATCGGCCTGGATGCGGCTGCGGAAAATGCCCTCGGTGAGGACGAGGATGCGGGTGCGGGCCGAGCGCTTCGTGTCGAGCCGGGTGGCATAGCCGATCGTCCCGCCGACTTTCTCGCCGGCGAGCTCGGCCATGCGCTCGGCGGCGGCGCGGGCGGCGAGGCGGCGCGGCGAGAGGAGCAGGATCTCCCCGGTGCACCAGGGCTCGGCGCGCAAGGCGGGGGCGACCGCGGTAGTCTTGCCGGCGCCGGGGGGCGCGACGAGGACGGCGTTGGGCCCGTCCCGCAGCGCCGCGAGCAGGCCCGGCAGGACGGCGTGGATGGGCAGGTCTAGAAATCCACCCATTCGGTGCCGCCGGGCCAGAACAGATCCTCGGCGGTGTCGCCGATCCAGACCAGAACGGCGAGGATCAGCAACACGCCGAGCAGGTCGATGAGCAGCACCGCCGCGTAGACGAGATAGGGGTGGAACGGGCCGACCGGATCGAGCCCGCTCTTATTCGGCGTCCTCGCTCTGAAACGCTTCATCAGAAGGCGCGGCGAATCGCGAACTCGACCGCCTCGGTGAGCGCCGCCTTGGCGCGGCCGGCCGGGAAGGGGCCGAGCGCGTCGATCGCGCGCTGACCGTAATGGCGGGCGCGCTCGATCGTGTCGTCGAGCGCCCCCGACGCGCGGAGCAGGCGGATCGCCTGGGTCAGATCCTCGTCGGCGGCGCGGCGGCCGGACATGGCGTCGAGCCAGAAGGCGCGGTCTTCGTCGCCGCCGCGGGCGTAAGCGAGGATGACCGGGAGCGTCACCTTGCCGTCGCGGAAGTCGTCGCCGACGCCCTTGCCCATGGTCGCCGCGTCCGAGGCATAGTCGATCGCGTCGTCGACGAGCTGGAAGGCAATGCCGAGGTTGCGGCCATAGGCGTCGAGCGCTTCCTCCTCCGCCTGCTCGCGCTCCGCCACGACGGCGGCGATCCGGCAGGCGGCGGCGAACAAGGCCGCGGTCTTGGCCGAGATGATGTCGAGATACTGATCCTCCTGCGTTTCGATCCGGCGCTGAGCGGTCAGCTGGTCGACCTCGCCCTCGGCGATCACCGCCGAGGCGCGGGAGAGGATCTTGAGCACCTTGAGGCTGCCGTCCTCGACCATCAGTTCGAAGCTGCGCGAGAACAGGAAATCGCCGACCAGCACGGAAGCGGGATTGCCCCAGATGATGTTGGCGGTGCGCTTGCCGCGCCTCAGGCCCGAGCCGTCGACGACGTCGTCGTGGAGCAGGGTCGCGGTGTGGATGAACTCGACCGCGGCGGCGAGCTTGTGATGGCGGGTGCCCGAATAATCGAACAGCCGCGTGCAGGCCAGGGTCAGCATCGGCCGCATGCGCTTGCCGCCGCCGGCGATGAGGTGGCCGGCAAGCTCCGGGATCAAAGCGACGTCGCTCTGCATCCGCTCGAGGATGACCGCGTTGACATGATTGAGGTCGGCCGCGACCAGCTGGATCATCGGATCGAGCGACGGCGCGGGGCCGGGCCGCAAGGGAATGACGGTGGCGCTCATGTCGCGGTCGCTTTGGTCGCCGGGGGCGCAAATGGCAAGCCGCTCGCCGGTGCGATGCCGATGCGTTCCAACGGCGATTCCAGGGCCCCGGACACGATCGTGGCCAGCAGCCACGGCGCCGGCGGCACCCTGGAAAGGGGCCCGGCGAGATAGTCGCGGACCAGCGCCAGCAGGCGGCTGTCGGACTGGTAGAAGGGCGTGAACAGGTAGCTCAGCGCCTGGTAGAGGCGAACGTGAGTCCGTCGCATCCGCGCATAAGAGGCGAGCGCGGCGACGGTATCGCGGGAAGCGGCGATCGCGGCGGCGAGGGCGGCGGCGTCGAGCAGCGCCATATTGGCGCCCTGGCCGAGCTGCGGGCTGGTCGAGTGCCACGAATCCCCAATATGGGCGAGCCCCGGCTCGGCCGGTTTTCGCCAGGTCCGATGCCGGTAGCGCGCGAACGTCATGGCGTCGGCATCGCCGATCTGGGCGAGGAGAGATCCGGTTTCGGGCCAAAGGGCCTGGACTTCCTCCTTCCACGGGTCGAGGCCCGCTTCGCGCCAGCCCGAATAGTCGACTGCGCGCAGGCTCCAGAAGAAGGCGGCCTTGGCGCCGCCGTCGCCGGGCAGGCGACCGACCGGCATCACGCCGACCATCTTGGCGGCGCGCCGGTAGCGCTGCTCCAGGGCGCCGGGATCGAAGCCGCCTCGCCAGTCGAGCGTGGTCCACAGCGCGCCATAAGCGAGCTCCGCCCCATCCTGCCACGTCAGGCTCGATTGCGCGCCGAGCGCATCGACCAGGAGATCGAACGGCCCCGCCGAACCGCCGCCCCCGAACAACAGCCGCCGGCGCCCGCCCGAGACGCTTTCGCTGGCGGCGATCTCGCGGCCCGTTTCGAGCACCACTTTTTCGGCCGCCACCGCCTCGAAAAGGAGATGAAACAGCGTAGCGCGATGGATTCCGAGGCCGAAGGCTTCGCCCGCGAGCGCCCCGTAACGCACGTCGAGCACCACCCGGTCCGAGGGCACGGCGCGGCCGAAAAGCCGGTCCAGCCGAGCGCCCCGGCCGAGCGCCGCTCCGGCGAGGCCGAGGGCGGCGAGGACGGCAAGCCCGGTCGGCTGAAGGATGAGGCCGGAGCCGAGCGGGCGCGGCGCATCGAACCGCTCGAACAGGGTGACCTTGTGGCCGGCGCGATGGAGCAGCAGGGCCGCGGCCAATCCGCCGGGGCCGCATCCCGCCACGGCGATCTCGAGGCGCCGGGCGGCCATGCTCACCCCGCCAGCGGCAGCCTGAGCCGCGCCAGCAGGCCGCCCAGGTCCTCGCTTTCCTCGAGGTGGATCGAGCCGCCGTAAATCTCGGCGACGTCGCGGACGATGGCGAGGCCGAGGCCGGTGCCGGGCTTGTCGGTGTCGAGGCGGGCGCCGCGGTCGAAGATCGCGGCGCGCTCGGCCTCGGGGATGCCGGCGCCGTCGTCCTCGATCTCGATCTCGACGCAGTCGGGCGTCGTCTTCACGGTCACGAAGACGCGGCCGTTGCCGTATTTGGCGGCATTTTCGATCAAATTGCCGAGCATCTCGTCGAGGTCCTGGCGCTCGACCCGGACTTCGGCCTGCTTGTGGCCCGCGAGGTCGACCGTGACGTTCTCGTAGAGCCGGCTGACGGCGCGCTCGACCGCTTCGAGCGAGGGCCAGACCGGGGAGCGGGCGTGGGCGCTGGAGCGGCGGCCGACGGCGCGGGCGCGGGCGAGGTGGTGGTCGACCTGGCGGCGCATGGTCGTCGCCTCGCGGCAGACGGTGGCGGCGAGGTCGGGGCTGTTCGCGGTGGCGGCGTTGGTGATGACGGTAAGCGGCGTCTTCAGCGCATGGGCGAGGTTGCCGGCGTGGCGGCGCGCTTCCTCGGCCTGGGTTTCGTTATGCTCGAGCAGGGCGTTCAATTCCTCGGTCAGCGGCTCGATCTCGCGCGGCAGCCGCTCCTCGATCCGCGCCTTCTGGCCCGAGCGGATCGCGGCGATGGCGCGGCGGACGCGCCGCAGCGGCCACAGGCCGTAAATCGCCTGCAAAGCGGCGAGCACGATCAGGCCGAGGCCGAGGATGCCGAACGAGCGAACCATGGTGCGGCGGAGCACGCCGATCTGGTCGTCGATCAGGTCGCGGCTCTGCGCGACCTGGAAGCGCCAGCGCACCGGCGAGCCGGGCAGGCGGACGTCGCGCTCGATGATCCGCAATTTCTCCATCGGAAATTCTTCGCTGTCATAATAATGGCCGTCGGCGTCGCTATGGCGCTGGCCGATGTCGAGGCGCCGGTCCCAGAGCGAACGCGACGGGAAGGGATCGAAGCCGTCGCCGCTAATCTGGTAATAGAGGCCGGAATAGGGCTCGAGGAAGCGCTGGTCGGCGAGCGCGCGGTTGAACAGGACCTCTCCCTCCGGTCCGATCTCCGAGGACGAGATCATCGCAGTCAGCACATAATCGAGCTGGGCGTCGAAATTGCTGGTGATCGCCGACGTGAGGACGCGGTCGAGGGTGAAAGCGCCGAGCCCGAGGAGGAGCATGATCCAGAGCGCGGCGATGCCGATCATGCGCCGGGTCAGCGAGCCGGAGCGCGGCTTGGCCGCGCGGCGTGCCCAGAAGCGGCGCAGGGAGAGGCGGGGGAATTTCATCGGGCGCTCGTCCGGCGGATCAAAGGCCGGGCCGCCTTAGCTCGGGATGAACCGGGACCGCCTATGCCCTGGGATCCTCGAGGCTGTAGCCAAGGCCGCGGATGGTGGTGATGACGTCGGGACCCAGTTTCTTGCGGATGCGGGTGACGAAAACCTCGATCGTGTTCGAATCGCGGTCGAAATCCTGGTCGTAAATATGTTCGATCAGCTCGGTGCGGCTGACCACCTTGCCCTTGTGGTGCATCAGATAGGAGAGCAATTTATACTCCTGCGCGGTCAGCTTGACCGGCTCGCCGTCGAGGGTGACCTTGCCGGACCGCGTGTCGAGTCGGACATCGCCGGCGGTGAGCTCGGACGAGGCATTGCCCGAGGCGCGGCGGATCAGGGCGCGCAGCCGCGCGATCAATTCCTCGGTCTGGAACGGCTTGGCGAGATAGTCGTCGGCGCCGGCGTCGAGGCCGGCGACCTTGTCCGACCAGCTGTCGCGCGCGGTGAGCACGAGGACGGGGACCTTGATCCCTTCCTTGCGCCAGCGGTCGAGGACGGTGAGGCCGTCGACCTCGGGCAGGCCGAGATCGAGGATGATCGCGTCATAGGTCTCGGTCGAGCCCAGATAATGGCCGTCCTCGCCGTCGGTGGCGAGATCGATGGCGTAGCCCGCCCCTTCGAGCGTCGCCCTGAGCTGCCGCCCGAGATTGGGTTCGTCCTCGACGATCAGGACCCGCATGTCTTTCCCCTCATGCCTTGCACGCGGGCGCTCAACCGGGCGCCCGGAAAATTGTTTCATCGGCGATATGGGAATAGCAGGGCCGAAAGGCCAGCGCCACTTCGCGCTATTCGCCCATGCGGGCGAGGATCCGGCCGGTCTGCGCGTCGACGTCGATCCAGATGACGTCGGAGCCGCGCATATATTTGAGGCGGTAGACGCGGCCGTCGAACTCGGCGCCGATGAAGGTGGCGCCGGGGACGCGGATGCGGGCGCGGATCTGAGGCAAGGGCAGGATCTGGCCCTGCTGCATGGCGCGATAGGCATTGTCCTGCTCGCGGCCCCGCTGAAGGCCGCGGCCCTGCGCGTCGACCGCCGCGGCGGGCGCGGCGAGGCCGATGGCGGCGGCAAACAGGACAAGGACACGCATCACTTCAAAAACTCGGCTTTCCGGGAAGGGTTGGCAAGGGCAATAGGCCCGAACCATTGAATAGGCCATGAATGGGCCTGTAGGACGGGCTTAACCTTCGGGCCGGCCGGGAAAAAGGGGATTGGGATGCGCTTCGTGAAACTGGGTCTTGCCGCGGCGGCGCTGGCCGCGGGGATCGCCGCGGTGCCGGCGCTGAACGCGCAGGACGCGCCGGCGCGGATGGAGCGCGTGCCCGACCGCCAGCACGGCGAGGGCGAGGGCCCCTACCGCCGCCTCGTCATCCGCGGCGCGATGCTGATCGACGGCTCAGGCGCGCCGCCGCGCGGACCGGTCGACATCGTCATCGCCGGCAACCGGATCGAGAGCGTCACCGGCGCCGGCACGCCGGGCCTGCCGCTCCGGGGCAACCGGCCGCCGAGCGACGCCGATCGCGAGATCGACGGGACCGGCATGTACGTGCTTCCCGGCTTCGTCGACAATCACGGCCATAATGGCGATCCGGACAAGGCGCCCAATGCGAGCTACGGCTACCGGCTCTGGCTCGCCCACGGCGTCACCACGGTGCGCGGCGTCTCGCTCTATTTCGGGCCGGACAACATGTCGCTCTCCGACCGCCAGCGCAGCGCGGCCAACACGATCGTGGCGCCGCGGCTGTTCGCCTATATGGCGCTGGGCGACGCCTGGAACGGCGGCGACGTCGCTACGCCCGAGCAAGCGCGGGCCTGGGTGCGCTGGGCGGCGAGCCAGGGCTATGACGGGGTAAAGCTGTTCAACGACGTGCCGCCGCCGGTCACCCGCGCGGCGATCGAGGAGGCGCGACGGCTGCGGCTCGGCACGGTCGCCCATCTCGGCCAGGGCGGCGTCGCCGAATTGAACGCCGACGGCGCCGGCGAGATGGGGCTTGGCAGCGTCACCCATTTCTACGGCCATTTCGAAGCCCTGCTCCGCGACCGGCGGCTGCCGGCCTATCCCACCGACTACAACATGTTCGACGAGCAGTGGCGCTTCTCCCAGGTGGCGCGGCTCGCCGACCAGATCGTCGAGCCGGGCGGGCCGGAATGGCGCTCCTATCTCGAGCGGCAGCGGGAGCGCGGCGTCACCCTCAACCCGACCTTCAACATCTATTCGGCCGGGCGCGACGTGATGCGGGCGCGCAACGCCGATTGGCACGCGCGCTACACATTGCCGTCGCTGCAGCGCTTCTTCCAGCCGAGCCGGACCAATCACGGCTCCTATTTCTGGGACTGGACGACCGCCGACGAAATCGCCTGGCGGCGCTTCTACGGGCCGTTCATGCGGCTGGTGAACGACTATAAGAATATGGGCGGGCGGGTCACGGTCGGCTCGGACCCGGGCTATATCTACCAGAGCTGGGGATTCTCCTACATTCAGGAGCTCGAGATGCTGCAGGAAGCGGGGTTCGCGCCCCTGGAGGTGATCCAGGCGGCGACGATCAACGGCGCCCACGAAATCTACGCGCCGCGCGGCGAGGAGCCGCCGTTCGGGCTGGTCCGGCCCGGCATGCTCGCCGACCTCGTCATCGTCCCCGGCAACCCGCTCGACAATCTGAAACTGCTCTACGGCACCGGCCACATGCGCTTGAACCCGCAGACCCAGCAGGTCGAGCGCGTCGGCGGGGTGCGCTGGACGATCAAGGACGGCATCGTCTACGACGCGCCGGCCCTGCTGCGCAGCGTCGAGCACATGGTCGCGGAGGCGCGGGCGCGCGAAGAGGCGGCGCCGGCGCGCTAGGCCTTGCGCGCGGCCTCGACCAAAGCGCGGATCATCCAGCGGCGGACGGCGCCGGCCTCGTCGTCGGGAAGGCGCAGCACGTCCTTGAAGGCGAGCATCGATTCGGTGCCGATCACCAAGGCGAGCGCCTTGGCCAGCCGGTCGTGGACCCAGGGCGCGAGGGTGGCGCGGGCCGGGGCGAGCGCGGCCTCGATCAGCGGCGTGCGCCGGTTCTGGCGGACCGGAACGCTCCCGCCGCCGCCGAGCCCCTGCTGCAGGCTGTGGATCAGCATGGCGCGGAGCGCCGGCTCGTTGGCGCGGATCATTTCGGCGACCGCGGCGTCGGCGCGAAGCAGCCTCTCGAGCGGCTCCGACGCGCCGTCGTCGGCGAAGAAGGTCTCGCCGTCGGGCATGGCGACGTCGAGCGCCGCCTCGGTCAGCAGGGCCTCGACGCCGGGGAAATAGCGGTAGGCGGTGGCGCGCGAGACCATCGCTTCGGCGGCCACCTCTTCGAGGGTCGGGCTCCTCCCCGCCTGCATCAGCCGCGCCGCCGCCCGCAGCAGATCCTTGCGGGTGCGGCTCTTCTGATTGGGGCGGCCGGGCTTGCCCGCCTCGGCCATCAGCCGAGCTGCCGCTGGATCGCGGCGAGATCGATCCAGACATTCTCGCGGCTGATATCCCCCGCGTCGGTGAATTCGAGAACGTGGAGAAGGCGGAACTCAAGCGGCCGACCCTTGCCGTCGATGCCGAACGGGCGGCCGGGCGCGGTGCCGCGCCAGAGGCTGTCGTCGACCATGAACCCGTCGCCGTACAGGCGCCGGATCGAGGTGACCCTGCCGTCCGCGAGGTCGGCGAACAGCGCCTCGTAAAAGGGGCGCACCGCGTCGCGGCCGCTGACCGGGCCGGCCGGCCAACCGACAATGTCGTGCTCGACGTCGTCGCTGAGCGTTGCGAGCACGCCGGCGACATCGTCGGCCGCTTCGAATCCGAAATGCTCGTCGAGCTTCGAGTCCATCTGTGCTGGCGTGAGCGCCATGGTTCCGCTCCTTGAAATGACGGCAGTGATTCTTAATAAGACTATAATCTCACGTCAAGATGTATGTCTTGTCACGATTTCGGCACCGAAGTGCGGCGTCGCGGGTTGTACCGCGATGACGAAGAAGACGCTCGACAAGCCCCGGAAGGCGCTGATGAAGGCCGACAAAGCGGCGCTGGACGCGGCGTCGCCCTATCGCCGGACCTTGCCGGTCAGGCTCTTGTCCCGGGTCAGCGAACTCGGCGACCAGCCGCAGATGCTGGGCCTTTCCGGGAGCGTCCTGGCGCTCGGGCTGATGCGCGGCGACTCGCGGCTGGCGCGCGCGGGGGCGCGGATGATCGCGGCGCACCTGCTCGCCACCATGGCCAAGAATTTCGTCAAGCACCGCATCGACCGCACCCGTCCGCGAAGCGCCGACGGCAAGGACGGCCACAGGATGAAGCCGGGGCGCAGCGAGGCCAAGGAGGAAACCAGCTTCCCCTCGGGCCACAGCGCCGGCGCGATCGCCGTCGCCCGCGCCTTCGCCCGCGAATATCCCGAATATCGGGCGCCGGCATTGGGCGGCGCTGGCCTGATCGCCCTCGCCCAGGTCCCGCGCTGCGCCCATTATCCCACCGATGTCGGCGCCGGCCTCGCGATCGGGCTGGCGGCGGAGGCGGCGGTCGACGCCGCCTGGCCCGGGCGCGGACGGCGCGGCTAGCGCGTCGCCGGCAGCAGCTTTGGATTCCTGAGCAAGGCCGCCGAGACCAGGGCGACGAGCAGGCCGACCGGGAAAATCTCCAGGAAGGTGACCGGGATGCGGACCAGCGGATTGGGATAATTGACCCGCATCCACTCATAGCCCTCCATCTCCCGAGCGACGTCCGCGGGCGCCATGCCCTGGGCCTGGAGACCGCGGGCGATACCGGCGAGATATTCGTCCATGAAGCGATAGCCGGTGGACGCCAGGTAGATTTCCCAGACGAGGATATAGGCGAGCGCCGCGACGACGGCGATGCCGAGACCCATCAGGAAAGCGGGCTTGAACCGGATGACGCCGCCAAGCTCGATGTCGCGATAGCGCTTCACGCCGACGAACATGAAGGTCATCGCGACCAGCATGACCAGGAAGCCGAACCACATGGAGGCGAAGAAGCTGTCCTGGTCCGCGACGAGAATGCCGGTGAGCATCACCGAGATGATGACGAACCCGGCCAGCGCTCCGTAAATGAGGGCATATTTCATGATCGGCGACTCCCCTTCGATATGGCGGGGGCATAGAGCAAGCGAGGGCCGGCGGGATATCGCCCGAACGGGTGACATGGCGAAAATCGCCTCAAGGGATGAGCGCCAGCCAGCGCGCCTTCTCGATCGCCTGGACTCGCTTTTGCACTTCGAGCTTCTCGTAGACGCGGGCGACATGAGTCTTGACCGTATTGGGCGAGATGCCGAGGCTGCGTGCCATTTCCTTGTTCGACTGGCCCGAGGCGAGCAGCTCCAATATCTCGCACTCGCGTGGCGAAAGGCCGAGCGAGCGGATCGCCGCCTGGTTGCGCTCGAACAAGGCCGGCGCGGGCCGCGGCGTCAGCCGGGTGCCGGCCCAGAGGCCGAGCGCGACGAAGCCCAAGGCGAGCAGCCCGACATAGATCTCGGTCGAGACGGCCCGCATCAGATAATGATATTCGAGCCATTCGAGCGCGACGAGCGCGAGCGCCAGCGCCGCCGCGTAGAGAAGGACCGTCCTCGCCATGAGAGGAGGCTGCCAGAAAAGGCGGGGACAGGCCAGACGGCGGCGCAAGCGGCGGAGGGCAGCCGATGCCGGCCCGGTTCAGTCAGCCTCGACCGCAGGGATCAGTTCGAGGATGTCCAGCCATCCCGGCTCCGACGGCCGGGGGATGACCAGCCGATAATGGAAGATCCCGACCCGCTCCACCACGCCCGCGAGGTCGCGATCCGGTTCATCGCCATAAGCGGGCGGGATCGCTTCCCCACGGCGGGCGAAAGCGCCGAGGAAGATGAGGCGCCTGTCATTGTCCGGCCACAGATAGCCGCCCGGCCGTTCCGGTCCGCTTTCCTTGGTGAAGCTGAGCAGCTCGCCCTCGTCGACGACGTGACAGAAGAAAGGCGGGAAGGCGGCGAACGGGCGCCGCGCCGCCGCGCGCAGCCGCAGCACCCGGCAACGATAGGGGCCGGGGCTGAGATCGGGGCGGGGCAGCGCCGCGTCCGGATCGAGCAGCTCGGCTTCCGCCGCGAGCCGCCCGGCATAGCCGGCGCGGATGGCCGAGGCGCGCGCCGCTGCCCAGGTTTCCGGCAGGAGATCGAGCCGCTCCCGGTCCTCCGCGGCGGCTACGCCTCGCCATCCGGACGGGGTCTCCGCCGGCATTTCCTCGACCGCCGGCGGTTCGGCGACGTGCGGCAGCTGACAAGCGTGGAGCGCGGCCGTCGCCGCGCAGAGCAATGCTGCCCGCGTTGCGATATGACGACGATCGGCCAAAGCCGTCTGCCCTTCTTGCCCGCCTGATGCGTGCACCGAGCCTTGGCCGAAAGGGTTAACAAGAGGTTAAAGCCGGGCCGGTCCGCCGTCCGCCAGCGCCGGGCCGAGGCGATCAGGCGGGACAGGGATAGCGGCGCACCAGCATCAGGCGGAGCGCGTCGCGGAACTCCATGCGCTGGCGCTGGGCGGGCGGGATCGCGCGGAGGTGGGCGAGCAGGTCGCTCGACTTGACCGGGATCCGCTCGGGCGGACAATAAGCGGGCCGCTGACCGGACGCGCGCGCGCGCAGGCGCTCCGCCCTGAGCGCGTCGCCGGCGCCCTTCATCTCTGCCTTGAGCAGCCGCGCGTCGCTGGAGAACATCGCCGTCATGCCGCGGCGCTCGAGCGAATCGGCCTTTTCGAGGAAGACCGCAACCGTCATCGCCTGCAGCGCCGTCACCGGCACCACGACCAGGACGAGGACCCACAGAAACCGCTTCATCCAGCCTCCCCGCTTTTCCCGTTCGGACTGGAGGAAATGGCGGGCGGTGCGGTGAATGCCTGCTTAACGGCAGCGTCCGCGACGGGGTGACGGAGCGCGGATTCGTCCCTATCTCGCCCGGCCATGGCAGCTCCCGTCCTCGCTTATGAAAATCTCGGCCTGATCCAGGGCTCCGGCTGGCTATTCCGCGGGCTCGATTTGTTCGTCGGCGAGCGCGACCGGCTGGCGTTGATCGGGCGCAACGGGGTCGGGAAGACGACCCTGCTCAAATGCCTCGCCGACATGATCGAGACCGACGAAGGGCGGCGGACGATCCAGCCGGGGACCAAGGTGGTGCTGCTCGAGCAGGATCCGGCGGTGGCGGATTTCGCGACGCTGCGGGCGTTCGCGCTGGCCGGTCCGGGGGCGCCGGCCGCGCATGCGGTGGAGGCGATCGCCAGCCAAATCGGCGTCGACCTCGACCGGCCGGCCGAGACGGCGAGCGGCGGCGAAAGGCGGCGCGCGGCGATTGCGCGGGCGCTTGCCGCCGAGCCCGACGTGCTGCTGCTCGACGAGCCGACCAACCATCTCGACCTCGCCGGGATCGAATGGCTCGAGGAATGGCTCGGCCGCTATACCGGCGCGTTCATCGCGATCAGCCACGACCGGACCTTCCTGAAGCGGCTGACCCGGTCGTCGCTCTGGCTCGACCGCGGCACGCTGCGCCGGGCCGAGGTCGGCTATGGCGGGTTCGAGGCGTGGACCGAGCGGGTCTACGAGGAGGAGGCGCGGGCGGCGGACAAGCTCGACGCGAAGCTCAAGCTCGAATTGCACTGGCTGCAGCGCGGGGTGACGGCGCGGCGGCGGCGCAACCAGGGGCGGCTGACCAAGCTGCACGAGATGCGCGCGGTCCGAGCGGCGATGCTCGGGCCGGCGGGCACGGCCAGGCTCGCGCTGCAGAACGACGAAGTGAAGACCAGGATGGTGATCGAGGCCGACCGCGTCGCCAAGAGCTATGGTGAGCGGACGATCGTCAGGGACTTCTCGCTGCGCATCCAGCGCGGCGACCGGATCGGCGTGGTCGGCGCCAACGGCACCGGCAAGACCACCCTGCTGCGGCTGCTGACCGGCGAGATCGCGCCGGACGAAGGGAAAGTGACGCGGGCGAAGACCCTGTCCGGGGTGATGATCGATCAGCAGCGCCGGCTGCTCGACCCCGAGAAACGAGTGCGCGACGTGCTCGCCGACGGCGGCGACTGGATCGAGGTTCGCGGCCACAAGAAGCATGTCCAGGGATATCTCAAGGACTTCCTGTTCGAGCCGACCCTGGTCGACGCCAAGATCGGCAGCCTGTCGGGCGGCGAGAGGTCGCGGCTGCTCTTGGCGCGCGAGTTCGCGCGGCGCTCCAACCTGCTGGTGCTCGACGAGCCGACCAATGATCTCGACATGGAGACGCTCGACCTGCTGCAGGAGGTGATCGCCGATTATGAGGGGACGGTGCTGATCGTCAGCCACGACCGCGACTTCCTGGACCGGACGGTGACGATCACATTGGGGCTCGACGGGTCGGGGCGGGTCGACATCGTCGCCGGCGGCTATGAGGATTGGGAGCGCAAGCGAAAGGAAAATCCCCTTCACCGGCCTTCGCCAAAGGCCAGGGTCGGTCGCCCTCCCCCTCCCGGGGAGGATTCGAAGCCGCAGAAGAAGCTGACTTACAAGGACCAGCGCGATTTCGAGCTGCTGCCGGGGCGGATCGATGAGCTGGAGGCGGCGATCGCGCGCGACGAGGCGGCTTTGTCGGACCACGACCTCTACCGGCGCGACCCGCGGCTGTTCGAAGCATTGAGCGACGCCGTCGCCGCGGCCAAGGCCGAGCGCGACGCGGCCGAGCATCGCTGGCTGGAGCTGGCCGAGCAGGCGGAGGCTTTGGCGGGGTAACGGGGTTCCCGCCCGTCCCGCTCATCCTGAGGAGCCGTTGAGCTTGTCGAAACGGCGTCTCGAAGGACGCAACTGATCCGAACGGTCCTTCGAGACGGGCCTTCGCCAGGCTCAGTCCCTCCTCAGGATGAGCGGATAGAGTTGATTTACGCGCCGATGCCCGCCCTAGCCGCTGCGCGCTTGTGCCAATCTCCGCCTGATGTCGGCGTCGCTCGGGGCGCCGCGCGCAGCGTGCTCGAGCAAAGCGAGGCCTTCGGCGCGGCGACCGCTTTTGAAGAGGAGCCAGCCCAGAGTGTCGGCGGTGGCGGGATTGTCGCGGTCGAGCGCCCAGGCGCGGCGGGCGAGCGGCAGCGCGCGGGCGAGGTCGCCGCTCTCCGAATAGGCCCAGGCGAGGTTGTTGAGGATGGTCGCGTCATTATTGCCGATGCGGCGGCGCAGCCCCTCGTAGATGGCGATGGCGGTCGGCCAATCCTGGCGCTGCATCTCGCGGCCGGCGAGGAGGACGAGCGCGGGGACGTTGCGCGGATTCTGCTGGACGAACAGGCGCAGTACGCCGTCGGCGGCGTCGGCCTGGCCGGAGCGCTGCAGCGCTTCGATCAGGCGTATCGCCACCCCTTCCGTGAAGGCGAGATTGGCGGCGCGGCGATATTCATTGGCGGCGGCGGCGAAATCGCCGCTGATGCCGAGCGCGTCGCCGACCAGGACATGGACTTCGGGGGCGCCCGCATTGGTCGCCTGGAGGCGGCGGGCGCGCGCGAACGCCTCGTCGCCCATGCCGCGGGCGAGCAAAGCGGAGATCAGCCGCACCTGGGCGGGGCCGTCGTCGGGATTTTCGGCGGCGGCGCGGCGGACGGCGGCGAACGCGCCTTCGCTCAACGGGTCTAGGGAGGACAGCGCACCCGGCTGCGGCCGGGAGGCGCGGGCGAGGTAGAGCGAGGCGGCGAGGCCGTCGCCCTGCCGGGCGAGCGCGCGGCCGATCAGCGAGAGGGTGTAGCTGTCGGCGTCGGGCAGGTCGGCGAGCGGACGCAGCGCTTCGACGGTGCCGGCGGCGTCGCCCATCCGCCAGCGCGCGGCGGCGAGCAGGCGGCGGGCGCGGCGGTTGCCGGGCTGGTCGGCGACAAGGAGAGCGAGCCGGCGCGACGCCTGCTCCTCATTGCCGGTCTCGAAATCGATCGCCGAGAGCAGCAGCCGGCCGGCCGGCGTGTCGTCGAAGGCGCCGCGGGTGCGAGTCCACAGGCTCTTGGCGAGGTTGAAGTTGCGGGCGCGGGCGGCGAGCATCGACTGGAGATAATAAGCGGTCGGATGGCCGCCGGTCAGGCGGTGAACCTCGCGGGCGTCGGCCAGCATGTCGCCCATCCGCCCGATGTCGCCGTAGGTGATGGCGCGTTCCAGGAGGGCGATGACGTTGCCGGGATCGACCTCGAGCGCGCGGTCGAACCAGGGCAAGGCGGCGGCGAGGCCGTATTGGCCGCGGCTCAATTCGCCGCGCAGCACCAGCGCCTCGGCGTTGCGCGGGCGGGCGGCGACGGCACGGTCGACCGCTTCGAGGGCGCCGGCGACGTCGCCATTGGCGCGGCGGAAGCGGGCGACGTCGGTCCAGACATTGCTGTCCCCGGGGGCGAGGACGAGCGCGCGGTTCAAGGCGGCCTGCGCCTCGCCATTTTCGCCGAGCGCCATATGAGCGCGGCCGCGGATGCGGGCGGCATAGGCTTCGTGCTCGGGCGCGGCGGCGGCCGCCTCGGCGAGCGCGGCGCGGGCGTCGCCCTGGAGCAATTCGGCGTGGGCGAGGAGATGGGCGACGGCGCGGGCGGGGACGCCGCTTTGGCGGGCGCGCGCGATCTCGGATTCGGCGGCGACGCCGTCGCCGAGCGCGAGGTGGACGCGCGCCTGCATCACCCGTGCCGCCTTGTCGCCCGAATTCGCCTGGAGCGCGTTCAGGAATTCGACCCGGGCGGTGCGGACGTCGCCGTCATCAAAAGCGGCGACGCCGCGCTCATAGGCCGTGCCCATCCGCCCCGAGCAGGCGGCGAGCAGCGCCAGGGCAAGCACCATGGGAGGACGGAGGCGCGCCAGCCAGGTCACGCGTGCAGGCCGTATTGCTTGAGGAGGTCGTAGAGCGTCGGCCGGCTGATGCCGAGCAATTTGGCGGCGCCGGAGATGTTGCCGTCGGTCTGGGCCAGCGCCTTGCGGATCACGCAGCGGTCGGCGGCCTCGCGCGCGGCCTTCAAATTGACCGGGAGGTTGTCGCCCTCGGGCCCGGCGAGGTCGAGATCCTCGGCGGTGATCAGCTTGCCGTCGGCCATGATCACCGCGCGCTTCAGCCGGTTCTCGAGCTCGCGGACGTTGCCCGGCCAGCGCCAGGTCTCGATCGCGGCGAGCGCGCCCGGGGCGAAGCCCTTGACGCCGGGGTTCATCTCGCGGGCGAAGCGGCCGAGGAAATGCTTGGCGAGCAGGGCCGCGTCGCCATGGCGCTCGGCGAGCGAGGGGATGCGCACGACGATCTCGGCGAGGCGGTAATAGAGGTCCTCGCGGAAGCTGCCGGCGGCGATCATCTCCTCCAGATTCTGGTGCGTCGCGCAGACGATCCGCGTGTCGACCGCGATTCCGCGGCGGCCGCCGATCCGCTCGATCACCCGCTCCTGCAGGAAGCGCAGCAACTTGACCTGCAAGGGGAGCGGGATGTCGCCGACTTCGTCGAGGAACAGGGTGCCGCCATGGGCGAGCTCGATCTTGCCCTCGGTGGTCTTGATCGCGCCGGTGAAGGCGCCCTTCTCGTAGCCGAACAATTCCGCCTCGAGCAGGTTCTCGGGAATCGCGGCGCAGTTGATCGCGACGAAGCCGCCAGCGCGGCGCCGGCTCGCCTGGTGGACGCCCTTGGCGAGCAGTTCCTTGCCGGTGCCGCTGGCGCCGAGCAGCATTACCGAGACGTCGGTATTGGCGACGCGCTCGATGGTGCGGGCGACCTTGGACATTTCGGGCGCGGCGGTGACCATGGTGCCGAGCACGGTACGGTCGTCGCCGACCTGCTCCTCGAGACGCTTGTTCTCGCTTTCAATGCCGTGCAGCTGGAAGGCGCGGCGGACGATCAGGCCGAGCTGGTCGATGTCGACCGGCTTCTGGTAGAAATCATAAGCGCCGGACGCGATCGCCCGGAGCGCGCTTTCGCGGGCGCCGTGGCCCGAGGCGACGATGACCTTGGTCTCGGGCTTCAGCGTCAGGATCGTCTCCAGCGTCGCGAAGCCCTCGCTGACGCCGTCGGGATCGGGCGGCAGGCCGAGGTCGAGCGTGACCACGGCGGGCTCGGCGGCGCGGACGAAGTCCACGGCCGCGTTGCGGTCCGAGGCGACCAGCACCTCATAATCGTCATAGGCCCAGCGGAGCTGGCGCTGCAGCCCCTCGTCGTCCTCGACGATCAGAAGCCTCGGTTTGACATGAGCGTTCATGCGCGCTTCCGTTCATAAAAGGGCGCGGCAAGCTTCGCCTCGCCGGGCAAATAAAGGGTGAATCTCGTGCCTTCGCCTTCGGCGCTTTCGACGTCGAGGCGGCCGCCCATGGCGAGGATCAGCGCCCGCGCCTCATAGGCGCCGATGCCGAAGCCCGAGTCCTTGGTCGAGACGAAGGGCTGGAACAGGCGGTCGCGGACGAAGGCGGCGGGCATGCCGCGGCCGCTGTCGGCAACCTCGATGGCGACGTCGCCGCCGCTCTCGAAGCAGCGTATGTCGACCCGCATTCCGGGCGAGCTGGCGTCGATCGCGTTCTGGACGAGGTGGCCGAGCGCCTGTTCGAGGCCCGCCGGGTCCGCTCTGGCGACCAGGCCCGCCTCGGCGGTGACCCGGACCGGGTGAGCGCGGCGCTTGGCGGCGGCAAGGGCGTCGAGGAGGGACCGGACGTCGACGGGACGGGCCGGCTCGGACCCGCGCGCGGCGCCGGGCGAAAGGCGGGCGAGCAGGTCGTTCATCTTGCGGACAGAGCTTTGCAGCGTCGCGATCATGTCGGCGCGGAATTCGGGATTGTCGGCGTGGCGCTCGGCGTTGCGGGCGACGAGGCTGAGCTGGCTCACCAGATTCTTGATGTCGTGCATGATGAAGGCGAAGCGGCGGTTGAACTCGTCGAAGCGCTGGGCGTCGGCGAGCGCCTGCTGGCTGCGCGCCTCGGCGATATAGGAGGCGGCCTGGATGCCGGCGGTGCGGAACAGGTCGAAATCCTCCCAGTCCAGCGCGCGGCGGAAGGCCGGATGATCGAGGATGACGAGGCCGACCAGCCTGCCGCCATGGACGAGCGGGATGCCCGCCCAGGCGTTTTCAAGGGCCGCGAGCCAGAGCGGCACCGGGAGCCGCGTCTCGCCGTCGACCAGCCAACCCTGGCGGACGCCGGCGAAGTCGAGGACGAAGCCGGTCGCCTCGATATGGCGCAGCAGGGCCTCGGCGCCATCGCCGACCTGCACTTGCGCGGACCAGTTCCATCGGCCCGCCGGCGCGAGCCGGTAGCTCTCGTCGGCGAGGAGCAGCAGGCCGCCCGGCGCGCCGCCGATATCGGCGAGCGCCTTGACCACTCGTTCATCGAGCGAGGCGCTGACCTCGCCGCCGCGGCCGACCGTGTCGGTGAAGCGCAGCCATTCCTGGCGGTAGTCGTAGCGATGCTCGAACAGATGCTTGCTGAGCACGACCCTGAGCCAGGCGCGAAGCTTGGCCGAGGGAAGCAGCACCAGCGCACCCAGGGTCATCGCGAACACGATCGCGACCTGGCCGACGCGGGCCCAGTCGCCGCCGACGATCTCCATCGCCCGGGCCGCTGACATCATCGCGATCAGGTAGAAGAGGATGGCGATCACCGAGACCGACTGGAAGGTGGCGGCGCGGGAGAGCTGGATCTTCCAGCTGGCGGTGCGCAGCCCAGCGGCGAACAAGGCCGCGATGGCGGCGAGGACGATGCCGCGCAGGGCGAACAAATCGTCGCTCGGCGCGCCGCTGAAATAGGCGACGGTGTAGAGATGGAGATCGTAGGCCCACATCACCGCCAGCGCGAGCATCGGGAAGCGGAGCGCCGAGCGCGAGCCCGGCGCGGCCTGGCCGTAGAGATTGTGGACGAGGATGAGAGCGCCGGCGGCGATGATCAGGCCGATGATCTGGCTGGTCGAAGCGAGCATGGCGAGCACGATCGGCACGTGCTGGAATTCGGCCATCACCCCGCCGACCACGATCTGCAGGCCGATCACGCCGCCGACCGCGGCGAACACCGCCTTGACGGCGCGCTGGTCCCCGCCCTCGGCGCCCGCCATCAGCCCGTACATGAAAGCGAGGAAAGCGAGGTTGCGACCGCTTTCGGCGAACTGGGCGAGCAAGGTGTAGGGGCCGATGAGGCCGAGGAAGATCGCCCAGACCGACATGGCGGCGAAGGCGGTGATCAAGGGCCGGTTGCGCGCATCGCCGTTCCAGCGCCGCAGCTGGAAGATCGCGAGCGCGCCATAGAGGGCGGCGGCGAGCAAATGGCCCCAGAGGGCGATGAAGCCGGTCATCGCGCGCCCTCCGGCCAGATCACCACGCGGGCGGTCTGGAGGAGGATGAGGAGGTCGAGGAAGGGGGTGTAGTTTTTTGCGTAATAGAGGTCGAATTCGAGCTTCTCGCGGGCGTCCTCGATCGAGGCGCCGTAGGGATAGTTGATCTGCGCCCAGCCGGTGATCCCCGGCTTCACCACGTGGCGCTCGGCATAATAAGGCAGCCGCGCCTCGAGATCGGCGACGAACTGGGGGCGCTCGGGGCGCGGGCCGACGAAGCTCATCTCGCCCTTGAGGACGGACCAGGCCTGCGGCAGCTCGTCGATCCTGAGCTTGCGGAGGATCCGGCCGACGCGGGTGACTCGAGGATCGTCCTTCTGCGCCCAGACCGCCTTGCCGCCGACCTCGGCGTCGGTCCGCATCGAGCGCAATTTGACGACGTCGAACGGCAGCCCGTAGCGGCCGACCCGGCGCTGCCGGTAGAAAGCGGGGCCGCGGCTTTCGAGCTTCACCGCGACCATCGCGGCGAGGACCAAAGGCGCGGTCAGGATCAGGATGAGGACGCTGACGGCGACGTCGAACAGCCGCTTGCCCCAGCTCGACAGGCGCCGGCCGGCCGAGAAGCCGTCGGAGAAGATCAGCCAGGAGGGATTGAGGCTGTCGAGATCGACCCGGCCGGTCTCGCGCTCCAGGAAGGAGGAGAAATCGTGGACGGCGACGCCCGTCGTCTTGATCCGCAGCAGGTCGTTCAGCGGCAGGGCGTTGCGCCGCTCCTCGAGCGCCAGCACGACCTCGCCGGCGCCGAGGCGGAGCAGGTGATCGGGCAGGCTGGCGAGGTCGTTGCGGTTGACCGAAGCGGCGACTCCGGGCGCGCCGTCGTTCATTCCGACGAAGCCGACGACCGTGAAATTGGCGCCGCTGCGAAGCGCCAGCGCCTCGATCCGCTTCGCCCGCTCGCCGGCGCCGAGGACGAGGATCCGCCGCTTCAGCCGCTCGCCGTCGAGCAGGGCCTTGAGCGCGATCCGCGCCGCCGCCATGGCGAGAAGGCCGAACCACATCGCGTAGAGCAGGCTCGACCGCCAGAAGCTGACCGGCGGAAAGACGAAGAAGACGAGGCTCAGCAGGATGATTCCGAGCGCGACCGAGACCAGCAGCCGGGCCACCGCGAAGCGCACCGAATGGAGCGCCTCGACCCCGTAGACGCCGACCGCGACCATCGCCGTCTGCAGAGTCAAAGCGAAGGCGAGCATGTTGGGGAGGCGCTCGCGCCAGGGATCGAACTCGCCCTCGAGCTGCCAGAGGCGCAGAGTCCAGCCGGCCTCGGCGGCGAGCATCAGGAGGGCGAAGTCGATCGCGCCGAGCAGCAGCACGGCGTAGGGGACGTAATGCTTGAAGACGCGGATCATGAGACGCCGATGACCCGGCGTCTCACCGCGCCCTTTGCCCCGAGGGGAAGTGTAAGCTTCTCCGACATGGGCGCAGTGTCGGTGAAATTGACAAAGTTTCGGTAAAGAAGCCGCTTTCGCCTCTTCGGCGGCGGATCAGGACGCCCGGGACGAGACAATACGGACCGGGCGGGGGCACCGCCCGGCCCGGGCACCGCAAGAACCGAATCCTCGGCGCCATACAGTAGAACTACGGTATGCCGCGCCTGTTCCCCGGCGCACCGCAGCAGGGGCGCCCTCTTTTTCGCCCGGCCGGCCCCGGCAGGCTTTCGCCGTCCCGCCCGGCTTCCTATACCCGTGCGCAAGGGAAGGAGGCGGCATGGCCTATTACCTTCTGACGGTGCACCGGCCCGGCTCCTTCTCGTACAAGGAGGTCGCGAACGCGAAGCACCATATCGAGGCCCATTCCCTGGCCGAGGCCAAACTGGACGCCGACATCCTCATCGACAATCACTATTCCGGCATCGAAAAGGCGACGATGCGCCTGTTCGACGGGACCGGCCTGGTCTCGACGCGCAAGGGCGAAGGCGAATGGGAGCCCTGAGCCGGGCGATGAGCCTGGAGCATCGACGACGGGCTTTGGCGCCCGTCGCACCTGTTGCGCAAATGGGAGGGGCTCGCTTTGTGCGACGCGGAAAACGGGTGATTTCCACGCATTAAATGCAATGTGTGGAGCAGGCGATTGCAGTCGGTTGCCTCGTCATCATCAACGGCCGCTTTGCGCCCAAGCGGGTCGTTCATCGCCAGCGTGCGCGATCCGAACAGCGGACGTTCGCGCTTGACGACCCTCTACGTCTGCAATCGACCCAAACCGGACACTCGGTCGACCCCGTTGGCAATATGTACGAAGCGCGTGACGGGGTTGGTGGGAAGCGTTCAATAAGGCAAGAGGGAAGGCGTGACCTACCTTCGCCGCCGATTGTGGTACGTCGACAAGGACGGCCAGCACTGGCTTGAGCAGGATGACCTGCTCGCGCGCGCCGAGCCGGTGATCGTGCTGGGCGAGCCGGGCATGGGTAAAACGGAGTTGCTGAAAGCGATCGGGGGAGAGGACGGCAACGCCTTTTGTCGGGCCACGCAGCTGATCAACCGGGCGCGGCCTGAAATGCTGATCGGGAATGCCAGGCGCCTAGTTGTCGATGCGCTCGACGAAGTAGCGGCTCAACGTCAGGGAGACGCGGTCGACCTCGTGCTGCAGAAGCTGGGTCAGCTCGATTACCCACCGTTCGTCCTTAGCTGCCGCGTCGCGGAGTGGCGATCGGCGATCGCATCGGGTGCCATTGCCGAACAGTATGATGCCGCGCCGCTAGAAGTGCACCTTGAGCCGCTCACCCGCAACGAGCAGCTGCTGCTGCTGATCGAACTAACCGACGATGCGGACAGGGCGAGGGTGTTGCGGGATCACTTCGAAACCTTCGGACCCGACTTCCTTGGCAACCCGCAGACCCTTGAGCTGATCGCCGCCCTACCCGCTGATACGCTGCCGGACACGACGGTCGGGCTATTCGAGCAAGCTATCGAAACTCTTCGAAAGGAGCGCAATCCGGTCAAGGCGGAGCTACCGCGCGAGGCGGCGCTCAATGCGGCGGGGGCGGCGTTCGCCGGGCTCATCCTGTCGGGCAACGGGCGCATCGTGGACAAGCCGGGTGGGCTAATCGATCCCGGCGACAAGGCGCTGCCGCTCGCCGAAGTCGAAGCGTTCGACGATGGCCATGTGAGCCGCGCCGCCGACACCAAGCTTTTTGCCGCAGACAGGTCGGAGGGCTTGACCTACGCCCATCGCCGTGTCGGGGAGTTCGTCGGCGCACGCTGGCTGGCGGAGCGCGCGGATACGCGGGCAAAGCGGCGGCGGCTGCTCGAACAGTTCTCGTCGCACGGCCTCGTGCCGGCCTCCCTCCGCGGTCTTCACGCGTGGCTTGCGCGCGATGCCCAGTTAGCTGACGCAGTAATCGACGCGGACCCGATGGGGGTCGTCGAATATGGCGATGCGGAGGCATTGACTGCCGATCAGGCGCGGCGACTGTTCGGTGCGCTGGAGCGCCTCGCCGCCGACAACCCCCGGTTCATGGACTGGCGCGAGTACCGCGCGGCATCGCTGGTGACGCTACCGCTTATGCCAGAGGTGGGGCGCGTTGTCCGTGATCCGAACGCGGAGTTCGGATTGCGCGTACTCCTCCTGCAGCAGCTAAAAGGCGCGGCTACAGCCGAAGGACTGCGTCACCTGTTGCGGCAAATTATGCTGGATGAGGCGCAGCCATATGGCATCCGCCAGCCTTCCGCCATGGCTTTGGTATCCCTCGGCGGCGAAGACTGGCCCGCCCTGCTGGAGCAGCTGCGCCGCCACGCGCGCGAGGACTCCCTACGGCTCGCGCATGAACTGCTCGACGACATCGGCCTCGAGACTTTTAGCGACGAACAAATCGTCGCGATCATTCTCGCTCGCGACGGCCTGACGCTTTGTCCGGTCGGGGCGGAGCCAGAGCGCAACACGGTGACCGGCTTCTACCGCCTGGCCAAGCATGTGCCCGTCGCGCGGCTGGACGGATTGCTCGATCTTTTCGCGGCTTATGCCGAAGAGCTGCTGCCCGAGCACGTGGGCTACGAAGAAAACGATCTGATCGACCTGCAATATGCCTTGGCACTGAAGCGGATCGGAAACGGTGATTCGGTCGATCCGCTGCGGCTCTGGCGCTGGGTCAAGCCGTTCGACGAGGAGAATTCGTACCGGCGCGAGCAGGGCAAGGCGCTAGCCGACTGGCTGAAAATCAACGCACCTGTGCGTCAAGCCATCCAACGTCATGTGTTGCTCGCCGAGGTCAGCGGCAAGGATGTTTGGCAACGGGCTTGGCCGCTTCATCGCGACACCCTCAACCTCTACCCTACGCAGGAGGAAGTCGTGGCTTTGCTGAATTCGATGAATTCAGCCGATCCGCGCTGGCGCGAAGTTCTGGACCTGGGCCGGACATGGGGCGAGGAGGGACGACCGTTGCGCGAGGCGGCCATGCGCTTTGCCGCCGGCCAACCCGAAGAGCTCGCGTGGATCGAAGCCAAAGCGGAACGGCCTGTGCCCGAGTGGGAACGCAAGCAGGATGAGCGGGCGCGCAAGCGCGATGCCGAGCGGACGGCCAAGCATGCCGAGCATCGCCGGGAGTTCCTCGCGAAGATCGAGGGCGTACGGGCAGGCGAATACGGCCTGATCCTCGCCCCTGCCCAGGCATACCTTAAACGTTTCCAAGACATCGGCGACGGCGTGCCCGCGCATGAGCGGGTCGCCGAGTGGGTGGGGGAGGAGGTCGCAGCGGCGGCGCACGAGGGGTTTGAGGCGTTCCTCCAAGCCCGGCCACCTCGCCCGCGCGCGGCCGAGATAGCGCGCAGCTTTGCCGAGTCGAAAGGTTGGTCGGCGGGTGATATCATCGTCGCCGCGCTTGCCGAGAGGGTACGGACCAAGGAGCGGCCATTCGATGGGCTAAGCAGCGAGCGTTTGGCGGCGGGGCTCTTTGAATGCTGGCATCGGATGATCGATGATCATGCCGGCCTGAAAGAACTCGGGCCGCTGCTCGAGACCGAGCTCAAGCTGCGCGGCCAATTGAGGCGAGTGGTGCGGCTCTTTATCGAGCCGCAGCTGCGCCGTCGCGCGCAGCACGTCGACCGACTTTGGGCGATCATGCGCGAGGATAACGCCGGTCTGGGCGCGGACCTCGCGGAGGATTGGTTGACCCGCTACCCCGACATGTCGGCCGAGGCAGAGGTCGAGATGGTCGACCGGCTGATACGCTCCAACCGCCGCGCCGCGCTTCGGGCGCTGCTCGCCGACCGGCAGGGGAAGGCGCTAGACGACGAGCGGCGGCGTAACTGGGAAGCCGTCGCGCTGATCGTCGACTTCGAAACGGCGCGGGCGCGGCTCGGCAATACAATTGAGCCCGAGCTGCTCTGGCACCTTCGCGCCCGCATTGGGGGCTCGCGCTACCATGACGATGGCGAGGGCTCGCCCGCCTTCCTATCGATCGACCAGCTCGCCTGGATGATCGCGACCTTTCGCGCGCTGTGGCCGGCCACCGATCATCCGGTTGGCGCCACCACCGGCGACACGAACCCTTGGGACGCGTCCGGGCACATCCGGGCGCTGATCACTCGGCTGGGCAGCGACGTGTCGCCCGAGGCCGTGACGGCGCTCGCTACGCTACGCGACGCCCCTGAGGACGGCTACACCTGGGTGCTGCGGACCGTCGCAGCGGAGCAGCGGCAGAAGCAGGCGGACGAGGGCTATACTCCGCCCACGCTCGGCCAGATCAAGGCGGTGCTCGACGCAGGTCCGCCTGCCAGCGTCGCCGACCTGCGCGCCATAGTGGTCGAGGAGCTGGAGGAGTTGGGCCGCCGGCTGCGCGGCAGCTCAGAAGACGAGGTCGACCTGTTCTGGACCGACGACGACAAGCCCCGCAGCGAGAACCAGTGCCGCGATCGCGTCGTGACGCTGCTCCGCGGCGATCTCGCGCCTCTTGCGATCTACCCAATGGATGAGGCGGACATGCCGCAGGGTAAGCGCGCCGACATCGTGTTCTATCACAACGCGCTGTGGCTGCCAGTCGAGGCCAAGCGCCAGCAGCACCCCGACCTGTGGGTCGCCATCGAGCAGCAGCTGGAACGGCTCTACACCGGCCACTGGCAGGCAGAAGGGCAGGGCGTCTTTCTTGTCTTCTGGTTTGGCTCCATGTTCAATGTCCCCGCCCGCCCTGACGGCGGACCGAAGCCGACCACAGCCGCCGAGTTGCGAGCCGCCCTCGACGCCCACCCCGCAGTGAAGGCCGGAAGGGTGCAGGTTGTCGTTCTCGACCTGTCGCGACCGGCATGATTCTCGACCCGGAGCAAGATTGGCTGCCCTCGCACGGCGTCCTTGACGGCATAACGCTGCCATCTGCTCCGTTCATCGGCGACGTGGAGGCAGCGCCCGTGCCGTTCGTGCGGCCCTTCACGCTTGCCCAGCATTTCATGCGTGGTGGGTGCACCGGCAGTCTCTATGCGGGTTCCGCATTGCGGGCGCGGCAATGGCGCGAGCGATGGCTCCGTGAGGGGCTGCCGCTGCTGCCACTAGATCAACGCGATTCTATCATCGAGGCTGCGCAGTTTTGGCCGCTGCTCGCGGAACTAAACGGCAAAGGGTTGGGCAAGGTACAGCGCGCGCTTCGGCTGGATAGCGCCACGCTCGCACGCGCCGTTGCCGTCGCCGAGCAGCGCGGGTTGTTGTTTCCGCTGCCGTTCTGGACGCCGCCCGACGCGACGGATGCGCCGCCGCCGCTCCGCTACTGGCGAGACAGCGCACTAGTTGCAGATCTTCAGCGGCGGCGCGAGCACGCGTCAAGGGTCAAGGGTTGGGACGAAAAGCGCTGGGAGGGCTTCGTGATCGCGGCGCTCGCCGGCGCAGCGGGTATGGCCGTCCGCGCGCGGGGCTACCGCATGGGGCAGGATGAGATCGATCTGGTCTTGGATTGGCCACGAAGCCGCCGCCCTTGGGCTATCGAAATCTCCGCGTCCCGCAGCAAGAGGCTCTCCCCGGGTAACTGGCGAGCGTTTGAAGAAACTGAAGCGGAGCGATTGATCGTCGTCGACGCCGGGCAGGCAGGGCGGAGTCGCCGCGCGCGCGGCGAGGAGGCGATGCGGCTGATCGAGGCACTGCGCGAGGTGCGGACGGGACCGTGATACAGCGGGCCGCGACATACGCTCTTTTCTGGCGGGCAGCTGATTGAATGTCCGCTTACTAACCTAGGCCAACCGAGAGCCGTCGGTCGGCTAACAGCCAAAAGAGCCACGTTGAGATTGGCCGCCAAGCGCCGTTGAAATTGCCCAAGACGCAGTGGGGCCACGGTCACGCCGACGGCACGAAAGGCTTTGCAATATCGTATTTTCGTTCTATATATGTTCCAATGAAAGCGAGCGATTCGGACAACGTCAAACCTCGCGAGTCCGCTCGAAGCAGGCGTAGCGCCGTGCGTCCTGCTTCCATTCGCCAGGCTCATAAGAGGCGGAGCCCGGCACGACGGGCGGCCCCCTTCGACACAAGTCGAAGCGGGCCTCGATCCGCGCGCCTTCGGCCTTCGCCGGGACAGGCTTCACCCGAAGGAACGCGGCGCCCGAAGAGGCGCTACGTCCGGTTTACGAGATGGCGCCGTCGGCGGTTCTTCGCGTTGCTCGCGGAGAGCGGCAACGTGCAGCTGGCGTGCGAGCTTTCCGGGGTGGGGCTGGGGTGCATCTATCGGCTGCGGCGGACCGAGCCGGGGTTCGTGGCGCTGATGGCCGCGGCGAAGGGCAAGGCGGATGAAAGGCTGGGGCGGGGGGCACCCGGGGACGCCGGAACCCCTCACCCTCCCATCGCTGGCGCGATGGGCCCCCCCCTCTCCCCGGAGGGAGAGGGGGATCTGGTCATCCGGCGCGGGATCGGGGGCAGGCTTAGAATGATGGCGGCGGGCGATCATTGGTGGGCGTCGCGGCACGATGCGATCTTCCTCGGCCATTTGCGGGTGACCGGCAACGTCACCGCCTCGGCCAAAGCGGCGGGGTTCACGGCGAAGAGCGCGTGGAACCGGCGCGAGCGGCTGCCGAGCTTCGCGCGGGCCTGGGAGGCGGCGCTCGAGGAGGCCGAGTACCGGCTGGAGGCGCAACTGGCCGCGGAGATCCTGGACGGGACGGCGGGGATGGACGCGGACGGGCCGGGGCAAGAGGCGGCGGCCGCGGCGGCGGAGCGCGCGCCGTTCGAACGTCTGGCTGGCGCTGTGGCTGCTCAAGCATTGGCAGGGGCAGGAGCAGGGGCGGATCCGGCGGCGGCGCGGCTCCGACGACCGGTGACGCCGATCTTCGCGCTCCGTTAACCAAGTCGCGCTAGCGACGGGGGAAGCGGGCGGGGAAGTTCATGGCCACTGTGATCGAAGGGCGGCAGGCGCGGCGGCGGTTCCGGCCGGCGACTCGGGAATCGCTGCTGCTGGCGGCGATCCTGGTCGGAGTGCCGAACCTCTTCTTCCTCCTCGTCATGCCCTTCTACATCGCCGAGCGGCTGCTTTCGCCCTTGCTCTATCTGGCGGCGGGGATGGTCTCGCTGGCGCTGCCGCGGCGCTTTTCCTATCCGCTGCTGGCGGCGGCGGCGGCCGCCGACCTCGGCCTGATCGTGATGACCGCCTTCCACCTCAAGCTGACCACGGCGATCAATTCGCTGCGCTTCCTGGGCGCGATCGACCCCGCGGCCTCGGCTCTCTACGTCGCCCTGGTGGCGGCGATGCTGGCGACGGCTTTGCTCGCCGCCTGGCTGCTCGAGCGCTGCCGGGCGCGGGTGCGGGCGGCCTCGCCGACGCCGGCCGCTCTGGCCGCCTTGCTGCTGATGCTGCTCGACTGGCACGCCAACTTCCCGTTCATCGAATCGCTCGCCGAGGACCAGCCGTTCGAAAGCGCGGTGGCGGCGAGCGGGCTCGATTCGGAGGCGGTGGCGGCGCGGGGCAACAATGTGCTGATCGTGATGGTCGAGGGGATGGGCGCCTTCGCCGCGGCCGAGGACCGCGAGCGGCTGAGCGCGCCGCTGCGGGCGGTGGCGGCGCGGCGCGGCTACCGGTTCGAGAGCGGGACTTCGGCTTATTCGGGATCGACGACCGGGGCGGAATCGCGCGAGCTTTGCGGGCGCTGGGGCGATTATCTCGATTACCTGCGGCCGCGCGCCTACGATTGCCTGCCGCGGCGGCTCGCGGCGCTCGGCTATGAGACGATCTCCTACCATGGCTATGGCGGCCACATGTTCCACCGCGGGCATTGGTATCCGAATGTCGGCTTCACCCGGATTCACTTCCAGGACGCGATCGAGGGCGAGCATGGACCGCTGGTGCCGTCGCGCTGCGGCAGCGTGTTCCGGGGCCTGTGCGACGGCGAGGTGGCGCGGGTGGTGGCCCGGGAGCTGACGGCGCCGTCGGCGCGGCCGAAATTCGTCTACTGGCTGACTCTGAACAGCCATATCCCGTTCGTACCGCATCCGCGCGGCAGGCTCGGCTGCGCTCGGCGCGCGCCGCCGTTCGGCGACCGAACCGTCTGCCGCCTGAGCGAATATTGGCAGGAAGTGATGGAGGAGGTGGCGGCGATCGCCGCCGATCCCGATCTGCCGCCGACCGACATATTGGTCGTCGGCGACCATCATACCCCGCTCTGGGAGCGGAGCGCGAAGAACCGGTTCGTGCTCGGCCGGGTCGACTGGTTCCTGCTGCGATCGGCGCGAATTGCGCGGCGGAGCCCGCCCGCCTAAGGGTCCGCACCCGCTACCCGCAACGGTCGTGACGGAGCGGATTTTGGGTCAGGGCAAGGAGCGAGGAGGGAGCGATGCTATCGCATCGTGACCGACGCTGCGACGCAGCCCTGGCCCAAAAGCCGCCCGCCGCTTCGCGGTCGCCCGGAGAAGGCCGCCGGCTGCGTCGAACGGCTTGTCCGGGCAGCCAGCCCGGCCTGCGCCGCCCTCCTTGCCGGCGGCCTTCTCCGAGCGATCCCGACCATTGCGGGTAGCGGGTGCGGACCCTAAGGCTTGCCGCATGAGCGGCGAGCGCATCATTCCCGTCATCCTGTGCGGCGGCGCGGGCACTCGGCTGTGGCCGCTGTCGCGGCGGGCGCGGCCCAAGCAGATGCTCGACCTGACCGGCGGCGGCTCGATGCTGGCGCTGACCGCAAAGCGGGTCTCGGATCCGGGCCTGTTCGACGCGCCGGTCGTGGTCGGGGCGGCGGACCAGGCGGCGGCGATCGAGGCGGAGGTGCCGCGGATCGGGCGGCTGATCCTCGAGCCGGCGGCGCGCAACACCGCGCCGGCGATCGCTCTGGCGGCGCTCGCGGGAACGCGCGAGGACATGCTGCTGGTGCTGCCGAGCGATCATCTGATCCGCGACCCGAGGGCGCTGACCGAGGCGGTGCGCCGGGCGGCGCCGTTCGCGCGCGACGGGTGGATCCTCACCTTCGGCATGAAGGCCGAACGGGCGGAAACGGGCTACGGCTATGTTCAGCGCGGGGCGGCGCTGGGCGAGGGCGTGCACGAAGCGGCGCGGTTCGTCGAGAAGCCGGACGCCGAGACGGCGGCCGCCTATCTCGCCGACGGCGGCTATGACTGGAACGGCGGCATCTTCCTGATGGCGGCGGGGACCTATCTCGACGCGCTCGCGCGCCACGCGCCCGACATATTGGAAGCGGCCGCAGCGGCGATGGCGGCGGCGCGGCGCGATGGCGCGCGGCTGCATCCCGACGCGGCCGCCTTCCGAGCGTCGCCGGCGCAGTCGATCGACTATGCGGTGATGGAGAAAGCGGACCGGGTCGCGGTCGCGCCGGTTTCGGCGGGCTGGTCGGACATCGGCAGCTTCGAAGCGCTGTACGACGTTTCGGAAAAGGACGGGGACGGCAATGTGGTGGTGGGCCCCGGCCTGGCGCTCGATGCGCGCGGCTGCCTGATCCGTTCGGACGGGCTGGCGGTGGCCGCGATCGGGGTCGAGGATTTGGTCATCGTCGCCACCGCCGATGCGGTGCTGGTGGTGCCGCGCGACCAAAGCCAGCGGGTCAAGGAGATTGTCGAGCGGCTGACCGGGGAAGGCAGGGACCAATGGTCGTGAGGCCGCTCGGGAACAGCGGATTGGCGACTCCGCGCCTCGTGCTCGGCGGCAACGTGTTCGGCTGGAATCTGAAAGGCGAGGAGGCGTTCCGAGTGCTCGACCGGTTCGCCGCGGCGGGCGGCCGGATGATCGACACGGCCGACGTCTATTCGAGCTGGGTGCCGGGCCATGCCGGCGGCGAATCGGAGGCGCTGCTCGGCGAGTGGCTGAGGCGGCGCGGCGGCAAGGGCGAAATGCTGATCGCGACCAAGGTCGGCTATGACGGCGGGCTCAAGGCGGCGCATATCGAGAAGGCCGCCGAGGCGTCGCTGCGCCGGCTGGGGGTCGAGGCGATCGACCTTTATTATGCGCACAAGGACGATGAGGCGGCGCCGCTCGCCGAGACGCTGGCCGCGTTCGACCGGCTGGTCCGCGCCGGCAAGGTGGGCGCGATCGGCGCCTCCAATTACAGCGCGACGCGGCTCGCGGAGGCGCTCGACATTTCGGAGCGCGAGGGGCTGGCCCGCTACGAGGTGCTGCAGCCCGAATATCATCTGATGGGGCGGGACAGGTTCGAAGGCCCGTTGCAGCGGCTCTGCATCGAGCGCGGCCTTGGCGTTCTGCCTTATTACGGCCTGGCCTCGGGCTTCCTCACCGGCAAGTACCGGTCCGAAGCCGATTTCGGCAAGAGCGTTCGCGGCGACCGGATGGCGGCCTATCTGAACGACAGGGGCCGGCGGGTGCTGGCGGCGCTCGATGCGGTCGCGGCCGAGGCGGGCGCGACGCCGGCGCAGGTCGCTCTGGCCTGGCTCGCCGCCCAGCCCGGCGTCACCGCGCCGATCGCCAGCGCCACCAGTCTGGCACAGCTCGAGGAATTGCTCGGGGTGATGACGCTCGAGCTGACGGCGGACCAGCTCGAAAGGCTGAATGCGGCTTCCTATATGCCCGAGCAATGAGGCACCGTTTTCTTCTCGCCGCTTTGCTGCTCGCGGCCTGCGGGCAATCCTCGGCCGACACGGCGGCGGCGCAGCGGCCGGCGCGGCCCGCCAATGCGCAGACGGCTTTGTTCGCCGGCGGCTGCTTCTGGTCGGCGGAGCGCGACATCGAGGCGGTGCCGGGGGTGGTCGAGGCGGTGTCGGGCTTTGCCGGCGGGACCGTGGCGAGCCCGAGCTACGAGCGGGTGACGGCCGGCGGGACCGGGCATCTGGAGGCGGTTCAGGTCGTCTTCGATCCGGCGCGGATCAGCTATCGCGAGCTCGCCCGCCGCTTCCTGCGGACGATCGACCCGACCGATTCGGGCGGCCAGTTCTGCGACCGCGGCGACAGCTACCGGACCGCGATCTTCGCCCTGAACGCGGGCCAGCGGCGCGACGCCGAGGCGGCACGGACCGAAGCGAACCGAATATTGCGCGGACGCGTGGCAACGCCGGTGCGCGGCGCCGCGCGCTTCTACCCCGCCGAGGCTTATCACCAGGATTATGCGCGGCGGAATCCCGGCCATTACGGCCGCTACCGCCGCGGCTGCGGCAAGGACGCGCGGATCAGGGCTGTCTGGGGGGATCGGGCGGCGGCGCATTAGGGGTCTCCGGCCCGACTTCGAGGCGCGGGACCAGGACGATCTGAACGCGCCGGTCCGCGTCCGGCCCCGGCTGTCCGACCACCTCGGGATGCGAATCCCCAAAGAGCAGCAGGCGCGTCTGCAGATCGTCGACGCCACGGCGGCGGAGCTGCTCGCGCACGCTTTCCGCCCGGAGCCGCGACAGCGGGAACGGACCTTCTTCGGACGCTTGGGCATGGCCCTGCAGATTGAGGATGACATCGGGATTGCCGCGCGCGAACGCCGCGAGCCGGTCGAGCCGCCCGGCATTGTCGCCGGCCACCTCGGCACTGCCGAACGCGAAGGGGATGCGATCGGCGTCGCGCAGCACCAGCCTTGCCTCGACGTGGCGCTTCCATTCGTAACGATAAGGCGGCAATGCCGACCGCGCCCAGCGATCGGCCGCCGACGCGACGACGATGCGCTCCTCCGGGACCGCCGAGCCTCGCAGCGCCTCGGCTACGCTCTCGGCCCTGCGCAGGCCAAGCTCGCCCGTCGAATCGGAGGGCTCGCTCGGATCGGCGGTGCCGACCAGCTCGATCAACATCGATTCGCCCGTCGGCGACAACAGAATCGCCGCATGGCGCGAAATATCGATCCGGGTCGGCACGACGGCGCCCGGCGCGAAGCTGGCGACGAGATCCGGAACAAGCGCGAGACTCTCGCCGGAGCGGTACGCGCTCGGAACCGCGCCTGCCACCCAGGCATAGTTGCCCGTCGCGCTCGACGTGGCCGCATATCCGATGACCGCACCCAGAATTTCCGCCTCGGATCGGGGGCGCGGCGGGCTGCGCGCGGCGGAGGGATTACGGCGGGCCCTGCGGAGCTCAAAGTAACGCCGGCGCAGCATCTCGGCCTGCCTCCGCGCAGATGCGCTCTCCACAGCCGCGCCGACATAGGCGGCCGCCGGCGCCGACGAAGCCGGCGGGCGCGCGACGTTCGGAACCGGCGAACTCGTCGCGGCCGGCGGCGGCGTGCCTCGGGTCGGCGGGGGCGGGACGGCGGCGGGCGGCGGACCCGGGTCGGGCGGGACCGCCGCGGGGGCCTCCGCCAGCTGGATCGGCCTGCCGGTCGGTGGCGGCAGAGATCGTGCGTGCGCGCGCCGGGCGGGGGGGCGCCCCGCGCGCCCCGCGTCGGCCGTTGCGAATTCCTCCCGGCCGGGGTCCCGCCTCGTTCCGAAATGCAGCACCTCGTCCTCCGTCCCCGGCACGGCCTCCGCCGGTCCCCCGGCGGCGCCCATGTCGTCAAGGAAGTCGCCGGTGGCAATCGCCTCCGCCGGCGCCTCGGCGTTCGGCGATCCGTACGGGTCAGGGACCGCACGCCGCTCGTCGCCGTCGGCGACCACCAGCGCCAGCACGAGCGGCACGACGACACCGACGAAGGTGAGCAGGGCCTGAGCGACGCCGGACTTCTTCACATCGGCGCAGATCACCCGCCAATAGCTGCCGAAGCCAGACCGGCCGAGGAGAGCAATCCGCTCGGTCAGGCCGTTCGTGTAGAGAACGGGGGTGATGAGCTCGGGCTGGAGGCTTTCATCCTCGAGCGAAAGAATGCCGTCGCGCCCGCTGCTCACCGCCTTGCCGACAGGGGCGGCCGATTCGAGGGCCGAATAGAATTCCTCCGAAAATGCGATCGCGGCGTCGTCGGAGATCGGGGCCTGCATCGCCACCACGAAGGGCACGTTGGCGCGGATCAGATTCTGGGCGGCGCCGGCGAACGGGTTGGTCGCCGCGGCGGCGCCGCTCAGGCAACTGTTGAGGACGACGAGCCAGGGCGGGTTGTTGCGGACCAGATCGCGCAAGGCTCTCGAATCGATCGCGTCGCGCTGCTGGGGATCCTTGCCGCTGTGGAGATAGATGAGGCCCTTGTCGTCGTCGAAGCCGCCATGGCCGATGAAATGGATCACGTGCGGCTTCCACTTCACGATCCGGGCGCGAAGCTGCTTTCTCGTCGCCGTCTCCAGAGCTTGGACCTCGAACCGCTCGATGGTGCGAAGACTGCCGAGCCGGCTTTCGATGTTGCCCATCTCGGTCCGGGCTTCGAGCTCGCTGCCAAGGTTCGCCACTGCGACAAGCATTCGGATCGGCGGGCGGATCGGCGGCGGCAAGCCCGCATTCCCGCCCGGCTCGATACGCCTGACGATGTTGGTCCCGGTGTCGACGCCGAGGAGAAGATCCTGATCGGCGAGATAGAGCGCTTCCCATGGCACGCGAGCGAGCTCCGGCGCCTCGGTCAGGTCGATCACGAAACCCAGGCCCGCCTCCTTGTCGGGCGCGCCGGCTCGCGCCATCAGGAAAGCATCGGTCAGATCCTTGGTTTTCCCCTTCGAGCGAAAACGAAATAGCGATGCATGGAGGCGGTCGCCGATCTCCTTGAGCGTGCCGAGATCGGCAGCGCAAAACAGCAGCTCGTCATGATCGACGCCGTCGAGCGGACGCCGCCAGCGAAGCGTCTTGCCGCGTGGCGGGCATGTCGCGAAATCGCTGAAGTTCGGCGGCAGGGCCCGGCTGAAACGATAGGTGTCCCCGGGCGTGCGCAGAGTCAGCGGATAGCGTCCGCGCGAGGACTTTCCGATCGAAAGGTTCCAAGCGGCCATGAATACCCCCGGGAACGATCAGCTTAGCACGATTCGTCGACAATTTCACCGTGATCGCACGAATAGTTCGGGATGTTTCCGAAACGCCGCCGGCATTTCGGCAGTGCTTTCTCTTCGTGCCGGTAGCCGAAGCCGGCCAACGGGTGGGCTGGCGGGCAAGGGGCGCCGGAATCCGGCTCGCTTTCCCGAACCGCTTGTGTATCGTCGCGGCCAGGAGGACCCATCATGCAATCGTCGCGAAGCCGGTTCCGTCGCTCGGCGATTCTGTTCACGGCCGCTTCGCTGGTCATATTGAGCGGCTGCGCCAGCGCCGACCGGGACGGGGCGCGGGCGCTGGCCACGGCCGGGGTGAGCGCCACCAGCGCGATCTCGGCCGAAGTCAATGCGCGCGCCGACCGGATCTCCGACCGGATCGCGACCCAGAATTTCAATTTCGCTTATGGCTCGATGCGCAATTGCACCGCGATCACCACCGCCGGCGGCGCCGAGCCGATCTGCGACATCCTCGCCACCGCCGAGGGACGGCGGACCGCTCAGGTGCCGATGCTGATGGCCCGGCTCGCTCGGGTCGTGCGGCTGCGGGCGCAGGCGATCGACCAGCTCACCGCCGCCTATCGGGCGCTCGGCGCCGAGGCCGATTTCGACGCGCGCGGGGAGTTCGAGACGGCGATCGCCGGCGCCACCCAGAGCGCGACCGCGCTCGGGACGGCGGTCGGGCTCGGGCCGGTTCCCCAGGCGGTTGGCGCGGTGCTCCGGATCGGCGGCGGCCAGCTCGCCGCCAGCGCTCAGCAGCGGCGGCTGGTGACTGGAAGCGCGCAGCTGCAGGCCGTCGCCGCCCATGTCCGCGCCGCGCTGGCGGCCGAGCAGGCGCTTCACCAGCAGGTCGACGACGTCGCCGGCGCGGTCGAGGCCGATGCTCGGCGCGCCCTCGCCGAAGCGGGCCTCGCCCAATCGCTGCCGCCGCTCAAGGAGGTGGTCGCCGCCTCCGGTTTCCCCTCGCCCGGCGATTCCGCGCTCCAGGCCGCGCTCTCCCGCAACCAGCGGCTCGCCGCGGCGGCGCTGGTCGCCGGGCTGGCCGAGCGCCCCGCCGATACCGACGCCGCCTTGTCCGCGTCGATCGCCGTACTGGACGCGCTGATCGCCGAGCATCGCGATTTCGAGGCCAAGCGCGGACTGTCGCTGGCCGACCTGACCGCGTCGGTCGCGCGGCTGACCGAGATCGTCAGCGCCGCCAGGGCCGATCTGGCCGACGACGACGCGCCCGCGCAACAGGAGGATTGAGCAATGGTCACCGGAGCCAACGTCCAGAACATCGCCCGCCGCAATTTCGAGCAGGCGAGAGCGAACAAGCAGGCCGATCTGGCCAAGACCAGCACGCCCGCCGAGGCGCGCAAGGTCGAGGACAATTACGAAGCGGCGATGGCGGCCCATCTGGAGACGCTGATCGCCGGTTTCGAGGCGGCTTCCGGCAATTGGGACCAGTTGCGCGCCGACGCCGAAGCGGCCGAGGCGGCGCTCAACCAGGCCCGGGCGAAGGCGCAGAACACGGCCGCCACGATCACCGCGCTCGGCAATCTCACCGGCGCCGTCGCGAAGCTCGTCGAGGCGGCGAAGTAGGGACGGGCCCTATTTCGTCATTCCAGCGAAAGCTGGAATGACGGGGGGCGCTCAGCGCCGCGCCAGCACACCAAGCGCCGCGACCGTCATCGCCTCGGTCGCCGTCGCGATGGTCGGCTCGGCGTCGGGGGCCCAGAACGGGCTGTGCAGCGAGGGCAGGCGGGCGGTGTCGCCATTGGCCGCGTCCCAGCGCGCCCGGGGGACGCCGCCGACCCAGAAGATCAGGCTTTCGAGCGCGGGATCGGCGATTCGGAAGCGGCCGAAATCCTCGCCGGCCATGACCGGGCGCATGGTCCGAACCCGCTCCGCGCCGAAATGGGCGCGGAAGCGCTCGGCGGTCGCGCTGGTAAGGGCGGCGCTGTTGACGGTCGCCGGCGTGGCCTCGGCCTCGCGGACGGTCACCGTCGGCATGCGGTCCTCGGGGACGCCGGCGGCGATCGCCTCGCCGCGGGCGATGCGGGCGATGCCGTCGAGCAGCATTCGGCGGATTTCGGGCGTGTAGCTCCTGACGGTGATCAAGAGGCGCGCTTCGTCCGAGATGATGTTGTGCTTGGTGCCGGCCTGGAAGCTGCCGACGGTGACGACCGCCGAATCGAGCGGATCGAGCTCGCGGCTGACCAGGGTCTGCAGCGAGGTGACGATGCGGCTGGCCAGCACGATCGGGTCGCGGGTGGTGTGCGGCGCGGCGCCGTGGCCGCCGACGCCGCGCACGACCATGTCGACGCTGTCCACGTTGGCGAGCGCGGGGCCGTCCGAATAGCCGATGATGCCGGCGGGCAGGGTCGCGCTGTTGTGGAAGGCGATGGCGTGCGTCGGCTTGGGGAAGCGGGTGAACAGGCCGTCCTCGAGCATCGCCTTGGCGCCCTGGCTCGTCTCCTCGCCGGGCTGGGCGATCATGACCAAAGTGCCCGACCATTGGGAGCGCATCGCGACCAGGCGGCGGGCGGCGCCGACCCAGGCGGTCATGTGGGTGTCGTGGGCGCAGGCGTGCATGATGCCGGTTTCGAGGCCCTCCCGAGTCGTGCCGCGCACCCGGCTGGCGAACGGAAGGTTGGTGCGCTCCTCGACCGGCAGCGCGTCCATGTCGGCGCGCAGCAGCAGCACCGGACCGGGGCCGTTCTCCAGCACCGCGACGACGCCGGTGACGCCGACGCCGGTGGTGACGGTGAAGCCGAGGCGGCGCGCCTCGGCCGCCATGCGGGCCGCGCTCCGAGTCTCCTGCATGCTGAGCTCGGGATTGGCGTGGAGCTCGCGGTAGAGCGCGATCAGCTCGGGCATGTCGCGGCCGATCGCCTGATTGAGGTCCTGGGCGGCGGCGGGGCTCAGCATGGCTGACGCCAGCAACAGAGCGGCGAGGATCTTGCGGCGCATGACATGGCTCTTTCTATCGGCGCGGAGTGAGCTCGATCACGTCGAGCAGGGATTCGAAATGGGGGTAAGGGAAGGCGATCCGCCAGCGCCGCGGCCCGACCCGCTCGACGAGGCCGATCAGGTTGCGCTCGCGGTCGCGGCCGTAGCGGAGCGCGCGGGTCTCGTCGCCGAGCAGCAGCGTGCCGAGGAAGACCATGCGGCGGCTGTTGTCGGGGAAGATGATGCCGAGCGGGCGCTGCGAGCCGGTCAATTTGGTGAAATGCAGGCGGCCGGCCTGCATCCGGATTCGGCAGCGGAAGGCGGGATAGGCGATATAGTCGAGCAGATCGGGCTGGGCGGCGCCGAGCTTGATCGTGCGGCAATCATAGTCGCCGGGCGGCGGCGCGGCGTTGGGAAGCGACGTGTCGGGCTCGAACAGGGGCCCGCCGCGCGCGATCTCGCCTTCATTCTCGCCGTCGCGCACGTCGCGCAGCGCATCCATCCAGGCGTCGCGCCAGTTGCGCAGGCGGCGGCGGTCGTCGTCGGTGGCGATTTCGCGCCAGCCGACGTTCGCCGGGGCCCGGATGACCTCCTGCGCCGGCGCGGCGGCGGCAAGCGCGAGGAGCAAAGCGACGGCGAGCGTCTTCATGGCGACGAGCTTACTGGGCGGTCCAGCCGCCGTCCATGGAGAGGTTGGCGCCGGTGATCGCGCCGGCCTCGTCGCGGCAGAGGAAGAGGGCCAAAGCGGCGACCTGGTCGACGGTGACGAACTTCTTGGTCGGCTGGGCGGCGAGGAGGACGTCGTTCATCACCTGCTCCCGCGACAGGCCCCGCGCCTTCATCGTGTCGGGGATCTGGTTCTCGACCAGGCTCGTCCAGACATAGCCGGGGCTGATGCAATTGACGGTGACGCCGGTCGTGGCGGCTTCGAGCGCGACCGTCTTGGTGAGGCCGGCGATGCCGTGCTTGGCGGCGACATAGGCCGACTTGTTGGGGCTGGCGACGAGGCTGTGCGCCGACGCGGTGTTGACGATCCGGCCCCAGCCCCTGGCCTTCATGGCCGGCAAGGCGAGGCGGATGGTATGGAAGGCGGCGGAGAGGTTCAAGGCCAGGATCAGGTCCCATTTCTCGGGCGGGAACTGATCGACCGGGGCGACGTGCTGGATGCCGGCATTGTTGACGAGGATGTCGACCGGGCCGGCGTCGGCCATCATCGCCTCGATCGCGTCGGGGCTGGTCAAGTCGGCGTCGCTATAGCCGGCGTCGAGCTCTTCGCGGAGCCTGGCGATCTCGCCCGGCTTGCCGAAACCGTTGAGGGTCACCCTGGCGCCCTCGGCCGCGAGCGCGCGGGCGATGGCGAGGCCGATGCCCGAGGTGGAGCCGGTGACGAGCGCATGCTTGCCGGTGAGGAACATGAATCGCCTTTCAACTGGTCCCTGCCCTTTCGCCGCGCGGGCGAGCGAATGCAACCCGGGAGCGGCTCGGCGGTTCAGGCATCGCAGCGAGGAGTGAGGCCATGCGCTTCGGCAGACGCGGGACCAGCGACAATGTGGAAAGCCAGCGCGGACAGAGCTTCGGCGGCGGCGGCGGGCTCGGCGGCGGCGCGGGCATGCTGCTCGGGCTGGTCGCCAGCCGGTTCGGGATCGGCGGCGTCATCGTGGTCGTCATCGGCATGGCGCTGTTCGGCGGCCTCGGCAATCTGACGGGGGGCGGCCAGCAGGCGGTCTCGCCGAGCATGCCGGGCCAGGCGGGCGCGACGGCCGCGGAGATTTGCGCGTCGGACCCGGTGACTCGCTTCTCCTGCCAGGTGCTGGGCTCGACCGAGGCCCATTGGGGGCGGCTGTTCTCGGCCGACGGGTCGCGCTACCAGGCGCCCAAAATGGTCGTCTATACCGGCGGCGGCCGCTCGGGCTGCGGCGCGGCGGATTCGGCGATGGGGCCGTTCTACTGCCCGGCCGACCAGGGCATCTATCTCGATACCGCCTTCTTCGAGGAGCTGGCGCGGCGCTACGGCGCTCCGGGCGACTTCGCCCAGGCCTATGTGATCGCGCACGAGGTCGGCCACCATGTCCAGACCCTGACCGGCACCTCCGACCGGATAAGGCGGGCGCAATCGGCGGTGCGCGAGGGCCAGGCCAATGCGCTGCAGGTCCGGATGGAGCTGCAGGCCGATTGCTATGCCGGCGTCTGGGCGGCGCAGGAGCGCGGCGCGATGGAGCCTGGCGACCTCGAGGAAGGCATGGCGGCGGCGGCGGCGATCGGCGACGACAATCTGCAGCGCGCCGGCCAGGGCCGGGTCGTGCCGGAGAGCTTCACCCACGGCACGGCGGCGCAGCGGCAGGAAGCGCTGATGCGCGGCTATCGCGGCGGCACGCCCGAGGCCTGCGCGGGATTCACGCAGGGGATTTGAGGGCTTCCCGAAAGGGGGTAGGGTCTCCCGGCAAACTGGGAGACGTTCATGCTTCGCTTTCTCGCTTTTCTCCTGCTGGTGCCGCTCGCGGCGGCATGCGCCACGACCGGGCCCGACGCGCCCGCCTTCGCCAGCGACCGGATCGGCGTCGAGGTGCACGGGTCCGGGCCGGACGTGGTGCTGATCCCGGGCCTGAGCTCGTCGCCGCGGGTCTGGGACGCCACGATGACGGCGGTGCCCGGCTATCGTTACCACGTCGTCCACGTCGCCGGCTTCGCCGGCAGGCCGGCCGGCGCCAATGCGTCGGGGCCGGTGCTGGCGCCGGTTGCCGAGGAGATCGCGCGCTACATCAGGGAGGCGCGGCTCGACCGGCCGGCGATCGTCGGCCATTCGATGGGCGGCAGCTGGGCGATGATGGTCGCGGCGCGCCACCCGGAGCTTGCCCGACGGGTGATGGTGGTCGACATGATGCCGTTCATGGGCTCGCTGTTCGGCGGCTCGGGCGCCACGGCGGAGAGCCTGCGGCCGGTCGCCGAGCAGATGCGGCGGGGGATGAGCGCCTCGGCCGGCGCGGCGCGGCGGGCGATCATCGAGCCGATGATCGCCGGCATGATCCGGACCGAGAGCCAGCGTCCCGCGGTGGTCGAGCAGTCGCTGGCCAGCGATTCGGCGGTATCGGCGCAGGGCTTTTACGATCTGATCGTCACCGACCTCACCCCCGACCTCGCCAACATCAGGGTGCCGCTGACGGTGCTCTACGTGCAGCCGGCCGGGGCGCCGCTCAGCGAGGCGCAGCTCGATCAATATTATGCGACGGCCTATCGGAGCGTGCCGACGCGGGTCGTCCGCCGCATCCCCGATTCGGCGCATTTCATCATGTTCGATCAGCCGGAGGTCTTCCAGCGCGAGCTGCGGAGCTTCCTGAGCGACGCGCGATAAGGGGGACAGTCCCCATTTCCTGGACGAGAGGCGCCGGCGTGACGGCTGCTGTCACGCCGGCGCCGGACGGGCCGTTGGGAAGAGGCAATGCCCGTCAGTTGCGAACCGTTCGCAATCTTGTTGACACTATTGCGAATGAATTGCAATAGCCTCTTTAGCGACCGGAAAAACCGGCGCCGAAGGGGCTAATCGGATGACCAATCCCATTTCCGCCGGCACCGCCGCCAGGGCGCCAGTGTTCCTGGCGCTGGGTTGTGTCGGCTTCCTTTGCTCGCCCGCGCTCGCCGAAGATCGCGAGGCCCAGAGCGACGTCCGCTCCGAGCAGGACATCGTCGTCACCGGCGCCCGCGCCGAGCAGGAGCTCGAATTCGCCCAAAGCGACCGGCGAGCTGGTCGACACGCCCCAGACCGTCACCGTGATCAGCGACCAGGTGCTTCGGCGCCAGAACCTGCTCACCCTGCGCGACGCGCTCACCACCGTGCCCGGCATCACTTTCGGCGCCGGCGAAGGCGGCGGCGGTTATGGCGATAATATCAACCTGCGCGGCTATTCGGCCAGCAACGATATCACCGTGGACGGCGTCCGCGACAGCGCCCAATACACTCGCTCGGACCCCTTCAACCTGCAGCAGATCGAAATCTACAACGGCGCCAATTCGGTGTTCAACGGCTCGGGTAGCGTCGGCGGCACGATCAATCTCGTCTCCAAGATCCCCCAGGACGACACCCTCACAATCCTCTCAGCCGCGGTCGGGAGCGACAATTATCATCGCGGCACGGCCGATACGAACTGGCGAGTCAGCGAGTTCGTCGCGGTCCGCCTCAACGCGATGGTCCATCACAACGATGTGCCCGGGCGCGACGTCGAGGAATATGAGCGCTGGGGCGTGGCGCCGGCGGTCACCTTCGGCATCGGCCGCCCGACCAGCCTGACCCTCGCTTTTCTGCACCAGGAGGACAGCAACACGCCGGTTTACGGCGTTCCCTTCTTCCTCAACCAGCTGAACGATGGGGCGCTGCCCGAAGCCGACGACAGCGACTATTTCGGCTATCGCAACCTCGACGACCAGGACATCACCCTCGATCGGATCACCATGACGATCCGCCACGAGTTCGGCGACGACATCTCGATCCGCAACCTCACCCGCTGGCAGCAGGTCGACCAGTTCAGCCGGACCAGCGCGCCGCAAGGCACCTTCTGCCTCTTCGGCACCGGCCGCCAGCCGATCTCGGCCGGGCCGAACGATGCGACCGGCCTGCCCTGTACGGCGACCCTGACCAACGTCACGACCGGCAGCGGGCCGGCGATCGGCACCGTTCTCGTCACCGTTCCGCCGGGCTTCTGGCAGCCTTCGGGCCCGCGCGGCCTGGTCCGCGACCAGTCCAACGAGCTGCTCTACAATCAGACCGATCTGCGCTGGGAGGCCGGCGAGGCGGACCGCCTCAGGAACACAATGGTCGTCGGCATCTCCTTCGCCTGGGAGGATTATTCGATCGAGTCGGCCTCGCTGCCGCGCAACGCCGCGGGCGCGCCGATCGTGCTTCCGCTGGAAAGCATCTCGAGCCCGACGACCATCTATGCCGGCCCGACCAACTACACCGTCACGGCCCGGTCGCGCGGCGACACCGAAAACAAGGCAGCGTACCTGTTCGACACGCTCGAGATCGGCCGGATGTTCGAATTGAACGGCGGCGTCCGGCTCGAGCGCGCCGAAGCGGTGTTCCGGGCGGTGCCGCTGGCGGTCTATCCGCCCGGGACAGCCGCGCCGACCGCCGCCGAGCTGGCGCCGCAGGCCAGCGAGGAGACGCTCTTCTCCTACCGCTTCGGGGCGGTATTCAAGCCGACGCCGGCCACGAGCCTCTATGTCGCTTACGGCAATGCCCGCACCCCTTCCTCGGCAACGGTCCGCCTCGGCTGCAGCAGCGGGTCGGGCGCGACGTTCGTCAATTTCTGCGCCGCCGCGCCCGAAACCGCGCGCAATTACGAAATCGGCGGCAAGGCGGAGCTGTTCGGCCGCCGGCTGCTGCTGACCGCGGCGCTGTTCCGCAACGAGCGCAGCAATTTCCGGGTCGCCTCGAACGATCCCGTGCAGCCGACGCTGCAGGTGGTCGACGGCCGCTCGCGCGTGGACGGCATCGCGCTCGGCGCGAGCGGCAACATCACGCCTGAATGGACGATCTTCGCCAACTACACCTATCTCGACGGGGAGGTTCTGCAGAGCGTGTCCGACTTCTGCCTCGCCAATCCGAGCGTAGCCTGCGGCAACCGCAACGCCTCGGGCTCGATCGTCATCGCCAACCCGCAGGCCGGCGACCGGCTGATCCAAACGCCGAAGCACTCGGCGAGCCTGTTCACCTCCTACCGTTTCCCGTTCGGCCTCGAGATCGGCTACGGCTTCAACTATCAGAGCGGCTTCGCGACCTATCAGCGCAGCCTGCTCCAGCGGACGCAATATATCACTGACGGCTGGATGACCCATCGCGCCTTCGTCTCCTACCCGATCACCGAGGGGCTGACGGCGCAGCTCAATGTCCAGAACTTCACCAACACCCGCTATTTCACCAACATCCGCAACAACGCCAACGCCGCCTCGGGCGCAGTCACCGGCGGCTGGGCGACGCCGGGCGAGGACCGTTCGGCGGTGCTGAGCCTGTTCTACAGCTTCTAGGCGCGCTAAGCTTCCGCCATGATGCTCGCCGTCCCCGATCTGCTCGACAAGGAGGGGGTGGCGCGCATCCGTGCGATCGTCGACTCCGGCCAGTGGCAGGACGGCAATGCCACGTCGGGGCACCAGTCGGCGCTCGCCAAGCGCAACGAGCAGCTTTCCGAGGACAGCCCGGCGGCAAGGGAAGCGGGCAAGCTGGTGCTCGACGCGCTGGGGCGCTCGCCCTTGTTCATCGCCGCGGCGCTGCCGCTCAAGATCTTTCCGCCTTTGTTCAACCGCTATCAGGGCGGGGAGGCGTTCGGCACCCATATCGACAATGCGATGCGCATCCACCGCGGCACCGAGTTCCGGGTGCGGACCGATTTGTCTGCGACGCTCTTCCTGGAGGATCCGGACGCCTATCGGGGCGGCGAGCTGGTTATCGAGGACAGCGCAGCCGGTGCCAATGCGGTCAAGCTGCCGGCCGGGCATCTTCTCCTCTATCCGGCCTCCAGCCTGCACCGGGTCGAGCCGGTCACGGAGGGGACGCGGGTGGCGAGCTTCTTCTGGGTCCAGTCGATGGTGCGAGACGATGGGGCGCGGGCGATATTGTTCGACCTCGACCGCTCGATCCAGGCGATCGCCGCGGAGCGCGGTCAGGGCGACGTCGAGGTGATCAGGCTCACCGGCGTCTATCACAACCTGCTCAGGCGCTGGGCCGACAGCTAGTTGTTGCAATCCATTCTCATTAGCTTTTAACGTGCGTCGGCACGCCGGGGAGAATCAGGTGGCCAAGACGACGACCATGCGCTTTCGCGCCCTCTGGCTTTCGATCCACAAATGGACCGGCCTCCTGCTTGCCGTGCTGATCATCCCGATCTCGCTGACCGGCTCGGCGCTGGTCTGGCACGACTGGCTCGACGAGACTCTCAATCCAAAGCGTTACGCCGTGTCCGGCGGCGCGGCGCTGACTCCCGCCGCCTACGCGCAAGCCGCTCAAGCCGCCCTCGCTCCCGGCGAGCAGGTGCTGTCGATCCGCTATCCCGAGCATCAGGGCGGGCCGGTTCTGGCCACGGCCGCGGGCGCGCCGCAGCCCGGCGCGACGCGGCCGGCGCGAACCAACGTCTGGCTCGATCCCGCCGCCGGGCGGGTGCTCGACAAGGCGTCGAGCGATGCCGGGCTGGTCCGCGTCTTCCACGTCCTGCACGGCAGCCTGATGGTGCCGGGCTGGGGACGGACGATCGTCGGCTGGGTCGGCGTCTTCATGTTCGTCTCCTGCCTGACCGGCCTCTGGCTGTGGTGGCCGGTGACGGGGAGCGCCGCGCGCGGCTTCCGCTGGAAAAGGCAGAATTCGACCAACGCCAACCTCCACCACCAGATGGGCTTCTGGATCCTGCTGCCGCTGGCGATGCTGAGCTTCACCGGCTTCTGGATCTCCTTTCCGAGCGTGTTCAGCACTTTCGAAGCGAGCCAGCCCAAGGGCAAAGGCGGGCCGCCGGACCGGGCGCGGGCGATGCGGGCGCGACCCCTCGCCGACACCGCGATGTCCGCCGACGCGGCGCTCGCCGCAGCGCAACCGCATGCGACCGGCCCGCTCGTCACCGTGACCTGGCCGACCGACCAGTCGCCCGAGTGGAAGATCGCCTTCGCCCGCGCGGGCGGGCCCGCCGAAGTCGAGGTCGAGGACGCTTCGGGCGCGGTGAAGCCGCCGCGCCCGCCGCGCCCGGAGACGTTGGCGCGCACCATGCGGCGCTGGCACGACGGCACCGGCATGGGGACCGTCTGGCAGATCGTCATCTTCGTCGGCGGCATCATCCCGGCCTTGCTCGCGGTGACCGGAATCGTGATGTGGCTGCGGAGCCGCGGCTGGCGGGCGAAGCTGGCGAAGAAGCGCAAGGCCAGGCTGACGCCGCAGCCGGCGGAATAGCGCACGGGTCGATAAGGAGGTATTTTGGCCGCCATGGCGACGCCCACCTTCTTTCCGACCGAGGCGGATTTCCGGCGCTGGCTGGAGGCGCATCACGACAGCGCGGCCGAGCTGCTCGTCGGCTTCTGGAAGAAGGCGACCGGCAAGGCCTCGATCGACTGGCCGCAGGCGCGCGACCAGGCGCTCTGCTTCGGCTGGATCGACGGGGTGCGCAAATCGCTCGGCGAGGATGGTGGGGCTGCGCTGTCCCCCGGACAGCGCGATGGGGGCCCCACCATCTACACGATCCGCTTCACGCCGCGGCGCAAGGGCAGCATCTGGTCAAGGGTCAACGTCGCGCGCTTCGCGGCGCTGAAGGCGGACGGGCGGATGACGCCGGCGGGCGAGCGCGCGTACGAAGTCAATAAAGAGCGCAGCGGCGTCTACGCCTATGAGAATGAGCAGAAGGCGCTGAGCGAAGCCGAAACCAGGGCGTTCAAGGCCGACAAGGCGGCCTGGGCCGATTGGGAGAAGCGCCCGCCCGGTTACCGCAAGGTCGTGCTCCACTGGGTGACCAGTGCGAAGAAGCCCGAGACTCGGGCGCGGCGGCTCGCCACCCTGATCGCGGACAGCGCGGCGGGCCGCAAGATCGCCGGCTACGATATCGGCAAGAAGGCCTAGCGGCGAGCCAGGATCAGCGGCAGGCCGCCCGCCGGCCGCAGCGTGACCATGCCGGAGAGGCGGACGGCGCGGCCGGGAATGGGCGCGAACGACCAACCTCGCAGCCAATGCGACAGCACAATCAGGGCCTCGATCGCGGCGAAGCGGGCGCCGACGCAGAGGCGCGGGCCGCCGCCGAACGGGATATATTGGAAACGATGGCGGCCGGCCTTGGCCGCGGCGTCGAAGCGGCCGGGATCGAAAGCGTCGGGATCGTCCCAGAGCGCGCGGTGGCGATGGAGCAGCCAGGGCCAGATCGAGACGATCGCCCCCGCCTCCACATCGGCGTCGCCGAGCCGGTCGGCGGCGACGGCCTGGCGGTCGAAGCGCGGAACGGGCGGGTAGAGGCGCAGCGATTCCTCGAGGATGCGGCGGAGCAGCGGCAGGCGATCGGGAAGCCCGGGATCGTCCTCCCCGGCGGCGAGCGCCGATTTGGCCTCGGCGGCGGCCTCGGCCTGCAAAGCGGGCTGCTCGGCGAGCAGGAACAGGGTCCAGGTGATCGCATTGGCGGTGGTTTCGTGGCCGGCGAGATAGAAGGTCGCGGCATTGTCCACGGCGAGAACCAGCGCCTCCTCGGGCCGGAACCGGCCGTGCAGCGCCCGGATCAGCCCGCCCAGAAAGTCGTCCGGGCCGCCGCCGGGGAGCCGGTTCGTCACCACGTCGGTGAGCGTTTCGCGCAGGAAGACCTGCCCGCGCCGCGCCCTCTTGCCCCGGAAGCTCCACGGCATCAGCGGCAGGCCGAGCATGGCCTGCAGCCGCGCCTCGCTGACGCCCTCCAGCGCGGCGGCGATATGGTTCATCGCCGCGTCGGTGGTGAGGCGCGGGTCGCCGGCGAACAGGCTGTCGGCGATGATCCGCATGGTGGTGGCGGTCGCCTGCGCGGCCATGTCCTCGGCGCCGCCGGGCCAGCGCGCCATCGCCCGCTCCGCCGCTCGGGCGAAGGTCGGGATGAGCGCGTCGATCGCGCCCGGCGCGAAATTGGCGGCGACGATCTTGCGCTGGTCGCGCCAGAGCGCGCCGTCCGAGGAGAGCAGGCCGCGGCCGATCGTCGGCTTGAGCAATTTCTTGACGATGTCGGGCTTCACGTAATTGGCGGCATTGTCGAGCAGCACCCGCTGCACGGCGTCGGGATCGAGCGGGATATGGACGTCGTAGCCGAGCACCTTGCGGCGCATGTGCGGTTCGCGGAACGCATGCTCCGACCAGCCGTAGACCGCGGTCCGCGCGCGCTCGCCCATCAAGCCGCGCCACACCGGCACCGGGCCCTGGCCGCGCGGCGGGCAGGGCGGCACGAAGCGGGGCTCGTCCCTAGCCATCGCCGATCCGAACCAGCGTCATGAAACGACGCCCGGGCCTTGGGCCGGACGGAGCAGGGCAGTGGCGGGGGCGATCGGCAGGGGCATGGCGCCGCCCGCTATAAGCCCGCGGTCGCCCGGCCGCCAGCAGGCGCGCCGCGCGCGGGCGAGGCTCAGGCCTGGCCGCTGCCCGCCGCCAGCTCGATCCCGAAGGCGAACAGGCTCGCCAGGCCGGCGGCGCAGAGCAGGGCCATCAGCGCCCATGTGCCCGGACCGAAGGCCGTGGCGCGGGCCGGGTCGGCGGGGTCGTACCAGATGGTCAGGATGCCGTCCGGCCGCCAGCCGCGCGCGACCCGGCGGCTGACCGTCGCCCGGCATTTGTTGCCCTCGCGGTCCTCGAACACCACCTCGTCCTCGATCGAGCGACTATCCTCGCCGTCGCGCCAGTCGAAGCCGCGCAGCGAGGCGAGACTGTTGTCGCGGTGCCAATAATCGTCCTGCTGCTCGAGCTCGCTATAGCCGCTCGTCCAAACGTGCGCGACCGCCGGGCTCCAGACGAGCAGCAGCTGTCCGGCGCGCCACAGGCACCAGAGCATCGCCAGCATCAGGGCCGGAGCCGCGATGATCAGCAGGTCGGTCACCGCGCCTCGTCTAGCGGCGCGCGGTTAAGATCCGGCTAGCGCTCAGAATGCGCGCGCGAACCGCCGGTTGTCGACGAAGCCCAGGCGGGTGACTCCGGCGGTCCGGATCTGCGCCAGGATCCGGTCGACCTGCTCGTAGCGGGCTTCGCCGTCGGCATCGAGGTGGAGGTTCGGCCGGGCCGGATCGGCGGCGAGGGCGGCGAGGCGGCCCGGCAGCGCGGCCGGAGCGACCGGGCGGCCGTTCCAGGCGAGGCTGCCGTCCGCTCCTATGTCGAGGCGATGGGCGGGGGCGGGCCGGCCGGGGCCGTCGCGCGGCAGGTCGACCGGGACCTTATGGCTGGTCACCGGGATGATCATGATGAACATGATCAGCAGGACCAGCATGACATCGACCAGCGGCGTGGTGTTGATGGTTGCGATCGGCGCGAAATCGCCAGGCGACGCGAGAAAGGGGTTCTTACGAAGCGGAGCGGGACGGGCCATGAACCTTCTCCCTGATAAGGACTTAATGATACAACATCACTAGGGGCATGAATAGCGCTTTTTGCGCATCCTGCGGCGCGGCCGTGCGTTTCGCCCCCCGGTTTGCCCCGGAAAGGACCGCCATGAGCCGCGCATTCGTCAAGGAAGACAGCGACGCGCCGCCGCCTGCCCCGCCCGAGCGGGCGGTGAGCAAGGCGCCGAACCTGGTCACGCCGCGCGGCGCCCGCCTGATCGACGACGAGATACGGCGAATCGAGGCTGCGCTCGCCACCGGACTCGATGCCGAGGACGAGGCCCGGCTCCGCCGCGACCTGCGCTACTGGACCGCGCGGCGGACCTCGGCGCAGCTGCGCACTCCCGATCCCGAGGCGCGGGCCGCGGGCTTCGGCGGGCGCGTCACGATCGAGCGCGGCGGCCTCGTCAACGTCGTCGAGATCGTCGGCGAGGACGAGGCCGATCCGGCCCGGGGAAGGATCGGCTGGACCTCGCCGCTCGCCCGCGCGCTCGAAGGCGCCGAGGCCGGCGACGCCGTCGAGCTCGCGGCCGGCGACCGCCGCGAGACGGTCAAGGTGCTCGACGTCGGGCCCGGCGGAGCCGGCTGACGATGCCGTCCAGCGTGATCCGCAAATTCTTCTACCATCCCGAGCGGAAGGAGCTGGAGATCCTGTTCACCACCGGCCGCCGCTACATCTACCACGGTGTGCCGCCCGCGGCGGCCGACGCCTTCCGGGCCGCGTTCAGCAAGGGGCGGCATTTCAACGCGCACGTCCGCGACGCCTATGATTTCACCGAATGCGTGGAACCGGCCGCCGCTACCTAAACCCCGGATGAACCGGGGGTAATGTTGCGTTCACGAAACCTCCGGCGTTCCGCTTCGTTGTCAGCGCGACCCTTAACCGGGTTCCCATCCAAGGAGTAGGTACGATGCGTAAGCTGATTCTAGCCACTGCTATGGCCGCCGTCGCGGTTCCGATCGCCGCCAGCCCGGCAGATGCGCAGGGGCGCAACGAGCGCCGCGAAGCGCGCGAATGCCGCCAGGAATTGCGGAGTGCCGACAGCCGCCGCGAATATCGCCGGGAACGGCGCGAGTGCGAACGCGAGCTGAGCCAGGCCCGCGCCCGCGACTGGCGGCAGTACAACCGCTACGATTATAACCGGCCGCCCCCCGGCGGCGCTTATTATGCCGACGATTATTACCGCGACGGCCGCTATTATCGCGAGCGCCGGCTGAGCGCCAACGACCGCATCTATCGCGGCCGCGACGGGCGCTATTATTGCCGCCGCAACGACGGCACGACCGGCCTCATCATCGGTGCCGGAGTCGGCGCTCTGGTCGGCAATCAGCTCGACGGCGGCCGCTCGAGCACGCTCGGCACCATCCTCGGCGCCATCGCGGGCGGCGCCATCGGCCGCGAGGTCGACCGCGACAGCGGCAGCCGCCGCGACCTGCGCTGCCGTTAAGCCGCAAGACCGATTGCGAGGAGGGGCGTCCCGGCTTCGGGGCGCCCCTATTTTTCATCCGGGCGCATATTTGCTAAACGCCGGCTGAACGGCACGTAGTTTTGGGTTCATGCAACATGCGCATACTCCCGCTCGTTCCGACTCTGCGTTCGCAGGATCGGACGCGATAAGGAGTATCGAGATGCGTATTCTCATTCTCGCGGCCGCCATCGGCGCGGTTGCCATACCCGCCACCGCCGCCAACGCCCAGTGGCGCGGCGGAGGCTATTATCAGAACGACGTTCGCCAGGAGCGGCGCGAATGTATGCGCGAGCTGCGCCGCGCCGACAGCCGCCGCGAATATCGCCGCGAGCTTCGCGAATGCCGGCGCGAGATCGCCGAGGCCCGCCGCGACCGCTGGGACGACCGGCGCGACTATCGCCGCGGCTATCGCGACGACCGCCGCTACTGGGACGGCCGCCGCTGGCGGGACCGCTACTGACCATGCGCCGGGGCGGAGCTCGCTCCGCCCCGTCCGCTTTAGCGGTTGACTCGTTACGGCTTTGAAGCGGATCATTCCCCCTGGCACAGCCACAAGGGGGATACGCACATGGCCGGACCGGCTCTCATGACCAATCTGGCGCGCGGCGCCAAGATCATCGCCTTGCTTCTCTTCCTTCTGCCCTGGGTCACCATCTCCTGCGCCGAACAGACCCTGGCGTCGATGAGCGGCGTCGACCTCGCCACCGGTTCCGTCACCATGAACAATCCGGCGCCGCCCGGATCGACCGCGCCAGCCCCGGACAATCCGTTCGACCAGCCCAACATGGCGGTGATCGCGGCGGCCCTGCTGATCGTGCTCGCGCTGATCGGCGGCTTCGTCCTCAAGGGGCGGACCGGCCTGATGGCCGATGCCGCCGGCGCCGCCGCCGCGGGCGCGGCGGTCGCTTATGCGGTGTTCGTCGACATCCCGGGCACTGCCCGCGCCAGCGAGGGCTTCCGCGAGGCGATGTCGGACCCGCAAATGGCCGGGCTGATCAAGATCAACGTCGAGGCCGGCGTCTGGCTGGTCCTCGCCGCATTGGTCGCCGCCGTCGTGCTCGACGCCCTGGCGATGAAAGGCGGGACAGCCGCCGCCGCGCCCGCAACACCGGCCGAGCCGCCGCCGCCCACGGGCTGACCAAGCGCTTGACCGCTTAGGCTCCGTGTGTATTATTATGCTAATACACACGGAGCCACGCACATGCTTATCGCTCTCGCGCTTGCCGCCGCGGCCGCCGCCGGGCCGGCTGCCCTTCCGGAAGGCGCGGCGCTGACCGAGGCGGTGCGGGCGCGCGACGCCGAATTCTTCGCTTTGATGTTCGAAGGCTGCGATCCGGCGCGGCTGCGCACGATGCTGAGCCCGGATTTCGAAATGTATCACGACCGCGAGGGCGTCGTCGCCCGCACCGCCGAGGCCTTCGTCGCCGACTATGCCCGCTTCTGCGTGGAACGGCAGGCGCCGAACGCCTGGCGCTCGCGCCGCGAGCTGGTCGTCCCGAGCCTCAACGTCCACCCGGTCCCCGGCCACGGCGCGATCGAGGACGGCGAGCATGTCTTCTACGAGCGCCGGGGCGACGGCCCCGAGCGGCTCGTCGGCCGCGCCCGCTTCACCCAATTGTGGCGGCTGACCGGCGAGGGCTGGCAGCTCGCGCGCGTGTTCAGCTACGGCCACGCGGCGGTGGAATAGCCGCCCGCCTCAGGTTCCGCTTGCCAGCGTCGCCGCTTTGAGTCTCTACTCGCCGCCACGGGCAGGAGCGGCGAATTGCGGGTTACCATCATCGATCTTGTCGAGCGTGGGCCGACGCGCGACCCGTTCAAGCTCAGGATGAGCGCGAACTTCGCGAGCATCATGCCGCAGGCGGTCGCGGTCTGGTGCGAGGAGATGGGCCATGACGTCCGCTATCTGTGCTACACCGGCGCCGGCTGCGAGGAGCTGACCGCGGACGCCGCGGACACCGACCTGTTGTTCCTCTGCGCCTACAGCCTTTCCGCGTTCACCGCCTACGCGCTAAGCGCCATCTACCGCGCGGGCGGCGCGGTCACCGTGCTCGGCGGCCCGCATGCGCGCTGCTACCCCGAGGATGGGGCGCGGCATTTCGACTATGTCCTCGGCCTGACCGGGCGCGGCCAGATCGCCGAAATTCTCGGCGAGGCGGCGCCGCATCGGCCCCTCGGCCGCTGCCTCAGCGCGCCGGTCCAGCCGCGCGAGATCCCGAACCTCCGCCAGCGCTGGAAATATGTGGAAGGGGTGATGAGCAAGGCCGGGCCGATCAAGCTGGTGCCGATGATCGGCAGCTTCGGCTGTCCCTACAGCTGCAGCTTCTGCATCGACGCGGCGATCCCCTATCAGCCATTGGACTTCGCCACGCTGAAGGAGGACCTGCGCTTCGTCCTAACCAAGGTGAAGAAGCCGATCATCGGCTGGCAGGACCCCAATTTCGGAGTCCGCTTCAACGACTATCTCGACGCGATCGAGGAGGTCGCGCCGCCCGGCTCGATGCGCCACGTCGCCGAGATGAGCCTGTCGCTGCTCACCGACGCCAACCTCGCGCGGCTCCGGACGAACGGCTTCGTCGGCATGCTGCCGGGGGTCGAATCCTGGTACGATTACGGCAACAAGTCGAAGGCGACCCGGACGACCGGTCAGGAGAAGGTCGCCCAGGTCGCCGATCATGTGAACCGCATTCTTGACCATATCCCGTTCGTGCAGACCAACCTCATCTTCGGCCTCGACTGCGACGCGGGCGACGAGCCATTCGAGCTCACCAAACGCTTCATCGACCTCGCGCCGGGCGCCTATCCGGCCTTCTCGTTGTTCACCTGCTACGGCCGCGCCTCGCCGCTCAACCTCGAGCTGCAGCGCGCTGGACGGATCAATTCCATGGCGTTCCATTTCCTCGACAGCAATCACGGCATGAACATCCGGCCGCTCCATTACGACTGGGCCGACTTCTACGACCGGGTGGCCGACGTCACCCACCATGCCTATGGCGCGCCGCGCATCGCTCGGCGGCTCCGCGCGAACGGGCTCAACATGGCCGGCCTGTTCAGCCTGTTCCGCAGCGCCACCACCGACCGGGCCAAATATCAGGCGGAAATGGCGCGGATGCTGCGCGAGGATGCGCATATGCGCGCCTATTTCGACGGTGAGACGGCCCGGCTTCCCGCTTTCTTCGAGGCGCGTATCCGCAAGGACCTCGGCCCGCTCTGGGATGCGCTGCCCCCGGGAGCGCTCGACCACGATCCCTATGCCTATCTCGGCAGCCAGGTCGCGGCGGTCGCGTGATCGGGCTGCGCTGGTTCCTTGCCGGGATCATGGTGTCGGGCGCCGGCGCCGCGGCCGCGCAGGACTGCACCGGCACGCCGAGCCCGGTCCGGCTCCACGTCAACGTCGAAAATGTCCGCAGCTCGGACGGACTGATCGCGGTCACGCTCTACGCCGACGACCGGAGCCGTTTCCTGGCCCGGCGCGGGTCGCTCTATGTCGGCCGGGTCCCGGCGCGGGCGGGAACCACGCGAGTGTGCATCCACCTGCCGAGCACCGGCGTCTGGGCGCTCGGCGTCTATCACGACGCCGACAGCAACCGCGTCTTCACCCGAAGCGGGCTCGGCCTGCCGCGCGAAGGCTACGGTTTCTCGAACAATGCGCCGGCCTTCGTCGGGCTCCCGTCCTTCCGCAGGGTGCGGTTGGCGGTGCCGCGCAACGACATGACGACCTCGGTGAGGCTGCGCTACCCGTAGAGGCCTTCGGCCAAGGCGAGCGCCTTGGGATCGTCGACGTCGAGCCAGCGCGCGCCGGTGACGTCGATCGTGCGCGCCTGCCCAGCGTCGGCGAGCCGCTGCACGCCTTCCGAAAGGCTGTCGACGCCGCGCAAAGCCTGCGCCAGTTCGGGGCCGGCGCGGAACAGCCCGGTGTCGATCGCATCGAAGCGATCCAGCGCCTTGCCGATGCGAAGGATCGCGCCGCCCTCGCCCAGCGCCACTTTGGTCGCGTCGTCCAGGTCGATCAGCGGGCTTTCGAGATCGCGGTCGACCGCCAGGGTCAGCGCCGCGGCCTCGGCGGCGAGCAGGCGGCGGACGATGACCGGGTCGAACAGGTGATCGGCACATCATCAGCAGATACTCGCCGTCGATCGCCTCGGCGCCCGCCAGCACCGAATGGCCGTTCGGCCGGTCCCGATCGGTCAGGCGCACCGTCCCGATCCGGTATCCCGTCAGGGTGGCGAGAAAGGCTTCGACGCGGTCCGCCTCATGGCCGGTGACCACGGTGAAGGCGGTCGCGCCGCCCGCCGCCGCCGCCGCGATCACATGCTCGATCAGCGGCTTGCCCGCGACCGGGGTCAGCGGCTTCGACGGGGAAATCTCGCGCAGCCGGCTGCCATGGCCGGCGGCGATGATCAGGCAGTTCATTCCGCGGCGAGGGCGTCGCCGGCGATGAACTCCTCGGTCAGCTGGGCGGCGACGTCGTCGCTGAACTGCTGCGGCGGATGCTTGCAGAAGGAGGCCGAGGGCCCGATCAGCACGCCGCCGACGCCGCGGTCCAGCGCGACCTTGCAGCAGCGGATCGCATCGACCACCACCGCCGCCGAATTGGGGCTGTCCTCGACCGACAGGCGCATCTCGAGGTTCATCGGCACGTCGCCGAACAGCGCGCCCTCGATCCTGAGGAAGCAGAGCTTGTTGTCGTCGAGCCAGGGGATGTAGTCGGAAGGGCCGATATGGATGTCGTTGGCGTCGAGCCGGTCGGCAAGCGTCGACTGCACCGCCTCCGTCTTCGATTCCTTCTTGGAGGCGAGCCGGCCGCGGTCCAGCATGTTCATGAAGTCGGTATTGCCGCCGGTGTTGAGCTGGTAGGTCCGGCTCAGGCTGACGCCGCGCTGGCGGAACAGGCTGGAGAGGACGCGGTGGACGATGGTCGCGCCCAGCTGCGCCTTGATGTCGTCGCCGACGATCGGCAGGCGCTTCTCGCGGAAGCGGCGCTCCCATTGCGGGGTCGCTGGCGATGAACACCGGCATGCAATTGACCACCGCCACCCCGGCCTTCGAGCGCGCATTCCATGTAGAAGCGGGTCGCCTCCTCCGAGCCGACCGGAAGGAAGTTGACCAGCACCTCGGCGCCCGTCTCCTTCAGCGCCGCGACGATCTCGTCCTCGGACGGCCTCGGGCGCGTCGGCGCGGACGAAACCGCGCTCGCCGGCATCTTCCATATGCGCCGCCATGCCGTCGAGCACCCGGCCCATGCGCACGGCGACGCCGGTCGCGGGGACGTCGTGCTGGAACACCGTCGTGCAATTGGGAGCGGCGAAGATCGCTTCGCCGAGATCCTTGCCGACCTTGCGCGCGTCGGTATCGATGGCAAGCACGAACTCGATGTCGGAGAGCCTGTAGCCGCCGATCCGCTCGTGCATGAGCCCGTCCGCCGTCGGCTTGCCGTCATAATAATAGCGGCCCTGAACGAGCGAGCTTGCGCAATTGCCGACCCCGACCAAGGCCACCTTGATTTGATTCATGAATCCCCGGTCCGTGCGTTCGCGCCTCCGGGCGCGGCCAAGCGGGCACGCTCACCCTTAACGGGGGGGAAAGTCAAGCGTCTATGCTGCGCCGCGAAAGGCGCGCGGGAGAGGGATCAGCGACGCCAGCACGTAGATGAACCACAAGGTGACGATCCCGGAGAAGATCGACAATGCGGTCCGCTCGAGCCCGGCCAGGATCAGGACCATGAACAGGAAGGCGAAGCAATCGCGGCTGCTCAGCGTCTGCACGACCCGGAAAATTAGGTCGACGACCCCGCCGATCCGGCCCGAACGCTTGAGCAGATCGAAGCCGAGCGGCGCGCCGTCGGCGCGGACCCGCCAGGCGATCAGCATCGCCCCCAGGAGCCCGAGAGCCACGCCCCAACCGCCGATCCAGCCGATCTCGTCGCCGTCGCGCAGGGCGAGATGGACGGTGAGCGCGGCGAGGAACAGCAGGTTGGTCGCCATGTCGATGGCGCTGTCCAGCGCCGCCCCGGCGGCCGAAGTGCGGTAGCTGGCGCGCGCCATCTCGCCGTCGACGCCGTCGAGTACCGAGGCGGCGTGGAACAGGATCGCGCCGAGGATCAGCCCGGCTTCCCCGCCCAGCAGCAGCACGGCGACCATGACCAGCGCAAGCAGGGCGTTGAAGATCGTGACATGGAGGGGGCGGGCAACCGGGATTTGGAGCATGAGCCAGGTAATCCGCTGGGAGATCGGCCGGTTCAGCCAGCGCGAAACGAGGCCGTCGCCGGGTTTGGCCGTGGCCCGGACGATGTCCCACGACGACGGGGACGATGCGGCGGCCGGCGCGGCGACGTCCGCGCCCGCCAGCTCCGCAGCGGCGACAATGCGAACCGTCATGCCGCCGCGCAGCCGGTCGACATCGTCCAGCGTCGCCCGAGCCAGCGGCACCGAGTCGCCGACCGCAAGCCAGGCCTCGCGGCCGCCGGCATCGGCCAGAGTCTTGACGATTCGCCCCGCCGCGGCGACGCCGGCGATCCGGCGGTCGGCCTCCGCGGCGTTGGCAAAAAACGTCACCGCGGCGCTGTCCGCCGTTTGGCCCCCGATGGATTTTTCGCTTCCCATTCGGCGCTTCCTTAGCCCAAGAAACCGGGCAGGCACGACAATTAGTATTAAAGGGGATGCCGAAATGGCATCGGCTCCGGCCGGACTGAAGCGGCTTCGTGACGACGATCGGCCGCAAAGCCGGCCGCCGGAGCTTCAGGACGGCCTCAACCGCTATCTCTACCACCCGCTCGCATCGCGTCTGGCGCGGCTGCTCGCGGCCACGCCCGTCACGCCCAACGCCGTCTCGGTGCTCGGCCTGCTGCTGATGTGGGCAGCGGTTTGGGCCTATGTCGGCCTCGGCTGGCCCGAAGGAGCGCTGCTCGGCTTCCTGCTGCACGCGGCCTGGCATGTGACCGACGGCGCGGACGGCGATCTGGCGCGACTCAAGGGCATGTCGTCGGCGACCGGCGAGCTGGTCGACGGCGTCTGCGACTATGCCGGTCATACCGTGATGTATTTCGCCTTCGCCTTCCTGCTCGACGACTCGATCGGGGTCTGGGCCTGGGTGCTCGCAGTCGCCGCCGGCGCCTCGCACATCGCCCAGACCAACCATGCCGAGACCGAGCGCCGCACCTACCTCTGGTGGGCCTACGGCGTTCCCTGGCTGAAGCACGCCCGCGACCGGCACGACGAGGTGTTCCAGGAAGGAAACTGGTTCAGCGCGACCTTCGGCTGGATGGCGCGCGACTATCTGCGGCTGGGCAACGCGCTGGTGCCGAGCGCGGCGATCGACGCGGCGGTCGCCGCGGCCGCGGACGATCCGCGGCGGACGCGGCGCATTCGCCGGCTCGCCCGGGGCGTGTCGCGCCGCTCGCTCACCTTCCAGAAGGCGCTCGGCGCCAATCCGAAGACGGTGCTGATCGGCCTCAGCATGCTGCTCGGCAGCCCGCTCTGGTTCTTCCTCGCCGAGATCTTCCTCCTGAACCTGCTGCTCGTCCTGTCGGTGCGCCATCACAACGCCTGCAACCGGCGGCTGGCGAAGGCGCTGGGTGGCTGAGGCCGCCGCGACCGCTCCGCGCGCCGCGCCGAGCCTGCGCCCGGGCCTCATCGACCTCTATCTGGTCCGCGGCGTCGCCGGCCCCTTCGTCGCGATCACCATCGGCGTCGGCCTGGTGATGATGCTGGAACGGGCGCTTCGGCTGATCCATGAAATGGCGGCGGGCGGAGCCGATATCTCCTACTTCCTGCCGCTGCTCGCCCGGCTCGCGCCTTATTATCTCGATCTCGCCATCCCCGCCGCCTTCATGGTGGCGCTCGTTCTGCTCATTGCGAAGCTCGATGACCATCTCGAGCTCGAAGCGATGCTCGCGGCCGGCCTGTCGCTTTCCCGGATCGCGGCGCCGCTGGCGGCGGTCGGGATCGGGATCGGGCTTGCAGGGCTCGTCGCCGGCGGCTGGCTCGAGCCGATCGGGCGCTACGAATATCGCGCGATGCGGGTCGAGGCGCTGAACGCGGGCCGGATCGGCCGGCTCCACCCGCGCGCTTTCTACCATCCCGCCGAAAACCTCGCTTTGACCTTCGACCGCCGCGGGCCCGGCGGCAGGGTCGGCGGCATCTTCGTCTGGCAGCGCCTGCCCGACGGCCGCGAGCTGGCGCTGACCGGGGGCTCGGGGCGGATCGGCTTCGAGCCCGAGGGCCGCCGCTTCGGCATCGATCTCGCCGGCGGCCGCTACCTCGCCCAGCGCCCGAACGCTCGGGACGGGGCGCCGGACCTGGTCGCGTTCCGATCGATGGCCTTTCGCGAATCGCTGCGGCTGAGGGATTCGTCCTGGCGGCGCGGCTGGGACCAGAACGAGCTGACGCTGACCGAGCTCGCCGAGGCGGCCCGGGACGGGGGCGAGATCCCCCGGCGCGCCCTCGACGCGGAATTTTACAGCCGGATCGCGCGGGCGGCGAGCATCCCGCTCATCCCGTTCCTCGTATTGCCTCTGGCCTTCGCCACCAAGAAGGGCCGGCGCGGCCTCGGCATCCTGGTCGGCGGGGCGGCGCTCGCCGCCTTCCACCACGGCATGAACTTCGCCCGGCAGCTCGCTCTGTCGGGCGCCGCCGAGCCCAGGCTGGCGATCGTCGGCATGGCGGCGCTGTCGGCCGCGATCATCATGCTGATCTTCTTCTCGGGGCGGCATCTGCCGAGCCACAGCCCGATCGCGACGGCGCTGAAGCCGCTCGGCGAGGCGCTCGCCCGGCTCCGGGGCCAGGGGCGCGGGCGCGGCGGCATAAGGGGGCGGACGCTCGCCTCCTACCTCGCCTGGCGGCTCGCCACCTGGACGCTGGCGGCGGCGGCGGCGATCGTCGCGCTGCTCCAGATGGTCGACCTGTTCGAGCGCGGCGAGGAGTTCGTGGCGCGCTCGATGGGTTTCGCCGATATCGCTTATTATGCCTGGCTGCGGCTGCCGCCGCTGCTGCTCCAGTCATTGCCGATCGCCGCTTTGGCCGGTGCGATGACGGTGTTCATCGCGCTCGGCCGGAGCCGCGAGATGGTCGCGATCCGCGCCGCCGGCATTTCGCAATATCGGGTGCTGGCGATGGCGATTCCGGTGCCGCTCCTCCTCGCCGGCGCGTCATGGCTGCTCGCCGAGACCGCCGTGCCGCGCAGCCAGGCCGCCTTCGCCGCCTGGTGGGAACGGACCGAGCCGCCCGGCGAGACCCGGGCGCGGCCGCCGCGCTGGTTCCGGATCGGCGCCGAGATCGTCCGGGCCGGCGCCGCGTCCGAAGGGGGAAGGCGGCTCGCGGATGTCGAGATCTTCCGCCGCGACGGGCGCGGGCTGCTGACCGAGCGGCTGTCGGCGGCCTCGGCCGAAGCGGGGCGCGGCGGCTGGCTGCTCCGGGATGTCGAGCGTCTCCGCTTCGACGGCGGCCGCGCGCTCGGCGGCCGCGCCGCCATCCTCGGCTGGGCGACACCGCTCGACGCCGGCGACGTTACCGCTTTCTTCTCGTCCACCCCGCAAATGTCGGCCGCGGCGGCGCGCCGGTCGCTCGACCAGGCGGCGCCGGTGAGCCAGGCCGCATCTTTGTTCGAAACACAATTGTTCCGCTCCGCCGCGGGGCCGGTGGCGCCGCTCGTCATGCTGCTGCTCGCGCTGCCGCTCGCCTTTGCCGCGCCGCGCGCCGGGGTCGCCTGGCCGGCCTTGCTCTATGCCGGCGGCGGCGGGTTGCTCTATCTCGTCGCCGACGGCGTTTCCACCGTCGCCGCGCAGGTCGGCGCGCTGCCGCCGCTGGCCGGGGCCTGGGCGGCGCCGGCTCTGTTCGGCCTCGGCGCGATCACAATCCTCATTCATTCGGAGCGCTGAGCCGCGCCGCCAGGAAGGCGGCGATCTTCTCGGCGCGCCGGTCCCAGGTCAGCTCCTCCGCGCTCAGCAGCGCGCCCTGCGACAGCCGGTCGGCCAGGCCGGGCTCGTCGAGGATGCGGTCGAGCGCCGCCGCCGCGCATTCGGGCCGGCCCGGCGGCACGAGCAGCGCGTTGCCGCCGTCGCGGAGCAGCTCGGCCGTGTCGGGCGCCGCCGGCGCGAGGATCGGCCGGCCGGCGGCCAGATAGGAGAAGATCTTGAGCGGCAGCACGCAATTGCGGAACTGTTCGAGCGGCGCGCGCGAGGGCGGAATGAGCAGGACGTCCGCCGCCTGCAGCCAGGCCGGCAGCGCCGCCGGCGTCTGCCAGGGGACGATGCGGACGTTGGCTCGCAAGGCCGCCGCGGCCTCGATCGGCCCCTCGCCTTCCGAGCCGACGAGCAGGAACAGGATTTCCGGCCTGAGGTCGGCGAGGGCGAGGATCGCTTCGAGCCCCTTCTGGGCGTTGACCCGCCCGGCATAGACGGCGATCGGGCGATTCGGGGGCAAACCCAGCCTCGACCTTGCGTCCGCCGCACCCAGCGCCGCCCCGTTCCGCCGCGGCTCGGCGCCGTTATGGGCGACGAGGATCCTGGCCGGTTCGACCCCGGCGCGGCGATAGGCGCCCGCCGCATATTCGGAATGGAGGACGAGGCCGAGGCATTTGGCGGCGCGGGCGGTGCGCCGCACCAGCGGCCGGATCGCCGGCAGGTCGTCGGGCCAGGGCCGGTAATGATCGGTGGCGAAGGGGAGCGGAGCGCGCTGGCCGATGGCGAGCATCGCCGGGATGCGCGAATAGAGGAGGTCGGCGCCGGCCAGCGCGGGGTCGCGGAAAACCTGCCGGAGCCAGAGCAAAGTCCGCGGCAGCGCCTCGCCGGCCCAGCGGCTCGGCCGCTGGACCAGGCGGAAATCGCCCTCGACGTGAAAATAATCGCGCAGGTCGTCCGCGGTGAGGTCGGGGTCGCCGCGCCCTTGCGGCATCAGCAGGGTGACCTCCGCGCCGCGCCGCGCCAAAGCGGCAGCGGTGTTGACGGTCTGCTCGCGGCAAGCCTTGCGGTCGGGGCGCGACCAGAGCAGGGGGTAGACGAGACGCATCGCCTCTGGTCCTATGCGAAGCGGGCGGCCGGGGGAAAGGGCGTTGGCTGAAAGCCCGCAATCAGGCGAAGTGCAGGGACGAGAGCGGTTCGCCACCGCCTTCCGGCTCGCTTTCGCCTGCCTGCTGCTCGCCGCCCTGCTCCAGATCCTTCTCTACGCCCGGCCGGCGCCGGATGGCGGGCCGTTCCTCGCGGAATGGCCGCGCTATTTCTGGCTCGCGCTCTATTACGAGATGCTCGGTGTCTGGCTGGTCTCCTTCCCCTTCTTCCTCATCTGGCTGGCGCTCTACCGGAAGCCGCTCCGCTCGCGCCGGTGGCCGGCCCTGGCCGCACTGCAGGCCGGGCTGCTGACCCTCTATCTGCTGTTCAGCGCGATCGACCATGAGATCATGCGCTTCCTCGGCGTACGGCTGAACCCGAGCTTCGTCTGGGCCTATGGCCGGCCCGAAACGCTCTTCGACGGGCTGTTCCTCGGCCTGCTCCGCGCCGACCGGGGCGGCGCCTTCGTGGCGCTGATTCTCGTCGTCGCAATCCCCGCTCTCTATCTCTGGCTCGCGCTCCGGCTGCTCCGCCGCAAGAAGCGCCGGACGGCGCCGCTGTGGCTGGCGATCATCCTGGCGCTGATGCCGTTGCTCGCCCCGGCCAATGGCTGGCGGATGGCGACCGGCCAGTTCCGGCTGCGCAAGATCGAGCCGGTGCCGATCGCCGTCCTGACGGACATTGCCGCCGGCTACCAAGATCTCAGCGCGCCCTCCGCACTCGCCGCGATGAGGGCCGACTATCGCCGGGCCTGGCTGGCGCGCAGCGCCGACCCCGACTGGCATTTCCCCGACCCCGCATTGCCCTATCTGCGCGTGCCGACCAGTCCGGCGACGCCGTCCGGGCGACGCTGGAACGTCATCTATCTGCAGCTCGAGACGCTGCGCGGCGTCGACACCGGCCATCTGAATCCGGGCCCTACCCGCTCGGCGACGCCCTATCTCGACCGGCTGGCGCGGAGCCCGAACACCGCGGTCTGGACCCGCGCTTCGAGCTTCGGCATGCCCACCATCAACGGCATCTTCGCCACCCACTGCTCGATCATGCCGCCGTCGCAGCGCTACATCACCGCTCTCACCCATGTCGATTTCCGCTGCCTGCCCGAGCGGCTGCGCGCGCACGGCTATCGCGCCGAGATATTCTACGGAGCGGATACCGACTGGGACAACAGCACTTACTGGCTGGCCCGCTGGTACGACCGGCTGTGGCGCTTTCCCGAGGCGCGCGGGCGGGACCGTCACGTCTTCCGCCGCGCTGCGGCGCGCATCCGGCTATTGGGCCGCTCGGGCCGGCCCTTCTTCGCCACCATCGTCTCGGTCACCAACCACACGCCCTTCACCAGCGTCGAACCGGTGAGCGATATCGCCGGCCACGCGACCGCCGCCGAGCGCATCCGCAACACGACCCATTATACCGACAGCGCGGTCGGCGAGCTGATCGAGAGCCTGCGCGGCGAGCCCTGGTTCGCGCATACCCTGATCGTGGTCACCGGCGATCACGGCTTCAACACCGGCGAGCACGACCAGGTGCCGGGGCAGCACAATCTCTACCGCGAATCGCTCTGGGTGCCGCTGATCGTCGCCGGCGCCCATCCGCGGCTGCCGCGGGGCGCACACGGCAATCCGGTCAGCCATCTCGACCTCGCCCCGACGCTCGCCGACCTGATCGGCCTGCGCGAGGCCGTGCCCTGGCAGGGGCACAGCCTGCTGGCGGTGCGCGGCGGCGGCGGCATCGCCTTCGGCTTCCGCCAGTCGCTGGTCGCCGAGGGCGCCGACTGGACCGCGGTCCGCGACCCAGGCGACGGCCGGCCCCGGCTCTACCGGACAAGCGAGGACTGGCTGCAGCGGCACGACCTTTCCGGCCGCGCGCCGGCGCTGGCGGGGCATCTGCTCGACCAGGCGGAGCGGGCGCGGCGGCTCAACGACTATCTGCTCCGTCACGACCTTATCTGGCGGACTCCGTCGTAAAGATTTTCGAGCCGGGCCGCCTGCCGCCGCGAATCGAACCTGCGCTCGGCGAGTTCGCGCGCCGCCGCGCCCATCCGGCCGCGCAGCTCGGCCGAGGCGAGCAGCGTCGCGATGCGCTCGGCGAGCGCGGCGGGGTCATGTTCGACGACAAGGAAGCCGCTCTCCCCCTCGGCAATGGCTTCGGGGATGCCGGCATGATGCGTGCCCACGGTCGGCAGCGACGAAGCGGCGGCCTCGACGATCACCGTCGGCAGCCCCTCGGCGTCGCCGTCCTTCGCCGTCACGCTCGGCGCGGCGAGCAGCCAGGCGCGGCGCATCCAGGCGGCTACGTCCGCCGGGGGCAGCGCGCCCAGGAAACGCACCCGCTCCGCCAGCCCCAATTCCGCCGCCCGGCGCTCCAGCGCGCCCCTAAGCGGGCCGTCTCCGACAATGGCGAGCCGCGCCTCGGGCCGGCGCGCGACGGCGTCGAGAAGCATTGCCGTTCCCTTCTTCTCGACCAGCCGGCCGACATGGAGGACGAGACCGGGCTCCGGCTCGCCGCTTTCGAAGCGTTGGAGGTCGATGCCGAGATAGTGGGTGAGGGTGCGCCCCGGCGGATAGCCCAAAGCGAGCGCCCGGCGGCGCAGCGCGTCCGAGACGGGCAGGAACAGCTCGCCGCGTTCGGTGAGCCGGCGGCGGAACAGGGCGTAAAGCTGCCAGGACAGACGGCCCGAAAGCAGCATGGCGCGGCGCGACCGGTTGACGTCGTGGCCGTGCAGAGTGGTCACCAGCGGGAGGCCGAGGGCGCGGGCCAGCGGCAGTGCGAGGAGGCCATCGGTGGCGAAATGCGAATGAATTAGGACTGGATCATGGGGTCGCAGACGATTGGCCATGGTGGCGACGTGGCCGAGGCGGAACGCGAAGCGTTCGGCGATGCCGGCGGGGAGGAGGGTCCGCCCGTCGAGTTCCGGGATGACGTTGCCCTTGTCTTCGAGCCCGACGATCAGCGGCCGGTAACGGGTCAGCGCCGCCGCCTGGGTCTGGATGAAGCCTTCGGACGCGTTGAAGATTGGCGAGCGGAAGATCGCCGCGACGGGCCGGTCGTCGAGAGGCGGAGAGGCGGGCATGGCCCTAGCTCAACCGAGGCGGCGGGGGAAACAAGTGGGAAACGGCTGAACGCGTTGTGACAAGCGTCCTTCGATACGCCGGTTCGACAAGCCCACCGGCTACTCAGGATGAGCGTGGAGTTTTAAAATATCCGCTCGTCCTGAGTAGGGACTGAGCCTGGCGAAGGCCCGTATCGAAGGACCTAGCCTCCATCATGCCAGCCGCCGCCCAGCGCGAGGAACAAGGATACCAGATTGTCCGACAGCTGCGCCTCGGATTGCGCGACCGCGGCGTCGGTCTGGGCGATGGCGCGCTCGGTGTCGAGCACGATCTGGAACGGCTCGCGCCCGGCCTGGTAGCGCAGCCGGGCGATGCGCGCCGCCTCGGCGCTCTGAGCGCGGGCGCGCTTGAGGGTCGCCAGCCGGTCGAGCTCGCTCGCATAGCGGGTCAGCGCGCTCTCGGCCTCCTCGAGCGCATTGAGCCAGGTGCCGTCGAATTGGGCGAGCGCGCCTTCCGCCGATGCCTCGGCCTGGGCGATGCGCGACCGCGCCGCCGCGATGTTGGGGAAGGTCCAGGAGATGAGCGGCCCGAGGCCGAAGCGGAAGCCGTCGCCCGAGACGAGCCCGCCCGGCGAGGCCGCCGTCGACCCGGCGGAGAGGCCCAGCGTGATATTGGGATAGAGATCCGCCGTCGCCACGCCGACCCGCGCGGACGCGGCGGCCAGCGACCGCTCGGCGGCGCGGATATCGGGACGACGGGCGAGCAGCGAGGCGCCGTCGCCGACCGGGATCGGCTCGGCCAAAGCCGGCGGCGTCTCGCAGGCGGCGACCTCTTGCGGGAAAGCGGCCGGCGGCCTGCCGGTCAGCACCGAGAGGCGGAACAGGGCCGTCCGGCGCAGCGCCTCGAACGTCGGGATCGCCGCCCGGTTCTGATCGAGCAGCGCGCCCGCCTGGCTGGTTTCGAGCGCGGTGCCGCGGCCGCCCTCGAACAGGCGGCGGGTGAGGTCGAAGGTCTGCTCCTGGATCCGCACCGTTTCGCGCGCCACGCCAAGCTGGCGCCCGGCGCTGCAGGCGTCGGCATAAGCGCGGACGGTTTCCGCGGCAACGGTGATGCGGGCGAGGTCGAACGCCGCCTGGACCGCCTCGGCGTCGGCGCGGCTCGCCTGAATCGCGCGGGTGATGCGGCCGAACAGGTCGAGCTGGTAGCCGATGTCGATGCCGGCATCGTAGAGATCGCCGGCGTCGCCGCCCGGCTCCTGGCCGTAAGTGGCGCTCGCCGAAATCTCGGTGCTCGGCAGCCTCCCAGCCCGAGTCTCGCGCAGCACGGCGCGGGCGCGCCGCAGATTGGCGGCGGCGACTCGCAGATCGGTGTTGGCGCGCAGCGCTTCCTCGACCAGCGAATCGAGCAAAGGATCGCGGAACAGGCTCCACCAGCGCCCCGGCGGCTCGTCGCCGGTGAAGGCGGGCGAGCGGGCGGAATCGAACGGCGTCTGGGCCGGCGCGCCCGGCCGCGGATCGCGATGGTCCGGCCCGACGACGCAGGCGCCGAGGGCGAGCGCCGCCATGAGGGCGGGAAAGGCGCGCTTCATTCCGCCGCTCCCGGGGCCGGCTCGTCGGGCACGCCGCCGAACGAGGTCGGGTAATGGGTGTCGCGCTGCGGCCGCTTCGGCAGATAGCCTCCCAGCCGGCGGGACACGACGTAGAAGACCGGTGTGAAGACGAGCCCGAACAGGGTGACGCCGAGCATTCCGAACGCGACCGCCGTCCCCATCGCCTGGCGCATCTCGGCGCCCGGCCCGACCGCGATGACGAGGGGGATGACTCCGAAAATGAAGGCGAAGCTGGTCATCAGGATCGGCCGCAGGCGCGAGCGGGCGGCGTGGACCGCCGCCTCATAGGGGCTCATGCCGTGCTCCTCCTCGCCCTGCCGCGCGAACTCGACGATCAGGATCGCGTTCTTGGCGGCCAGCGCGACCAGCACGATAAGCCCGACCTGGGTGAGGATGTTGTTGTCGAGCCCGCGCAGGTTGATGCCGGTCATCGCGGCGAGGACGCACATCGGCACGATCAGGATCACCGCGAGCGGCAGGGTCAGCGATTCATATTGCGCCGCCAGCACCATGAACACGCAAAGCACGGCGATGGCGAAGATGATCGGGGCGGTATTGCCGGCCTGCTGCTGCTGATAGGCGAGGCCGGTCCATTGGTAGGCGAAGCCGGGCGGAAGATTCTGCGCCGCGAGCTCCTCCATGGCGCGCAGCGAATCGCCCGAGGCCACGCCGGGCGGCGTCTGGCCCTGCAGCTCGGCGGCCGGATAATTGTTGTAGCGCGCCACCTGGACGGGCCCGCTGCCGTAACGGAAGGTCGCGACCGCCGAGAGCGGAACCATCGCGCCGGTCGACGAGCGTACCTGCAGCCGGCCGACGTCGGCGAGGTCGTCGCGCGCCGCCGCCTCGGCCTGCGCGGTCACCCGGAAGGTGCGGCCGAGCAGGTTGAAGTCGTTGACGTAGGTCGAGCCGAGATAGGTGCCGAGCGCCTGATAGACCTGGGTCGGCTGGACGCCGAGCAGCTGGGCGCGGTCGCGGTCGACCTCGGCTTCGATCCTGGGGCTGCCGGTGTTGAACAGGGAGAAGACCTGGCCGACGTTCGGATTTTGCTGGGCGGCGCCCATCATCGCGAAGGTCGCGCCCTGGAGCGCCTGATAGCCGGCGCCCTCGCGGTCCTGGAGCATCATCGCGAAGCCGCTGCCATTGCCGAGGCCCGGCACCGGCGGCGGCGACAGGAAGAAGACCTGTGCGCCTTCCTCGGCCGCCCCGACCGCACCGGTGATCCGGCCCGCCAGCTCGGTCGCCGCCTCGCCGTCGCCGCGCCGATCTTCGTGCGGGGCGAGGCGAATGAACATGATTCCGCTGTTCGACGCCGGGCTGAAGGTCGAGCCGTCGAGGCCGGCGAACGCTGCCGTTTCGAGCACCATTGGATTTTGCGAGACGACCTCTCGGATGCGTGCAACGGCCGCCTCGGTGCGATCGAGCGCCGAGCCGGGCGGAAGCTGGATGACTCCGATCAGGAAGCCCTGGTCCTGATCCGGAATGAAGCCGGTGGGCGTCGCGTTCAGCCGCCAGACGGTCAGGCCCAGCAGGCCGCCATAGACGACCAGCATGATCGCCGATCGATGGACGAGCTTGGAGGTCAGCCAGCCGTAGCGATCCGACAGCCAGTCGAAGCCCCGATTGAACCGGTTCCCCGCGGTACGCAGCGGCCGCAGCCAGCGGCGGCCCGCAGGCGCCTCCTCCGTGCGATGCGGCTTCAGCAGGATCGCCGCCAGAGCCGGCGACAGGGTCAGCGACACGAGCGTCGAGATGACCGCGGCGGCGGCGATGGTGACGGCGAACTGGCGGTAGAAGATGCCCGGGATGCCCGAGATCAAGGCCGCCGGCACGAACACGGCGACGAGGACGAGGCCGATCGCGATCAGCGCGCCCGAAATCTCCTGCATCGTGCGGTGCGCGGCATCGCGCGGCGAGAGACCCGCCCTGATGTGCTTCTCGACAGCCTCGACGACGACGATCGCGTCGTCGACGACGATGCCGACCGCCAGCACGAGCGCGAACAGCGACAGCGTGTTGATCGAGAATCCGAGCGCCAGCTGCACCGCGAAGGTTCCGATCAAGGAGACCGGGATGGCGATGATCGGAATGATCGCGGCGCGCCATGTCTGCAGGAAGATGACAATGACGAGGACGACCAGGACGACCGCCTCGATGAGAGTGGTCTGCACCTCCTCGACCGAGGCCTGGACATATTCGGTGGGATTGTAGGGAATCGAATATTCCATCCCTTGCGGAAAATCCCGCGACGCCGCCTCGAGATCGGCGAGGACGTCGGCCGCCGTTTCGAGCGCGTTCGATCCGGGAAGCTGCTGGATCGCCATGAAGACCGCTTGCCGCCGGTTGGAGCTGCCGCGAATGCCATAATCCTGGCTTCCGATCTCGACCCGCGCCACGTCCCTCAGCCGGGTGATCGCGCCCGTCCCGGTGTCGGTCTTGAGGACGATGTCGGCGAACTGGTCGGGGTCGGTCAGGCGCCCCTGGACCTGGACCGGCAGCTCGAAGGCTGGGCCGCCGCCCCGGAAGGGAGGCTGACCGATCGAGCCGCCGGCGACCTGAACGTTCTGCCCCCTGAGCGCGGCCACCACTTCGTCGGCGGTGAGGTCGCGCGCCGCCGCCCGATCCGGATCGATCCAGATGCGCATCGAATAATTGCCGCCGCCGAACACCTGCACCGCGCCGACGCCGGGCAGGCGCAGCAGCCGGTCGCGCAATCGCGAATTGGCGTAATTGCCGATATAGTCGATATCGAGATTGGGATCGGTCGTGGTCAGCGCCGCGACCATCAGGAAGTCGGTCGCCTGCTTGGTGACGGTGACTCCGATCTGCCGCACCTGATCGGGCAGGCGCGGCTCGGCCAGCGCGACGCGGTTCTGAACCAGCACCTGCGCCGTATCGATATCGGTGCCGGGCTGGAAGGTGACGGTGATCGACGTCAGCCCCTGGCTCGAGTTCGAGCGCATGTAGAGCATGCCCTCGACGCCGTTGATCTCCTGCTCGATCGGCGCCGCGATCGTCTCGGCCATCGTCTCGGCCGAGGCCCCCGGGAAGGCCGCGACGACCGCCACCGACGGCGGCGCGATCTCGGGATATTGGGCGAGCGGCAGCGCCGGATAGGCGAAGGCGCCGAGCAGGGTGATGAACAAGGCGATCACCGACGCGAAGATCGGCCGATCGATGAAGAAGCTCGAAATGTTCATCGCCCGGCTCTCGCCGGCGGCGCCTGGACCGGCGTCGCGATGGAGGCGGGCGCGGACTGGGGCGCCGCCGCCGGGGGCTCGGCGCTTGCCGGCGGCGGGATGCGGCCCGCGCGCGGCGCCACCTTCTGTCCGGGCAGGATGCGCTGGAGACCGTTGATGACGACCCGGTCGCGCGGGCTCAGGCCGCCGCGGATGACCCGCAGATTGCCGACGAGCGGGCCGAGCACGACCGGGCGGCCGCTGACGTTCCCCTCGCGGTCCACCACCTGGACCAGGCGCCGCACGCCATCGGTCACGATGGCGGTGTCGGGCACGAGCAGCGCCCGATAGGGCGGCGTGGCCGAGAGCCTGAGCCGGCCCATCATGCCGGGGCGAAGGAATCCGTCCGGATTGGGAACGACGGCGCGCGCCTGGATCGTGCCCGATGCGGGGTCGATCGCATTGTCGACGAAATCGAGCCGCCCCGGGCGGGCGTAGGCGGCCTCGTCCTGGAGCCGGATACGCACCGCGCTGCCGACCCGGCCGCCGCCCTGACGCTGGTAGCGGAGCAGCAAAGCCTCCGATCCGTCGAAGGTGAAATGGAGCGGATCGGTCGAGACGATCGTGGTGAGCGCGGTGTCGTCGGCGGTGACCGCATTGCCGGGATCGACGCGGCGCTGAGAGATCCGGCCGGAGATCGGGGCAAGGACGCGGGTGAAGCCCAGGGTCAGACCCTGCGCCCGGACATTGGCGCCCGCGGCGGCCACTTCGGCCTCGCCGGCCCTCACCGCCGCCGTCCGCGCCTCGACCTCTTCGACGCTCGCCGCCCGCTGCGCCGCCAGCGTCCGCGACCGGGCCAGCTCGGTGCGGGCGTTGACCAGAGTGGCCTGCGCCCTGGCAAGCTGGGCGCGCGCCTGATCGAGCTGCGCCTGCGCCGGCCGTTGGTCGATGGTGAAGAGGAGCTGGCCGGCGCGGACATAGTCGCCGTCGCGGAAATGGACCGACTGCAGATAGCCCGTGACCCGCGGCTTGACCTCGACGCTCTCGATCGCCTCGAACCGGCCGACATAATCGTCCCAGTCGACCACCTCGCGCACCAAAGGCGCGGCGACGGTCACCGCGGGGGGCGGCGGCGCCTGCTCCGGCGCGCCCGATCCACAGGCGGCCAGCAGCGCCAGCAAGAAAGCCGGCAACGCGCCGCGGCCAAGAGCCCGTCTCCCGAAGTCCATTTTCTTGTCTTCCGATCCGCCCGCGAGATTCGGTCACGCATCTAGCGCCCGTTCATCTCATGTCAACAGGTGTAGACATAATATGTCAACGGCTGTTGATTAAGCCGCCGCAACTGATAGGAATTCCGCCCATGACCTTCGGAGACATCGTCGCGCGCCGCCGTAAATGCGCGGTCACGACCCGCGGCGAGATGCTCTGCGCGGCGCGGCGGCGCTTCCTCGAGGAGAGCTACGAGAATGTCGGGCTGCGCGACATCGCCCGCGACGTCGGCGTCGATGTCGCGCTCATCAGCCGCTATTTCGGCAGCAAGGACGCGCTGTTCCGCGAAGTCCTGCAAGGCGGGGACGGGAACGGCGACAAGTTCGACGCCGACGTGCCCGTCGCCGAGCTCCCCGCCTATCTCGTCTCGCTGATCGCCCAGAAGGACGAATGCGCCGACCGCGAGCACGTCGAGAAACTGCTCATCATCCTCCGCTCCGCTTCCTCCCCCGCCGCGTCGGAGATCGTCCGCGACGCCGTCCGCGGCGACGTGCTCGAGCCGCTCGCCAAAATCCTCGACGGCCCGCATGCGGCGACGCGGGCAAGCCTCATCCTCGCCATCCTGCTCGGCACCACCGTGCTCAGGACGGTGATGGCGCTGGAGCCGCGCTCCGACGAAGAGCAGGACGTCGTCCGCGACAAGCTGCACCGCCTGTTCGAGACGGCGCTCGCCCCGGCTTAAGGGGTGGTCGCCGCGCCGCGCTCGGCTTCCGCTATATACGCCTGGATCTGGGCTTCCAGCACCGGCAGCGGCACCGAGCCCAAGGCGAGAATCCGGTCGTGGAAGACGCGCTGGTCGAAGCGCGCGCCCAGCCGCCGCTCGGCCTCGGCGCGCAGCCGGCGGATCTGGATCTCGCCGAGCTTGTAGGCGACCGCCTGGCCCGGCCAGGAGATGTAGCGGTCAATCTCGTTGGTGAGCTCGAGCTCCGACAGCGCGGTATTGTCGCGCAAATATGCGCGCGCCCGCTCGCGGTCCCAGCCATAAGCGTGGATGCCGGTGTCGATGACGAGCCGGGCCGCCCGCCACATCTCGTAGGTCAGGCGGCCGAAATCCTCATAGGGCGTCCGGTAGATGCCCATCAATGTGCCGAGCCATTCGACATAGAGGCCCCAGCCCTCGCCATAGCCCGAAAAATAGGTCCGCTTGCGGAATTCCGGGCGATCCGGCCCCTCCAGCGCCAGCGCCGCCTGGAAGCTGTGCCCCGGCGTGCATTCGTGGAGCGCCAGTGCCGGCAAAGTGTAGAGCGGCCGGGCCGGCAGATTGTAGGTGTTGAACATGCAATTTTCGAGGCCGCCGCGACCGCCGGTGTAGATCGGCGCGATCTCGTCCGGAACGGGTACGATGCCGTGGCGAAAGCGCGGCAAGGTGCCGATCGTGTCGCCGAGCCGGCCGTTGGCGCGCGCGATGACGTAGGCGGCCGCGCCCAGCAGCTCGTCCGGCGTGCGCGCGTAGAATTGCGGGTCGGTGCGCAGGAAATGGATGAACTCGGCGAAGCTGCCGGCGAAGTTGGCCCGCCGCATGGTCGCTTCCATCTCCGCGCGGATACGTGCGACTTCGCCGAGGCCGGTGTCGTGGATTTGGCGCGGGGTGATGTCGAGCGTCGTGAACTTGCGGATCATCGCCTGGTAATAGGCGGTGCCGTCGGGCAGCGCCGAAGCGCCGAGCGAGGCGCGCGCCTGCTGCATATATTCGCCGCGGATCATGGCGAGCAGCCGCGTGTAGGCCGGGATCGCCGCGTCGCGGATCGCGGCCCGCGCCTCCGCCCGCAGCAGCGCCTGCTCGCCGGCGGGAATCGCGGCGGGCATGGTCTTGAGCGGTGCGTAGAGCGGATTGTCCTCGCTGTCGGCAAGGAACGGCTCGATCGTCGCATCGCGGCCGGTCAAGGTGACGCGCGGCACGCTGAAGCCGCGCGCGAGACCGGCGCGCATGTTGGCGATATTCTCGTCGAAATAGCGGGGAATGTCGCGCAGGCGGCCGAGATAGCGCCGATATTCCTCCTCATCGGCGAAGGCCGAGCGAGTCGTGAAATCGGTCCAGAAGAAGCTGTCCGAGTTGAACGGCATCTCGTAGGTGCGCCAGCGGACCTCGCCGGCCAACTCCTCGATCATGGTGCGGAACACCGCCGCGTCGACCCGCGACTCGGGCGACAGCTCGGCGGCCGGGATCGCATCGAGCTCGGCCAAGGCGCGTCGCCAATAAGCGAGCCGCGCCGCCTGCGAGGCCGGGTCGACGCGCGGCAGATGGTTGGCCGCGGCGCCCGGCCCGTGCCCTTCCAGCCGCGCGTCCTGCTCGAGCCGCCACGCCCATTCCGCCTCGTAAAGCCGACGCAGCCTCTGGTCGGCCGCGCCGGGCGCGGCGGCGGGCGCCGCGGGGCCCGGCTGTGCCGGAGCCGAAACCGGAAGAAGCGCCAAGGCGGCGGCGATGAGCGGGGCTTTGCGGATCATTTGACGTCCTCTTCGATCAGATTCCGGTGACCGGCCGGTCCTTGCCGGCCAGGCTGCGCGAGCGGCTGTAGGCGAAATAGACGGCGATCCCGATCAGGTTCCAGATCAGGAAGCGCAGCAGCGTCAGCTGGGGCAGGCTGGCGATCAAGTAGAGGCAGCCGATAATGGCCAGCGTGCCGACCAGATAGGGCGCCGGGCAGCGGAATACGCGCTTGAGGTCGGGCCGGGTGCTTCTCAGGATCATCATGCAGCCGGCGACCGCGATGAAGGCGAGCAGCGTCCCGGCATTGGCGAGCTCGGCAATCTCGTCGAGCCGGAAGAAGCCCGCCACGCCGGCCACGAAGATGCCGGTGACGGCGGTGATGACGACCGGCGTCCCGGTCCGCGGCGACACCCTGCTCAGCGCCTGCGGCAGCAGCCCGTCGCGCGCCATGACGAAGAAGATGCGGCTCTGGCCATACATCATCACCAGGATGACCGACGGCAGCGCCACCAAGGCGGCGAGCGCGACCACCGAGGCGGCCGCGGGATGATCGAGGGTCCGCAGCACGAAGGCGAGCGGCTCGGCCGATTCGGCGATGAGGAGATGATCGACGGCGCCGATCGCGGTGATCGCGACGAGGATGTAGATGAGCGTGCAAAGCGCCATCGAGCCGATGATTCCGATGGTGAGGTCGCGGCCCGGATTCTTGGCTTCCTCGGCCGAAGTGGCGACCGCATCGAAGCCGTAAAAGGCGAAGAAGACGATCGCCGCCGCCGCCATCACGCCGCGGGTCGTGCCGTCGGCGTCGACCGTGCTGCCGAAGCCGTAGGGCATGAACGGGCTCAGATTGCCGGCATCGAAGGCGGGCGCGGCGAGCAGGACGAACGCCGCCAGCGCGGACAGCTTGATCACGACCAGGATGATGTTGAGCGTCGCGCTCTCGCGAGTGCCGGCGATCAGCATCCCGCAGACGGCGAGCGCGACCAGCACGGCGGGAAGATTGATGATGCCGCCGCCATGCGGCCCGGCGAGCAAGGCGGCGGGCAGCACGATCCCCGCCGCCTGCAGCCAGCCGACCAGATAGGCCGCCCAGCCGACCGCGACCGCGCTGCACGCCACCGAATATTCGAGGATCAGGCTCCAGCCGACCACCCAGGCCAGGGTCTCGCCGACCACCGAATAGGTGTAGGTGTAAGCGCTGCCCGAGGTCGGGATCAAAGTGGCGAGCTCGGCATAGGCCAGGGCGGCGCAGGCGCAGACCGCGCCGGCGATCAGGAAGGCGAGGATGACGGCGGGCCCGGCGCGGTCGGCGCCGACCCCGGTCAGGGTGTAGATGCCGGTGCCGACGATCGCGCCGACGCCCAGGGCGACGAGGTGCGGCCAGCCCAGCGATTTGCGCAGGCGGTGATGCTCCGCGAACGCGCCTTCGGTATCGAGCGGCTTCAACGGCCCCAGGATCGATCGCGCCATGTGCTTCCCCCCGTTTCGTGTCAGTTCGCGCCGAGCTGGCGTTCGAGATCGTCGAGCGTCTGGCCGATATGGGCGCGCAGCAAGGCGGCGACGGCCTTGCGGTCGCGCGCCAGCCAGGCGGTCAGGAGGGAGCGATGCTCCTCGTTGGCGCGGGCGTCGCGGCCGAGCGGCTCCAAATGCTTGCGGACATAGCGCTCCGAAAGGATGTGCAACCGCTCGACGATGTCGACGGTCACCGGCCGGCGGGCCGGGCGGACCAGAGCGAGGTGAAAGGCGCGGTTGAGCGCTCCAGCCGCCGGAACATGCGCTTCGGTCGCGCGATCGAGCGCCGCCAGCATCGCCGCGGCCGCCGCCTGCTCCTCGCGCGTCGCGCGCGCAGCGGCGAGCGCTGCCAGATCGGGCTCGAGCGTCAGGCGCAGCGCATAGACCTCGCCCGCCTCGGCGGCGCTCAGCGGGCGAACGAAATAGCCGCGATTGGCCTCGGAACGGAGCAGGCCCTCCTGCTCGAGCCGGGTCATCGCCTCGCGGAGCGGAATCTTGCTGACCCCCAATTCGGCGGCGAGCGCATCCTGGCGGATCGGCCCGTCGGGCGGCGCCGCGCCGGAAAGGATGCGCTCGCGCAGCAACTCGGCGAGCTGATCGGGCAGGTTGCGGACGACGACGCTCATGTCACGGTGAAGCCGGCGTGGAACGGATCATCGGTGTCAATCCAGATCGTGTTGAGGCCGGTCGCCACCGCCGAGCCCTGGATCGAGGGGATTATGGCGGGAATGTCGCCGACCATGGCCGCCGCCTCGATCCGGCCGGTGAAGCGGCTGCCGATATAGGATTCGTGGACGAAGCTGTCGCCGACCGCGAGCCGCCCGGTCGCGGCGAGCTGGGCGAGGCGGGCCGAGGTGCCGGTGCCGCAGGGGCTTCGGTCGATCGCCCGCTCGCCGTAGAAGACCGCGTTGCGGCCGTCGGCGCCCTCGCCTTTCGGAGCGTCGGCCCAGAGCACATGGGTGACGCCGCTTATCGACGGATCGAGGGGATGAACCGGCTTGTAAGCCTCGCACAGGAGCGAACGCAGCGCCCGGCTCAGCTCGACGATCCGGGCGGCGCCGAGCGCGTCGAGGCCGATATAGGCGCCCTGCGGTTCGACGATCGCGTAGAAATTGCCGCCATAAGCGATGTCGACGCGGAGCGGGCCGAGACCCGGCAGATCGATCTCGATGCCCCGCGCCGCGAGATAGGAGGGGACGTTGCGGATGCGCACCCATTCCACCTTGTCGCCCGCCTGCCCGTAATCGATGCCGATCGTCCCGGCCGGCACTTCGATCGTCAGCCGCCCGGGCGACCGCGGCGCGATCAGGCCGTGCTCCAGAGCGAAGGTCACCAGGCCGATCGTGCCGTGGCCACACATCGGCAGGCAGCCGCTGGTCTCGATGAAGAGGAGACCGCAATCGGCCTCGTCGGAGGCGGGCGGATAGAGGAAGCCGCCCGACATCATGTCGTGGCCGCGCGGCTCGAAGCAGAGGCCGGTGCGGATCCAGTCGAAACGGGCGATCAAATCCTGGCGCTTCTCGGCCATGGTCGCGCCGTCCAGCATCGGCGCGCCGCCGGCGACGAGCCGGACCGGATTGCCGGCGGTGTGGCCGTCGATGCAGAAGAAGGTGTGACGGGTCACGCGGCGGCGGCGACCGCGAGCGGGCGGGTGGCGGCGGCCTGCTCGACCATCGCGATCACCTCGGCCCGGCGTGGCCCGGCGAGCGGCAGGCGCGGCATCCGCACCCGCTCCGAGCCGCGGCCCATGATCGCTTCCGCCAGCTTGATCGACTGGACGAGGTCGTGCTCGGCGTCGAGGTGCAGGAGCGGCATGAACCAGCGGTAGATTCGCCGCGCCTCGATCCAGTCGCCGCGCGAAGCGGCCGCGACCAAGGCGACCGATTCCCGCGGGAAGGCGCTGGTCAGGCCCGACACCCAGCCCGAGGCGCCGAGCAGCAGCCCTTCGAGCGCGATATCGTCGAGCCCCGCCATGACGGCATAGCGGTCGCCATAGCGGTTGATGAGGTCGGTGAAGCGCCTCGGATCGGGCGCGCTTTCCTTGATCGCGACGATATTGGCCACGTCCGCGAGCCGGTCGAGCGTCTCGAAGCCGATCGACACTCGATAGGCGGGCGGGTTGTTGTAGAGCATGACCGGCAGGCCGCTCGCCGCCGCGACCGCGCGGAAATGGGCGTGCAGCTCATCGGCGGTCGGCACGTAGACCATCGCCGGCAGCACCATCAAGGCGTCGAGCCCGATCGCCTCGGCGTCGCGCGCATAATGGACAGCGCGGGCGGTGGTCAGCTCGGAAACCCCGCCGACCAGCGGCACCCGGCCGCCGACCGCCTCGACCGCGCCCTGCATGACGGCGCGCTTCTCCTCGGGGGTCAGCGAATTGTTCTCGCCGCAGGTGCCGAGGATGATCAGTCCGTCTACGCCGTCGTCGACCAGAGCGGTGAGAACGCACTGCGTCGCCGCGATGTCGACGGAGTCGTCGGGGGTGAACTGGGTGGTGGCGGCTGGATAGACGCCCGTCCAAAGCTTCGTCGCGGTCACCATCTTTGCTCCGTTGAACACCGGAATCTTATATCGTATACGATTTCAGATGACAATCGCGATCGTGATCGGCGGCGGCGTGATCGGCTCCGTCGCGGCGCTGGCTCTGCAGCGCCGCGGCATCGCCACGCGCCTGATCGATCCCGATCCCGACTGGCGCGGCGCCAGCCATGGCAATGCCGGCCATATCGCCGTCGACGAAATCAGCCCGCTCGCCTCTCGCGCGACGCTGCGGGACCTGCACCGAAACCTGTTCCTGCGCGGCGGCCCGGTCGCGCTGCGGCCGCGCGACATCGCCGCCTGGCTGCCTTTCGGCCTGCGCCTGATCGCCGCCAGCCGGCCCGACCGGTTCGAAGCGGGCAAGCGTGCGCTCGCCTCGTTGATGGCCGAGGCGCTTCCCGCCTGGCGGCGACTGGTCGCCGAGATCGGCGCGCCGGACCTGCTGCGCGAAGCCGGCCATTTCGTCATCTGGGACACGCCCGCCAGCGCCGCGGCCGGCCGCGCCCATCTCACCGGGACCGATACCGGGACGACCAGCTTCCGCGACGCCAGCGAGGCCGAACTCTCCCGCCTGTCGTCGCTGACGATGCCGCCCGCCGGCGCCGTCCGCTTCGCGGGCACCGGGCAGATCGCCGATCTCGGCCTGCTCGCCGAAGCGCTCGTCGCGCGCTTCGAGGCGCTGGGCGGCGAGCGCATCCAGGGTTCGGCCAGCCTCGATGGCGGCGGCGTCCGGCTGGAAAGCGGTTCGCGGCTGACGGCCGATGCGATCCTGGTCGCCGCCGGCCCGCGCTCGGGCGCGCTGCTCCGACCGCTCGGCCACAAGGTGCCGCTGATCGCCGAGCGCGGCTATCACATCGAGGCGGCGGGCGCCGGCTGGCCCGAGGATATGCCCTCGATCCTGTTCGCGGACCGCGCGATGTTCGTCACTCGCTTCCGCTCCGGCCTGCGCGCGACCGGCTTCGTCGAGTTCGGCCGCGCGGCGAGTCCGCCCGACCCCCGCAAATGGGCGCGGCTGCGCGGCCATGTCCGCGCCCTCGGCCTGGCCTTCGAGGAGCCGATCGCGGAGTGGATGGGCGCCCGCCCGACGCTGCCCGACTATCTCCCCGCCATCGGCCGCAGCGGCCGCGCGCCGAACCTCCATTATGCGTTCGGCCACCAGCATCTCGGCCTGACGCTGGCCGCGGTCACCGGCGAAGCGGTGGCGGCTTTGATTGCGGGCGACAGGCCCGCGGTCGACCTCGCCCCCTTTGCCGTCGAGCGCTTCGAGCGGTCTGCTATGGCCCGGGATCGGCGGCTGGAAAGCGCGCCACCTCGGTGAACTCGCCTTCATTCTCGCAGCCGATCACGTCGGCCGCGCCGGCGCGGACCCAGGCATGGGCGACCAGCCCCTCGTCGCGGCGGGCGACGCCATAGTGAAGCACTGCCGGGACCGACCGGCGGCGAAGCATCCACTGGGCGGCGAAGCCCTGTTCGAGGCATTTGGCCCGCCACGGCACGCGGCGGGCGCAGGCCGCCACCGCCCAGCGCACCTCCCCGATCAGCCGCGGCTGCTCGGCCCGCTCGGCCGCCGCGCCCCGCGGCCGGCGGGCGAGCCCGGCGACGCGGCGGAAGGGCAGTAGCGCGATCATCAACGCCGCCACCGCCAGCACCGCCACCGCCTCGGCGATCAACCTGCGCTCGGCCGACGAGAGAATCCTGAGCCGGGCGAGGGTCGCGATCATGTGCCTAACCTGCTGAAAAGCCTCTTGCCGAGCCGCGCCAACAATAAAGGCAGGCGCAGGATATGGTAGAGGAAATCGAGCGATCCGGGCAGCGCTATCCACGCCCGATCGGTGCCGGAGGCCCACAGCCGTCCGAGCTGGCTCCAGAAATAGCGGCGGCCGGGGACCATGACGAAATGCGACAAGGTCAGGCGCAGGCCCGGCAGCGAATAGAAACCGAACTCCTTCGTGCCGCCGCCATGAGCGAGGCAGCGAATGGCCGTGGCCGTCAGCCTTTCGACCATCGGATCGCCGCCGGCGGCGCGGAGCAGGCCCGGGCCGAGCGGCAGGCCGAGCAGCCGATTGCAGAGAAGCAGCGCCACCGCGGGCGTCCGGCCAGCCCCCAATCGGATCGCCGCGCGATAGAGGCGCTCGATCTCGGCATCGTCCCGGCGGCGCAGGAAAGCGGCGACATCCGCGAGCCATTTGAGGCGGGCCCAGCCATGTGCCGTCCCGTGCGCGCACAAAAAGGCGAACAAAGGCTCGTCGGCCAGCGTCCCGACCTTGCCGCCGCCGACATCGACAGGCTGGGCCGACGAATCAGCGCCCACGCCCGCGAGCAGCCGCTTGTTGTCCGACAGCCGCCAATGCAATTCCACCGCGACGCCAAGCGCGGCGTTGAAGAAAATACACTCCTTGCCGAACTCCGTGAAGCGGACGAACTGCCGGTCGGCCAGCTTCGGGTCGATCAACGCGTAACCAAGCCGCTCGAGCAAATGCCGGCCCTCGAGCGCCGCTCCGGGTGAGATCAGGAGATCGATATCCCAGGATTGCTTCACTCCCAGCTCGCCATAAGCGAGCAGCGCCAATGTGGAGCCCTTGACGAAAATGGCCGGGACGCCCGCGGCGTCGAATTGACGCTGCAGTCGCAGAGTCTCGCGAGCCATGACGAGCGCGCCGCGCGCCGCCGCCGAGGCGCCATCCGCGAGCGCACCACGAACCGCGTCGGGGACGTCGACCCCGGCGCGCCGCAGGCCATCGGCCGCCAGCGCGACGACTCGGTGCTTGGCGACGGCGCGCTCGAACCGCTGCCAGTGGATCGGGGCCAGGGCCGCCGCCCGCACGGCGGCGTCCCGGGACGGCGAAGGCGGCCATCGGCAGCAGGCGGCCAGCAGAACGAGCTCCGCGGGCAATGCCGTCGTCATCGGTCCGCACCCTGGCGCCGATCGCTGACGATCCGGCCTTCGGCCAAGGTCAATATCCTGTCGCAGCAGGCCAGGCTTTCGCCGCGATGGGCGATCATCACGATCGTCGGGCGCGGATCGAGCGCGCGCAGGCGAAGGAGGATGTCGCGTTCGCCCGCGATGTCGACGGCGCCAGTGGCTTCGTCGAGAATGAGGATCGAGGGCCCGCGGAGGAGGGCGCGGGCGAGGGCGAGACGCTGGCGCTCGCCTCCGGATATCAGCGACCCCATCTCGCCGACCACGGTGTCCAGCCCCAGCGGCAGCTTCTCGACCCAGCGGTCCGCCCCGGCGGTCGCGAGGGCGGCGGCGATCCTGGCCTCGTCCGCGGCCGGATCGGTCCACAGCAGGTTTCGCCGCACGCTCTCGTTGAACAGGACCGGATCCTGGGCGATATAGGCGACCTGCCGGCGCCAGCGCATCGCATTGGCTTCGTCGAGCGGTATGCCGCCGATCGTGATCCGGCCCGACTGCGGCTGCACCAGGCCGGTCAGGACATCGGCCAGCGTCGTCTTGCCGGCGCCGGAGACGCCCGAAACGCCCACCATCTCGCCGGGGTCGATGCGCACGGACAGACCGAGCAGCCCGCCGGATCCGTCCGCCGCCTCGTGGCGGTAAACGACCGCGTCGAGCTCGATCGGGCCGTTCATCGGCGGCGCGCCGTCCCCGGTCGCGGGCGGAGAGGCGGCGGCCGCCAGCTCCCGTGCCATGGCCGATACCGCCTTCCAGGCGGGGAGAGCGTAGGCGATCTGCTGGAAGCCGAGGTGGAGCTGCGCGGCGGGCGTGCTGATCCGGGAGAGCAGGACCAGCAAGGCGAGCAGCACCGGCCCGGAAAGGTGGAGCGCGCCATAGCCGGCCAGTATCGCCAGGCCCGCGACGCCGGCCGCCAGCAGGCTCCACAACCCGCGCAGCAGCGCCTGCTGCCGCATGAAGGACGCCTGACGCCGCGCGCTGAGCGCGATGTCATGCTCGAACTCGGCGACGAAGGCGTGCTGCAAATTCTGGCTCATCGCCATCTTCATGCCGCCGAGGAATCGGCCGAGCCCCGTCATCAGCGCCAGATTCGCCTCGGTCACGATCGCCCCCACATCGTGCGAGCGGCGCAGCAACCCCGAGAGCGCGAGAGCGCCGAGACCCATCGCGCCGATCGCGAGCAGGGTCAGGGTCGGCGCGAGCACGAAAGCGAGACCGGCCTGAACGACGATCATCACCACCGCGACGCCGCTCTGCAGCAGGAAGAAGACGCCGGCCCCGCAGCGCTGGACGTCGCCGCCCATGAGGTGGTTGACCCGCGCATGGCCGATCCTGGCCAGCGCCCGCCATTGCGCGCCGGCCAGCCGGCGGGCGATCATGGTCCGCTGCGCCTCGACGAAGCCGATCTGCAGGGCGCCGAGCATCGCATCGCGCCGCCAGAGCACGAGCGCGCGCACCGCCATCAGCAGGCCGAATGCGGCGAGGATGACGGCAAGCCGGCCGACCGACGGGGGGCCGGGCGCGAACTGTCCGATCCAGTCGAGCATGGCGGCGGCCGCGGGCGCCGAATCCTGACCGAACAGGGTGGCGAGCAACGGCACCAGCAGCAGGATGCCGAAGCCTTCGAGCACGGCCCCGAGCCCGACGAACAGCGACGCGGCAAGCCCGCGCCGCCCGGAATAGCGCGCGACGGCTGCCGCGAAGACGAGACAATCGCCGACGAGGCCGGTCGCCACCGGCCCCGCCGCCCCGGCAGGCGGCCTTACCTTCCTTCGCGCAACGATCCTCACGCGGACATCCCCTTCCGCCGGACGAAAACCTGGCTCGGACCTCCTTGGCGCGCGCGAGCATTGGCTGGCAACAGCGCAGTTCATTTCGCTTCCAAGACAACCCGTCGCCACCTATCCTCTCTTTCCCTGCCGATTCGGTAGGGTCCGGGAAGGAGGTTTGAGACGCTCGGAAAAATTCCGGCCCGGCGCCGTCCGCGGCGCGCGCCAATCACTCCACGGAAACCGAGCAATGGCACGCCTCTATTCCTCAATAACGGTCGAGTAACGACCTCAGAGTTCTGATAGAGTAGCTCGCTCTAATTCAAAAACGAGGGGAGACTAGACATGACGATGATCAAGTTTACCGCGCTCTGCGGTGTCGCGGCGTTCGCGCTGAGTGCGACCGCCGGCAACGCGCAGGCGACCCGCACCTGGGTTTCGGGCGTCGGCGACGACGTCAATCCCTGCAGCCGCACGGCGCCGTGCAAGACCTTCGCAGGCGCGATCTCGAAGACCGCGGCGGGCGGCGAGATCAACTGCCTCGATCCCGGCGGCTTCGGCGCGGTGACGATCATCAAGTCGATGACGATCTCCTGCCCCTATACCGAGGGCGGCGCGCTCGCCGGCGGCAACGGAGTCGTCGTCAACATGCCGGCCGCGACCGACGTCACCTTCCTGCGCGGGCTGGACATCTTCGGCGTCAACCCGCCGACCAACGGCGTCCGCTTCATCAACCAGGGCACGCTCCACATCGAGGATTCGACGATCCGGCGCTTCAACGCGGCCAGCAGCCAAGGCGTGTCGTTCCAGCCCAGCGGCCCCGCGGAGCTCTACATCAGCAACACGACGATCGCCGAGAACGGCAACGGCGCCACCGGTGGGGGCGTGCTGATCCAGCCGACCGGCGCGGGCGGCTCGGCGAAGGTGGTGCTCCAGAACGTTCGTATCCAGAACAACGCCAATAACGGCCTCAACGTCAGCTCGAGCGGCAACACCGGCGCCGGCATCACTGTCGTCATGGAGGACAGCCAGGTCACCGGCAACGACCAGGGCGTCGCCGTCGCCTCGGCGGTCGGGACGGCGACCATCGGCATGATGATCGTAGGCTCGAACCTCTCCAACAACGGCGGGTTCGGCCTCGTCGCCAACGGCGGCGTCATCACCATCCGAGTAGGCGACACCACCATCACCGGCAACGCGACGGGCGTGGCCACTGCGGGCGGTGCCGTCGTCACCAGCTTCGGGACCAACCGGCTGTTCGGCAACCCGACCGTCGGCGCGGCGAACAACGGCGCCTTCACCGGCGCGATCCAGCCCCAGAACTGACGTTGTCCGTCAGGGCGGGATCCGGCTCCCAGCCGATCCCGCCCTGATCTTTTTCAATTCCCCACCGATGCTCTGGACCGAGGTGCGGAGCGCTTCCGCGCGAAAGTGCGACGTGCCGCCCCGACCGGCAGCCGCGGCGCATGAGCCTCTTGCCCCCAATGGCCGTTCAACGGCATGGCGTGTGGCGGGACAGGCAGGGCGAGGACGGATGACGGCCAAGGCGAGACTTGCAGCGATGGCGCAAGCCGGCTTCGACCGGCTCGTCGAGCAGGCCCAGGGCGACGCCCGCAAGCTGGCCGCCCTCTCGGCGCTGGCGCTGTGGAACGGTCCGGTCGAGAGGGCCTACGAGTTGGCACGATTGGCCCGCATGCTCGCCCCCGACGATCCCGAAATCCGGAGCATGACGGAATCGCCCCTCGCCGCCAATGTCCCCCATTGGCATTTCCGGATCGTCCGCGACCTCGTTCGCAACGAGGCCTATGAGGCGGCGCTGCGGCGGGCCGTCGGGCCCGATAGCCGGGTGCTGGACATCGGATCGGGAACCGGCCTGCTGGCGCTGATGGCGGCGCGCGCCGGCGCCGGCGCGGTGGTCACTTGCGAGATGAACCCGGCCGTCGCCGACGCCGCGGCGGATATCGTCGCTCTCAACGGCTATGCGGACCGCGTGCGGGTGATCGCCAAGCGTTCCTCCGATCTCGACGTCGAGACGGACATGGGAGGCCCGGCCGACATCCTGGTCTCCGAGATCGTCTCCTACGACATGCTCGCCGAGGCCGTCTTGCCGGTGATGGAGGATGCCGTGCCCCGCCTGCTCAAGCCCGGGGGCCGAGTGATCCCCGCCTCGGGCCAGCTGCGGGTCGCGCTCGGCTGGTGGCAGGGACTGGCCGATCAACGGCTGGGCGATGTGGCCGGCTTCGATCTCTCGCCGTTCAACCGGCTGGAGGGCGGTTCGCACAGGCTGAAGGTGGGCGATCCGGGGCTCTCCCTGCGCAGCCCGCCAGGCGATCTGTTCGACTTCGACTTCGCCTCGGGCGGCCCGTATCCGAGTCGGGAGACTCATCTGGATCTGGTGTCCGACGGCGGCGAGGTGAACGGCGTCGTCCAATGGATTCGCCTCCGCATGGATGCCGAGGGGATTTACGAGAACCGACCCGGGCCCGGCGCGGCTTCCTGCTGGGCCGCCCGCTTCCACCCGCTGCTCCGCGCGCTCGCCACGGTACCCGGAGAAACTGTGCGAGTGCGGGGCGCCCACGGCCGCGGCCACGTCCGGATCTGGTCCGAAGCCTGAGCGCCGGCCGCCGCCGCGCCAAGCGCGAAACGCGAAACCGGAATCAGGCGTTGCTGCGCGAGGCCTTGCGCAGGAAATGCCCGCTGACGACTCCGCGCAGCAGCGCCATTCGATAATCCCGCATGACCCTATGCGAGTTCCAGTTTGCCGTCGGCCATTTCTCGATCAGGGCGCGCATCCGCTCCAGGTCCAGCGCCGCCGCCGCCGCAGGCACCTGCTCGAGCCTGGAGATCTCCTCGCGAAGCCTGTCCCGGGAGGCGGTCAGGCCTTCATGCCAGTCGACGGCCTGGAGACCCTTCCGCCGCTCCTGGAGCAGGTTGGCGGGAAGGCGGTCGGCAAGCGCCAGCATGCCCAGCGCCCGCGGGCTGCCGTCCGAAAGGTAGGCGGCGGACGGCACGGAGAGGCAATATTCGATAAGCCTGCGGTCGGTCGTGGGATCGCGCAGGTCGATGCCCCAGCCGCCGAGCGCGCCCTTATTGTTGTTGCCGAGGTCGACCCGGTGCAAGCACCACAGACGAAAGTCGAAACTGTTCTTGCGCGGCCGGTAGGACAGGTCGAATCCGCGGCTTCGCGCCCGCCGGGCCATATCCAGCTCGCGCAGCCGGTCGCGATTCACCGCCGTGTAGGTATCGACGTTCCAGTTCCATCCCTGGCCGGCACGGACGAGGGCGTTCCACAAGGGTTCCGGGACCCAGGGGCCGAAACTCGTGGCGAGGACGCCCTTCCATTTCGCGCGGCCGGCCCTGACCAGGGCCCGGCCCTCGCGGAACAGGCGCAGCCACTGCCGTTGAACCACCATCTCCGGCAGCGATTCCCAGCCCGCATAGCTTATCGTGAAATTGCCCATCACGCCGGTCAGCATCACCTTGAGCTTCCGCTTCTGGGCTTCGGCGTTGATGCTGTTCCACCAGCGCTGGTTCTCGGCGTTCACCAGGGGCCGTTCGTAGAGGAAGAAATCGCGGTCGAGGTCGTCGAGCACGGTGCGGCCGTCGGGACGTACCAGCACATGCTCGATGTTGGGATAAAGGGCTGCGGTCTCGCGCGCCATCTCGCTCTCGTCGGCGATCACGCCGGCCAGCAGGGGGCCCTCATAACCCTCGCGGGGGGCGGAGGTGAACGCCACAACCTTGCCGCCGGCGGCAGCCGTCAGGCGTGCGGCGGTCGCGGCGACGGCCGAGCTATCGAAGCCGGCGCTGAGGTGCGCGCCAATCCGTCCGTCGCTGCCGCGCAGCCGGGCCTCGACGGCGCGGTCGAGATGGTGGCGGAGCCCCTCGGCATAATCGGCCTGGCCCGCCAGCTTGAGAGTCTCGCGCCGCGGTTGCCAGTGGCGCCTGGCCACCGCTCCGGCCGGCGTCACGCTCACCGCGTGGCCGCTCTCCACCCGGCATATGTCCTTGAAGAAGCTGCGCGGCCCATATTCCGGCATGATCGCGAGAAACTCGGCCTGCCTCACCTCGTCGGGCGCATAGGGGATATCGGGGAGGGCATGGAGGCCCTTGGGCATGGATGCGAAAGCGGCAAAGCCGCGGCCGAGATGGTAATGGAGCGGCCGCGTCCCCATCGGGTCCCGCGCCAGGACGAGACGCCGGTCGCGCGCGTCCCAAAGGGCGAAGGCATAGTCGCCGAGCAGGCGATCGAAGCACGCATCCTCCCACCGCTCCCAGGCGGCCAACAGGAATCCGGCGTCGGCCAGCCGCCGCATCGCCGCGGGGTCGATGCCGAGCTCGCCGCCCAATTCCTCGCGATTGTCCAGTCGGACGTCGGCGACGAGGACGAACCGGCCGCCGCCCCCGACAAGGGGCTGCCGGTCGTACTCGTCTTCAGCAAGGATACGGAACAGCCCGCGGCCGACGGCAACATCGCCGTCGGCCCATCGGCCAACATGATGAGGCCCGTAGATGCGCTGTGCGGCGAGCATGCGCCCGCACAATTCGCTCGCGTCCGGCTTGCCGTCGTAATTCCAACGGCCAGCCAATGCCGACATTCAACCGGCCCCTTTCAGGGACAGACGAGGCGCGCGGTCAGACCGCGCGCGCCCGCGTCGGTACTCAGGAGTAGACGACGTCGGCGACCGGAGCCCCCGCCGCTTCGGCGTCCGCAGCGTCGAGATGACTCAGCACGGGGCGCTCCCAAGTGGCGAGCTCGATCGACTCGACGGTGGGCAGCGCAACGTTTTTTGTGTCTTCAGCCATAATGACGCTCCTCAAATGACGCCGGACGCTAGCCGAACGAACCGGCGATGGAAAGACCTTTTCGTGCTCGCCATTTCGGCGACGGCCTGCGCCTATGTCAGGCTTGGACGGTCACCAGCCCCGCGGCGCGCAACTCCTCGAGAAGCTCGAGCACCTCGCGGCGACAGCGGTCCTCATCGACGTCGAACTCGCCGAGCAGCTGCGCGCAAAGGCTGTCGATCGAGCGCGGCTCGGCGATCAGTGCCCAGATTCGCGTGCCGACCCCGTTCAGGCCGTAGCAGGCGCCCTGCTCGACGCTCATCGCCATCAGCTCGCCGTCCACCTCGGTGGTCAGCAGTCCGTCGCTGTTGCGGACCAGGACATCCGCGCCGGTCAGGCGCTTGCCGGTCGAAACCATCTTTTTCTCCAAGCTTCCACTCCGTCAGCAAGCGCCCCTTGCGCGATCAAAAAATGCCGGTCAGCAAACGTCCAGGATGTGCCGTTCGAGCAGCGCGGCTTCGCGCTCGAACACGTCATAGCCCCAGGACCGCGTCGCGGAATAGACCTCGACGTGGGCGAGCAAGGCCGCGCACTGCTGGAAATGCCGCGCCCTGCGGCCCATCGGACCGAGATAGAAACCGCGATAGGTCTGCGCCATCGCCGCTTCCATCGCGCGCTGGCCGCGCAGCCGGACGATCTCGCCTCCCGCCTCCCCCTCGGACCGCCCGAGTACATACAGCCGGCGGAACGGGACCGGCCTCGGCGCCCCGCCGGGCGCCAGCGGCACATGGTATTTGTCCAGGCCCTCGATCGCCCGGTCGAGGCTGGCGCGGTCGTGGCCGAACGCCGCCGCCGCGTCGCCCCACAGCTTGAGCCGCGGCAGCCCCGGCCAGGCGCAGGGCAGGCCCGCTTCGTCGAAGCTGATCACGCAGACGTCGTCGCACAATATCTCATAGCCGGCGCGGCTGAAATGGGCGGCGAGGGTCGATTTGCCCGCTCCCGACGGGCCGGCGAAGGCATAGGCGCCGCCGCCGGCGACGATCGCGTTTGCGTGCAGCGGCAGCAGGCCGCGCTGATGGCAGAGGATGCCCAGCGCCGAGCCGAGCAGGAACAGCCGGAGGTTGCGCTCGGAACCGGCCGGGGCGGGATCGACGACGATCTCGCGGCCGCCGCGGACGAGATAGCGCGCAATTCCGTTGACGGTCAGCAGGACCGCGTCGCCGGAGACCTGAAGGCCCCCATTCGCGGCCTGCCCGCCGGCAAGCTCCTCGGGCAGGCGGCCGAAGCGGACGTCGACGACCGGCCGCGCGGCCGCCTCCCCGGCCGGAACCAGCTCGCCCAGCGCGATCTCCGAGCGCAGGCAGAAGTCGAAGCAGGAATAAAGGGTCGCCGCCGTCATGCCGGCGCTTGTCGCCGGCGCGTACACGCTGTCAAGCGCCGGGCGGACGTTCAATGGCTGAGCACGACCTCGGCCACGCGCCGGCGGCCGGCGGTGCGGTCGAGATGGACGAACACGTCGACGGTCGAGGCGACATAGTGGCGCACATCGTCGCGGTTGAGCCGGGTGCCCCCCTGGAGGACGAGCAGCACGATCTGCTCGATCGCGCGCTCGGCGCTGTCGGCATGGACGGTGGTCATCGAACCCGGATGGCCGCTGTTGACCGCACGCAGGAAGGCATAGGCCTCGCCGCCGCGCAACTCGCCGAGGATGATCCGGTCCGGGCGCATGCGCAGCGACGCGCCGACCAGGTCGTTCGCCGTCACCTGCGCCTCGCCGAGCGCGCTGCGCGCGGCCAGCAGCCCGACCGCATTTTGGTGCCTCACCTGCAATTCGGGCGTGTCCTCGATCAGGATCAGCCGCTCCTCCGGCGGGATTTCGCGGATCAGCGCGTTCAGGAAGGTGGTCTTGCCGGTCGAGGTGCCGCCCGAGACCAGGATGTTCTTGCGCGCGCGCACCGCCGCCGCGAGCACTCCGGGGATGTCGCCTGCCTCGAGCTGCGCCGCCAGCGTCCGGTCGACGTCCGAGTGGGCGAGCGAATCGCGGCGGCGCGTCCCGGCGAAGGCGTCGGCGGCGACATAGTCGGCGAGCGTCAGATCGGGCGAAACGTGCTTGCGGATGGCGAGCGCCAGCGGGCCGCGGGTCGCCGGCGGCGCGACCACCTGGACCCGCGCCCCGTCCGGCAGGGTCGCCGAGAGCAAGGGATGCTCGCGGCTGATCCCCTGGTGCGAAAGCGCCGCGATCTGCCGCGCCAGCCGGGCCAGGGTCGCTTCGTCGAGGCCGGGGGCCTCGTGCCGCTCGATCTCGCCGCCGATGGTCTCGACCCAGAGCTCGCCCGGGCGGTTGACGTAGATGTCGGTCACGTCCGGGCGGGCCAGCATGCCGGTCAGCGGCGCGAGGTAGGAGCGGAGATAAACACCATCCTCGACGGCGGCGACCACGCTCATCGCCGGTTTCCCGCCCCGGTGAAGTCGAGGTCGCGGGCGACGAAGATGCTGATGCTGGTGCCCTGGCGGACGGTCAGCGTCGGCGTGATCTGGGCCGGCTGCACGATCTGGGTCGCGCCCTGCACGCTGCCGGGCAGGACGACGACGGTGCCGCTGCCGCTCCCCGCGCGCCCGGCGAGGTTGACGCCGATGTCGAGCGCCGACTGCAGGATGGCGCCGGCGAAGCGCTCGAAGAAATGGCTGTTGACCCGCGCGCGGACGCCGCCGCGACCGAGCGGATCGCCGGCGGGCGAGCCGATCGCGATGGTGACGCCGTCCGGACGGATCAGCCGGATCCAGTTGACCAGCGCCCGCTTCTGCCCGGGCTGCGCTTCGGACCGATACTCGCCGATCAGCCGGCTGCCGCGCGGGATCAGCACCCTGCTGCCGTCGAAGCCGCGAACGTCGCGCGAGACGATGGCGCGGGCGAGGCCCGGCCGGGTCGAATTGAGCGCGGTTTCCAGCACCGCCGGGATCAGCGTGCCCTGCGCGACCGTCGTCGCGCGGTTGGCGAGCACGCCGGCGCGGGTGCGGGTGCCGGCGACTGCGGTCCCGGCCCCTGCGGGGGTAGGCGCCGCCGCTTCGCCTTCGGCGGGCGCCGCGGCCTCCGCCGCCGCCGGGGTGCCGTCGAAGACCAGAGCCGGCGCGCTCGCGACCCGCTGCGGCGGCGGCGCGGCGGCCTCCGGCGCGGACGGCACCGGCACAGGCTGCGGCACGTAGATGATCTGCGGAGGCGGCGGCGGCGCGGGGGCGGGCGCCGGGGCCGGCGCGGGGGCCTGCTGCACCGCCACGGGTTGCGGCGGCGGCTCCGGCGGCACGTAAAGCGGCGGCGGCGGGCTGGACAAGGCGATCCGGTCGGCCGCGCGCTCCTTGACCGAGGGCGCCGACAGCGACCGCCGCCTTGCGTCGAGCATGCTGAACAGCAGCACCGCAGCGATCACGGCGACGATCGCAAAGACGAGGCCCGACAGCCCCGGGCGCCGCAGCGCGACGACCGGCTTCACGCTTTCCTCGGTCGCGCCCCCGCCCGCCTGGGGCGGCGCGACGCGCGGATCGCTGGCGGGAGGGCTTCGCGCCATCTAGGGCCGCGCCGTCTCGCCGACCCGGGTCGCTCGCGCCACCTGCCGGTCGATTCGGAAGACGAGCCGCCGCACGACCGCGTCGATCACGAACAGGTCCTCGCGCATCATCCCGTTGACCAGCGATTCCCGCCCGCTCTCGTCGAGCGCGTAGACGGCGGGGAGGGTGCGGTCGCGCGGCCATTCGATATAGGTGTGCTGGCCGTCGTCGCTGATCCGGCTCGGGCGAAGCGCGCGCGCCCCGCTCAGCCGGTAGCGGCCCTCGACCGCCGGTCCCTGGTCGGGCGCCGCGGACTCGCTCTCCGCGCCCGGATAGGTGAAGCGCACGACATAGGCCATCTCGGCCGAGGGGCCGAACAATGGGTTGAGGTCGAAGGCGTAGAGCCGGGCGCTGGTCACCACCGTCAAATTGCTCGGCAGCGCCTGCAGCGCCTTGACGAAGACGCGGTCGCCGCTTCGGTTCGGAGTCACCTGCCAGGCCGCGCTGTCGCCGACGGCGACGCTCTCGATCCGCTCGTCGGGCGCGAATTCGAGCATCAGCTGGTAGCCGGGCGCCACCTCGAGCGAGATCACCTGGTCGGGCTGGAACTGGACGCTCTGCACGCGCGGATCGCCGCCCGTCGGCCGCGGCCTCACCTGCCCGGCGAGCGTCGCCGGCGCCAGCGCGGCGAGCGCCGCGAGCAAGGCGAGGGCCGGCTTCAAAGCTCTTCGTCCGGCCGCGGCTGCCGCGGCGGCGGCGCCTGGGGCAAAGCTGGCGCGGGCGCGGGCACGACCAGCAGCGGCGCCGCAGCCGGCGGCGCAGCGCGCTCGACGGGAAGGAGCGCCTCGGCGTCGCGCCGGTAGCGCAGCACTTCGAAGCCGAGCGGGTTGACGAAGCGGTCCTCGATCGTCATCGGCGCGCCCGAATAGCGGTAGCGGATCAGCGCCACCCAGGCGCTGACCGGCCCAACCTGGCCGCCGGCGTCGCGCCGCCGGGTCTCGAAGCGCACCATCGCGACATTGTCGCCGACCGGCGAGACGCTCTTCACCCGCGTCTCGATCACGCTCGAGCGCGGCAGCCGCGCCAGCGGGCTGTCCGGGTTGGAGATCTGCATGCCGGCGATATATTCGGAGCGCGCGCGCTCGGCCGACCACAACGCCACCTTGCGGTAATCCGCTTGCACCGAATCGGCGTCGAAGCTCTCGCGCGCGATCACGTACTGGACCAGGAAGGACTGGGTCAGCGCCCGGTCGCCCGAAATCTGCTCGGGGTCGAGCGGCCTCAATGCCTGGACGAAGCCGGTCTGGCGGTCGACGAGCAGCGTGTAGGGTTCGACCGTCTTCAGCGGCATCAGGATGATCAAAGCGAGCGCCAGCAGCACCGCGACCAAAGCGGCGGCGATGGCGATCCACCAGGCGGTCCGCCGCGAGGCGCGCAGCGCCTCCTCGCGGTTGCGGGCCCAGCTGTCGGCTTCGACATAATAAGCGTCGAGCGATTCGCGTGTCTGCTTCTTCATCAGGCAAGGTCCCGTCTGTCCGCGCGCGCCGAGACGCGGGAGGTGGTGCGGCGTCGGAAGCTCCGGCCGAGCGGCGTCGGCGCGGCGGCCGGCAGGTCGCGCGACGGCGCGTGCACCCGGGTGACGCCGGACGGCGCCCCGGCGGGGGCGGCGGAGAGGCCGGCCGGCCCGGGCGCGGCCTCGCGGCGCTGGGTCGCGCTGACCGCGTCGGCGACCGCAACGGCGCGCGAGCGGCCCTCGGCCGGGGCGGCGCCGGTCTCGCGCATGGCCGCCAGACGCAGCCGTTCGTCGCGCACCGTCTCAACGAATTGCGTCTGGGCGGAGCGCCAGCCGTCAGGGAAGCGGAAGCCCATCGCCACCCGCGCCGCCGCATAGAGAATGCCGAGCAGCACCAAGGCGAACAGCAAGGTGGCGACGAACAGCTCCACCGGCGCGCCGGGTATGGGCTGGCCCGCATAGCGGCGGGTCAGGAGGTCGACCAGCCACGGCTCGAGCAGGGCCAGCTGGACGCCGAGCACGATGGCGGTGCCGACCGCCCCCAGTGCGGCACCGGCGAGGACGCGCACCCAGCCTTCGAACAGCCCGCGCGTGCTTTCGAACAGCAGGAAGGCGATGAAGAAGGGCCCCAAAGCGAGCAGCAGCCCGGCGACCAGACGGACAAGGGCGAGCGCGCCGATCGCGGCGGTGAGGAAGACGATGCGGGCTCCGCCCAGCGCGAAGCTGTTGAAGCCGGGGAGTATCTCCGGGGTCGAGCCCGGCGGGTTCGCGACTTGCGGGGTGGGCGGGGCTTGGGCGACGGCGAGCGCCTCGAAAGCGCTGTCGGCGAAGGCGAGCCGGCCGACGAGGCCGCCGCCGGCGCCGGGCAGCCCGGCCGGCCGGCCGATATCGGCCGCCAGCTCCGCCGGCCCCCTGAGGGCGACGTCGTAGATCAGGGTGCGATAGGCGGTCCAGCCCGTCGCCAGCGCGAGCACGATGCCGATCTTGACCAGAGCCAGCACGCCGTCGCGAACGCTCGGGGCTTGGCCGAACAGCAGCCGGTAGCCGAAAAAGGCGACGAACAAAGTGAGGAAGCCGGTCAGCACCAGCGACAGGGTCGAGCCCGGCGCGGCCAGCGCCTGATAACCGCCCGCGCCGATCGTCTGCGCCTGGCAGTCGACGAAATCGACCATCCGCCGCACGAAGGCGGCGCCGTTCGGCGGGGCGGGGCAGATGGCGGCGATCATGCCCGCTCCATCAGGCGCGGGATCCACGCCGCCGGATCGTCGCCGGTTTCGGCGCGGATCTCGTCGAGCAGCCGCACTGTGCGCTCGCGGCCGGACAGGATCGTCAGCATCCTATGCTCGCCGGTCAGGTTCAAGCGCGCGACGACGCTTTCGGCGCCGTGCTTGACGAGGAAGCAATGGGCGTTGTCGGGCAGGGTGCGGACGAGCTCGAATTCGTGCGCGGTGAGGCCGAAGCCTTCCATATAATCGGTCGCCCGCGCCTTGGGATTGGCCATGAAGATCTGGGTCGCCGCCTGCTCGATGATCGCGCTTGCGATTCGGCTTTCGAGCGCGTCCTGCGCGCTCTGGGTGGCGAAGGCGACAATCCCGTTGCGCTTGCGGATCGTCTTCTCCCAATCCTTGATCCGGCGGACGAAGACGTCGTCGTCCAAGGCCTTCCAGCCTTCGTCGACGACGATGATCGCGGCACTGCCGTCGAGCCGCTCCTCGACCCGGTGGAACAGGTACATCATCGCCGGCGTGCGCATCGCCGGATCGTCGAGGATCGAGGTGATGTCGAAACCGACCGCGTCGGCGCCGAGATCGATCCGGTCGAGCGCGTTGTCGAACAGCCAGGCGCGCTCGCCGTCGCCCCACCAGGGCCTGAGGCGCGACCACAGGTCGCCGGGGTGCGGCCGGTGCGCGCCGCGGAACAATTCGGCGAGGTGGCGCAACCGCCGGTGCTCGGCGGGCTGCTGGAAATTGGCGTCGACGGCGTCCTTGATCCGCGCCACGTCCTCGATGTCGGCGCCGCCCGCCAGCAGGGCGATCCAATCGATCAGGAATTGCCGGTTGACCGGCAGGTCCGGCAGCTGAAGCGGATTCAGCCCGGAAGGCACGCCCGGACGCAGCAGGTCGTAGCGCCCGCCGATCGCGCGGATGAACAATTCGGCGCCGCGATCCTTGTCGAAAAAGATGATGCGCGGCCGGAACTTGCGCGCCTGGGCAAGCAGGAAATTGAGCACCACAGTCTTGCCCGAACCGGACGGCCCGATAACGGTGAAATTGCCGAGATCGCCTTGGTGGAAGTTGAAATAATAGGGGCCCGCCGCAGTCGTCTCGAGCAGGGTCACCGCCTCGCCCCAATGATTGCCCTGGGCCTGGCCCAGCGGGAAGTTGTGCCCCGAGGCGAGCCCGGCGAAATTGCCGGTCGAGACCAGCCCGCGCCGGGCGATATATTTGAAGTTGCCGGGGAATTGCGCCCAGAAGGCGGGCTCGATCGCAATCTCCTCGCGCACCGTGATGATGCCGAGGTCGGCGAGCGCCGCCTGCGCCTCGGCGACGCCGTCGTCGACCTCGCCCGGGCTGTCGCCGCGGATCGCGATCGTCATATGATGCTCGCCGAAGCCGGCGCGGCCGGCGGCGACCTCGTCCTTGGCGCTCGAAAGGTCGGCGCGCAGGCTGACCGCCTCGTCCTCGGCCGAGCGCATCCGGCGGAGCGCCAGGTTCATCCGCCCAAGCGCCGCCTGCCGGTCGACGAAGCCGAAGCTCTGCGAGACGGTGAGCTCGAAGGGCAGGCGCAGCAATTCGTCGAGCATGCCCGGCGCGGTCTGGCCGGGATAGTCCTTGATCGAGACCATGCCGACGAAGCCGCGCTCCAGATTCGCGCTGGGGCCGAGCTCGACCGTTTCCTGCCCGAAGCTGATCCGCCGGTAGGGCAGGTAGCCGCCCAGGTCCTGCATCGGCATCAGCACCGGCCGCATCTCGCCATTGTAGAGGGTGGAGAGGAATTCGAGCGGTTCCGAGCAGGGCCCCTGCGGCGTCTCGTAGACGCCGAGCAGCCGCGGCCCGTAGCTGCCGAGCGCGGCCAGCATCGCGTCGCGCGCGACGTCGAGCTGGCGGACTTCGTAAGCCGCGCCCGCATTGTCCTCGATGCCGGACCGCCCGAACAGGGCCCCGAGCCGGTCGAAGGCACCGACCCGCCCCTGCAGCGGCCGCCGGATCAGCGTCAGGAACAGATCGTTGACGTAGAGCCGCTTGGTCGACAGCCGCTGCCGCCACATCGAGTCGAGCTCGCGGGAGAAGGCGTCGGGATGGTCGGATGACAAAGCGGCGTCGATCCGGCGGCGGACGACATGGTGGTAGAGCGCGAAGCGGGACGAGCCGATCGCCTGCAGCATCGCGTCCCGGAGCCGCTTGCGATAGTTGATCTCCTCGCTGTCGGCGGTCTCGAACAGCAGGCCGCGCAGGTAGATGACCTGCATCAGCATGCCGTCGCGGGTCTCGATCGTATGGTCGTCGACGTGGCGCGCGTAAGGGAGGTGCTTGCCGGCCGGCAATTCGCGCGCGACGACGCGCGCGTCCCGGGTCAGGGCCGGTAGGAGTTGCATCGCCAGATCGCGTGGTTCTTGACCCGCGGGCAGCGACCGACCCGGGTCAGCCAGAGATCGAAGAAGCGCGGCTCGCGCACGCAGAGCACCGCGCCGATCGCATGGATCACCAGGGCGGCGAGCAGCACCCAGGCGGAACGGAAGATGAGGAACAATTCGGTCGCGATCACCGCATTGGCGATGAAGAAGCTGTAGGTGACGCCGGCGAACATCTGCGGCCGCGTCAGCGCAACGAACAATTGGTCGCGTTCCAGCCCGTTCATGGACTAGCGCCCCAGGCTGGCGGTCGACTGGATGCCGGCGACGATGCTGGCCGCTCCGAACAGGATGAAGCAGCCGAGGATGACGGTCGCGCCGTAGCGCCAGTTGATCCGGCCGGTGAGCATCAGGAAGCCGACCGAGGCGACCGCGATCACCGCGACCACGGTGGCGATCGTGCCGAGCAACGTCCCCTCGAGCCAGCGCACTGCCGAGACGATCACGCCCGAACCCGCCGGGTCGGCGAGCGAGCCCTGCGCCGCGGCCGCGCTCGACCCGGCGGCCGCCCACAGGCCCGCCAGCCAGGCTGCCATGCCTATCCCCTTGCCGCTCGCCGCTTTTCGCCGCCGGGACATAGTGATTCGCCTCCCGCCGCGATACTGCCCCGTCGCGCGCGCCTTGCCAATAGGCGCGGCGGCCGGCGGAGAGCCGCCGCATGGCGGAAACGCTAAGCCATCCCGCGCGTTTAACGAATCCAGGCGACGGGGCGTAGTTTGGAGTGAGTGATATGAAGAAGACCCTTTTTGCGATCACCGCGGTTTCGGCGCTGTGCGCGGCAATGCCCGCCGCCGCCCAATATCGCGACCGCTACCCGGCCGAATATGGCGCCGACACCTCGTTCGAAGCGCGCGTCGACGCACTCGAGGCGCGGATCGACGCCGGCGTGCGCAACGGCAGGATCGACCGCCGCGAGGCGGGCAATCTGCGCCGGGAGCTCGCCGGGATCGACCTCTGGGAAGACCGTTTGAGCATTGACGGCCTCAATCGGACCGAGCGCGACCAGCTGCAGCGGCGGCTGCGCCTCGTGCGCGACCGGATCCGCGTCGCCGACGGCGGCAGCTATGACCGCTACGACCGCTGGGCCGATTATGACGACGACGACCGCCGCTATTACGGCCGCGGCGGGCCCTATGAGGAGGCGACGGTCGTCTGCGAACGCCGCGGCGGCCTGATCGAGCGGCTGATCGGCGACCGCGACTGCTTCGTCGTCGGCGATCGGGTGGGCTTCGATCTCGATCCGGTGCCCTACCAGTACCGGCGCATGTACCGCGACCGCGACGGCGCCTATTATCGCTGGGACGGCCGCAACGTCTACGAGATCGACGCGCGCACCAACACCGTGCTTCGAGTCCACCGCGACCCGCGCGACTAGGCGCGGCGCGCCAGCGGACGTCCCGGTCGCGGCCGGGGCGCCCGTCAGGCGTCGGGACCGACATAGACGAAGGCTCTGACGCCGGAGGCGAGCGCGACCTCGACGCGCGCATAGGCGTCGACTTCATAGGCGTCCGCCGCCGCCAGCTCGGCGGGGGTGATGGCGAAGACGACGCCCGGCACCAGGTCGGCCGGATCGCCGGTGCGGCGGGCGATGCTATGGACGGCGGCGCCGCTGGTCGCGATCACCCGCGGATCGGTGATCGTCAGCGGCGCCAGAATGAAGCCGGCAAGCGCGTCGGGCCGCCCTGTCAGCGGGCGGCCGAAGGTGGCGCGCTGCACCTCCGGCTGCTGCAGCGTGCCGTAGGAGAAGAGCGCGACAGATCGGTCGCCATCCATGAGTCGCTATCCCAATTCAGTTCGGCAGGATCAAGGCTTACAATCGCCGCGGATGATTCGCCCGCTCGCCTGCCTCGCTTTGCTTTTGCTGACCGTCGCCGGATGCGGCGGCGAGGCGCCGGCGGACGGCCCGGCCGTCGCCAACGCATCGTCCCCGGCCCGGGACGCCTCCGCGCCCCCGCCGCCCGCGCCGGTGCCGGACCGCGCCCGGGTCCGGCTCGAGACGGAGGAAGGGGCGATCACCGTCGAGCTGGACGGACGGCGCGCGCCGGTCACGACCGCGAACTTCCTGGCCTATGTCGACCAGCGCCGGTTCGACGGCACCTTCTTCTACCGCGCAGCGCGCACCCGCAATGCCGAGCGGCGCGGCTTCATCCAGGGCGGCATCCGCCGCAACTACCGCCGCATGCTGCCGCCGATCGCGCACGAGCCGACCAGCCGGACGGGGCTCAGGCACGTCGACGGCGCGATCTCGATGGCGCGCAACGCGGAGGGCGCCGGAGCGATGGGGGAGTTCTTCATCACCGTCGGCGCGATGCCCTCGATGGACGCGGATGGCGACGATACGGGCTTCGCCGCTTTCGGCCGGGTGGTTGAGGGCATGGCCACGGTCCGCCGAATCCTCGCCGCGGAGACGGTGCCCAATGCCGGGCGCGGCGCGATGCGCGGGCAGATGATCGCTGCGCCGGTACGGATCGTCAGCGCGCGGCGGGCGGAGTGAGCCGGCGTCATTCCACGCAGCGGGCGAGGTTCTCCAGCGAGGAGGCGAGGCCATCCACGATCGGGCCGGTCGGCTCCACGATGCAGATCCTGCCGGGGCCGTCGCCGGCGGCCAGATCGGTGCCCCAGACGGCCGCGTCGAGGGTGCCGGTCAGATAGACCCAGGACGCCTGCTTCCGCTTGCCGTGGTTGGAGCAGTAGTCGGCCCCGGTCAGGTCTCCCGGTTTCAGATCGGCGCGGGCGCCGTGGGATAAGGTGGACGTGTCGGCGGGTGTTGGCATGATCTGGCCGCTCCTCCCGATTTCGCTTAGGATTCCCCCGATCCCGATCGACCGGAAGCAGACGGACCGTGGCCAAACATCGCATCTACACGACAAGTTTCGCCAGCGTGTATCCGCACTATGTCGCCAAGGCCGAGAAGAAGGGGCGGACGAAGGCGGAGGTCGATGAAATCATCGGGTGGCTGACCGGCTATGGCCCGGACGAATTGGAGGCCGAGCTGGCCGCGGGCACCGATTTCGAGAGCTTCTTCGCCAAGGCCCCTCGGCTGAACCCGGCGAGAGGCGCGATCACGGGCGTGATCTGCGGCATCAGGGTTGAGGATATCGAAGACCCGCTGATGCGCGAGATCCGCTACCTCGACAAGCTGATCGACGAACTGTCCCGGGGGAAGAAGATGGAGAAGATTTTGCGGGAGGGGTGAATGGTCCGCGCTTCAGGCGCGGATGCCGGTGTCAGTATGTCGGCGGAAACGCATCGTCGCGGGGGTCCTCGCTGCCCATCCCGGCCATTCCCCGATCGAGGCTGAGGCAGGGTCCTTGCCGAAACATCCGCACATGCGGGCGAGCGACTCGGCAGCTTGATTGCGCGGATGCCAGCGAAAAGACAATAGACCGCACAGTCGGCCTGCAACCGCCGCCACCGGTAAAATGTCTCGCACCTGTAGAGGCGCCTGAATCCGGCCGAAGCGACTCCAGAGAAAATTACATCCACCCAACATATTATTTATTCAAGCTAATCCACGTCATGACAATGCTTGAGATCATTCTCTCATCAGCTTGAATTGATTTCCGATGGAAACAAGAGTAATAATTATAGCTTGTTACTCCGGAGGGGGAAGATGTCTAAACCTGATGGCAAATCTAAAGCCACCCAGTTCATGCCGCCTTACCTGCGCAACGATATCCCGGCCGAAAAGAAGCAGATCGACGCCATCATCCGGGCGACGCTTCCTAAATCCGTGCTATTTCCCAAGTCCGGGCTAATGCATGCGCAGGTTCCACTCGCCAACACGCCTTCTGGCGGCGATGTCGCCCTGCCGGCTGGCAACGTTGCAAAGCTGCGTGTGGCAGGGGGCTCGCAGGGCCAAGCGGCGGCCGCGAAAGCTGCTTCCGCCCAGGCGTCCCCGATTACCGTCATTCCCAGCGGCAACGTCCCGCTTGGCTGGTATTGCAACAAGGAATTTCGGGCCACCTTTACCGGCGGCTCAAAGCAGTGGTGCAGCTGGCACATCGAATCGGGCGCAGTTTCGCAATATCTAGGCACCAATTATGGCGGGGAGGTCTATTTCCTGCTGAACGGCCAAACCTATTTCTTATACCCACTGGCCCTTACTCAAACGGCGGCCAAGTTCCGGATAAAATGCGACTATAGTTATGCCCCTGTTTTTACAGAATATTCCGACGACGTGTGGCTCGACTTCTCGAACGCTGCGAACAACGCGCCTTGCGTATCGATGGTCGCCGCGAGCCTGGTCGGGGAGAACTCACCCTGTGAGATCGTCGGCGACGATCATGACCGACGGCCCAAGGTGAGGGTCGTGCTCGACAAGCCGGCAGGCCCCGGCGGCCAGCTGGTCACCTTACTGATCGACGACCCGCATAATCCGAAGGTGGGACGATGGGTCGCCAACAGCCATTTTACCATTCCCTATCAGGCGACCTCCGCCGAATATGACGGCTTTCTCGGCACCAGACCGGTCATGTCCAAGAAGACCATATCGATCAGGGCCAGGGTCAACGGCCAGGAATCGGCTCCGCTGACGATCGAAGTGAAGAAGAAGAACTAGCGTCTCGGTCCCTCATTCCAGGCGAGTGGCGGCGGGAAGATAGATCTCGCCGCCTTCCTTGCGGAATTTCTCGCTCATTTCGGCCATGCCGGCTTCCGCGATCTCCTCGTCCGTTCGGGCTGAACTTGTCGAAGCCCCATCTTGTCCGCCTCCCGCATTTGAAGTGAAGGACAGCCCTTCGACAGGCTCAGGGCGAACGGTGAGAGTGGAGGCTGCGAGGAAGCTATCTGCCGATTGGGTCTGCTTCGCCGCAAGTCCCTCAAGTTCGTGATCGCCTGTATCCCCCGGATACAGGCTATTTGCTGCCCTGCTGGCAGCAAATTCACGAACTTCCTGCGTGATCTTCATCGAGCAGAATTTGGGGCCGCACATCGAGCAGAAGTGGGCGGTCTTGGCGCCTTCGGCCGGGAGGGTCTGGTCGTGATATTGTTCGGCGGTGTCGGGGTCGAGGCTGAGGTTGAACTGGTCTCGCCAGCGGAATTCGAACCTCGCGCGGGACAGGGCATCGTCGCGCATCTTGGCGGCCGGATGACCTTTCGCCAGGTCCGCGGCGTGGGCGGCGAGCTTGTAGGTGACGACGCCGACCTTGACGTCGTCGCGGTCGGGGAGGCCGAGATGCTCCTTGGGGGTGACGTAGCAGAGCATCGCCGTGCCGAACCAGCCGATCATCGCCGCGCCGATCGCCGAGGTGATGTGGTCGTAGCCCGGCGCGATGTCGGTTGCGAGCGGGCCCAATGTGTAGAAGGGCGCCTCGCCGCAGGCCTCGAGCTGCTTGTCCATGTTCGCCTTGATCTTGTGCATCGGCACATGGCCGGGCCCCTCGATCATCACCTGGACGTCGTGCTGCCAGGCGATCCGGGTCAGCTCGCCCAAAGTGGCGAGCTCGGCGAACTGGGCTTCGTCATTGGCGTCGGCGATCGAGCCGGGGCGCAGGCCGTCGCCGAGGCTGAAGGCGATGTCGTACGCCTTCATGATCTCGCATATCTCCTCGAAGCGGGTGTAGAGGAAGCTCTCCTTGTGGTGGCTGAGGCACCATTTCGCCATGATCGAGCCGCCTCTGGAGACGATGCCGGTGACGCGCTTCGCGGTCATCGGAATGTAGGGCAGGCGGACGCCGGCGTGGATGGTGAAATAGTCGACGCCCTGCTCGGCCTGCTCGATCAAAGTGTCGCGGTAGATCTCCCAGCTCAGCTCCTCGGCGACGCCGCCGACTTTCTCCAGTGCCTGGTAGATGGGGACTGTCCCGATCGGCACCGGACTGTTGCGGACGATCCATTCGCGGGTGTCGTGGATGTTGCGGCCGGTGGAAAGGTCCATCACCGTGTCGGCGCCCCACCTTATCGCCCAGACCATCTTGTCGACTTCCGCGGCGACGTCGGAGGCGACCGCGCTGTTGCCGATATTGGCGTTGATCTTGACCAGGAAATTGCGGCCGATCGCCATCGGCTCGGATTCGGGGTGGTTGATGTTGGAGGGGATGATCGCGCGGCCCCGCGCGACTTCATCGCGTACGAATTCGGGGGTAACGTAATCCGGGATGGCGGCGCCGAAATCCTGGCCGTCACGTGCCTGGGCCGGCATCTGCTCGCGGCCGAGATTCTCGCGCTCCGCGACATATTCCATCTCAGGCGTGACGATGCCTTTGCGGGCATAGTGCATCTGTGACACGTTCGCCCCGGGCTTGGCGCGCAGCACCTTCTTGCGGACGTTGGGGAAGGCCTGGACGCCGCCCGAACGGTCGGGGCCGAGCTGGCCGTTATCCTCGGGGCGGATTTCGCGCTGGAGCACCTCCTCGACATCGCCGCGGGCCCGGATCCAGTCGCGGCGGACCTCGGGGAGCCCGGCCATGATGTCGATCCTGGCCTCCGGGTCGGTATAGGGACCCGAGCAATCGTAGACGCGCAACGGCGCCTCGCCGGACGAGGGCTCGAGGTCGATCTCGCGCATCGCGACCCCGAGCGCGCCGACATGGATCTTGCGGCTGCCGCGGATCGGGCCGGTGGTCACGCCTATTGCGCTGCCCGCGGGGGGGAGCCCGGTGCGGGCGGGCCCTTCGACCCGTTCGACAAGCTCAGGGGAGCCTTCGTTCAGGGCAGGGATATCGGCCATGTCTCTCGTCTCCTTGTGCGGGACGGAGACGGAAAGACCGCGCTCCCTCCCTACGCCGGTGTCAGCCGGATCAGGTTCGGCGGGTCATGGCTTCAGCCAAATCTCAACCGCTCGAGCGCGGTCCCCCGGGGAATGAAGATGGTCATAGGCGCCTGGCCGCGGCAGTGGAAGGCGCAAATCGGACTCGACCTCGCCGGAAGCAGAGAACATAGCATGAACTAATATGGGCCGAGTCGCCTCATGCCGTGCCAGCCGCTCCACCGCCTCTTCTTCGCGCTCCGACCGCCGGCGGCGGCGGCCGCCTACATCCGCCGCTGCCATGGCGGGCTCGGCCTGGCGGCGCGGCTGCATGTCACGCTCAACATTCTCGACGATTGGCCGTATCATCCGGCGGCGCTGGTCGATCGGATGCTGGGGATCGGCGGCGCCGTGGCGGCCGCGCCCTTCCGCATCGTCTTCGACCAGCTGAGCGGCAGCCGCCACGCGGTGGTGCTGCGGCCGAGCGAAAGCGTGCCGGCGCTTGACCGCTTCCAGCGGCAGCTCGCCGGCACGATGGCCGCCGCCGGCGTGACGGCGCGCCAAGGCGCACGGTTCAGCCCGCACCTGACCCTGCGCTATCGGGGCGGACCGCCGTTTTGCGAAGCGGCCGATGCGGTCAGCTGGCTGGTGGAAGAGTTCGTGCTGATCGAAAGTCTCGTCGGCTGGTCCCGGCATGTCGTGCACGGCCGCTGGGCGCTGGAAGGACGGGCTCAGGCGATCTGCCCGACGTCGAAACTCCCCGCCGGCAGCGGCTTCAGCAGCTCCGCGGACCTTGTTGCCGGATCGAGCCAGCGCGCCCAGTCGCCGCGGGCGAGGACGACGATCTGGCGGTCATGATAAGGCGCGACGTCCGGGCCGGGCGCGCGGGTCAGCATGGTGAAGGCCTCGCCGACCGCGGCGTCGTCGCGCCACAGGCCGGCAATGCCGAACCAAGGCTCGCCGGCGAGCGTGAACAGCCATTTATGCTTGCGCTTGCTCCTGGGGTCGCTGTGCGGCGTGAATTCGTAGAAGCCGTCGGCGAGGATCAGGCAGCGCCCGCGATCGAACTCGCGGCCCTCGGAGCGGAAGTTGTAGACCGGCTTGCCGCCGGGGCCGGGCCAGCTCCAGCGGCGCTGGACGAGCTCGACGGCGCCGGGCCGCCCGGAAACGGCGCGGACGATCGGCGCGCGGTCGGTGATCCGAACGTCCTCGCGCGGCTCGAAATTGGGGATGCCCTCGGGGTAAGCGAGTGTCATTCCGAAACCCGCAAAGACATCCTCGGCGGGCACGCGTTCGAGCAGCCGGTAATCGTTGCACATCAGAGGGGAAGCTCCAGTTCCGGGTCGCGCTTTCCCGGTTCGGGCGCGCCGCCTTCGCTGAGGTTGGACAAAGTGAGGCCGAGCAGGCGGATGCCTTTCGGCGCCGGCATCAGCCCGTGGAGCAGGGCGCGGCCGATCTCAAGGAACTCCCCGCGGTCCGCCACGGCGCGGTCGAGGCTGCGGGCGCGGGTAACGATTCGGAAGTCCTGATATTTGACCTTGAGGGTGACGGTGCGCCCGGCAATCTCCTTTTCGGCGATTCGGCGCCAGACGGTTTGGCTGATCCGGTCGAGCTCGGCGGCCATGGCCGCTTCGTCGGTCAAATCGGTCATGAACGTGTCCTCGGCGCCGATCGATTTGTAGGGGCGGTTTGGCTTGACCTGGCGGTGGCAGATGCCGCGGGCGAGGTTGTAATAATAGTCGCCCGAGCTGCCGAAATGGTGGGCCAGGAAGGCGAGGCTCTGGGCGCGGAGGTCGGCGCCGGTGACGATGCCGAGCCCCGCCATCTTCCCGGCGGTCTTCGGGCCGACTCCGTGGAAGCGCTTGACCGGGAGCGCGGCGACGAAGGCCTCGCCTTTGGCGGGCGGGATGACGCAGAGGCCGTCGGGCTTGTTCTGATCGCTGGCGAGCTTGGCGAGGAACTTGTTGTAGGAGACGCCGGCCGAGGCGGTGAGGCCGGTTTCGGCGCGGATCCGGGCGCGGATTTCCGCGGCGATCGCGGTGGCGATGCCGATCCCCTTTAAATCCTCGGTGACGTCGAGATAGGCCTCGTCGAGGCTCAACGGCTCGACCAGCGGCGTGTAATCGGCGAAGATGGCGCGGATCCGGAGCGAGACTTCGCGATAGGCGTCGAAGCGCGGCTTGACGAAGACGAGCTCGGGGCAACGGCGTTTCGCCGTCACCGAAGGCATCGCCGAGTGGACGCCGTATCTGCGCGCCTCGTAGCTCGCCGCCGCGACGACGCCGCGCACCCCGCCGCCGACCGCGACCGGCTTGCCCCTGAGCTCCGGATTGTCGCGCTGCTCGACCGACGCGTAGAAGGCATCCATATCGATATGGATGATCTTGCGGACCGGCGGCGGATCGGCGGGCGGATCGTTCACGCTTTGTGCTTATAAGCGGGGGCGCGGGCCCGCGACAGTCCCAAAATGAACCTGTCGCGGCGGGGGCGTGGCGGAGTAGCGGGCGATTGCGGTAAAGGCGGGCGCTTATGGCGCGGGGGAAACGAGACGGCATCCTGATCGCGGGCGGCGGGCTGGCCGGATGCCTCGCCGCTCTGGCGATGGCGCGCTTCCGCCCCGAAGTGCCGGTGCTGATCGTGGAGGAGCGCGAGACGTTCGGCGGCGAAGGCTATTGCCTGTTCGCCGATGCGGAGCTCGACGATGACGGCCGCGACCTGCTGGGCCCGGTGATCGTCGACCGCTGGCCGGGCTATTACGTCGCCTTTCCCGGCTTCAGCCGCAAGTTGAAAGCCGAGCAGAGCGGCTTCGGCGCCGCCGACCTGCACTCCGAGATGGTCGCCGCGCTCAAGCCCAAGCAATACCGGTTGGGCACCAAGGTCGTCGCGGTGCGCGAGGACGCGCTCGTGCTCGACGGCGGCGAGACGATCAAGGCCGAAGGCGCCATCGACGCGCGCGGCGCCGCCCCGCATTCGACGCTTGATCTCATCTACGAGGCGCGGTTCGAGCGCGACTATCGGTTCCGCGCGCCGCACCGGGTCGACCGGCCGGTGCTGATCGACGCCACCGTCGACCAGGCCGGCGGCTTCCGGTTCGTCCAGTGCATCCCGCTGTCCGACGAACGGCTGCTCGTCGCCGACGTCACCGTATCGGAGCGGGCCCAGCGCGACGACGGCGCCGGCGCCAGGCTCGACGCCTATGTCGCCGCGCGCGGCTGGCAAAGGCGGACGGTGGCGGCCGAGCGGTCCGGCGCCCGGCCGCTGCCGGTCGGCGGCGATTTCGCCGCTTTCTGGCGGCTGGGCGGAGCGCGGGTCGCCAAGCTCGGCCTGCGCGGCGGCTTCGTCCATCCGGCGACCGGCCAGACGGTGGCCGACGCGGCGCGGATGGCGCTGTTGCTCGCCGACCAGCGGGGCTTTTCGGGCGCCGCGCTCCACGATCTGTTCGAGAGCGAGGCCAAGCGGCTCTGGAAGCAGCGGGAGTTCCTTCGCTCGGTGACCGCGGCGGTCGCCGACACCAATCCCGCCGACCGGCGCGCTTTGGTCGAGCGACTCTACCGGCTCGATCCGGCGCTGCTCGCCCGCTTCCGCGCGGGCCGGCTCGGCCTCATCGACCGGACCCGAATCCAGCGCGCGCTGCGGGGCGGCTGACTCGCCGCGGCGCAGCTGGTGCGGTTCCCGCCGCAAGCCAGGGCAAGCAGCCGCGCGGCCTAATTCATATTCCATTCAGCCCCGTGCATGTGATAATGTCACATTGTTACCGTTCGAGGAGGGTGGACATGCGCGCTTTCGGCTTGCTTTCGATGACGGCCCTGATCCTGACCGGGCTTCCGCCCACCCCGATCGCGCCGGCGCCCGCCGCGATGCAGCGCGGCGCCCGCCTCGCCCCGGTCGGAGATCCGGACGCGCGTTGCGCGCCCTTCCTCAGCGCTTTCGACGAGGGCGATTTCGACCGCGCCGGCCGTGGGCGCGGTCCGGGCCGGCCGATGGCCTCCGGCCAGCGCATCTCGCCTTCGGTGCCGCCGCCCACTTATGCGCCGCCGCCCCCGCCGCCTCCGCCCCCGCCGCCGCCGCCAATGTCGGCGCAGGAGCAGTCGGTCGCGGTCACCGGGCAGCGGATTCGCCAGCCCAACCTGCAAAGCGTGTCGCCGGTCACCGTGGTCGGCGGCACGACGTCGCGCTATGTGCCCTCGCCCGACAATCGCGAGCGCTATGACGGCACCGAGGTCGCCGCGGTGCAGGCCGTCGCCGACGCGCCGGTCTCGACCTTCTCGATCGACGTCGACACCGGCTCCTACGCCAATGTCCGCCGGATGCTGAACGCGGGCACGATGCCGCCCCAGGCCGCGGTCCGCACCGAGGAGATGCTCAACTATTTCCGCTACGATTATCCGGCGCCGCAGGATCGGTCGCGGCCGTTCAGCGTGTCGACCGACATGAGCGTGACGCCGTGGAACCGGGAGACGCGGCTGTTGCGCGTGGGCCTGCGCGGCTACGATCTGCCGAGGCGCGCCCGGCCGGCGGCGAACCTCGTCTTCCTGGTCGACGTGTCGGGATCGATGGGCGAACGCGACAAGCTGCCGCTCGTCCAATGCTCGCTGGCTCTGCTCGCCGACCGCCTCAACCCGCGCGACCGGGTGGCGATCGTCGTCTATGCCGGCGCCGCGGGGATCGTGCTCGAGCCGACTTCGAGCCGCGACGCGATCGTCGAATCACTGAAGAACCTGCAGGCCGGCGGCTCGACCGCCGGGGGCGCCGGCATTCAGCTCGCCTACAATGTCGCGCGCCGATCGATGATCGAGGGAGGGATCAACCGCGTCATCCTCGCCACCGACGGCGACTTCAACGTCGGCATCACCAACAACGAGTCGCTGGTCGACATGGTCGAGCGCGAACGCGAGGCCGGCATCACCCTGACCACATTGGGCTTCGGCACCGGCAATTATAACGAAGCGATGATGGAGCAGATCGCCGACCACGGGAACGGCAATTATTCCTATATCGATTCGCCGCGCGAGGCGCAGAAGGTGCTCGACGACGAGCTCGCCTCGACCCTGTTCACCATCGCCCACGACGTGAAGATCCAGGTCGAGTTCAACCCGGTCCATGTCCGCGAGTACCGGCTGATCGGCTATGAGAACCGGGCGCTGCGCGAGGAGGATTTCGACAACGACCAAGTCGACGCCGGCGAGATCGGCGCCGGCCACCAGGTGACCGCGCTCTACGAGGTGGTCCCGGTCGACGCGCGCGGCTGGCTGCCGCAGCGCGCATTCGCCGCCAATCGGCGCGAAACGGCCGAGACGGGCGGCCGGGCCGGGCAGATGGCGCACCTGCGTCTGCGCTACAAGCTGCCCGGCGAGAGCCAGTCGCGGCTGATCGAGCAATGGGTCGGCGCCGGCCTGATCGCCGATGCCCGGCCGGCGCGGGGCGACACCGCCTTCGCCGCCGCGGTCGCCGCCTACGGTCAGCTGCTGCGCGGCGACACGCGCCTCAACGGCTTCACCTTCGCCGACGCGCGGCGGCTCGCCGGCGCCGGCGGCAATTACTGGCGCCGCGAGTTTATCGGCCTCACCGAGCTCGCCCAGCGCCACCGCTTCGCCGACGCCGGCGGCGACAAATAGGCGTCAGCCGAAGCGGGCGGGCGTCCATCGGGCGCGGCGGCGATCCCCCTTCGCCGCCGCGCTCTCGCCGTCATAGGAGACGGGCTCGGCGGCCAAATCGAGGCGCGGGTCGTCGAAGGCGTTGAGGTTGAGGGTTGCGTAGGTGCCGCCGCCGATCTGCGAGACCGCGCCGAGATAGACGCCGCATTTGCGGCACAAGATATAGTCGGCGGCCTTCGAGGCGAAGCGGTAGCGGATCGCCTCGCCGTCCAGGACCAGCACCGCCGATCCGTCCGGATCGCTGATCGTTCGCGCGCCGTGCTTGCGGCAGAAGCCGCACTGGCAGGCGCGCGGCGCAAGCGGCTGGTCCGTGTCGAATTCGATGCGGATCGCGCCGCAATGGCATTGGCCGGCATGGCGCATGGTCCGCGCGCTATCAGCGCGCCCGGCTGCCGGCAAGCCGGCGCGCGCCGCGGGCTAGCGCGCCCAGCCGACCACCGCCTGGGCGACCGCGCAGACGATGTCCCGCGCATAGGCCAGGTCGACGAAGGTGTCGGCGGCGCGGTGATAGTTCGGATTCGGATCCGAGGCGGGCTCGCTGGCGAGGTTGGCGAAAAAGTCCTCGCTGACCAGCACCGCCGGATAACCCTGCTGCTGAAAGGCGGCGTGATCCGATCGATTGATCGCGCCGTCAAAGACGCTCCTGTTCGGCGCGCCGCTCCAGCTCGTCCCGGAATAGACCTGCGCCGGAGCCAGCTGACCATAAGCGGCGGCGGCCTGGGCGATCGGGGCGGCGAGCGGTACGCTGAGGTCGCGCACCGCCGGATCGGTATGGCCAACATGGAGCTCGAATATCCGGTTCTGGTCGGAATTGTGCCCGATCATGTCCATGCAGACCACTGCCCGGATCGGCGCGCCCAGCGCCTTCAGCTTCGCTGCATAGGCCTTGGAGCCGACCAGCCCCGATTCCTCGGCGTTGAAGAAGCAGAAGCGAACGGTATGGCGAAGCCTGCCCCGGCTGTTCCACAGGTGCCGCGCCAGGGTCAGCACGCCGGCCAGGCCCGAGCCGTCGTCGTCGCGCCCAGGCGCCGGATCGGTCGCGGCGGTATAGCCCGGCTCGGACCCGGCGGTGGAATCGAGATGGCATCCGACGATGACCAGATCGGCGCCGAATCCGGCGACGGGACAAAGCGGCCGCCACCAAGGGTACCATGGACGAAGCCGCAACACCTCCTCGATGCGGCGGCGCAACTCGCGGTCGTCGATCCTGCCGCGGCCGATTTCGTCGAGCCATCCGGATTGGGCGAGCTCGGGCATTTCGGATGCCCACGGCGCCAGCGGCTTCGGCGGCGGCGTCTTGCGCAGAATCTCCAGATAGCGCGCGAGAATATCGGGACGGATTCGGAAGCTGCCGGTGCCGGGCAGGTCGGCGATGATGTTCGAATGGGTCTTCCCGGCATGGGTGAAGTCGTGGCGATAGGCGCAATAGCCGATCGCGCGCAGGTCGGCGAGCAGCTGGGCTTCGGCGCGCTTGTTGTCGGGGTGGGCTGTGTGACGCGACACGATCGGGCCGTTGGCGTCGAGCGCGGTCACCCCAGTATAGCGGTCAAGGTCGGCGCCATAGCTCAACGTCAGCGTCGCGCAGGATGGGCGGAAGATGCGGGCGATGTCGAGGGCCGGCAGCTTCACCCGCTCGAAAATATCCTCGGGCAGCGACTGGGGAGCGACGGCGTCGTACGACAGGCTGTCGGTGACCGCGGCGCCCAGCAGCTCCGGCGAGGGCGCGAGCAACTCGGTGTGGCCGTGCGCGCCGTGAACCTGCAGCGCCTCTGTATCCTCATCCGGCGCGAGCGCGATCAGCACCTGACCGGCTTCGGCATAGAGGATCCTGCGCGCCGCCAGGGCTTCGCGCGCCGCCGGCGAATCCTCGTCGATGCGGACCCACGCCAGATCGTCGGTTATCGCGTCGAACGGCAAGGCGTTGAGCTGGACGCCGGCCAGGACGGCGGCCGCGATCGCGCCGGCATCGGCCAGCGCGATCAGCGCCCAATCCTGGCCCGCAGCCGGCTGGAAGTGCATCGGCACCATCCTGTGCTTGAGCGCCAGCCGCGCCAGCACCTCCCTGGGTCCGACGAGCCGCACCGCCTCCGGCGCCTCGCCGCGCATCATCATCGGCAACAGCGCCACGTGCGGCGCCGGCTGCATCGCGGCGCGCGCCGCCTCGCCGCGCAGCCGGCGGTCCGCCGATACCAGCGCGGTCGCGGGACCGTCCCCGCCGGGCTCGGCGAGCCCATCGCCTGGTCCCGAGAAGCTAAGCTCGGCGGCGAGCGGGACCACTCTGACGCCGAGCGTCTCGCCGATCGCCATCACGCTGTCCGGATCGAAGCCGGACGGGACCGCCAGGACGACTTCGAGGCCCGATCGCTGCGCGACGGCAAAGGCGTCGGCGGTCTGCGGCCACAGGTCGATTCCGGCCGGCGAGCCGGCCCCGGAGCGCATCTCCCCGCTCGACTGGTCGAGCATGACGACGGCGCGCTTGATCGGGGTGATTCGGTTGATCATGGCATTGCCTTTCCGCCTCGTCCCGGCACCGGGTGCTTCGGGGCGGCGCCGGGACCGCGGCGGCGGTTCCGGCGCCGGGAAGGCTAGTCGTCGAGGTCCAGCTCGAATCGAATCGTCCGGACGGGCCGGTCGAGGCCCGGCAGCCCGGCGCCTGCGCCGGCGCCGCCGCGCACGGCCTTCAGGATCTCCTCGACAGTGAGCCGGGGGCTGCGCCGATCCGGCAACCGGCCGGGTTCCGCCTCCCGTTCCGGAGCTTTCTCGGGTTCGGGCTTCTTGTCCGGGTCGACGCGCTCGCCGCTTTCGGCGTCGAACGACAGGACGTAGCTCATGCCACCGACCAGTTCGCCGTCCAGGTAGGTCTGCAGCTGAATCTGGTTGTCGTTCTGAGCGATGGCCCGCTTGGCGATGTCGGCCGAAAAATCCTCGCCGGGCTGGATCGAGAGGATGACCTCGCGGCGGCCTCGCGGCCCCAGCTCGAACCTGGTTCCACCCGCCGAGGCGACCCGCATCTTCCAGCCGAGCCGCCCCAGGAAGCGCGGCAGCTGGAGTCTAATGTCGCAAACCACCGGCTTTTTGAACGGATTGCGGACCAGCAGCAGGTGCCGCCGGAAGCGCTCCATGATCTCGTACGGCTTGGGGAAGACCGGATGGACGTTGCGCTGTCCGATATTGTTGTCGAACGGCACGAAACGATGCTCGGGAATCGAGCCGGTGATCGTGGTGTCGTTGCCGTTGTCGCCATTGGCATGGGCGATGGCGAGCAGGCATTCGTGGCCGACCTGCTGCGCGATGAAGGCGAACGGGCCGACGACCGTCTGGCCGCCGGGCGCGATCGGCGCGCCCGCCGGCAGCGTCGGCGTGTCCATCGCCATCCAATCGTCCGGAAATGTCAGGCCCGAGCCCGGGAACGCGTGATAGGCGTCGACATGGACGCCGTTGGCGGCCTGCAGGCCCCGGTTCTTGACCCGCACATACATGTAGTTGGTCTGGCCGACCACCGGCTCCTGGTGGGTTGCGCCGGCGTCCGCCGCGCGCCGCACCCACATGTCCTGGCAGCTCCAGTGGTTGGACTGATAGGGATATTCGCCGTTTCGGCCGTCGTTGATATAGACGTCGACATTGGGCGGGTTGCCCACGCCATTGACGGTGTTGCCCTGGCCCGGCGCGGCCGCGGCCTGGAACAGGCCCTGCTTCTCGAACGCCCAGCGCACCACCTTGTGCAGCGCGCCCCCCGGTATGCCCTTGAAGTTGCCGGTGTTGAGGTCGGCGTTCTGGAGATTGGTCACGAACACCTCGGGAAATTGCGTCGTCGAGCTGAGCAGACCGATCCCCTTGAAGATGAGATAGGCGGTGGTCTGCGCCGCCCGGGTCTGGGTCGACAGCGAGCCGAGGGCATCGCCCCCGATCGACCGATAGAGGCGGAACAGCGTCGTCGAGAGTATCTGCTCGCCATTATATTGGGTATTGTATTGCGGGCCGAACCAGGCCCAGCCCGCGGAGACCGCGCGGTCATGGCGCCGGTCGATGCCCGGCGTGCCTGCCGTCACCCAAGGGAAGGTCATGAACCGGTCGAGCGCCTGCGAGCCGGGATCGTTGAGGATGCAGGCGAGCGCATCGCCCGCCGAATGGGCGAAGCCGAAATTGGGCGAGTTGACGTGGTCCCACAGCAGGCCGTGGCCGAATTCGTGCCAGACCACCCCGTTCGCCGTGGCCATGCCGACCGGCTGGCCCGCCATCACCCGGCCGAAGCGCAGCTCGCCGAGGCCGGTGCCGGTCGCATTGCCGGGCGCCTGGGCATTGACGGCATTGCCGAGGGCACAATGATCGACCGGCACCGGAAAGCTGGTGCCGCCGAAATAGCTGAACACGTTGAAGCCGTAATCCTTCATCGTCCGGAACAGCTTGTCGCAGTGATAATAAGCGTTGACCGCGGCGAAATGGTCGGTCGCCGCGTTATAGTTGAAGGGCGCGGGCGGAATCTCCAGCGGACCGGCGATCGCCGGCGCGCTCGTCTCCGCCAACCGCACATATTCGCCGACGAGCGGCTGCGGCGAGGCCGGAGCGATCCCCGCGAGCGTCTCGGAACTGGCGAACGGATTGAGCTGGGCATTCGTCGACGCGCCGGTGACGACCGCGCCGGTCTGCACCTGCGGGTCTCGAACGAAGACCTTGCCGGTCGCATTGGCGACCAGCGCGCGGATATAGAGGAGGGCGCCGCTCTCCGGCTCGACCAGCGCCCGCCAGTTGACCGGCGGCTCGTCGGGCCTCGCGGCGCGGAACAGATATTCGTTGGCGACATAGTGCGTCCCGTCCTGGATCTTCTCCGGCAGCGCCGGCAGATCGAGCGTGTACGGCGCATGGCCGGCGAAGCAGCCGGGATGCTCGTCCACGGGCTCCTCGACGCGCTTGTCCGATTCGTAGCGATAGACGACCTGGCGATTGATCCGGCCGTCGGACATGTCCTTCAAGCTGATCCCGAGCGCTTTCTGAAGTGCGCGGTCGGAAACCGGCTTGGGCTCGTCGAGCGATTTGCGTGCCTCCGGATTCGCCACCTCGACATGGCTGTGCATCGACGACTGGGCGGCGCTCACCGCCTTGACCAGCTCGTCGACCTGGACGCCGATCCGGGCGTCGAAGATTGGCAGGTCCATGACGAACTGGTCGTAGACGACGACCGACGTGTCGCCGACCTCCTTCTGATGCGAATAGCAGATCACCGGCCCGGACGCACCGTCCGCCGCCGCGCCGGCCAACGATGCATCGCCTTGAAACGAACTTTCGGCGAGACCGAGCTCGGCTATGTTCTCCCTGAGGAAGTCCTCCGCGATCTGCGTCGTGGTCGCACCGCCCGCCATGGCCGCCATGTCGGCTGAAACCATCCCGACCGGACTCGTTTCGTTGACGAAGACGACATCGCCGTAGCGATTGCGGATTTTCTGATCGATCATGACCTTCCCTCCCCTGAGTCTCAGAAATCACCAGCAATGATGCGCTGGGCCACAGTAAGCCCAACCAATGACGGGGCCGACATCGAGTCGCACAAGCGCGACTCGACTCATGATTTCACTAGCGAGAGCGTTTCGCTCGCTACCTTTAGCGTATTAGCAAGCACACAGACCACCAATAAGGCGCGACTCGGAATCACACCTATGTAGTCTTGCGTATCAGATATAGAGAGCAACTTAAAGTGGTCAGATTGACTGTTTAGATTTCCATCAAGATCTGCATAGTCTTTTCACATTGTATGCCGTGGGCCGCAGCCTTGCGGGGGGTACTCTTGGGGCGCACAGGCAAAACAAGCCGCGTTCCCGCGCCGCAACCGCGGGCAACTGGAGAAAGGTTGGCGGGCACCTCGCGAAACCGGGCGTTAGACGTCGAGATTTGCCACGTTGAGCGCATTCTCTTGGATGAACTCGCGGCGCGGCTCGACGACGTCGCCCATCAGGCGAGTGAAGATCTCGTCGGCGACGTTGGCCTGCGCCACCTCGACCTGGAGCAAGGCGCGGTTCGCCGGGTCGAGCGTGGTTTCCCAGAGCTGGTCGGCGTTCATCTCGCCGAGGCCCTTGTAGCGCTGGACGGCGAGGCCCTTGCGGCCCGCCGCAAGGATCGCCTCGAGCAGCTGGGTCGGGCGGGTGACGAGGTTGCCGCGCGGGTCCGGAATCAGCTCGCGCCTGGCGCCGCCTTCATTCTCCTCCGCCTCTTCCGCCGCCTCGGTCGTCACGGAAGAGGATTTCAGCGACACCAGGCGCGAGGCTCCGGCATAGGTTTCGGCCTGGCCGATGGCGAGGCCGTGCAGCTTGCGCGCTTCGGCCGAGACCAGGAACTTGTGGTCGATGACGTGATGGTCGGTGACTCCGCGCCACAGGCGGCGCAGGACATAGTCGCCGTCGGCGCCCATCTCGCCGGTCCACTGGCCTTCCTCGTCGCCGGCGTTGAGCCAGGCGGCGGCGCGGGCGATGGCGTCGGCGCGCTGGGCGGGACCGAGCTTGGGATCGAGCGACCCCGACAGCGCCAGCGCCTCGATCATCGCCGGATCGTAGCGGCGCGGGATATAGGCCATCAGCGACCGCATCCGCCGGGCATGCTCGGCCAGCGCGCGCAGATCGTCGCCCGAACGCGGCCCTTCCGCGGTTTCCAGCACCATCGCACTGACGCCGGCGTCGATCAGATAATCGTCGAGCGCATTATTGTCCTTGAGATAGACCTCGGAGCGGCCCTTGGCGACTTTGTAGAGCGGCGGCTGGGCGATGTAGAGGTGACCGCGCTCGATGATCTGCGGCATCTGCCGGTAAAAGAAGGTCAATAGGAGGGTGCGGATGTGGGCGCCGTCGACGTCGGCGTCGGTCATGATGATGACCTTGTGGTAGCGCAATTTCTCGATGTCGAAATCGTCGCGGCCGATGCCGGTGCCCATCGCCTGGATCAGCGTGCCGACCTCTTTCGACGACAGCATCCGGTCGAAGCGGGCGCGCTCGACGTTGAGGATCTTGCCCTTGAGCGGCAGGATCGCCTGGACCTCGCGGTTGCGGCCCTGCTTGGCGGAGCCGCCGGCGCTGTCGCCCTCGACGAGGAACAATTCCGACTTGGCCGGGTCGCGCTCCTGGCAGTCGGCGAGCTTGCCGGGCAAAGAGGCGATGCCCATCACGCTCTTGCGGCTCGCCTCGCGCGCCTTGCGGGCGGCCTCGCGCGCGGCCGCGGCGTCGATGATCTTCTGGATGATGGTGCGCGAGTGGCCGGGATTCTCCTCGAGCCATTCCGCCATCTTGTCGGCCATCAGGCTCTCGAGCGGCTGGCGGACCTCGGAGCTGACCAGTTTGTCCTTGGTCTGGCTCGAGAATTTGGGATCGGGCAGCTTGACCGAGACGATCGCGGTGAGGCCTTCGCGCATGTCGTCGCCGGTCAGGCTCACCTTCTCGCGCTTCATCATGCCGGACTTGTCGGCGTAATTGTTGAGGGTGCGGGTCAAAGCGGCGCGGAAGGCGGCCATGTGGGTGCCGCCGTCGCGCTGCGGGATGTTGTTGGTGAAGGCGAGGACCTGCTCGTAATAGCTGTCGTTCCATTCGAGCGCGACCTCGATGCCGACCTCGTCGCGCTGGCCGGTGACCGAGATAGGGTCGGGGATGAGCGGCGTCTTGGCGCGGTCGAGATAGCGGACGAATGCGGAGATGCCGCCCTCGTAGTAAAGCTCGACGCTCTTCTCTTCCTCGTGCCGAGCGTCGGTCAGGACCAGCCGGACGCCCGAATTGAGGAAGGCGAGCTCGCGGAACCGGTGCTCGAGCGTGTCGAAATCGAACTCGGTGATCTTGAACGTCTCGGACGAGGGCAGGAAGGTGACCTTGGTCCCCTTCTTCCCCGCCGGCGCCGGACCGACGAGCTTGAGGGGCGCTTCGGCGTCGCCGTGGCGGAAGCGCATCCCATGCTCCTCGCCGTCGCGCCAGATGGTGAGGTCGAGCGTCTCGGACAGCGCGTTGACGACGCTGACGCCGACGCCGTGCAGGCCGCCCGAAACCTTGTAGGCATTGTCGTCGGAGCTGTTGTCGAACTTGCCGCCGGCGTGGAGCTGGGTCATGATGACCTCGGCGGCCGAGACCCCTTCCTCCTCGTGGATCCCGGTCGGGATGCCGCGGCCATTGTCCTCGACGGAAACCGAACCGTCGGGGTTGAGGGTGATCAAAATCCGGTCGCAATGGCCGGCCAAAGCCTCGTCGATCGCATTGTCGGAAACCTCGAACACCATGTGGTGGAGGCCCGATCCGTCGTCGGTGTCGCCGATATACATTCCGGGCCGCTTGCGGACCGCGTCGAGGCCTTTCAGCACCTTGATGGAATCGGCGCCGTAGCTGCTTTCGTTGGGGGAGGATGCCATGAAAAGGATATAGGGAATCGGGGACGGAAACCCAAGGAAAAAGGGGCGATTCAGCAGGCCCGGACGACGCCGTCCCTGACCGCCAGCCGGGTCGCGTCGCGGTCGATTCCCGCGAACAGATTCGGCTCGGTTCCAGTCATCCAGACCTGGCCGCCGGCAGCGCCGAGCCGTTCGAACAAAGCGGTGCGGCGCAACGGATCGAGATGGGCGGCGATCTCGTCGAGGAGGAGGATCGGACGGCGGTCCGCGCGCTCCGCGACGAGGTCCGCGTGAGCAAGAATGAGGCCGATCAGCAAAGCCTTCTGTTCGCCGGTCGAGCAGAGCGACGCGGACTGATCCTTGCCCAGATGCGTGACCAGGAAATCGGTCCGGTGCGGGCCGGCCAGGGTGCGGCCGGCGGCGGCATCGCGCGCGCGGCCGGCGGCGAGCGCGCGGGCAAGGTCCGGCTCGTCTCCCCCGGCCAGCGCCAGTCCGGCGCGGGCGAACGGGCCCTCGGGCGCCTCGGCGAGGCGCTCCGCCAGTGCGGCGACCGTTGCGGCGCGGGCCTCGGCGATGGCGGCGCCATGCTCGGCCATGCGCGCTTCGAGCGCGGTCAGCCAGTCCGGGTCGGGGCCCGCCTCGCCGAGCAACTTGTTGCGCGCCCGCATCGCCGCTTCGTAGCGGGCGGCGTGGGTGGCGTGGCCGGGGCTCGAGGCCAGCACCAGCCGGTCGAGGAAGCGGCGGCGGCCCGCGGCGGCCTCGGCGAAGAGGCGGTCCATGGCGGGGGTCAGCCAGAGGACCGACAGCCATTCCGACAGCGAGTTGGCGGAGGCGCCGGCGCCGTCGATGCGGACCTGGCGGCGGTCGGGGGCGGCGTGGGCGGTCCCGGTGCCGATGTCGATCTCTGCAGCCCCTCCCCTTGATGGGGAGGGGTTTGGGGCGGGGTGAACGTCAATGGAGGGCGGTGACTCTTCGGAAACTCCACCCCCACCCAACCCTCCCCCATCAAGGGGGAGGGCTAGTTTGGCGGCGACGGCGAACCCGCCGCGGCCGCCCCGCCGCGCCATGTCCGGCAACGCCGCCCCTCTAAGGCCGCGGCCGGGCGAGAGCAGCGACACCGCTTCCAGAACATTGGTCTTCCCCGCCCCGTTCTCGCCGGTGAGGATGACGAAGCCCGGACCCGGCGCGACGACGGCGTCCGGATAGGAGCGGAAATCGCTGAGGCTGAGGCGGGTTACGTGCACCGCCCCTCCCTAGGGTCCGTACTCAATACCCACAACGGCCGTGACGGAGCGGAATGATCGAGGTGCGCAGTCCCCCGGACTGCGCAGCCGTGTCCGGGGGACACGGCGACCTCGATCATGGGTCAGGGCAAGGAGCGAGGAGGGAGCGATGCTGACGCATCGTGACCGACGCTGCGACGTAGCACTGGCCCAAAAGCCGCCCGCCGCTTCGCGGTCGCCCGGAGAAGGCCGCCGGCTACGTCGGACGGCTTGTCCGGGCAACCAGCCCGGCCCGCGCCGCCCTCCTTGCCGGCGACCTTCTCCGGGCGATCCCGACCATTGCGGGTATTGAGTACGGACCCTAAACCATGGCGCGCGGCCTTCAACCGCGTCGCGCCTTTCCAGCACCGGGACATACGGCTAGGCGGGGCGCGATGAGCGATGCCGAGCACCAGATCGCGCCGATGGAGGTGGGCGGCAACCGGCTGACCTTGCTGCCGGACGGGCCTGCGCGGCTCGAGGCGCTGATCGCGCTTATCGACGGCGCGGCGGAATCGCTCCGCGTCCTCTATTATATCTGGACAGACGACGTGTCGGGCCGGCGGGTGCGCGATGCCCTGCTCGCCGCGGCCGAGCGCGGGGTGCGGGTCTCGCTGCTGGTCGACGGCTTCGGCGCGTCGGACGCCCCGGCCGGCTTCTTCAAGCCGCTGGTGGATGCGCAGGCGCGCTTCTGCCGCTTCGTACCGCGCTGGGGGCGGCGCTATCTGTTGCGCAACCACCAGAAGCTGGCGCTCGCCGACGGCCGCAAGGCGATCGTCGGCGGGTTCAATATCTCCGACGATTATTTCGGCACGATCGAAGCCGGCGCCTGGCGCGACCTCGGGATCGAGGTCGACGGCCCCGGCGTCGAACGCCTGGTCCGCTATTTCGAGGCCCTGTTCAGATGGGCCGAAATGCCCGGCGCATCGATCCGGCGCTTGCGGCGGATGCTCAGCCAGCACAGCGTCCGCGACGGCCCGATCCACTGGCTGTTCGGCGGACCGACGCGGCGGCTCAGCCCCTGGGCGCGCTCGGTCAAGGACGACATGATGAACGCGAAGTCGGTCGACATCATCTCCGCTTATTTCGCGCCGAGCCTGTCGATGCTGCGCCGGCTGTTCGGCGTGGCCGGGCGCGGCCGGCTTCGGCTCGTGACGCCGGCGAAGCTCGATCATCAATGGGCGGTGGGCGCGGCGCGCTTCTTCTACTGGCGGCTGCTGAAGCGCGGCGCCGAGATTTACGAATATCAGCCGACCAAGCTCCATTCGAAGCTGATCGTGATCGACGGGGTCGTCCATATCGGATCGGCCAATTTCGATCTGCGCAGCTTCTACCTCAACCTGGAGATGATGCTCCGGATCGAGGATCCGGCCTTCGCGGGCATGATGCGGCGCTTCGTCGACGGCGAGGTCGCCAGTTCCAAGAGGATCACGCCCGAGGCGCACCGCGCCAGCATGACCTGGTGGAACCGCCTGCACTGGGGGTTCGGCTACTTCCTGGTCGCGACCGCCGATTACAATTTGTCGCGGCGGCTCAATTTCGGAAAGCTCAGCTTCGGCCGGCGGAGGCGCCCACCGAGTCACCCCGGCGCAAGCCGGGGCCCATGAACGGGAGAGGTGGAGAACGGATCTCCTGCGCCTTCGCCTTTGCTGTGAGCCAAGTGTTCATGGGTCCCGGCTTTCGCCGGCATGACTCCATGAAAGCTCAGTCCTTATAGCCCCAGAAGAGGTGGCAGGGCGGGACGTTGGCCCATTCGAACCCCTTGTCGATCCGCTTGAAATACGGCGCCATATATTCGCGCACCTTGGCCTTGAACTGATAGACGAGGAAGGCGCCGCCCGGGCGCAGCGCCGCCGCGGTCTCCTCGGCGATCTTCGGTCCGAGGCCGGGCGGCAGGGTCGAGAAGGGCAGGCCCGAAAGCACGTAATCGGCGTGATCGAAGCCGCAATCGGCAATGATCTCGCGCACGTCCGCGGCCGAGCCGGTGACCGCGCGCAGCCGGCTGTCGTGGAACTTGCGGGCCAGATATTTCGTGAAATCCTCGTTGGTGTCGATCGCGATCAGGGTCGCGTCGGGCGCCATGCGCTGGAGGACATGCTCGGTGAAGGTGCCGACCCCCGGCCCGTATTCGACGAACAATTTGCAGGTTTGCCAATCCACCGGCGCGAGCATCTTGTCGATCGTGGCCTTGGACGACGGGATCACCGAGCCGACCATCACCGGGTGCTTGATGAACCCGCGCAGGAAATGCCAGAGCGGACCGCCGCCCGCGCCCCGCGCGAGCCGGCTGTCTGTCCTTGCTTCGTCCCAGGATGCCGACATGCTCAGTTCCAATGTTTCAGGAGAAGGGGACGCGTTGGCAAATCGCCGCGCTTATGGCAAGCCGCAAGCGCGCTGCCCCCTCTGTGCCGCGACCCGTTTAAGCTTGGAGAATGTCGTCGCATGAACGGCTTCGGCCTCTCGCGCGAACGATTCGCTTTGCTTTTCTCGGTGATGCTGGTCGCCGCGGCGGGCAATACGGCGATGCAGTCGCTGCTGCCCGCGATCGGCCGCGAGCTCGAAGTCGCCGACATCTGGGTGGCGGTCGCCTTCTCGCTGTCGGCGGTGCTCTGGGTGGTGATGGCGCCGGTCTGGGCGCGCCGCGCCGACCGCCGCGGAAGGCGCGCGCTGATGCGGCTCGGGCTCTACGGCTTCATCGTCTCGATGCTGGTCTGCGGCGGCGCGCTGGCGGCGGGGCTGGCGGGCCATGCCGGCGGCATGCTGGTGTTCACGATCTTCATGCTCGGCCGCACCCTCTACGGCACGTTCGGCTCGGCCTCGCCGCCGGCGGTCCAGGCCTATATCGCGGCCCGGACCGAAGGCGCGGACCGAACCAACGCGCTCGCCGCAATCGCTTCCTCCTTCGGGCTCGGGACGATCATCGGGCCGGCGATCGCGCCGCTCTTCATCGTCGCCCCGCTCGGCCTGTCGGCGCCGCTCTTCGCCTTCGCCGCGATCGGCGCGATCGTGCTCTTTTTGCTCGTCCTGCGCTTGCCCGACGATACGCCGCGCAGCGAGGCCAAGGGGCAGATCGTCGCTTACCCGGCGATCGGCGGCGCGGGGGCGGGGGTCGCGCGGGAGGAGAGCGTGCCCTCCCCGCTGCGCTGGCGCGACCCGCGCGTCCTGCCCTGGCACCTGATCGGCATTATCGGCGGGCATGGCCATGCGGTGCTGCTCGGCGTGATCGGCTTCCTGGTGATCGACCGGCTGAGCCTGCCGCTCGACCATGCCCAGCAATGGATCGCGATCGTGCTGATGGCCGGCGCGGCGGCGAGCCTGTTCGCGCAATGGTGGCTGATCCCGCAGCTCGGCCTGACGCCCCGCCAGCTCGTCCTCTGGGGCTCCACCGTCGCCGCCGCGGGATCGGCGATGACCGGGCTCGCCCAAGGCGTCTATCCGCTCGCCATCGGCTTCGCGATCGCCTCGCTCGGCTTCGGCCTGTTCCGCCCCGGCTTCACCAGCGGCGCCTCGCTGAGCGTCGGCCCGAGCGAGCAGAACGAGGTGGCCGGGCAGGTCACGTCGGTGAACGGCATCGCCTTCGTCGCCGGGCCGGCGGCCGGGGTCGCGCTCTACATGGCGGGGCTCGCGCTTCCCTTCCTGGCGACGGCGGCGCTGATGCTGGCGCTGGCCGCCTGGACCGCGCTCCGCTTCCGGCCCACGGCCCCCGCCGATACATAGGGACAGTCCCCATTCACTCTCTTTTTCGCGTCCGGGTCAGTCGAGGCTGATCGCCTGCGCCTTGCGGATCTCCGCGGCAAGGCGACTCGTCACATGCTTCAGCGCCTGCTCGATACGCCGACGTTCGCCCTCGATCTGCGGAAAGACATCGGCCTCGTCCTCGATCCAGTGCCGGCTGTAAAACTGGATGGCCGCTCGCGCATCGATCATGTCGGTGAAAAAGAACTTCAGATCCTCGGCGTAGACGTTCGAGCAACTGGGTCACGCGCGATATGTCGAGATACGGATCGGCATGGAGCGACTCCAGCCGCGACACGGCGGCCTCGCGCGAGACGCGACCCGACAGCGCTTCCTCGTGGGTGGCACCGATCTCCCTGACGCCGCGATACCAGCGGTCGATCGAATAATAGAGTTCCTCCAGCCGGTCGCTTCGCGTCTGGCGCCAGCGCTCGCTCTGCTGCAGCTCCCAATTCTGGCGAACCGATCGGCTCGTGTTCCTGCTCGTCAGCCAGGCGCCGAGCAGCGCGAAGCTGCCGGCGATGATCGCCATGGCGACGGTGATGATGCCAGAGGCGTTGGTCATAGGGCCCCCAATCCGACCTTAGCCGAACGCGCCGGGCCAATCGAGCGGAGACTCGGCTCGCAATGCCACCGCGCGGCCGGCCGGCTCTTCGGGAGGAAAGAAAATGGGAGCTGTCCCCCTATTTCAACTACCCCTCTTTTCAGCCCTTCGGACCTCGCGAGGTCAGCATGCCGGGAGCGATGAAGCCGATGCCGGCGCTGCGCGCCTCCTGCTTCAGGCTGTCCTGGATCTTCTCATATTCCAGCTCCATTTCCGGCGTGACCGAGGCGCGGGTCTCGCCGAGCGCGCGCTCGAACTCGGCCATCGTCACCTCGGCCGCCTCGATCGAGCCGCGCAGCGCGAACAGGCCGGCGCGGCGGACCAGGTCCTCGAGGTCGGCGCCGGTGAAGCGCTCGGAGCGGTCGGCGAGCAGGTCGAGATCGACATCGGCGGCGAGCGGCATCCCCTTGGTATGGATGCCGAGGATGTGGCGGCGGCCGGCGGCGTCGGGGACGGGCACGTAGATCAGTTCGTCGAAACGGCCGGGGCGGAGCAAAGCCGGGTCGATCAGGTTCGGCCGGTTGGTGGCGCCGATGACGACGACGGACTGCAGTTCCTCCAGGCCGTCCATCTCGGCGAGGATGGTATTGACCACGCGCTCGGTCACCTGCGGCTCGCCGAGGCCGCCGCCGCGGGCGGGGACGAGGCTGTCGAGCTCGTCGATGAAGATCACCGTCGGCGCGACCTGGCGGGCGCGGGCGAACAGGCGGGCGATCTGCTGCTCGCTCTCGCCATACCATTTGGACAAGAGGTCGGACGATTTTGTGGCGATGAAATTCGCCTCCGCTTCCCGCGCGCAAGCCTTGGCGAGCAAGGTCTTGCCGGTGCCGGGCGGGCCGTAGAGCAGGAAGCCCTTGGCCGGGCGGATGCCGAGCCGGCGGAAGCTGTCGGGGTGCTTCAGAGGCAATTCGACGCCTTCGCGAAGCCGTTCGCGGGCCTCGTCGACGCCGCCGACATCGTCCCAGCCGATCGTCGGCGCCTGCACCATCACCTCGCGCATCGCCGATGGCTGGACGCGCTTCAGCGCCTCCTCGAAATCCTTGCGGGTGACCGAGAGCGTGTCGAGCACCTCGGGCGGGATCGTGCCCTCCTCGAGGTTGAGCTTGGGCATGATCCGCCGGATCGCCTCGATCGCCGCCTCGCGGACCAAAGCCGCCAGATCGGCGCCGACGAAGCCGTAGGTCTGGCGGGCGAGGCCGCCGACGTCGACGCCCTCGGCGAGCGGCATGCCGCGGGTGTGGATGCCGAGGATCTCGCGCCTGCCCCCCTCGTCGGGCACGCCGATGACGATCTCGCGGTCGAAGCGGCCGGGGCGCCTGAGCGCCTCGTCGATCGCCTCCGGCCGGTTGGTGGCGGCGATGACGACGAGGTTCTGCCGGGGCTCGAGGCCGTCGAGCAGCGACAGAAGCTGCGCGACGAGGCGCTTTTCGGTCTCGCCGGTGACCTGGCCGCGCTTGGGCGCGATCGAATCGATCTCGTCGATGAAGACGATCGAGGGCGCGGCCAAAGCGGCCTGCTCGAACAGCTCCCTGAGGCGCTTCTCGCTCTCGCCATAAGCGGAACCCATGATCTCGGGGCCGGCGATGTGGAAGAAATTGGCGTCGCTCTCGTTCGCCACGGCGCGCGCCAGCCGGGTCTTGCCGGTGCCGGGCGGGCCGTGCAGAAGCACGCCCTTGGGCGGGTCGACGCCGAGCCGTTCGAAGATTTCGGGATAGCGCAGGGGCAGCTCGACCATCTCGCGGAGCTGGTCGATCGTCGAGCCCATGCCGCCGAGATCGTCATAGGTGACGTTGGCTCGGCGCTTCTCCTTGGCCTCGGTATATTCGGGGCGGAGCTCGATCTCGCTATTGGCGTCGATATGGACGATGCCCTTGGGCAATGTCGAGACCACGACGAGGCGGATCTCCTGAAGCGCGAAGGCGGGCGCGGTCAGCATCTGGCGGAGCTCGGGCGGGATGTCGCCGCGCGGCACCTGCTGCTGGCCGGTGGTGGCGACGACGTCGCCGGCGGTGAGCGGCTTCATGCCGAAGCTGCGCTTAAGCGCGTTGGCGGAGCCGTGCAGGCGCAGGTTCTTCTGCGCGGGCGCGAAGATGACCCGCTGGGCCGGCTTCGATTCGGCCTTGCGCACTTCGATATAGTCGCCCGAGCCGATCTCGGCATTGGCGCGCTGCAGGCCGTCGAGGCGGATGATCTCGAGCCCCTCGTCCTCGGGATAGGGGCCGACGGCGCGGGCGGGCGTGACGCGCTTGCCGGCGAGCTCGATGACGTTGCCCTCGGCGAGCCCCAGCTCCGCCATCATCGCCCGCGGCAGCCGGGCGATGCCGCGGCCGCTGTCCTCCGGGCGCATGGTCGCGACCTGGAGCCGCTTGGGCTTGCGTTCGTCGTCGGCCATGTCGCTCATCGCTCCTTCGCGCCCCAGATAGGGTTGGGGAACGAGCGGTCCAACCGGCGGTTCAAAAAAGCCTGGCCGGGGGGAGTGGGGGGCCGGCCACTCCTTCTTCTTCGTGGCTTCGCGGGAGACCTGTTTCAGGCGGTCGCGCCTGGGGGTCTAGGGTTGGTTCACGCGAAGGCGCGAAGGCGCGAAGAAAAGTCGGCCCTCGGCTATTCGCGAACGCTTGCAGCCAGCTCATTGGAGCGTTGTCCGCTTTGCGCCCAAAGCGGAAACTCGCCTGATGGCAACAATGCGCCCAATCCGGACATCCTGGGTTCATTTATGGTAACTCGGACTCGGACGTCGACAGGCGCGATAGCTAGAAGCTCACGCCACCTGTCAGACCCGCTGGGGTCCCTCATAGGGCGCCGGATCGAGGCAGCGTTTGCGCTGGCCCTTAATAAACTCATCCAGCGAGGTCGCTCAGGTGAGATTGGTACGTGTCGGCGAACCATCGCTCGAGAACCACCAAGCGACCCGATCGGAGCCATCCCTCATAGCTCGTCGCCATGATCACCGATTTATCGATGAGCTGCCGAGGCTCCTTGTGAAGCAGGATGAGCTTGTTGCCGCGAAAGCTGTCGAGCCAAGTTTCGACCTGGAAGTTTATGGCTGTGTCGCCCCAGCCGTAGCCGGACATGATCATTCGGTCGCATCGACGCAGCAGCTCCAGAAAGCGGAAATGGACGTTTGCATATATACCCCGATGATATGAGACTGACTTATTCAGGCCAGAAAGAAAGGACGGGGAGAGTCGCTCGGCACTCAATTCCTTCCCCACGCCATCCCGCGCGGAGGACGGATCGTTCCCGACCAAAGCGGCGGTCTTCCATCTTCCGCGATATTTGAAGGAATACCAATCCACCGATCCGTGAAGTTTGAGTATGCGAATTCGTGCGCCGGTGTCGTCATAGAGCTGCTCATCACTCCAGCGCACATCGCCATCGCGCTCGCCGAACCCATCGGTGTATTCAACACCGTTCGCAGAGAGGAATTGCTCGACGAGCGTGTCGTGATTAAGGGTCACGATGTTCAACTCTTCAATGGAGGGGTCGGCGGCTAGCTCGAGCAGCAAATCAAGGCCGGCGACATAATTCCGTCGCAGCGTCTCGGCGGCGACCGACTCAATGTAGGTGCAGGCCGGCCTTCCTAATTTCGAGAGGTCATTCATGCGCCCTTCAAAGGTCCCGCCATTCAGCAACTCCCCCGCCTTGCGCTCTATGTTCTCCATGAAGGCAGTGGTCTGGGAATTGTCCGAGAGGCCGATGCACCAAAGATAGATCTGCTGGCACAGAAAGAAGAGATCTTCGTAGGTGGAGGCGTCGCCACGATAGATTGCGCCCGAAGCGAGGAAGCCTTTGCCCGCCGGGTAAAGCCCGACCTGCCGAATATCGGCGGTATCGTACTCGCGAAGAAGTCTTAGCAGCCCGCGGACCCGTACAGTTTCGTCATTATCGACGGGAGACGGCTGAAAGAGCTTTTCTGTCAGTTCCATAGCTGTTGGCAATTGAGACGGTACCGAGACTCCGGCCCCTAGGAATATCAACAGCTTCATCGCGCGGTTCCTTGGACAGGCGGGCTTTGGGCTTTCCCGAGCGGAGCGCTCAGCATGGCCTCAGCTGAGACCGTAGTAGATCGACACTTCTTCGCGTCGCCGTGCTTTCAGATGGGCGAAGTAAGTCAGGGCTACGTCATCGACCAGTTCCTGGTCGTCGTCGCCCCATGCCCCGAACCCCGCCGGCCCGGTCGTGATGAGGCTCACCTTTACCCGCGCCCAGCCATGTTCGCGCAAGCGCTTGTTCGGCGGGAGTATCTCTACGAGCTCCACCTCGACGCGCAACACGTCGCCCGCGCTCACTCTCCTCGGCCACTGGAGGTCGCTTGGTTCTGTGAAAGCGGCCTCTACGACACGCAGGGTGGCGGCGAGGTCCGAGAGCAATTTCCAGCTCAGCGCGGCGGCTTGCCATGGGCTGATCTCAGGGCCCCGGTGGACGTAGCCCCTGCCTGGGGGCGGGACGTACTCCAGATCGTAACGCCGCGCGAAGTCGGCGGCCTCGGCAGCATCCACCACGTGGCCGCCGATAGTCAGCCGTTCCCCGACTTGCAGGTCTTCGAAATAGCGCATCCCGCCGCCTCGGCTGCCGCATTACCTGTTTGAACGGGCACATTAACACGTCCCTGACCTCGGGCGACACGATCCTTACACGACAATCGCAGCACCAATTCCGCTTTGGGTCGAAAACGGCCGTAAGCTGCCTGACCGCTTCCGGCCATATTCCGAGCATCGCTGAAGGTTGACGAGACCCATAACCCGAAGCGAATATTGCCGCCGGTCGCGTTGAGAATGAGAACAGAGGCTATCAAACGCAGCGAGCGTACCAACACCCATGATGCTCTTACGAGTTCAGGTCCCCGAGCAGATCGACCGCTTCGATTGGAGCCCTTGATGTCCAGCAGCCTTGCCGGCCAAGACCAAAAAGAGCGCGTCGCGCTGCTAGCGGGGATCGCGCTCGCCTCGATCATCCTGTGGCAGACCACGCTCGGCAGCCTCCTGCTCTATCCTTTCACGATCCTGGCGACCTGGTTTCATGAAATGGGCCATGGCATCGCTGCGATGCTCACAGGCCGAGGGTTCGAACGCCTGCTGATCTTCGCCGACGGTTCGGGCGTCGCTCAGTCGCTGCGCCCTGCCGATGGCTACAGGTTGACCGATGCGCTGGTCGCGGCAAGCGGACCATTCGGGCCGGCGATCGCAGGAGCGCTGCTGATCGTCTCGTCGCGCTCTCCCACCGCCACGCGCAACGCTCTGGCGGTGCTTGGCGTCGCGCTGATCCTGTCCACATTGATCTGGGTCCGGTCGCTGACGGGCTGGTTGGTTCTCCCTGCGCTGGGAATAGCGATCGTCGCGCTCGCGCTGCGCGGACCTCTGCCCTGGCAGCGCTTCGTCATCCAGCTCATCGGCGTACAGGCGTGCATCAGCGTGTGGAGACAGTTCGACTATCTGTTCAGCCCGGGTGGAAATGTCGGCGGCCAGCTGCAGCGATCTGACACGGGCGCCATCGCGGATGTTCTGCTTCTGCCTTATTGGTTTTGGGGCGCGAGCATCAGCGCAGCGATCCTGGCCTTGCTATATTGGAGTTTCAGGCTCGCTTTCCGACGCTGAAGCAGGGGCGACGACAGTCTGCCGGCCCATTCCAGATACGGCTCTTTTCCGTTCGGCGAGCCCCCTCCATCTTTGCGTCTTCGCGGCTTTGCGTGAGGCCGATTCCGGGCGCCTGAGCCGATACCAGGATCGAGAATTGATCACGCAAAGCCGCAAAGGCGCGAAGACAAAAAAGGGCCGACCCCGAGGGGCCGGCCTGGAAAGTTTTTAGGAGAGGATGCCTGAAAGGCAGGGCTGTTGTCGCACTTGCACACTCATTGTGCAAGTGCGAAAGGGGTAGGTACAGATGCAGAAATTGCACTTCATATCTGGCGGTTTTACGTCGTGAAGGAAGGAGCGGCGCGGATGTGCACCGCACAAACCTCATGAAGCGCCTGCCGCCCCTTACGGCGGTGGAAGCGTTCGTCCGGACGGCGCGGCTGGGCTCGGTCAAGGCCGCCGCGGAGTCGCTCGCTTTGTCCTCGCCCGCGCTCAGCCGCCGAATCCAGGCGCTCGAGCGCCATCTCGGCCGGGCCCTGTTCGAGCGGCGCCACCAGGCCGTCCACCTCAACCCGGAGGGCGAACGGCTGCTCGCCGAGATCGGCCCGGCGCTCGACGAGCTCGGCCAGGCGATGGAGCGCGCGTCGGGCGCGGCCGAGCTGATCCGCCTCAAGCTCGCGGTGCTGCCGCTCTTCGCCTCCTACCGGCTGATGCCGCGCCTCGGCGCGCTGCGCGCGCTCCACCCCGAGCTTCACATCGACATTGACACCCGCCCGCATGCGCTCGCCCGGCTCGACGAGGGGCTCGACGCCGCGATCGTGCTTGCCCGCGAGGTCGAGCCGCCGCTCTACGGCGTCAAGCTCGGCAGCAACCGGGTGGTCGCGATCGGCGGCGAGGCGCTCAAGGGGATGAACGACCCGGCCGAGATCGCCGGCGCCACCGTGCTTCTCCACCGCGATCTGCCCGACGCCTTCGATTATTGGCGCGAGGCGGTTGGCCTGCCCGGCCTCGAGCCCGCGGCCGTGGACCATTTCGATTCCGGCCAGCTGATCCTCGACGCCGCCGCCCAGGGGCTCGGAATCGCCTTCATGTTCGAGATGCACCTCGAGGGCGCCCACGACCCTCGCCTCCACCGCCTGTTCGACGTCGCGGTGGAGAGCCCCTATTCCTATTGGTTCGCCTGCCGCCGCGCGGCGCTGGGGCGGCGGCCGGGGCGGATCTTCCACGACTGGCTGATCGGGGAGCTGAGTTAGGCTGGCTGCGTGGCCCAGCTTTCGCCCCATCTACGCCGCTTGCTTTGCGATCCGCATTCGCTTTCACGCCAGGACGCGACGTGCAGCAGGCCGAGCGCGGCGGCGGCGCTCGACTTCGCGTCGCGAAAGCTGATCGCGTCCATAGGTCTCCAGGCTCGTAACGGCAGCTCATCAACATGGCCGCCGCACAGCGGACAGGCAAGAATCCGAGGATGCCGCGGATCCGGACCGCGTAGAGCGCTAGACCTTGATGCGGCCGATGATCCTGCGCATCGCGGCGCGGGTGAGGAAGCGGCTCGCCTGGGCGCCGACCTTGTTCTTGAAGCCGGGGATCACCACCGCTTTGTTGGCGTCAAGACCAGCCAGCCCGGCACGGACCACGGGCGCGGCGGGCACCTTCATCCGCTCCAGCGTCGGGCTGTGCGAATCGGCGACGTCGCTGAACTCGCTCTGAGTCGGGCCCGGGCAGAGCGCCGAGACCTTGATCCCGGTCCCCTTCAATTCGTGATGCAGCGCCTCGGTGAAGGACAGGACATAGGCCTTGGAGGCGTAATAGACCGCCATGTTCGGGCCCGGCTGGAAGGCGGCGGTCGAAGCGACGTTGCAGATCGCGCCCTTGCCGCGCTCCCGCATGGCGGGGAGGACGAGGTGGCAAAGCTCGGTCAGCGTGCGGCAGTTGAGGTCGATCATTTCGGTCAGCCGGTCGACGGGGCGGGTCCAGAACTTGCCGGCAAGGCCGAAGCCGGCATTGTTGATCAACGTGTCGACGGTGAGGCCCTCGGCCTCGACCTCGGCGATCAGGCTCGCCGCGGCACCAGCTTTGGCGAGGTCGGCAACGAAGATATGGATCGCGCCTCCGATCTCCTGCGCCAGCGCCTCCATCCGGTCGCGGCGCCGCGCGACCAGGGCCAATTCCTCGCCTCGGGCCGCGCATTGGCGGGCGAACTCGGCGCCGAGCCCCGCCGACGCGCCGGTGATGAGCGTCACCCCCCGTGCCATGGCCTCAATCCTTCAGTGACGCCTTGACGATCCGCCCGGGCTGGCGCGGCGGCTCGCCCTTGGGCAGCGCGTCGACATGCTCCATGCCTTCGGTCACCTCGCCCCAGACAGTGTACTGGCCGTCGAGGAAGCCGCAATCGTCGAGGCAGATGAAGAACTGGCTGTTGGCGCTGTTCGGGTTTTGCGCGCGCGCCATCGAGGCGGTGCCGCGGACGTGCGGCTCGCGGCTGAACTCGGCGGGCAGATCGGGCTTGCCGGAGCCGCCGGTGCCGGTGCCGGTCGGATCGCCGCCCTGGGCCATGAAGCCGTCGATGACTCGGTGGAAGACGACGTCGTCGTAAAAGCCCTCCTCGGTCAGCTCCCTGATCCGAGCGACATGGCCGGGGGCGAGATCGGGGCGCAGCCGGATGACGACGTTGCCGCCGCTGTCGAGGCTGAGAACGAGATTTTTGTTGTCATCGGACATCGGAGGCTCCTGAGCGTTTCGGCGGCGGCTTAGGCTTCGCGCGGCCGATACGCCAGCCCCGTATCGACACCACAGGCGCTCCGGACTAGGAAGCGCACGGCCGAAAACACGAACCGGGAGGAGCGAGATGAGCGACCGCGAGCTCGAAGCCCCCGAAGCGGAGGTTCCGGCGCCCGAAACCCGGCTCGACGCGGACGACCGGATGAAGCCCGAATTCGTCCGCGAGGTAATGGAGCGGGTCGAGGCCGGCGACGCCGAGGGCGCCCGCGCGCTCGTGGAGCCGCTCCACCCCGCCGACGTTGCCGACCTGTTCGAGCTGGTCGACAGCGGCGACCGTCGAGCGCTCGCCGCAGCGCTCTCCGATCTCCTCGACGGCGACGTCCTCGCCGAGATGAACGACTGGGTGCGCGAGGAGCTGCTCGACGCGCTCGAGCCGCACGAGGTCGCCGAAATCGCCGGCGAGCTCGAGACCGACGACGCGGTCGCGCTGATCGAGGACATGGAGGAGGAGGAGCAGCGCGCCGTGCTGCGCGCGCTCGATCCCGACGACCGCGCCGCGATCGAGGAAGCGCTCTCCTATCCGGAAGAGACCGCCGGCCGGCTGATGCGGCGCGACGCGGTCGCAGTGCCCGAACATTGGACGGTGGGCCACGTCATCGATTTCCTGCGCGCCGGCGAAGAGATGGCGACCGATTTCTGGGAAGTGTTCGTCGTCGATCCCGCGCACCGGCCGGTCGGCACCTGCCTGCTTTCGTGGATCCTGCGGACGCCGCGCCGGATCGCGGTCGCCGACGTGATGAAGCGGGAGCAGACCCTGATCCCGGTCGAGATGGACCAGGAGGAGGTGGCGCTGCGCTTCCAGAAATATGCGCTCATTTCGGCGGCCGTCGTCGATCCGGCCGGGCGGCTGGTCGGCATGATCACCGCCGACGACGTCGTCCACATCATCCAGGAGGAAGCGAGCGAGGACGCGCTCTTGCTTTCCGGCGCGGGCGTCGAGGGCGACATCAACGAGCCGGTGCGCGACAGCTACAAGGCCCGGGTGCGCTGGCTCGGAGCCAATCTCGTCACCGCCCTGGTCGCCTCGACCATCATCTACATGTTCGGCGCGGCGATCGAGGAAATGGTCGCGTTGGCCGTGCTGATGCCGATCGTCGCCTCGATCGGCGGCAATGCGGGCACCCAGACCATGGCGGTGTCGGTGCGCGCGCTGGCGATGAACCAGCTCACCAAATCCAACACCTGGCGGACGATCTGGCGCGAGCTTTCGGTGGCGCTCCTGAACGGGGTCACCATCGCGATCCTGCTCGGCATCGGCGCCGGCCTGGTCTTCTCCAACCCGCAATTGGGCGCGGTGATCGCCGCCGCGATGATGATCAACATCGTGATCGCCGGGCTGTCGGGCGTGATCGTGCCGGTGGTGCTGGAGCGCGCCGGGCAGGATCCGGCGGTGTCGTCGTCGGTGTTCGTGACCATGATCACCGATTCGATGGGCTTCCTGGCCTTCCTCGGCCTCGCCGTGGCGACGGGGCTGGTGGGATGATGGGACAGTTACTTTTCGCGCCGGAGCGACCAAGCGACGAAGGTCGTGCGTGAAAGTAACTGTCCCCCCTCCCTCGGCCTGGCGGTTGCGACCGGGCTGGTGGGGTGAGATGGGACAGTTACTTTTCGCGCCGGAGCGACTAAGCGACGAAGATCGTGCGTGAAAGTAACTGTCCCCAGATGCCCGCCCTCCACATGAGCAAGGTCGCGATCAGCTGCGCGAGCATCGAGACGTTCCGGCGGCGGCAGGAAGCGCGGGTGCGCGACGGGATCGTGCCGATCGTCACCCGCTTTCGGCCGACCCGCGCCGAGGAGCTGATCGGCGGCTCGCTCTACTGGATCATCAAGCACCGGATCGCCGCGCGCCAGACCATCCTCGGCTTTGACGAGCGGCCATCGGACCGAAAGACGATCATCCGGCTCGATCCGGAGCTGGTGACGGTGCGCGCGACGGCGAAGCGCGCCCATCAGGGCTGGCGCTACCTCAGCGCGGCCGACGCTCCGCCCGATCTCGGCGAAGGCGGCGACGGGCTGGAGGCGCTGCCGCCCGACCTCGCGGGAAAGCTCGCCGTCCTAGCGCTGATTTGAGCAGCGCACCTGGGTGGCGCCGCTGCCGCGCAATGTGCAGATCGCCCGGCCGAGGATGTTGACGTCGCCGAGGCCGCCCGCATTGACGGTGACGGGCCCGTTCACGGTCAGCGAGACGGTGCCGACGGTCGTCGTCGTGACGGTCGCGTCCTGGGCTCGCAAATTGGTCGCCTCGACGTCGCCGGTGCCCTGGAAGCTGGCCCGCAGCCGCCGAGTCGTGCCGGCGATGTCGAGCCGGCCCGAGCCGAGCAAGGCAAGCGAGAGATTGTCCGCGTCGACGCCGGTCGCGCGGAGGCTGCCGCTCCCTTCGACGCTGAACTCTACGTTGAGCCCTTCCGCGCCCTCGACCTCGAGCCGGGCCGGGCCGATCAGACGGGCCGAGCGCAAGGTCCGCGCCTCGAGCGCGATGGTGATCGGCCCGACGTCGGCGCCGGGCGTCCCGCCCCAGGCGTTGCGGTTGCGGCGGATGCGCAGCATCTGGCCCTGCGAGTCGACCGTCACCCGGTCGATCGCCTCGCGCGTGCCGGTGACGGTCGCGGAGGAGGTCCTACCGACGACGAGGCGCACGACATAGGGGCCCTCGACGATCACCCGGTCGAAATCGGTCACCGAATAGCGGCGTTCCGCGCTTTGGGCGGGAGCGGCGAGCGCAAGAAGGCCCAGAAGGGCGGCCATGATCCTGATCATGTCGGGACCATGGCGCGAAATGATGAATCGTCAATAACTGACCGCAGAGTCATCCCGGCGTAAGCCGGGACCCATGAACATTGATGATTGAGAAAAAAGGCGAAGCCGCCTCGTCCACCCATCTTATGCCGAGTTCATGGATCCCATTGACGAGGCGCGGATGTCCCCCGGACATCCGCCGCCCTGTCCGGGGGACAGGGCGGCCGCGTCAATTTCGCCGGGATGACTCCATTGGCTTGGCAGACAGCCATATCGAAGGACTCAGCCGCCGCAATGCACGTCGCCCGAGCCCATCCTGGAGACGGTGCAGCGCGCCGAGCCGCGCACGGTCACGTCGCCCGAGCCCATGATCGAGGCATCGACCGTCTCGGTGGCGCGGATCGAGACGTTGCCCGAGCCGACCACCGACACGTCGGCGCGGCGCGTCTCGAGCGCGTCGAGCGCGACGTTGCCCGAGCCGGCGATCGAGACCTCGGCGGTCTCGGCGCGGCCGGAGGCGCGGATGCCGCCCGATCCCGCGATCGAGAAACTGGCCTCCCGCGCCTGCAGCGCGCCGATCTCCATGTCGCCCGAGCCGCCGATCGAGGCGTTGAAGCTGGCTGCCTGGACGCGGTCGATGCGCATGTCGCCGGAGCCGCCGATCGACGCGGCGTCGATCGCGGGCGCGGTGACATAAACCGTGACATGGCCGCCGCGCATGCCCGAGAGCCAATTGCCGCGCCGGGTGCCGATCTTGAGCGCGCCATTCTCGACGCGGATGTCGAGCCGCTCAATGATCCGGGCGTCGCCTTCGGCCCGGACGCTGGCCGCCTCGCCGACGGTGACGACGACGTTGTGCGACCCTTCGAGGCTGACCGAGCGGAAGTCGCCGACCGTGAAGTCGCGGCGGTCCTGTGCCCCGCGCGGGCCGTCCTCGCCGCGCTGCGCGTTGGCGGAGCAGGCGGCGACGGCCAAAGCGGAGGCGATGACGAGTAGCTGGCGCATGAGACTCTCCCAAAGCTGTATTAGTGCTCTAATACAGAGGCGCAACACCTGCGGCAAGCAAAAAGGGCGGCCCGTCGCCGGACCGCCCCTTATTCTACCGGTCATGCCGGCTCAGGCGTCGACCTTCACCTTCTGGTGGAGGACGGCCGCCGCGTTGAGAATCTCGAGCAGCTTCTCGAGCGCCGCCTTCTCGTCGATCTGCTCCATCGCGCCGAGCTCGCGGGCCAGGCGGGTGGAGGCGGCCTCGAAGATCTGCCGCTCGGAATAGCTCTGCTCGGGCGCGTCGTCGGGACGGAACAGGTCGCGGACCACCTCGGCGATCGACACCAGGTCGCCCGAATTGATCTTAGCCTCATATTCCTGGGCGCGGCGCGACCACATGGTGCGCTTCACCTTCGGCTTGCCCTTCAGGGTGGCGAGCGCCTCCTGCATGGTCTTGTCCGAGGAGAGCTTGCGCATGCCGACGCTTTCCGCCTTGTTGGTCGGAACCCTGAGCGTCATCTTCTCCTTCTCGAAGCGGAGCACATAAAGCTCCAGCTGCATGCCCGCGATATCGGTGCTCTGCAGTTCCACGACACGGCCGACGCCGTGCTTGGGGTAAACGACATAATCGCCAACGTCGAAGCTCAACGCCTTCGTTGCCATCAAATTAGACCTTCCTTGGAAATGGCCGCCTGTGCCGGACTAAGTCCGCATCCGCCCCAATAGACGCAGTTTTGAAGTTCCGATTGTGCGGCAATTCTCGTTGATCACCGGGTGCGGATGCGAGGGCAGCCGCTTAGATGGGCGATCATATAGCAGGAAATGCTCCGGAAATCTAGGGCTGCGGCAGCTTTCCGGCGGATCGCGCGGCGTCGACGCTCCACGGGCCCGGGCCGGCGAAGACGAGGTAGAGGAAAATGAAGCAGTAGAGGATCGCCGCGTCGCCCATATTGTTGACCGGAAAGAAGTCTCTCGGCGCGTGCGCGTACCAATAGGCGACCGCCATCGTGCCCGAGGCGAGGAAGGCCGCGGGTCGCGTGAACAGGCCGATCGCGATGAGCAGACCGCAGGCGATCTCGACGATCCCGGCATAGGCGGCGGGATTGTCGAGCGCGAGGCCGCTCCCCGCCGCCTGGCCGGGCGGGAAGCTCAGGAACTTCTGGGTGCCGTGCTCCAGAAAGACGAGGCCCGAGACGATGCGGAGCAGGCTGAGCGCGATCGGCGCGAGCGGCGACGGGCGCGGCGGCATCAGTCGCCTTCTCCGGGATTGGCGGTGAAATATTTGTCGAACTTGCCGTCTTCCCCCTTATGCTCGTCGGCGTCGGCGGGGCTGTCCTTCTTGCGGGTGATGTTGGGCCATTCGGCGGAATAATTGGCGTTCACCTCGAGCCATTTTTCGAGGCCGCTCTCGGTGTCGGGGAGGATTGCTTCCGCCGGGCATTCCGGCTCGCAAACCCCGCAATCGATGCATTCCGACGGGTTGATGACGAGCATGTTCTCGCCTTCGTAGAAGCAGTCGACCGGGCAGACTTCGACGCAATCCATATATTTGCAGCGGATGCAGGCATCGGTGACGACGTAGGTCATGTGCTTCTCTCTCCCCGGCTGAATCCCTAGTCCCCGCCCGCTTCGCTCGTCAATTCGGAATAGAGAAGGCGCGCTTCGGCCGGCGGGCCGCGGCGGGCCGGGAGTGCGTCGATGCGCAGCACCCGCACATTTCCTCTGAGGGCGAAGCTCAGCACCTCGCCGACGCGGACCGGGGCATGGGCGCGGTCGATGAGGCGGCCGCCGATGCGGATGCGGCCCTTCTCGGCCAGCTCCTGCGCCAGCGCCCGCGTCTTCACGATCCGCGCGAACCACAGGAACTTGTCGAGCCTGAGGCTGTCAGCCACGCTTCAGCCCCGCCAAGGCGGCGAAATGCGGCGACCCCGCCTCACGCATGCGCGGCTGGCGGCGGCGTTCGCGACCGCGCCAGATCCAGCCGGCATTCGCTTCGTCGGGGCGGAAGCCGATGTCGCGCATCAGCCTCGCCACCGTTTCGGGCTGCAGGCCGAGCGAGGTGACCAAAGCGGTATCGACCGGCTCGCCGCTCGCGCGCGCCTCGTGGGCAAAAGCGGCGAGCCGCTCGGCCATGTCGACCCGGATCATCTGCGGGCCGGCGGCGCGAAAGCCCAGGCGCGCGAGCAGGGCCGGGTCGGCCGGCCGGGCAAGCACGACCGAAGATTGCGGCGGAAGTTCGGGCACGGGCTCGCCAGCCGCGGCGGCGCGGAAGGCGGCGCGCCAGCGCATCGCTTCCGGCTTCAGCACCGCCGGCATGAACAGGTCCAGGGCGCCGATCTTCACGCCGAGCCGGGTGACCGAGCGGCGCTGTTCCTTGTCGAGCGCGGCAAGCGCCCCGGCCACGGTCTCGCGCGCGACGATTCCGCCTTCGTCCACGATCATCGCCAGCAAGGCGCGGACGGCGGGCGGCGCCGCCGGATCCTGCGCGGCATGACCGGCGGCGCGCAGCGGCGTCAGCGCCGTCTCGGCGCCGGTCCGCAGCCAGTCCTTCAGGCGCAGGATCACCGTCTCGCGACCCTTGTCGGAAACCCGTTCGATCCGCCGGTCCAGGAGGATGCGGGGAGACAGTAGATTCTTGCCTGGACCCAGGCGCGCCACCTCATGCCCGCGCCAGAGGATGGCGACGGGCTGCCCGGCCTCGGTTCGCAGCGCGAAATGATCGTCGGCATCGGCGACGAGCGCCGCGGCGCGCTTCTCATATTCGCCGGCGAGGCGGCGCTCGGCGGTGGCGAGCAGCATCTTGCGGTCGGCGTGGCGCGCGGCCGGATCGACCTCGAAGGCGAAACCCTGCAGCCGCCCGATCGCATAGGAGCCGACGCTGACCTCGCCCTCGGCGTCGATCAGCACCGGGAACTCGCCGGCCTTCTTGCCGAGGTCGCGCATCAGCACGGCGGTGCGCCGGTCGACGAAGCGCTGGGTCAGCCGCTCGTGCAGCGCGTCGGAAAGCTTCTCCTCGACGGCCATGGTCCGGTCGGCCATGGCGGCGGGGTTGGCCAGCCAGTCGGCGCGATGGGCGATATAGGCCCAGGTGCGCACGCCGGCGATCCGGTTGGCGAGCGTGTCGATGTCGCCCTGGACATTGTCCAGCCGCGCGACCTCAGCGGCATACCAGCCCTGCGGGATACGGCCGTCGCCCTCGCTCAGATGGGTGAAGATGCGCGCGACCAGGCGGGCATGATGCTCGGGCCCGGTCTTGCGGAAATCGGGCAGGCCGCAGGCCGCCCAGAGGCGGCGGACCGGATCGGCCGAGGCGGCGCGGGTGTGAACTTCCGGATCGCCGGCCAGGATCTTCAGCACGGCGAGGTCGACCGCCTCGGGGGCAGCGCGCACCTCGCGCCGTACCGGCCTACGCTCGAGCGTGCGGATCAGGGCCTCGACGCTCGCGAAATCGAGTTCGCTCTCGCGCCAGTAGAGGAAGTCGAGCGGCTCGAAGCGGTGCTCCTCGATCCGCTCGATCTCCTCGGGGCGGAACTCGGCAAGGGCGTCGCCTTCGAGCGTCAGCGATCCGAACGTGCCGTCGCGCTGATGCCGCCCGGCCCGGCCGGCGATCTGCGCCATTTCGGCGGGTGTCAGGCGCCGACGCCGATGGCCGTCAAACTTGGCAAGGCCGGCGAAGGCGACATGGTCGACGTCCATGTTGAGGCCCATTCCGATCGCGTCGGTGGCGACCAGATAGTCGACCTCGCCGGCCTGATACATGGCGACCTGGGCATTGCGGGTGCGTGGGCTCAATGCCCCCATCACCACCGCCGCGCCGCCGCGCATCCGGCGCAGCATCTCGGCGACCGCGTAGACCTGCTCGGCCGAGAAAGCGACGATCGCCGAGCGCGGCGGCAGCCGCGACAGCTTGGCCGGGCCGGCATAAGACAGGGTCGAGAAGCGCGGCCGCGCGGTGATCCCGGCCTTTGGCAGCAGTGCGCGCACCATCGGCTTCAGGCTTTCCGAGCCGAGGATCATCGTTTCCTCGCGGCCGCGGGCGTGCAGCATCCGGTCGGTGAAGACGTGACCGCGCTCGGGGTTGGCGCCCAGTTGCGCCTCGTCGAGCGCGACGAAGGCGAAATCGCGCTCCATCGGCATCGATTCGGCGGTGCAGAGGAACCAGCGCGCATCCCTGGGCAGGATCTTCTCCTCGCCGGTGATCAGAGCGACCTGGTTCGCGCCCTTCAGCTTCACCACCCGGTCGTAGACCTCGCGCGCCAAGAGGCGCAGCGGGAAGCCGATCATGCCCGAGCTATGGCCGCACATCCGCTCGACCGCGAGATGGGTCTTGCCGGTGTTGGTTGGCCCGAGAATGGCCTTCAGCTCTTGATCGTGGAAGGCGCGCATCGCCGGTAGATTGGCGGGGCGCGGCCAAAGCGCAACCTTTTCCGCCGCTTGGGAACGCGACTCCGCTCGCCCCGCACGCTGTCCGCTTCACCGCAAGCGGGGCGGGTTCGCAGGCTCCGTAATTTGACTTTAACCTCTTTTCTTCACAACCCTCGCCACCTGCCGAGCGGGGTGCGCGGTGGGGGAAACGAGCGGGCGCGAGGGCGGCAGAGCCTTGTATCAAATGAGCGATATCGCCGTGGGATCGGGCAGCGGAGCCGCTGTCCTCCCCATCGACGCGCCTTTCTTCCGCGCGCCGGCCTATCCGGCGCCGGCCTTCGGCAGCAAGGCCAGCGGCTGGCGCGGCCGCGCCGCCGATCTCGACCTCGTCGTCGATCTGGGCCAGCGCATCGGCTCGCGCGACTGGCTGCGCGGCGCGGCGACCTGCGCCGCGCTCTGCTACGCCGCCTGGTCGTTCGCCCCTCCGATCGAGCCCGTGCCGGGCATCTCGCCCGCGCCCCTGGCCGATGCCCAGTTCGAGGAATCGCGCGCGCTTTCGATCGCGCCGCTCGCCTACGGCGCCGACACCGGCCGCCGCATGGCGCCGACCGACGCCGTCGAGCCGCTGCCCGAAAGCCCCGAACGCCCGATCATCGATTTGCGCGCCACCCTCGGCCGCGGCGACGGCTTCACCCGCGTATTGGAGCGGGCCGGCGTCGCCGCCGGCGAGGCCGCCAAGGTTTCCGCCATGATCGGCGAGATCATGCCGGTCGGCGAGATCCGCGCCGGTACGGTGCTGGATTTGACGCTGGGCCGCCGCCCGAACCGGACGGTCGCCCGCCCGCTCGACAAGTTGAGCTTCCGCGCCCGCTTCGACCTCAGGATCGAATTGAACCGCGCCGACGGCGCGCTCGCCCTCACCCGAATCCCGATCGCGGTCGACGACACGCCGCTCCGGATCCAGGGGCGGGTTGGCGCCAGCCTCTACCGCTCGGCGCGCGCGGCCGGCGTGCCGGCGCGCGCGGTCGAGGCCTATATCCGTACCTTGAACACCCAGATCAGCGTGCCTTCGGGCCTCAATTCGGACGATCGGTTCGATATCATCATCGAGCATCGCCGCGCCGCCACCGGCGAGGTCGAGGTCGGGCCGCTTCTCTATGCCGGTCTCGAGCGCTCCTCCGGCCGCGACCTGCAGCTGATGCAGTGGCAGAGCGGGGGCCGCGGCCAATGGTTCGAGGCGTCGGGCGTCGGCCGGCAGAGCGGCGGCTTCCAGCAGCCCGTGCCGGGCCCGGTCACCTCCAATTACGGCCTCCGCATGCACCCGATCCTGCGCTACTCGCGCATGCACCGCGGCCTCGATTTCCGCGCCGCCTACGGCACGCCGATCCTCGCCACGACCGACGGCACCGTCGCCCGCGCCGGCTGGGCCGGCGGCTATGGCCGGCAGGTCCGCCTGACCCATGCCGGCGGCCTCGCCAGCTCCTATTCGCACATGAGCCGGATCGCGGTCGCGCCCGGCGCGCGAGTCCGCCAGGGCCAGGTGATCGGCTATGTCGGCTCGACCGGCCTCTCCACCGGCCCGCACCTCCATTACGAGATGTACAGGAACGGCGCGACGGTGAATCCGCGCGCGGTCCGCTTCGTCAGCCGCGCCCAATTGTCGGGTGACGACCTCGCCGCCTTCCGCAGCAGGCTTCGCGGCCTGCTCGGAACCCCGGTTGGCGCGGCGCGGACGCAGCAGGCCTCGGGGACGCAACCCGACAGCGGCCGTCCGGAACGGACTGCGCCCTAACCCGTCATCCCTGCGCACGCTGGGATCTCATTGCCTTGAAAGAAGTGGGATTCCAGCTTTCGCTGGAATGACGATCCGCGGCCTTACCGTCCCTGCGCGCGCCAGCGTTTGACGACGCGGCCGACCATCGCTTCCTCCTCGCCGGTCTGCTTCCAGAGCTCGGAGAAGAGCGGGTCGGACGAGGCCGGGCAGCGGTCGCGCTCGAGATCGTCGAACGAGACCCGGATCGGGATCGACACGCCCTCGCCGCAGACGATGCACTCGCGGTTCCTCAGCGCCGGGATGACGTTGAGGAAGCCGCGCGAGCCTTCCGGCATGGCCGACTTCACGAACGCCTGGTCGCGGTCGTTGTTGAGGCGCATGGCGATGATCGTACCGCATTGCGAAAGCACGCCCTCGGCGAGGTCGGACGGACGCTGGGTGATGAGGCCCAGGGAGACGCCGTATTTGCGGCCTTCCTTGGCGATCCGCTCGAGGATCTTGCGCACGGCCTGGCCGGTGGAGGTCTTGTCCGAGGGGATGTAGCGGTGCGCCTCCTCGCAGACGAGCAGGACCGGCCGCTGCACTTCGCTCCTGGACCAGATCGCATAGTCGAAGACGAGCCGCGAGAGCACCGCGACGACCACCGAGACGATGTCCGAAGGCACGCCCGAGACGTCGATGATCGAAATCGGCTTGCCCTTGGCGGGCAGGCGGAAGATCTTGGTCACGAAGGCGGCCATCGTGTCGGCGACGAGCATGCCCGAGAACATGAACTGATAGCGCGGATCGGACTTCAATTCGTCGATCTTGGTCTTCAAGCGCATGAAGGGCGCGGTGTCGGTGGCCTTGTTGAGCAGGCCCATTTCGTGGGTGATCGCGCTGGTCAGGTCCGACAGGGTGTAGGGAATCGGCGAATCGACGGTGAGCTTTGAAAGCCCGTCGGCCGCCCGGTTCCTGGCGCGCGCCTGGAGGAGGCATTTGGCGAGGATGTCCTGGTCGCGCTGCCGCTCGGCGCCCGACGAGGTGATGAAGACCTCGCAATGCTCCTCGAAGTTCATCAGCCAATAGGGCATGGCCAGGTTGTCGACGTTGAACAGCTCGCCATGGCCCTTGAACGCGGCCGAATATTCGCCGTGGGGATCGATCATCACGATATGGCCTTCGGGGCTCATGTCGCAGATCCGGTGCATGATCAAAGCGGCCGAGGTCGATTTGCCGGTGCCGGTCGAGCCGAGCAGCGCGAAATGCTTGCCGAGCAGCGAATCGACGTAGAGCGCGGCGCGCACGTCCTTGGTCGGGTAGACGGTGCCGATTTCGATATGGGCGCGCTCGTCGGCGGCGAACATCTGCTTCAGATCCTCGCCGGCGACCGGATACACCTTGCTGCCCGGGATCGGGTAGGAGGTGATGCCGCGCTTGAAGTTGACCAGCCTGCCGGACGACGGATCCTCGTCGCCCTCGCCGAGGAAATCGATGTCGGCGGTGATGCGGCCGGCTTCGGCGTCGGTGACGCGAAGCTTGCGGACGTTGGCGAGCAGCCAGCGCCGGCCGGATGCGATCTTGATCTGGCTGCCGACCTGGCCCGACATGGCCACGCTGGGGTCGGGATCGGAGGCGAGCTCGGTGAGCCTGCGGCCCACGATCTCCACGCCGGCACCGCTGCCGCCGACCTCGACGACCTGGCCGATCGCCTCGTGCCGCGCCACGAGCGTGCGCGACGGCGGCGCCGAACGCGGGTCCGGGTCGGAGCCGTCGTCCCGGGGTGAAAAGCTGTGGAGGTTCATCGCGTCGGTCATGCGTCGGGCGCCCCTGAAGAGAACGTTCGGGGTCTAGACCAATAGGGTAAACAAGAGATTTCCGTTCATTAGGCCCGCGGACGGGCTTCAGGCATAGCGCCGCTGGAAGAGCGCGCTCGCCGCCCAGCCGAGCAACAGCGACAGCGCCACCGCGACGATGCCGTAGGTGAGCGACCAGCGCTCGGCAGCGTCGGCGATGAAGCGCTCGAAGCCCAGCTTCTCGATCCGGATCTCGCGAACCGCACCCGCGATCACCCGCCCGTCGCGGATCAGGAAGGTCTCGGCCGTGTAGGTGCCGACGGGGACGCGGGCGGGGATGTTGATGCGTGCCCGGTAAAGCACGCCCTCGCTGATCTCCACGCCGCGCGGATATTCGGCGTAGAGCTGATGGCGGCGCCGAAGATCGATCAGGCCCCGCTCGAAGCGGCGCAGCACCTCGGCCGAGGCGCCGCCGCCGGGCGAGAGCTGAAGATTCTCTAGGCCCAGCTCGTAGATTGCCGCCGTTCGCTCGTCGACCAGCCGCGACAATGGCCGCGAGGAGGCGACGGCGTAGAAGCTCGGCGCCGAGCGGAAGCGGGCGCGCTCGACATTCATCCAGATGCCGGCGACCTTCTGCTTTTCCCTCAGCACGATCCGCTCGAGCGGGCCCTTCAGCACCACCGCGATCTCGGCGCCCTCGTCGGGAGCGCGGCCGCCCGGATAGAGGATCGCGCCGAACAGCAGGATCTCGGCGCCCGAGAAGCTGTAGCGGATCTCGATGTGGCGCTGCGATACGTCCGGTACCAGCCGCGGTTCGGCCTGGGCGAGCAGCAGCGGCGCGAGCAAGGCCGGGATCAGGGCCCGCCAGCGCCTCACAGCATCTGCACCGTATAAATCTCCTCCGGCCGCCAGCCGAGCTGGAGCGCCATCCGGAAGGCGACGGCGAGGACGACGACGGCGAGCATCAGCCGGAGCAATTCGGGCTTCATCTTCTGGGCGAAGCGGGCGCCATATTGCGCGCCGATCACCGAACCGAGCAGCAGCAGCCCGGCGAGCACGATGTCGACCGAGCGGGTGGTGGTGGCGTGGACGATCGTGGTCGCGGCGGTGACGAACAGGATCTGCAGCAGGGACGTGCCGACCACGACCTGCGCCGACATGCCGAGCAGGTAGATCATCGCCGGCACCATGATGAAGCCGCCGCCGACGCCGAGCAGCACCGTCAGCATCCCCGAGACGAAGCCGAGCAGCAGCGGCGCCAGCGGCGAGATGTAGAGGCCCGATCGGTAGAAGCGCCAGCGCATCGGCAGGATCGCGATCAGGGGATTGTGCCGCCGCGCCGGCCTGGCGAGGGCGCGCTCGGAGGGCTGCAGCATGCCCAGGGCGGTCGCCGATTCCTTGGCCATCATGATGCCGATGCTGCCGAGCAGCAGCACGTAGAGGATCGAGATGACGGTATCGATCTGCCCCATGTCCTGGAGCAGGCGGAACAGGAAGCCGCCGAGGACCGATCCGGCGACGCCGCCGGCGATGATCACCGCGCCCATCTGGATGTCGACGCCGCGCCGCCGCCGGTGGGCGAGCACGCCGGAAATGCTGGTGCCGGTGATCTGGGTCGTGGCCGACGCCACCGCGACCGCGGGCGGGATGCCGTAGAAGATCAGGATCGGAGTGGTCAGGAAGCCGCCGCCGACGCCGACCATGCCGGTCAGCAGCCCGACCAGCCCGCCGAGGCCGACGATCACCAGCGCGTTCACCGACAGGCCCGCGATCGGCAGGTAGATATCCATGGGGAGGCGACCCTAACCGGGAACGCCGGCCGGCGGAAGGCGCGGACTCAAAAGTCGGCGGCAAGGGTGAGCGCCGGGCCGGAGCCGGGCGCGGCGTCGCCCGCGACCCGGAAGCGCCAGTCGGCCTGGAGGCGGAGGGTCGCGCGCCCGACGGGCAGCCGATACGAAACCGACGGCCCGGCATCGAGCCGCGCGGCGCCGGGCTGCGCCGCGCCCCAGGCGGCGGCGCCAAGCTCGATCGGCCCCACCGGCAGCGTCGCCCGCACCGATCCGTCGACGAAGAGATCGCGCGACCTCAGGCCGACAACGCCCGCCTGCAGATAAGCGTCGCCGCGCAACCCGCCCGGGAGGCGGCGGCCGAGGCCGCCATAGAGTGTCAGCGCAAAAGCCGACCGGCCCTCATTCCCCAGCTTCTGCCGCCTCTCGGCCAACACATGCACGGACAGACGCGACCAGGGTTGCCAGTCGATCCCCGCCGCCGCCTCCGCGCCCCCGATCCGCCGCAACGGGGCGTAGAGGCGCGCGCTCAGCGCCAGAGCGCCGCCGACCCGGTAGTGCAGCTTCGCGCCCGCCTGGCTGCCGCCCAAGGCGCCGCCCGGGGCGAGCGAGGCCCGGCCGCGATCGTCGCGCAGCAGCAGCCACGCCGAACCCGACCAGCGGCTGGCGTTTCGCGAGCGTGACGGCAAGGCGACCGAGCCCCGCAACGCGGAAACGCCGGAATCGGCGCGCGCGGCCGGCCTTGCGGCCGGCGGAGCGTAAGGCCCGGCCGGCGGCGCAGCCTCGGTGCTCGGAGAGCGCGCACCCATAGCCTTCACGGGGGAGACAGGAACTTCCACTGCTAATCGGTTGGCGGATGCGGTTGGGGCGGGGGCCAGGGTTGAGGCCATGCCCGGGGTGTCGGCTGGCGCCGGGCCGGCGGGCCGGGCGGGAACCGGAGCAAAGGCTGCCTTCGCGCCGCCCGGAGCGGCCCCACGGTCCGCGGTCGCCCGCGGACCGGGCCACCAGCCCGGCGCCAGGATCGCGGCGCGGACGCAGATCCAGCCGCCGAGGACCAGCGCCAGGAATCGAAGCGGCGCGCTCCTCATTCGGCGGGCAGGTGGCGGGGGAAGACGTGAGCGGTCTTGTCCCAGGTGAGGGCGCCGGTCCTGAGCATGCCCGCATAGCGGGCCAGGGCCCGCCGCGCCGCCATCATGGCGATGATGTTGGCGGTCACCGTGCGCGGCAAAGCGCGCAGCCCCTCGCGCCAGCCATAGGTCCGCGCCACGAAGCCGAAGCGCATTGCGAGGCGCCAGAGCAGCAGCGCCGAATTGGTCGCGATGAGCAGGTTCAGGACCGGGGAGAAGGGCCCGATCTCGCACCCTCCCAGCGTTTCGATGCCGATCAGAACGCCATAGAGGATCAGCGCCAGATAGGCCGTGCCCAGCACCAGGGCGGCGAGCAACGACTGGCGGTCGCGAAGCCGCATCCAGCGTTCGGCGAGGCCGCCGCTCCAGCCGAGCCGGTCCCATCCGGCGAGCGCGATGCCGACCATCCAGCGCGCCTTCTGGGCGACCGCCGCGTCGAGCGTTCCGGGGAAATGTTCGCGGGTTGCGACCAGAGCCCGGCCGCGGCCGGGCGCCAGCCGGACGAAGACGGCGCGGCACCCCATCATCTTCAGCCGCAGGCCGAGCTCATAATCCTCGGTGAGGCTGTCCGGGTCGAACGGCGCTCCCCGCTCGGCCGCGACGGCGGCGAGGGCATCCCGGCGGATCGCGCAGCCGACGCCCGCGGACGGCAGGCTTGCCCCGATCGCCTGGCGCACGACCAGCTCCTTGCCGTGCGCTTCGAGGAACTCGTCGACATAATGGCCGCCCACGAACCGCGACTTCGGGTCGATCAGCGGCACCACCGGCAGCTGCACCAGGTCGAAGCGCTCGACCAGGGCGTCGAACAGGCCGAGCTCGGCCGAATGGACGACGTCCTCGGCGTCGTGCAGCACCACGGTCTTGAAGCGGACGCCCTCGGCCGTCTCGTCTTCCAGCATCCGCTCCCAGATCCGGTTGAGGCAGTCGGCCTTGCTGGTCGGTCCCGGCGCCGGGCCGATCACGAGACGGACGCGATCGTCGGCGACGGCGCGGACCGCGGCGATGGTCGCCGGATCGTTGGGATAGCAGCCGACATAGAGGATGTAGTCGGCCGCGCCGAAAGCGGCCCGGGCATGGGCGAGCATCGCGCCGATCACCTCTGCCTCCGCCCAGGCGGGAACGAAGATCGCGAGCCGCCCCGGTCGCCGGGCTGCCGGGAGCGGGGATGCGGGTTTCCGCCGTCGCCGCCGCCGCTTCAGCCACAGTCCGATCCAGATCAGATCGACCGCAAGATCGCTGGCGCCAAGCAAAAGGAAGCCGCAGGCCGCGAACAGCGCGGCTTCACGCATGACGAATTCGACAAGGACGAGCGCATCCATAAATTCTCCGATTCGGATGAAAAGATCATCCGAATCGGATCAGAGTCAAGCAGGAGCGTTTCCAAGGCTCGCGCGGCTCCATTTCGGATCAGAAAGATGACGCGGAGCGGCCCATTCATGCCGTTTCGGATTCAGCTCCGCGGGACCGCCGGGCGGTCGAGGCGCAGCCTCCCTCCGGGGGAGACTCGCCATGAAAAACTGGACCATGCTTCGCGCCGTCACCGCGTTCCTGCTCGCGCTTTCGGCCGTCAGCGGCTGGACCTCGCCAGCCGCGGCCGCCGATTGCACCGCCGCCGAGCGCGCCACCGCCGACGCCGCGTTGCGGTTGAACCAGGCCGACCAGCAGGCCGCGATCGCCACCCATCTGCCCTGGGGCACGCCGCGCGCCACCGCGCCGGTCTCAAACGAGAGCGTGCTGGTCCAGCGCGACTATGTCATCGGCTACGACGCCGATCTCCGGCTTCCCTTGTGGACGGCGGAGCGGGTCGATGCCGCGCGCATCGGCAAGGTCGACCGCGAGGATTGCTTCCGCCGCGATCCGCGCCTCAGCGTCGCCGACGCCTCGGCCCCGGTCGATTATGACGAGGCGATCTACGACCAGGGGCATCTGGCCGCGTTCGCCAATCAGTCCTCGTCGGACGTTGCCGGCCACAACAGCTTCATCATGTCGAACATGGCGCCGCAGACCTGCCAGTTTAACCGCGGCATCTGGCAGATCCTCGAAGGTATCGCCCGGCTCTGGGCGACGGAGCACGGCACCGTCTATGTGCTGAGCGGCAGCGTCTTCGACCGCGACGGCAACAGCGTTCGCGATCCCGACGCCTCCGCCCAGCACATGCTCTCCAGGAACGGCAACCAGCGGGTCGCGATCCCGTCCGCCTTCTTCAAGATCGTCACCTTGCGCCGTCCCGACGGCAGCCTGCAGACGCTCAGCATCATGATGCCGCACAACACCGCCAATCCGAACGGGCCGGCCGCGCTGCAATATCTGCGCGACCATATTACCACCGTGGCGGCGATCGAGCGGGTGACCGGGCTCGATCTCTTCCCGACCGGCTCGAACCTCGGCGAATCGACGACGCTCTGGCCGTTCGTCGGGCGCCAGCCGAGCTCGCTCTGCCGCCAGTGAGGCCGCGCTCGCTCCGTTTCGGACCAAACTGACCGCCCTGGCGGCCGCATTCGCACCGTTTCGGATTCAGCTTCGCGAGACCGGTGCGCGGACGAGGCGCAGCCTCCCACCGAGGGGGAGACTCGCCATGAAGATGCTGCGCGTAATGCTGGCCGCCCTGGTTGCGGCCTTCGGCCTGGGGTGGAGCTCGCAGGCTTTGGCCTGGGGGGATTCGGGCCATCGGACCGTCTGCGAGATCGCGCTCAGGAACCTGACCCCGGCGGCGAAGAGCGAGGTCGCCCGGCTCCTGCAGGCGCATCCGCAGATCCTCGGGGCCAACCCGCTCAATGCCGAATATGGCTGGGCCTGCACCTATCCGGACCACCCCGCGAACAACGGGCCGGGGCGGCGCAGCCCCGAGCATTTCGCCAATTATGCGCGCAACACCCTCGCCGTCACCAGCGCGACGGGATGCGGCGCCGCCCCGATCTGCGTGATCACGGCGATCGCGTCGGATTTCGCGGTCCTGCTGTCGTCGGCGAGCGACCGCGACAGGGCGGCGGCGCTCGTCTATCTCGGCCACTGGCTCGGCGACATCCACCAGCCCCTGCACAGCTCCTTCGCGGACGATCGCGGCGGCAACGAGGTGAATTCGCGCGGCCTCTGCACCAACAGCCTCCATTCGACCTGGGACACCTGCATCCTGCAGAGCCGGCATTTGGGAAGCGGCCCGTCGGTCGACCGCGTCCGGTTGCTGGCGGCGGAGTGGAGCCTGCAGGTCGGCGACGCCGAGCGCGCCGCCTGGCTCTCCGCGCGGCCGTGGCAGTGGTCGGCGGAATCCTATGTCGTGACCTTGGCGCCGGCGACGGGCTATTGCGTGCTGGTCGGCGCCGCTTGCCAATATTCCGCCACCGACGCGACCTGGTCGGAGGGGGAAGCGAAGCGCAGCGTCCAGATCGACGGCGCCTACATGGATTGGGCGATGCCGATCATCCAGCGCCGCATCACCCAGGCCGGCGTCCGGCTCGGCCACCTGCTGAACCTCGCGCTCGACCCCGCCTATCGCGGCTGACGTCCATGCGGCGGCCCTGACCGAAGCCTCCGTTTCGGATCAGAATGATGGCGGCGAGCAGCCGGTCCGCGCCGTTTCGGATTCAGCTCTGCGCGACCGGCGCGCGAGCGAGGCGCAGCCTCCTCCCAGGGGGACTCGCCATGAAAACCATGCTGCGCGCGATGCTGGCCGCACTCGTGATGGTGGTGGGCGTGGGGTGGAGTTCGCACGCGTTCGCCTGGGGAGATTCGGGTCACCGTACGGTCTGTGAAATCGCCCTGCGAAACCTGACTCCGGCCGCGAGGCGAGAGGTCGACCGCCTCCTGCGCGCGCATCCGGTGATTCCGGTCGTCGCGCCGCGCAATGCCGAATATGGCTGGGCCTGCACCTATCCGGATAATATCGTACGCGGCGGGCCCGACCGTCGGTCCAGCGAGCATTACGTCAATTACCCGCGGACCACTCTGGTCGTCACGCGCGGGCTATTATGCGGAGCTGTCCGGGATTGCGTGATTTCGGCGATCGCGACGGATCTCGCGACGCTGCGTTCGACGTCCGCTGCGGACTCGCGGAGGGCCGAGGCGCTCATCTATCTCGGCCATTGGATCGGGGACATTCATCAGCCGCTGCACAGTTCGTTCAAGGACGATACGGGCGGCAACGAGGTGAATGTGCGGGAGCTGTGCAGGGGCGGTCTGCATTCAACTTGGGACACCTGCATATTGGAGAGCCGGCACCTGGGCCGGGACCCTTCGGTCGAAAGCGTTCGCGCGCTGGCGACGGCATGGGACCGGCGGGCAACCGAAGCCGAGCGCCGTGCGTGGCGCGCTGCGGAGCCCTGGCAATGGTTGGCGGAATCCTATGTCGAGACGCTGAAGCCGGAGCTCGGCTACTGCATTCTCGCTCAGGGCGCCTGCCGCTACTCCGCGGACCACTTGACTTGGGCGCCGCGGCGGCCGCGCCGAAGCGTGCTGATCGACAGCGACTATATGGATATGGCGATGCCGATCATCCGGCGCCGCATAGCCCAGGCGGGCGTCCGGCTTGCCCATTATCTGAATCAGGCGCTCGACCCGGCCTATCGCGGCTGATTTTTACGGCTTGCCGCCCGGCCCGAATTCGCCATGAAGCGGCGATGAGTTTCGTCCGCGCACTCGCCTTGTCCCTTGTCCTCCTCGCCGCCCCCGCGCTCGGCCAGGGGCAGGCGAATGACGGCCTCGATGCCGTCGCACGCGAATATCTGGCCCTCGTGCTTGAGCTCGACGAGCATGACGAGGGCTATGTCGATGCCTATTACGGTCCGCCCGAATGGCGCCAGGCCGCCCGGGCCAGCCCGCGTCCCCTCGGCCAGCTCGCGCGCGACTCGGCGGACATGGAGCGCCATCTGGCGAATTTGCGCGTTCCGGCGGCGGATGAGCCGCGCGTCGTCTTCCTCCGTGCCCAATTGCGGGCAGCGAGCACTCGGCTGCGCATGGTGCAGGGCGAGCGCCTGAGCTTCGCCGAGGAGGCGCTCGGCCTCTACGGTGTCTCGCTCGAGGGCGTCCTGAAGCCGCTTTCCGACTACGATCCGGTGCTCGCCCGGATCGAGGCGCTGGTGCCGGGCGAGGGGCCGCTCGCCGGCCGGGTCGAAGCGTATATGAACCGTTTCACCATCCCGGCCGACCGGCTCGACGCGGTGATGCGCGCGGCGATCGCCGAATGCCGGCGGCGGACGTTGGCGCACATCCCGCTGCCGGGGGGCGAGGCGTTCACGCTCGAATTCGTCACCAACAAGCCCTGGTCTGGCTACAATTGGTACCAGGGCCATTACCGCAGCCTGATCCAGGTCAACACCGATTTGCCGGTGCGCATCGGCCGCGCCGTCGATCTCGGCTGCCACGAAGGCTATCCCGGCCACCACGTCCACAACATGCTGCTCGAGCGGGCGCTGGCGCGGGGCCGCGGCTGGGTCGAGTTTTTGGTCTACCCGCTTTACTCGCCGCAATCGTTCATCGCCGAGGGCTCGGCCAATTACGGCATCGACCTCGCCTTCCCCGGCGACGAGCGGCTCGAGTTCGAGACCCGGACGCTCTACCCTCTCGCCGGCCTGCCCGTCGAAGGGGCCGCCACTTATTTGCGGCTGCAGGAGGCGATGAAGGCGCTCGCAGGGGCCCGCTTCACCATCGCCCGCGATCTCCTCGAAGGCCGGATCACCCGCGACCAGGCGGTCGCGCTCGCCCGGCGCTACCAGCTGGTCAGCCAGGCCCGGGCCGAGCAGTCGATCGCCTTCACCGAGCAGTATCGCGCTTATGTGATCAATTACGGCCTCGGCGAGGATTGGGTGCGGACCTACGTGGAATCGATGGGCGCCGATCCGGCGCGGCGCTGGGCGGCGATGGCCGAGCTGCTCTCCGGGCCGACGCTGCCGAGCGACCTGGTCGTCCCCTAGGATGCGCTGCTTCTGGGACGCGCGCCAGCTTGCCCACGCGCCGGCGCTGGAGCTGCACAATGGCGGCTTCGTGCCCTTCGCCGAGAGTCCGGCGCGCGCGTCGGCGATCCTGGCCGCGATCGGGCCGGCCGAGCCTCCGATCGATCATGGCGAAGCACCGCTGCGCGCGGTCCATAGCGAGGCCTATCTCGCCTTCCTGTGGTTGGCCCACAAGGACTGGCGCGCGGCGGGGCGCGAGGGCGACGCCGGCGCCTACGCCTGGCCGGTGGTGCGGCGGCGCCCGCTCGACCTCGACCGGATCGACGCGAAGCTCGGCCAATACAGCTTCGACGCCTCGAGCCCGATCGCTGCGGGGACGTGGGAGGGCGCCTATTGGTCGGCGCAGGCCGCGCTCACCGCGCTGGATGCGGTGCTGGCCGGGGAGCGCGCCGCCTTCGCCTTGTGCCGCCCGCCCGGCCACCATGCGGGGGCCGATTATCTGGGCGGCTATTGCTATCTCAACAACGCCGCCATCGCCGCCGAGGCCGCGGTCGCCGCGGGCAGGCGCGTCGCCATCCTCGACGTCGACTATCATCACGGCAACGGCACCCAGGACATCTTCTACGTCCGCGGCGACGTGCTGTTCGTCTCGATCCACGCCGACCCGAGGATGGACTATCCCTATTTCTGGGGCCATGCCGACGAGACCGGCGAAGGCGAGGGAGACGGGGCGACGCTGAACCTGCCGCTGCCGCGCGGCGCCGGCCCCGCCGCCTATCTGCCGGCGCTCGATCGAGCGCTGGCGAGGATCGCCGATTTCGCGCCGGACCTGCTCGTGGTTTCGTACGGCGCCGACACGTTCGCGGGCGACCCGATCTCCTATTTCACGCTTCAAACAGCCGACTATGCAACACTGGCCGCCCGGATCGCGGGCCTGGCCCTCCCCACGCTGATCGTCATGGAAGGCGGCTATGCGATCGACGCGCTCGGCGCCAACACTGCCTCCTTCCTCTCCGGTTTCTAGAGCTTCTCGGTCAGCTCGGGGACGATCTTGAACAGGTCGCCGACCAGGCCGACGTCGGCGACCTGGAAGATCGGCGCGTCCTCGTCCTTGTTGATGGCGACGATCACCTTCGAATCCTTCATTCCGGCGAGGTGCTGGATCGCGCCCGAAATGCCGATCGCGATATAGACTTCCGGAGCGACGATCTTGCCGGTCTGGCCGACCTGATAATCGTTGGGCGCATAGCCGGCGTCGACCGCCGCGCGGCTGGCGCCGACGCCGGCCTTGAGCTTGTCCGCCAGGGGGTCGAGCAGGCTGTGGAACTGGTCCGACGAGCCGAAGGCGCGGCCGCCCGAGACGATGATCTTGGCGCTGGTCAGCTCGGGCCGTTCGGACTTGGAAAGCTCGGAGCCGACATAAGAGGAAAGGCCCTTGTCCCCGGTCGCGGAGACGGTCTCGACGGTGCCGGAACCGCCCTCCCTGGCCGCCTTCTCGAAGGCGGTGCCGCGCACCGTGATCACCTTCTTGGCGTCGGTCGACTTCACGGTCGCGATGGCGTTGCCCGCATAGATCGGCCGGGTGAACGTGTCTTCGCCCTCGACCGAGAGGATTTCGGAGATCTGCATGACGTTCGAGCAAGGCGGCGACGCGGGGCGCGACGTTCTTGCCGGTGGTGGTGGCGGGCGCGACGAAGGCGTCGTGATCGGCCATCAGCTCAGCGGCGAGCGGCGCGACATTCTCGGCGAGGCCGTGCCCATAAGCCGCGTCGTCGGCGACATGGACCTTGCCGACGCCGGCGATTTTCGCCGCCGCCTCGGCGACGCCGCTTACGCCCTGGCCGGCGACGAGCAGGTGGACCTCGCCAAGCTTCGACGCGGCGGTCACCGCCGCCAGCGTGGCGTCCTTCACCTGGCCGCCATCATGTTCGACGAGAACCAGCGTCTTCATGCCACCACTCCCAAAGTCTTCAATTTGCCGATCAGCTCGTCGACATTGGCCACCTTGACCCCCGCCTGCCGCCTGGACGGCTCCTCGACCTTCAGCACCGTCAGCCGCGGCGCGGTGTCGACGCCGTAATCGGCGGGCGTCTTCTGGGCGAACGGCTTCGATTTCGCCTTCATGATGTTGGGCAGCGAGGCGTAGCGCGGCTCGTTGAGGCGCAGGTCGGTGGTCACCACCGCCGGCACGTTGAGCTTCACCGTCTCCAGGCCGCCGTCGACCTCGCGGGTGACGTTGACCTTGTCGCCCGAGACCTCGACCCTGGAGGCGAAAGTGCCCTGGGGCCAGCCGAGCAGAGCCGCCAGCATCTGGCCGGTCTGATTGCTGTCGTCGTCGATCGCCTGCTTGCCGAGGATGACGAGCCCCGGCCCCTCCTCCTCCGCGACCTTGGCCAGCAACTTGGCGACGGCGAGCGGCTCGACCTCGTCGTCGGTCTGGATATGGATGGCGCGGTCCGCGCCCATGGCGAGCGCGGTCCTCAGCGTCTCCTGCGCCTTGGCCGGGCCGATCGAGACCGCGACGATCTCGGTGGCGACGCCCTTCTCCTTGAGCCGGATCGCCTCCTCGACCGCGATCTCGTCGAACGGGTTCATGCTCATCTTGACGTTGGCGAGATCGACGCCGCTGCCGTCGGCCTTGACCCGCGGCTTGACGTTGAAATCGATCACCCTTTTGACGGCGACCAGGAGCTTCATTCGCTTATCCCTTCCTTGTGTTCCAGCGGAAGCGGGAACCCAGTTCTGGGCTCCTGCTTCCGCAGGAGCACATCATCTATGCGACGACCTTCCCCTTCACCTCGGCGACGATCTTGCGCGCGGCGTCGCCGAGATCGTCGGCGGGCACGATATCGAGCCCGGAATCGGCGAGGATGCGCTTGCCCTCCTCGACATTGGTGCCTTCGAGCCGGACCACGAGCGGCACCTTGATGTCGATCTCCCTGGCCGCGGCGACGATGCCCTCGGCGATGATGTCGCAGCGCATGATGCCGCCGAAGATGTTGACCAATATGCCCTCGACCGCGGGGTCGGAGAGGATGATCTTGAACGCGGCCGTCACCTTCTCCTTGGAGGCGCCGCCGCCGACGTCGCAGAAATTGGCCGGGAAGGCGCCGTTCAGCTTGATGATGTCCATCGTCGCCATGGCGAGGCCGGCGCCGTTGACCATGCAGCCGATATTGCCGTCGAGCTTGATATAGGCGAGGTCGTGCTTCGACGCTTCGAGCTCCATCGGATCCTCCTCGCTCTCGTCGCGCAAGGCTTCGAGGTCGGGGTGGCGGAACTCGGCATTGCTGTCGAAGCCCACTTTCGCGTCGAGCACGAGCAGGCGCCCGTCATCGGTGACGGCGAGCGGGTTGATCTCGATCTGGGCGGCGTCGGTGCCGATGAAGGCGTCGTAGAGCAGGTTCGCGACTTTCTGCGCCTGCTTGTTGAGGTCGCCCTCGAGCCCCAGCGCATGGGCGACGGCGCGGCCGTGATGGGGCATGAAACCGGTCGCCGGGTCGATCGTAAAGGTGCGGATCTTCTCCGGCGTGTCGTGGGCAACGTCCTCGATGTTCATGCCCCCTTCGGTCGAGGCGACGAAGGCGATCCGCCCGGTCTTCCGGTCAACGAGCAAAGCGAGGTAGAATTCCTTCGCGATGTCGACGCCGTCGGTGACGTAGAGCCGGCCCACCTGTTTGCCCTGCGGCCCGGTCTGCACGGTGACGAGGGTGTTGCCGAGCATGTCGGCCGCGGCGTCGCGCACCTCGTCCATCGTCCGTGCCAGCCGCACCCCGCCCTTGGCCTCGGGGCCAAGCTCCTTGAACTTGCCCTTGCCGCGCCCGCCGGCATGGATCTGCGCCTTGACCACGTAGAGCGGCCCGGGGAGCTTTTCGGCGGCCGCGACCGCGTCGTCGACGCTCATCGCAGCGTAGCCGTCGGGCACGGGCACACCGAATTTCGCCAACAGCTCCTTGGCCTGATATTCGTGGATGTTCATGGGCCGCGCCTAAAGCACAGGCGAAGAGGCGAATCCACCCCCGCGCGCCTCATCGCCGCCGCTTTCGGCTGGCGGCGGCGCGGCGGGCGGCGCGGTTGCGAGCGGGGCCGGAAGTTGACGAAGTTGCCGCCACGCCGGGGGGAGACGAGGCCTCGCCGGGCTCGTCCGGGTCGCGCTCGTCATCCCCGGCCGGGCCTTCGTCTTCGTCGCGCGGCCCCGGTGCGAAAGCGTAGATATGCGCCCGGTTGCGCGGCGTTCGCGGAGCATCATCGTCATTGTCGGCGGCAAGGTTGTCGTGGACGGTTCGCGGCAGGCCGGCCGCCTCGCGCCGAGCGTCGGACCGCACCCAATCAAGAGCGGCGGCAAGATCAAGCGCCTTCTGCTCGACGACCCCTTCGAAGCCGCAGCGGTCGAGATGCTTGCCGTAGCGGGACGGATCCCGATACCTGAGGATGAACATGGTCAGCCGCTCGTCGAAGCGGCGGTGCTCGCCGATCAGCTCGCCCTGATAATAATGCGGCACCGGGACGCCGTGGATGCAGCGGCTGAACGCCTCGTCGCCGATCCGGCGCACCGCATTGTCCATCGCGATGTCCCAGGCGACTCGAAAGCTCTGCGCGTCGGGTCTTCGCGCGAGTTCGTAGACGGCCTCGGGCGACAGGCCGACGCGTCGGCAGGCGTCGCGCACGCAGCCGCATTCGGCGAGCGCCCGGATGAAGGCGACCTGGCGCTCGGGCGTGCAGCCGTCGCGGCGGTAGCGTAAGCGGACCGGATCGAAATCCGGAGCGGATGGCGCCTTTTGGCCGGCGCGGGCACTGGCTTTGCGGGTCATTCCCTATTATAGAACAGAAAGGGAACCAGAACAAAACGGGGACTGGTCCGAACCGGAGCGGCCTCCCGCCCGGCTCAGGTCGCCAGCCGCCGCGCCGCGCAGAGCGCCGCCGAGCTCGAGCTCACCGCGAGGATTTCCGGATCGCGCAGCGAGCGGACTCGGTGCAGGAAGCCGCGCATCGTCCGCTCGTCGCGGGCGTAAGGAAGGTCGCCGATCCGCCGGAGCTGAGTCAGCGAGAGACGGTCGGCCATCCGCTCCGCCATACAGGCCGCCATCGGTTCGGAGAGGCCGGCATTGACGAGCCCGGCGCGCAGGCGCGCTTCGGGGACGGCGCAAGCGGAAAGGAAGCCGAGAAGGAGGAACAGCGGGGTCGGCTTTATTTCCATCCGGCAAGGATAACGGGCGGGATTCTCCGGGGCAACGCCGGCTTCACAAAGGCTTGACCAACGTCGCGCTCGCCGGCTGCGAACGAACGAGCGCAAACAACCATTCTTGATTATGTTGTCTTGGCCTGGAGCCAGTTAATCGGATACCGCGATTGTCTCCCTGATTGTCCGGGGGGCGATTGGGAGAAAAGCAATGGAGATGGGCCAGTATAATATCCAGGCTTTACGTGGACTTTCTTCCAACCGCTCTTTGTTGAGCGGCCAGTCTGGCGGCCTCGTCGATCTTTGGACGGACCAAGATTCGAGCGAGCCCGTAGCCGATGGCCAACAGGGCGGCCTGCCGCCTCGCAAAGGCCAGGCCCTCTCGTCCCCCGATGTCCTGAAGCAGCCCGCCGGACCGACCGAGAGACTGCAAAAATGGGACGTCAACATGATCGACAGCGGATTCTTCAATATCAAGGCGAGTGGCGGCACCGGCGATCCGGATCGGCAATTTCTTACCTTTGACGAGTCCGGTGTCGTGCGGCTCGGCGTTCAGCCTCAGAACTTCATCGGGTTGGTGTGGACGCTGGCGCGCGTGACGACGGCACCGGAAATTCCGGCTTACTATGCCATCGCTCCCGCGTGGTGGGATGGAGTCACGGGCCTGCTCAGCTGCTCCCCCGACGGCACGATCGTCAACATCGCGCCGCAGGACGACGGATCGGGACGGCAGCGTTGGCAATTCCAGGGCCCCCCCTTGGCAAACCCCTTTTTCGCGGGCTGAGCCCTCGGTTTCACGCGGCGTTGGAGCCGATCGGCTTATGGCGGCGGCGCTGGACCGAGCTCGGGCCGATCGCCTCGCGATATTGGGCGACCGTGGCGGACAATGTCGAAGCCTCCGGCCTCGAGCATCCCGACGCGCCTGCCATCGAAGAGATGCGGATCTTCACCGCTTCCGAAAAAGGCCGCGTCGCCGACTTCATTATTCTGGATAACCGGCGGTGAAGGAGTAATTGAGCCAGTAGAGCGCCCCCCAACAGCGGTTACTTGTCGGCGGGTTTCCCTGTTCTGAGGCCCTTCTTGCGCGTCGGGCCGTTTCGAGTCATTGTCCCCGAAGGGAGGGAAGGATGAGTCGCAGACCGGTCGCCTTGGTCGCCGCTGCGCTTCTCACCTCCGGCTGCGTCACGCATCAGCTTATCGTCGCCAATCCCAATCCGACCGACGACCGGCCGGCCGCCGTCGACAGCAACGGCTTCGGCTTCGGCGCCGTCCAGCGCCGCAACGTCGCCGAGTGCGACACCAATTTGATCGACGAGGTGCGCGTCCGCCAGAATCTCGGGCAGGCGCTGGCCACCGTCCTCACGCTCGGCCTGTGGATGCCGACTCGGATCGAATATCGCTGCGCCAAGGTCCCGTCCACGACCGGCACCATCGGCGACGACGGCTCGGGAAGCGCCGATGCCGGAGGATGAATTCCTCAAGCTGGTCAAGGACGCGACCTGGACCAATTTCCACGGCACCGTGACCGTGCCGATCAAGGGCCTGTGGAAGATCAGCAACCCCAGCGCCGCCGCGTCGCTCGACAACATGCGGGCGACGGCGGAGCGGATCCAGAGGCTGATCCGGCACGCGATCCAGCAGAAGGTGCGGCTGCGGGCGGTGGGATCGCGCTGGTCCTTTTCCGAGGTCGCGGCGGCCAAGGACGGCTGGGCCCTGCAGACGAGCAGCCTCAACCACGACTTCGTCATCAAGAAGAGCGTGGTCGCGCCCGAATATGGCGGCGACGCCAAGGAGCTGGTCTTCGTCCAGGCCGGCACCTCGGTCGCCGAGATCAACCTCAAGATCGAGAAGGACGACCGCCGCCGCTCGCTCAGGACCACCGGCGCCAGCAACGGCCAGACCATCGCCGGCCTGATCGGCACCGGCGCCCACGGCTCGGCGATCGACATGGGCGCGGCGGAAGGCGAGGTCATGGGCCTTCAGCTGCTCACCGGCACCCGCAACCTGTGGCTCGAGGATCCGGACCGGCCGGTGATGACCAAGGCCTTCGCGGCCATGCTGGGCGCCGAGCTGGTCCGCGACAAATTGCTGTTCCGCGCCGCTTTGGTAAGCCTCGGAGCGCTCGGCATCGTCCATTCGGTACTGCTTCGGACGGTGGACATCTACCTGCTGCGCTCGTTCCTCCGAAAGATGGAGCTGGCCAAGATCGAGCCGGCGATGAACTCGCTCGATTTCACCGGCGTCGACCTGCCCTTTCCCACCAAACGGCCCTATTTCTTCCAGGCCGTGGTCAATCCCGATCCCAAGGAAACGATCGCCTATGTGACCACCCGCTACAAGGAGGACTGCCCGGCAAGCTACAAGGCGGACCCGAGCCTCAAGTCTGGCTACGAGGCGGGCAACGATCTTCCGGCCGTGTTCAGCAAGCTGGTGACGCTGGCGCCGCAGCTCACGCCGGCGCTGGTCAAGCTGGCGATGAGCCAGCAGCTGGCGCCGTTCGAGAACAAGCTCAAGACGCCCGGGGAAACCTATACCTACACCTCGTCCAAGCCCGGTTCCGCCGGCGCCTCGGTCGCGGTGCCGGCCAATCGGCTGTCCGAAGCGCTCGCGATCGGGCGCACCGCGTTCAAGACGGTGCCGGGCGCTCCGGCGACCTTCGCCTGCCGCTACGCGACCGGCTCGCCGGGCCTGCTCTCGTTCGTCCAATATGAACGGACCTGCATCATCGACATCGACGGCGTCGAGAATCCGAAGACCCGCCAGGTGATCGAGGCGGTGCGAACCGCCCTGGACAAGGCGAAATTCCCCTATTCGCAGCATTGGGGGAAGCTCAACAACCTCACCAAGGCGCGCGTCCGGGCGAGCTATGGCGACAAGATCGACGACTGGAACAAGGCGCGCGCGCAGCTGCTGCCGACGGCGGAGGAACGCTTCGTCTTTTCGTCCGACCTGCTGGCGGCGGCGGGCCTCCACGTCTGACCGGCCGCCGCTTCAGGCCGCCCGGCCGATCGCCTTTTGCCGGCGGCGCTGGACCGACGAGCCGAGCCCGATCGCCTCGCGATACTTGGCGACGGTGCGCCGGGCGATGTCGAAGCCCTCGGCCTTCAGCATGTCGACGAGCTGGTCGTCGGAGAGGATGGCGCCGGCATGCTCGGCCGCGATCAGGGCCCTGATCCGGCTCTTCACCGCTTCGGAGGAAGCGGCGTCGCCGCCGTCGTTGCTCTGGATGCCGCTGGTGAAGAAATATTTGAGCTCGAACAGGCCGCGGTCGCAGGCGAGATATTTGTTCGAGGTGACTCGGCTCACCGTCGATTCGTGCATTCCGATCGTCTCGGCGACGGCGCGAAGCGTCAGCGGCTTCAGCTGCGAGACGCCGTGGCGGAAAAAGCCGTCCTGGCGGGTGACGATCTCGGAGGCGACCTTGACGATGGTGCGGGCGCGCTGGTCGAGCGCCTTCATCAGCCAGTTGGCGCTTTGCAGGCATTCGTTGAGCCAGGCCTTGGACCGGCGGTCCTGCGGACCGCTCGAGAGCTCGTTATAGTAAGAGCGATTGACCAGCAGCCTGGGCAAAGTCGCGCCGTTGAGCTCGACCGCCCAGCCGGCGCCGCGCCGAGCGACGAAGACGTCGGGGACGATGCCCTCGACCCGGTCGGAGGTCATGAACCTGCACCCCGGCTTGGGATCGTAGGCGCGCAGCTCGCGGATCATGTCGGCCAGATCCTCGTCGTCGACGCCGCAAATGCGCTTCAGCGCGCCGAGATTGCCCTTGGCCAGGTAATCGAGATTGTCGATCAGCCGCGCCATGGCGGGGTCGTGGCGGTTGGCGTCCCTGGCCTGCAGCGCCAGGCATTCGGCGAGGCCGCGGGCGCCGACCCCGGCCGGATCGAAGGTCTGGACGATTGCGAGCACGCGCTCGACCTCGGCAAGCGGCAGGCCGAGCTTCTGCGCGATGTCGAGCAGCGCCCCCTGGAAATAGCCGGTCTCCTCGATCTGCTCGATGATCCGCTCGGCGACGATCAGGTCGGCGCCCGACAATATTTCGCCGGCCTGGGCGCGGAGGTGGTCGTGGAGCGAGCGCTGCTCGCCGGCGAAGCTGTCGAAATCGGGGCCTTCCGCGGCCACGCCGCCGGGGCCGATATCGTTGAGATCGAGGCCGCGCATCGAATCGGCGGCGCTGTCCTGGTGGAAATCCTCGCTGTCCTGGTCGATGTCGAGCGCGCCGGCGCCGCCGATCGAGTCGCTTTCGGGCAAGGCTTCGGCGTCGAAATCGCCGTCTTCGACCTGGGGATCCGGCTCGGCCGCCGGTTCCGCTTCCTCGCCGCCGGTGTCGAGCAGCGGGTTCTTCTCCAGCTCCTCGGCGATGAAGCTTTCGACCTCGAGGTTCGAGAGCGCCAGCAGTCGGATCGCCTGCTGGAGCTGCGGCGTCATCACCAGCGATTGGGACTGTCGAAGGTCGAGGCGGGGCCCCAGCGCCATGATCTAAAGCTCGAAGCTCTCGCCCAGATAGAGGCGGCGGACATTCTCGTCCACGACCAGGTCCTCGGGGCTGCCGGCGAACAGGACCTGGCCGCCGTAGATGATGCAGGCTCGGTCGACGATATCGAGCGTCTCGCGGACATTGTGGTCGGTGATGAGAACGCCGATGTTGCGCTTCTTCAGCTCGACGATCAGGTCGCGAATGTCCTGGATCGAGATCGGGTCGATGCCGGCGAAAGGCTCGTCGAGGAGCATGATCGAGGGGTTGGCGGCGAGCGCGCGGGCGATCTCGCAACGCCGCCGTTCGCCGCCCGACAGCGCCATGGCCGGCGCGTCGCGGAGCTTCTCGATGTGGAATTCGGCGAGGAGCTGCTCGAGTCGCTCCGCCCTCGCATGCTTGTCGGGCTCCGCCACTTCGAGCACGGCCATGATGTTCTGGCTGACGGTGAGGCCGCGGAAGATCGAGGTTTCCTGCGGCAGGTAGCCGAGGCCGAGGATCGCTCGGCGGTACATGGGCAGGCCGGTAATGTCCTGGCCGTCGAGCAGGATGCGGCCGCTGTCGGGCTTCACCAGGCCCATGATCGAATAGAAGCAGGTGGTCTTGCCGGCGCCGTTGGGGCCGAGCAGGCCGAGCACCTCGCCGCGATCGACGCCCAGCGAGACGTCGCTCAGCACCGTCTTCTTGTCGTAGGACTTGGCGATCGAGACGACCGAGAGGCCGCGGTCGAGTTCGCCGATCGCGGCGTCGGCGTGCGCCCGGTCTATGGCGATGGTTTCGTTCATGCCTGCTTCCGCTGTCCCTCGGCCTAGTTAGGCGATCGGGCGCGCCCTCACAACTGGCAAGCTTTATGCATGTCCGAGGGGGACAGTCACTTTCAAGCGCGTTGGGGTGAAATCCCGCGCGACGGCGCGTGAAAGTGACTGTCCCTTCAGGCCGTCAGTTGTTGCCGGTGCGGCGGGGGGGCACGGTGAAGCGGCCGGTGACCCGGCCGCTGCCGTCCCGGGTGCCCGGCGCGCCGGCGGCGCCGCCGTCCATGACCGCGCGGCCGCTGTCGAGGTCGAGCACGAGGCGGCCGCCCTGCACATTGTTGGCGCCGCGGGTCAGGGTGACGCCGCCGATCATCGTCACCAGCCGGCGGTCGAGATCGTAGATCGCATATTGGCTGCGCGCCGTCTCGGACGGGCTGCGCAGGGTGACGCCGCCGCTCGCCTCCAGCCGCTGGATCTCGATGCCGCCGCTGCTCGCATAAGCGACCGTGAGCCGCGCCGCGTTGAGACGGAGGCTGCCCTGGCGGACGTTGACATTGCCCGAGAAGATGGCGCGGTCGGCGCGGTCCTGGACCTCGATCCGGTCGGCCGCCACGTCGACCGGCGCGTCGGTGTCGTGGCCTTTCAGGGCCGAGGCGCCCGATTGGCCGAACGCGGCCGGCCCGACCGCGAGCAGCGGCAGCAAAGCGAGGGGAAGGAAGCGCTTCATCCCGCTCATCTGATCGCGCCCTGGACGATATGCAAGCGGGCGCGGCCGCTCAATTCCACCCGGCGGTCGGGGAGATTGACCCGGAGCCGGCCGGCGGAGAAGCGGCCGAGCGGCATCGAACCCTCGACGGCGCCGCGGCTGACCAGGGTGCGGCGGCGCATGTCGACGAGCACGTCTCGCGTCCCCATCCGGTAGCCGTCGGCGGCGGTGAACAGGATCGGGCCGACCACATCGACATGGTCGGTGTCCATATTGTAGCGCGCCCGGTTCGCCTGCAGCCGAGCGGGACCGCTGTCGAGCAGGATTTGCGCGCTCATGCCGCCGATCTCGACCACCGGCTCGGCCGAGGTCGCCTGCAGCGCCGAACGCGCCGAGAGGACGAACGGGCGGCCGAGATCGTCCTGGCCGCGATATTGGGCGGAGGAGACCTTGAGCCTTTCCTCGGCGGTGTCGACCTTGTTCTTGTCGAGGACGAAGCTCACCTCCTGCTTCTCCTCGAGCGGCGAAAAGACGAGGAAGGCGCCGACCACGCCGATCAGGGCGGGCAGCGCGAGCTTCAGCACCTTGATCAGGCGGTCGTGGCTGCCGCCGGGAGTCGCCCAGCGACGCTTCTGCCGTCGTTCCTGGTCGCCCTGCTCAGACATGGGCGAAAATGTCCTGCTCGGCCCAGCCGGCGAGATCGAGGACGGCACGGTGCGGCAGGAAATCGAAGCAGGCCTGGGCCAGTTGCGTCCGCCCCTCGCGCGCCAGCCGCAGGTCGAGCTTCTCCTTCAGCGCGTGCAGATAGCGCACGTCGGACGCGGCATAATCCTTTTGCGCGTCTGAGAGCTCGGGCGAGCCCCAGTCGGAGCTTTGCTGCTGCTTGGAGATTTCCTGGCCCAGCACCTCCTTGACCAGGTCCTTGAGCCCGTGCCGGTCGGTATAGGTGCGGATCAGGCGCGAGGCGGTCTTGGTGCAATAGACCGGCGCCGCCATCACCCCGAGATAGGCCTGGATCGAAGCGAGGTCGAAGCGCGCGAAATGGTAGAGCTTGAGCCGCCCCGGATCGGCGAGCACGGCCTTGAGGTTGGGCGCCGCATAGTCGCTGCCTTGTGCGAAGCGGACGAGATGCTCGTCGCCGCGCCCGTCCGAGATCTGCACCAGGCAGAGCCGGTCGCGGGCGAGCTGCAGGCCCATCGTCTCGGTGTCGACGGCGACGGGGCCGGGGCCGAGCACGCCCGCGGGCAGGTCCTCCTCGTGGAAATGAACGGTCATCGCGCTGGCATAGGCGCTGCCGCCTTAACGCTCAATAACGCTCATCTGCCACCCTCCGCCGCCGCCTGCTTCCTGACCCTGGCGCGGCGGGCGAACATGTTCAGCCCCTCGACCATGGCCGAGAAGGCCATCGCGGCGTAGATATACCCCTTGGGGACATGGACGCCGAAGCCGTCGGCGATCAGCACCGCGCCGATCATCAGCAGGAACCCCAGGGCCAGCATCACCACCGTCGGATTCTTGTTGATGAAGTTGGCGAGCGGATCGGCGGCGAGCAGCATCACCCCGACCGCGACCAGCACCGCAACCACCATGATCGCCAGATGCTCGGTCATGCCCACCGCCGTCAGGATCGAATCGATCGAGAAAACGAGGTCGAGGAGCAGGATCTGGACGATGGCGGCGCCGAAGGCGAGCGTCGGCTTCGAGGTGTCGAACATGTCGTCATTGGGGCTGGGATCGACATTGTGATGGATTTCCTTGGTCGCCTTCCAGACCAGGAACAGGCCGCCCGCGATCAGGATCAGGTCGCGCCAGGAAAAGCTCGTCTCGAAGCCCGGCTCGCCATGGGTGCCGGGCGCGCCCTCGATGCCGAGATCGAAGACCGGCGCGGTCAGCCCGACCAGCCAGGCGATGCCGGAGAGGAGGACAAGGCGCATGATGAGCGCCAGCGAGATGCCGATCCGCCGCGCCCGCTGCCGCTGCGCCTCCGGGAGCTTGTTCGACAGGATCGAGATGAAGATCAGATTGTCGATGCCGAGCACCACTTCGAGCACGATAAGGGTGGCGAGCGCGGCCCAGGCCTCGGGCTGGGCGAGGATGGCGATGGCGTCGAGCATGTCGGTTCCCATTATTGTCCGTATCGCCCGCCCATGCATGAACCGGCGCGCCGGAGCAATCCGCGACGGCTCTCGGAATTATCCACAGCCAAAAGCGCTCGCGGGATTGGATTTTTTGGTCTATGTGAGTCGCCGGTGCGCCGGGTTTCGGCGCCAAGGCCTTTGCGCGTTCGGCCCGGCGCTTCGGCTTTGACAGGGGACGGGCGCACGAAAGTATTTGATTCAGATGGGTTTCGACAGAGGGCGCCGCGGAGAGCGCGGCGGGCGCGGCAGAGACAAGCGCGACGGTTTCGGTGAAGACAACTTCAGCGGCGGCGGATTTGGAGAGCGGAGCGGCGGCGACCGCTTCGGCGGCGGTGGCGGCGGCGATCGCTTCGGCGGCGGCGGCGGTGGCGGCGGTGGCTATCGCGGCGGCGGCGGCGCCGGTGGCGGCGGCGGTTTCCGTGGCGGCGGCGCGGGCGGCGGCGGCGGGATGCCTCCGCAGGTCGTCGGCGAGGCCAAGGGCGTCGTAAAATTCTTCAACGGCCAGAAGGGTTTCGGCTTCATCGTCCGCGACGATGGCGGCGAGGACGTGTTCGTCCATATCAGCGCCGTCGAGCAGGCGGGGCTGACCGGCCTGGCCGAAGGCCAGCCGCTCGAATTCACCCTCGTCGACCGCGGCGGCCGAGTGTCGGCGACCGACCTCAAGATCGAGGGCGATCCGCTCCCGGTCGAGGACCGCGGCCCGCCGCGCGAGCGCGGGCCCCAGCGCGAGCTGACCGGCGAGAAAGCCAGCGGCACCGTCAAGTTCTTCAACGCGACGAAGGGCTTCGGCTTCATCACCCGCGACGACGGCCAGCCCGACGCGTTCGTCCACATCTCGGCGGTGGAACGGGCCGGCATGATCTCGCTGAACGAGGGCGACCGGGTCGAATTCGAGCTCGAGGTCGACCGGCGCGGCAAGACCGCGGCGGTGAACCTGGTCCCGATCCAGTAAGCATGTTTCGCTGAACGGGGGCGGCGGTCCGGCGGGCCGTCCCCCCTTTTTTTTGTGCTTATTTTTCCGTCAACCATTGTTGGCGACCCCGCATCCACCTTTGCCGTTTACCAAGACGGTCATGGAAAGCGTGCTGCTCGCGGCCAGCCTAATGGCGGCCGCATCGAACCCTGCGCCGGCCAATGCGCCGGTCACCGCCGCGGCGCTCGACCAGCGCTGCTTCCGGCTGATGGCCGACCTGGCCGAGGACGAGGATCAAAGGATCCGGTCGCTCGGCCGGGTGGCCGCGCAATATTTTCTCGGCCGGATCGACGCGGCCCGGCCGGGCTTCGACCCGGAAGCGGCGCTCGAAGCGGAGGCGCCCGCGGGCGCCGAGCGCGAACGGCTGCTGGGCGCCTGCGGCGATGCGATGCAGGCCGGCGGCCGCGACTTCCGCTCGATCGGCCAGGCCCTCGCGCCGCGCGGGCGGCCGACGGCCTGATTTCCCTAGACACAGGGGACAGTCCCCTATTTAGACACAGGGGACAGTCCCCTAAGCAGGGGACAGTCCCCAATTTTACCCCCCAATTTTACCGAACGCCGGAATAGGGGACTGTCCCCCTGTTGGGGACTGTCCCCCTGTTTCGGGCGTCCCCGCCCCGTCATGTCGCCAGCTTGCGCAAGGCCTCGACCGTGTCGGCCTCGGCGGCCGGCTTGTCGGTGCGGATCCGCGAGATGCGCGGGAAGCGCATGGCGAGGCCGGATTTGTGGCGCTTCGAGAGGTGGATCGAATCGAAGGCGACTTCGAGCACCAATGTCTTCTCGACCTCGCGGACCGGGCCAAAGCGGCCGACCGTGTGGTTGCGCACGAAGCGGTCGAGCCATTTCAATTCCTCGTCGGTGAAGCCGAAATAGGCCTTGCCGACCGGCAGCAGCTCGCCTCCCCCATCCGCCTCGGTCCAGCAGCCGAAGGTGTAATCCGAATAATAAGACGAGCGCTTGCCGCTGCCGCGCGCCGCGTACATCAGCACGCAATCGGCGACGAGCGGGTCGCGTTTCCATTTGTACCAGAGGCCGGTCTTGCGGCCGGTCACATAGGGGCTGTCGCGGCGCTTGAGCATGACGCCCTCGATCGAGGCGTCGCGGGCGCCGGCGCGGATTTCCTCCAGCGCCTCGAAATCCCTGGCGTCGATCAGGCTCGACAGGTCGAAGCGCTCGGGATCGAGGCGCTCCACGAACGCTTCGAGGCGGCTCCGGCGTTCCATCAGCGCGAGCGGGCGCAAATCCTCGGTGCCGTCGAAGAGGATGTCGTAGAGCCGAACGAAGGCTGGATAATCGCCCAGCATCTTCGCGGAGACGGTCTTGCGCCCAAGCCTCTGCTGGAGCGCGTTGAAGCTCGCCGCCCCTCCGCCCGATTCGCCGCCGCCCTGGAACGCGCCTTTGACCAGCAGCTCGCCGTCAAGCACCCCCTCGACAGCAAACGCCCCGGCGACGTCGGGAAAGCTGCCGGTGATGTCGTCGCCGGCGCGGCTGTAGAGCCGGGTTTCGCCGCCGGCATGGACGAGCTGGACTCGGATGCCGTCCCATTTCCACTCGGCCGCATAATCGTCCAGTGAGACGCGCAGCTCCTCGAGCGGATGGGCGAGCATGAACGGGCGGAAGACGGGGACGTTCTCGGCGGTGGGCTGGCCGCCGCGCCCTTCGGCCCAGTCGAAGATCGCCGTATAGGGCGGGCCGATGCCGTGCCAGACCTCCTCGACCGCGTCGACGTCGAGCCCGAACGCCTGCGCCAGCGCGACCTTGGCGAGGCGGGCGGAAATGCCGATGCGGAGCGCGCCGGTGGCGAGCTTGAGCAAGGCGAACCGGCCGCTGATGTCGAGATGGTCGAGCATCGACGCGAGCGCGCCCGGCGCCTCGGCCCGGCCCAGGCTCGCCAGCCGCTCGACGACGCTGGAGAGGCGCAGCGTCCCGTCGTCCAGGTCGGGAGGCTGCCCCTCCGGCGTCGGCCAGAGCAAGGACACCGTCTCGGCCATGTCGCCGACATAGTCGCGGCTCATGTAGAGCAAGACCGGATCGACCCGCTCCTCGGCGATGGCGCGGATCGCCGCCGGCTTGACCGCGCGCAGATCGAGCTCGCCGGTCAAGGCGGCCAGCGCATAGCCGCGATCGGGATCGGGAGTGCGCTCGAGATAGTCGCCGATCAGCTTGAGCTTGGCGCTGCGCGAGCGCGTGTAGACGAGGGCGTCGAGCAGCTGCGAGAAATCGCGCATGGCCGTGGCTTTGGCGGCTAGAAGAGGCGAAACGCAAGCGTCATGAAGATCCTAATACGCATCCTCCTCGTCCTGGTTGCGCTCGGCCTCGCCGGCATCGGCTGGACCTATTGGACGGCGGTCGCCGATCCGGTGGTGCGCGAGGCCGAGGTGGCGCTGCCCGGCTGGCCGGCGGAAGAAGCCCCGATCCGGGCGGTGCTGATCTCCGACGTGCACGTCGCCGGGCCGGACATGCCGCCCAGACGGCTGGCGCGGATCGTCGCGCAAATCAATGCGCTGAGGCCCGATATCGTGCTGATCGCCGGCGACTTCGTCAGCGACAAAAGGACCTCGACCCGCCATTATTCGCAGGCCGAGGCGGCGGCGCCGCTGGCGGGCCTCAGGCCGCGGCTCGGCACCTTCGCGGTGATGGGCAATCACGATCACTGGCGCGACACGGCCGGGGCGCACCGGGCGCTCGCCGCCGCCGGCGTGCGCCTGCTCGACAATGAGGCGGTGGCGGCGGGGCCGCTGGCGCTGGGCGGGCTCGACGATCCCTTCACCGGCCGCGACCGGCTGCCCGCGACCCTGGCCGCGATGCGCCGGCTGCCCGGCGCCCGAGTCCTGCTCAGCCACAGCCCGGACCCTTTCGCCGGCCTGCCCGGCGACGTGGGCTTGATGCTCGCCGGCCATACCCATTGCGGCCAGGCCCGGCTGCCGTTCGTCGGCGCGGTCATGACGCTCTCGAAATACGGCCAGCGTTACGCCTGTGGGCTGGTGAGCGAAGAGGGCAGGACGCTGGTCGTCACCGCCGGCCTCGGCACCAGCGGCCTGCCGCTCCGGCTCGGCGCCGCGCCGGACCTGTGGCTGATCAGGATCGGTCCGGCCGGCCGATGAAGCGGAACGCCGCGCCGCCGCTGCCGTTATGCCCTCCGAACGGAGTTGGGAGAGTGCCATGCTGCGCCTAATCGGATTCGTCGTGCTCGCCGTGATCGTGATCGGACTGCTGATGGTGTTCGGGATCCTCAAAGCGATCTTCTGACGCCGCCCATGGATGAAACCACAGCGGTTCTCATCGACTTGCTGGAGGGCCGCCGCAGGCTGGCCGTCACCATGCTGAACGGCTTCGCGGCGAATGCGCTCGGCGCGCCGGCCTCGCCGGAGGATATCGCCTTCTATGAGGCGGAAGTCGCGGAGTGCGACGCCGGGCTCGCGGAGCTGCGCGACGGCTAAGGCTTTCAGGCGCCGCCGGCCGCTTCCGAAAGAGGGGGACTGTCCCTGTTGAAGCTCACGCCGCGTTGCGTGTCAGGCCAGCTGCAGCGCCTTCACCGCGGCGATGAAGCCGGCGATCAGGAACAGCGCCGCCACCGACCAGCGGATGGCGCGCACCGGCACCGCCGCCTGAAGCCGCTCGCCCAGCATCGCCGCCGGGATGCAGGCCGCGACGATGCCGACGGTCGCCCCCGCCGCCGCCAGCGGGGCGCTGTCGAAGCGGCCGGCCAAAGCGAAGGTCAGGAACTGGGTGCGGTCGCCCATTTCGGCGGCGAGGCAGAGGATGAAGGCGCTCAAGATCGGCACGCGGGCCGGGATCGGCCCCTGGCGCCGGCGCGGGATCAGCACGGAGCCGGCGGCGAAGAGCAGGGCGAGCGCCGTCATCAGGGTCATGGCGCGGATCGTGATCGTGGATGCGATCCACTCGCCGGCCAAAGCGGCGACGACGTTGCTCGCGAGGGCGGCGAGGAACAGGCCGGCGAGGACCTGGAGCGGCTTGCGCGTGCCCGCGGCGAGCATCGCGACGATCAGCTGGGTCTTGTCGCCCCATTCGGCGAGGAAGGCGGCGACGAAGGCGGTGACGAGGGCTTCCACTACGCGGCGTCTCTCGGGGGCGCCATCACGCGCCCAGGCGGATCGAGACCGAGGCGAGCAGCGCTTCGCTGGCGGCGTCGTCGAGCCGCTCGCAGCCGATCGCGTCCCTGAGCCGGTCGAAATAGAGGCCGGCCGGGCAGCCGCGCGGCTGGGCGCGGATCGCGCGCTCGAGCGCGTCGGCGAGGCGGACGACCGGGATCAGCCCGTAGGCCGCCGCCATCGTCCGGATCGAAGCAATGCCTTGCACGAAATCGCGGACGCTCATCCGCGCCGCCGCGCGCTGCAGGCTGTCGAGCCGGTCGCAGAGCTCGGCCCGCACCACCATCATCCCGTCATGATCGGCCCGCATGGGCTTGGCTCCTTCGTCGTTCCTGGAGCGGGGATGGACTCTTATGGTTACCGGACCGTTAACCATGAGCGGCGGAATAAAGTCGCGACCCTTGACAATCGGCCGGACTTGGGAGAGAGGCGGCGCGCAGCAGGGCGGCGGTTTCGCCGCTTTATTTTTTCAACGCACCCGATTTTCGAGAGAGGCTGTCATGGCCAAGCCGACCACGGTCAAGATCAAGCTCGTCAGCACCGCCGACACCGGCTTCTTCTACGTGACCAAGAAGAATCCGCGGAACATCACCGAGAAGATGAGCTTCCGCAAATACGATCCCGTCGCGCGCAAGCACGTCGAGTTCAAGGAAGCCAAGATCAAGTGACGTCGGCCCGCCAGGGGCCGTCGTCATCCCGGACTTGATCCGGGATCCAGCTTACCTTCTTCTCCACCCTCGTCTGGATCCCGGCCTTCGCCGGGATGACGACAAGGGACAGAGCCGTTCTCAGACTCTTCAGGAGCGGCCTCGCCTTCGGGCTCGGCCGCTTCCTGCGTTTCCGGCTCCCGGAGCTCGGCCTCGGCCGCTTCCGCCGCGCGCGCCGCGGCGGCGTCGAGCAAGGCGCGCACCGCCTCGACGAACTTCAGCACCGAGATCGGCTTGGAGACATAGCCTTCGGCGCCGGCGTCGCGGATCCGTTCCTCGTCGCCCTTTGCCGCATAAGCGGTGACCGCCATGATCGGCGTCGCCTTCAGCCCGTCGTCGGCCTTCATCTGCTCGATCAGCTCGAGCCCCGAAATATGCGGCATCTGGATGTCCATGACGACCAGGTCGGGCGCGAACTCGCGGGCGCGGTCGACCGCCTCGCGGCCGTCGCGGACCGGCTCCACGCCGTAGCCATGGGCGCGCAACAGGTCGCAGAATAGCTTCAGGTTGAGCTCGTTGTCCTCGACAACCAGGATTTTTTGTCCCACGCGCGCTCGTTTAAGCGATGATGCCATTCGAGACAAATGACGACGAGACGCTGGCGCTGGGCGCGCTCGGCTGGACGCTGGCCGAGGACCGGCGCGCGTCGCGGCTGCTCGCGCTGACCGGGCTCACGCCCGAATTGCTGCGCGAGCGGCTGGACGACCCCGCCTTCCTCGCCGCCGTGCTCCGCTTTCTGGAGAGCCACGAGCCCGCCCTCCTCGCCTGCGCCTCGGATCTCAACGTCGGCCCGGACGCGCTGGTCGCGGCACGGCGGAGGCTGGAGGGATGAGCCGGCCTCTCCTGATCACCGATTGCGACGAGGTGCTGCTCCACATGATCGGCCATTTCGCCGAATGGCTCGACGAGGATCACGACCTCGCCTTCGACCTCGGCGCGGCGGGCTTCCGCGACGCGATGCGCGACCGGAGCGGCAATCCGGTCAAGGAGGAGCGGATCTGGGCGCTCCTGGACCTGTTCTTCGACCGCGAGATGCATCGGCAGAACGTCGTCCCCGGCGCGGTCGAGGCGCTGCGCGCGATCGGGGCGGCGGCCGACATCGTCATCCTCACCAATATCGGCGACGAATATCAGGCCAACCGCGTCGCCCAGCTCGAAGCGTTCGACATCAGGCATCGGGTCCTCTGCAACCGCGGCGGCAAGGGCCGGCCGGTGCTCGAGCTGATCGAGGAGATGCGCCCGAGCGCCGCCGCCTTCGTCGACGACCTCGCCGTCCACCACGAATCGGTGGCGAACCACGCGCCCCAGGTCTGGCGGCTGCACATGGTCGCCGAGCCGCGCCTCGCCGCGCACACGCCGCCGGCGCCTTTCGCCCACGCCCGGATCGACGATTGGGGCGCGGCGTCGCGCTGGATCGCGGACCGGCTTCGCGACGGACCGGCGGCCTGACGCGAGCGGTCAGCCGCCGTCGATCGCCGCCCAGGTCCCGGGGCCGACAATGCCGTCGGGGACGAGCCCGTGGTCGCGCTGGAAGGCGCGCACCGCCGCCTCGGTCGCGGGCCCGAACTGGCCGTCGTCGCCGACGCCGACCCTGGCCTGCACGACCTTCACCGGATCGCCGGACGCGCCGCGCCGCAGCGTCGGCCGGCTCTTGCCGTCCTTCGCCGGAATGGGAGCCGGGGCGGCGGCCTTGCCGCCCAGGATCGCCGCCACCTCGTTGCGGAAATCGTCCATGTCGAAGCTCGGATCGGTCTTGCGGCCCTTGGGCCGGGCATATTCCTTGTGGCCGCAGCACATCGATTCGTCGGTGCCGAGCTTCTTCAGGATGGCGGCGACGCCGCGCCTGTAGGCGTCCATCTGGACGGCCGGCCAGGGATCGGCCGGCGTGCCCATATTCTCCGCTTCGATGCCGATGAAGCTGGAATTGCCGGTGACGATCCCCTCCCAATTCCCCGCGCCGGCATGGTTGGCGCGGCCGGCGGCGACGACGAACCAGGTGCCGTCGCGGCCGAGCCCGAGCTGCGACAGCGGGCCGGACAGGCCCGGGCGGCCGTCGGTGATCACCTTGAGGCTCGGCATGACCCCCGTCTTCGGGCCGGCGGTGTGATGACAGATGACGCCCCGGACGGTCCCCATCGGGCCGCGCCCGCGATTCTGCCAGCCGGGCTGCTCGGCCACCTTGAGGCCGGCATCCTCGAGCACCTGCGCGAGCCAAGTCAGTGAAAAGGCCATCTCATCCCCCCTTTTTGCGCATCACCCGCGCCTGTTGCCATTGTCCGGCTTATTGCTCGACGCCGCCGGTCGCCGCCGGCAGCTCTTCGTCGCCGGTGACCTCATGCTCTTCGAGCGCGGTCTCCTGGTCGCAAAGGTCGTCGCCGCCCTCCTCGTCGAAGTCGTCGGTCGGATCGTTTTCGTCAGCCATGATTCGTTCCCCTTTCTCTTGCGAAGAGCGTGATCCCATTTCGCCGATTCGCCAAGGGGCCTTGCGGCGCCTTGATGAATATTCGGCGGCGCCGGCGCCAGACCTGGATCGTTGCTTTGCCGTCAAGTCGCGCTCCCGCCGCTTGACCGCGCCGCCGGACCGGTCCTAGGCGCGGGCGATGACCGACCTGATCTCCGACCGCCTCGCCGAGCTCGGCATCGCCCTTCCCGAACCGGCGGCCCCGGTCGCCTCCTATGTGCCGGCGGTCGAGCATGGCGGGCTTCTCTACATTTCGGGACAGCTGCCGTTCCGCGCCGACGGCTCGCTGATCATCGGCCGGCTCGGCGAGGATTATGACGTCGCCCACGGCGCCGAGGCGGCCGAACGCTGCGCGGTCATGCTGATCGCGCAGATGAAGGCGGCCCTGGGCTCGCTCGACCGGGTCGAGCGGGTCGTCAAACTGGGCGCGTTCATCGCCTCCGACCCGCATTTCACCGACCAGCCCAAGGTCGCCAACGGCGCCTCGGCGCTGATGGAGCGGGTGTTCGGCGAGACGGGGCGGCATGCCCGAAGCGCGGTCGGCGTGCCGGTGCTGCCATTGGGCGCGGCGGTCGAGATCGATGCCATCGTCGCCGTCAAGACAGGCTGAGCTTGCCCGCCTGATCGCGCGGCCCTTCGCGCATCGCGGCCTGCACGGGGCCGGCGTCCCCGAGAACAGCCGCGCCGCGTTCGAAGCCGCCATCGCCGCCGGGGCCGGCATCGAGCTCGACGTCCAGGCGAGCGTCGACGGCGAGGCGTTCGTCATCCACGACTATGAACTGGACCGGCTGACCGAGGGCCATGGCGCGGTCCGGACGCTCGGCGCGGCCGAGCTGAAGCGGATCCGGCTGAAGGAGTCCGACGAGACGATCCCCACCTTGCCCGAGATCCTCGCCCTTGTCGCAGGGCGGGCGCCCGTGCTGATCGAGGTGAAATCGCCCGACCGCCGCGTCGCCGCGATGAGCCGCGCGGTCCAGCGCGCGCTGGCGGGCTATGAAGGCCCGGTGGCAGTGATGTCCTTCAATCCGGAGGTCGGCCGCTGGTTCGCGCGCCACGCGCCGCGGCTGCTGCGCGGGGTGGTGGTCACCGAGGCCGGCAAGAAATTGCGGGGCATGGTCGAGCGCCATTTCGCCCTGTGGCGGTCGAGCCCCGATTTCCTCGCCTACGACATACGCGACCTGCCGTCGCGCTTCGCCGAGGCGCAGCGGGCGCGGGGCATGCCGGTGCTGACCTGGACCTGCCGGAGCCTCGCGGACCGGGCGCGGGCGGCGGAGCATGCCAACCAGATCATCTACGAGAATCCGGCGCGATGAGCGGCGAGCCGGTCTTCGCGCGATTGGCGCCCGGCGTCGCCTCGTTCACAGCCGAGGACTGGGACCGCTGCGCCGGCACGGACGATCCGTTCCTGAGCCACGCTTTCCTCTCCACATTGGAGGATTCCGGCAGCGCCACCGCCGAAACCGGCTGGCAGCCCGTTCCGATCGCGATCGACGGCACCGACTCGCGGCCGGCGGCAGTGATGCCGGCTTATGTGAAGAGCCACAGCCTTGGCGAATATGTGTTCGATCATGGCTGGGCCGATGCCTATGAGCGCGCCGGCGGGACCTATTACCCCAAGCTCCAGATCGCGGTGCCGTTCACGCCGGTGCCGGGCCGGCGGCTGCTGGCGCGCGAGCCGGCGCTCGCGCCGGCGTTGATCGCGGCGGCCGAGCAGGTGGTGGACCGCAACGACCTCTCCTCCGCCCACGCCACCTTCATCGTCCCGGCCGAGGTCGCTTCGTTCGAACGCGCGGGCTGGCTGATCCGCAACGACAGCCAGTTCCACTGGCTGAACGAGCGGTTTTCGAGCTTCGACGATTTCCTCGCCACGCTGTCGTCAAGGAAGCGCAAGGCGATCCGCAAGGAGCGCGCGCAGGCGGTCCAGGGGCTCGACATCGTTCACTTGAAGGGCGCCGAGATCATGGAAGCCCATTGGGACGCCTTCTGGACGTTCTACCAGGACACCGGCGCCCGCAAATGGGGCCAGCCTTATCTGACCCGCGCCTTCTTCTCCCTGCTCGGCGAGCGGATGGGCGGGAGCCTGCTGCTGATCCTTGCGCTGAGGGACGGCGCGCCGATCGCCGGCGCGCTCAACGTGGTCGGCGCCGACGCGCTCTACGGCCGCTATTGGGGGACGATCGCCGAGGTCCCGCATCTCCATTTCGAGCTCTGCTACTATCAGGCGATCGAGGCGGCGATCGCGCTGGGCCTGAAGAGGGTCGAGGCGGGCGCGCAGGGGGCTCACAAGCTCGCCCGCGGCTATCGGCCGGTGCCGACCTGGTCGGCGCATTATATCGCCGATCCGAGGCTGAGGGAGGCGGTGGCGGACTATCTCTCCGCGGAACGGCGAGCGGTGGCGCGCGAGATCGCGGCGCTGAAGGACATGGCGCCGTTCAGGAAGGCCTAGGCGGCGCGGCGGTCGGCGATGTCGGCGAGCCAGGCGCGGGCCTGGCGCTGGGCTTCGGCAATCTCGCGCGCGGTCATGTCCTCGGCGATGTCGGCCCGGCATTCCTGCGCCTGGGGATTGCCGTTCAGGGCGGCGAGGTTGAACCATTTGTGCGCTTCGATGAAGTCGATCTCGACTCCGCCGGTGCCGGTCGAATAAGCGACGCCCAGCTCGTAAAGCGCCTTGATGTCGCCCATCGCGGCGTCGGTCATCCTGGTTTCGATCAGGAACATGCCGGCTTTCAGGCTGTGACCCATTTGATTGCCCCTTAATCCATCTGTCGGGGCCGTTGTGGGGGCCATCTCCCAACAAATGGTTAACGCCGAAGTCAGGATATTTCGACGGGCTCGAGGGGGAGATTGTCGATGAGCCGGGTCTTGCCCATTCGCGCAGCAGCGAGCAGGCGCGCCGGCCGGTCGAGCGCGGCCATGGGCGCCAGCGTCTCGGCGTCGCGCAAGTCCACATAATCGATCGGATCGAAACCCGCGGCTTCGAGCCGCGAACGGGCCCGTTCCAGCGCTTCCGCGACCGGCGCCCCATCGGCGATCGCCTGCGCCGCCTCGCCGAGGGCACGGGGAAGCGCGCGGGCCGCCGTCCGCTCCCCCTCCGAAAGATAAGCGTTGCGCGAGGACAGAGCGAGGCCGTCGGCGTCGCGCTGGGTCGGCACGCCAACGATCTCCAGCGGCAGAGCAAGATCGCGGACCATCTGCCTGATGACCGCGAGCTGCTGATAATCCTTCTCGCCGAACAAAGCGATGTCGGGCCGGACCTGGGCGAACAGGCGCGCGACCACGGTCGCCACGCCGTCGAAATGGCCGGGGCGGGCGGCGCCGTCCAGGCCTTCGCCGACGCCGGCAACGCGGATCGTCGCGGCGGGACCGTCCGGATACATGGTCGCCACATCGGGCGCCCAGAGGATGGCGCAGCCTGCCGCGTCGAGCATGGCCGCGTCGGCCGCCTCGCGGCGCGGGTAGGCGGCGAGGTCCTCCCGGGGGCCGAACTGGGTCGGGTTGACGAAGATCGAGGCGACGACATGGTCCGCGCGCGTCTTCGCCTCGGCGACCAGCGCCATATGCCCGGCATGGAGCGCGCCCATGGTCGGCACCAAGGCGATCGTGCCGCCCCCTTCGCGCAGGCTCGCCACCGCCAGCGTCAGGGCTTCGGGCTCACGGATGATTTGCACGGCCCCATGGCCTCCGATAGAGGAGAAGGGGAGGCGGTAGCGGCTCGCGCACCGCAAGATCAAGTGTCCGGGGTTTGCCAGTCGTGCCGCACGTCATCACCTTCGCCAACGAGAAAGGCGGCACCGGCAAGTCAACCACCGCGGTCCACAGCGCGGTCGCTCTGGCGGCGCAAGGGCGCAAGGTCGCCGCGCTCGACCTCGACACCCGGCAGCGCACTTTGGGCCGCTATCTCGACAATCGCGCCGCCACCATCCGCCGGCTCGGCACCGACTTGCCGATGCCGGTTTATGCCACCTTCGATCCGGACAAGGGCGAAAGCCTGGAGGCCGTGCTGAAACGCCTTTCGGACGACGCCGAGTTCGTGATCATCGACACGCCGGGCCGCGACGATCCGCACAGCCGCGCCGCCATGGTGCGCGCCGACACGCTCGTCACCCCGATCAACGACAGCTTCGTCGACCTCGACCTGATCGGCGAGGTCGACGCCGAGACCTACCGGGTGCGCCGGCCGAGCTTCTATGCCGAGCTGGTCTGGAACAGCCGCACCCAGCGCGCCAAGGCGCACGGCGCCAGCGTCGATTGGGTCGTGCTGCGCAACCGGATGCAGCATATCGAGGCGCGCAACATGCGGCGAGTCGGCGACGCTTTGTCCGAGCTCTCCCGCCGGGTCGGCTTCCGGATCATCCCGGGCCTCGGCGAGCGCGTCATCTATCGCGAGCTCTTTCCGAAAGGGCTGACATTGCTGGACCTCAACGCGATCAGCGACGTCTGCGTCTCGCACATCGCGGCGCGCCAGGAATTGCGCGAGATGATCGCCGGCCTGACGCTGCCCGAGCCCGGCGGCAGCGACGCCGAGCCGCGGCAGGCGGCGATGGCCGGGTGATCGGCAAGATCCTTCTCGGGCTCCTGCTGGCGGGCGTCATCTATATCTGGTGGCGGGGCCGGCACCCTGGCGCCGCGTCGATGCGGCCGGCGGAGGCACGCGCCCTGCTCGGCCTGGAGCCCGGCGCCACCCTCGAGCAGATCCGCGAGGCGCACCGCCGGCTGATCGCCAAGGTCCATCCCGACGCCGGGGGTTCCGCCGAGCTTGCAACCCGGGTTAATGCGGCGCGCGACGCGCTGGTCGAAGAGCTGCAGCGCGGCGGCCGCATTTCCTGAACGGAGCAGATTTTGAGCCACCAATTCCACCAGAGCTCGCTGCGCGAGTACGACATTCGCGGCATTGTCGGGAAAACGCTCGGGCCGGCCGACGCCCATGCGATCGGGCGGAGCGTCGGCACCCTCGTCCGGCGCGGCGGCGGAGCGGGCGTCGCGGTCGGGCGCGACGGGCGGGAAAGCTCGCCCGTGCTCGAAGCGGAGCTGGTGCGCGGCCTGACCGAAAGCGGCGCCGACGTCGTCCGAATCGGCCTGGGGCCGACACCGATGCTCTATTATGCGGCGTCGGTGCTCGATGTCGCGGCCGGCGTGATGATCACCGGCAGCCACAACCCGGCCGACTATAACGGCTTCAAGATGGTGCTGTCCGGCCAGGCCTTTTTCGGCGCCGACATCCAGAAGCTGGGGCGGATGGCGGCCGCCGGCGACTGGGATGCCGGATCGGGCGCGGTACGCGACGAGGAGATGCTGGACCGCTACGTCGACCGGCTGCTCCTGAACTATGACGGCGGCGCCTTCCGCATCGGCTGGGACGCGGGCAATGGCGCCGCCGGGCCCGCTTTGGAGAAGCTGGCGGCGAGGCTGCCGGGCGAGCACCACCTGCTCTACACCGACGTCGACAGCCGGTTCCCCAACCACCATCCCGATCCGACCGAGGAAGCGAACCTCGCCGACCTGAAGGCGCTGGTCGCCGAAAAGGGCCTCGATTTCGGCATCGCCTTCGACGGCGACGGCGACCGGATCGGCGCGGTCGACGGCGAGGGCCGGGTGGTCTGGGGCGACCAGCTTCTTTCTATCCTCGCGGAGCCGGTGCTGAGGGACGTGCCGGGCGCGACCATCATCGCCGACGTCAAGGCGAGCCAGGCGCTTTACGACCGGATCGCCGAGCTCGGCGGCAAGCCCTTGATGTGGAAGACCGGCCACAGCCTGATCAAATCGAAGATGAAGGAGACCGGCGCGCCGCTGGCGGGCGAGATGAGCGGCCACATCTTCTTCGCCCACGATTATTACGGCTATGACGACGCCCTCTACGCCGCCGTCCGCCTGATCCGCGCGGTGACTCAGCTCGGCGGCTCGCTGACCGCGCTTCGCGACGCCATGCCGGCGATGGTCAACACGCCGGAGCTGCGCTTCCAGGTCGACGAGAGCCGCAAGTTCGCGGTGGTCGAGGAGGTGCTCGACCGGCTCGCCGCGTCGGGGGCGGAGGTGAACCGCACCGACGGCGCCCGGGTCAGCACGGCCGACGGCTGGTGGCTGCTGCGCGCCTCCAACACCCAGGACGTCCTCGTCGCCCGCGCCGAGGCGAAGGACGAAGCGGGGCTGGACCGGCTGATCGCCCAGATCGACGAGCAGCTCGCCCTCTCCGGCGTCGCGCGCGGGCCGCAGGCGGCCCATTGACCATGCCCAGATTCTACCCCGAGCCCCTCCTCTTCTGCCTCGCGTGGGCGGCGCTCGCCATCTGGGGCGGGATGACCAGCATCTGGCTCGGCATATTGCTGTCGGGAGGCCTCGCCGTCGTGCTGATGCCCTTGAGCGCGACCATCATCTCGAAGCGCGAGGACCTCGCCCTGGAGCGGCAGGTCCGCTGGGGCATCCTCGTGCTGGCGGCGCTGGGGCTGTCCGTCTTCGTCGCGCTTCAATCGTCCTCGTCCTCATAGCCGACCAGGTTCAGCTCGCGCGCCTTGATCTGCCGGGTCATGCACCAATGCTTGAGCGCTTCCTCGCGACCGTGCGTGATCCAGACTTCGCGCGGAGCGATCTCCTGGATGGTCTGGGTGAGCTCGTCCCAATCGGCATGGTCGGAGACGATCAGCGGCATCTCGACGAGGCGCTGGCGGGCGCGCTGGCGGACCCGCATCCAGCCCGAGGCCATGGCGGTGATCGGATCGGGCAGGCGGCGCGACCAGCGGTCGTTGAGCGCGCCCGGCGGTGCGAGCACGATCCTGCCCTTGAGCTCGTCCTTCGGAATGCCGGTGGCCGGGCGGAGGTCGCCCAGCGGCACGCCGAATTGGGCATAGAGCTCGCAAAGCCTTTGCAGCGCGCCGTGGATGTAGATCGGGTCGTGGTGGCCGCGGCACCTTAGCTCCACGATCAGCCGCTGCGCCTTGCCGAGCGCATAGGCGCCGACCAGGATGCAGCGCTCGGGATTGTCGTGCAGGCGCTGGAGCAGCCGGTCGACCTCGCCCGCCGTCGCCGGATGACGGAAGACGGGAAGGCCGAAGGTCGCCTCGGTGATGAAGATGTCGCAGGGCACCGGCTCGAACGGCGCGCAGGTCGGATCGGGCCGGCGCTTGTAATCGCCGGAGACGACGATCCTCTCCCCCTTATGCTCGAGCACGATCTGCGCCGAGCCCAATACGTGGCCGGCGGGGACGAAGCTCACGTCGACGTCGCCGAGGCGAATCAATTCGCCATAAGCCACGGGCGTCCCCGCCTGCGGCCCATAACGGCATTCCATGATCGCCAGCGTCTCGGGCGTCGCCCAGACCGCCGCGTGGCCGCCGCGGGCATGGTCGGCATGGCCGTGGGTGACGAGCGCCCTGGCCTTGGGCTGCGACGGATCGATCCAGGCGTCGGCCGGCTTTACGTAAATGCCCTCGGGGAAAGGCTGAATCCAGGAACCGAGCCGGGCCATCCGCCCGATATGGCGCTTCGCTCAGCTTTTGCCAGCCATCGCGCCGCCGAGCGCGGAAGCGGCGAGCTTGGTCGCGAAGGACAGAGCGATGATGCCCGCCAGGGCGGCCAGCGCGCCGGCCGCGAGAATGATCGCAAGGTCGATCGCGACATAAGCGAGGCCCGCGCAGATCCCCGTCCGCCAGCCGCCGCCGTGCCAGCGCGCGAGCAGCCAGCCCGCGATCAGCAGGATCGGCGCGCCCGCGATCACCGAGCTCCAGGGCGCGGCCTGCATCGCATAGGCCTGGTAGGCGGCCTCGGTCTGGCCCGGCGCGATCAGGAGCGAATAGATCAGCACCCAGAGGAAGGAGACGGCGACGTTGAGCGCCATCGCCGGCACGGCGACGGCAAGGCTTCTCAGGATCAGCGCCCCTCCCACATTTTTCAGTCTACCAAAGCGGGCGCGGCGAGAAAAGCCTCGATCCAGGAACCGGGAGGGGCCATCGTGAGCTATAGGGCGAGCCCCAAGCCGGGAAAGGAGACTGAACGATGGACCTTGGCGGTTTCAACTGGAGCCTGCTCACGATCGTCGGGCCGGTCATCCTCCTCGCCGTCATCGCCTGGGCGATCCTGCGCAATCGCACCTCGCGCGCGCGCCGCGCGGACACCGAGGCGGCGACGCGGGAAGTCTATCGCCAGGAGGAGCGGGCGGAAGGCGGCGAGGCCGATCGCGTCCCCTGATGCGATGACCGACGCGGGGCTGCCGGCGCCGATCAGCTTATGGTTCGCCGGCAAGGGCTGGGCGCCGCGGCGGCACCAGCTCGAAATGCTGGCGGCGGCGCGGGCCGGGCGGAGCGCGCTGCTGGTCGCGCCGACGGGCGCGGGCAAGACGCTGGCGGGCTTCCTGCCGACGCTCGCCGAATTGGTCGAGCAGCCGAGGGACGGGCTCCACACGCTCTACATCTCGCCGCTGAAGGCGCTCGCCGTCGACGTCCAGCGCAATTTGCTGACTCCGGTCGCGGAGATGGACCTGCCGATCCGGGTCGAGACGAGGACCGGCGACACCCCGTCGGACCGCAAGGCGCGGCAGCGCGCGCGGCCGCCGCAGATCCTGCTGACCACGCCCGAATCGCTGAGCCTGCTGCTCTCCCATCCGGACAGCCTCACCCTGTTCGGCGGCCTCCGCACCGTGGTGGTCGACGAGATCCACGCCTTCGCCACCGGCAAGCGCGGCGATTTGCTCGCTTTGTCGCTGGCCCGGCTCCAGGCGATCGTGCCGGGCCTGCGCCGGGTCGGACTCTCCGCAACGGTGGCCGACCCCGAGGCCTTCCAGGGCTGGCTCGCGCCGCATGGCGACGTCGAGACGGTCGACATCGTCCAGGGCGACCCGGGCGCCGAGGCCGAAATCTCGATCATGCTGCCCGAGAACGAGAAGATCCCCTGGTCGGGCCATAGCGGGCGGTGGGCGGCGCAGAACGTGATGCGCGAGATCGAGCGGCACAGGACCACATTGGTGTTCTGCAACACGCGCAGCCTCGCCGAGCTGATCTTCCAGGACCTCTGGGCGGTCAACGACCAGATTCTGCCGATCGGCATCCATCACGGCTCGCTGTCGGTCGAGGCACGGCGCAAGGTCGAGGCGGCGGTGGCATCGGGGCGCTTGCGCGGCCTGGTCTGCACCGCCAGCCTCGACCTCGGCGTCGACTGGGGCGACGTCGACCTGGTCGTCCAGATGGGGGCGCCCAAAGGCTCGTCGCGGCTGCTGCAAAGGATCGGCCGCGCCAACCACCGGCTCGAAGAGCCGAGCGAAGCGATCCTCGTCCCCGGCAACCGCTTCGAATATCTCGAGGCGCGCGCCGCGCTCGACGCGATCGGCGAGGGGGAGCTCGACCCCGAGCCGTTCCGCCCCGGCGCGCTCGACGTGCTCGCCCAGCATCTGATGGCCTGCGCCTGCGCCGCGCCCTTCCGCGAGGAGGAGATGCTCGCCGAGATACGCGGCGCCGCGCCCTATGCCGGCCTGTCGGAAGAGCTGTTTCGCCAGGTCCTGTCGTTCATCGAAAGCGGCGGCTATTCGCTGCGCGCCTACGACAAGTTCAAGCGGCTGACCCGGGAGGCGGATGGGACCTGGCGCGTCTCCCACCCGCGCTTCATCCAGCAGCACCGGATGAACGCCGGAATCATCGTCGACGTGCCGCTCTACGACGTCCGCTTCCGCGGCGGCCGCAAGCTCGGCACGGTCGAGGACAATTTCGCCGCGACGCTGTCGCCGGGCGACACCTTCTACTTCGCCGGGCTGGTGCTCGAGGTCGAGAAGATCGACGGCATGGACCTGATCGTCCGGGCGAGCTCCAAGTCGGCGCGAATCCCGACCTATCTCGGCGCGCGCATGGCGATGTCGACCAACCTCGCCGACCGCGTCCGCCATTTCCTCCACGACCGCGACCAATGGCCGCGCTTCCCCGACGACGTGCGCGATTGGCTCAATGTGCAGGATTATCGCTCCAAATTGCCCGCTCCCCACGAACTGCTGGTCGAGACATTCCCGCACGAGCACCGCCACTATATGGTCGCCTACAGCTTCGAGGGCTGGAACGCGCACCAGTCGCTCGGCATGCTGATCACGCGGCGGATGGAGAGCGCGGGCCTGAGGCCGCTGGGCTTCGTCTCCAACGATTATGCGCTCGCCTGCTACGGCCTCGACCCGATCGAGGACCCGGCCTCGCTCTTCTCCGCCGACATATTGGAAGACGAGTTCGTCGACTGGGTGCAGGGATCGAGCCTGCTCAAGCGCGCCTTCCGCGAGGTGGCGGTGATCGGCGGCCTGGTCGAGCGCCACCATCCCGGCAAGCGCAAGTCCGGGCGGCAGGTCACCTTCTCGACCGACCTCATTTACGACGTGCTGCGCCGCTACGAGCCCGATCATCTGCTGCTCAAGGCCGCCTGGAACGACGCACGCACCCGGATGACCGACGTCGGCCGCCTCGCCTCCCTGCTCGACCGCGCCGCCGGGACGATGATCCATGTCGCGCTCGACCGGGTTTCGCCGATGGCGGTGCCCGTCCTCGTCATCGTCGGCCGCGAGCGGATGGCTCAGGGCAGTGTGGACGACAGCCTGCTGATCGAAGCCGAGAGCCTTGCCGAGATCGCGATGCGGGTCGACTAGGGCAGCCGAGAGGAACGTGCGATGATGCTAAAGGACACGATGAGCGCGGGCGCTCGCATTGCGAAGGCCGAATTAGACATTGTTCGCTCTGCGCTGGCCCATGGCCCGCAAAAGGGTCGGATACTGGAGGAGTTCGTCCTCTCCCTCTTGCGAAGGCACTTGCCCGAAAGGATCGGTGTTACGGAAGGCATCGTCGTTTCTAGCGACGGAGAATGTTCGACCCAAATGGACTTGATTGTCTATGATGCAGACAGCGCCCCGCTCCTTTATTCTCGCAGCGAGACGAGAGTGATTCCGATAGAGTTTGTCTTCGCGGTGGGCGAAGTCAAGGCACAGGTTTCGGTACGTGACCTGGATCGGATTCGAGCGACGCAGGCCAAGATAAAACGATTCCGAAAATATTATGAACCGGGGTCATGGATCTATCACGGCTATGGCCGCGATTGGCAAGCGCCACCGACCTTCTCGTTCGTGTTTGCCTTTGAATCTCCAACCGGGCCTGATGCTCTGACAAAAGCTTATGTGCGTCACCATATCCGCCATCCCGTAAACGAGACGATTGACCTCCTGTATGTGAATGATGTTGCCTTCTTTACACACCATAGTGAAGCCGTGGGCCCCAATCCGGGCAACAGTCCAGTCGATGGCATCAATCGTATAGAGGAAGATCCGTTATTCTATTTTCTAGCCATGCTCGCGATTCTCTCCACGGATTGGCGGATGAGACAAAGGCCGCTCATGTATCGGTACTTCCAAGGTCCGGCTCCGAAGGGACAGACGTTGCGGTTTGCCTCATCGCCGGTTTCACATCCTGACGTCTTTGTCGCTCCATCGAGCCAGGTCGGCCGCCAAGCGCTCGACACAAGACCCCGGCCCACGTCAACCTGAACCAGGTCCGGCTGACGACCGTCATGGTCCTTGTCATCATCCGCCGCTAGCGCGCGCTACCGGAACCGTCGACTACAGCCTGCTGATCGAAGCCGAGAGCCTCGCCGAGATTGCGATGAAAATGGATTGATTCCGGCGCCAATCCGCGCAGTTTCGGTTCAGACTCCCAGTCCGGACGGGCCGGGCCGGTGCTATGGTTCGCATCGCGGGCGGGCGCCTGGGCGGTCCGTCGAACGGGGGCGGACATGGTGAAGGGTAAAGACAAAGCGCGGCCGAACATCCTGCTGATCACCTGCGATCAATATCGCTTCCCGCGCTTCTCCTACGGCGCCGACGGCGGCTTCGCGGAGCCGCTGAAGCAGGTCCTCGGCTTTCAGGGGACGGTTGACGAGACCAATCCCTATGCGAAATTCTTTCCCGGCCTGCTCAAGCTGCGCAAGAATGCGGTGGTGCTGCGCAACCACACGATCGCGGCGAGCGCCTGCACGCCGAGCCGCGCGGTGATCTACACCGGCCAGTACGGCACCAAGACCGGGGTCACCCAGACCGACGGCCTGTTCAAGAACGGCGATTCGCCGAACTTCCCCTGGCTGGAAGCGGACGGCATCCCGACGCTCGGCACCTGGCTGCGCGGCGCCGGCTATTCCACCCACTATTTCGGCAAGTGGCACGTCTCCGACCCGCCCGACCATTCATTGCAGCGCTTCGGCTTCGACAATTGGGAGGAGAGCTATCCCGAGCCGCACGGCGCCCAGACCAACAATCTCGGCCTCTATCGCGACGCCGGCTTCACCGACAGCGCCTGCGCCTTCATTCGCCGCCGGGGCCTCGCGCTCAACTACGATCGCGTTTACGCGTCGATGCTCGCCCACGATCCGGACACGACCGGGCCCGACACGAGCGCGATTCCGCCCTGGTTCGCGGTCGCTTCCTTCACCAATCCGCACGACATCGCGACCTATCCCGGCGTCATCGCCCAGGCGCTGCCCGACCCGCGGTCCGCGACCGGCACCCAGTCGCTCTTCGGCCCGCTTACCGTGCCGCGCGAAGGAGAGGTGACGCCGCCGCCGGCCGCCGGCACGATCCAGCTGCCGCTCAATCCTCTCGGCTTTCCGCAGGATTGCGCCAAGCCGTCGCCGACCCAGAACGAATCGCTCGCCGGCAAGCCCACCTGCCAGCACGAAGCCGCCTACAAGGTCGGGCTGGCGCTCGCCGCCAAGGGCGGGTTCAACATCATCAACGGGCTCACCAACGCGATCGAAAATGCCGGGGCGCAGCCGAGCGGCGACCATGCCAAGGAGGCGGCGGTCGCGCTCTCGCTGAAGAGCTGCATCCCGTTCCAGCTCGCCGACGACCCCGAGGGTAATTGCCTCTTGTTCCTGCAGCTCTACGCCTGGCTGCACGCGGTCGTCGACGTGCATGTGAACGCAGTGCTGACCGCGCTCGAGGAATCGGGCCAGTCGGACAATACGATCGTCATCTTCCTCGCCGATCATGGCGAATATGGCGCCGCCCACGGCATGATGATCGAGAAATGGTACACCGCCTATCAGGAGGCGCTGCACGTGCCGGTGGTCGTGCGCTTCCCCGGCGGCGATTCCGCCGCGGCGGAGCCCGCCCAGCTCGACGCGCTCACCAGCCATATCGACATCCTGCCGACCGTGCTCGGCTTCGCCGGTGTCGACGCCGCGCAAAGACGCGAGATCGGCGCCGAGCTGGCCCGGAGCCGGCCGGTGCCGCCGCTGCCGGGCGTCGACCTGTCCGGAATCATCGCCAACGCCTTGATCGACGACGAGCTGGATTTGCCGATCGTCGAACCCGACGGCGAGATCCGCGAGGGCGTCCTGTTCATCACCGACGACGAGATCACCGCGCCGTTGCCGCCGTCGCGCACCGCCCAGGAGAAGCACAGCTACGAGGAGTTCGCCGTCTACCAGGCCGTGGTCGAGACGGTGCGCGAGGGCAGGCACGGCAAGGGCCGGGTCGACCTGTCGCCGGGCGCGGTGAAGCAGCCCAATCACGTGCGCTGCGTGCGCACCCGCGATTACAAGCTGGCGCGCTATTTCGACCCGGCGGGCAGGGCGCCGCAGGAATGGGAGATGTACGACCTCCGGGACGATCCCAACGAGGCGGTCAACCTTGTCGAGGTTGCGGCATCGCCGCCGCAGGCGCGCGGCGGTCTCCCGGAGCGCGCCAAGGTGCAGGCCGCGGCCGACCGGTTGGCGGCGCTGCTGGCGCGGCTGGAACGGCGCGACCTATGACCGCCACGCCCGCGCCGAGATTGCGATGCCAATCAATTGACGGCATAGCGCCCGGGCCGGATCGAACCTCGCTCGAGGCCGTTCCGGCGCCACGAGAGGGCGATGCCGGCATGGACGTTTCCGTCGAGATACACTGCGAGGCCTGCGGCAGCGCCAATTACAGCCTGCCCGAGGGCATCGCCGACACGGCGCCGATCCGGTGCAACGATTGCGGCGCCGATCAGGGCACCCTCAGCGCGCTCAAGGCGGCGCTGGTCGCTCAGGCGATTGCCCACAGCGCGGAGGCGCTGCGCCGCGACCTCGACCGGCTCGGCAACGGAGTCTGACCCCCGATGCGAATCCTCTCTTTGGCCGCTCTCGCCCTTCTTCTCGCCATCCCCGCCTCGGCCCAGCAGCCGGACGTCACCGCCGAGGACCGCCACGCGCACGAGCGGATGATCGTGCTCGACACCCATCTCGACGTCCCGCTGCGGTTCGACGACGGCCGATGGGATTTCGGCGAACTCCACCGCTACGCCGAGGACGGCAGCCAGACCGACCTGCCGCGAATGGCGGCGGGCGGGCTCGATGGCGGCTTCTTCGTCGTCTACACCGCCCAGGGCGAATTGACGCCGGCCGGCTATGCCGAAGGGCGCGACCGGGCGCTGGTGCGGGCGGCGGCGATCCACCGCGTGATCGGCGAGAACCGGGAGCATATGGGTCTGGCGCTGACCGCCGCCGACGCCGAGCGGCTGCACCGCGAGGGCAAGCGAATCGCCTTCATCAGCATGGAGAATGGCTGGCCGCTGGGCGGCGACCTAAGCCTGCTGGCGACCTTCCACCGACTCGGCCTGCGCATGGCCGGGCCGGTGCACAGCCGCACCAACCAGCTCGCCGATTCGACCACCGGCGAGGCGCGCTGGAACGGCCTCTCCCCGCTCGGCCGTTCATGGGTGGCGGAGATGAACCGGCTCGGCATCGTCATCGACGCCAGCCACAGCTCCGACGCCGTTTTCGATCAGATGCTGGAGCTGTCGCGCGTGCCGATCGTCCTCTCCCATTCGGGGCCGAAGGCGATTCGCGACCACCCGCGCAACATCGACGACGCCAGGATGCGCCGCCTCGCCCGCGCCGGCGGGGTCATGTTCATGAACACGCTGTTCTTCGTGCCGCACGACACGTCGGACGAACGCGGCGCGATCGAGGAGCGCCAGACGCGCTGGGCGGGCCTCAGCGAGGCCGAGCGCCGGCGGCTGCTCGCCGACAAGGCGGCACTCGACGCGCGGCGGCCTTACACGACCGCCGATTTCGACCTCTACATGCGCGCTTTGCTGCACGCGGTCGCGGTGATGGGCGTCGATCATGTCGGGCTCGGCGCCGATTGGGACGGCGGCGGCGGCGTCGTCGGCATGGAGGACGTCTCGCTGCTGCCGCGGATCAGCGCCCGGCTACGCCGCGAGGGGCTGCGCGAGGCGGACATCGCCAAGATCATGGGCGGCAATTTGCTGCGCGTCCTCCGCGAGGTTCAGGCCGGCGCGGCTCGGCGCTGAAAGACGGGCTTCCTTCGCGGCAGCGGCGTCGCTAGGTTCGCCCGGGGGCGGGACGTAGGAGCAATTGCGTTCGATGGACCGCATTCCCATCCAGCCCGATCATGCCCGGCCGGCGCTCTTTCCCGGCGCGCCCGCCTGGTCGCTGGCCGGGCGGCAGGATTGGAGCGCGACGCCTCTGGGGCCCGTCGAGGCCTGGCCGCAGTCGCTGAAGACAGTGGTCAGCATGATCCTCGGTTCGACCGTGCCGATGTTCGTCGGCTGGGGTCCCGAGCTGCGGCTGGTCTACAATGACAGCTATGCCGAAATCCTCGGCGACCGCGGCCCCGCTTTCGGCCGGCCGGTCCGCGAAATCTGGTCGGACGCCTGGGAGAGGATCGAACCGAACGCCGCGCGGGCCCTGGCGGGCGAAACCCTTTTCTTCGAGTCCGAGCCGCGCCTGCTGCGCAAGGATGGCGTCGAGCAGCCGATCTGGCTGACCTATTGCTACAACCCGATCCTCGGCGAGGGGGACAAGGTGGTCGGCCTGTTCGGCGCGGTCACCGCGGTCAATCGCGACGGCGCCGCCGAGGATCGGCTCCGCGAGAGCGAGGAACGCTTCCGGCTGATCGCCGACAGCGCGCCGGTCCCGATGTGGGTGACCAAGCTCGACCGCCGGCGAAGCTTCGTCAATCGCGCCTATGTCGATTTCGTCGGGGTGACCTATGCAGAGGCGGTCGATTACGACTGGCGCAACATGATTCACCCCGACGACGCCGCGCGCATCCAGGCCGAATCGATCGCCGGCGAAGCCTCCTTGAAGCTGTTCGTGCTGGAGGGCCGCTTCCGCCGCGGCGACGGCGAATGGCGGTGGCTGCGCTCGGTCTCGCAGCCGCGCTGGGGGTCGAGCGGCGAGCATGTCGGCTTCATCGGCGCCGCCCACGACATCACCGACTGGAAGCTCGCCGAGGAGGCGCTGGAAGCCCGGGTGGCGGCGCGCACCGCCGATGTCAGCGCCGCGCTCGACCGGCTCCAGGCCGAGGTCGGCGAGCGCGAGCGGGCCGAGGAAGCGCTGCGCCAGGCGCAGAAGATGGAGGCGGTCGGCCAGCTGACCGGCGGCATCGCCCACGATTTCAACAACCTCCTCACCCCGGTCATCGGCGGGCTCGAACTCCTCGCCCGCGGCGTCCAGGAACCCCGGCTGAAGCGGATCGCCGAGGCGGCGCTCGAATCGGGACGGCGCGGCGCCAAGCTGACCAGCCAGCTGCTCGCTTTCTCGCGCATCCAGCGCATCCGGATGGCGCCGGTGCCGGTCAACCGGGTGATCGAGACGATGAAGCTGATGCTCCGCCACACGATCGGCGGCGCGGTCGCGATCCATACCCGGTTCGAGGCGGTGGCCTGCGCCTTGTGCGACGAGAACCAGCTCGAGAATGCGATCCTCAACCTCGCCATCAACGCCCGCGACGCCATGCCCGAAGGCGGCACGCTGACCATCTCGACCGGCCTCGTCCGCGAGTCGGATTGCCCGGACCTCGCCGCCGGCGACTATGTGAGCATCGCCATCGCCGACACCGGGCTCGGCATGAGCCCCGAGGTCGCCGCCCGGGCCGTCGAGCCCTTCTTCTCGACCAAGCCGTTCGGCAAGGGCACCGGCCTCGGCCTCGCCCAGGTCTACGGCATCGCCCGGCAGTCGGGGGGCGCGCTGCGCATCGAGAGCCGCGAGGGCGAGGGCACGATCGTCACCTTGCTCCTCCCCCACGTTGCGGGCGAAGACGCCGCCGAAGCGACGGCGGGCGGCGAGGCCGGGCGCGAATCGGCGGTGCCGGCGGCGCCGGCGGCGCGGGTCATGGTGGTCGACGACGATGCCGACGTGCGCCTCTTCCTCGCCGACGTGCTCGGCGACCTCGGCCACAGCGTCGACACGCTCGACTGCGCCGAGGCGGCGCTGATCGCGCTGGCTGCCGACGCGCCCGATCTGGTGCTGATCGATTTCGCCATGCCCGGCATGAACGGCGCCGAGCTCGCCCGCGAGGCGCGGCGGCTCCATCCCGGCCTGCCGATCGTGTTCGTCACCGGCTTCGCCGAAAGCGATCAGCTCGAAGGCGCGCTCGGCAGCGACGTGCCGGTGCTGCGCAAGCCGTTCGGCATCGAGGATCTGGCGGCCGTGGTCGCCGCTTATGTCGGGCCGCGGGCGGGATAGAAACGCGGTCTTGAACCCGAATGAGCGCTTCCTAAATCACCGCCGCCGGAAGACTCGCTTACCTGTTTCCGGCCTGTGTGCCCGGGGCCGGCCCCTTGCGGCGGCCTCATTCAATACGTTGCTCAATGGAGGACATCACATGCGAGGCTATGACTTTTCACCCTATCGCCGTTCCACCGTCGGCTTCGACCGATTGTTCGACTTCCTCGAAAATGCGAGCCGCGTCGAGCAGGACAATTACCCGCCGTTCGACATCGAGAAGCTCGGCGACGACAGCTACCGGATCACGCTCGCGGTGGCCGGCTTCAAGCGCGAGGAGATCGACATCGTCGCCCATCAGAACATGCTGACGATCACCGGCCGCCGCGGCGAGGACCGCGGCCGCGACGGCAGTTTCCTGCACATGGGGATCGCCACCCGCGCCTTCGAGCGCAAGTTCGAACTGGCCGATTTCGTCCGCGTCACCGCGGCCGATCTGAGCGACGGCCTGCTCCGGATCGAGCTCGAGCGCGAGATCCCCGAGGCGATGAAGCCCCGCAAGATCGACATCGGCGGCGCCCGGCCGGCGACGATCGAGGGCGGGGCGGAAACCGCCCGGGAAAAGCCCGAGCTCGCCCCCACCGCCTGACCGATCGATCCGGCGCCGGAACTTCCGGCGCCGGATTCGCATTGGAATGCGGATGCTCGACCACGATCCGCTCGCCCTCTTCACCTGGACTGAGCTGCTGCTGCGCCTCGGCGCCGCCTCGCTGATCGGCGCATTGCTCGGCCTCGACCGCGAATTGCAGGGCCATGAGGCGGGCGTCCGCACCCATGCCCTGGTCGCGTTGAGCTCGGCAGTGATCATGGCATCGTCGCTGATGCTGACCGTGCAATTGCGGAGCGATTCGTTCTCGCCCGACCCGCTGCGCGCCATCCAGGGGCTCAGCCAGGCGATCGGCTTCATCGCCGCCGGCGTCATCTTCGTGCGCGGCGCGAACGTCGTCAACATGACAACCGCCGCCAACATCTGGGTGGCCTGCGCGATCGGCATCGCCTGCGGCGCCGGCCAGTATCGTCTGGTGATTGTCGCCGCCGGCCTCGGCTTCGTGCTTCTCACCCTGCTGCACCTGGTTCAGATCTGGCTGCCGAGGCCGACCAAGCACGACAAGGATTGAATTCCGACCGGTACCGTAACTTTCGTCGCAGGATTTGCGGCTTTGGTGGGATTCGACTCGGGCGGGTTCAGCATTCGTATAGGAACGGGCCGTCAATTCGGACATGGGCCACGCGCCCCACAGGAGTTGAAGCCATGAAGCTCTCGGAGAAGCTGCAGAACCCGTTCGCGCTGGTCGCCCAGGGCTTTGTCGTCGGCGGCATCCTGTTCTGGACGACCGCGGCCGAGGCTGCGCCGCTCCTTTCCGCCCTGCCCTTCTGATCGCGCCCGCTTGAAAGCCATGGCGGCCGCTTTATAGCGGAGCCATGGTTCGCTTTTCGTTCTGTGGCCAGGAGCTGATGGCGCTGCCTCAGGGCGCTTTGTTCTGGCCGTCGCGTCGTGCCTTGCTCGTCGCCGACCTCCATCTCGAGAAAGCGAGCTGGTTCGCGCGGCTCGGGCAGATGCTGCCCCCCTATGATTCGATCGCCACCCTGTCCGATCTTTCGGTCGCCGCCGCGTCGACCGGGGCGGAGGAGATCTGGTGCCTCGGCGATTCCTTCCACGATCGCCACGGCTGCGACCGGCTGCCGGCGGCGGCGCGCGCCATGCTGACCGGGCTCACGGCGGCGACGCGCTGGACCTGGATCGTCGGCAATCATGACCCGGGCTTCGCCGACCATTGCGGCGGCGAGATCGTCGAGGAGGCCGAGGTCGAAGGCCTTGTTCTTCGCCACGAGGCCGATCCCGCCGAGACGCGGCCCGAGCTGTCGGGCCATTTCCATCCCAAGCTGAGGATCAGCCATCGCGGCCGGCTGGTGTCGCGGCGCTGCTTCGTGGCGACGACAAGGAAGCTGATCCTGCCCGCCTTCGGGTCGCTGACCGGCGGGCTCGACGCCGGTCACCCCGAGATCGTCCGCGCCGTTGGCGCGGGCGCCCAGGCGCTGGTGCCGGTGCGCGACAAGCTGCTCCGCTTCCCGATCGCCGCCTAAAACAGGGACTGTTCCTATTTCTAGGCGGGCCTGAACGTCATCGCGACGCCGTTCATGCAGTAGCGCAGGCCCGTGGGGCGCGGGCCGTCGTTGAAGACGTGGCCGAGATGGCCGCCGCAATTGGCGCAGAGCACCTCGGTGCGGCGCATCAGCAGGCTGCCGTCCTCGCGGGTGGTCACCGCGCGCGACAGCGGCCGGAAGAAGCTCGGCCAGCCGGTGCCGCTTTCGAACTTGGCGGTGGACGCGAACAGCCGGTGGTCGCAGCCGGCGCAATGGAAGATGCCGCGGCGATGCTCGCGGTCGAGCGGGCTCGATCCCGGCCGCTCGGTGTCGGCGCGGCGCAGCACCGCATATTGGCGCGGGTTGAGGCGCCGGCGCCACTCGGCGTCGGTCAGGCGGAACGGGAAGCGGCCGGGCGCGGCATCGGCGCCGCGGCCGGGCAAAGTCGCGGCGACGCCCGCCACCATCGCGGCGCCGCCGAAACCGAGAAAGGCGCGTCTGTCCAGCTTCATGCGCCCGGCTCTGCGCCCGCCGACCTTAACCGCGCGCGAACGAGACCGCGGACCGCATTGCCGATCAGGAAGCCCCCGACGAGATCGGCCTCGACGAGGTCCGCCTCCTCGGCGCGGCCTTCGTCGATCAGCCGCCCGCGCAGCACGCCGGGGAGCAGGCCGCGCGACAGCGGCGGCGTCAGCAGCTTGCCGCCGCGCTCGACGAAGATAGTGGTGAAGCTGCCCTCGGTCAGGAAGCCCGCTTCGTCGCGGAAGACGATCTCGAACGCGCCCGCCGCGGCGCGCGCCTCGTCGTAGAAGGCGCGGTCGCTGGTCTTGTGGCGGAGGCGGAAATCGTCGGCCGCGACCGGCAAAAGCGCGACCGCGACCGCGACCGCCTGTTCGGGCGGCGGTTCGAGCGGTCTCAATTCGATCGCCAGCGCGCCGCCGCGCGACAGCACCAGCCGGACCCTGCTCGGCCCGGCGCCGAAGGTCGCGGCCTGGAGATCGTTGCGCGCCTCGTGCCGGTCGAAGCGGAAATCGAGCGCCTCGGCGCTGGCCCGGAGCCGGGCGAGGTGGCGGTCGAGCTCGACGACGCCGTCGTGCGGATCGAAACGCATCGTTTCGATGAGGTCGAAGCTCCGGCCCGTCGCCACAAACTTTCCCTTCGCCAGGCACTCGCGCCATTCGTCGCCGGCGCGGCTGTCCGCCACGATGCCGGAGCCGAGCCCCAGGCGGGCGATGGTCTCGCCCGCGCGCAGGGTCAGCGTCCGGATCGCGACATTGAACGCGGCTTCGCCGTCCGGCGCAACCCTGCCGATCGCCCCGCAATAGACGCCGCGGCGGCTCGCCTCGAGCCCGTGGATGATCTCCATCGCCCTGATCTTGGGGGCGCCGGTGATCGACCCGCACGGATAGATGGCCTGGATCAGGTCGACCGGGCCGAGGCCGTCCTCGAGCTCGGCGACGATTGTGGACGTCATCTGCAGCACGGTCGGATAGGTCTCGACCGCGAACAGCTCAGGCACCGCGACGCTGCCGGGCCTGGCAACCCGCGATAAATCGTTCCTGAGCAGATCGACGATCATCAGATTCTCGGCGCGCTGCTTGGGATCGTCGCGCAGCGAAGCCGGGTCGGCGCCGGCCGGGGCCGTGCCCTTCATCGGCCGGGTGGTGACGCGGCCGTCGTCGAGCGTGAAGAACAGCTCCGGCGAAAGGCTGAGGATCCAGTGCGTCCCCGTGAACACGACGGCGCCATGCCCGGCGCGCGCGCGCCGGCGGAGCGCCGCGTAGAGGGCGAGCGGATGGCCAATGGTGCGGACCTCGGCCTGAAAGGTGAGGTTGGCCTGATAGACGTCGCCGGCCTCGATATGGCTCTTTACCGCCGCCAGCGCCGATTCATATTCGGGGCGTGAGATGAGCGGCCGTGCCGTGCCCGACCAGGCGCCGGCCGGATCGGGAAGAAAGGTCTCGGCGTCGACCTCCGCCGCCCCCTCGAACAGGCCGAACCAGAGCAAAGGCGGCGCAGCGGCGGCGGGCGGGGCGCGCAGCGGCGCCAGCCTGTCCTCCAGCGCATGGCCGGCCTCATAGGCGAGGAAGCCGGCGGCATGGCGGCCGCGCAGCCGCTCCAGGCAGGCGCGAACCTCGCCGAAATCGCGCGTCTCGACGATCTCGCCGGGCGCGGAATGGAGCAGGGCCCGCCCGCCCGGCCGGGCGTCATCCAGGAGGACGAACGGGGCGCTTACGCTTGCCATGACGCCCCCGGAGGCCCATGTCGCGGCGTCAGGAGAGAAAGCTTGGTCTGCAGCGTCTTCGACCTCTTCAAGATCGGGGTCGGTCCATCCAGCTCGCACACGATGGGACCGATGACGGCCGCCTGCCGCTTTGTCGAGGGGCTCCGCGCCGACGGGCTGCTGGAGCGGACCGAAAAGGTTGGGGTCGATCTCTACGGCTCGCTCGCTTTGACCGGCAAGGGCCACGCCACCGACCGCGCCATCCTGCTCGGCCTGTCGGGCGAACGGCCCGACCGAATCGATCCCGACGAGGCCGATAGAACCGTTGCCCGAATCCGCGAGAACGGGCGCATCGCCCTGGGCGGCGCGCACGAGGTCGCGTTCGACGAGGCGCGCGACGTCAGGTTCCTGCAGCGCGAGCGGCTCCCCCACCACAGCAACGGCATGCGCTTTTCCGCCTTCGACGCGGCCGGCGGCACGCTCGCCGCCGCCGTCTCTTATTCGGTTGGCGGCGGCGCGGTGGTCGACGAGGCGGCGGTCGCCCGCAACGCGCCGCCCGAGGGCGCCTGGGACGTGCCGCATCGCTACAGCTCGGCCGATCAGTTGCTCGCCATCGCCGCCCGCTACGACACCGATATCGCCGATATCGCCCGCGCCAACGAGCGCGCCGCCTTGCCCGACGCCGAGATCGACGCCCGGCTCGACGCGATCACCGCCGCCATGTCGGCCTGCATCGACCGCGGCATGGCCGCCGGCGGCATCCTGCCCGGCGGCCTCAACGTGAAGCGCCGGGCGCCGGCGCTGCACCGGCTGCTGACCGAGCGCGCCGAGCGGGCGCTGCAGGACCCGCTGACGGTGATCGACTGGGTCAACCTCTGGGCGCTTGCCGTCAATGAGGAGAATGCCGCCGGCGGCAAGGTGGTCACCGCGCCGACCAACGGCGCCGCCGGCATCGTCCCCGCGGTGCTGCGCTATTATCAGCGCTTCACCCCGCGCGCGACCGAGGAGGGCGTGCGCACCTTCCTGCTCACCGCCGCCGCGATCGGCTCTTTGTTCAAGGAAAATGCCTCGATCTCGGGCGCCGAGGTCGGCTGCCAGGGCGAGGTCGGCGTCGCCTGCTCGATGGCGGCGGCGGGGCTGACGGCCGCATTGGGCGGCACGCCCGGCCAGGTCGAGAATGCCGCCGAGATCGGCATGGAGCACAATCTCGGCCTGACCTGCGATCCCGTAGGCGGCCTCGTCCAGGTGCCGTGCATCGAAAGGAACGCGGTCGGCGCGGTCAAGGCGATCGAGGCCTCGCGCCTCGCTCTGGTCGGCGACGGCTCGCACCGGGTCAGCCTCGACCAGGTGATCGAGACGATGCGCAAGACCGGCCTCGACATGAACGAGCGCTACAAGGAGACGAGCCTGGGCGGCCTCGCCGTCAACGTGGTGGAATGCTGAGCCGGAAATACCCGGCTGGGCTTAATGTCGATACAGCCTAAGGCTCGCTCCGCCTGAAGCCGAGGATCAGCCGCCTGAGCCCGGTTTCGTCGACCGCGCTCGCGGCGGCCGCGCCGGCGAACCATTGCCGCCGGCGCTGGTGCGCTTCGGGCCATTGCGGCAGCTCGCGCGTCACCCTGAGCGGGAACACCTTCACCCGGGCCAGCCGTGGAATTCCGAAGCGGATGCGCTTGCGATAGCGATAGGCGCCGATCGCCGCTTCGGCGACCTCGCCCTCGATGCCGGCCTCCTCATAGGCCTCGCGCGCGGCGGAATCGTACGGGGTCAAGCCCGCGATCGGATTGCCCTTGGGAATTACCCACCGCCCGGTCTGGCGCGAGGTGACGAGGAGGATCTGGAGCCCGCCTTCCGGGTCCATCCGATAGGGGAGCACGCCATATTGGGTGATCATCGTCCGGCTCCGGCCCGCATCATCGCTTGTTGACGCATCGAACGCGCAAAGGCCACAGTCGCTGCGATTGTTCCGGGCGTGAGATTATCGATTCTGGGCCGGGCGATATTTCGATCGTGCCGGAGGGGAGACAGGCCATGGCGACGACCATCATCGACGGCGCGATCGAGGAGGCGGTGATCGGGCGCCGCAGGAAGCTCGGCTCCACCTTCACGCGGATCCTGTTCCGTCTCGACGACGGCACCGCCAAGACCTGGGCCAAAGCGGTGGCCTCGAACGATGTCGCCGACGCGCTGAAGCCGGGAACACGCGGCCGCTTCTACCTCTACACCGCGATCGACCATCGCGGCATCCACGGCATCCGCGCCGCCGACGGCCGCGAGATATACGGCTTCGGCAAGCAGAACGAGATCGTCTCGCTGGTGATCTTCGTCGTGACGGCCCTGACCGTCGTGCTTTCGGTCGCGGCGCTGGGCGACGCGCCGCTGCTGGCCGCGATCCTGCTGGTGCTGAGCATCCCGATGTACTTCCTCTATCGCGGCACCAGGGTCCAGGCCGAGCGCCAGTTCAAGGCGGACGCCGGCTACCGCCCGCCGGCGGCGGCGGCCTGATGGCGGAGCGAGGCTGGACCTATCGCGACGCTGGCGGCCTCGCCAAGGCGGGGGTCGTCCTGCTTTATGTGGACGCCGCCTTGTCGGCGCTCGCGGCCGGCGTCGCGCTGGCGATCGGCCCGGAGAATTTCTGGGGCGACGGCGTCGGCCTGTTCCAGCTCGTCCGCTTCCTGATCCAGCTCGCGACCGCGATCGTCGTTCTGATTTGGCTCTATCGCGCTAACGCCAACGTCCGAGCGCTCGGCGCCGACGACATGATGGGCTCGCCGGGGCTCGGCGTCGGCTGGTTCTTCATCCCGCTCGCCAACCTCTTCATGCCTTATATGACGGTCCGCGACATCTGGAAGGCGAGCGCGAAGCCGAAGGATTGGCAGGCCGAGCGTGCGCCGGCCGCGATCCTCATCTGGTGGCTCTGCTGGATCGCCGGCGGGATCATCGGGGTGATCGTGTTCCGGATCGAGCTCGAATACGGCTTCAAGATGGCGCCGCCGGAAGCTTTGTGGCTGAGCCTCGGATCGGACCTGATCTGGGTCGCGGCCTCGCTGCTGCTCGCCTGGATCGTCCGCAACGTCCAGGCGATGCAGGCCAGCGCCTGGCCGGCCTCGGTCTATTAAGCGAGCCGCCGCGCCCGCCAGCCTTCGCCGACGATCTCCGCGCCGTCGATCGTGCCGCGCCAGGCGCGGCCCCCTGCGACAAATCGCAGCTCGGTGCCGCTGAGGACGGCCTCGCCCAGCTCCGCGGCGCGGCCGTTGGCGGTCAGCGTGCCGCTTATCTCCTGATAGCGTTGCTCGATCTCCAGCGTGCCGGTGGCGCCGCCGGCTTCGGTCAGCGCCCAGCTGCCGCCCGCCACCGCCGGCACGATCCAGAGGAAGATGCGGCGGCCGTCGAGCCGCTCCTCGGCCTCGGCGCGCCAGTCGCCCATGTCGAAGGCATGGCTGACGATGCGCGCGCCCGGCCGCAGCTCGGTCAGCAGGCGCGGCCGGAGCCGGATGTTGATCTCGGGGAGAAGATAGAGGGTGACCACGGTCGCGTCGAAGATCGGGGTGCGGAACAGGTCCTGGCGGCGGAAGCGCACCCGCGCCTCGACGCCGGCGATGCGGGCGGCCGCCGCGGCCTCCTGAATGCGCAGCGGATCGAGGTCGACGCCGAGCGCGCGGGCGCCGCGCCGCGCCGCCGCCACCGCGATCCGGCCGTCGCCGCAGCCGAGGTCGATCAGATAGTCGGCCGCCCCGACCTCGGCGAGATCGAGCATGCGCTGGACCAGCGCGTGGGGCGTCGGCACGAAGGGGACTTCATACTCGCGCTGCGCGGCGAACCCGCCGAGCAGCGGCAGCGCCGCTGCGGCGAGGATCTGGCGGCGGCTGATCTCCATCGGCCAAGCATAGCTTGCAACGCCGGGCCGCCAAGGCCATTTGGCCGCCATGACCGATCCGCCGCAGCTCCCGCCGCTCAGGGCCGCGATCATCCCGGTGACTCCGCTGCAGCAGAATTGCTGCCTGATCTGGTGCACCGCGACGATGCGCGGGACTTTCACCGATCCGGGCGGCGACCTCGACCGGCTCAAGGCGGCGGCGGCGCAACATGGAGTGACGATCGAGAAGATCCTTCTGACCCACGGCCATATCGATCATTGCGGATCGGCCAAGATCCTCGCCGACGAGCTCAATGTGAAGATCGAAGGGCCGCACGAGGACGACCGCTTCTGGATCTCCCGCCTCGAGGATGACGGCCGCGCCTACGGCATCACCGGCAAGAGCTTCGAATCGGACCGCTGGCTTGTCGACGGCAATCGGGTGACGGTCGGCGCGCTGACCTTCGACGTCTATCACTGCCCCGGCCACACGCCGGGCCATGTCGTTTTCCACCACCCGCCCTCGAAGCTCGCCATCGTCGGCGACGTCCTGTTCCAGGGCTCGATCGGCCGCACCGACTTCCCGATGGGCAACCACCAGGACCTGATCGACGCGATCACGGGGCGCCTGTGGCCGCTCGGCGACGACACCGCCTTCGTCCCCGGCCATGGCCCGATGAGCACCTTCGGCCAGGAGCGGCGCACCAATCCGTTCGTCGCCGACCGGGTTCTTGCGCAAGCGTAATAATTAGATCGAGCTAATTATTAGCGCTGCGAGAGAGTCGCTTCCGCGCTTCGCCCTGGCCCGATCTGGAAGCCGCGCTGGATTGGCGGGCTCTGATAGGCGACGAAGATCGCGTAGAAGCCGAGCCCGAGCAGCACCAGCCAGCTCACCGATATGCCGACGACCCGCATCGGATTCCCCCCCGGCCGGTCCATGCCGAACGCGTGCGAGATACGCGCCAGGACGAACAGGATCGCCGCGCCCCACAGCCAGAGGTCGCCGCCGGTGGCGAGCTCGAGGAAGCCGAGCAGGATCAGGAAGATCGGGACGTTCTCGGCGAAATTGCCGTGTGCGCGCATCCGGCGCATCAGCACCTCGTTGCCGCCGTCGCCGACGCCGATCTTGAGCGGGCGCCGCAACCGGCTGACCCGCAGGCTCAGCCAGACGTGGAGAATCGCCGCGGCGCCGGCGATGGTGAGCGTGATCGGCAGGATCATGATGGCCTCTCCCTTTCCGGCGGGAATCGCATGGCCAGCCCATGCTTGCAACTACGCCCGGAATCGCTATAGGCGGCAACCTTCCGCGAGAGCATCAGGCCGCGAGGCCAGCGGCCGCACCGGCCGTTGACCGCCGAAACCCGCGCTCGCCGCATCGACAATGAGAATGGAACAGGTGCCACGATGGCCGTCCCGAAGAGAAAAACCTCGCCCTCCAAGCGCAACATGCGCCGCAGCCACGACGCGCTCACTCCGACGCAATATCAGGAATGCCCCAATTGCGGAGAGCTCCGCCTGCCGCACAATCTCTGCCCCAGCTGCGGCCATTACAAGGGGCGTGAAATCCTGAAGACCGAGGCGTAAAGACAAGCCGGCCTCGCAACGGGAGACGGCAGGAGTGGGCAGCGCCCCCCGGATCGCAATCGACGCAATGGGTGGCGATACCGGCCCGGCGGTGATGCTGGCCGGCGCCTCGCTGGCGTTCAAGCGCCGCGACGATCTCAGCTTCCTGCTGTTCGGCGACGAGGCGGCGATCCGGCCTCAGCTGGCGCGCCACCCCGGGCTCGCCGCGGTCAGCGAGGTCGTCCATTGCGACGACGTCATCAGCGGCGACGAAAAGCCCACGCAGGCGATCCGCCGCGCCAAGACGACATCGATGGGCCTCGCCATCGCAGCGGTGAAGGAGGGCGCCGCCCAGGCGATGGTCTCGGGCGGCAATACCGGCGCGATGATGGCGATGTCGAAACTGGCCTTGCGCACGATGCCCGGCATCGACCGGCCGGCGCTCGCCGCCTTGCTGCCGACATTGGGTGACAACGATCTCGTCATGCTCGATCTCGGCGCCAATACCGAGTGCGACGTCAACAATCTCGTCCAGTTCGCGGTGATGGGCGCGGCCTATGCCCGGGTCGTGCTCGAGCTCGAGCGGCCGCGCGTGCAGCTGCTCAACATCGGCACCGAGGAATTGAAGGGCACGGACGAGCTGAAGGAGGCGGCCGCGATCCTGCGCGGGTCGGAGCATCTCCACATGCGCTTCGACGGCTTCATCGAGGGCGACAAATTGTCGCGCGGCGACGTCGACGTGATCGTCACCGACGGCTTTTCGGGCAATATCGCGCTCAAGTCGCTGGAAGGGACGGCGCGCTTCGTCACCGACCTCTTGAAACGCGCCTTCACCAGCTCGATCCGCTCGAAGATCGGCTTCCTGATCTCGCGGCCAGCGACCGAATTGCTGCGCCACCATCTCGACCCGAACAACCATAATGGCGCGGTCTTCCTCGGCTTGAACGGCCTCGTCGTGAAGAGCCACGGCGGCGCGACCGACAAGGGTGTCGCCAACGCGATCCGGGTGGCGGCGCGGATGGTGCGCGAGGACCTCACCCGCAAAATCACTGAGGATCTCGCCAACGTCCAGGCGCAGAGCGCCCAGCTGGCGGCGGCCAAATGAGCCGCCGCGCCGTCATCAAGGGCACCGGCGCGGCGCTGCCGGCGCGGCGCGTGACCAATGCCGAGCTCGCCGAGCGGGTCGAAACCACCCACGAATGGATCGTCGAGCGAACCGGCATCGAGGCGCGCCACATCGCCGCGGACGGCGAGACGACCGCGACGCTGGCGACCGAGGCGGCCGGGAAGGCGCTCGACGCGGCCGGAATCGCGGCGCGCCAGATCGGCCTCATCGTCCTCGCCACCTCGACGCCCGACCAGACCTTTCCGGCCAGCGCCACTCTGGTCCAGACCGCGCTCGGCATCGACGATTGCATCGCCTTCGACGTGCAGGCGGTCTGCACCGGCTTCCTCTACGCCCTCTCGATTGCGGACAACATGCTGAAGGGGGGGATGGCCGATCATGCCCTGGTGATCGGCTCGGAGACGTTCAGCCGCATCCTCGACTGGGAGGACCGGGCGACCTGCGTCCTGTTCGGCGACGGTGCCGGCGCGGTCGTGCTCGGCGTCGAGGAGGCGGGAGACCGCGGCATCCTCGCCACCCGCCTTCACGCCGACGGGCGGCACAACGAATTGCTCTATGTCGACGGCGGCGTCTCGACCACGGGCACGGTCGGCAAGCTCCGGATGAAGGGCAAGGAGGTGTTCCGCCACGCGGTGACCAACCTCGCCGCAGTGCTCGGCGAGACGCTGGAGGCCGCCGGCCATGACGCCGGAGAGGTCGACTGGGTGGTGCCGCACCAAGCGAATCGGCGCATCCTCGACGCGACCGCCAGGAAGCTCGGCCTGGATCCCGCCAAGGTGATCGTCACCGTCGACCAGCACGCCAACACCTCCGCCGCCTCGGTGCCGCTGGCGCTCGACGTCGCGGTCAGGGACGGCCGCATCAAGCCCGGCGATCTCCTCGTCCTCGAAGCAATGGGCGGCGGCTTTACCTGGGGCGCGGCCGTGGTGCGCTACTAATGAGGGAAGTTTTTACTTACCCGTAACAATCCCGACACAGAGTCCGATTGCGCTTCCGCTAAAGCGCGGGTAAGGTTCACATTCTCGCGAAGGGGGGAGAGCCATGGCCGATGCAGGCACGATCAGAAAACCGCCGGTCGGTACGCTGACTCGGGCGGATCTCGCCGACAAGGTCCATGGCGAGATCGGCCTGTCGCGGGCCGAATCGGCCGGCATCGTCGAGGACATCCTCCACCATATGTGCGCAGCCCTGGCCGACGGCCAGAACGTCAAGATCTCCGGCTTCGGCAGCTTCATCCTTCGCGACAAGGGCGAGCGGATCGGCCGCAACCCGAAGACCGGCGTCGAGGTTCCGATCGCGCCGCGCCGCGTCCTCACTTTCCGCGCCAGTCAGATCATGCGCGAGCGTATCGCCCGCAGCGGCTGATATGGCCGAGCCGATCCGCAAGAGCGATCAGGCCTTCCGGACCATAGGGGAACTCGCGGCCGATCTCGGCGTGCCCCAGCATATCCTGCGCTATTGGGAGACGCGCTTTCCGCAGCTGAAGCCGCTGCAGCGCGCCGGCAACCGCCGCTATTACCGCCCCGACGACGTCGCTCTTGCCCGGCGCATCCACCGCCTCCTGAACCAGGACGGCTATACGATTCGCGGCGTCCAGCAATTGCTCGGGCGCGGCGGCAGCGGCGAGGGCGAAGGGGAAGCCGCGGTCGCCGCCACCGGCCCGGCGCCGGCCAACCAGCGCGATCCATTCCCCGCCGACCGGCTCCGCGCGCTCCGCGCGGCGCTGGCGGATGCGCTGGCGGAGAGCGACCTGGTTTAATCCTCCGGCCCCAGTTCGGGGTCGAGGTCACGCGGGCGGATGAAGCGCGTCAGCGTGCCGCTGCCTTCGCCGACCTCGCGCCAGCGCACCACCGGCAGGGCGATCTCGGCGAGCGCGCCGGTCGGATATTTGTCGGCGATGCGGTCGTGCAGCTCGCCGCCCCGGCTGAGCAGCAAAGCGAGTCGCTCCATGCCGGGATTGTGGCCGACGAGGAGCAGCCGCCGATACGCGTCGTCGGCCTCGCGGACGATGCGGAGCAGGGTGCCGGGTGAGGCGAGATAGACGCGCGCGTCATGTTCGGCGTCGAAGCGGCCGCCATGGCCTTCGGCAAGGGCCGCGATCGTCTCGACGGTGCGTGCCGAGGGCGACGCGACGATCCGGTCGAAAACGAGGTCGAGCGCTTTCATCTCGCGGCCCATGGCCCGCGCCGCCTGGCGGCCGCGGTCGTTCAGCGGCCGGTCGAAGTCGCGCCGGGAAGAATCGGCCCAGCTCGATTTAGCGTGGCGCAGCAGAGTCAGCGTCTTCATCGGCCGGTACGTTAGAGGATGACAGCCGCATGCGCACCCGCTCGATCGCCTCGGCGAGCGGCAGGCGGCTGACGCGGACGCCGGGCGGGAAGGCGGTCAGCAGCCGCGACGGCGTCGCCGCGGAGAGGAGCACGAACATGCCCTGGTCTTGCTGCCGCCGAATCAGCCGGCCGAAGGCCTGGGCGAGGCGGGCGCGGACGACGCGGTCGTCATAGGCCGAGCCGCCGCCGCTCGCCCGCCGCGCCGCGTGGAGCACCGTCGGCCGCGGCCAGGGCACCCCTTCCATCACCACCAGGCGCAGCGACTGGCCGGGCACGTCGACGCCGTCGCGGAGCGCATCGGTGCCGAGCAAAGAGGCGCGGGGATCGTCTCGGAAGATGTCGATCAACGTGCCGGTATCGATCGGGTCGACATGCTGGGCGTAGAGCGGAAGGCCGGCGCGGGCGAGCCGGTCGGCGATCCGCGAATGGACCGCTTTCAGCCGCTGGATCGCGGTGAACAGGCCCAGGGTGCCGCCTTCCGCGGCCTCGATCAGCCGCGCATAGGCGCCCGCCAGGGCCGGCAGGTCGCCCTTCCCGACGTCGGTGACGACGAGAACTTCGCTGTTCGCGGCATAATCGAACGGGCTCGTCGCCTCGAACCGGCCGGCGGCGCGGCCGAGATGGGCGGCGCCGGTGCGCGCCTCGGCATTGGCCCAGTCCGTGCCGCCGCCGCGGAGCGTCGCCGAGGTGACGAGGACGCCATGGGCCGGCTTCAGCACGGTTTCGGCGAGGGGCCGGGTCGGATCGAGCCAGCGGCGATGCAGGCCCGCGTCATATTCGCGGCCCTCGACCCGCTCGACCGCGAGCCAGTCGACGAAATCGGGATCGGCCGGGCCGCCGATCCGCGCGGCCAAAGCGATCCAGGCCTGGAGCGTCTGAACGCGCCGGGAAAGGCCGCCGATCGCGCCCTCGACACGCGCGCGGGCCTGGGTGTCGAGCCAGTCGGGCGCATCCTCCAGCACCGCCTCGAGCCGTTTGGCGAGCGCGACCAGCGGGCGGAGCAGCATTTCCAGCGCTTCCACCGCCGGCGCCGCCGCCTCGACCAAAGCGGGGTCGGGCTCGGCGAGCTCGGTTTCCAGCCCATAGCCCGCATCCTGCGCGGTCGCGCGGGCATAGACCGTGCCCCGCACCGCTGCGAGCAGCGACTCGACGGGTCCGAACGGCGCCCCCTCACCGATCCGCTGCAGCCAGCCGTCGCCGGGCATGGCCGCCGCCATCTGGACCGCGGTGTCGAGGGCCAGGGCGCCCGCTTCATCATAGGAGGCGACGTCCATCAGCCGAGCCGCGAGCCCGCGCCGCCGCCCGCGCGTCCTGCCCTCGGGGCCGACGATCCAGCGGCGCAGCTCGATCGCCTCCTGGCCGGTGAAGGCGGCGGCGAAGATCGAATCGGCGGCGTCGAACAGGTGATGGCCCTCGTCGAACACGATCCGCGTCGGGGGCTGGCCGCCGTCGCGGCCGCGCGCGGCATTGACCATCAGCAAGGCATGATTGGCGATGACCAGGTCGGCCTCGTGGCTGGCGCGGGCCGAGCGCTCGATGAAGCAGCGCCGATAATGAGGGCAACCGGCATAGACGCATTCGCCGCGCCGGTCGGTCAAGGCGGTCGCGCCGGCGCGGCGGAAGAGCGAGGTCAGCCAGCCCGGCAGATCGCCGCCGACCATGTCGCCGTCCTTCGAATAAGCGGCCCAGCGCGCGACCAGCTGGGCCAGGATCGCGGCGCGGCCGGCGAAGCCGCCCTGCAGCGCGTCCTCGAGATTGAGCAGACAGAGATAATTCTCACGACCCTTGCGGATCACGATCCTGCGCTTGCGCTCGTCCGCATCGGGAAAGAGACGAAGCCCCTCGCGGTCGAGCTGGCGCTGCAGCGCCTTGGTGTAAGTCGAGATCCAGACCGTGCCGTCCGCCTGCTCGGCCCAGAGCGAGGCAGGGGCGAGATAGCCCAGGGTCTTGCCGATCCCGGTGCCAGCTTCGGCGAGCAGGAGATTGGGCTGGTCCTCCGCGTTCCGCGGGGAAAAGACGGACGCGGCGGCGGCGGCATAATCGCGCTGGCCGGTCCGGATTTCCGCTCCCTCCCCCACCAGATGCTCCAGCCGGTCCGACGTATCGGCCAAATCGACTCTTATCGGCCGCGGCTGGGGCCGGCCGCCGCTTTCTTCCCATTCGGGAAGCTTGCTGAACAGCCACGGCTCGTCGCGCTCGGGCCTCGGCAGCCGCTCGGCGATGGCCGGCGCCCAGGGCCAGCGCAGCCGCCAGAGCGCCTGCGCCGACGCCCAGGCGCCACAGCGTTCCGGCCAGTCGCCGGCGAGCGTCTCCAGCAGACGCGCCGCCGCGCCGCGCAGGAATTCCGCCGCCTCATCGTCGCCCTCGGGCTCGGCGATCCCCAGCGCGTGGGCGATGCCTTTGGGCGTCGGCACCGCGAAGCGGGCGGGATGGACGAAGGCGAACAGCTCGAGCAGATCGAGGCCGGAGAGATCGGGATAGCCGAGCCGATTGCCGACAAGCGGCGCGTTCAGCATGATCATCGGCGTTTCCGCGGCGCGCGCGATCGCCTGGCCGCGGCCCACCGCCTCGACGCCGCCCTCGGGCCAGGCGATCCAGATGCCGCCATGGGTTGCGTGCAGCGCGGGATAAGGAAGATCGGCCATGAGCCTGCTTAGGCCGAAAAGGAACGAAACGGCAACGGCGGATCAGATCAGCCCGTCGGTTTCCACCCGCAGTCCGGCGATCGTAACGCTCTCGATCGTCTCATCCATGTCTTTCGTTCGGCTTTCGGAATAAGCCGCGCCTGCCGGCGACCAGAATTGATGAATCTTGCGCCGTCCCAGGTCGAAGACCCAATATTCGGGAACCCCCTGACTCGCGTAAAGCTGCTTCTTCTTGCCGATGTCGTACCGAAGCGAGGTGTCGGAAACCTCGATCACCAGCGCAATCGACGAAAGGGGCACATATCCACTAGCGCCCGGCCCGATCCTGCCGATGGCGATATCGGGTTCGGGCGCGCTTCGCGGCGGCATGGCGATCGTGCCTTCGATGAGCGGAAACAGATCCGCTCCAAGCTCCTGCAGCGAGGCGTAGAGCCGAAAGGCGAGTTGAGTCTTGGCATAGGCATGGCGGGTCCGCTGCGGGTTCATCGTATAGAGCACCCCTTCGATCAGCTCGACCTTGCTATAGCCCTCGAAGGCCCCCGCTTCGTGAAGCAATGCAAAATCGTCGAGCGTCAGCTTGAGCGGACGCGGCATGGCAACGGGTCGGATCGCTGTCATTGCTTCTCCATATCACCTTGCGCCCCATCAACGAAGCCGCGAAGAGACCGTTCATGGCCGAGACTATGATCGACCCAGCTCTGCGCGAAGCCGCGAAGGTCAGCAAGGCCTGGCCCTATGAGGAAGCGCGCAAGTTGCTGAAGCGCTATCCGGACGGGCCGGGGACAAGCGGGATCGTGTTCGAAACCGGCTACGGGCCCTCGGGCCTGCCCCACCTCGGCACGTTCCAGGAGGTGGCGCGGACGCTGATGGTCCGCCACGCGCTTTCCGAGATGGTCGATTGGCCGAGCCGGCTGATCGCCTTTTCCGACGACATGGACGGGATGCGCAAGGTGCCGCCCGGCCTGCCCAATTCCGACATGATGCACCAGCATCTCGACCAGCCTTTGTGCAAGGTGCCGGACCCCTATGGCTGCGGCCATGACAGCTATGCCGACCACAATAACGGCATCCTCCGCCAGTTCCTCGACCGGTTCGGCTTCGATTACGAGTTCCTCGCCTCGTCCGGATGCTATGGGTCCGGCCGTTTCGACGAGACGCTGAAAGCGGTGCTGCGCAATTACGACGCGATCATGGGCGTGATGCTGCCGACCTTGGGCGAGGAACGGCGCAAGACCTATTCGCCGGTGCTGCCGATCAGCCCGGCCGGCGGCAAGGTGCTCCAGGTGCCGATCGAGGTGCTCGATCCGGAGACCGGCCTGGTCGCGTTCGAGGATGAGGGAGAGCGCGTCGAGCAGTCGATCCTTTCCGGCGGCGCCAAGCTGCAGTGGAAGGTCGATTGGGCAATGCGCTGGGTCGCGCTCGGCGTCGATTACGAGATGTCGGGTAAGGATCTGATCGATTCGGTCACCCAGAGCTCGAAGATCGCGCGCATCCTCGGGGCGCGGCCGCCCGAGGGCTTCAACTACGAGATGTTCCTCGACGAGAATGGCGAGAAGATCTCCAAGACCAAGGGCAACGGCGTCACCATCGACCAATGGCTGGCCTACGCCCCCGAGGAGAGCCTCGCTTTCTACATCTACCGCGATCCGAGGAAGGCGAAGCAGCTGAGCTTCTCGGTCATTCCCAAGGCGGTCGACGAATATTACCAGTTCCTAGCCGCCTATCCCGGCCAGGAGTGGGAGAAGAGGCTCGGCAACCCGGTCCACCACGTCCATGCCGGCGAGGTGCCGCCGGCGCGGATGCCGATCAGCTTCGCGCTTCTGCTCAACCTGGTCGCGGTCGCCTCGACCGACGACAAGGACCTGCTCTGGGGCTTCGTGAAGCGCTATTCGCCCGAAGCTTCGCCGGAGACTCATCCGGAGCTCGACAAGCTGATCGACCTCGCCCTTGCTTATTTCCGGGACTTCATCGCCGATTCGCTGCGCCACCGCCCACCCACCGAGAAGGAAGCGGCGGCGCTTCGCGAGCTCGATGCAAGGCTATCCTTCATGCGAGAAGGGGCGGATGCCGAAAGCATACAATATGAGGTCTATGAAACCGGAAAGAGACATGGCTTCGAAAATTTGCGCGACTGGTTCAAGGCGCTTTACGAAGTCCTGCTCGGCACCTCCCAAGGCCCCCGCATGGGTAGCTTCATCGCCCTCTACGGCGTCGCCAACACGCGCAGGCTCATCGCGGACGCGCTCGCCTCAGCCTAGATGGTCCTGCCGACCGACGGCATAGGCCTCTTTCGCATATGCCCGCAGCCGCTCGACCTCCTCAGGCCCGTCGAGGCGGAAGGCGTGGAGGTGGTTGCGGGGCGAGAAGCTCTCGACCCGGGTGAAGAGCGGCTCGTCCCCGACTCGGCGGGCGAGGACGAGATGGCCGAGAACCCAGTCGCGCCGGACGGTGAGCTGGGCGAAGGACATGCGGACCTGGAAGGCGATCCGGGTCTTCTCGGCCAGCACCGTCACCGGCCCGAAGCCCTCCAGCATGGCGAGGAAGGCGTCGTAAATCGCTCGGACCTTCGGCGATTTGCCCTGGAAATGGTCGTCCAGCGCGTGCCGGCCGCAGGCGTGACTCTGGTTGCGGTTGGCGAAGGCCCGGCCGCAGGCGCCGCAGGTCCAGAGCGGAGCGTCGGCGCGGCCGGGCACGCCGCCCTCAGCCGGCCCTGCGGCTGGCGATCCAGTCGTCGATCTTGCGTTCGAGCACTGCGAGCGGAAGCGCGCCGGTCATCAGCACCTGGGCGTGGAACTCGCGCAGGTCGAAGCGGGACCCGAGCGCCGCTTCCGCGCGCGCGCGCAGCTCCAGGATCTTGAGCTGGCCGATCTTGTAGGCGAGCGCCTGGCCGGGATTGGCGATGTAGCGTTCGGTTTCGGTCGTCGCCTGGGTCTCGCTGACGCCGCTATTTTCGAGCATGTAGCGGATCGCCTGCTCGCGGGTCCAACCCTTGGCGTGGATGCCGGTGTCGACGACGAGGCGGATCGCCCGGTACTGGTCGGCGTTGAGGCCGCCGAAGCGCTGATAGGGGTCGGTCTCCATGCCGAGCTCGTCCCAGAGCGTCTCGGCATAGAGCCCCCAGCCCTCGACATAAGCGGTGTTGCCGCCGAAGCGCATGAAGGCGGGCAGCGCCTCGTTCTCGTTGGCGAGGCTGATCTGGAAATGGTGGCCGGGCGCGCCCTCGTGCAGATAGAGCGCCTCCATGCCGTGGGTCCGCCGCGACGGCAGATCGTAGGCATTGTAATAGAAGACGCCCGGCCGCGAGCCGTCGGGCGTGCCGTTCTGGTAGGAGCCGGTCGAGGCGTTGCGCTCGCGGAACTCCTCGACCTCGCGGATTTCGAGCCGGGCGCGCGGCAGGGTCGAGAAGATCTCGCCGATCCGCTGGTCGACGCGGCGGCCGATCGCATAATAGCCCTCGCGCATCCAGTCCCGGTTCGGCGCCGCGAATTGCGGGTCAGTGCGCAGATGTTCGAGGAACTGGGCGAGGGTCCCGGTGAAGCCGACCCGGGCCCTGATCGCCTCCATCTCGGCGCGGTTGCGGGCGACCTCGCGCAGCCCGATGTCGTGGACCTCGTCGGCGGTCAGCGGCAGAGTCGTGTTCTGCTGGACGAGGCGGCGGTAGAGCAGGTCGCCGCCGCGCATGTGGCTCAGGCCGACGCCCTCCCGGGCGTGGGGCAGATAGTCGTTCTGCAGGAAATCGCGGAGGCGCCGGTAGGCCGGATAGATGCCGTCGCGGATGATCGCCAGATGCGCCTCGCGCAGCCGCGCCCGCTCCGCCTCCGGCACCGCGTCGGGGAAGGTCGCCAGCGGGCCCGCATAAGGCGACTGCTCGGGCGGCGCGGCGAGCTGGGTGTCGAGCTGGCCGATGACGTTGCGGATGGTGAGCTTGGTTTCGACCACGCCCGAGGCGAGGCCCTGGCGGAAGCGGGCGATGACCCGGTCGAACGCCTGGACGAACTCGCGGTGGCGCTTGAGGTTGTTCTCGTAATCCTCGACGTTGCGGAATGGCGCCGCGCTTCGGCCCGACGCGAACACCGGGTAGAAAGTGTGGAAGCCGGTGAAATGGTTGATCGGCCGGACCACGGTCAGCGCGAGCAAATCGGGCTGGAGGTCGCGCAGATCGTCCTCGCGCTGATATTTGAACACGTCGTAGGCAATGCGGTCGGTCGGGTTGAGCGCATTGCGGTCGATCGCCGCCAGCGCCGCCAGATCCTGTTCGGCCGCGGCCTTCTCGGCGGCGAAATAGGCGTCGGTGCCGAAGTCGCCGAGCGTGTCGGCATAGCGATAGTCGCCGCGGAACATCGCCGAGAGCGGGTTGCGCCTGAGGTTCGCCTCGTCGCTGTCGCGGAACAGCCGGTGCAGGCGCTGGCCCACCGTCTCCTGTGCCGGCGCGGCGGCGGCGGCGGGCGCCGGCTCCTGGGCGGCTTGCGCCGCCGTGGCCGCGCAGGTTGAAATGAGGAAGGCGGTCAGCAAAGCGCGTCGGGTCATGGTCGTTTCTCCAAAATGGGGGTCGGTCCGGGTCAGCCGCGGCGGCGCCGCTCCATGATCCAGTCGTCGATCTTGTGTTCGAGCACGGTCAGCGGCAGGGCGCCGGTCATCAGCACCTGGGCGTGGAAATCCTTGAGGTCGAAGCGGGGCCCGAACGCCTGCTCGGCCCGCGCCCTCAGCTCGAGAATCTTGAGCTGGCCGAGCTTGTAGGCAAGCGCCTGGCCGGGGATTGCGATGTAGCGCTCGACTTCCGAGGTCACCTCGGTTTCGCTCATGCCGCTATTGTCGAGCATGTAGCGGATCGCCTGCTCGCGGGTCCAACCCTTGGCGTGGATGCCGGTGTCGACGACGAGGCGCATGGCGCGCAGCATCTCGTCGTTCAAACCGCCGAAGCGCTGATAGGGGTCGGTCTCCATGCCGAGCTCGTCCCACAAGGTCTCGGCGTAGAGCGCCCAGCCTTCGACGAAGGCGGTGTTGCCGCCGAAGCGCATGAAGGCGGGCAGTGCCTCGTTCTCGGCGGCGAGCATGATCTGGAAATGGTGCCCGGGCGAGCCTTCGTGCAGATAGAGCGTCTCCATGCCCGAGGTGCGGCGCGAGGGCAGGTCGTAGGCATTGTAGTAGAAGACGCCCGGCCGCGTCCCGTCGGCGGTGCCGTCCTGATAGGAGCCGCCGGCTTCGTTCCTCTCGCGGAAGGCCTCGACCTCGCGGATTTCGAGCCGGCTGCGCGGAATGGTCGAGAAATATTCGCGGATGCGCGCGTCGACCCGCCGGCCGATCTCGTAATAGCGCTCGCGCATCCATTCGCGGCTCGCCGGCTCGAAGCGGCGGTCGGTGCGGATGAAGTCGAAGAATTCGGGGAGGGTGCCGGCGAAGCCGGTCTGGCGGCGGATCGCGTCCATCTCGCCCTTGATCCGCGCGACCTCGCGGAGGCCGAGGTCGTGGACGTAGTCCGCGGTCAGCGGCAGCGTGGTGCTGTCCTGGATGCGGCGCTGGTAGAGCCGCTCGCCGCCGCGCATGTGGACGAGGCCGACGCCGTCGCGGGCGTGCGGCAGATAGTCGTTCTGCAGGAAATCGCGCAGGCGCCGGTAGGCGGGATTGATGCCGTCGCGGATCGCGGCGAGCAGTTCGGCGCGCAGCCGCGCCCGCTCGGCTTCGGGGACCGCTTCCGGGAAATTCTGGGCGGGGCCGTAATAAGGCGATTGCTCCGGGGCGCCGGCGAGCTGGGTGTCGAGCTGGCCGATAACGTTGCGGATGGTGAGCTTGGTTTCGACCACGCCCGAGGCGAGGCCCTGGCGGAAGCGGCCGATGGCGCGGTCGATGCCGGTGACGAACTGGCGGTGGCGGCGGACATTGTTGTCATAATCCTCGACGTTGCGGAACGGCGCGGCGCTGCGACCCGAGGCGAAGACCGGATAGAAAGTGTGGAAGCCGCTGAAATGGTTGATCGGGCGGACCGCGGTCAGCGCCAGCATGTCGGGCTGGAGGTCGATGAGGCCGTTCTCGGTCTGATATTTGAAGACGTCGTAGGCGAGCCGGTCGGTCTCGTTCAGCGCGGTCCGGTCGATCGCCGTGAGCGCGGCCAGATCCTGCTGGGCCGCGGCGCGCTCGGCAGCGAAATATTCGTCGGTGATATAGTCGCCAAGCCGGTCGGCGTAGCGGAAGTCGCCGCGGAACATCGCCTGGAGCGGGTTGCGCCGGAGGCTGGCCTCGTCGCTCTCGCGGAACAGGCGTTGGAGCCGCTGGCTCGGGCTTTCCTGGGCGGCCGCCGGGGCGGGCGCCGCCTGGTCGGCGGCGAGCGCGGCCTGCGGGGCCGCGGCGGCGGTGAAAAGCAGGAACGAAGCGAATGCCGTGGTCCTGACGACCATATTTCCCCCTCCGGGCGGAGCTTACTGTGTTGCTCCTCTATAACGCTTGGCAGGCGCGCCGCAAGCCGTCTCGATACCGCTCAATAGGTCGGCTCGTCGGAGGGGAGCCATGGCCGCTCGCGATACCATTTGGTGATGATGTACTTGACGCCGGCGATGACCGGCATGCCCTGGTGGATCGAATAGGGATTGGGCTCGCCGATCGCGTCGAGATTGTTCCAGGCGAGCAGGTTCCCCGGCTTCGGCGCGACCTTGACGCCAACCTGCTCGAAGAAGGTCTGGCCGCCGCCTTCGGGCGCGTTCAGGAAGGCCATGGCGGTCCAGGTGCGCTGGCCGCCGGTCCGCTCCATCTCGGGCCAATAGGGTTCGCCGACATGGAAGAAATCGTGGTGCGGCTTGAACTGCTGGCCGACCGCGTAGCGCTGGCCCTGGATGGTCTCGCCATTGGCCGGATCGATCCCCATCAAGTCGGTGATCTTGGCCTCGACCAGCTCGACGATCGGCTCGTCCGGATCGAGGTTGCAGCTTTCGCTGGTGCGGAATTCGGGGTCGGCGGCCCGCGAGAGCAATGTCGAGGGGACGCGATTGGAGTCGATCAGCCGGATCAGCCGGTCGCACTCCGGCTGGCTGAGGAAGTCGCGGACCACGAAGATGTCGAGATCGTTCGACGGGATCTTGAAAGCGCTCGAATTGGCGAGAAGACGGTTTCCGACCTCGTTGCCGATGTGGATCCTGTACTGGGTCATCGCGCCCGCTCCATGCGTCAGCCGGCGCGGCGGAGACAAGCGAAAAGCCCGGGCGCCTTGCGGTGCCCGGGCTTCCATTCCCCTCGCTGGGAAAGGCTTCTACCAGAAGAAGTCGTGGATCACGTCGACGACCTCGCCGGTATAGACGTCGACGAGGATGACGTCGTTATAGTAGCGCACCCACTGCGTGCCCGGATAAGCGGGGGGCAGGCGATACTGCCACGGATCGCCGATCCAGTAGTTCCGGCTGTAGAAGAGCGGCTCCAGGAACAGGCCGATCGAGAAGGGCCGGTAGCTCCAGTGCCGGTATGGCGAGTAGTAACGCGACCCGCGGAAAATGTTGCGGTTCGAGTTGCGCCAGTTGCGCCAGTCGTAGCGGCGGTCGTTGCGCCAGTTGCGGTCCCAGCGGTCGCCGCGGCGGTCGTTGCGCCAGTCGCGGCGGTCGCCGCGCCGGTCCTGACGCCAATCCTGCCGGTCCTGGCGCTGGCCCTGGCGCCACTGCTGGCTGTCCTGGCGCTGGCCCTGACGCCACTGCTGGCTGTCCTGGCGCTGGCCCTGGCGCCACTGCTGGTTGTCCTGGCGCTGGCCCTGACGCCAGTCGCGTCCCGAATTGCCGGAATTGCCGCGGTTGCGGTCGCCGCCACGGTTGCGCTGGGCGACCTGGACCGGCTGCTGCGGGGGTTGCTGCGGTTGCGCCTGCTGACGGGCTTCCTGGCGCTGCTGGCGCGCTTCCTGGCGCTCCTGGCGGTATTCCTGCCGCGCCTGACTTTGCTCGGCGGTCGGCTCGCTGCCGCGCCGGTGGCCGCGGCGGTCCTGCGCCTGGGCCGCGAGCGGAGTCAAAACCGTCGCCGCCATGATCAATCCGATCCATGCCTTTCGCATCGAGAACACTCCTTCACTGTCCGGCGGCGAGTCCGCCCTGTTGATGGACGGGAGGTGCCGCAAAACGGATGAGCGGTTGCTGAACCGCGCCGCAAGCATTGCGAAAGAAATCAGCGGCCTGGCGGCGAGCCCCGCGTCTTGGGCCGCTCCCGCGGGGCGCGGATCGCCGGCACCTCGCGCGCGGCGTCCTCGGGGGCGATGCCGGGCGGCGGCGCGCCGGAGACCTGCTCGCGCCCGGTCTTGATCCGGATCGCGCGGCGGATCGATTCGCGCAGCCGCGGATAGATGCCGCAGCGGCAGATGTTGGTGATCGCAGCGTCGATCTGGGCGTCGGTCGGGCTGTCGTTGCGGTCGATCAGCGCCGAGGCGGCCATGATCACGCCCGGGATGCAATAGCCGCATTGCGGCACCATGTCGGCCGTGAAGGCCTGCTGGATCGGGTGCGAGCGGTCGCGCGACAGCCCCTCGATGGTGGTGACGAAGCTCCCTTCCAGCGCGGCGATGGCGACTCGGCAGCTCCTGACCGCATTGCCGTCGACATGGACGATGCAGGCGCCGCAATGGCCGGTGCCGCAGCCGAACTTGGTGCCGGTGAGGTTGGAGGCGTCGCGCAGCGCCCAGAGCAAGGGCGTCGCCGGGTCCATCCGGTAGTGGACGGGCTGGCCGTTCACGGTAAAGCGGGTCATGGCGCGGTTCTAGAAGCGGAGCGGAGCGATGGGAAGCGAGCGGATCGCGTTCGAGATCGAAGGCGGCGTCGCCCATGTCGAGCTGGCCCGGCCCGATAAATTCAACGCGATGGACAAGGACATGTTCGCCGCGATCGGCGACTCGTTCCGGGCGCTCGGCCGCGATCCCGCGGTGCGGGCGATCCTGCTCTCCGGCCGGGGCAGGCATTTCACCGCCGGCCTCGACCTCGAATATGCGTCGCGGCAATTCCCGCCCAGCCAGGATCCCGGCCGCGCGGCAGAGGCGAGGCTGCGCCATATCGAATGGCTGCAGGATGCGTTCAGCGCGGTCGAGCAGGCGCGCGCGCCGGTGATCGCCGCGGTCCATGGCGGCTGCATCGGCGCCGGGGTCGACCTCGCTTCGGCCTGCGACCTCCGGGTGGCGAGCCAGGATGCCTTCTTCCAGGTCGCCGAGGTCGACGTCGCCATCACCGCCGATCTGGGCACGCTGCAGCGGCTCGGCTACCTCTTGCCCCAGGGCGTGCTTCGCGAGCTCACCTACACCGGCCGCCGGATGGGCGCCGAGGAAGCGGCGCGCCGCGGTCTCGTCAACCAGGTCGCCGCCGACCGCGACGCCGCCATCGCCGCCGGCCTGGCGCTCGCCCGGACGATCGCCGCCAAGTCGCCGCTCGCCGTCGCCGGCGCCAAGAAGAGCCTCAACCACAGCCGCGGCCGCCCGGTCGAGGAGGGCCTGCGCGACGTCGCCTTGTGGAACGCCGCCACTTTGGTCAGCGCCGACCTCACCGAGGCGATAAGGGCGCGGCTCGGCAAGAGCGAGCCCAGCTTCGGCCCGCTCGACGACTGATCAGCCGCCGATCCGCAGCCGCACCAGCTCCTCGGGCGAGCGGCGCCCGCCGGCATTGGCGCGGCGGATGAAGTCGGGGGTGACGCCGTGGCTGCGCAGCCGGACGATGTCCTCGGCGGCGAGGCTCGAATAGCCGAGCGCGTGAAGCTCGCCGACATAGGATTCGGTGACGCCGTGGTCGCGCAGGCGGATGATCTCGCCGGTGTCGAAGCCATAGCCGTTCGCGCGGAGCGCGCCGACGAAGTCGGGCGACACGCCGTGGTCGCGCAGGCGCGTCAGCTCGGCGGGCGGGACATTGCGGATGCCGTGCCGGGCGAGGGTGCGGACATATTCGGCGGAGACGCCGTGATCGCGCAGGCGGACCAGATCGTCGACGGCGAGGCGGCCATAGCCGAGCTGGCGCAGCTCGCCGATGAATTCGGCCTGGACGCCATGGTCGCGCAGGCGGACGACGTCGTCGGGCGCGATGTCGCGGACGTCGTGGCGGGCGAGCGCCGCGATATAATCGGGGGTGACGCCATGGTCGCGCATCCGGATCAGCGCCGCGAGCTGGCCGACCCGGTAGCCGTGGCCGCCCATGCCGCGCAGATAATCGAGGGTGACGCCGTGATCGCCGGCGCGCGCCAGCTCGGCGGCGGTCGGCGTGTCGTAGCGCTGGCGCCGAAGCTCGTCGATATAGACGAAGCCGATGTCGTGAAGCGCCAGCGAGAATTGCTCGTCGACGGTCGGCCTGCCGATGCCGCGCTCGGCCAAAGCGGCGGCGAAACGCGGATCGGGTGCGAATGTGCAGTCGCCGGTGCCGCGGTTGCGGCGGGCCACGCCCTCGCAGTCGAGCGTGCCGGCGTCCCGGGCGATGCGAAAGCGGACCGGGCCGCCGTCGCCGGCGAGCCGGGTCGGGTCGAGGCCCTCGAGCGACCCGGCGTCGAGGGTGCGGCCGATTGTCCAGTGGCTGTTGCCCGACCGGCGGCTGATTTCGAGCTGGACCCGGGCGGCCTGGTTGGTGCCCTCGATCTCCCAGTTGAGCGTGCCCGACGGCTGGGCGGCGGCGCTTCCGGGCTGGGCGCAGGCGGAACCGGACAGCAGAAGCGAGGCGGTGACGGCGAGGGCAAGGCGCATCATTGTGTCTCCAGGCGATTCGGCAATGACGATGCAAGGAGTGCGCCACGGCGGGCGCTCTCCTGCGGCCGGGCGTCCGGCTCGGCTTGCGTCCGGATGCGGACATTTTCAGCGTCCGCTTCCGGACAGGCGCTTCGGCTAGGACTTGCCCGGCGAATCGCGTATGAGCCATGAGCCATGGGGGAAAAGCCCGAACAGTTCGACTTCGTGATGATCAAGCCGTCGCATTATGACGACGACGGCTATCCGATCGTCTGGTGGCGCACGATCCTGCCGTCCAACTCGCTGGCGGCGCTCAACGGCCTCGCCCGCGACGCTGCCGCGCGCCAGGTGCTCGGGCCCGGCGTCCGCTTCAACCTGGTGCCGATCGACGAGTGCAACCAGCATGTCGTCCCGGCCAAGATCATCCGAGACATCAAGAAGCGCGGCGCCAAGGCGCTGATCGGCCTGGTCGGCGTCCAGTCCAACCAGTTCCACCACGCGCTCGACCTCGCCCGCGAATTCCGCGCCGCCGGCCTGCCGGTGGTGATCGGCGGCTTCCACGTCTCCGGCTGCCTGTCGATGCTCAAGGAGATTCCGCCCGAAATCCAGCAGGCGCTCGACATGGGCTGCTCGCTGTTCGCCGGCGAATGCGAGGAAGGAAGGCTCGACAGCCTGTTCGTCGACGCCTGGCAGGACAAGCTCCAGCCGATCTACAATTATCTCAAGGACCTGCCGAGCATCGCCGGCGTCCCCTATCCGTGGATGCCGAAGGAGTGCCTGGATCGCAATTCGGGGCAATGGTCGAGCTTCGACCTGGGCCGCGGCTGCCCGTTCCAGTGCAGCTTCTGCACGATCATCAACGTCCAGGGCAGAAAGAGCCGGTTCCGCACCGCCGACGACCTCGAAGGGATCGTCCGCGAGAACCTTTCGCAGGGGATCAAGGCGTTCTTCGTCACCGACGACAATCTCGCCCGCAACCGCCACTGGGAGGAGTTTTTCGACCGGCTCATCAAGCTCAACGAGGAAGAGGGGCTGAAGGCGAACCTCACCATCCAGGTCGACACGCTCTGCCACCGAATCCCCAATTTCATCGACAAGGCCAAGCGCGCCGGGGTGATGCGGGTCTTCATCGGCCTCGAGAACATCAACCCGGACAATCTGCTCGCCGCCAACAAGCGCCAGAACAAGATCACCGAATATCGCCACATGATCCAGCAGTGGCACGAAAAGGGCATCTTCACTCTGGCCGGCTACATCCTCGGCTTCCCGGCCGACACCAAGGAATCGATCCTTCGCGACATCGAGATCATCAAGCGCGAGCTGCCCGTCGACATCCTCGAATTCTTCTTCCTGACCCCGCTGCCGGGATCGGAGGACCATCAGAAGATGCACGAGGCGGGCGAGTGGATGGACCCCGACCTCAACAAATACGACCTCCACCACCGCGTCTCGCACCACAAGACCATGTCCGACTCGGAATGGGAGGAAACATATAAAGCCGCCTGGGCTGCCTATTTCACCTGGGAGCATATGGAGACGGTGACCCGGCGGCACGCGCGGCTCGAAGGCGGGCGGCCGAACAAGGCGCTTCAATATCTGAACGAATTCCGAATGCTCTATGAGAATGAGGGCGTGCACACGCTGGAGGGCGGGGTCGTCCGGAGGAAGCGCCGCCGCTCGCGCCGCCCGACCCTGCCGCTCGAGCCGGCGCTCCTCTTCTATCCCAAATTCGCGTTCGAGAGCGCGATGAAAGCATTCCGCTACTGGCGTGGCTTCCGCCAGGAAAGGAAGCTTCTGAAGCGCATCCTCGCCGACCCCGGGCGCTACAACTACAGCGACCTCGCCATCCGGCCGCTCGGGGACAACGAGCTGAAGGCGCTCGACCTGTTCCACGAGACCCGGGGCGGCGCCGAGGCGGTCGAGAAGCAGCACCGCCAGGACGTGCTCATGGAAAGCGTCCGCGCCGCCCACGAGCAGGCCGCTTAGGCTGGATCCGGGTCGGATTGGTGGCAGACCAGGATTGGCCGCACAGTCAGGCCGTGTCCTCCTTCGCCCGCGCGGCGCGGCGCTGGCGGCGCCACATCGCGGCATAGGCGCCGTTTTGAGCGAGCAAGGCGGCGTGACGGCCGCGCTCGACGATCCGGCCGGCGTCGAGCACCAGGATCTCGTCGGCGTCGACGATGGTTGAGAGGCGGTGGGCGATGACCAGGGTGGAGCGGTGAGCGGAGACGGCGGTGAGGCTCGCCTGGATCTCGCGCTCGGTATGGCTGTCGAGCGCGCTGGTCGCCTCGTCGAAGATCAGGATCGAGGGCCGCTTCAGGATGACGCGAGCGATGGCGACGCGCTGCTTCTCGCCGCCCGACAATTTGAGGCCGCGCTCGCCGACCCGGCTGGCATAGCCGTCCGGCATGGCGAGGATGAAATCGTGGATGCGGGCGAGGCGCGCCGCCTCCTCGACCTCCTCCCGGGTCGCGCCCGGCCGGCCGTAGGCGATGTTGTAATAGATGCTGTCGTTGAACAGCACCGTATCCTGCGGCACCACGCCGATCGCCTGACGAAGGCTCTCCTGGGTCACCTCCCGGAGGTCCTGGCCGTCGATGGCGATGGTGCCGGCATCGACGTCGTAGAAGCGGAACAGCAGCCGTGCGATGCTCGATTTGCCGCCGCCGCTCGGGCCGACCAGCGCCACGGTCCGCCCCGGAGGCACCTCGAACGAGACGTCCGCGAGGATCGTGCGGCGCGGATCGTAGGCGAACGAGACGCGGTCGAAGATGATATGGCCGCGGGGCACCGCCAAAGCCGGCGCGCCGGGCCGGTCCTCGACGTCGGCCGGCTGGCGCAGGACCGCGGCCATCGCCTCGAGGTCGGCGAGCGACTGCTTGACGTTGCCGTAGACGGTGCCGAGCACGCCGAGCGGCGCGTAGAGCTGGAGCAGATAGGCGACGACCAGCACGAAGTCGCCGACGCTCATCACCCCCTCGGCGACGCCGCTGCCGGCCATCACCATGACCGTGATCAGTCCGGCGGCGATGATCGCGGCCTGACCGATCCCGACCAGGGCCTCGACCGACTCGCTGCGGACGGCGGCGCGTTCGTAATCGCGCCGCGCCGCCTCGTAACGGTCCGCCTCGTGCGCCTCGGCGCCGAAATATTTGACCGTCTCGTAGTTGAGCAGGCTGTCGATCGCGGCGACGCTGGCGGCCACGTCGCGCGCGTTCATTTCGCGCCGGGCCCTGACCTGCCAGCGCGTCACCGCCAGGGTGAAGCCGCCATAGACCAGGACGGTCGCGGCGACCGCAAGCGCGAAGCCGGCGCTGTAGAAGCGCCACAATATGGCGGCGACCAGGGTGAGCTCGATCAGCGTCGGCAGGATGCTGAACAGGGCCAGCTCCAGCAGATATTCGATGGCGGTGATGCCGCGCGCGACGATTCGCGAGACGCCGCCGGTCTGGCGGTCGAGATGGAAGCGCAGCGGAAGGGCGTGGAGGTGGCCGAACACCTCGAGCGCGGTCAGCCGGATGGCGCGCTGGGCGACGCGGATGAAGACCAGCTGGCGCAGCGCCGTGACCAGCTGCACGCCGACATGCGCCAGGCCGTAGACGAGGACGAGCGCGATCGGCACCGCCGCGACCGCCGGCGCCGACAGGGCGTCGACGATCGTCTTGTAGACCAAAGGCGCCCCGACGCTGATCAGCTTGGCGCCGAGGATCAGGGCGAACGCGCCGACCACCCGCGCCTTCACCGCCGGCTCGCCGCGCGGCCACACCAGGCCGGCGAGACGGGCCGCGGCCCAGGCTTCGGCCGATCCGGAGCGCGACGGCCCGGTCATGGCGGAGAAAGAAGCGACATCATCGAAGCATCCATTGCCTACGGGGATTATACGGTATCAAGCTCAAATAACGGCGTTCGGCCCGGACAGATAACGGCACATCGCAGCACACCACGATAAGAACAGAAGCCGGCTTGATTAAGTTAGATTCCAGTGCGATTCGAGTCCTGGGCGAGCGATGACTCGTCCCTTTGGTCGTCTCTGTTATGGATCAATTTATAGCCAAAATGGAGATGATGTGTATGGAGGATGTGATGGAGAAGAAGACTTTTGCGTTCAAGCTGTCCGGTGAGCGCCGGAGCGATGGCAAGTGGCAGGCCCGCGAGGGCGTGGCGCTGGCGAGCTGCAGCGACACCCGGCCCCCCTGGGGCCTGTACCGCTACAACGTCGGCGACAACGGCGCCTGGTGCTAGCCGGCGCAAGTCGGCAAGGGGCTCCCGGCGAGGCCGGGGGCCCCTGCCCTCCATCGATCGGTTCGGGCGATCGGGCGCACACCTTCTCCCATGACCAAGCGGGTCCTGATCGTCACCCATAGCGGCGATCTCCACGCCGATATCGTCGCCGACAAGATCGCGGCGCAGGGCGGCCGGCCGTTCCGGCTCGACCTCGACCAATTTCCCGCCGATTTTGCCATCGAGCTCGGTCTCGCCGGCGGCCGGTGGCGCGGCGCGGTGCGGCATCTTCCGACCGGCGATGAGCTCGAGGTGGCGGACGTCGGCGCGGTGTGGATGCGCAAGAAAGCCGCGTTCCGCTTCCCCGCCGGGCCGCTGGCTCCGCAGGAAAGGGCCTTTGCCGAGGCCGAGACCGAGCAACTGCTGCTCGGGCTCCTCTACTCGCTCGACTGCTACTGGATGAGTCACCCGGGCGCGCTGCGCGGCGCGATCTGGAAGAACGAGCAGCTGCAACGCGCGGCGCGCCTCGGCTTTGCGGTGCCGCCGTCGATCTTCACCAACCGCCGCGCCAGTGTCGAGGCCTTCCGCCGGTTGGCCGCGTACGGCATCGTCTTCAAGGCTTTGTCGTCGGCGTCGCTGGCGGCGGACGAGGTCCCGCCGGAAGAGCGGACCGCCGGGATGCTGCCGACCACCCGGATCGGCGACGAGCATGAAGGGATGCTCGATTCGGTGGCCGAGACCCCGTGCTTCTTCCAGCACCACATCGCCAAGCGGCACGAGGTTCGGGCGACGGTGATCGGCGACCGCGTGTTCGCCGCGCGAATCCACTCCCAGGACGACCCGCGCACCGCCAACGACTGGCGCGACATGTCGGCCGAGATTCGCTATGAGCCGGAGACGCTTCCGGCCGAGATCGAGCGGCGCTGCCTCGATTTCGTGCACAGCTACGGCCTCACCTTCGGGGCGATCGACCTCATCGTCACGCCCGGCGGCGACCATGTCTTCCTCGAGAACAATCCGGTCGGCCAGTTCCTGTTCGTCGAGCAGCTCGTGCCCGAGCTGGACATGACCGGCGCGGTCGCCGCGTGTCTGGTCGCGGGCGCCCGCGCCCGTTCGGAGGCGAGGTGAAGCGCCGGCTCGAGGAACTGGAGCAATCGCGCGGGAGCCGGGTGCTCCTCATAGCGGCGTCCCATCTCGAGCTCGACCTCTTGCCCGTGCTCTACGATGCGCTGCGCGAAATGGGCCGGACGCAGCGGCTGGACGTCTTGTTCCATTGCAGCGGCGGCGTGGTCAACGCGGCGCGACGAGTCGCCCTGCTGCTGCACGGCTTCACCGAGCGTCTCGCCTTCATCGTGCCGGACCGCTGCGCTTCCTCGGGCATGATCGCGGCGCTGGCCGCGCGCGAGATCGTCGCCGGGCCGGCCGCGATCTTCTCGCCGGTCGATCCGCACCTCGAGGGCCCCGGCGGCGACGGGCCGTCGGCGATCTCGGCGCAGGACGTGCGGCTGTTCGGTCGGATGGCCGAGGACTGGTTCGGACTGGCCGAGGCCGACGCCAAGGCGCGGGCGCTGGCGCTGCTCTGCGAGAGCATCTTCCCGACCACGCTCACCGCCTTCTACCGGGCCACGCTCGAGGTCGAGGCGATCTGCACCGAGCTGCTCGCGCTCGGCCTGCCGGACTCGCCCGAAGCGGCGCGGTCGCGGATCGTCGAGGCTTTGGTCCACGGCCATCATTCGCACGGCTTCGCGCTGACGGGCGACGATCTCAAGGCGCTCGGCCTGCCGATGCGCGACGAGCCGGAAGCGGCCGACCTCGCCTGGGAGATCGCGCGGGACCTGCGCGCCCTGCTCGGCCCCGGCGCGCGCCGCAGCGAGCAGGACGACTGGCATGACTCGATCCTGGCGACGAGTGCCGGATCGTGGCGCCGGCGGCGGAGCCCGGACGGACTGGCGCCGCGCTGGGAGCCCGGCGAATGACCTACGCCGCCGAGCTGGTCCGGCTCTATGTCGCAATCCTGCTGCTCGCCGCGGCGACCGGCAAGGCGCTCGGGCGGCGCGACTTCGAGGAGACGATCGGCGCGCTGTTCGGCCTTGCCAAAGGGCGTCTGGCGGCCGCCGCCCTCGCCGTGATCGGCGCGGAGGGGCTGATCGCCCTTGCCCTGTTCGCCGCCGGCGGCTGGGCGCGCGCCGGCATGGCGGCGGCGGTCGCCCTGTTCGCGCTGTTCGGCGCGGTGCTACTGGTTGCGCTGGCCAAGGGCCGGGCAGTGCGCTGCAACTGCTTCGGGGGCGGCGCCCACCTAATCTCGGCGCTCGACCTCGCGCGTAATGGGGCGCTGGCCGCGGCAGGCTGCTTCTATCTTCTCGCCCCGCCCGGACCGGCCTTGGGCCCGGCCATGCAGACGATGCTCCTCGGCGTCGCCATCATCCTCGTTCTGCTGACCGCGAACCCCTTCCGTCCCGCCCAGGCGACACCGCTGCCGATCGGCGAGCCGGTGCCGCCCTTCGCGGGGCAGGCGGCCGGGCGGCGGATCGATTCGGCGGAACTTGCCGGCCAGGCGATCGTGCTCGCCTTCCTGTCGGTGGGCTGCCCGGCCTGCCGGGACAAGGCCGCCGAGATCGCCCGCCTCCTGCCGGCGATGAACGAGGCCGGCGTCAGGCTGTGGATCGTCGCCGCCGACGCCGCGCACGGCATCGCGCCGCTGATCGCGGGCACGCCGCTCGCCGGCCATGAGCTGACGCTCGACGCGGCCGCCCGCCGCCCGCTCAACCCGCGCAACATCGCGCCCTTCTACCTGTTCCTCGACGACCTGGTGGTGCAGGCGAGCGGGGCGATCGGCGACCCCGACTGGCAGAGCTTCGTCGCGCAGATAGAGGAGCTCGATGCCGCGCCCGAGGCGGTTCGGGCCGCCGGCCATTGACTTTTTGCACTGCAGCATGCATATGCCCCTCAGCGAGGCGTCATGCAGCGTGAACAGGCGGGTTACCGCCGCGGCTCCGCTTCGTAATTTTCCCAAGGTTTCCCTTTTCACGCGGGTTGCCATTACCCGCCGCGTATCCGCGCGCCATGAAGGCTGCGCGGGCGCCGCACATTTAGTGAGTTTCATTACCATGTCATTCCAATCCCTCGGGCTTTCGCAGCCCGTCCTCCAGGCGCTCGCGCTCAAGGAATATAGCCAGGCGACGCCGATCCAGACGCAGGCCATCCCGACCCTTTTGAAGGGCCGCGACCTGCTCGGCATCGCCCAGACCGGCACCGGCAAGACCGCCGCCTTCATGCTGCCGTCGATCGACCGGCTGCGCCAGTCCGACCGGCGGGCGGGCCCGCGCGCCTGCCGGATGCTCGTCCTCGCCCCGACCCGCGAACTGGCCAGCCAGATCGCCGAGAGCGCCCGCGCCTATAGCCGCTTCTCGCAGCTCAAGGTGGCGACCGTGTTCGGCGGCACCTCGGTCGGCAAGAACCGGCAGGAGCTGGCGCGCGGAGTCGACGTGCTCGTCGCCACGCCCGGCCGCCTCATAGACCTGATCGAGCAGCGCTATCTGACGCTGCAGGACGTCGAGATCCTCGTCCTCGACGAGGCCGACCAGATGCTCGACCTCGGCTTCATCCATGCGCTGAAGCAGATCGTGCGGCTGCTGCCGGCCAGGCGCCAGACCCTGTTCTTCTCGGCGACCATGCCCAAGACGATCAAGGAGCTGGCCGACAAGTTCCTGACCGATCCGGCGCAGGTCTCGGTCGCGCCGGCCGCCACCACGGTCGAGCGGGTCGACCAGTACGTCACCTTCGTCCAGCAGGCCGAGAAGCAGGCTTTGCTGACCATGATGCTGCGCCACGGTTTCTCCGAGCGCGGCAACATGGAGCGCGTGCTCATCTTCACCCGCACCAAGCACGGCGCCGACCGGGTGGTGAAGCTGCTCGCCGGCAACGCAATCGCGGCCAACGCAATCCACGGCAACAAGAGCCAGCCGCAGCGCGAGCGGGCGCTGGCCGAGTTCAAGGCCGGACAGGTGAAGATCCTGGTCGCGACCGACATCGCCGCGCGCGGCATCGACGTCTCGGGCGTCAGCCACGTCATCAACTTCGAGCTGCCCAACGTCGCCGAGCAATATGTCCACCGCATCGGGCGGACGGCGCGCGCCGGCGCCGCGGGCGTCGCCATCGGCTTCTGCGCCGACGACGAGAAGGCCTATCTCAAGGACATCGAGAAGCTGACCCGGCAAAAGATCGCGGTCGAGCCGCTGCCCGGCGGCTTCAATGCCGAGGCGGCGCGGATCAAATCGTCACGGGTCAACGTGCCGGCGCCGCGGCACGAGGAGCGCAAATGGCATCCGCGGCCGCAGGGCCAGCGCGGGCGCCATGCCGGCGCGGTCAAGCCGATGGGGGGCGGGCGCAGGCGGGCGTCCTCGCGCTAAAGGGCCTGACTTGCGCTGAGGGGCGCACCCTGCTACGGGCACGGCCCTGCGCCGCGGGCCCCGTCTCGCGGCGAATCCATTTTTGATTTCGGTTAAACGGAAAGAGTGACGAGCTTTTATGCAAATCATCGTTCGCGATAACAATGTCGACCAGGCGCTGCGGGCGCTCAAGAAGAAGCTGCAGCGCGAGGGCGTCTATCGCGAGATGAAGCTCCGCCGCCACTATGAGAAGCCGTCCGAAAAGCGCGCCCGCGAGCGTGCCGCCGCGATCCGGCGCGCGCGCAAGCTCGAGCGCAAGCGGGCGGAGCGCGACGGCGTCCGCTGAGCCCGGCCACCGGGTTTCCAAGCTTCACATCATGACCGGGCGGCGATAGACCATCGCCGCCCGTTCCGTTTGAAGGAAGCCGAATGTCCGCCGTCACCGCCGTTCCGATTCGCCCCATCGCCAGAGGCAGCGTGCTCAAGCTGTGGATCGCGCTCGTCTTGCTCGCGCTCGCCGCGGCGGCAGCCGCCTGGTGGGCGACCGAGCCGATCCAGCGGACCACGACCGCGTCCGGCCTGCAATATCAGGTGCTGAAGGCGGGCGACGGGCCGACGGCGACGCCCAACGACGTCCTCGTCTTCCATTATGACGGAAAGCTCGCCGACGGCACGCCGTTCGACAGCAGCCGCAATCGCGGCGAGCCGATGGTGATGCCGCCGACCGGCGTCATCCCCGGCTTCGCCGAAGGATTGCAGCTGACCCAGGCCGGCGGGCGCTACCGCCTCTGGATCCCGCCCAATCTCGGCTACGGTCCCGGCCGGATCCCCCCGGGCGCGCCTTTCACCGACCGGGACACGCTCGTCTTCGACATCGAGGTGCTTCAGGTCATCCCGGGCGCCGCGGGGATGTGGCAGATGCAGCAGATGCAGCGGCAGATGCAGCAGATGCAGAGCGGCGCAGGGCCGGAAGGCGCGGCTCCGCCGGCGGGCGCGGCACCCCAGGGCGCAGAGGGCCCGCAAGGCCGCGGGCGCGGCAACTAGGCGCGGGCGCGCCGTTTCGGCTTCGCCTCCGCCGCGGCGTCGGCTTCGTCCTCGACCGATTTCTGCTCGAGCGCCGACTTGATCATCGCGACGATCGGGTCGGCGAGCGCCAGGCCCATCAGCCCGAACAGGGCGCCGAACAGCAGCTGCGCGCCGAGCACCAGAGCGGGCGCCATGTCGACCGTCTTCCTGGCGACATAGGGCACGATCAGATAGCCGTCGACGACCTGGACGGCGACATAGACGCCGATCGCCCAGAGCCCGGCCTCGACGCTGACCGAGAAGCCGGCGAGCACGATCAGCACGCCCGAGATGATCGCGCCGATATTGGGCAGGAAGGCGAGCAGGCCGGTCAATATGCCGAGCAAAGCCGCCATCGGCACGCCGCCGATCATCAGCAGCAGCCAGGTGCCGACGCCCTCGACCGCCATGCCGAGCAGGCGGCCGGCCATCAGCCGCCGCAAGGTGAAGCCCATCCGGCTCGCGGTCCGGTAGAAGCGGTCGCGATGCTCGAGCGGCAGCATCCAGGCGACGCCGCGCTGGTAGAGCCGCGGCTCGACCGCGATGAAGATGCCGATCACCAGGATCATCACCATCGAGGTGATCGCGCCCAGCGCGCTGCTCACCGCCGTGCCGAGCCGGCCCAGCGTCCCCATCAGCTGGCCGCTCAGCTGGTCGACGCCGATCCCGCCCTCGACCAGGCCCATCCCGTTCGCCCAGGCGAGGATGCGGTTGACCTGGCCGGTGACGGTGACCCGCAGCCGCTCGGCCTCGCCGGCGAGCTCGGTGCCGGCGAAATAGATCGTCCAGACGACGAAGCCGACCCCCGAAAGGGTGACGATGGCAAGGCGCCAGCCGCGGCCGATCGGGAGGATTCGGCCGAGCAGGCGGGCGCCGCCGTCGAGCATCGCGGCCAGCACGATGCCGGCGAAGATCAGCAGCAGCGGCTGGGCGAGAAAGATCAGGGCGACCACCGCGAGGACGAGCCCGATCCAGACGCTGGCCCGCTTCAGCTCGTGGCGGATCACCGGATCGCGCAGCTCGATCGGCCCGGCCTTCTCCCCCTCCTTGCCCATGCCTTCTACTCCTGTGGTGGCGGCGGTCCCCGTTCCGCGTGAAGCGAGGTGCCGGCGCGGCCGCCGCGCAGGGCGGTGAACCAGCTGATCGGGTTCCAGTAGGACGAGCTGCCGTCGAGGCTGAAGGTTATGAACTCGGCGCGGCCGCCGATATTCTCCCAGGGGACGGGGCCGCCCAACCCGTTGTCGGGCGGATCCAGCGGGAAGCGGCTGTCGGCGCTGTGGTCGCGATTGTCGCCCATCAGGAAGACGTGGCCGTCCGGAACCCTGATCCGCTCGAAATCGTCGCCGGTCGAATTGCCGGCGTCGATCGTGTCGTAGGAGCGGCCGTTGGGCAGCGTCTCGCGGAACACCGGCATGCGACAATAGAAGGTCCCATCCGGCCCGCGCACGCGATAGTCGCCATATTGGTCGTCGCGGCAGGGCGTGTTGGCGTCGACCGGGATCATCGCCCGCGGCCGCTCCTGCCGCGGCAAGGCGTTGCCGTTCAGGTAGACGATGCCGTCGATCAGCTCGATCGTGTCGCCGGGAAGGCCGATCACGCGCTTGATATAGTCGGAACTCTGGCCGGGCGGGGTCACGATGACGACGTTGCCGCGCTCGGGCATCGCGCCCCAGAGCCGGCCCTGGAAGTGCGGCAGGATGTGGAAGCTTGGGCTGACCCACGACCAGCCATAGGGATATTTGGTGACCACCAGCCGGTCGCCGACCAGCAGGCCCGGCATCATCGATTCGGACGGGATGTAGAAGGGCTTGGCGATGAGGGAATGGAAGCCGAGCACCGCGAGGATGAGCCAGAAGATCGCCTTGATCTCGCCCCACCAGTCGGTGCCGGCCTTTTTCGGCGCCGTCGCGGCGGGCGCGGCCGGAGCTTCGGGCGCGGGCGCGGCGGTTTCGATGCCGGCGGGGGCGGCGACGATTTCGCGCTCCGGCCCGCCGGGGGTTTCGGCCGCGTCATTGCGGTCGGGGTTGGTCAAGATACGCGCTCCTCGGATAGTGCTTCGATGATCACCACGGCCATGGCGAAGGGATGATCGTCGGTCATCGTCAAATGGATATGGGCGGCGTGGCCCGGAGGCGTGATCGCGTCAAGCCTCTCCTTCGCGCCGCCGGTCAGCGCCAGGGTCGGCTGGCCGCCGGGCAGGTTGACGACGCCGATGTCCTTCATGAACACGCCGCGTTTGAAGCCGGTGCCGACGGCCTTGGAGAAGGCCTCCTTGGCGGCGAAGCGCTTGGCGTAGGTGCCGGCGCGGGTGAACGGGCGGCGTTCGGCCTTGGCGCGCTCCACCTCGGTGAAGACGCGGTTCTCGAAGCGCGCGCCGAAGCGGTCGAGCGAGCTTTGGATCCGCTCGATGCTGCAGAGGTCGGAGCCGAGGCCGATGATCACAGCGAAGAACTCCATTCCATCGTCATTCCAGCGAAAGCTGGAATCTCACTTTGCCTTCCAGCAGCCGCCGAAAAGGCAGGGAGATTCCAGCTTTCGCTGGAATGACGGATTGGAGTCCTCACCCTCTTGCCTCGTCCATCAGGTCGCGCATCCGCCGCACGCTGGCCTCGAAGCCGGTGAAGATCGCCTCGCCGACCAGGAAATGGCCGATATTGAGTTCGGCGAGCTGGGGGATGGCGGCGATCGGGGCGACATTGTCGAAGCTGAGGCCGTGGCCGGCATGGGGCTCGATTCCGTTCTTGCGGGCCAACGCTGCGGCGTCGGCGATTCGGCGCAGCTCCTCGGCGCGCGCGTCGCTCTCCAGGTGGGCGTAGCGCCCGGTGTGGAACTCGACCACCGGCGCGCCGAGCCGGATCGCCGCCTCGACCTGGGCCGGGTCGGGCTCGATGAACAGGCTGACGCGGATGTTGGCGGCGCCGAGCCTGTCGACATAATAAGCGAGATGATTGTGCTGGCCGGCCGCGTCGAGGCCGCCTTCGGTGGTGCGCTCCTCGCGCTTCTCGGGGACGATGCAGGCGGCATGGGGGCGGTGGGCGAGCGCGATCGCCAGCATCTCCTCGGTCGCGGCCATTTCGAGGTTGAGCGGGATGGCGAGCTTCGCCATCAGCCGGTCGATATCCCCGTCGGTGATGTGACGGCGGTCCTCGCGCAGGTGGGCGGTAATGCCGTCGGCGCCCGCCTCGGCGGCGGCGAAGGCGGCGCGGACCGGATCGGGATGCGCGCCGCCGCGCGCGTTCCGGATCGTCGCGACATGGTCGATGTTGACGCCGAGGCGGATATGGCTGCTCACGCCGCTTTCCGGCTCCCGGGCTTCTCGGCTGGGATGGCGGCGAGCTCGGGCGGCAGCTCGGCTTCGGCGTAGCTCGGCACGCTGAGGCGGATCAGCGGGAAAAAGGGAATGCCGAGCTCGGCGCCGCCGCCGGAGCGGTCGATCAGCGCGGCGGCGGCGATCACCTCGCCGCCCGCCGCCGTGATCGCGCCCATCGCCTCGCGCGAGGAGAGGCCGGTGGTGACCACGTCCTCGACCAGCAGCACGCGCTGCCCCGGCGCCAGCCGGAAGCCGCGGCGAAGCTCGAACGTCCCCTGCGGCCGCTCGACGAACAAAGCCTCGACGCCGAGCGCGCGGCCCATTTCGTGGCCGATGACGACGCCGCCCATGGCCGGAGAAACCACGACATCCACGCCCGCGCGGATCTCGTCCGGAATCGCCGCAGCGAGCGCGGAAGCGAGGCGCGCGGCGCGGGCCGGGTCCATCAGTACCCGCGCGCATTGCAGGTAAAGCGGGCTGTGCAGCCCCGAGGAGAGGATGAAATGGCCCTCGAGCAGCGCCCCGGCGGCGCGGAATTCGGCCAAAACCTCCGCTTCGGTCATCATTTTCCCCGGATCGAAATCGTCCCTCGATTGATAGGGAACAGGGCGGGGGGCTTCAAGCGTTCCGCATCGCGGCGAACATGCTTGAGCGACTGTATTCCCCTGCCTATAAGGCGCGCCGGGGCGCCCCCGGGTGCCCGAATCCAGCCGCCCGACGAGGCGGATCACAGGGGCGTAGATGAAGACTTTCTCCAAGCTGATCGCAATTGCCGCCGCCTTCGGCCTGGCGCCCGCCGCGGCCCTCGCAGCGGCTCCGGCCCCTGCGCCGACCGCCGCTGCCGTCGCGCCTGCCGCCGCCGGCGAGGAATCGGCAGCCAATGCCGCGGCGCCTGCGACCCCGCGCACCGCGCCGACGCCCGGCATCGGCCAGCCCGACGGCCGATTGATGCTGCAGGACCAGGTGACTCCGATCGGCGAGGAAGCGGCCTGGTTCCACAACATTATCCTGATGCCGCTGATCACGATCATCTCTTTGTTCGTGCTGGCTTTGCTCGCCTGGGTGATCCTGCGCTACCGGCGCGGCGCCAATCCGACGCCGTCGCGCAACACCCACAATACGACGCTCGAAGTGCTGTGGACTTTGGTGCCGGTGCTCATCCTGGTGGCGATCGCGGTGCCCTCGATCCGCCTCCTCGCCCACCAATACGACCCGCCCGCCGCCGACCTCACCGTCAAGGCGATCGGCAACCAATGGTATTGGGAATATGAATATCCCGACCATGGCGTCAGCCTCGTCTCCAACATGATCCCCGACGAACAGGTCGCGGCGCGGGGCGAGCCCCGCCAGCTCGCGGTCGACGAGCGGATGGTGGTCCCGGTCGGCGCGGTGGTGAAGCTGATCGTCACCTCGAACGACGTCATCCACGCCTGGGGCGTCCCCGCCTTCTGGACCAAGATCGACGCGGTGCCGGGGCGGCTCAACGAGACCTGGTTCCGGGCCGACCGGCCGGGCGTCTATTACGGCGTCTGCTACGAATTGTGCGGCGCCCGCCACGGCTACATGCCGATCGCGGTCGAGGTCGTGAGCCGGGAGCGCTTCGCCGCCTGGGTCGCCTCGAAGGGCGGCGCCATGCCCGGCGCCGCCCCCGCCGCGCCGACGCCCGCCCCGACCGTCGCCGCGACCGAGGGCACGGCCGCCACGCCGGCGCCATCCAACATCGTCGCGGCCACCGAGACGCCGGCGACCACCAATCAAAGCGCACCCACCAATTAAGGCGGCGAGAGACAGATGACCGACACCACCGCGAACGCCGTCCATTTCGAGGCCGATCCGCACCATCAGGCGGCGCATCACGACGCCGACCACAAGCCGGGCTTCTTCGTCCGCTGGTTCATGTCGACCAACCACAAGGACATCGGCACGCTCTATCTGATCTTCGCGGTCACCGCTGGGATCATCGGCGGCGCCATCTCCGGCCTGATGCGCGCCGAACTGGCCGAGCCCGGCCTGCAATATATCCAAAGCTGGGCGTCGATGGTGGCCGGCAAGGAAGCGACTTTCGACGAGGGCCTGCACATGTGGAACGTGCTGATCAGCGCGCACGGCCTGATCATGGTGTTCTTCATGGTCATGCCGGCGATGATCGGCGGCTTCGGCAACTGGTTCGTGCCGATCATGATCGGCGCGCCGGACATGGCCTTCCCGCGGATGAACAACATCTCGTTCTGGCTTCTGCCGCCGGCCTTCCTCCTGCTGCTCGGCAGCTCGTTCGTGACCGGCGGAAGCGGCCTCGGCGCCGGCGTCGGCTGGACGGTTTACGCGCCCTTGTCGACGCTCGGCTCGCCCGGGCCCTCGGTCGACATGGCGATCTTCGCATTGCACCTCGCCGGCGCGAGCTCGATCCTCGGCGCGATCAACTTCATCACCACGATCTTCAACATGCGCGCGCCGGGCATGACGCTGCACAAGATGCCGCTTTTCGTCTGGTCGATCCTGGTCACCGCCTTCCTGCTCCTCCTGGCGCTCCCTGTGCTCGCAGGCGCAATCACCATGCTCTTGACGGACCGCAATTTCGGCACCCATTTCTTCGACGCGGCCGGCGGCGGCGACCCGGTCCTCTACCAGCACCTGTTCTGGTTCTTCGGCCATCCGGAGGTCTACATCATGATCCTGCCGGGCTTCGGCATGGTCAGCCAGGTGGTCGCGACATTCAGCCGCAAGCCGGTCTTCGGCTATCTCGGCATGGCCTATGCGATGGTCTCGATCGGGGTGATCGGCTTCATCGTCTGGGCGCACCACATGTTCACCGTCGGCATGGACGTGAACACCAAGATGTACTTCACCGCCGCAACGATGGTGATCGCGGTGCCCACCGGGATCAAGATCTTCTCCTGGATCGCGACCATGTGGGGCGGCTCGCTCACCTTCCAGTCGCCGATGCTGTGGGCGCTGGGCTTCATCTTCATGTTCACCGTCGGCGGCGTCACCGGCGTCGTGCTGGCCAATGCCGGGGTCGATACGGTGATGCACGACACCTATTATGTCGTCGCCCACTTCCACTACGTGCTGAGCCTCGGCGCGGTCTTCTCGCTGTTCGCGGGCTGGTATTACTGGTTCGGGAAGATGTGGGGGAAGAGCTACAACGAGGTGCTCGGCCAGCTCCATTTCTGGTTCTTCTTCATCGGCGTCAACGTGCTGTTCTTCCCGATGCACTTCCTCGGCATGGACGGGATGCAGCGGCGCGTGCCCGACTATGCCGACGCCTTCGCCGACTGGAACAAGTTCGCCACCTACGGCTACATCCTGATGGCCATCGGCATGGTCTTCTTCTTCCTCAACATCATCTGGTCGCTGATGGCGGGCAGGAAGGCGCCGGACAATCCCTGGGGCGAGGGCGCGACGACGCTCGAATGGACGCTGTCGAGCCCGCCGCCCTACCACCAGTTCGAGACGCTGCCGAAGGTGGACTGAACCGCCGCGGGGAAGAGACCGTCATTCCAGCGAAAGCTGGAATCCCTCTTCCTTCCGGAAAGAAAGTGAGATCCCAGCTTTCGCTGGGATGACGTGAAACATGACGACAACGACGTTCGACCCTCAGACCGCCCTCCCCGCCGATTGGCGCGACCTCCTGGCGCTGACCAAGCCCAGGGTGATGACGCTCGTCGTCTTCACCGGCCTCTGCGGCCTCTTGGTCGCGCCGGTGGCGATCCATCCGGTGCTCGCCTTCACCGCCATCCTCTGCATCGCTTTGGGCGCGGGCGCGGCGGCGGCGCTCAACATGTGGTACGAGGCCGATATCGACGCGCTGATGAAGCGCACCGCCTCGCGGCCGCTGCCCGCCGGCCGCATGGAGCGGCAGACCGCTCTCCATTTCGGCGTCGGCCTCTCCTTCTTCTCGGTGCTGCTGATGGGGGTCGCGACCAACTGGTTCGCGGCGTCGATCCTGGCGGTCTCGATCCTGTTCTACGTCTTCGTCTACACGATCTGGCTGAAGCGGCGGACGCCGCAGAACATCGTCATCGGCGGCGCCGCCGGCGCCTTCCCGCCGCTGATCGGCTGGGCGGCCGTCACCGGCGACGTCGCGACCCTGCCGCTGATCCTGTTCGCGCTCATCTTCCTGTGGACGCCGCCGCATTTCTGGGCGCTGTCGCTGTTCGTCCGCTCCGATTATGCGAGCGCGGGGGTGCCGATGCTGCCGGTCGTCGCGGGGGCCCGGGCGACGCGGATCCAGATCCTGCTCTACACGCTGCCGATGGCCGCGGCCGCGGTCGCGCCCTGGGCACTCGGCCTCGCCGGGCCGATCTACGGCATCGCCGCCGCGGCCTTGAGCCTCGCCTTCCTGTCGCTGGCGCTCCGCGTGCTCGCCAATCGGGCGACCGAGCCCAAGGAGATGAAGCCCGAGAAGCAGCTGTTCGCCTTCTCGATCCTCTATCTGTTCGCCATTTTCGGCGCGCTGGTGATCGACCGCTGGCTATGAGCGACCGGAGCGAGATCCGCCGCCGCCAGAAGGTGCGGGCGATCATCATGGCGGTGCTTCTCGCCGCCTTCGTGGTGCTCGTCTACGCGATCACCATCGCCAAGATGGGCGTCTCCGGATGACCCGCAAGACGCGCACCGCCCTGCTCGCCGCCTTGCTGGTCTGCGGCATGACCGGACTCGCCTTCGCCAGCGTGCCGCTCTACCGCATCTTCTGCCAGGTGACCGGCTTCGGCGGCACCCCGCAGCTGGCGGTGGGCCGGCAGGCCCCCGGGGCCACCGGGCGGATGATCTCGGTCCGCTTCGACGCCAACATCTCCCGGGCCCTGCCCTGGCGGTTCGAAGCGGTCGACGCCCGCCGCAACGTCGCGATCGGGGCGCGCAACATCGCGCTCTACGAGGCGCGCAACCTCTCAGACCGGCCGGTCACCGGCACCGCCACATTCAACGTGACGCCGAGCCAGGCCGGGCAATATTTCACCAAGGTCCAGTGCTTCTGCTTCACCGAGCAGACGCTGCGGCCGGGCCAGGAGGTGTCGATGCCGGTCGTCTTCTACGTCGATCCGCGGATCATGGACGATCCCAGCGCGCGCGACATCAGCGAGATCACCCTTTCCTACACCTTTTACCCAGTGGACCGGGCTCCCAGCGGAAGCTAGAGGACAGCCGACAAAGCCAAGGACGGACGCGAGATGGCCGGAGCGAAGACCCACCAATATCATATCGTCAACCCCAGCATCTGGCCGCTGGTCGGCGCGATCTCGGCGCTGGCGATGTTCGGCGGCCTCGTCATGTGGATGCACGACAAGCCCTATGGCGCCTATCTGATCGTCGCGGGCGTGATCGGCATCGCCTTCACCATGTTCAGCTGGTGGGCCGACGTGATCCGCGAGGCGCATGGCGGCGATCATACGCCGATCGTCCAGCTGCACCTGCGCTACGGCATGATCCTGTTCATCGCCTCGGAGGTGATGTTCTTCCTCGCCTGGTTCTGGGCCTATTTCAACGCCTCGCTCTTCCCCTCGACCGCGGAAAGCGTCGGCGGCACCTGGCCGCCCGCCGGCATGCACGTGCTGGACCCGTTCGGCTGGCCGCTGCTCAACACCCTGATCCTGCTCTGCTCGGGCTGCACCGTCACCTGGGCGCACCACGCCTTGATCCACAACCACCGCGACGGGCTGATCAAGGGCCTGTGGTGCACGATAGCGCTCGGCCTGCTGTTCACCTCGATCCAGGCCTATGAATATGCCAACGCGCCGTTCGGCTTCACCGACAATATCTATTCGTCGACCTTCTTCATGGCGACCGGCTTCCACGGCTTCCACGTCATCGTCGGCACCATCTTCCTGATCGTCTGCCTGGTCCGCGCCTATAAGGGCCATTTCACCCCGCAGCAGCATTTCGGCTTCGAGGCGGCGGCCTGGTACTGGCATTTCGTCGACGTGGTCTGGCTGTTCCTGTTCCTGTGCATCTACGTCTGGGGCGGCTGGGGCGCGGCGTATCACTAGACGACGTACGGAGGGCCGTCATTCCAGCGAAAGCTGGAATCTCCCTGCCTGCCGGGAACAGAAGTGAGATTCCGGCTTTCGCCGGAATGAAGGAATGAAGGAAGTTCGGACTCTTCAGGCCGCCCTGCGCGGCCTCTGCCCGCGTTGCGGCAACCGGACGCTGTTCGCCGGCCTCGCCAGCTTCGCGCCGAAGTGCCGCGCCTGCGGGCTCGATTTCGCGGCTTTCAACGTCGGCGACGGGCCCGCGGCCTTCCTGATCTTCATCGTCGGGGGCCTGGTCGTGGCGCTCGCCATCGCGCTGGAGCTCGGCGCCTCGCCGCCCTGGTGGGTGCACGTCCTGCTCTGGGCGCCGCTTGCCGCCGTCCTCACCATAGCCCTGCTGCGCGTCGGCAAGGGACTTTTGCTGGCGCTCGAATATCGTCACCGCGCCCGCGAAGGACGGATCGCTAAAGGCGAATGAGACGGCTGCCGCTCATTCCCACGATTGTCGTCGCCGCAGCCGTCGCGACGATGATCGGCCTCGGCGTCTGGCAGCTTCGTCGCGCCGAATGGAAAGAGCGCCTGCTCGCCGACTATGCCGTCGCCGCCACCCTGCCGGCGGTCGATCTCGATCCGTTGCTCGACGGCGATGCGCCGCTGCCGTCGCTCGCCTTCCGCCGCGTCCTCGTCACCTGCGACGTCCGCGACGCCGAGCCCGAAATCCGGGCCGGCCGAAGCGCGTCCGACTCGGTCGGACAAGCCTATCTGATCCCCTGCCGCACGGGCGCGCAAGGCTTTGCGGCCCGCCTCCGGGTCAACGCCGGCTGGGCGGCCCGCCCCGACGCCGCCCGCCGCCTCTCGCTGTCGGGAATCGTCGCCGGCCGACTGGGCGCGGTCGAGTTGGAGGGCCCGGTGATCCTCACTGCCGCCACCGCCGCCCCGCCGCTGGCGCCGAGCGCGCCGGCGACGATCGAATCGATCCCGAACAACCACCGGCTCTACGCCTGGCAATGGTTCTTCTTCGCGGCCGCGGCGGCGCTGATCTATCTGCTGGCGCTGCGGCGGCGGAACGCGCCGAAGTTGCCGCCCGAGCCCTGAGCGCCTAAATCCGCCCTGCAATGATGAAGCTCACCACCCTTGCCAACGGCCTCAGGGTCGCCAGCCGGCCGATGCCGGGCTTCGAGACCGTCGCCGTCGGCCTCTATGCCGATGCGGGCTCGCGGCACGAACCGGCGCGGGTCAACGGCATCGCGCACCTGTTCGAGCACATGGTGTTCAAGGGCGCGGGCGGCCGCTCGGCACGCGAATTGAGCGAAGCGATCGAGGATGTCGGCGGCGAGCTCAACGCCTGTACCGAGCGGGAGGGCACCAGCTTCTTCGCCACCCTCCTCGCCGAGCATCTACCGCTCGGGATCGAGCTGCTGTCGGACATGATCCTGCGGCCCCATTTCGATCCCGCCGACCTTGCCCGCGAAAAGGAGGTGGTCCTCCAGGAGCTGGGCGAGGCTCGGGACACCCCTTCCGACATCATCTTCGACGACCTCTGGGCGGCCGCTTATCCCGATCAGCCGCTCGGCCGCTCGATCCTGGGCGATGAAACCAGCATCGCCGACATCTCGGTCGACGATCTCGGGGACTGGCGGACGAACCAGTATCGCGCCGGCAGCCTCTATCTGGTCGCGGCGGGCAAGGTCGATCATGCCGCTCTGGTCCGGCTTGCCGAGGCGCGGTTCGGCGGCCTCCCCGAAGGCGCGATCGCGCCGGCGCAGGCGGCCCGCTTCGGCGGCGGCATCCGCGCGGCGGGCGGCCGCGCCGACCAGGCGCATCTGGCGACCGCTTATGCCGCGCCGGCCGCGCTCGATCCGGATTATTACGCCGCGCGGCTCTTCTCCGACCTCGTCGGTTACGGGGCCTCGTCGCGCCTGTTCCAGGCCGTCCGCGAGGAGCGGGGCCTCGCTTATTCGGTCTGGTCGGCGCTGACGCCCTATCAGGACGGCGGCATCTTCTATTTCTATGCGGCGACCGCGCGGCGCGAGGCCGCCGCGACCGCCGCCCTGATCGCCGAAGTCGTCGCCGAGGCCGTGGCGAGCGCGACGCAGCGCGAACTCGACCGGGCGCTGGCCCAGGCCAAGGCCGGCCTGCTCATGTCGCTGGAAAGCAGCTGGGGCCAGGCGGCCTATGTCGCCCGCCAGCTCGCGGTGCAGGGTCGGCTGGTCGAGCCCGCAGAGGTGGTGCGGGATCTCGAGTCGGTAACGCTGGACGATCTCAAGGCGGCGGGGGCGAAAATGCTTGCCGGCGCGAGGGCGAGCGCCACGATCGGCGTGTCGGCGGTGCGCGCCGCGTGATGCTCTCGACGCTGGTCGCCGAGCCTTGGGCCGATTACGGGCTGGTCGACTCCGGGAATGGCCGGAAACTCGAGCGCTACGGCCGCTACCGCTTCATCCGTCCCGAGCCGCAGGCGATGTGGGCGCCAGACGGGGCCGTGTGGGATGCGGACGGCGAATTCATTCCGGGATCGGACGAGGAAGGCGGCGGGCGCTGGCAATTCGCCCGGCCGGTGCCGCGCGAGGGCTGGGAGCTGGCGTGGGAAGATGTGCGCTTCCGCGCCCAATGCACGCCGTTTCGCCACCTCGCTTTCTTCCCCGACATGGCGACGCAATGGGCCTGGATGCGCGAACGGCTCGGCGAGGGCGGCGAGGCGCTCAACCTGTTCGGCTATACCGGCGTCGGCACGCTGGCGATGGCGGCGAAGGGGGCGAGGCTGACCCATGTCGACGCATCGAAGAAATCGGTCGAGGCGGCAAAGGCCAATGCGGCGCTGTCCGGCCTGGCCGACCGACCCGTTCGCTGGATGGTCGACGACGCCGCCAAGTTCGCCGCGCGCGAGGTCCGGCGCTCCCGGCGCTATGACGGCATCATCCTCGATCCGCCCAAGTTCGGCCGCGGGCCGGCGGGCGAGGTCTGGCGGCTCGAGGAAGGCCTGCCCGGCCTGATCGCCGACTGCCGCAAGCTGCTCGACGCCGACAGCCGCTTCCTCGTCCTCACCGTCTATGCGGTGCGCATCTCGGCGCTGGCGATCGGCGAAATGCTGAACCAGGCGCTCGCGGACCTGGGCGGCCGCGTCGAATGCGGCGACATGGCAGTGCGCGAGGAAGCGCGGGGGCTGCTCCTGCCGACGGCGATCTTCGCGCGCTGGTCGCGTTAGTCGCGGCTCGCCCTGATCGCCGCGCCAGCCGCGAACGGTACGCCGGCCAGCAGCAGCAGCGACGCCGCGCCGAGCAGGTGCAGCGCGCCCGTCTCGTTGCCGCGTTCGACGAAACCGGCACCGAAGATCAGCAGCGGCACGGCGAGCGGCAGCATGAGCAGGCCGGCGAGCGCGCCGCTGCGCCTGAGCCCGGCGGTCAGCGCCGCGACGCCGAGGGTGAGCGCGGCGAGCCCCGGCGTGCCGATCAGGAGGCCGAGCTCGAGCCGCAGCAGCACGTCCTGGGGCAGCTTCATCAGCGCCGCGGCCGGGATCGCGGCGGCCATCAAAGGCGGGCCGAAGCTCAGCCAGTGGCCGATCAGCTTGGCGAGCGCGACGCTTTCCTCGCTCATACCGCGCAGGGCGAGTTGGTCGAGCACGCCGTGGTCCCGGTCCGGCGCGACCAGCCGGTCGACCGGCAGCAGGGCGGCGAGCAGAGCCGCCATCCACAAAGCACCGCCGCCGGTCCGCGCCAGCAGCGGCCCGTCCGGCCCGACCGCGAACGGGAAGAGGGTCGCTACCAGCAGGAAGAAGATCAAAGGCAGCAGCGCCGCGCCGCCCGCCGCGGCGAGCCGCAGCTCGCGCCGGATCAGCGCAATCATGCCAGCGCCACCGTCCTGGCGTCGGCCAGGCCGAGCGGCTGGTGCGCCGCGGCGAGGATCGCGCCGCCCGCCGCGCGGTGCGCCGCCATCGCCGCCGCCAGCCGATCCAGCCCGTCGACGTCGAGGCCGTTGGCTGGCTCGTCGAGCAGCCAGAGCGGCGCGCGGCTGGCGATGACCCGGGCCAGAGCGGCGCGCTTGCGCTGGCCGGCCGAGAGAATGCGCACCGGCACCGGCGCGAGGTGGGCAAGGCCCATCGCCGCGATGCCCGGCGCCGCATCCGGGACCCAGAAAGCGAGCGCCTCGCCGAGCCGCTGCCGCTCGTCGAGCGCGAGATGCTCGTCGGCCAAGGCGGCCTCGGCCCGGTTCACCGTCCCCGCCGCCGGCCGCAGCAGCCCCGCCGCGAGCCGGATCAGGCTCGATTTGCCGGCGCCGTTGGGGCCGGTGACCAGAGCCGCCTCGCCGGCGCCGAGGGCGAGGCTCAGCCCCTCGAACAGCAGCCGGCCGCCGCGCACGCAGGCGACATTGTCGAGCGCGAGCAGACTCACCCGGCCTGGTCCTCGATGGCGTGCATGTCCGCGTCGGAGAAGCCGAAATGGTGGCCGACCTCGTGGACGATGACGTGGGTGATCAACGCCTCGAGGCCGATGTCCGTCTCCACCCATTCATCGAGCAAAGGACGGCGGTAGAGGTGGATCATCGGCGGCAGCTCGCCCGACACCCAGCTGTCCTGCTTGTCGAGCGAGCGGCCCGAATAAAGACCGGTGAGGTCGAACGGATCGTCGATTCCGAGCTCGGCCAGCACCGCATCGTCGGCGAACTCCTCGATGCGCAACACGACGCCGGCGAGATGGCGGCGGAACCGCTCCGGCAAGCGCTCGATCGCGCCTTCCGCGAGCCGCTCGATCGCGGCGGCGTCGGGCGCGAAGGTTTGACCCGTTCCCATCGATAGGCGACATAGAGGGGACATGGCGATGGAGGAAGAGGTGCTGACTGAGGGCGAACGGGACGAGGCGTTGGCGGACCTGTCCGGCTGGACGTTCGACGCCGACCGGAACGGCATCGGGAAGAGCTTCAAGTTCGCCGATTTCGGCGCGGCCTTCGCCTTCATGACCCGCGTCGCGCTCGAGGCCGAGAAGGCCGACCATCATCCCGACTGGTCCAACGTCTGGAACCGGGTCGACATCCTGCTCTCAACCCACAGCGCGGGAGGCGTCACGGAAAAGGACATCGCGCTCGCGCGGAAGATCCAGCAGCTGGCGGCGTAGCTTGCCCTGACGCGCCCGCCTAACTAGATGGACCGCTTCCAGTGCATGCGGAGCGGTGGCCGAGTGGTCGAAGGCGCTCGCCTGGAAAGTGAGTATACGGCAAAACCGTATCGAGGGTTCGAATCCCTCCCGCTCCGCCACTTTCGCTTTGGCGTTCCGCCATATCCAGAGCGCGCGAAGCCCGGTAGGATAGCGGCGTCTCATGCCAGGTCTTGCCGCGCTCTTCTTTCTCACCGCCTTGCTCTATGGGGCGGCCGGCTTCGGCGGCGGATCGACCTATAATGCGCTGCTGGTGCTGGCCGGGACCGATTATCGCTCGGTGCCGGTCATCGCGCTGGCCTGCAACATCCTGGTCGTGACGGTGGGGAGCTGGCGGTTCGCCCGTTCGGGCCATGTCGACTGGCGGCGGATCTGGCCCTTGTTCGTCCTTTCCATCCCCTTCGCCTGGCTCGGCGGCCGGCTGGTGGTCGCGGAAATGGTCTTCGTCGGTCTGCTGGCGGTATCCTTGTTCGTCGCCGGGCTGCTGATGCTTTGGCAGCCTTTGTGGGAGAAAGAGGCGCCGGTCGGGGTCCGCTCCCGCTGGCTCGAGCCGGTAGCGGGCGGCGCGCTCGGCTTCCTCGCCGGATTGGTCGGGATCGGCGGCGGGATCTTCCTCGCGCCTTTGCTCTACATGCTGCGCTGGGGGCCGCCCAAGGCGATCGCCGGGACCAGCGCGGTCTTCATCCTCGCCAATTCGCTGTCGGGCCTTTCGGGCCAGCTCGCCAAGGGCAGCGGCGGCGCGGGCGTCCAGGCGCTCGCCACCTATTGGCCGCTCTTTCCGGCGGTGCTGGCGGGCGGGCTGATCGGATCGACGCTGGGCAGCGGCCGGCTCGACCCCAAATATGTCCGCATCCTCACCGCTTTTCTCATTTTATATGTGGCGGTCCGGCTGGCGATCCGCTTCTATGGCGGGACGATGGGAGCCAGCGGATGATCGACCCGTTCGGCCGAACGGTTTCCTACCTGCGGCTGTCGGTGACCGACCGCTGCGACCTGCGCTGCACCTATTGCATGCCGGCGCGGATGACGTTCCTGCCGCGCGCGCAGGTGCTCAGCCTGGAGGAGTTGGACCGGCTGGCGGCCGCGTTCATCCGCAAGGGCGTGTGCAAGCTAAGGCTGACCGGGGGCGAGCCGCTGGTTCGCAAGGATGTCATGGCGCTCGTCGGCGGCCTTTCCCGCTTCTTGAAGGACGGTGCGCTCGATGAGCTGACCCTGACCACCAACGGCACGCGGCTGGCGCGATATGCCGCGCAGCTCGCCGCCTGCGGCGTCCGGCGGGTCAACGTGTCGCTCGATAGCCTCGATCCCGAAACCTATGCCCGGATCACGCGCGGCGGCCGGCTGGCCGAGGCCGTGGCCGGGATCGACGCGGCGATCGGCGCCGGCATTGCGGTGAAGGTCAACGCGGTGGCGCTGCGCGGCGACAATCTCGACGATCTCGTGGGCCTAGCCGAATGGGCGCACAAGCGAGGCGCCGAGCTGACGGTGATCGAAGTGATGCCGATGGGCCTGGTCGACGCCGAGCGGATCGACCAGCATGTTCCGATGACGGAGGTCCGGCGCCGGTTCGAGCAACGCTGGACGCTGAGCAACGTCGCGCGGCGGACCGGCGGCCCCGCGCGCTACGTGCGCACCGACGAGGGCGGGACGATCGGCTTCATCACCCCGTTGAGCCGCAATTTCTGCGACGGCTGCAACCGGGTGCGCGTGACCTGCACGGGCGAGCTCTACATGTGCCTGGGCCAGGAGGCGCGCGCCAACCTGCGCACGCCCTTGCGCGCCCGCACCGAGGACGACGCCCTGCTCGATGCGACGATCGACGAGGCGATTGGGCGCAAGCCGAAGGGCCACGATTTCGTCATCCGCGCCGGCCGGCGCCCCGCGGTGGAGCGGCATATGTCCGTGACCGGAGGCTAGGCGTGCGGATTCTCTTCTTCGGCCGCCTCGGGGACGGCGCGCCGGCCGGGCCGGTGCCTCCGAAAGTTCGCGACACCGATGCCTTGCGGGCGTGGCTTGGCGAGCGCCGCCCCGAGCTGCTCGATGCGTCGATCCGAATCGCCGTCAACGACGAGATGATCCTCGGCAATCGCGCCCTCGACGAAGGCGACGAGATCGCCTTCCTGCCCCCGATGAGCGGCGGATGATCGCGGTTCAGGCCGAGCCCTTCGACGCCGCCCTTCTGCTCGCGGACTTTTCGGCTCGCGCCGCCGGAGCGGGCGCCATCGCCTCGTTCACGGGGACGGTGCGGGACGAGAATGACGGCGCGGCCGTCTCGGGCCTGACGCTCGATCACCATCCCCGCCTCACCGAAAAGGTGATCGCCGGCATCGGCGCTGATGCCGCCCGGCGCTTCGCCTTGGCCGATATCATGATCGTCCATCGCTACGGTGCGATGATTCCGGGCGAGGCGATCGTGTTCGCCGCCGCCGCCGCGCCACACCGCCGCGCCGCGTTCGACGCCGTCGACTATGTCATGGATCGGCTGAAGACCGAGGCGCCGTTCTGGAAGCGCGAGCAGCGCAGCGATGGCGCGCATTGGCTGGAAGCGCGTGCAAGCAACGTCGCCGATCGCCGGCGCTGGGACGAGGAGCAAAGCAGGTGAACGGCAATTTCGTGCCGGTGCGCATCGCCGTGCTGACCGTTTCGGATACGCGCAGCCCGGAGACGGACGGGTCCGGCGGCTATCTGGCGGGCGCGATCGAGGCGACCGGCCATGTCCTGGCGGCGCGGGCCATCGTGCCGGACGACGCGGCGAAGATCCGCGCCGCGGTCCAATCCTGGATCGACGATCCCCGAATCGAACGTCGTGATCACCACCGGCGGCACCGGCCTCACCGGGCGGGACGTCACCCCCGAAGCGGTGACCCCCCTGTTCGACAAGGTCATCGAGGGTTTCGCGGCGGTGTTCCACGCGATCAGCTTTCAGTCGGTCGGGCTCGCCACGATCCAGTCCCGCGCCTGCGCGGGCGTGGCGAACGGGACGTTCGTCTTCTGCCTGCCCGGCTCCGGCGGCGCCGTTCGCGACGGCTGGGAGAAGGTGATCGTCCAGCAGCTCGACGCTCGGACGCGGCCCTGCAACCTGGTCGAGATCATGCCGCGATTGGGGGAATGACGATGGCGGACGAGCTCACGCATTTCGACGAAGCCGGGCGGCCGCGCATGGTCAACGTCTCCGCCAAGCCGGAAACGGAGCGGTTCGCAGCCGCGCGCGGGTCGGTGCGCATGAACGAAGCTACCCTGGCGCTCGTCCTTTCCGGGGCTGCCGCGAAGGGCGATGTCGCCCGCATTGCCGAGCTGGCCGGGATCATGGCGGCGAAGCGGACCGGCGACCTGATCCCGCTCTGTCACCCGCTGCCCTTGACGTCGGTCCGAGTGACCGTCGATCCGGACAAGGCGCTGCCCGGCCTCGTCGTCACCGCGCAGGTCCGGACGACCGGCCGGACCGGCGTCGAGATGGAGGCGTTGACCGCGGTCTCGGTCGCCTGCCTCACCATTTACGACATGCTCAAATCCGCGTTCCGCGACATGACGGTTGAGCGGATCGCGCTGATCGAGAAGACCGGCGGCGCGTCGGGCGACTGGCGGCGGGAGTGACCCTGCTCTCGCTCGACGCGGCGCGCGCGCACTTACTCGCGGACGTGGCGCCGGTCGATGCCGAGACGCTGCCGATCGCCCAATGCGGCGGGCGTACGCTTGCCGCCAACCTCGCTTCGGCCCGCGACCAGCCGCCGGCCCCGGTTTCGGCGATGGACGGCTATGCCGTACGCAATGCCGACGCCGTCGCCGGAGCGAGGCTGAGAATTATCGGCGAGGCTCCCGCGGGGGTGCCGTTCGGCGGAAGGGTGGCGCCGGGGACGGCGGTTCGGATCGCGACCGGCGGCGTCGTTCCGCAAGGCGCCGACCGGATCGTGATCCAGGAGATCGCCGCGCGCGACGGCGACGAAATCCTCATCGCCGAAACGCCCGGAGCGGCAAGCTTTGTCCGGCCGGCCGGCTGCGACTTCGCCGCAGGACAAAAGCTGGCCTGCGCGGGCGAGTTGCTGACTCCGGCCCGCCTCGGCCTCGCGGCGGCCGCCAATCTCGGCGCGCTCCAGGTCCGCCGCCGACCGCGCGTCGCCATATTCGCCTCCGGCGACGAACTGCGTGAACCGGGTTCGGCGCTGCCGCCCGGAATCATCGTCAATTCGGCCGCCTACGCGCTGGCCGAGCTGGTCGCGGGCTGGGGCGGCGTCGCGACCCGCCACGAGATATTGTCCGACGACCATGAACGATGCGCGGCGCAGATCCGCGGCGCGGGCCTCGACGCCGACATCATCCTGCCCTTAGGCGGCGCCTCGGTCGGCGAGCGCGACGTGTTGCGGCCGGTGTTGCAGGGCTTCGGCGCGCAGATACTGTTCGAAAGGATCGCGGTGCAGCCGGGCAAGCCATGCTGGCACGCGCGCTTCGCCGACGGCCGGCTGGTGCTCGGCCTGCCGGGCAATCCGGCCTCGGCCTTCGTTTGCGCGCATTTGCTGCTGAAGCCGCTGATGCTGGCGCTGCTGGGTCGCGCCGAGCCCGACCGGCTGGTCCAGGCCGCCCTGACGGGCGACATGCCCGAAGGCGCCGACCGGGAAGTCTATTGGCGGGCCCGGCTTCGCGCCGGCGATTCGGGACGGCTCGAGGTCACCCCGGACGACCGGCAGGATTCGAGCCTGCAGACTCCTTTGGCTTCGGCAAATGCCCTGATCCGCCGCCTTCCGAACGCGCCGGCCGCGACGGCGGGCGAGCTCGCCGACATTTTGATCATCGGCGGACTCTAGATTCCGGCGTACCATTGGTAGCCGGCGGCATCCTCCCAATAGCCGCCATTGCCGCGCCCGATCGCGACCAGGCTTGCGACCGCCTCGATCCGCATCACATATTTGGCGTGTTTGTAGCCGAGCTGGCGTTCGACGCGGAGCCGCAGCGGCGCGCCGTGCCCGACCGGAAGCAGGCGGTCGTTCATGCCCCAGGCGAGAATCGTCTGCGGGTGGAAGGCGTCGACCAGGTCGATGCTCTCATAATAAGGCGTGCCGCGGAAATCGTCGGCGCAGTGGAAGACGATGTAGCGCGCCTCGGGCCTCAGGCCCGCGCCTTCGAGCAAAGTCCGGAGCGGCACGCCGGTCCATTTGCCGATCGCGCTCCACCCCTCGACGCAGTCGTGGCGGGTGATCTGGCTGCGCGCGGGCAGCCGCCTGATCCGGTCCAGCGACAGCGCCAGAGGCCGGTTCACCAGGCCATCGACGACGAGTCTCCAGTCCGCGAAGCGCGACTCGAGATGCGCCCGATATTCGGCCGAGCGCGGCATGATATTGCCGTTGGTTCGGAAGAAGGGCGACATGTCCGCGGCCGAAAATTCCGGCGCCAGGGCCGTCCGGTCGATCACCAGCCGCTGCACGCCCATGGTGAGATCTTGGGCGGACGATTGAACGGACTGGAACGCAGCCGAGCGTCCGATCCGGTCGCAGCCCGAAAGCAGCAGCCCGCCGGCACCCGCGCCCAGCGAGGCGATCATCCGGCGCCGCGTGATCCGCTCGATCATGATTTCCCCTTCGGCAGGCGATAGCGGCCGGTGATCATCGAGCGGATCTCGTTGATCGGTCCGGCCAGCACGACCATCACGAGGTGCACGACGATGAAGGCCGCGATCAGCATCGCGGCGATGAAGTGGATCGAGCGCGCCGATTGCCGGCCGCCGAACAAATCGAGCAGCCAGGGCCAGCCTGCGTTCATCCCCGGCGACATGGCAAGGCCGGTGAGCACGATCAGCGGCAGAAGCACGAACAGCAGGCCGAGATAGCTGATCTTCTGCAGGATGTTGTAATTGCGCGCCGCCGGACCCGTGGGAAAGCGCAGCCGGGCGTGATTCCGGATGTCCTGCCAGATGTGGCGCGGCGAGAGTTCCGCCCGCCTCGGCGCGAGGTCGCGCTGGATGTGGCGGTTCAGAAAGCTCCACAGCCAGTAGCAAAGTCCGGGGACGACCAGCAGCCAGGCGAACAGGAAGTGCCAGCTGCGCGCTCCCGCGAGATCGTAGCGGCCGGGAATGGTGGCCCAACCGGGAAACGCCCGCGTCCGGAGGTTGCCGTCGCTGTCGGTCCAGTGGCCGAGAACGCCCGTCGTGGGGATTTCAAAGCTGCCAACCCGTAGGTAGCCGCGCTCCCGATTGCCGCCGATCTGAAGCCAGGCGTAATCGGAATTCGCGCCATATTCGCCCCAGTAAAGGCGCGGGTGCGCGTTGAAGATCATCAACCCGCTCATCAGCATGACGAAAATCACAAGCGCGTTCAGCCAATGCCAGATCCGGGTCGGCCAGCGATGGCGGTAGACGAGATCGCCGCCGCGCGGCTCCGAGGGAGCCGCTTCTCGTACCTCGACCTCTTCGTTGAGCACGCTGGCGGTCATGGCCATCTTCTTGTGGTTCCGGCCCGCTTATCGGGTTTCGGCGGATATCCCAAGTGCGGACCCAGGCACCGCGCGGCAGCCGCGTAAATAAGTGGCGGCAATCGCGCGATCGTCGCCCAGGATCTGCAGGGCGAACAGCCGGTCGTGCAGCGACGCGCCGGCACAGCGGCGGGCGAGCAACGGAGTCGCCGCTTCGTCGAGGAGGACGAAATCGGCTTCCTGGCCGGGCAGGAGGGCGCCGACGCGGTCGGCGATGCCGATCACGCGCGCGCCGCCCGCGGTGGCGAGATGGAGCGCTCGGAACGGATCGAGGCTGGCGCCCCTGAGCTGGCAGGTCCGGTACGCCTCGCCGAGCGTGTGGAGCACCGAGAGGGTCGTGCCCGCGCCGATATCGGTGCCGATGCCGATTCTCACGCCGTGTCGATCGGCCAAAGCCAGATCGAACAGGCCCGAGCCGAGGAACATGTTGCTGGTCGGGCAGAAGGCGATTCCAGAGCCCGCCTCGGCCATGCGCGCCAGCGCCCGATCGCCCGTGTGGACGCAATGGGCGAAGACCGAGCGCGGTCCGACCAGGCCGAACCGGTCGTAGACGTCGAGATAGTCGGCGGCCTCGGGGAAGCGCTCCGCGACGAACGCGATCTCGCCCGGATTTTCGGAGAGATGGGTGTGCATCAGCACGTCGGGATGAGCGGCGACCAGCGCGCCGGCGTCGGCGAGCTGCTCGGCGCTTGAGGTGGGCGCGAAGCGCGGCGTGACCGCATAGCCGAGGCGACCCCGGCCGCGCCATCTCGCGATCAGGGCCTCGGTGTCGGCGCGGCCGGAGGCGATTGTGTCGCGCAGGCCGTCGGGCCCCAGGTCCATCAGCACCTTGCCGGAGACGATCCGCATGTCGCGCTGGAGCGCGGCTTCGAACAAAGCGTCGACCGAGCCGGCGTGGACGGTGGCGAAGACGAGGGCGCTGGTGGTGCCGTGCCGGAGCAACTCGTCGAGGAAGAAGGCGGCGACCGAATCGGCATGGGCGCGGTCGGCAAAGGCCTTTTCGGCCGGGAAGATATGGCGTTCGAGCCATAACATGAGCTGTTCGCCGTGCGAGGCGATGCGCTCGATCTGCGGATAATGGACATGGGCGTCGACGAAGCCGGGGACGATCAGCCCGTCGAGTTGCTCGGTGTCGACGTCGGCGAACTTGTCGGTGTAGGGCCCGCAGAAGACGACCAGGCCATTCTCCACTACGAGCAGGCCGTCCTCGAAATGGCGGATCGCGTCGGCGCCGGCGACGGCCGGATCGTCGGGAACGGTCAGGATCTCGCCGCGGAAGGCCTTCATGCGCCGCTCCTCAACGTCAGCAATTGGGCAAGGGCGGCAATCGCGATCACCTCCGGCTGCCGGCCCTCTATCCCGGGCAGGCCGATCGGGCAGGTCAGGCGCGCCGCGTCAACGCCGTCGGCCGCGAGGCGCTTGAGGAAGCGGGCGCGCTTGGTCCTGGAACCAATGAGCCCGACGAAGCGCGCGCGGCTGCCGAGCGCGGCCGCGGCGAGGCGATAATCGAGGCCGTGATCGTGGGTAAGGACGAGGACCGCCGACCCGTCGGGCGCCGCGGCTGCCTGGGCGGCCATCTCGGCTTCATCCGCGAGCACGACACCCGGCGTTTCGGCCATCTCGGGCCGGCTGTCATACCAAGCGAGATGGAGCGGCAGGCCGGTCGCGCGCTCGGCAATGGCACGGCCGACATGGCCGGCGCCGAACAGACAGACGGGGAGGCGATCCGTTTCGACCGGCTCGAGGAAGCGGGCGCCGGCCTTAGGGAGCGGGCCTCTCGCCTCCATCGTTCCCGGGCGCTCCCCCGGAGGGAGCCCGCGCTCGACGCGGTCGGACAGGGTGACTTCGAACGGGCCTTCGCCGTCCGGCACGCTCTCCAGATGCTCGACCAGCAGCCGGACCCGCCCGCCGCAACATTGGCCGAGCAGCGGTCCAAGCGGATAATCCTGGACTCGCCAGCTGCCCGGCGGATGCCCGAGGATCGCACGCGCCTGCCCGGTGGCCTGGTATTCGAGCCTGCCGCCGCCAATCGTGCCCGCGAAGTTCGTCTCCGTCACGATCATGCGCGCGCCCGGTCCGCGGGGTGCGGAGCCCTCGGTGGCGAGGATGGTGACGAGCGCCGCAGGGCCCTCAAGCAGCGCGTCTCGGGCCTGTTGGGTCCAGTCAGCCATTGCGCGCCCTGAGCTCGTCGATCGCGGCGAGGATTCGCTCGGGCGTGGCGGGGGCGTCGAGCCTCGGCAGCCCCTTGCCGGGCGCGGCGGCGGCGACGGCCTGGGTCAAGGCCGAGAAGACCGAGATGGCGAGCATCAGCGGCGGCTCGCCGACCGCCTTGGAGCGGTGGATCGTCGCCTCGACATTCTCGCCGCGCTCCCAGATGCGGATGTCCATGTGCGGCGGCCGGTCGCTCGCGGTGGGGATCTTGTAGGTCGAGGGCGCGTGGGTGAGCAGTCGGCCGCGATCGTCGAACACCAGCTCCTCGATGGTCAGCCAGCCCATGCCCTGGATGAAGCCGCCCTCGATCTGCCCAAGGTCGATCGCCGGATTGAGCGAGCGGCCGACGTCGTGGAGGATGTCGACCGCCACCACGCGATGCTCGCCGGTGAGCGTGTCGATCACGACCTCGCTGAGCGCGGCGCCATAAGCGAAATAGAGGAAAGGGCGGCCGCGATGGCTGGCGCGGTCATATTCGATCTTGGGCGTGGCGTAGAAGCCGGTCGCGGCGAGCGAGATGCGCGCGAGATGGGCGCGGCGGCAGAGCTCGGCGAAGGTCCAGCTTTCCGAGCCCTCCTGCGTCGCCGCGAAGGCGTCGAGGCGCTGCTTGATCGTCTCGGCGGCATTCTTCGCGGCCATGCCGTTCAGGTCCGAGCCCGAGGAGGCGGCGGTGGCCGAGGTGTTGGGCACCTTGTCGGTGCGCGTCGCGCTGATCTTCACCTGTCCGATGGGCACGGCGAAGACGTCCGCGACCACCTGGGCGACCTTGATCATCAGCCCCTGGCCCATCTCGGTGCCGCCATGGTTCAGGTGGATCGATCCGTCGGCATAGACGAGCACCAGCGCGCCGGCCTGGTTGAGATGCGTGGTGGTGAAGCTGATCCCGAACTTGACCGGCGTCAGCGCGAGGCCCTTCCTGAGGATGCGATGGCTCGCGTTGAACGCGGCGACCGCTTCGCGCCGCGCGGCATAGCCGGCGCTTTCCGCCAGCTCGGCGATGATCTCAGGTGCGACATTGTCCTCGACTTTCATGTGATAGGGCGTCACGTCGCGGCCGGGGCCGTAGAGATTGGCCTGGCGAACGGCGAGCGGATCGAGGCCGAGATAAAAGGCGATGGCGTCGACCGCCCGCTCGATCGCCATCATCCCCTGCGGTCCGCCGAAGCCGCGGAAGGCGGTGTTCGAGACGGTGTGGGTCTTGAGCCGGTGGCTCAATATCTCGACCGCGGGGAGGTAATAGCAATTGTCGGCGTGGAACATCGCCCGGTCGTTGATCGCGAGGCTGAGGTCGGCGGTGGCGCCGCAGCGCGAGGCGAGGACGATGCTTATGCCCTCGATCCGGCCCTCGCCGTCGAAGCCGACATCATAGTCGGCGGTGAAATCGTGGCGCTTGCCGGTCATGACCATGTCGTCGTCGCGGTCGGCGCGGATCCTGGCCGGGCGGCCGGTCTTGGCGCTGACCAGCGCGCAGGCGGCGGCATAAGCGGCGGCCTGCGTCTCCTTGCCCCCGAACGCACCGCCCATCCGGCGGACCTCGACGGTCACATCGGCGCTGCTGAGGCCGAGCAAGGCCGCGATCAGATGCTGGACTTCGCTCGGATGCTGGGTCGAGCTGACGACATGGATGTGGCCCGCCTCGCCCGGCGTGGCGAGAGCGGCCTGGCCTTCGAGGTAGAAATGCTCCTGCCCGCCCATTGCGACGCTGCCCTGCAGACGGTGCAGGGCAGATGCGAGCGCGGCCTGTGCATCGCCGCGCGTCATGATCTGCGCGTCTTCGAGCTGGGAACCCGCCGCAGACGCCTCGGCGATGGTGACGAGAGCCGGGAGCGGCTCGGCATTCACCTTTGCCAGCCGCGCGGCGACGCGCGCGGCGCGATTGCCGGTCGCGGCGACGACGAACAAAGGCTGGCCCGGGTAGAGGATCTCGTCCTCGGCGAAGAGCCGGTCGTCGTGGAAGACCGGGCCGACATTGTTCTCGCCGGGGATGTCCGCGGCCGTGAAGACCGCGACCACGCCGGGGGCGGCGCGGACCGCGGACAGATCGAGGCCGGCCAGCCGCGCATGGCCGTCGGCGGCGAGGCCGAAGGCGAGGTGGAGCGTGCCGGGCGCCTCGGGCAAATCGTCGACATAAAGCGCGCTGCCGGCGACATGGCCCTCGGCGCTGTCGTGGCGCAGCGGCCGGCTGACGGCGTCAGACATCGAACAGGCTCTCGGGTTCGAGCCGGAGGCCGCGCACCAGATTGGCGGCGGCGGCGAGCCGGTATTCGGCCGATCCCCTGAGGTCGCTGAGCGGGCGATAATCTTGCGCCAGCGCCTCGGCGGCGGCTTCGATCGTTCCCTCGGACCAAGGCTTGCCGATGAGTGCCGCCTCGCAAGCGCGCGCTCGCTCAGGGATGCCGGCCATGCCGCCGAAGGCGATCCGGGCGTGGGCGACGATGCCACCCTCAATGCGGATCGCGAAGGCACCGAGCAGGGTGGAAATGTCGCTATCGAAGCGCTTGGAGAGCTTGGCGATGCGGATCAGCGTGTCGGGCGCGGGCCGGGGGATGCGGACGCTCTCGACCCATTCGCCCGGCTGGCGGTCCTGCTTTCCGTAGGCGAGGAAATAGGATTCGAGCGGCATCGTCCGGCGTTCGTTGCCCCGGCGAAGCGTCAATTCCGCGTCGAGCGCGATCAAGGCGGGGGGCATGTCGCCGATCGGGGAGCCGTTGGCGATATTGCCGCCGATCGTGCCCGCATTGCGGACCTGCAAGCCCCCGATTCGGCGGACCAGCTCGCCCAGATCGGAGTGGAGGCTGGCGAGCGCGTCCTTCGCCTCCGAATAACGCACGCCCGCGCCGAGCGTGAGGCCGTCCGGCCCATCCTCGATCCGCTTCAGATCGGCGATGTCGCCAATGAAGATGGTGGTGCCGATATCCTGGAGTCCCTTGGTCACCCAAAGCCCCACATCGGTGGCTCCGGCGACGATCCGCGCCTCGGGATGCTCTGTCATGAGCGCCGCCAACTCGTCCGAGGTCCTGGGCGCGAACCAGCCGGGCCCGGCGCGGGCGGGCGCGATCGTGCTGAGGAGCGCCCTGATCTCGCTATCGTCGACGGACCCCGGCGGGTTGGTCTCACCGGCGTCGAGGATCGGGCCGTAGCCGGTGCAGCGGCAGAGATTGCCCGCGATCACGTCCTTGACCGGCACCCCCTCGGTCCCGACCGCGCCGATGCTGCGCGCGTAGAGCGACATCACGAAGCCCGGCGTGCAGAAGCCGCATTGCGAGCCGTGGCCGTCGGCCATCGCGCGCTGGACGGGGTGGAGCGCGCCGCCCCGCGACAGGCTCTCGACGGTCTTGAGCGCCTTGCCGTCGAGCATCGGCAGGAAGAGGATGCAGGCATTGACCGCGCGCCACTTGACCGCTTCGCCGTCGAGCTCGCCGAGCAATATTGTGCAGGCGCCGCAATCGCCCTCGGCGCAGCCTTCCTTGGTGCCGGTGCGGCGGAGCGTGTAGCGGAGATGGTCGAGCACGGTCGCGGTCGGATCGCTTGCGTCGGCACTCTCCAGCGCGCCGTCGAGGACGAAGCGAATCATCGCGGGGCTCCCGCCGCGATCCAGGCGCCGAGCTTGTCCCGTTCGGCCCTGGTCATGCCGGTCGTGTTGGCCATCGGCATCGTCTCGGTATCGACCGCCCGGGCCCTGATCCGTGCCGACGCAGGCCGGACATGCTCGTAGCTGTCGAGCACCAGGCCGACCGGCGGCGAAGCGAAGGCCGGGTTGGTCGGGCGCGCGCTGTGGCAGGCCGCGCAATGGGTGGCCAGGATCGGCTGGATCTCGGCGTAAGTGACGGCCTGGGCCGGGGCGGGCCCAGCGCCGCCGAGCGCGGCGGGGGCACCGCCTTGCTTCTCCAGCGTGACATAGGTGACGCTGGCGAGCGCGAGCGCCGCTGCCAGGACGATCGTCCGGCCCGCCGGCTGGCCACGGCCGCGCAGGTTGAACACATGACGGACGGCCACTCCGGTCAGCCCGAGCAAGGCCAGCACCAGCCACGGCCGCTCGGCGCCATAGGTCATCGGATAATGATGGCTGATCATGATGAACAGCACCGGCAGCGTCATGTAATTGTTGTGCAGCGACCGCTGCTTGGCGGCCGCGCCCAGCGCCGGATCGGGGGTTTGCCCGGCGACCAGATCGGCCACGACCTTGCGCTGGTTGGGAATGATGATGAAGAACACATTGGCGACCATCACCGTGCCGATGATCGCGCCGACGTGCATATAGGCCGCGCGCGCGCTGAACAGGCTGTCGAGCAGGGAGGCGGCCCACAGCAGGCAGGCGAACCAGAAGATGCCGAGCGCCCGGTTGCTGGCCCCTGCCGGCGAGCGGCACAGCAGGTCGTAGACCAGCCAGCCCAGCGCCTGCGCCGCCAGGGCGATGGCGATCGCCGCGGCCGGGCCCAGATTCGCCTTGGCCGGATCGATCAGAAAGCTCTCGGCCCCGACATAATAGATCAGCACCAGCAGCGAAAAACCGCTGATCCAGGTGAAATAGGCCTCCCATTTGAACCAGTGCAGTTGCTCGGGCATCGCGCTCGGCGCGACCTGGTATTTCTGGTTGTGATAGAAGCCGCCGCCATGCACCGACCACAGCTCCCCCGAGGCGTCGCCCTCGGCCGGCTTGGTCAGATGATTGTCGAGCCAGACGAAATAGAAGGACGACCCGATCCAGGCGATGCCCGCCACCAGATGCAGCCATCTTAAGCCGAGGTTGAACCATTCGAAAAGGTCGAAGGCCATGCGTCAGCTGCCCCGATAGGTCGAATAAGCATAAGGCGAGACCAGCAGCGGCACATGATAATGGCCGCCGCCCTCCGCAATGCCGAACTCGACCGCAACTTCGTCGAGGAAAGGCGGATCGGGCAAGGCGACGCCCGCCCGGCGGAAATAATCGGCGACCGCAAAGCGCAGCGTGTAGCGCCCCGGCGCCAGCGAGCCCGGCGCCAGACCGGGGCATCGGCCGACGGCGTCGGTCGCACCCCGCGCGATCTCGCCGCTCGGGCCGCTAAGCGTCACGGTGAGGCCCTCGGCGGGGCCGCCGTGCATGGTGTCGAGAACATGCGTGCTGAGGCTGGTCATGCCGAGTCATCCTTTCGCCCGATCAGCCTGAGCCGGCTGACGCCGCCGTCGGGAATGATGTTGAGCCGAACGAAGCGGATCGCGCCGAGATCGGCCAGCCCCTCCCGGAAGACGTGGACCTTGTCCGCATCGAGCTTCACTTCGGGAAGCAGCAGCGGCCAGCTCTCGGAGGCCGCAGCGATCTCCTCGGGCGAGCCGGCCGCGTCCGCCGCCGCCTGGAGAAAGCAGCGATCCGGATAATTGCCTTTGAAAAAAGCGGTATCGATGACGACCTCGTCGATGAGCCCCGGCGCACCCAGCTCCAGCACCGCCCAGTCATGCCCGGTCTCGCGCCGCCGCCTTGTCTCCCAGCCGTCGCCCATGTTCACGCCGCGTCCGGGCGCGGTGAGGTTTTCGATCGCGCCGTAATGCTCGTCATTGGCGATGATGCCGCGGCCGCCATTCTCCATGGCCAAGAGGTCGAGGCGCTCGTCCGCGTCGACAATTGACCAGTCCTTGGCGACCCGGCCCCAGACGCGCAGCCGGGCCACCCCGCCGTCGGGAAAGATGTTGAGGCGGACATGAGTGACGGGCTCATCATGCTCGATCGCGACATAGGCTCGGTCGTCGCCCTTCAGCGCGAGGCGCTCGGTGACTTTCACCCAGCCCGCCTCATCGTCCGGGACCGCTTCGCCGCTCCGGCAGACGAGGATCTCGGCGCCGGGAGGATAGTTGCCGGTGAAATGGCTGGTGTCGATCTCGAAGCCGGCGACCAGCCCCGGCACGCCCAGCCGGATCACGCACCAATCGTGGCCCTCCGTCCGTTTGCGCCGGCTCTCCCACCCGTCCATCCACTTGCCGTTCTCGTCATATTTGTCCGGGATGAACTGGGGTTCGGTGGGGTCGATCAGGCGCGCCTTGTCGGCGAAGAAATCGTCGGTCGCATAGGTCACCTCCGCTCCCAGGCGGGGCTGGGCGAGGTTGACATAGTGCCGGCGCAGATTTTCGAACATGCTCATCCCGGGTCGAACAATGAAGCGAGGCGGAATCCCGCGATACGATGAATCTGGGCGATGGCGGTAGCGAACTCGGCCTCGGCGTCGTTTTCCAGCCTGGTGCGGAAGGCCGCCAGGATGTCGGCTCGCGCGAGGCCGGCGACGGCGATGATGAACGGATGACCGAAGCGCTCGAAATAGGCCGCGTTCAGGTCCCGGAAGGCGGCGAGCTCTTCCGGCGAGCATTGGTCGAGGCCGGCGCCGCGCTGCTCGCGAACCGAGGCCTCCGCCATGCGGCCCGCCACCGCGAGCTGCGGATGCGCGCGGATCAGCTCGAGCCTGCGCGCGCGCGGCGCATCCTCGACGGCCGCGCGCATCGCCTGCGCCAGCGCCTCCGGATCGTCGAGCGCGCCGCGCGCCACGGCCGGCCACACCGCCTCCGCCACCCAAAGCGAGGCCTCGTAGACGGGGCCGAACCGGGCGATGAATTCCTCGCGGGTCAGCGCGCTAGGCTTCATGGGGGTGAGTGGCGCGCCAGTGACGCGCGATCTCGATTCGCCGGCAGAACCAGAACGTCCTGATGGCCGAGCGCATGGCGCAGGAACCGCTCGATCCCGGCGAGCTTGCCCGGCCGCCCGGCGAGCCGGCAGTGGAGCCCGACCGACATCATCCTCGGCCGCTCCTCGCCCTCCGCATAGAGCATGTCGAACGTGTCGCGCAGGTAAGCGAAGAACTGATCGCCGGTCTGCATGTTCGCCGATGCGAACCGCATGTCATTGGTTTCCAGCGAATAGGGGATGATGAGGTGGCTCTTCCCCGCCGCCTTCGTCCAGAACGGCAGATCGTCCGAATAATCGTCCGAATCGTAGAGGAATCCCCCCTCTTCGGCGACGATCCGGCGCGTGTTGGGGCTGGTCCGGCCGGTATACCAGCCGAGCGGGCGCTCGCCGGTCAATATCCGGTGCACGTCGATCGCGCGCTCGAGGTCGGCGCGTTCCTCGGCTTCCGGCACCCACTGATAGTTGATCCACCGCCAGCCGTGCGAAGCGATTTCGTGCCCGGCCTCCAGAAAGGCGTCGACGACCGCCGGGTTGCGCTTCATCGCCAGCGCGACTCCGAACACGGTAAGCGGCACATCGTAGCGCTCGAACAGCCGAAGCAGCCGCCACACGCCGGCGCGCGATCCATATTCGTAGATCTGCTCCATGCTCATGTGCCGGGCGCCCTGGACGGGCGCCGCATTGGCGATGTCGGAGAGGAAGATTTCGGCGCCCTTATCCCCGTCGAGGACATTGGCCTCGGCGCCTTCCTCATAATTGAGCACGCACTGGACCGCGATCCGGGCGCCGCCCGGCCACGCCGCATGCGGCAGCGTTCGGCCGTAGCCGATCAGATCGCGCCGATAGCTATCCTCGGTCAAACGCACCCCCTATCAAGTCATGCTAGGATGTGTGCCCCTGTCCGGCAAGCGAAGGACGACCGATGCGCGAACTCACCCCCGAGCCGCTGACCGCCGAGGCCTTCGCGCCGTTCGGCCGAGTGATCGAGGCCTCGGACAACGCCGTGAAGCTGGACATCAACCAGGGCCACGCCGTCCGCTACGACCGGCTCGCCGAGATCGACGTCGCGGACAATGGCGGCGTCGGCGTGATCAGCCTGTTCCGCGCCAAGCCGCTCGGCGCGCCGATCCTGCGGATGTTCGAGCGCCATCCGCTGGGCAGCCAGAGCTTCGTCCCGCTGAGCGGCCGCCCCTACCTCGTCGCGGTGGCCCCCGCAGGCGCCTTCGACGCCGCCAAGGTCCGCCTGTTCCGCGCCGAGCCTCACCAGGGCGTCCACTACCGAAAGGGCGTCTGGCACCATTTCCTGCTCGTTCTCGACGACTGCGATTTCCTCGTCATCGACCGAGCCGGCCCCGGCGACAATTGCGAGGAGGTCGAACTGGCGGCCTCCCACCTGATCCATGTGCGCCCATGAACCAGGTCCGGCTGGTCGCTGGCACGCTTGTGCCGCGCGGCTGGCTGTGAAACAGAGGCGAACGGCGTAGGGCTCACCGGCGCGATCCATCCAGTGCGGGCCTAGACCAAATGCGGGCGTAGACTAGGCGGAATTGCAGACCGAAATGGACTTAGACGGCATCAGCAGGATTCAACCCGATTGCCCTCACCTTATTTGGGGACTGACAACGCTATCCTACCTTGAGAACGAGTCGATCCTTCTGCTGGACGAGACCGCCCTGTCTTCCGCCGCCACGGGTCTGGGCGAACTGCCCCGAAACTTCTCGGAATTCTGCCGATTTGTCTCGCAAGACCTGGAAGGCTGGCGTAGCCGGATCGAGGGCAGCGCGTATCACTGTCTCCGGTCGAGGTGGATGAATGCGCCGCCTATAGCGCGGATGCTTCGCAGCCATTGGTTTTGGACCTGGTACGAGACCACCCGGATCATCGTGGGGGCTACGGAAGCCGGCCCCGAATTTACGTGGCATTTCGATGAGTTCGGCGCCATCGGGATGGAATATCGAGGGATTGTGAGCAGTAACGGGCGGATCGTCGCAAGAGGCCCCAATTACATTTCCGCTACCAGCATGACGCTTAAGGAGGCCTTCGCCAAATTCAATCAGACCGTTCGCCAACACTGGAGCAACGAGGCGCCATTGCGGTCCGATGACGGACCACTGTTTACGGTCGACGAACTCTATCGCCACGCCCTTGCCCGCTCAACCCACGGTCGGCCGACGCCTCCACCGAGGCCAGGAACCGGTCCCCTCCTGGATAGGGCCATCAGGGAGCTTCTGGCCGCGGGCGGGGCCGCAACTTTGAAGCAGATATCGAGTTATTGCGCTCTCATCTCGACCGAAGACTCGATCCGGGCCTTTCATCTCGGGCCTCGATCGGAGACGGCCATTCAAAATTCTATCGACGCCGCGGTCGCGCAAATGCGGCATCCCACCCTGTCGGATAATGGTGCGGTCGGCATTGAGCACGAAAGCATCACGCCCTTGGTGTGGCATCGGGAAGAAGCAGGAGCACTGGCCTGGAGTCAATACTTCCAGGAATCTCTGTCGCTTTTCGATGCCTGGCTCTCTCGTAATTCCTATCTGAACATTGCGCCACAAATGTTCGTCGAAGACAAGCTGTCGAAGCATATTTGGAACAGAATTTCGCGATTTCTGTCAGGTCTATTCTTGTCCGTCGAGGTTACGATCTATCGCTATTGTGTCGCCGATCCCGGGATTCCCTTGAAGGTGATCGGCACTTTTTTTGAATATGGAGAATCACATGAAGCCGAACGGCGGAGACGAACGATGGAGGAGGCCGCGACCGATCCCGTTGGCCGCCACAAGTCCGTTTCCTATCGAGCCGCCGACAACAACCAAAGCCAATACGTGCCGACTACGTTAGCCGCGGGAATGGACCTGGTGCTCGATCCGCCGATGGCAGGAGGCGACGAAGCCGAGTCGGTGCTCGCGATTCCGATCCGATTGAACGGCGGCGTCTGGGGCGTTCTGGAGTTGGTCTCCATCAGGTCAAATCACTTCGGTTCCTTACTCCGTTCTAAATGCGAGGAAGTGGCGGCCAAGCTTTCCACGGGCTTCCTGATCGCGAACATCTTCGAAACTCTTGGCAGGCTCGACCAGTATTTGTCCGATGAGTTCGCTATCGATCGGGGTCGCCGTGCGGAGCTTTGCTACGCCCTGTCCAACATCTTTCTGAGCGATGCATTGTCGCTCTACGTTGGCGCCCGGGAACCCGAGGAAGGAAGCTTTGGAATCGAAAAATTTGGAACCTGGGTAAGCCCGAACGCCAAATCCCAGGATCGACGATTCAGCGATCTCGATCCCTCGCAAATCCGGCACTTTCTCGATGGCGATGCCCAAGTCGAGGAAACCATGGGCGGCAGCGAGATGCAAAGGGGAACATCGTCACGAAGGACGTTCATCGTGCGCCTTGTCGCGCGAGGCGCCGCCAGTTGGTCGGGCGCGCTCGTATTCTCCGTCCCCTATCCGATTATCGCGGACGCGGGCTGGCGGCACACCACCTTCGCGCTTGGTCAGATTGTTGCTGGAGTAATAGCGAATGTAACCTCCGAAGCTTCGTGGAACAAAGAGGCGCGACGCGACCTCCGCCACGAATATAAGCGAATCAGCGAAGGGCTGCGTGGCGTTTGGGAAAGACTGAGCCGGCTGGTCCGTCGGGCCGCGCCCCATTTGGAGGGCAGCGAACAGCGCAGCCTAGATCTCATTCCGGGCGACCTAGACGACCTGATCCACTCTCTGGACGCGGTTTCCGATGCGCTTCTCGCCGATGTGTACGACCGCTTGCTTCATGACGATCGGCGCCTCATCGCCGTTAAAAGGGCCCAGGAAGAATATCTTTACCACAAAGGAGAGCTGGCACATCCTAGGGATCTCTATCACAGCCGCTTTATTAATGCCGTGAACGCGGACCCGAGAAAGCATCTGAATGTGAAGTTCAGGCCGGGGGCGGACGAGATGCTTGTGCGGATGCACCCGGGTACGCTCTCCGATGTCCTTGGCACTCTCGCCGACAACGCGGTGAAATACAGCGTACCCTCCACCGACATATTCATGACCTTCATCGACGGCCCGCAACGCTCGCTGCTCATGCGAATTTCGAACTTGGCCCCCGCTCTGGGGCCGGACGAAATAGATGAAATCTTCGAGGACGGCTTTCGCGGCCGCGCGGCCCGCGAACTGATGCCGGACCGGGGATCGGGACGCGGCCTCCGTTTCGCAAGGGGAGCCATGGAATTATGGAATGGAGGGCTTGATTATGATTGGGACCACCCTAGTACTCCGATGAAGTCTGCCGATGGCCGACCGATAGTATGGCATAGATTCACAATCGCGTTTCCGAAAGACCTGCTGGTTGAGGAATAGAGTTGGGGGGGGCGGGGATGGCGACTGTAGCGGAGGATATTGAGGACCCGGCGGCCCTGACGGTTTGGATCGCCGATGATCGGGCGAAGCAACGCAAGGTGATTGCCGATAGCTTCGAGGCAATCGGCGCCACCACCGAGCGGGAAGGGAGCATTGCCGAGATCGGCCAGCGGGTTCGCGACGTGGAGGATGAGGGAGCCGAACCGCCAGAAGTGATCGTTATCGATCAGCATTGGGATCTTGGAATAAGCAACTTGGCTCTGCTGGGTCGCCCCGACATTCCTGTGAGATCTCGCTCGGAGATAGGTGCAGCCTTGGCCCGCTACTTCCGATCCAGACCCAAGCTGGACAACAGCATTCTGCTGATGACGTTGGTCAACGAAAACGAAGTAGCTTCCCCCCCGCCGGCCTTAGCCCCGCTGTCGCAGTGCCCAAATCCAAGCTCCTGAAGATGCCCGCGCTTCACCAAAAGACCGGCAGCCAGAAAATTGCTCTCGCTAGCGTCGGCATCGCTCGAGGAGCGGTGAATGAGATGCGCCGGACCATGAAGATGCTCAAGTTCGCGGCGAGAGTCTTCGGTCTGGACGGTCTTGCCGCCGCTCGCCTGGGCGGAGCGCGCACCGGTGCGGTGACCTCGGAGGAGGGGCTCAGTGAGTTTTTGTGGACCTCTCGGGATTCGCACGAACGGGCGCAGCACCTGCTGACGATCATCACGCTCCTGCGGGATGCCTACGGAGACAAGTTGCCGCCGCTGAACAAGATCAGCAAGGATTTCCCCCTCAACTTCGAGCCGATACTCATTGAGGGTGCTGTGGCGGACCTGTTACGGCTCCGGCTCGCGCTTGAGATGAAAGCTGGAGGGAAGCTCGCGTAGATGGAAAAGCGGCCTTACAAAGCGGCATTGAAATTCCGCTGCATATTGAGGCTGATCTATGACCCAGTTTATGGGTATTCGAGGAAGCGCGAGGTTCACGTCGATGCCGGCCTCACGGAGGAAGAGATTGCCGAGGAGATCGGACAGGCTCCTGCCGCGCTCGCCGCCGCGGACGCGATAGTTCGAACCCTCGACTATACGTTCGACCCCGCTCGGGGTCTTTTCGCCCCCGGCCGTTTCAACACAGAAAGCTTCCCCGCGCTCTATACGGCCAAGAGCCCCGAGACAGCAGAGAAGGAGCGCCGCCACCATTGGCCCGTCTTCGGGGGTGTAGACCCGGCTTTCGCAGTGTTCTCGGTTAAGTACACCGGAACGGCGCTCGACATCAGAAAAGATGTTGAGGCGGAGACTCTTCCCTTCCCTGAGGAGTTCGAAGGGTGCCAACCCTACGCAGCGGAAGCGATGGCCAAGAAATGCAACGGTTTGGCCGCTCCCTCGAAGCGCGACCCAGGGGGTAGCTGTTGTGCCATCTTTGATCGCGGCGCGATCAAGGCCAATACGTTCGAAAAATACGGGGAGTTTTCCTAAGCCAACAGGTGGCAAGCCCTCGGCCAAGTCATCGGCTAGGAGCTGTGGTTCAGGGCGGTGCGTTGGCACCAGCCCGTTCGCACAAAGTCGGTTTGAAGACACCCCTCCCAATTTGGGGATCTGGTGCGTGTCTCCGATCACCCCGCCGACAGCCACACGAACCGCGCGACGAACAGCACCGAGATCACCAGCAGCAGCCAGTCGGTCCACCTGATCTTCCCCCGCACCAGCTTGATCAGCGCATAAGCGGTGAGGCCGAAGGCGAGGCCGTTGGCGATCGAGAAGGTCAAGGGGATCATCGCGACAGTGAGGAAGGCGGGGATGGCGGCTTCGGGGTCGTCCCAGGCGATGTCGACCAAAGGCGCCATCATCAGGCCGCCGACCAGGATCAAAGCGGGCGCGGTCGCGGCGAGGGGGACGAGCTGGGCGTAGGGCGCGACCAGCATCGTCAGCAGGAAGAGGAGGCCGGTGACGATCGCGGTGATCCCGGTCCGCCCGCCTGCCTGCACGCCCGCAGCGCTCTCGACATAGGAGGTGACGGTGCTGGTGCCGGCGAGCGCGCCGGCCATGGTGGCGACCGAATCGGTGAAGAGGATTCGGTTGAGGCGCGGGATTCGGCCGTCGGGGCCGATCAGGCCGGCGCGGCGGGTCACGCCGACCAGGGTGCCGATATTGTCGAACAGGTCGACGAACAGGAAGACGAACAGGATCTCGAACAGCCCGATCCCATATTGCCCCGAAAAGACTCCGGCGAGGTCGAGCTGGAAGGCGGTCTGAGCGATCGCGGTCAGGTCGTAGGGCTGCGGCTCGAAGCGGACGACGCCGAGCGCCCAGCCGGCGAGCGTGGTGGCGAGGATGCCGATCAGGATCGCGCCCTTGACCTTCCACGCCGCCAGCGCGGCGATGATCGCAAGGCCGAGCAGCGCCAGCGCGGCGCCCGGCGCGCGCAAATTGCCGAGCGCGACCGACGTCGCTTCGTTGGAGACGACGATGCCGGCGTTCTTCAATCCGATGAAGCCGATGAACAGGCCGATGCCGCCCGCCACCGCGGCGAAGAGATAGGTTGGGATGGCGGCGATAATCAGCTGGCGGATGCCGGCGAAGGTGAGAAGCAGGAAGGCGACGCCCGAGATGAAGACGCAGCCCAAAGCCACCTGCCACGGCACGCCCATCGCGCCGACGACGGTGAAGGCGAAATAAGCGTTGAGCCCCATGCCCGGCGCGAGCGCGAGCGGCATGTTGGCGCTCGCCCCCATCAGGATGCTGGCGAAGCCGGCGGCGAGGCAGGTCGCCGCCGCGACGGCCGCGACCGGCATTCCGGCCTGGCCCAGGATCGCCGGATTGACCAGCACGATATAGGCCATGGTCAGGAAGGTGGTGACGCCCGCGAGGATCTCGGTGCGCAGGTCGCTGCCCCGCGCTTTGAGCTCGAAACGGCGTTCGAGCATGCCGACAGATTCAGCTTCCGTCATCCAGCCGACCGGTTCTTCAACTGCCGGCGGAAGCTGTGGAGCAGCGGCTCGGTATAGCCGTTCGGCTGGGCGGCGCCCTCGAAAACCAGCGCGCGCGCCGCCTGGAAGGCAAGGCTGGCCGCTTCGTTGCCGGCCATCGGCCGATAGAGCGGATCGCCCGCATTCTGCGCATCGACCTTGGCGGCCATCCTCCTCAGCGCGGCATCGACCTGATCGGCCGAGCAGATGCCGTGAAGCAGCCAGTTCGCCATATGCTGGGACGAGATTCGAAGGGTGGCGCGATCCTCCATCAGGCCGACATCGTGGATGTCCGGCACTTTCGAGCAGCCGACGCCCTGATCGATCCAGCGCACGACATAGCCGAGGATGCCCTGGGCGTTGTTGTCCAGCTCCTGGCGGATCTCCTCCGCCGACCAGTTCCGGCCGGGCGCGAGCGGGATCGCGAGCAACTGGTCGAGGCCGGGAAGCGGCCGTTCCTTCAGCGCATGCTGGCGCTCGAACACGTCGACTTCGTGATAGTGGAGCGCATGAAGCACGGCCGCGGTCGGGCTGGGAACCCAGGCGGTGTTCGCGCCCGCCTGCGGATGCGCGATCTTCTGCTCGACCATGTCGGCCATCCGGTCGGGTGCCGCCCACATGCCCTTGCCGATCTGCGCCCGGCCGGTGAAGCCGCAGGCAAGCCCGATCGCCACGTTGCGGTCTTCATAGGCGCGGATCCACTCGCTCGCCTTCATCTCGCTTTTGGGGACCATCGCGCCCGCGCGCATCGACGTGTGGATTTCGTCGCCGGTCCGGTCGAGGAAGCCGGTGTTGATGAACACGACCCGGTCCTTCACCGCCTGGATGCAGGCGGCGAGATTGGCCGACGTCCGCCGCTCCTCGTCCATCACTCCGACCTTGAGCGTGTGGCGGTCGAGCCCGAGCATGTCCTCGACCGAGTCGAACAAGCGGTCGGTGAAGGCGGCCTCGTCCGGCCCGTGCATCTTCGGCTTGACGATATAGACCGAGCCCGCGCGGCTGTTCCGGAAGCGGCCGCGGTCCTTGAGGTCGTGAAGCGCGATCAGGGTGGTGACGATGGCGTCGAGGATTCCTTCGGGCGCCTCGCTTCCGTCGGGAAGCAGGACGGCGGGAGTGGTCATCAGATGCCCGACATTGCGGACGAAGAGCAGGCTGCGGCCGGGCAGCACCAGCTCCGAGCCGTCGGCCGCTTCATAGACGCGGTCTTCTTCCAGGGACCGCGTCACGGCGCGGCCGCCTTTGTCGAAGCTGGCCTCGAGATCGCCCCGCATCAGCCCGAGCCAGTTGGCGTAGGCCGCGACCTTGTCCTCGGCGTCGACCGCGGCCACCGAATCCTCGAGGTCCACGATCGTGGTCAGCGCCGCCTCCAGCACGATGTCGGCGATCCCGGCCGGATCGTCGCGGCCGATCGCGTGATCGCGGTCGATAAGCAATTCGATGTGCAGGCCGTTGTTGCGCAACAGCAGATTGGCCCCGCGCCGGCCCACCAGCCGGGCGGGATCGGCGAGCATTGGATCGCCGCCCGCGAAATCGGTCCAGGACCCCGAAGCGAGCGGCACCGCGCTGTCGAGAAAGGCCTTGGCCCTGGCGATGACCATCGCTCCTCGCGCGGGATCGTAGCCCTTGCCCGCTTCGGGCCCTTCTATGGCGTCGGTGCCATAGAGTGCGTCGTAAAGGCTGCCCCAGCGCGCGTTGGCGGCGTTCAGCAGGAAGCGCGCATTGAGCACCGGCACGACCAGCTGCGGGCCGGCGAGGCGCGCGACCTCGTCGTCCACATTGATCGGCCCGATCGTGAAGGGTTCGGGCTCGTCGACGAGATAGAAGATTTCGCGCAGGAACGCGTGATACGCGTCGCCCAACGGGCGGCCGGGGTGCGTGTCGTGCCAGGCATCGATCTTCGCCTGCAGCGAATCGCGAATCGCCAGCAGCGCCCGGTTGACGGGCACGAAGCGGGCATAGATGTCAGCCATGCCGCGCCAGAAGGCGTCCGGTTCGATCCCCGTTCCGGGTAGCGCGTCCTCCTCGAGAAAGCGCGCCAGCGTAGCGGCGATCTGCAGCCCTGCTTTGTCGATTGTATCGGCCATCGCCTTGCTGTTTCTGCGCGGCGAAGTCCTTCGTCAACAGCTCGCCGAGCGCGACATCGCCGCCGTCGCCTGGACATGCCTGGCGGGCCAGGGGATCCGCGACCGGAGCCTAGCCGTTTGACGGGGCCGGCTCATTCCCTTGGTGCGGCTCAAGGAACCGAGCTGTCCGTACGACAGCACGAGCCGGGCCGCAGTCCCGTCCGATCAGCGGCCGGCGTCCTTGATCAGCCCCTTGGACGACGGGTTGGACGCATTCTTCTTGGGCTTGTCCGCCTTGGGCTTGCGGATCTCCTTGTTCGATTTCTTCTGGCCCTTCGCCATATTCCTCACCCTCCTGCGGCTGCATGCCGGCGGCGAGCCTTACCCGTTTCGGGACGCGAAAGCCCGCACATTCGCGTCCGCCATGGCCTAAGGGGAAGGGGCTTGCGGCCGCGGCCCGGCCAATCGAAGCGGAGACGATCATGCCCCAGTCCCTCGCCCACGTCGCTCTCGTCGTCCGCGATTATGACGAGGCGATCGCCTGGTTCACGGACCTGCTCGGCTTCACCCTGGCCGCCGACGAGCCCCAGCCTAAGCAGGACAAGCGCTGGGTGCTGGTCGCCCCGCCCGGCTCGCCCGGGACCTCGCTCCTCCTCGCCCGCGCGGCGACATCGGAGCAGGAAGCGTTCATCGGCAACCAGGCGGGCGGGCGCGTCTTCCTGTTCCTCGCGACCGACGACTTTCGCCGCGACTATGAGGCGATGAGCGCCAAAGGGATCAGGTTCGTCCGCGAGCCGAAGGAGGCGGGCTACGGCACGGTCGCGGTGTTCGAGGACCTCTACGGCAATCTGTGGGACCTGGTTCAGTTCGCCGCGGCGGCCGGCGATTCCCCGCAACCCGGGGAGCGCGCGACCAGCTCCCACTCCCGATTCAGCTGAACATAGGCGTCGGGCGCGAGCTGGCGCGCCAGGGCGACATTGGCACGCGCGGTCTCCCGATCTCCGGGCCCGCCGAGCACCACCGCATAATTGTTGCTGACGATTCTGGTCCGCCTGATCTCGAGGCAGCGGCTTCCTCCCTGCCGCCGCAGCTGATCCCGCGCCAGCCCCAGCCCGGCGTCGTCAATGCCATAGCTGCCGACGACGGCGAACCAGGTCTGCTCCCCCGCCTCGGTCCCGGTTTCGGGCAGGCGATCGGTGGCCTGTTGCAGCGAGGCGGAGGCGGTCTCCAAATTGGTCGCGCTTTGCTGCACCTCGCTCAGCGCGGCGTCGATTTCCCGGCGCTCCCCTTGCGGCACGACGGCGCGCGCGCGCTCGAGCGCGACCCCGGCCGAGCGCAAGTTCGCATTCGCCCGATCGAGCTCGGTCGTCGTTCTCCGCAACTGGTCCCTGGTCTCGGCAAGGTCGGAGGAAAGGTTGACGATGTAGTAGATGCCGATGCCCGCCGCGGCGACCGTCGCCAGCAGGCCCAATATCATCATCGGCAATGCCCGGCGGCTCGATCTTTGGAACTGGCGAAGGATCTCGGGTATCTCGTCGAGGCCGGAGAAGCCGGGCGGCTTGGCGCGGTCGTCGCTCATTTGTCTTCGCCGGTTTTCTGCATTTTGATCAGGTGCTGGATGATCGACGAGATCAGGTCGAACGACTTGTTGAGGAAATAGGAGACGCGCGCGGCAGACGCCGCGATCAGGCCGGTCGCGCCGAATATCATCGACAGCTGGGGGACCGAGACCTGGCCGGTGCTGATCAGGCCCCACAGACAAACGATCAGGAGGACAAAGGAAACGACCGAGCAGACGAGGTACAATATTCTTTCGAGCGCGAACATTTTCATCAGGCGCTCGAGCGCCGACAAGGTTTGGTTTACGACTGCTTCCAATTCGCTCACATCTGGTTCCCCCCAGTGAGCGCCCCTTTTTTAGGGCGAGTCGAAAAAAGACTTATGGTTCAACGAGACTAAACGTTCGGACGCGGCCGAGCAACATGATAGTTGGCCGCCTTATCCACCGCATTCGGCCGGATAGCCTATTCGGCTTCGGCCTTGCTCAGCAGGCCCAGAGTCACCGCATCGCGCGCGCCGTCGCAAAAGGCGTCGAGCACCGCTGCGAACGGCGCCGAATCGGCCGCCACCGCCTCGAACAGCGTCATCGAGGAGCGGAGCTTGCGCGCATCGACCGGTCCGAAAATCGCCCGGGCGCCGCCGCCGCGATGGACGAGCAGGGCTTCGGCGCATTCCCGGAGCCGGACGCCCAGCAGCGGATGGGCGAGATAGGCGCGCGCCTCTTCGGCCGAGGCGATCGCGTAGAAGCGCGCCGTCGGGCTGGTGCCGAGGCCGTCAATCTGGGGAAAGACGAACCACATCCAGTGGCTCTGCTTGCGCCCGCGCCTGAGCTCGTCGAGCGCCGTCGCATAGGTGCTCGCCTGAGCCGCGACGAAGCGCTCCAGGCCCGGCCCGGTCACGCGCCCGGCAGCGCCCATTCGATCGGCGTCAGCCCGCGCGCGGCCAGGAATTCATTGGCCCTGGAAAAATGGCGGCAACCGAAGAAGCCGCTATGCGCGGAGAGCGGCGAGGGGTGCGGCGCCCTGAGAACGAGGTGATGGCCGCCCTCGCTGATGCTCTTCACGAACGCGGCCTTCTTCTGCGCGTAGCTGCCCCAGAGCATGAACACGACCGGATCGGGACGGGCGGCGACCAGGCGGATGACGGCGTCGGTGAAACGCTCCCAGCCGCGCTCGCGGTGCGAGGCGGCGCGGCCCATCTCGACGGTCAGCACGCTGTTCAAGAGCAGCACGCCCTGCCGCGCCCAATGTTCGAGGAAGCCGTGCCGCGCCGGGCGGACGCCGAGATCGGCCTCGAGCTCCTTGTAGATGTTGACGAGGCTCGGCGGCGGCTGCACGCCGGGTCGCACCGAGAAGCAGAGGCCGTGCGCCTGGCCGAGCCCGTGATAGGGGTCCTGGCCGAGGATGACGACGCGGACCTTGTCGAGCGGGGTCAGGTCGAGCGCCGCGAACCATTCCCCGCCCTTGGGGAAGACGCGTTTGCCGGCCTGCCTCTCCGCGACCAGGAAGGACTTCAGCGCCTGCATGTAGGGGCTGGCGAACTCCGCCGCGAGCGGGTCCAGCCAGCTTTCGTGGAGCCTGACCGCGTCCCCCATCGCGACCTAGCGGCGGCGCTGCCGCGCCCGCCATTCGCGCACCGCCGCGAGCGTGTTGGCGACGTGGTTGCGCCAGTCGAGCTCGCTATGGGCGTAGATGATCCGGCCGTCGGGGGCGATCACGAAGGACGTCCGGTTCGAGCGCGGGGTGCCGTCGTTGAGCGCCACGTCGTAGGCGCGGATCGTCGCCTGGCTCGCGGTCGCCACCGGGAAAGCGCTGCGGCAGCCTTCGACCGAGAAGCGGCGCAGCGTGTCGTAATCGTCGGCCGACAGGCCGATCACGCGGGCGCCGGCGCGGCGGAAGTCGCGCGCCGCTTCCGAGAAGGCGCGCGCCTCCATCGTGCAGCCGCCGGTGAAGGCTTGCGGGTAGAAATAGAGCACCACCGGCCCGTGCCGCAACTGCTCGCGCAGGCGCAGGCGGAACGGCCGGCCGGCGAGAGCGCCGCTGGTGGTGAAATCGGGCGCTCGAGCGCCCTCCGGCAGCGCCGGGACGGCGGCCGTCGGCAGCAGGGCGAGCGCCAAGGCGAGGAGCGGGGCGAGGACGCGCATCGTCGGGACTCCCATGCGGATTGCGCCGGAACGATAGGCGCAAACGCCCGGCCCCGCCAGCCGCCATTGGCCGCGCCGCCGGCCGCTGCTAGGCTGGGGGAACGACCCATATCCGGGGAGACGGTCAAATGCGTATCGCCCTTGTCGCCCTGCTGGCCGCAGGCAGCCTTGCCGGCGTCGCCGCGCCCTCGGCTGACGCCACGCAGGACGCCGGCGGCTGCGGCAGCGCGCTCAGGCCCGAGGCGGACGCCGACAGCTTCACCGGCGATGCCGATCGGCTGGCCCGCGAAACCGCCGCGAACTTCGCCGCCGCCGCCGCTCGGCTCTGCGGTTCGGGTGCGCTGCGCGCCGCCGATCTCCGTGCCTTCTCCCGGCTGCTCGTCCGCAACACCGCTGGCGCGGTCGATCCGATCGTCTATGACGATGCCGAACAGGGCCCCGATACCTTGATTCTGGAATATGGCTTTTCCGGCGCCGCGCCGGCCGAGACGGCGATCGGCAGCGCGATCCGCTGCTGGCGCGAGCCGACGCGGGCGGGCTGCGACCAGGCCACCGACTAAGCTGTTCGACGGCCTTCTGCGGGAACGTCGCTCCGCCCCTCGATCTGGAGCGCGTCGCTCTCGCTTTCGGTGAGGTCGCCACCTTCGCCGCGGAAGGCGGCGCGGAGCTGGGCCGGATCGACCGCGCGCTCCCACCGCGCGACGACGATGGTCGCCACCGCGTTGCCGATGAAGTTGGTCAGCGCCCGGCACTCGCTCATGAAGCGGTCGACGCCGAGGATCAGCGCCATGCCGGCGACGGGCACCGAAGGCACGACCTGCAACGTCGCGGCAAGCACGATGAAGCCCGATCCGGTGACTCCGGCCGCGCCCTTGGACGAGACGATCGCGACCCCCATCAGCGCCATCTGCTGCCCGAACGACAATTCGATCCCGCAAGCCTGGGCGATGAACAGGGCCGCGAGCGACATGTAGATGCAGGTGCCGTCGAGGTTGAACGAATAGCCGGTCGGCACGACCAGGCCGACGATCGGCTTGGGGCAGCCGGCCCGCTCGAGCTTCTCGATCAGCAGCGGCAGCGCGCTTTCGGAGGACGAGGTGCCGAGCACCAGCAGCAGCTCGTCCTTGATGTAGCGAATCAGGCCGAAGATCGAAAAGCCGGCGGCACGCGCGATCAGCCCGAGCACGACGAGCACGAACAGGAGGGAGGTCGCGTAGAAGGTGACGATCAGCGCCGCCAGGCTGGCAAGCGCGCCGATCCCGTATTTGCCGACGGTGAAGGCCATCGCCCCGAACGCGCCCAGCGGCGCGAGGTACATCAGGATATGGACCATCCGGAACGTGATCGCGGTCAGCGTCTTCAGGCTTTCCAGCAGCCGCCCGCCCTTCTCCCCGAGCAGCGCCAGCGCGATCCCGAACAGGAGCGAGACGAACAGCACCTGGAGGATCTGCCCCGAGGTGAAGGCGCTGATCAAAGTGTCCGGGACGATGGCGAGGACGAAGCCGGTGACGTTCTGGTCGTGCGCTGCTTCGACATAGCTGGCGACCGCGGCGGGATCGAGCGTGCGGGGATCGATGCCGAGCCCGGCACCGGGCCGGACGATATTGGCGACGATGAGGCCGATGGCGAGCGCCAGCGTCGAGACGGTGAGGAAATAGACGAGCGCCTTGAGGCCGACGCGGCCGAACGCCTTCAAATCGGCCATGCCGGCGATGCCGGTCACCACGGTGAGGAAGATGACCGGGGGGATGATCATCTTGACGAGCTTGATGAAGCCCGTGCCGAGCGGCTCGAGCGCCTCGCCCCAGGCGGGGAAGAGCCAGCCGACCAGCACGCCGAGCGCGATCCCGACCAGCACCCAGAAATAGAGCGTCCGCCAGAACGGCCGTCGCGCCTCAGCCATCGATATCCTCCCGCGACGCTCGTACCGGCGCCATGACCTGTTGATACGGGCTGCGGCGGGCGCTGTCAGGCCATTGATCTAGGCCCGCGCATTCCTCGGCCTGGTCCTGTTCCTCTACGAGGTGCGGCCGGCGATGCAGGCGTTGCGCGTCAGCGCGCGCGGGCGGCGGAGATAAGCTTGGAGGGGGACAAGAGGCGGCGCAGCTGGCGCTGGTCGCGCTGATCGTCTCGGCGGTGGCGCTTGCGATCCTTGGCCTGTGCCTGCCGCTGAGAGGTTCCTAGCGGCTCTCGGCCAGCCAGGCGGTGGCGAGATAGATGACGATCGCGATCGGGCCGAGCACGAGCAAGGTGGCGGCGACCGCGCCGACGCGGACGACGAGCGGGTCCCAGCCGGTGCTGCGGGCGAGGCCGGCGCACACGCCGAGCGCCTTGGCGTTGCTCTTGTCGAGGGCGTAGGTGGACATGGTCGTGATCCTGAAATTCGATTGAGATGGAAGGTCGGAAGGCCGGCCCGATCAGATGATCGGAACCGGGCCCACCGCCGCGGAAATGAACAGGCTGCTGGCAACCAGGGCGCCGATGACCGAGAGGGCCAGCTGCTGGATGTTGTACGAAAGCGTCATTGTCTGTCTCCTGAACCTTGGCTTCGGGACCATCCCTCGGCCATGCCAGCAGTTCTGCAGACACCGTGCCAAATGGAAAAAGTGGCGGAAAATCGCCATTATTTGACAGACATGAGAATTCGGGCGGGATGGCGAGCGCCAAGTAGCGGCGATTTTCGCCAATTCTTGGCGTTCGGATACGGACGTTATGCCCGATTCCGGGCGTCCGGCTCCTCGCCGACCCGGGCACGCTCCAGTTCGGGGCCGAGACGGCCCGTCAGCCACAATCCCCACATGCGGAAATCGACGGCGAGCGACCATAAGGGATAGGTGAAGGTGGCGGCCGGTTGGGCTCGACCGCGGCATGGGCAGCCCAGGCGAAGCCATGAGCAAGTGCGACTTGCCCCGCAAGTCGCAGCCATGCCGGGGGCATGGCGATCTTGCTCATCCCGCGACCGGCAACGCCGCGAGCAGCCACCAGCTGCCGGTGACGAGCGCCGCGACGGCGATCAGAACGACGAGGCTGGTGCCGACATAATGGAGCGCGCGCGTCCTGGGCCGGCTGTGCTCGCGCAGATAGTAAGGCCAGAAGGCGCGGAAGCTGCGATGCTCACGTATCCGTGTCGGGGGCGACGACGGCTTCCGCCGGCTCCTGCGTTGCGACGAGATGGTTGGCGATCAGCCCGCCGATCAGCGGGGCGATCAACATGGCGAAGGCGGCCCAGGTCTGGATCGGGAAGCTGAAGACGATGAGCAGCGCCATCAGCGCCAGCACCGCCGCCGGGACCCAGGCGGCCCAGTCCCGGCCGGCGACCCGCTTTCCCGCATAGCCGCCGATCAGCCCGGCGAGGAAAAAGCCCAGGATACCGATCAGCAGCGCGCCAACGGGACGCGCCGCATAGGCTTCGCTGATCTGGCCACGGTCCCACATGTCGGTGATCGCGGCCGGATAGAATTGGTTGGCGACCCAATCCGCGCCGGTCTGGACGGCGAGCGCAACCACGACGCCCAGGATCACCGCAAGCAAGCCGCGCATATCCGCCTCCCCTCTTCCACCCGGACGCTATATTGCGCCCGCCGCCGGGGGTCTAGCTGCCGACGATCGTCCCGCCATTGGGATGGAGGACCTGCCCCGACATGTAGCTCGAATCCTCGCAGGCAAGGAACAGGAATGACGGCGCGACCTCGTTGGGCTGGCCGGGGCGGCCCATTGGCGTGCTCTCCCCAAACGTCTTGATCTTCTCTTCCGAGGCGCCGCCGCAGGGGTTGAGGGGAGTCCAGATCGGTCCTGGTGCGACCGCGTTTACGCGGATTCCGTCGCCGATCAGGTTCTCGGAGAGCGCTCGGGTGAAGGACGTGATCGCGCCCTTGGTCGCGCTGTAGTCGAGCAGCTCTTCCGAGCCCTGATAGGAGGTGACCGAGGTGCAGTTGACGATCGCCGCGCCTTTCTTCAGATGCGGCCGTGCCGCCTGCGTCAAAAAGAACATCGAGAAGATGTTGGTCTGGAAGGTGCGCTTCAGCTGCTCCTCGGTAATGTCGGTGATGTCCTTGTCGGCATGCTGCTCGCCGGCATTGTTGACCAGGACGTCGATCCCGCCGAGCTTCTGGACGACCTCCTTCACCGCCTTGCCGCAAAAGTCCTTGTCGCCGAGATCGCCGGCGATGGTCAGCGCCTTGCGGCCCTCGCCTTCTACGATCTCCTTGGTCTTCGCCGCGTCGTCATGCTCGCACAGATAGAGGATGGCGATGTCGGCCCCCTCGCGCGCGAACAGCGCAGCGACCGCCCGGCCGATGCCGCTGTCGGCGCCGGTGATCAAAGCGACCTTGCCCTCGAGCCGGCCCGAGCCCTTATATCTGGGCTCCCAGTCGGGTTTGGGCTCGAGCTTGCTCTCGTGGCCGGGGAGATCGTCCTCGTGGATCATTTCGACGGTTTCGGTATCGGCCATGCTGAATTTTCCTCGCCTTGGTCGAAACGAAAAACCGCTTTATCGAAAAGCCGTTCCGTCGGGAGCCCGCCGTTAGGCTGGCGTTCAGCTTGACGGGCCAATTGTAGTGCTACAAATGTAGCGCGTATCGGTCGCAACCGCCGTAGGGGACGACGGCCCAAGGGAGGGTATCCAAAAATGTCGCGGTTGAACGCGGTCCGCCACGGCCGCCAGGCGCTGCTGCTCGTCCTGCTCGGCTCGGCCGCGCCGGCGCTGGCGCAGGATCCCGAGCCGACGGCGGCTCCCCCCGCCGAAACGCCTGCCACGGGCGATGCGCCGCCGCCGGTCGCGACCGAGACCGCGAACGTCCAGGGCGCGCGCACCTACACGCCCGCCGACTTCGCCCGGTTCGCGCCTCGGAGCGCGCTCGACATGCTGAACAACGTGCCGGGCTTTGCCATCGACGAGGCCGACACCGAGCGGCGCGGCCTCGGCCAGGCGACCGGCAACGTCCTGATCAACGGCGAGCGCTTCTCCGGCAAATCGACCGACATCTTCACCGAGCTCGGCCGGATCAGCGCCAGCAACGTCGCCCGGATCGAGGTCGTCGACGGCGCGACGCTGAACATTTCCGGCCTGACCGGGCAGGTGGCGAACGTGATCACCCTTTCGCGCGGCCTTTCCGGCAATTTCGTCTGGCGGCCGCAGATCCGGGCGCGGCGGACGCCGGCGCGGCTGCTCGACGGCGAGGCCTCGATCAACGGCTCGCTGGGCGGCACCCAATATACTTTGAGCCTGCGCAACCAGAGCCGGCGCAACGGCAATGCCGGGCCGGAGCTGGTGACGACGCCGCTCGGCAACCTCCTCGACCGCCGCGACGAGGTGCTGTTCGTCAACGAGGAGGCGCCGCGCCTGTCGGGCTCGATCCGCCGCGCCTTCGGCGACGGCTCGATCCTCAACGCCAATGCCGCCTTCGGCCTGTTTCATCTCGACCTCGGCGAGGATTCGCTGCGCTCCGGTCCGGGCCAGCCGGACCGCGTCCGAATCCTGCGCGAGCGCGAGCGCGAATATAATTACGAGTTCGGCGGCGACTACGAATTCGGCCTCGGCGGCGGCCGGCTGAAGCTGATCGGCCTCAGGCGCTTCGAGCACAGCCCCTATCGGCAGACGCTGACCCAAAGCTTCGCGGACGGCCGCCCCACCCAGGGCGACCGCTTCACCCAGACCGCCGACGAGACCGAGACCATCGCCCGCGCCGAATATCGCTGGCGCGGCGGGCGCAACGACTGGCAGGTCTCTCTGGAAGGCGCGATCAACCAGCTCGACGTGGAGAACGGCCTGTTCTCGCTCGATGCCGCGGGCGATTTCGTACCCATCCCTTTCCCCAACGCAGTGGCGACCGTCGAGGAGCGGCGGGCCGAGGCGATCCTTACTTACGGGCGGCCGCTGTCGCCGACGCTGACGTTGCAGGCCGCCGTCGGGGGCGAATATTCAAACCTCGTGCAGCAGGGTGCCGGCGGCCTAGACCGCACCTTCTACCGGCCCAAGGGTTTCCTCAACCTCGCCTGGCGGCCGATGCCCGGGCTCGACCTCAGCGCCCGGATCGAGCGCGCGGTGGGCCAGCTCAACTTCTTCGATTTCGTCGCTTCGGCGAACGTGAGCGGCGGCACCACCAATGCCGGCAACGCCAATCTGGTGCCGCCGCAAAGCTGGGACGCGCAGATCCAGGCGACCCGCAATCTCGGCCCCTGGGGCACGGTGACGGCCCGTCTCTACGGTCGGCTGATCACCGATGTCGTCGACATCGTCCCGATCGGCGCGGCCGGGCAGGCGCCGGGCAATCTCGACGGCACGGCGACCCTCTACGGCCTGCAATGGACGAGCACGTTCAACTTCGACCCGATCGGCTGGCGCGGCGCCAAGCTCGACATGAACCTGCAATTCCAGAAGACCAGCCTGACCGACGCTCTGACCGGCCGGCGGCGGCCGATCAACGAGAACATGACCCGGCAGATCGACATCACGCTCCGCCACGACATTCCCGGCTCGCAATGGGCCTATGGCGCGACCGCCTTCCAATACCGCCAGTCGCCCGGCTTCCGCCTCGACCAGCGTTTCCACTTCCTCGACACGCCCGGCAGCCTCGGCCTGTTCGTCGAGCATAAGGATGTGATGGGGCTGACGGTCCGCGCCAGCGTCGACAATCTGCTCGGCACCAACGAAAGCTTCAGCCGCACCTTCTTCGACGGGCGGCGCAACGGCACCAACAGCAACGTGCTGTTCACCGAGGACCGGGACCGCTTCTACGGCCCCGTCTTCACGCTCGCGATCAGCGGGACGATCTAGGCAGGCGGGCGGTGGCGTAGCGCGGCGGCGCGATCGGACGCGGCGCCGGCATCATGACCTCGCTGCCGCGCAATGCCGCCGGCCGCGCCCCGGCGGGGCGGCACTGGGCGACGACCGCCGGGAAGACGAGATCGTCGTGGCGCATCAGCGCCGCTTCGGTCGCGGCCACGCAGGCGGCCTCGCTGCGGTAGCGGGCCTGGTCGATACGGACCTCGCGGCACGGGGCGTCGCTCTCGCCGCACCCCAATATCGCCATCACGAACAGTACAGGTTCCACGTCCCGCTCCTCAAGTGGGCCCAATGCGCAGGCGGGCCCCGGGTTCCTAATGTTCCGCAGCCGTTACTTGGGATTGGGCGGCCGCTCGCCTATCTAGCGACCAAGATGGCGAACGATGCGACGGAAGCGGCGGGGAAGCCCGATCCGGGCTTTGGCCCGCTGCGGCGATTCCTTCCCTATCTCTGGCCCGCCGGCGCGCCGGGGCTGAAGGCGCGAGTCGTCTTCGCGGTGATCCTGGTCTTCGCCGCCAAGGGCGCGACGCTCGTCATGCCTTTCGCCTACAAGGCGATAATCGATCGCATGTCCGCGGGCATGGACGAGGCGGCCGGGCTCGTCATCGCCCTGGTCGCGGCCTACGCCGCCGCCCGCTTCGGCGGCGTCCTGTTCGACAATGCCCGCAACGCCATTTTCGAGAAGGTGGGGCAGGACGCCGCCCGGCGTTTGGCGGAGAGCGTGTTCCGCCACATTCACCGGCTGTCGCTGCGCTTCCACCTCGAACGGCGCACCGGCGCGCTCACCAAGATCGTCGAGCGCGGCACCAAGAGCATCGACATGATGCTCTATTTCCTGCTCTTCAACATCGCGCCGACGATCATCGAATTGGCCGCGATCTGCATCATCTTCGGCGTCAAGTTCGGCTCCGGGCTGGTGATAGCGACGCTCATCATGGTCGTCCTCTACATCTGGTTCACCCGCACCATCACCGAATGGCGCGCGAAGCTGCAGCGCGAGATGAACGAGGTCGACAACCAGGCGATCGCCCGCGCCGTCGACTCGCTCCTGAACTACGAGACGGTCAAATATTTCAACGCCGAGGACCGCGAGGGGCGGCGCTATGGCGAGACGATGGGCGCATACGCCCGAGCCGCGGTCCGCAACGAGACCTCGCTCGCCGGGCTCAATATCGGCCAGGCGCTGATCACCAACCTGATGATGGCGGGCGCGATGGCCTATACGGTTTGGGGCTGGAGCCGCGGCGCCTTCACCGCCGGCGACGTCGTGCTGGTCAACACGCTGCTGATGCAGCTGTTCCGGCCGCTCGACATGCTCGGCTGGGTCTACCGCACCATCCGCCAGGGCCTGATCGACATGGAGGCGATGTTCGACGTCGTCGACACCAGGGCGGAGATCGAGGACGCGCCCGGCGCGCCCGATCTCAAGGTCGCCGCCGGCCTCGTCCGCTTCGAGGACGTGCGTTTCGCCTACGAGGCGGGCAGGGAGATATTGAAGGGCATCGACCTGGAGGTGAAGCCGGGAACGATGACCGCGGTCGTGGGACCGTCGGGCGCGGGCAAATCGACCCTGTCGCGGCTGCTGTTCCGCTTCTACGAGCCCACCGCGGGGCGGATCACGATCGACGGCCGCGACATCGCCCAGGTCACCCAGGCGAGCCTGCGCGCGTCGCTCGGCATCGTCCCGCAGGACACGGTGCTGTTCAACGACACGATCGGCTACAATGTCGGCTACGGCCGCGACGGCGCCACCCAGGCCGAGATCGAGGCCGCCGCCAAGGGCGCCGCGATCCACGATTTCGTGATGGAGCTGCCCAAAGGCTACGAATCGATGGTCGGCGAGCGCGGCCTCAAGCTGTCGGGCGGCGAGAAGCAGCGCGTCGCCATCGCCCGCACCCTCCTGAAGGATCCGCCGATCCTGATCCTCGACGAGGCGACCAGCGCGCTCGACAGCCGCACCGAGGCGGCGATACTGGAAACACTCCACTACGCCGCCGCGCAACGCACCTGCATCGTCATCGCCCACCGTCTCTCCACGGTCGTCGACGCCGACCAGATCGTCGTCCTCGATCAGGGCCGCGTCGCCGAGCGCGGCACCCACGCGCAATTGCTGCGCAAGAACGGCCTTTATGCTGATATGTGGACGCGTCAGCAGAGCGAGCGCGAGGCTGAAGAAGCGCAGGCGGCGGAATGATTTGGTGTTCTTTCTTTGTTCCGGCTAAAGCGAGGCCATGCGACTCGCCTTCGGTCTTCCTGAAGATTTCAGAAGCGCCGTGAGCACGCCTCTCTCGATTCTCCGCAACACCTTCGGCTTCCAGGACTTTCGCGGCGTCCAGGAGCAGGTGATCGGCCGGGTCATGGCCGGCGCGCGAACGCTCGCCGTGATGCCGACCGGGGCGGGCAAGTCGCTCTGCTACCAGGTCCCCGCGCTGGCGCTGGACGGGACCGCGCTGGTCATCTCGCCACTGATCGCGCTGATGCACGATCAGATTCGCGCCGCCGAGGCTTTCGGGCTTCGGGCGGCGGCTCTGACCTCGGCGGACAGCAACCGCGCCGAGACGGTCGAGCGGCTCAAGCGGGGCGAGCTCGAGCTGCTCTATGTCGCGCCCGAACGGGCGACGGGGCCGGGTTTTCGCGACCTCATCGCCCGCATCCCGCTGGCGCTGATCGCGATCGACGAGGCGCATTGCGTCAGCGAGTGGGGCCATGACTTCAGGCCGGACTACCGGTTGCTGCTGCCGCTGCTCGACGCTTTCTCGGATGTGCCCCGGCTGGCGCTGACCGCGACGGCGGACGAGCGCACGCGCGAGGACATCCTGGTCCAGCTCGGCATCCCCACTGACGGCCTCATCCTCGCCGGCTTCGACCGGCCCAACATCCGCTACCATGTCCGCCCGCGCGACGGGGTGGCCGGGCAATTGAAGGCGCTGCTCGCCGAGCAGCCGGGGCCCGGCATCGTCTACGCGCCGAGCCGCGACAAGACCGAGAAGCTGGCCGAGCAGCTGGCCGCGACGGGCCGGCCGGCGCTGCCCTATCATGCCGGGCTCGAGCCGCCCGTCCGGGCGCGCAACCAGGCGGCGTTCGTGAAGTCCGAGGAGATGGCGATGGTCGCCACCATCGCCTTCGGCATGGGCATCGACAAGCCCGATGTCCGCTTCGTCGCCCATGCCGGCCTGCCCAAATCGATCGAGGCCTATTATCAGGAGACCGGCCGCGCGGGGCGCGACGGCGAGCCGGCCGAGGCCTGGCTGTTCTGGGGCGCCGAGGACTTCTCGCGCGCCCGCCGCCGCATCGAGACCGAGGTCGAGGAAAGCCGCCGCGCCGGCGAGCGCGAACGGCTGAACGCGCTGGCGACTTTGGTCGAGACCGCGGGCTGCCGCCGCTTCATCCTGCTGCGCCATTTCGGCGAGGACCCGCCGCCCGCCTGCGGCAATTGCGACAATTGCCTTGAAGCCCCGCAGGCGATCGACGCGACCACGACCGCGCAAAAGCTCCTGTCCGCCGCCTACCGCACCGAGATGCGCTTCGGCATCGGCCATCTGACCGACGTGCTGGCCGGACGCGAAACCGACAAGGTCCATAATTTCGGGCATCACCGGCTCAGCGTGTTCGGCATCGCCGACGCCGACGAGCTGGCGCTGGTTAAGCCCGTGGCCCGCGCCCTGATGGCCCGCGACGCCTTGCGGGCCGACGATTTCGGCGGCCTCTCGTTCGGGCCCGGCGCCAAACCGATCCTGAAGGGCGGCGAGAAGGTCGAGATCGTGCTGCCGCCCAGGCGGACGCGCCGCCGCGACCGCAAGTCCGAGGAATATCCGCACGATCCCCTGTTCGAGGCGCTCCGCGCCCGCCGCCGCGAACTCGCCGCCGAAGCAAGCGTGCCGCCCTATGTCATCTTCCACGACAGCAGCTTGCGGGAGATGGCCGAATTGAGGCCGACCACGCTCCACGCGCTGGCGCGCGTCTCCGGCGTCGGCGAAGCGAAGCTCGCGCGCTACGGCGCGGCCTTCATCGAGGTGATCGCGGCCTGGGAGCCGGAATGATCCTGCGCGCACTCGACGATGTCACGTTGGTCGCCGGCCAGATCCGGCCCGGCGATATCGCCGAGGCCGTCGCCGCCGGGGTGAAGACGATCGTCAACAACCGACCCGATTGCGAGGAACCCGGCCAGCCCGCCGCCGATGAGATCGGGGCGGCGGCCCGCGCCGCCGGGCTGCGCTATCACGACATCCCGATCGCCGGCGGGATCGATCCCGAGCAGGTCGCCGCCCTGTGCGCGGTGATGGAAGAGGCGGAGGGCAAGCTGCTCCTCTTCTGCCGATCGGGCACCCGCTCGACCCATTTGTGGGCGCTCGCTTTGGCGCGCCGGGGCATGGATGGAGAGGCGATCATCGCCCGCGCCGCGGCCGCGGGCTACAACCTCAGCGCGCTTCGCCCTCATCTGCGGCGCTGAGCAGCCTGGCGGCCGCCTCGCAATCGTCTTCGTCGACCATTACCCGCGCCGGCGCCATCGCGCCGAGGCCAAGGCTGGAGAGGCCGGCATCGAAGACGATGGCATGGACACCCTCCGACCGGAGATGGCCGCAGGCGATCTCCGCGGCGATCCGATCGGGATAGGAGGCGATTTCGACCAGTGCCATCACCAGGGCACGACATCGCCCGCCGCCGCTTCGATCGCGGTCGGCTTGCGGCCCAATACCGCATTGCGGTGGGGAAAGCGGCCGAACCGTTCGATCACCTCGTGGTGCTTGCGGGCGTAGGAGAGCTGCTCGGCATTGCCGAGCGCGGTGAACAGCAGCAGCGACTGGAGCTGGTCGCGCAGATCTTCGCTGTGCTGGAACGGCATATAGAGGAAGCCGCGCCGATCCGGCGTCATGCCGTCATCATAGCCGCGCTCGACCGCGCGCCTGGCGACGGCCAGCGCCAGCGGGTCGGTCGCGAACTGGGCGGCATCGCCGCGGAACATGTTGCGCGGGAACTGGTCGAACAGGATCACCGCGGCCAGCGCCTCCTCGGCCGAGCCGAGAAAATGCTCCGGCACGTTCTCGCGTTGCCGTTCCCATAAAGGCGCGAAGCGCTTTTCGATCTCGGCGTCGAAATCGGGGCTGGGCTTCCACCAATCGTCCCAACCATGGGAGAACCAGAAGCCGAGAACAGCCTGGACCTGATTCTGGTTCACGCGGCGGTGCCGCCGACCGTGATCCCTTCGATCAGCAAGGTCGGCTGGCCGACGCCGGCGGGGACCGACTGGCCGCCCTTGCCGCAGACGCCGACGCCCTCATCCAATGCCATGTCGTCGCCGATCGCCGCCACCCGGGTGAGCACGGTCGGGCCGTCGCCGATCAGGGTCGCGCCCTTGATCGGCGCGCCCAATCGACCGTTCTCGATCTTATAGGCCTCGGTGCAGGAGAAGACGAACTTGCCGCTGGTGATGTCGACCTGCCCGCCGCCGAAGCTTTTGGCGTAGATGCCGTTCTTCGCGCGCGCCAATATCTCGCGCGGGTCGTCCTTGCCGCCCAGCATGAAGGTGTTGGTCATTCGCGGCATCGGCGCGTGGCTGAAATTCTCGCGGCGCCCGTTGCCGGTCGGCGCGACGCCCATCAGCCGCGCGTTGAGCCGGTCCTGGATATAGCCCTTGAGGATGCCGTCCTCGATCAGCACGTTGCGCTGGGTCGGCGTGCCCTCGTCGTCGATGGTGAGCGAGCCGCGCCGGTCGCCGATCGAGCCGTCGTCGATCACGGTGACGCCGGGCGCCGCCACCCGCTCGCCGATCCGGCCGGAGAAAGCCGAGGTTCCCTTGCGGTTGAAATCGCCCTCGAGACCATGGCCGATCGCCTCGTGCAGCAGGATGCCGGGCCAGCCCGGGCCGAGCACGACCGTCGTTTCGCCGGCCGGCGCGGCGACCGATTCGAGGTTCACCAAGGCCTGGGCGAGCGCGATGTCGACGGCGCGGTTCCAGGTCCGGGGCTCGAACAGCTCGTCGTAGAGATAGCGTCCGCCGAGGCCGTGATAGCCGGTCTCGCGGCGGCCTGCCGATTCGACGACGATCTGGACGTTGAGCCGCACCAAAGGCCGCACGTCATGGGCGACGAAGCCGTCGGCGCGGACGATGTCGATCACGCTCCACGAACCGGCCAGCGCCACCGAGACCTGGGCGACGCGCGAATCGCGGGCGCGGGCGGCGGAGTCGATCTGCTGGCAGAGGGCGACCTTCCTCGCGAACGGGATCAGCGAGAGCGGATCGGCATCGGTGTAGAGCGTGGCGTTGGTCCGTCGCGGCGGGCCGGGGCGCGGCCCCCTGGCCGGATCGAGCACCGCCATCGTCTCGGCGGCGCGGCGGATCGCGGCCTCGCTCAGTTCGTTGGCCTGGGCGAAAGCGGTGGTCTCGCCCGAAACGCCGCGCAGGCCGAAGCCGGCGTGGGTGTTGAAATCCGCGGTCTTCAGCCGGCCGTCGTCGAAGCCGAAGCTCTCGGAAGCGGTATATTGCAGATAGAGCTCGCCATCGTCGCAGCCCTTGAGAGCGTCGGCGGTGAGACGGAGGGCGGCTTCGGGATCGAGGCCGTCGGGTCGATAGAGGAAGCGGCGGGGATCTGAGGTCATGAGCCCGATATAGGGCCATACTGGGCAAAGTCGAAGGGGGCCGCTTCCCGGCGTCGCGCCCTTCGGCGGCCCCTTTTGTCTGGCGCGTCCGGCCTGGTTCCGCTTATGGCTGACAGCGAATTGCGGGCTTTGCCGTGGTGGCGCCGATCGACCGAAGGGAGGGCGTGAGATGGGATTGCTGACGGCATTGGCCATGGCGCTGGCCGTGGCGCAGGCGGCGGCGGGCGAGGCGGCCCCAGCGGGCGCGGGCGCGGCGGCGTTCGAACAGCTCAAGGGCCTGGTCGGAGAATGGCGCGGGCAGCGGCCCGACGGGCGAGAGATCGGCGTCGCCTACCGGCTCAGCGCGGGCGGCAGCGTGCTGGTCGAGACCTGGACGCTCGGGCCCGGGCGGGAATCGTTGACCGTCTACCATATGGACGGGAGCGCGCTCATGGCCACCCATTTCTGTCCGCAGGGCAACCAGCCGCGGCTCAGGATGGGGCGAGCGGCGGGGAGCCGTTTCGACTTCACCTTCCAGGACGCCACCGGCCTCGGCCCCGGCGAGGCATTCCAGCATGATTTCTGGATCGAGATCGGCGCGGACGGCAGGATCACGCGCAGCGAAACCTATGTCCAGGGTGACGAGGCGGAGAGCGAGACGATCACTTACGAGCGGGTGAGCGCGTGATCCGAGCCCATTATCGTGCGGCAGCCGGCAAAGGCCGGGCCGAACGCTGTCAGGCGCCGCCTTTGCCGTCGTCCGCCGGCCCGCCCCTGAGCACGAACCTCTTGTCGCAATAGCCGCAGTCGACATAACCCTCCTCGCCGATCTGCAAATAGACGCGCGGATGGCCCAGAGCGGGCGAGATCTCCGTGGCGCCGTCGCAGCAGACGCGGGCGCGATCGGTGTAAACGATCTCGGGCGTGAAGGGATCGGTGGCCATGACTTCGCCCTTAGCGAAGGACAATGTGCTTCGCTAGGCGGGAAAGTCCCGCTATTCCGTCGCGCATGCCCGAAGCCGCCATCTCGATCCTCGATCTGCAGAAGACCTATGCGGGCGGCAAGCGCGCGCTCGACGGAGTCACCATCGACGTTCCGCGCGGCGGCATTTTCGGCCTGCTCGGCCCCAACGGCGCCGGCAAGTCGACCCTGATCAACATCCTGTCGGGGATGGTCACCAAATCGGGCGGCAGCGCCACGATCTGGGGTTTCGACGTCGACCAGCACCCGCGCAACGCCAAGCGGGCGATCGGGGTCGTGCCCCAGGAAATCATCTTCGATCCCTTCTTCACGCCCAAGGAGGCGCTCGAGATCCAGGCCGGGCTCTACGGCGTGCCCAAGGCGGACCGCCGGACCATGGAATTGCTGCGCGCGATGCGGCTCGAGGACAAGGCCGACGCCTATGCCCGCACCTTGTCGGGGGGGATGAAGCGGCGGCTGCTGGTCGCCAAGGCGATGGTCCATTCGCCCCCCATCCTCGTCCTCGACGAGCCGACCGCGGGGGTCGACGTCGAATTGCGGCAGCAGCTCTGGGAGTTCGTCAGGAGCCTCAACGCCCAGGGGGTGACCGTCGTCCTCACCACCCATTATCTCGAAGAGGCCGAGCAGCTTTGCGACCGGATCGCGATCATCAACCACGGCCGGCTGATCGCCAACGAGGCGACTCGGACCCTGGTCGGCATGGCGCAGGAAAAGGTGGTCGAAGTGGTGGTCGACCGCGACGTCGCCGCCGCGCCCGTCAACGCCTGCTTCGACAAGATCGAGCTGACCGGCGAGCGGACGCTGGCGATCACCTACCGCAAGGACCGGGTCAATGCCGGCGACGTGCTGGCCGCGCTCCACAAGGAGGGGCTCGGAATCGTCGACGTCTCCACCCGCGAGGCGGATCTGGAGGACGTTTTCCTGAACCTCACGCGGGCGACGGGGACCGATGGGTAGCATCGGATCGAACCCCAATTCTCCCCTCCCTCTCAGGGAGGGGATCAAGGGGTGGGTGCGCGCGTCTGCGCGCCCAGGAAGGCCTTGCGGCGGAAGTGAAGCGAACCGGCGGCATCGAGCCGCCGCCCCGCTGACCCACCCCCAGCCCCTCCCTGAGAGGGAGGGGAGGTCTTGACCGCCCGCCATTTCGACGTGCTCGTCATCGGCTCGGGCGCGGCGGGGCTGACGGCGGCGCTCAACCTGGCGCAGCGCTTCAATGTGGCGGTGCTGGCCAAGGGCGAGGGTGCGACCGGCTGGGCGCAGGGCGGCATCGCGGCGGTGCTGGAGCCCGGCGACACGTTCGAAAGCCATGTCGAGGACACGATGACGGCGGGCGCCGGCCTCAACAACCGCGCCACGGTCGAGCTCGTCGTCGGCAACGCGCCGGCCGCGATCAAGCGGCTCGCCGAACTGGACGTGCCCTTCAACGTCGCGGCCGACAGCAATGGCTGGCACCTGACCCGCGAGGGTGGGCACAGCCACCGCCGCATCGTCCATGTCGACGACGCCACCGGCTGGGCGGTGCAGCAGGCGCTGGAAAAGGCCGCCGCGGACAATCCCAACATCACCCTCATCCCCGACATGGTCGCGATCGATCTCGTCACCAGCCGCCATGGCGAGCGCTATTCCGGCGACGGCCATGTCTGGGGGACTTACGCGCTCGACAGGAAGAGCGGCCGGGTCGAGACCTTCACCGCGCGCGCGACCATCCTCGCCACCGGCGGCGCCGGCCGCGTCTATCTGTTCTCGACCGCGCCGCGCGGGGCGACCGGCGACGGCATCGCCATGGCCTGGCGCGCGGGCTGCCGGGTCTCCAACATGGAGTTCATGCAATTCCACCCGACCTGCCTCTACCATCTCGAGGTCAAGAACTTCCTGATCACCGAGGCGGTGCGCGGCGAGGGCGGGCGGCTCCTCAATCCCGAAACCGGCCATCGCTTCATGCCCGATTTCGACGAGCGGGCCGAGCTGGCGCCGCGCGACGTCGTCGCCCGCGCGATCGACCATGAGATCAAGCGGCTTGGGCTCGACTACGTCCATCTCGACATCAGCCACCGCGACCCGGAATTCGTTCGCGACCATTTTCCGAACATCCATGCGCGGCTGATCGACCTCGGCATCGATATCACGACCGATCCGATTCCGGTCGTGCCCGCGCAGCATTATACCTGCGGCGGCGTGGTCATCGATCTGGACGGGCGGACCGATTTGCCGGGCCTCTACGCGGTCGGCGAGGTAAGTCAGTCGGGCCTGCACGGCGCCAACCGGCTCGCCTCCAACTCGCTGCTCGAATGCTTCGTCTTCGGCGACGCCGCGGCGACCCACATTGCCGCCCACTGGGACGAGCTGCTGCCGCCGCCGCCGATCCGCGCCTGGGACGAGAGCCGAGTCACCGACTCCGACGAGGAGGTGGTGATCAAGCAGAACTGGACCGAGATCCGCCGCTTCATGTGGAATTATGTCGGCATCGTCCGCACCACCAAGCGGCTCGAGCGCGCCCAGCACCGGATCAAGCTGCTGACCGAGGAGGTCGAGGATTATTATGGCCACTTCCGGGTGACGCCGGACCTGGTCGAGCTCCGCAACCTGTTACAGAGCGCCGAGCTCATCGTCCGCTCGGCGCTCCACCGCAAGGAGAGCCGCGGGCTTCATTATACGCTCGATTATCCCAAGAGGCTGGCCAAGGCGGTCGACACCGTTCTCACCCCCTAGCGCCTGAGGAAGGACCTCAATTCCGCCCGGAACCGCGCCGGCTGATCGAGCATGACCATGTGGCCGCTGGGCTCGATGCGGACCAGGCTGGCGCCGCGCGCGCCGGCGTAACCGGCCGAGAAGGTCCGGTCCATCGCCGCGCCGGCGCGGCGGTCGGGCGAGGCGTAGACCACGGTCAGCGGGGCGCGGAGGCGGGCGAGGTCGCGGGTCTGGTCGATCGTCGCCAGCTCGCGCATCACCCGGCCGACCACGTCCGGATCGCTGTTGCGGTTGGCGGTATTGGGCGGGCTGAAGGCGCCCATCAGCCCGCCGAACAGCCGGCGCCCGCCCGGCGTCGCGAAGAAATCGCCGAGGCTGTCGGCGAGCGGGCCCATGCCCGCCGCGCTCTGGCCGAACAGGCCGGCGGGCTGCGGCAGCATGTCGACGACCATGATCCGCCCGGCAAGCTCGGGCCGCCGCGCGGCGATCATCATCGCCAGCGTGCCGCCCATCGAATGGCCGATGATCGCCGGCCGTCGGAGCCGGCGGTCGACGATGTAGCGGGCGAGCTCGTCGGCAAGCGGCGCCATGATCGGGCCGCGCGCATTGCCGCGCGCCGGCGCGCCGGCGAAGCCCGCGACGTGGACGAGATGGTAGCGATAGCCCGGCACCGCATTGGCGGTCGCGCGCCAGGTTTCGCGGCCCGCCGTCAGGCCCGGGATCAGGATCACGTCGGGACCCTGTCCGACCGTCTCGACCGAGAAGCGCGTCGGCGCGAAGCGCTGCGCGGCGGCGGGGGCGCCGATCGCGGCGAAGGCCAGGGCGGCGAGGATGAGGGTGCGGCGATTCATGCCCGGCCTCCTAGGCGGACAAGTTTGAACGACGCATTACCTTCGTCTAGACCCTCATCCCATGCCTTCCCCCCATCTCTATCTCGTCGACGGCTCGTCCTATATCTTCCGCGCCTTCCACCGGCTGCCGCCGCTGACCAACAAGCACGGCCTCAACGTCGGCGCCGTCTACGGCTATACGACCATGCTCTGGAAGCTGGCCGAGAGCCTGAACAAGGCCGACGGGCCGACCCATCTCGCCGTCATCCTCGACGCCTCCGAGAGCACGTTCCGCAACAAAATGTACGACCAGTACAAGGCGAACCGGCCGCCGCCGCCGCCCGAGCTGGTCCCGCAATTCCCGCTGATCCGCGACGCCACCCGCGCCTTCTCGATCCCCTGCCTGGAAGAAGACGGGCTCGAGGCCGACGACATCATCGCCTGCTACGCCAAGGCCGCGCTCGCCGAAAGCTGGCAGGTCACCATCGTCTCGTCGGACAAGGATCTGATGCAGCTGATCGAGCCCGGGCTCGACATGCTCGACACGATGAACGACCGCCGCATCGGCCGCGACGAGGTGATCGAGAAGTTCGGCGTGCCGCCCGAGCAACTGGGCGAGGTGCTGGCGCTGATGGGCGACAGCGTCGACAATGTTCCGGGTGTGCCGGGGATCGGCCCCAAGACCGCTTCGCAGCTGATCCAGCAATATGGCGACGTCGAAGGCGTGCTCGCCCATGTCGACGAGATCGCCAAGCCCAAGCTGAAGGCGAACCTGATCGAGCATGCCGACAAGGCGCGGCTGTCGCGCGAGCTGGTCCGCCTCGTCTGCGACGCGCCTTTGCCCGAACCGCTCGACGGGCTGGCGATGAAGGGGATTCCCGAGGATCCGTTGCGCGAATTCCTCGAACATCACGGCTTCCGCTCGCTGCTCGCCCGGCTCGGCGCCCAGAGCCAGGCGGCCCCGCCCGCCCAGACCGCGACCCAGGCCGAGGTTCGGCCCGAGCCGAAAATCGACCGCTCGCTCTACGAGACGGTGACCGACGAGGCCGCGCTCGACCGCTGGATCGCCGAAGCCGCGGCAAAGGGGCTGTTCGCGTTCGACACCGAGACCGACGGCCGCGACTGCGTCACCGCCAGGCTGGTCGGGATCAGCCTCGCCACCGACTGCAACAAGGCATGTTACATCCCGCTCGAACATGGCGGCGACGACATGTTCGCCGAGCGGCCCGACCAGCTTCCGTCCGCGCTCGTCCTGGCGAAGCTGAAGCCGCTGCTCGAGGATGCCGCGATCCTCAAGATCGGCCACAACCTCAAGTTCGACTGGGTCGTGCTCAACCGCCGCGGCATCAGCGTCGCGCCTTATGACGACACGCTGGTGATGAGCTTCGACCTCGACGCCGGCGGGCTCGTCAGCCACGCGCTCGACGACCTCGCCAAAAAGCATCTCGACCACGTCTGCATCGCCTTCAAGGACCTGTGCGGGACCGGGCAGAAGCAGATCAGCTTCGACAAGGTGCAGCTCGACAAGGCGACCGAATATGCGGCCGAGGATGCGGACGTGGCGCTGCGGCTGTGGATGCGCTTCCGCACGAGGCTGCCCTTCGAAAAGGTAACGCGCGTCTACGAGCTGGTCGACCGGCCGATGGTGGCGGTGATCGGCCGCATGGAGCGCGACGGCGTCAAGGTCGACCGCGGCGTGCTGAAATCGCTTTCGGCCGAGTTCAACGTCCGGATCGCCGCGCTGGAGGAGCGGATCTGCGGCGAGGCCGGGTGCAAGTTCACGATCGGCAGCCCGCAGCAGCTCGGCGACATATTGTTCAACAAAATGGGCCTTTCCGGCGGGCGCAAGGGCAAGTCCGGCACCTGGTCGACCGACGTCAACGAGCTGGAGCGGCTGTCGCGCGAAGGCGTGCCGATCGCCCAGCTGGTGCTCGACTGGCGGCAGCTGACCAAGCTCAAGAGCACCTATACCGACGCGCTGCAGGAGCAGATCAACCGCGAGACCGGCCGGGTCCACACCAGCTACAGCCTGTCGGGCGCGCAGACCGGCCGGCTCGCCTCGACCGATCCCAATTTGATGAACATCCCGATCCGCACCGAGATCGGCCGGCGCATCCGCGACGCCTTCATCGCCGAGGACGGCCATGTCGTGATGTCCGCCGACTACAGCCAGATCGAGCTCCGCCTCGCCGCCCATATCTGCGACGTGCCGCAGCTTCGCGAGGCGTTCGCGCGCGGCGACGACATCCACAACATGACCGCCGGCGAATTGTTCGGCGCCGTCAACCGCGACACCCGCGCGTCGGCGAAGACGATCAACTTCGCCATCCTCTACGGCATTTCGCGCTGGGGGCTGGCGGGCCGGCTCGGCGTCACCGCCGACGAAGCGCAAGCGATCATCGACCGCTATTTCGAGCGCTTCCCGGGCATCTCCCGCTATATCGCCGACACGCTTTCCGAGGTGCGCGAGACGGGTTTTTCCACCACCCTGTTCGGCCGCAAGACCCATTTCCCGCGGATCAAGTCCAAGATCCAGCATGAGCGACAAGGCGCCGAGCGCGCCGCGATCAACGCGCCGATCCAGGGAACCGCCGCCGACATCATCAAGCGGGCCATGGCGCGGATGGCGCCCGCTTTGGCCGCCGAAGGCCTGGATCGCACCCGCATGCTGCTGCAGGTCCATGACGAGCTCGTCTTCGAAGTCCCCGCGGGCGATGTCGACGGCGCCTCGGCGGTGATCCGCCGAGTCATGGAGCGCGCCGCCGAGCCGGCGATCGCCTTGAGCGTGCCGCTGGGCGTCGAGATCGGCACCGGCCCGAACTGGGGCGCCGCGCATTGACCGACCCGCGTCCCGCCCCGGACGAGGACATCGCCGCGCTCGCGAAAGGCGGCCGCACCAACTTCTTCGGCTTCATGCTGCGGCTCGCCGCGCGCCTCCCCTTCCTGTTCATCGCCGGCCGCTATTACGGGCCCGAGCTGCTCGGGCGCTTCGCTTATGCGATCATCGTCATCGAGCTGGCTGCGCAGCTCGCCACCATGGGGCTGAAGCGCGGGCTCGCGCAGCAGCTGGCGACCACCGAGCAGCCCCATGTCTGCGTCGTGTGGGACGGCCTGCTCGCCGCCCTCATCGCCTCCGCCGCGGCGAGCGCGATCCTGATGATCTTCCCGCAGGCGATGTTCCCGGCCGGCGACATCAGGGGCTCGGAATGGCTGCTCCCGCTCGTCATCTTCGGCATCGCCGGCGCCGATGTCGCGCTGGCCGCTCTGGCCTACCGTCATGACGTCGCCTCCACCGTCCAGGTCCGCGCCATCGTCGAGCCCTGGACGATCAGCATCGCCGCCGGCGCCCTGGTCTTCTTCTCGTCGCGCGACGGGCTGATCATCGCCTACGTCATCTCGGTCGCGGCCGGGCTGGCGACCGCCTTGTGGCGGCTGGGCCGGAGCTACGGCCTGCCCCGCGGCTGGAAGCCCAAGCCGCAGGAGCTGATGGCGGTGGCGCGCCGCAACGTGCCGCTCGCCGCCGCCGACGCGATCGAATGGGGCTCGCGCCGGCTCGACATCGCCATCCTCGGCCTGTTCGTCGCACCCTATTGGGTCGGGGTCTATTATGTCGCCCAGCAGATCGCTTCGCTGCCGCAGAAGCTGAAGACCAGCTTCGATCCGATCCTCGCCCCGGTCATCACCCAGAAGCTCGCCGAGGGCGACAAGAAAGCCGTGGCCAGGCAGGTGCGCCAGGTCGGCTTCTGGATCATCGCCGCCCAGGCCGCGGTCGCGCTCGCTCTCGGCATTCCAGGCGAGGCGGTGATGGGGGTGGTCGGCCCCGCGTTCGTCGGCGGCACGGCCGCGCTCGCTTTCCTGCTCGCGGCGGAGGTGGTGGCGGCGACGGCGGCGGTGTCGGAAGCGGCGCTCGTCTATATCGCTCGGCACCGCAACCTGCTCATCTCGCTGCTGATGCTCGCGACCCAGGCGGTGCTGACGGTGGCGATCATCGTCGCGCTCGACATCGCGCAATGGCCGGCCGACGCGAATCAGCGCCAGGCCTTCCAGGCGGCGGGAGCGGCGCTCGCTTTGGCGCTGGCGCTCAGCCTCGCCTCCGTGCTGAAGGCGCGGCTGCTCGCCCATCTGCTCGGCGCGCCCGTCCAAGGGTGGCGCTGGCCGCTCGTCTGGGCGGCCGCGGCCGCGATCGTGGTCGGCTACGCCTTCACCATGCTCCCGCGAGCCTATGAATGGACCGAGCTTGCGATCGGCGTGCCGCTGATCCTGCTTACCTTCGGATGGGTCGTGTGGATGCACGGCTTCACCCACGAGGACCGCGTCCTCTTCCGCCTCAAGAAGGACCCAGGGCCAAGCCTGCCGCCGCCCTAGTGGCGGAAATGCCGCATTCCGGTGAAGACCATCGCCAGCCCCGCCTCGTCGGCGGCGGCGATCACCTCGGCGTCGCGGATCGAGCCGCCCGGCTGGATAACCGCTGTCGCCCCCGCCTCGACCGCGGCGAGCAGGCCGTCGGCGAAGGGGAAAAAAGCGTCCGAAGCGACCGCGGAGCCGATTGTGCGCGGCGCGGCCCAGCCGGCCCTTTCGGCGGCATCCTTGGCCTTCCACGCGGCGATGCGCGCCGATTCGAGCCGGTTCATCTGGCCGGCGCCGATGCCCGCCGTGGCGCCGTCCTTCGCATAGACGATGGCGTTCGACTTGACGTGCTTGGCGACGGTCCAGGCGAACAAGGCGTCCGACATCTCCTGGTCGGTGGGCGCGCGCTTCGTCACTACCTTGAGGTCGGTGCGCGTCATGACGCCATTATCACGCGTCTGGACAAGCAGGCCGCCTGTGATCGACTTCACCGCAAGCCCTTGGCGCTTCGGATCCGGAAGCTCGCCGGTCAGCAGCAGGCGCAGGTTCTTCCTGCGTGCGAACACCTCCTTGGCCGCATCGTCGGCATCGGGCGCCACGACTACCTCGGTGAAGATCGAACTGATCGCCTCCGCGGTCTCGCGATCGAGGGGACGGTTGACCGCGATGATGCCGCCGAAAGCTGAAACGCTGTCGCAGGCGAAGGCAGCCTCATAAGCCTCGCGCAAGGTCGGGGCGGTCGCCACGCCACAGGGGTTGGCGTGCTTGACGATAACGACGGTGGGATCTGGGTCGCGGAACTCGCTCACCAGCTCGAGAGCCGCATCGGCATCGTTGTAATTGTTATAGCTGAGCGCTTTGCCCTGCGTCTGCAGGGCTTGACCAATACCCCGTGTGTCGTCGCGGCTCGTGGCATAGAAGCATGCTTGCTGGTGCGGGTTCTCTCCGTATCTGAGACCATCCGCATCATTTCCGGTCACGGCGAAAAACTCGCTGAATGGCGCCGGCAGCGATTGACCTTGATCGACGCTCAGCCAAGCGCCGACGACCGCGTCATACGCCGCGGTCAGGCTGAACGCCTTTTGCGCCAGCCTCCATCGTTCCGCGAAGGTCGTGCTCCCCTTCGCCACGAGCGCGTAGTCGGTCGGGTCGGTAACGACGGCGACATGGGCGTGGTTCTTCGCGGCCGAGCGCACCATGGCGGGGCCCCCGATGTCGATATTTTCAATGATCTCATCGCGCGAGGCGCCTTTCGCGACGGTGTCGGCGAACGGGTAGAGGTTCACCACCACCAGATCGATCGCGCCGATGCCGTGCTCGGCCATGGCGGCTTCATGCTCGGCATTGTCGCGGACCGCGAGCAGACCGCCATGGACCCCGGGATGGAGCGTCTTCACCCGCCCGTCCATCATCTCGGGAAAACCGGTGAGATCGGAAATGTCGCGCACCTCGAGCCCGGCCTCGCGCAGCGCCTTCGCGGTGCCGCCGGTGGAGACGAGCTCGACGCCGTGCCGCGCCAGCGCCTGACCCAGTTCGACGAGCCCGGCCTTGTCCGACACGGACAGCAAAGCGCGGGCGATCTTCACGTCCGTCATGGTGTTCCTTCGATGGTCGTCTTGCGGTGCCCTTATCGGCATCGCCGCACCCCGTCACCCCAGCGAGGCTGGCGGTCACGAAGCGCGTTTCAGCTCCCATGAGATGGTCATGCCCTCGGGCGGCGATTCGCCGGTGACGACCAGCTGGAGCGTCGCGCGCGGCCGCGCCTCGCCGTCGATCCAGAGGCTGTCCTCGGCCGCGAGCCGGCCGCCCCGGCAGCGAAACTGCCAGACCGAGCCGCGCTGCCGAAGCAAAGCGCCCTGTCCGTCGGCGGTCGAGGTCACCTCAACCGCCGGGGCGAGATGGAAGCGCACGGCGAAGGGCACGGGCTCGGCGCGCCGGCGGCGGCCGGTGGCGATCAGCCGGTCCTCGCCGCCGAGCTGGCGGCCGTCGGCGGAAAGATTGAGCCGGCGCTCGTGAACGAGGCCGAAGCGGCGGGCATAGCCGTCATGGCTCGCTTCGACCCGGCCGACGCCGGCGGTGTCGTCGCGGACCAGCTCGACCTCGCCGACACCGCGCCCGAGCGATCCGTCGTCGTGGATCGCGGTCGAATTGCGGTCGCCCAGCGTTAGCGTCGAATGCGCAGCGGTGGTGCGCAGCGCATGGGCCAGCGCCGCCGGCAGCGCGCCCTTCGAGTCGCCGACGCCGCCGCAATTGACGACCAGCCGGTTCGGCCCGTCGCTGAGTTCGAAGGCGAGGGTGGAGGCGCAGGCGCCATGGAGCGCGCGCGGCGGCGGCGGCGGCGCCGCGTCGAACACGAGCACGGTGGTCTTGGCCTGCACCCGCTGATAGCCCCAGCCGCGCGCCTGGCGGAGCGGGCGGACTTCGAGCCCGGCGCCGTCCACGGCGGCGGCGACGCGGCGGCGTACCGCCATGTTGCCGCCCTGCCAGCTCGACAGCGCCTCGTCGCCGAGCGTCACGGCGAGCAGCGCGCCGACCGCCGAGGCCAGCGCCTCCTTCAGCCATTCGGGCACGTCCCGGCGCCCGGCCGCATAGACCGCCCGCAGCTGCCCCAGCGTTTCGACCGCGGCCAGCTGCTCGGTCGGCGAGCGGCTGATCAGGCCGCCGTCGTCGTGCAGCGACAGGCCCAGCGCCCGGGCCAGGCCCGCTTCCCCCGATTTCAGCCGCGCCGGCCCGCCCTGCACCACCAGAGCGGCGGCGATCACCCCGCTCCACGCGGTAATGCGGGGGAGGCCGGGGAGGGCCTTGTCGGCGCTTCGCTCAAGATGTCGCGCACCGCGGGCGAGCGCGTAGAGGACGCGCGAGCGATAGACCGGGTCGGCGCTCGACAGGATGTAGGGCGCGTAGGCGGTCCAGAACAGGACTCGGCGGCCCCACATGTCGGCGCGCCATGCCGGCTCGCTGACCTGCTCGGCATGGACCGCCAGCCATTTGCGCATGATCGCCTCGGCGAGCTTGGCGCCGCGCTCGCGCGTCGCCGCCGCGGAGAGGTCGCGCAGCCAGGCGAAGCTCTGCAGATAGGTCCCGAAATCCTCGGGCAGGCCCAGGGTCGCGAAATCGAGGCCCTCGACCGGCACCTCGGTGCCGCCGTGGCGGAAAGCGCCGTGGAGCAGCGCTTCGCCGGCCGCCTTGTCGCCGGCGATCGGATCCTTGGGCACCGCGATCAGCTTCAGCGGCACGCGGCCGCGCAGCCGCAATTTATGCAGCGGCGTGCGCCAGGCGAAACGGTGGAGCCGGTAGTTGAGCCGCTCGAACAAAGAGAGGCCGCGGTCGTCGCCGACCCGGATCAGCCTCTTGCCGGGCTCGATCTCGCCACTGCCCGTTTCGCTCTCCACCTTTTCGAGGAGGCTCACCCCCTCAGCCCCCTGATATTCTCGGCATAAGCATCCGGCCCGCCGCGGAAGGTGGCGGTGCCGGCGACGAGCACGTCGGCGCCGGCCTCGATCACCCTCCGGCAATTCTCCCGGTCGATGCCGCCGTCGACCTCGAGGTCGATCGCCTTGCCGCAGGCGTCGATCCGCTTGCGCACCGCCTCGATCTTCTTGAGCTGACCGGTGATGAAGCTCTGCCCGCCAAAGCCGGGATTGACGCTCATCACCAGGACCAGGTCGATCTCCTCCAGCACATAATCGAGCGCCTTGGCCGGAGTCGCCGGGTTGAGCGACACGCCGGCGCGCTTGCCGAGCGACTTGATCTTCTGGACGGTGCGGTGAAGGTGCGGGCCGGCCTCGGGATGGACGGTGACGATGTCGGCGCCCGCCTCGGCGAACGCCTCGATATAGGGATCGACGGGCGAAATCATGAGATGGACGTCGAGCGGCTTTTGCGTGTGCGGGCGGAGCGCCTTCACGACCACCGGGCCGATCGTCAAATTGGGCACGAAATGGCCGTCCATCACGTCGACATGGATCCAGTCCGCCCCGGCCGCGTCGACCGCCCGCACTTCCTCGCCCAGCCGGGCGAAATCGGCGGAGAGGATCGAAGGCGAAATGCGGACCGGCTGCTGCACGGGGAAACCCTAACATCCGCGCGACTCGCGGAGCAAGGAATCGCCTGATTTTATCCCCGTTTATTTCCGGATGAATTTGGCGATGAAGAAGCTGTCCGCGCCGCCCTCGTCCTCATATGCGCCGGGCAGGATGCGCTGCCGCTCCTCGAGCCGGTAGTCGCCGCGGGCCGCGATGAAGGCCTCGGAGACCTGCTCGCCCTCGCGCGGCTCCAGCGAGCAGACCGAATAGACCAAAGCGCCGCCCGGCTTCAGCCAGTCGGCGGCGCGCAGCAGCATCGCCTGCTGCGCCTCGGCCAAAGCGGCGATGGCGCGCGGGCGGACGCGATGGAGAACGTCGGGATGGCGGCGGAAGATGCCGGTCGCCGAGCAGGGCGCGTCGAGCAGGATCGCGTCGACCGCGCCTGGCGGCGTCCATTTCATGACGTCGGCGGCGATCGCCTCGGCCTTCAGCCCGGTCCGCGCCAGATTCTCCGAAAGTCGCGCCAGACGACTTTCCGACGCGTCGACCGCGGTCACCGCCCAGCCGGCGGCGGCGAGCTGCATCGTCTTGCCGCCCGGCGCGGCGCACAGGTCGAGCACGCTTCGCCCCTCGCCGGGGCCGAGCAGGCGCGCCGGCATGGAAGCGGAAATGTCCTGCACCCACCATGTGCCCTCGCCATATCCAGCCAATTCGGCCACGGCGGTGCCGCGCGCCAGCCGCAGGTGGCCGGGCAGCAGGCTGACGCCTTCGAGGTCCGCGGGCGGATCGCCGATGAGGTCGATCGGCGGCGGCGTCGCGATCAGCCGGGCGGCGGCCGCGACGGCATCTTCGCCCCAGGCCTTGCGCCACCGCTCGGCCACCGGCTCGGGCAAGCTCGGCACGTCCGGCAGAGTCCATTTCTCGCGCATCACGGCGCTGAACACGCCGTGGACCAGCCGGCGCGGGCCGCCGTCGACCAAGGGCAGCACGGTGGAGATGGCGGCATGGTGCGGCGTTTCGAGCGCCAGCGCCTGGACGAGCGCGATCCGCAAGGCGAAGCGCGCCTTGGCGTCGTCGGGGAGGCGCTTCCTGGTGGCGCGGTCGATGAGGTCGTCGAGATCGGGCAGGCGGCGGAGCGCTTCGGCGGTGATGGCGTGGGCGAAGGCGCGGTCGTCTGGCCGGTCGAGGTCGCGCGCGGCGGCATCGAGCGCGGCTTCGAGCGGCAGCCCTTTGCGGAGCACCGCGTCGAGCAGGCGCAAGGCGGCCCGGCGCGAGGCCGTGCCGGGCGGGTCGGCGCGGTTCAGTCCCGCCGTCCGAGCGGATCGAGGGCGCTGGAGCCCCGGCGGCTCTTCGGCACCGAGATGGACGGACCCGCTCTCTCGACCAAAGGCGGCGGCGAATGCAGGCCCATCTCCTCGGCCATCTCCTCGAGGAGGGCGATCCTGGCCTCGGTGGCGGGATGGGTGGAGAACCAGCTGTCGCCGCGGCCCAGGCCGGGCACGATGTAGAGCGCCCCCGCGGCCGGGTTCTTCGCCGCGAACGGGCTCGGGATCGCCTCGGCGCCGCGGGCGAGCTTGGCCAAGGCCGAAGCGAGCGCGCGTGGGTTGCCGTGCATCGCCGCGCCGCCCTTGTCGGCGCCATATTCCCGGGTGCGGCTGATCGCGAGCTGGACCAGCATCGCCGCGAACGGCGCGACGATCACCGCCAGGATCATGGCGAGGACATTGCCGCGGCTGTCGCGGCCGCCGAAGAACAGGCCGAAATTGGCGAGCATCGAAATCGCGCCGGCGATGGTCGCGGTCATCGTCATGACCAAAGTGTCGCGATTCTTCACGTGCGCCAGCTCGTGCGCCATCACCGCCGCCACCTCGTCGCGGCTCAGCATGCCGAGCAGGCCGGTGGTCGCGGCGACCGCTGCATTCTCCGGGTTGCGGCCGGTAGCGAAGGCGTTGGGGTGCGGCGAATCGATCAGATAGACCCTCGGCGTCGGCAGGCCGCCGCGCGCCGCGAGCGCGCTGACGATGCCGAAAAGCTGCGGGCACGAGGCAGCGTCGACCTCCTTGGCGCCGTGCATCCGAAGCACGATCTTGTCGGCGTTCCAGTAGGTGAAGATGTTCATGCCCGCGGCGACCAGCAAGGCGATCGCCGCACCCCCCGATCCGCCCAGAGTATAGCCCAGCCCCATGAACAAGGCGGTCAACGCCGCCAGCAACATGGTCGTCCTCAGCGCGTTCATCTTGCCTTTCAATCCTCCGCGGAGGAATGTGGGCGAGCCGCACCCGGGATTCAACGATGGCGAAGCGCCCGCCCCACCTCAAAGCCCCCGCCTACCTTTCCAAGAGCCCGCCCGTGCCCGAGCCGGAGGAGGCGCGCGAGAGCGAGGAACATGGCGGCCCCAAGGGCAAGGAGCCCACCCGTTACGGCGATTGGGAGAATAACGGCATCTGCTGGGACTTCTGACGGCTGCGGGGCAGCCGTCACCCCGGCGAAGGCCGGGGTCTCGTCGAGACATGCCGAGACTTCTTGTCCTGAGATCCCGGCCTTCGCCGGGATGACGAGAGGGAGTCAGACGCCCTCGGCCCTGAGCGGGCGGGACAGGAGCCGGCCCACCACCTCCTCAACCGACGCTTCCTCGGCCAGCAGCGCGCAGACCGCGGCGACGATCGGCATGTCGACGCCAGCCAGGTCGGCGGCGCGCTTCAGAACCGGGGCGGTGAAGGCGCCTTCGGCGACGGTCTTGCGGTCGGCGAGCAGATCGGCCGGGCGGGCGCCTTCGCCGACACCTTTGCCGAGGCTGAAATTGCGCGAGCTCGTCGACGAGCAGGTGAGGACGAGGTCGCCGAGGCCGGCGAGGCCGGCGAGCGTCTCGGCGCGCGCCCCCTTGGCGAGGCCGAAGCGGGTCATCTCGGCGAAGCCGCGCGAGATCAAGGCGGCGCGGGCATTGAGGCCGAGCCGCCTCCCCTCGACGACTCCGCAGGCGATTGCGAGCACGTTCTTGACCGCGCCGCCGACCTCGGCGCCGGCGACGTCGTCGGAGAGATAGGGCCGGAAGAAGGGCCGGGCGATCCGCGCCACCAGCCGTTCGCCGAGCGCCTGGTCCTCGACCGCCAGCGTCACCGCCGTCGGCAAGCCCGCCGCCACTTCGTGGGCGAAGGTGGGGCCGGAGAGGACGGCGATCGGCGAGGTCGGCTGCACCTTTTGCGCGACTTCGTGCATCAAGAGGCCGGTGGCGTCCTCGATGCCCTTGGCGCAGAGGATCAGCGGCTTGCCGCCGGCGTCGAAGCCGGCAAGGACCGAACGGAGATGCTGGGCGGGCGTCACCACCAGATAGGCGTCGCAGCCGCCGAGATCGACGAGATCGCCGGTGGCGCGGATGGTGGGCGCAAGCGGGACGCCCTTCAGGAAGACCGCATTTTCATGGGTGGCATTGACCGAGTCGACCACCTCGAGCTCGCGCGCCCAGAGCAGGACGTCCTCGCCGCCCGCAGCCGCCACCTGGGCCAGCGCCGTGCCCCAGGCGCCCGCGCCGATGACGCCGATCCTCATGCCTTCACGCCCGCGCCGCGCGCCTTCTCGGCTTCGGGGTCGAGCGGCCAGCGCGCCCGCGCCGGCGCATCGAGCCCGTCGACCAGCCCAGCCTCGAACCTCAGCGCCCCGGCCCAGGCGATCATCGCCGCATTGTCGGTGCACAGCCACAAAGGCGGCGCGACGAAGGGAAGGCCGTTGGCCGCGGCGAGGTCGGTAAGCGCCGCTCGGATCGCCTGATTGGCGGCGACTCCGCCGGCGACGACGAGCGCGGTGGCGCCGTCCGCGCCCTCGATGGCGCGCCGGGTGCGGTCGACCAGGCAGTCGACCACCGCCTGCTGGAAGGAAGCCGCGATATCGGCGTCCGCGTAAAGGCCGGCCTCCTTGGCGCGGACCACCGCGCTCTTGAGACCGGCGAAGGAGAAATGCGGCTCGGCCGAACCGACCAGAGGCCGCGGCAGCGGCACGGCGTTGGGGTCGCCGGCCATGGCCGCGCGCTCGATCGCCGGACCGCCCGGAAAGCCGAGCCCGAGCAGCTTCGCGCTCTTGTCGAACGCTTCGCCGGCGGCGTCGTCGATGGTGGTGGCGAGGCGGCGATAGCGGCCGACGCCCTCGACCGACAGCAATTGGCAATGGCCGCCCGAAACCAGCAGCAGCAGATAGGGGAAAGCGAGGCCCGGATCGCTCAGCATCGGCGACAGCGCATGGCCCTCGAGATGGTTGAGCGCGACCAGCGGCTTGCCCGAGGCCAGTGCCAGCCCCTTGGCGGTGACCAGGCCGACCATCACGCCGCCGATCAACCCCGGGCCGGCGGTGGCGGCGACGGCGTCCACGTCGGCGAGCTCGATGCCGGCTTCGGCCAGCACCTGCTCGATCAGCCGCGGCAAAATCTCGACATGGGCGCGCGCGGCGATCTCCGGAACGACGCCGCCGAACGGCCGATGCGCCGCCTCCTGGCCCGCCAGCCGGTGGGCGAGGATGCGCCGGTCGGACGTGACCAAAGCCGCCGCCGTCTCGTCGCAGCTCGATTCGATGCCGAGGATCAGGCTCATCGCGGCCTTCCCTGCCACTTGCCGAGCCGCTAGCACAAGCGCGTCATGGCCAAAGCCCTCCAACGCCCCCTTCGTATCGGCACCCGCGGCTCGCCGCTCGCTCTCGTCCAGGCGCGCATGGTGGCGGACGCGCTGAAGGCCGCCCATGGCTGGGATGAGGAGGCGATCGAGATCGTTCCGATCACCACGACGGGCGATGTGATCCAGGACCGGCCGCTCGCCGAACTCGGCGGCAAGGCGCTCTGGACCAAAGAGCTCGATGCCTGTCTTCTCGATGGCCGCACCGATCTTTCCGTCCATTCGATGAAGGACGTCGAGACGGTCAGGCCCGCGCCATTGGGAATAGCCGCCGTGCTGCCCCGCACGGTGCGCGGCGACCGCCTGATCGGCGCCGAGAGCGTCGCCGCCCTGCCCGCCGGCGCCAGGGTCGGGACTTCGTCGCCGCGGCGGACCGCGCAGCTGCTCGCCCGCCGCCCGGACGTCACGGTGGTGCCGATTCGCGGCAACGTCGAGACCCGGCTTGCCAAGGTCGCGCGCGGCGAGTTCGATGCGACGATCCTGGCCGGGGCGGGCCTCTTCCGCCTCGGGATCGAGGCCGGCGCCTGGCTCGACTGGCTGCCGGCACCCGGGCAGAGCGCGATCGGCGTCGAAATCGTCTGGGCGCGGGAGGATGTCCGCCTCCTGGTCGACGCGATAGACCATCGGCCGAGCCATGGCTGCGTGCGGATGGAGCGCCGGTTCCTCGAGGCTTTGGGCGGCGATTGCCACTCGGCAGTGGCGGCGCTGGCCCAGCACGCAGGGGACGAGACGTGGCTCGACGCCGAGATCCTGAGCCCCGACGGCCGTGAAGTCCACCGCATGGAGATGGAGATTTACGGCAGCGATCTGAAAGAGCCGGCGCTCCTGGCCAACGCGCTGCTCGATCGTGCCAGCCCGGAGCTGCGCGCGATGTTCGGCCGGTGAAGGTCCTGATCCTGCGTCCCCGGCCCGGCGCCGATGAAACGGCGGCGAAGGCGCGGTCGCGGGGCCTGGACCCGATCGTCGCGCCGCTCTTCACGGTCCGGCCGCTCGCCTGGGGAGCGCCCGACTCCACCGGCTTCGATGCGGTCTTTCTGACCAGCGCCAACGCTCCGCGCTGCGGCGGTGACGGCATGGCGCCATATTTCGGCCTCCCCTGCTACGCCGTGGGCGAGCGGACGGCCGAGGCAGCGCGCGCCGCCGGCTTCGCCGATGTCCGCACCGGCGCCGCGGACGGCGACGCTCTGGCCGCCCTGGCGACGGCGGACGGCATCTCAGCCGCGATCCATTTTTGCGGACGGGACCATAAAGCGCTCGGCGGCCCCGTCCGCTGCGAGATCCCTGTCTATGCCGCCGAGCCCGTCGAGCAGCTGCCGGCCGACGTGGAGAATGCGGTTGTCCTGCTCCATTCGCCGAGAGCCGCGGCCCTCTTCGCCGAGCGTGCGCGAGGTCGGCGCGGCGCCATTCGCATCGCGGCGATCAGCGCGCAGGCCGCAGACGCCGCGGGCGGCGGCTGGAAATCGGTGCAGGTCGCCGCCGCGCCGCGCGACGAAGCCTTGCTGGAGCTTGCCGCCAAGCTGTGCAAGACTGCGGGCGAATGAGGCGCTCGGCAATGAATGGCGATTACGATCCGGTCGACCCCTACGGCGCTCCCGCCGGGCGGCCCGTGCTTCGCTGGCTGCTCGTGCCCGGCATCGCCTTCCTGCTCGGCCTCGGCGTGATGGGCTATGTGCTCGCCAATTGGAACGCCGCCGCGCGTGTCGTGGGGGTCGCGCCCGCGGCGCCGCAGGCGCGGGCGGCGGCGGCGCCACAGCCTGCCCGGCCCGTCGCGCCGCAGCCCGCGGTCCAGCCGTCCGCCGGAGCGCCGGCCGAGCCCGAGCAGATCGTCATCGACCCCGAAATCGCCCGCCGCGTCGCTGCGCTCGAGCAGAGGCTCGGCCAGGTCGGCACCGAGGCGCGCAACGCCGTCGGCAATGCCGACCGCGCCGAGGGGCTGCTGGTCGCCTTCGCCGCGCGCCGGGCGCTCGACCGCGGCGTCGCCCTGGGTTTCCTCGAATCGCTGTTGCGCCAGCGTTTCGGCGTGAGCCAGCCGCGCGCCGTCGGCATGATCATCCTGGCCGCGCGCAACCCGGTGACGCTGCAGGAGCTGCAGCTCGGACTGCAGGAAGCCGGCCCCGCCGTCGTCGGCGCGCCGCCCGACGCGGGCTGGTGGCAGGCGTTCCGCGCCGAGCTCGGCTCGCTGATCACGGTGCGTCGCGAGGGCACGCCCTCGCCGCAGCCGGCGGAGCGGCTTCGCCGCGCCAACCAAAGGCTGGAGGCGGGTCAGGTCGAGGTCGCGCTCGCCGAGGTGATGCGCATTCCGGGCCACGACAACGCCGCCGAATGGATCCGCAAGGCGCGGCTCTACGTGGCCGCGCGCGCCGCGCTCGACACGATCGAGACCGCCGCTTTGCTCGAGCCGCGCACCGGGCAACAGCAGCCCCGGCCGGCCGCGCCCCCGGGCCCGGCCCCGAAAGCCGCTAGACCTCGATAAGGGCGTAGGGGCGGCCCGCGGCCGCCTCGACCACCATCTGCGCGCAATTGTAGACCGGCGTCCCGCGCGGGGTCGCGCCTCGATAGGTGCCGCGATGGGCGTGGCCGTGGACCACGGCGGCGACATGATCGAACCGGTCGATCGCGTCGGCGAGGCGCGAGCAGCCGAGGAACGGATAAATTTCGAGCGGCTCGCCGACCACGGTGTCCGCGACCGGCGCGTAATGAAGGACGGCGACGCAGCGCTCGGTCCTGAGCGACCGAAGCGCGTTTTCGAGCTTGCGCGCCTCGTCCAGCGCCGCGTCGACGAAGGCCTTGATCGGCGCCTCCCCGAACGCGCCCAGCTCGCCCCGCCCGAAGCCGCCGAGAAAGCCCTTTACCCCGGCGAAGCCGACGTCGTGGACGATGACCGCCTGCTCGCCCAGGATCGTCACTCCGGCGGCGTGAAGGATTCGGGCGACCTCCTCTGGCTGGCCGCATTCGTAATCGTGATTGCCGAGCACGCCGACGATCGGGATGGTGCAGGCGCGCAGGTCCTCGGCCAGGATCTCGGCTTCCCGAGTCTTGCCGAAATTGGTGAGGTCGCCGCACAAAGCGAGCACGTCGGCGACCTCGGCGATCTCGGCGAACAGGTCGCGATAGCGGTGCTCGCTGGCTTCGGTGACGTGGAGATCGCCGATCGCGGCGAGCGTCAGCGTTTCACGGCTTTCGCTCATGCCGCTCCTCGATGCCCTTGCCGACGACGTCGGCGAAACCCCATTCGGCGATGTCGGTAATATAGTCGCGCGGACTGAACAGCCGGCCGCGGCAGATCCGCATCCTGGCCGCCGGCATCTCGGCCTGGGCGTGAAGCCGCTCGATCAGCTCGTCGAACAGCCAGCGCGGAATCTTGTCGCGCTCGGTCGGGTAGATGAAGCGGAAGTTGAGCAGGTGGATCAGAAGCACCTCCCAATAGAGCTCCATCGCGTTGAGCAGGTAGCGCCAGTCGATCTCGTCATGCTTCTTGAGGATGACGTGGACGACGTCGGCGCCGTCGTAGCGGTAGCGGTCCTGGAGGAAGAGCTTGGAGAGGATGAACTCGGTCGGCGGGGTGATTCGGACGTTGGTGCCGTAGACCTCGACCTCATAGGACTCGCGGAACCAGTCGTCGGTGATCGGGATCGAGGCGGTCGAGATGTTGTAGATAACGTCGAAGAAATGCTCGCCCTTCCAGACCTTGCCGATCCAGCGCTCGTCCTCGATGTCGATCCTATAGCCCCTGGCCTTGAAGAAACTCAGGATCCGCGGCGCGTCCGAGGGCTTGCAGAAGACGTCGAGATCCTTGGTCGGCCGGGTGATGCCGGTGTAGCAGGAAAGCGCGTAGGTGCCCGACAGCAGGAAGGGCAGCCCCAATTCGGCGAGCAGCTTCAGGCTCTCGACATAGAAATCGACCGCCTCGGGCGGCGGCTTGAAGAGCGAGGCGTCGAGGGTTGGGAGCTGCGTGCTCATCGCGCCGGGAGAACGGCGGCGGGGCGCAAAGCGTTCCGCGCACGTGTCGGAACATCGACAGAACGTTGTAGGGAGACATTTTAACCGGCCGTGGGTTATCGACAGGCCAATCGAGTCACATATGCCACACTGATGGAAATTTTGCGTGGCGCAAAATTAGGATTTGCGCGGTCGAATCGAATGTGAGATTCGTAGCGCTGAGCCCCTGATGGAGACGTGAGATGGTGGCAAGGAAGCAATTTTTGGGGGTGACAAAGGCGGACCCGGCTGTGACGGCGCTATTGGCGGCAGCCAAGGTTCAAAAGGTTTCCGAGAAGGAGCTGCACGAGCAGCGCGTGAGTTTTGCGTTCGGAAACGCGCCAGATTCTCAATTCATCACCAAGGACACTGTGCGAGCGTCTTCGCGAAGCATCCGACTCGCGATTTAGATGAGACTGGGGAGCATGTCTCGCTATGTCGGTTCGCGAGGCTGATAATCCGGAGTTCTTCGCAAGGGTCCAAGAGCAGAATCTTCTCCGCCAATATGATCTGCTCGCAAACTGCATCGAGATAGGTCTGCGCCAAGGCGTAGAAGCCTTCGATAAATATACTCTTTGGTCGCTTAACGCCGCGGCGGTGGCGAATATCGCTCAGTTCGGAGGTCGCTTTCGCGAGCAGCCGATTTATGTGGGCAAACATCGTCCGCCGCACTTCCGTGACGTTCCTAACCTCATGGACCAGTTTATCTCTCTGGTGCACGAAAATTGGTATATCCTCGATCACCCGACCTACTTGCCTGCCTACGCCCTTTGGCGGATGAATTGGATTCACCCATTCATTGAGGGAAATGGACGGACAGCCCGAGCGGCTTGCTATTATCTGATTTGCCTCAAGGCCGGCCAATTGCTGCCAGGTAAGAAAATTGTGCCTGAGCGTATTCGAGAGAATCGCGAGCCATATTATGAGGCCCTCCAGGCTGCGGATCACCACTGGGGAAATGGTGATTTCGATGTTTCGCAACTGGCCGACTACCTTCAAGGATTGCTCAAAGCCCAGCTTGAAGAACGTTGACCACTTAGAGGATCATCTAATTGATGAAATGGAGCGGGCGAAGGGATTCGAACCCTCGACCCCAACCTTGGCAAGGTTGTGCTCTACCCCTGAGCTACGCCCGCTCGTGGCGGAACCGGTGACCGGTCCGGGTAAGGCGGCGGCTGCTAGCATGGGCCTCGGGACCCGGCAAGCCCCCCCAATAGATGGCTTGGCAGATGGGGCCGCTTTCCCACATAGGGCGTTGGAATAAGCGGGATTCGGAGAGTCGGACGTGGCGACATTGGGGATGAGCGAAGCCGAGCGCGAAGCGGTGGAGAAATTCCGGCGCGACGTGGTCGAGCCGAGCATGACCAACCTCGTCATCCTCGATTTCTGGGCCGAATGGTGCGGACCATGCAAGCAGCTGACGCCGCTGCTCGAAAAGGTCGCGGCCGACTATGCCGACCGCGGCGTCACCCTCGTCAAGCTCAATGTCGATGAGGAGAAGTTGATCGCCGCCCAGTTCCGCATCCAATCGATCCCGACCGTCTACGCCTTCTTCCAGGGCCAGCCGGTCGCCAACCTCACCCCGGCGCGGACCGAAGGCCAGCTCATCGCGGCGATCGACCAGATCCTCGCGCAACTGCCGGTCCAGGGCGAGGCGCAGCAGCGCGAAGCCGAGATCGAGCCCCTGATCGCGATGGGTGAGCAGGTGCTGGGCGAAGGCGATGCCGAACGCGCCGCCAGCATCTTCCAGCAGATATGTGAAATGGCGCCCGAGCATCCCGAGGTGATTTCGGGCCTGGCGCGGGCCCTCATCGCGGCCGGCCGCATCGACGAGGCCCGCGCGACGCTGGAGACCGTCCCCGAAAAGGCCGAGAAGGACGCCGCCATCGCCCGCGCCCGCTCGGCGCTGGCGCTGGCCGATGCCGCGCCGGTCGGCGAGACGGCCGAGCTGGAAGCGCGAATCGCGCGCGATCCCGACGACCATTCGGCGCGGATCGACTTCGCCGGCGCGCTGATGGCGGCAGGAGATCGCGACCGCGCCGCCGATCAGCTGCTCGAGAGCATCACGCGCGACCGCGAATGGAACGAAGGGGCGGCGCGCAAGCGGCTGCTGCAGATCCTCGAGGCCGTGGGGCTCGAAGATCCCTGGGCGGGGGCGCAGCGGCGACGCCTCTCGGCGATCCTGTTCAGCTGATGGAAACCGCGCTGCTCCGCGTGCCGGTCTTCCCGCTGGCGGGCGCCTTGCTCTTTCCGGGCAGCCAGCTCCCGCTCCACATCTTCGAGCCGCGCTACCGGGCGATGGTCCGCGACGCGCTCGCCAGCGACCGGCTGATCGCGATGATCCAGCCCAAGGACTCGGAGGAGCCGCCGTCCCTGTTCGAGATCGGCTGCATCGGCCGGATCGGGACCTGCGACGAGCTCGACGACGGCCGCTTCAACATCGTGCTCGAAGGGCTGAGCCGCTTCCGGATCGCGCGCGAGGCCGAGGTGGACACGCCCTATCGCCAGGTCGACGCCGACCGGAGCGGCTTCGCGGAGAGTGAGGACGAGGTGCTCGGCATCGCCCAGCGCGCCGAGGTCGAGCGCGAGGCGCGGCGCTATGCCGACGCGCTCGGTTACATGATCGAATGGGAGTCGGTGTCGCGGCTCGACGACGAAATGCTGGTCAACGGCATCGCCCAGATCGCGCCGCTCGACGTGGGCTCGAAGCAGGCGCTGCTCGAGGCACGAGACCTGGCGGGCCGCGCCAACCTCCTCGTCCAGTTCATGCAGTTCCAGCGCATGGCGCCGGGCGGCGCCGACGGGCCGGAGACGCTGCAATGAGCTTCGATCCCGCGCTGCTCGACAAGCTGGTCTGTCCCCTCAGCCGCTCGCCGCTGCGCTATGACGAAGCAGCGCAGGAGCTGATCTCCGAGGCGGCGGGCCTTGCTTATCCGATCCGGGAGGGGGTGGCGGTGATGCTGATCGAGGAAGCGCGGATCCTCGCCGAATGAGCGAGTCGGATCCGGACCTCAGCGGCCAGTGGCGCGGGATCTACAATTATCCCGCCAGGTTCCCCCCGAACACGTTCGAAGCGACGATCCGCGACACCGGCGGCCTGATCACCGGCGTCATCCGCCAGCCTGGCGAATTCTTCGAGCCGCCCGGCACGATTCAGCACGCGGTGATTGAGGGCAGCCGGGAGGGCAACATGTTGCGCTTCGTCAAAATCTATGACGATCTCGGCCGGCCGACGCCGCATTACAACGGCATCGTGCAACCCGGCGGCGACGAGATCGAGGGCGAATGGACGATCCCCGGCGACTGGTCGGGCACCTTCCTGATGATTCGCGGCGCCAAGGCCGTGGCGGCAATCGAGCGTCGAGTCGGCGAGAAGGTCTGAGGCGCGCCTAAATCGGCAGGCCGCGGAGCAACAAGGGCAGCTCGCCCGACTCGCCCCGGGCTTCGGCCATCAGCCGGTCCTTCAACGGGCCGATCCGCTGCACCGCGCCCATGCCGAAGCGGCGGATCGCCGAGGCCGCGCCGCCGGGGACGCCGTAGAGGCGGGTCAGCGAATCGGTCGCCATCGCCACCATGAAGGTGTCGAGGCTGCGCCAGCGCTCGTAGCGATCGAGCAATTGGGCGTCGCCGAGGTCGAGGCCGAGCCGCGCCCCTTCGACGAGCACCTCGGCCAGGGCCGCCGCGTCGCGGAAGCCGAGATTGAGGCCCTGGCCGGCGATCGGATGAATGCCGTGGGCGGCGTCGCCGATCAGCGCCAGCCTCCGGTCGGTGATCCGCGCCGCGTGGTGGAAGCCGAGCTTGTAGTTCCAGCGCGGTCCCGCCAGCGCGACCGCGCCGAGGAAGCCGCCCATGCGCTTCTCGATCTCATGGCTCAGCGCGCGATCGGGCAAAGCGAGCATTGCCGCGGCGTCGCCTGCCCTGACCGACCAGACGATCGCCGAACGCGGCCTGCCGTCCTCGCCGGCCAGCATCGGCAGGATCGCGAAAGGGCCGTCCGGATAGAAAATCTCGTAGGCGACCTGCTCGTGCGTCTTTTCGTGGGTCACGGTCGCGACGATCGCGACATGGTCGTAGCGCCAGCGCGCGAGCGGGATGTTCGCCGCTTCGCGCATCGGCGAGTTGCGGCCTTCGGCGCCGACCAGCAGCGGCGCGGCGAGCAGGCGGCCGTCCGCGAGCGCGACCCGAGCGCCGCTCTCGTCGCGGACGCTCTCGCCGGGCCGCGCCGGCATCAGCAATTCGATCCGCTCCGCGCCCGATGCACAGTCGCGCAGCGCCGCGCGGAGCAGCCGGTTCTCGACCATGACGCCGAGCGCATCCTCCTCGTCGCCCGGATCGAACAGGATGCCGCCCGGCTTCAGGCCCTCGCTGACGCGGATCGCGCGTATGAAGCACATCTTCCCTTCGAGCCGCCCGGCAACGCCGATCGCCTCGAGCATGCGCCAGGAGGAGCTCGACACCGCGGTGGCGCGGCCGTCGTAGCTCGGCGCGACCTGGGTTTCCGGCTCGGCCGGATCGACGACGATCGTCGCAAGGCCGTGGCGATCGAGCGCCAGCGCGAGGGTGAGCCCGACCAAGCCGCCGCCGAGGATGATGACGTCCGCGCGCTCCATTTCCTCCCCCTAGCGTTGCGCCGCTGCAACGCCAAGCGCTTGACCCGGGAGTCCGCGTGGGCGCATGAAGGGGTCAGGAACATTTGGGGCACATCAGATGGCGGCGACATCCGCGCACGACAGCCGGCCGGGACGCCTCGAGCAATGGCGCGAGGGATCGAAGCGCCTCGCCCGGCGCTCGGGCAGCCTGTTCGCCGGGATCGCGATCAGCCTGTTCGCCCTGTTCGCGCTCGTCGCGCTGGTCAGCTACCGGCCGAGCGACCCGTCGCTCAACACTTCGGCGGGCGGCCCGGTCGGCAACTGGATGGGCAGCCCCGGCGCCTGGACCGCCGATATGCTGCTGAGCGTCATGGGCCCGCCGGGCGGACTCCTCTTGCCGTTGACCCTGGTCATCGGGCTGCGGCTCGCGCGGGGCACAGAGCCCGGCCGCTGGCTGCGCGCGCTCATCGTCACCTCGATCGGCATCGCCCTGATCGGCGCGGCGGCCGGGCTGTTCGCCGGCGGCGCGGTCAACGGCCTTCCGGCGGGCTGGGGCGGCGCGATCGGGCTCGCCATCGCCAATCTGATCGACTGGGGCCTCGCCTTCCTGGGCGACGCCGGCCTCATCGCGCCGTTCCGGATCGCGATCATCGCGGTCGTGGCAGCGGTCGGGCTCGCGCTCTGCGTCATGAGCCTCGGCCTCACCAGGGAAGAACGGCGCTGGCTCGCCCGCCGGCGGCTGCGCGTCGGCGAGGTTGAGGAGGATGACGACCTGCCCGCGCCCGAGGACCGCCCGGCCCGAGCGCCGGTCGCGCCAGCGATGCAGCCCCGAGGTCCGGTCATCGCCAACCGCTCGCGCGACGCGGTGAGGCGGCCGCTGCGCGAACGTCAGCCGTCGCTCGCGCTCGGCGACAGCTATACCCTGCCCTCGGTCGACCTGCTCAATCCGCCGCCGAAGCAGACCAATGTCGCGATCGACAAGGCCGCGCTCGAGCGCAACGCGCGCCTGCTCGAATCGGTGCTCGACGACTTCTCGGTCAAGGGCGAGATCGTCGAGGTCCGGCCGGGGCCGGTCGTCACCATGTACGAGCTGGAGCCGGCCAGCGGTATCAAGGCGAGCCGGGTCATCCAGCTGGCCGACGACATCGCCCGCAACATGTCCGCTTTGTCGGCGCGCGTCGCCACCGTCCCGGGCCGCTCGGTGATCGGCATCGAGCTCCCAAATGCCAAGCGCGAGATGGTGATCCTGTCCGAGCTCGTCTCCAGCCCGGCCTTCGAGGACCAGGTCGCGCAGCTGCCGATCATCCTCGGCAAGAACATCGCCGGCGATCCCGTCGTCGCCGATCTGGCGCCGATGCCGCATCTGCTCGTCGCCGGCACCACCGGCTCGGGCAAGTCGGTCGGCCTCAACTGCATGATCCTGTCCTTGCTCTACCGGCTGACCCCCGAGCAGTGCAAAATGATCCTGATCGACCCGAAGATGCTGGAATTGAGCGTCTACGACGACATCCCGCATTTGCTCGCCCCCGTCGTCACCGAGCCCGCCAAGGCGATCCGCGCGTTGAAATGGACCGTCGAGCAGATGGAGGAGCGTTACCGGATGATGGCGTCGGTCGGGGTGCGCCAGCTCTCCAGCTTCAACGCCAAGGTTCGCGAAGCCAAGATGAAGGGCCAGCCGCTCGGCCGCCGCGTCCAGACCGGCTACGACCCCGAAACCGGCCAGCCGCGCTACGAGATGGAGGAGCTCGAATATGAGGTCCTGGCGCAGATCGTCGTTATCGTCGACGAGCTCGCCGACCTGATGATGACCGCCGGCAAGGAGGTCGAGTTCCTGATCCAGCGCCTGGCGCAAAAGGCGCGCGCCGCCGGCATCCACCTGATCATGGCGACCCAGCGGCCCTCGGTCGACGTGATCACCGGCGTCATCAAGGCCAATCTGCCGACCCGAATCTCCTTCTCGGTGACCTCGAAGATCGATTCGCGCACGATATTGGGCGAGCAGGGCGCCGAGCAGCTGCTCGGCAAGGGCGACATGCTCTACATGCCGGGCGGCAAGCAGATCGCCCGAGTCCACGGCCCCTTCGTCTCCGATGAGGAGGTCCGCGCCGTCGCCGATTTCTGGCGCGCCCAGGGCACGCCCGATTACGTCCAGTCGGTCACCGAGGAGCCCGAGGACGGCGGCTATATGTTCGAAGGCCAGCCGATCGGCGAGGACGACGCCGAGACCCAGATGTTCCGCAAGGCAATCCAGGTCGTCGCGGAGAGCCAGAAGGCCTCGACCTCCTACCTCCAGCGCCAGCTGCGCGTCGGCTACAACAACGCCGCCCGGCTGATCGAGCGGATGGAGAAGGAGGGCGTGGTCAGCGCCCCCGACCATGTCGGCCGCCGCGAGGTGCTGGTCGATCCCGAGGGGCGGCCGCTGGTTTGAGTCCCGGGGAACCCGACGGGTTCACTGGACATTCAAGGAGCGGGCGCGATATCGCCGCTCGAATTCTGAACAAGAGGACCCTTTTCATGCTGCGCCTTCGCGCCCTCGCTCTTGCGGCCGCCCCGCTCGCGCTTGCCGCCGCTGTGGCGCCGGCCGCGCTCAGCGCCCAGGCCGCGACGGCCGGCCTCCCCCAGGTTCAGGCGCATCTGCGCGCGGTCGAGACGATGACCGCCGGCTTCACCCAGACCGACCGCCGCGGCCGTTCGCTGCGCGGCACGCTGACCATCAAGCGGCCCGGCCGAATCCGCTTCGACTACGGCCGCAGCGCCAACATGCTGATCGTCGGCGACGGCCGGGCCCTGACCTTCATCGACTATGACGTGGGGCAGCGCCAGCGCTGGCCAATCAACGATTCGCCGCTGTCGGTCCTGCTCAACCCCGACCAGGACCTCGCCCGCTTCGCCCGCGTCGTGCAGAGCGACGCCCAGGTGCTGATGGTCGAGGCGCGCGACCCGCGGCGGCGCGAGTTCGGCACCATCACCATGGCCTTCGCCAAGGTCCCCGGCGCGCCCGCCGGGCTGATGCTGCAGGGCTGGAACACCCGCGACGCGCAGAACAATCTGACCACGGTGCGGCTCTCGGGCCAGCGCTTCAACGTGCCGGTTGCCGACAGCAGCTTCACCTATCGCAACCCGACCCGCCGCGGCCCGCGCGGCTGACGTCAGGGCTTCGCCTTCTCCTGGAGTCGGCTGAGAATCTCGATCGGGATATTTGGATCTATCCGCTGAATGGGCACCGCCGCTTGCCGGGTCTGACGGAGCGTGCCCACCGTCGCGTGCGGCCAGGTGTCGCCATGGAAGATGAGCTGCACCATCTGCGCATATTGCAGCTGATAGAAAGGCGGCAGGCCGTCCGCTCCCTCGACCAGCTCGATCCAGAAGGTGGCATCGACCCGTACGACATCTGCATTGGGCTTGCCGCCGGAGGCGCCGGTCAGGAACGCGGTGTTGCCGATACTCCCGCCCAACAGCGGATCGTGGTGCGTGGATACCTTCAGCTCGCGGGTGAAGATGATGTTTTGTCCTTCGATCGCCGCCGCCAGCACCGAAGCGGGGTTGTCGACCATCGCCTGGGTGATGCCGTCGATCTGCGGTGGCTGGGACCGGAACTGACTGGGCTGCGCAAGGTCTCTCTCGCCGAAATCCTGCGGCGAGTGCGAGAGGTTGTCGATCGGCGTTATGTTCATGAAGGGAAAGCTCGGCGGCCCTTCGAAACCGGTCGCAGGCCCTTGCGCGAGGATCGTCGTGCCGTGCGGGATCGACGCCATTCGGACGACTGTCGGCTGCTCCTGCGGGTCGGTTGTCTCCGGCACCGCCAGCCAGATGCCCGGCTCGATATGAAGGCCCGGATTGCCGGGGACGTTGGCGTCGCTGATCTGCTGGAGATAGTGAACGCCGAACATGTTGAGATCGCCCTGAACCGAGCCGCGATTGGGAATGGGCCCGGCGATGGCGGCGAACTCGATCGTCTCGTCGGTAAGGTTCAGCTCGAGATAATGATCCTGGCTCGGGTGCCCGTGCAGCGGGCGCCAGATGGTGTTGAAGCCGTGCCCGGTCCAGGTGCCGGGAAGCGCGGCGAGCGGCCCGAGCGGGTTGGGAATGTCCGGGAAGGGGAGATGGACCGGCTCGGCCACCGGCGGCAGCGGCCGAAAGGTGAAGTCGGGTTTCAGGTCCATGGCCGAGATCCTTCTGCCGAGCCGTTCGCGCTCGGCGCCGAGGTCGTCATCCGGGAAGGGGAAAGCATACTATCGCGGCCCCGCACCTGTGCTCATAGGTCCACCGGCCCGACGCGCGATAATCGAGACTGCTCCATTTGGGAGGAAAGGCTTGGTCAGTGGGGCGGAGCGCGGCCCGAGACTCGGCGACGCTCGCCGAGCCCACGCGGCTGAACGGCCGTTCATCGGGGCGACAGGTCCGGGCAGTAGACTGAGGCCTGCAATTGCCGGTGCCGGCCCGGGTTCCCCCCTGTTGCCCGGACGGGGCCAGCAATTGACCTCGCGTAACAACGCTTGGTGGGCCTCCGTTCCACGCCCCCGGAGCGGGGGCCCTTCCATGTCCCGCACCCGCCATAACATCGACAGGCAGCGAAGCTGCCGCTAAGCCCGCGCCCATGTCATCGTCCCTGAAAATCGCGTCCTGGAACATCAATTCGATCCGCGCCCGCACCGACATCGTCGAGAAGTTCCTCATCGAGGAAGCGCCCGACATCCTCTGCCTGCAGGAGACCAAGGTCCGCGATACCGAATTCCCGGAAGCAATGTTCCGGCGCCTCGGCTACAACCACATCATCATCTGCGGCCAGCCGATGCATCACGGCGTAGCCATCGCCTCAAGGGTGCCGATGCGCGAGGACGACCGGCTCGACTGGCAGGCCAATGGCGAGGCGCGCCATGTCGGCGTCCGGCTCGATTGCGGGATAAGGCTGGAGAATGTCTACGTCCCCGCCGGCGGCAACGTCCCCGACCGCGCGCTCAACCCGAAGTTCGGGCAGAAGCTCGACTTCATCGAGCGGATGACGCGCTGGTCCGAGGCCCTCGACTGCCCGACCATCATGGTCGGCGACTTCAACGTCGCGCCGCTCGAATGCAACGTCTGGAGCCACAAGCAGCTGATCAACGTCGTCAGCCACACACCGGTCGAGGTCGAGGCGCTGACCCGGCTCCAGGCGAGCAACGACTGGACCAACCTTGGCCGCCATTTCTACCCGGCGCCGCAGCGGCTCCACACCTGGTGGAGCTACCGGTCCCCGGACTGGACGAAGAACGACCGCGGCCGGCGGCTCGACCATATGTGGGCGACCGGCAACGTCGCCAGGCTCGCCACCGAGCACAAGGTCTACGAGCCCTGCCGCAACTGGACGCGGCCTTCGGATCACGTCCCGCTGATGACGGAATTCGCGCTCTGATGGGCGCGCGGGACGTCGCCCGCGCGATCGACGCCCTCCGGCGCGGCTGGCCGGTGGCGGTCGACGACATCTCCTTCCTCGCCATCGAGACCGCGGACGCGGAAGGGCTGGCGGCCTTCGACGGCGAGGACGCGCCCGCCACCCTCCTCATCTCCGGCAACCGGGCGGCGACGTTGAAGCTGACCAACCAGCGCGAGGCGCTGCCGACAGAGCCGGTGCTGATCCGCCGCGCTCCCTGGATCGACCTCGACGCGGCGACCGCTATCGCCGACCCCGCCCTCGATCTCGCTCATCCCCTCAAGGGCCCGTTCCAGACCGCTCCGCTCTGCTCGCCCCCGACCGCCGCGGCGGCGCTGCGCCTGGCGCGGCTCGCGGGCCTGCTGCCGGCCTTGTTCACCCGCCGCGACGGCCCCGCCGAGGCGCGCCTCTCGAGCGATGACGTCATGACGTTCGGCACCGGCGCGGACCTGCGCATCGTCTCCCGCGCCCGCCTCCCCAATCGCTTCGCGGAAAAGGGGGAGATCGTCGCCTTTCGAGCCGACGGCGACACGGCCGAGCATGTGGCGCTGATCATCGGCGAACCGAGCGGGAACCCGCCGCTGGTGCGGGTGCACAGCGAATGCCTGACCGGCGATGCCCTGGGCTCGCTCAAGTGCGATTGCGGACCGCAGCTCGAGGACGCGCTGACGGCGATCGGGGCATCCGGCTGGGGCATCCTCCTTTATCTCCGGCAGGAAGGCCGCGGCATCGGGCTGGTCAACAAGCTGCGCGCCTACGCGCTGCAGGATCAGGGGTTCGACACCGTCGACGCCAACCTCCGCCTCGGCTTTGCCGACGACGAGCGGGATTTTTCGGTGGCGGCGCGGATGTTGTCGAAAGTGTCGCGCAGCGAGATCCGGCTGCTCACCAACAACCCCAGGAAGGTGGCGGCGCTGGAGGCGGAGGGGATCCGGGTGATCGAGCAAGTGGCGCTGAAAGTCGGCGAAGGCGAGCATAACCGCGCCTATCTCGCCACCAAGCGGGAGCGGAGCGGGCACCAGCTTTAGGGTCCGTACTCGATACCCGCAACGGTCGGGATCGTCCGGAGAAGGCCGCCGGCAAGGAGGGCGGCGCGGGCCGGGCTGGTTGCCCGGACAAGCCGCTCGACGCAGCCGGCGGCCTTCTCCGGGCGACCGCGAAGCGGCGGGCGGATTTTGGGCCAGGGCCACGTCGCAGCGTCGGTCACGATGCGACAGCATCGCTCCCTCCTCGCTCCTTGCCCTGACCCAAAATCCGCTCCGTCACGACCGTTGCGGGTATCGAGTACGGACCCTAAGCGAGGATCGCCGCCACTTCGTCGAAATCGCGGGCGATGTGGTGGACGCCGAGCGCGCGCAGCCGCTCGGCGTGGCCGGGCATGCAGTGGCGGCCGGCGACGAGGCCGATCACCTCGGCGCCCGAGGCGACCGCGCCGGCGACTCCGACCGGCGAATCCTCGATGATCGCGGTGCGGGCGATCGGTACGCCCAATGCTGCGGCGGCGTGCAGATAGAGGTCGGGCGCGGGCTTGCCGCGGGCGACATGCTCGCGGCCGCTGAACACCATGGAGCCGAACGCATCGGCGAGGCCGAGATGGGCGAGGTGGCGCCTCACCCATAAGAGCGAGCTCGACGAGGCGACCGCCTTGGGCAGGCCCGACGGCAAAGCGCGGATGAAGGCGACCGCGCCCGCAACCTCCTCCAGACCCTCGGCGAGCGCCCGGGCGTCCTCCTCGGCGCGGGCGTCGTGGAAGTCCGCGGGCAGCGGGCCGCCGATCCAGCGCTCGATCGCGCCGATGAAGTCGAGGCCGGCCAGGCCCATGAAATTGTTCATCAATTCTTCGACGCTGGTCGGATGGCCGAGCGCCGTCAGGTAGTCGGCGATCTGCTCGTTGCCCGCCCACTCGCTTTCGAGCAGGACGCCGTCGAAGTCGAAAATAAGCGCGTCGAATCTCACGCGCGCGCTCCGAACAGGGCGGTACCGACGCGGAGATGGGTGGCGCCGATCATCACCGCGGTCTCGTAATCGGCGGACATGCCCATGCTCAGGCCGGCGACGCCATGACGCCGCGCCAGCTCGGCGAGCAGGGCGAAATAGGGGGCGGCCTCGACGCCGTCCGGCGGGATGCACATCAGGCCGACGGCCGGCAAATCCGCCTCCGCGCATGCGGCGAGAAGCGCGGGCAGCTCGGCGACCGGGCAGCCGCCTTTCTGCGGCTCGTCGCCGATATTGACCTGGACGAAGCAATCGGGACGGCGGTCGGCCTTGGCCATCGCCTTGCCGAGCGCGACCACCAGTGAGGGACGGTCGACCGAGTGAATCGAATCGAACATGGCGACCGCCTCCCCGGCCTTGTTGGATTGAAGCTGGCCGATCAGGTGCAGGCGGACGTCGGGATAGCGCGCGCGGAGGGTCGGCCATTTGGCCGCGGCCTCCTGCACCCGATTCTCGCCGAAGTCGCGCTGGCCCTCGCCGATCAGCGCTTCGATGGCCTCGACGGGCTGGGTCTTGGAGACGGCGATCAGGGCGACCTCGTCCAACCGGCGCCCCGCCAAAGCGGCTGCCTTGGCGATCCGGGCCTTAACCTCGGTGAGTGCAGACTCCGCCATGGCCGCTGCTATAGGAAGCGCGATGAATGCCCGCCAGCCTCTGCCGCGCCTCTGGCTGATGACCGACGAACGGCAAAGCGACGGCCTGCTCGACGCGGTCGCGCGGCTGCCGCGCGGCGCGGGCGTGGTTTTCCGCCACTACAGCCTGGCGGAGAGCGAACGGCGCGCCTTGTTCGAGAGAGTATGCGAGGCGCATTCGGGCCTGCTACTGCTCGCCGGCCCGGCGGAGCAGGCAAGCGCCTGGGGCGCCGACGGCAGCCACGGCCGCGGCCGTGGCCAGGGGCTGCGCAGCGCGCCGGCTCATGATTTCAGCGAGATCCGCGCCGCCGAACGCGCCGGCGCCGCCTTCATCTTTCTCTCGCCCGTCTTCGCCACGCGCAGCCATCCCGGAGCGCCGACGCTCGGCCTGGCGCGTTTCGCCTGGCTTGCGCGGCGGACGCCGCTGCCGGTGATCGCTTTGGGCGGAATGAACGAGGCGCGCGGGAAGCGACTCGCCTCGTTCGGCGCTTACGGCTGGGCGGGGATCGACGCCTTCGCCTAGCGTCCGCACTCGGTGCGGACCCTTAGAAACGGAAGGCGGTGCCGACGTAAACGGCCTGGCTGTCGCGCTGGGCTTCGCGCAGGGGATCGAGCCGGTCGCGCGAGATGCGGTAGCGGGCGCCGGCGGTGACATCGATGTTGCGGGCGATCGAGAAAGCGCCGCCGACGTCGACCGAATAGGCTTCGTCTTCCTGGACGACTCGGCTGCCGTCGGCGCGCTCCGCCCCGACGGCGACCCGGCCGGTCAGGCGACGGGTGGCGCGGTAGCTCATCCCGACCTGGGCCGATTCGCGGGTGCCGGTGATCAGGCCGCCATCGGCCTGGGCGACGTCGCCGGTGACCGCGAAGCGGCGCCAGCCGAGCGAGACGCCGAGATTGTACGAGCTGGGCGTGATCGCCGCGATCGGCGAGGCCGCGACGGGCAGCGAGACGGCGGCCGTTTCAATGGGGGCGCTGCTGCGGGCGCGGACCGCGACCCGGAGCCCGCGATTGCGTTCACCCGAGGCGGCCGGCGTGAACCGGAAATCGCTGTTGATGCTGGTGCCGCGGCGCGCGAGCGCGGCGGCGAGGCGCGGATCCGAAACCGCGGGGGTGAAGGCGCCGACCGGGCGGTTGCCGAGCGAAGTGGCGGGGCGATTCGCCTTGGTCCGCTGGGTGCTCGCGGCCAGCGCAGGCGTCAGCAGCAGCGCGATCGCCAGCAGCGATGCGCTTCCCGCCGTCCCGATGGCACGCAGCGTCCTCACAAACTCCTACTCCTCGTCTCGGGATTTAGTATGACTCGCCGCCCTTTCCTAGCGACGCGGTTCGGCAAAACCCTGAATCATCCCGCCATGTTGCAACATTCACACAATCGACCTTGCCCGCCGATGAAGCGCGGCGCGGCGGGTCCGGTTCCATGCCGCGCGCAACAGCGCTTGCCGCCTGCGCGGGCTTGCCTATAACGGCGATCGACCCCTTCCGTTTCCAAGGACGCCTTATGTCTCGCTTTCCCACCTTCGGCCTCGCCGCCGCCTGCGCCCTCGCTTTGGCCGGCTGCGGTTTCATCCGCGACGACATCAACCGCACGTTCGGCCGCTCGCCCGAAGCCGAGACCCGCCGAGTCGACCTCGCCGCGAGCCAGGTGACGACGATCGGCGTCAACGCCTATCTCTGGCGCGCCGCGCTCGAAACCCTGTCCTTCGCGCCGCTCGCCCAGTCCGATTCCAACGGCGGCGTTATCGTCACCGAATGGTATGCCAACCCGCAAAACCCTTCGGAGCGAGTCAAGGTCACCGCCACCATCCTCGATCGCGACCTCAGGGCCGACGCGCTGCGCGTCACCGCCGCCCGGCAAACCAACCAGAGCGGCCAGTGGGTCGACGCCCCGGTCGCCGCCGCCACCGTGCAGCGGCTCGAGGAGATCATCCTCACCCGCGCCCGCGACCTCCGGCGCGCCGCGATCGCCGGTTAGTTTATCGAGGAATTCCGCCGCGATGGCATCGCGCTTCAATCCGTTAAAAGCCGATGCGCATTGGCAGAAGGTCTGGGACGAGGCGGGGACGTTCCGCGCCTCGGACGACGACGCCCGGCCCAAGGCCTATATATTGGAGATGTTCCCCTATCCGTCGGGGCGCATCCATATGGGCCATGTCCGCAACTACACGATGGGGGACGTGCTCGCCCGCTACCGGCGGATGAAGGGCTATGAAGTGCTCCACCCGATGGGCTGGGACGCGTTCGGCATGCCGGCCGAGAACGCGGCGATGGAACGGGGCGTCCATCCGGGGCAATGGACCCGGGCCAATATCGCGACGATGAAGGCGCAGCTGAAGCGGCTCGGCTTCGCGCTCGACTGGAGCCGCGAGCTTGCGACCTCCGAGCCCGACTATTACGGCCAGGAGCAGGCCCTCTTCGTCGACCTGTTCGAGGCCGGGCTCGTCTACCGCAAGGAGAGCGAGGTCAATTGGGACCCGGTCGACATGACCGTGCTCGCCAACGAGCAGGTGATCGACGGCCGCGGCTGGCGCTCCGGCGCCCTGGTCGAGCGGCGCAAGCTGAACCAGTGGTTCCTCAAGATCACCGATTTCGCCGAGGACCTGCTCGATGGTCTGACCGACCTCGACCAATGGCCCGACAAGGTCCGGCTGATGCAGGAGAATTGGATCGGCAAGAGCCAGGGGATGCGGTTTCGCTTCCGGCTCGCGGCGCCGCTCGCGAACCATGACGGGTTCGACGTGTTCACCACCCGGCCCGACACGATTTTCGGATCGAGCTTCGCCGCATTGTCGCCCGACCACCCGATCGCCCAGGCGCTGGCCGAGGTGCGCTCCGACGTCGCCGCCTTCATCGCCGAATGCAAGCGGGGCGGGACCACCGCCGCCGAGCTCGAGACCGCCGAGAAGCTGGGCTTCGACACCGGCCTTCAGGTCGTCCACCCGCTCGATGCCGAGCGGCGGCTGCCGGTCTACATCGCCAATTTCGTGTTGATGGACTATGGCACCGGCGCCATTTTCGGCGTGCCCGGCCACGATCAGCGCGACTTCGAATTCGCCGCCAAATATCGGCTGCCGATCATCCGGGTGGTCGCCGCATCGGCCGACGAAGCCGGCAAGCCGGTCGAAGGCGAGGCTGAGAGCGGGGACGGGATAGTCGTCAACTCAGGGTTTCTCGACGGTCTTGGAGTAGAAACCGCCAAGGCGGCGGTGATCGCGCGCGCCGAGGCCGAGGGCTGGGGCGAAGGCACGACCGTCTGGCGGCTGCGGGACTGGGGCGTCTCGCGCCAGCGCTATTGGGGAACGCCGATCCCGATCATCCATTGCGAGGCTTGCGGGCCGATGCCGGTGCCGCGCGACCAACTGCCGGTGGTCCTGCCCGAGGACGTCGGCTTCGATACCCCCGGCAACCCGCTCGACCGCCATCCGACCTGGAGCAAGGTCGATTGCCCGCGCTGCGGCGGCGATGCGCGGCGCGAGACCGACACGCTCGACACCTTCGTCGATTCCTCCTGGTATTTCATCCGTTTCGCCAGCCAGCCGGACAACCGCCCGTTCGATAAGGCGGTGGCGGAAAGCTGGCTGCCGGTCGACCAGTATATCGGCGGTGTCGAACATGCGATTCTGCACCTGCTCTACGCCCGCTTCTGGACGCGCGCGCTGCAGCGGATCGGTCGGCTCGACATCGAGGAGCCGTTCAGGGGCCTCTTCACCCAGGGCATGGTGACTCACGAAACCTATCAGGCGCCGGATGGACGCTGGCTTTCGCCGGACGAGGTCGAGCAGCGGAACGGCTCCTATCTTGTCGCGGCGACTGGAGAGCCGGCGACCGTCGGCCGCGCCCAGGCGATGTCGAAGTCGAAGAGGAATGGTGTGGATCCGGAGCCGATCGTCGACCAATATGGCGCCGACGCGGTGCGCTGGTTCATGCTTTCCGATTCGCCGCCGGAGCGCGACCTTGCCTGGAACGAATCGGGTATCGAGGGCGCGTGGCGTTTCGTCCAGCGGCTGTGGCGGCTCGCCGCGGCCGACGAATCGGGCGAGGGCGAGGACAGGATCCTCGATCGAAAGCTGCACCAGACGATCGCCGCGGTGGGAGCCAATATCGAGGCGCTGGCGTTCAACAAGGCGGTGGCAAACATCTACGAACTGGCCAATGCGATCGAGAAGGCGGCGCCGTCCACCTCGTGCACCGCCGCGGTGGAGACGATGCTGCGGCTGGTGGCGCCGATGGTGCCGCATGTCGCCGAGGAGGCCTGGGCGGCGGCCGGCCATCAGGGGCTGATCGCCGACGCGCCCTGGCCCGAGGCGGATCCGGCTTTGCTCGTCGAGGAGGAGGTGACGATCGCCATCCAGGTCAACGGCAAGCTGCGCGACACTCTGACCGCGCCCAAGGGCGTCCCGCGCGAGACGCTCGAGGAAATGGCGCTGGCGTCCGAAAAGGTGGCCAAGGTCCTCGAGGGCCGCCCCCCCCGCAAGGTGATCGTCGTTCCCGACCGGCTGGTGAACCTCGTCGAATGAGGGCTCGGGCCGCTCTCGTCGCTGCGGCGCTGGCGCTGTCGGCCTGCACCTTGCGGCCGCTCTACAGCGGCGGCTCGACCGGGCCGGTGGCGCAGGCGCTGCGCGGCGTTCAGGTCGCGCCGGTCCCGGGGCGGGCGGGGTGGCTGGTGCGGACCGCGCTCGAAGACAGGCTCGGCAACGGCCATGGTGAAGCGCCCGTCTACCGGCTGGAGATCGAGCTCGACGACGCCATCACCGGCTTCGGCATCCGCTCCGACAATGCGGTGACTCGCGAGCGGCGGACCTTGCGGGCGCGCTACCGGCTGGTCGACGCGGCGCAGGGCACGGTGCTGCTCGACGCCACCGCGGGATCCGACGCGGGCGTCGACGTCGTCTCATCCGAATATGCGACGGTCGCGGCCGAGCAGACCGCACTCGAGCGGCTGTCGGTCGAGATCGCGGAGCAGATCGTGTCGCGGATCGCCCTCTATGCGGCGCGAACGGCGCCGGCGGCGGAAAGCCGGTGAAGGCGAACCGGGCGCAGATCGACAAGGCGCTGCAGGCGCCCGCCGAAACCCGCTTCTTCCTGTTCCACGGGCCCGACGATTCGGGGAGCCGCGCGCTCGCCAGGGCGGTCGGCACCGCGATTGGGGCCGAGGCGGAGCGGATCGACCTCAGCAGCGCCGAATTGAGGGCCGATCCGGCGCGGCTGGCCGACGAGGCGGCGTCGATCTCGATGTTCGGCGGCGCGCGCTGGATTCTCGTCGAACCGGCCGGCGACGAGGCCGTGCCGGCGCTGGAGGCGTTGCTCGACGCGCCGGCGGCGGGCAATCCGGTCGCGGTGCTGGCGGGGGCGCTGAAGCCGGCTTCGAAGCTGCTCAAGCTGGCCCTGGCCGCGCCGGCGGCGCTCGCCTTCGCCAGCTACGTGCCCGACGCCCGCGAGGCCGACCGGCTGGTCGCCGACATGGCGCGGGCACTGGGGCTGGGGGTGCGCGCCGACGTCGCCCGGCGGATCGCCGAGGGCTGCGGCGGCAACCGCGCGATCATCGAGCAGGAGCTGAACAAGTTCGCGCTTTATCTGGGGGCGTCGCCCGACACGCCGAAGCCGGTCGACCACGACGTGGTCGACGCGCTCGGCGCGGCGACCGACGAGGGCGATCTCAGCCGCCTGGTCGACAGCGCGGCGGCCGGCGACGCCGCCGGGCTCCAGGCCGAGCTGGCGCGGCTGCGCGCCGAGGGGGTCGAGGGGATTCCGCTGGTGCGGGCGATGCTCCGGCGAATGGCTTTGCTGGCGCGGTTGCGGGCGGAGGTGGAGCAGGGGAGCAGCCCGGGCGCCGTCATGGCGTCACAAGGCAAGGCCTTGTTCTGGAAGGAAAAAGACTCGGTCGAGCGGCAATTGCGGCGCTGGCGGCCGGAGCTGATCGCCAAGGCGATGACGCGGCTTTCGGAGGCGCAGCGCCAGGTCATGGCGCCCGGCGGGCCGGGGACGATCGCCGCCGACGAGGAATTGTTCGCGATCTGCCGCCAGGCGGCGCGGCTTCGATAGCGGCCTAGAATTTGTCGCCGCTGAGGCGCTGGCAGATCATGTCGAGCTGGTCGAGGGTCGAGTAAGCGAGGCTGACGCTGCCCCCCTTGGGGCTGTGCTTGATCGCGACCTTGAGGCCGAGCAGGTCGCCGAGCTGGCGCTCGAGCGCGGCGATGTCGGCATGGGCGCCCTTATATTCGAGCGGCGGCTGGCGGGGCTTCTTCTCCTTGCCGGCGCGGACGAGCTTCTCGGCCTCGCGGACCGAGAGGCCGCGGCGGACGATCTCCTCGGCCAGCGCCTCTGGGTCCCTGGCCGAGACGAGCGCGCGGGCATGGCCCATGCTGAGCTCGCCGGTCCCGACCATGACCTGCACCTTTGCCGGAAGATCAAGTAATCTCAATAGGTTAGCGACATGGCTGCGCGACTTGTGGACGAGCCGGCCGAGCTCCTCCTGGGTGTGGCCATAGTCGTCAAGCAGGCGCTTGTAAGCCTGCGCCTCCTCGATCGCGTTCAGATCCTGGCGCTGGATATTCTCGATCAGCGCGACTTCGAGCGTCTCCTCGTCGCTGAACTCGCGGACGATGGCCGGGATTTCGTGCAGCCGCGCCCGCTGCGCCGCGCGCCAGCGGCGCTCGCCGGCGACGATCTGGAAGCGGTGGCCGTGCGGGCGGACGATGATCGGCTGGATGACGCCGCGCGCCTGGATCGAAGCGGCGAGCTCGGCCAGGCCCTCCTCCTGGAAGATTCGGCGCGGCTGGCGCGGATGGGGCTCGATGCCGGCAACCGGGATCATCTGCACCGCGCCCTGGGCGCTTTCGCCGCCGCGCACGGGCGCTTCGACGGCGACTTCGCCCAGCAGCGAGGAGAGGCCGCGGCCGAGGCCCGAGGGGCGCTTCCTGGCGGGAAAGGGGTCGCTCATGCCGCCTCCTTCTTGCTCACCGGCAGCCGCCCGATCAGCTCGCGGGCGAGCGCGATATAGGCTTCGGAGCCCGGACAACGATGGTCGTAGATCAGGGCCGGCATGCCGTGGCTCGGCGCCTCGGAGAGGCGGACGTTGCGCGGGATCACCGTGTCGAACACCACCTTGCCCAGGCAGGCGCGGACGTCGGCGGCGACCTGGGAGGAGAGGTTGTTGCGCCGATCGAACATGGTGAGCGCGACGCCGAGGATGAACAGCTCGGGATTGAAGCGGGCGCGGATCCGCTCGACCGTCTGAAGCAGCTGGCTGAGGCCTTCGAGGGCGAAGAATTCGGTCTGCAAAGGCACCAGGATCGAATTGGCGGCGATCAGGGCGTTGACGGTGAGCAGGCCGAGCGAAGGCGGGCAATCGATCAGGCAGACGTCCCAGCGCAGGTCGGCCGAGCCCTCCAGCACCTTGTCCAGGCGATGAGTTCTTCCTTGTAATTCAATGAGTTCGATCTCGGCGCCGGACAGATCGACGGTCGCCGGGATGAGGTCGAGCCCCGGTACGCGGGTCGCCACGACCGCCTCTTCGAGCGTGCATTGGCCGGTCAGCAGCTCGTAGCTGGAATGATGGCGCTGGCTCTGGCCGATGCCCATGCCGGTGGAGGCATTGCCCTGCGGGTCGAGGTCGATCAGCAGCACCCGGCTGCCGGTCGCCGCGAGCGCGGTCGCCAGGTTGATCGCGGTCGTCGTCTTGCCGACCCCGCCTTTCTGGTTCGCGACCGCAATCCGGATCATCCGCGCTTCCTTCCGGCCTCCCGCTGCACCCCTTTGGCGACGATGATCCGCGCTTCCGGATCGGTGACGCTCGGTTCGAGCCGGAAGTCACCCTGCCACGAACGATCGAGCGCTTCCAGTTCCGTCTGGGCGTTCCGGCCCTTGGGAAGCAGCCAGACCGTTTTTGTTGTGGAAAATCCTGTGCCCAAGCGCAGCAGGCGATCGAGCGGCGCGAAAGCGCGGGCGCTGATCACGTCATACGGGCGCGGCGGCAGGCGCTCGGCCCGCCCCTGCACGATTTCGACCTCGACTCGGAGGACCTCCGCCGCCCGGCGGAGGAAGTCGGCGCGCAACCGGCGCTCCTCGACCAGGGTGACCGGCCCCCGGTGGACCGCGGCGACGATCAAGCCGGGGAAGCCGGCGCCGCTGCCGAGATCGACCCAACTTGCCATGGGCGAAGGCGCGAAACGCAGCAGTTGGGCTGAATCTGCGATGTGGCGCAGCCAGAGCTGGTCGAGGCTGGCCCTCGAGACCAGATTCTGGCGCTCATTCTCCTCCCGCAATAACCCGGCAAAGGCGTCGAGCCGGGCCATTGTTTCACGTGGAACATCGAACTCGCGGTCGACCCAGGCACGCGCCGCTTCTTCCTCCATCAGGCGGCCCGGCGGCGGGCGTGTACGAGGATCGCCGCCAACGCCGCCGGCGTGATGCCGCGAATCCGCGCCGCCGCGCCGAGAGTCGCCGGTCTGGCCGCCGAAAGCCGCTCGACCATCTCGTTGGAAAGACCGCCGACGCCGCGATAGTCGAGCGCCGTCGGGATGCGGACGGCTTCGTTGGCGCGCAACCGATCGATCTCCGCCTCCTGCCGGGCGACATAGGGCGCGTAGCGATGATCCTCGATCGCTTCGGCAAGGGCGGCTGGAGCGAAGGCGGCGAGCTCGGGGGTCTGAGCGATCAGGGCCGCGGCATCGGTTTCCGGAAAGCGGAGGCGATCGGCGAGCTTGCCGCCGACCAAGACCGTTTCGATAGCGGTGCGCACCTCTTGAGCGGCCTCGAAATGGCGTCGTCGCGCCGCCGAGACGCAGCCTGCGGCGATCGCCTTGGGGGTCAGCCGCGCCTCGGCATTGTCGGCGCGCAGGCGCAGGCGATATTCGGCGCGCGCGGTGAGCATCCGATAGGGCTCGGTGACGCCCTGCAGTACCAGATCGTCGACCATGACGCCGATATAGGAGTCGCTGCGGTCGAACAGGACCGGCGCCTTGCCCCCCGCCCAGGCGGCGGCGTTGAGGCCGGCGACCAGGCCCTGCGCTGCGGCTTCCTCATAGCCGGTGGTGCCGTTGATCTGGCCGGCGAGGTAGAGGCCGGCGACGTCGCGGACCGCCAGAGTCGGCTCGAGGACCCGGGGATCGACATGATCATATTCGACCGCATAGCCGGGCTGCACGATCTCCGCCCGCTCCAGCCCCGCCATCGAACGGACCATGGCCAGCTGCACGTCCTCCGGCAGAGAGGTGGAAATGCCGTTCGGATAGATGATCGGGTCGTCCAGCCCCTCGGGCTCGAGGAACACCTGATGGCCGTCGCGGTCGGCGAAGCGATGCACCTTGTCCTCGATCGACGGGCAGTAGCGCGGCCCAACGCCGCTAATCTCCCCGGCGAAGAGCGGCGAGCGGTCGAGGTTGGCGCGAATGATGTCGTGGGTGCGATTGTTGGTCCGCGTGATCGCGCAGAAGAGCTGGGGCGCGGCCCGGCCGCCGCTCATCGGCGACAGGGTCCAGCTTCCATCGTCGGAGGCTTGGCGCTCCAGCCCGGCCCAATCGATCGTGCGGCCGTCAAGGCGCGGCGGCGTTCCCGTCTTGAGGCGCGCCAGCGGCAACTCGAGCGCGTGGAGCTGATTCGCCAGCGCCGTCGCCGCGCGTTCCCCGATCCGGCCTCCCGCCGCGCTGGTCATGCCGAAATGGAGCTTGCCGCCGAGGAAGGTGCCGGTGGCGAGGATCACGGCCCTGGCGGCCAGCTCGCGGCCGTCGGCGAGGGTCAGGCCGGTCACCCGGCGCTCCTCGAGCCTGAGCGTGCTCGCCTCGCCCTCGACGATCGTCAGGCCGTCCTGCGCGCCGATCAGAGCGCGAATGGCGGCCTTGTAACGCTTGCGGTCAGCCTGGACGCGGGGACCGCGCACGGCGGCGCCCTTGCTGGCGTTGAGCATCCGATAGTGGATCGCGGCATAGTCCGACGCGCGGGCGATCAGGCCGTCGAAGGCATCGACCTCGCGGATCAAATGGCCCTTGCCGAGCCCGCCCATGGCCGGGTTGCACGACATTGAGCCGATCTGGTCGCGGCGGAAGCTGACCAGCGCAATGGAGGCGCCAAGCCGGGCCGCCGCGGCCGCGGCCTCAGTGCCGGCATGGCCGCCGCCGACCACGGCGATGTCGAAATCGAGCTTCACGCCGCGCCTCTACCCTAAATCGTCATTCCGGCGAAGGCCGGAATCCAAGCGAGCACGTGCCGCGCGTGGATGTTCCACGTGGAACAGTCATTTGCCGATGCAAAAGCGGCCGAACAGCGCATCCAGCATATCCTCGACACCGGCCTTGCCGGTGATCCGGTCGAGCGCGACAAGGGCGCTGCGCAGCGATTCCGCCACGATCAACAGATCCGCGCTCTTTCCCGCCCCCTTGAGCCCGGTCAGCGCCGCCCGAAGCGCTTCGCGGTGGCGCCGATTGAGCGCGACCTCGCCCTCGACGGGCAAAAGCAGAGCCGAACGCTGAATCAGCATTCGGCTCAATTCGTCCAGCCCCTCTCGAGTCATTGCGGAGACGGAAAGGTCTGCGGGGGCTCGGGGCGGGCCGAGATCGGCCTTGGCGTGGAGGCGAATCGCGCCCGGGGGCGCTTCTTCCGAGTCGCCGAGCCACAGCAGAATGTCGGCGCCGGCGAGGCTTGCCAGGGCGCGATCGACGCCGATCGCCTCGACCTCGTCGGCGGAGTCGCAAAGCCCGGCCGTGTCGATCAACAGGAAGGGCGCGCCGCCGATCGCGACGGGCGCCTCGATGAGATCGCGCGTGGTGCCGGGGACAGCCGAGATGATGGCCGCATCCCTCCCAACCAAGGCATTGAGAAGGCTCGATTTCCCGGCGTTGGGCGGACCGGCGATAACGACCCGGACGCCCTCCCTGAGCCGCTCGGCAGGCGGGCGAGAGAGCCAAAGGGACACATCTTCTCGAAGTCCGGCGAGCCTGTTTGGAAAATCACCCGGTACTGGGGAGACGTCGTCCTCGTCGGAGAAATCGAGCATCGCCTCGACCGTCGCGGCGAGCGCGAGCAGCTCGGCCTGCCACGCCCCGATTTGCCGGCTGAGCGCGCCGCCGGCCAGCGCCAAAGCGGCGCGGCGCTGCGATTCGGTCTCGGCTTCGAGGAGGTCCGCCAGGCCCTCCGCTTCGGCGAGGTCGATGCGGCCGTTCTCGAAGGCGCGGCGGGTGAACTCGCCGGGTGCAGCCGGGCGCAGTCCGTCGATATTGGCGAGCGCCGCAAGCACCGCGGCGACCACCGAGCGGCCGCCATGGAGGTGGAGCTCGGCGACATCCTCGCCCGTCGCGCTGGCCGGGCCGGGGAAACGAAGGATCAGCGCCTCGTCGAGGACTTCGTCGCCGTCGCGCAGCCGAGCGAGGGTCGCGGTCCGCGGCGCCGGGAGGATTCCCGCAAGCGCCGCGAGCGCCGTGTCCGCCTTCGGCCCGCTGATCCGCACCACCGCGATCGCGGCCGGCGGCGCGCCCGACGACAGAGCGTAAACGGTGTCGCTCAGCTCTTCTTCCCGCCCATCTGTTCGAGCATCTGCTTCCACATGTTCATGCCGGCCTCGTTCATCGGCCCCCAGGCCTTCATCATGTCGCCGAACATTTCGGGCGTCGGCCCGTCGGTCACCGCCGCTTTCATCTTGTCGACATAGGCGTCGTGAACCGGGCTGAGGTCGGGCAGGCCGAGGAAGCGCCGGGCCTCCTCCGGCGTGCAATCGACGTCGACCGTGACTTTCATCTGCGCTTCCTCTCGCGTCTGTTGGCCGGGGTGCGTCTAGGTCTATAGGGTCGGGGGGCGCAAGAGGAGGACAGCATGACCGTGATCGCGATCGAGACGCTGGACGGCGATGGCGGCTTCGGCGCCTATCTGGCCGAGCCGGAAGGAACCCCGAAGGGCGCGATCGTCGTCATCCAGGAGATTTTCGGGGTCAATGAAGGCATCCGCCGCAAATGCGACCATATCGCGGGCCTCGGCTATATCGGCGTCGCGCCCGACCTGTTCTGGCGGCTCCAGCCCGATGTCGACCTCGATCCCGACGAGCCCGAGCAGTTCAGGGAGGCGCTCGGGCTGATGCAGCGCTTCGACCAGGACAAGGGCATCGCAGACATCGAAGCCACCATCCGCGACGCGCGCTCTCGCCTTCCGCCGAAAGCGGACGGGGGAGCCGGCAAGGTCGGCTGCGTCGGCTATTGCCTGGGCGGCCGGCTCGCCTTCATGACCGCGGCGCGGACCGATATCGACGCCTCGGTCGGCTATTACGGGGTCGGGCTCGAGGGGCTGATGGGCGAGAAGCACGCCATCGCCCACCCGGTCATGCTCCATATCGCCGGCGCCGACCATTTCGTCACGCCGGACAAGCAGGCGCTCATCCACGACGGGCTCGACGACCACCCCAAGGTGACGATCCACGATTATCCCGGCGAGGATCACGGCTTCGCCGCCGAGATGGGCAAGAGGCGGAGCGACCAGGCGGCGCGGCTCGCCGACAGCCGCACCGAAGCCTTCTTCGCCGAACATATCGGCTAGCCCCGCCATGCCCCGCAATCCATGGCTCGTCGCCGCCGGCATGCTGAGCGCCGCGGCCGCTCTGCTGCACCTTGGCGTCATCGCCGGCGGGCCGGCCTGGTACCGCTTCTTCGGCGCCGGCGAGGGGATGGCGCGGATGGCCGAGCAGGGCTCGCCCAAGCCCGCTTTGATCACGCTCGGCATCGCCGCCGTGCTGGCGGTCTGGGCGGTTTATGCCTTCGCGGGCGCCGGCCTAGTCCGGCGGCTGCCGCTGATGCGGACGGCGCTGGTCGCGATCACCGCCGTCTATCTGCTGCGCGGCCTCATCCTTGTGCCTCTCATCGCCTTCCAGCCGGACAAGATCGACGCCCTCACCTTGTGGAGCTCGCTGATCGTGCTGGCCTACGGTATCGTCTACGCGGCCGGGACCCGGCGAGCATGGCCGGCGCTGTCGGCGGCGCGGCCGTGACCGAGCCTTACCGCCTCGTCTTCCGCGAGACCGGCGGGCCCGAGGTGATCGAGCGCGAGCCGCTTGGCGCGCTCGCGCCCGCGCCCGGCGAGGTGCTCGTCCGCCACGAGGCGATCGGGCTCAATTTCATCGACACCTATCATCGCTCCGGACTCTATCCGCTCAGCCTGCCCTCGGGGCTGGGCAGCGAGGCGGCCGGCACGGTCGAGGCGGCGGGCGAGGGCGCGGGCTTCAGCGTCGGCGAGCGGGTCGCCTACGCGCTGGGGCCGGGGGCTTATGCGACGCACCGAACCCTCGCCGCCGACCGGCTGGTGCGGCTGCCGGACGACATCGGCGCCGAAACCGCGGCAGCGGCGCTGCTCAAAGGCTGCACCGCGGAGTTCCTGATCGAGCGCTGCGCGAGAGTGCAGGCCGGCGACTGGGTGCTGGTCCATGCCGCCGCGGGCGGGGTCGGCTCGATCCTGGTGGCATGGCTGAAGGCGGTGGGAGCGCGGGTGATCGCCCATGCCGGCTCGGCGGAAAAAGCGGCGGTCGCGGCCGAGCTGGGTGCCGATCATGCCCTGTCATGCCCGTTCGAGGATCTGGCCGCGCAGGTGCGGAGCGCTACGGGCGGCGTGCGCTGCGTGCTCGACGGCGTCGGCGCGGCGAGCTGGGCGGCGTCGCTGGCGAGCCTCGGGCGGCGCGGGCTGATGGTCAGCTTCGGCAACGCCTCGGGCCCGGTGCCGCCGGTCAGCCCGCTCGAATTGTCGCGCGCCGGGTCTTTGTTCCTGACCCGGCCGACGCTGGCGGATTATGTCGCCGATCCCGCCGAGCTGCAGGCGTCGGCGGCGAGGCTGTTCGAGATGGTGCGGTCAGGCGCCGTTCCGGTCCGGATCGGCGCGCGCTTCCCCCTGGCCGACGCCGCCGCGGCGCACCGCGCGCTCGAGGCGCGGGCGACGACGGGCTCGACCCTGCTGATCCCCTAACTCAGGCTCGCGCCTTGCGCGTAGCCCAGATCAGGAGGCGGACCCAGAAGGCGCATTGCCCGCATTCGCGGGCCGCGGGGGCGGAAAGCATTGCCATGGCGGGGCTTTACGCCCGAACCGGTTGCAATTTCGTGACCGCCTCAGGCGCCGGTCGCCAGCTCCGGCCATAGATATTGGAGCAGGCCGACTTCGTGGTCGACGAAGCCCTCGTAGATCATCTTGCCGGCGACGTAGAGGATCACGATCAGGCCGACCCAGGCGATCCACCGGTAGCGCTCGATATATTTGGCGATGAAGTTGGCGGCGACGCCCATCAAGGCGACCGAGAGCAACAGGCCGATGATCAATATGCCGGGATGGTCGCGCGCGGCGCCGGCGACGGCGAGGACGTTGTCGAGGCTCATCGAGACGTCGGCGACCGCGACCGCCCAGGCGGCGCCGGCGAAGCTCTTGGCGGGCCTCAGGCCCGACGCTTCGTTGCCCGGGGTGGCCGGATCGTCGGCGCTGGCGCGAAGGTCGCGGTACATCCGCCAGGAAACCCAGAGCAGGAGGATGCCGCCGGCGAGGATCAGGCCGACGATCTGCATCAGCTGGGTCACCATCAGCGCGAAGACGATGCGCAGCACCAAAGCGGCGATGATGCCGATCAGGATGACCTTCTTGCGCTGCTCCGCGGGCAGACCGGCGGCGAGCGCGCCGACCACGATCGCATTGTCGCCGGCCAGCATGATGTCGATCATCAGCACCTGGCCGAAGGCGGCGAGCGCCGCCGGGCTGCCCAGGTTCGAGAAATCGTGGACGATCGAATGCCAGATGCCGGCGATGCCGCCGGCCGAGGCGCCGAGGGTCTGAAGGAAATCGAGCATCACCTGCGAACGCCCCGGCCGCTTACTGGTTCATCGAGGCGAAGAAGTCCTCGTTGGTCTTGGAGTCCTTCATCTTGTCGAGGAGGAACTGCATCGCGTCGACCGTGCCCATCTGCATGAGGATGCGGCGGAGCACCCACATCTTGGAGAGCTTCGCCGGATCGACCAGCAGCTCCTCCTTGCGGGTGCCGGACTTGCCGACGTCCAGCGCCGGGAAGATGCGCTTGTCGGCGACCTTGCGGTCGAGGACGATCTCGGAATTGCCGGTGCCCTTGAACTCCTCGAAGATCACCTCGTCCATCTTGGAGCCGGTGTCGATGAGCGCGGTGGCGATGATCGAGAGCGAGCCGCCTTCCTCGATGTTGCGGGCGGCGCCGAAGAAGCGCTTGGGGCGCTGCAGCGCGTTGGCGTCGACGCCGCCGGTCAGCACCTTGCCCGACGACGGCACCACCGTGTTGTAGGCGCGGCCCAGGCGCGTAACCGAATCGAGCAGGATGACGACGTCCTTCTTGTGCTCGACCAGGCGCTTGGCCTTCTCGATCACCATCTCGGCGACCTGGACGTGCCTCGAAGCCGGCTCGTCGAACGTCGACGAAATCACCTCGCCCTTCACCGAGCGCTGCATGTCGGTGACTTCCTCGGGCCGCTCGTCGATCAGCAGCACGATCAGGAAGACCTCGGGATGGTTGTCGGTGATCGCCCGGGCGATGTTCTGGAGGAGCACGGTCTTGCCGACGCGTGGCGGCGAGACGATCAGGGCGCGCTGGCCCTTGCCCTGCGGGGAGATGATGTCGATGACCCGCGCCGACTTGTCCTTGACGGTGGGATCGGCGCTGTCGAGGGTGAGCTTCTCGTCCGGATAGAGCGGCGTGAGATTGTCGAAATTGACGCGGTGGCGGACGGCGTCGGGGTCGTCGAAATTGACCTGGGAGACGCGCACGAGGCTGAAATAGCGCTCGCCCTCCTTGGGGCCGCGGATCTCGCCTTCGACCGTGTCGCCGGTCCTGAGGCCGAACTTGCGGACCTGGTTGGGCGAGACGTAGATGTCGTCGGGGCCGGCCAGATAGTTGGAATCGGCCGAGCGCAGGAAGCCGAAGCCGTCCTGCAGGACTTCGATCGTGCCCTGGCCCATGATTTCGTTGCCGCCCTCGGCGCGGACCTTGAGGATGGAGAACATCAGCTCCTGCTTGCGCAGGGTCGACGCGCCTTCGACGCCGAGCTCCTCGGCCATCGCCACCAGTTCGGCGGGGGTTTTCTGCTTGAGGTCGTTCAGATGCATTTTGGGAAACTCTTGAAGATACGGATTCCGGGCGCGGATGCTCGAAAATCGGGTGATGGGGTGCTTGAACACCCGCGCGGACGGCGGGGCAACGACTGAAGCGGGCGTTATGCTCCGCCTCGGGACGAGTCAAGCGAGCGAAGGGTCAGAACGGCCTTACCACGACCAGCACGACGACGAGCGCGACGGCGATTCCGGGGATTTCGTTCATCAGGCGGAGCGCCTTGCCGCTCACCGGACGCCGGCCGGCGGCGAGCTTGCTGCCGTAGCCGACCATCCAGCCGTGATAGCCCGACAGCGCGAACACGATCGCGAACTTGGCGATGAACCAGCCTTGGGTCCAGGCGTCGGTCACATAAGCGAGCATCAGGCCGAAGCCCCAGACCAGGATCATCGCCGGGGTGATGATGATGTTGCGCAGCTTCGCCTCGCGCTCGATCCAGCGTTTCTCCTCGTCGGATCCGGGCGCCGATTCCTGATGGTAGACATAATAACGCGGCAGCATGAACAGCCCCGCGATCCAGAAGATCACGAAGATGATGTGGCCAGCCTTGAGCCAGGCGTAGAGCAAGATCAGAGCCGATCCGAAGTCATATGTCACCGCCGCACCAATTCGAGCAGCCGCTCGACATGAGCGATCGGCGTTTCCTTGACGATGCCGTGGCCGAGGTTGAAGATGTGCGGCCTCCCCTCGAAACTAGATAGGATGCGCCCCACCGCGGTTTCAAGCGCCGCGCCGCCGGCGAGGAGGGCGAGCGGATCGAGATTGCCCTGCAGCGGCATGCTTTCCGGCAGCGCACGCACGGCCCAGGCAGGATCGACCGTCTCGTCGAGGCCGAGCGCATCGACCCCCGTCTCGCGCGCATAAGCCGCGAGCTTCGCGCCGGCGCCCTTGGGAAAGCCGATGATCGGCGTGTCGGGATGACGCGCCTTCAAATCGGCGACGATCCGCGCGGTCGGCGTGATCACCCAGCGCTCGAATTGGCTCGGCGCAAGGCTGCCCGCCCAGGAGTCGAACAATTGCACCGCTTCGACCCCGGCCGCGATCTGGCCGGAAAGATAGTCGACCGTGATCGCCGCGATCGCATCGATGACCGCCGCGAAGGCGCCGGGATCGGCATAAGCGTAGCGTCGCGCCTCGGCCTGCTCGCGGCTGCCCCGACCCGCCACCATATAGGTCGCGACCGTCCACGGGCTGCCCGCAAAGCCCAGCAAAGTCGTTTCGGCGGGCAATCGCGCCTTCACTTTCTCCACAGTCCGGTAGATCGGCTCCAGCCGCGCCGGAACGCCCTCCAGCGCGGCGAGCGACGCCCCGACGAGCGGCGGCGAAAGCCGCGGTCCTTCGCCCGCCTCAAAACGCAGATCCTGGCCCAAAGCGTGCGGCACGATCAGGATGTCGGAGAAAAGGATCGCTCCATCGAAACCGAAGCGGCGGATCGGCTGGAGCGTTATCTCGGCCGCGGCTTCGGAATCGTAGACGAGCGCGAGGAAGCCGCCCTTGTCCGCCCGCAATGCGCGATATTCGGGGAGATAGCGGCCGGCCTGGCGCATGAGCCAGATTGGAGTAACGCCGGGATTTCCACCACTTAGGACGTTCAGCAGGGGCTTGGACGGGCCGGGCATCGGGGCGAAGCGTCTCCGCTCTCTTATCCTTTATAGAATCTTATAAGAGAGTCTGTTGAGGTTAGTAGGGGCTGGCGGAGCGGGGTTTATTGCTTCGCACAAATTTTGCCAACAGCTTGACTCCCCGGGACTCGCGGCTTTGCGCGGATTCGCGCAGCCCATCCCCGGCATTCACAGACTGGGGGTGGATTTTTTCCCTTGTTCGCGCCGCTGTGGATGAAAGCGAGCGGGCCGGGGGCGAATCCCATCCTTGAGTTTGCCCCGAGGCTTCCGCTAGCGATTTCCCCATATTTTTCCACAGGCGCAGGAGTCCCTTGTGGTCGTGCGTTCGAACCGCAAAACCGGCAGGCCACTTTTGCTGAAGGCGCTCCCTTGACCCAGCTCCATCTGCACCTCCTTTCCGATTCGACGGGCGAAACCCTGGACATGGTCGCGAGCGCCTGTCTGGCGCAGTTCGACACGGTCGAGGCGCTGCGTCATTTCTGGCCGATGGTCCGCTCGGAGGGCCATCTCGACCGGGTGCTGGACGATATCGAGAAGCGGCCCGGCCTCGTCCTCTACACGGTCGTGAACCCGGCCATCCGCCGCGACCTCGAGCGCAAATGCCGCCAGCGCAAGCTCCACGCCGTGCCCGTGCTCGATCCGGTGATCGACGCGCTGGCCGCGCTGAGCGGCGAGCAGGCCAAAGGCCGCGCCGGGCGCCAGCATGCGCTCGACGCCGCCTATTTCGCCCGCGTCGACGCGATCCAGTTCACCATCGCCCATGACGATGGCGTCGGCACCGAAAATTGGGAAGAGGCCGACATCGTCCTCGCCGGCGTGTCGCGCACCTCGAAGACGCCGACCAGCATCTATCTCGCCAATCGCGGCTACAAGGTCGCGAACATCCCGTTGGTCCCCGAATCGCCGCCGCCGGTCACCTTATTCGGCCTCAAGCACCCGATGATCGTCGGCCTCACCACCAATATCGAGCGGCTGATCCAGATCCGCCGCAATCGTCTGCTCTCGCTCAACCAGGCGCCGGAGACCGACTATGTCGATGTCGAGGCGGTCAATGCGGAGCTCGCCTTCGCGCGGCGGATATTCGCCGACAATGGCTGGCCGGTGATCGACGTCACCCGCCGCTCGATCGAGGAGACCGCCCTCGCCATCGTCAGGCTGTTCGCCGAACGGATGGAAAAAGCGGCCGGATGAGGCTGCTGCTCGCCTCGCAGAGCCCGACGCGGCGGCGCATGCTCGAGGCGGCGGGCGTTCCCTTCGAGACGGTATCGGCCGCGCTGGACGAAGAGGAGGCCAAGGCCGGACTGATCGCGGCCGGCTTCGAGCCGCGCGACCTGGCCGAGATGCTTGCCGAGATCAAGGCGAAGAGCGTCGCGGCGTCCGGCGCGCTGGTGATCGGCGCGGACCAGACCCTGGAGCTCGACGACGGCACGCTGCTGAACAAGCCCGGCTCGCGCGAGGAGGCGCTGGCCCAGCTGCGGACCTTGAGCGGCCGCACCCACTATCTCCACTCGGCCGCGGTCGTGGTGGAGAAGGGAGCGCGGGTCTGGGGCGAGACCGAAAGCGTGGCGCTGGATGTCCGTCCGCTCGGCAAGGCCTTCCTGGAGGCCTATCTCGACGCCGAATATGAAGCCGTGCGCGGATATGTCGGCGGCTATCGCGTCGAGGGCCGGGGCGCGCAATTGTTCGAGGCGATCGACGGCAGCCACTTCGCCGTGCTCGGTCTTCCGCTCCTCCCGCTGCTCGCTTACCTGCGTGGGCGCGGCGCGCTCGAAAGCTGATGGCCGTTCCCTATGCCGAGGTGATCGGCGACCCGGTCGCTCATTCCAAATCGCCGCTGATCCACAAATTCTGGCTGGAGAAGCTCGGCGTCGAGGGCGATTATCGCGCGACGCGCGTCGAGGCGGCCGCGCTGGCGGGCTATTTTCAGGAGCGGCGGAAGGATCCCGCATGGCTTGGCTGCAACGTCACCATTCCGCACAAGCAGCGCGTCCTCGAGCTGCTCGACGACGTGCAGGATTTCGACATCGGCGCCGTGAACTGCGTCGTGCCGGACGAAGGACGGCTCGTCGGCCGGAACACCGACCTGGACGGCTTTGGCGAAGCGACTCCGATGCATGTCGACACGAGCAGGCCGGTCTGCCTGCTGGGAACCGGCGGCGCGGCGCGGTCGGTGATCGGCTCGCTCGATGTCCTGGCGGTCTATCAATGGCATCTGGTCGCGCGCGATCACGCCAAGGCGCAAGCGCTCTGGGATCGCTTCGGCATGAGCGGCGAGATATTCGCTTTTGACGAAGCGGAGGCGGCGGTTGCGGGCTCCGTCGGGGTCATCAATGCGACCCCTCTGGGCATGACCGGATTTCCGGCGATGCCGGCGTCGGTGCTCGACGGCGTCGCGAGGATGCGACGACGGCGGGCTTTTGCGATCGACATGGTCTATACGCCGCTTCGGACCGAATTCCTTCGCGCCGCCGAGTCGGCGCGCATCGAGGCGATCGACGGGCTGACGATGCTGATCGGCCAGGCGGCGGCCGCGTTTTTCCATTTTTTCGGCGTGCAGCCGCCGAGGGAAATGGACCGAGAGCTGCGGGAGGTGCTGACCCGATGATCGTCCTCGGCCTCACCGGCTCCATCGGCATGGGCAAGTCCACGGTGGCGCGGATGTTCGCGGAAGCGGGCGTGCCGGTGTTCGACGCCGACGCGGCGGTGCACCGGCTGCAAGGCGCCGAGGGCGCGCTGGTCGCCGGGATCGAGACGCATTTCCCAGGGACGACGGGCCCCGATGGCGTCAACCGCAACAGCCTAGCCGAGCGGGTGCTGGCGGCGCCCGCCGAGCTGGCCCGGCTCGAAGCGCTGATCCACCCGGCGGTAGCGCGCGAGCGCGAGGCCTTTCTGGCCGAGCATCGCGATTCGGCGGTGGTGGTGCTCGACATCCCGCTGCTGTTCGAGAAAGGCCTGGCGGAGACGGTCGACAAGGTCGCGGTGGTCTCGGCCGACCCCGAAACCCAGCGCATGCGGACCATGGCGCGGCCGGGGATGACGCCGGAAAAGTTCCTCCGCATCCTCTCCCACCAACTGCCCGACGAAGAGAAGCGGCGGCGCGCCGACTTCGTCATCCCGACCGATTCTTCGCTCGACGAAACCAGGGCTTCGGTCCGGCATATCCTCGCTTGCCTCGGCGAGCCGCCCGATTCATAGACGGCGGATGCGCGAAATCGTTTTCGATACCGAGACCACGGGCCTGAGCCCCGCCGGCGGCGACCGCATCGTCGAGATCGGCTGCGTCGAACTGTTCAACCGGGTCGAAACCGGCCACACCTTCCACAGCTATTTCAACCCCGGCCGGCCGATGCCGAGCGAAGCCGAGGCGGTGCACGGCCTCACCGACCGCTTCCTCTCCGACAAGCCGAACTTCCCCGACATGTGTGCGCCATTGCTCGATTTCATCGGCGATTCGCCGCTCATCGCGCACAATGCCGCCTTCGATTTCGGCTTCATCAACCACGAGCTGGGCGCGTGCGGCCGCCCGGCCGTCTGCATGTCGCGGATGGTCTGCACGCTGACCATCGCCCGGCAGAAATTCCCTGGCGCCAAGCACAGCCTCGACGCGCTCTGCGCCCGCTTCGGCGTCGACCGCTCGCAGCGGATCAAGCACGGCGCGCTGCTCGACGCGCAATTGCTCGCCCAGGTCTATGTCGAGTTGACCGGCGGCCGCCAGATCGGCCTCACTCTGGTCGCCGACAGGATCGAGGGCGCGACCGCGCCGGCGCTCGATCAGGCAGCCGGGCTCGTCACCGTCACGGTCCGCCCGCCCCGGCCGCACGCGCCGAGCGAGGCGGAGCTCGTCCGCCACGCCGCCTTCATGGCCGGCATCGCCGACCCGATCTGGAACCGGCTTTAGGGCGCAGCGCCTCGCCAGTTGACCTCGGCCCCGCGCACGCCCAAATGCGCGCCGGGCATTCATTGGAGACGATGATGGACATCCGGGTCTCGGGTCATCAGATCGACACCGGCGAAGCGTTGCGCGGCCAGGTCGACGAGCGGCTCCACGCCATCGCCGACAAATATTTCTCGCGCGCCATTTCCGCCCAGGTGACGTTCGGCAAGGGACCCTATGACCACAGCTTCACCTGCGACATCGTCGCCCATGTTCCGCAGGGCGTGGTGCTTAAGGGGTCGGGCGCCGCCGCCCTTGCCCCGGCCGCGTTCGAGCTCGCCGCCGACCGGATCGAGAAACAGCTCAGGCGCTACAAGCGCCGGCTCAAGGACCGCCATAGCCAGAGCGCCTACGCCGAAGCGGCCGCGGACGCCGGCTACACGATCTTCGCCCCGCCGCCCGAGGAGGAGGAGCCGGGCGACGACAACCCGCCGGTGGTCGCCGAAACCAAGGTCGACATCCCCACCGCCACCGTCTCCGACGCGGTCATGCTCCTGGACCTGCGCAACACCAACGCGCTGCTCTTCCGCAACAGCGGCAGCGGCGCCTTCAACATGGTCTATCGACGAGGCGACGGCACGATCGGCTGGGTCGAGCCGCAACGCGGCTGACCCGATCTTCCACTTTCTGTCATTCCTCGAGATCAAGGGCGCCACGCGGCTCCCGACCGGTGCACAAGATGAGCGACCTTTCCGACATCCTTCCCATCGCCGCCGTCGACGCGCACATGGTCGCGGCCAACAAAAAGGGCGTGTTCCAGCAGCTCGGCGCGGCCGCCGCCAGGCTGAGCGGCCTCCCGGCCAAGGAGATCGTCGCCTGCCTCACCGCGCGCGAGAAGGTCGGCTCGACCGGCTTCGGCGGCGGCACGGCGATCCCGCACGGCAAGCTGGAGGGGCTGCCGCACGTCCTCGGCTATTTCGCGCGCCTCTCGCAGCCGGTCGATTTCCAGGCGATCGACGGAATGCCGGTCGATCTCGTCTTCCTGCTGCTGTCGCCGCCCGATGCCGGCGCCGACCATCTGAAGGCGCTGGCCACGGTCAGCCGCATCTTCCGCGACCGTCAGACCGTCGCCAAATTGCGCGGCGCGCGGTCGAAAGACGCCTTGTTCGCCCTGCTCGCCGGCGTGGACGCGCGCGATGCCGCCTGAAGGGGGCGCCACCGCGCACTTCCGGGCGCTCGAATCGCTCTACCGCGCCGCCGCGATCAACCGGCTGTTCGACTCCGAGATCGAGATCGCCGAGGCGGGCCTGGCGCGGATCCGCTTCGATGTCGCACCGGCGACCCATCACGCCGCCGGCGCCGCCCACGGCACGCTCTATTTCAAGATGATGGACGACGCCGCTTTCTACGCCTGCAACTCGATGGTCAGCGACCGCTTCCTGCTGACCACCGCCTTCAACCTCGTCTTCACCCGGCCGCTCAAGGCCGGGCCTGTGATCGCCGAAGGGCGCTGGGTGAGCGGCAAAAGGCGCGTCTTCGTCGGCGAGGCGCGGCTGATCCTGCCCGGTGGCGAGGAGGCGGCGCGGGGCACCGGCACGTTCATGCGCTCGCACTTCCCGCTTTCCGGCCTCGAAGGCTATCGAAGCGCCTGATGACGGCACGGCTGGCCAGCTCGGTGCTCGTCTCCGCGCTTGTGCGCCGCGCCCAGGATGAAGGCGGGTTCGCGGCGGTGCTCGCCAAAGGCGATCCGACCGCGGGCTCGATCGCGGTGATTCTCGCCGAAAAGGGCAGAAAGGCGTGCTTTTTGGAGCGCCTGCTGCAGCCCAATGGCAGCTACAACTGGCAGGATTCGGGGCAAGCGCTGGAAAACGAAGAAAAATTCGAAAAGTTCCTCGAGCAGCGCCGGCGATTCGATCCGGATATCTGGATATTGGAACTGGATATCCCGTCCGCCGAACGGTTCGCCGCTGAAATGAACGCCATAGGTTGACGCTCCTCAGGAGCCGTCCCAAGCCGGGGACAGCACTTCAAGCGCACGAGCGGGGGCCGCCATATTCGCCCCGAAAAGGTGAGGCGGTCACGCGAGTCGGGAGGCAGTCGGGGGATCAAGTTCCATCCCCGTTCGACCGGCCGACCGCAAAGAACTGAGTTTCAATGCGACGCACTTTCCGCGCCGCGGCCCTGACCGCGGTTGCCATCGCTTTTGTGACCGCCGGCGGCCTCGCCGGCCCGTCCATCGCTTCGCAGGGCGAGGCGGCTCCGGCCAGCTCCTATGCCGAGCATGCCGGCAGCGCGCTTACCGCCGAGGCGCTCGGCCTCAACGACCTCCAGGATCCCGCTCCCTTCGGCGACGTGCCGGCGCCGGTCGCGACCCATGCGGTCGCCCCCGCCGCGCCGCAAGGCATTCTCGAACCCGAGCAGGCGCCGCAGCGCGAGTCGCGCTCGCTCGCCGATCTGGTCGGCGACTATTCGGGCACCGACACTCCCGACGAAGAGACCGAATGCCTCGCCCGCGCCGTCTATTGGGAATCGAAGGGCGAACCGCTCCACGGCCAGCTCACCGTCGCCGAAGTGATCATCAACCGCTCCCAATCGGGCCGCTTCGCCTCTTCCATCTGCGGCGTGGTGCGCCAGCCGAGCCAATTCTCCTTCGTCCGCCGCGGCCACATCCCGCAGCCGCCGCAAGCCGCGCGCGACTGGCGGATCGCGGTGGCGATCGCCCAGATCGCGATGCAGGACCTGGCCGACGGCGCCGCGCCGCGGGCTCTGTTCTTCCACGCCCGTCATGCCCGACCGGGCTGGCGGCTGACCCACGTGGCGACCGTCGGCAACCACGTCTTCTACCGTTAAGCGGCTTCCGTCCGTTCCTGTTTCATTCTAGGCTGGCCGCATGGTCAGCCTCGCCGATTCGCCCGCCTGCTTCGCCGACGCGCCGATGGCGGCGCGGGATGTGGCGCGCGGCGTCACCCGGCTGTTCTTCCGGGCGGACATGTTCGCGATCTGCGAGGTGCCGCTGCCCAACGGCCGCCGCGCCGACATGGTCGCGATCGACGCGCAGGGCCGCCTCGCCATCGTCGAGATCAAGGTGTCGCGCGCCGATCTCCTGGGCGACGCCAAATGGTGCGACTATCTCGATTATTGCGATCTCTTCTACTGGGCGGTGCCGGCGGGCTTCGGCCTCGATCCGTTCGACGGCGACACGCTCGGCCCCGATTGCGCCGGCCTGATCGTCGCCGACCGCTACGACGCGGAAGTGGTTCGCGAAGCGCCCTGCCGTCCGCTCGCCGCCGCGCGGCGCAAGGCCGAGACGCTGCGCTTCGCGCGACGGGCCGCGCGGCGCTTGGCGGGCGATCTCGATCCCGGCCTCGCGGGCCTCGACTAGCGCCGTTCGAACTCGCGCAGGATGGCCGCGGCGCGGCCGTCCCGGCGCGCATAATCGAGCGCCGAATAGCCGGCGACATTGTCGGTCTGGTTGGGATTGGCGCGATGGCTGATCAGCAGCCGCACCATCTGCAGGTCGCGCCGCTGGACCGCGAAGATGAGCGGCGTCTCGCCGCTTCCGTTGCCGAGATTGGGATTGGCGCGGAAGGCGAGCAATTGCTCGGCGCCATCGCGCCAGCCGATCTGGGCGGCGAGGATCAGCGGCGTGGTGCCGTCCCGGCTCTGGATGTCGGGCCGGGCGCCGCGGCGGAGCATGAAGCCGAGCCAGTTGAGGTCGCGGCCGCGCGCGAGGATGTGGAGCGCCCCTTCGCCGGTCGAAGCGTCGCGATGGTTGATCGCGGTCGAGCCGGGCCTGCCGATAATCTGTTCCGCCGTCGCGCCGTCGCGCTCGCGCACCGCCTTGAGGAAGTTGAAGCCCTCCGAATAGCCCATTTGCTGCGCCGCGAGCGGAGTCGCGATCAGCGCCGCGACGGAAGCGCAAAGCGCCAGCCATTTGGTCCTGCTCAACAAGGTAATCATTCCCCTCGGTTCATTCGGCTTGATCGCGACGCCTTAGCAAAGCAAGGCTGGAGCTGTCATGAACGAAAGCATCGGCAAATCCGCCCTCGTCGCGCTGCTGTTCGCGCTGCTGCTCGGCGCCTGCGCGCAGCGGAGCGATGCACCCCCGCTCAAAGGGGCCAGCATGGGTGGGCCGTTCACCCTTACCGATCAGGACGGCCGCCGGGTCAGCGACAGGGATTTCGCCGGCAAATACAGGCTCGTCTATTTCGGCTTCACCTTCTGCCCCGACGTCTGCCCGGTCGACCTGCAGGCGATCGGCGCGGGCCTCCGCCAATTCGAGGCCGAGGACGCGGATCGCGCCGCGCGCGTGCAGCCGATCTTCATCACCGTCGATCCGGCCCGCGACACGCCGCCGGCGCTGCGCGCCTTCGTCGCCCATTTCCATCCCGGCCTGATCGGCCTCACCGGCAGCGAGGCGGAGATCGCCCAGGTCGCGCGCGCCTATCGCATCTTCTACGAGCGCGGCCTGCCAGGGCCTGGCGGCGGCTACAACGTCAATCATACGCGGATGGCGGTGCTCTACGGTCCCGAGGGCGCGCCGGTCGCGATCGTGCCGCACGACCAGGGGCCCGAGGGTGTCGCCGCCGAGCTCGGCCGGTGGGTGCGATGAGGGAGCGCTTCTGGGAGCAGCCGCTGTCGTCGCTCAACCGCGAGGAATGGGAGGCGCTGTGCGACGGCTGCGGCAAATGCTGCCTGCACAAGCTCGAGGACGACCAGGAGGGCACGCTCCACGCGACCAACGTCGCCTGCCGGCTGCTCGACCGCCACTCCTGCCGCTGCTCGAACTACAAGCTCCGCCGGGTGTTCGTGCCCGATTGCGTGCGCCTCGATGCCGAGCGCCTCGCCGGGATCGACTGGCTCCCTTCGACCTGCGCCTATCGGCTGCGCGCCGAGGGCAAGCCCCTCGCCGACTGGCATTATCTGGTCAGCGGCGACCGCGAATCCGTGCATAAGGCGGGCATGTCGGTGCGCGGCTGGACGATCTCGGAAGATGAAGCGGGCGATCTTGAACATCATCTCGTCGACCGGCTCCTCTGAGCCGGTCATCGGCGGAGCGACGGTGACGCTGCGGGTCAATCCGCGCGCGCGGCGAATGCGGCTGCGCGTCGATCCGCGCACCCGCGCGGTGACTTTGACCGTGCCCCGGCGGGTTTCGCGGCGCAGCGCCCTGGCCTGGGCGGCCGAGCACCGCGCCTGGATCGAGGCGGCGCTTGCCGCCATTCCCGCGCCGACGCCGGTTGCGCCGGGCACGCTCGTCCCCCTCTACGGCCTGCCGCACCGGCTCGACTGGGACCCGGCCCGCCCGCGCCGGATCGAGCGCGGCGACGGGCGGCTCGTTGCCGGCGGCCCGCGCGACGGGCTCGAGCGGCGCCTGGTCCGCTGGCTGAAGGCGCATGCGCTCGACCTGCTCGGCCGCGAGACCCGCGAGCTCGCCGTCAAGGCGGGCGTCATGGCGTCACGAATCGGTATCGGCGATCCGGTCTCGCGCTGGGGGAGCTGCGCGGCCTCGGGCGCGATCCGCTACAGCTGGCGGCTGATCCTCGCCCCGGACTTCGTCCGCCGCGCCACGGTCGCGCACGAGGTCGCCCATCTCGTCCACCTCAACCACGGCCCGGATTTCCATGCCCTGGTCGAACGGCTGCTCGGCGCCGACCCCAAACCCGCGCGGCTATGGCTGAAGCGCGAGGGCGCCGCCCTCCATCTTTTCGGATGACTGGGGACAGTCCCCCCGGGATGACTGGGGACAGTCCCCTCGGGGACTGTCCCCGGCTCTAATAGGTATCGCCGCGTTCGCGCGGCGGCGGCGGGGGACGGCGCGACGGGCGCGGCCGGTCGAACGGCCGCTCGTCCAGCTCCCGTTCGAGCCGCTCGAGCTGAACGTCCTCCTCGTCGCGCGGCGCTGCGTCCTCGCGCGACTTGTCCTCGGGCGGGAGGTCGCGCTCGACCGGATTGCCGTCGGCGTCGACGAAGGGCTCGTCCTCGGGCGGCGCGAACCAGATCTCGTTGTCGCCCTCCATCTGCCAGTCGGGCGTGGTCACCGCGGTCGCGAACGCCTCGGGCGGGCGGTTCGCGACCGCGCGCAGCATGAAATCGTGGAAGGCGCGGGCCGGGGCGCGGCCGCCGGCGAGGCCCGGCAGCGCCCGATTGTCGTCGCGTCCCATCCAGACGCTGGTGGTGATGCCGCTCGAAAAGCCGATGAACCAGGCATCCTTGTTCGACGAGGTCGTGCCGGTCTTGCCCGCCGTCGGCCGGCCGAGCTCCGCGGAGCGGCCGGTGCCGTTGGCGACCACCGACTGGAGCAGGTCGGTCATCTGCGCCGCCACCCAGGGCGCGACCAGCACCCGCGGCTCGGGATCCTGGTGCTGGTAGAGGAGAGTGCCGTCGGCGGTGGTGACCCGGCGCACGCCATAGGGCGTCACCGAAACCCCGCCGCGCGAGACCGCGGCATAAGCGCGCGCCATGTCGATGACGCGCACCTCCGACGATCCCAGAGCCATGGAGGGATTGGTGTCGACCCGGGTGGTGATGCCGAAGCGCTGGGCCATGTCGGCGACGGCGCGGGTGCCGACCTCCTGTGCCAGCCGCACCGCGACCGTGTTGATCGACAGGGCGAAGGCCTGGCGCATCGAGACCGGCCCGGCATAGCGGCCGCTGCTGTTGCGCGGACTCCAGCCGCCGATGGTGATCGGCGCGTCCTGGAGCTCGCTATTGGGCTGGTAGCCGGCTTCGATCGCGGTCAGGTAGACGAACAATTTGAACGAGGAGCCCGGCTGGCGGGCGGCCTGGGTGGCGCGGTTGTAGCTCGAATTCACATAGTCGCGACCGCCGACCATCGCCCGCACCGCGCCGTCGCGATCCAATGAGATCAGGGCGCCCTGCGCATTTTGCGGCGCATGGGCGTTGATCGCCGAAACCGCCGCGCGCTGCATGCGGACGTCGATCGTGGTCCAGACGTCGATCGGCTGGACGGTCTCGTCGATCATCATGTCGAGCTGGGGCAGCACCCAATCGATGAAATAGCGGGTGATGTTCTGGCGCTCGGCGGTGCGGGCGAGCTCAACGTCCTCGGGGTTGGACGCGGCCGCCTGAGCGGACGTGATCGTGCCGTTGCGCACCATCAGGTCGATGACGACTCGGGCGCGGCTGCGCGCGGCCTCTGCGTCCGCGGTGGGCGAATAATTGGACGGCGCCTTGACCAGGCCGGCGACGATCGCCGCCTCGGGGATCGACAGCGTGGTCGCGCTGTGGCCGAAGAAGCGCCGCGACGCCGCGTCGATGCCGTAGGCGCCGCCGCCGAAATAGACGCGGTTCAGATAAAGCTCGAGGATCTGGTCCTTGGAGAAGCGCCATTCGAGCGCGAGAGCGAGGATGCCCTCGCGCACCTTGCGGACGAAGCTGCGGTCGTTGGTCAGGAAGATGTTGCGGGCGAGCTGCTGGGTAATGGTCGAAACGCCGCGGACGCGGGCGCCTCCGGTCCAGCCCACCCAGATGCCGCGGACCGTGCTGATCGGGTCGATCCCGGGATGCGAACGAAAGCGGCGGTCCTCGACCGCGACCATGGCGTCGCGCATGATCGGCGGGATTTCGCCATAGCTCAGCCACTGGCCGAAGCTCGGCCCCATCGTGTGGATGATCGTGCCGTCGGACGCGCGGACCCGGACCATCTGGCCGAGATCGTCGCGGCGGATCAGCTCGCCATAAGAGGGCAATTGGCTCACCGCGACCGAGACGGCGACGCCAAGCGCGACCAGGCTGATCACCAAGAGATAGGCGAAGACCTTGAGGCCGGTGACGACGAACCGCCGGAAGCGGGACCGTTGCGGGGGGGCGGCGCTGGCCATCGCGGGCTAGGGATAGAGTCGGCGAGTCACGGCGGCAAGCAGAAGCGCGAGACGCCTTAACGGCGGCTTACTTCTTCTCGAAATCGAGCGAGGCCGAGTTGATGCAGTAGCGCAGGCCCTCGGGTCCCGGGCCGTCCGGAAAGACGTGGCCGAGATGGCCGCCGCAGGTGGCGCACCGCACCTCGGTGCGGACCATGCCGTGGCTCACGTCGTCGTGCAGGGTGACATGGTCCTTCGCCGCCGGGCCGGTGAAGCTCGGCCAGCCGCTGCCGCTGTCGAACTTGGTGCCGCTGTCGAACAGCATCGCGCCGCAGGCCGCGCAGCGATACGCGCCCTCGTCATGATTGTCCCAATAGGCGCCGGTGAACGCGCGCTCGGTGCCGCCCTCGCGCAGCACATGATATTGCTCGGGGGAGAGGCGGTCGCGCCACGCGGCGTCGGGAAGGTCCGTCTTGGCCATGGCGGCGATGTGGTGCGGGCCACGGGCGCGGTCAAGGCGAAGTCGCCTGGCGCTCAACTCGCGAGCCGAAGCGGGCGGCTGACGGTGTCCAGACATCGACCAGCGGATAGAGCTCGCTCTCTTCGAGGGCCATACGACGGTGGAGCAGCTGCATCATAGCGAGCGTCTCTTCTCGAAAGCCGGGCCAATCTTTGGCGATTCCGTCGCTCGTCCATCGGCGCGCATAGCTGCCGAACGCCGCTTCGAACGAGCCAAGCTCGGAGCACAGGCGCGCTGCAATCTCTCGAAGCCCAGATCGGCTGCTCGCCTTCAGCCGAGGATAGATCAACCAATCCTCTTTCTTGAGGTGCCGGACCAGCGTGCGCCCGAACTCCCGCCGGAAATACAAGAATTCCACCGGGTCCGGCGGCGTGCTCCGGGCAATGAATTCATTCAGGCGACCGACTAGAATCCTGATTTGACGATGTTCGGCGTAAAGCGTTTCAACCCGGTCCATGAGACTCTCCTATCGGATGAAGTCTCATTGGTGCGCGCGGCTGAATCGGTCGCTAGCCGGTGCTACCGTAATGTTACGCCTCGGGCGCCGGGCAGCCCGCTCCCATGGCGGCCTTTCCTCACCCGACGCCTAGGGGATGGATCTGTCGTCCCCACGCAGCGCTGCCGCCGCCCCCCGCTCGATGGTCAGGTCGCGGAAGAACACCTGGAGGCCGCTCGGGATGGGACGAACGTTGACTTCGAACCATCGGGCTAGATCCGGGTGAAAGAAATCGAACCTCACCGATTTTCGTTGGTCCGCCGCGGCGCGCAGAAAGGCGGCTGCCCGAGTTTCCTCGGTGCGGGGGAATGCACTCCAGAGACTCGATCCGACCAGCTCGCGGCCGCCAGCGATCGCTGCCACAGCGTTGCTGTTGAAATACGTGAAGTTAAAATCGCGATCGAGCAGGAAGACACAGTCGGTCGTTCCCTCCAGGGCGTCCAGAACGGGCGGAAGGAGAGCCGCGAGCGATGCCCCCTGGTTGCTTGGTGAACGGCGGGCCGGTTTGATCTGGGGAGGCGGCCGCAAGGCTTCGGCGGTGGGCGCGCCGCAAGCGCCGCTTTGCTCCAGCGGGTCCAATTCCGCCTCGATGGCCAGACGAATGGCTTCGGCCAGGGACGAAAGCGCGAGGTCGGCCATCATATTGGCTCGATGCATCTCCACGGTCCGCGGACTGACATCCAGGCGCCTGGCGATCGCCTTATTGCTCATCCCGGCAAGCAGGCCGCGCAGAATCTGCCGCTCACGCGGCGACAGGGCCTCCACCCGGGCCCGCGCCGCTGCTTGCGCGGCATGCCGGCACGCCTCTTTGCTGCCGCCATCGATGGCGCGCTCAATGGCGCTGATCAAATCGGACTCGCTCACGGGCTCGGGCAGAAAGTCGGCCGCGCCTCCCTTCATCGCGTTGACCGCCGTGACCATGTCGCTTCCGGCGCTCATCCCAATTAGCGGCATCCCGATTCCGCGCCGGCTCATTTCGTCCCGCACCTCGCAACAGGCCGCGGAGCCGTTGCCGACGCTCAGCAAGATGCAAGCGGAGTCGCGACGATCGTGGAGCCTGACGGAGCTCAGGAACTCGCCAACGCTGCCATAGACGCGGGGCGAATAGCCTTGGCTCGCGAGAAAGAAGCTCGTGACGCCGCGCGCCGCGGCATCCTCGTCAATGATATGGATAACAATGGACACGGACACTATGGCATTGAGGAATAACTATTCTCCTAGATAGGCACTGCAATGCGGGAGTGCGAGGGCTGTTCCTACCGTAGGGTTCCGGTAGGCCGGCACCGCGCGTCGCCGCTCAGGTCAAGTTGAAGTCGTCTGGCGCGACTTTGCGGGACAGGCTACGAGGCGGAGATGTCCGACGTCGCCCGCCTGCCGCGCCGCGAGGCCGATTCCCAGGAAGATCTCAGCCTGCCCGGCTGGGTCTATCGCGATCCCGAATATTTCCGAGTCGAGATGGACCGGCTGATCCGCCCGTCCTGGCAGATCGTCTGCCACGCCAACGATATCCCGGACGCCGGCGACTGGCGGGCGCTCGAATTGCTCGGCGAAAGCGTGATCGCGATCCGCGGCGGCGACGGCGCCGTGCGCGCCTTCGCCAATGTCTGCCGCCACCGCGGCTCGCGGCTGGTCGACGGCGAGGCCGGCTGCGCCAAGAGGCTGACCTGCCCCTATCACGCCTGGACCTACGCCGATGACGGCCGGCTGGTCGGCGTGCCCGCCAGAGAGGATTATCCCGGGCTCGATCCCGACCGCCTTGGCCTGATCCCGGTCGAGATGGAGGCGTGGCGCGGCTTCTTGTTCGTCCGCCTCGAAGCCGGCGGTCCCAGCGTCGCCGAGATGATGGCGCCCTATGACGCCGAGGTCGCGCCCCATCGCTTCGAGGAATTGCAGGCGATCGGCCGGATCACGCTCAGGCCGCGCGACGTCAACTGGAAGAACGTCGCCGACAATTATTCGGACGGCCTCCACATCAAGGTCGCCCATCCCGGCCTCGCCCGCCTGTTCGGCGGCGACTATCGGATCGAGGCGGGCCAGCATGTCGACCGGATGTCCGGCGAGCTCGTCGAGCGGCCGTCCAGAAACCTTTCGGAGCGCGCCTATCAGGCCTTCCTGCCCGAGGGAGCGGGCCGGACCTGGCTCTATTTCAAGCTCTGGCCCAACGTCGCCATCGACATCTATCCCGACCAGGTCGATTTCATGCATTTCGTGCCGGTCGGGCCGACCGAGACCCTGATCCGCGAGGTCAGCTACGCAATTCCGGACGACCGCCGCGAGATGAAGGCGGCGCGCTACCTCAACTGGCGGATCAACCGGCGGGTGAACCTCGAGGACACGGCGCTGATCCGCCGCGTCCAGCAGGGCATGGCCTCGCGCTCCTACACGCCGGGACCGCTCGGACGGAGCGAGGTGTGTTTGAGGAGCTTCGCGCGGAAATTGCGGCAGATCATTCCGGAGACGCGGCTGGCTGAGCCGCCGCCGCCGGGCTGGAGCGGCCGCTGAGCCGCATCGCCAGATAGACCGGGATGCCGGTGGCGAGCAGCACGATGCCGAGCTGGATCGCCACCCAGCCGGCGCCCCAGATCGCCCAGAGCGAGAACAAGGCGCCGAGGATGAAGAAGGGCGTCAGCCGGCCGCCGACCTTGAGCCGGACCGCCGCCAGCGAGCAGACCAGATAGGCGACCAGCGAAGCGGTCGTCGCGAGCAGGATCAGGATGCCGAACAGATCGGTCATCGACAGCGCCGAATAGAGCAGCAGCACGACGGTCAGCGGCACGCTCGCCGCGACATGGGCGCGGGCCGGCGTGCCGAAGCGCGAGAGCCTGGCGAACCAGGAAGGGAAGACGCCGTCCTTCGCCATCGCCCAGGGCAGTTCGCCCTGCATCAGGATCCAGCCGTTCAGCGTCCCGAAAGCGGCGATGGCGGCGAACAGGGCGATCAGCGTCCCCGCCGGCCCGCCCCAGTGCAGGGCGATGAAATCCGCCATCGGCGCGCCCGAATCGGCGGCCTGGTCCGGCATCAGCAGCGCCACCGCCGAACAGGCGAAGGTGTAGATCGCGCCGGTGATGGCGACGCCGATCAGGGTCGCGCGCGGGATGTTGCGCTCGGGCGCCTCGACCCGCTCGGCCGGCACCGTCGCCGATTCGAGGCCGAGGAACGACCACAAGGTCAGCGTCGCCGCGGCGGCGATCCCGGTGGCGCCGGTGAGGGCCAGGTCCTGCGCGCGGAGCGGCTCGACATCCGCCTCGCCGCCGCCGAGCACGAGCGCGGCGAGGACCACGACCGCGGCCAGGGGCAGGAATTTGAGGATGACGGTGACGAGCTGGATCCGCCCCACCGCCTTGGCGCCGAGGCAGTTGATCGCGGTCAGCGACCAGACCAGGCCGAGCGTGACCGGCACCGAATGGTCGGCGATGCCGGGATAGATCGTGCTCAGCGGCGCGACCACGCCGGTGGCGATCGCGACATTGCCGATCCACATCGACACCCAATAGCTCCAGGCGACGATGAAAGCCGCGAACGGCCCGAACGCCGCGCGCGAATAGGCATAGGGCCCGCCCGCTTTGGGCATCGCTCTGGCGAGGCTGCCGAACACCAACGCGAGGCAGAGCGCCCCGGCGGTGGTCACCACCCAGCCCATCACCCCGTTCCAGCCGAACGGCGCCAAAGTCGCCGGCATCAGGAAGAATCCCGATCCGATCATGTTGCCGATGACGAGGGCGAGGCAGATCCAGAAGCCGTAGGCGCGCTTCGGCCTGATCAGGGTGTCGTCGGAGTGCCCCGCCATCAGCGGGTGATGCGCTGTCCGCGCGCGTTAATCAAATGGTGCGGTCGAGAAGACTCGAACTTCCACGGCCTTTCGGCCACAGCGACCTCAACGCTGCGCGTCTACCAGTTCCGCCACGACCGCACGTGATGTCCGGGAGGAAGCCCGGTGGTAGGAGCGGGGCCTCTAGCAGCGCTTCCGGCCCGCTTCAATACAGGAACATCGGCATGCCCTCGACATGCATCAGCCGGGCCCGGTAGTCCGCCTTGTCGTAGAGCGCGCTGACGTCGACCGACTTCGTCCCGTTGAGCAAGGTGTCGATCGGCACATGGCTGTAATTGCCATCGGTCAGGGTGACCATCCGTCCGGTTTCGCCGCGCTGGATCAGCTGCACCGCGAGCCCGCCGAAGGCGAAGCCGACCATCCGGTCCATCGCGTCCGGCTCGCCCGAGCGCATCAGATAAGCGAGCTCCTGGTTGACGATGCCGACGCCGAGCCGATCGCCGATCGCTCGCCCGAGCCGCTGGCCGACGCCGTCGCTTCCCTCCTCGCCGACGATCGTCGCGCCTTCGGAGATCACGCACATCGCATAATGGGCCGGGTTCGAGGCCTTGTCCTCGGCGAGCAGGGGCAACAGCACGTCGAGATCGGCCGGAACCTCGGCGATCACGGTGCGGTCGACCTGGGCGAGGAAGCCGGCGAGCAAGGCGGTCTCGCCGCTGCGCCGCCCGAACAATTCGACGACGCCGATCCGCTCGTGACTCTCGACGGTGGTCCGGAGCGCATTGATCGCCTCGACCGAGCGGCTGATCGCAGTCGAAAAACCGATGCAATAATCGGTACCGTAGACGTCGTTATCCATCGTCTTGGGGACCGAGATGACCGAGACGCCCTGCGCCGAAAGGTGGGCGGAGAAGCGCAGGGTCCCGTCGCCGCCCAAAGTGATCATTGCGTCGATGCCGAGCGCCTTGAGGACCTTCAGCACCTGACCCGTCTCGTCGCCTTCCTCCTGCGTTCGCGGATCGGTGCGCGAGGTGTGGAGGATCGTGCCGCCCTGCCGGTCGATCCCACGCACGCCCTCGCGGGTCAGCGCCAGGCTGTGGGTGACGACGCTCTCCGGATCGGCGGGGTCGATCGCCATCACGCCCTCCCAGCCGCGGCGGAAGCCGGTCACCTGCCAGCCGAGATCGTCGGCTGAAAGCACGACCGATCGGATGCAGGCGTTGAGCCCGGGCACGTCGCCGCCGCCGGTGAGTATTCCGATCCGCATGGGCCTCGTCTATCGGCGGCGGCGATGCGCTACAACCGGGCACAAACGATCGACGAGGCGAGGCGCATCCTGCGGCTCGCCTGGCCGATCATGCTGACCAGCCTCAATTGGACGCTGATGCACATCATCGACGTCGCGGTGGTCGGCCATTACGGCACCGACGAGCTCGCCGCTTTGGCCGCCAGCCGCACGCTCACCTTCATCGCCATCGTCATGGGCTTTTCCGGGCTTTCGGGCGTGCTCGTCTACGCGTCGCGAGCCGACGGCGGCGGGCGGCTGGCCGAGACCGGCGAGATCTTCCGCTCGGGGCTGGCGCTCGGGCTCGCCATCGGTTTCGCGGCCGGGCTGATCCTGCGGCTCTGGGCGTACGAATTGCTCGCTCTGGTCGGCGTCGAACCGGCGCTGCAGCGGCCCGGCGCGGCGGTGGTCGAGGCGATGGCGCTCGCCTTCCCGGCTCAGCTCCTGCTCGCCGGATCCTCCTATTTCCTCGAAGGGGTCAGCCGCCCGCGCCGCGTGATGGCGGTCAATTTGCTCATGCTGCCGGCGAATGCGGTGCTCGCCTGGGCCTGGGTCGGCGGGCATCTCGGCCTGCCCGCTCTGGGCGCGGTCGGCGCCGCTTATGCGACGGCGACGGTTTCCTGGGCCGGCGCCGCGGCGATGATCTCGCTCATCTGGCTGCTGCCGAGCGCCGAGGAGCGCCGTGTGCGCGACTGCACCTGGCCGGCGATCCGCCGCGCGCTCGCCGGAGTGCCGGCGCTCGCCTGGTTCGGGCTCATGCCCGCGATCGGCGCCTCGCTCGAGCTGGCCGGCTTCGCCTGGCTGATGGTGCTTTCGACGCAGCTCGGCAACGCCGCCGCTGGCGCCTTCCAGGCGATGCTGTCGGTGCACAATCTCGCTTTCGCCTTGTCGATGGGCTTCGGCTCGGCCGCGGGGGTGCGCGTCGGCAACGCGGTCGGTGCCGGCTTGCGCGAGGTGGCCTGGCCGCGCGCGGTCATCGCCGGCGCTCTCGCCGCGGCGCTGCTCGGCCTGCTGTCGCTGGTCCTGGTCCTGGAGGCGCGGGCGCTGGTCTGGCCCTTCTCCGACGATCCCCAGGTCGTTGCGCTCGCCGCCTCGATGCTGGCGGTGATGGGCGCCTTCCTGATCTTCGACGGCCTCCAATATGTGTTCGGCGCGGCGCTGCGCTCGCTCGGCGAGCAGGTCTGGGCGAGCGTCAACGGCGTTATCGGCTTCTTCGTCGTCACCGGCGGGCTCGGCTGGCTGCTGGTCCGTCACGGCTGGGGCGCGGACGGGCTCGCTTATGCGGCCGGCATCGGCATGCTGGTCTGCGCCGTGCTGCAGTTCGGCCGCTTCGCCTGGGTGCTCAGGAGATCGGGCCGAAGCTCAGGTTGAGCGTGCGCCCGCCGCGCGGGATACCGCGCTCGGCGCTGTCGAAAGTCACCCGGCCGCGCGGCCCGAGCTCGCGCACCGGCGGCGCGATCGACCATTGGTAGACCACCCGGTTCTGGGCGTCGCGCAGTTCGGCGCGGATCTGCGGCACGCGCTGGACCTCGTCGGTCTGGTTGCTGATCTCGCCGCGCACGGTCAGCATCTCGTTGCCGCTCGCCAACGGCTGGCGCTCGGCCTGGCCGGTAATGTCGAGCGCGTTGACGGCCCGGACCGGAATGCCGAAGCTCTGGCCGAGGCTTGGCATGCCGAACACCTGGATCGCGGCGAAGGCGCCGATCATCAGCGCCGCCGCGGCGATGGCGAGGATCGTCCAGAGCCGGGCCGGATTGCGGCGCGGCCGATAGGGCGGGTCGGCATAGGCGTCGGGCTCGGGCGCCGGTTCGGGTTCGCGCCAATGCCGGGGCGGCGGCTCGGGCTCGTGCGCGGCAGGCGCGGGCGGCGGCGGCGGCGCGGCGGTCCTGAGGTCGAGCGGCGCCGGATCCTGGACCCAGGAGAAGCGGCAATTGGCGCAGCGCACCTTGCGGCCGGTTGGCCCGATCGCGCTGTCCGGCACCACATAGCGGGTCTTGCAGGACGGGCAGGAGAGGATCATCGGCGACGCGCACTCCAACGGGCTCGCTCGACTCTAAGCACGGCAGAGTCGTTGGTTGCAAGCATATGACGAGGGCGTAACGCTTGAATGGAATGGCGGGGCCATGCCATGGCTGGCCGGTCATCTTTGCCGGGGAGGCGGGCGCTGAACGCGAGCGGGTCGATCGTCCAGTTCGAAAATGTCGGGCTGCGCTACGGCACCGGCGCCGAGACGCTGTCCGATCTCGATTTCTCGCTGCGGGAAGGCGGTTTCTACTTCCTCACCGGCCCGTCGGGCGCGGGCAAGACCTCGCTGCTCAAATTGCTCTATCTGGCGCTGCGGCCGAGCCGCGGGGTGATCCGGCTGTTCGGCGAGGACATCGTCACCATGCCGCGCGGCCGCCTGCCCGGCTTCCGCCGCCGGATCGGCGTCGTCTTCCAGGATTTCCGGCTGGTCCCGCATCTCTCCACCTTCGACAATGTCGCGCTGCCGCTCAGGGTCGCCGGGGTCGAGGACAAGGACCTGGAGACGCCGGTCCGCGAGATGCTCGCCTGGGTCGGCCTCGCCGACCGCGCCAGCGCGCGCCCCGCCACGCTCTCGGGCGGCGAGCAGCAGCGCGTCGCCATCGCCCGCGCCGTCATCGGCCGGCCCGAGCTGCTGGTCGCCGACGAGCCGACCGGCAACGTCGATCCCGACATGGCGATGCGCCTGCTCCATCTGTTCGACAGCCTGAACAAGCTCGGCACGACGGTGATCGTCGCCACCCACGATCTTCATCTCCTTGCCCGCATCCAGCGCGCCGAGATGCTGCGCCTCGACCGCGGCCAGATCGCCGACCCGACCGGCGCGCTCCGCCATCCGCCGAAGAGGCGGGAGACATGAGGGGGGGCGTGCGCAAGTTCGGCGCCGCCGAGCGCGGCCTCCTGCCGGAAGGGCGGATCGCCGGGCCGATGCCCTGGGTGATCGCGATCATGATGTTCCTGACCGTGCTCGCCGCCGCCGCCGGCCTCGGCCTCGCCGGCGCCGCCGCGCGGCTCGACGAGCAGATCGGCACCCGGATCACCGTCCAGATCGTCGAGGCCAATCCCGATGCCCGCCGCGCCCAGGCCGCCGCCGCGGCCGCCGCCATCGAGAATTTGCCCGGCGTGGTCGCGGTGCGGCCGGTGCCGGACGCCGAGGTCGAGGCGCTGCTCGAGCCGTGGCTCGGCGCCGGCGGTCTCGAAAGCGACATTCCGGTGCCGGCCTTGATCGACGTCGATCTGACCCCGGAGGCGCACCGCGCGCTCGACGGCCTCAGGCAGGCGATCGCCGCCGCCGCGCCCGCGGCCCGAGTCGACGATAACGGCCAGTGGCTGGCGCCGCTGGCGTCGCTGATCGGTGCCCTGAAATGGCTCGCCGCCGGCCTCGTCCTGCTCATGGTCGGCGCGACCGCCGCGACCGTGGTCCTCGCCGCCCGCGCCGCATTGGACACGCATCGCGGCACGATCGAGACCCTGCATCTGATGGGCGCGACCGACGTTCAGGTCGCCCGGCTGTTCCAGCGCCGGATCGCGCTCGACGCCCTGTTCGGCGGCCTGGTCGGCTTCATCCTCGCCTCGCTGGTGCTGATCGGCATCGGCGAGCGGGTCTCGGCGCTGGGCTCGGAGCTGCTCGGATCGGCGGCGATTCCGGCGCCGGCTTGGGGGGTTTTGGTCGCTTTGCCCGTTCTCGGCGTTTTGCTCGCCATGCTGGTCGCGCGGCTGACCATCCTCCGTGCCCTGGGGCGGATGCTGTGATCCGGTTCTTCTTCCGCCTCGTCGCCCTCGCGATGCTGGCTTACGCGCTCGGCTATGCCGCCTTCGCGGTGATGCTGCCCAAGCCCGCCGGCGACGAGCGCACCGACGCGATCGTGGTGCTGACCGGCGGCTCCGGCCGGCTCGAGCGGGGCTTCGAGCTGATGGAGCGCGGCCTCGGCCGGCGGATGCTGATCGCGGGCGTCGCCCGGACGGTGCGGCCCGAGGAGCTGGCCGAGGTCTACGATATCGACCCGCGCCTGTTCGAATGCTGCATCGCCCTCGACCGCGAATCCTTCGATACCCGCTCCAACGCCGACGAGATCGCGCGCTGGCTGGAGCGGCGCCGTTTCACCTCGATCCGGCTGGTCACCAACGATCTCCACATGCCGCGCGCCGGCTATGAGGTGCGCAAGCGCGTGGGGAGCGGAATCGCCATCGTCACCGATGCGGTGCCGACCGAGCCCGGCTTCGAGCAGATCTTCATCGAATATAACAAATATCTGCTCGGCCGGGCCGCCGACCTGATCGGCATCTGAGCAGGCGCCATGGCCTTCTTCCGGTCGCTGCTGTTCGCCGTCATCTTCTACCCCGGCACCCTGCTGTGCGTGCTCGCCGCCTTCCCGGCGAGCCTGCTCGGAAGCCGGGCGCTGCACGGCGTCACCCATGTCTGGGTCCGCTTCCACCGCTGGTGCGCGCGGTCCCTGCTCGGCATCGTCACCCGCGTCGAGGGCGTGCCTCCCTCCGGTCCGGCGCTGGTCGCCGCCAAGCACCAGTCGATGTACGAGACCATGGAGCTGGTGCTGGTCCTGCACGAGCCGGCGATCATCATGAAGCGCCAGCTGTCGGACATCCCGCTCTGGGGCTGGGTGGCGCGGCGCTACGGCATCATCCCGGTCGACCGCGACGGCGGCGCCGCCGCGCTTCGCCGGTTGACGCGCGCCGCCGGGGACGCGATCGCGGAAGGCCGGCCTATCGTCCTGTTCGCCGAGGGCACCCGCGTTGCCGTCGGCGAGCGGCCGCCGCTCCAGTCGGGCTTCGCCGGCCTCTACCGGGCGCTGAAGCTTCCGGTCGTCCCGGTGGCGCTCGACAGCGGCCGGCTCTGGCCGCGCCGGACTTTCGTCAAGCGGCCGGGGATCGTCACCTTCCGCTTCGCCGAGCCGATCCCGCCCGGCCTGCCGCGCGGCGAGATCGAAGCCATCGTCCACGCGGCGATCAACGCCCTCGAGCCTGCGCAATGACGCCCGAGCTCGGGCTGATCGAAGGCTTTTTCGGGCGGCCCTGGAGCTGGGCCGCGCGCGCCGAGGCGGTCCGCTTCCTCGCGCCTCGCGGCTATCGCGCCTATCTCTACGCACCCAAGGCCGACGCCTTCCTCCGCCGCCGCTGGCTGGAGCCGCATCCCGAGGCCGAGCTGGCCGAGCTGACTGCGTTTCGCGACCTTTGCCGCGCCGAAGGCGTGCGCTTCGGCATCGGCCTGAGCCCGTTCGAACTGCACCTCCAGCCCGAGCGCGGCTGGCAGGACCGGCTCGCCGCCAGGCTCGCCGTGCTGGCGCCGCTCAAGCCCGACGATCTCGCCATATTGTTCGACGACATGCGCGGCGACGTCGCCGATCTCGCCGACCGCCAGGCCGCGATCGTCCATTTCGCCGCCGAGCGCGGCATCGCCGACCGCGTCCTCTGCTGCCCGTCCTATTATTCGGACGATCCGATCCTCGACGCCGCCTTCGGCGTCCGCCCGCCTTTCTATCTCGAGCAGCTGGGCCGCCTGCTCGATCCCGCCATCCGCGTCTTCTGGACCGGGGAGGAAGTGTGCGCGCGCGAGTTCACCCTCGGCCACCTTGCCCGCGTCGCCGGCCAGCTGCGCCGCAAGCCGACTTTGTGGGACAATTATCCGGTCAACGACGGCGCCCGCATGGCGCAGCACCTGCACCTGCGCGGCTTCACCGGCCGGCCGGCCGCTATCGCCGGCCAGATCGCCGGTCATTTCATCAACCCGGCGTCACAGCCGCTGCTGAGCCGAATCCCGGCGCTGACGCTGGCCGAAAGCTACGCCAGGGGCGACGCCTATGAATATGGCGCGGCCTTCGTGCGGGCCGCCGGGACCGTGCTCGGCCAGGAGCTGGCCGAACGCCTGGGCCGGGATATCCTGACTCTCCAGGACCGGGGCCTCGACCGTCTTGCCGAGCGCCGTGCCGTGCTGCGCGACCGCTATGCGGCCTTCGATCATCCCGCCGCGCGCGAGATCGTCGCCTGGCTCGACGGCCATTGGAACGTCACCGACGCGCTCGTCCAGACCCAGTGATCAGGCGCGCAACACCGCTCCGAGCTTCGCCGCCGCTGCCACGATCCGCCCGGATATGGCCTTGAGCTCCTCATCGCCGAAGCTCTTCTCGCCGGGCTGCAGCCTGACCTCGATGGCCAGCGATTTATGGCCCTCGGGCACGCCCGGTCCGGCGAAGACGTCGAACAGGACCGCGCCCGCGATCGCCGCCTTGTCCGCGCCGCGCACCGCGCGCAGCAGCTGGTCGGCGGTCAGGTCGGCGGGGACGACGAAGGCGAAGTCGCGGGTCACCGCCTGCAGCGGCGGCGGCGCATAGGCGCCGCGCCTGTGGCCCGGGCCGCCGCGCTTTTGCGGGATGGCGTCGAGGAAGATCTCTGCGGCGACAACCGCGCCGTCGATGTCGAATGCCCTGGCGATCCGGGGGTGCAGCGCCCCGAATTCGGCGAGCGCGCTCTTGGGGCCGAGGCAGAGGCGCCCCGACTGGCCGGGATGGTAGGCGTCGGAGGCGGGTCCAAGCACCTGCAGATTGTCGGCCGGCGCGCCTGCCGCGGCGAGGATCGCCAGCGCCTCGGCCTTGGCGTCGAACGCGTCATAGCCTTCCGCCTTGCCCGACCGCCAGTGCCGCCCCGCCTTGCCGGCGAGGACCAGGCCGATCGTGGCATGCTCCGTGTCGCCGAGATAGCGCCGCCCGGCCTCGAACAGCCGCACATCCTCCGCCCCGCGCGCCATGTTGCGCGCCGTCGCCGCGAGCAGGCCGGGGAGCAGCGAGGGGCGCATCGCCTTCAACTCCTCGCTGATCGGGTTGGCGAGCGTCCAGGCCGAGCCGCCGAACGGCGCCGCTTCCGCCTCGGAGATGAAGCTCCAGGTCACCGCCTCGTTGAGCCCGCGCGCGGCCGCGGTTCGCCGCGCCTTGCGCTCGATCAGCTGCTCCGCCGTCGCCGTCGGCCTGGCGACGCCGGGCGCGCGCGGCAGCGGGGTCGAGGGCACCTTGTCGAACCCCTCGATCCGGATCACCTCCTCGACGATGTCGGCCGCGCCGTCCACGTCGCGACGCCATGACGGCACCCCGATCCACCAGGGCGTGTCGCGGGTCACGATGAAGCCCAGGCGCTGCAGGATCTCGGCCTGGCGGTCCTCGGGCACGGCGACGCCCGCAAGCTCTTCACAGCGCGCCGGCTCGTAGGCGACGTTCCTCTCGGGCCTGGGCGGCGTGCCGGCGCGGACGATCTGCGAGGGCGCGCCGCCGGCCAGCTCGATCGCCAGCGCGGTCGCGATCTGCAGCCCGTCCTCGACGAACTGCGGGTCGACGCCGCGCTCGAAGCGGCTGCGCGCGTCGGAGAACAGACCGAGCTTCTGCCCGGTCAGCGCGATATGCTCGGGATCGAAATAAGCGCATTCGATGACGATGTCGGCGGTCGCCTCGGTGACGCCCGAATGCTCGCCGCCCATGATCCCGCCGATGTCGTGCACTTCCCTGTCGTCGGCGATCACCGTCATCGAGGGATCGAGCCGGTAGGTCTTGCCGTTGAGCGCGAGCACCTCCTCGCCTTCCCGCGCCCGCCGAGCGACGATCGCGCCGTCCAGACGGGCGAGGTCGTAGACGTGGAGCGGCCGGCCGTAGCTCAGCATGATGTAATTGGTGATGTCGACCAGCGCGCTGATCGGCCTTTGCCCGACCGCCTTCAGCCGCTGCTGCAGCCAGCCGGGCGAGGGGCCGTTGCGGACGCCCCGGATCACGCGGCCGTAAAAGGCCGGGCACCCTTCGGGATCGTCGGTGCGGATCTCGATCGGGCAGGGGAAGTCGCCGGGGATGACCGGCACGTCGACGCTTTTCAGCGTCCCCAGCCCGGCCGCGGCGAGGTCGCGGGCGATGCCGTGCACGCCCATCGCGTCCTGTCTGTTGGGGGTCACCGCCACGTCGATCGCCGGATCGTCGAGCCCGGCATAGGCGGCGTAGGGCTCTCCCACCGGAGCGTCCTCGGCGAGCTCGATGATCCCCTCATGCTCGTCGCCCAGTTCGAGCTCGCGCACCGAGCACATCATGCCGCGGCTCTCGACCCCGCGGATCGCCGCGACCTTCAGCGTCAGGTCGCTCCCCGGCACATAGGCCCCCGGCGCGCCGAACACGCCCTTCAAACCGGCCCGCGCATTGGCCGCGCCGCAGACCACCTGGATCGCCTCGCCGGTCCCCGCGTCGACGGTCAGGACCTGGAGCTTGTCGGCCTGCGGGTGCGGCACGGCCGTTAGCACCTCGGCGACGACGAAGGGCTTCAGCTTCTCGGCACCATTTTCGACGCCCTCGACCTCGAGGCCGATCCGGGTCAGCGTCGCGACGATCTCGTCGAGGCTCGCATCCATCTCGAGATGCTCCTTCAGCCACGAGAGGGTGAACTTCACGCTCCGACTCCCCCGCTCAGCGTCGGTACGTCGAGCGCGCGGAAGCCGTAATGGCGGAGCCACCTGAGGTCGCCGTCGAAGAAGGCGCGCAGATCGTCCATGCCGTATTTGAGCATCGCCAGCCGGTCGATGCCGACACCGAAGGCGAAGCCCTGCCATATTTCGGGATCGAGACCGCAATTGGCGATCACCGTTGGATGGACCATGCCCGAGCCGAGCAGCTCCATCCAATGGCCGGTGCCGCCGAGCACGCGGCGCCCGTTCTCCAGGTGGAAGCCGACATCGACCTCGGCCGAAGGCTCGGTGAACGGGAAATAGGAGGGCCTGAGCCTGAGCACGATGTCGTCGCGCTCGAAAAAGGCCTTGAGGAAGGTCTCCAGCGTCCATTTGAGGTGGCCGAGTGTGATTCCCTTGTCGATCACCAGCCCCTCGATCTGGTGGAACATCGGCGTGTGGGTGGCGTCGCTGTCGGAGCGATAGGTCCGGCCCGGCGCGATGATGTAGATCGGCGGCGGCTGCGACTGCATGGTCCGGATCTGCACCGGCGAGGTATGGGTGCGCAGCAGCATCCGATGGCCGTTCGCGTCGGTGCGGTCGAAATAGAAGGTGTCGTGCATCGCCCGCGCCGGGTGGCTTTCGGGGATGTTGAGCGCCGTGAAATTGTGCCAGTCATCCTCGATCTCGGGCCCGGTCGCGACCGCGAAACCCAAGTCGGCGAAAATCTCGGCGAGCTCGTCCATCACCTGGCTGACCGGGTGGACCGAGCCCTGCGCGCCCGTATCGACCGGCAGCGTCATGTCGAGGCGTTCGGTGGCGAGCCGCCGCTCGAGCTCCGCCGCCTCCAGCGCCGTCTTGTGCGCCGCGATCGCCTCGGTGACGGCCTCGCGCAGGGCGTGGATGCGCGGCCCCTCGCTCTGCCGCTGCTCGGGCGACATCGCGCCCAGGGTCTTCAAGAGCCCGGTGACGGCGCCCTGCTTGCCGAGCGCCGCGACGCGCTCCGCCTCGAGCGCCGGCAAATCCGCCGCCGCCGCGATCCGGCCGAGCCAGTCCTTCGTCATCTTCTCGAGGTCGCTGCCCATGCCGCGGCCCTAGCCCGGAGGAGTGAAGCCGTCTAGCAGTGGGCGCCCATGACCAATGCCTGGCCCGAGCTCTCCGCCGCGCGCGACCGCCCGACCATCGTCGCGCTCCATCTCTTCTCGCAGGTGGTCGGCAAGGTGCCGACCGCTTTGCTGCCGTGGCGCAATCATGGCTGGCATCTGACTTTGCACGTCACCCCGCGCGGCCTCGCCACCGAGCCGATCCACGCGCCGGGGGGCACGTTCACCCTCGCCTTCGACCTGGCCGATCACCAGCTCGTCTACGAAAGCGCGGCGGCGCGGATGAGCGTGAAGCTGCAGCCGATGCCGGTCGCCGATTTCCACGGGATCGTCATGGCGATGCTCGAACGGGCCGGCCACAGGGTCCGCATCCACGCCGCGCCCAACGAGATCGAGCCCGCCATCCCCTTCGCCGAGGACAAGGCGGTGCGCGCGTACGAGCCCGGCAGCGCGCGGCGCCTGCACGGCGCGCTGGTCGAGGCCGACCGCGTCTTCCGGCTGTTCCGCTCCGGCTTCCTCGGCAAGGTCAGCCCGGTCCATTTCTTCTGGGGCGGCTTCGACCTCGCCGTCACCCGCTTCTCCGGCCGCCCGGCGCCGCCCCATCCCGGCGGCATCCCCAACCTGCCCGATGAAATCACCCGCGAGGCCTATAGCCACGAAGTCTCCAGCGCCGGCTTCTGGCCCGGCAGCGCCGGCGCCGAGACCGAGCCCTTCTTCTATTCCTATGCCTATCCGACACCGGAGGGCTTCGCCGAGGCGAAGGTCGAGCCGGCGGCGGCGCATTATGGCGGCGAGTTCGGCGAATTCGTGCTCGATTATGAAGCGGTTCGCACCGCCGAGGATCCCGACGCGGCCCTGCTCGCCTTCCTTCAGAGCAGCTACGAAGCCGCCGCGAATCTTGCCCGCTGGGACCGCGCCGCCCTCGAATGCGCGCTGGGGGAGCCGCGCGTGCCTCGCGCCGTCTAGCCCCCGAGAAACGGGAAGGGCGAGATCGTCTTGCGCGTTTCGCTTACCGTCAACGTCATCCCCGCGGGCGGCGCTGCGCGCTGCGGACAGCGGATGCGCGGGCAGATGGCGCAGGCGGGGCCGATCGCGGTCACATAGGGATCGGCAAGGGCGAGGCCGTCGGCATAGCCGATCCTCGGGGCATATTTGACGTCGCAGCCGAGGCCGATGGCGAGCTGGCTGTCCTCCCTCGGGTCGAGGCGGACCGAGCGGGTGACGGTTCGGGCGATGGTGAAGAAACGCTGGCCGTCGGGCGTCTCGACGATCTGGGTGACGACCCGGCCCGGGGTCTGGAAGGCGCTGTGCAGGTTCCAGCGCGGGCAGGTGCCGCCGAAGCGCGAGAAGGGGAAGCTCTCGCCGGCGAAGCGCTTGGAGACGTTGCCGGCGGCGTCGACGCGCAGCATGAAGAAGGGGATGCCGCGCGCATTGTTGCGGCCGAGCGTGGTCAGCCGGTGCGCGACCTGCTCGACGCTGGCGCCGAACGAGGCGCAGAGCCGGTCGATGTCATAGCGGTGCATCTCCGCCGCCTCGAGGAATGGCGCGTAGGGCATCATGATCGCGCCGGCGGCGTAATTGGCGAGGCTCATGTGCAGGAGCCGGCGCGTCGGCGCGTCGGGCGGGGCGGCGGCCTCGACCATCTTCTCCAGGAGCGGCCGGAATTCGACCAAGGCGAGCTGATAGGCGAGGCCGAAGGTGCGGCTCTCCGGGCGGAGCAGCGCCGAAAGCATCAGCCGCTTCCGGTGCAGGTCGTAATGCTGGCTGGCGCCGTCGAGCAGCTCGGGCGGGACGATCCGCGCCTCGATGCCGAACCCCTCCTTCAGCCGGCGCCGCAGCGGCTCGGCGACGGTGAGCGGGTCGCCGAGCGCACCGGCCAGCGTCTCCGCCGCCTCCTCCAGATAGGTGAAATGGTTGCGCCCGGCCTGGATATGGTCGCGCACCCAGCTTTGCGGGCTGAGCGGGGCGCGCTCGTCCTCGCCTTGGGCCGGCTGCCGGCGCAGCTCGACCAGGGCCGCGTAGAGCCGCGCCAGCGCGTCGGCGACCGCGGGCGCATTGTCCGCAACCTCGACCAGCTCGTAGCGCGGCACCGCGATTCCGCCGAACATCGGGTCGGCGAAGATTTCGGCGAGCTGCGCCGTCCCCGTCCCCTCGCCGCCTTCGGCCGCGAAGCTCTTGAGGTCGACGTCATAGGCCCCGGCGAGGCGCAGCAGCACCTGCGCCGTCACCGGCCGCTGGTTGCGCTCGAGATGGTTCAGATAGGAGGGCGAAACGCCGATCTCCGCCGCCATCGCGCTCTGGCTGAGCCCCAGCTCGCGCCTGAGCCGCCGAAGCCGCCGCCCGAGATAAAGCTTTCGCTCGCCCGTCATTCGGTCACATTGTCAAAGCTTCACAAAAGTCGCAAGTCGTCTCGCGACAATGCGACCCTTTTCGATGCTCCCTCCGGCCGGATTCGATGCTTCTACGTGTCGACTTCGTCCAAGTTAGGCCCGAACATGACCGACTTCACCGCCGTCGTCCCCGCTCCTCCCGGCCGCTTCGACGGCATCGTCCGCCCCTACACCGTCGCCGAGGTCGAGCGCCTGCGCGGCTCGGTCCCGGTCGAGCACAGCCTCGCCCGCCGCGGCGCCAACCGGCTCTGGGAGCTGCTCCAGACCGAGGATTATGTGCACGCTTTGGGCGCGGTCACCGGCAACCAGGCGATGCAGATGGTGCGCGCCGGCCTCAAGGCCATCTACCTCTCCGGCTGGCAGGTCGCCGCCGACGCCAACACCGCCGGCGCCATGTATCCCGATCAGTCGCTCTACCCCGCCAATGCCGGGCCCGAGCTCTGCCGCCGGATCAACCGCGCCCTCCAGCGCGCCGACCAGATCGAGCATATGGAAGGTGGCGCGAAGCGCGACTGGTTCGCCCCCATCCTTGCCGACGCCGAGGCCGGCTTCGGCGGGCCGCTCAACTGCTTCGAGATCATGAAGGCCTATATCGAGGCGGGCGCCGCCGGAGTCCATTTCGAGGACCAGCTCGCCGCCGAGAAGAAATGCGGCCACCTCGGCGGCAAGGTGCTGATCCCGACCCAGGCCCATGTCCGCAATCTCGACGCGGCCCGGCTCGCGGCCGACGTCTGCGGCGTCCCCACCTTGCTGGTCGCCCGCACCGACGCCGAAAGCGCGAAGCTCATTACCTCCGACGTCGACGAGCGCGACGCCGAGTTCCTGACCGGGGAGCGCACCGCCGAAGGCTTCTTTCGCTTGCGCGAAGGCACCGGCCTTGCTCATTGCATCAAGCGCGGCCTCGCCTTCGCGCCCCACGCCGACCTTTTGTGGTGGGAGACCAGCCATCCCGATCTCGAGGAAGCGAGGGTCTTCGCCGAGGCGATCCAGCGCGAATATCCCGGCAAGGCGATGGCCTATAATTGCAGCCCCAGCTTCAACTGGGCGGCGAAGCTCGACGCCGGCACCATCGCCCGCTTCCAGCGCGAACTGGGCGCGATGGGCTACAAGTTCCAGTTCGTCACCCTCGCGGGCTTCCACAGCCTCAACCATGCGATGTTCGAATTGGCCTCGGGCTATCGCGATCGCGGCATGGCGGCTTATTCCGAGCTGCAGCAGGCCGAGTTCGCCAGCGAGGCCCAGGGCTATTCCGCCACCCGCCACCAGCGCGAGGTCGGCACCGGCTATTTCGATTTGGTCGCGCAGACGCTCGCCGGCGGCGAGGCGTCGACCGCGGCGCTCGCCGAATCGACCGAGGCCGCCCAGTTCAAAGTCCAGGTCGCAGCCTGAGGAGAAAGGAAATGACCAAGCTCTATTGGGTCGTCGGCGGCGAATATAAGGATCCGGACTTCCGCGCGCTGGTCCCGGGCACCGAGACGATTGCCGGCCCGTTCGAGGACGAGCGCAAGGCGCGCAACGAATGGATCCGCCTGACCTACTGCCCGCAGACCAGCTCGGCCACGACCCGTTACAGCATCGCCGCCGAGGCTGTTTTGTGAGCGAAGCCGGCTTGGCGGAAAGCCCCGCGCGGCTTACCCCGCCGGGCATGGACCGATCCGACCAGATATTGAGCCCGGAGGCGCTGGCCTTCGTGGCCGGGCTCCATCGACGCTTTGACGGCCGGCGCGCCGCGCTCCTCACCGCCCGTGGCGAGCGCCAGAAGGCGTTCGATGCCGGCGCCCTGCCTGACTTCCTCCCGGAGACCGCGCAGATCCGGGAGGGCGACTGGAGCGTCGCGCCGATCCCGGCCGACCTCATGGACCGGCGCGTCGAGATTACCGGGCCGACCGACCGCAAGATGGTGATCAACGCGCTCAATTCCGGCGCGCAGGCCTTCATGGCCGACTTCGAGGATGCGACGTCGCCGACCTGGGCCAATCTGATCGACGGCCAGGCCAATCTCGTCGATTATTGGCGCGGCGCCCTCGCCTTCGACGATCCGGCGACCGGCAAACATTATCGGGTGGGGGACAAGCCGGCGGTGCTCATGGTCCGGCCGCGCGGCTGGCATTTGGACGAACGCCATCTCGGCGTGGCGGCGAGCCTTTTCGATTTCGGTCTCTACCTCTGGCACAACGCCCATGCGGCGATCGACGCCGGCTCCGGCCCCTATTTCTATCTTCCCAAGCTCGAGAACCGTCACGAAGCGGCGCTATGGAGCGACGTCTTCGCTTATTCGGAGGAACGGCTCGGCCTCGCGCGCGGAACGATCAAGGCGACGGTGCTGATCGAGACGATCACCGCCGCCTTCGAGATGGACGAGATACTCCATGCGCTCAGGGAGAATATCGTCGGCCTCAATTGCGGCCGCTGGGATTATATCTTCTCGACCATAAAGCGGCTCGGCCGCAGCGCCGAGCGGCTGACTCCGGACCGGTCGGCGATGACCATGGATAGGGCCTTCCTCGCCGCTTATTCGCTCAAGCTCATCGAGACCTGCCATCGCCGCGGCGCCTTCGCCATGGGCGGCATGGCGGCGGCGATCCCGGTCAAGGGAGACGCGGCCGCCAACGAGGCGGCGTTCGAGCGAGTCCGCGCCGACAAGAGGCGCGAGGCGGCGAACGGCCATGACGGCACCTGGGTCGCCCATCCGGCGATGGTGCAGGCGGCACTGGAAGCGTTCGAGCGGCCCAACCAACTCAACCGCCAGATCGAGAGCAATGTCACGCGCGAAGACATGCTGCGCCTCCACGAAGGCCCGCGCACCGAGGCCGGAGTGCGCGAGAATATCCGCGTCGGCGTCCAATATATCGCCGCCTGGCTCGGCGGGCGCGGCGCGGTCCCGCTCTACAACCTGATGGAGGATGCGGCGACGGCCGAAATCTGCCGCACCCAGCTCTGGCAATGGCTCAAGTTCGAGGCGCCGCTCGACGACGGCCGAAGGCTGACCCGACCCTTGTTCGACGCGCTGATCGAGGAGGAAATGGCGGCGCTGCCGCAAAGCGAGCGGCTCGAAGAAGCGCGCGGCCTCTTCGAAACGCTCGTCCTCGCGGAAGATTGCCCCGAGTTCCTGACGATCCCTGCCTACGCAAGGATCGACTAGGTTCAGGCCTCGGCCGGCAATGCGCCCTTCGCCTGGGCGACGATCGCCTTGAACGCTTCGCCCTCGTGCATCGCGATGTCGGCCAGGACCTTGCGGTCGAGGTCGACGCCGGCAAGCTTGAGGCCGTGCATGAAGCGGCCGTAGGTCAGCCCCTCGGCGCGGACCGCGGCGTTGATCCGCTGGATCCAGAGCGCGCGGAAGCTGCGCTTCTTCACCTTGCGGTCGCGATAGGCATATTGCCCGGCCTTTTCGACGGCCTGGCGGGCGATCCGGATCGTGTTCTTGCGGCGGCCGTAATAGCCCTTCGCCTGATCGAGAAGCCGCTTGTGCTTGGCGCGGGTGGTGGTGCCGCGCTTGATTCGTGCCATGGCTCAATATCTCCTAGTTCAGGCCGTAGGGCGCCCAGAGCTTCACCCGCGCCGTATCGGCGTCGGCGAGCACGTCGGTGCCGCGGTTCTGGCGGATATATTTGCCGTTATGGCTGATCAGGCGGTGGCGCTTGCCGGCGACGCCGTGCTTCACCTTGCCGGTGGCGGTGAGCTTGAAGCGCTTCTTGACGCCGCTCTTGGTCTTCAATTTGGGCATTTTCGTCTCCTTGCCACCACTTGGGCGGACGTTTGGGAACAGCCACGGCAGCCCTTTTGGCCGGGCGGTTCGATTCTTCCAAAGCTGGAAAGAGAGGCGCGTCTACCGACACGCGGCGTGAAAATCAAGCCGGAGACCGCTATCGGCTGTTGGCCAACCAGGAGACACGCCATGACCGTCAAGCCTGCCATCATTCCCTGCCTGCGCTATGAAGACGCGCCGGCGGCGATCGATTTCCTGTGCAAGGCCTTCGGCTTCGAGCGCCACGCCGTCTATGCGGACGACAACGACCCGTCCATCGTTCACCATGCGCAACTGGCCGATCGCGGCTGCATGGTCATGCTCGCCAGCCTCGGCGATTCGGAATGGGCCGAAAAGGCCGGCCTGAAGACCGTGGCGCAGGCCGGCGGGAACACCCAGGCCCCCTATATCGTGATCGACAATGTCGACGGCCATGCCGAGCGGGCCCGGGCGGCCGGCGCCGTGATCATCGCCGAGCCGGAGGACCAGGATTATGGCGGCCGCGTCTATTCGGCCCGCGACCCGGAAGGCTATGTGTGGAGCTTCGGCAGCTACGATCCTTGGGCGGACGCCGGGTCCTAATCGAACAGGCTGGAAACGGAAGACTCGTCGGCGATTCGGCGGATCGCCTCGGCGAGCAGCGGGGCGATGGTGAGCAGGCGGATCTTGTCGGTCGCGCCGGCCGCCTCGTAGGCGGCGATCGAATCGGTGATGACGAGCTCGGAGAGCACCGAAGTGTCGACGCGCGGCACCGCGCCGCCGGAAAGAACGCCATGGGTGCAATAGGCGACCACGCCCTCGGCGCCGCCCTCCTTGAGCGCGGCGGCGGCGTTGCAGAGCGTGCCCGCCGAATCGACGATGTCGTCGATGAGGATGCAGAAGCGCCCCGAGACGTCGCCGATGATGTTCATCACCTCCGATTCGCCGGGCTTCTCGCGGCGCTTGTCGACGATGGCGAGCGGGGCGTTGTTGAGCCGTTTGGCGAGCGCTCGGGCGCGGACGACGCCGCCGACGTCGGGCGAGACCACGGTGATGCTCTTGCCGGCGAAGCGCGTCTTGATATCCTCGGACATGGCCGGCGCGGCGTAGAGATTGTCGGTGGGGATGTCGAAGAAGCCCTGGATCTGTCCCGCGTGGAGGTCGACCGAGAGGACGCGGTTGGCGCCGGCGACGGTGATCAGGTTGGCGACCAATTTGGCCGAGATCGGCGTGCGCGGCCCGGGCTTGCGGTCCTGCCGGGCATAGCCGAAATAAGGGAGGACGGCGGTGATCCGCTTCGCCGACGCGCGCCTCAGCGCATCGATGCAGATCAGCAGCTCCATCAGATGGTCGTTGGCCGGATAGGAGGTGGACTGGAGCACGAACACGTCCTCGCCGCGGACATTCTCGTTGATCTCGACGAAGATCTCCTCGTCGGCGAAGCGGCGGACGCTGGCCTGGGTGATCGGGATTTCGAGATAGCCCGCGATCGCCTGGGCGAGCGGCAGGTTCGAGTTGCCCGTCATCAGCTTCATGGCGGCGAATATCCCGGGAGAGCAAAGTTGGCTCCTCTTACGGGCAGAGGGCGCGAAGGCAAGGGCGTTGCCGAGGAAGCCGGCGCCCCCTAGACGCGCGCCATGCAGGTCGTCACCCGCTTCGCTCCCTCGCCGACCGGACGGCTCCATGTCGGCAACATCCGCGCGGCGCTGCACAACTGGCTGTGGGCGCGCAAGCATGAGGGCCGCTTCATCCTGCGGCTCGACGACACCGACCGCGAGCGCAGCCGGGAAGAATTCGCCGAGGCGATCCGCGCCGACTTGGCCTGGCTCGGGCTCGCGGCCGACGACGAGCATCGGCAGTCGGCGCGGTTCGGCCGCTACGAAGCGGCGCTGGAGCGGCTGCGCGAGGCTGGCCGCGCCTATCCGGCCTACGAGACGGCGCAGGAGCTCGAGCTCAAGCGCAAGGTCTTGCTCGGCCGCGGCAAGCCGCCCGTCTACGATCGCGCGGCCCTGGCGCTGAGTGATGCCGATCGGGCGACGCTGGAGGCGGAGGGGCGGCGGCCGCACTGGCGGTTCAAGCTCGATCATAAAGCCGACATCGAATGGGACGACCTTGTCCGCGGCCGGCAGCATTTCGATCCGGCCCTGCTCAGCGACCCTGTCGTCCGGCGCGAGGACGGCAGCTGGCTCTATATGCTGCCGAGCGTGGTCGACGATATCGACATGGGCGTCACCCATGTCGTGCGCGGCGAGGACCATGTCACCAATACCGGGCTGCAGCTGCAGATGTTCGAGGCGCTGGGCGCCCGCCCGCCCGCTTTCGCGCACGAGGCGCTGCTGGTCGGCTCGGAAGGCAAGCTCTCGAAGCGGCTCGGCGCGCTCGGCGTCGAGACGATGCGCGAGGCGGGGATCGAGCCGCTCGCGCTCGCGGCGAAGCTGGCGCGGATCGGGACCAGCCTGCCGGTCGAACCGTTCGCCGAGATGAGCCCGCTGATCGAAAGCTTCGACTTCGCCACCTTCGGCCGCGCACCGGCGCGATTCGACATGGAGGAGCTGGCGGCGCTCAACGCGCGGATCGTCCATCAGCTTCCGTTCGAACAGGTAAAGGCCCGGCTGCCCGACGGCATGGGCGAGGCGGACTGGACGGCGATCCGGCCCAATTTGCGCAGCGTCGCCGAGGCCGCGGACTGGTGGGACATCCTCCACGGCCATGTCGAGCAGGGCGCCGCCGAGGAAGACCGTCCGTTTCTCGCCGCGGCGGCGGAGGCCGCGGACGGCATCGATTGGACCGCGCCGCCCTGGCCCCAGCTCGTCGCGCGCCTCAAGGAGGCGACGGGGCGCGCCGGCAAGCCCCTCTTCCTGCCGCTGCGGCGCGCGCTGACCGGGCGTGACAGCGGCCCGGAGATGGCGGCTTTGCTGCCGCTGATCGGCCGTGACGAGACCGTCGCGCGGCTCCGTTCCGCCGCGGCGTGAGCAGATCGCGGCATTCAGAATCGCCAAATTAATGGTATAGTATAACATAATGATATAGTGTATCATCCGTTCCGAGCCGGCTGCGATCGGCGAGCCGGCCGAGGATGGAGGAGACATGCCATGGCTGAAGCAGGCTATTTCGCGCAGAAGAGGGGCAGCCCGACCGGCTTCGGCCTGGTCGTGCTGGGCCATGCGGCGTTGATCGCCGCAGTGATCATGATCAAGGGACCGGCCGTCACGCGCTACCTCAACCCGCCGACGATCGTCGATTTCATCGAAGTCGAGGACGACCCGCCGCCCGTACAGCCGCCGGAAACGCGCCAGCCCGAGCAGGAAACGCGCTTCACCCGGCCGACTCGCGAAGTGGACATTCCGGTCCCCGCCGGGCCGGCCGGCCCGACCGCCGACACGAGGCCGATCCCCGAACCGACGCCGCGCAGCGACGAGACGATCGAGCTGGCCCGGGTCGAGACGATCACGCCCGCGATTCGCCGCGAGGCGGAGATCCTGTCGGGCAATTTGCAGCCGCCTTATCCGGCCGTGGAACAGCGCGCGGACCGCGGCGGCATGGTCCGGCTGCGGGTCCATATCGGCGAGAACGGCCGGGTGAGCGCGGTCGAACGCCTGTCGGCGACCAGCGAGGCGTTCTGGAGCGCGACCCAGCGCCACGCGCTGTCGCGCTGGCGCTTCCGGCCGGCCACCGTCGACGGCCGCCCGGTCGAGAGCAGCAAGACGATGACGGTCCATTTCCGGATCGAGGACCTCTGATCCGGGGCTGGCGCGGGCGGGAGCGGCGCATTATCTTCGCACCATGCCGCTTCCCCGCCCCGCAAGTCCGCGCGCCCTCTGGAGCGACCTTCGCGCCTTCTGGAGTCAGAGACCCCGCCACCAGTGGGTCGCCGCGACCCTGGCGGTGCTGATCCCGATCGGGATCCTCGTCGCTTTCTATTACGACGCGCAGACCAACATCGCGCCCGGCCCGCAGGTCATCTTCCTCGACAGCTGGTCCGCGAATCGCACCGACGAGGAGATCAAGGCCAAGCAAAAGGTCGATCTGGAGCGGCGCGAAGCGGCGGAGGAGCGGCGCCGGCAAGAGTTCCAGCGCCTCGACGAGAGCCTGAATCGGCTGGGCATTTGAGCGACGCGCGCTGGATGGACGCGGCGATTGCGCTCGGCGAGCGCGGCCGCGGCCGGACCGCGCCCAATCCCAATGTCGGCTGCGTCATCGTCAGCGACGGGGCCGTCGCCGGCCGCGGCTGGACCCAGGACGGCGGCCGCCCCCATGCCGAGGCCATGGCGCTGGAGGAGGCCGGCGGGGCGGCGCGTGGCGCAACCGTTTATGTGACCCTGGAGCCCTGCGCCCATGTCAGCACGCGCGGCCCCGCCTGCGCCAATTTGCTCGCCGCGGCGAAACCCGAAAAGGTTCTAATCGCGGTTGGCGATCCCGATCCCCGGACGAACGGCCTCGGCATCGACAGGCTGGAGGCGGCCGGGATCCTCGTCGAGACCGGAATCCGGAGGGCCGAGGCCGAAGCGAGCATGGCCGGCTTCTTCACCCGCGTCCGACGGGGCCGGCCCTTCATCACCTTGAAGCTCGCTCTGTCGATCGACGGCAGGATCGCGCTGCCGTCTGGCGAGAGCAAGTGGATCACCGGCGAGGAGGCGCGCGCCCACGTCCATCTCGAGCGGGCGCGGAGCGACATGATCCTGGTCGGCCGCGGCACCCATGAGGCCGACGCGCCGAGGCTCGACGTGCGGCTGCCGGGGCTCGAAGACCGCTCGCCCCGCCGCGCCCTGCTGACCCGCGGCGAAGGGTTGGAGGGGTGGACCCGGCTCGGCAGCCCCGAGGAGGTGCACGGCCTCGCCGACGTCAACGACCTCCTCGTCGAAGGCGGGGCGGAGACCGCGGCTGCTTTCCTGGCCGCCGACCTGGTCGACCGGCTGCTCGTCTACCGCGCTCCGATCCTGATCGGCGAGGGCAAGGCGGCGCTGGCCGGGATCGGCCTCGAAAGCCTCGCCGAGGCCCACGGCCGCTGGCGCCTCGCCGACACGCGCCTGCTTGGCATCGACACGCTCGAAGTCTACGAGCGCAGCCGCTGATGTTCACGGGAATCATCACCGATGTCGGCCGGATCGAGGCCGTCGAGGCGCGGGGCGACCTGCGCCTCCGCATCGCCTGCGGCTACGACATGGCCGGCGTCGATCTCGGTGCATCGATCGCCTGCTCGGGCGTCTGCCTCACCGTCGTCGACAAGGGCCAGGGCTGGTTCGCGGTCGACGTCTCCGCGGAGACCCAGAGCCGGACGGCGCCGGGCCTGTGGGCGGAGGGCCGCAGGCTCAACCTGGAGCGGGCGCTGAAGGTCGGCGACGAGCTCGGCGGCCATATCGTCACCGGCCATGTCGATGGGGTCGGCGAGGTCGCGGCGGTGGAGCCGGTCGGCGATTCGCAGCGGCTCGGCATCCTCGCCGGCCCGGAGCTCGCCCGCTACGTGGCCGCCAAGGGCTCGATCGCGCTCGACGGCGTCTCGCTGACGGTCAACGAAGTCGAAGCGACGCCCGATGGCGGCATTGCCTTCGGCGTCAACATCATCCCCCATACCGCCGCGCAAACCAGCTTCGGCGATGTGGCGCCGGGACAGCGGCTCAACATCGAGATCGACATATTGGCGCGCTACCTGGGGCGAATGCTCGAGGTTCAAGCCAGCACGGTGTGACAGGGGATTGTAGGATCACATCACAGTGTGATACGCGTCCGCCATGAGCACCATCCTGATCGATCGTCTCTGCGACCTCGTCTCGGCCGGCGAGATGAGCCGCGCCGGCCTCGCCCGCGCCGCCGGCCTTCATCCCAATAGCTTGCGCAAGCTCGGCGACGAGGACTGGAATCCGACCGCGGACACGCTGGGCAAGCTCGAGAAGTTCCTCGCCAGCGGCTCGAGCGGGGTGATGGCGAGCGCCGAGCAGATCATCGACGAGGCGCGCAACGGCCGCATGTTCATCCTGGTCGACGACGAGGATCGCGAGAATGAGGGCGACCTCGTCATCCCGGCGCAAATGGCGACGCCCGACGCGATCAATTTCATGGCCAAGCACGGCCGCGGCCTGGTCTGCCTCGCGCTGACCCGCGAGCGCGTCGACCAGCTCGGCCTGCAGCCGATGAGCCGGACCAACGGCACCAGGCTGGAAACCGCCTTCACCACCTCGATCGAGGCGCGCGACGGCGTCACCACCGGCATCTCCGCCGCCGACCGCGCCCGCACCGTCTCGGTCGCGATCGACGCCGGCAAGGGGCCTGAGCACATCGTCTCCCCGGGCCATGTCTTCCCTTTGATCGCGCGCGACGGCGGTGTCCTTGTCCGCGCCGGCCATACCGAGGCGGCGGTCGACGTCGCCCGCCTCGCCGGATTGAACCCGTCGGGCGTGATCTGCGAGATCATGCGCGAGGACGGCGCCATGGCGCGGATGGACGATCTGTTCGCCTTCGCCCGGCTCCACGGCCTCAGGATCGGCACGATCCGCGATCTTATCGCCTATCGCCTGCGCAAGGACCGGATCGTCGAAATGACCGCCGAGGCCCAGTTCGAAAGCCGCTGGGGCGGAACCTGGACGGCGCGGACCTTCCTCAACAAGGCCTCGGGCGTCGAGCAGGTCGCTTTGGTCAAGGGCAAGGTTGATCCCGGCAAGCCGACTCTGGTGCGGATGCACGCGCTCAGCATCGTCCCCGACGTCTTCGCCGAGGAAGGAGCGCGCGGCGGCCTGCTCGAAGGCGCGATGAAGGCGATCGCCGCCGAGGGCGCCGGGGTGATCGTGGTCATCAACCGGCCGATGCCCGACGCTTTGTCGCAGGCGTTGCGCGTGCGCGCCGGCGGGTCGGCGCCGCCCGACAAGGAGCAGCTGCGCGATTATGGCGTCGGCGCCCAGATCCTCGCCGAACTGGGCGTCCACGACATGGTCCTTTTGACCAACAGCCACCACACGCCGGTGGCGCTGGGCGGCTACGGCCTCGCCATCGTCGGCGAGCGGCCGATTCCGGTGGCGGCGGCCTGAGATGGCGCGGATCCTGATCGTCGAGGCGCGCTTCTACGCGCATCTCAACGACCTGCTGCTCGCCGGCGCCCGCGCCGTCATCGAGGCGGCCGGCCACGCCCACGAGACGATCACCGTCCCCGGCGCGCTCGAAGTGCCCGGCGCGATCGCGCTCGCCGCCGAGAGCGGACGCTACGACGCCTTCGTCGCTCTGGGCGTGGTGATCCGCGGCGAAACCTGGCATTTCGAGATCGTCGCCGGCGAAAGCGCCCGCGCCTTGATGGCGCTGACCCTGGACGGCCTCGCCATCGGCAACGGCATCCTCACCGTCGAGAACGAAGCCCAGGCCCTCGCCCGCGCCCGCCCCGACGAGAAGGACAAAGGCGGCGAGGCGGCGAAGGCGGCGCTGGCGATGCTTGCGCTCCGGGATCGATTCGCTTGACCGGACCGACCGCCGCGCGAGCGGGCGGCCTTGCCTTCCCCGCATTGATCCTCGCCAATCTCGTCCTGGCGCTGGGGCCGTGGATGGTGCGGCTGGCCGATGTCGGGCCGGTCGCCTCGGGCTTCTGGCGGCTGGCGCTGGCGATTCCTTTCCTCGCCTTCGTCGCGTGGCGGCAGGGCAGTGGCCGGCCCGTTCCCGGCTGGGGCCTGGTCGGAATGGTCGCGCTCGGCGGCCTGTTCTTCGCTGCCGACCTCGCCGCCTGGCACGAAGGGATCGTACGGACCAAGCTCGCCAACGCCACCTTGTTCGGCAATTGTGCCAGCTTCCTGTTCGCGCTCTACGGCTTCGCGCTTCTGCGCCGCCTGCCCGGGCTCGTACAGGCGCTTGCGCTGCTGCTCGCCGCGATCGGCACCGCGCTTCTGCTCGGCAGCAGCTTCGAGGTCTCGCGCGACCATTTCGCCGGCGATCTGCTCGCCCTCCTCGCCGGCTTCTTCTACTTTCTCTATCTGGTCGTCGTCGATCGCGCGCGCCAGGTGGTGCAGCCTTGGCCGGTGCTCGCCATCGCCACCGCCGCCGCGGCGCCGCCGATGCTCATCCTCGCGCTCGCGCTCGGCGAGCAGGTCATGCCGAGCGACTGGACTCCGGTCATCCTGCTGTCGATCAGCAGTCAGCTGATCGGCCAGGGCCTGCTCGTCTATGCCATGGGCCATTTGTCGCCGGTCCTGGTCGGCCTGTGCCTGCTGACCCAGCCGGTCGCCTCGGCCCTGATCGGCTGGCTCGCTTATGACGAGCGCCTGTCGCTTGGCGACGGCGTCGGCGCCCTGCTGATCTGCGCCGCCCTCGTCCTGATCCGCTTCCCCGAGCGCAGGCTTGCAACGAACGGCGCGGCGGCTCATTGAGTCCGCCGATGATCGCTCCCGCCGACATGAACCTCGACGAGCTGCGCGCGGAGCTGGCGCCGCGCCTCCCGGCCCATGCCGCCTTCGACGGCTGGTCGGAGGCGGCGCTGGCCATGGCAGCGGCCGAGCTCGGCGTCCCGGCCGGCCGGGCCCGGCTCGCCTTTCCGCAAGGCGCGGCGCAGATGATCGACGCCTGGTTCGACTGGATCGACAAGGCGATGCTCGAGGCCTTCCCGCCCGAGCGGATCGCGGCGACGAAGATCCGCGACCGCATCAGCGCGCTCGTCCTGTTCCGCTTCGCGGCGATCGCCCCCCACCGCGAGGCGCTGCGCCGGGCGGTGGCCGTCCTCGCCATGCCGCAGAACGCGCTTGCCGCCGCCAGGCTCGCCTGGCGAAGCGCCGACCGGATCTGGCGGGTGGCCGGCGACACCGCGACCGATTTCAACCATTATTCGAAGCGCGCCATCCTGGTCGGCGTCTATGGCTCGACAACCTTCACCTTCCTCGACGACGACAGCGAAGGCATGGCCGAGACCGCGGCCTTCCTCGGCCGCCGCATCGGCGACGTCATGCGCTTCGAGAAGGCCAAGGCGCGCTGGAAGGGCAGCCGCCTGCCGTCGCTGAGCCGGTTCCTCGGCCGGCTCCGCTATCCCGCGGTCTGAGCGGGCGAACGGCCGCGAACCGACCGCCGCCTGACGCTATTGATAATCAGTCGCATCTTGTCTAGTCCCCGCTGTCCGTCGAGTCCCGGGGAATCCATGCGCAACCGCTTTTCCAGCCTCAAATGGCTCCTGCCTTTGTTGCTGCTCCTCGCATTTGCCGGGCCGGCGCGCGCCGAGGACAATGGCGCCCAAATAGCCTGGCGGCTGCTCGATTATATCGCGGTCGACTATCGCGGGGCGGTGCAAAACGGGCGCATCGTCAGCCAGGCCGAACATGACGAGATGCGCGAATTCTCCGCTTCGGTCACCCAGCGGCTCGGCGCTTTGCCGGCGCGGCCGGAGCGCGCGCGGCTGATCGCCGACGCGCGCGCGCTTGAGGCGTCGATGGCGCGTAAGGCGCCGCCGGAGGAGGTCGATCGATTGGCGCGGGCGCTGGCTGCGCGTCTGCTCGCCGCTTATCCAATCCCGCTGGCGCCGTCGGCCGCGCCCGACCTCGCCGCCGGCGCGCGTCTCTATGTGCAGCACTGCGCGTCCTGCCACGGCGCCACCGGCCTTGCCGATACGCCGATGGCGCGGGGGATGGAGCCGCCGGTGATCGCCTTCGCCGACCGCGAACGCGCCGCCGAGCGCAGCATCTTCGCGCTCTATCAGGTGATTGGGCAGGGGCTGGAAGGGACGGCGATGCAGAGCTTCTCCTCGCTGCCCGAGGCGGACCGCTGGGCGCTCGCTTTCTATGCCGGCCGCTTCGCTTATCCCGACGGCCTCGTCCGGCAGGGCGAGCTTCACTGGAACGCCGATCCCGCCCTTCGCGCGCGCATTCCCAGCCTCGAAGCCCTGGTTTCGATCACGCCGGCGACGCTGGCCCGCGAGTTGGGCGAGGAGAAAGCCAATGCGGTAACCGCCTATTTGCGAGCCAACCCGGACGCCCCCGCCGAAGCGGGGCATCCGCAATCGCTCGCGGTCGCGCGCGAATTGCTGCGGCAGAGCCTCGCCGCCTACCGCCAAGGCGACCGGCGCCGCGCGGCCGAACTGGCGCTGTCGGCCTATCTCGACGGCTTCGAGCCGGTGGAGGCCTTGCTCGGGGCGCGGGACGCAACCCTCCTGGTCGAGGTCGAGCGCGAAATGCAGGGCCTGCGTGCCGGTATCGGCCAAGGCGAATCGCCGGATGTGATCAGCGCGCGGGTTAACCGGCTGCAAGAGCATTTTCGAGCGGCCGAGCACGCCATGGCCCCGGATCGCGCAAATGCCACCTCCACTTTCCTCGGCGCGCTTGCCATCCTGCTCCGCGAAGGGCTCGAAGCGCTCCTGATCGTGGTCGCGATGATCGGTTTCCTGAGAAAGGCCGAGCGGCGCGACATGCTCAAATATGTCCATGCCGGCTGGCTGGGCGCGCTCGCGGCGGGCGTCGCGACCTGGTGGGCGGCGAGCCATCTGATCACCATCGGCGGCGCCGACCGCGAATTGACCGAGGGCTTCGGCTCGCTGATCGCGGCCGCTATCCTGTTGTTCGTCGGCGTGTGGATGCACGGCAAGGCGCAGGCCGGCGCCTGGCAGGCCTATGTCCGCGACAAGCTCGACAAGGCGCTCGCCCGCGGCTCGGCCTGGTTCCTGTTCTCGCTCGCCTTCATCGCCGTCTATCGCGAGGTTTTCGAAACGATCATCTTCTTCGCCGCTTTAGGAGGGCAGGGGAACGGACCGGCGCTCACGGGCGGGATCGCCGTCGCTATGGCGCTTCTCGCGCTCACCGCCTGGGCGATGCTGCGGCTCTCCGCCCGGCTGCCGATCGGCAAGTTCTTCGCTTATTCGGCGGCGCTGATCGCGGTGCTGGCGGTGGTGCTGGCGGGCAAGGGCCTGGCCGCGCTGCAGGAGGCGGGGATGATCGGAGTCACGCCGCTGGCCGGATTCCCGCGCAGCCCGCTGCTCGGCGTCTATCCGACGCTGGAAGTCCTGCTCGCGCAGGCGGCGATGATCGCGCTTCTCGCGCTCGGCTTTTTGGTGGTCCACCGCAAGGCACCGGTTGCCGCCTAAAGTCCGCTGGCCTATGCCGATGGCAGGCTTTTCGGGAGGATTAGATGGCGGGCGTGAACAAGGTGATCCTGGTCGGCAATCTCGGCGACGACCCGGAGGTGCGCAGCCTCAACAATGGCGGCGAGGTGGTGAACATGCGCGTCGCCACCTCCGAAAGCTGGAAGGACCGCGACGGCAACCGCCAGGAGCGGACCGAATGGCACCGGGTCGTCATCTTCAACGAGAATCTCGGCCGGGTCGCCAAATCCTATCTCAAGAAGGGATCGAAGGTTTACCTCGAAGGCCAGATCCAGACCCGCAAATGGCAGGACCAATCGGGCCAGGACAAATATTCGACCGAGGTGGTGCTGCAGCGCTTCAGGGGCGAGCTGGTGCTGCTCGACAGCCGCGGCAGCGGCGGCGGCAGCAGCGGCGATTATGGCGGCGGCGACGAATTCGGCGGTACGGCGCCGCGCCCGCAGTCGCGGCCCGCGCCCGCGTTCGACAGCGACCTCGACGACGACGTGCCCTTTTAGGTTGTTCCCCGGCGAAGGCCGGGGTCCAGTCATTCCGTCCGCGCCTATGGGCCCGGCTTCGCCGGGGAACGGCTATTTCTTCAGCTTGTCCCTGAGCGCGGCCAGCGCGCCGAACGGGCCCGCTTCCTCCTCGCTCTTCACGCCCGCAGCCCTGAGCGCCTCCCCGGCGCCGGGCGCGCGCGGGTAGGGATCGAGGTTGAGCAGCAGAGTTTCGGCGACCGCTTCGCCGAGGTCGACCGCCTCGCCGTCGTAGAAGGCGACGTCCAGCTCATCCTCGCCGAGCTCGATCTCCTCGTCCCCGGCCCCTGCGGCCGGCTGCGGCCGGAAGACGAGATCGAAGGGCACGTTCACGACCGCCTCGACGGGCTCGCCGCTGGCCACGCAGCTTTGCGTCACTTCCCCGCTCAGAGTGCCGCCGGCATGGATCTCGTGCCCGTTGCGGGTCAGGGCCGCCTCGGCGGCAAGCCGGCCGACGGCGATGAGGCCGAAACGCTTCGCCAGCGCCGCGCGCTCGTCTTCCTCCGCTTCGAGCGCCAGACGATGCGGCGTCTCGCCGAGCGCGTCCGCGCGGACGATGCGGCTGAATTCCGGCGCGGTCACGCGTCCAGCCTCCCTTCGAGCAGCGTCTCCGTCGGCAGCGCATCGATGACGCGGCTCAGCGCCTCCAGCCGCTGCGCGACCAGCGCCACGGCCGCCTCGGAAGGCGGCGCATCGTGGAAGATGTTGCGGCGAACCGCCGCCGCGAAGGCGTCGCCGCCGCTGCGCGCGTCACGAAAGGCGGTCAGCCGCCCGCCGAGCGCACCCATCATCCGGCCGACATGCTTGCCGACGACATGGTCGCCGACGCCGATCTGGCGCAGCGTGCCGTCCATGTCGTCGATGAAGGTCTCGGTCAGCAGCCGCGACGGTTCGCGGCCGGGCCCGCCATCGGCCTCGAGCCGCAGCAGGACCAAAGCCGTCACCGCCGCGACCATATCGAAGCGGCCGTCCAGCGTGTCGGGAACCTGCCCCTCCCGATACCAGAAGGGATCGCGTCCGGCGGCGACCGCGGCGCGATAGAGCGGCGCCAGCGCCGCGCGCTGCTTCGCGCTCCCGAAAATCCGCTGCAGGAAGGTCAAGACGAACCTCAATCGTTGGAGCGGCTTGCGCCGGTTGGGCGATGTTCATATTGGGAGAGCTAGTCAAGTCCGGGCGAGTCCTCACAGGAGCGCGCCCCCGGGCGATCAGGAGTAAATGGCCAATGACCTTCCGGCATGGATCGCGCGCCCTCGTGGCGGTCGCCCTCGGCGCGATGCTCGCCGCCGGCTGCACGCGCATCCGCGACCATCAGGGCCATCTCGTCGACGACACCCTCGTCGCGGCGATCCAGCCCGGCGTCGACAATCGCGATTCGGTCGCCGGCACGCTGGGACGGCCGACGTTCGTGGGCCAGTTCGACCAGCGCGACTGGTATTATGTCTCGCGCAACACGGCGCAGCTCGCCTTCAACATGCCGCGGCCGACCGACCAGATCGTGCTGCGCGTCCGCTTCGACGAGGCCGGCAACGTCCAGAGCGTCACCCGGTCGGGAGTGGAGCTGGCGGCCAATATCGAGCCGTCCGGCGAGACGACGCCGACCCTGGGCAGCAGCCGGAGCCTGCTCGAGGAGCTGTTCGGGAATATCGGCGCGGTCGGCCAGCGCGGCCAGAGCGCCCCGACGGCGGACAATCCGGGCTAAGCCAAGCCCCCGCCTATTGCACGATCCGACCCGCGGCGAGGACCGCCAGGGTGACGAGGTCCGACGCGGTGGCGGACATCGGCGCGATCTGGACCTGCTTCTCCATTCCGACCAGCATCGGTCCGATCACCGCGTCGCCGCCGCGCTCGCGCAGCAGCTTGGCCGAGATGTTGGCGGTCTGCAGCCCGGGCATGACGAGGACGTTGGCGGGCCCGGTCAGCCGCATGAACGGATAGATTTTCTGCATCGCCGGGTTGAGCGCCACGTCGGGCGCCATCTCGCCCTCATATTCGAAATCGATGTCGTCCCGCATATCCATCAGCTTCACGGCGTCGCGGATGCGGTCGAGGTAGCTGCCCTCCGGATTGCCGAAGTTCGAGTAAGAAAGAAAGGCGACGCGCGGCTCGTGGCCCATCCGGCGGGCGACGCCGGCGGTGCGGATCGCGATCTCGACGAGCTGCTCGGGGCCGGGCCGTTCGGTGACGGTCGTGTCGGCGATGAACAAAGTGTGGTTCCGGCCGACCATGACGTGGATCCCGAACGGGGTGACGCCATCCTGGGGATCGAGCACGCGCCGGACCTGGCGGAAGCTCTGCGCATAGGTGCGGGTGACGCCGGTGATCATCGCGTCGGCCTCGCCCATCGCCAGCAGCAAGGAGGCGAAGATGTTGCGGTCCTGGTTGACCAGCCGCTCGAGCTCGCGGTGCATGTAGCCGCGCCGCTGCAGCCGGTTGTAGAGGAAGTCGGCCATTTCCGGCACGCGCGCATAGTTTCGGCTGTTGAACACCTCGAAGCTTTCGGGATCCTCGACGCCGAGCGCGCGGAGCCGCTCGTGGACGTCGTCGCGCCCGACCAGCAGCGGGATGCCGTAGCCGCCGTTGCGGAAGGCGATCGCGGCGCGCAACACGACATCCTCCTCGCCCTCCGCGAACAGGACTCGGCGGGGATTGGCGCGCGCCGAATCATAAGCGAGGCTGAGCACCGAGGTGGTCGGGTTGAGCCGCGAGCGCAACTGGGTCCGGTAGGCGTCCATATCCTCGATCGGCCGGCGGGCGACGCCGCTGTCCTGCGCCGCCTGCGCGACCGCGGCCGGAACGATCTCCATCAGCCTGGGGTCGAACGGTGCCGGGATGATGTAATCCGGGCCGAAATTATGCGCCCGGCCGCCATAGGCCACGGCGACCTCCTCGGGCACCTGCTGGCGGGCGAGCTCGGCGAGCGCGTTGGCGGCGGCGATCTTCATCTCGTTGTTGATCGTCGTCGCCCGGACGTTGAGCGCGCCCCTGAAGATGAACGGGAAGCCGAGCACGTTGTTGACCTGGTTGGGATAGTCCGAGCGGCCGGTGGCGACGATCGCGTCGGGCCGCGCCGCCTTGGCGTCGGGCGGGGTGATCTCGGGGTCGGGATTGGCCATTGCGAAGATGATCGGCTGCTTCGCCATATGCTCGACCATCTCGGGCTTGAGCGCGCCGGCGGCGGAGAGGCCGAGGAAGACGTCGGCGCCCTCGAGCGCCTCCTCGAGCGTGCGCCGGTCCGTCTTGGCGGCATGGGCCGACTTCCACTGGTCGAGGCCGTCGCGGCCCTGGTAGATGACGCCCTTGCGGTCGCACATGATGACGTTGTCGTGGGGCACGCCCATCGCCTTGATCAATTCGGTGCAGGCGATCGCCGCGGCGCCGGCGCCGTTCACCACCACCTTGATGTCCCTCATCGTGCGGCCCGTCAGGTAGCAGGCGTTGATCAGCCCCGCCGCGCTGATGATCGCGGTGCCGTGCTGGTCGTCGTGCATGATCGGGATGTTCATCCGCTCGCGAAGGGTCTGCTCGATGATGAAGCATTCGGGCGCGGCGATATCCTCGAGGTTGATGCCGCCGAAGCTCGGCTCCATCAGCGCCACCGCCTCGATGAACTTGTCCGGATCCTCGGTGTCGAGCTCGATGTCGATCGAATCGACGTCGGCGAAGCGCTTGAACAGCACCGCCTTGCCCTCCATCACCGGCTTCGATGCGAGCGCGCCGAGATTGCCGAGGCCGAGGATGGCGGTGCCGTTGGAGATGACCGCGACGAGATTGCCCTTGGCGGTGTAATCGTAGGCGAGATCGGGATTTTCGGCGATCGCGCGGACCGGGACGGCGACTCCGGGCGAATAAGCGAGGCTGAGGTCGCGCTGCGTCGCCATCGGCTTGGACGCGATGATCTCGATCTTGCCGGGGCGGCCCATCGAATGGAATTCGAGCGCCTCGGCCTCCGAGAATTTGACGTTGCTGCCCTCGCTCACTTGGCGCTCTCCCCTGTTTTCGCCCCATGCTCTAGGACTCAAGCCGTGACGGGGGCAAGTCAAAGCCTTATCGCTGCGTTATGGCCACCAAGGTGAAGAGCGACGCCCCCGCGACCCCGATGATGGCGCAATATCTGGCCCTGAAGGCCGAGGCGGAGGGGTCGCTGCTGTTCTACCGGATGGGCGACTTCTTCGAATTGTTCTTCGACGACGCCCGGGTGGCGGCGCAATGCCTCGACATCGCCCTGACCGCGCGCGGCGAGCATGACGGCGCGCCGATCCCGATGTGCGGCGTGCCGATCCATGCCGCCGAGGCCTATCTGGCGCGGCTGATCAAGGGCGGCCACCGAGTCGCCATCGCCGAGCAGGTCGAAAGCCCGGCCGAAGCGAAGAAGCGCGGCGCCAAGTCGGTGGTCAACCGCGCCATCGTCCGGGTGGTGACGGCGGGGACGTTGACCGAGGAGGCCTTGCTCGATTCGCGCGCCGCCAACTGGCTGGTCGCGGTCGCCAGGGTGGGCGAGCGCTACGGCCTCGCCGCCGCCGACGTTTCGACGGGGCGGTTCGAGCTTGCCTCGATCGCGCCCGGCGCGCTCGATGCCGAGCTGGCCCGGCTCGACGCCGCCGAGCTGATCGCCCCCGAGCCGCTCCCCGGCGTGGCAGCCGAAATCTGGCGGACGGGATTCGACAGCATCGCGGCCGAGCGGCGCCTCAGGGAACGGTTCGAGGTCGCCACGCTGGACGGCTTCGGCCAGTTCGATCGGGCGGCTTTGTGCGCGGCGGGCGGGCTGCTCTCCTATCTGGACGAGGCCGCGCGCGACTCGCTGCCGTTCCTGCGCCCGCCGGTCGCGCTGGCTTCGGGCGACCATATGATGATCGACGCGGCGACGCGGGAGAGCCTGGAGCTGACCATCTCCGCCTCCGGCACGCGCGCCGGCAGCCTGCTCGCCGCGGTCGACCGCACCGTCACCGGCGCCGGCGCGCGGCTGCTCGCCGCCGATCTCGGCGCGCCGCTGCTCGACCGCGGCCGGATCGAGGCGCGGCTCGATCTCGCCGCTTTGTTCGAGGGCGATTCAGGGTTGCGCGACTGGCTCCGCAGGCAATTGCGCGCCTTGCCCGACATCGGCCGCGCGCTCGGGCGGCTGGTGGCGGGGCGCGGCTCGCCGCGCGATCTCGGCCAGCTCCGCGATGGGCTCGACGAGGCGCGCCGTCTCCACGACCGTCTCGCGCGCACCGGCGATCAGCCGCAATTGCTCGCCGATCTGCTGCCCGCGCTGGTCGGCCACGGCGCGCTGGTCGATCTGCTCGCGCGCGCGCTGGTGCCGTCGCCGCCGATCGACACGGCCCAGGGCGGCTATATCGCCGAAGGCTATGACGCGGCGCTGGACGCGCTCCGCGCCACCGGTGGCGAGGGCCGCCGAGCCATCGCCGGGCTCGAGGCGCGCTACCGGACGCAGACCGGCATCGCGACGCTCAAGATCCGCCACAACAATGTGCTCGGCTTCCACATCGAGGTGCCCGCCAGAAATGCCGACCGGCTGATGGCCGCCGATTCGGGCTTCACCCACCGCCAGACCCTGGCCGGCGTCGTCCGCTTCAACGCCCCCGATCTGCACGAGCAGGCGATTCGGGTCGGCGAGGCCGGCGGCCGGGCGCTCGCCGCCGAAGCGGCCCATTTCGAGGATCTGGTCGAGACGGCGCTGAACCGGGCCGAGCCGATCGCCGCGGCCGCCGACGCCCTGGCGCGGTTCGACGTCGCCGCCGCCCTGGCCGAGCGCGCGGCCGAAGGCGGCTGGTGCCGGCCGCGCTTCGACGACGACGCCTGCTTCGAGGTCGAGGCCGGCCGCCATCCGGTGGTCGAGGACGCGCTGAAGGCGGGCGGGGCGCGGTTCGTCGCCAACGATTGCGCGCTTTCCGAGGACTCGCGCCTGTGGCTGGTGACCGGCCCCAATATGGGCGGCAAGTCGACCTTCCTGCGCCAGAACGCGCTGATCATCCTGCTCGCCCAGGCCGGCTCCTTCGTCCCGGCCGCGCGCGCCCGCCTCGGCTTGGTCGATCGCCTGTTCAGCCGGGTCGGCGCCTCGGACAATCTGGCCCGGGGCCGCTCGACCTTCATGGTCGAGATGGTGGAAACCGCGGCGATCCTGGCGCAGGCGAGCCCGCGCAGCTTCGTCATCCTCGACGAGGTCGGGCGCGGCACCTCGACCTATGACGGCCTCGCCATCGCCTGGGCGGTGGTCGAGGCGATCCATGACAGGAGCAAATGCCGCTGCCTGTTCGCCACCCATTATCACGAGCTGACCCGGCTGGCCGAACGGCTCGACGCCTTGTCGCTCCACCATGTCCGCGCCCGCGAATGGAAGGGCGACCTGGTCCTGCTCCACGAAGTCGCGGACGGGCCCGCCGACCGCAGCTACGGCATCGCCGTCGCCAAATTGGCCGGGCTGCCGCCGCCGGTCCTCGCCCGCGCCAAATCGGTGCTCGCCAAGCTGGAAGCGGGCCGCGCGGCGACCGGCGGGATCGCCGCCGGGCTCGACGATCTGCCGCTGTTCGCCGCCGCCCGGCCGGAAGAATCGGAGTCCGATCCCGTTCTTGCCGCCTTGGCCGAGATCGAGCCCGACAGCCTGGCGCCGCGCGAGGCGCTGGAGCTGATCTATCGCCTGAAGCGGCTCCAGGCCGAGGCCGAGAAATGAGCACGGCCCTCCTCGCGGTGCCCAACCGGCGCGAGATCGTCGACCGCCGCACCGTCGCCGAGCAACTGGAAGCGGCGGACCGCAAGCAGGCGGCCGCGATCCTCAGGGAAGCGCTGACCGACGGGCGCGGCGAGATTGCCCGCCGCCTCGAGGAGAGGCCTTATGCCGGCACCGAGGCGGCTTCCGCCTACGCCTTCCTCACCGATCAGATCCTTCGCCTCGCTTACGATTTCGTCACCACTCGGCTGCACCCGCTCTCCAATCCGACGACCTCCGAGCGGCTGCTGCTGATGGCGGCGGGCGGCTATGGGCGCGGCGAGATGGCGCTCCATTCGGACGTCGACATCGTCTTCGTGACGCCGTGGAAGGCGACCGGCTGGACCGAGAATGCGATCGAATCGATCCTCTATCTGCTCTGGGATCTCGGCCTCAGGATCGGCCATTCCACGCGCACGGTGGACGAGGTGATCCGGGTTTCGGCGGGCGACCATACCGTCCGCACCGCGATCCTGGAGGCGCGCTACGTCTGGGGCGACGAAGCGCTGTACGACGCGGTCGCGGCCCGCTTCTGGGAGGACGTCGTCGCCGGCAAGGTCGGCGCCTTCGTCAAGGAGAAGCTCGACGAGCGCGACGCGCGCCACAAAAGGATGGGCGACAGCCGCTACGTCGTCGAGCCTAACGTCAAGGAGGGCAAGGGCGGCTTGCGCGACCTCCATGCGTTGTTCTGGATCGGCAAATATGCCTATCGGCTCCGCTCCGTCGCGGAGCTGGTCGAGGTCGGCCTGTTCTCGGCCGGGGAGCTGGCCCAGTTCCGCAAGGCCGAGCGCTTCCTCTGGGCGGTGCGCTGCCATCTCCACATCGTCGCCGGCCGCGCCGAAGACCGGCTGACCTTCGACTACCAGCGCGAGATCGCGGCGCGGATGAACTATGCCGACCGGCCCGGCAAGTCGCCGGTCGAGCGCTTCATGCGCCACTATTTCCTGCACGCGAAGACGGTCGGCGATTTGACCGGCGTGTTCCTCGCCCATCTCGACGAGAAGTTCGCGCGGCGCGGCGCCCGCATCGGGCTGCCGACGTTTCGGCGTCGGCCAAGCAAGCTCGAGGGCTTCATGCTCGATCGCGGGCGCCTCGCCGTCCCGAACGACGATTTCCTGGCCGACGACCCGGTGCGCCTCGTCCAGATGTTCGCGCTCGCCGACCGCCACGGGCTTGAAATCCACCCGCTGGCGATGCGCGCCGCCTCGCGCCACGCCAGGTTGATCGACGGCAAGGTTCGCGCCGACGCCGGAGCCAACGCCCTTTTCCTCGACGTCCTGGCCAGCCCGCGCGACCCCGAGACGGTGCTGCGCTGGATGAACGAGGCGGGCGTGTTCGGCCGCTTCATTCCCGATTTCGGCCGAGTCGTCGCCCGGATGCAGTTCGACATGTACCATCATTACACGGTCGACGAGCATTCGATCCGGGCGATCGGCCTGTTGAGCCGGATCGAGCGCGGCCTCTTAAGGGAGGACCATGCGCTCGCCACCGCTTTGTTCACGCGGATTGCGTCGCGGCGGACGCTCTACGTCGCGGTCCTGCTCCACGACATCGCCAAGGGCCGCGGCGGCGACCATAGCGAGCTTGGCGCCGAGGTGGCGCTGGCGCTTTGCCCGCGGCTCGGGCTCACCGGCGCCGAGACCGAGACGGTCGCCTGGCTGGTGCGCTGGCACCTGCTCATGTCCGCCACCGCTTTCAAGCGCGACCTGGCCGATCCCAAGACCATCCTGGATTTCGTCGAGCGGGTGAAGAGCCTCGAGCGGCTGCGCCTGCTCTTCCTGCTGACCGTGGTCGACATCCGCGCGGTCGGGCCCGGCACATGGAACAGCTGGAAGAGCCAGCTGCTGCGCGAATTGTTCAATGCCGCCGAAGAGATGCTTCGCCTCGGCCACAAGCAGAAGGGCAGGAAGGAGCGGATCGCCGCCATCCAGGCCGGGCTCGGCGAGCGGCTCGGCTGGGAGGAAAGCCGCTTCGCCCGCTTCACCTGGCGGCTGCCGGACAGCTACTGGCTCGCCGAGTCCATCGAGGTGATCGAGAGGAACGCCCGCTTCCTCGATGCCGCCGACCGCGGTGGCGAGACGAAGGGGTCGGTGGAGACGCTGGTGCAGCCGGAACGCGGCGCGACCCTGGTCTCGATCTACGCCAAGGACCAGCCGGGCCTGTTCTACCGGGTCGCCGGCGCGATCAGCCTCACCGGCGGCAACATCATCGACGCGCGCGTCCACACCACCGAGGACGGGATGGCGCTCGACAATTTCCTGGTCCAGGACGGCGAGCGCGGCCCCTTCGCCGATCCCCACCAGCTGGCGCGGCTGACCGCCGAGGTGGCGCAGGCGCTCGACGGGCATGAGCCCTCCGCCGACCGCCTCGCCGCCCGCGCCTCGCCGCTGCGCCGCGCCGGCGCGTTCCGAATCCAGCCGGCGGCCTTCGTCGATAACAAGGCCTCGAACCGCTACACTGTGGTCGAGGTCAACGCCCGCGACCGCGCCGCCTTGCTGTTCGAGCTGGCGCGGGCGATCTACGTGTCCCGGGCGATCATCCACAGCGCCCATATCGCCACCTATGGCGAGCGCGCCGTCGACGTCTTCTATCTCACCGATCTGAACGGCGCGAAGATCGAATCCCCGGCCCGGCTGCGGGCGTTGCAGGCGCGGCTGCTCAAGGCCGCGTCGCCGGCGCTCCCCGGCCGGCAGGCGGCTTAGGGTCCGTACTCGGTACCCGCAACGGTCGTGACGGAGCGGATTTTGGGTCAGGGCAAGGAGCGAGGAGGGAGCGATGCTGTCGCATCGTGACCGACGCTGCGACGTGGCCCTGGCCCAAAAGCCGCCCGCCGCTTCTCCGGGCGATCCCGACCATTGCGGGTATCGAGTACGGACCCTGGGCAAAGGAAAAGGCCCCCGCCATCGCTGGCGAGGGCCTTGTTCCGTCCCGGCCGATCAGAAGCGGAAACGGCCGGTGATGCCGTAGGTGCGCGGCTCGGCGAGGAACGCGGTGAAGATCTGCGTCCCGGTCGCGAAAGCGGGCGAGCCGAAGGCCGCGACCTGGGCACGGCTGTTCGCGCCCTGGAACGGCGTGTTGAACGCGACCTGCTGGTAATTGGTGTCGAACAGGTTCTGCGCCCACAGCTCGATCGCCCAGCGCTGGTCGCGGCCGCGAATGCCGAGGCGCGCATTGACCACGGCGAACGCATCCTGCTCCTTCTCGGGGAACAGATCGGAGCCGGTGTTGAAGTCGCCGGTCACGCGGGTGTCGACGTAGACCAGGCCGCTGAGGCCGCTCGATCCCAGCGCGGGCGTCCAGGCGACGGACGCGGTCGCGACATATTCGGGCGCATTGGAAAGGTTGTCGCCCGCCAGCAGGAACAGGAAGGGATCGAGCGCCTCGCCGGTCGAGCTGCCGACCAGATCGTCGCGGTACTCGGTCTGCGCGTAGGTAAAGCCGCCAGTGACCGTGAGGTCGGGGTGCGGCCGCAGGACCGCCTCGATCTCGATGCCGGTGGTCTTGACCCCCGATGTCACGTCGTCGGGGCTGCAGGTGCCGAGCCCGGCGGCATTGGCGCCCTGCGCGTCCTGATCGGTGGTGCTGCCGCCGACGAGGTTGGAGCAGCCGTTGATGTTCTGGACGATGAACACGGTGCCGTTGAACGTGTTGAGCTGGAAGTCGCGGAAGCGCTGGTGGAACAATGCGACGTTGAGGGTGAAGTTGCGCAGGTTCCACTTCGCGCCCAGCTCGAAGGCGTTCACGATCTCCGGCGCGAAGCGCAGGTTCACCGCATCGGCGTTGCTGCGCGGGGCCAGCGCGGTGCCGAGGTCCGAGCGGTCGAGATTGTAGCCGCCCGCTTTATAGCCGCGCGAAAAGCTGCCGTAGAGGAGCAGCCCGGGATTGGGCTGGTAGGACAATACGGCGGTGCCGGTCCATTCGCTCTCGCTGAAATCGTCCTGGAGGGCGAGGGCGTTGAGGCCGGTGCTGGAATTGCCCGTGCAGCTCAGGGTGATGATGCCGCCCGCAGTCGGGGCCAGGGCGGCATTGGCGAGGAACGGCCCGAGTGCCGCCTGCTGCTGCGGGCAGACCGAATTGTTGTTGTTGAAGTCGGCCGCGAAATCCTTCTTCTCGTGGGTGTATCTCGCGCCGATGGTGAGGGCGAGCTGGTCGGTGATGTTGAAGATGTTGTGGGTGAAGATCGCCCAATTCTGGCTGTCCTGCTCGTAGGTCGAGTCGATGTCGCCGACGTTGTTCACCCCGGGGAACCCGCGCGCGGGATTGCCCGACAGCCGCTCCAGCGCGTCGATGAACGCAGTGGCCACCGGGCCCGGGCCGCCGAACTGGGCGGTGAGGGCGCCGCGAAGCGTCGGCGTCATGCAGCCGGGCAGCGTCGGATTGAGCAAGGCGGAGGGCACACCGGCGACGGTGCTGCCGGCCACGGCGCGGCAGGCGGCGAAGGCGCCATATTGCGAGCCGAAGCGGATATTGTCGACGATCCGCAGGTCTTCCTGGGCGAAATAGCCGCCGATGAGCCAGTCGAGCCGGCCGTCGAAGGCCGAGCCCTGGAGGCGCAATTCCTGCGTCAGCGTGCGGAACCGGCGATAGGCGTTGCCGTCGTCGTCGCGGTAGAGGATGTCGACATTGCCGTAATCGAGATCGCCGGCGCCTTCCGACTTATAGCCGCGGAAGGCGGTGATCGAGGTCAGCGACACGTCGCCGAAATCATAGTCGACCTGGGCCGAGGCGCCCCAATCGGTGGTGTCGTTGCGGTAGGTGCGGCCGGGCGTGACCGCGATCTGGCGGTTGTACGGATCGCCCAGGGACGGGAAGATGCCGCCCATGCTGCGCAGGATGGTGACGATCCGGTTCTCGCCGTTGCGATAGGCGAAGTCGCCGCGCGCGCCCGGCGTCGGATCGAACGTCTCGCGGGTTTCGACATAGACGGCGCCGCAGCAGCTTTCGTCGCGGGTGGTATAGTCGCCGATCAGGCGGATCGAGAGCGCGTCGTTCGGCTCGTACAGCAATTGGCCGCGGACGAAGACGCGGTTGCGGTCGTTGACGTCATTCTCGGTGCCGCCGCTCGCATTGACGACGTCGTAATAACCGTCGCGGCGCGAATAGACGACATCGAGCCGGCCGGCGAGCGACTCGCTGATCGGGCCGGTGACCCCGCCGGCGGCGCGGATATAGTCGTAATTGCCGTAGGTCGCCTCGGCATAGCCGCCGAACTCGAATTCGGGGCGGCGGGTGATGACGTGGATGAGGCCGGCCGAGGCGTTGCGGCCGAACAACGTCCCCTGCGGGCCGCGAAGCACTTCGATCCGCTCGATCTCGCCGAGCTCGTTGAGGCCGATGCCGCTGCGCGAGCGGTAGACGCCGTCGATGAACACCGCGACCGAGCTTTCGAGGCCCGGATTGTCGCCGACCGTGCCGATGCCGCGGATACGGGCCGAGCCGTTCGCCTCGCTGCCGGTCGAGGAGACGAGCAGCGACGGCGCGAGCTGGTTGAGCTGGCGGATGTCGTTCGCGCCCGAATTCTGGAGCTGCTCGCCGCCGACCGCCTGCACGGCGAGCGGCACGTCCTGCAGCAGCTGGCGCCGGCCCTGCGCGGTGACGACGATATTCTGGTCGTCCTCGACCGGATCCTGCGCGACCGCGGCCTGCTCGGTGCCGGACGTGGCCGTGGTCGTGGTCGGTTGCTCGTCCTGCGCATAAGCGGGCGTGGCGAGCGCGGCGAAACCGGCGGACAGCAGCCAGAAGCTCTTCGACATTGAAACCCTCCCCAGAATTTTATGGTTGTTTGGGGCAGAGCTATCCCGATTGCGGTCTTTCCGCCAGCGAAAATACCGCAGTTTCCCGTTGGTTTGAGCCCTTTATTGCAAATCCGCAACAGAACAGTTGCAAGCTGCAACCAGTTGTCGGGCCTGCCGTTACGGAATGCTGGATTTCGACCCGCACCGGAAGGGCGCGGGGGGCCGCCGCTATTATTTGGGGGCGAGCACCATCAGCATCTGCCGGCCTTCCATGCGCGGATGCTGCTCGACCTTGGCGGTCTCGGCGATGTCGGCCTGGACGCGCTGGAGCAATTGCATGCCGAGCTCGCCATGGGCGAGCTCGCGCCCCCGGAACCGGAGGGTGATCTTCACCTTGTCGCCTTCGCCGATGAAGGAGGTGACCTTCTTCATCTTCACGTCATAATCATGGTCGTCGATGTTCGGACGCATCTTGATCTCCTTGATCTCCTGCGTCTTTTGCGACTTGCGGGCGAGGTTGGCCTTTTTCTGGGCCTCATATTTGTATTTGCCGACGTTGAGGAACTTGCAGACCGGCGGATCGGCGTTGGGCGACACCTCGACGAGATCGAGGCCGACGTCGGCGGCCTGCTCGATCGCTTCGGCGGTCAGCAGGACCCCGAGATTCTCGCCATTCTCATCGATCACGCGCACCTTGGGCGCGGAGATGAATTCGTTGAAGCGGGGGCCGTGAAGCGGCGGGGCGGCGGGACGCCGGATCTGCGGGGAACGTATGTTGGTTTCTCCTGAAACGTGAAGCAGCGCTTCACCTAGTCAATAAAGCGCCTGAATGAAAGATGGCCGCGCCATTTCGCGCCGGCTTGTGGCGATTCAGCCGCGCAGGGTTCCAATCGAGCTAGCTCGATGGGGTCCCGCGCAGGTTGGGCGGCAGCGCCTCGGCCCGGAGCCGCTCGACCAGCGCGTCGAGGCCGATCGCCTCCTGGCGCGCGTCGGCGCCGAGCGGGCGCAGCGCGACCGTGCGCTCCTCCGCCTCGCGCTTGCCGACGACCAGCAGATAGGGGGTCTTGGCGAGGCTGTGCTCGCGCACCTTGTAATTGATCTTCTCGTTGCGGGCGTCGAGCTCGGTTCGGATGCCCGCCGCCGCGAGCGCCGCCACGACCTCGCGCGCATAATCGTCGGCGTCGGAGACGATCGTCGCCACCGCCGCCTGCACCGGCGCCAGCCAGAGCGGGAAGCGGCCGGCATGATGCTCGATCAATATGCCGAGGAAGCGCTCGAACGTGCCCAGGATCGCCCGGTGCAGCATCACCGGCACGTGCTTCTCGCCGTCCTCGCCGATATAGAAGGCGCCGAGCCGCTCGGGCATGACATAATCGAGCTGCAGCGTGCCGCACTGCCAGGTGCGGCCGATCGCGTCGGTCAGGTGGAATTCGAGCTTGGGCGAGTAGAAGGCGCCCTCGCCGGGCAGCTCGCCCCATCGATAATCGGGGGTGGCGCGGCCGGCGAGCTGGACCGCGTCGCGCAGATCCTGCTCGGCCTTGTCCCACATCTCGTCGCTTCCGAACCTCTTCTCGGGCCTGAGCGCGAGCTTGATCGCGTAATCGGCGAAGCCGAGGTCGCGGTAGATCGAATCGAGCAGGTCGCAGAACGCCCGCGTTTCCGCGACGATCTGGTCCGGCCGGCAGAAGATGTGAGCGTCGTCCTGGGTGAACTGGCGGACCCGGATGATGCCGTGCAGCGCGCCGTGCGGCTCGTTGCGGTGGCAGCAGCCGAATTCGGCCAGCCGCAGCGGCAGATCGCGATAGGATTTGATGCCCTGGCGGAAGATCAGGATATGGGCCGGGCAGTTCATCGGCTTCAGCGCCATCAGATCGGCGTCGCCCGATACGATCGGCCCCTCTTCCTCGACATTGGGGATCTCGTCGGGGACGACGAACATGTTCTCGCGATATTTGCCCCAATGGCCCGACGCCTCCCACTGGCGCGCGTCCATCAGCTGCGGCGTCTTGACCTCGTCATAGCCGGCCGAGTCGAGCCGGCGCCGCAGATAGGCTTCGAGCTGCCGCCAGATGATATAGCCCTTGGGGTGCCAGAAGACCGAGCCGTGCGCCTCGGGCTGGAGGTGGAACAGATCCATCTCCTGGCCGATCCTGCGGTGGTCGCGCTTGGCCGCCTCCTCGAGCCGGACGAGATGCGCGTCGAGCTGCTTCCTGTTCAGCCAGCCGGTGCCGTAGATGCGCGAGAGCTGGGGGTTGTTCTGGTCGCCGCGCCAATAGGCGCCCGAGACCCGGGTCAGCTTGAACGCGTCGGGATCGAGCTTGCCGGTCGAGGCGAGGTGCGGGCCGCGGCAGAGATCGAGCCAGCCGCCGGAGCGGTACATGGTGATCGCTTCGTCCTCGGGCAGCTCCATCACCCACTCGGCCTTGAACGTCTCGCCCTGCTTCTCGAAGAAGGCGCGGACCTCCTCGCGGCTCCAGACCTCGCGCACCAGCTTCTCGTCGGCGGCGATGATCCGCCGCATCTCCGCCTCGATCGCGGGCAGGTCGTCGTCGGTGAACGGGCCGCGCTCCGCGGTCGGCGCGAAATCGTAATAGAAGCCGTCGTCGGTCGCGGGGCCGAAGGTGATCTGCGTGCCCGGGAAAATGTTCTGCACCGCCTCGGCGAGGACATGGGCGTAATCGTGCCGCGCCAGCTCGAGCGCGTCGGCCTCGTCGCGGGCCGTGATCAGCGCCAGCTCGGAATCGCCCTCGAACGGCCGCGAGATGTCGCGCACCTCGCCGTTGACGCGCGCCGCCAGCGCCGCCTTGGCGAGGCCCGGCCCGATCGCCGCGGCCACGTCCGCCGGGGTGGTGCCGCGCTCGACCGCGCGGACCGATCCATCGGGCAGCCTGATCGAGAACATTTCGGACATCGGGGTGTGGGCTCCTGCGGGCGGTGGACGACTGCGCCATAGATGGGCGCTCGGCACGGTTCAAGAAAGGGCAGCAGACCTGTAAAGGTTGCTGGACATTATGTACGTGACAAAGCAGGTTCAGCATGACAGAGGGTAAGGGACAGGCCGGCGCTCTTTCTCAGGGTGAAATCGAGATCACGCCTCAGATGATTGAGGCGGGGGTTTTTGTGCTGCGAGAGGCTTTCGGGGGTCAGACTGAGGGCCAGAATCGCTTTGTGGATTTTCCCGAGACTGTCGAACTCGTTCTGCGATCTTGTCTAGCTCGGCGCTGAGGCGTCGATCCTTTAGGGTTCTGAACTCGAACCAAGCCGCCTCTGTCATTTGAAGCAGATGCTCTAGATCGTTGATGACTTTTTGGAGGTCGGCGCTGGTGGCGGTCTGGTGCTTTGGCGGCTTGTTTGAGCGCGGGGCTTTGACGCGCGCGTGCAACTTATCCGTTCGGCCATGGACCACGTACTCGGCGTGGAGCAGCTCGTTTCGGCGGTCGGCAATGACTTTGGTCTTATCGATGACGAGTTTGAGAATGGCCGCTTGGCGCTTCGTCAGATTTGCCGTGTGCAGTGCTATCGCGAGAAGGTCGCGCCGGGCTTGGTGGGTCGGCTGGCGGTCCCATATGGCCTCAGCGTAAGCTTTTCGCTTCGATGCGATGATCTTGGAGTAGATCATGCGCAGCTTCAATTCCTGGCGGTTCCAGAGGATTGTGATTATGCCGAGCATCTCGGCTTCGTCGGAAAAGAAGTCGCGGATTTCGTGTTGATGTTCGAGTTCGCCTAGCGGCCAATACCAATCTGCTTTAGGGTCGCGCTTAGGGACTTTGACCATGCCAGACACCGATCAGATCCAAGAGGACGAAGTTCTCCGGCGAATGCTGGCGACTCCCCCCGAAAAGCACAAGCCGATAGGCGAGCGGCCGACGCGGAAGGACAAGGGGAGCAAGCGCGGTGCAGGTTAAAGAGGTCTAGCGCCTGCCCTTTGGGGTCAACATGACCGCTCTCCGGTGCAGGCGCTATCCATTTCGGCCGAGCTCTAGGTCTTGTGCATCGCGTACACAATCAAGCGCCATTTGATTGGCGCAGGATGAGGGTGTACGTTCTGGGGCGGCAAGGGTTGCCCCTCATTTGAGGCAACCTCCAGCCCGCATGCTTGGCACCGGTAAATTCCGGAGTGGGGGGCATGCATTCCCGGGTTGTAGATCTTGTCGAATTCGGCGCTGTCGTTCTGCACCAACACCGACTTGTCTTTGTACGAGGCCATATGCACGATCCTTTATATGTGCACATGCAACCGCCTTGACACCTTCCGGAAACAGGACAATATGTCCTCTCTACCACCGTGATCCGCAGGCGATTGCACACCAATTCGCGGATCGAATCGAGGCCGGGCGTCTTGCGGGCGCTCGGCCTCATTCGCATCACCGGCAACGAATCCTTAACCACGCCCCAGAGTCAATCGGCCGCTCGCGGATTCCTGCGGAACAGACGGTGAATGTGTCCTTTGGGCCACAATTAGAGGGGTTACCCCGCCGTTTCGAACCACCATTAGTTGAATCGGGCCTGCCTAGGAGCCCGTCCAGCGCTTGCGGCGCTCACCTATCAGCTTACGCGGCTTGGCCTGAGGCAACGGCCCCACAAGTCCGCCGATAGGTCAGGCGCTTGCCGTAGATGCCTTTCAGGGCCTCGTCCGCACGCTCGGCGTCGTCGAAACCGCAAGCGGCGCGGTTGGTGTAACGGAAGTCGAACTCGACCATGTAGCGCTGCAAATGCTGCTGCCCGCAATGCTGATAGATGCCTTTCATGCCGCGTTTGAAGATGCCGAAGAAGCCTTCGATCGTGTTCGTTGTGATCGTCGGATCGTCGCGGCGAACGTACTCTTTATCCCAGTGATTGACGCTCTGATGGTCTGCAAATTCCTTGCCGGGGCGCTTGTACATTTGGGCCTCGTCGGTGAGCAAACGGCTCTGGCGGTCAACGTTGGTGTAGAGGATATGCGCCACGGTTTCGGCGTTGAGGTTCTCGGTGACAACGAACGACTTGGCGCGACCCGATGAGCGATCAACGAGGCTCACGATCTTGTTCATGTTGCGAATGGGGGTGCGCGACGGCGGGGCGTTCTTGTCCTTGCCGAAATAGGTTTCGTCGGCTTCCACGTCGCAGCCGGGGCCGCCCATCGGGCCGCAATCATCCTGCACCATGGCGGCGCGGAGGCGGTGCGACATGAACCAGGCCGTCTTGTAGCTCACGCCGAGCATACGGTGCAGTTGGTGCGAGCTGATCCCCTTCTTGCTCGAGACGAGAAGGTGATTGCAGAGAAGCCATTTGTGCAGCGGCACTTTGGAGCGCTCGAACACGGTGCCAACCGTGACGGTGTATTGCTCGCGGCAATCGTTGCACTGGGTCACGCCGTTGCGGATCGAGCCTTCCGGATGGGCCTTGGTGATCTTGCCACGCTGCGGAGGAAGGCGAGTCGCCTTGAACGAGCCGCAATGCGGGCAGAACGGACCCTGCGGCCAACGCAGAGCTTCAAGATGCTCGCGGGCTTTGTCCTCGTTCGTGAAGCGCGGTGCGGTGATATTCGTCATGGTCGTTTCCCTCTGAGAGCCTTGTGCTCTGTAGAGGATGCTTTGTCAAGTACATAATGTCCAGGTTGCTTGACAAACCGGTCGGCGCTCCTGTAAAGGTACCTTTACTTAAGGAAAGGGAAGCTTGTCATGCTCGTCGATCAGGATGCCGAACGGCCGCTGCCCGGGATAGGCCTGCCGGTTCTCGTCTATGTCGCCACCTTATTGGGGGCGGTCGTCGCCTCGGTTGCTTTTTCGCCGCGTGGCATCTGGCTTGCGCTCACCATCGCCGTTCCGGTCCTGGCGCTGCTGTGGATGATCCGGCAATGGATCCGCTATCACCGCGCGGGAGGCGGAAAATCGGCGGCGCAGCGCGCTTATTTGCGGCGGTTCCTGCCGCTGATGCTCGCTTATGCGCTGATCTTCGTCGGCGCGGTCTGGCTGAACAAGCTGATGGCCCCGACGGGAGCGCTGGCGGTCGCGCTTGCGATCCTCCCGGCGGTGCCGCTCGTCGGGGTGGTATGGGCAATGGGCCGCCTGCTCGTCGAGGAGAAGGACGAATATCAACGCAGCCTGACGGTCCGCCAGTTCCTCGTCGCCACCGGCTTCATGCTGGTCATCGCCTGCATATGGGGGTTTCTGGAGGATTTCGGGCAGGTCCCCCATCTCCCGATGTACTGGGCCTTCATCATCTGGTGCGCCGGCCTCGGCGTGGGCTCGCTGGTCAACGAGTTGAAGTCGTGAAGAACCGCCTCAGGGTGCTGCGCGCCGAGCGCGACTGGAGCCAGAGCGACCTCGCCGAACGGCTCGAAGTTTCGCGGCAGAGCGTCAACGCGATCGAGACGGGCAAATACGACCCAAGCCTGCCCTTGGCCTTCAAGATCGCCGCGCTCTTCGGCCTTTCGATCGAGGCGATCTTCTCGAACGAGTGACCGGACCGGCGTCTCGCCAGCCGTTGCTGCCGCTGTTAAGGCGCCGCGATGGAGCGGATCGACTATCTCGAGGCGCGCGAGGGCGTCCACCTCGCCTACAAGCACCGGCCGGGCCGCGGCCCGACCCTGCTCTTCCTGCCCGGCTATGCCTCGGACATGTCCGGCGGCAAGGCGACCGCGCTCGACGCCTGGGCGGCAGACGAGGGCCGGGCGATGCTGCGCTTCGATTATGGCGGCTGCGGGCTCAGCGGCGGCGATTTCGAGGCGCAGACCCTGGCCGGCTGGCGCGACGACGCGCTGGCGATGATCGACCGGGCGATCAAGGGACCGGTCGTGCCGGTCGGCTCGTCGATGGGCGGCTGGCTGATGCTGCTCGCCGCGCTCGCCCGGCCGGACCGGGTCGCGGCCCTGGTCGGAATCGCGGCCGCGCCCGATTTCACCGGCTGGGGCTATACCGAGGAACAGAAGCTGGTCATCCTGCGCGACGGCCGGATCGAGACGCCCAACCCCTATGGCGACGCTCCGACCGTCACCACCCGCGCCTTCTGGGAGAGCGGCGAGGCGCTGCGCCTCGCCCACGCGCCGATCGCGATCGACTGTCCGGTCCGCCTGATCCATGGTTTGGCCGACGCCGACGTGCCCTGGACCTGGGCGCCCGAGCTGATGCGGCTGGTCCGTTCAGCCGATGTGCAGACGGTGCTGGTCAAGGACGGCGACCACCGCCTGTCGCGCGACTCCGACCTCGCGCTGCTGATCGCCACCGTGAAGACGCTGATGGAGCGCCTGTGAGCCTGTTTCTCGTTCTTGTCGCCCAGGCGGCTTCGCTGCCGTCCTCGCCCGATCCGATGCCGCCCGCCAGGCCCGCGCCGACGGCCCCGGCCCCGGCCGCTTCCCCTCAGCCGGCCGATACCTCCGCCGAGGCGCGCTATCGGAGCTGCGTCGAGCAGGTCGGCGCCAATGCCGAAGCCGCCGTCGAGGCGGCGAGCGCGTGGCGCACGCAGGGCGGCGGCTTGCACGCGCGGCAATGCCTCGGCCTCGCTCTCGTTGCGCTCGAGCGCTGGGAGCCAGCGGCGACCGCGTTCGAGCAGGCGGCGCGCGAAGCCGAAGCGGGGCAGGATCCGCGCCGCGCCGATTTCTGGGTCCAGTCGGGCAATGCCTGGGTGGCGGCGGGCCAGCCCGCCCGCGCCCTGCAGGCGTTCGACGCGGCGCTGCTGGCGCCGAGCCTCACCAACGAGCTGCGCGGCGAGGTCCATCTCGATCGCGCCCGCGCCATGGTCGCGATGAGCAACCCGGCCGGCGCCCGCACCGAGATCGACCGGGCGCTGCAGATGGTGCCCGCCGACCCCTTCGCCTGGTATCTGTCCGCGGCGCTGGCCCGGCGCGACAACAATCTCGCCCGCGCCGGCGCCGACATCGCCCGGGCGCGCGGGCTGGCGCCCGACAATCCCGATATCCTGCTCCTCGCCGGCACCCTTGCGGGCCTCGCCGGCAATATGGAGGAGGCCGAGCGGATCTACCGCCGCATCGCCGAGGCCGCGCCGGACAGCGACGCCGGCCGGGCGGCGCGGGAGAGCCTGGCGACGGTGCGCGAGATCGAGGTCCCCGCGCCGCAGCCGCAGTGAACAGGGACGGTTACTTTCACCAGCCGAGGGGTCCGGTCGAGTCACCGCCGTTGGGAAAGTAACTGTCCCCTTTTCAATCGAGATAGAATTCGATCGTCGTCACCACGCGCACCTTCTGGAACGGCGAGTCGCGGCCGCCCGAGCCTTCCTCGGTCGCGTCGCCGTCGCGCGCGCCGATCGAGAAATAGCCCTGGGTCGCCGAGCGGATGCCGCCGACTTGGGTCCCCGAATCCTGGGCGAATTGCTGGGCGCCCTCGCGCGCGTTGCGGGTCGCATCGGCGATCATCCCGGGCTTGATCCGGTTGAGGCCGGTGAAGATGTATTGCATCCCCGACCCCTCCTGGATGGCGACGCCGCCCCGGATCAGCTCGAACTGGCGGGCATAAGCGCGGCGGGCGCTCATCACGTCGGTGGTGCGCAGCTGCACGCGGCGGTTGACGGTGACGTTGTTCTCGCCGCGGTTGCTGTCGTAATATTGGTTCACCGAGCCGCCCGCGTCGGTGACCGCGTTCGGCGGAAAGCCGGCCTCGCGAAAGAAGGCGGCGACGGTACGCGCGTCGCGGTCGCTCTCGGCCTGCACCGCGCCGAGCTCGTTGCCCTGCGCGGTGAAGCTGATCGTCCAGGTGGCGAGATCGGCGGTGACGTTGCGCTCGGCGAGTCCGCGCATGGTCACCGCGCGGTCGGCCATGCGCGCACGGCGGAGGCCGTCGCCGAGCAGATAGCCGCCGGCGATAATGGCGATGCCGAGCACCAGCGCGGCGATCAGGATGACGTTGCGGTTGCTCTTTTCGACTTCGGCCATGACCTGCTCCTGTTCAGCGCCGCCTAAAGTTCGTCCGCCACCAGACGCACCATCGGCGGCCCGGGGCGAGAGGGCGCGCGCCATCCGGGCCGTTCGGCGAGATAGGCCGCCCGGTCGCGCGCCGCTTCAGCGCAAGGGGAAACGGAGGGCGCGACGACGGTCGCATCGACATCGCGATTGCCCTTGACGCCCTCCGCCATGATATAACTCCCCTGCACCGACCCGGCCTGTTTGGAACGGCGTCGATGAACCGTGCATTTATGGCGACGAGTTGAAGGCTTGGCAATGAAATATCTGCACACGATGATCCGCGTCTCGGATCCCGAGGCGACGCTGCGCTTCTTCTCGCTGCTCGGCCTTCAGGAAGTGCGCCGCATGGACAATGAACAGGGCCGCTACACGCTGATCTTCCTCGCCGCGCCGGGCGACGGGGACGCCCAGATCGAGCTCACTCATAATTGGGACGGTCCACAGGCCGCCCTCTCCCCCGGAGAGGGCTCCGCAGCGCGGGGCGCTGCGGACCTGTCGGACGGCTATGGCGAGGGCCGCAATTTCGGCCACGTCGCCTATGAGGTCGACGACGTCTACGAAACCTGCCGGCGGCTGATGGACGGGGGCGTCACCATCAACCGGCCGCCGCGCGAAGGCCGCATGGCGTTCGTCCGCACCCCCGACGGCATCTCGATCGAGTTGCTGCAGAAGGGGGAGAATCTGCCGGTCGCCGAACCTTGGGCGTCGATGCCGAATACGGGCCATTGGTGATGCTCGAGATCGTCCCCGTCCCGGTCCTTCGCGACAATTATGTCTGGCTGGTCCACGATCCGGCGTCGGACGAAACGGTGGCGGTGGACCCGTCGGTCGCCGATCCGGTGCTGGCGGCGGCCGCGGCGCGCGGCTGGCGCATCACCCAGATCTGGAACACCCACTGGCATCCCGACCATACCGGCGGCAACGACGCGATCCGGGCGGCGACCGGCTGCACGATCACCGGCCCGGCCGAGGCTGAACGCGTGTCGAAGATGGACCGAATCGTCGCCGGCGGCGATCGGGCGCGGATCGGGGACATCGAGGCGGAGCTGATCGACATCCCCGCCCACACCGCCGGCCACGTCGCCTTCTTTCTTCCCGCCGAGCGCGCCGCGTTCGTCGGCGACACCCTGTTCGCGATGGGTTGCGGCCGCCTGTTCGAAGGCGACGCGCGGCAGATGCACGACAGCCTGCAGCGCCTCGCCGCGCTGCCGCCGGAGACGCGCATCTATTGCGGGCACGAATATACCCTCGCCAACGGCCGATTCGCGCTCACCGTCGAGCCGGATAATGCCGCCCTTGCCGGTCGGGTCGCGGAAGTGAGCGAAATGCGCGATCGCGGCGAAGTCACGCTGCCGACCACGATCGCGCTCGAACGGGAGACCAACCCGTTCATGCGCGCCGCCTCGGTGGCGGAGCTGGCTGAGAGACGCGCCGCCAAGGACGCGTTCCAAGGATAGGAGGCAAGGATGAGAAAGCTGCTTTTTTTGGCGGCGTCGGCCCTCGCGGCCTGCGTCGCGCCCGCCAGCGAGGGACCCTCGCCGGCCGCCGAGGACGAGCTCGCTCGAGCGCTCGAAGGCCGGGCGGCGGGCGAGCCAATGGCCTGCGTCCGCCTCACCGAACTCGGCGGCAACCGTTCGGCCGGCGACGCGATCATCTTCGACGGGCGCGGCAGCCGGATCTACGTCAACCGTCCGGCGGGCGGCTGTCCCGATCTCAATTTCGGTCGCGCGCTCCGGGTGCGCTCGTCGACCGGGCAGCTCTGCCGCGGCGACATCGTCACAATCTTCGATCCCACCACCGGCACCGATTATGGCGGCTGCGGCCTCGGCGACTTCATCCCCTACGACCGGGCGGGCTGACCGCAAAGGGAGTCGTCCCGGCGAAAGCCGGGAGCCATGAACACCGGGGTACGAGGGTCGCAACGACGTGGGTATCTCATTTCCCGGTGCTTCGGTTCATGGCCCCGGCTTGCGCCGGGGTGACTCGGTAGGACGCCTCTATTTCTTGTAGAGCGCGTCGAGCCGTTCGCCATAGACCTCCTTGATCACGTGGCGGCGGATCTTGATCGACGGGGTCAGCTGCTGGTTCTCGACCGAGAACGGCTCGTCGGCGACGATGAAGCGGCGGACCTTCTCGATCACCGACAATTCCTTGTTGACCCGGTCGACGGCGGCCGAGAGCGCCTTCACGTAATCGGGATCGTGGGCGAGATTGACGAACTCGCACTTGCGTCCCTGACGAGCGCACCAGTCCGCGGTCCATTCGGGATCGGGCACGATCAGGCCGACGAGATAGGGGCGCTTGTCGCCGGCCACCATCGCCTGAACGATCTCCGGCTGGAGGGTGAGCATGCCCTCGACCTTCTGCGGCGCGACATTGTCGCCCTTGTCGTTGACGATCAGGTCCTTCTTCCGGTCGGTAATGACGATCCGGCCCTTGTCGTCGAGATGGCCGACGTCGCCGGTGTGCAGCCAGCCGTCGATCAGCGTGCGGGCGGTCTGCGCGTCGTTGCGCCAATAGCCGTGCATCACCAGCTCGCCCTTGACCAGGATCTCGCCGTCCTCGGCGATCCTGACCTCGACGCCCTGCATGGGCGGGCCGACCGTGTCCATCTTGAGCCCCGCCTTGGGCCGGTTGCAGCTGATCACCGGCGCCGCCTCGGTCTGGCCGTAGCCCTGGAGCAGAGTGAGGCCGAGCGAGTGGAAGAAAATGCCGACCTCGGGATTGAGCGGCGCGCCGCCCGAGACCATCGCCTTGATCCGGCCGCCGAACCTGGCCGAGATCCTGGGCCGGAGCGTGCGTCCGAGGAAGAAATCCATCGGCTTGTCCCAGAGCGGCACCGAGCCCGAATAGCCCTTGGCGCCGATCGCAAGCGCGCGGCCCATCAAATAGCTGGTGAGCCTGCCCTGCTTCTCGACCTGGTTGAGGATGCGCTGCCGGAGCACCTCGAACAGCCGCGGTACCACCACCATGATCGTCGGCTTCACCTCCTCGATGTTCGAGGCGAGCTTTTCGAGGCCTTCCGAATAATAGATCTGCCCGCCGAGCCCGATCGGGAACATCTGCCCGCCGCTATGCTCGTAGGCGTGGCTGGCCGGCAGGAAGGAGAGAAAGACCTCGTCGTCCCACCCGAAATCCTCGGCGATCAAGGCGGTGCAGCCCTCGATATTGTGCAGGATGGCGCCGTGATGCTGCATGACGCCGCGCGGCGCGCCGCCGGTGCCGGAGGTGTAAATGATGCAGGCGAGATCCTCGCGCTTGAAGGCGGCACCGGCGGCGCAGGCCTCGACGTCGGCCGTGGCGGGATCGGCCAAAGCGCGCCAGTCGTGGAACTGGACGTTGCTTTCCTGGCCCGAGGGCAGCGGCTCGATGCCGATCACATGCTCGCAGACCGAGCTCTTGATCGCCGCGGGAAGCAGGATCTTGGCGAGCTTCTGGGTGGAGACGATCGCCGCCCGGGCGCCGCTGTCGTCCAGGATATGCTGATGGTCGCGCTCGGTGTTGGTCGTGTAGGTCGGCACGGTGACGCAGCCCGCCGCCATGATGGCGAGGTCGGAGATCAGCCATTCGGGCCGGTTCTCGGAGACCAGCATAACCCTATCGCCCCTGGCGAGCCCGATCCGTTTCAGCGACGCCGCCAGCGCCGCGACCGTCCCGGCGGTCTCGCGCCAGCTGATCGACCGCCACGCGCCCTGCCGCTTGGCCCATAGGAAGGGCGCGTCGCCCTTCTCCTTGGCCCGCGTGAAGAACATGGTGACGAGGTTCGGAAAATGTTCGAGCTGCGTGCGCATCGTGTCTCCCGCCCGCGCGGCTTGCCCGCGTCGAGTCGCCTTTCCTAATCGCCTTGTTCTGACAGCGCCACGCCTTCGCTGCGCGGGTCGGCGGCGCCGATCCAGCGGCCCCCGGCCCATTCGATCGCATTGGCCTTGTAGCCCGGCTCGACGATCGCGACCTGCTGGCCGAGAGCACGCAGCGCCGGCGCCATCGCTTCCAGCCGGGTGCCGCGTTCGATCAGCAGCCGGTCGCCCAGGCCGATGATCTGGGGCAGCGCGATCGCCTGCTGCGCGGTCAGGTTCCAGTCGAGCACTCCGACGATCGCCTTGGCGACCTGGGCGATGATCGTCGTGCCGCCGGCCGCGCCGATCGCGAGCCTTACCTCGCCGTCGGGCCCGTAGACGATGGTCGGCGACATCGAGCTGCGCGGCCTTTTGCCGCCCTCGACCCGGTTGGCGACCGGCGCCCCGTCGCGCTCCGGCGCGAAGCTGAAATCGGTCAGCTCGTTGTTGAGGAACATGCCGTTGACGGTCAGCCCCGATCCGAACGGGCCCTCGATGGTCGAGGTGTAGGAAGCGACGTTGCCGGCCCCGTCGACCGCGACGAAATGCGAGGTCGAGGGCACTTCGGCGGCGGCCGCCGCGGTGCGCGGCGCGGCCCCGGGCGGCGTCCCCGCCTCCACATGGGGGATGGCGCGCTCGGCCGAGATCAGCCGCGAGCGCCCGGCGAGATAGGCTTCGTTCGTCAGCCCGGCGACCGGCACGGCGACGAAATCCGGATCGCCGAGATAGGCTTCGCGGTCGGCATAAGCGAGCCGCATCGATTCGCCGATCAGATGCCAGGCGGCGGGATCGTCCGGTCCCAGCGCGCCAAGGTCGAACCGCTCGAGCTGCTTCAGGATCGCGAACACCGTCGTCGCGCCCGAGGAGGGCGGACCCATCCCGCAGATCCGGTGGCCGCGATAGCGCCCGCAGACCGGCTCGCGCGGCTTGGCCTGATAGGTGGAAAGGTCGTCGCCGGTCATCGGCGAGGGGTTGAGCTCGGCGGCTCGGGCCGTCCGCACCAGCGCCGCGGCAGCCGCCCCGGTGTAGAAATGCTCGGGTCCGCGCGCCGCGATCCGCTCGAGCAGAGCCGCCAAGTCGGGATTGCGGACGAGGGTGCCCACCGGTTTGGGCTGGCCGTCCGCCTCGTAGAACAGCGCGCGTCCGCCGGGCGACAGAGCGGCGAGCGAGCCCTGGCTTGCCAGCGCCCGGTGCAGCCGGGGCGTGATCCGGAAGCCGTCGCGGGCGAGGCGGACCGCTGGGGCGAACAGCCGCGCCCAGGGCAATCGCCCGTGCCGCTCGTGCGCCATCTCCATCAGCCGGATGTTGCCCGGGACGCCGACGCTCAAGCCTCCAGGAACGGCCTCGTCGCGCGGGCGCGGCCGGCCGTCGGGGGCGAGGAAATAAGCGGGCGTCGCCGCGGCGGGCGCGGTCTCGCGGCCGTCATAGGAGGAGAGGAGGTTCGCCGCCTCGTCATGGTAGACGAGGAAGCCGCCGCCGCCGATGCCGGAGCTCTGCGGCTCGACGACCGTGAGCGCGACCATCACCGCCAGCGCCGCGTCGGCCGCCGTCCCGCCGGCGCGCAATATTTCGACGCCCGCCGCGGCCGCGCGCGGATCGGCGGCGGAGACCATGCCGGGCTGCGCGGTGCGGGGCGCCTCGGCCTGCGGGGCGGCGGTCGCGCAGCCGGCGGCAAGGAAAGCGAAGGCGAGGACGAGGGTTCTGAGCATCATCGCGGCTTTTCAGTCCCGATGGCGTCCGTCAAGCGCGCGAAGCCGTGCAGGGCGAGCAACCGCCGGAGCTCGCCGTTGATTTCCCCGGCCAGGGCCGGGCCCTGATAGACGAGGGCCGTATAGAGCTGGACCAGGCTCGCCCCGGCCCGGATTCGATCGAAGGCGTCGACGCCGTTCTCGATTCCGCCGGCCGCGATCAACGGCAGTGCCCCGCCCGTCGCGCGCCGGAAATCGCGCAGCCGCTCGAGCGCCAGCCCCTTCAGCGGCGCCCCCGACAGGCCGCCGGCCTCATCGCGGCGCCGCGATTTCAACCCGGGCCGGCCGATCGTGGTGTTGGCAATGATCAGCCCGTCGATCCGATGATCGATCGCCGCTTTCGCGACGTCGTCGATCTCCGCTTGCTCGAGGTCCGGCGCGACCTTGAGGAAGATAGGCGGCCCGGCGCCGCGCGCTTCGACGACCGCAGCGAGCAGCGCGTCGAGCGCCCCCTTGTCCTGCAGCGCGCGAAGGCCGGGCGTGTTGGGCGAGGAGATGTTGACGGTGAGATAGTCGGCGGCGGCGCCCATCGCCCGCACCCCGGCGGCATAATCGGCGACTCGGTCCGCGCTGTCCTTGTTCGCTCCGATATTGACGCCGACGATGCCGTGCGTCCGGTCGCGCTTTTCGAGCCGCGCCAGCGCCGCCGACTGACCTCGATTGTTGAACCCAAGCCGGTTGATGACTGCCCGGTCCTCGACCAGCCGGAACAAGCGCGGCCTTTCATTCCCGCCTTGCGGCACCGGCGTCACCGTCCCCACCTCGACAAACCCGAACCCGAAGCCGAGCATCTGCCGAAACACCTCGGCGTCCTTGTCGAAGCCGGCGGCGAGCCCGACCGGATTGGGAAAATCCAGCCCCAAGAGCCGCACCGACAGCATCGGATCGGGCCTGGCCGGCAGCCCGGCCGGGAGCAGCTTGAGCGCCCGGACCGTGAGGCGATGCGCCCGCTCCGCGTCGAGCGCGAAGGCGAGCGGCCGCACGAGAGGGTAGAGCGCCATCGCGCGGGGCTATGGCAGGCGACCCGCACCGGGTCAAAGCGCGCTTGATTCTGCCTTGCGAAAGGACCAGATGGTAATCGGAACGAATCGATCCGATTATGCGCCTGACCTCCCTTGCCGATTATGCGGTCGTGATGATGGCCGCCGCCGCCCGCCACCCGGCGGGAACGCGGCTCAGCGCGACCCTGCTCGCCGCGGAGACCGGCGTTCCTCTGCCGACCGCGCAGAAGCTGACCGGCCGGCTCGCCGCGGCGGGCCTGCTCGAAACCGCCCGCGGCACCGGCGGCGGCTTCCGCCTCGCCCGCGAGGCATTGGAGATAAGCCTCGCCGACATCGTCGAGGCGGTCGAAGGGCCGATATTGATGACCACCTGCGTCGACGCCGAACGCCACGAATGCGCCCTCGAAGGCGCCTGCCAGGTGCGGCCGCACATGGGCGTGGTCAATGGCGCCGTCCGGGGCGCGCTGCAGGGCGTCAGCCTCTCCAGCCTCGCCGAGGTGAAGGCATGAGCGCCGACGACGCCAGCGTCCGCAACCGCGCGGCCCAGGACGCGGTCGACCGCGCCTCGACCTACGAATGGGGCTTCACCTCCGACATCGAGCAGGATTTCGCGCCCAAGGGCCTCAACGAGGACACGGTCCGCTTCATTTCCGCGAAGAAAAGCGAGCCCGAGTGGATGCTGGAATGGCGGCTCAAGGCCTATCGCGCCTGGCTGACCATGGAAGAGGTGAGCTGGGCCAAGCTCGACATCCCCGAGATCGATTTCCAGGACGCTTATTATTACGCCGAGCCCAAGGCGAAGGAGAAGCTCGGCAGCCTCGACGAGGTCGATCCCGAAATCCTGCGCGTCTACGAAAAGCTCGGCATCCCGATCGAGGAGCAGAAGGTGCTCGCCGGTGTCGAGGGCGCGAGGAAAGTGGCGGTCGACGCGGTGTTCGACAGCGTCAGCGTCGCCACCACCTTCCGCGCCGAATTGCTCCGCGCCGGGGTCATCTTCCTCTCCATCTCGGAGGCGATCCGCGAATATCCCGATCTCGTGAAGAAATATCTCGGCAGCGTGGTGCCGCAGCGCGACAATTATTTCGCCTGTTTGAACAGCGCGGTCTTCTCCGACGGCACCTTCGTCTACGTCCCCGAAGGCGTCCGCTGCCCGATGGAGCTTTCCACCTATTTCCGGATCAACGCCGAGAATACGGGGCAGTTCGAGCGCACCCTGATCGTCGCCGACAAGGGGTCGTACGTCTCCTATCTCGAAGGCTGCACGGCCCCGATGCGCGACGAGAACCAGCTCCACGCGGCGGTGGTCGAGCTCTACGCGCACGACGATGCCGAGATCAAATATTCGACCGTCCAGAACTGGTATCCGGGCGACGCCGAGGGCAAAGGCGGCATCTACAATTTCGTCACCAAGCGGGCGATGTGCGCCGGCGACCGCTCCAAAGTGTCGTGGACCCAGGTCGAAACGGGATCCGCGATCACCTGGAAATACCCGTCCTGCATCCTCAAGGGCGAATCGAGCGTCGGCGAATTCTATTCGGTGGCGCTCACCAACAACCGCCAGCAGGCCGACACCGGCACCAAGATGATCCATATCGGCGCCAACAGCCGCTCGACCATCGTCTCCAAGGGAATCAGCGCCGGCAAATCGAGCAACACCTATCGCGGCCTCGTCCGCGTCAATGGTGCCGCCGAGAATGTCCGCAACTTCACCCAGTGCGATTCGCTGCTGCTGGGCTCGGAATGCGGCGCCCACACCGTCCCCTATATCGAGGTCAGGAATCTCACAGCCCAGATCGAGCACGAGGCGACCACCTCCAAGATCAGCGACGACCAGCTCTTCTACGCCATGTCGCGCGGCCTCTCCGCCGAGGACTCGGTCGCCCTCATCGTCAACGGCTTCGCCCGCGAGGTGCTGAAGCAGCTGCCGATGGAGTTCGCGGTCGAGGCGCAGAAATTGCTGGGCATCAGCCTTGAGGGAAGCGTGGGATGAGCACGCCGCGCTTCGACAAAGGCTGGCGCCCTGAAGCCCCTCCCCTTCAGGGGAGGGGTTTGGGGTGGGGCCTGTCGGTCGAGCAATTGCTGGAACTCCACCGCCGCGCCGCCGAAATGCGCCGCAATCCCACCGAGCCCGAGAAGAGGCTATGGCGACACCTCTCCAATTCACAGCTCGATGGCGCGAAATTCCGCCGCCAGTCCGTGATAGGCTGGTTCATCGCCGACTTCCTCTGCCCGCAAAAGGCGCTGGTCGTCGAGGTCGATGGCGATACGCATGACGAGGCGAAGGATCGCTTGCGGGACGATATCCTGGCCCGCCGCGGCTTTCGTGTCCTGCGCGTGACCAATGATGACGTCATGACCAATATGGACGGGGTGCTGACGCTCATCAGCGGGGCGATCGCGGTTGCTCCGGACCGACGGGACAGCCCCCACCCCAACCCCTCCCCTGAAGGGGAGGGGCTAAGAGCGGTGGAAGCGCAAAAGCTCCTCGGGATCAGTCTGGAGGGGAGCGTGGGATGAGGGGACCCTATATCAACAAGGGCAGGCACGTTTACCTCGACCCCACGATCCCCGGTGACGGTGGTCTCGTTATGGACGCGGCCATCGCCATACCGCCTGACGATGCGCTGCAGGTCAATGGTGCGCCGATTATCGAGCAAAGCCACGAATATGTGATCAGGAAGAAGCCCCGGCCGAATGCTTAAAATCGAAAACCTCCACGCCATAGTCGACGGCAAGCCGATCCTGAACGGGATCAGCCTCGATCTGAACCCCGGCGAGATCCATGCGATCATGGGGCCGAACGGGTTGGGCAAGTCGACCCTCGCTTACGTCCTGGCCGGCCGCCCGGGCTATGAGGTCACGGAAGGTTCGGCGACGCTCTACGGCGACGACCTGCTCGCGCTTGATCCGCACGAACGGGCCGCGAAGGGCATGTTCCTCGGCTTCCAATATCCGGTCGAGATTCCCGGCGTCTCCAACGTCCAGTTCCTGCGTACCGCGGTCAACGCCCAGCGCCGCGCGCGCGGCGAGCCGGAGCTTTCCGCCGGCGAGTTCCTGCGCATCGCGCGCGAGCAGGCGGCGGCGCTCGACATCGACATGGAGATGATGAAACGGGCGGTGAACGTCGGCTTTTCGGGCGGCGAGAAGAAGCGCAACGAGATGGTCCAGATGGGGATTGTCGACCCGCGCCTCGCCATCCTCGACGAGACCGATTCGGGCCTCGACATCGACGCGCTTCGAGTCGTCGGCGAGGGCATCAACCGGATCATGCGCAAGCCCGGCAAGGCGGTGCTCCTGATCACCCATTATCAGCGCCTGCTCGATCTCGTGGAGCCCGATTTCGTCCATGTGCTGGCGGGCGGCAGGATCGTCCGCTCGGGCGGGCCCGAGCTCGCCGTCGAGCTCGAGCGCGAAGGCTATGGAGCGATGGCCGCATGACGCTGCTGACTCTGCCGTCCAACCGTGAGGAAGCCTGGCGCTGGAGCGATCTTTCGGCGCTGCCGGCGCTGGCCGAGCGCGCGCCGAGGGGAGACGTGCCGGACGCGCTGCCCTGGCTCGACTGCGCGCACGAAGGGCCGCGCCTGCTGTTCGTCGACGGCAGGTTCGACGAGAGCCGCAGCCGCGCGGGCGAGATCGCCGTCGGCCCCGTCGCCGTCGAGACCGGCCACCCGCTCGGTCGCCTCGCCGGCCGCTCGGGCTGGTCGCTCAGGCTCGGCCGCGACCATGCGCCGCCGGGCCTGATCCAGATCGTCCATGTCTCGACCGGCGCCGCCGACCATCTTGCCGCCGAGATCCTGCTCGACGACGACGCCCAAGCGTCGGTCGTCGAGAGCTTCGTCGGCGAGGGCTGGACCAACCGGCTCACCGGAATCAGGCTCGGCAGGGGCGCTCGGCTGATGCTCAGCCGCCGGGTGACGGGCGGCGCCGGCTTTGTCAGCGTCACCGACCATGCCAGCCTCGGCGAGGGCGCCAGCTTGATCGGCGCGACTCTCGCCGCGGGCGGCCGCGACACGCGGCTCGACGGCGGGATCGACCTGATCGGCGAGGGCGCCTATGCCGAGGCCGCCGGCGCCCTGCTCGCGCGGGAACGCCAGCGGCATGACGCCAATCTCGTTATCCGCCATAAGGTCCCGTCGGGAACCAGCCGCCAGATCTGGCGATCGGTCGCCGACGACAAGGCCGCCTGCTCGGTCGCCGCCAGGGTCGAGGTCGCGCGCAATGCCCAGAAGACCGACGGCGAGCAGTCGCTGAAGGGCCTGCTGCTTGCCCGCTCGGCGACGATCAACGCCAAGCCCGAGCTCGAAATCTTCGCCGACGACGTCAAATGCGCCCACGGCGCCACCGTCGGCGAGCTCGACCGGGGCGCGCTCTTCTATCTCGAAAGCCGCGGCATCCCGCGCGAGGAAGCGCAGGGCCTGCTGACCCGCGCCTTCGTCGCCGACGCGCTCGACCGGATCGGTGAGAAGGACGTGCGCGAGGCCTTCTATGCCGACGCCGAAGGCTGGTTCGGAGGTCGCCAATGATCTCCGCGCTTTTCCCCAAACCGTTCGGCCTGAGCCTGTCGAAGGCCCGCATTTCTTCATTCGGCGCCGGAAGGGAAGGAGAGGGCTTCGACAAGCTCAGCCCGAACGGAGTCCGGGTTGGAAGGGATTCGAGCTAGTGGACGCCGCCCTCTCCACCCGCCCGCTCGATTGGCTCGCCGACTTCCCGGCCATTCCGGCGGGCTGGGCCTATCTCGACAGCGCCGCGACCGCGCAGAAGCCGCGGCCGGTGATCGACGCGATCATGCGCGGCTATGCCGAAACCTACGCGACCGTCCATCGCGGCGTCTACCAGCGCTCGGCCGAGATGACGGTGGCGTTCGAAGCCTCGCGCCGGCGGGTCGCCCGCTTCATCAACGCCGCCGCGCCGGAAGAAGTGGTGTTCGTCCGCGGCGCGACCGAGGGGATCAACCTGGTCGCGCAGAGCTGGGGCCGGGGCAATCTGGGGCCCGGCGACCGAATCCTGCTCTCGACGCTCGAGCATCACAGCAACATCGTGCCTTGGCAGATGACCGGCGCCGCCATCGACATCGTGCCGCTGACCGCGGACCATCGCATCGATCTCGACATTATGGCCGCGATGATCCGGCCCGAGCACAAGCTGGTCGCGCTCGCCCATGTCTCCAACGTGCTCGGCTCGGTGCTCGACGCGAAGCGTGCGGCGGACATCGCCCATTCGGTCGGCGCCAGGCTCCTGCTCGACGGCTGCCAGGCGGTGCCGCGCATGGCGGTCGACGTCGCCGACCTCGATTGCGACTTCTACGTCTTTTCGGGGCACAAGCTCTACGGCCCGACCGGCATCGGCGTGCTCTGGGCGCGGGCTGAGATCCTGGACGCGATGCCGCCATGGCAGGGCGGCGGCGCGATGATCGACAGAGTGACGTTCGAGAAGACAACCTATGCGCCGCCGCCCGCGCGGTTCGAGGCGGGGACGCCGCACGTCGTCGGCGTCATCGGCCTCCATGCCGCCATCGATTATGTCGACGGCATCGGCCTCGGTGCGATCGCCGCGCACGAGGCGGCGCTGGTGCGGGAGACTCGCGACGCGCTCTCCAGCCTGAATTCGGTCCGGCTGTTCGGCCCGGAGGATTCGGCCGGCATCGTCTCCTTCGCCGTCGAGGGGGTGCATCCGCACGACATCGGCACCATATTGGACGAGAGCCGGGTGGCGATCCGGGCCGGGCATCATTGCGCCCAGCCGCTCATGGCCGCACTCGGCGTCGATGCCACGGCGCGAGCGAGCTTCGGGGTCTATAACGGCAGGCAGGACGTTGAGGCGCTGGTAGGCGGCATCGAACGGGTGACGAGGATATTCGGGTGAACGAGGAGCGCAGGATCGAGACCGAGGAAGTGGCGGGCGTGGCGCCCCCGCCGAGGGCGCGCGTCGCGGACGTCCGCGACACTTTCGAGCGCAAGCGCGACTATCTCGAAGGCTTCCTGTCGCAGAAGCCGGCCGAGCCGGTCGCGGCCGAACCGGGCGGCGATCTCTACGAGGCCGTCATCGAGGCGCTCAAGGAGATTTACGATCCCGAAATCCCGGTCAACATCTACGATCTCGGCCTGATCTACGACGTCGAGATCACCCCGGAGCATCACGCCAAGGTGAAGATGACGCTGACCACGCCGCACTGCCCGGTCGCCGAATCGATGCCGGGCGAGGTCGAGCTTCGCGTCGGCGCCGTCCCCGGCATCGGCGATGCCGAGGTCGAACTGGTCTGGGATCCGCCCTGGGATCCGCAGAAGATGACCGACGAAGCCCGGCTCGAACTGGGGATGCTATGACCGCCGAAGTGAAAATCCGCGCGCGACCCGCCGCCGTCACCCTCACCGCCGCCGCCGAGGCGCGCGTCGCCGCGCTCATGGCCAGGGCGCCGGAAGGGACGATCGGCGTCAAGCTGTCGACGCCGCGCCGCGGCTGCTCGGGCCTTGCCTATTCGGTCGATTATGTGAGCGAGGAAGCGAAGTTCGACGAGAAGATCGAGACCCCGGCCGGGCCCTTCTATATCGACGGCGCCTCGGTCCTCTATCTGGTCGGCTCGACGATGGACTGGGTCGAGGACGATTTCGCCGCCGGCTTCGTCTTCGCCAATCCCAACGCCAAGGGCGCCTGCGGCTGCGGCGAAAGCTTCACCGTCTAACCCGCTCCATGGCTCCCGACCTCGCCCATGTCGACAGCTGGATCTTCGATCTCGACAACAGCCTCTATCCGCACGGCTGCAACCTGTTCGAGCTGATCGACGTCCGCATGGGCGCCTATATCCAGCGCCTGCTCGGCGTCGACGCGGCCGAGGCACGGCGGGTGCAGAAGGGCTATTTCCACGCCCACGGCACCACGCTCGCCGGGCTGATGGCCGCGCACGGCGTCGACCCGCACGACTTCCTGGAGTTCGTCCACGACATCGATCTCGCCCGACTCGCCGCCGATCCGGCTTTGGTGGCGGCGCTCGACCGGCTGCCCGGACGCAAGTTCGTCTTCACCAATGCCAGCGAGGATTATGCGAAGCGCGTGCTCGACCGGCTCGGCCTCGCCAATGCGTTCGACGGCCTGCACGACATTCACGCCATGGCCTATGTGCCCAAGCCCGATCCTTCCGGCTATGCGGCGATCTGCGCGCGGCACGGCATCGACCCCAGGCGCGCCCTCTTCGCCGACGACATGGCGCGCAATCTGGCGCCGGCCAAGGCGCTGGGCATGGTGACGCTCTGGGTGGACAATGGCTCGGAGCAGGGCGATGCCGTCGCCGAGCCGGACTTCGTCGATTATCGCACCGACGATATCGCCGGCTGGCTGGAGCAGGTCCAGGGGGAGAAGGTGGCATGATGCTGGAGCAGGTGATCGACGCCGCCTGGGAGGATCGCGACGGGCTGAGCATTTCGACGCGCGGCGAGGTTCGCGACGCGGTCGACGAGGCGATTCGGCTGCTTGATTGCGGCGCGGCGCGCGTCGCCGAGAAACGCGCCGAGGGCTGGGTCGTGAACCAATGGCTGAAGAAGGCAGTGCTCCTCTCCTTCCGCCTCAATCCGATGGAATCGATTACGGGCGGCCCGGACGGCGCCGTCTGGTGGGACAAGGTTCCCTCCAAATTTCTCGGCTGGACCGGCGGCGATTTCGACCGGGCCGGCTTCCGCGCCGTGCCGGGGTCGATCGTGCGCCGCGGCGCCTTCATCGGCCGCAACGCGGTGCTGATGCCGAGCTTCGTCAATATCGGCGCCTATGTCGGCGAGGGGACGATGGTCGATACCTGGGCGACGGTCGGAAGCTGCGCGCAGATCGGCAGGAACGTCCATATCTCCGGCGGCACCGGCATTGGCGGGGTGCTCGAGCCGCTCCAGGCGGGTCCCGTGATCGTCGAGGACGATTGCTTCATCGGCGCCCGCTCTGAGGTGGCCGAGGGCGTGGTCGTCGAGCAGGGTGCGGTCATCTCGATGGGCGTGTTCCTCGGCGCTTCCACCAAGATCGTCGACCGCGCCTCGGGCGAGATCGTCTACGGCCGCGTGCCCGCTTATTCGGTGGTCGTTCCCGGCACGCTGCCCGGCAAGGACGGCGGCCCCGGCCTCGCCTGCGCGGTGATCGTCAAGCGCGTCGACGCCAGGACGCGCTCCAAGACCGGCATCAACGAGCTGCTCCGGGATTAGGGCATAAGCGGCGCTTATCGGTTTGAGCGCATGTTTCGCGATGCGGGGCGACTTGAGCTGGCTATAGCGGCGCGATGAACACGCAGATGACCAAGGCCGACTGGGCGATCCTGCTCATCCTGTCGGTGCTCTGGGGCGGCTCCTTCTTCTTCATCGAGATCGCCATCGGCACGGTCGCGCCCTTCACCCTGGTGCTGATCCGCGTCGCCCTCGCTGCCGCTTTCCTCTGGGCTTGGCTGCTGGTGCGGCGGGAGCGGATGGCCTTGCCCCCGGGTGCCGCCTTCGCGCTGCTGGTGCTGGCTTTGTTGAACAATGTCATCCCCTTCGTCCTGTTCGCCTGGGCGCAAGCGGAGATCACCGGTGGCCTCGCCTCGATCCTCAACGCGACCACGCCGATCTGGGGCGTCGTCGTCGCCCATATCTTCACCGCCGACGAGAAGGCGAGCCCGGCCAAGGTCGCCGGCGTGCTGCTCGGCTTCGGCGGCGTGGCGGTGATGATCGGCGCCGATCTGCTCGGCCAGATCGGCACGAGCGCGCTCGCCCAATTGGCCTGCCTGTTCTCGACTCTCTGCTACGCGCTCGCCGGCGTCTGGGCGCGGCGCTTCCGGGTCATGGGCGTCTCGCCGGTCGCGGTGTCGACCGGGCAGCTCACCGCCGCAACGATCGTCATGCTGCCGCTCGTCCTGCTGTTCGAGCCGCCCTGGCTGTCGTCCGCGCCGTCCACCGAGGCCTGGATCGCGCTGATCGCGCTCGCCTTGTTCTGCACCAGCCTCGCCTACATCCTCTATTTCAGGCTGCTCGCCTCGGCCGGCGCGACCAACTCGCTGCTCGTCACCTTCCTGATCCCGGTCACCGCGATTCTGCTCGGCGCGCTGATCCTCGGCGAGCGGCTCGAGCCACGCCATTTCGTCGGCATGGCCCTGATCGGCGCGGGCCTGGCCGCGATCGACGGCCGGCTGTTCCGGCGGGCATCCCGCCGCCGCCTGAGCGATTCGTAGCCGGGATTTCAGGCGAAGCCGTCCAACTGCTCAGCCTGCCTGCGGCGGAATGTACTGAAACTCGATCAGATAGATGTTCGTGCCGCTGCCATGCTTCGCGACCCTGAGCAGGTCGACGACGCCCATGAAGCCCGAGCGCCGCGCCAGATCGCCGCTGATGTCGTCGAGCGTGATGGGCTGGATGGATTCGACGACGATATGGCCGTCCTCCATCGGATAAATACCGCCCACCCTGACGTGCGGCCTCTGCCAGATCCGGACGGTGCAGGTGATCCGCCCGTCCCTGATCCCCTGGCGCAGGCGCTTGGCGAACAGCATCGCTCAGCGCGCATCCGCCTCCAGCAGCAGCCTGGCGGCGCGGGCGCCCTCCCATTCGGCCATGCCGGTCATCCGCCACACCTCCCGCCCCTCGGCATCGTAAAGGATGGTGGTCGGCAGCGTATCGATGCGCAGCGCGACCATCAGGCCCATCTCGCCGTCGAGATAGGGCTCCAGCCGTGTGAAGTTGCGCTCGGCGAAGAAGTCGCCGACCTTTTCCCGCCCGCCCATGTCCTGGCTCACCACGACCACCTGCAGGCGCTCGCCCTCGCGCGCCGCGAGCCGGTCGAGCGACGGCATTTCGACGACGCACGGCCCGCACCAGGTCGCCCAGAGGTTGACCAGCAGCGGCCGGCCGCGGAATACCGAGAGGGTCACTGGCCGCCCCTGCGGGTCCTCGAACGCGACGCCGGGCGCGGGGGTGCCGGCGTGGCTGCGGTCGAGCCGCCCGGTCGGATAGGGCTGCGCCGACGCGGCGGCATTGGCGATGACTGGCGCTTCGCCTTGCGGCTCCGCCCCCTTTTGCCTATCGCATCCGGCCAGCGCGAGGGCCATCAGGAGGCCGGGGAGACAGGCGATTCCAAGCGGCAAGGATCAGCACTCCAACGCCATGTGGGGCGGGCGGTTCGCGGAAGGGCCTTCCGCGCTCATGCGCGAGATAAATGCCTCGATCGGCTTCGACAAGCGGCTCTGGCGGCAGGACATCGAAGCGTCGCGCGTCCACATCGCCATGCTCGCCGCGCGGGGCATCGTCTCCCAGGAGGATACTGACGCGATCGAGGAGGCGCTCGACCGGATCGAGGACGAATATGAAACGGGCGGGGTCACCGAGGATTCGGCGCTCGAGGATATCCACATGCACGTCGAGCACCGGCTGGCCGAATTGATCGGCCCGGCGGCCGGGCGGCTCCATACCGCCCGCTCTCGCAACGACCAGGTCGCCACCGACTTCCGCCTCTGGGTCCGCGACGCGATCGACGTCGCCGACGAAGGCCTTGCCGCGCTCCAGCGCGCTTTGGTGACCCGCGCCGAGGAGCATGTCGCGACCGTGATGCCCGGCTTCACCCACCTCCAGTCGGCCCAGCCGGTGACGCTGGGCCACCACCTCATGGCCTATTACGAGATGCTGCGCCGCGACCGATCGCGCTTCGCCGACGCGCGGGCGCGGCTCAACGAATGCCCGCTCGGCGCCGCCGCCCTCGCCGGCACCGGCTTCCCGATCGACCGCGAGGCGACCGCGCTGGCTTTGGGTTTCGACCGCCCGACCGCCAATTCGCTCGACAGCGTCTCGGACCGCGATTTCGCGATCGACTATCTGATGGCCGCCGCCCAGTGCGCGCTCCATCTCTCGCGCCTCGCCGAGGAGCTCGTCCTCTGGGCGAGCCAGATGTTCGGCTTCGTCACTTTGTCCGACGCCTTCTCCACCGGCTCGTCGATCATGCCGCAGAAGCGCAACCCCGATGCGGCCGAGCTTGTGCGCGGCCATTCGGGGCGGATTGTCGGCGCCATGGTCGCCCTGGCCACCGTCATGAAGGGGTTGCCGCTCGCTTATTCGAAGGACATGCAGAACGATAAGGAGCCGGTGTTCGAGGCCCACGATCTGCTCGGCCTCTCGCTCGCGGCGATGGCGGGCATGGTCGAAACGGCGACATTCAACATCGATCGGATGCGTGCCGCGGCCGAGGCGGGCCACGCCACCGCCACCGATCTCGCCGACTGGCTGGTGCGCGAGGCGGGCGTGCCGTTCCGCGAGGCGCACCACATCACCGGCCGCGCCGTGCGTGCCGCCGACGAGGCCGGGCTGCCGCTCTGGGGGCTGCCGCTGGACGCGCTCCAGGAGGTCGACGCCCGGATCGGAGCCACTGTTTTCACTGTGCTTTCGCCGGACGCATCGGTTAAGAGCCGGACCAGCCACGGCGGCACCGCGCCGTCGCAGGTGAAAAAGCGGATCGAGGCGGCCAGGAAAGTGCTGGGGATGACCGAATGAGGCCGGCGATCACCCTCTTCGCCTTCATACTTGCCGCCTGCGGCCTGCGCGAGCCGCTCGCGCTGCCGCCGGGCGAGGCGCCGCCGCCCGCGCCGGCCATGGCGAGCCGCCCCCTCACCACCGACGAGATGCTGACCCCGCCGCCGATCGCCCGGCCGGAGCGCCTCGACGAATTGCTGCGCCGCTCCGACGAGCGTGAGGACGACCGATTCGATCTGCCGCCCGGCGACGTCCCGCCCGAACCGAGCGACGGTCCCGAATGACGTTTCATGCGATCAACAGGTGCATCGTGCCCCGCACGATGCAGCCATGCCGGGGGCATGGCGGGCCTGGTGTCGCATGAAACGGGTCCGCAAGGCCGTCTTTCCGGTCGCGGGCCTCGGCACCCGCTTCCTGCCCGCGACCAAGGCGATCCCGAAGGAGATGCTGACCGTCGTCGACCGCCCGCTCATCCAATATGCGGTCGAGGAGGCGCGCGAGGCCGGCATCGAGCAGATGATCTTCGTCACCGGCCGCGGCAAGGGCGCGCTCGAAGACCATTTCGACATCGCCTACGAGCTCGAAGCGACCATGACGGCGCGCGGTAAATCGCTCGACGCTTTGGACTCGACCCGCTTCCCGCCCGGCGCGATCGTCTCGGTGCGGCAGCAGCAGCCTTTGGGCCTTGGCCACGCCGTCTGGTGCGCGCGCGAGATCGTCGGCGACGAGCCCTTCGCGGTGCTTCTCCCCGACGATCTGATGGTCGGCAGGCCCGGCTGCCTGGCGCAGATGGTCGCCGCCTACAACCAGGTCGGCGGCAACATCGTCTGCGCGCAGGACGTGCCGCGCGAGCGCACTGCCAGCTACGGCGTCATCACGCCGGGCGCGCAGGATGGGCGGCTCACCGAAGTGAGGGGGCTGGTCGAGAAGCCGAAGCCCGAGGACGCGCCCTCCACGCTCGGCGTCGTCGGCCGCTACATCCTGCAGCCCGAGATCATGGATATTCTCGGGCGTCTCGGCAAAGGCGCGGGCGGCGAGATCCAGCTCACCGACGGCATGGCGGCGCTGATCGGCACCCAGGCCTTTCACGGCCTCACCTTCGACGGCGACCGCCACGATTGCGGCGACAAGACCGGCTTCGTCGTCGCCAATCTCGCGCTGGCGCTGGAGCGCGACGACGTCGCCCCGGCGGTGCGCGCCTATCTCTCCGGGCATTAATGGAAGGTGCGCTCCTCCTCGTAACCGGCGGGGTCCGCCAGCTCACCGTTGATGAAGCCATTGCCTATCGGGGTCCCGGCTTTCTCTGGCTCCATCTCGAGGGCCGCGACGAGCGGGACCTGTCGCGGCTGAAGTCGCAAAAGGATATCCCCGATGTCGCGGCCGCCGCGCTGGCGGCCACCGAGACCCGTCCGCGCTGCGACCGGATCGAGGAAGGGGCGATTATCAACCTGCGCGGGCCGGGCGATTGCGATCCGGAGGATTCCGACCGCCTCGTCTCGATTCGCTTCTGGGTCACGCGGAGCAAGGTGACCTCGCTGAGCCGCCGCACGCTGAGCGCGACCGCGACGGTCCGCCGCAAGATGGAGGCGGGCGCGATCCACGATTCCGGCGATCTCGTCGCCGCTTTCGCCTGGGCGATCAGCACCGAGCTCGATCCCGACGTGGCCGCGCTCGGCGACACGCTCGACGACGTCGAGAGCGATCTCGAATCGAGCCAGCTCTACCGGCTGCGCCGCACGATCACCGAGGTGCGCTCGCAGGCGATCGGCTACCGCCGCTTCGTCGCTCCGGACCGGGACGCGCTTCGCACCCTCGCCGCGCTCGATTTCGACTGGCTCGCCGACGACGACCGGCTCCACATCGTCGAGGCGGCCGACCGCTTCGCCCGCATGGCCGAGGAGCTCGAGGCGGTGCGCGAGCGCGCCGCCTTGCTCCACGAGCAGATCACCGACCTTCGCGCCGAACAGCTCGATCAGCGATCGCTGCTGATCGCGATCGTGGCGCTGGTCTTCCTGCCCTTGACCTACATTACCGGGCTGTTCGGCATGAACGTCGCCGACATCCCCTTTGCGGAAACACGCTGGGCCTTCTGGTATATCACCGGCTTCACGATCCTGGTCGCGATCGCGATCGCGGCCTATTTCGCCTGGCAGAACTGGCTGCGGCGCTGACGGTCAGGCCTCCAGCTCGATGTCCCAGTAGAGATAGTCACGCCAGCTTTCGTGCAGGTAATTGGGCGGAAAGCGCCGGCCATGCTCCTGCAGCTGCCAGCTGGTCGGGCGGAACGGGTGCCGCCGGATGTGCATATGCGCCTGGCGCGGCGTGCGGCCGCCCTTCTTGAGGTTGCAGGGCGCGCAGGCGGTGGCGACATTCTCCCAGGTGGTGCGGCCGCCCTGGGCGCGCGGCAGGACATGGTCGAAGGTCAGCTCCCGCGGGTCGCCGCAATATTGGCAGGAGAAGCGGTCGCGCAGGAACAGGTTGAACCGGGTGAAGGCGGGGTGCTCGCTGGGGCGCACATATTGGCGCAGCGCGATCACGCTCGGCAGCTTCATGGCGCGGCTCGGGCTGTGCACCTCGCGCTCATAGGCGGCGACGATGTCCACCCGCTCCAAAAAGACCGCCTTGACGGCGGTCTGCCACGGCCACAGGCTCAGCGGGTAGTAACTGAGCGGCGTATAGTCCGCGTTGAGGACCAGCGCGGGGCAGCCTTCGGGATGACGGAGAAGGTCGGGATGGTACAAAGCCAATTCGCTCCCGTTTTTCGAAAGAACCTCCGAAAAACGCCGCCCCCGAAACCTGTCGCACCCAGAGCCGGGAGACTGGGCTTTGCGGCCGTCCTCTCCTGTCCCGTCACGCTTTCGCTTATCTGCGTGACGAGGCCATGACACCATAAGCGGCGACTCACGGTCAAGCAAAAAGGTCCTGGATGCACGCCGTCACCCGCTTCGCGCCGAGTCCCACCGGACGGTTGCATCTCGGCCACGCTTATTCGGCGCTGCTCGCGCACGATTTCGCGCGGGAGCGGGGCGGCACTTTCCTGCTGCGGATCGAGGATATCGATCCGGGCCGCATCCGCGCCGAATATGTCGACGGTATCTTCGAGGACCTGCTCTGGCTCGGCCTCGAGTGGGACGGCGAGCTGATCTACCAGTCGGAGCGGCTCGATCATTATGCCGAAGCGCTGGAGCGGCTGAAGGCCGAGGGCCTCCTCTATCCTTGCATCTGCACCCGCGCCGAGATCGCCGCCGAGATCGCGGCCAGCGCATCGGCGCCGCAAGGCCCCGAGGGCGCGCCAGCCTATCCGGGGACGTGCAGAGGTTCGCGGCGCACCAACCGGCCGCACGCTTGGCGTCTCGACGTTGCCGCGGCGATGGCGCGGACCGGCCCGCTCTACTGGATGGACGGCCACACCGAGGTAAAGGCCGAGCCGGACTCCTTCGGCGACGTCGTCCTCGCCCGCAAGGACGCGCCGGCCAGCTACCATCTCGCGGTCACGCTCGACGATGCCGCCCAGGGCGTGACCGACGTGGTGCGGGGGCGCGACCTGTTCGCCTCGACCGACGTGCACCGGCTGCTGCAGGCCCTGCTTGACCTGCCGACGCCCGATTACCACCATCACGGCTTGCTCGCCGACGCCGACGGCAACCGCCTTGCCAAGCGCCGCGATGCGCCGGCTCTGGCCGACCTTCGCGCCGCCGGCGCCAACCCGGCCGCGCTCGTGGAGGCGCTGCGCCGGGGCGAATTCCCGTCTGGATATTCGCTGGCCGAGGCGTAAGAGGCGGGCATGAAGACCGTCCTCATCATTCTCATCGTCCTCGCCGCGCTTGCGACCCTGTTCGTCCTCATCAAAGGCGTGGTCGGCATGGCGCAGGGCAAGGACATCACCGGGCAGCGCTCGCAGGAGCTGATGCAGAAGCGCATCCTGTTTCAGGGCATCGCGATCCTGCTCGTCCTCGCGCTTCTCGTCGTCGCGGGCAGCTAGGCCCTGGTCCGGCTCAACAAAATCTACACCCGCACCGGCGACGCCGGCGAGACCGGCCTCGTCGACGGCTCGCGCGTGCCCAAGTCCGATCCGCGCATGGCGGCGATCGGCGACGTCGACGAGGCGAACAGCGCGCTCGGCGTGGCCGTGCTCCATCTCGACGGCGAGGCGGCGGCGATGCTCGGCCGAATCCAGAACGAATTGTTCGACCTCGGCGCCGACCTTGCCACGCCGGGCGAGGATTTCGCGCCGACCCAAATGGCGTTGCGCATCGTGCCCGAGCAGATCGACCGGCTCGAGCGCGAGATCGATCGGATGAACGAGGATCTCGAGCCCCTGCGGAGCTTCATCCTTCCCGGCGGCGGGGCCGGTGCGGCGCACCTCCATCTCGCCCGCGGCGTGGTGCGGCGCGCCGAGCGGTCGGCGGTCGCGGTTCCGGCGGCGCTCAACCCGCTGGCCCTTGCCTACCTCAACCGCCTCTCGGATCATCTGTTCGTGCTCGCCCGTTGGGTGGCTCGTGCGCATGGCGGAGATATATTGTGGCAGCCGGGGGCGACCCGCGAAAGGTGACAAGCGTTCTCCTTTTGTGCTAGTTGCGCCGGCGGGAGGCGAGTGAATGGCGACAGAGGCCCGTCCGGAATCATGCGCGAGGCTTGCTGCGCACTATCGGGCGGTGCGGCGGCTCAGCCTCGACATCGCCGCGCCGCTCTCGGAAGCGGACGCGTGCCTTCAGCCGATGCCGGACGCCTCGCCCGCCAAATGGCACCTCGCCCACACCACCTGGTTCTTCGAAACCTTCCTGCTGCGCGACCACGTTCCCGGCTATCGGCTCCATGACGAAAGCTGGGCCTATCTCTTCAACTCCTATTATGAAGGAGAAGGCGACCGCCATCCGCGCGCGCAGCGCGGGATGATCAGCCGCCCGTCGCTGGACCAAGTCCGGGCGTGGCGCGCCGCCGTCGATACGGCCCTGCTGGCTGCGGTCGGCGATCTGCCGGCGGACCTGATCGAGCTCGGCCTCAACCACGAGCAGCAGCACCAGGAATTGATGTTGATGGACCTCACCGCCGCCTTCGCTGAGAATCCGCTCGATCCGGCGGTCTGGGAAGGCGAAACCCGGGCGCCCGCGGCCGTGGCGCCGCCCCTGCAATGGGTGGAGGGGCGCGGGGGGCTGGCCGAAGTCGGCCAGGACGGCAGGGGCTTCGCCTTCGACTGCGAGCGGCCCCGGCACCGGACTCTGCTCCATCCGCACGCGCTCGCCGACCGGCCGGCGACCAATGCCGAATGGCTCGGCTTCATCGCGGCGGGCGGCTATGCCGATCCGCTGCTCTGGCTCGCCGACGGCTGGGCCTGGGTGCGGGAGAACCGGATCGAGGCGCCGCTTTACTGGCTGCGGCGTGGCGATGGCTGGTCGCGCTTCGGCCTCGATGGGCTGCGTCCGCTGAACCTTGCCGAGCCGGTCTGTCACATCTCCTATTACGAGGCCGACGCTTATGCCCGCTGGGCCGGCGCCCGGCTGCCGACCGAGGCCGAATGGGAGGCCGCCGGGCAAGGCGCCGATCCTCTGTCCGGCAATCAGCTCGACGCTGCGGGGCCGGTCCGTCCCCTCGCCTGTGAAGGCAACGGCCTGCGCCAGCTGTTCGGCAACGTCTGGGAATGGACCGGCAGCGCCTTTCTGCCCTATCCGGGCTTCAGGCCGGCGGAGGGCGCGGTCGGCGAGTATAACGGCAAGTTCATGTGCTCGCAGATGGTGCTGAAGGGCGGCTGCTGCGCCACGCCTCGAGGACATGTTCGAGCAAGCTACAGAAACTTCTTCTACCCCCACCAGCGCTGGATGTTCTCCGGCCTCCGCCTGGCGAAGGATCTCTGATGGACGCACACCGCGCCCTGGTGGCGGATCCGGCCTTCCGCGCCGACGTGCTCGCCGGTCTGGCCGCACCGATCCCGGCGGTGCCGGCGCGCTGGCTCTACGACCGGCGCGGATCGGAGCTGTTCGAGGAGATCACGCGGCTCCCCGAATATTATCCGACGCGGACGGAAACCGCGCTGCTCGAACGCTATAGCGGCGAGATCGCGGCGATGCTCGGCACCGGCGAGGCGGTGGTCGAGTTCGGCTCCGGCTCCTCGGCCAAGACGCCGATCCTGCTGCGCGCGGTGAAACCGTGCGCCTACGTGCCGATCGACATCAGCGGCGATTTCCTGCGCGAGGCCGCCGACGGCCTGCAGGCCGAGTTTCCCGACCTGCCGGTCTACCCGGTCGAGGCGGACTTCATGCGGCGGCTCGATCTCCCGCCCGAGATCGGGAACGCGCCCAAGCTCGGCTTCTTCCCCGGCTCGACGATCGGCAATCTGGTCGCGCGCACCGCGGTCGACCTGCTCCGTGCGATGAAGGAGACGCTCGGCGAAGGCTCGCGGCTGCTGATCGGCATGGACCGGATCAAGGACGTGGCGGTTCTGCAGCGCGCCTATGACGACGAAGCCGGGGTCACCGCCGCGTTCAACCTCAACCTCCTCCACCGGATCAACGCCGAACTGGGCGGCGACATCCCGGTCGAGGCCTTCCGCCACCGCGCGATCTGGAACGACGCGATGAGCAGGATCGAGATGCACCTCGAGGCGCTTCGCGACGTCGCCTTCACCGTCGTGGGCGTCGGCTTCTCGTTCAGGGCCGGCGAGACCATCCACACCGAGAACAGCCACAAATACGGCCATCGCGACGCCCGGCTGATGCTGCGCGCCGCCGGCTGGGGCGTGGTCGAGGAATGGACCGATGACAAGGAGTGGTTTTCGATCTTCCTCGCCGAAGCTGAGCCACCCCGCTTCGCACCCTAATCGGGCCGAACCACCCGCGCCCGCCAGGTCGGGATGAAGGTCCGCGCGCCGCGGCATTCCTCCATTCGCTCCTCGCGGACCAGCCGGAAGCGCGCGCCGTCCCAGGCCCAGGCGCTCTTCGTCCCGCAATCGCCGAGGCCGCGTCCGTGCGAGAATTGGGTAAGCAGCCGCCGGTTCGAATCCCATTGCGCGTTGACCAGGGTCGCCTGCCGGCGCGCGTCGGCATCGGCACCGGCGTCGAATTCCGCCGGCACGATCCGCTCGCTGCCCGCCGCGGCGATGAAGGGGATGTGGCTGACATTGTAGGCGCCGCTGCCGCAGGCGAGCAGGATCAGGGTCTTGCCGGTCTCGATCGCGATCACCTCCCGTTCGTCCGGCCCGCCGACCTCGCCGATCTCGCAGCCCGCCTGACGCCGGAGCGCCGCGCTTCGGTCCTCGCCGAAGCTGTACTGTCCCCCATCCTCGGGCTCGGCCGCGACGCGGATTTCCGGCAGAGGCTCCGCGGCCGGTACTGCGCTCGCAGGCTGCGGTCCGGGCCGCACCAACGCCGTCGCGGTGCCGAGCCTGCCTTGCCGTTCGTCCATGTAGAGCAAAGCCGCCGAGACGCCGTCGAGCGAGACCGTGCCGACCGGCAGGCCGGTCTCGCCGACCAGCTGCAGCGACCGGGCGGTGCGGAAGGTGTCGATCAGCGGCGCCGTGTCGTGGGGATGCGCGATCAGGCCCCCGCCCGCGGCAAGCAGCCGGACCGCCAGCCTTTGCCCGTCGGCGGCGAGATGGCCGCCGCGGCCTTCCTCGCCGGCGATGAGGACGATCAGCTCGGCTTCCGGCCCGGCATCGCGCTGGAGGGTGAAGGAAAGGCTGTCCTCCCATCCTCCCGCCGGCAGCAAGGCCACCGCCTGGCAGGCGTGGACATTGTCGCAGCCCACCGCCCAGTCCCCGAAGTTGCGGATCTCGCCCGGCTGGGGCGCGGCGGCGGCGAGGAGGGCGGCGATCAGCATGACCGCAACTAGCCCGTAACTGCCGCGCCCGGTCAAGGGGCGCGCCATTGCCCGCCTCAATCGGCGTCGCTACATGACGGCCAGCGCCCCCGCGGAGGAACCATGATCCTTGCTCTCTTCTCTGTCGTCGACGTCCTGCTTCAGGTGCTGATGTGGATCATCATCATCCAAGCGATCCTGTCCTGGCTGGTGGCGTTCAACGTGATCAACACCCACAGCGACTTCGTCCGCTCGTTCCTCTACGCGCTCGATCGGATCACGGCGCCGCTCTACCGGCCGATCCGTAGGATCCTGCCGGATTTCGGCGGCCTCGATTTTTCCCCGATCGTCATCCTGCTGCTGATCTACGTGATCCGCATCCTGCTCGCCGGGGTCGCGGCCGACATCGCCCTCTCCGGCTGAGGGGATGAGCGCCGCCATCATCGACGGCAAGGCCTACGCGCGCGACCTGCGCGAACGGGTCGCGGCGGCGGTCCCTGCCTTTGTCGCGGCAGCTGGCCGCCCGCCGGGCCTCGCGGTGGTGCTGGTCGGCGAAGATCCGGCGAGCCAGGTCTATGTCCGCTCCAAGGGCAGGGCGACCGAGGCGGCCGGCATGGCGAGCTTCGCCCACGATCGTCCCGCCGATACCTCCCAGGATGCGCTGCTCGCGCTGGTCGGGGAGCTGAACGCGGACGAGCGGGTGGACGGCATCCTCGTCCAGCTCCCGTTGCCGGCGCAGATCGACGCGGCGGCGGTGATCGCCGCCATCGATCCGGCCAAGGATGTGGATGGCTTCCACGTCGAGAATGCCGGCCGCCTGGCGGTGGGCGAGGACGGCCTCGTCCCCTGTACGCCGCTGGGATGCCTGATCCTGCTCAAGAACCGGCTCGGCGATCTCTCCGGCCTGGAAGCGGTGGTGGTCGGCCGCTCGAACATCGTCGGCAAGCCGATGGCGCAGCTTCTTATTCGCGAGAATTGCACCGTCACGATCGCCCACAGCCGCACCCGCGATCTTCCCGCCGTCGTCCGCCGCGCCGATATCGTCGTCGCCGCGGTGGGCCGCCCCGGGTTGATCAGGGGCGACTGGCTGAAGCCGGGCGCGACGGTGATCGACGTCGGCATCAACCGGGTCGACGGCGCGCTGGCCGGCGACGTCGACTTCGCCTCCGCGTCCGGGGTCGCCGGCGCGATCACGCCGGTGCCTGGCGGGGTCGGGCCGATGACCATCGCCGTCCTCTTGCGCAACACCCTGGTCGCGGCGCATGCCCGGGCCGGGCTGAAGGCGCCGGAGGGGCTATGACCGAAACGTTCGTGTCCGCGCTGGTCACCTTCCTGGTGGTGATCGATCCGCCGGGCTGCGCGCCTATTTTCGCCAGCGTCACCTCGGGCGCGACGGCGCGGCATCGCCGCGTCATGGCCTTCCGTTCGGTCGGCATCGCCGCCGGCATCCTGCTCTTCTTCGCCTTGCTCGGCGAGGATCTGCTGCGCGCGCTCGGCATCTCGCTCTCCGCCTTCCGCATCGCCGGCGGCATCCTCCTCTTCCTGATCGCGGTCGACATGGTGTTCGAGAAGCGCACCGAACGGCGCGAGAACCGCGCCGAGGAAGTGAGCGCGCGCGAGCCGGAGGACATCTCGGTCTTCCCGATGGCGATTCCGATGATCGCCGGCCCCGGCTCGATCGCCTCGATCATGCTGCTGATGGCGCGCAGCGAGGGTTTGACGGAATCGCTGACCGTGCTGGGCGCCCTGCTCGCGACCCTGCTGCTGACCCTGCTCTGCCTGCTCCTCGCCGGCCCGCTGATGCGGCTGCTCGGCCATCGGATGGAGGCGATGATCACCCGCCTCCTCGGTGTCATCCTCGCCGCTTTGGCCGCTCAGTTCGTCATCGACGGCATCGAGCGCAGCTTCACCTGACCACGCGCCACATCCGGTAGGGCGAGTCGGCGGGGAGGGCGACCGGCGCCAGCCAGGCGGGCACCTTGCCCTGCACCAGCTGCATGTAGAAGCCGCGCGGCGCTTCGGAGCGGTAGACGGTCGATTCGGAGAGGTTCGGGCAGATCAGCAGATAATCGACCCGATAGCGCGCGACCGTCGCCCGGGCATTGGCCGCGTCGCCGCGCCAGGTCCGCATCACGTCGATGATCTGCCGCGCGTTGCGGTGATAGGGGCCGGTGATCGCATTGTGCGGCGTCACCGTGATCAGCCGCGGCCCCAGGTCGACGAAGGTCAGGACCGTGCCGCGCGGCTGGCGCGCGACCGGGGCCAAAGCGGCGAGCGTCGGGCAGCGGTTGTTGGCGATATTGACCGTCTGGCGCTCCTTGCCGATCGGCCGGGCGAGGAAGGAGGTGGCGCGGCCGGTGACGAAGACCAGCACGACCAGGACGATCAGCAGGAGCAGCCCGACGCGCACGAGGGTGTTGCGCAGGCCCATCACCCGGATCGCCGCGGTCCAGAGCAGCGCCGTCGCGCCGGGGATCGAGAGCATTTGCGCGGCCGGACCGGCGCGGGTCTGCCAGAAGAGCAAGGCGGTGGAGAGCGCGCCGAGCATGGCGAGGGCAGCCCAGCGAACGAGCGTCGCCGGGTCCCGGCGATTTGTCCAGAGCATCCAGGCATAGCCGATCAGCCCCGCGACCGGCAGCGTCAGGATCAGGGCGGCGGTGTTGGCGCCGTGCCGCCAGACCGGCATCGCCTCGCGCACCTTGGAGAGCCAGAGCCGATCCAGCTCGGGAGAGCTCTGCTCGAGCCGGCCGAGGCAGTCCGGCCAGGTGAATGCGAAGGCGCCGGCCAGCACCGCACCGCCCGCGGCGGCGATGCCGAGCCGCCCGGCCCAGCCGGACGGCGTCAGCCGGGCCAGCACGACGGCCATCGCGCCGGCGGCGGCCATCGCGGACAGCCAGACCGGCGACAAGGCGTCGCAGACCGGCGCCCAATTGGCTTCCGACGCGAACAGCAGGAAGGCGAGGGCGCAGCCCCCCGCCAGGGTAACGCCATAAGCGAGCAGCCGCCGCGCCTGCTCGCCGTCGCGGATCCACATCAGCACGGTGATCGCGCCGGCAGTGGCGAGATAGAGCAGCATTTCGAGCCCGATCGCCATCGAGAGCGCGGTCGCGATGCCGAGCGTGGCGCCGCCGCGGGCGCGCCTGGGATCGATCAGCGCCGCCGCGGCCCAGGCCAGCATGGCGAGCTGCCAGCCATGATGGTCGATCCGCATCGGCTGCCACATGCCCTTGGCCGATCCGGCCGAGGCGAGCAAAGCGATGGCGAGCGCGAAGGCGATGCCGCCGATCATCCGCCGGGCGATCGCCGCCACCGCCGCCATCGCCGCGAGCATGGGGAGGAGCGGCGCCGCGGCGACCGCGATCGTCTCGGCGGTCCGCCCGCCGAACAAAGGGGTGAACAGCAGTTTGAGGCCGGCGATCGGCAGGTCGACCAGCCGCGACCAATGGACGTTGGAGCCGGCGAGCCGGGGCTGGCTGAGGTCGTACCAGCCCTGTCCGGCAAGCAGGCCGCGAACCTGCATCATCCGGAGGTTGTCGTCCGTGTCGCCGAGGCCGAAGCCCTGGATCGCGGCCCAGCGGCCGTAGACCATGGAGGCGGCGACGGCGATCCAGAACAGCACCACCCACCAGCGCCAATGCCGGTCCAGATGGTCGATGGGAGTCCCCGCTTGGCCCGGCATTTTCGTTTCTGTTGTTTCTATTTCTTTTCAACCCTGCCTTCGCGCATTAGTCGCTGGCGGCCAAAGGGCAAGCGGGCGAAAAAGGGAGCGGCGCGGGGAAATGGGTCGAGTCGTCGCGCTGAAGTCGCTCGCCGGGCAGCTGCTGCGCTTCGGCATGGTGGGCGGTTTCGTGACCGCGCTGGGCGTGGCGGCTTATTATATCCCGGCCACCTATTTCGGCGTCGCCCCCCTGCTCGCCAACCTGCTCGGCTATGGCGTGGCGGTGGTGTTCGGCTATGTGCTGCACAGCCGGGTCAGCTTCCGCGGCCATGGCAGCCGGGACAATCCGGCGCAGCGCAGCTTCCGCTTCTTCATCGTCTCCCTGGTCAGCCTCGGCCTCAACAGCCTGTTCGTCGGCGTGCTGACCGGACTGCTCGACGGCCCGACCTGGTGGCCGGTCATCCCGATGCTGTGCGTGACGCCGTTGGTCACGTTCGCGCTCAACCGGCAGTGGGTGTTCGGCTGATGGCCAAGATCTGATGGAACGCATCGTCTACGACCGCATGGCCGAGGTCGACCAGCGCCATTGGTGGTATCGCGCCCGGCGCGACATCCTCTCCGATCTGATCGCGCGCAAGATCGTCCTCCCCGGGGACGCCCGCATCCTCGAAGTGGGCTGCGGCACCGGCCACAATCTCGACATGCTGAAGCGCTTCGGCCGCGTCGACGCCATCGAGGTCGACGCCGCCGCCCGCGAAATCGCCAGCAAAAGACTGGGCCATGCCGTTATCGATTCGCCCTTGCCCGACCTGCCGGGCGTCCCCGACCGGACTTACGATCTGATCGCGATTCTCAACGTCATCGAGCATATCGAGCAAGACGTGGCGGGACTGGCGAGCCTGGCGCGGAAGCTGAGGCCCGGTGGCAGGATTCTGATCACGGTGCCGGCCTTTCCGTGGATGTGGAGCGCGCACGACGTCGTCAACCATCACAAGCGCCGCTATACGCGGCGGACGCTCAAGGCGCTGGTGGCCCAAGCGGGGCTGAGGCTGGAGCTGATGAGCTGGTTCAACAGCCTGCTCTTCCCGCTCGCGGCGACGGCTCGCGTGGCGGGCCGGCTCACCGGCAGGGAAGACAGCGACGACAAGCTGCCGCCGCGCCCGATCAACAGCCTGTTCGAGTGGGTTTTCGGGCTGGAGCGCTATGCGATCGGCCGGTTGCCGTTCCCCCCCGGGGTGTCGCTGGTCGCGATCGTCTCGGTCCCATGAGCGACGTGGCCGAGCCGGGCCTGGCCCACTGACCGGCCGGCAATGTCGGAGACGATGTAGAGCGGGCGTTTCTTGGCCTCGATATAGAGCCGCCCGAGATATTCGCCGATCATGCCGAGCACGAACATCTGCACCGCGCCGAGCACGACGACGACCAGCATCAGCGAGGTCCAGCCCTGGATCGCGCTGCCGGTGAAGAAGCCGACGCCGATGTAGACGAGCAGCAGCACCGACGCGGCGACCAGCCACAGGCCGATATGGCTGGCGAAGCGCAAGGGGGCGGTCGAGAAGCCGGTGACCGCGTCCAGGGCGAAGCGCATCATCCTGGCGAGCGGATATTTGGTCTCGCCGGCATGGCGCTCGGCCCGGTCGTAGCCGATCGGCACCTGGCGGAAGCCGACCCAGGCGACCATGCCGCGGATGAAGCGCGCCTGCTCGGGCAGGCTGAGCAAGGCGTCGAGCGCGCGCCGGCTCATCAGCCGGAAGTCGCCCGTATCGACCGGGATCTCGATCTCGGCGAGCTTGGAGAGGATGCGGTAGAAGACCTTGGCGGTGCCGCGCTTGAACGCGGTCTCGCCGGCCCGCGCCCGGCGCACCGCATAGACGACGTCGGCGTCCCGAGCCTCCATCTCGGCGATCATGGCGGGCAGCAGCTCGGGCGGATCCTGGAGGTCGGCGTCGATGATCAGGATGCGCGCGCCCGCGCAGAGGTCGAGCCCGGCGGTCAGCGCGAGCTGGTGGCCGTGATTGCGCGACAGGTTGATCGCGACCAGGCGCGGGTCGCCGGCGGCGAGCGTCCGCATCAGCTCCCAGCTGTTGTCGCGCGAGCCGTCGTTGACCAGGACGATCTCGTAATCCTCGCCGGCGACCGCGGCGGCCGCCTTCGAAAGCCGGGCGTGGAGCTCGGTGAGGCAGGCCTCCTCATTATAGCAGGGAACGACGATCGAAAGCGACGGAGCGGTCATCAACGGTCCTTGGCGCGCGGGCTGGGATCCACGACCCTATAGAGGACGCTGGAGCCGCTGCGCCAGACGGGTCGCAGACCCCGCGTCAGGCTCGAATCGTAAGGCGGCGGCGAGATCATCCAGACATAATCGAAGGCGTCGCGCGGGAAATAAGCGAGCGCCTCGCCGGCGGTCCGCCAGACCTCGCGCCCGCAGGGCAGGCGGGTGACGACCTGGGTCGGATCGCGGGTGAAGCCCCAGCCGGGCTTGTAGCGGACCCGGAGCAATTGCGCGCCGGCCATGACCCACTGGTCGTTCGAGAAGGCGTGGTTGCGGGCGATGGCGAGGCCGGGCAGGTGGAGCAGCCGGTTCATCGCCCAGGGCTCGATGCATTCGCGGCCGACGAAGCTGACCAGCCGAGCGCCGTGCGGGACATGGTCGAGCGCGGCGAGCTCGCGATCGTAGGCGCGGTCGTAGAGCCCCATGCTGAGCGCCGTCCCGCCGGTGCGGACGAAGACGAAGGCCAGGCCGGCGAAGGCCATGATCCGGGAAAAGCGGAGCGTCGCCTTCTCCGGGAAGCGGATGCCGACCAGGGCGATGGCGAAGACGTAAGGCGCGAGCCGCATGTCGGCATAGGCCGAGCCGAACACGATCCTCGGCAGCAGCACGAAGACGATCGCCAGGAACAGGGCCGAGGCGACGAGATTGCGCGAGAAGGTGAGCCTGCGGCTCAGGGCGGCGCACAGGAGGAGCAGGGCGACGACCGCGAGCGCGCCGATGTCGAACCATTGCCAGCGGTCGCGCAGCGCCATCGTGATCCAGTCCCACTTGCGCTCCCAGTTGAACCAGTCGGTGGTGACGCCGGCGGCATTGCTGCGCCAGAGCATCATCAGAGCGATCGGCGGGATGAGCGAGAGGCAGTGGACGCCGGCGCGGAAGCCCGCGGCGATGAAGTTGCGGCCGAGATCGTGCTGGCGCACGAGCTCGGCCGAGAAAGCGAGCACCCCGAGCGTCCCCCAGCCGAAGGCGTGGACGATCCAGATCAGCAGCGAGATCGGCATGAACAAAGCGGCGCGCATCCGGACATGGTTGAGCCGCGCCAGGCGCAGCCAGAAGGCGAACGCCATCAGCGCCAGGCCCATCGCCAGCGCGAAGTTCACGAAGCCGAACAGGAACGGGAAATTGTAGGCGAACGGCACCGCGAACAGAGCGGTGGGCGGGACTCGGCCGTGCACTTCATAAGCGACCCAGAGCAGCCCGCCGACGGTGAGCGCGGGAATGGCGAGGATGACGAGCTTCACCGAGGTTTCGAGCCCGAGCAGCGGCTCGAGCAATTCGACCAGCAGGTCGATGCCGAGATTGCCGATCACCGCCCATTCGAAGCCGTAATATTGCTGGAGGTCGGGCGAGGAGGCGAGATCGAGCTGGACCCGGTAGCGGCCGATATGGCCGGGCAGGTCGAGCAGCGGCGGCACGTCCGGCCAGAGCAAAGGAAGGATCGAAAGCAGCACCAGCGCGAGCAAGAAATCCCGCCGCTCCCAGAAAGCGTGCGGGGCCGGCCCGGAAGGGAAGGGTAAGGACGGGTGCATGACCGAGCTTGCTTCCGCCAATCGCGGCAAACATCAACAGGAAACTGAGCGCGCCGCGAGACGTGCGGTCCCGCAGCGACGCGTCACGCGAGCGCGGGGACCGACGCCTGCTCGGTTTCGGGCCGCTCCAGCCAGAGCGCGATCCGGCCGGCGACGCGCCAGATTCCCCAAGCCAGCCCGAAGGCGAGCAGGCCGTCGATCGCATAATGCCAGCCGAGGTGGACCGAGCCCAGCCAGATCAGGCCCGCATAGCCGGTCATCGCCCAGCCCAGCTTCCGGTTGATGCGGAAGGCGGCGAAAGCGAACAAGGCGGCGAGCCCGTTGTGCACCGACGGCATGGCGGAGATGCCGCCGCCGATGATCAGCGTGTCGCCGCCGAACACGCTCAGCAGGCCGCTCTGGAAGGTCAGCGCCGAAATCGGCGACCCAAGCGCCGCCTGGTCGGCCGCGAGCCGTTCCATCAGCGCCTGGAATCCCGGCGACGGGCCGACGAAATTCTCGTAGAAACAGGGTCCGGCCGAGGGCAGCAGGAAGGCGAGCACGCTGCCCACGCCGATCCACATCATGATGTAGCTCAGCAGATATTGGGTGCGCAGGCGGAAGCTCGCATTCGGCAGCCAGGCGCAGATCATCAGGCCCAGCGCCATCGGCACGAACCAGCCGTGATAGGCCTTGTCGATGAGGAAGGTCGCGTTCGGCGATCCGAACAGGCCGTGGGTGATCCGCCACGGATCGTTGCCGAGGAAGAGCCAGCGGTCCATGTCCGCGAACAGCGGATCGAAGCGGAAGCCCGCGGCCGGTAGGATCATCTGCTTGAAGGCGTTGAACGCCGGCATCAGGGTCGCGAACAGCAAAGGCGGCCAGAGCAGCGAGACGAAACGGTCGCGCGCCCAGCGCGCCTGCATCCACCGCACGATGACCGCGACGGGTGACGCGGCGACCTGGCCCGCGCGGGGGCGATGCCCGTAGAGCAGCCAGAGCAGGCCGCCGAGCGCGAACATCGACCACAGGCTCGCCGCCGCCTTGAGGTAGAACAGGAAGAGCAGGCCGAAATCGCCGGCGTCGACGCGTCCGCTCAGCAGGACGAGCGCCAGATAGGAGGCGACGATGGCGGCGCCGAGGCCCGCCGCGCGCACTTCCCTTCGCTCCGTCATCCCAACGTCCCCCGCGGCCGATCCGCTCGATCCCCGGGGTATCCAGTCAGGGTTAACAAAATCTTGTCGCGGCGCCGCTGACCACCGTTCAGAGTCGCCGGGATGACTCCAGGGGTGATGGCCGAAAAAGATAGGGACAGTCCCCATTTTCCGTGCGCCGGTTCCGAGTTGCCGGCGTCGGCAGGCGAAAATGGGGACTGTCCCTATTTTCCTGCGGCCGCTACTCGGCGGCGAGATGCCAGGCGGGCGCTTCCTCGAGCCGGTGCAGCCGCCTTTCCTCCTCGAACATATAGTCCCAGGTCATGGGGATGGCGTCGCGGCGCTTCACATATTGCAGCTGCCAGTTGACCAGCCCGCCATGGCGGAACGCCGCCTCGGCCCCGGCCAGATAGAATTGCCACATGCGGAAGAAGCGTTCGTCGTAGAGCTCGACGATCTCCTCGCGGGCGGCGGTGGTCCGGTAATACCATTCCTCGAGCGTGAGGGCGTAATGGTAGCGCACCGCCTCGACGTCGGTGACGATCAGCTGGTTCTTCTCGGCCTCGATGACGAGCTCGGACAGCGCCGGGATATAGCCCCCGGGGAAGATGTAGCGCCGCGTCCATTTATCGGTGAGGCCCGGCCCGCCCATCCGGCCGCAACAATGCGAGAACATGACGCCGTCGGGTTTCAGCAGCCGATGCATATGTTCGAAGAAACCCGGATAATGCGGCGTTCCGAGATGCTCGATCAGGCCGACGCTGGTGATCCGGTCGAACTGGCCCTCGACGTCGCGATAGTCTTTCAGCTCGAACTTGACCCGTTCGCCGACGCCCAGCCCGGCGGCGCGCTCGTTCGAGAATTCGATCTGGTCCGGAGCGAGCGCGACGCCGAGCACGTCGACATCGTAATGGCGGTGCAGATAGAGCGCGAGCCCGCCCCAGCCGCAGCCGACGTCGAGCACCTTCATGCCGGGCTTCAGGTTCAGCTTGGCGGCGATGTGCGCCTTCTTGTCGAGCTGCGCCTGTTCGAGGCTGTCCTTGGGGTCGCGGAAATAGGCGCAGGTATATTGGCGGTCCTCGTCGAGGAACAGCTCGTAGAGGCGGCGGGTGAGATTGTAGGTATGCTCGGCGTTGCGCCGCGAGCGGCTCTTCCAGTTGATCTGGTCGAGCTTGCCGGTCAGGAAATTGGCCGTGAGCGTGATCGGGCCCCTGGCCTTCAGCCCGCGGGAATCCTCGAACGGGGCGTTGTAGCGGAAGAGGAGGGCGAGGTCGCGTACGTCGCCGGGCTCCTCGACGATGAGCCGGCCGTCCATATAGGCCTCGCCGGCACCGATCCGCGGGTCCTTGGCGATGTCCCAGGCGGCCTTGCGGTCGGTGAGCCGGACGCGGACCGCAGCGTAGGTGGGATCGGGCGAGCCGTAGCGATGTTCCTTGCCGTCATGGTTGACGACGATGAGCTCACCCTTCTTGATGAGCTTGCGAAGTAATTTGTCGAGAAGCCACATGGCGCCGCACTTTACGGCTGTAACGACCGCGAGCAAGAGGGGAAAAGCGATGACGACGGTGACGGAAGCGGTGTTCGGACGGCGCTCGACGCGGGCGTTTCTCGACCGTCCCGTGGCTTGCGAAACCGTAGCTGAAATCCTCGAGATCGCGGCTCGCGCGCCTTCGGGCGGCAACCTCCAGCCCTGGCATGTCGACGTCCTTGCCGGCGCCGCGCTGGCCGGCCTCAAGGACCGGGTCCGCGCCAGCCTGGCGGCCGATCCGGCCGGCGAGGGCACCGAATTCCCGGTCTATCCGCCGGCATTGGCCGAGCCGTGGCGCGGCCGCCGCTTCGCCTCCGGCGAGCAGCTCTACGCGGCGATCGGCATCGCGCGCGAGGACCGGGCGGCGCGCCTCCGCCAGTTCGCGAAGAATTTCGAGCTGTTCGGTGCGCCGGTCGGCCTGTTCTACTCGATCCCGCGCCGTTTCGGCCCGCCGCAATGGGCGCATCTCGGCATGTTCCTCCAAAACATCATGCTGCTCGCCGAGGAGCGCGGCCTCGCCACCTGCGCGCAGGAAGCCTGGGCCTTGGCGCACAAGAGCGTCGGCGCCGTCCTCGAGTTGCCGGAAGACCGGATGCTCTATTGCGGAATGGCGCTCGGCTGGCCGGACGAGGCGCATCCGATCAACGGCTGGCGCACCGAGCGCGAGCCGGTGGCGGCCTTCGCGCGCTTCAGCGGCTTCTGAGCCAGCCGGTGACTGCGTAGCGGCGGAAGGGCGCGGCGCGGGTCACCATCGACACGCTGTGCAGCTGCGGCACCGCGAACAGGTTCAAGCTGTTGAAGCGCGGCGTGAAACCCTGCGCGATGTCGCCTTCGGCATCGTGGAACAGCAGCAGCCCGCCCCATTCGGCGCGCCATTGGCGGGTCAGGCCGAAGACATAGGCGGCGAGCCGGTCCTTGCCCTCGACCGCGTCGTCATGGCCGGTGAGGAAGTCCCCGGGTCCGTAGGCGGTGGCCTGGGCGTCGGCGAAATCCATTTCCGGCCGCCCGACCACCGAGCGCAGGAAATCGCGCGCCTCGCCATGCGACAGCCACAGGGCGAAGCTGGCGAACGGATCGTCCGAGGCTTCGCGTTCGGCCCGCTCGTCGGGAACGCGTATCGCCTCGTAGCGGTGCTGGAAGCCTTCGCGCGCACCCGCATAGACCGCCTGGTCGAGCGCCTCGCGCTGCCCGGCCGACATCGCGGCCCGCGTCGGCCGGTCGAGGTCGTAGACCTTGTCGCCGCTGTTGACGATCTGGCGCCAGTCCTCGCGCGCGCGGCACTCGGCGTGGAGCGCGGCGGCGTCGTCGGGGTGGAGGAAGTCGCGGATCTGGACGCGGCGTTCGGCCGCGAAGGCGCGGGCGAGCGCGGCGGCATCGAGCTCCGGGTTAAGCCGGAACATCCGCGAGCGCGGCCTGCTTCTCCGCCGCGATCCGGTCGAGCTCGGCGCGGCTCTTCTTCTCCGCCGCCGACTTCAATTGGCCGCAGGCGGCCATGATGTCGCGCCCGCGCGGGCGGCGGATCGGCGCGCTGATCCCGGCCTCGAAGACGATGTCGGAGAAGCGCTGGATCCGCTCCTCATCCGAACATTCGTAGTCCGCGCCCGGCCACGGGTTGAACGGGATCAGATTGACCTTGGCGGGGAGCTTGTACTTGCGGATAAGCCGGACCAGCTCGCGCGCATCCGCGTCGCTGTCGTTCTTGTCCTTCAGCATCACATATTCGAAGGTGATGCGCCGGGCGTTGTTGGCGCCCGGATAGGCGGCGCAGGCCGCGAGCAATTCCTCGATGCCGTATTTCCGGTTGAGGGGGACGATCTCGTCGCGCACCGCCTTGGTCACCGCGTGGAGCGACACCGCGAGGTTGACGCCGATCTCCTCGCCGGCGCGCGCCATCATCGGCACCACGCCCGAGGTGGAAAGGGTGATCCGCCGCCGCGACAGGCCGAGCCCGTCGCCGTCCATGACGATCCTTAGCGCGTCGCGGACATTGTCGAAATTGTAGAGCGGCTCGCCCATGCCCATCATGACGATGTTGGAGAGCATCCGCCCTTCCGGCTGTGAGGGCCATTCGCCGAGCGCGTCGCGGGCGAGCATCACCTGGCCGACGATCTCGCCGGCGCTGAGGTTGCGGACGAGGCGCATCGTGCCGGTATGGCAAAAGCGGCAATTGAGCGTGCAACCCACCTGGCTCGAGACGCAGAGCGTGCCCCGGTCGGCGTCGGGGATGAACACCATCTCGAAATCGTGGCCGTCCGGGGTCCTGAGCAACCATTTGCGGGTGCCGTCGGTGGAACCCTGCTCGAGGAGGATTTCGGGCCTGGCGATCTCAAACCGTTCGGCGAGCCAGGCGCGCTGCGGCTTGGCGATGTCGCTCATCGCGTCGAACCCGGTGGCGCCGCGATTGTAGATCTGATGCCAGAGCTGCTTGGCGCGCAGCTTCGCCTGGCGCTCGTCCATGCCGGACGCCGTCAGCGCCCCGCGGATTTCCGCCTTGGACAGGCCGATCAAGTTCAGGCGCGCGCCGCCGGCGGTCGCGTCGGGGCGCGGCACCGGGACCGGATCGATCAGGCCGGGGATGGGCATGGCCGCTGTCATGAGCGGGCGATGTAGGGCCTGGAGCCCCGATTTGCTAGCGCCGGGGGGCGCAGGCGATGGCGGCGGCGTCCATCGCGGTCGCGGCCCCGCGCAGCCGATAGAGGTCGCGCACCGGCCGGCCGTCGACCCCGCGCGTCTCGACGGCGAGCTCGATGCCGGTCCGTATCGCCGCCTGGATCTCGGCGTCGGCGCGGACGTCGGGCGCCCAGGCGTCGCGGCCGCCGCCGGCGAGCTGGAAGCTTCGCCCGTCGATCCTGACCAATACGGCCGAGCTTTGCCTTTTTTCGCGGCTGAGGCGGACGTGGAGCTGGCCGCCGCGGCCGCGCGCGGGCCAGTGGCCGATCGCGGCGAACGGCCGCCATCCCCGCGGCGGCGGCGATTCATGAGGCGCGGTTATCGCATAGCAGCGCGCGCCGTCGCGAAACGCGCCCCAGCTCGCGAAAATTCCCAGCGACTGGGGCTGCGCCGCCGCCGGAACGGCGATGGCGATGAAAAGAAAGAGGAAATTTCGCCCCCGCATCATCACCCCCTGTTTCGCTCCGTTGGCGGGGCCTTGGCAACAGCAAATCCCATTTAGGCGCGGTTCAGGCAGGCTTTCCCAGGGGCACGCGCTGGCCCCACCGTTCCGGTTGGGACCAGAAGTGCAAAATATGGAGTTTGTAATGCGTAGATTTGTTTTGGCCGCTCTGCTGGCCGGTTCGATCGCCACCCCCGCTTTCGCGCAGGATGCGCCGGACCTCTCCGGTTTCAGGATCGAAGGCCTGGTCGGCTACGATCGCCCGAGCGTCGAGGACGAAAATGGAGACGGCGTCGTTTACGGGGTCGGGGCGGGCTACGATGTTCAGTCCGGCCGCGCGCTATTCGGAATCGAGGCGGAGGCAGCGGACAGCACCGCCGACGAATGCGCCGGCGACGTCGTCATCCAGGGCGACGCGCTGTGCGTCTCCTCGGGCCGCGACTTCTATGTCGGCGGCCGCGTCGGCGCGGTGGTGGGCAACAACACCCTGCTCTACGCCAAGGCCGGGTACACCAATGCCCGCGTCTCGCTGGACTATGAGGACGGCACCGCCGGCACCGCCGCCGACCTTTCGGACAGCAGCAATCTCGACGGCGTCCGCGCCGGCGCGGGGGCGCAGTTCGGCATAAGCGAGAACACCTATCTGAAGACCGAATATCGCTATTCGAACTACGAGCAGGGCTTCGATCGCCACCAGGTCGTCGCCGGCTTCGGCTTCCGGTTCTGATCGGTCTTTGCGAAAGGAAGGGCCGGGGCGGCGGCGCCCCGGCCCTTTTTCTTGGCACAATCCACTGGCGGCCTTCGCGGCGGTCGCTATAACCCTTCATCCAACCTAAAAATTGCGGGTAAGCAGGGGTTATCAATGAAGGCGACGATCGAACGGGCCACGCTCCTCAAGGGCCTGGGGCACGTCCATTCCGTGGTGGAGCGCAGGAACACCATCCCGATCCTGTCGAACGTGCTGATCGAGGCCGAAGAGGACGGCGGCCTCCGTCTGATGGCGACCGACCTCGATCTCCAGATCAATGAGAGGGTCGAGGCCGATGTCACCGAGCCGGGCGCGACCACGGTTCCGGCCCACACCCTGTTCGACATCGTCCGCAAGATGCCGGAGGGCAGCCAGGTCGAGCTGATCGCCGCCGAGGGACGGATGCAGGTCAATGCCGGCCGCGCCCGCTTCACCCTGGCGACGCTGCCGCGCGACGATTTCCCGGTCATCGCCGAGGGCGACCTGCCGACCCAGTTCGAGCTGCCGGCGGCGACGCTCCGCCAGATCATCGACAAGACCCGATTCGCGATCTCGACCGAGGAGACGCGCTATTATCTGAACGGCATTTACGTGCACGTCTCCGACGAGGCGCAGCCGGTGCTGAAGGCGGCGGCGACCGACGGCCACCGCCTGGCGCGCGTCACCGTGCCCCGGCCCGAGGGCGCGCAGGGCATGCCCGGCGTGATCATTCCCCGCAAATGCGTGGCCGAGCTGCGCAAGCTGCTCGACGAAGTCGACGGCACGGTGCAGGCGAGCCTGTCCGAATCCAAGATCCGCTTCGGCCTCGGCAATGCGGTGCTGACCTCGAAGCTGATCGACGGCACTTTCCCCGATTACAGCCGAGTCATCCCGACCGCGAACGACAAGCTCCTGAGGCTCGATCCGCGCGCCCTCGAGGAGGGCGTCGATCGCGTGTCGACCATCGCCAGCGAGCGCACGCGCGCGGTCAAGCTGTCGCTGGATCGCGACCGGGTCACGCTTTCCGTGACTTCGCCGGAAAACGGCACGGCATCCGAAGAAGTGTCGGCGGACTATGCCGCGGACGGCGTCGAGATCGGCTTCAACGCGCGCTATCTGCTCGACATATTGGGGCAGATCGAGGGCGACGTGATGGAGGTCCACCTCGCCGATGCGGCGGCGCCGACCCTGCTGCGGGAGAATGACAAGGCGTCGGCGCTCTACGTGCTGATGCCGATGCGCGTGTGAGCGCCCAAGGCCGCCGAATCATTGACAATCCGGCCTGGGGAACCTAGGTCCGCGGACTTTCCCGACCCCCTGCATTTGAGTGGAGCAGCCGAATGGCGCGCGTAACCGTCGAAGATTGCGTCGACAAAGTCCCGAACCGGTTCGATCTGGTGCTGCTGTCCGCGCAGCGCGCCCGGCAGATTTCGGGCGGCGCCGAGCTCACCATCGATCGCGACCGCGACAAGAATCCGGTCGTCGCCCTGCGCGAGGTCGCCGAGCAGACGGTCAAGCCGAAGGACCTCCAGGAATCGCTGATCGGCAGCCTGCAGCGGGTCCAGGTCGACGAGGACGACGTCGCCGACGAGGTCGGCTCGATCAGCGCGTCCGCCGAGGCGCTGCGCCTCACCGCGGCGGCGCCGCAGCGCAACAACAATGCGGGCGCCGACTACGAAGGCTGATTATTCGCGCCGTCCGGCCCCGCGCGACTTTCATCGCCGCTTGTGCGAGTCTTCTTGGCGCTGCCGTTTGCCTGTGTTAGGGCGAGTCCTTCGGGTGGGGAATTACCTGAAGGGAGGCGAACGTGAAGGTTAAGGGACTAACAATGATGCTGGCTGCGGCCGGCATGGCGGTAGCGCCGATCGCAAGCGCGAGCGCGGCGCCGCTGAGCCTTACTCCGGCGGGGGCGTCGATGGGCGTGGCCAGCTATTTCCAGGATGATGATGACGACGATGGCGGCTCGACCGGGATCATCCTCGGCGTCGTTCTGGTCGTGCTGATCGCCGCTGTGGCGATTTCGGGCACCAGCGGGGAAGACGGACCCAGCAGCCCGTAGGCAAAGCGGGGGCGGCCGGCATTGACGCGGCCGCCCTTCACGCCTCTTTGCTCGCCCCGGGCAGTTCCGTCCGGTCGAGCCACTCGAGTTCGTTGAGCGAGAGCGACCGCCCGTCTGCGGCGCGAACGTCCACGGCCGCGACCGGGCGGCGGCTCTGACGGTCGACCAGCACCGGATTGCTGGGCATGCCGGAAACCCATTTTTCGCCCCATTGCCGCAGCGCGATCAGCGCCGGCAGCAGCGCCCGGCCCTTGTCGGTCAGCCGATAGGCGACCTTGCGGCGGTCGGCCGGATCCGGCTCGCGCCGCAATATCTCATGCTCGACAAGCCGCCCGAGCCGGTTCGACAGGATATTCCGCGCGATCCCGAGGGTCGACTGGAACTCCTCGAAATGGGCCAGCCCGTTGAACGTGCCGCGCAGGATCAGGAAAGACCAGCGCTCGCCCACCGCCTCGAGCGCGCCGGGCAGCGCGCACTCTCCCAGGATCGCCTTGCGATGATCGGGCCGGATCATGAGCGCGAGACTACGCCAAATCGATCGAATGTCATACGCCCTCGTTTCCTGTGTTCGAGACGCTACCGGCCATCATATAAGTTTCGTCTTAAAACTAATCTAGCGGCGGGCGTTGCGCGGCTTCAGTGGCGCCGACAGCGCTTTCGGGGCCGAAGAGCTCGAAAACTGCAACCCCAGGGCCCGCCAGGACGCATTTTTGTTGCCCCGCACGGCGCCGCACCCCATTTTGGTGCGGTGCTGCGGCAATATGAACTGGTCGAGAAGGTCAAGGGCTATGACCCGGACGCCGACGAGGCGCTGATCAACCGCGCCTACGTCTTCTCGATGAAGGCGCATGGGTCGCAGACGCGCGCCTCGGGCGATCCCTATTACAGCCACCCGATCGAGGTCGCCGGCATCCTCACCGACCTCCGCCTCGACGACGAGACCATCGTCACCGCCATTCTCCACGATACGATCGAGGACACGCTCGCCACTCCGGCCGAGATCAAGAAGCTGTTCGGCAAGAGCGTCGCCCGGCTGGTCGACGGCGTCACCAAGCTTTCCAAGATCGAGGCGCAGAGCGAGAGCCAGCGCGCCGCCGAGAATCTGCGCAAGTTCCTGCTCGCCATGTCGGACGACATCCGCGTCCTTCTGGTCAAGCTCGCCGACCGGCTGCACAACATGCGCACCCTTCATCATCTGAAGGACCCGGACAAGCGCCGCCGCATAGCCCGCGAGACGATGGACATCTACGCCCCGCTCGCCGAGCGGATCGGCATGTACGAGTTCATGACCGAGATGCAGACGCTCGCTTTCCGCGAGCTCGAGCCCGACGCCTATGAATCGATCACCAAGCGGCTGGAGCGGCTCAACAAGGGCGGCGGCGGCGATCTGATCCAGCGCATCGGCCGCGGCATCAAGGCGCATCTGGAGGCGAACGGCATCGAAGCGGACGTCCACGGCCGCGAGAAGCATCCCTATTCGATCTGGCGCAAGATGGCCGAGCAGCATGTCAGCTTCGAGCAGCTCTCGGACGTGATGGCGTTCCGCGCCGTCGTCGGCTCGGTCGAGGAATGCTACCGGACCTTGGGCCTGATCCACCAGCGCTGGCCGGTCGTCCCGGGACGGTTCAAGGATTTCATCTCGACGCCGAAGCGCAACGGCTACCGTTCGATTCACACCACCATCATCCATGACGAGCAGATGCGGATCGAGATCCAGATCCGCACCAAGGAGATGCACGCCCAGGCCGAGCACGGCCTCGCCGCCCACTGGGCCTATAAGGAGGGCGAGGTCGCCGCGACCTCGGACCATCCCTGGATCAACGACCTCGTCGAGATTCTCGACCATGCCGGAAGCGCCGAGGAGCTGCTCGAACATACGCGTATGGCGATGTACCAGGACCGGATCTTCGCCTTCACCCCAAAGGGTGAACTGATCCAGCTGCCGAAGGGGGCGACGCCGGTCGACTTCGCCTATGCCGTCCACACCGATCTCGGCGACCAGACCGTCGGCTCGAAGATCAACGGGCGGGTGATGCCCTTGCGGACGCCGCTCAACAATGGCGACCAGGTCGAGATCCTCGTCTCGAAGGCCCAGCATCCGCAGCCGTCCTGGCTCTCTTATGTCGTGACCGGAAAGGCGCGGGCCAAGATCCGCCGCTGGGTGAAGTCCAAGGAGCGCGAGGAGACGGTCGCGCTCGGCCGCAAGATTTTCGACGAGATCGTCCAGCGGCTGCCGGCGCCTTTGGGCTGGGAGGCGATCGCCGAGGCGCTGCGCCGCCTCCATCTGCCCAATGACGAGGCGCTGATGGAGGCGATCGCGCTGAAGCGGGTCGACGACGTGTCGGTGATGGAAGCCCTCATGCCGGGATCGGCGACCAGGGACGGCGTCAAGCCGCCGCCGCAGCGCACCGCCATCTCGATCAAGGGCCTGACGCCGGGCGTGGCGTTCCAGCTCGCCGAATGCTGTCACCCGATCCCCGGAGACCGGATCGTCGGCCTTCGGCGCGAGGGCGAGGGGATCGAGGTCCACGTCATCGGCTGCGAAAGTCTCGCCGACGGCGTCGACGCCGACTGGGTCGATCTCGCCTGGGGCGACCAATCCGACGGCGGCGCCGCGCGCCTCGCCATCGTCATCAAGAACGAGCCGGGCTCGCTGGCAGTCGTCGCCGGCATCCTCGGCAGCCATGGCGCCAACATCGTCAGCATGGACCAGACCTCGCGCGACGGCTCGTTCCACACCTTCCACCTCGACATCGAGGTGCACGACGTCCAGCACCTGATGCGGATCCTGGCCGCGCTGAGGGCGACCGACGTCGTCTCGACCGCCGAACGGCTCTGAAGGGACAGTCACTTTCCGGCATGGCCGGCAGCAAGCTCGAGCTCGCCGTGCGGAAAGGGACTGTCCCTACCGCGCCTCGACCCGGAAGATTTCGCCCTGGAAATCGACGATGTAGAGATTGCCGGCCTGGTCGACGCCGAAGCTCGATATGTTGTCGATCGTTCCCTGGCTGGGCGCGAACGCCGCGTTGCGCAGGATGAACTGGCTGCTCGGGATGGTCGTGCCGAGGCTGATTCGCGCGATCGGGATCGACCAGATGTTGGCGGTGATGAAGTCGCCGAAGATGTAGTGGCCGCGCAGCGATTCGACCGGGCCCCGGTAGACGTAGCCGCCGGTCACCGAGAAGCCCTCGCGGGGGCCGCCGACGCCGTGCAGATATTCGGCGACCGGCGGGACCAGGCCGGGCGTCGCGGGGCCGTTGAAGATCGCCGTCCCCTCGAAGTTCGGCCAACCGAAATTGGCGCCGCCGTTGGCCGGGCGCATCAGGTCGATCTCCTCGCGCTCATTCTGGCCGACGTCGCCGATCCACAGATTCTGGGTGAGCGGGTCGAAGCTGGCGCGGAACGGGTTCCTGAGGCCCGCGGCCCAGATTTCGGGCCGCCCGCCGGCCTGCGCGAACGGATTGCCGGCGGGGATGGCATAGTCGCGCAGCGGGTCGGCCGGGAAGGCGTCGGTCCGCGGGTCGATGCGCAGGATCTTGCCGGTCAGCACGTTCATGTTCTGCGCGTTGGCGGGGAGCGCGTCGTCGCCGACCGCCAGATAGAGCAGGCCGTCCGGCCCGAACTCCAGCCAGCCGCCATTGTGGTTGCCGGCCGAATGGTTGATCGCCAGGATGATGTCCGCGGTCGTCGGATCGGCCTGGTTCGGATTGCCGGCCAGAGTCCGGTAGCGCCGGACCTGAATCTGCCCGCCGGGGATGGTCAGGAAGACGTAGAAGGTACGGCTGGTGGCGAAATCGGGGGCGAGCGCCAGGCCGAGCAGGCCGCGCTCGCCGCTGTCGTCGATCTCGGCGACGGCGTCGAAGAACGGCGTCGCCGCGATCGCGCCGCTGGCCGGGTTGAGGATCCGTATCCGGCCGGCCTTCTCCACCACGAACACCCGGCCCGATCCGTCGGGCACGCTGGTCAGATAGAGCGGCGCGACGAAGCCGGCGCCGACGCGGGTGACCTCGAACGCGTCGGGGCCGACATTGGTGACGGTGACCGCGAGGTTGAGGACGGCGCTGGTCGTGCCGTCGCTCACCGAAAGCTGGACCTGATAGACGTTGTTCTGGTCGGCGTCGGTCGGAAACTCGAAGTCGGGGATCCGGGCGAAGGAAAGCGCGCCGGCCGCGGTGATCGCGAACGCGGTCTGGTCGGCGCCGCCCGACAGCGAGAAAGTCAAAGCGTCGCCGTCGGGATCGGTCGCGGTGGCGGTGTAGATCGTGCCGACGCTGTTCTCGGCCACGTTCGCGCTCGCCGGCGAGGTGATCGAGGGCGGCTGGCTGGGTTGCGGTCCGGGCTGGTTGCCGCCGCCCCCGCCGCCGCAGCCGGCGAGGAGGAGGATGCCGAAAATCCCGGAAAGCCCCCGGAGGACAGGCGAGGCGATGGCCCGCTTCATGGCCGCACCTTTTCATGACTGGATTGACGATCGTTTAACGCGCGAAACGCTCGTTTGATGCGCGCGGCGGGCATGGTAGACGCGGGCGCCATGACCAAGCCCGAAGACATGACCTACGGCCATTATCTGACGCTGGGGCCGCTGCTCTCGGCCCAGCATCCGATTTCCGACCATCATGACGAGCTTCTGTTCATCGTCATCCACCAGACCAAGGAATTGTGGCTCAAGCAGATCGTCCACGAGCTCAGGCTCGCGCTCGCGCTCGTCCGCGACGACAAGCTGCTCGAGGTCCACAAGAACCTTTCCCGCGTGTCGCGGATCCAGGCGGTGATGACCCTCTCCTGGGACGTGCTGACGACGCTGACGCCGACCGACTACATGACCTTCCGGGGCGTGCTCGGCACGTCGAGCGGCTTCCAGTCCGCCCAGTTCCGCGAGTTCGAATATCTGCTCGGCCTCAAGGAGGCCGGCCATCTGCGCTTCCAGGAGGAGGGATCGGCGCAGCATAAAGCGCTATCCGACGCGCTCCACGCGCCGAGCCTCTGGGACGAAGCCAATGCCGCGCTCGCCCGCGCCGGCGTGCCGATGCCCGCCGAGGCGCTCGACCGGGACTGGAGCCAGGCCTATCGGCCGAGCGAGGCGGTCGAGGACGCCTGGGCCGAGGTCTATCGCGACACGACGGCGTGGTGGCGCTTCTACCAGTTCGCCGAGAAGCTGATCGACATAGACGACGCGATGGCGGCCTGGCGCCACAAGCATGTCGTGACGGTCGAACGGATCATCGGCCTCAAGCGCGGCACCGGCGGCACGCCGGGCGTTCCCTATCTCCAGTCCACCCTCGCCAAGCGCGCCTTCCCCGAGCTGTGGAGCCTGCGCACCAAGCTCTAGGCGGAAATGGCGACCAGCAGGTCGATGCCGTCGCCCGCAATCTCGGCCCTCCCCGCCACCGACCAGACCGAGCCGGCGACGAGCTCTTCGCCGTCGATGGCGCCGCCCGACGCAATCGGCACCACCACCGCCTCGTCCCCGATCTCGCCGCCCGCCGTCCACCGCTCGAGCGTGAAGGCGTCGCCGGCGGCGAAAATCTGCCGGCCCGGCGGCCCGGCGATCGGCGCGAACGGCGGCGACCAGGGGCCGAGCGTCGCCACGGCCAGCGCTTCGTCGAGGTGAAGCTCGCGCGGCCGGCCATAATCGTAGAGCCGGTAGGTGAGGTCGAGATTCTGCTGGACCTCGATCAGCGCGATGCCGCCGCCGATGGCGTGGATGGTGCCGGCCGGCGAATAGAAGACGTCGCCCTTCGCCACGGGCCGCCAGTCGAGCAATGTCTCGATGCTGCCGTCGAGCGCCGCCCGGCGCAGCTCGTCGCTCGGGACCTTGCGGGTCAGGCCGAGGCCGATCGCCGCGTCGGGCTCGGCGTCGAGCACGAACCAGGCCTCGTCCTTGCCGCGCGGGAGGCCCCGCGCCCGGGCCGCCTCGTCGTCGGGATGGACCTGGATCGAGAGCCGCTCCGAGGTGAACAGATATTTGACCAGCAGTTCGGCCTCGGTCGCCGCCTCGAACCGGATCTCGCCGGTCGGCGCGCCGCCCGGCGCGCGCGGGAAGCCCGCCGGAAGGTCGCGCCGGCCCCAGACCCGCTCGACCGGCACTGCTCGGAGACGATGTGCGGCCATCGCCCCTTGCTCTAGTTTCCCGAACCGCCGACCACAAGGCGGGCGGCGCATGGAGTTGACCCGCGCCGCTTTCTTGTCGACAGGCGCAGCTGGAGGAGCCGGTCTTGCCCGTTCGCATCGTTCATCTGATCGCCGCCGCGCGGCCCAATTTCATGAAGGTGGCGCCGCTCTGGCACGCGCTGAAGGCGAGCGGCGATTATGCGCCCGAGCTGGTCCATACCGGCCAGCATTACGACGCCAACATGTCGGCCGCCTTCCTGACCGACCTCGGCCTGCCGGAACCGGATTTCCATCTCGGCATCGGCTCGGGCAGCCATGCCGAGCAGACCGGGCGGGTGATGGTCGCTTACGGGGCGGTCGCCGAGGCGCACCGGCCGGACTGGCTGGTCGTCGTCGGCGACGTCAATTCGACCGTGGCCTGCGCCCTGGTCGGGACCAAGCTCGGCATATCGACCGTCCATCTCGAAGCGGGCCTTCGCTCGCGCGACCGGCGGATGCCCGAGGAGCTTAACCGGCTCGCCACCGACGTCCTCTGCGACGTCCTCTGGACTCCCTCGCCCGACGCCGACCGCAACCTGCTCGCCGAGGGCATTCCGGCGGAGCGGATCGCCCGCGTCGGCAACATCATGCTCGACAGCTTCGAGATGAGCCGTCCCGCGATCGAGGCGGCGGACATGCCCGGCGCACTGGGGCTGGCGCGGGGTGGTTACGCCGTCGTCACCCTGCACCGCCCTTCCAACGTCGACGATCCGGAGCAGCTTCGGCGCCTCGTCGAGGCGCTCGGCCAGGTCCAGTCCAGGCTGCCGATCGTCTTTCCGGTCCATCCCCGCACCGCCGAGCGGCTGGCGGCGGCCGGCCTCGACCGGACGCTCGCGGACGCCGGCGTCCGACTGATCGCGCCGGCGCCCTATATCGGCTTCATGAGCCTGGTGCTCGGCGCCGGCGCGGTGATCACCGATTCGGGCGGACTGCAGGAAGAGACCACCTATCTCGGCATCCCCTGCTTCACCCTGCGCGAGAATACCGAGCGGCCGATCACGGTGGAGGAGGGGACCAACCGGCTGGCGACGCCGGAGAGCCTTCCGGCCCTGCTCGGCGAGGCGCTGGCCCGCGGCGACGCCCGGCCGCGGCGCCCGGAATATTGGGACGGCAGGACCGCCGGCCGCTGCGTCGACGACCTCAGGATGCGCGATGGCTGAGCGCCAGCGGGTCCTGCTTCTGCTGCCGCGGCGGCGGCAGGACTGGCATGACCGGCTGGCGGGCCGGCTGGCGCAAAGCCATGATGTCGTCGCGGCGGCCCCGTTCGACCTGGTCATCGACCTCTCCGAAACGGGCGCCGTCCGCCCCGAGCGGACGCTGCGCCCGCTCTATGACGGATCGCCGGACAGCAAAGCGCTCGCCGCCCGGCTGCAGCGCGGCGAATGTCCGCTGCTCGACATCGTCGACGGCGAGGAGATCGTCGCTTCCTCCTATGCCGCGATCGGCGACGGCGACCGGCTCGCCACCGTGTTCGCGCGGGTGGAGGCGCTGCTGCTGCGAGCGCTCGCCGGCGCCGCGTCGCCGCTCCGCGACAGGCCGCGGCGGGCCGCCGCGGCCTTCAGCCTTCCGCGCCAGCTGGCGAAGGACGCGCGGCGGATCGCGGGGCGGGCGCTGGCGCCGCTGCGCCGGAGCCCGGTCCGGCGCCACTGGAACATCGCGCTCCAATGGGTCGACGGGCCAGTGGATCTCGCGGGATTCGACCTCGGCGCCTACACGCCGCTGCCGACCGATCCGCAGGTCTTCTACGCCGACCCGTTCGTCATCGAGGATGGGGGCCGCCATTTCCTGTTCGCCGAGGCCTATCCCTATGCCTCCGGCAAGGGGGTCATCGTCTGCGCCGAGATGAAGCGGGGCGAGGCGCCGCCTGCGTTCCGCACCGTGCTGGAGCGGCCCTGGCACCTGTCCTACCCCTATGTCTTCCGGCACGAGGGGGAAGTCTACCTGATGCCGGAGAGCGGCAGCCGCGGCGGCGTCGAGCTCTACCGGGCCGTCGATTTCCCGAACGGCTGGCAGCTCGAACGGACCCTGCTCGAGGATCACGCACTGTTCGATTCCACCCTGTTCGAGCATGACGGGCTCCTCTGGCTGTTCGCGGCCGTGCCGACGCCGGGCGGGTCGGACTGGGACGAGCTCAATGCCTGGCACGCGCCCGCGCTCGCCGGGCCGTGGACCCCGCACAAGCTGAACCCGATCAAGTCCGACTGCCGAAGCGCCCGGCCGGGCGGGCGGCCGCTCCGGCTCGGCGATCGGCTGATCCGCCCGGCCCAGCGCTGCGAACGCTTTTATGGCGAGGCGCTGGCCTGGCTCGAAGTGACAGGGCTGACGCCGGACGCGTTCGAGGAAGTCGAGATCGCCTTATGGCGCGCCGCCGGCCCGGGCGTCACCGGCCCGCACACGGCCGACCTGTCGACCCAATGCCGCGCCGTCGATTTCCGGTCCGAGCTACCCTAGTTGCGCGAGGGGAAGATGCCTATGAGCGCGATGATGAAGTTGAGCGTCAGATAGGGCATCATATTGTTGTGCGGCTGGCTGCCGCCGACGCTGGTCAGCGCGTTCGGCTTCATCGCCACGACACCGCCGCCGGTGCCGTAGATGTTGCCCGCGGTCGTCTGGTTGTTGGGCAGCGAAACCAGGCCCTGAGCCAGGAACTTGGTGCTGTCGGGCGTCACGCCGCCGATGTCGGCCGGGGCCGGGCTGTTCGTCGCCCGCGCGATGTGGATGTGCGACGCCATGGTCTGCTGGGTGATGGTGACCGAGGTCGTCCCCGCCGCCTCGCCGAGATCGTGGGAGCCGCCGAAATGGATCGGCACCTGGCCGCGGAGGTTGGGCAAGGCGAAGTTGGTCTGGCCGTTGCCGCCATAGGTCGTGCCGAGCAGCGAGAACAATGCCTGGTTCTGGTTGATCGGCAAGAGCTGGCCGTTGCACATCGCCCAGCCCTTGGGGGCGAAGTTGAAGGAGACGACCTTGATCTCGGAGAGGAAGGGTTCGGACATTTCTCTGTTCCTTCAAGCGATCGATCTATCGGACGGCCTCGGCCGGCGGGTTGGGTCTGCGGCTCATGGCCGCTGCGGGAAGATGCCCTGCAAAGCGATGCAGAAGTTGAGCGTCAGATAGGGCTGCATGTTGTTGTGCGGCAGGCCGCCGCCGGCCACGGCGATCGTGGTGGGCGCCATGTTCACGTTGGGTGCGGTGGTCGTGTACATGGCGATCACGCCGCTATCGCCCTGGAAGTTCCAGACGCCCTGCGACAATATGGCCCCATCGGGGCTGGCGACGGTGGCGTCGGCGGTCACCGCCTGAAGCGCGTGGGTGTGGAACGGTATTTCGGATTCGAGCAGGGTGATGCTCTCTACCCCCGACATCTCGCCGAGGTCGCGCAGCGACAGGCCCTGGCCCTGGCCGGGCTGCATCGGCGCATTGTCCTGCATGTTGGGCAGGGCGAAGGTCGACTTGCCGTCGCCGCCATAGGTGGTGCCGAGCAGCGCGAACAGCGCCGTGTTCTGCGAGAGCGGCATCAGCTGGCCGTTGCAGAACGCCCAGCCGGTCGGCGGGAAGTTGAACGGGAAGATGCGGATCTCGGCGAGGAATTGATCGGACATTTGCGGTCTCCGGAGAGAGAGAAACGGGTGCGGCGGCGATCCTCAGGTCTGGCTGGGGAAGACCCCGAACAGAGAGATGATGAAGTTGATGCACAGGAACGGCTGAGTGTTCTCGTGCGGCTGGCTGCCGCCGGCCGGGTTGATCCCCTGCGGATTGAGCGTCGTGCTGGGATCGTCGGCGTCGTTGTAGATCAGCGTTCCGGCTTGGGTGGAATTCGCCACCGCGAAGGTCGCGTTGTTTGGCGAAAGCGTGGCGGCGGCATTCGACGCGACCACCGGATGGGTGTGAAGGGGGATCTGCTGGACGGTCAGCGTTTCCTGCTCGGTGCCGGCCATCTCGCCGAGCTGGTAGGTGGTGCCGTCCTTGCCGGTACCCATGTGGATCGGCACGCGGCTGGCGAGGTTGGGCAGGTTGAAGGTCTCCTCGCCGTCGCCGCCATAAGTGGTGCCGATCAGCTGGAACAGCACTTCGTTCTCGGCGATCGGGAGCGTCGCTCCCTCGCAGAACATCCAGCCATTGGGCGCGAAATTCCCGGCGAACATGCGGATCTCACCGACAAAGGGCTGTCCCATCGAGCTACTCCCGTTCTGAAGAGGAAAAGCGGCCGCGGACGATCCCGGCCGGAAGGATGCGGAGGGCCGCGGCGCCGGGTTTCATCGGGAAACCCCGCAAGATTTGGCGCGGCGTGGCGTGCACGAGCATCGAGTCACTTCCCCCCTGGGCGTGCAATGTGTCCCTGATTCGGGCGGCTGTCAAATGCCCATGAGCGGCAGGCTCTAACCGCTTACAACTTCGAACAATTGTCAAAAAAATTTTTGGGGAGCCGGGCGTTTCAGGAGTGGCGCTACCGTAATTTCAACGTATAGACCGGATCGATTACTTTGCCGGGCATCAACCCCTAGCGGCCATTCGGCTAGTGTGCCATTATGACAGGATAAATCGGAGCCGGCCCTCATTTGAGGGAGGCTTCCTCAGACAAGGGTGGGGTTAATCATGTCGATCCATTCGCGCATCATGCGGTCCTATGCCAGGAGCGATGACGGCTATCGGCTGGAAACGTTCGGCTGGGAGCGATTCGGCGGCATGGGCGACGAGGCCGCCATCGCGCGCGCGGGCGTGCGTATGGCGCTCCAGGCCGCGGCGGACGAACCCTCTCCTCCCGGCGCGATCTCGGCCCCGCCGAACCCGATCTTCGTCCCGACGACCCTGAGCACGGCGCAGATCGCCATCGTCGGCTACAATGCCGAGGATACGAGCAATCCGGACAAGGACACGATCAGCTTCCTCCTGCTCGCGCCGATCGGCAGCGGCACCACGATCTTCTTCACCGACAAGGCGTGGAACGGCACCGCCTTCGCCGGGGACAGCGCCGACGAGGACACCTTCGTCTACACCGCCGGCGCCAACCTGCCCGCCGGCACGGTCGTCCACATCACCACCGCCCAGCTCAACGGGGTCGGCATCGACCTCGTCGACACCGGCGAGACGATCTACGCCTATCAGGGCGCAATCAACGCCCCGACCGTCTTCCTGTTCGCCGCCGACATCGCCGACAACAACACCACGTTCAACGGCAACCTCACCGGCACCGGCCTCAGCGTCGCCGCCAACAGCGCGGTCGCCGTCGCCCAGGACAATGCGAGCTGGGCGGGCCGCGGCCACAACCACAATGCGATCCCGCTGCTCGATTCGATCGCCGATTCCAACGACTGGGTCGGCAACGACAACAGTATGCAGGTCGCCCATACGGGCAGCTTCGCGAACGCGCCCGACCAGCAGATCTGGGTCGCGGCCTCGGGCGGCGGCGAGGCGCTCGTCCGGCTCAGCCGCGACGGCGCCAGCTTCACCGCCGAGGACATCGTCCATATTCTTCAGAACACCAGCAACAACGGCAACGGCACGACCAACACCTTCCGCGTCTTCCATCCCAACGACATCGCCTTCGACACGGTCGGCAACAAGGTGTTCGTCGCCGATTCCAACGGCACCGGCGAAAACCGCATCCTCCAATACAACATCTCGGATTTCCTCAACAATCCGGGCGTGCCGCCGCAGGCGACGATCCTCTATCGGGACACGACGGTCGGCATCGGCATCATCGCGCTGCAGCTCGATAAGGCGAACGGCCTCGTCTATTTCGGCATCGGCACGGAGCTGCTGCGGATCGACTACAACACGGCCGCGCAGACGCCGGAAGTGGTGTCGGATCTCGGCGTCAACGTCTTCGTCCAGGACTTCGTCCTCGACCTGAACGGCAGCGGCAACGGTACCGCCTACATCACCAACAGCTCGATCCAGTCGGTGTTCGGAAGCGACAACATCAACCGCAACTTCCTCTATACGGTCGCTGGCATCACGCCGACCGCGACCGGCCTGACCGCCACCCAGATGCCGATCGACCAGAACGACACCGATGTCACCGGCGTCGCCAACCCCAATGCCGATCCGGAGGCCTTTCCGGAGGAGCATGGCGCGCTTCGCGGCATTCACATCGATCCCGACACCAAGATCCTCTATTTCACCACCTACAGCGTCTCGATGGACCATGACGCCAATAGCGGCACGCCGCCGCAGACCCAGCAGGGCGGCGTCTGGTCCTATGCGACGATCAGCAACCCGACCGGCGTCCATAACAGCGTCTGGCGGCAGGACGGGGTCAACGCCACGGACGGCCTGCTGCGCTATGTCGAGGTCGATACGGTCAATAACAAATATTATATCAGCGACGTCACCGGCGGCCCCGGCGTCGCCGCCGACGACCAGGAAGTCTGGGTCGGCAACCTGGCCGGCGGCGCCCCCACTTTGTTCGCGAACGTCGCCAACATCCAGGGCCTCGGCCCGCAGGCGCTGAGCATCCAGAACGCGCCGACGCTGACCGGCAACTCGCTCGCCGCGGCGGTGACCGAGGCGAGCATCACCCCCGGATCCGGCAACACCAACTCTCCTCTGCTCTACAGCGCGATCGCCGCGTCCGACCTCGACACGGCCGGCGGCGACGAGCTGCTCGGCGCGCTCGTGCGCATCTCGAGCAATTTCCAGTTCGGCGCGACCCATCAGGACCATCTCAGGATCAGCACCAACCTCAGCGGTACGATGCCCGGCTCGGGGATCACCTACAATTACGATTCCACCACCGGCCAGATGACCCTGAGCGGCGCTGCGACGGTCGCCGAATATGCCGCGGCGCTGAACCTCGTCACCTTCAACACCAGCGGCGACAACGTCACCGCCTACGGCAATGCGACCAGCCGAATCGTCTCCGTCTCGGTGTTCGACGGCCTGCTCTATTCGGACGAGATCCACACCAATGTCACCGTCACCGGAATCAACGACGCCCCGGTCAACACGCCCGGCGCGGCGATGAACTTCACCGAGGACACGACCGGCCATGCCGGCGCGGAGGGCATACCGCCGACCGCCCCGCGCAACGCCGTCACCGGCATCTCGGTGTTCGACGTCGACGCCGATCCGGCCAATGAGGACATCAATGTCACACTGTCCGTGGGCATCGGCACGCTGACCATCCGGACCGACGTGGCCGGCGGCATCCAGCCCGCCGACGTGATCAGCGGCAACGGCACCGGCACGATCGTCATCACCGCCACCCAGAACCAGATCAACACCACGCTGGCGGCGATGAGCCCCGCCTTCACCGGTCCGCCGGCGGTGGCGGCGGCGCCGAACGGCCTGATCTACACTCCGCCGGCCAATTATAACGGAGCGACCAACCTCACCATCACCACCGACGATCTGGGCAATAACGGCAACGATCCGGGCAATAGCGGCACCGGCACCACCGAGGCGGACCAGGACGTCAAGGTCCTCAACCTCGCCAACGTCAACGACGCTCCGACCGTGACCGACGCGACCCAGGCCGCGGCGACCATCCTCGAGGACGTTCCGAGCCCCGCCGGCGAGACGGTGACCAGCCTGTTCAACGCCAGCTTCTCCGACGCGCTCGACCAGCAGCAGACCGGCGGCAACCCGACCGGATCGGTCGCCAACACGCTCGCCGGAATCGCCGTCGTCGCCAACGGCTCCTCGGGCGCGACGGGGCAGTGGCAGTATTTCAACGGCGCGATCTGGGTCGACATCGGCGCGGCCAGCCTCGCCTCGGCGCAGCTGATCAACGCCGGCACCGCGATTCGCTTCACCCCGGCGCTCAACTTCAACGGCGCCGCCCCGACGCTGACCGTCCACCTCGTCGACAGTTCGGGCGGCCCCTTCCTCAATGGCGACGACGTCAACCTCTCCGGTGGCGGCGCGACCGGCGGCATCACCCGCTATTCGACCGGCACCGTCGTGCTCAGCCAGGACGTCACCCCGGTCAACGACGCTCCGACCTCGACCAACCTGTCGGGCGACACCGCGACCTATACCGAGCAGCAGGCTTTGGCCGCCTTGCTCGAACGTCGGCTCGAACGCCACCGTCGCCAACGTCGACAGCCCGAATTTCGACACCGGCACGCTGACCGTCGCGATCACCGCCGGCCTCGTCGCCGCCGAGGACCAGCTCGTCATCCGGACGGTCGGCACCGTCACCTTCACCGCCAACACCGTCTCCGTCGGCGGAACCCAGATCGCCACCTATGTGGGCGGCGGCGCCGGCGGCGGCAATCTCGTCTTCACCCTCAATCCGGACGCGACTCCGGCGACGGTGACCGAGCTGATCCGGGCGATCGCCTACAATAACAGCGCCGGCGACTCCCCGACCGACGGCAACCGAACCATCACCTGGACCCTGGTCGACGGCGACGGCACCCTGAACGGCGGCGTCGACACGCTGAACGTGACCAGCACGCTCAACGTCGATCCGGTCAACGACGCGCCGCAAGGCACCAACATGACGGTGGCGCTCTACGAGGACAACCTGTTCTCGTTCACGAACGGTGTCTCCCACGGCGACTACTGGTTCGGCTTCTCCGACATTGACGGCAACAATTTCGCGGGAGTCGAGATCGTTACTCTCGCGACCGCCGGCACCCTCTTTTATGCCGCTGACGGAATCACCGAGGTCGCGGTCACGGCGGGGCAGTTCGTCACGGCGCTGGACATCGCCGACGGCAAGCTTCGCTACCGCCCCGTGGCGGACGGCAACGGCACGCCCTATGCGACCTTCACTTTCAAGGTGCGCGACGACGGCGCGACCGGGGGCGCCAACGTCAACCAGGATCCCAACGCCGATACCTACACGTTCAACGTCTATCCGATCAACGACGCGCCGCTCCACACCGCGCCGGCCGCGGCAAGCCTCAACGAGGGCGGCACGCTGGTCTTCTCGACCGCCAACGCCAATGTGATCAGCGTTGCAGACGTCGACGCCGGCGGCGCCAACCTCACCACCACCGTCTCGATCGCCGACGGCGCGCTCAGCGTCGGCGCGGTCATGGCCGGCCTCGCAGTCACCGGCGAGGGGACCAACAGCCTGACTCTGGTCGGAACGCTCGCCGAGATCAACGACGCCCTCCAGGGCCTCAGCTATACGCCGCCGGTCAACGCCAACGGTCCGCGCACTTTGACCGTCACCACCAATGACGGCGGCGCGACCGGCGACGATCCGGGCAACACCGGCGGCGCCAATGACGAGCAGGACAGCGACCAGATCGCGATCACCATCAACTCGGTCAACGACGAGCCGGCGGGCGCCGACAAGACGGTGGTCGCGAGCGAGGACGATCCCTACGTCTTCCTGACCGGCGATTTCGGCTTCACCGATCCGATCGACCTCGACGATTTCGCCGGAATCGTGCTGACCACGCTGCCGGTCGAGGGCGATCTTCGGCTCAACGGCGTCAACATCACCGTTGCCGGCACCTTCATCACCGCCGCCGATATCGCGGCCGGCCTGCTCACCTTCCTGGCCGATCCGGACGAATCCGGCGACGCTTATGCCAGCTTCACCTTCCAGGTCCGCGACGACGGCGGCATTCTGAACGGCGGGGTCGATACCAACCAGAGCGCCAACACGATCACGATCAACGTCGAGCCCGACAATCTCGACCCGGTCATCGCCGATCTCAGCGGCGACTCGGCGACCTTCACCGAAGGCGGCGCGGCGGTCCTGCTCGACGATTCGAGCGCGCCCGAGCTCGCGGCGACGGTCAGCGACGGCGACAACGCCCATTTCAACGGCGGCAGCCTGACCGCGTCGATCACTGTCGGCGAAGTCGCGGCGCAGGACGTGCTCGGCCTCAGCACCGGAGTCGTGACCCTCTCCGACGGAACCAACGTCAACTCGGTCGTTTCGGTCAACGGCACGGCGATCGGCACCGTCACTTCGAACGGGTCCGGCGGCAACGACCTCGTCATTTCGTTCAACACGACCGACGCGACGCCGGCGAACGTGTCGCTCCTCATCCAGGCGCTGACCTATTTCAACAGCGGCGGCGTCGATCCCGCCGCGGGAGCTCGGACCGTCGCGGTTAGCGTCGCCGACGGCGTGGGCGGCATCGGCACCGAGACCGTCACCGTCACAGTGGTCGCGATCAACGACGCGCCGACTCTGACCGCGACCGGCACGGACCCGACCTTCACCGAGGGAGGCGCCGCCGCCAACCTGTTCGGCACCGTCACCGCCGATACGGTCGAAGCCGCCCAGACCTTCGCCTCGCTCACCCTCACCGTGAGCAACGTCGCCGACGGCGCGAGCGAGATTTTGAGCATCGACGGCTCGAACCTCGCCTTGACCGACGGCAACAGCGTCGTCGGCACGGCGACCAACGGCCTGACCGTGACCGTCTCGGTCACCGCCGGCACCGCGACGGTGACCTTCTCGGGCGCCTCGCTCAGCGAAGCGGCGCTGCAGACGCTGGTCGACGGCCTGGCCTATTCCAACGCCAGCCAGAACCCGACCGCCGGCACGCGCCTCGTCACCATCACCGAGGTGGTCGATTCGGGCTCGAGCAACAATAGCACCGCCTTGTCCATCGAATCGACCGTCGTCGTCCAACCGGTCAACGACGCGCCCGTGGTCACGACCAGCGCCGGCACGACGAGCTTCACCGAAGGGACGCCGGTCGTCATCGACCCGAGCCTTACCCTGGACGATGTCGACAATCCGACCCTGTTCAACGCCGTGGTCAGCGTCTCCGGCTCGGGCGTCGGGGTCGGCGAAGTGCTCAGCTTCGTCAACGACAACGCCGCGCTCTACGGCAATATCGCCATCGTCGCGAGCGGCCCCACCTCGATCAATCTCGAATCGGCGGGCTCGACCGCGACCCTGCAGCAATGGCAGAATGCGCTGCGCGCGGTGACCTACAGCAACTCGTCCGAAGACCCGACCCCGGACGACCGCATCGTCAGTTTCAGCGTCACCGACGGCACCAACGTCAGCAATTTCGCGACCAAGACCGTTACCGTGACGCCGCTGAACGACGCGCCTTCGGGCGCGGATGCGACGATCGTGATGTCGGAGGATGGTTCGCGGCCTTTGGCGGAGGCGGATTTCGGCTTCAGCGATCCGGCCGAGGGCGACGCTTTTGCGGGCGTGGTGATCACGGCGCTGCCGACCAACGGCGAGTTGCGGCTGAACGGGGTCGCGATCGCGGTGGCGGGAACGTTCGTGAGCGAGGCCGACATCACGGCGGGGCTGCTCGTCTTCCATCCCGACGCGCATGAGAACGGGTCGCCTTATGCGAGCTTCGACTTCCAGGTGCGCGACGACGGCGGCACCGCCGGCGGCGGCCAGGACACCGACCAGGGCGCGAACACTTTGACCTTCAACGTCGGCGCGATCAACGACGGGCCGGTCAACAGCGTGCCTGCGGCGACGCAGGTGTTCAACGAGGACGGCACGCTCGTCTTCAGCACCGTCAACGGCAATGCGATCAGCGTCGCCGACCTCGACGCCGATCCGGGCGACGTCACCGTCACTCTGGCGGTCGCCGACGGCGTGCTGACCCTGGCGACGACGGCCGGGCTGACCAGCTTCCCCGGCAACGGCACCAACAACATCGTGCTGACCGGCAGCGTCGCCGAGGTCAACGCGGCGCTCGACGGGCTCAGCTACGCCCCGCCCGCCCACGCCAACGGCGCCCGCAACCTCTCCGTCAGCACCAGCGACAACGGCAATAGCGGGACCGGCGGCGCGATCATCGACACCGACATGGTCGCGATCACCATCAATCCGGTCAACGACGCGCCGTCGAGCACGGGCGGTTCGGTGACCGGCAGCGAGGACGATCCCTACGTCTTCACCGCGGCCGACTTCAACTTCTCCGACCCGGTCGAGGGCCACGGCTTCTTCGCGGTTCAGATCGCGACGCTGCCGGCGGCGGGCGACATCCTCCTGAACGGCGCGCCGGTCCTTGCCGGCGACTTCATCGCGGTCTCGGCGATCAACGCCGGCATGCTGACCTTCCAGCCCGATCCCGACGGGTTCGGCGCGCCCTACACGACCTTCACCTTCCGGGTGCAGGACGGCGGCGGCGTTCTCAACGGCGGCGTCGACACCGATCCGACGCCCCGGACGATGACGATCAATGTCACTCCCGACAACCTCGCGCCCGAGGTCGACCTGAACGGCGCCGGCGCCGGCCTCAATGCCGCGGTCTCCTACACCGAGGACGCGCCCGGCGTGTCGATCGGCAGCTCGATCGCCGTCTCCGATCCCAATGAGGTGACGGGCGACCTGATCGAGAGCGCGACGATCACGCTGACCGATGCGGTGGCGGGCGACGCGCTGACCGTCACCCTGCCGCTGCCGGGCGGCATAAACGCTGTCACCACCACTCCGGCCGGGCAGATCGTGGTCACCTTGTCGGGCCCGGCCTCGACGGCGGACTATGCGGCGGCGATCGCGCAAGTGCTCTATTCGACGACCAGCCAGGATCCGACCTTCGGCGGCACCGATCCGACTCGGACGATCACTGTAACGGTCGAGGACGGGATGCTGACCAGCGCGGTCGCGACCTCGACCGTGACGATCACTCCGCTCGACGATTCGGCGGTGGCGCAGCCCGACGCGTTCGCGACCGACGAGGATACGATGGTGAGCGGCAATGTGTTCCTCGCCAATCCGACCACCCCGGACGGCGATGTCGACGGCCCGGCGCTCGAGGTTGGCGCGGTCAACGGTTCGGCCGGCGATGTCGGCGATACGATCCTGCTGCCGTCGGGCGCTGAGCTGACGCTGAACAGCGACGGCTCGTTCGACTATCATCCGCTGGATGCGTTCGAGACGCTGCCCGGGCCGCTTTCGGGCGCGTCCAACCTCACCGACACGGACAGCTTCACCTACACTTTGGTGAACGGCAACGAGGTGACGGTGACGATCACCATCTCCGGGCTCGATTCGGACGGCGACATCCTGCTCGGCACGCCGGGCGCGGATACGCTCGACGGCGGCATCGGCGCCGACACGATGACCGGCTTTGCCGGCAACGACAGCTATGCCGTCGACAATGCCGGCGACACCGTCGTCGAGGTGGCGGGCGAGGGCAACGACACGATCCGCACCGCCGTCAGCTACACGCTGGCCGCGGGCCTCAGCGTCGAGACCCTGACCACGACCAATGCGGCCGGCCTCGGCGCGATCGACCTTGCCGGCAACGAGATCGACAACCGGATCGAGGGCAATGACGGCGTCAACCTCATCGCCGGCCATGGCGGCGAGGACCTTCTCTACGGCAATGGCGGCGGCGACGGGCTCACCGGCGGCGCCGGCAACGACCTGCTCGACGGCGGCGCGGGGATCGACACGGCGTTCTTCGCCGGTTCTCCCGGCTTCACCGACACCCTGGTCGGCTGGGTGGCCACCTCATTCGAGGGCAGCGACATCCTCCGCAACGTGGAGATCGCGGTCGAGGGTTCGGGTCAGCGCAACCTTCTGGTCGGCTCGACCGGCTTCGCCACGATCCAGGCGGCTTCGGACTCGGCGGTTACGGGCGACAACATCCGGCTGGCGGCGGGAAGCTATAGCGGCACGGTCACCTATGACGTGGGCGGGCTCACCGTCATCGGCCAGACCGGTTCGCAGCAGAACGTCACCTATGCGCCGGTGGGCACATTCGGCATCTCGGTCTTCGGCGCCAACCTCGTCGACACGATCACCACCGGCGCCGGCAACGACTCGCTCAACGGCGGCGGCGGCGACGACGTGATGACCGGCGGCCAGGGCCACGACACCTACCATGTCCTGCAAGCCGGCGACGTTGTGATCGAGGCCCCGGGCGGCGGCGTCGACATCATCTTCACCGCGGTCAGCTATTCGCTGAACGACGGCTCGGAGGTCGAGGTCCTGGCCACTCGGGCGTTCGACGGCACCGATCCGATCAACCTGACCGGCAACGGCCTTGCCAATTACATGATCGGCAATGACGGCGCCAACACGATGGACGGCAAGGCCGGAGCCGACGTGATGGTCGGCCGGGCCGGCAACGACACCTATATCGTCTACGATGCCGGCGACGAGGCGGTCGAGAATGCGGGCGGCGGCGTCGACATCCTCTTCACCGCGGTCAGCTATGCGCTGAACGACTTTTGGGAGGTCGAGGTCCTGGCCACGATCGCGTTCGACGGGACCGCTCCGATCGACCTGACCGGCAACGGGCTCGACAATTACATGATCGGCAATGACGGCGCCAACACGATGGACGGCAAGGGCGGCAGCGACGTGCTGGTTGGCCGGGCCGGCGAGGACAGGTTCGCGTTCACCACCGCGCTCGGCGCCGGCAATGTCGACACCATCTTCGAGTTCGTCGCGGCCGACGACACGATCGCGCTCGACAGCGAGCTGTTCGGCCTCGCCGACGGCCCGCTCGACCCCAATGCGTTCCGGGTCGGCACGGCGGCGGCGGATGCCGACGACCGGATCGTCTACGACGACACCACCGGCTATCTCTACTTCGACGCCGACGGCAGCGGCACCGATCACTCCGCAATCCTGTTCGCGATACTGCAAAACGCGCCGGCGCTCACCGCCAGCGAGTTCACGATGATCTGAGCGAGGCGGGGCGCGCCCGTCTTTCGTCATCTCCGGTTTCAAGTGCGATCGATAATGCCGTAAGCGGCGGCTCGAAGCACGAACGCTGCCAGACTGGCGGCCGTGTATCGGCGTTAACGTTAGATTGCGCTTGAAAATTAAGGGTTTTTCGACGACAGGAGGCCTGATCCAGCTTGCGAGCCGGCACAATATTGCGAGACAGTAATGGCTGATTTTGTTGGAACGCCCGGCGACGACACGTTGAGTGGGGCCTCCGGCGCCGACACGATGCGCGGCCTCGGCGGCAATGACAATTACATCGTCGACCATCCGGGCGACGTGGTGATCGAGAATCCCGGCGAAGGTGTCGACATCATCTTCAGCGCGGTCAGCTATGCGCTGAACGACACTTGGGAGGTCGAGGTCCTGGCCACGATCGCCTTCGATGCAACCAATCCGATCAACCTGACCGGCAACGGCCTTGCCAATTACATGATCGGCAATGACGGCGCCAACACCCTCGATGGCAAGGCCGGAGCCGACGTGATGGTGGGCCGGGCCGGCCACGACACCTATATCGTCTACGATGCCGGCGACCAGGTGGTCGAGGACGCCGGCGGCGGCAGCGACATCGTCTTCAGCGCGGTCAGCTATGCGCTGAACGACGGCTCGGAGGTCGAGGTCCTGGCCACGATCGCGTTCGACGCCACCGCTCCGATCAACCTGACCGGCAACGGCCTTGCCAATTACATGATCGGCAATGACGGCGCCAACACGCTCGACGGCAAGGCCGGCGCCGACGTGATGGTGGGCCGGGCCGGCAACGACACCTATATCGTCTACGATGCCGGCGACCAGGTGGTCGAGGACGCCGGCGGCGGCATCGACATCGTCTTCAGCGCGGTCAGCTATGCGCTGAACGACGGCTCGGAGGTCGAGGTCCTGGCCACGATCGCCTTCAACGGCACCGATCCGATCAACCTGACCGGCAACGGGCTCGACAATTACATGATCGGCAATGACGGCGCCAACACGCTCGACGGCAAGGCCGGAGCCGACGTGATGGTGGGCCGGGCGGGCAACGACACCTACATCGTCTACGATGCCGGCGACGAGGTGGTCGAGGATGCCGGCGGCGGCAGCGACATCGTCTTCAGCGCGGTCAGCTATGCGCTGAACGACGGCTCGGAGGTCGAGGTCCTGGCCACGATCGCGTTCGACGGCACCGCTCCGATCAACCTGACCGGCAACGGCCTCGCCAATTACATGATCGGCAATGACGGCGCCAACCAGCTCGACGGCAAGGCCGGCGCCGATGTGATGGTGGGCCGGGCCGGCCACGACACCTATATCGTCTACGATGCCGGCGACGAGGTGGTCGAGGACGCCGGCGGCGGCAGCGACATCGTCTTCAGCGCGGTCAGCTATGCGCTGAACGACGGCTCGGAGGTCGAGGTCCTGGCCACGATCGCGTTCGACGGCACCGCTCCGATCGACCTGACCGGCAACGGCCTCGACAATTACATGATCGGCAATGACGGCGCCAATACGCTCGACGGCAAGGCCGGGGCCGACGTGATGGTGGGCCGGGCCGGCCACGACACCTATATCGTCTACGATGCCGGCGACGAGGCGGTCGAGAATGCCGGCGGCGGCAGCGACATCGTCTTCAGCGCGGTCAGCTATGCGCTGAACGACGGCTCGGAGGTCGAGGTCCTGGCCACGATCGCGTTCGACGCCACCGATCCGATCAACCTGACCGGCAACGGCCTCGCCAATCACATGATCGGCAATGACGGCGCCAATACGCTCGACGGCAAGGCCGGGGCCGACGTGATGGCGGGCCGGGCCGGCAACGACACCTACATCGTCGACAATGGCGGCGACCAGGTGGTCGAGAATGCCGGCGGCGGCAACGACATCATCTACAGCGCGGTCAGCTACACGCTGGGCGACGGCCAGGAGATCGAGAGCCTGGCGACGCTCGACTGGGGCGCGACCGATGCGATCGCCTTCACCGGCAACAGCGGCGCCAATCACCTGAACGGCAATGCTGGCGCGAACGTCCTCGACGGCAAGGGCGGCAACGACGTCCTCCAGGGCCGGGAGGGCGCGGACACGTTCGCGTTCACCACGGCGCCCGGCGCGGGCAATGTCGACCTCATCTTCGACTTCAACGTCGCGGACGATACCATCCGGCTCGGCGGGGACTCGGGCCAGCCTTTCGCGGCGCTTGCCTCGGGTGCGCTTGCCGCTTCCGCTTTCGTGATCGGCGCGGCCGCCGCCGACGCCGACGACGTCCTCATCTACAACAGCGCGACCGGCGCGCTCTTCTTCGACGCGGACGGCAGCGGCGCGGTCGCGGCGGTCCAGTTCGCGACCGTTTCCGCCGGGCTCGCTTTGACCGCGGCGGACTTCACCGTCTCCGGGCCGGCGAACGCTCCGCCGGCGATCACGTCCCCGACCACCGCGAGCGTCCTCGAGAACAGCCCGGTCAGCACGGTCGTCTATTCGACGGCGGCCAGCGATCCCGACGGCGACCGGATCACCTATTCTCTGGGCGGGGCGGATTCGAATCTGCTCACGATCGACGCCAGCGGCGCGGTCCGGCTCAAGGCGCCGGCGGATTTCGAGACCCGCTCGACCTATACGTTCAGCGTGATCGCGTCCGATTCCGGCCCGGTCCCGGCGGTGCGCGATGTCACGCTCCATGTGACCAATGTGAACGAAGGCACGCCGATCATCGCCGAAACGACGGGCGCCAATGACGGAATTGCGACCGCCCAGATCGTCGCTCGAGCCGCGCTCGGCATCAGCGCCAATCCGAACCTGCCCAACGACGACCTTCCGTCCGCGACGATCCAGGGGACCATCGCCGCCAATCCCGACCGCGACTTTTTCGCGATCGCGCTGCAGGCCGGGGAGCGTCTGATCCTCGACGTGGACGGCACCGGGAACGGCCTCGATTCGCACGTCCGGGTCTACGGGCCCGGCGGCAACGAGATCGGCAACAATGACGATCACGAAGTCTTCGATACGGGCTCGACCGCGACGATCGCCGATCACAATACGGATTCGCTGTTCAGCTTCCGGGCGCCCTCGGCCGGCACCTATTTTTTCTCGATCGAGGGGTTCGAGTCGCGATCGTCGGGTTTCTACCAGCTCCACGTCAGCGTCGGCCCCCCGGCGACCCTGGCGGAGATCATCAGCGAGGATATCGACGCCCTGATCAGCGGCTTAAGCTGGGGGACCAACACCCTCAGCTATGCCTTCCCGACCAGCGTCAGCCAATATCCCGACGATATCGACGAGACCGATCCGGCCAGCGACTTCGCGCCGTTCACCGCGACCCAGCAGCAGGCGACGAGCCAGTTGCTGCAACTGGTCGCCAACGTCTCGAACCTCACCTTCCAGCTCGGCAATCCGGCGAGCGCCCACCTCCGATTCGCGATGAGCAGCGAAGCCGATCCCGCTTATGCCTATTACCCGCCGAGGGGCGGCGGGCTCGGCGGCACCGCATGGTTCAACAAGCTGGACTTCAACAACCCGTTCAAGGGCGACTATGCGTGGATGGCCGTCCTCCACGAGGCCGGCCATACGCTCGGCCTGAAGCACGGCCATGAAGGGTTGGCGATCAGCCCGGACCGCGATTCGCTCGAATATTCGGTGATGACCTATCGCTCCTATCCCGGGGCGAGCGTCGGCGGCCCGAACGACGGCTATTCCAACGAAACCTGGGGCTATCCGCAGACGCTGATGATGCTCGACATCGGGGCGCTGCAGCGCCTCTACGGCGCCAATTTCAACTACAATGCGACCGACACCACCTATCGCTGGAATACCGGCACCGGGGAATTTTCGATCAACGGTGCCGGCCAGGGCGCGCCTGGCGTCAACCGTGTCTTCATGACGCTCTGGGACGGTGGCGGCAACGACACTTACGATCTCTCCAATTACCTTGTCGGCACGATCATCAACCTTCGGCCGGGCGAATGGACGACAAGCTCGACCCAGCTCGCCAACCTTGGCGATGGCCATATGGCGCGCGGCAACGTCGCCAATGCGCTGCTCCACGACGGCGACCCGCGCTCGCTGATCGAAAACGCGATCGGCGGTTCGGGCGGCGATACGCTGATCGCCAACGCTGCCGCCAATCGCCTCACCGGCGGCGGAGCGGTCGACATCTTCAGATGGGATGCAGCGGCCGACCTCGGGCTGGGATCGGGTGTCGATATCGTGACCGACTTCGTCAGCGGCATCGACAAGATCGACCTCGTCCGGATCGACGGGCAGGTCTCGACGCCGGTCGATGACGGCTTCCAGTTCATCGGCACCGCGGCGTTCAGCCCCCCGCAGGGGCCGTACGGGCAGCTTCGCTATGATGTCGAGGGTTCCAACGCTCGGCTTCAGGGCGATTATAATGGGGACGGCGTCGCTGATTTCGAGATTCTTTTCCAGAACAATCCGATTTTCGTCAGCAGCGACTTCCTCGGCTAGCCGCGGCGGCGATGGCGAATGTGGGACTGTGCGCGCCGGCCTTGCTCGCCGGGCTCGCCATGGCCTCTTTCCAGGCCCAGCCCCCGAGGAATGGTGATTTGACCCGCGACGTGAGATCGACCGACCTGCCCCGGCCGCGCGACGGCAATGTCGCCGTCCGCGAGGAGCTCGACGCCGCGCGCCGGGCGGGCACGGTCGCCGCTTACGATCTCTTCCTCGCCCGTCACGGCGGCCACCCGCTCGCCGCCGAGGCGCGGCGGGCGCGGGCGCAGATGGCGCGCGCACCTCGAAAATAGCCTTATCGTAATTCCCCTACGGCAATCGCCCGGTATTCGGCCGGTCCCGGCCACGGAACCTTTTGCTTAACGGCGGGTTAGGGATCGCTCGGCGGCAGTGACCGCCAAGTCTCGGCAGGGGTTTGAACCTATTGTCCGACTGGGAACGCTTGTTTTCCGGTGATGCATTCGCCCGTCCTCCGGGAGCCGGGCGCGCGACCCGCTTGCGTCTGCACCAGCTCTGCCGCGCATTCCGCGCCGATCCTTCGAATTGAGCGCCCATCCGTCTCGTCATCTTTCAGGGAGTTGAACTATGCCAGGGATTAATGACCGCTACGCCAGGCTCGCCCGCTATGCCCAGCAGAACGAGGATATGGCGCAAATCCAATTCTCGCGCGCGTTCGACAAGGCGACGAACGCCTTCGCGATCGCCGACAACGATATCATCGGCTCGATCGACACGATCGGCGCCTCGGGGCTTCCTGGCAACTACCAGCCGGTCGAATCGGCCTGGAACATCCCCGGCCCGACCGCCCTCATCGACGTCTATACGCCCGACGAGAACACCACCGGCACGCTGGTGGTCGACGGCAACCACGTCATAGCGGCGTGCGACGTGCCCGGCGACAATGACTGGTTCGCGGTCACGCTGACCGCCGGCGAAACCTACGAGTTCGGTCAATATGCCTATGCCGGCGGCATTCCGCCGGTGGAAGGCAACGGCGTCCCGCTCGCCGATGCGTTTCTCGAACTCTACGATGAGAACGGCGTCCTGGTCGCGGTCGCGGATGGCGGCGGGCCGAACACGCCGTCGGGACTTGACGCGCTCATGACGTTCCAGGCGACCTATTCGGGCACCTATTATGTCAACGCCACGTCCTTCGACAATGACGGCGACGGGATCGGGGATTTCGCGGGCGATTACGAGCTGTTCGCCCAGACCGCGCAGGGGCTGGCCTATTCCACCGAATATGACATTTCGAGCCCGCTCCACTCGATCGACTGGGGCGGCGTCAGGGTCAACCGCGAGCATGTTGCGGTGGAAAATCCGGACGGCATGGAAGGCCCGCGGGTGACCGGGGACCCGGCGGCTGATCCGGGGGACGTCGTGGGCAACTCCCTCGGCTTCCCGGGCAAGAACGTCATCTACCTCTATTTCGCCGGCGAGGGCGATACCTACTTCCATCAGGATTCGACCATCCCCGCCCAGGCCGTGGTCCAGGATCCGTACCAGTACGAAGTCCAGGCCATGCTGACCGCGGCAAACGAATTCTCCAAGGTCGCCGATGTGGTCTTCGTCTCCAATTACACGTTTAACGCGACCACCGGCCTCTACGAGCGCGATGAGTCGATCGAGTACAAGCCCGGCCCGCTGGGCCCCGAGTCCGGCGTCAAATATGCCGCCGGCGTGGATGGCGACGGCTTCGACGCCGATTTCTTCTACTTCTCCTATCCCGGCACGCCGGGGCCGGTCATTTCCCTGCTCGGCTCGATGAACCCGCCCGATTATGGCGACGAGGGCGTCGCCCAGTTCAATTCCGCCGACGAGCGCTGGAACGCGCAGATGCTTCAGCCGGGCGGTTTCTCCTTCGTCACTTTGATCCACGAATTCGGCCATGGCATGGGCCTCGCGCACCCGCACGATACCGGCGGCGGCTCGAGCGTCATGCCGGGCGTGAATCCCCTCACTCCCGGGGATGATGGCGGCGCCGGAACGCACGGCCTCAACCAGGGCGTCTACACGATGATGTCCTACAATGACGGCTGGGAAAGTTCGCCCTACGGCTCGGCAGAGACCAACAACGAGGGCTATGGCTGGCTCGGCAGCCTGATGGCGCTCGACATCGCCGTCATCCAGGACAAATATGGCGTCAACGAGGACTGGGCCACCGGCAACGACACCTACGTCCTGAAGGACGTGAACGAGTGGGGCGTCTATATCGATGCCGCGACCGGGCAGCCGGCCGTCCACGACGCCAGCAATGCGTCGACGACCCGCGACGGCTATTATGTGGGCGACAGCACCCGTTATTCGTCGATCTGGGATGCCAACGGGATCGATCAGATCATCTATAACGGCGCCAGGGACACCACTATCGATCTGCGCGCCGCGACGCTCCGCTATGAATTTGGCGGCGCCGGCTGGATGTCTTACGCCACCGGCATCTTCGGCGGCTTCACCATCGCCAACGGCGTCACCATCGAGAATGCCCGCTCGGGCGCCGGCAACGACACCCTGTTCGGCAACGACGTCCCCAACCTGCTCAACGGCGGTACCGGGATCGATGTGATGACCGGCTTTGGCGGCCATGACACCTACCTCGTCTACGATGCCGGCGACCAGGTGGTCGAGGCCGTGGGCGGCGGCAGCGACATCGTCTTCACCGCGGTCAGCTATGCGCTGAACGACGGTTCGGAAGTCGAGGTCCTGGCCACGATCGCCTTCGACGCAACCGATCCGATCAACCTGACCGGCAACGGCCTCGCCAATTACATGATCGGCAATGACGGCGCCAACACGCTCGACGGCAAGGCCGGAGCCGACGTCATGGTCGGCCGGGCCGGCAACGACACCTATATCGTCGACAATGGCGGCGACCAGGTGGTCGAGGACGCCGGCGGCGGCAGCGACATCGTCTTCACCGCGGCCAGCTATGCGCTGAACGACATTTGGGAGGTCGAGGTCCTGGCCACGATCGCCTTCGACGGCACCGCTCCGATCAACCTGACCGGCAACGCCCTTGCCAATTACATGATCGGCAATGACGGCGCCAACCAGCTCGACGGCAAGGCCGGCAACGACGTGATGGTGGGCCGGGCCGGCCACGACACCTATATCGTCTACGATGCCGGCGACCAGGTGGTCGAGAATGTGGGCGGCGGCAGCGACCTCGTCTTCACTGCGGTCAGCTATGCGCTGAACGACACTTGGGAGGTCGAGGTCCTGGCCACGATCGCCTTCGACGGGACCGCTCCGATCAACCTGACCGGCAACGGCCTTGCCAATTACATGATCGGCAATGACGGCGCCAACACGATGGACGGCAAGGGCGGCAGCGACGTGCTGGTCGGACGGGCCGGCCAAGATACGTTCGCGTTCACCACCGCGCTCGGCGCCGGCAATGTCGACAATATCTTCGACTTCGCCGCGGCCGACGACACGATCGCGCTCGACGATGCGGTGTTCGCCGCATTGGCGCCAGGCGCGCTCGCCGGCGGGGCGTTCCGGGTCGGGACGGCGGCTCAGGACCTGGACGACCGGATCATCTACGACCAGGCCAGCGGACAGCTGTTCTACGATTCCGACGGCAGCGGCAACGGCGCCGCGATCCTGTTCGCGACGCTGAGCGGGGCCCCTACCCTGACGGCGAACGACTTCCTGGTGATCTAGAAGGTATCGCTTAAGCCCCGGGGCCGACATACGGCCTCGGGGCGTCCGCCCTAACCCGAGGTTACGACCCGCATGGGGCCCGAGCGGGTGCCCTCCGGGCGCATCGCCTCGGCGCATTCGACCAGCGAGCGCTGCACTTCCGCCGGCAGCCGGGACCACAGCGCCTGCGCGACGACCAGGCGGCGCGGGTTGGTCCGATCGAGGATCAACCGGCCCTGCTCCGAGATTCGAACCACCTCGCCGCACATATTGGCCGCCTCGGCGGCCGGCAGTTCGGACGGCCGGGGCAGCGCGCTCGCGATCCGCGCCCGCGCCTCGGCAGTGTCCAGTCGCTCCAGCGGCTGGGTGCCGGGACGAACGAGCGTCGAATCATCCTCGCGTCCGCATCCGGACAAAAGCAGGGCGGCGGCCAGGGCCGCGAAACTTGCTGCTTGGTTGAGTGTCCCCGTCATCGGTTCTCCGGCGGCGCTCACGGCCGGCTTCGTCCTTGGCTTATCGGCCCTGCCTTTTCAAGCGAACCGCCGCCGCGATCGCGGGGCGCCGCCCTCCTTTTTGCTTGGCGAGCGCGGTTCGCGAACGCTATGGCGCTGGCGAACCATGCCCTTCGCGCTGGCAATGGATCCAAGCAAGTCCAGCCATTTCCAGGAACAAGCCGCGCCAAATGACGAGCATGGACCGCAGAGGGACGCAAGATTGAGCCTGGCCGGCGGCATCCGCATCGTGGTCGTCGGCCTCGGCTATGTCGGGCTGCCGCTGGCGGTCGCCCTCGCCCGCCATTTTGCGGTGACCGGCTTCGACATCGACGAGACTCGGATCGACGAGCTCCGCCGCAACCATGACCGCACGGCCGAGCTGGGCGCGGACGCTCTTGCCGGATCGCTGCTCGCCCTCGCGTCCGATCCGGAAGCGTGTCGCGGCGCCGATCTCTATATCGTCACCGTCCCCACCCCCGTGGATGAGGACAAACAGCCCGATCTGGGGCCGCTCATCGCTGCCTCGCGGACCGTTGGCCGGCTGCTGGATTCGTCGCGGCGGCCGATCGTCGTCTACGAAAGCACCGTCTATCCCGGCGTGACCGAGGATTATTGCGGCGTCATCCTGGAGGAGGAATCCGGCCTCGTCTGCGGGCGCGATTTCTTTCTCGGCTACTCGCCCGAGCGCATCAATCCGGGGGACCGGGAGCATAGCGTCGACCGAATCGTGAAGGTCGTCGCCGGCCAGACCGAGGCGGTCACCGAGACGCTCGAGCAAGTCTACGGCAAGGTCACCAGCGCGGGCGTGTTCCGCGCCGCCTCGATCAAGGCGGCGGAGGCGGCCAAGGTGATCGAGAACGCCCAGCGCGACATCAACATCGCTTTCATGAACGAGATCACCCAGATCTTCGCCAAGCTCGACCTGTCGATCTGGGATGTGCTCGACGCCGCCGGCACCAAATGGAACTTCCTGAAGTTTCAGCCCGGCCTCGTCGGCGGCCACTGCATCGGCGTCGACCCTTATTATCTCAGCCACCGCGCTTTGGCGCTCGGCCATGTGCCGGAGGTCATCCTCGCCGGCCGCGCCATTAACGACGGCATGGGGCGATGGGTGGCGGACAGCCTGCACGAACGCCGGGGCGGCGCGCCGGGCTCGGCCCTGGTCATGGGCCTCACCTTCAAGGAGGATGTCCCCGACCTGCGCAACAGCCAGGTGGTTGACGTGATCCGGAGGCTCGAGGAGTTGGGCCACAAGGTCGCCGTTCACGACCCCCGCGCCGATGCCGGGGAGGCACGGCGCGAGCACGGCATCGCGCTCGATGCCGCCGCATTCTCCCGCCGCTACGATCTGGTGCTGGCCGCCGTCCCGCACCGGGAATATCGGGCTCTGGCCGCCGGGGACGTGCGCCGGCTGGTCAATGCCGGCGGCTGCGTCGCGGACCTCAAGGGCATCTGGCGGGGGCTGGACTTCGGCCCGGATATTGACCGGTGGTCGCTTTAGGGGCCGCCCGCCGCTTCGCGGTCGCCCGGAGAAGGCCGCCGGCTACGGCGACCTTCTCCGGGCGATCCCGGCCATTGCGGGTATCGAGTACGGACCCTAGGCCGGGCCGCCGGCCTCACCCGCCGTGATAGTCGCGATACCAATCCACGAAGCGCGGCACGCCCTCGTCGATGGACGTGGTCGGCTGGAAGCCGAGGTCGCGCTGGATGGCGCTGATATCGGCGAAGGTGTCCCGCACGTCGCCCGGCTGCATCGGCGCCAATTCGATGAGCGCCTCACGGCCGCAGGCCTGTTCGATGAGGCCGACCATCCGGGTCAGCTCCTCCGACCGGTTGTTGCCGATATTGTAGATCCTGTGCGGCTCAAGGCTGCCGCCGGCCTTGACCGCGCCGTCGTCCGCGGGCGGGTTGTCGAGGCACGAGACCACGCCGGTGACGATGTCGTCGATGAAGGTGAAGTCCCGCCGCATGTCGCCATTATTGTAGAGCGGCACGGGAGTCCCGGAGAGGATCGCCTCGGTGAAGATCCACATCGCCATGTCGGGCCGCCCCCACGGGCCGTAGACGGTGAAGAAGCGCAGCCCCGTCTGCGGCAGCCGGTAGAGGTGCGAATAGGTCTCGCTCATCAGCTCGTCGGCCTTCTTCGTGGCCGCATAGAGCGAGAGCGGATGATCGACACGGTCCTCCACTCGGAACGGAAGCGTCTTGTTGCCGCCGTAGACGGATGAGGAGGAGGCATAGACGAGATGGCGCACCCGGCGCGCCCTGGCCACCTCCAGCAGGTTGAGATGGCCGACCAGGTTGGCCTGGACATAAGCGTGCGGGTTCTCCAGCGAATAGCGCACGCCGGCCTGGGCCCCGAGGTGGACGATGGCGGCGATGTCGGTGCCGGCGAGGCCTTCGGCCAGCGCGTCCCGATCGGCGAAATCGCATCGCAGGAACCGGAAGGCGGCATCATGCTCGCGCCGAAGCTTGGCGATCCGGTCCTGCTTCAGCCGGACCGAATAATAATCGTTGAGATTGTCGATCCCCAGGACGCGCTCGCCGGCGGCGAGCAGGCGCTCGGCGACGCTGAAGCCGATGAAGCCGGCGGCGCCGGTGACGAGGACGGTCATCGTCCGCCGCCGCCTCTCCGCACGATCTGGGACATGGAGCGCATGAGCGCTCTCTGGCCGCTCGCGCCCGGCGACGCAAGGCTCGCCTCGCCGCGGCACCTCGCCAGCCCGGGCCGGCATGCTATGGGGAGCCGATGGACGCGCGATTCAGGCACTCCCGCCGGAACTTCCTGTTGGCGCTGGGCGGGGCCAACCTGCTCTTCCTTCCCGCGGCGCGAGCGGCGCAGGCGACCGGCACGGCCGGAATGCTGTGGTCGCGGCTCGATACGCAGCTCATACCCGCCGACACCATTCTGATCCGCACGTCCGGATTTTCGGCCGTCGGGCGGGGCTCCGCCCTTTATGCCGTCGATGCCGATCAGGGGCCGATCTCGTCGACCGGCGAGGCGCTGATCGCGCGCGCGGCCGCGGTCGGGCGGGACCGCGCCGCGGCGGCGCGCGCCGTCGCCGCGCTCGAGAGCCATTTCCGCCGCCGAAGCGCCGACGGCCGGTGGTGGCGGCTCGCGGAGGAGGCGCCGAGCTCCGCCATGTTCGGCTGCCCCGGCGACGGCTCCTACAACGTCGCCAACCCCGCCGCCGCCACCGGCACGGACGTCACTGCCAACCTTCAGGCCCTGATCGACTATTGCCTTTATTATTCCCGGGCTCCGGCGCGGATCGGGCCCGGCGTCCATATCACCTCGGATACCCTTCACGTCGGCTACGGGCACGACTTCGTCCAGCTCGAAATGGTCGGCCCCGGCGGCGCCAATATCGAACTCCGGCGCACCCTGATCGCCTGCAACAGGCGTGACCGCCCCACCATCAATTTCCAGGGCGTGCGTTCGTCCCGAATCCGCGGCATCGCGCTCGGCGGCTATCTGGGCAAGAAGATCCGCGACCGGCGCATGGCGTACAACGTCCCGCCGCAGGTGGACGACACCAACCCGGCCGAGTGGGACGACGCGGCTTTCGGGATCGCGGACAATCGCCATGCGCCTTATGCCGGCGTCTGCATCGACGGCTTCTCCGGCAACCTGGCAGCGGGTTATCCGGTCAATCGTCCGGCCTGGGTCCCCTATGGCGACCATGCCTATGGCGACCCCGCCGTTGCGCTCGCCAGCGCGGACCCGAGGCGCAAGCTCGATTCCTCGGACATCCTGATCGAGGATTGCGACATCGCCGGCTTCACGGTCGGCATGATGTGCAATCCGTCCAATTCCGGCGCGCAGGGGGATTTCGTCCGACTGCGCAACGCGAGGGTTTCCCGCTGCAAATGGATCGCATCGTTCGGCAACGACCAGAGCCGGAACGTCGGCATCTCGGATTGCAGCTTCGCTTATTATTACTGCGTCCTCACCAACCGCACCCACGGGAAGCAGGCGGGGCAGATCGGCGGGGTCATCCTCAACACCGGCATGGGGGCCGGGATCGATCTCATCGACCTGTCGCTTCAATCCGCGTCCGCCTTCACCTTCCAGAACTGCTATTGCGAGGCCCAGTGGCGGATCGGGCGGGTGGTGGAGGGCGGCGCCTACGACGTCGGCTTCACCTTCAAGGACTGCAATTTCTACTTCCTGATGAACGGGCAGATGGGGCAGGCCTGCGCCAACCGGGGCGTCCCCGGCGCGATGCTCTACAATCCCCTTTCGCCGGGGACGACGATGGCCGCGGCCGTCAAATTCGAGGGCGGCTATCTCTATGTCGACAGCGTCGCCTCGCTCATGGCCAACTGCCGGATCGACGGGACGAGATTGCTCAATGCGGTGCGCGGCGGCAGCGCCCTCGCCAACGTCTATGAGCGGCACCTGCATAACGCCTTGGCCGGGGGCTGGGCGCTGCCCAACCTCAAGGGGCAGGATTACGGCCATCGCATGCCGTTCGACCTCGTCGACCTCGACAGCGGCAACCGGGCGGGGGTGGCGCTTACGGAAGACGGCTACAGGTTCTCCAGCCGGAGCTATGGGACTCCCGTCTACGTCCGGACCATGCGGGCCAAGGACGACCGCATGTTCGAGCTCATCCCGCGAGGATATGACTCGCAGATCATCGACAAGGCCGATTTCACCTATCCGGGCGGCGGCTGGTCCGGGCGCGAGCTGACCTTCGAATATAATGGGGCATCGAGGGCCGTCCATGGCACCGTCTACGGTTTCGGCCCCGGCGGCGTCATGCTCGATCCGGTGACCGGCTCGGTTCTGGTCATTCGCTCAGCGGTGGAAGGCGCCGGCAAGCTGACGATCGTCGCGGTGCTGCAGAACAATTACCGGGATAGGGGCGGGGCCGCCACGAGGATCACCGCCATCAACCTCGCGGCCGGCCAATGGTATGTCGGCCATTGCCGCTATTTCACCTTGCCGATGCCGCATCTCGGCGATTTCACATCCGGACGCGGCGACATCACCAACGTCGCGGACGGCAACGGGACAACCGCGCTCGCCGGCAACCTCGCCGTCGATGATCATCTGTTCCTGGGCAACCTGCGCCGGCCGCTGCTGGCCGAGGCCGGCGGCCTGATCGCCGCGTTCAGCAACGGCGCCCGGACGATCACGGTGAACGGATCAGCCGCCTACAGCTCCTCGCGGGAGAGGCTGGACCGCTTCATCCGCGCTCTGCCGCCCAACGGCTGACTTGGTCACCTTCGCGACGATGCAGGCCGAGCGATCCAGAGCCCGGCCCGCGGCGTAAAAGGGAAGGGAGACGACGGCCAATGCGGCTTTCAGGACGGTCGTCTTCAGTCCCTGTCGCCGGAGCGGCTGAGGGCCGGTGACATCGCCGGTATCGGGCCTTATAAGTCTCTGTCGCCACTGCGAAATCCACGCAGCGGCGAACTCCCCCCGATACTCCAACGTCCGCACGGAACAGCTGGTCTCGGCGGGAAGGAGCCACTTTAGGCTGCGCGGCGAGAGCAGTGTGACATGGTCCTCGGGGATCAGCATGGGCCACCGGGCGCCAAGCGCCGCGGCGACCAGGGAATCGGCATTCGGGGTCACGATCAAGAGCGTGCCACCGGGCGCCAGGACCGAAAGTATGTCGTCCAGGAACGGCTTGGGATCGTAAATGTGCTCGATCACGTGAGAGAGCATGATGAGATCGAATTGCATGCCCGTCACGACGCCGGGGCGGAAAAAGTCGTGGATGACGGGGAGGCCCAAAACATCTCGGGCCACGCGGCCATGGTTGAGGCTCGGTTCGATGCCCAGAACCTCATAACCCAAGCGCCGCGCCGCCAGAAGATAGCCGCCCATGCCGCAGCCGATATCGAGGAAGCGGCCACCGCCTTCGGTGGCGCCCGCCGATTCCAGCAATGCGATGTTCTGGTCGACCTGCAAATGGCGCTCGACAGCGTCTGCGCTCTGGGCGTCGAGGTAGACGCCCGGGTCGTAGGTCAGCGCAAGTTTCGAGAATTCGGTTGCAGTGAGGCGCTTTTGCAAGGTGCCGCACCTTGGGCATCGACCATATGTCGCACCATAAGCGACCATCTCGCGCGAACTGGATTCGCCGCAGACACGGCAAGGGGTAACCGGGGAATTATCAGGCATCGCGGCCGGTTAGCACGGCGTGCCACGGTGGGCAAATCCCAGCAGAGCCGGATGAATCAAGCGCCGCTTTCAGTCCCGATACGAGGAATTCAAGGGCTGCTGGAGCAGTGCGGCTACCGTCCGGTCCGAGGTTGTCGACGACCTGCTCGCCGCGACCGGGGAAGGCTGGTCGCGACGGCTCGCTCGCGGAGTGCCTGAGATGATTGAAGAGTTTCGGACGAGGCGGTAGCCAAGCGCCGCGCCGGTCGCTAAAGGGCCGGACGCGTGGGCGGTTGCGCGCCACCTAATTCAGGCTCATCAGGAAGCGTTTTGCGGTGCTCCAATATCCTATCAACGTGAACCGGTACCGCGCCCGGTTTCGCTATAGCAGGCGCTTTCAGCTCGGCGGCGGGCTTGCCGTGGCTGTTCTGTTCCCGTGGCTGCTCCGGATAAGCTTCGATCCGACCCTTCTCGACGTTGCCGTCGTCCGCGATTCGATGCTCGCCAGCATGTTCGCCGTCCTGTTTGGATTCTACGTGTACAGGAGCCTGACCATATATCCGGGCATCCGCGCCAGCTATTATATTCTTCCGAGTTTCTCGATGGCATACGGAGTCATCCTGCTATTCTTCCTGATGGCAAGGATGGATTACAGCCGCTTCATCCTCGCGTCGGGATACATCCTTTCCCTGACATGGTATTTCGGGCTGTTCTTCATGGCCCAGCGCGGCCGCTCGATGCGCGTCGGCATCGTTCCATTCGGGGCGGTTCAGCTCAAGGACGTCAAACAGGTCGAATGGGTGCCGCTGAGGACGCCGATCGATCCCTCGCCGCTGACCTACGACGCCCTGGTGGCGGACTTCCGCGCCGACCTGCCCGATGAGTGGGAGCGCTTCCTCGCCGACAGCGCGCTGGCCGGAACGACCGTCTACCACGTCAAGGACCTGAGGGAATCGCTCACCGGGCGGGTCCATATCGATCATCTTTCGGAAAACAGCTTCGGGTCGCTGATCCCGGCGCGCGCCTACTTCAAGATCAAGGAGGCGATCGATTTCGTCACCGCCTTGGTAACCGGGCTCATCCTCCTGCCGGCGCTGCTCGTGGCGGCGGCTTTCGTCCGTTTCGATTCTCCGGGCCCGATCCTGTTCCGGCAGCTCCGCGTCGGCTATGGCGGCGCCCCGTTCAACGTGTACAAATTCCGGACGATGATTCACCGGAAGGACGAAGACGCCGACGACCTCCGCAGGGCGATAACGAACGACGACGATCCGCGTATCACCAAGGTCGGCCGTGTTCTTCGCCGCTATCGCATCGACGAGCTGCCCCAGCTGCTCAACATCCTCCGCGGGGAAATGAGCTGGATCGGCCCGCGGCCGGAGGCGGAGGTGCTGTCGAAATGGTATGAACGGGAATTGCCCTTCTACCGCTACCGGCACATCGTTAAGCCCGGCATTACCGGCTGGGCGCAGGTCAATCAGGGCCATGTGGCGGAGGTCACCGACGTGCTTTGGAAGCTGCAATACGACTTCTTCTACATCAAGAACTTCTCGCCCTGGCTGGACGGCCTCATCATGTTCCGCACCCTGAAGACCCTTCTGACTGGTTTCGGTTCGCGCTGATGTTCGATCCTGCGCAGACGTCCTCGGGGGGGGGCGGAAAAGTGGCTGCTGCCGCCCTCGACGAAAGCCCTTTTCGAAACGTGCTGTTCGCCGGCGATTTCTGGCACGGCGGGACGGAGGAGGCCCTCGCAGAGGGGCTGCGAGGAAGCGGCCATAATGTCCAGGAGGTCGCTCTCCCCAACCATTTCCTGCGCAGCCCGCACATCGCCTTGAAGGTCGCCAGCCGGCTGCTGATGCCGTTCAGCCGCCGCGCCTACAATGCGGAGATTCTCCGCACGGCGGCGACGATCGGCGAAGGCCTCTTTCTGCTGGTGAAGGGGAGCTTCGTCGCGCCGGAGACCGTGGCGGAGCTGCGGGCGATGGGGATGCGCACCGCGCTCTATTATCCCGACCGGCATTTCGAATATCCGGATGTCGATCACGCCGTGATCCGCGATGTGGATCTGCTCATCACGACCAAATCCTTCCATCAGGACTATCTCGATCGGCTGCGCGGCCCGGGGCGGTCCTTCATGGTCCATCACGGCTACTCGCCAATAGCGCATCGGCCCCATTGGGAGCGGATGAACGAAGACGATTATCATTACGACATCGCCTATGTCGGCGTGCCGGATCCCTACAAGGCGAAGTGGCTGGCTGGGCTCGCGGGCGCGCTTCCCCACCGGCGGATCCTGATCGTCGGCGAACGGTGGAGCGAATTGGCCCCTGGCACGCCGCTTGCCGATTGCAAGCTGATGGGGCGGGTGACGGGCGAGCTCATGGCGGAGCTGATCCAGCGCTCGCGCGTCAATGTCGCCATCCAGCTCGGTCCCGGCCCCTATGAGTGGCGCGATAACGTCTCGACCCGCACCTTCGAGATCCCCGCGGCCAAAGGCTTCATGCTCCACGAGGACAATGCCGAGATAAGGACGCTGTTCGAGCCGGGCACCGAGATCGACGTTTTCGACACGCCGGAGGCGCTCCACGCCAAGGTGGAACATTATCTCGCCCGGCCCGATCGGCGCGCCGAGATGATCGAGCGCGCCTATCGCCGCGCCGTCCCGGCCTACAGCTATTATGAGCGGGCGCGGGAGCTGATGGCGATCGTCACGCGAGAGCTCGGCGGATGAGCTGAGCGCCGACGCGCCGGCTGCGAGGCCGCCCAGGTTCGATATGCGCCCCGATTCGACGGATAGGATTTAAAATGGAAATTAAGAGAGCTTTAGTCACAGGGATTACCGGCCAGGACGGCGCCTATCTAACCGAGCTGTTGCTCTCGAAGGGGTATGAAGTGCATGGCATGCGCCGTCGCTCCTCATCCTTCAATACGGCCCGTATCGACCATCTCTACCAGGATGTTCATGAATCCGGGGCCAGGCTGTTCCTTCATTACGGTGATTTGACCGACTCGACGAATATCGTTCGCCTTCTCCAGGAAACCCGGCCCCACGAGATTTACAATCTGGCGGCGCAAAGCCACGTCGCCGTCAGCTTTGAATCGCCGGAATATACCGCCAACGCCGATGCGCTGGGTGCGCTTCGTCTCCTGGAGGGAATCCGGATCTGCGGTCTCCAGGAGACGACGCGTTTCTATCAGGCCTCGACATCCGAGATGTTCGGGCTCGTCAAGGAAGCGCCCCAGCACGAATCGACCCCTTTCCATCCGCGAAGCCCGTACGGCGTCGCCAAGCTTTTCGCGCATTGGGCGACGGTCAATTATCGCGAAGCCTATGGCCTGCACGCCTCGAGCGGGATACTTTTCAATCATGAGAGCCCGTTGCGGGGTGAAACCTTCGTCACCCGCAAGGTGACCCGCGCCGCCGCCGCGATCAGCCGGGGTGAGCAGGATGAGCTTTATCTCGGCAACCTGGAGGCGAGGCGCGACTGGGGCCATGCCCGCGACTATGTCGACGGCATGTGGCTGATGCTGCAGCAGGACCGGCCGGACGATTACGTCCTGGCGACGGGAGAAACCCGAACCGTTCGTGAATTGGTCGAAACGGCGTTCGGCCTGGTTGGAATCGCGCTCGAATGGGCCGGGGAAGGCGCCGACGAGATCGGCCGCTGCGCGAGCTCGGGTCGCGCCATCGTGAAGATCGATCCGCGTTACTATCGAGCCGCGGAAGTGGATCTGCTGGTGGGGGATGCGTCGAAGGCGCGTCGAATTCTCGGCTGGGAGCCGCGGACCGGATTTTCCGAGCTCATCGCGGAAATGGTCGAGGCGGACCTGCAAAGGCTTGACCGGTCTCCGGGCTGAACGGGATCATGGCCAACAAAGCTTTGATCTTCGGCGTCGAGGGACAGGACGGCGCCTATCTGGCCCGGCTGCTGCTCGGCGAGGGTTATGAGGTGCTGGGCACGGCGCGCGGCGACGCCGCCCGCCCGCCCACCAACCTCGCCCGCCTCGGCATCGACGGGGAGGTCGGGCTTCACTGGCTCGACGTCGCCGACGCCGCGGCGGTCGCCGCCGCCATTGCCGCGGTCCGGCCGGACGAGATCTATTATCTTGCCGCGCAAAGCTCGGTCTGGCGCAGCTTCCAGGACCCGGCGGGCACTTTGATCGCCTCGGCGGTCGGCCTGGCGAACGTCCTCGCCGCCGCCGCGCCGGAGGTCCGCATTCTCAATGCGGCGTCAGGCGATTGCTTCGGCGAGACGACCGCCGACGCCCCCGCGACGGAAGCCTCCCCATTCAGGCCGCGCAGCCCCTACGCAGCCGCCAAATGCGCCGCTCACCATCTCGTCTCGGCGGCGCGGGGGGCGCACGGGCAGTTCGCCTGCTCCGCCTTCCTGTTCAATCACGAATCTCCGCTCCGCCCGGAAAGCTTCGCGGTCGGCAAGGTGATCGCTGCGGCCAGGCGGATAAAGGCGGGGTCCGGCGAGACCGTGGCGCTCGGGAACGTCGACGTGGTGCGCGACTGGGGCTGGGCGCCGGACTATGTCGAGGCGATGTGGCTGATGCTGCGGCAGGCCGAGCCCCGTGATTTCATCATCGCCACCGGCCGCAGCCACAGGCTGGCCGAGCTTGTCGAGCGCTGCTTCGCCGAGGTTGGCCTCGATTGGCAGGCTCATGTCGAGGTCGCCGGCACGCCGCCGCGGCCGTCCGACATCGCGGTTCATTACGCCGATCCGGGCCTTGCCGGCCGGCTGCTGGGCTGGCAGGCGCAGGCCGGCCTCGCCGATCTCGCGCGCAACCTGATGGCGGAGCCGCAACCCGGCCGCTGAATACTTTCTTCCTCCAAGGCCGCATGCTAGGGCGCCGGCACGGGGGGCAATCCCGTTATTCCGGACGTGAGATGATCCCTTTTATCGACCTTTCCAAGCAATATGACGCGATTCAGCCGGAGGTTGAGGACGCCGTCATCCGCGTCCTGCGCAGCGGCCAGTACATCCTCGGCCCGGAGGTGGAAGCGCTCGAGGAGCGGCTTGCGTCCTATGTCGAGGTTCCGCACTGCGTCAGCTGCGCCTCGGGCACCGACGCCCTGGTGATCGCGCTCATGGCAAAGGGGGTGGGGCCGGGCGACGCGATCTTCACCACGCCCTTCACGTTCATGGCCTCGGCCGAGGCGATCGCCCTCGTCGGCGCGACGCCGGTGTTCGTCGATATCGACCCGGCGACCTTCAACATGGATCCGAAGGCATTGCGCCGCGCCGCCGAGGACGCACCGGACGGGCTTGTCCCAAAGGGCATCATCCCGGTCGACCTGTTCGGCGTGCCGGCCGATTATGGTGCGATCGGCGCGTTCGCGCGGGAGCAGGACCTGTTCGTGATCGAGGATGCGGCGCAAAGCTTCGGCGCCGGCTTCGGCAACCGCCGCGCCGGCGCGCTGGCCGAGATCGGCTGCACGTCCTTCTTCCCGGCCAAGCCGCTCGGCTGTTACGGCGACGGCGGCGCCCTGTTCACCTCGGACGAGGGGCTGGACGCGCTGTTCCGGTCGATCCGCGTCCACGGCCAGGGCTCCGACCGCTACGAGCATGTCCGGCTCGGCCTCACCGGCCGGCTCGACGCGGTGCAGGCGGCGATATTGCTCGTCAAACTGGAAATATTCGACGACGAGCTCGCGCAGCGGCAGCGCGTCGCCGACGCCTATTCGCGCCTTATCGCCGATTCGGGGATCGCGCTGGTGCCGCCGCTTGTGCCCGAAGGCTCGACGAGCGCCTGGGCCCAATATTCGGTGCTCGCGGCCAGTGGCGAGGCGCGCCGGCGCTTTCGCGAGAAGCTCGCCGCGGCCCAAATTCCGACCGCCGTCTATTATGATAAGCCGCTCCACCTGCAGCGCGCGTTCCAATGGCTCGGCTACCGGCGCGGCGATTTCCCGGTCTCCGAGCAGGTCTCCGAGCGCATCTTCAGCCTGCCGATGCATCCCTATCTCGACGACGGGCAGATCGCCGCCATCGTGGACGCGATGCGCGATTGAGCGCTCCGCCTGCAACGACATCCCGGAAAGCAACGATGCGCATTGGTGTCTTCGCCTATAATTTCCCGCACCGGAAGACTCAGGAAGGGCTGCTCAACCTGTTCCTGAACGGCATCGAGGTGAGCTGCGTCCTCGCCGCCGACCCGGTGCCGCTCACCTTCTACCAGTCCAAGATCCGGGTGGCGCCGAAAGAGCTTGTCCACGCCCACCCGCGGGCCGTCGCGGAACGGATCGGGGCGCCTTATCACGTCGTCGCCCACAACGATCCCGAATGCGCCGAGCTCGCCCGCCGCTACGAGCTCGATCTCGGCATCATCCTCGGCGCCCGCATCCTCAAGCAGCCGATCATCGACGCGTTCAGGATCGGCATCCTCAACATGCACCCCGGGCTGCTGCCGCAGAATCGCGGCCTCGACAATCTGAAGTGGGCGGTGCTCAAAGGCATGAAGCAGGGCGTCTCCTGCCACCTGATCGACAGCCAGATCGATCGTGGCCACCTGATCCTCCGCCGCGCCATAAACGTCTTCGAGGACGACACGTTGATCGACATCTTCCTGCGCATCCAGAATGCCGAGCAGGCGATGATGCTGGAATCGATCGGGATCATCGGCTCGAGCCGTCGCGATTTTCCCGAGGTCGGCACCGGCACCTACTACAAGGCCGTCCCCGAAGAGGAAGAAGAAGCGCTGCTCGCGGCCTTCGAAGACTATAAGCGGGGCTACGCAACCCTGCCGGAATGACCCCGCCAGCTTGACGGACCGTCGCCGCAGCCACTAGGCCCTCGGTGCCGCCGGCTGCTTGCTCCGCGGCGCGACCCAAAAAGGACGAATGTTGAACCAGCCCAAGGCACCGTTGCGGATCGGGATCATCGGCCTCGGCCGGATGGGGCAAAACCATTTGCGCGTGCTCTCGATGCTGGCCGGCGCCGAGCTGCGCTTCATCTACGATCTCGACACCGAAGCGGCGCGGCGGCTCGGCAAGGCCGCCGACGTGGCCGTCGCCGACGACCTCGATCGCGCCCTGGCCGGGGTGGAGGCGGTGGTGATCGCGGCGCCGACCGTCGCCCATGAGGGCTATATCCGCCGCTGCGCCGAGCATGTCGGGAACATCTTCGTCGAGAAGCCGGTGACCGACCGGCTCGACAGCAGCCGCGCCATAAGCGATTTCGTGGGCGAGCGGGGGATCAACCTGCAGGTCGGCTTCATCGAGCGCTTCAACCCGGCGGTCGAGCAGATGAAGCTGCTGCTCGACCGGTCGACCCAGGTGGTGAGCGTCGATTTCGTCCGCACCAACAAGCTGAGCGCGCGGATCACCGACGTCGACGTGGTCACCGACCTGATGATCCACGACATCGATCTGGCGCTCTACCTCAACGGCCCGGTCAATGAGGTGTCGGCACATGGCGTCGCCAATGAAGGGATGATCGACTTCGCCTCGGCGCTGCTCAGCCACGTCAACGGCCGCTTCTCGCGCATCCAGGCCAGCCGCATCACCGACAAGAAGATGCGCAGCATCCAGGCGACCTGCCGGGACATGTTCATCGACTGCGAGTTGCTGAGCAAAGAGATCACCATCAGCCGCCAATCCGAGATCGTCCAGCGGCCGGGCGAACCCTATCGGATCACCGCGATGAAGGAGGCGATCGAGGTCCGACCCCAGGAGGCGTTGCTGTCCGAGCTGCAGGCGTTCATCGCCAGCACCCGCGGCGAACGCGAGCCGCGGATTCCCGGGCCCGATGCCGGCGTCGAGGCGATGGCCGTCTGCGACGCCATCCAGCGGAAGATCGCCGGCTAGAGCGTGGCGGCCCGCGGAAGCCGCGGCTCCGCTTCCCCCCGGCTGCTGTGATCGACGAAATTGCGCAGCCACAACTCGATCGCCATCAGGCCGAGCAAAGCGTAGCTGCCGTCGCGCCGCCCCGACAGGGTCTCGGCCTTGAGGGCGCCGACCGCCGCCGGGTCGAACAGCCCGCGCTCCGCGATCGTTCGGGACGACAGCAACTCTTCCATCATCGGCCGCATCGCCCCCCGCAGCCAGGCGCGCAGCGGCACTCCGAAGCCGGTCTTGGGCCGGTAAATGATGTCGTGCGGCAGCAGCGGCTCCATCGCCTTCCTGAGCGCGTATTTGGTCGTGCCGCCGCGCATTTTCAGGGACAGGGGCAGCGCCGCCGCCCAGCGCACCAGATCCGGATCGAGGAACGGCACGCGAATCTCGACGCCCGCCGCCATCCCGGTCTTGTCGGTGTAGTTGAGGTTGTGGTCGGTGAGGAAGAAGTGCTGGTCGAGGCGAAGCACCCGCTCCACCGGCGGCAGGCCCCGGCTTTCATCGAGCACCGCCATGAGCGGGGCGCGCGCCTGATCGGCGGCGGCGGCCGGCGCGTCGCGCAGCAGCGCGGTCGCGGCTTCCGGCGACAGCCATTCGAAATAGCCCGCCAGCCTGCGGTCGGCGTCGTTGCCGACGCCTTCGAGCAGCTTCCTGAGGCGGCGCAGCCGGGTCGAGCCGACGGGGAGCCGGGGCGCGAGCGCCTGGAGCCCGCTTCGGACGAAGCCGGGGGTGGCCCGCCACAAGGTCTCGAGGCGCGCAGCGCCGTGCCGGCGATAGCCTGTGAAGATATCGTCGCCGCCGGTGCCGCTGAGCAGAACCTTGATGCCGTTCTTGCGGGCCAGCTCGGCGATGTAGAGGCTGTTGAGCGCGGCCGGATCCGCCTCGGGCTCGTCGAGCTGGTAGATCAGGCGCTCGAAATCGTCCGCCATTCCCGCGTCGACCCGGACTTCGTGCAGGTCGACGCCGAGATGCCGCGCCGCCCGGCGCGCATAAGCGAGATCGGGGACGAGCTCGCCCGCTTCGTCGGGCCGCTCCTGATAGTCGATCGTGAAGCATTGCAGCCGGCCCGCGTCCGCATGCTGGCGGGCGAAGGCGACAATGGCGCTCGAATCGAGCCCGCCGGACAGGAAGGCGCCGACCTCGACGTTGGCCAGCATCTGGCGGCGCACCGCCGTTTCCAGCGCGCTCCTCGTCCCGGCGATCAGCTCCGCGGCGCTCGCGGCAGGCCGGGGGGCGGGCAGGGGCAGACGGTAGAAGCGTCCCTCGCGCCGGGTCCCGTCGCGGCCGACGCTGAGCCACGTCCCCGGCGTCAGCTTTTCCACGCTGTGCATCATCGTCCGCGTCCCGGGCGACCAGAGGTAGCTGAGATATGAGACGGCGGCGACCGGATCGACCGTCCGGTCGAGATCGGGCAGTTCGAGCAGCGCCTTCATCTCGCTGGCGAAGGCGAAGCCCATGGGCGTGCGGCAGAGATAGAGCGGCTTCACGCCGACCCCGTCGCGGGCGAGGGTCAGGCTGCGCTCCTTCGCGTCCCAGATCGCCAGCGCGAAGATGCCGTTCAATCGGGCGAAGCAGTTGGGTCCCTCGCGCTCGTACAGCTCGAGGATCATCTCGGTGTCGCAATTGCTCCGGAAGCGGATGCCCTGCGCTTCCAGTTCCCGCTTGAGCTCAGGGAAATTATAGATCTCGCCATTGTAGGAGACCGTGTAGCGGCCGGAGTGGCTGGCCATCGGCTGGTGGCCGGCCGGCGACGGGTCGAGGATGGAGAGCCGCCGATGGGCGAGCCCGAGCCCGGCCTCGGCATCGATGAAGAAGCCTTCGTCGTCGGGTCCGCGATGGGCAATCCTGACCGCCATCCTCGGCAGCAGGGTCGGCGCGAAGCTCCCTAGATAGCCGGCGATGCCGCACATCTTGAGCAACCCCGCATCGATGCGCTCCCCTCAGGGACGGCTGGTTCAGTGGCCGTATTGATAGTCGTAGCCATAGCCGTAGCCGTAGCCGGCCTGCTGGATATCGAGCTTGGTCAGGACCGCACCGACGATCGGCGTCCGCACCGCCTTCAACCGCCGGATCGCCTGGCGCGCCTGGCCGGTTCTCGTCCGGCGGGCCTCGATGACGAAGATCGTCGCCTCGACCGCGCTGGCCAGCAGCGGCGAATCGGCGAGGCCGAGCACCGGCGGCCCGTCGATCACGACATGATCAAATCGAGCCAAGGCGTCGTGCAAAACCTCTTCCAGAGTCGAGCCAGCGAGCAACTCGGCGGGATTGGGCGGAATGGGCCCGGAGCTGATCGCCCAGAGATTCGGCGTTTCGGTACGCAGGAGATGTTGATCGAGCGTGCCATCGCCGACGAGGAGGTTGCTGAGGCCGCTCTTATTGTCGGTGTGGAGGACCTTGTGGATCGACGGGTTGCGCATGTCGCCGTCGATCAAGACGACCTGTTTGCCCACCTTGGCGATGCTTTGTGCGATCGCCAGTGCGGTCGTCGACTTTCCTTCGCCGGGCTGCGTGCTCGCGGTCAGGAGCGACCTCGGCGTTCCGTGGGATGTCGAGAATTGCAGGCCGGTCAGGATCGAAAGATAGGCTTCCGACACGATCGATTTCGGATCGGACAGCAGCTCGATCGGATCCGCATTCCGGATCGCCGGCACGCTGCCCAGCAGCGGCACGCCGAGCTTGTTCTGGAAGTCTTCCGGCAGGATCGCCGATTCGTCGAGCTGTTCGAGGAGCAACGCGGCCCCCGCGCCCAATACGATTCCGATGAGCAGCGACAAGAGAATGTTGAGCCGGATGTCGGGACTGAAGGGCGACCCCGGCACGAGCGCCCGGTCGACGATCGACACGTTGTTGGTGCCGACGCCACCGGCGATGCCGATCTCCTTGTAGCGCTGGAGGAGCGCGTCATAGAGCGCCCGATTGGTGTCCACGTCGCGCTGGAAGATATTGTACTGGATGCTGCGGCGCCTGAGGTCGATGGCGCCGGCCTTGAGCTGCTCGACCTGCTGGGCAAGCTCTCGTTCGGTCCGCAGCGCTTCCTGATACCGCCGCGACAGATCCCCGCTCACGCTGCCGCGGATCCGTCCCGTTTCCGCGGCGACCTGGCGATCGAGCTCGGCGAGCTGCGCCGCCGCCGCCCGAACGGCGGGGTATTCCGGACCGAAATCGCTGAGCTGCCGTTCATATTGCGCGCGCAACGCCGCGCGCTCCTGCCGCAGGGCGTTGACCGTGGAATTCTGCAGCGCCTCCGCGGGGTCGGCGCCCCCGGTCGCCTGGCGAACCCGGCTTTCGGCGGCGATTCGCGCGGCGCGTGCGTCGTTGAGCGCGTTGTTCGCGGCGGTCAGGCTGTTGGTGACCAGGGATTGCTCGGCCTGGGACTGCCCCTCGGGGCCGGTGCGGGTCGGGGCGACGTTGATGATCTGGTTCTGCGCCGCATAGCCGACCGCCCGGCGCTCGGAATCCTCGAGCCGCTGGCGAACCTGGCCAAGCTGGTTCTGGAGAAAGTTGCGGGCGTAGGAATTCGCTTCGTAGCGGCGGCTCAGGTTGAACTGGATGAAATTGTCGGCAATCGCGTTGGCGACCTGCGCGGCGAGCTGCGGGTTGGGGCTGGTATAGCGCACGTCCACGACGCTGGAGAGGCGCACCGGAACCACGTCGGTATTCCTCATGACGATGCCGGCCGCCATGCGCTCGCGGATTTCGCGCTGCTGGGGAAGCTCTGCGGGATCCCCTTGCCCGAAGCCGGTCAGGAATGCCTCGTTGTCGGCAAGCCGCAGGTCGCGGACGACCGCCTCGGCGAGCGCGCGGCTCTTCAAGAGCGCATATTGGGTCTGATAGAATTCCTGGTCCACGCCTGGGCGCGGCCGCTCGTTACCCAGATCGATGACCTGAGCGGCCTCGCGGGCGATCTGGAGCCTGGCGCTGGCGCTGTACAGGCGCTGGCTGAGGACGGCCATGGCCATCCCCACGAGCAGCACGGCCAGGATCACGCCGGCGATGACCCAGCGGCGCTTGATAAAGATGCGCCAGTAACGCCGGAGCACGGCCTCCTGGCCGACATAATTCGGTCCGCCCGCCCCGTTCAGGCTGTCGGGCAGAGGGAGCGCTTGGCCGAGGTCAACGCTGCCCACCGCATCAGCATTACCCGGAGTCGCCGGCACGAAGCTCGTATTCAAATTGTCCTCGATCAGTTGTTGGCGTTGTTCAACAGCGGCGTGAAGATGCCCAGCGCCGGAAGCACCTGGAACAGGTCCTTCATGAGCCGCCGCGAACTGCTTTCCCCCACCATGACCACATCGTTAGGATAAATTGCCGGGTCTGGATAGCGACCCTCGCGAATACCCCTCAAGCTGAACAGCGCCGCCATCCTCTGGTTGTTGACGGTCCTGAAGACGGCCACCCGGTCGAGCATCGCGAATTCGGTCGTGCCCCGCGCGGTCGCGATGGCGCGCATCAGCGACATGTTGCCGACCACCGGATAGACGCCGGGCTGCTGGACGGCGCCGTCCACGGTCATCAGCTGGCTGCGGATTTCCCTGATCACGATGGAGACCTGCGGGTCCCGTACGTATCGCCCGCGGAGCCGATCCGCGATCGTCCGGCCGAGCTCGCTGGCGGTAAGGCCGGCAGCCTGAACGTCGCCGATCAAGGGCATGGCGATGCTGCCCGAGCTGTCGATCGTGGTTTCGAGGTCCAGATCCTGGACGCCGAAGACCCGAACGGTGATCGCATCCGCGGGGCCGAGGCGATAATTCTGCACGATCGGTTGTGAGAGATCGGGTGGCGGAAGCTCCGATCGCACCGACACCCCAGCCGCGTCGGGGGCCAGGCCGCGATAGCCGGAGGCGCAGCCCGCCGCCGAGCCGACCAGAACGAGCAGGGAAAGGAGCCGCAAGTGCATACGGTTGTTTTCTCTCAATCTTCCAAGGCGTGGCCGCTGCTATCTGAGCTTGGAGATGGATGCAAGCTGACACAGTCGATCCGCCGGTGGCCGTCGCTCAGCGCTCCTGGCCGATAAGTGCCTTGGACACTCGTAAGAGGTAGAAGACAATTACCGTGGTTACCAGCGGAACGACCATCCCCACCACATAGCCTTGGTCGACGTTGAGGCCGATCCGGAACGCGATAAGTACGAATGGCATCATGAGCCAGTCCCGCCGACGAACGATTGTGAGAGAGGTCAGCGTGCCCAGCCACAGCGCCACCCCAAGAGGCGGCAGGAGCAGGACCAGTCCTGCCCATCCGAAGTTCCAATAGATGTCCGCGGCCGTCGTGGGCGCTATGTAGCTCGTTTCCGCGCCGAATATCCTGTAGTTGAGGTCCTTGCCCACATCGGTGATCATCGGTTTGTCAGGCCAGATGAGCCGCGGAACCAGCGCGTAAAGCGCCCCGCTCATGGTGTCGCCGCCGATCCCGGCATCTCGTTCCGCGATCAGGAAGGCGCCGATGGTGATCTGCCCGAGCCGGATGATGCCTGCGCCGGCGCTGTCCTCGTGCAAGGGCTCGTCCGTCCAGTAGGAAAGCACATTCGCCATGCGCTCCCCCATGCTCCCTCCCGTGGGCGCCCCGCCTTCGGCTTCCCCGTATATCAGGCTGTGCCGGTTTCTCCCATGCTCCACCGAGGGCTGAAGGACGGCGAGGGCGACGAAGAGCAGACCCGCGACCGCCAGAGCGCGCGTCAGCGTCACGCGGCGCATCATGACGGCGAGGCCGAAAAGCAACATGGGGAATAGGATCACTGACTTGTTGTACAGAACGAGGCCGAGCAGGACGCTCAGGAGAAGCGCAAGGGCGAGGAGAAAATAAGACAAGCCCTTGCGTTCAAACGCGGAAAGGGCGATTAGGAAAATGCCCACGGCGTTCAACGCCTGAAACATCGTAGAAATTACTCCGGGAATGACGACGCGGAACCAGCCCATTGCGAAACCAAGTTCGATCACCGCTGAATAAGTGAAGCCTACCAGGAAGAATACAGCGCCGAGTCTTCCGGTGGTCAGCCATTTTATGGCTTTGCCGATCTCAATCTCCCTGGAGGCAGAGCGAGCCAAGCTGGTAAATTTCGCGAAAAGCAGGATCAGCGCTGCATAGAATATCCAGACCAGATTGGTCTTGGCCGCTTCCTCGCTCGAATAAGCGTAAAGCCTCATCATTCGGTCGATTTGCCTGGGATCGACGAGGTAGGGAACGAGGGACCCGACGCCGAAGAAGGCGATGACGCCCAGCCTGAAGGAGAACAGGGGCGTCCAGATCGACGCCGGATCGGCCCGGGCCATTCGCCAGTTCGCATATCCCAACGTCGCGGCCAAACCGATAGGGCCGGCAACGTTCACCACCCCGTGAGCGCCGAGCAGGTGCAGCAGGGTCAGCGCCGGAAGGCCCATCCAGAGAGCCAACAGCTCCGCCGCGGCCGGCTCAATACCTGGCTTTGCAGCTGCGGACGGGGCAGTTGCGGGCCGGTTCGGATCGCGGCGCGCGACCGCGAAGCGAGGATTGGGTGTGGTTCGCATGATCCGGAGTCAAGAAAGCGGCAGGGCTCGATAAACGATCTTGCGTATGAACGCCAGCAAGAGCGTTCGCAAGGCGGCGGGCTGATCGGCGCGGGCAGGCGCGGCATTGCAGTGCTGGCTATCCAGCGGGATCGGGGAAGGTTGGGGGCGGTCGATGCTCGTTCTCTAGCGCTTTGCCTGGGCAAGGCCGGCGGCCGCCGACTTGGCACCTACACCGGCCCCATCGTCGAGCAATTGCATGAAGCACGCCTCGAGAGCCGCCACGGCTCCATCCTTCTGTAGCTGATCCTCGACATAGGCGCGCGCGGCCTGCCGCATCGCGAGGCGTTCGCACGGGGTGCGTTCCGCCATGTCCCGCAGGACGGCGACGAAGCCGGACTCGTCGTCGAGCGGCAGCGTCCAGCCGGCGCGCGCTTCCTCGAGGCGGCGCCAAGGAACCTGATCGCTGAGCAGGGCCGGAAGGCCGGCGGCGAGCGCGTCGACGATTGCATGCCCGTAATTCTCGCCGCGCGTGGGGAGGAAGAAGAGGTCGTGACTGGCCAATGCCTCCGGGACGGCCTGCTGGCCGATCGCGCCATGATAGGTCACCCTGACGGTGTCGGGCATTTCCCCTATGATCCGCTGGCACTCGGCCCAATAATCGCCATGGGTCACCGGCCCATAGATGCTGAAATCGGCTCTTATCCCAGCCCGTGCGAGACATCGCAGCGCGAAATCCAGGTTCTTCTTGCGATCGACGCGGCTGAGAAAGGCCACCTGAAGCGGCGCGGACGGGTCGCGGACACCCGGCGGCGGCAACGGCGCAAGCGTGCGGACATTCGGCCCGAGCAGGATCTCGGCAGCCGGGAACGCCTGCCTTATCATGGAGGCTTCGTCTTCTGTCGTGGCCTGGAAGGCGACGCCGTCCAGCAACCGCAGGCGCCGCAGCAATCCGAGGTAAAGGCGCTTCCGGCCCGGCTTCAGCGCCAGGGCGCCGGGTGAGAATTCGCCGCGCGGAGCGAGGAGGGCGGGCGTCCTGGGGATCAGCCCCAGCCGCCGCATGATCAATGCGGGGACCGTGAGCTGCCGGCAGAAGATGCTGTTCATGACGAGGATATCGTGTGCCGTGGCGCGCACCGCCGCGCGCAGCCCCCGAGCGCCGAGCGGCCCCTGGCGGAGCGAGCGCTGCTCGACGCCGGCCACCCGCGTCCAACCGGAGCGCGCAGGCTGCGGCTCATTCGCCACGACCCGAAAGCGGAAACGGTGGCCAAGCAGGCGCGCCATGCCGAGCATGCTCTGGCTCGGCCCGGTGGCCTCATCCTCGTGGCCGAAGCAGCCGAGCAGGACCAGGACGGTCGGGCGGCGGCCTTCCCCTGCTTCCACATGTGCCTCGCTCATCGCCCGATACCGCCCGGCCGAAAGGTGGCGGCGCATGGCCCGGCACCGGCGAAGCCCGCCCGCCGCGGCTCGTTACCTGGTGCCACTGCCCGGCTAAGCCCCAGTGAACGCGGCAGAAACGCGCACAGACCATTGGCGCGACGCCAGGCCGCTGCTGATAGCCTGCCCGGCTCCAATCCATCTGCCGACTGGGACCGTGAAGCCGGTCCGCCCCCGATTCATCACCTCCGCCGGGAGGGGTGCGGACGCCGCGTTCGCCAAAGCGAGCTTCCCGATGCGATCGCCGAGCCGGTGGGTAATGGGCGCTATCCGGCCAAGCGTCGGCCAATCGACGAAGGGCACGCGCAGCTCCAGCGAATGGGCCATGCTGGCCCAGTCGGCGTCGCGAAGCAGCTGGTTGCGCATATAGAGCGAGGATTCCAGCGCGCAAACGCGGCGCCGGTCTTCGCCCGGGTCGGGGGTCATGGCGCGGCCGATCAGATCGAGCGGAGCAAGCCGGTCCAGGCCCTCGCGCACGGTTTCGCGGTCAAGGCTGCGATCCAGATCGAAAGGCAGCGTCGCGGCGCGACGAAGAAGATAGCTTCCCGCCCAGCTGCCGGCATAGTCGAGGACGCCCAGCATCTTGGAGTTTCGGCGGGCCCAGCCGGGCGCGAACCGCCCGATCAGCAGCTTGGCGAACCGGCTCGAAAAGGGGAGCCTCTTCGTCCATCGGCCGAATCGCTGCATCCTCGGCACTGTGTTGAACGTCGAATAGCCGGCAAGCAGCTCGTCCCCCCCCAGACCCGACAGCACGACCTTGAGGCCGCAATTGTGCGCGGCCTTGCTGACGAACCAACTGTTGATGCCGTCGATGCTGGGCTGGTCCATGGCATCGAGAATGCGATCCGCATCGTCTTGGAAGCTGGCCCGGGTGACCAGATCGACATGATGCTCGGCGCCATAGTGGCGAGCGACGGTCCGGGCGAGCGGCACTTCGTCGGCGGGCGTGCCCGCGAGCTCTTCGAAGCCAAGCGTGAAAGCGCGGATGCGCTGCTGGCCCGCGTCGCGCATCAGCCCGACGAGGGAGCCTGAATCGATGCCCGAGGAGAGGAATACTCCGACTTCCACGTCGGCCACCAGGTGAGCGCGAACGCTGTCCAGCGCGGCGTCCGCGACCAGCTCGCCGATCGGGCTGGCGTCGTCGGGCGTGGCGGCGGCCAACCGCTCGGCAACGTGGGCGTAGCGCTGCGGCGATTGAGCGCCGTCCCTGTCGACCCACATGAGGTGCCCGGCCGGGAGGGCCTGGATCGCCCGGTAAAGGGTGAAGGGTTCGGGCACCGAGCCCATCAGCTGGAATCCGACCAGTCCGGCCGGATCGGACTGGCGGCTGATCGCCGGATGCTTCAGCAGCGCCTTCACCTGGGAGGCAAAATGGAGCAGCCCGTCGGCCTCGGCATAATAAAGCGGCTTGATGCCGTAGGGATCGCGCGCAAGGAACAGCCGGCGTCGCGCATCGTCCCAGATCGCCAATGCGAACATGCCGCGCAGCCGATGGACCATGTCGGCACCGTGAACGGCGAACAGGGCGAGGAGGATCTCGGTGTCGCTTTGCGTCCGGAACCGGAGGCCGTGGCCGCGCTCCAATTCTTCGCGCAGCGCGCGGAAATTGTAGATTTCGCCGTTGAAAATGATCGTCAGCGAGGGATCGGCCCAGTGCATCGGCTGCAGCGCGCGATCCTCAAGGTCGATGATCGCCAGCCGCCGGTGCGCGAACGCGACCCGCCGGTCCTCGCTTTGCCACAGGCCGACGCCATCGGGGCCCCGGGTACGGAGCGCTTCGCGGACCGCCAGCAAGTCCCGCTCGTTGGGCGCGGCGGCCGAATCGCGAAAGGCGAACGATCCCGCTATTCCGCACACAATCAAGGTTCCAATCGGTGAAAATTCCTGCCGCGGCTCTTCTAGAGGTCGGCGCTGCGAAAGTCGAGATCAGCCGGCGCGGCGCTCCGGCCGGGGCGGGCGGGGTCCGCCTTCGCCCGGGGGCCGGTTCTCGTCGGCGACGGACTGATAGAGAGCGGCATAGTCGGCCGCGATCCGCTCGACGGTGTACTTCGCCGCATTCTCGAACCCGGCATCGATCAGGGCGCGCGCATAGGCTTCGTCATTGAGGATGCGGCAAATCCCGGCGCGGATGCTGGCGACGTCGAACGGATCGACGAGGCAGGCGCCGTCGCCGGCCGCCTCGGGCATCGCCGTCACATTGCTCGTGACGACGGGCCGCCCCACCGCCTGCGCTTCGATGATCGGCATGCCCCAGCCTTCGTAGGTGCTTGGAAACACCAGCATGTCGGCGTTGCGATACTGTTCCACCAGGCCGTCGCGGTCGAGGCCGTGGTAATTCTCGTATCTGATCCCCCGCTCGAGCAGCATTTCCTTCAGATCCTCCCGCAGCTGCCCGATGAAGACCATGGTGACGTTGAGCCCGGTAACCGCTTCGATCGTGCGCTCCATATTCTTGTTTTGGGTCACGCCGATGTGGAGGAGGCGCGACCAGTGCGCGAACGGGCGGGAGGGGGTGCGTATGAACTCAGCGGACAGCGGCGGCGGAATGATGCTGATTCTCTCCTCCGGATAGCGAACCCAAGAGAGGAGCGACCGGCGCATGAAATCGGAGAGGACGGTGACCTGTGCCGCCCGCTTCAACGGCCACCAATACCAGAAGAACCAGAAAACCCGGCGCCGCCACCCGCTCAGCCGGTCGAGTGAAACGCAGTCCAGCACGGTGAGTATGGTCCGCGCTCGCGGCAGGAACCAGGCCAGATATTGGGTGTCGCCAAGGACGTGGTTGACTTCGCTCCGGTGCCGGCGGGCGGTGAGCGCGTTCATCAGTCGCGGCACGAAACCCTTGTTCGGCCGCGCGTTTCGAACGACCTCGACTTGCATATGAATGGGGAGCGCCTCGCGGACGTCACCGAAGATCCGTTCGACGCTGAAAATATCCTCCATCGGCCCGCGCATGAAGTGCGCTACCCTGACCGGCACGGCCGCGCCCGGCCGCGCCCGGCCGGAGTCCCGCGCGGCCTCCACCGTCCCGGTCGGGAAAATGGGCTCAGTCCCTTCCACGCACTGCCTCCGATTCCTCATCGACGATCGCAGCGGCCGTTCAGCGTTCGGCGCCGGGTTTGTCGAGCGTGTAGCCGTAGCGCTCCGCCACATGCCGGCGGAAGGCCTCGACCCCATGCTCGGCTATATATTTGCGCGCCTCGCCCATCTTCACATCAATAAGGAGCATGTGCCAGAATCCCTGCAGCGTATGCCAGACGAAGCCCTGCTTTCCATCGAGAAAACCGAGCCTCAAGATATAGCGATAAATGAAATAAAGCACGGCGCGCAGGTAGAGCGGCGATCGCGCATAGATCCCGTCCCGCAACATCCGCTTGAACCTGCCCTGGCGGTTGAGGCCTTCCCCCTCCTTCACCCGTGGCCCCGTAATGCCATATTCGCGATCGATGAACTGGACCATGTGGCGGGTCGAATAGCCGTTATGCTTGTCGGTCCAGAAGGCGATGTCGCGCAGATTGTCGTCGATCAGATCGCCTTTGGCGAAGCGGATCGTCTCGCCCGATTCGGTGACGATCCGCTCGTCCATCAGCTTCGGCTCGACATTCGCCTTCCCGGTGCGCCAGAGCCGGATCTGCACCGTGTCATAATGTCCGCCCCAGCGAATCCAGCGCCCCTGGAAATGGATCCGGAGCCCGTACTCGATCGCGCTTACCGACGCGGGCAGCGTCGGCAGCCGCTGCCGGATCTCGTCCATCAGCGCGGGCTGCAGATATTCGTCGCAGCTCATCCACAGGATCCAGTCGGTCCGGATGTCGGCTTGGTCGAGCCCCCAGCGGAGCTGGTCGGCGTGGTAGGTGAAGCGCCGCTGCAACACCTCCGCGCCGAGCTCGCGCGCAATGTCGACGGTGCCGTCGGTCGAGAGGCTGTCGATCAGCACGATCCGCGACGCGAGCGGCTTGATCCGCTCGATGCAGCGGCGGATGTGGATGGCCTCGTTGTAAGAGAGGATGACGACGGTGATGCCGAGATCCGGCGCGAGCCCGCTCATATATCCGCTCCGGCCATGGCAAAGGTCGCACGGTGGACCGCGACCAGATCGTCGATCCCGATCGGCGCTTCGCCGCCGGACCGGATCGCGCCGAGGAAGGCGCGGAGCATGTCGGTCTGGCCTTTGTCCTGTGCCGCGCTGCGCCGCTTGCTCTTTCCGCCCCGGCTGATCCGGATCGCGCTGAAATCGTCGATCTCCACCACCACGCCGGCGCCGAAGATTTCGATCCGCTCCTTGGCGACCGAGGAGTCGCCGAGCGAACTGTAAAGGATCGTGCCCACGGAGCCGTCGGCGAAGCGTAGCACCGCGGCAACGCTGTCCACGACGCCATCGGGCGAAAATCCCTCCGCGAAGACCGGCGGAGCGCCGGCGATCGCCGCAAGCGTGTCGACGAAGTGGCAGCATTCGCCGACGATCCGGCCGCCGCCCTGCGGGCCGTGCAGCCAGCTGTCGCGGGGGACCGCGCCGGCGTTGATCCGATAGGTCATGTTGAGCGGCCCGACGCGCGCGCCGAGCGCCGCCTTCGCTTCCGCGACCAGGGGCGAGAAGCGGCGGTTGAAGCCGACCATCAGCAGGCCCGGCGCCGCCCGCGCCTCCTCGGCGACCGCCGCGAGCTCCTCGGGGGTGAGCGTCAGCGGCTTCTCGACGAAGACGTGCTTGCCGGCGCGCAACGCGCGGATGGCGAGCTCGGCATGGCTGTCGTGGCGGGTCGCGATGAAGACGATGCCGATCTCGGAGTTGCCGATCGCTTCCTCGGGATCGGTCGCCGCCCGGGCGAAGCCGAAGCTCTCGGCGGCGCCATGGGCGCTGATCCCGGTCGCCGTGACCACCGTGTGCAGCGAGACGCCGCCCGTCTTCCGGAGCGCCGGGAGGAGGACGCCCCTGGCGTAATTGCCGAAACCGATGAAGGCGACGCCGTCTCCGGACGCGGCGCGGGCGACGTTGACGCCGTGCCGCGGCGGCTCCGGCCCCTCGGCATAAGTGAGCAGGATGGCGAGATAGGGCTCGGCCCCGTCCATCAGCTTATAGGCCTGCTCGGCCTCTTCGATCGGGAAGCGGTGGGTGACGAGCCGCGACGGCGTCACCCGCCCGGCCGCGATCAGCTCGAGGAACGCCTCCATGTTGCGCTGCTCGGTCCAGCGCACGAAGGGCAGGGGATAATCATGGCCTTCGATCTCGTAGGCGGGATCGTAGCGGCCCGGGCCGTAGGACATGGAGAGGCGGAGATCGAGCTCGCGCTTGTAGAAGGGCTCGCGGTCGATCGTCATCCCGACCATGCCGACGACGACCACCCGCCCCTTCATCCGGCTGATCTCGGCCGCCTGGTTGAGCGGCCCGCTCGACTTGGTCGACGCGGTGACGATCACCGCGTCGGCGCCATGGCCGCCGGTGAAGCCCGAAGCGGCCGCCTCGAGCCCCTCGCTGACCGCCCGGTCGGCGCCGAGCTCGCGGGCCAGCGCCGCGCGCTGCGGGTTGGGATCGAAGCCTAGCACCCGGCAGCCATTGGCCTTGAGCAGCTGGACGGTGAGCAGCCCGATCAGCCCGAGCCCGGTCACGACGACGCGCTCGCCGAGCGTCGGATTCGCGACGCGGACGCCCTGGAGCGCGATCGCGCCCAATGTGACGAAGCTCGCATCCTCGTCGCTGACCCCGTCGGGGATGCGGACGAGCAGGTTCTTCGGCACCGCATTATATTCGGCATGGTTGGCGATTCCGGCGCCCGCGCAGGCAACCCGGTCGCCGGCCGCGACGCCCGCGTCCGGGCCCGCGTCAACGACTTGTCCGGCGAGGCTGTAGCCCAGCGGGATGGGGGTATCGAGCTTGGCGAACACCTTGCGGACGACCGGCATGATGCCTTCCGCCTTTGCCTTGCGCAGCGTCTGGCGGACGAGGTTGGGGCGGGCGAGCGCCTTGCCGGCCAGCGAGGAGCGGGCGAGGTCGACGATCTGCTTTTCGGTGCCGGCGCTGATCAGCGACACCCGGCTGGCGACCAGCGCCGAGCCGCGCCCGGCGCGCGGCGCGGGGGCATCGATGACGCGAAGAGCGCCGCTCCGGTAATTTTGTTCGACCTGCTTCAAGCCTGTTTCTCGTTCCAGAACAGCCGCAATTGCCAGCGCGCCTCGCGGCCGGCGGGCGGGAGCCTGAGCCGGATGCGCAGCGTCGGCAGCTCCACACCCATGTCGGGCCAATAGACCGCATCCTCAATAATTGCCTCCAGATCAGACACAAGCGCGAATCCTGCCGCGCCCCGCCTCACCGTCAGCGTCCCCGGGCCCGCTTCGACCGCAGCCTTCGGGTGGAGCAGCAGCCCGATCGAAGCCGGAGCGCCGCCGCCGCCAAGGATCCGGTCGTGGAAGAGAATGATGTCCGGTTCGGCGACGATGGTGCGCTCGACCAGCGGCGCGCCGGGCAGATCGGCATAGCCGTCATGCCGGCCGCGCAGCCGGAACCCGTCGGCGAGCGGCTCATATTCGGCTTCGACCGCGGGCATCCGGCCGCACCGGAACGCGCCGAAAAAGTCGGCCTGGTCGCCGCCCTCGATGTGGAGTAGGTTGTGGCTCGCGGCGGTACGGGACAGCCGCCGTCTCTCCCCCGCCACATATTCGAACACCCCCTGGTCGACGACGAGGCGCGCCCCGCCCACCGACAGTTCGAAACTGCCGATATCGCCATGGCCGTGGGCGGGGAGCTGCGGCGGAGCGATCGGGCCCATGTCGGCGACGAGGTAGCAATGGTCGGTCCGCAGGCCGAAATAGCCGGCGTCGCGATAGGCGAAAATCGGCTGCGCGGCGGCGCGGCTGCCGAATGCCGCGAGGCACGCCGCCGGGGCATAGGCCATGCCGAGGCCGGCGTCGCCGAACAAAGCGGGCAGGCCGTCCGGATGGGCGAGGTCGGTAAGCGGGCCGGCCATCCGGCCGAGACCGGCATCGAGCGCGCCGCCGAGCGGATCCGGGCCGAGCGCATGGCGCGTCTCCATGAGGTCGGCGAAGACCTGGGCATGATAGGAGGGAGAGCGTTCATAGTGCAGGCCGTCGGCGAGGATCTGGCGCTCGAGCTCGCGCTTCAGCAGCGCGATCCCGCGCCGGCGCCACGCCTTCGCCCGGGGCCCGGAGAAAAAGGCGCCGGCCCAGATCAGCGCCTTGACGTTCTTGATCAGGTGATTGCCGCCGATATCGGTTTCGAGATGGCGTTCGAGATAGGCGAGCTGCGCCGCGATCGAACGCTCGGCGGCGACGGCGAAGCCCGGCGCGAGCCGCCCCTGCCGCGCCGCGAGCTGCTGCATCCAGACGACGACGCGCAGCGACAGCGCATAGGCGTTCCAGCCGTCGCCGGTGGCGCCGGGCGCGTAAGGCGGGTTGCCGGCGATCCACTGGGCGACAAGCTCGGCGAAGCCCTCATCGTCGAGCGCCTCCAGATATTCCATATAATGGAGGTTCATCCGCCAGAGCTGGCTCGCCGGGCTCCGATCGGGCCCCGACCAGTCGACCGCCTCTCCCATCGCCGCTTCCCGGCCAAGGAAGCGAAAGGTCCAGCCCGCATCCGTCCGCCGGGCGGCGCAGGCGCGCGCGGCGAACAGAGGCAAAGGTGGCGCGTCGGCACGCTGCAGCCCGGCAACCGCCAAAGACGGCCGCAGCCGGCGTTCGGCGCGCCGGCGCAACGCCAGCCACAGCCGGCGGCCGATCTGCCGCAGCGGGATCCTGCGGCCGAACGCGACCTGCCGGCTAAGCCGCCCGGACATGGCGGCGCGCCGCGTCCGATGGGGCGCGGTCGGCCGCGACCTCTTTCAGGAAGTCCGCATAGCGCTCCGCGAGCGCGGCGCGGTCGAAATGCTCGCGGACGTGGCGGCGACCCGATTCGCCCATCGCCGCGGCCTCGTCCGGGCGGTCCTTCAGTCGCCGCACCGCCGCCGCAAGCTGGCCGGCATCTTCTGGCACGATGCCGATGCCGGCGCCCGCCGCGTCGAGCAGGTCGCGCGCCTCCCCTTCCACGCCGAGGACGATCGGCCGGCGCATCGCCATCGCCTCGAACATCTTCGACGGCAGCACCGATTTGAACGTGTCGAGCCGCCGCAGTAGGATAAGGCTGGCGTCGGTCGCCGCCCAGATGGCCGGCATGTCGGCCTTCGGCCGCTGGCCGACGATGCGCAGGTTGGCGAGCTGCCGCCGCGCCGCCTCGGCCTCAAGCCGCTCGCGCTCGCTGCCGTCGCCGACCAGCAGGAAGGCGATCCCGTCGTCATCGCGGAGGCGCTCGGCGGCCGCAATCACCGTATCGAGGCCGTGCGCCATACCGTGGGTGCCGACGTAGGCGGCGACGAATTTTCCGGTCAGGCCGGTCTCGCGCCGGAAGGCCGCGCCCGCCTCGCGCTCGTCCCCGCCGCCGAAGAAGGCGAGGTCGACGCCGTTCTTGATCACCGCCACCGGCCCGCGGCCGCGCCTCGAAAGGATATGGGGAACGAAGGACTCGGTGACCGAAACCACCCCGTCCGCCGTGCGGTAGGCCATCCGCTCCAGCGCCTCGAGGAAGCGGATCACCGGGCCCCTCTTCATCGCCCCCACGGCGACGATGCTCTCCGGCCAGAGGTCGCGTATCTCGAGCACCCAGGGCCGCCGCCGGCGCCTGAGCAGCAGCCCCGAAAGGCCGCAGAAGAATTGCGGCGAGGTCGACAGGACGATGTCGGCCTTCGGCAGCCGCGGCAGGTTGAGCAACAGCGCGAACGGGTAGGACAGATAGTTGAGCAGGCGCCGTGCAAAGCCCTCGTTCGCGGCGAGGAAGGTCCAGATGCGGATCACCTCGACGCCGTCGCGCTCCTCGCGCTGGAACCAGCGGTTGCGATAGCCCGGATAGAGGACGCCCTTCGGGTGGTTGGGCGCGCAGGTGACGACGCTCACCCGCATCCCGGCGGCGACCCAGGCCCGCGCCACCTCCGAGATGCGCGAGGCCGGCGCGTTCACCTCCGGGGGATAATAATGGCTGAGAATTAGGACGTGCATTTTGCGATCCGCCAAGCCGAGATCAGCGGACGCGGGCTATAACGACATCGTCGAAATAAGCCACTTTCGGCCGGCCGCCGGCATCGGGAATGGCGCTCAAAGTCACGACCTGCCCTTCGCAATCGCTCGGCACGGCGAAGCGGGCCGTGCGCCGCTCCCAACGCGCAGACCGGAGAGGCCCGGTGCTCGTCTCGAGCAGGATCGGAGCACCCGCGGCGCACCGGATCATCCATTTCAGCCTCTGCGGCGCATCGCGGTCGTCCGATCGCATGCGGTATGAAAAGCTGTAGTTGCCCGGCGGCAGCGCCCCATACTGCTCCGCCACCCGGCCCATGGTGACGCCCTCGGCCACGGCATAGAGAACGTGATTGGAGCTGCCCACCTCGCGCTCCACCGCCGCCGCGGACCGGTCGGCGTCGTAGACGAGCCAGTCGAACAAGCTGGCGCTGCCGCCTGGCGTAAAATCGCTCCCGCCGCGTTCGAAGGCGCCGTCGAAGATCAGGTTCGGGCCCGGCTGGGGGAAAAGAAGGTTGTGGAGGCGGCCCGCCTCGTTGAAATGCTGATTCGCCGCAAGGCCATCGATCGTGTAGCGAGCGTCCCGCAACGTGGGCGGGCTGGCGGTTCCGTTGAGCTCCTCCAGCAGGCGCGCCATCGAAGCGAGCTGGGGATAGGAGGTCGTCTCGCCGGGCGACAGGAATTTTTCGCGCCAGAAGGGATTGGCCGCCAGCGAACGCACCAGGCCGTGGCGATTTTCCGGCGTCATGGCGAGCAGCCTCAGCAGCGAGAAGACCAGCTCGCGGTCGCGTTGCAGGCGCACCATCGCCTCGGCTCGTTGCAGCGCGATCTCGATGTCCCCGGCGAGCAGCGCCTGTTCGATGAGCCAGAGCTGCGTCGGCCGGTCGCGCCAGCCGAGGCGCCCGGCCAGCAGCATGAGCGAATGGCCGGCGCCGCGGGAGCGGGCGTTGCGCGCCTGTCCGAGCGTGCGTACAGCGACGACCTCGATCGGCGAGGCGGCGATCGCCGCAGTCGCGAGCCGCTCCGCCGATCCGCCGTCATCGGCGCGGAGCCTGGCCTCGGCGAGCAAGGCCGCGGCCCGCGCATTTGTCGGCCTGAACTGATGCGCGTAGCTCGCCAGGCCGCGGTCGACGGCGGCCTCGGCCAGGCCGATCGCGCCGATCTCCTTCACCATGAGCAAGCCGAGCGCCGCGAAAGCGACGGCGACAGCTCCCCTCAGGATCCTGGCGGCTTTCATTGCCTATGGCTTCCCAAGGCGGCGCGGGTCCTTTCCGGAGCGCGGCTGAACATGAGGACGCAAAGGAAGGTGAAGAGCGCCTGCATCGTCATCGTGCGCAACGGATAATCGGCCAGCGAATGGACCAGGAGGATTGCGACGGCGAGACCCGCCGTCCGCTGCATCCAAATGTAGGTCGATCCGCCCCCCTTGCGCAGCAGCTGGATCATCCTGACGCCATAGGCGACGAGGAACAAGGCGACCAGGATCATGCCGGGAAGGCCCGCTTCGATCACCACCTCCGCATAATCGTTGTGGGCATGGTTGAAATAGGGCGGCACCAGGAAACTGAGGCTCTCCACGGTCCGGAAGACGGGATCGAACGTGCCGAGCCCGGATCCGACCGGGAAGAATTGGTCGGCGGCGACCCTGAGGTCCGGAAAAGCATCGAGCCGCGAAGCCTCGGCGTCGAAACGGCTGAGAAGAGCGTCCCGAAGGGTCGGCGCCAGGGCCGCGAACGCCAGGCCCATCGCGGCGACGGCAGCGATCCCGATCGCGAACGTCCTTTTCATCGGCCGGGTGGAGGCGATCACGAAAGCGGCCAGCAGGACCGGGGCGAGCATCACCGCACCGCTTCGCGACAGGGTCGCGATGACCATCAGGGCGAGAAAGGGAATCCCCAGCAGGCAGACGGATTCCCATGCGGTCAGCGAGCGCAGCCTTTTCCGTCTCAGCTTCTCGGAAAAGCCGGAGATGCGCAGGTTGAGCGCGCACAGAAGGATGCCGATCAGCAGGAGATCGGATTGGAAGTTGCGGTTCGCGAACAGGCCGCTGGGCAGGTCGAAATAGGTCTTCTTGTGGAGATACAGCGCCGGCGTGCCTGGCATGGTGAACTGGAGCGCGCCGATGAAGGCCGAAATCAGCGCCACGATCAGGGGGATGCGCAGCAGCCAAAGGCGGCGCTCCGGCTCGATCAGGGCGGTGGCGAACAGGATCGCGGCGGCGCCGATCAGCGGCAGCGCCGCGGTTATGGTGCGCTCGGGCGCCAGCGAGATCGGCATCCAGGGCTCGCCCAGCCCGGCGAGCCGGACGGCCTCCACAGCCTGCTCCCGGCCCGGAAGGTTGCTCCAGACGGAATAGGGCAGCGGGATAAGCTGAAGGGCCGGCAGCAGGAGCACCGCCGCCAGGAACGCGCACGGCCAGAACGTCTCCCGCGGCAACGGCCTGCGGAACAGGTGTATCCAGAAAACCACAAGCAGCCATGCCAGCGACACGGCCTCGAGTAAGGCCTGCATCAGCGGGTTGGGGGCGCCGCCGCCGCCCAGAAACAGCAAAAGGAAGAAGAGCGCCCCCGTGCCCCAGTTGAGCGCGCGCTGCAATCTCATCTCGCTCTTGGCTGCCGCCCGTTGCGCTCGGGTCGGACGGATCGCCTCGGCGGCGGGCGCGGTGCTGCTCATGACCTCTTGCAGCCTTCGATCAGCAGAAACAGGCCGTGATCGGGCATGAGCCGCCTGATCAGCCGGCGGGGCCATATCCGTCGGGCGAGCGAAAGCAGCGGCCCTTCGTGGCGCTGGCCCGCTTTGCCCTCGAGCAGGTCGCCATGGGTAAGGACGGTGCGGACCCTCACCCCGGCCGCTTCCGCGAACAGGGCCCGCGCCTCGTCGGGCGAATAGGCTTTCGTCCCGGGACTCTCCAGATGGCGCCCATAGATTTCGTCGAGCGAGGTGAACGGGCGGCCGCGCAGCAGCGCGTAGCGGAGCCACAGCATGTAACCGATCAGGCTTCGCCTATGATAGATCATCACTGCGAACCTCCCCCCCGGCCGCAGGACGCGCAAAATCTCCCGTGCCGCAGCGTCCGTCGCGGGCGAATGATGGATGACGCCCCACGAATAGACCAGATCGAAACTGCCGTCGCCGAACGGGAGATGCTCAGCGTCGGCGACGCGGAGGTCCGATTCCAGGCCGAACAGCGCCAGGCGCCGGCGGGTATGGAGGATCGCGCGCTCGGTCAGGTCGACCCCGGACAAACGGGCGCCGGCGGCGGCGAAGCGCTGGTGGTCGGCACCGAGCCCCACCCCGATTTCGAGAACGTCCTGGTCCTTCGCCGCGTCGAAGCGGGCGAAGTCCGTGATATAGGGTTCGAGCGCGTAACGCTGTTCGGACTGCGCTGCGTAATCTGCCGCGGCGGCGCCCTTCAGGTACAGGCTTTCGCCGCACGCAGCTTCGTCCCAGAAGTCACGCACTTGCTCTTTCGCGGAGCGCTCCAGGCGTGCCGATGATTGGGGCATCGTCCTTGCTAAGCATCAAAGGGCGCGGCGGCAAAGCCATTCGCAATGCGCATCATAAGAAAAGCGGCGCAACCGTCGTTGGACAGATGCGCCGCTTATCGAGTCAATTCTTTAAGCTGACCAGCCGCTCCGCTTACGGGCTGTGCGGGCGGTCGTCGCCGCCGCCGACGGCCGCGAGGATGCCGAGGATGATCGCGACGACCGCGATCGCCGGGACCAGGAAGCCGCCGCGCGCGTCGCTCTCGTCGCTAAGTGCCGCGCCGCTGGGCGCCGGACCCGCCGACTGGGCGAGAACCGGGGTGGCGACCATCGAGACCGCGAGCAGTGCAGCCACAGATGCTTTCTTGAAACTCATCTTGAACTCCCTGTTGAGCTTTTCGGCGTTGGCAGTGCCACAGTGGTACAGTGTTGACAACCCCAAAATTCGTGCCGCTCCCGGCCTCTTCTCGCGGTGTTGCCGTTTTGCAAGGGTCGCTGTCGCGCCAAGGGTACATCTTCCGAAACGCCGGATTTGAACTTCATGACCAGCCTGGGTTACGACGAGGTTACCGGCCGGGCGCCGAGCCGGGCGCGGAATGGGAAGTGGTTGATGGGAAGGGCCTTTTTGCAGGCGCTGCTGGCCGCTCTGCTGCTCGTCCCGTGGCCGGCGGCGGCGCAACGGGATTCCGCGGATGAGTCGCTCATCGCCATGCGCGCCGTCTACCACCGGATGGCCGCGGCCGGGCATCGCCTCGCCGTCGCCAGCCTCGACCTCTGCACCGACCGCGAGTGGCTTCCCGGCTTCGCCCTCCACGACCGTTCGCAATATGACGCCGATGTCCGGCCGGCGGCGATTCGCGTTTTCGCGTTCGATGCGGGGCCGGGCGTGCTGGCGCTCGCTCCAGGGGGGCCGGCCGAGCGGGCCGGCCTTCGCCTGAACGACGTGGTGACCGGGGTCGACGGACGGGCCTTGCCGGGCAGCGCGCCCGCGCGGGCGGGGTCGTTCGCGGCGATGGAGCGGATCCTCGCCATCGTCGACGAGGGCTTTGCCGACGGCCGGGCGGAGCTTGCCGTGCAGCGCGGCGGCGAGCGGCTCACCCTGGCGGTGCAGGCCGAGCAGGGCTGCGCGAGCCGCTTCCAGCTGATTGAGGGGAGCCGGCGCAACGCCAAAGCGGACGGCCGCTACGTCCAGATGACGACGGCGATCGCCGCCTATGCCGCCAATGACGAAGAGCTGGCGGCGGTCCTCGCGCACGAACTGGCCCACAACGTCCTCGGTCACCGAGTTCGCCTCGACGGGGCGAACGTGTCGCGCGGCTTTCTCGGCAATTTCGGGCGCAACGCGCGCCTGATTCGCGAGACCGAGGCCGAGGCGGACCGGCTCAGCGTCTATCTGCTCGAGCGGGCGGGCTACGATCCGGAAGCGGCGGTGCGCTTCTTCTCGCGCTTCGGACGGAGCGGCTTGAACTTCCTCGGCAGCGCGACCCATCCCAATTGGGGCCGCCGAGTCGCCTCGATGCGGGCGGAGATCGCGGCGATCCGCCGGGCACGGGCGGCGGGGCAGGTTCCGGTCCCGGGCTTCGTCGCTGCTGCGGCGCGCTGATTCAGGTCGACATGAACCAGCGCTCGCCGCCCTCGAGGCCGACCGCGGTCAGCCGGCCGGTAGCAAAGGCGCCGGTGTCGATGCCGATCCGGTTCGGCCGCTGGTCGACGTCGCCGGTGATGCTGTGGCCATGAACGACCATCTTGCCGAAGCTGTCGCGATGGTTGAGGAAATCGTCGCGGATCCAGTACAGGTCGCCGAGCGACTGGTCCTCGAGCGCGATTCCGGGCCTGAGGCCGGCATGGACGAACAGATAGTCGCCGACCTCGATCATCGGCTCGAACGCGGCGAGGAAGGCGACATGGGCGGGCGGCACCCGTCCGGGGAGGAGAGCCGCCAGCGCCTCATAGTCGAGGTCGCGATATTCGGCCTCGGTGATGCCGTAGCTGAGGAGGGTCTCCCGCCCGCCGATGCGGATGAGAAAGCGCAGCGCCCTGACGTCGCCCTCGACCGCACGCAGGAACACCTCCTCGTGATTGCCCATCAGGAAGCGGACCGGCGTCGTCCCCCTGCTCAGCGCGAGCAGCCGCTCGACGACGCCGCGCGGGTCCGGGCCGCGATCGACCAGATCGCCAAGGAAGATGAGCTCGGTCCGGCACCCGGCGCCGCGGCGCCGGTCGTCCTCGCCGATCGCTTCCAGCAGCAGGTCGAGCAAATCGAGCCGCCCGTGAATGTCGCCAATGGCATAGACGCGCCTCCCCTCCGGTACCTCATAGGTGCGGGGCTGCTGTCGCGAGACCAGGTTGAGCAGGGACTTCAGGGGCATCTTTTCCGCAATCGCCAGAGACTTGGAGCGGGCGCACGAGATAGTCACGGACGCGGCCGACTTCAATCGCGGACGGCCCGGAACGCGCATCTTGATCGGGAGGGGCGGGGCGATTATCCGGGGCGGCCTGTCAAACGGATCGGGGTTTCCCTTTGAGTGAGAGTGGCTTCGCGGTGCCGCGATCGGCAGCGTTCGGTATCGCGCCGATCTGGCGCCGGCTGCTCCTCGTCGCGGCGCTGCTGCTCGGTGCGCAGGCGCCCGCCGCCGCCGCCGTCGAGATCGCCTTCTACTCGCGCGAGCTCGGCGGCAACAATTTCCCGCACGCCTTCATCCGGCTGACCGGCACCGTCGACGCGACCGGCGAGGCGGTCGACACCAGCCTGGGCTTCACCGCAAAGTCGATCACGCCGGCGCTGCTGTTCGGGTTGGTCGCGGGCGAGGTGGTCGTCGAGGGGCCTCGCCAGATCGCGCGCAGCGACCGCCAATTCGCGCTCATCATCCCGGATGAGCGCTTCCGGGCGGTGATGGCAGTGGTCGAGCGCTGGCGGAGCCGCGCCCAGCCTTCCTACAATATCAACCGGCGCAACTGCGTCCATTTCGTCGGCGAGATCGCCGAGGCCGCGGGGCTGAGGGTCGAATATGCCCGGCGGCTGATGCGGCGGCCGCGCTCTTTCCTCCAGCACGTGCGGGGCCTCAACCCGCGGCTCGGCGGAGGCGGCTGACCCCTCCCCCGGATGCCGCCCGATTCGGCATTGGCGGCCTCCCCCATTCTGCTATGCAGGCACTTCGTCTCCAACCGGAGAGGTGCCAGGGGCATGGACTTGGGTAGGCCGGCCGAATCATTCGACGATGAAGACGCCGTCCGCCGCCGCCGCCGCCCGCGCCGCGCCGCCCGCCTGCTCCGCTCCGGTGTCGCCGCGGGCTGCGCGTGTTTCTTCGCTGCCGCCGCTCTCGCCCAGGTCCCGCCCCAGCAACCGGTCGCGCCGACCAGGGAGGAAGTGGCCCCGCCGCTGCCCGAGCGTACCGAGGCCCCGACCGCGCGGCTGACCGTCGAGGGCGGTGTCGAGCGGGCGCCCTGCGCGCTCGACCGGCCCGAATATCAAGACATCCGCTTCACGCTTTCCAGCGCGGTCTTCGACGACCTGCGCGGGCTGGCGCAGGAAGACCTGCGGCCGGCCTTCGCGCCCTTCGTGGGCCAGGAGCATCCGGTCGCGATCGTCTGCGAGATCCGCGACCGCGCCGCCAACATCCTGCGCGAGGCCGGCTATATTGCCGCCGTCGAGGTGCCCGAGCAGCGCATCGCGGACGGCATCGTCCGCTTCCGGGTGCTGATGGCAAGGCTCGTCGGCCTCCGCGTCCGTGGCCAGGCCGGCCGGTCCGAGCGGACCATCGCGGGCTATCTCGAACGTTTGACCGAGCAGGAGGCGTTCAACCGCTACGACGCCGAACGCTATCTGCTGCTCGCCGGCGACCTGCCCGGCTACGAGGTCAGGCTGGCGCTGCGCTCGGCCGGGGGCGCGCGCGGCGAGGTGATCGGCGAGGTCACGATCGTGCACCGGCCGGTCCAGCTCGACCTCACCGTCCAGAATCTCGGCTCGCGGGCGCTCGGCCGCTGGGGGGCGCTGCTGCGCGGCCAGGTCTTCGGGCTGACCGGGCTCGGCGACCGGACCAGCGTCGCCCTGTTCAGCACCGCCGACACGGCCGAGCAGCAGACGCTCCAGGTCGCCCACGATTTCCGGCTCGGCGGCGAGGGCCTCGCGATCGGCGGCCAGCTCACCTACGCCTGGGCGAGCCCGGACGTTGGCCTCGCGGGCGTGAACATCGACTCCCGCACCCTCTTCGCGACGCTGGAGGCGAGCTACCCGTTCATCCGGCGCCAGACCCGGAGCCTGCGCGGCGGCATCGGCTTCGACATCATCGATCAGGACATCGACCTCAACGGCATCGCGCTCAACCGCGATCGGCTGCGCGTCGCCTTCGTGCGGCTCGATTTCGAGGCGGTCGGCCTCGACGCGGGCAATGCGCGCTACACGATCGCCGAGCCTGTCTGGCGGCTGAGCGCGTCGGCCGAGCTGCGCCAGGGGCTTGCACTGCTCGGCGCCAGCGAAGGGTGCGGCCCGATGCTCGCGGCCTGCCTCGTGCCCGGGGCCGTGCCGCCGACCCGCTTCGAGGGCGATCCGACCGCGACATTGTTGCGCGGCGGTGTTTACGCCGAGTACCGGCCGGTGCCGGGGGTGACGCTCGCGCTCGGCCTGCGCGGCCAGCTCAGCCGCGATCCGCTGCTCAGCTTCGAGGAATTCTCGGCCGGCAATTACACGGCCGGCCGCGGCTACGACCCCGGCACCCTGCTCGGCGACAGCGGCATCGGGCTGCAGGCCGAGCTGCGCTTCGGCAGCGCCTACCCGACCGGGCCGGCCGACTTCGCCTTCGAGCCCTACGTCTTCTTCGATCAGGCCTGGACCTGGAACGAGGACCGGCTGTTCCCGCTCCCCCGCCAGGAGCTGAGCTCGGTCGGCGCCGGCGTCCGCGCCGCTTTCGGCGACCGCTTCCGCCTCGACGTCCTGATTGCCGAGCCGCTCGAACGCGCCGGCTTCCAGACGACGCGCGGCGACACCCGCCTGCTGGTTTCGCTTACCGCCCGCTTGTTGCCATGGAGGTCCCGATGACGCCGAAACGGGTGCTCATGCTCGGCTGTGCCGCGGGCAGCCTGCTGTTCGCGGAGTCCGTCCTCGCCCAGGCCTTCAACGCCAATCCGGCGACGGTGGCCGGCGCGGTCACCTACGACCGCGCCACGCCCGGCATCGAGCGGGTCACGGTCGAAACGCCGACCGCGATCGTCAACTGGATGCCGAACGTCGGCGGCAACCCGATCCCCTTCCTGCCGGCGGGGAACACGGCGACCTTCGCCAACGGCATCGGCAACAAGGATTTCGTCGTCCTCAACCGGATCCTGGCGAACGCCCCGATCCTCTTCGACGGCACCGTGCTGAGCCGCATCGAGGACCTCGCCGTCGGCACCAGCGATCCCGGCGGCACCGTCCTCTTCTCGAGCCCCGGCGGGATCATCCTGGGCCCGAAGGCGATCTTCGACGTCGGCAATCTGGTGCTGACCAGCCTCAACGTCGTCGACGACGGCGCCGGCAATTTCTACGACCCGGCGACCCGGGGCTTCCGCTTCGAACGCTTCATGGGCATGCCGTTCGACCCCGCGGTCGGCGTCACCACCCAGCCGGGCGCGCAGATCACCGCGCTGCAGCCCAATTCCTATGTCGCCATCGTCGCGCCGCGGGTCAGCCATGGCGGGTCGGTCCGGGTCAACGGCTCGGCCGCCTATGTCGGCGGCGAGACGGTCGAGCTTCGCGCCAACCAGGGCCTGTTCGACATCATCGTCGACAGCGGCACCGGCAATCCGTTTCCGGTCGAGCACACTGGCACCACCGGCGGCCCCGCATCCGTCGCGTCCGACGACGTCCAGCGCATCTACATGGTCGCGGTGCCCCGCGACGTGGCGATCACCGCCGTTCTGCTCGGCACTGTCGGCTTCGACGACGCCGTCGTCGCAAGCGTGGAGAATGGCGCGATCGTGCTGTCGGCGGGTCATAGCGTCGTCGGCGGCGCGGTCGACCGGTTCGGCGACGCAAGCCCGGTTCCGGTCCCTGGCGTCGATGCGAACTTCCGGATCGGAGGCGGCACGATCCGCTCCGATCTGACCGGCGTCGCGGTCACGGACATGCGCGCCAACGGCAATCTTAGCGTCCTTCAGGACATCAGCCTATTCGCGGGGGCCCGGGCGCATCTCTTCGCGGTTCAGAACCAGATGCTCACCGTGGCCGGCAATGCGCTCGTTTCCGCGGCGCGGCTGCGCTCCGCCGACGCGGCGGTCGTGAACCTGACGGGGGGCGAGGCCCTGATCTTCGCGCAAAGCGGCAGCTCGATCGCCATCGCCGGCAATGCGACGGTCGATGCCTCGGCCCAAGGCGGGTTCAATGCCGTCCTCAACCAGGCCGGCAGCGGCACCGGCGGTACCGCCGGCATCTTCGCCCAGCAGGGCAATGTCCAGATCGCCGGCGGCACGGTCGTGCTGGCGACCGGCAGCGGCCCCAAGCTGCCGACGCCCGCCGACCAGGGCGGCGCCGGCACCGGTGGCACCGCGTTCGTCGAAGGGCGCACCGAGGGCACCGTCACGCTTACCGCCAGCCTCGACATGGATGCGAGCGGCACCGCCGGCGAATCGAACGGCGCCGTGCCGGTGACCGGCGCGGCCGGCAGCGGCGGCAACGTTCTGGTCCGCGCCCAGAACGGCGGCGCCATCACCGTCGCCGGCCCGGCCGCGCTGGTCGCGAACGGAGTCGGCGGCGCCGTCCTTGCGGGCGCCGCCAACATTGGCGGCGCCGGGCTGGGCGGCATCGTCTTCGTCGATAATATCGACGACACGCTCACCTTGAACGGCCCGTTGGCCCTTTCGGCGAACGGTCTTGGCGGCGCCGGGCCGACCGGGGGGACCGGGCAGGGCGGCGGCGCCTTCCTCCAGGCCACCAATGGCCCGCTCCAGCTCGGCGGCGCGACGACGATGACCGCGACCGGAACCGGCGGCGCGGGCGGCTTCGTCGCCGGCGCCGATGGCGGCGACGGCACCGGCGGCGACGTCATCGTGCTTGGGCAGACCGGCGCCACGCCCGCGCGCATCGACGGCGGCAGCCTCTCTTCGTCGGCGGCCGGCACCGGCGGCGCGGGCGCAGACGGCGGCGGCGCTGGCGGCGACGGCCAGGGCGGCGCGATCTTCCTGGTCGCCGAAGGGGCCACGGCGACTCTCCAGCTCGGCGCGGTCACCGCGGCCGCCGCTGGGTTCGGCGGCCCCGGCGGCGCGCCCGGCGGCTCCGGCGGCGACGGCGCGGGCGGCAATATCCAGGTCGGGACGTTCGCCGGCCCGTCCGCGGCGACTCCGGCCGGCGGCGCGACCTTTGCAAGCCTCGGCCTCGGCGCGCCGGGGATTGCGGGACCGGGCGCCGGCGGCCCGGGCGGCGACGCGGCCGGCGGCTCGGTCTCGTTCGTCTCGGCCCGCACGCCGACATCGGTCACGGGAGCGGTCACCATCGCCGCCGACGCCTCCGCCGGCCCGTCCGGCACCGGCGACGGCGGCAATATCCGGATCGCAGCGACCGCGGCCTTCGGCGCGGGCGGGACCCTGACCGCCGGCAACGTCACCGGCACCGCCTCGGCCAGCGGCGCCCCCGGCACCGCCAATTCGCCAGGCGAATGGCATGTGGTCGCGACCGGCGGCAGCAGGATCGACTTCGCCAACCTCGATCTGATCGCGACCGCCACCGGCAATCCCTCGGTCCGGCCTTTCTCAAGCGTCGAACCGATGGACGGCACGATCAACGTCACCCAGGTCGCCCAGCTCACGAGCGATGGCGAGATCCGGCTGATCGCCGCCGGTGCCGGCACGATCACCGCCGGCACGTTGAGCCTCGCCGCCGGCCGCGCCGTGACCCTGACCCACGCCAATCCGGCGGGGCTCACCGTCGACGTCACCGATTTCTTCGCCACCGCCGGCACCGACTTCAGCGCCGGCGCCGGCGTGGTGACGCGCAGCGCCGACGAGACCGACATCCTCGCGAGCAACAACGCGACGGTCGCCGGGCGAATCCTCGGGCGCGATCTCCAGCTCAACGCGATCGCGCTCGATCTCGCCGCGGCCGGCGCGATCGGCGATGGCGCCACCGACACGACCGACATCAACCTGACCGGCAATGCGGCGGTGGCGGGCGACGTCCTCGGCGGCGCCATCACGCTCGACGCGGTCGCGCTCGCCCTCGCCGGGACCGGCGCGATCGGCGACGCCGCCACTGCCACCACCGACATCAACCTGACCGGCAATGCGACGGTCGCCGGGCAGGCCCTCGGCGGCGCCATCACGCTCGACGCGGTCGCGCTCGACCTCGCCGCGACCGGCGCGATCGGCGATGCCGCCACCGCCACCACCGATATCAACCTGACGAGCAACGCGACGGTCGCCGGGCAGGTTCTCGGCGGCACGATCACGCTCGACGCCGTCGCGCTCGACCTCGCCGCGAGTGGCGCCATCGGCGGGACGACCACGACCAGCGTCGACATCAATTTGACCGGCAATGCGACGGCGGCCGGGGAGGTTCTCGGCGGCGCCATCGCGCTCGACGCGACCGCGCTCGACCTCGCCGCGACCGGTGCCATCGGCGGGACGACCACGACCTCCGTCGACATCAATTTGACCGGCGATGCCACGGTCGCGGGCGATCTCCTCGGCACCGCCATCACGCTCGACGCGGTCGCGCTCGACCTCGCCGCGACCGGCGGGATCGGCGATGCCGCCACCGCCTCGAGCGACATCAACCTGGCCGGCAATGCGACGGTCGCCGGGCAGGTCCTCGGCGGCACCATAACGCTCGACGCGGTCACGCTCGACCTTGCCGCGAACGGCGGGATCGGCGATGCCGCCACCACCTCGGCCGACATCAACCTGGCCGGCAATGCGACGGTCGCCGGGCAGGTCCTCGGCGGCGCCATAACGCTCGACGCGGTCACGCTCGACCTTGCCGCGACCGGCGGGATCGGCGGGGCGGCCACCGCCTCGACCGACATCAACCTGACCGGCAATGCGACGGTCGCCGGACAAATCCTCGGCGGCGCCATCACGCTCGACGCGACCGCGCTCGATCTCGCCGCGGGCGGCGCGATCGGCGGAACGGCCTCGACCACCACCGACATCAATTTGACCGGCAATGCGACGGTCGCCGGGCAGATCCTCGGCGGCGCCATCACGCTCGACGCGGTCGCGCTCGACCTCGCAGCGGCCGGGGCGATCGGCGATGCCGCCGCCGCCTCGACCGACATCAACCTGACCGGCAATGCGGCAGTGGCCGGACAAATCCTCGGCACCGCCATTACCCTGGACGCCGCCCAGATCGACGTCGATCCGACCGGCATTGTCGGCGGCACCGGGACCAACCAGGCCGGCCTGACGGCGACTGGCAATGCCGCGATTGCGGGCCGCGTGCTCGGCGGCGGCATCTTGGTCACCGGCGCCAATGTCGACCTGACCGGAGCGGTCGGCGACGGCGCGACGCAGCAGGCCCGGGTCCAGGCGGCCAATGCGGCGACCGTCAGCGGCACTCTGCTCGGCCAGAGCATCATCGTCGCCGGAACCGCGATCGACGTCTCCGCGAACGGCGTTGTCGGCGGCGCCGGGACCAACCAGGCCAGCCTGACGGCGACCGGCAATGCCGCGATTGCGGGCCGCGTGCTCGGCGGCGACATCCTGGTCACCGGCGCCAATGTCGACCTGACCGGCGCGGTCGGCGACGGCGCGACGCAGCAGGCCGGGATCCGGGCGGTCGACAGCGCCGACATTGCCGGAACCCTGCTCGGCCGGACGATCGTCGTCGAGGGCGCGCAGATCGACGTGGCCGGCACGGTCGGCGGCGCGGGGACCAACCAGGCGAACCTGATGGCCGCCGGCGGCGTCGCCGTCAGCGGCCGGGTGCTGGGAGCCGACATCCTGATCGCCGGAGCGGACGTCAATGTCGCCGCGAACGCCGCGGTCGGGGACGGCGCCACCCAGGAGGCCGAAATCCGGGCGGCGAACGCCGCCACCGTCGGCGGAACTCTTCTCGGCCGGACGATCATCGTTGGAGGCGGCGGGATCGATGTGGCCGCGACCGGCATCGTCGGCGACGCGGGAACCGTCCAGGTGGGCCTTGCCGCGACCGGCAACGCGACGATCGCCGGCCGCGTACTGGGCAGCGGCATTTTGATCGCCGGCGCCAACGTCGCCGTGCCCGGCGCCGTGGGCGACGCGGCAACGCAGCTGACCGACATTCGCGCCGCCGGCGCGGCGACCGTCGGCGGGACGATTCTCGGCCGCGCCGTCACCGTCGAGGGGTCGGGGGTCACGATCGCCGCCACCGGCATCGTCGGCGGCGCCGAAACCGACCAAACCACTCTTCGCGCCGCCGGCACGGCCGCCGTCGCCGGGCGGGTACTTGGCCGGACCATCCTCGTCCGCTCGTCCGACATTGACCTGTCGGCCAGCGGTGGCCTCGGCAATGCCGGCACCCAGCTCGCCACCTTACAAATCGCCTCCCCCCTGCAGGGCCAGGGCCAGCCGAGCGTGATCGGCGGCACCGCGCAGGGCCCCGGCTATACGCTCACCAATGCCGAAGCGGGCCGGATCCGGGCGGGCACTTTGCGCATCGTCGCGCCGCCGCTCGGCGCGGCGCCGAACCGGCCGGCCGACCTGCTGATCCGCGACCTCAGCCTGACCGGCGGCGGCGCCGCCGCCGGGATCGGCATTCTCGAGGTCGACACGGCCGGCATCGCCCGCGTCGAGGGCGCGGTGCTGCTCGGCAACGCGGCCGCCGCCAACGGCGTTGCCCTGACCGCCCGCGAGCGGCTCGAAGTGCCGACCGCGACGGGCAGCGTCCGCGTCCGCGACGGCGCCGGGGCGCCGGCCGGCACGCTGCTGCTCGCCTCGAACAACATCTGGATCGCCGGGCAGGACGTGATCGATCGGCTGCGCGGTGACCCCAATTATGCCGCGCGCGACGACGATCTCCTCTCGAACGGCGGGATCGAGGCGCCGCGCGGCTATGTCGAGGCCGACACGGTGGACCTGGCGCCGAGCGGAACATTGTTCGTGCAGAACAGCGGGCCGCCGCTCAGCCCGGCCTTCGCCGGCATCACCGTCGGCGCGGGCGCGCTCACCGTCCGGCCGGCCGGCGCCGCGCCCTCGTCGGTCACCGCCTTCGGCCGACGGCTCAACCCGGACGGCAGCTTCACCGTCGGCGACACCTTCTTCTTCGAGGTGGCGTTCCAGACCCAAGGCGGGCCGCTCACCGCCGCCTACACCACGGCGTCCGAGTTCAACACCTGCATCATCGTCACGCGCCAGTGCGGCGGCGGGCCGCTGATTCCGATCCCGATCGGGCCGGATTCCACCAGCGAGCCGCTCGACCCCGACACGATCCCGGTGCCGCTCGGCGCGGAGGGAAGCGACCTCGTCGACACCAGCTTCGCGGCCGAGGGGCTGATCGAGGAGCCGGTGACCAGCGGCGGCGAGAGCATCCTATGGGAGCCGGGCGACTGCGACCGCGACGATGACGGCGACTGCGACGAAGGAGGCCGGTGAGATGCTGAGGCGGGTTCTTCTCGCATTGCTGGCGGCGGCTCCCGCGGCCCTGCCGGCCCAGTCGCTGAGCACCCAGGACAGCTTTCGGATCGGCTCGGGCGGCAGCCTGCTCTGCACCGCCCAGTCGCTGACCACCGATCCCGCGCTCAGCGACATGTTCGACCGCGGCTATTCCGTGGTTTGCCGCGATGCGGCCGTGCCCGTCGGCCACGTCTACGTGCTTCGCGACCGCGGCCGCGACCCGGCCGCCCGGCTGGCCGCGATGCGGGCGAACCGGGTGACCTGCCAGGCCGGCGAAGCGGTCGATCTCGAAGGCCTCGGCCCGGTCGGGATGCTCGCCTGCCGGCTCAACATGGCCGATGTCGCCTACCGGGTCTATCTGCACCGCAGCCGGAATGCCGTCTATATCGCCGAAGGGCTGGCCGGCTATGACGGCGCGCTGCGGCTCGCCCTGCGCAGCATCGTCGCCGACCGCGCCGTCGATGGCGAGGTGTCGGTCGCGACCACCGGCGCCGGCGATCCCGCCGCCTTTGCGCGGGTGCAGGCGGGGACGCTCGATCCGCAGCGGGCGCTGGCCGAGGCCTATCGCCGCAACAATGCCGGCAGCTATGCCGAATCCTCCGAATTCTTCGCCGCCCTGACCGCGCGGCAGGGCGGCGACGTCAACCGCGCCGAGGTCCTGGTCAACGAGGCGATGCAGAAATCCAATCTGGGCCGCCACGCCGAGGCGGATTCGCTGTTCTCGCGCGCCGAGGGGATGGCCGGCGCCGATCCGGTCACCGCGCGGCGGCTGCGCAACTATCGCGCCATGCACCTGCTCAACCAGGGCATGGCCGCGGCGGCGGTCGCCGAGCTCGACCGGCCGGTGCCGCCGATCGGCGTCGACGCGGCGGTGCGGCAACTGGTCATCGACCGGCCGATCGCGGGCCGGCTCAGCGCGGAATCGCCCGGCGCCGGCCGGCTACGCGGCCAGGAGGGCCTCACGCAAGAGGACAAGGCGCAGATCCTCGACGGTCAGGCACTGCACCTGCGCGGCACGGTGCTGCGGCTGCAGGGGCGCGACGCGGATTCGGTGGCGCCGTTCAACCGCGCGCTCGCGGAGCTGGTCGCGATCCGCGGCGGCCGCATCGCGGCGACGGTCTGGCTGAGGGCGCAGATCAATGGCGAGCTCGCCGGCATCGCCGAGGCGCGCGGCGACCGGGCCGAGGCCGAGCGGCAGCATCAGGTGGCGATCGCCCTGCTCGAGACCGGCTATCCCGGCTCGTCGGCCCTGCTCAACGCCAGGGGACGGCTGGCGGGCTATTATGCGCGGACCGGGCGGACCGAGCCGGCGATCGTGCTGTTCCGCGACATCGTGAAGGCCGTTTCGGAAAGCGGTGACAGCTCGCCCGGCCTCAGGCGCATCCTCCAGCCCTATTTCGCCCTGCTCGCGCAGCGCGGCGACGATCCCATGGCGGTCGCGGACCTGTTCGCCGCGAGCCAAGTGATGGTGCGGCCGGGCGTGGCGCAGACCCAGGCGGTGCTGGCGCGCGAGCTGTCGGGCGGCAGCGACGAGGCCGCCCGCCTGTTCCGCCAGTCGGTCAACCTCACCCGCGATATCGAGCGCGGCCGGGTCGAGCTCGCTCGGATCGAGGCGAGCGAGGCGCCCACCCCGGCCGGCATTGCGCGCGCCGCCGAGCTTCGCGCCCTGCTCGGCCAGTGGCAGCAGGACCAGATCGCGACCCAGGCGCGGCTGGGCGAGTTTCCGCGCTACCGCGTCGTTTCCAGCGGCGCGCTCGAACTCGCCGACCTGCAGCGCCTGCTCCGACCGGGCGAGGCCTATTACAAGATGATCGTGGTCGGCGCCGAGGCCTATGCGATCTTCGTCACCACGGCGAGCGCGCGCGCCTTCCGCCTCGGCGCGCGGCCGGCCGAGCTCGACAGCCAGGTCGACGCGCTACGCGCGACCATCTCGGTGGTCGAGAACAACCAGCAGCTCACCTATCCGTTCTCGCTCGAACTCGCTCACGGGCTCTACCAGAGCCTGTTCGGGCCGGTGGCGGGCGAGGTCGGCGCGGCCTCCCACCTGATCTTCGAGCCCGACGGCGCGATGCTCCGGCTGCCGCCCAACCTGCTCGTCATGGACCGGGCCGCGGTCGATGCCTATCGCGCGCTCCGCGCCGCCAACCCCGAAGATGACGGCTTCGATTTTCGTGGCGTTCCGTGGCTCGGGCGTGAGCGCGACATCAGCACCGCGGTCTCGGTCCGCGCCTTCCGCGACGTCCGCCAGGCGCCGCCCAGCCAGGCGCGAGCCGAATATATCGGCTTCGGCCAGAACGCGCCGGCGCAGGGCCATTATCTGCCCGCGGGCGGCAGCCGCGGCCCTCCTCGGATGGACCCCGGCTGCACCTGGTCGCTGTCGGTCTGGAACCGGCCGATCTCCGCCCGCGAGCTGGTCACGGCCGGCGACGCGCTCGCCGGCGGCCGGGCAGGCGAGGCCGAGATCGTCACCGGCGCCGCCTTCACCGACACCGCGATCGCCGCGCGCGACGATCTCAACCAGTATCGCATCCTTCATTTCGCGACCCATGGCCTCGTCACGCCGCCGCGGCCCGAATGTCCGGCGCGGCCGGCGCTGCTGACCAGCTTCGGCGGCGAAGGGTCGGACGGGCTGCTCAGCTTCGCCGAGATTTTCGATCTCCGCCTCGACGCGGACCTCGTCATCCTCTCCGCCTGCGACACGGCCGGGCGGGCCAGCGCCGCGGCGACCGAAGAGGCCGGGCTCAGCGGCAGCGGCGAATATGCGCTGGACGGCCTGGTGCGCGCCTTCGTCGGCGCCGGCGGGCGGATGGTGATCGCCAGCCACTGGCCGGTGCCCGACGATTTCAACGCGACCGAGCGGCTTATCTCCGGCCTGTTCATGGCGTCGCCGGGCACGGGCACGGCCGGAGCCCTCAGAAGCGCCCAGCGCCGGCTGATGGACGAGCGCGACACCTCGCATCCTTATTATTGGGCGGGCTTCGCCGTGGTCGGCGACGGCGCGGCGCCGGTGACCCGCCAGGCCTCCACCCAAACGGCCGCAGTCTATTGAACCATCGGCGAAATTGATCGTTAATGCTGGGCCGCCGGTCCAGGCGGCGGTCGAGCGGGGGTTTATTGAACGAAGCGCGCATCATCGCTGCCGCGATCGCCGGAGGCGTCCTCGTGGCGCCGCTCGCCGCGCATGCGCAGCCCCCGAACCCGCCTGAAGCCGACGCGGCGACGCTGGAAAACAGCGAGCCGATCGTCCCCGATTCCCAGTTCGAGGAGGCGCTGCCGCCGCTCGATCCGGAGTTGAACGCGCCTTTGGAGCCGATCGAGGCGATCGATCCAGCCGCGCCGCCCTTCCCCCCCGTGCCCGGGCCGGTCGAGGATGCGCCGCTGGGCGATCCCGCATTGGCCGAGCCGCTGCCGCCGCTTTCCGCCTTCGACGTCCAGCCGGTCGAGGAGGCGGCAGACGGCGATTCGGACGAGCCGCCGCCGGTCCGCTACACGTTGGTCGTCGAGGGCCTGGACGAGACCGGGCTCGAGGGCCGCTTCCGCGACCTTTCCGCGCTCGAAGACGCCGAAGGCGAGGGCGTCAACGGCGCCATGATCGCGCTCCGCGCAGAGGAGGACGAGGCGCTCGCCGTCCGCCTGCTCCGCTCGGAGGGCTATTATGACGCGGTCGCGGGCTCCGCGATCGAGCAACTGCCCGACCAGCCCGGGCGGCTGCGCGTCACCATCACCGTTGCCGCCGGCGAGCGCTACAATCTGGGCGCGGTCGCGATCTCCGGGCCGGAGACCGAGCCCGCCGGCATGGCGCGCGAGTTCCTGTTGCTCGATCCCGGGCGGCCGATCCGCGCGGTCGACGTCGAGGCGGCCGAGGCGAACGTTCTGCTGCGCCTGCCGCAGGAAGGCTATCCCTTCCCCGAACTCGGCCTGCGCGACATCCTCCTCGATCCCGAGACCCATGTCGGCGACTATAGCCTGCCGCTCCAGCCCGGCCCCCGCGCGCGGTTCGCCGGCTTCACCACCGAAGGGAACCTGGCCTTCGACGCGGGCCATGTCGGCGTCCTCGCCCGCTTCCGGCGCGGCGAGCTCTACGATCGCCGCAAGGTCGACGACCTGCGCGAGGCGATGGTCTCGACTCGGCTGTTCAGCACGGTTTCCGCCGAGCCGGTGCTGACCGGCGAGGTCGCCGAGGACGGCACCCAATATGTCAACGTGCTCGTCCGCCAGGACGCGGGACCCGCGCGCTCGCTCGATGCCAGCGCGGGCTACGGCACCGGCGAGGGGCTTCGGCTGGAAGGCGCCTGGGAGCATCGCAACCTGCTCCCGCCCGAAGGAGCGCTCCGCATCGCCGCCATCGCCGGCACGGCGGAGCAGAATCTGAGCGTCCGCTTCCGCCGCAACAATTGGGGCCAGCGCGACCGCGCCCTGCTGCTCCAGTTCGACGTCGGCGCCCGCGACTTCGAAGCCTTCCAGGGCTATACGATGCGGCTCTACGGCCTCGTTTCCCGCGAATCGACGCCGATCTGGCAGAAGCGCTGGACCTATGCCTATGGCGCAGAGATCCTCGCCACCAACGAGAACCGCGTGGGGCGGGCGACCATCTCGCTCTCCGACGCCTATTTTATCGGCGGGCTGATCGGCCAGCTGGGCTACGACCGCTCCAACAGCCTGCTCGATCCGACACGCGGCTTCCGCCTGCTCGGCCGGGTCAATCCGGAGGCCTCCTTCGGCAACGGCACCAACGTCTATATTCGCAACCTGATCGAAGGCAGCGTCTATTATCCCGCCGGGGAGAATTTCACGCTCGCCGGCCGAGCCCGGCTCGGCTCGATCTTCGGCATCGGGCGCGACGACCTCGCGCCGTCGCGGCGTTTCTACGCGGGCGGCGGCGGCTCGGTGCGCGGTTACGGCTTCCAGGAGCTGGGACCGCGGGAAATTCTGCCGAACCCCGACTTCGATCCGCAGAACCCCGATGATAAGCCGGCGACGATCGCGGTGCCGCTCGGCGGGCGCAGCCTGGTCGAATTCGCGGTCGAGGGCCGCTACCGCTTCGGCAATTACGGCGTCGTCGCCTTCGTCGACGCCGGCCAGGTCTACGAGGCCGAATATCCGACCTTCGATTCGATGCGCTTCGGAGTCGGCATCGGCGGCCGGGTCTACACCAACTTCGGGCCGATCCGGATCGACGTCGCCACCCCGATCGGCCGCCGCCAAGGCGAATCGCTGATCAACGTCTACGTCTCGATCGGGCAGGCCTTCTGATGGCGGACGAAGTGGTCATCGTCCGCCGCAATCCGCTGCGCACCGTCGCCAAATGGTTAGGCATCGCACTGCTCGCCACCCTTGCTCTGATCGGCGCCTTCCTGCTCTGGCTGAACACCGATCCGGGCCGCCGCTTCATCGTCCGCCAGATCAACAATTTCGAGACCGTTTCGGGCCTCCAGGTCCAGGTCGGCCGGATCGAAGGCTCGGTGTTCGGCGAGATGACGCTGCACGACGTCTCGCTCGCCGACCCCGACGGCACCTTCTTCCGCGCGCCGACGGCCACGCTCGACTACCGGCCGTTCGCTTACCTCCGCAACCATATCGACATCCGCTCGCTGGTCATCCCCACGGCGCGGATGAGCCGCCTGCCGGCGCTGAAGCCCGGCGACCCGGACGCGCCGCTCCTCCCCGACATCGAGATCGACGTCGGCCGGCTCCGGATCGACCGGCTGCTGATCGATCCGCCGGTGACGGGGCGGCGGCATCTGCTTGCCGTCGACAGCCGCATCCGGATCGACGACGGCCGCGCCGAGCTCGGGCTCGATGCCCGCACGGTCGCCGCGCGAGGCCTCGCCGGCGGCGACCGCGTCGTGCTGCGCCTCGACGCGGTGCCGGAGGAGAACAAGCTGGACATCGGCCTCGCCGTGCGCGGGCGGGGCAACGGCTTCGTCGCCGGCCTGATCGGCACCGACCAGGCGGTCGCCGCCCATGTCGCTGGGCGGGGAAGCTGGGCGAGCTGGCAGGGCCGCGCCCGGGCGATGCTCGGCGGCCGCGGCCTCGCCGACCTCGCCGTCACCGGCCGCGACGGCACCTTCACCGTCCAGGGCCCGGTCCGCCCGGGCCTGATCCTGCAAGGCCCGACGCAGCGGCTTGCCGAGCCACTGGTGCACATGAACCTCGTCTCCACCTTCGAGGACCGCCGAGCCGACCTGCGCCTGCGGCTGAACAGCCGCATCGTCGCGCTCGCCGCCGAGGGGCTGGTCGATCTCGGCGAGAACCGCTTCCAGAACCTGAGGGTCGCCGGCCGGCTGCTCCAGCCCGGCGCGATCGCCCCCGACCTCAGCGGCCGCGACGTCCGGCTCGCATTCGTCCTCAACGGGCCGTTCGCGACGCCCGGCGTCGCCTACGAGCTGCGCGCGGCGCGGCTCAGCTTCGGCGGCACCACGATCGAGGGGCTGCGCGCGGCCGGCAGCGCCCGGGTGCGCGCCGAGGACATCGTCATCCCCGTCTCGGCGCGCGCCAACCGCGTCCTCGGTTTCGACGCCGTCGCCGGCGGCACGATCGCCAACGTCTCCATGAACGGCCAGCTCGGCCTCGCCGGCACCCGGCTGGTCTCGGACAATCTGATCCTTCGCTCCGACCGCATCGACGCCCGCCTGGCGCTCGCCTTCGATCTTTCCGCTGGCCGCTACCTGGCAGCCGTGCAGGGGCGGGTGAACAATTATCTGGTCAACGGCGTCGGCCTGTTCGACGTCACCACCAATCTGGACATGACCAGCAGTCCCGGCGGCTTCGGCCTCGCCGGGCGGGTCGCCGCGCGCTCGAAGCGGATCGACAACCCGACGCTCCGCGACCTGCTCGGCGGGGTCGCCAACATCACCGCCGGCATCGTCATGGAGCCGTCGGGCCTGATCCGCGTCCGGAACATCCACGTCGCCGCGCCCGCGCTCAGCGTCACCACCGGCGGCGGCACCTACCGGCCCAGCGGCGCGCTCGACCTCAGCCTGTCGGGGGTCAGCCGCGCCTACGGCCCGGTCACCGTCCATGTCACCGGCACCGCGTCGGCGCCGCGCATTCAGCTCGCCGCCGCCAGCCCCGGCTTCGGCATCGGGCTCAGGAACGTCAGCGCGACCGTGCGCGCGACCGCCGGCGGCTGGGCGATCGAGGCGACCGGGGACTCCGCCTACGGGCCGTTCTCGGCCGACGTCGTCGTCCTGTCGAACCGGGGCCCGCTGACCATCGCCGTCAACCGGCTGACCTTCGCCGGGATCGAATTCCGCGGCCGCCTCGTCCAGACCCGTGCCGGGCCGTTCGCCGGCGAGCTGGTGCTGGCCGGGCAGGGATTCAGCGGCACCGTCCGGCTCAGCGCCGCCGGCCGCTACCAGCGGCTCGACGTCGCCGCCAACGCCAATGGCGCCCGGACTCCGGGCGACGTGCCGATCATCATCCAGCGCGGCATCATCCGCGCCACCGTGATCCTGACGCCCGAACCCTCGATCGTCGGCGACGCTCAGCTGGCGGGTCTCAGCAGCGGCGATTTCTTCGTCCAGCGCGCCCGCCTCCGCGTCGATCTCCAGGGCGGCAGCGGCACCGCCCAGCTCTTCGCGGAAGGGCGGCGCGGCGTGCCGTTCCGCGTCGCCGCCAATGCCGCGATAGCGCCGCAGCGGATCCGCGCCGCGATGCATGGCCATGTCAACAATATCGATTTCCGCTTCGCCCGCCCGGCCGAGATCGCCCGGGACGGCGGCGTCTGGCGGCTGGCGCCGGTGACGGTGGCGCTGGAGCGCGGCCGCATCCGCCTCGCCGGCCGCTGGGGCGACGGCCTCATCGTCCAGTCGCGGCTCGACGGCTTCGACCTCTCCATGCTCAACGCTTTCTCGCCCGGCTTGGGCCTCGGCGGCCAGGCGAGCGGCAGCCTCGACTTCGCCCAGCCCGCCGACGGCAGCTTCCCACGCGCCGAAGCCCGCCTCAACATCGCCAATTTCACCCGCACCGGCATCGCCGTGCGCTCCTCCCCGGTGACCATCGCGGTCGCGGCCAACCTCCGGCCCGAGGGCGGCGCGCTCGCCGCGATCATCCGCCGCGGCGGCGTCATCGGCCGCGTCCAGGCGCGGCTGCAGCCGCTCGGCCCGGCCGCGGGCTCGTGGACGACGCGGCTGCTCGCGGCGCCGCTCGCCGGCGGCATCCGCTATAACGGCCCCGCCGACGTGCCGATGTCCTTCGCCAATCTGCCCGGCCACCAGCTGACCGGCCCGATCGGCATCGCCGCCGACTTCAGCGGCCGCGTCCAGAACCCGCAATTCACGGGCATCGTCCGCGCCAACAACCTGACCTATCTCAACGAGACCTATGGGACGCGCGTCACCAATCTCGCCGTCGACGGCCGGTTCAGCGGCGCGCAGATCGAGATCGTTTCGCTGTCGGGCCGCGCCGGCGACGGCACCGTCAACGGCCGCGGCACGATCGGCCTCGCCTCGGCGGCCGGCTTCCCGATCGACTTGAGGCTCGAGTTCCAGAACGCCCGGCTGGCGCGCAGCGACGATATCGGTGCTGTCGCGACCGGCAACCTGGCGATCGTCAACGACCGCAGCGGCGCCTCGATCACCGGCACCCTCGATCTCGGCGAAGTCCGCTACCAGATCGTCCGCCAGGCCTCGGCCGAGGTGCCGCAGCTGGCCGGCGTTCGCCGTCGCGGCGAGCCGCTGCCGACACCGGGCGCGCAAGCGGCCGATACCGGGGTGCCGAGCATCTGGCGGCTCGACATCCGCCTCGACGCCGACAACCGCGTCTTCGTCTCCGGCATGGGCCTCGAATCCGAATGGCAGGCGAACCTGCGCGTCCAGGGTACGACCGCGACGCCCGAGATTGTCGGCCAGGTCGAATTGATCCGCGGCACGCTGGGTCTCGCCGGCCGCCGCTTCCGGCTCGACAGCGGCCATGTCGCCTTCACCGGCAGCCGCCCGCCCAACCCGCAGATCGACCTCGTCGCCACCAGCGATATCGAGGGCGTCGAGGTCGGCATCAACGTCACCGGCCGGGCCAACAACCCGCAGATCGCCTTCACCTCCTCGCCCTCGCTGCCGCAGGACGAGGTCGTCGCGCGCATCCTGTTCGGAAGCTCGGTGACGGAGATTAGCGCGATCCAGGCGGTTCAGCTCGCCGCCTCGCTCAATTCCCTGCGCGGCGGCTCCGGCGGCCTCAACCCGCTCGGCCGGCTGCGCTCGGCGACCGGCATCGACCGGCTGCGCCTCGTCGAGGCCGACAGCGCCACCGGCCGCGGCACCGCGTTCGCCGCCGGCATGTACCTCAGCGACGACATCTATGTGGAGATCATCACCGACGCGAAGGGCTTCACCGCCACCCAGCTCGAAATCTCGCTGTCGCGGACGCTGAGCCTGCTCTCGCAATTCGGTTCGAACAGCGGCACCAACGTCAACATCCGCTACAATCGCGATTATTGAGCGGCGGTCCGAAATGGAGTGACCGGGTCCGGAACGGACCGGGTTGCGATTTAAGTCGACAGCGGATGGGCAGAGATTGCCGCCATGGGGAGGGGGCGGCTTCTGTGCTGGTTCGGGCTTGCGGCGGCGCTGCCGGCGACGGCGCTCGCGCAAAACTCCGAAGTCCACACCTTCCACTGCCTCCATTCGTGCCCGATGGGCGCGGCGGCGACCAACGACCTCGTGGTCCGCGAAATCTACACCTTGTCATCGAACGACGCGACCAAGTTCGCCGACTGGGTCGCCTATCGGATCACGCCGCAGACGATCGGGCCGTCCGGCGGGCGGACCTGGGCCGCGGATCCGTGGCTGGCACCGAGCGAAACGCTGGAGCCGGCCGATTATACCGGCGCTCCCGCGGCACTCAGCATCGATCGGGGGCACCAGGCGCCGCTGGCGAGCTTCTCCGGCACCGCGCATCCCGAGCATACCAACTTGCTGTCCAACATCACGCCCCAGGGGGCCGCGCTCAACCAGGGACCCTGGGTCCGGCTCGAAGATGCCGAGCGCGCTTTGGTGCGGCGTTCGAACGGGCCGGTCTACGTTCTCACCGGGCCGCTCTACGAGCGCGACATGCGGCCGCTGCCGCGCGCCGACGAGCCGCACCGGGTGCCGTCGGGCTATTGGAAGATCGTGATGACCGAGGACGGGCGTCTCTCCAGCTTCGTCATGGAGGGCGGGCTGGCGCGGGGCGCGCCGCATTGCGGCCAACGCGCCCCCGTGGAGACGATCGAGCAACGGTCGGGGCTGCGCTTCTTCCCCGATCTCGCGCGGCGCAACTTCCGCAGCCTCGACGCGCATCTCGGCTGCCCCTGAAACCGGCAAACCGCGACGGCCGCGCTTATGAAGCGCTCCGGTTGCTTGCGATCCAGCTCCTTACATGCCTGCGCAGGGCCTGCAGCGGAACGGTGCCGTTTTCCAGCACCCGCTGGTGGAATTGCCTGAGGTCGAAGCGGTCGCCGAGCGCGGCCTCGGCCTCGCGTCGCAGCGCCATGATCTCCAGCCCGCCCGAATCGTAAGCGGTGAGCTGGCCGGGCAGGATCGCGATCCGGTCGACGAGGTCGTCCGCCTCCGGCCCGCTGAACCGGCCGGAGGCGCGGATGAAGGCGATGACCTGCTCGCGAGTCCAGCCCATCACGTGGAGGCCGGGATCGACGACCATGCCCCGCGCCGGCCACAGCCGCCGGGTCATGCGCGCATAGATCGTCCGATAGATGCCCGCTTCTTCGGCGAGCGCTTCGGAATAGCGGGCCCAGCCTTCTACATAAGCGGAGTTGAACAGCATGTTGGAGACCGGGGTTCTGGCGATCGTGCCGGCGAAGCTGATCTGCATGTGATGGCCGGGATAGCCTTCGTGGACGGCGGTGATCTCGGCGCCGCCGCGAGTCTCGCTCGCCCAGGCCTCGCTGTGGATTCGGTAGAAGGCCGGCAAAGTGGAATCGATCTGGCGCTCGTAATAGGAGCTGCCGCCCGAGCCGCGGCGATAGGCGTGGAACGGCTCGACGCGCATCTCCTGCGCGGGCATCGAGACGAAAAGCGCGCCGCTTGCCTGCCGCGCCCGATCGACCACCTCGCGCGAGAATATGATCAGCGCCTCTTCGGACTCGAAGCGGTTGTCCTGCGCCTGCTGGATGCGCGGGACGATGACGGCCGGATCGTCGCTGCCGAACGCGGTACGGCCGAGCTCCCGCACCCGTTCGAGATTGGCGGCGACGGTCTGCTGCCCGAGCTCGAACACGTCCTGCGGCGAACGGTCGAGCGTCGTGTAGCTTCTAAGCGACGCCCGGTAGCATGCCGTGCCGTTCGGGTTCGCCGCGACGCCGAGCGCGTCCCGGGCGCGGGGCTGATAGTCGTCGCGGAGAAAGTCCAGATAGCGCCGGAAGGCGTTCCTGACGGGCCCCGCCAGGATCTCCCGTAGCCGGGATTTGAACGCGCCATCCTCCGTCCGCTGGGCCATCGCGAAAAAGGGGAGGCTTTCGGGTTCGGCCGAGACGAGCCCGTCGACCTGGCGGATGACCCGGGCCACGACCGCTTTCGGCGCGGAATAGCCCTGGTCCAGGCCGCGCCGCGCATTGGCGATCTCCTGGTCGATCAGCGACGGCAGCGCCGCCCAGCGCTCCAGCGCCTGCGCGCGTTCGGGGGCGGTGGCGACCGGCTGGTCCCGCGCCACGTTGGCGAGGCCGAGGTGCCAGCCCGACATATGGCTCACGGCCCAGAGCTCGTAGCGGCAGATCCGCGTCTGCCGGTCCGCCTCCAGCGATTCAACCATCCCGGCATGGATGAAGCGCCATTCCGGCGACAGCCGGGCCGCATCGACCTGGCCGAGCGCGGTGAGCAGCGCGTCGGCTTGCCCCTCGAAAGCGGCCATCGCCGCCGGGCTGCGGTCGGGCCAGCGCCGATGGTCCGGCGCCGGCACGCCGATGGCATAAGCGGACGTCGGATCGTAGGAGACGTTCAGCGCCACCATCCGGTCGGCAAGCACGGCAAGGGCGGCATCGGCCTCCCGGTCGAGAGCAGGCGGCGACGAAGGGGCGACCTGGGCCGCCGCCGCGACGCTCGCCGCCAGGACGAACCCGGCAACGGCCAGACGATCGAGCATCATTTCCGCTTTCCCCCCGCTCCAATCCGGCCAACGAGAATGGCCGCTGCCGCCCCGTCTAGCAAGACGCGCAATGGCTTGACCGGGGGGTGGTGCCCAGGGGCGGAATCGAACCACCGACACCGTGATTTTCAGTCACGTGCTCTACCAACTGAGCTACCTGGGCCTCTCCGACGAGCGCGGAAGCCAGCGCCTATAAAGGCGCTTAGCGCTCGCTGTCCAGCCCGTCGTCGCGGTCCGACGGAAGGTCCGGATCGGCGGGCGGGCCGGGGACCCGATAGCCGTCGCCGAGCCAGTTCAAGAGGTCCCGGTCGCGGCAGCCCTGGCCGCAGAACGGCTTGTGCGCCGCGCTGGCGGGCTTGCCGCACAGCGGGCAGGCGTCAGGGGCGGCTCTCGACATGCCCGGCCGATATGGCGAGGCCGGGCTCGGCCCGCAAGGCGACCGCGCCGCCGGTCTGGCGTTCGAGGGCCGGCACGCCGGCCTCGATCGCCGCGACGACCTTGGGCGCGGCGTGGATGGTGAGCGGTCCCTCTCGCCGCCCGGCGATTCTCAGCAGCGCCCGCGCCGCCGCGCCGACCGGATCGCTCCGGATCAGTTCGGCGATGGATGGCCGCTCGCGGCGGCGGACGATCTGGAGGAAGCCGAAGCCGTTCACGGCCGTCCGCTCGAACGGCTGCGGCAGGATTGCGTCCACCGCCGCCGCCGCCGCCTGACGCCGGTCGCGCGGCAAGGTGGGCAGATCGATGCCGATCGAGCCGGCGATGCCGAAGCGAAGGATCGCTCGGGCGGCCGCGGCGGCGCCCGCGTCGGCGAGCGCGGCGGGCGGCAGGCCGCCGTCGACGTCGAACAAGGTCATGGCGGGGGTCACGCTTATCCTCAAGCCGCCGCCGGCGAAGGCGATCTCGCCGGTCGCCGCCTCCTCGAGCAGCTCGGACCAGCCCGCTTCCTCGAACCGGTCGGGGCCGAAGGCGGGCAGCGGCGCCGGATTGCCGATCCTGTCGGCGAGGGTCGGGCCGGGGCGCAGCGGCAGGTCGGTCGGACGGACCCTGGCGGGCCGGGGCCGTCCCGCTTCCGGGATCGCCTCGCGGATCACCTCGGCGCGGAAGGCGCCGCCTTCGCTCACCCCCGTCGGCAAGGGCGCGACGATCGCTTCGCCGCCGTCCTCGAGCGCCGCGATCCCGGCGATGCCGGCCAGCCTCGCCGGAACGACGGCGCCGGCGCGAAGCCCAGGCAATTCGATCGCGGCTTCGACAATCCTGCCGTCCTCGACCAGGATCGCGCGGTTCTCGCCGATCCCCTGCTCGTAGAGCCACTCAGCCAAGCGGATAGCCGGCGGCGCGGAGCAAGGCGCGGGTTTCGAACAGGGGCAGGCCGACGACCCCCGAATGCGAGCCCGATACCATCCGGACCAGTGCTTCGGCTCGGCCCTGGATCGCATAGCCGCCGGCTTTGCCTCGCCATTCGCCGCCGGCGAGATAGGCGGCGATCTCCTCCTCGCTCAGCCGCTTGAAGGCGACGATCGAGGTGGAGAGGCGGTGACGCGCCTTGCCTTCGGCATCGACCAGCGTGACCGCCGAATGGACGCGGTGCCGCCGTCCGGAAAGCAGCGACAGCGAGGCGCGCGCCTCGGCTTCGCTTTCCGCTTTGGGAAGGATACGACGTCCGGCCGCGACCACCGTGTCCGCGGCGAGGACGAGGGCGCCCCTCCCGGCGACGGCCGTCGCCTTGGCCGCCGCCATCCGGCAGGCGTAGCGGACCGGCGGCTCGCCGTTCAGCGGCGTCTCGTCGATCTCGGCGGGCACGATGGCGTCGGGCACCACTCCGATCCGCGCGAGCAGATCGAGCCGCCTTGGCGACGCGGAAGCGAGGATGAGCCGCATGATGCGGGCTTAGCCTATTTGAAGCGGTAGGTAATCCGGCCCTTGGTCAGGTCGTAGGGGGTCAGCTCGACCAGCACCTCGTCGCCGGTGAGCACGCGGATCCGGTTCTTGCGCATCTTGCCGGCGGTATGGCCGAGGATCTCGTGGCCGTTTTCGAGCTTCACGCGGAACATGGCGTTCGGCAGCAGCTCGACCACCTGCCCGCGCATCTCGAGTAGTTCTTCCTTGGCCATCCAAATCCCTGGGTAAAAAAAAGGCCGGGAGGACTTAGCCTCTCGGCGCGGGCTTGAAAACCCCGCCTCTCTCAGCGAGGCGGTGTGGGCATATCGGCCGGATTGTGGCGGCCGAGGAAGGCCTCGACCCGGCGCATGTAATCGGCGAGTTCGGCGGCGTCGGTGAAGCCGTGTCCCGACTTGGGATAGAAGACCGATTCGACCGTGGCTCCGGCCCGTTCGAGCGCCCGCACCAGGCGGCGCGAATGGTTGGGCGGGACGTTGATGTCCTGCTCGCCATGGGCGATGAGGACGGGAACCCTCAGCAGCTCCGGATGGCGGACGGGCGACACCGCGTTGAGGTCGCCGCGCTCCTCTCCTTCGATTCGCTGCCGCCATTGCCGCGCGTAGCGCCGCGCGAGCAGATAGCGGACGTCGTGCCGCACCATCGCGCGCAGATCGCTCGGCCCGGCCAGGCTGATCGCGCAGCGATAGCGGCCGGGGCTGCGCATCGCGCCCCAGATTGCGGCGTAGCCGCCGTAGGAGCTGCCCATGATGCAGACCCGGGACCGGTTGGCGATGCCCTGCTGGACCAGCCAGTCGACGCCGTCGTCGATGTCGTCGATCATACCGCCGCCGACCTGGCCGTAGCCGCGCTCGACGAAGGCCCGGCCGTAGCCGGTCGAGCCGCGGAAATTGGGCTGCAGCACCGCATAGCCGCGGCTGGCCAGGAACTGGACTTCCGGATTGAACGTCCAGCTGTCGCGCAGGAACGGCCCGCCATGCGGCAGCACGACCAGCGGCAGGCCGCGCTCGGGTCCACCCGGCGGCAGCGTCAGATAGCCGTTTATGGTGAGGCCGTCGCGGCTCCGATAGCTGACCGCCCGCACCGGTGCGAAGCTGCGGCCGGCCAGCTCGTCATAGGGGCTGCCGAAAAGCTCCATGCGGCGGCCGGCCTGGTCGAACACGTAATAGGTGCCGGGATCGTCGGCCGCCGAGGAGAAGATCAGCACCCGGTTGCCGTCGCGGCTGCGGTTGACGATGACATTGGTGTGATTGGGGAAGGTCCGGTCGATGCGCTGCTGCAGCCGCGCCATTTCCGGGTTCAGCCAGCGCACGCGGGGGCGGTCGTCCTCATAAGCGACGCCGTCGAGACTGCCGGTGCGATTGAAGATGCCGCGGATGACGTTGACCTCGGGATGCTCGAACAAGGCGGCGCCGCGCGTGTTGGTGGCGAAGTCGTAATCGTAGATGCCGAACCGCCCGGTCCCGGCATTGGTGACGATGTAGCCTCGGCCGGTATTGTCGATGAAGCGCACCAGATCGACGACGCTGTCGTCCTCGCTGTTGCGCCGAGTCTCGAGCAGCCGCAACGGGGCCTGGGCGTCGGCGCGGTAGTAGATGCGGGTGCGGCGCTCGCCATAATCGATGCCGACGCGCACCGCGCCATTGCCGTCCGCGAACCAGCTCCAGACGCCCACCTGCCGCGGCTGCACCTCGACCGACTCGCCGGTCGCCAGATCCACCCGGAGCACGTTGGGCGACCGATCGAGCCGCGCCTGGTTCGAGAGGAGCACATAGCGACCGGCGGGATCGACGAAGATGACGCTTTGCTGGAAGCCGGCCTCGGAGCCGAGCGGGGTCAGCTTTCGGCTTTCGAGGTCGTAGCTCATCACCCGCTGCATCGGCACGGGCAGCAGGGTTCCGCCGCCGACGATCACGATCACGGTGTTTACGCTGATCAGCAGCCGGCTGTCGCTGGCCCATTCGAAGGCGCGGTTGCCGGCCACCGCGATACGCTGCGGAACCTGGTCGGCGCCGGCGCTCAGAGTCCAGATCGCGATGGTCTCGGACCCGCCCCGCGAGACCCGGCCGGCGATTCGGGTGCCGTCGGGCGACAGCAAGGCGTCGGAGAGGAAGGGGAGCTGGGCGAAGTCCTCGATCGAGATCGGCCCGGCCGGCGCCGCGACCGCGGCGGGCGCAGCCGGCGCGGGAGCGGGAGCTTGGGCCGGCAAGGCCGACGACAGGACGAAAGCGACAGCCCCGGCGCCGAAGCGTCTGAATGCCGCCTTCGTCCCCATCGGTGGCGGGATCAGCCGCCGCCGCCGCCGGCCAGCGCCGCCAGCAGCAGCAAGGCGACGATGTTGGTGATCTTGATCATCGGATTCACCGCCGGGCCGGCCGTGTCCTTATAGGGATCGCCGACAGTGTCGCCGGTGACCGCGGCCTTGTGCGCCTCGGAGCCCTTGCCGCCGTAATTGCCGTCCTCGATATATTTCTTGGCATTGTCCCAGGCGCCGCCGCCCGAGGTCATCGAGATGGCGACGAAGAGCCCGGAGACGATCACGCCGAGCAGCAAAGCGCCGAGCGCCGCGAAGGCGCTCTCGCGTCCGGCGATCGCCTGGATGCCGAAGAAGACGGCGATCGGCGCCAGCACCGGCAGCAGCGAGGGGACGATCATCTCCTTGATCGCGGCGCGGGTGACGAGATCGACGGTGCGGGCGTAGTTCGGGCGGCTGGTGCCTTCCATGATGCCCGGATTGTCGCGGAACTGCGCGCGCACTTCCTCGACCACGCTGCCGGCGGCGCGGCCGACCGCGGTCATCCCCATCGACCCGAACAGGTAGGGCAGCAAGGCCCCGAGCAGCAGGCCGACCACGACATAGGGGTTGGAGAGGCTGAAATCGACGCCGTCGATGCCGATGCCGAGCTCGCTCTGGAAGCGCTCGAGATCGGTCGTGTAGGCGCCGAACAGGACCAGGGCGGCGAGGCCGGCCGAGCCGATCGCATAGCCCTTGGTCACCGCTTTGGTGGTGTTGCCGACCGCGTCGAGCGCGTCGGTGCGGCCGCGGACCTCATCTTCCATGCCCGCCATTTCGGCGATGCCGCCGGCATTGTCGGTGACCGGGCCGTAGGCGTCGAGCGCGACCACCATGCCGGCCAGCGCCAGCATCGCGGTCGCCGCGAAGGCGATGCCGATCAGGCCGGCGAGCTGGTAGGAGACGATGATTCCGACGCAGATGACGAGCGTCGGCAGCGCCGTCGATTCGAGGCTGATGGCGAGGCCCTGGATGACGTTGGTGCCGTGGCCGGTCTGCGAGGCCCTGGCGATCGACTGGACCGGCCGGTAGTTGGTGCCGGTATAATATTCGGTGATCCAGACGATCAGGCCGGTGACGCCGAGCCCGACCAAAGCGCACCAGAACAGGTCCATGCCGGTGAAGCCGTCGCTGACCGCAGTGGTCGCGACCTGGGTCTCGACGTCGAGGCCCGCCGCCTCGGTCGCGCCGCCGATGACCGTGCCGAGGTCGCCCAGCGTCTGCGTCATCACGTACCAGATGGCCGGGATCGACAGGATCGCGGTCAGCCAGAAGCCCTTGTAGAGGGCGCCCATGATCGACTGCTTCTTGCCCAGCCGCACGAAATAGGTGCCGGCGATCGAGGTCAGGATGCAGACTCCGCCGATGATCAGCGGCAGGCTCATCAGCGCCAGCATCTGCTCGGCGCCGGTGCGGACCAGCAGGGCGATCAGCACCATGGTGGCGCCGACGGTGACGACATAGGTCTCGAACAGGTCGGCGGCCATGCCGGCGCAGTCGCCGACATTGTCGCCGACATTGTCGGCGATCACGGCCGGGTTGCGGGGGTCGTCCTCGGGGATCCCGGCCTCGACCTTGCCGACCAGGTCGGCGCCGACATCGGCCGCCTTGGTGAAGATGCCGCCGCCGAGACGCGCGAAGATCGAGATCAAGGAGGCGCCGAAAGCGAGGCTGACCAGTGCGTCGATGACCTCGCGGTCGTTGGGCGCATGGCCCTGGACCTGGACGAGGACGTAGAAGAAGACCGAGATGGCGAGCAGGGCGAGGCCCGCGACCAGCATGCCGGTGATCGCGCCCGAGCGGAAGGCGACGGTGAGGCCGCCTTGCAGGCTGGTGCGCGCGGCTTCCGCGGTGCGGACGTTGGCGCGGACCGAGATGTTCATGCCGATATAGCCCGCCACGCCCGACAGCACGGCGCCGATCACGAAGCCGACCGCCTCGGTGATGCCGAGGAAATAGCCGACCACCGCCGCGACCACGACGCCGACGACCGCGATGGTGGTATATTGCCGGCCGAGATAGGCCTTGGCGCCTTCCTGGATCGCCTCGGCGACGGCGATCATCCGGGCGTTGCCGGCGGGCGCGCGCAGCACCTGGACACTGGTGATGACGCCATAGAGCACCGCGACGAGGCCGCAGGCGATGGCAATGAGCACGACGGTCATGAAACGTCCTTCCCCTGAAATTGGACCGGGCGCGCACGGGCGCCCTCGGAGCGGACCCGCTCCGGCGTGGCGCGGCCTTTAGGGCGGAAGTTCAAGGGATTCAACCATGCTCGAAGCCGAGCCCGGCCGGCAGCGGGACAGGCGCGCCGCCGTCGGTCAGGATCAATCCGGCTCCGGCCGCGAACCGGCCGATTCGGGAAAAGGAGAGGCCGATCTCCCCGGCGAGGGCGAGAACGGCAGGGGCGGCGTCCGGCGCGGCGGCAAACAGCAGCTCATAATCGTCGCCGGCGGTCGCCGCCTCCAGGCGCGCCTCGCCGCAGGCCGCGAGATAGGCGTCGGACAAGGGGATCGAGCCCAGCTCGATCTCCACGGCGCAGGCGCTTGCCGAGGCCATGCGCGAGGCATCGAGAAGCAGGCCGTCGGAGACGTCCATCATCGCCGTGACCAGGGGGGCGAGCCGCTCGCCGGCGTCGAGCCGGGGGCGCGGGTTGCGGTAGCGTTCGACGAGTGCGCCGGAAGGCGGGAGCCCGCCCTTCAGCACCCGCAGGCCCGCCCCGGCGTCGCCGATCGTGCCGCTGACCCAGAGCAGGTCGCCGGGCTTGGCCCCGCTCCGCGACGGCACCGGGCCGGTCGCGCGGCCGATCGCCGTCAGCCCCAGCGCCCGGACGGGGGACGACACGGTGTCGCCGCCGAGCAAGGGCAGGCCGAAGGCCGCCAATGCCCTTCCAAGCCCGTGCGCGAACGCCCGATCCCACGCCGCCTCGCCCAGGGTGAAGCCGAGCAGGACTCCGAGCGGTCGCGCGCCCTTGGCGGCGAGGTCGGAGAGGTTCACCGCGACGAGCTTCCAGGCGACGTCGGCGGGCGCGTCGGCGGGGAGAAAATGGACGCCTTCGACGATCATGTCGTGGCTGAGGACGAGAGTTTCGCCGCCGATTTCGAGCACCGCCGCATCGTCGATCAGGCCGCGGGCTCCGGGATGCGTGGCGAGCGACCGCAGCGAGTCGATGAAGGCGGTTTCGGCGCTCATCGACGCAAAATAGGGGCTGTCACTCTTTTCACGTCCGCACCTGTTTGGCGATGGCGTCGAGCAGGCCGTTGACGAAGCCGGTCTCGCGGGCGTCGAAAAAGGCCTTGGCGACGTCGACATATTCGCTGATCACGGTCGCCGCCGGCACGTCGGCGCGGGCGGCGAGCTCGTAGGCGCCGGCGCGCAGGATCGCCTTCATCGGCTTGTCGAGCCGGGCCAGGGACCAGCCGGCGGCGAGCCGGCCGGCGATCAGCCCGTCCAGCTCCTCGCGCCGGGCGTCGGCGCCCTGCACCAGATCGTCGAAGAAATCGACCTCGGCCTCGGCATATTCGATCCCGTCGATGGTCGCGCCGAGGCGATGGTGGTGGAACTCGTGCAGCAGCTTGGCAACCGGCGTCCCTTCCATCTCCTGCTGGTAGAGCGCCTGCACGGCGGCGAGCCGGGCGGCGGAGCGGGAGAGCGAGCGTTTGGGGGTCGTAGCCATTGGCGGCCCTTAGCTAAGCCGCGTCGGCCATGAAATCCCTGATCGCCGCGACGACGGCCCCGGGCTGCTCCCAGGGAACGAAATGGCCGGCATCGGCGACGGTGACGAGGCGCAGGTCCTCGATCAGGGCATGCAGGCCGCCGAGCTGGACCGGGAGCAGCGCCTTGTCGCCGAGGCCCCAGATGACGAGCGTCGGCACCTGGAGCGCGGGGAAGGGGGCCTTGGTCCAGGCCGGCGCCTCGGCCGCCTCGCCGATCCGCGGCACGACGATCGCGCTCGCCCGGTACCAGTTCAGCATCGCGCTCAGAGCGCCGGGTTGCGACCAGTCGCGGAGATAGGCCTGCTTCTCCCCCTCCGGGATGACGGCCAAATCGACATGCGCGCCGAAGCTCTTGGCGAAGAAGCTTTCGAGGCCCATCGCCGCGATCCCCTCCTCCATCGCCGGGTTGCGGAACGCGTTCATATATTGCGACGCCGCGCGCTGGGCTTCGTCCTCGATCAGGCTCTTCTGGAAGACGAGCGGGTGCGGCGCGTTGACGATGACGAGGCGTTGGATCCGGTCCGGATGGCGGAGCGCGGCCAGCCAGGCGACGGCGCCGCCCCAATCGTGGCCGATCAGGGTGAAGCGCTCCAGCCCGAGCGCGTCGGCGAGCGCGATCAGATCCTCGAGGATTCGGTCGGTCTGATATGCCTCGATTCCCTGCGGCTTGTCCGACGCGCCGAAGCCGCGCTGATCGGGCGCGATCACGCGATAGTCGCGGGCGAGGTCGGGCGCGACGGCGCGCCAGGTCCGGTGCGATTCGGGGAAGCCATGAAGGAGCAGGATCGGCTCGGCGTTTTCGGGCCCGCCTTGCTGGACGTTGAGCGTGACGCCGGTCGGGAGCGCGATGCGGGAGGTGGTGAGGGTCATCGCCTGATCCTGTAAGCCCTCCCCCTCGATGGGGGAGGGTTTGGGTGGGGGTGGCGTCCCCGCAAAGGTCGCGGGCTGCATTGACGTTCACCCCACCCCAACCCCTCCCCATCAAGGGGAGGGGCTTTTGGAGAGCTGCCACCGATCATGGATAGCTCACCGTCTTGGGGATTTCGGGCAGCGGGATGAATTCGTCATGGTCGTCGGGGGGCAGCGCGAAGCGGCCGGCTTTCCAATCCTCCTTGGCCTGGTTGATGCGGTCCCGGCTCGAGGAGACGAAGTTCCAGAAGACGTGGCGCGGGCCGTCCAGCGGAGCGCCGCCGCAGAGCATGACATGGCCGCCATTCTCCGAGCGGAGGGTGGCGCGGACGCCGGGGCGCAGGACGTAGAGCGTCGAGCGTTCGAGCCGGATGCCGTCGAGCGATGCTTCGCCTTCGGCGACGTAGAGGCCCCGCTCCTCGGCCTCGGCATCGATCGGCATGGCGCCGCCCGAGCCGAGGTGGATGTCGGCGTAGATTGTGTGGCTGTGACAGGTGACCGGCGACGTCTCGCCCCAGAGGCTGCCCATCACGACCCGGGCGCGGGCGCCGTCGCCGTTCACCACGGGCAGCCTCGCTTTGGGCACATGCTCGAAGGCCGGGTCCACCTCCTCCTTCGCGGTCGGCAGAGCGAGCCAGGTCTGGATGCCGGAAAGCTCGGGCCCGTCCGGGCGCAGCGCGGCTGGCGAGCGCTCGCTGTGCGCAATCCCCTTGCCCGCGGTCATCAGGTTGACCGCGCCGGGCTCGATCGTCGCGAAGGTGCCGAGCGAATCGCGATGGTCGATCGCGCCGGCGAAGAGGTAGGTGACGGTGGCGAGGTTGATGTGCGGGTGGGGGCGGACGTCGATGCCGCCGCCGGGATCGAGCTTCGCCGGCCCCATCTGGTCGAAGAAGATGAACGGGCCGATCATCATCCGTTCGCGATGCGGCAAGGTGCGGTGGACCTTGAACCCGCCGAGATCGTGGGTCGTCGGCAGCAGGGTCTGGAGGAAGGGATCGTCGGTCATGGCGCCTCCTTATCGCTTTCGCCGGGAGGTTCGGCAACGCGGGAGGCGATGGCGCTGGAAGTTTCATTCGTTTCGGCTTCCATAGGGTCGGAATTTTCCTCCCGCTCCGGCTCCCGCTCTTCGTCCCCGTCGGGCAGGACATATGGGTCGAGACCGGCCGCGAAGCCGAAATAGCGATCGCGGCGCGCGCGGCCCCGAAGGATCGCCTCGGTGCGCTCCTATGTCCCTCTTTTCCCCTTCGCGTTCATTTCCGTATTGACGTAAATTCTATATAGGTAGATTTAAGACGAATGGTTCGAAACCGCGCTTTGTCGCCGCCGGCGCGCATGATCCTTGCGATCATGGCCGATGCCGGGAGCCGCTGGCTCCATGGCTACGATCTGTGCCGTCAGGGCCGGGTCAAATCCGGCACGCTCTATCCATTGCTGATCCGCCTGGAAGAACAAGGCTATCTGGAGGCGCAATGGCAGGCGCCCGCGGAACCCGGGCGGCCGCCGCGTCACGCCTATCGGCTGACTGTCACGGGGCGGGCGCTGGCGCTCGCGAACCCGCCGCCCGGGCTGGGCGCCGCCGCCAGCGACCCTCGGGAAAAGCCCGCGTGAGGCGCATGCTCGCAGAAACGACCGTCCGGCTCGCCGCGATCCTCCTGCCCGCGCGCCTGCGCGACTGGGGCCGAGCCATGATGGTCGAGCTCGCCGCGATCGAGAGGCCGGGAGCGGCCTTCGCCTTCGCCTTGGGCTGCCTCGCCGGCGCGCTCCGACAGACAATGTCCTCCCATTTCCTCCACTCGAACCAAGCGTTGCAAGGAACGTCAATCATGCACCAGGAAAGCAGCCCGCTCAGCCATCCCCGCCGCCTCGCCGCACTGTGCGCGATCGGCGCAACCGGCCTCGGCCTGGCCTATATGAATGCGGCGGGGGCGCCGCTTTCCTACCTCGCGATCAACGCCGCGGCGCTCGCCATCGGCCTGCTGGCGGTCGGCGTGCTGACCGAGGCCGGGCGGCTCTGGCGAATGTCCGGCGCCGCCGTCGGGGTCGCGCTCGCCTGCCTGATCCTGCTCACCAGCCTGTTCGGAGTCTCGGCGGACGGAGCGACGCGCTGGATCTCGGCCGGCGGCATCCCCCTCCAGCCCGGCCTCTTCCTTGTCCCGGTCGTCGCCCTCGGCTTCGCCCGCGCGCGCGACGCGGCCTCGCTGCTCGCCGTCCTGATCGCGGCGCTGGCGCTGGCGCTGCAGCCGGACCGGGCGATGGCGGGCGCGCTTGCGGCCGCCATGGCCGCGCTGGCGCTGGCGCGGCCCGAACGAACGGTGCTGGTGGCGCTTGGCGCAGCGCTGGCGGCCTTCGCGGCGACCCTGGTGCGTGCCGACGCCTCGCCGGCAATGCCTTTCGTGGACCAGATCTTCACCTCGTCCTTCGGCGTGCATCCGCTGGCGGGGTCCGCGGTTCTCGCCGGCGCCGCCCTGATGCTCGTCCCGGCGATTGCGGGGTCCATCCGGGATTCCGATCATCGGGAGATCTACGCCGTGTTCGGTGCGGTCTGGCTTGCCGTGATCCTTGCGGCCGCGCTCGGCAATTATCCGACGCCGCTGGTGGGTTATGGCGGCAGCGCGATCCTCGGTTACCTGCTCAGCCTGCTCGGCCTGCCGCCGCGCCCCGCCATTCGAAGCACCGGTCGGGACGGTGCCGCGGCGCAGTCCGAACCCGAGGAGCAGCAGCCCAATCTGCGCGCGGGCCTGACCACCGCGGGCTGACAGGCAAGCTTATTCGCCGGGCGCCCTTGCCCGGATCGCCAGCGCGTGCACGCGCTCGCGCATCAGCTCGCCCAGCGCCGCATTGACCGCCCGCTGCCGTTCGAGGCGGCTCATGCCGGCGAAAGACGGCGCTTCGATTTCCACCGTGAAATGGCTTTCGCCGCTGCCGTCGTCGCCGGCATGGCCATGGTGCCGGGCGCTGTCGTTGATCACCGCGAGCCGCGTGGGAGCGAGCGCGGCGCGCAGGCGTTGTTCGATTTCGGCGGCGATGGGGCCGGTTAAAGCGGCGGTCATGCTTCGCTATATAGAGCGGGTGGACTGGAAAGGGAGTTCGGATTGGCGAGTGCGGGCAAAAGGCAGACGCGGTTCCACGGGCGGGTGGAAGGGCGGGCGCAGAATTGCGCCCATCCCGGCTGCGCCGCGCCCGGCGAGTATCGCGCGCCCGGCGTCCAGCGGCCCGACTTCAACGGGCCGGGCGAGTGGCGCTGGCTCTGCCTCGATCATGTCCGCTTATTCAATTCCGACTATAATTATTTCGACGGGATGAGCGCCGAGGAGATCAGCGCGGCGCAGAATCCCCATGGCGGCTGGGATCGCGAGACCCGCGCTTTCGCCGCCAACGGTTCGCCGGGCCCGCGCTGGGCCGACTTCACCGACCCGCTCGACGCGATCGGCGCCCGCTTCCAGCCGCGGCGGCGCACGCGCCGGGACGGCCGCGAGCTGAGCGAGGCCGATCGCCGGCGGCTCGCCGTCCTCGGCCTCGACCTCGACGTCGACCGCAGGGGCCTGAGGACTCGCTATGCCGAGCTGGTTCGCCGCTACCATCCCGACAGGAACGGCGGCGACCGCAGCCACGAGAAAGCATTGCAGCAGGTGATCGAGGCTTATACGGCGCTCAAAGGGAGACCTGTATTCGCTTGACTGGTCCTTCGAGACGCCGGTTCGACAAGCTCACCGGCTCCTCAGGATGAGCGGTTGGGCTTAGGCCATTCTCCTTTCCGCTCATCCTGAGTAGGGACTGAGCGAAGACGAAGGCCCGTATCGAAGGACAGAACAGAAGAAAGAGCATGGCAGACATTCCGAACGTCAACCCCGACAGCCGCACCGCGACGGTGATGGACGCTCCCGACAAGATGGTGAAGGTGCGCGAGCTGTTCGGAATCGACAGCGACATGGAGGTGCCCGCCTTCTCCGAAGCCGACGAGCGCGTTCCCGACCACGACCCCGCTTACGTCTTCGATCCGGACACGACGCTGGCGATCTGCGCCGGCTTCGCCAAGAACCGGCGGGTGATGATCCAGGGCTATCACGGCACCGGCAAATCGACCCACATCGAGCAGGTCGCGGCGCGGCTGAACTGGCCGACCATCCGGATCAACCTCGACGCCCATATCAGCCGGATCGACTTGGTCGGCCGCGACGCGATCGTGCTTCGCGACGGCCAGCAGGTCACCGAGTTCCGTGAGGGGCTGCTGCCCTGGGCGCTGCAGACTCCGACCGCCCTGGTGTTCGACGAATATGACGCCGGCCGGCCCGACGTGATGTTCGTCATCCAGCGCGTGCTCGAGACCGAGGGCAAATTGACCCTGCTCGACCAGAATAGGGTGATCCGCCCGCACCCCTATTTCCGGCTGTTCGCGACCACCAACACGGTCGGCCTCGGCGACACGACCGGCCTCTATCACGGCACCCAGCAGATCAACCAGGGCCAGATGGACCGCTGGAACATCGTCGTGACGCTCAACTATTTGCCCGCCGCGGTCGAGGCGCAGATCGTGCTCGCCAAGTCGGGCGAGTACGACCATGAAGGCGGCCGCCAGGAGGTCGAGCGGATGATCAAGGTCGCCGAGCTCTCGCGCCAGGGCTTCGTCAACGGCGACATCTCGACGGTGATGAGCCCGCGCACCGTGATCAGCTGGGCGCAGAACGCCCTGATCTTCGACGACGTCGGCTTCGCCTTCCGCCTGACCTTCCTCAACAAATGCGACGAGGCCGAGCGGGCGACGGTCGCCGAATATTACCAGCGCGTATTCGGCAAGGACCTGCCCGAAAGCGTGGTCGGCAAGGCTTGAGTTTCCGGGTTTAGTGGACTAAGCGGACTAACCCGTTGGAGAATCCCATGGCAGAAGCCGATCCCCGCAAGATGGTCAACGTCCACGACGCTAAGACTCATTTCTCCAAGCTGCTCGACCGCGCCCATGCCGGCGAGGAGATCATCCTCGCCAAGGCCGGCAAGCCCTATGCGAAGCTGGTTCCAATCGCGGACACGGCGCCGTCGCGGCGGCGGAAGCCCGGGCGGTTCAAGCATCTTCTGAAGGACGTGCCGAGCGACATCTGGTTCGAGCCCATGTCCGACGACGAGCTCGACGCCTGGGAAGGCAAATATTCGAACATCATATGATGGCTGGTTCCCAGGCTTATTTGCTCGACACGCACGCGCTGATCTGGTGGTGGCTTGGCGACCCGGCGCTTTCGACGCGGGCGAAGGACATCATGTCGGAAAGGGTAGGGCCGATCCATGTCAGCGCCGTCAGCGGCATCGAGATCGCGCTCAAGGTGCGCGCGGGGAAGCTGCCGGCACTGGCGGAGCTCGTGCTTCGCTTCGACGCCAATGTCGTCGACGAGGACTTCCGTCATCTCGACATCCGGCACGACCACGCCGTGCAGGCTGGCCTGATGCCCGGCGAACCTCGCGATCCCTTCGACCGGATTCTTGCGGCGCAGGCGCTGATCGAAGGGCTGACGGTCGTCACCCGCGATCCGGCGTTCGCGGCGTTCGGCTGCGAGGTGATCTGGTAGTGGCCGAAGACAATCCTCTCGAATCCTTCCGCCACGCGCTCGCCGGGGCGACTCGGGCGATGGCGCGCGACGCCGAGGTCGAGCTCGGCTTCACTTCGGACGTGCCGACGCTCGCCGGCAAGGCGGTCAAGGCGCCGATGCCGGGGCGCGGGTTCGGGCCGAAGGAGGTGGCCGAGGCGCGCGGCTTCGCCGACGCCGCGGCGCTCCGGCTCCGGCACCACAATGAGAAGCTCCACGCCCGCCACGCACCGGCCGACGACGTCGCCCGCGCCGTGTTCGACGCCGCTGAGCAGGCGCGGGTCGAGGCGCTGGGCGCGCGCGGCATGGCCGGGGTCAGTGCCAACCTCGCCGGGCTCGCCGAGCTGCGGCTGAGGACGGATCCGCTGGTGCGGGCGCGAAGCCGCGAGGAGGTGCCTTTGGGCTCGGCGATCGGGCTGATGGTGCGCGAGCGGCTGACCGGCGCCGCGCCGCCGGAAGCGGCGCGCGCCGGGCTCGAGCTGGTCGCCGGCTGGATCGAGGAGAAAGCCGGGGCCGACCTCGACGCGCTCGGCCTCGCGCTCGACGACCAGGCCGCGTTCGCGACGCTGGCGACCAAGCTGCTGCGCGACCTCGAGCTGATCGAGGGCGAGGCCGAGCCCAATGCCGACCCGGACGCCGGCGACGAAGGCGAGGGCGACGACGAGGCCGAAGGCGGCGACGACGAAGGCGACGAGGAGGATGACGACGCCGGCCGCGGCGAGGCCGAGCTGCGCGGCGAGCAGGACGCGACCGGCGACGAGGAGGGCGACTGGTCCGAGGAGGAGATGGGCGAGGCCTCGGAAGCGCTCGGCGAGGAAGGCGAGGAGGGGATATTGCCGGTCCGCCCGAACCGGCCGCTCTCCGATCTGCCGCCGAGCTTCGACTACCGGATCTTCACGCCGCAATATGACGAGATCGTCAGCGCCGGCGCGCTCTGCGACGAGGAGGAGCTGGGGCGGCTGCGCGCCTATCTCGACCAGCAGCTCGTCCACCTGCAGAGCGCGGTCACCAAGCTCGCCAACCGGCTGCAGCGGCGGCTGATGGCGCAGCAGTCGCGCAGCTGGGAGTTCGACCAGGAGGAGGGGCTGCTCGATGCCGCCCGGCTGGCGCGGGTGATCGTCAATCCGGTCCACTCGCTCTCCTACAAGGTCGAGCGCGACACCGAGTTCCGCGACACCGTCGTCACCCTGCTGATCGACAATTCGGGCTCGATGCGCGGCCGGCCGATCTCGATCGCGGCGATCAGCGCCGACATCCTCGCGCGGACGCTCGAACGCTGCGGCGTCAAGGTCGAGATTTTGGGCTTCACCACCCGCGCCTGGAAGGGCGGCCAGTCCAGGGAGAAATGGCTGGCCGAGGGGCGGCCGCCCAATCCGGGCCGGCTCAACGACCTCAGGCACATCGTCTACAAGGAAGCCGACGAGCCCTGGCGGCGGGCGCGCAAGAGCCTCGGCCTGATGATGCGCGAGGGGCTCCTCAAGGAGAATATCGACGGCGAGGCTTTGTTATGGGCGCACCACCGGCTGATCGGGCGCATCGAGGAACGCAAGATATTGATGGTGATCTCGGACGGCGCACCGGTCGACGATTCGACGCTGTCGGTCAATTCGGGCACCTATCTGGAGCGCCATCTCAGGCAGGTGATCGGCTGGATCGAGGCGCGCTCGCCGGTCGAGCTGATCGCGATCGGCATCGGCCACGACGTCACCCGCTATTACAGCCGGGCGGTGACCATCATGGACGCCGAGCAGCTCGGCGGGACGATGGTCGAGCAACTCGCGGGGTTGTTCGACAAGAAGTGAAATGGGGACAGTCCCCGAAAGGGGGGACAGTCCCCAAACTAAGGGCCGGCCGGGGGGACAGTTACGAGTAACTGTCCCCGGCGACCGGCCCCGCCCTCGACAACGCTACGCGAGGGAACTCATGGATCTAGCGGCGGCAATTGCCGTCGCGGTCGATCGCGCGGCCGGCAAGGGCGCCGGCGCCGGCGCCGACGATCGCGCCGACGGTGCGGTCGCCGCGGCCGGCGATCTCGCGGCCGAGCAGGCCGCCGGCGATGGCGCCGATGATGGTGCCGGTCGAGCCGTTGCTGCAGCGCTGGCCGTAATGCCTGCCGTAGCGGCTGTTCGAATAGCGCTGGTTGTAGCGCCGGTCGTAACGCTGGTTGTAGCGCCGGTCGTCACGGCGGTCGTAGCCGCGGTCGTAGCGCTGGCTCTCATAATAGCCGTTGTCGTAAGAGCCGTAGCGGCTCTGGGCTTCGGCGGCCGCAGGTAGCGCGGTCAGGGCCGAGACGGCAACGGCGGTCGAAAGGGCGATCTTCTTAATCATGGCACAAACTCCTTCGTCTCTACGGCCGGTTGCCGGAACGGATGATCCGGCCTTCGACATGACGCTCTTTTCCCATGATTCGCTTGAGCCCGCCCTGAATGCGCCTGTAAGCAGCCGTTCATGAAACTGGGGGGGTTTCCTGAACGAATTTGGGCATCGCGGCTCGAGCGGATCGGCTTCGTGCTCGCCGCCGGCCTCTTGCTGGCGACCAATATCGGCCCCGGCCCGCCGCCGCCCCTGCCCATGCCCGCCGAGGCCAGCCTGAGCTTCGAGCCGGTCGCGCTCGACCCGGACGATCGGCGCCGCCGCCGGATCGGGCGTCTCCTCTTCCTCGGCGGCTGGGTGCTGCGCAGCGACAATCACCGCTTCGGCGCGATTTCGGCCATCCATGTCGAGGGCGGCCGGGTGACGGCGCTCAGCGACGCCGGCATCCTGTTGCGCTTCCCGCTGCCCGAAGGCGGCAACCGGGTGCGGCTCGATCCCCTGCCGAGCGGCCCCGGTCCGGCGACGCGCAAGTCCAACCGCGACACCGAGGCGATGCTGATCGGCGGCGACAGCCTCTGGGCCGCGTTCGAGAAGCACAATATGGTCTGGCGCTACCGGCGCGGCGATTTGCGCGCGACCGCGGCGGCGCGCCCGGCGGCGATCCGGCGCTGGCCGTCCAATGCGGGGGCCGAAGCGATGGTGCGGCTGGCCGACGGCCGCTTCCTCATTCTCTCGGAGGGGCGAAACGACGGCCGCGAGCATAGCGAGGCGGTCCTGTTCGACGGCGACCCGGCCGAGCCGGGGACGGGAGGCTTCCCGCTCCGCTACCGGCGCCCGCCGGGCTTCAGGGTGACCGACGCCGCCTTGCTGCCCGACGGCCGGCTGCTGCTGCTCAACCGGCGCTTCGCCGTGCTCGAAGGAATGTCGGCGGTGCTGACCGTCGCCGAGACTCGCGGCCTCCGCGCCGGCGCGACGATCGAGGGCCGCGAGGTGGCGGCGCTGCGGGCGCCGCTGACCGTCGACAATATGGAGGCGCTGAGCGTGACGGTCGAGAACGGCCGGACGATCGTCTGGATCGCCTCGGACGACAATTTCTTCCCGCTGCAGCGGACGCTGCTGCTCAAATTCGAGCTAATCGAATAAAGCTACGTCATCCTGACGAAAGTCAGGACCCATGAACACCGAAGCGCCAGGTTCGCGCATTCCGTGTTCATGGGTCCCGAATCAAGTTCGGGATGACGTGGAATAATCGCTTACGCCGCCGCGGCGGTTTCCGCCTGCTTCTTCGCGATCTCGCGCTTGAGGCGGCGGACCTTGAGGCTCAGCTTGTCGTCGCCGGTCTTGGTCAGCCAATTGTCGAGGCCGCCGACATGCTCGACCGAACGCAGCCCGTTCATCGAGACTCGCAGCTTGACGCCGCGCCCGAGCGCGTCGGAGATGAGCGTGACGTTCTGCAGGTTCGGTAGGAACGTGCGCTTGGTCTTGTTGTTGGCGTGGGAAACGTTGTTGCCCACCAGCCGGCCCTTGCCGGTCAGCTCGCAAATGCGCGACATTTCAGTCTCTTCCTGGATTGGGGGCTTCTCGCACCCCGGAAAGTGGGGGCGGATAGCGGCATGGCGGGGATTCGTCAACCGCCCCGCGGCCCGCCTATCGTTGCGGAGAAGCAACCGATCTGGCATCAGCGACGTTCACGTGCCGACCCCAAACCCGAGAGGACGCCATGCTGCGGACTTTATTGCTCCTGATCGCGCTGCTCGTCGTGATCGCCATCGCCCTCGTTTCGACGGGCATGATCAACCTCAACCGCAACACCGACGGCTCCGTCTCTATCGAGACCAAGGACGTCGAGGTCGGCACCACGACCCGCAACGTCCAGGTGCCCGTGGTGAAGACCGAAACCCGCCAGGTCGAGGTGCCGAGCGTCGGCCTCGAGAACGAGGCCAACACGCAATAGCCGCCTTCCCGCTTCCCGATCCGATGCGCCTCGCCCTCGACGAGGCCGCCGCGGCCGCCGAGGGCGGCGAGGTGCCGGTTGGCGCGGTGGTGACGCGGGGCGGCGAGGTGCTCGCGGTCGCGCGCAACCGGATGCGCGACATGAGCGATCCCACCGCCCATGCCGAGATGGTGGCGCTGCGCGCCGCTGCCGGGAAGCTGGCCGATTGCCGGCTCGACGGCTGCGACCTGTGGGTGACGCTCGAGCCCTGCGCGATGTGCGCCGGGGCGATCGCGCTGGCGCGAATCGGCCGGCTCTATTTCGGCGCGCCCGATCCCAAGGGCGGCGCGGTGCTGCACGGCCCGCGCCTGTTCGCCCAGCCGACCTGCCATCACGCGCCGGAAGTCTATCCCGGCATCGGCGAGAGCGAGGCCGGCGAGATGCTTCGGGCCTTCTTCCGGGAAAGGCGATGATTCCAACGACGATGAAAACCCTCTACGGCTGACGCGGCTTATGCCCCTTGAACCCTTTCCCTGGCTCGACGTCGTCATCATCCTCGTGCTGGTGGCGCTGAACGGGCTGTTCGCCATGTCGGAGCTGGCGATCGTGTCGTCGCGCAAGCCGCGGCTGCGGGCGATGGCGCGCGCCGGCCGCAGGGGCGCGCAGACCGCCCTCGACCTGGCCGGCGATCCGGGCCGCTTCCTCTCGGCCGTGCAGATCGGCATCACCTTGATCGGAATCCTCGCCGGCGCCTATTCGGGCGCCAGCCTGGGCGGGCCGACCGGCGACCGCATCGCCCTGTTCGGCGTTCCGGCGGAGACCGCGCAGACGCTTGGCTTCGTGCTCGTGATCGTGCTGACCACTTATGCCTCGCTGATCATCGGCGAGCTGGTGCCCAAGCAATTCGCCCTGCGCTCGCCCGAGACGATCGCCGTGCTGATCGCGCTGCCGATGCGCTGGATCTCGACGGCGACCGCGCCGTTCGTCTGGCTGCTCAACGGCACCAGCGCGCTCATCTTCCGGCTGCTCGGGCTGAGGCGCGAATCGGCCGATCACGTCACCGCCGAGGATCTCCACCTGGTGGTGGCCGAGGCGGCGACGGCGGGCCTGCTGGAGGAGAGCGAACGGGCGATCATCTCGGGCGTCGTGCGCCTCGCCGACCGGCCCACCCGCGAAGTGATGACTCCGCGCACGGAGGTCGACTGGATCGACGCCGATTCCGATGCGCAGGCGATTCGCCAGTCGCTGCTCGCGACGCCGCACAGCCGCCTGCCGGTGGCCGAGGGCTCGGTGGACCGGCTGATCGGCGTCGTCCAGGCGCGCGACCTCGTCACCGCCGCGATCGAGGGTCGAACCCTCGACCTGCGCGAGCTGATGCGCCAGGCGCCGGTCGTGCCCGACCAGCTCGACGCGATGGACACGCTCAACGTGCTTCGCGACGCCGAGGTGCCGATGGCCTTCGTCCACGACGAATATGGCCATTTCGAAGGGCTGGTGACGCCCGCGGACCTGCTCTCCGCGCTGGCCGGCGCCTTCGCCTCCGATTTGGATCTCGACACCGATCCGCCGCTGGTCGAGCGCGACGACGGCAGCTGGTGGGTGTCGGGCTCGGTCTCGGCCGACATGCTCTCGGACCAGCTCGGCATCGCCCTGCCCGAGGACCGCGACTATGCGACCGCGGCCGGGCTCGCTCTGTCGGTGCTGAAGCACCTGCCCGAGGTCGGCGAGCGCTTCACCTTCCGCGGCTGGCAGTTCGAGATCGTCGACATGGACGGCCGCAAGATCGACAAGTTGCTGGTCCAGCAGATCCTGCGGGGACGAAGGGCGTGAGCCAATTCCGTCACCCCGGCGAAGGCCGGGGTCTCAGGACAAGAAGTCACGGCTGTCTCCACGAGATCCCGGCCTTCGCCGGGATGACGCCTACGGCGTCAGCTTGCCGAACTTCTCCTCGAAGCTCTCGGTGTCGCCGCGGGCGAGATAGTCGGCCTGCTCGATCACCCGGTCGCGGGCGAGACGGCCCTGAAACGGGCCGAGCCGCTCGTCGAGATGGGCGATCTCGGTGGCGTTGAAGCCGGCCAGCTGCGCGTAGCGGGTGACTCCGAGCGCATTGAGCTGGGCGGCGAATTTGGGGCCGACTCCCTTGAGCATGGTGAGGTCGTCGGCGGCGCCGGCCGGGACGTGGCTGGCCTTCACGCCGAGCACCTCGCCGGCGACGTCGGTGGTGGCGGTGGCGACTTCGTCGGCGACGCTGTTGCCCTGCGGCCCGTCGGCGGACCTGGGCGGCTTCATGTAGGGCCGGTCCCTGCTCGCCACATAGGGGCTCTCGCCTTCGGGCCGGCGCTCGACGCGCGGCGCGGCGCCGCGCCCGCGCAGGGCGACGAACGCGACGGCGACGGCCGCGAGAATCGCGACGATGATCAGGACGGTCTGGGCGTCGAAGGTCATGACGGGTCGGAATCCTCCGCTTTGCGGCCGGCGGCGGGGCGGCGCGCGAACACCCACCAGCCGGTGGCGACGCCGATCAGCAGCGCCGCCGCCAGGGTGACGATGTTGAACTGGATGAGCGCGATCATCGCGTCCGCCTCCTCACAGGAAGCCGTCCCGCCGGCGGCCCCAGAGCAGCCAGGCGATGCCGAGCCCGGCCAGCCAGGCGATTGCGGCGAGGATCAGCGTCTCGACGACCAGCGGCATCACTCCCCCTCCCAGCGCACGCCCGAAACGCCGGGGATGGTGAGGATGCGGCCGTTGAGGCCGAGATTCTGGCCCATGCCCTCGCGCTGGAAATCATTGGCCTGGCCGGAGAAGATCGCTTCCCGGGAAAGCGGGTCGCGGCTGAAGCGGACGTCGACGCCGGGAACCTCGGCGAAGCGGACCATGCCCTTGGCGCGCGCTTCCAGCGCGCCGACGAAGGCCTCGCCGCGGCCGAGCGGCCCGTGGCCGATCCAGGCCGTCGCGAGCGCGGCGCCGAAACCGATCAGGAGCTTGAGCCAGGTCGACATCGGCGCCACAATAGCGGCTCGTTTCGCCGCCGTCAGCCCCGCGCGATTTCGCGCCAGCCGATGTCGCGGCGGCAGAAGCCGGTCGGGAAGTCGATAGCGTCGACGGCGGGATAGGCCGCCCGCCGCGCTTCGGCGACGGTCTTGCCCAGGGCGGCCACCCCGAGCACGCGCCCGCCGTCCGCGACGAGCTTGCCGCGCCTGAGCGCCGTCCCCGCATGGAAGACCTTGGCGCCCGGCCGGTCGAGGCCGGCGACTGCGCCGCCCTTCCTCGGCGCCTCCGGATAGCCCTCGGCGGCCATGACGACGACGAGAGCCGCCTCCCTGGAGAATTTCGGCGGCTCGGCCTCGGCGAGCTCGCCTCTTGCGGTGGCGAGCATCAATTCCAGCAGGTCGGTCTCGAGGCGCATCATGAGGACCTGACATTCGGGATCGCCGAAGCGCACGTTATATTCGACCAGCTTCGGTCCCTCCCTGGTCAGCATCAGCCCCGCATAGAGGATGCCCGAAAAGGGCGTGCCGGCCTCGGCCAGAACGCGCGCGGTCGGGCGGACGATCTCCTCCAGAACGCGCTTCTCCAGCCTGGGCGTGAAGATCGAAGCCGGGCTGTAGGCGCCCATGCCGCCGGTATTGGGGCCGGTATCGCCGTCGCCGACGCGCTTGTGGTCCTGCGCCGATCCGAACGGGAGCACGGTCTCGCCGTCGACCAAAGCGAAGAAGCTCACTTCCTCGCCGGTCATGAACTCCTCGATCACCACCGCCTCGCCGGCGCCGCCGAAGCCGCCGTCGAACATGGCGTCGAGCGCGGCCTCGGCCTCGCCGGCATTCTCGGCGATGATCACGCCCTTGCCCGCCGCCAGCCCGTCCGCCTTGATCACCACCGGAAAGCCGAAATCGCCGAGCGCCGCCTCGGCCGCCAGCCGGTCGGACGCGCGCGCATAGCGCGCCGTCGGGATATCGTGCTTCGCGCACAGATCCTTGGTGAAGCCCTTGGAGCCTTCGAGCTGCGCCGGGATCCGGTTCGGGCCGAAGGCGAGAATGCCCATGGCGCGCAGGTTGTCGGCGAGGCCGTCGACCAACGGCGCCTCGGGCCCGATCACGACCAGGCCGATCGAATGGCGGCGGCAGAAATCGATCACGGCCCGGTGGTCGGACGGGTCGATCCCGACCAACTCGGCCGCCTCGGCGATGCCGGGATTGCCGGGCGCCGCATAGAGCTTGCTCATCGCCGGCGATTGCGCGAGCTTCCAGGCGAGCGCATGCTCGCGTCCGCCCGAACCTATGAGCAGCACATTCATGACCGACGACCCCTTCACCGACGCCGGGCTCCTAGCAACCGAAGCCCCGGGCGACAACGCGCCCGCCCAGAGCGTCTCGGAACTCTCCGCCGCGCTCAAGCGGACGGTCGAGGGCGCCTTCGACCATGTCCGCGTGCGCGGCGAGATTTCGGGCTTCAAGCGGGTCGCGTCGGGCCATTGCTATTTCACGCTGAAGGACGACGGGGCCTGCATCGACGCGGTGATCTGGCGCGGCCAGGCGGGCGCGCTCAAGTTCGCGCCCGAGGACGGGATCGAGGTGATCGCGACCGGCAGGCTCACCACCTATCCGGCGCGCTCGCGCTATCAGATCGTGGTCGAGCGGCTCGAACTTGCCGGTCAGGGGGCGCTCATGGCGCTGCTCGACAAGCGCCGCCAGGCGCTGGCCGCCGAGGGGCTGTTCGACGAGGGCCGCAAGCGGCGGCTCCCCTTCGCGCCGCGGACGATCGGCGTGGTGACCTCGCCGACCGGCGCGGTGATCCGCGACATCCTGCATCGGCTCGAGGACCGCTTCCCGACCCATGTCATGCTCTGGCCGGTCCCGGTCCAGGGCGAAGGGGCGGCCGACAAGATCGCCGCGGCGATCCAGGGCTTCAACGGCCTGCCGACGCCGCCCGATCTGCTCATCGTGGCGCGCGGCGGCGGCGCGATCGAGGACCTCTGGGCGTATAATGAGGAAGCGGTGGTGCGCGCCGTCGCCGGTTCGGCGATCCCGATCATCTCCGCCGTCGGCCACGAGACCGATACCACCTTGTGCGACTTTGCCGCCGACGTGCGCGCGCCGACGCCGACCGCCGCCGCCGAGCTCGCCGTGCCGGTCCGCGCCGAGCTTTTGGCGCAGGTTCGCGAGCTGGGGGCGAGAGCCGAGCGCTGCGCCCGGCGAAGCGCCGAACGCTCCTCCGAGCAACTGCAGACGCTGCTCCGCCACTGGCCCGAGCGCGACGACCTGCTCGCGCCCCAGCGGCAGCGTGTCGATGAGCTTGGAGAACGGCTGCCCCGTGCCCTTCGCGGACGCCTGGATCGGGCGCGAGGCGAGCTCGGCCTCGCGGCCGGCGCGCTGCGCCCCAATTTGCTGTCGGCCATCCATCGCCGTGGACGCGATCGCCTGGATGCCTTGTGGCGGGTGGCGCAACTCGCTCATCCGGATCGGCCGCTCAAGCACGGCTATGCGCGAGTCGAGGACCGCCAGGGAAAGACCCTGATCTCGGCCGCGGCCGCGCGCGAGGCGCGGCTGCTTCGCCTCGTGTTCGGCGACGGGGCGGTCGAGGCGTCGGCCGGCGACTCGCCGGTTGAGCGGCCGCGCCGAGCGGCTTATCTGAAGGGCAAGGCGGATCAGCCCAAGCTGCTGTAACGGAACCAGACGATGCTGATGACCAACAAGGGCCGCATGGCCAGGCTCCATTATCTTCCCGGCACGTTCCGGGTGCTGTCGCATGGCGATCATGTGCTGTGCGCGGTCACGCATCAGCCCATAGCGCTCGCCGAGCTCAAATATTGGAGCGTCGAGCGGCAGGAGGCCTATGTCTCGGCCGAGGCGTCGCTCGAGGCGGAAGGCAAGGCCTGATCGTGGGTGGGGGCGGCGAGGAGACGGAGGTGTTCGCCCGCGCCTCCGAGGCGTGGAGCCAGGGCCGGCACGAGGCCGCGACGAAGCTTCTCCAGACGCTGGTCGAGAAGCATCCGCGGCACGTCGCCGCGCTCAACACGCTGGCGATGATCGCGCTGAACAGCGGGGATGGCGAGGCCGCGATTCCCTATCTCGAGCGCGCCGCGGCCGCCGAGCCCGGCACGGCGCCGATCTGGTTCAATCTCTTCCAGGCCTTCGAGATGGCCGGCGATCTGGAACGAGGCATGGAAAGCCTCGATCGGGCGCTGTCGATCGATCCCTATTATGTGCCCGCCATCCTGATGAAGGCAGACGTTCTGGGAAGGCTGGGCCGAGCGGCGGAATCGCTGGCAATGTATCGCGCGATCATCGCCGTCGGTCCGAACGCCGACAGCCTGCCCGAGCCGGCACGTCGAGCCCTCGCCCACGGGCTCGAGATTGTCCGCGCCGACGACGACCGGCGCGCCGCCGCCCTGGAGCGTCCCCTGGCCGAGCTCCGTGCGGCTCATCCGGGCGCGGATTTCCACAGGATCCGGGCTTATGCCGAGCAGCGGACCGGCCGCCGCAAGGTCTATGTCCAGCAGCCGGTCAACGGTCATTTCCCCTATCTGCCCGCGATAGAATTCTTTGGGCGCGACCATTTTCCGTGGCTTGCGGCGCTCGAGGCGAAGACGGCCGACATCCGGCGGGAGCTCCTGTCCGTCCTGGCGGAAGGCGACCGGGGCTTCCGTCCCTACATCGCCTTCGATCCGACCCAGCCGGCCAATCAATGGGCCGAGCTCAATCATTCCCCGCGCTGGAGCGCCTGGTTCTTCTGGGAGGACGGCGTGAGGCACGAGGAGAATTGCGCCCGCTGCCCGGCGACGGCCGCCGCGCTGGACGCCTTGCCCTTGCTGGACATGCCCGGCAAGGGGCCGACGGCGATGTTCTCGATCCTGAAACCGCGCACGCGGATCCCGCCCCACACCGGGTCCAACAATGTCCGGACCACCGTTCACCTCCCCCTCGTCGTGCCGGAAGGGTGCGGATTTCGGGTGGGGGCGGAGACGCGGACCCTGGAGGTCGGCAAGGCCTGGGCGTTCGACGATACGATCGAGCATGAAGCCTGGAACGACAGCGACCAGCTGCGCGCGATCTTCATTCTCGACATATGGAATCCGTTGCTTACCGAGGCGGAGCGGGCGGCGGTCCGGATTGTGGGATAAGTATCGATGACCGGCGAGGGACGGATGGCGGGATTCAACTTTCTGGCGGAAGGCACGGCGTGACCAGCGCCGCCGAGCTGATGGCGCGCGCCGCCGAGGCACGCCGCGCCGGGCGCGCGGAGGAGGCGCGGGCGCTGTTCGAGGCGGTGGTCGGCGGCGAGCCGGGCCATGCCGGCGCGCTCAACTCGCTCGGCCTGATCGCGCTGGGCGGCGGCGATGTCGGCCAGGCGGTCGCCTATCTGAGCCGGGCGGCGGCGGCCGATCCCAAGGCGCCGCCGGTCTGGCTCAACCTCGCCGAAGCCCATCGGGCGGCCGGCGATGCCGAGCAGGAGATCGCCAGCCTCGACCGGGCGCTGGCGATCGACGCCTATCTGCTGCCGGCGATGCTGCGCAAGGCGCAGGCGCTCGAGCGGCTGGGACGGCTCCCGGACAGCGCGGCCGTCTACCGCGCCCTGTTCGCGGCGAGCCCGAGCGACGAAGGCCTGCCGGAGTCGATCCGGCAGGCGCTGGCGGCGGGGCGGGAGCTGGTGCGGGCCGAGGACGAACGCCGCGCGGACGCGATGAGCCGGCCCCTCGCCGACGCCTATGCCGCCCATCCCGAGGCGGACTTCCGCCGCGCCCGCGCCTATGCCGATCACCGCGCGGGCCGGCGCAAGGTCTATCAGCAGCAGCCGACGGGCGGCCATTTCCCGTTCCTGCCGGCGATCGAATTCTTCGACCGGAGCTGCTTTCCCTGGTTCGAAATCCTGGAGGGCGCCACCGCCGACATCGCCCGCGAGCTGCTGTCGCTCTGGGACGAGGGCCATGACGGCTTCACGCCCTATGTCACCTTCGACCCGACCCAGCCGGTCAACCAATGGGCCGAGCTCAACCATAGCCCACGCTGGAGCGCCTGGTTCTTCTGGAAGGATTCGGTCCGGCAGGACGAGAATTGCGCGCGCTGCCCGGCCACCTCCAGGGTGCTGGAGGCGCTGCCGATGCTCGACATTCCGGGAAAGGGGCCGACGGTGATGTTCTCGATCCTCGAGCCGCGCACCCGGATCCCGCCGCACACCGGTACCAGCAACGTGCGCACGACGGTTCACCTGCCGCTGGTCGTGCCCGAGGGGTGCGGGTTCCGGGTCGGCGCGGAAACCCGGGAGTGGCGCGTCGGCGAGGCCTGGGCGTTCGACGACACGATCGAGCACGAGGCGTGGAACGACAGCGACAAGCCGCGCGCGATCCTGATCGTCGACTGCTGGAATCCGCTGCTGACCAAGCCCGAGCGCGCGGTCGTCCGCGCGATCGGCTGAGCCTAGTCGGCGGGCAGCACCCGCCGCACCCGAATCGCGATCTGGTTGTTCACATTGGCGAGATAGGAGCCCATCATCGCCCGGCGGATCCGGATCGGCTGGCCGACCCGGGGGGTCGCCCGCATTTCTCGGCTGTCGATCTGCACCCAGCGCGCGCCGTCCGCCAAGGTGAAGGTATATTTGCCGTAGGGGTCCTGCCTGAGCGCTCGGATCGTGCTCTCGATCTGGGTCACCCCATCCTCGTCGTCGCCGCCGCCGAAGATGGAGAGGTTCGGCAAGGCGATGCCGAACAGCGAGCGGCGGGTCTGCCGCAGCCGCTCGCGATCGTAGACGACCAGCTCCTGCGACGCCTCGGCCGCCTCGAACGCGGCGACCTGACGGTCGTAGCAGGCGAGCCGCGCCTCCGCCGGCTGGATGCCGCGGCACTCGAGCAGCCGGGTCACGGCTTGCGGCCGCTCGGCGTTGCGCTGCTGGGCGAGGCCCGGGGCCGCGAACAGGAATGCGGCGGCGGCGATTGAAAGCGAATAGCGCATGGCTTCTCCCGGACGGTCGCGACGGTGTACCGGCCCCGCGGGCGGCTTGGCAAGATGGCGCGTCGGCGCATCATCGGCGGCGCATCCGGCTGCTTTCCCACGGGATCCCCGCCGCCGGCGATGTGACCTTTTTGCTACAGGGGCGCCACAACTCGTCCAATGTGTAGCAAGCGCAATTGCGTTGCTCTCCCAGAGTGGCCTAAACGGATGTGGAAAGCGGCCGCCTGGCCGTTTTTTGGTGTGTTTGCGGACTGGCGAGACCCGAGACGGGCCGTTCGGTCGAAACGAATTCAGACGGTACGCCGTCGCTTGCTAGGGGACTTACCAATGAAGACGACTCTTCGTCAGCGCCTTCTCACATCGACGCTGCTCATCGGCTTTGCCGGCGTGGCCACGCCCGCTTATGCGCAGGACGATACCCAGGATTCGCCGCCGGTTCAGGCCGAAGCGGATCTCGCCGCGGACGCGCAGGACCCGAACGAGGGCGAATCGATCATCGTCACCGGCTCGCGCATCGCACAGCGCCGCGACCTGACCTCCACCAGCCCCGTGGCGGTGGTCCAGGACGAAGAGTTCACGCTTTCGGGCGCGGTCAACGTCGAGCAGGTGATCAACACCCTGCCGCAGGTCATCCCCGGCGCGACCTCCTTCTCGAACAATCCGGGCGGCGGCGTCGCCACCCTCAACCTGCGCGGCCTCGGCTCGCAGCGCAACCTCGTGCTGGTCAACGGCCGCCGCTACATCTTCTTCGATACGAACCAGGTGGTCGATCTCAACACGATCCCGCAATTCCTGATCGACAGCGTCGACGTCGTCACCGGCGGCGCCTCGGCGGTCTACGGTTCGGACGCCCTCGTCGGCGTCATCAACTTCCGCCTGCGCTCCGACCTCGACGGCCTGGTCGCCGGCGGCCAGTACAGCATCACCGAGGAAGGCGACGGCCGGCGCTACAACGCCTATGTCGCGATCGGCTCGCAATTCGCCGACGGCCGCGGCCATGTCGCGGCTTATGCCGAATATTATAATCGCGGCCAGATCATGCAGGCCGACCGCGCCTTCTCCTTCTTCGCTCTGGGCGACAACGCAACTGCCACCGGCCTGACGCCGGGCGGTTCCGCAGGCGTCCCGCAGGGCCGCATGGTCGCGGCTTCGAGCATCACGCTCGGCGCGCGCGACATGAACGGCGACGGCGACACGACCGATCCGGGCGAAGCCGCGGTGGTCGCGCCGATCGCGGCCGGCACCAACTATCCGGGCGGCGGCGCCTTCTTCGCCACGCCGGGCACCAGCCGGCCTTATGCGGGCCTGCCCGACAGCTACAATTACGCCCCTGCCAACTATCTGATGGTGCCGCAGGAGCGCTGGATGCTGGGCGGCTATGCCGAATATGAGGTCGCCGAAGGCATCAACGCCTATACCGAAGTGACCTTCATCAACAACCGCGTCCAGAACGAGCTGGCGGCGACCCCGATCACGCAGAACGTCGACTTCAGCCTGGCGGCGATTCAGCCTTTGGTGTCGGCGGCCGACTTCGCTCAGCTGCAGACGATCGCGGCGAACCAGCAGGCGGCAATCGCGCTGGCGGCGGCCCGCGGCAATGCCAACCCGTTCGGTCCGTTTACCGCGGGCACCGCCTCGTTCCCGGCGCTCGCGCCCGGCAACGTGCGTCTGCAGGTCAACACCCGCACGACCTCGATCGCCTCGCGCAACGTCAGCGACGACCGCAACGCCTTCCGCGTCCTGGCCGGCTTCCGCGGCAACCTCACCGACTCGCTCAGCTACGACGTCTATTACATGTTCTCGCGCACCCGGAACGCGTCGGTCCAGTTCGGCAACATCTCCCGGTCCGCCTTCACCCGGCTGGCCGCGAACGGCACCTGCAACGTGTTCGGCGCCAACCTGCTGAGCCCGAGCTGCATCAACCAGATCTCGATCCTTGCCCAGAACCAGGACATCTCGCAGCTGCAGGTCGCCCAGGCCAGCATCTCCGGGCCGCTCTTTACATTCGGCTGGGCCACCGATCCGGTCGCGTTCGCGGCCGGCGTCGAGTGGCGCAGCATGTCGGGCGAGTTCATCCCGGATACGGCTTTGTCGTCGGGCGACGTGGTCGGCTTCAACGCCGGCCTGCCGACCGCGGGCGGCTACGATGCGAAGGAGGCGTTCGCCGAAATCCGTATCCCGATCGTCTCGGACAACTTCATCCACCGGCTCGAGCTGCACGGCGCGGCCCGCTATTCCGACTATTCGCTCGATGCGGTGGGCGGCGTGTGGACCTATGCCGGCGGCGTCGAGTTCTCGCCGATCCAGGACATCACCTTCCGCGGCCAGTATCAGCGGGCGATCCGCGCGCCGAACGTGCAGGAGCTGTTCGGCGGCGCCCAGATCGGCTTCCCGCCGGCGACCGATCCCTGCGCTCTCGCGAGCGCGGCGACCGACGCCACGATCCGCGCGCTCTGCATCGCCACCGGCGTGCCGGCGGCGAACGTGGGCCAGGCCTTCCTTCAGCCCAACGCCCAGATCCAGGGCGCGTTCGGCGGCAATGCCAACCTGCAGGAAGAAGTCGCCGACACCTGGACCGCAGGCGTGGTGCTTCGTCCGCGCTTCATCCCGCGGCTCAACATCACGGTCGATTATTACGACATCGAGATCGACCAGGCGATCGCGGCGGCCGGCGGCGGCGTCAACAACATCCTGAACCTCTGCTACAACGTGATCCAGGATGCGAACTCCGCCATCTGCGGCCTGATCGCCCGCGACCCGCAGGGCATCATCTCGGGCCCGCCGTTCGTGGTGGCCGCGAACAACGCCAACCTGGCGGCGCTGACCACGGAGGGCATCGACTTCCAGATCGACTACAGCCAGCCGCTCGGGTTCAGCGTCACCGGCGCCGGCGAATCGCGGCTGAGCTTCTTCTTCCTCGGCAATTATTCCTGGGAGAACAACTTCGTGCCGCTGGTCGATCTGCCCGACGACCAGATCGAGTGCGCCGGCAACTTCGGCCTCAACTGCGGCAATCCGACGCCGCGGTGGAAATGGTCGAGCCGCCTGACCTGGATCGACGGCCCGGTCACCACCAGCGTCCGCTGGCGGCATGTCGGCGCGGTCAACGACGACGACGACGCGACCGACTTCACGGTCGAGCGGATCGGCGCCTACGACCTGTTCGATCTGGCGTTCGGGTTCGAGGTCAACGACAACCTGACCATCAACATGGGCATCAACAACCTGTTCGATAAGGAGCCCCCGATCATGGGCTTCAACCAGGAGCAGGCGAACACCTATCCGGGCACCTACGACGTGATCGGCCGGGACTTCTTCATCTCCGCGAACCTGCGCTTCTAAGCGGGGGTCACGGACCTGGAATTTGGCGGCGGGCTTCGGCCCGCCGCTTTTTTTTGGCCGGAGCGTTCCCGGCGTTGAAGCCGCAGCGGCGCAACCGCGGCAAGCGGTTCAGGGCTTGGCGGCGTCGACGACCCAAGCGATGAATCCGCCCTGGGCGAGCGGCCGCGGCGGGGCGACGTCAAGGCCCGCGGCGCCGAGCCGGCCGGCGAGCCGCTGGATTCCGTCTTCGTCCATGGCGGCGCCGGCAAGGGCGTCGAGCCGGCCGATTTCGCCGCGGCCGCGCTCCTCGAGCGTGCCGAGGACCTCGATCGTTTCCAGCGGCGGCCGGGTCGCGCCCATGTCGAGCGTGTCGGCGACGGCGGCCGCGAACTCGGCGGCCGCGGTTTGCCCGGGAAACAGCTGCCGGGCCTGGGCGACGGCGGCGGGGAAGGATGCCGGCGTCGGCAGCGCCGCCGCCGCCCGCGCCGCCGCCAGCTTGCGCGCCCGATCGAGCAGGCCGCTTTCGAGGACCGCCCAGCGCAGCGCCGCGCGCCGTCCCAGATTGTGGCCGACGATCGCGCCGCCGGCGTGGTGGATCGCGGCGCGGAGCAGCCCGCCGCGCTTCAGCACCCGCGCCGCCTCCGCGGCAATCCGCGCGACGTCGCCATATTCGATCCCGAACTGACTGGTCACCGCGTCGAACGCGGCGTCGGCGAAGGGAAGCGCCTCCATGGCGACGCCCGTTTGCAGCCGCGTCCCCGGGGGCGGCGGCGGCAAGGCGGGCGCCGAATCCACGCCGAGGAGGATGAGGTCGCGCCGCGCCGCCTGGATCATCCCGAGCACCGCGCCGTCGCCGGTGGCGAGATCGAGCAGCCGCGCCTTGGCGGGGAGATTGCCGGCGAAGTCGCGCCAGAGCCGTTCCAGCGCCGGCCCCACCTCGCCGGCGGCATTGGGCAGGCAGCCGCCGCTTTGCGGGCCGGAGCGCGGGCGGGCCCAGTAATCGGCCCAGCGATCGTTCATGCCGGAACCACGTCGAAGGCGACCGTCAGCCGCTCCCCTTCGCTGAACGGGCGGGTGCCATGGAACAGATAGCTAGGGAACAAGGCCAGCCGGCCCGGCTTCGGCTCGATCGCGACGAGCGGCTCGAGGTCCAGCCCGAGCTCGACCGGCGGCCGCCCGAGCTCGAGCCAGCCGTCGCGCGTCGCCTCCGATCCGAGCGTCGGCGGCAGGCTGACATAGCAGGCTGAGCTCAGCACGCCTTCGGGATGGATGTGGTTGACGTGGAAACCCTGCGACGTCAGGCGCACCGACCAGGACCCCTGGATGCCGAAGCCGCCGTCGCGGTGGCGCAGCAGGGGATGGCCGTCGTCCCGGGGCGGGAGGCCGCGGAAATGATCCGCGACCGCGGCGTGAATCGCCTCGTGAAGCCGGGCGATCTCCGGTTCGCCGCGCGAGAACAGCCGGCCGCGCGTCTGGGTGCCGCCGCGCAGCGACTGGCCAATCGGATGGGCCCGCGTCCTGTGCAGGCCGCGCAGCAGCTCCGCCAGCCGGTCGAGCTCGGCGGCGCCGAGGCCGAGGTCGCCGGCGCCGTAAAGGCCGGGCTGTCCGGTCAGCCACTCGTGCCGCTTATCCCCGGTCCGTCGCCAGGCGAGGTCGAGATGGGCCCAGGCGCCGATATTGCCGGGATCGAGCGCGACGACCCGCGCGAAGGCCTCCGCCGCCTGGCCGGCATCGCCCGCCCGCAGCGTGATGCGCCCGCGCGCGAACGAGAGGTTGGCCTGCCCGCCGCCGTCGAGCCGGTCGAGCAGCGGCAGCGCCGCGGCCGGATCGCCCGATTCGCTGACGAACACCGCCTCCATCAGCAGCATCGCCGGATCGTCGGCGATCCGGCGCCGGGCATCGCGCAGCGCCGCCAGCGCCTCGCCATGCCGCTCGCCGCGGGCGAGGCTGCGCCAGTAAGAGAAATGAAGCGCGCGGTCGCCGGGACGGCGCTCGATCGACCCCCGGTAATGATCCGCGAACGCCTCGCTGTCACCGGCTTCGGAGCGCATGCGCGCGAGCACTTCGTGGCCGACCACCCAATCGGGATTGCGCTCCACCGCTTCGGAGAGAAGCTCCAGCCCGAGCGCATCGCCCTCGGCTTCGAACGCCTCGGCCAGGCCGAGCACCAGCTCCAGGTCGCCCGGCTTCTGCTGCAGCGCGCGGATGTAGAAATTCGACGCGCCCTCCTCGCCGCGCTCCATCGCGATGCGGGCGCGGCCGTGCAGCGCGGTGACCCGCAACGGCTCGGCCCGAAGCGCGGAGTCATAAGCGGCCGCCGCCTCGTCGATCCGCTTCAGCTGGAACAGCAGGCCGCCGCGCGCCGAATGGACCTTAGCCTCGGCGGGTCCGGCGGCGCGGATCGCGTCGAGATCGGCGAGCGCCTCGTCCCGCCGGTCCAGCTTCTGGAGCAGCAGGGCCCGGTTGTAGCGGGCATCGTTGAAGCCGGGATCGGCGGCGAGCGCCCGGCCGTAGAGGGCCAGCGCTTCGTCATGCGCGCCGAGCTCGCCGAGCAGGTTCGCGAAATTGCCGGCGATCCGCGGATCGTCGGGCGCCAGCGCCGCCGCTTGTTCGAAGGCGCGCCGCGCCGCCGCCGCATCGCCGCGCTTCTTCTCGGTGAGAGCGAGGAGGTGGAAAACGGCGGGATGATCGCCGGCCGAGCGGCCGAGCTCGATCAGGCCGCGGCGCGCCTCGTCCAGCCGGCCGGCGACGAAGGCCTGCTCGGCCCGCGCGAAGAGGCGGTTGACGTTGATCTGCACGGCGCGACGATGCCGCCCGGGGCGCGCGCTGTCCAGCCGCCGCTTAGGGCCTAGGCCGGGGTCAACGCGAGTGCGCCGTCGCCTTCCTCCACCCGCACCGCCTGCCCGTCGCGGACGTCGCCGCGCAGGATGGCGTCGGCGAGCGGGTCCTGGAGATATTTCTGCACCGCGCGCTTCAGCGGCCGGGCGCCGTAGACGGGATCGTAGCCGACTCGGCCGAGCCAGGCACGGGCGCCGTCGGTGAGGTCGAGGACGATCTTGCGGTCCTTCAGCAGCGCCTGGACGTGGGCGACCTGGATCTCGACGATCGGCCCCATATGCTCGGCCGCCAGCCGGTGGAACAGGATGATCTCGTCGAGCCGGTTGAGGAATTCGGGCCGGAAATGGGCGCGAACGACGTCCATCACCTGCGATTCCACCTCCTCGACCTGCTGGCCGTCAGCGAGGCCGGTGAGGAAATGGCTGCCGAGGTTCGAGGTCAGGATGATGATCGTGTTGGTGAAGTCGACGGTGCGGCCCTGGCCGTCGGTCAGCCGGCCGTCGTCGAGCACCTGGAGGAGGATGTTGAACACGTCCGAATGCGCCTTCTCGACCTCGTCGAACAGGACGACCTGATAGGGGCGGCGGCGGACGGCCTCGGTCAGCACGCCGCCTTCCTCATAGCCGACATAGCCGGGAGGGGCGCCGATCAGCCGGGCGACGCTGTGTTTCTCCATGAACTCCGACATGTCGATGCGGACCATGGCGTGGCTGTCGTCGAACAGGAATTCGGCGAGCGCCTTGGTCAATTCGGTCTTGCCGACGCCGGTGGGCCCGAGGAACAGGAAGCTGCCCATCGGCCGGTTCGGGTCCTGGAGGCCGGCGCGGGCGCGGCGGATGGCGCGGCTGACCGCGGCGACCGCATGCTGCTGGCCGATCACGCGCTTGCCGATCTCGGTCTCCATGGCGAGCAGTTTCTCGCGCTCGCCCTCCAGCATCCGCTCCATCGGAATGCCGGTCCAGCGCGCGACCACGGCGGCGATGTCCTCGCTGGTCACCTCCTCGCGAAGCATGGCGCTGCCGCTGACCGCGGCCGCCTCTTCGAGCTGCTTCTCGAGCGCGGGGATGCGCCCATATTGCAGCTCGCCGGCCTTGGCGAGGTCGCCCGAGCGCTGCGCCTGCTCCAGCTCCAGCCGGGCGGCGTCGAGCTGCTCCTTGATTTTCGCTTCGCCGGCGATCTTCTCCTTCTCGGCCTGCCAGCGCTGGGTGAGCTCGGCCGATTGCTGCTCGAGATTGGCGAGTTCGCCTTCGAGCGCCTTCAGCCGTTCCTTGGACGCCGCGTCCTTCTCCTTCTTCAGCGCCTCGCGCTCGATCTTCAGCTGGATGATGCGCCGGTCGAGCGTCTCGATCTCCTCGGGCTTGGATTCGACCTCCATGCGGATCCGCGAGGCGGCCTCGTCCATCAGGTCGATCGCCTTGTCGGGCAGGAAGCGGTCGGTGATGTAGCGGTTGGAGAGGGTCGCGGCGGAAACGAGCGCCGCGTCGGTGATTCGGACGCCGTGGTGCAGCTCGTATTTCTCCTTGAGACCCCGGAGGATCGAGATTGTGTCCTCGACCGTCGGCTCGCCGATGAACACCGGCTGGAAGCGCCGCTGCAGCGCCGGGTCCTTCTCGACATGCTTGCGATATTCGTCGAGCGTGGTCGCGCCGATGCAGTGCAATTCGCCCCGGGCGAGCGCGGGCTTGAGGAGGTTCGAGGCGTCCATCGAACCCTCGCCGGCGCCGGCGCCGACCAGGGTGTGCATCTCGTCGATGAACAGGATGACCTCGCCCTCGGCGCCTTTCACTTCGTCGAGCACGCCCTTGAGGCGCTCCTCGAATTCGCCGCGATATTTGGCGCCGGCGATCAGCGAGCCCATGTCGAGCGCCATCAGCCGGCGGTCCTTGAGGCTGTCGGGCACGTCGCCATTGGCGATGCGCAGCGCCAGCCCTTCGGCGATCGCGGTCTTGCCGACGCCGGGATCGCCGATCAGCACCGGATTGTTCTTGGTCCTGCGCGCCAGGATCTGGACGGTGCGGCGGATCTCCTCGTCGCGGCCGATCACCGGGTCCAATTTGCCGTCGCGCGCCGCGTCGGTGAGGTCGCGGGCGAACTTCTTGAGCGCGTCGTAGCGGTCCTCGGCGCTCTGGGTGTCGGCAGTGCGGCCGCCGCGAAGTTCGTTGATCGCGGCGTTCAGCGCCTCCGGCTTCAGCCCGGCGTCGGTCAGCGCCTTGCCGGCGTCGGTCCTGGACATGGTCAAGGCGAGCAGGATGCGCTCGACCGCGACGTAGGAATCGCCCGCTTTCTGCGCGATCTGCTCGGCCGAATCGAGCACTCGGATCGTCTCGCCGTCGAGCGCCGGGGTCGCGGTGGCGCCGCTGCCCGAAACCACCGGCACCTTGGCCAGCGCTTCGTCGGTCTCGCGCCGCGCCGCCTCGGCGCTGCCGCCGGCGCGCGCGATCAGGCCGGCGGCCATGCCCTGCTCGTCCTCGAGCAGCGCCTTGAGCAGGTGGATGGGGGTAATGCGCTGATGGTTCATCCGCAGCGCGACGGTCTGCGCCGATTGCAGGAAGCCGCGCGCGCGATCGGTGAATTTTTCCAGGTTCATATGCCGCCCTTGTTTCACTTGCGGGCAGATGTAGTGTTGTGTTTTAGCAACACAAGTGGACGCCTCAACACTGAGGAAGCCTCAGGATTCTTCCGGGATCCGGCTCAGCTCGCCATCATCCCACATGACCTTGGGAGGAATGAACAGCTGCAGCGTCCGCTGCGGCAGAGTGAGGAGAGTAAGTCCAAGCGCCCCGAGAAAGCTCCAAGTCGCCGCCCAAGGCGAGACCTGCACGGCGGGCATAGAGGTGACGGGTGCCTGCACGCCGGGCGACTTCAAGCCAGGCTTCGAAGTGGCTTTCAACTTATACTCTACCGACGCGACGGCTCTCAAGCCGGCTCCGAGTTCGAATATTATATCGTTTTGGGGCGTGACCGTCGTTTCCACGCCTGGAGGCATCGATTTCAGTTCCGTTTCAACGGAAACGCCTCCTACGCTTGTTTGGAGGAAGAGGCCGGCCTTCGGTTGCGAGGCCGATTTGAACGGGCTCGACTTTAAGACCGATATCACTATTCGTTTGAACTCCCCCGCCGTAAGGTCGAGTTTGACCCCCGCACTGTTTCGCGCTTTCTCCCACTCGGCCTTGGTCAGCGCCTTGGCGGCGTTCTGCACTTGCTTCTGCTCGAAGGCGAGGGATCCGACGAGGCTGGTAGTGATATCGAATGCGGCAGTGGGAATGGTCTGCTCCAAATGAAAGGGTTCGACCTTGACCCTCACAAAATCTTCGAGAGATTTTTCCTCGCTTTTCTGTTTACTCGTCTGCTTACTTTTCGGCTTGTCGCCTGGTCCCCGCTTGAGCTGTATCGCACGATGAGATGAAGGCCTGGGTTGGATCAGTTCGACATTCGACCTTTTCGGCATTGAACTGCGGGCCATCTGCAGACTGGCCAGGTTAGCCTCTGCTTCAAGGGACGGTTCCTCCGTCGGTGCGGCTTCATCACCATCTCTGCCTCTCGTCACCCGCCCCTGTTTCTGCTGGACGACGTGCCAGGCTTCGTGCGGCAGATGCTGCTCCTGGCCGGGACCGAGGTGGATCTCGGTGCCTTGGGTGTAAGCAAGCGCGCCGAGCTTGGCGGGCTCGGCGGAATTGCGGTGGACGCGGACGTCGTCCATCGCGAAGCCCGACAGCCGTTCGACGCCGGTCTTGAGCGGCTCGGGAAGGCTGGCCGGGCCCGTCGCCTGGGCGGGGCGCGCGTGGACCGGCACCTCAGCAAAGGACAGGCCGGCACTCGGCCCGGCCGGACGCTCCGCCGGGTGCTCCCCTTGCGGCCGCCGATGGGTGTCGAGTCGCCGCGCCGGTACGGCGAGAGGGCTCGAAGCGGCCTTCGCCTTCAGGGGCGCGGGGGTGCGAGGCGCGTAGCAGTGCATAGGCCCCCTTATTTGCCTGTGCGCACCGGAGGTAAAGCGCAACAGGGGCCGAAACGGCTTAATCTTCCTGAGGAAATTCCTGCGCAGGCGTATTGCCTTGGCCGTACACCGCGCTAGTGTCCGCCTCCTGCACGACATGAGGATTCCCATGCGCAAGCTCTTCACCGCGTTCGCGATCGCCGCCGGCCTCGCTCTTTCCGGATGCGCCACCACGGGCCGGGACACGGCCGCGGCCGGGCCGACCGCCGATCCGGTCCGGGAGCTCGTCGGCCGGATCAACATCCCCTACGAAACCTTCACCCTCGGCAACGGCCTGCGCGTCGTCGTCCACGAGGACCGCAAGGCGCCGATCGTCGCGGTCAGCATCTGGTACAATGTCGGCTCCAAGGACGAGCCGGCCGGCCGGACCGGCTTCGCCCATCTCTTCGAGCATCTCATGTTCAACGGCTCGGAGAACGCGCCGGGAGAATATTTCGAATATACGCGGGCGATGGGGGCGACCGACCTGAACGGCACGACCTGGTTCGACCGCACCAACTATTTCCAGACGGTGCCGCGACCGGCGCTCGAGCAGGCCCTGTACCTGGAGAGCGACCGGATGGGGCATCTGCTCGGCGCGGTGACGCAGCAGAATTTGACCAATCAGATCGGCGTCGTCCAGAACGAGAAGAGGGAGGGCGACAACCAGCCCTACGGCATGACCGAATATGCCCAGCTCGAAGGGCTGTTTCCCGAAGGCCATCCCTATCGCCACTCGACGATCGGCTCGATGGCCGACCTCTCGGCGGCGACGCTCGACACGGTGCGCGAATGGTTCCGCGACAATTACGGGCCGAACAACGCCGTGCTCGTCCTCGCCGGCGACATAAACGCGGCCGAGGCGCGGCCGCTGGTCGAGCGCTATTTCGGCGGCATCGCGCGGGGTCCGGTCAACAGTCCGGCCCAGGCCGATGTGCCGACCCTGCCTGCCCGGGTCGACCGGACCCTGCTCGACCGTGTCGCCAATACCCGGCTCTACCGCAACTGGGTCGCGCCGGGCCTGACCCATGACGACCAGGTCCCGCTGCAGGTCGCGGCCTCGGTGCTCGGCGGCCTCGCCAGCTCGCGGCTCGACAACCAATTGGTCCGCGGCGAGCAGAGCGCGGTCCGAGTCTCGGCCTTCGTCCAGCCGTTCCACCGGGTCAGCCTGTTCGAGATCCAGGTCGACGTGAAGCCGGGCCAGGATGCCGACGCCGTGTCGCGGCGGCTCGACGAGATCGTCGCCGACTATATCCGCACCGGGCCGACCGACGACGAGGTCCGCCGAGCGGTGATGCGCGCGCTCTCCAGCCGGGTCCAGGGCCTCGAGCAGGTCGGCGGCTTCGGCGGCAAGGCGGTCGCGCTCGCCGAAGGCATGCTCTACGCCGACGATCCCGATTTCTCCCGCCGCCAGCTCGAGCAGCTCGCCCGCGTGACCCCGGCGCAGGTGCGCGCCGTGATGCGGCGCTGGCTGAACCGGCCGGTGTTCGCGCTGCGCGTCAATCCGGGCGAGCGCGAGGCCTATGAAGAGGCGCCGGGCGTCACCGGCGCGCGCCAGATCGGCGCGTCCGGTCAGCGGCCGCGCTACTACACGCCGCCGCAGCCCGGCGACCGGCCGCTCGCGCCTTCCGCTTTCGATCAGTGCGATCCGACCGTGTGCGCCAACCCCGAGGCGCGCGCGCGCGAACCGATGCCGCGCGCGGGACCGGTGCCGGCGCTCGACTTCCCGGACACGGAGCGGGGGCGTCTCTCCAACGGCATCCAGGTGATCTATGCCCGGCGCGCTGCCGTGCCGGTGACCCGAGTCGCGGTCGAGTTCGATGCCGGCGTCGCCGCCGATCCGGCCGACCGGCTCGGCACCCAGGCGATGATGCTGAACATGCTCGAAGAGGGCACGACCAGCCTCAACTCGACCCAGCTCGCCGAGGCGCAGGAACGGCTCGGCGCGACGATCGCGACCGGCGCAAGCCTCGACCGGACCGCGGTTTCGCTGAGCGCGATGACGCCGGCGCTGGCGCCGTCGCTCGACCTGCTCGCCGACGTGATCCGCAATCCCGCCTTCGATCCGCGCGAGATCGAGCGCATCCGCCAGCAGCAGCTCAACGGCATCGCCCAGGAGATGACGCAGCCGGCGGGCCTCGCCCTGCGCGCTCTGCCGGGCCTGATCTACGGGACGCAGCATCCCTATGGGAAGCCCGCCAGCGGCACCGGCGACCCGCGCGTCATCGAAGCGCTCACCCGCGACGAGCTGATCCGCTTCCACCAGACGTGGATCCGGCCCGACAACGCCACCATCTTCGCGGTCAGCGATCTGCCGCTCGACCAGCTGGTGCCGTTGCTCGAGGCGCGCTTCGGCAACTGGCAGGCGCCCTCGGCGCCGCGCGGCGCAAAGGCGTTCACCGCGCCGATTCCGGCGCCGCGCCGGCGGATCGTGCTGATCGACCGGCCGCAATCGCCGCAGTCCTTCATCCTCGCCGGCCAGGTGCTCGGCGTCGAGGGCACCCAGGACCTGCTCGAGCTCGGCGCCGCCAACCAGGCGCTGGGCAGCGACTTCCTCGCCCGGATCAACATGGATCTCCGCGAGCGGCGCGGCTGGTCCTACGGCGCGTACGGCTCGGCGTCGCTGCGCGAGCACCAGCTCGCCTACATCATCCAGGCGCCGGTCCAGTCGGACCGGACCGGCGAGTCGATCGCCGTGACGATCGAGATCATCCGCACTTTCCTGGCCAGCCAGGGCGTGCAGCCGAACGAGCTGCAGCGGATCATCGCCGGCAGCACCGGCCAGCTGCCCGGCCAGTTCGAGACCTCGCCGGCCATATTGGGCGCGCTGCGCTCGAACGCGCTCTACCGGCGGCCGGACAATTATTGGGAGACGGTCGCCGACCGCTATCGCGGCATGACCGCGCAGGCGCTCGATGCGACCGCGCGGCGGATCGTCAATCCCGACAATTTCGTCTGGGTGGTGGTCGGCGACGCCGCGCGGGTCCGGCCGCAGCTCGAGCGGCTGGGCATGCCGATCGAGGTGATGCAGCCGCGTTAAACAGGGACAGTCCCTATTTAATCCGCCGCAACGAGCAGCCGCGTCACGTGGCCCATCTTGCGGCCCGGCCGCGGCTCGCTTTTGCCGTAGAGGTGGAGATGGGCGCTCGGGTCGGCGAGGAGCTCGTGCCAGCCGGCGACCTCGTCGCCGACCAGGTTCAGCATCTCGACGCGCGGGACGATGCGCGCCGTGGCGCCGAGCGGCAGGCCGCAAATGGCGCGGACATGGTTCTCGAACTGCGAGGTCAGCGCGCCCTCGATCGTCCAGTGGCCGCTATTGTGGACGCGCGGTGCCAGCTCGTTGAAGACGGCCTCGCCCCCGACCGCGAAAAATTCGAGCGTCAGCATGCCGACATGGCCGAGCGCCTCGGCGATCGCCCGGGCCAGCGCCTCGCCCTGGGCGACCGCGCCGGCGAGCTCGGGCCCGGCGGGGACTTCGGAGCGCACCAGGATCCCGCCCCGGTGCCGGTTCACGGGCGCGTCCCAGGTCACCGTCTCGCCGTCGGCACCGCGGCAGAGCAGGATCGAGAATTCGGCGTCGAAGGCGACGAAGCCTTCGAGCACGGAAGGGGCGCCGCGCACCGCCTCCCAGGCCTTTTGGGCATCGCCGGCGCCGTCGATCCGGGCCTGGCCCTTGCCGTCATAGCCGAAGCGGCGGGTCTTCAGGATCGCCGGCGCGCCGATCTCGGCCAAGGCGTCGTCGAGCCCGGCACGGTCGTCGACCGCGGCGAACGGGGCGGGACGGCCGCCTTGGCCGAGCACGTAGTTTTTCTCAACGAGCCGGTCCTGGGCGATCTCCAGCGCCGCCACCGGCGGGTGGAGCGGCACGTGTGCGGCGAGCGCGGCCAAGGGAGCGGTCGGCACGTTTTCGAACTCGTAGGTGACGACGTCGACCTCGCGGCCGAACCGGGCCAGCGCCGCCTCGTCCTCGAACGCGCCCTCGGTGACGCGCGCCGCAACCGCGGCGGCCGGCCCCTGCGCGTCGGGCGCGTAGACATGGCAGCGATAGCCCAATTGCGCCGCGGCGAGCGCCAGCATGCGGCCGAGCTGGCCGCCGCCGACGATGCCGATCATGGAGCCCGGCGGGACGATCATTCCGGCTGTTCGGCGACGCCGTCGGTCTGCTTCCGCCGCCAGGCCTCGAGCCGCTCGGCCAGCGCCGGATCGGCGGTCGCCAGGATCGCCGCGGCGAGCAGGCCGGCATTGGCCGCGCCGGCCTTGCCGATGGCGAGCGTCCCCACCGGCACGCCGGCCGGCATCTGGGCGATCGACAAGAGGCTGTCGAGCCCGGCCAGCGCCTTGCTCTCGACCGGCACGCCGAGCACCGGCAGGCGGGTCATCGAGGCGGCCATGCCGGGGAGGTGTGCGGCGCCGCCCGCACCCGCGACGATCACCCTGAGCCCGCGCCCGGCCGCGCTCTTCGCATAATCGTAGAGCCGGTCCGGCGTGCGATGGGCGGAGACCACCTTCTTCTCATAAGCCACGCTGAGCGCGTCGAGCATGTCGGCGGCATGGCGCATCGTCTCCCAGTCGGAGCGGCTGCCCATGATGATCCCAACCAGAGGCGCTTCGTTCGTCATGAAGCGCCACCTCCTAGCCCGCGCCGGGCGCGGCGGCAATCGTCCGGGTCCTAAGCTTTGCGTTAACCTTCGCGTTTTAAGGTGGCGGCATGGGACGGCGAAAGGCCAATATCGAGACCAAGGCGGCGGCGCCGAAGCCGACGCTCGAAGCGCGCGAGGCGCTGTCGCGGCTGACCGACGAGAATGCGCTGCTGCGCGCCGCGCTCGCCGAGGCGCGCGCGCGGCTCGGCGACCTCGAGCAGGACAGCGGCCGCGATCCGCTGACCGCCTTGCTCGACCCGCGCCAGCTCGTCCGCGAGCTCGAGCGGGTGCTGAGCCAGGCTGCGCGCCACGGCACGCCTGCGGCCCTGCTTTCGGTCGAGGTCGACGATCTCAAGGCGATCAACGAGGGCCACGGCCGCGTCGCCGGCGATGCCGCGCTGCGCCATGTCGCGCGGCTGCTCAAGAGCCTGATTCGCGCCAGCGACGTCGCCGCCCGCAACGGCGGCGGCACCTTCTCGCTGCTGCTCGACCATCTCGACGCCGAGTCGGCGCTCGATACCGCGGAGCGGATTGGCCACTGCATCCGCGCCCACCCGCTCGATCTCGGCCATGCGCTGGTGCCGCTCGAGGTGACGGTCAGCGTCGCCTCGATCCTGAAGGGCGACAGTGTCGAGGAAGTCCTCCGCCGCGCCGCCCGCAACCGCGAGCGCATGAAGGAATTCTGACGGCCCCTCGCACGGGCGGGTCGGGAGGCTAGCGGTCTCTCAGATAATAGCGTTCGACCGCCGCGAGATCGTCGTCGAGCTCGTAGACGATCGGCTGACCGGTCGGGATCTCCAGCGCGACGATCTCCTCGTCCGCGATGTTCGACAGATGCTTGACCAGCGCGCGCAGCGAGTTGCCGTGCGCCGAGATGAGCACGCGGTTGCCCTTGCGGAGCTCGGGGGCGATCGTCTCCTCCCAATAAGGAAGCACGCGGGCGATCGTGTCCTTGAGGCTCTCGTGGGTGGGAATGGCGATGCCGGCATAGCGCCGGTCATTGGTAAGATCGAACTCGCCGCCGGGATCGAGGGCCGGCGGCGGGATGTCGAAGGAGCGGCGCCAGATCCTGACCTGCTCGTCGCCATGCCTGGCCGCGGTCTCGGCCTTGTCGAGGCCGGTCAGGCCGCCATAATGGCGCTCGTTGAGGCGCCAGTGCTTCTCCTCGGGTATCCACAGCCGCCCCATGACTTCGAGCACGATGTGCAGCGTCTTGATCGCGCGGGTCTGGAAGCTGGTGAAGGCGATCTCGAAATCGAAGCCCTTGGCGGCGAGCAGCTCGCCGGCCAGCCTCGCCTCCTCCTCGCCCTGCGGCGTCAGGCCGACGTCCCACCAGCCGGTGAAGCGATTCTCGAGGTTCCAGGCCGACTGGCCGTGGCGGATCAGGACGAGCTGGGGCATTCGCAACTCTCGCTATCGCTCAATCCCGTTCGGGCTGAGCCTGTCGAAGCCCTTTCCTTCTTTTCCGCGCCATGGGAAGAAAGAAAGCCCTTCGACAGGCTCAGGGCGAACGATGCGGGAGACGCTTAAGCCTGCCCTTTCCGATATTCGGCGACCCCGTCGATGACGGCGTGGAGCGCGTCGAGGCACGAGCCGGCGAGCAGGCGGCAGCGGTCGGGCGACCAGCCGTGGACGGGATCGGGCAGGTCGTCATTGTCCTTGAACGGCATTTCCAGCGTCATCGAGACCGCCCCGAACCGTTCGGCGAGCTGGGCGGTGGACATGGAGAGGTTGGCCTGGCCCGGGCCCGGTATCTCATAGCCCTTGTCGGTCTGGAAATCGGGCGAGATTCGGACCAGCGCCGCGCCGAACGCGTCGAACAAATCCTGCTGCGCCTGCTGCCACGAGGGGACGCCCTCGAAGCCGGCGAGGAAATTGGCGGCGATCGCCTCGTCGCCATGCACGTCCATCGCGAAATCGACGCCGGTCTTCTTCATCTCCTCGAGCACGTGGAAGACTTCCGGGCTCTTCTCCAGGCTCGGCGCGTGCCATTCGCGGTTGAGGTTGACGCCGGCGGCATTGGTCCTGAGGTGGCCGCGCCGAGACCCGTCCGGGTTCATGTTGGGGACGATGTGGAAGGTCGCTTTCTCCCGGAGCCGGCGAGTCACCGGATCGGCGTCGTCGAGCAATTTCTCGAGCGCGCCCTCCATCCAATGCTCGGCCATGGTTTCGCCCGGGTGCTGGCGCGCGTAGAGCCAGACCCGCAAGGGGCCGCCGGGGAGCCGGAAATAGTCGATCTCCTGGCCGTCGAGGGTCTGCCCGAGCGAGCGGTATTCGACGCCGGGAATGGCGGCGACCGAGGCGACGAGATCGAGGTGCCGCTCCATCGTGTAGGGCGCGAAATAGGCGATCCAGACGCTGTCCGAAGCGGGCGTGACGCGGATGGTCAGCACGCCGCCGTCATAGCCGGTGTCGACCCGTTCCCAGGTCTCGCGATCCTCGGAGAGGCAGGCGCGGTAATTCGCCCAGCCGTGCGGGTAAGCGGCGCCGGCGCAGTTGAGGATTCGCAGCTCCAGCGCGCGGCCGCGGCCCCCGGTCAGCCGGAAATAGAACCATTGATAGAAATCGGACTGGCGGTCCTTGACGATTTCGAGGTCGACGCGGTCGCCTTCGATGGCGACCAGATGAATGTTCCCGCCATCAAAGGCGCTCGATACGGATAGGCTCATCGAATCCTGATAGTGCGGCCCGACTCTCCGGGGAAGTCTTGAAACAGGGCCCATGCAAGCCTATCCACGGCCGCCCTTTTGTCGGCCAGCTCGGCGCCCGCGCGTGCCTCCAGCTGAGCACGGCCCTCCCAGGCGACGGTGGCGTCGGAGCGGCGCTGGATGCGCACGCCGAGCATGGTTCCGACGATCTCGTTCGAGCGGCTGCCGATCGGAATGGAGCCGCCGACCCCAGCCCCGACGCCGCTGCGGCGGCCGTAGCTGGAGCCGCCGACGCCGATGCTGAGCGCCGAGCGCTGGCGCAGGCTCTCGCGCGTGCCCTGGTCGACGCGGACGACCGCGACCTGCTCGGAACGGGCGTTGCCGCGGACCACCTCCCAGCCGAGCCGGGTCAGCTCGCGCTCGACCGAGGCCGAATATTGCGCGAATTCAAGGCTGCCCGCCAAAGCGGGATCGGCGGGCTCGATCGCGATCGGGCCGCGCGCGATCTCCTGGCCGAGGTGGAAGCGGGTGACCGTGGGCGGCTCGACGCGGCCGCGGCCTACGTCCATCGCGCAACCGGAAGCCAAAGCGGCGGCAAGCAGGGCGCCGCAGCCTATCGCGAATTTGCTCATCACCACCTCGTCCTTGTCGAATGAGACTGTATAGGGAGTGTAACGACTTTATCCGGTTTTTGCTGCATCGGACAGCGGGAGATCGAATGGCCGAAGACAAGGTGCCGGTGCTGGTGACGGGCGGGGCGGGCTATATCGGCAGCCACGCGGTGCTGGCGCTGCTCGATGCCGGCTGGCCGGTCGCGGTGATCGACGATCTTTCGACCGGCTTCGACTGGGCGGTGCCCGAGGGCGCGGCCTTCGTGCGCGGCGACGTCGCCGACGGCGCGCTGCTAGCCCGCCTGATCGCCGAGCATCGGATCGGCGCGATCATGCATTTCGCCGGATCGATCGTGGTGCCGGAATCGGTCGAGAAGCCGCTCGATTATTATCTCAACAACACGGTGAAGAGCCGCGCCCTGATCGCGAGCGCGGTCGCCGGCGGGGTGAAGCATTTCATCTTCTCCTCGACCGCCGCGACCTACGGCATCCCCGACGCCGTCCCGGTGCCCGAAGAGGCTCGGACCGAGCCGATCAACCCCTATGGCTGGTCGAAGCTGATGACCGAGCGAATGCTGAAGGACGCTTCGGCCGCGCATCCGATCAACCATATCGCGCTGCGCTATTTCAACGTCGCCGGCGCCGATCCGGGCGGCCGCTCCGGCCAGTCGACCAAGGGCGCGACCCACCTGATCAAGGTCGCGGTCGAGGCGGCGACGGGCAGGCGCGCCGGGGTCGACGTCTACGGCACCGATTTCGACACGCCCGACGGCACCGGCGTGCGCGACTATATCCATGTCAGCGACCTCGCCGCCGCCCATGTCCGGGCGCTGGAAGGGCTGCTTGCCGAGCCGGCGCGGAGCACGACCCTCAATTGCGGCTACGGGCGCGGCTTTTCGGTGCTCGAAGTGCTCGACAGCGTCGACCGCGTCACCAACATGACGATCGAGCGCCGGATGGCGCCGCGCCGGGCCGGCGACCCAGCGGCCCTCGTCGCCGACAATGGCAGGATAATGGAGATGCTCGGCTGGCGCCCCGAGCGCGACGATCTCGACACGATCGTCGCCGACGCTTTGGCCTGGGAGCGCAGGCTGGCCGAGCGCGGACCCTAGAGGGCCGCGCAACAATCTGCCAATCGGGCGGGGCGCCTTAGCAAATCCGGAGCGCCGCGCCGCCTCCGCGGAGCCGAGTCGTGCAAAGTTGCGCCGCTCGCCGATCGCGCATTGCGGCACGGAGACGTTTTTGGTCTGTTCGAGGCGTCCATGATTCGGGAACAGGGGATGAGGCAATGAAACTGATGTCCACCGCGCTGCTCGCGGCCGGCCTCGCGGCGCTCGGCGCCTGCGGCGGCGGCGCGACGGAGAACAATACCGCCAACAACGTCGTCGTCGAGGACTTGAACGTCACCGACGATCTCAGCGATCCCAATTTGCTCGGCGAGGAGACGCTCGGCAACGGAACGCTCGACGCCAACGCCGCCGATGCCAATGCGGTCGATGCCAATGTGCTCGAGAACACGCAATAAGGTGTTTCACCAACCCGCCGCTGAGGTCTCCCTGGGTTGAAGCGGTCCGACTGGCCCCCGGCGCCGCGCACCGGGGGCCATTTTCGTGTCAGCGCGCGGCGTCCGGGTTCAGCGGATAGGCGGTGGTGATCTTCACCCGCTCCATGGCGAAGCGCGACGTGACGTTCTTCAGCGGCACCTGCGCGATCAGCCGCCGGTAGAAATCGTCATATTCGGCCATCGAGCCGACCGCGACGCGCAGCAGGTAATCGACGTCGCCGGCCATCCGGTAGACCTCCATCACCTCGGGCATGGCCGAGACCGCGGCGGCAAAGCCCTCCAGCCAGGCGGGCGAATGGTTGGCCGCCTCGATCTCGACGAAGACCGAAATGCCCAAGCCCACCGATTCGGGGTTGAGGATGGCGACGCGGCGCTCGATCACGCCGCTCGCCTCGAGCTTCTGGATTCGGCGCCAGCAAGGCGTCTGCGACAGGTTCACTCGGCTCGCGATCTCCGCGACGGCAAGCGACGCATCCTGCTGGAGGATGGCGAGGATCTTGAAGTCGGTGCGGTCCATTCGCGGAAACATGCCCGAATTGGCAGGATCTTCCAATATCGGTGTCGGCAATGCCGCGCTTGAGCATGTTCTGCTCGTTTCGTGCCCAGTGGTTTGGAAGAGGGCCGCCTATCGACCGGGGACGAGGCCGGGCCGGCGGCTCTCAAACCGGCCCGCCGTCACCGGCTCCCTCGGCTTGACTTGAGGAGCGCCTCCCACTAGGGGAGCGCCTCGCATTTCCCGGCAACAGCACGACAGAATCAGGCAGGCGTCCCAGGCCATGAAGATCCGCAACTCCTTGAAGTCCCTCAAGTCGCGCCATCGCGACTGCCGCGTGATCCGCCGCCGGGGCCGCACCTACGTCATCAACAAGACCAACCGCCGCTTCAAGGCGCGCCAGGGCTGACGTCCGGCTCCGTCCTTCGAGAATGATCAGGTGAAACATGCCCCCGGCATGTTTCAGGATTGCCCGGGGCAATCCGACCTGATCATGTTTCGACAAGCTCAACGGCTCCTCAGGATGAGCGGTCTTATTCAATTCGCTCATCCTGAGTAGGGCTGAGCTTGGCGAAGACCCGTATCGAAGGACCGACCGCCGTCGTCTTCGACGTCGGCAACGTCCTCTACGGCTGGGATCCCGATTCCTTCATCGTCCGCCAGATCGCCGACGATGAAGAGCGCCTCCGTTTCATCGAGGATGTCGACATTTACGGCTGGCACGACAGCCTCGACGGCGGCCGTCCCCATGCCGAGGCGGCGGCCGAGCTCAACGAGAAATTCCCCCAATATGCCGCGCTGATCGCCGCCTGGGGCGAGCGCTTCGGCGAGATGATCACCGGTCCGGTGCCGGGCGTCCACGCGATCGTCGAGGAGCTCGACGCGAAGGGCGTGCCGTTGTTCGTGATTACCAATTTCTCGGCCGAATTCTGGCCGCCGTTCCACGAGGGGGAGCGCGCTTTCTTCGCCCGCTTCAGCGCCATCCTCGTCTCGGGCGAGGAGAAGCTGCTGAAGCCCGATCCCGCAATCTACTATCGAGCGCTCGATCGCTTTCGCCTTCGTCCCGGTCAGGCGCTGTTCGTCGACGACCGCCGGATCAACGTTGACGGCGCGCTGGCGGTCGGCATGCACGCCCACCTCTTCACCGACGCCGCCGATCTTCGCGCCCGGCTCGAGGCCGAAGGCCTGCTCTGAATCGCGAGCGAAGGAACCGCCAGTCCCGCTCGCGCTTTGGTCCGGCCGTGAGACAAAGGTGGCCCGAAAAGCTCTGGATCGTCCGCCACGGGCAAAGCGCCGGCAACGTCGCCCGCGATGCGGCGCACGAGGCCGGCCTGGCCATGATCGACATCGCCATGCGCGACGTCGACGTGCCGCTGAGCGATCTCGGCCACGAGCAGGCCCGGGCGCTCGGCCGCTGGTTCGCGGCTTTGCCCGAAGGCGGCAAGCCCGAGGTCGTCCTCTCCTCGCCTTATGTCCGGGCGCGGCAGACCGCCAGGGCGATCTGCGAGGCGGGCGGCGTCACCGGCGAAGCGCGCCAGCCGATCGTCGACGAGCGCCTGCGCGAGCGCGAGTTCGGCGTGTTCGACCGGCTCACCACCAACGGCATCCGCGAGAAATATCCCGACCTCGCCGAGCACCGCGCCCTGCTCGGCAAATTCTACCACCGCGCGCCGGGCGGCGAGAGCTGGGCCGACGTGATCCTTCGCCTCAGGAGCGCGCTCGACACGGTCAGCCTTCACCATGCCGACCGGCGGGTGCTGATCGTCTGCCACCAGGTCGTCGTCCTGTGCCTGCGCTACATATTGGAGGAGATGGACGAGGCTCAGATCCTGGCGATCGACAAGGACGGCGACGTTGTCAATTGCGGCGTCTGCGAATATGATTTCGAGCCCGACGATGCCATGGCCTGCGTACCCAGGCTCGCGCGCTACAATTTCGCCGCGCCGCTGATCGAGGAAGCGGCGCCAGTCACCTCCGAGCCCGACGCGATGGTCGCCGCGCGATGAACGAGCCGGCAACGCTCGACGCCGACCTGCTCCGCTCCTTCCCGCTCCCGCACCTCCCCGAGGATGGCGACAAGGAGGAGCGCGGGCGCCTGCTCGTCGTCGGCGGCAGCCGCGAACTGCCCGGCGCGGCGCTGCTGGCGGCGGTGGCCGGCATGCGCGCCGGCGCCGGCAAGCTCCAGATTGCGACCGCCGCGAGCATCGCCGTCCCGCTCGGCATCCTTATTCCCGAGGCGCGGGTCGTCGGCTGCCCGGAAACGGAGGAGGGGTGCCTTGCCGGCGCCGCCATCGCGCCGATCCTGCGGCTGGTCGAAGAAGCGCAGGCGGTGACGATCGGCTGCGGCCTCCAGCATGGCGACGCGCTCAACGATCTGCTCGACGCCCTGTTCGCCAGCGGCCATGACAGCCCGCTCGTGCTCGACGCCGCCGTGCTCGGCTCGCTGCCGCCGCGCGCCGGCGCGCTTCGGATGTGGCAAGCGGGCGCGACCCTGCTCCCCCATGCGCGCGAAATGGCCCGGCTGCTAGAATGCGAGTCGGAGGAGGTGGAGATCGATCCGCTCGACGCGGCCCGGCGCGCCGCCAGACGCTACAATGCCGTCGCGCTCGTCAAGGGCCGCTTCAGCTTCATCGCCGCGCCGGACGGCCGCGCCTTCCGTTTCGAGGGCGGCGGCATCGGCCTCGCCACCTCGGGCTCGGGCGACGTTCTGGCGGGGATCGTCGGCGGCCTCGCCGCGCGCGGCGCCGATCCGCTGACGGCGACGCTCTGGGGCGTGTGGCTGCACGGCGAGGCGGGGCGGATCCTGACCGATACGGTGGGACGGGTCGGCTTCCTGGCGCGCGAGATTCCGGACCTGGTGCCGGGGCTGCTGGCCGGCGCCTAATCGGGCTTGTGCCGCTCCAGCTCGTCGCCGATCAGCCGGGCGACATGGACGACGTTGGTCGATCCGGGCACGCCGAAGGGCACGCCGGCGGTGACGATGATCCGGTCGCCGGCCCTGGCCACGCAATGCCGGAGCGCCATCCGCTTGGACTTGCCGACCATCTCCTCGAAGCTGTGGACGTCACGGGTGCGGACCGCATGCGCGCCCCACAATATGCCGAGCCGCCGCGCCGTCTTCAGCGACGGCGTCAGCACCAGCAAGGGCACGGTCGGCCGCTCGCGCGCCACCCGCCGCGCCGTCGAGCCCGAGCTGGTGAAACAGACGATCGACGCGGCGCCGACGGTGCGCACGATCTCGCTGGCGGCGCGGGCGATGGCGTCGTTGGTGGTCGCGTCGGGCAGGGTCTCGGTGAAATGGACGCGCGCATAATGGCTCGGATCCGCTTCCACTTTGGTCGCGATCCGGTTCATCATCTCGACCGCCTCGAACGCGAACTTGCCCGAGGCGCTCTCGGCCGAGAGCATGATCGCGTCGGCGCCGTCATAGACCGCGGTGGCGACGTCGGAGACCTCGGCGCGGGTCGGCGAGGGCGAGCCGATCATCGATTCGAGCATCTGGGTGGCGACCACCACCGGCCGGCCCATCCGCCGCGCCGCCTCGACGATCCGCTTCTGCAAGGGCGGCACCTCCTCGGGCGGAAGCTCGACGCCGAGGTCGCCGCGCGCGACCATGACCGCGTCGGCGAGCTCCAATATATCCTCGAGCCGGTCGATCGCGGCGGGCTTTTCGATCTTGGCGAGCAGGTTCGCCTTGCCACCGATCAGCCGCCGAGCCTCGGCCACGTCCTCGGGCCGCTGCACGAACGAGAGCGCGATCCAGTCGACATGCTGCTCGAGCGCGAAGGCGAGATCGGCCCGGTCCTTCTCGGTCAGCGCGGCGAGCGGAAGCACCACGTCGGGGACGTTGAGGCCCTTGTTGTTGGAGATCGTGCCGCCGACCTCGATCCGGGTCTCGATCCGGTCCGCGCCCGCCTCGACCACGCGGAAGACCAGCTTGCCGTCGTCGACGAGGATGCGGGTGCCCGCTTCGACCGCTTCGAAAATCTCGCGATGGAGCAAGGGCGCGCGGCGGGCGTCTCCGGGCGCCTCGTCGCGGTCGAAGACGTAGCTCTGCCCGGTCTTCAGCTCGGCTTTGTCCCCCTTGAACCTGCCGACGCGGAGCTTGGGGCCCTGAAGGTCGGCGACGATCGTGGTCGGCCGGTCGAGCTCGCTCTCCAGCGCGCGGATCGCCGCGATCCGCCGCGCATGATCGATATGGTCGCCGTGGCTCATGTTGATGCGGAAAGCGTCTGCGCCCGCCTCGACCAGCCTGCGGATCATCTCGGGCGTGTCGCTGGCCGGGCCCAGGGTCGCGAGGATGCGCACCTTGCGGCTGCGCGGCACGAACCGGCTGGTGTCTTTGGTCGGCATGCTAGGGTCCGTACCCCAGGTCGGAGGTGGCCGTGATCGGCCGGTTTCTCCGGCCGACCGCGAAGCGGCGGGCTGTCCTTTGCCGCCCGGCGGCGTCGCTGCGTCGGTCACGATGAATCTTCATCGCTCCCTCCTTTCTCCTTGCCGGACAACAAATGCCAACCCGTCACGACCGCCTCCGACCTGGGGTACGGACCCTTGGGGCAATAAAGGCTGGAGATGACAGTTCAACCCGCTTGAGCCGCGATGGCCGAACCCCTAGAGCCTCCCGCTCAACCCGAATGTGATGGAGCTTGAATTGGCGGAAGGAAGCATTGCGGCCGACGAGTTGCGGCTGCTGATCGAGCGGATCGAGCGGCTCGAGGAAGAGAAGAAGGCGATCGCCGACGACGTCAAGGACGTCTACGGCGAAGCCAAGGCCCGCGGCTACGATCCCAGGACGATGCGCACCATCGTCCGCCTGCGGAAGATGGAAACGCACGACCGCCAGGAAGCGGAGGCTCTGCTCGACACCTACAAGGCGGCCTTGGGCCTCGGCTGATTGATGCGCCGCCGGTGCGCGGCTAGACCGATGATCGCAGGTTTTCAGGAAGGCTCGAACGGCCATGGCCGGCCACAGCAAATATAAGAACATCATGTATCGCAAGGGCGCCCAGGACAAGAAGCGCTCGGCGATGTTCTCCAAGCTCTCCCGAGAGATCACCGTCGCGGCCAAGATGGGCACGCCCGATCCGGACATGAACCCACGCCTGCGCGCCGCCGTCAACGCGGCCAAGGCGCAGTCCATGCCCAAGGACAATATCCAGCGCTCGATCGACAAGGCGGCCGGCGGCGACGCCGAGACTTACGAGGACATACGCTACGAGGGCTTCGGCCCCGGCGGCGTGTCGCTGGTGGTCGAGGCGCTGACCGATAACCGGAACCGCACCGCGACCAACGTCCGCACGGCCTTTTCGAAGAATGGCGGCAATCTCGGCGCATCGGGATCGGTGACGCACGGTTTCGACCGGCTCGGGCTGATCGCCTATCCGGCCTCGACGGGCGACGCCGAGAAGATTTTCGAGGCGGCGATCGAGGCCGGCGCCGAGGATGTCGAATCGGACGATGACGGCCACGAAATCTGGACAGCCGTCGACGACCTTCACGACGTCGCGCGCGCTCTGGAAGCCGCATTGGGCGAGGCCGAGAGCGTCAAGCTCGCCTGGCGCCCGCAAAATTCGGTCGATGTCGGCGAAGGTGACGCCGAACAGCTCCTGAAGCTGGTCGACACGCTCGAGGAGGATGACGACGTCCAGACCGTCTGGGGCAATTACGAAGTCTCCGAGGAAGTGCTGGAGAAATTGGGATGACGGTCCTCCCCGGGACGGGGAGGGATCAGCGGGTTCGGATCGCCCCGCGATCCGAAGCCATGTCCGGGGGACATGGCGACCCGCAGATCAGGCGAAGCCTGGTGGAGGGGGTTCTGTGCCTCGCTCCAACCCCCCTCCACCATTCGCCTGCGGCGGACACTCCCCCTCCACGTCCCGGGGAGGAGTGATGATCATCATCGGTCTCGACCCCGGGCTGGCCTGCACCGGCTGGGGGGTGATCGCCGCCGAAGGGAACAGGCTGAGCCATGTCGCCAACGGCCGGGTGCGGACCGACGCCAAGCAGGATCTGCCGGCGCGGCTGGTTCGGCTCGACGAGGAGCTCGGCCGTGTCCTGGACGCGCATGCGCCGGCCGAAGCCGCGGTCGAGGAGGTGTTCCTCAACGAGAATCCGCAATCGACACTGAAGCTCGGGCAGGCGCGGGGCGTCGTGCTGCTGGCGGCGGCGCGGCGCGGCATCGCGGTCGGCGAATATGCGCCGCGGCTGGTCAAGAAAGCGGTGGTCGGCACGGGCGGCGCCGACAAGGTGCAGGTCCACTTCATGGTCCAGCGGCTGCTTCCCGGCGTGAAGATCGCAAGCGCCGACGCGGCGGATGCGCTGGCCGTGGCGATCACCCACGCCCATCACCTCGCGACCGCGCGGCGGGTAGCGTGATTGGTCGTCATCGAATGCGCCGCCTCCGCCGCTCATCCTGAGTAGGGACCGAGCCTGGCGAAATGAGCAGGTAGGGATTGCCCCCGGCAATCCCTAGCCATGCCGGGGGCAAGGCGACCTGCTCATCGTATCGAAGGACCGCTCGGATGCCATGCGTCCTTCGATAATGAACAGGTGAAACATGCCCGCATGTTTCAGGATTGCCGGGGGCAATCCGACCTGTTCATGGTTCGACAGGCTCAACGGCTACTCAGGATGAGCGGGTGGGTGGAGCGAGCCTCGACTTCGCTCCGGACGAACGGGTAAAGGTTGTCCATGATCGCCAGATTGAGAGGGCTCCTGGACGGCTTCGGCACCGATTTCGCGGTGATCGACGTCAATGGTGTCGGCTATCTCGTCTATGCTTCGAGCCGGACCCTGTCGGCGCTGGGCGCGATCGGCGAGGAGATCGTCCTTCACACCGAGATGCTGGTCGCCGAGGATTCGATCCGCCTCGTCGGCTTCGCCACCGCGGCCGAGCGCGACTGGTTCCGCCTGCTGACCTCGGTTCAGGGCGTCGGCGCCCGGGTCGCGCTCGCCATCCTGTCGGCGCTCGCGGTCGACGAGGTGCACCGCGCGGTGGCGAGCGGCGACAATGCGATGATCGCCCGCTCCCAGGGTGTCGGCCCCAAGCTCGCCCAGCGCATCGTCCATGAATTGAAGGACAAGGCCGGCAGCATCGCCCTCGGCCCGGGCGGCCCGATCGCCCCCGCCGGAAGCCACAGCCAGGACGCGCTCTCCGCCCTCGCCAATCTCGGCTTCCGCCCGGCCGAAGCGGCGGCCGCGGTCGCCCGGGCGGAAGCCGAATTGGGCCTCGAGGCGAATCTCGACGCGCTGGTCCGCGAGGCGCTGAGGAAAGCGGCGCGCTAGCCGCGCCAGACCGCGCCGAACAGCCGCACGAAATTGTCGCCCATCACCTTGTCGACCCGCGCCGCGCTCCAGCCGCGGCGCCTGAGGTCGGCGGCGATGCGGTCGTAGCGGTCGCCTCCATTATAGCCTTCGACGTAGAGCATCACCTCGGGGTCCTCGCCGGGCGCCGCGATGCCGCGCCGCACCCGTTCGGCTGTGTTCTCCCGGTGGCGCCGCCTTGTCTCGTCGTTGATCTCGTAGCCGAGGAAGGGATTGTCGGTGCCGATGCCGACATGGTCCTCGCCGCAGACGTTGACCGCATGGTCGAGATGGCGGAGCAGATTCTCCTTCCCCGGCTGGCCGCGCAGGAGGAGGAAGGGCATCAGGTAGACGCCGAACACGCCGCCCTTGTCGGCCAGCGCCCGCATCTCGGCATCAGGCGTGTTGCGTGGGTGATCGGTGAGCGCCCGGCAGGCGCTGTGGGTGATCGCCGGCGGCGCGGTGCTGGCGGCGATCCCTTCCGCGATCGTGCGCTGGCCGGCATGGCTGAGATCGAGCAGCACATTGGCGCGGTTGATCCGCGCGACGACCTCGCGGCCGAAATCGGAGAGGCCGGCATTGGCGCGCTCGAGGCAGCCGTCGCCGGCGAGGTTGCGCTTGTTGTAGGTGAGCTGGATCACCCTGACGCCGAGGGTCGCGAAGGTGTCGACGCGGGCCGCGTCGCCTTCGAGCGCGGTCGTGTCCTGGAAATTGTAGACGATGCCGGCCTTGCCCGCCCGGCGCGCGGCTCGGATGTCGGCGGCGCTCTCGATCTTGGCGATCAGCGCCGGATGGGCGGCGATCAGCCGGTCCCAGCCGGCGATGCCCTCGACCGAGTCGCGATAGCGGTCGTCGCCATTGCCGACCGGCGCGACGGTGCCGCAGATCAGGTCTATCCGCCGCTCGCGGATCGCCGCGATCAGCCGCGCGGTCGGCACGTAGCGCCCCGGGTCGGGCTCGTCGAAACCGTCCAGCGCCCCCTGCGCGTCGACGTAGAAGGAGGCGTCGCCCCGGGCGCGCGGCCGCGGGTTCTGCGCGCCGGCCACGGTGGGGATGGCCAAAGCCGCGCCGGCGGCGCCCGCTGCGAGAAGGAATTGTCGACGGTCCATGAGTTGCCCCTTGCTGTATTGTGAGGCTAATACGGAAAGCGCGCGGTCTCAAGCGCGGATTGAAAGCTGTTCGACAGGCCCGGCCCTTGCGCTAAAGCTCTCCCCGTGGATCACGACCGCCTCACCACGCCCGAGCGCCGCCCCGAGGACCTCGACGCCGCGCTGCGCCCAAAGACGCTCGACGAGTTCGTCGGCCAGAAGGCGGCGCGCGAGAACCTCCGCGTGTTCATCGAGGCCGCCAAGGGGCGGGGGGATGCGCTCGACCATGTCCTCTTCTTCGGCCCGCCGGGGCTCGGCAAGACCACGCTGGCGCAGATCATCGCGCGCGAGCTGGGCGTCGGCTTCCGCGCGACCTCCGGGCCGGTGATCGCCAAATCGGGCGATCTCGCCGCTTTGCTCACCAATCTCGAGGACGGCGACGTCCTGTTCATCGACGAGATCCACCGGCTCGCGCCCGCCGTCGAGGAAATCCTCTATCCGGCGATGGAGGATCGCGCCCTCGATCTGATGATCGGCGAGGGGCCGTCGGCGCGTTCGGTCCGCATCGATTTGCCCAAGTTCACCCTGGTCGGCGCGACGACGCGGCAGGGCCTGATCACGACGCCCTTGCGCGACCGCTTCGGCATCCCGGTCCGGCTCACTTTCTATTCGGTCGACGAGCTCGAGCAGGTCGTGCGCCGCGCCGCCCGCCTGCTCGGCCTGGCGCTGACCGAGGACGGCGCCAGGGAAGTCGCCCGCCGCGCCCGCGGCACGCCGCGCGTCGCCGGCCGGCTGCTGCGCCGGGTGCGCGATTTCGCGCAGGGCGCGGGCGATGCCGAGGTCAACGCCAGGGTCGCCGACGGCGCGCTGACCCGGATGGAGGTCGACCAGCTCGGCCTCGACGCGATGGACCGGCGCTATCTGACGATGATCGCCGACATCTATCGCGGCGGCCCGGTCGGCGTGGAGACGCTCGCCGCCGGGCTCAGCGAGCCGCGCGACACGATCGAGGAAGTGATCGAGCCCTATCTGATCCAATTGGGCCTGATCGCGCGCACCGCGCGCGGCCGCTGCCTCAACGGCCCGGGCTGGACCCATCTCGGCCTGCCGCAGCCCAAAGGGCAGGTGGGCCTGTTCGACGGAAAATGAGGGAATGTCGATGAAGAAGCTGCTCCTGCTGCTGGGTCTCGTCGCCGCGTCCGCGCCGGCGCAGCCGCCCGCTCCGGCCGCGCCGCCGCCGCTGATCCATATGCCGGTCGATTATGGCAATGCGGCGAGCTGGCTGTGCCTGCCGGGCCGCGAGGATGCCGTGTTCGCAGCCGCTGCCGACGACGGCGCTCAACCCCAACGGCTACGGCTCGAACGGGGAGGCGGTCCCGGCCGCCGACCCGCCGATCGACTGCTTCTACGTCTATCCGACCGTGTCGCGCGATCCCGGCCTCAACAGCGATACGGAGGTCGGCATCGAGGAGCGGGGCACTGCCGCGGTGCAGTTCGCGCGCTTCGCCGGAATCTGCCGGCCGTTCGCGCCCGTCTACCGGTCGGCGACCCTGCGCAGCATCGCCGCGGTGCTCACCGGGCAGGACCCGGCGCCGGTTCTCGCTCTGGCTTATGCCGACGTCCTCACCGCGTGGCGCAACTATCTGCGCCACCGCAACCAGGGCCGCCCCTTCGTCCTGATCGGCCACAGCCAGGGCACGATCCACCTGACCCGCCTGCTCGCCGAGCAGATCGAGGGCAGGCCGGAAGCGGCGCGGATGCTATCGGCGCTGCTGCTCGGTTTCAATGTCGACGTGCCCGAGGGCCAGGTCACGGGCGGCACCTTCCGCACCACGCCGCTCTGCACCCGCAACGGCCAGACCGGCTGCGTGATCACCTATGTCTCGTTCCGCGCCGAGGCGCCGCCGCCGCCCGGCGCCATGTTCGGCCGCGCCGCCGCGCCCGGCCGGACCGTCGGCTGCACGAACCCCGCCGCTTTGGGCAGCAGCGCCCGCGTCCCGCTCGACAGCTATTGGTACGCCTTGTCGAGCACCGTCATGGCGCAGGACATCGCCTGGTCGTCCCAGGGCCCCCCGCCGACACCCTTCCTCCGGACCGAAGGCCTAGTGTCCGCCGCATGCGTCAACGACGGCCCGGTCGGCTATCTCGCGGTGACCGTGAACGCCGATCCGAACGACGTCCGCACCGACCGGATCCCGGGCGATGTGCGGCTCGGGCCGATTCCGGCGCCGGGCTGGGGCATCCATCCGGTCGACGTCAACCTCGCTTTGGGCGACCTCATCCGCGTCGTCGAGGCGCAGCGCGATGCGTTCCTGAGGCAACAGTCCCGGCCTTAACGCGCAAAGGGCTCGCTTCGTCTTTGCGCGGTTCCACGGACTTCCCGCCGCGGGCCGGGGCCGGTAGAGCGCCCCCGTGAGCGACTTCAACCATCCCTATGAGGGCGCCTTCGTCGAGGGCACCCATCGTTTCGCGCTGCGCGTCTATTTCGAGGACACCGACGTCGCCGGCGTCGTCTATTATGCCAATTACCTCAAATATATGGAGCGGGCGCGCTCGGACATGCTGCGCGCCGCCGGGATCGACCAGCGCGCCGCGCTGGAGGCGGGCGAGGGCGTCTATGTCGTCGCCGAGGCGCACATCAAATATCGCGCGCCGGCCAGGCTCGACGATGCCCTGCTGGTGCTGAGCGAGATCCGGCAAGTGCGCGCGGCGAGCTGCCTCATTCATCAGCGAGTCATGCGCGGGCATGAAATCCTGGCCGACGCGACGATAACGGCCGCCTTCATCCGCGAAGGACGTCCGAAGCGCCAGCCGCGCGCGTGGGTCGAGACATTCGAGCGGCTGAAGAAGGACATATAGGTGGGAAGACTGACAGCCAGCACCGACATAATGTCGCCGGTCGCCTTGTTCATGCAGGCGGACATCGTCGTGAAGATCGTCATGGCCGGGCTGGTGCTCGCCAGCATCTGGACCTGGGCGATCATCTTCGCGCAGTGGCTGAGGATGCGCCGCGCGCTGCGCGACAACGAGGCGTTCGAGCGCGACTTCTGGAAGTCCGAGGATATCGACGCCTTCTACGAAGCGCGCGGCAAGGGCGACCTGCCCTCGGCCAAGGTGCTCGCCGCCGGAGTCGCCGAATGGCGCCGCTCGACCGCGGGCAAGAAGGTCGACAAGGATGGCACTCGGTCGCGCCTCGCCGTCGCCATGCACAGCGCGGTCGCGGCGGAGACCGACAAGCTCGCCTCGCGGCTCAACATCCTCGCCACAATCGGCTCGGTCGCGCCGTTCGTCGGCCTGTTCGGCACGGTCTGGGGGATCATGCGCAGCTTCACCGACATCGCCGGCGCTCAGAACACCTCGCTTGCGGTGGTCGCGCCCGGCATCGCCGAGGCCCTGTTCGCGACCGCTCTGGGCCTGTTCGCGGCGATCCCGGCGGTGATCGCCTACAACCGCTTCAGCTACGGCATCAACCGCATCGAGGCGCGCCTGCAGCGCTTCGCCGACGGCTTCCACGGCACCCTCTCGCGCGAGCTGGAGGTGGAAGGCTAGCCATGGCGATGGGCCCGATCCTCGGCCCCGGGCGGCGCGGGCGGCGGACGCCGATGGCGGAGATCAACGTCACGCCGATGGTCGACGTGATGCTGGTGCTGCTGATCATCTTCATGGTCACCGCGCCGCTGCTCGCGACCGGGGTCCAGGTCGACCTCCCGGAGAGCAAGGCGGCGGCGCTCGAGCAGAACAATGAGCCGGTGGCGATCTCGATCGACGCGGCCGGCGCGGTGTTCGTCGACGACGCCCCGGTCGCCCTCGACGCGCTCGGCCCGCGGCTGCAGCAGATCGCCACGTCGAGCCGCGAGCAGGGCGGCCCGCGCATCTTCCTGCGCGCCGACCAGGGCCTCGATTATGGCCGCGTCATGCAGGTGATGGGCGAGATCAACCGTGCCGGGCTGCGCAAGGTCGCCCTGGTCAGCACGGCGCCGGCGGAGGCGCGCTGATGGAGCGGGTCGAGGTCGCCGGGACCGGCGTCGCGATCGTCGGCCACGCCGCCGTGCTGGCCTTGCTCGCCCTCACCGTGGGGCGGGCCGGCCCGCCTCCGCCGGCGAGCGAGGCGATGGAAGTGTCGTTCGTCGAGGATGTCGGCCTTATCGCCAGCGCCCCCGAGCCGACCCCCGAGCCGCAGGCGCAGGGCACGGCGCCCGAAGTCGGCCCTGTCGAGGACGCCGCGCCCGCGCCCGCGCCCGAACCCGTTCCGGCGCCGCCCGCGCCGCGCAAAAGCATCCAGCCGGCGCCGCGCCAGCCCGCGCCCAAGGCGACGCCGCGCCAGGCCCGCCAAGGCGCGGCCGGCAGCGGCGAGCGCACCCGCCGCGCCGGGCTCGGCGACCTCGATCCGCGCAGCTTCGGCCGCGACCCGGCCTCGCGCTCGAACCGGCCGCCGGCGGCGGCGATGAACGCGCAGGCCGCCGCCGACATCGGCTCGGCGATCACCCGGCAGGTCCAGCCCTGCGCCGACCGTCAGGTCGATCCGGGGCCGGGCGCGAACCGGATCGTCACAACGCTCAATCTGCGCCTCAACCGCGACGGCTCGCTGGCGGCGCGGCCGCGGGTGGTGCGGCAGAGCGGCCTCAACGACGACAATCGCCGCTATGCCGACCGGGTCGCCGACCTCGCCGTCGCCTCCTTCGTCGGCTGCTCGCCGCTGCGCGGGCTGCCGGAGGAATTGTACGACGTGCCGCGCGGCTGGAGCAATTTCACCATGAACTATCGTTTGCCCGGATGAGGATGAGAAACGTGCGTATTTTTGGGATCATCGCCGCCGCCTGGAGTCTGGTCTTCGGCGCCGCCGCCTTCGCCCAGGCGCCGCCCGAGCAGCCGCCGGGCCAGGAGGGCCAGGACCAGCTCGTCGTCGACGTCACCGGCGGCCGCCGCGCGGCGCTGCCGATCGCCGTGCCCTACATGCCGACGCCCAATGAGGCGAGCACCGCCGCCGGCGGCACCGGCGCGCTCGGCCGCCAGGTCGCCGAGATCGTCGCCACCGACCTCAGGAATAGCGGCCTGTTCACCCCGATCGGGCCGGGCGGGCTGCGCGCAATCTCCTTTCCGCAGGTGACGGCGCCCGATTTCGCCTATGTCTCGACCACCGGCGCTCAGAACCTGGTCCAGGGCTTCGTCCAGGCCAATGGCAACGGCTCGATCACCGTCGGCTGCTACCTCTACGACGTCGCCGCGCAGACCGAGCTGGCCCGTCAGGGCTATGTCGTCCAGCCGCGCGACTGGCGCCGCGCCGCGCACCGCTGCGCCGACGCCATCTACTCGCGCCTCACCGGCGAGGGCGGCTATTTCGACACCCGCATCGTCTACGTCTCGGAAACCGGACCCGCGCGGCGGCGGATCAAGCGGCTCGCGATCATGGACTATGACGGCGCCAACCACCGCTTCCTGACCAACGGCCAATGGACCGTGCTGACCCCGCGCTTCGCGCCCAACCAGCAGACGATCACCTTCATGACCTATCAGGACGAGCGGCCCCGCGTGATGGTCTACGAGCTCGATTCGGGGCGGACCCGGCCTTTGGTCAACCAGCCGCACATGACCTTCGCGCCGCGCTACGCGCCCGACAGCCGCCACATCATCTTCTCGATGGCGGTGAACGGCAACACCGACGTCTACCGCGTCCCGGTCTCGGGCGGGGCGCCGCAGCGCCTGACCAACGCGCCCGGCATCGATACCGGCGGCTCCTATTCGCCCGACGGCAGCCGGATCGTGTTCGAAAGCGACCGCGGCGGCTCGCAGCAGCTCTACGTGATGAGCGCCGACGGCTCCGGCCAGCGCCGGATCAGCTTCGGCGGCGGCGGCTACGGCACGCCGGTGTGGAGCCCGCGCGGCGACCTCATCGCCTTCACCAAGACCGGCGGCTTCCGGATCGGCGTGATGAGCCCGGACGGCTCGGGCGAGCGGATCCTCACCGGCGGCGGCTATGCCGAGGGGCCGAGCTGGGCGCCCAACGGCCGCGCCATCATGTTCACCCGCGGCGCGAGCTCGGGCCAGCTCTGGTACGTCGACGTCGCCAGCGGCGCGACCCGGCGGGTGCCGACGCCACTGGGCGGATCGGACCCGGCCTGGTCGCCGTTGAGGGATTAGGGTTTCAACGAGCAAGAGATGAAGGAGTAGAGTGATGATGAAGAGAACGAGCCTGGTGGCCGTCGCGGTCGCCCTGTCGCTGACCGCCGGCTGCGCCTCGCGGCGCACCGCCGACCAGATCCCGCCCGAGCCGGTGAGCTCGACCACGCCCGACGAGAGCCTGAGCCAGGACGGCGATCCGACCGGCACGGCGGCGCCCGGCTCGCGCGCCCATTTCCTGCAGAGCGTTCCCTCGGACCGCGTCCTGTTCGACTTCGATTCCTATTCGCTCGACGGCGAGGACCGCGCCACGTTGGACGCCCAGGCCGCCTATCTGGCGCAATACCCCAATGTCCGGGTGACGATCGAGGGCCATGCCGACGAGCGCGGCACTCGCGAATACAACCTCGCTTTGGGCGACCGCCGCGCCAACGCCGCCCGCGTCTATCTCGAATCGCGCGGCGTCTCGGGCGGCCGCATGCAGGTGATCAGCTGGGGCAAGGAACGGCCCGCGGTGCCGGAGTCGAACGAGAGCGCCTGGGCCCAGAACCGCCGCGCGGTGACGGTGCTGCCGGAGTAAGCCGGGGTCGGCATTCAATTGCCGAAGTCGTGGAAATGGGAGTCACCCCGGCGAAAGCCGGGGCCCATGAACCGAAGTGATGGAGAAATGGGGCGCCGGCCTTTTCGAACGTCCTTGAACGGCGGCGTTCATGGGTCCCGGCTTCCGCCGGGATGACTCCTGTCCAGCGCCTCGTCCAGCAAGCGGGCGAGGCGCAGGCCGCCCCGCGCCGCCTGCCGCCGCACGATCGGGATCAGCCGCCGGATCACCTCCTCGGTGACCACCGGCCGCTCGGGCGGCGGCGGTGCGCAGGGATCGTCCAGGATCGCGCCATAAGCGAACTGGCGGCTCGCCTCCCAGCTTTCGCGCGCCCAATCGGCGACATTGCCCTGGCGCATCGCCGCCTTGTCCGCGTCGGCGAGCTCGGCGCCGATGCCCTCGGCGCCGCCCGGCGGCGTCGACAGGCTGCGGTTGGCCAGCAGGCCGTCCCAGATCGCATGCAGGTTGGTCGGGATCAGCCCGTAGGCGGCCCGCACCTGGTTGCCGCCGAGGTCCTCATGATCGCCGGCGTGCATCGGCTGGTGCAGATCGCCCATGAAATGGACGAGGAAGGCCAGCGCCATCAGCCGCTCGCGAGGCGGGACGGCGCGGTCGGCGAGCAGACGGAGGTTGCGCTCGATCTGCGCCGAAACGCAATTGCCGTCGCGGCAGGCCGAGGCCGGGTCGAACGGCCGGCAGATGTCGACATTTTGATAGTGCCAGGACGAAGCGTAGCTGAACCGATCGCCGAGCGGCTTGATGCAGTCGGGCCAGACGCTCGCCGCTTCGATCGTCCGCGCCGGGCAGGTGGGTGTGTCGAGCAGGTCCGACCGGGCCATCAGCCGCCGCAGCTCGGCACGCGTGCGCGGGCTGGCTTCGAGCCAGGCGATCCGCGCCACAGTCTCATGGCCATATTCCCACCAGGCGAAAGCCGGGGCGGGGAGCAGGAAAAGGGCGAGGGCGAGGAGGCGCCTGATCATGGCCGATACTAGCGCGGCGGCCGCCGATTTTCGTCCCCGATAATCGAAACCTTTCGGCGCCGATTCATTCCTCCGCGCGATTTCGGGAGGCGCGGCTAGCGCTCGTCGCCGTAAATCGCCACCGAGCGGCCGGCCGGCGAGGCCATGCCGCGATACATGCCCGGCGTGTTGAAGCTGTAGACGCCGTGGCCCCGCGGCGTGGCGACGATGACGCCGCCGCTGCCGCCAAGGCCCGCCATCTCGGCGATCACGCCGTCGGCGATCGCCTGCACATCCGCCAGCTCGAGCGCGAACGCGCTGCCGTTGACGACAGCGCTGGGGTTGCCTTCGGCAGCGGTGGGCGCCGCGGCCCGGGCCTCGCGGATCGCCGCCTGGAAGCGGGCGCGGATCTGCGCGCAAATCTCGTGGGCGACGCCGACGCGGATGAAATATTCGCCCGCGCCCGTCGCCGAGACCGCGCAGCCGCGATCGTCGGCATAGGTGCCGGCGCCGATGATCGGCGAATCGCCGATCCGGCCCCATCTCTTGCCGGTGAGGCCGCCGGTCGAGGTGGCGGCGGCGACATGGCCCTCCCGGTCCGTCGCGACCGCGCCGACCGTGCCGTATTTCAGGTGCACGTCGAAATGCTCGGCGGCGGGGCGCGAGCGCAGCTCCTCGAGCTGGCGCCGCCTTTCCTCGGTCTGGAAATATTCGGGAGGCTCCTGCGGCAGGCCCTGCTCGCGCGAATATTGGTCGGCCCCCTCGCGGCTCAAAAAGACGTGCGGGCTATGCTCCATCACCCGGCGGGCGAGGCCGATCGGGTTGCGGGTCGCGGTGACGCCGGTGACCGCGCCGGCATTCCTGTTGCTGCCGTCCATGATCGAGGCGTCCATCTCGATCGTCCCCTGATAGCTGAAGACCGAGCCGCGGCCGGCGTTGAAATGGGGGTCGTCCTCGAGCACCCGCACCGCCGCCTCGGCCGCATCGAGGGCGCCGCCGCCCCGCGCCAGCACCGCCGATCCCGCTTCCAGCGCCTGGTTCAGGGCCGCGCGGATCGCCCGGTCTTCTTCCGGGTCGAGCCGCGACCGTTCGATCGCGCCGGCGCCGCCATGGATGACGAGCCGCCAGGCGGGCCTTTCCGCGTCCGGTGCGGGCTGGGCGGCGGCTTCGGTCATCGGCAAGGCTCCAGGCAGCAGCGGCAGGAAAAGTATCGGTCCTTACCGGCCGTTTCCTGTTCATCGGCGAAAGGCGGTGTCCAGCATTTTCTATCCTTGACTGTCCCCATTTCAGGCGTGCCTGTCGCGTGCCGTCCGGCACCAAGGTCCGTACTCAATTAGCCATTTCTAATTTACGAGCAATTTCACTCCCTGGTTATTCGGGCCGAAACCCGTCGTTCCAATTGAGTACGGACCCTAGCGCCCGCCTTTCCCTGCCTGTCGCCAGCGCCTATATGGCGGCCATGTCGGTACGTCCCTGGCGAGACATAGAGCGGCGCAAGTCGCGGCAGATCATGGTCGGCAGCGTGCCGGTCGGCGGCGACGCGCCCGTCACCGTGCAGACCATGACCAACACCCCCACCTCCGATGCCGGGGCGACGATCGACCAGATCCGCCGCTGCGAGGAGGTCGGCGTCGACATCATCCGAGTCTCCTGCCCGGACACGGACTCGACCGCGGCGCTGAGGGAGATCGTCCGCGCGGCGCGGGTGCCGGTCGTCGCGGACATCCATTTCCACTATCAGCGCGCGCTCGAGGCGGCGGACGCCGGGGCGGCCTGCCTGCGCATCAATCCGGGCAATATCGGCTCGTCCGAGCGCGTCGCCGAGGTGGTCCGCGCGGCCAAGGCCAATGGCTGCTCGATCCGGATCGGCGTCAATGCCGGCAGCCTCGAGCGCGACCTGCTGGAAAAATATGGCGAGCCCTGTCCCGAAGCGCTCGTCGAAAGCGCGCTCGACCATATCAAGCTGCTCCAGGACCACGACTTCCACGAATATAAGGTGGCGGTGAAGGCGTCCGACCATTTCCTCGCCGTCGCCGCTTATCAGCAGCTCGCCGACGCGGTCGATTGTCCGCTCCATCTCGGCGTCACCGAAGCGGGCGGCCAGCGCGGCGGCACCGTCAAATCCGCGATCGGCATCGGCACCCTGCTCTGGGCCGGCATCGGCGACACCATTCGCGTCTCGCTCTCGGCCGAGCCCGAAGAAGAGGTCCGCGTCGGCTACGAGATCCTGAAGAGCCTCGGCATCCGCAACCGCGGCGTCCGAGTCGTTTCCTGCCCGAGCTGCGCGCGCCAGGGCTTCGACGTCATCCGCACCGTCGAGAAACTGGAGGAGCGGCTAAGCCATATCCGCACCCCGATGTCGCTCTCGGTGCTCGGCTGCGTCGTCAACGGCCCCGGCGAGGCGCGCGAAACCGACATCGGCCTCACCGGCGGCGGCCAGGGCAAGCATATGGTCTATCTCTCCGGAGTCACCGACCATCATGTCCAGGACGCCGACATGGTCGATCACATCGTCCGGTTGGTCGAGGCGAAAGCTGCCGAGATCGAGGCTGCCGCCATCCCCGACGCCGCGGAATGAGGTGTCCGCGAGCGAGTCATCCCGGACTTGATCCGGGACCCATGAACACCGGCATCGTAGAATTCCCGCGAATCGTGTTCATGGGTCCCATTGAACAGGTGCGGAGTGCCCCGCACTCCGCAGTCATGTCCGGGGGACATGACGGGCCTGTTCAATTTCGCCGGGATGACTCCCGATGGTAAGAGCCGAGGGCATCGCCCTTCCCTTCGCGGTCGCCACCGCCGGCATCGCCTTCTTCTCCGGGATGGACGCGGTGATGAAGGCGCTGACGCTGGCGATCGGCGCCTATAATGCGATGTTCTGGCGGATACTGGTGGGCGCCGCGATCGGCGGCGCCGTCTGGTTCGCCTTGCGCAGCCCGCGGCCGTCACGCGCGGCGATGAAGGTCCATCTCGTCCGCGGTATGCTCTCCTCGGTGATGGCGATCCTGTTCTTCTGGGGGCTGGCCCGAGTGCCGCTCGCGCAGGGCGTCGCCTTGGCCTTCGTCGCGCCGCTGATCGCGCTCTATCTTGCCGCTTTGATCCTCAAGGAGAAGATCGAGAAAAAGGCGATCCTCGGCTCGCTTCTCGGCTTCGCCGGGGTGATCGTCATCCTGCTCGGCCAGGCGGAGGCCGAGATGGGTCCCGAGGCCTTCCGGGGCGCGATGGCGATCCTCGCCTCGGCGGTTCTCTACGCCTGGAACATCATCCTGATGCGCCAGCAGGCCCTGGTCGCCAAGCCGGTCGAGGTCGCCTTCTTCACCGGGCTGATCGTCGGCCTCTGCTACCTGCCTTTCGCGCCCTTCCTCGCCGCCTTGCCGCCGCCCGACCAATATCCCGCGATCCTCGCCGCGGCCTTGCTCGGCTTCGGCTCGCTGATGCTCCTCTCCTGGGCCTATGCCCGGGCCGAGGCTCAATATCTGGCGCCGGTCGAATATACCGCTTTCATCTGGGCGGCGCTGCTCGGCATCCTCGTCTTCGCCGAGCCGGTGAGGCCGCTCACTTTGCTCGGCGCGGCGATGATCGTCGCCGGCTGCTTCATCGCGGCGCGGCGCACGCCGTCGCGAGTGCCCGAAGCGGTGGAGGTCTAGATGGCCTGGTTCTGGCTGATCTTGGGCGGCGTGTTCGAAGTGGGCTTCACCACCTCGCTTCGCTTCGTCGACGGCTTCAGGAACCTGCCCTGGACGATCGCCTTCCTGGTCAGCGTCGCGATCAGCATGGCTTTGCTCGAATATGCCGCGCGCAGCATCCCGATGGGGACGGCCTATGCGGTCTGGGGCGGGATCGGCGCGGCCGGGACGGTGCTGGTCGGGATCTTCTTCTTCGGCGAGACGCTCGGCACGGTCCGGCTGCTGCTCCTCGTGGGCCTGATCGGCTGCATCGTCGGGCTCAAGCTGGCGCACGGATGATGAAGGGGGTGCGCAGTGCCCCGCACTACGCAGTCACGTCCGGGGGACGTGACGGGCCCCCTTCATTCGACGAAGGCCTTTACGCCTGGGTGCAGGAGGCGTTGGAGCCGCTGGGCGCGGTCACCATGCGCAAGATGATGGGCGCCGCCACCCTCTATCTCGATGGAGTGATCTTCGCGGTGCTGGACGAGGGCGAGCTCTGGTTCAAGGCTGACGCCGAGAGCGCTTCGGTCTGGGACGAGGCCGGCTGCGAGCGCTTCACCTTCACCTCCAAGGACGGCAGGGTCGAGGTGATGAACTACCGCCGCGCGCCGAGCGACGTCTACGACGACGCCGAGGCGATGCAGCATTGGGCGGCGCTGGCGGTCGAAGCCGGGCTGAGGGGCGCGGCGAAGAAGCGGCCGAAACGCCGAAAATAGGGACAGTCCCTATTCATTGGGGGCGGTGCGGCCTCAGGTGGGGCGCGACCTCGTCGCTCTCTTCGATCGAGCGCAGGAAACGCGGCTCGATGCGCCGCCGCGACGCCTGCTCATAGGCATAGCCGAGCGAGAGGACGAGCGCGTCCGACCATTTCGGGCCGATGAAGCTCAATCCCACCGGCAGCCCGCGCACCTGCCCCATCGGCACGGTGAGGTGCGGATAGCCGGCGACCGCCGCCAGCCCGCCGCCGCCCCCGCCCGGGCTCTGGTCGCCATGGACGGCGTCGATCAGCCAGGCCGCCGAGCGCGTCGGCCCGACCAGGGTGACGAGGTCGTGCTCGCGCAGCACCCGGTCGATCCCCTCCGGCCCGGCCAGCCTGAGAGAGGTCTCGCGCGCTCGGCGCCATTCGTCATCGAGGCCGCCGGTCGCCTGCGCCCGCTCGAACAAATCCTGGCCGAACAGGGCCAGCTCGGTGTCGGCATGGGCGCGGTTGAAGGCGATCAGCTGCTCGAGCGTCCGCGTCGTGACCGTCGCCGGCAGCGTGGCGAGATAGGCGTCGAGGTCGTGCTTCAGCTCGGCGAGCAGCACGACGAGCTCGTTGCGACCGATCTCCGGCCGGTTCGGGAATTCGGCGATGTCGACCAGCACCGCGCCCTGCGCGCGCAAAGTGGCCAGCGCCTCTTCGAACGCCGCGTCGGTGCCGAAGCCGGAGGCGAAGCGCATCACGCCGATCCGGGCTCCGCGCAGGGCGTCGGGCGAGAGCCGCGCCGAATAATCCTCGCGCCGCGCGTCGGCCTCCCCGGTGGCGGCGTCGGCGGGGTCGCTGCCGGCGATCGCGTTCATGACGAGCGCGGCGTCGCGGACCGTCAGCGTCATCGGCCCGGGCGTGTCCTGGCTGTGGCTGATCGGCACGACATGCGTTCGGCTGACCAGGCCGACACTGGGCTTGAAGCCGACGATGCCGTTGACCGCGGCCGGGCAGGTGATCGAGCCGTCGGTTTCGGTGCCGATCGCCGCCGGGACCATGCCCGAAGCGACCGCGACGGCGCTGCCCGCGCTCGACCCGCAGGGATTGCGGTTCAGCGCATGGGGATTGCGAGTCTGCCCGCCGAGCGCGCTCCAGCCCGAGATCGAATTGGACGAGCGGATATTCGCCCATTCGCTCAAATTCGCCTTGCCGACGATCACCGCCCCCGCCGCGCGCAGCCGCGCCACCAAAGGCGCGTCGCGGCCGGTGACGTTGTTCGCGAGCGCGAGGCTGCCCGCCGTGGTCGGCAGCGGGCCCGCGGTCTCGATATTGTCCTTGATCAGGATCGGCATGCCGTGGAGCGGGCCGCGCGCGGCGGCGTCGAGTGCCCGCGCCTGCTCGATCGCGGTCGGATCGACGGCGATCACCGCGTTGAGCCGCGGGTTGAGGTCCGCGATCCGCTCCAGCGCGATTCGGGTGCGCGCTTCGGCGCTGGCGGAGTCGGTCATCGGCGCCTCGGGACGGGGAAGGATGGCGGCGCAGGCGGAAAGGCTCAATGCGGAGCCCAGGAGCAGGAGCCGGATCATGGCGGGAGGGTGGCGCAATGCTCTGCGCGCGTCCAGCCCGCCACGTCAGGTTACGTCATCCCGGACCTGATCCGGGATCCATGAACACGGTCTTTTGTGAGTTCGCACAATCCGTGTTCATGGGTCCCGACTTTCGTCGGGATGACGCGGGGTAATCACTTATCCCCTGCCGCTTCCTTGGCCCGCTCGATCGCCTCCATGATGAATCTCTCCGCCACCCGGCGGTCGCCCCAGCCGTTGAGCTTGGCCCACTTGCCGGGCTCGAGGTCCTTATAGTGGGTGAAGAAATGCTCGATCTGCTGCCTGACGATCGGCGGCAGGTCGTCCGCCTCGTCGACGTCGCTATAATAAGGAAAGGTCGAATCGACCGGCACGGTGATCAGTTTCTCGTCGCCGCCCTTGTCGTCGTCCATCAGCAGCACGCCGACCGGGCGCACCCTTATCACCGCGCCCGAGATGATCGGCGAATGGGCGATGACCAGGGCGTCGAGCGGGTCGCCGTCCTCGCCCAAAGTATGCGGCACGAAGCCGTAATTGGCCGGATAGCGCATCGGCGTGTGGAGGATGCGGTCGACGAAGATCGCGCCCGATTTCTTGTCATATTCGTATTTCACCGGCTCGCCGCCGATCGGCACTTCGATGACGACGTTGATGCGCGCGGGCGGTTCGTCGCCGGCGGGGATGAGGTCGATGTTCATGGTGGCGCGGCGATAGGCGGGCAAAGCTTCCCAGGCGAGCCAAAAATGCTACAGGCGCGGCGATGAGCAAAGGTCCGCAGAAGGTCCGGGGCACCCAGGACATGATCGGCGAGGAGGCCGACCGCTTCCATGCAGTGGTCGACGCCTTCGATCGCGTGCGCCGGCTCTATGCCTTCCAGCATATCGAGGTGCCGGTGTTCGAGGCCACCGAAGTGTTCGCCCGCACTTTGGGCGAGACCACCGATGTCGTCTCCAAGGAGATGTACACGTTCGAAGACCGGGGCGGAGAATCGCTGACCCTGCGCCCCGAATTCACCGCCGGCATCTGCCGCGCCTTCATCTCCGACGGCTGGCAGCAATATACGCCGCTGAAGGTCGCGACCTGGGGCGCTGCCTTCCGCTACGAGCGCCCGCAAAAGGGCCGCTTCCGCCAGTTCCATCAGCTCGACGCCGAGATCATCGGCGCGGCCGAGCCCGCCGCCGATGTCGAGTTGATCGCCATGGCGGCGTTATTGCTCGCCGAGCTCGGCCTGGCGGATCGGGTCGAGCTGCGCCTCAACACGCTTGGGGATCCCGCCACGCGCGAGGCTTGGCGCTCGGCGCTGGTCGAGCATTTCGCCGCGCGCGAAGCCGATCTTTCCGACGAGAGCCGCGAGCGGCTCGACAAGAACCCGCTTCGCATCCTCGATTCCAAGCAGCACCAGGATTTCCCGGTCGTCGACAGCGCCCCGGTGATCGACCAGTTCCTGACCCGCGAGGCCGCCGACATCTTCGCCGCGGTCACCGCCGGCCTCGATCGGATCGGGGTGGGGTGGACCCGCGACCCGCGCCTGGTGCGCGGCCTCGATTATTATCGCCACACCACGTTCGAATATGTGACCGACGATCTCGGCGCGCAGAGCCAGGTGATCGGCGGCGGCCGCTATGACGGTCTGATCGAGAGCCTCGGCGGGCCGTTCACCCCGGCGGTCGGCTGGGCCTGCGGGATCGAGCGGCTCGGCATGCTGCTGGAGACGCCGGTGCCGCGCGGCATCGACGCCGCAATCGTGCCGCTCGGCGAGGCCGCCGAGGCCGAGGCCCTGCGCATCGCCGCCGAGCTGCGCGCGGCGGGTCTCGTCACCGACATGGCCTATCGCGGCAATCTCAAGCGGCGGATGCAGAAGGCAGGGGCGAGCGGCGCCCGCTTCGCGATCATCCTTGGCGACGACGAGCTGGCGCGCGGCCAAGCGGCGGTGAAGGACCTCGCCAGCGGCGAGCAGAAGGAAATTCCGCTCGCCGGCCTCGCCGAGGCCCTGCGCGGGCGATGACCAAGATCTCGCCCGAACGCATCGCCGCCATCGAGGCGCGGCGCGAGGAGCTGCAGCGGGCGATGTCTGCGCAGGACCTGGCGCCCGACCAGTTCGTGCGGCTCTCCAAGGACTATGCCGAAGTCGAGCCGGTGGCGGCGGCGGCGCGCGAGGTGCGGCGGCTGCTCGACGAGGCCGCGTCGCTCGAGCAGATGACCCACGAGGCTGACGAGGAGCTCCGCCAGATGGCGGTCGAGGAGCTGGCCGAGAATGGCGAGAAGCTTGCTTCGGCCGAGCGCGCGCTGGCGCTCAAGCTCCTGCCGCACGACGCCGCCGACGAGCGCGCCGCCATGCTCGAAATCCGCGCCGGCACCGGCGGTGACGAGGCCGCGCTCTTCGCCGGCGACCTCCTGCGCATGTACCAGCGCTATGCCGAGGCCAAAGGCTGGCGCTTCGAGATGATCTCGGCGAGCGCGTCCGAGGTCGGCGGCTTCAAGGAGGCGATCGCCTCGGTCGCCGGCACCGGCGTGTTCGCCCGCCTCAAGTTCGAAAGCGGCGTCCACCGAGTCCAGCGCGTGCCCGCGACCGAAAGCGGCGGCCGCATCCACACCTCGGCGGCGACCGTCGCAGTGCTTCCCGAGGCCGAGGATGTCGACGTCCAGATCAACGACGCGGATCTCAGGATCGACGTCTACCGCTCGTCCGGCCCCGGCGGCCAGTCGGTCAACACCACCGACAGCGCGGTACGAATCACCCATCTCCCCACCGGCCTCGTCGTCATCCAGCAGGACGAGAAGTCGCAGCACAAGAACAAGGCCAAGGCGCTCAAGGTGCTGCGCACCCGCCTTTACGAGCTGGAGCGCGAGCGGCTCGCTTCGGAGCGGGCGGGGGCGCGCAAGTCGATGGTCGGCTCGGGCGACCGTTCGGAGCGCATCCGCACCTACAATTTCCCGCAGGGGCGGGTCACCGACCATCGGATCAATTTGACCCTCCACCGCCTGACCGAAATCCTCGAAGGCCAGCTCGATGAGCTGATCGGCGCGCTCATTTCCGAAGACGAGGCCGAGCGCCTGGCGAGTTTGGATGATGCCTGAAGCCCTCCCCCTCGATGGGGGAGATGAGCAGGTCGCCATGCCTCCCAGGCATGGCTTCGGATCGCGGGGCGATCCGAACCTGCTCATGGGTTGGGGTGGAGTCTCCGGATTTGCCGCGCCCTCCATTGACGTTCACCCCACCCCAACCCCTCCCCATCAAGGGGAGGGGCAATGACCGTCCGCGATGCCCTGGCGGCAGCCGCAAGCCGCCTCGTCGCGGTGGGCGAAACCCCGCGCCTCGACGCCGAGCTGCTGATGGCGCACGCGCTCGGGATGTCCCGCGAGGATATGCTCCTGCGGCATCAGGACGCCGCCCCGCCCGCCGCCTTCGACCCGCTCATCCTTCGCCGCCTCGACCACGAGCCGGTCGCCTACATCACCGGGCGCCGCGCCTTCTGGACGATCGAGCTCGAAGTGGGGCCGGGAGTGCTCATCCCCCGGCCGGACAGCGAGCCGCTGATCGAGGCGGCGGTCGCGCGGTTCGGCGCCGCGGGACCGTCGCGAATCCTCGATCTCGGCACCGGGCCGGGCTCGCTGCTGCTCGCCGCGCTCGACCAGTGGCCGCGGGCGACCGGCATCGGCGTCGACGCATCGCAAGACGCTCTTGCTTATGCCCGCCGCAACGCCGGGCGGCTCGGCCTCGCCGGCCGCGCCGGCTTCCGCCTCGGCGACTGGGGCGAGGGTCTGGAGGCGCGTTTCGACCTCATCCTGTGCAACCCGCCTTATGTCGAAGCCGGCGCCGCGCTGCCGGCCGACGTCGCGCGCTGGGAGCCGGCGGTCGCCCTCTATGCCGGCGCGGACGGTCTCGACGCCTATCGCCGGCTGGCGCCACAACTCCCCGGCCTGCTCGCCTCCGGCGGAATCGCCTGCCTCGAGATCGGCGCCGGCCAGCAAGAAAAAGTGCGCGCGCTCTTCGCCGCCGAGGGCTTCACGATAGAGTCACGAAAGGACCTCAGAGGGGTCGCGCGCTGCCTCATCTTCTCTCTTGATCGAGAATAATGCTTTTTCTCTTGGATTTGACGGCGGGGATGGCTACATAAGGGGTCAGGGACGGGGCCGACCACAGCATGGGATGCGTGAGGGCCTGACGTCGCCGACCCCCGATGGCTTGGCAGTTTGCGAGAAGCGGTTTCGGAGTGGTGGCAGGAGCCGCGTTGCGGCGCCTTGCCTCCTTAGGTCGTGCAGGTGAATGAGGCCGGGAAGGGCCCGGCCGGTAGGGGCAGAGTGAACCACCCTTGGTGAGGATTTTCGTTTGATCAACAATCGTCAGGGCGGCCGCAGGCGCGGCCGTGGCGGCGGCGGTCCGCCGCGCAGCAACAATCCCGGTCCCGGCAACCGCCAGGACAATCGGCAGCGCGGCAACGCCGCCCAGCTCCTTGAGAAATACAAGGGCCTCGCGCGCGATGCGCAGATGCAGGGCGATCGAGTCCTCACCGAGACCTATCTCCAATATGCGGACCATTATTTCCGCGTCCTCAACGAAAGCCGCGCGCGCTTCGAGGAGCAGCGGCCCCGCCAGCGCGACGATTATGACGGCGACGACGAGGATCAGGGCAACGAGGCCGGGCGCGAGGCGCACGACCGCGACATGTCCTATCGCGACAGCGGCGATGCCGAGGAGCAGGACGTCCGCGAGGCCGCGCCGCCGCGTCGCGAGCGGGAGCCGCGCCCCGAGCGCGACGACCGCAACGGCGAATATCGCGCCCGCCGTCCGCGCGCCCGCCGGCCCGAGGCCGATGACGAGGAAGGCGGCGACGAGCGGATCGCGCTCGATGTCCTGCCCCCGGCCATCTCCGCGGCCAATGAAGGCGGCGATGAGGCGCCGGCGCCCGCGCCCCGCGCCCGCCGTCCGCGCCGCCCGCGCGACCAGGACGAGGACATCGCGCCGGCCGCCTGAGCGCCGGATCGTCCGAAAATGATGGGAACGGCGGTCCTTGGGGGCCGCCGTTTTCGTTTGCGCCTTCTGTAACATTCACGTCATGAAAGTGCCGCCCGCATGTCATCGGGCCGGCATAATCGCGTCATGCGGCTGGGTCCGCCGGAGAAGGAAATGCTGCCGGTCGCTGTTCTGCTCGCCATCGCGCCACCCGCCGGCGAGCCTGCCGCGACCCCGCCTCCGGCCGCCGCCGCCGCCGAGAGCGAGACGCGCTTCCGCGGCGCGCCCCGCTTGGGCTCGGCCGACGGCTGGTCGATCAAGCCCAGGGGCCGGCTCCAATATGATATCGGCCATGTCGAGCGCCCGGACGGCGCGCTTGGCGCCGGCTTCGGCTCGGGCGATTTCCTCCGCCGCGCCCGCTTCGGCGTCGAAGGCACGATGCCCGGCGGCTTCGGCTTCGCCGTCGACCTCGAGACCGCCGGCGGCAATGACGAGCTCACCGACGCCTATCTGACCTGGAAGGCCTCGCCCCAGGCAGTGCTGACGCTCGGTCAGCACAACAATTTCCAGGCGCTCGAGGAGCTGACCAGCTCGCGCTTCACCTCGTTCATCGAGCGCGCCGCCTTCACCGACGCCTTCGCCTTCAACCGCCGGCTCGGCCTGTCGGCGGCCTGGACGCGCGGCCCGGTCACCGCCCAGGCCGGGATCTTCTCCGGCAACATCCAGGAGCTGGACGAGCCGGGCGGCGAGGCGCTCCGCCTCGACGGCCGCCTCGTCTACGCACCGCGGATCGGCGCCACCCAGCTCCATGTCGCCGGCTCGCTGCACTGGCGCGACCGAAGCGCCGCCGCCGCGGCCGCCATGCCCCTGCGCTACCGCCAGCGGCCCTTGGTCAACTTCACCGACCTTCGCTTCGTCGCCACGCCCTCATTGCCGGTCGAGGGCGAGAAGGCCTTCGGCCTCGAGGCCGCCATGATCCGGGGCCGCCTCCATGCCGCGGCCGAGGCGCACTGGCTCAACGCCGAGACCGGCACGCCGGGTCTCAGCCCGACTTTCTTCGGCGCCTATGTCGAGCTCGGCTGGTTCCTGACCCGCGGCGACAGCCGCGGCTATCGCGGCGCCCGCTGGGACCGCACGACCGTCCGCCGCCCGATCGAATCCGGCCGCGGCTTCGGCGCGGTCCAGCTCAACCTGCGCTACGACCGTCTCGACCTCGATTCGGACGGCGTCGCCGGCGGCACCCAGAACGCGCTCCAGGCCGGCCTCACCTGGATCCCGACCGACCACGTCCGCTTCCTGTTCAACTATTCGCGCATCGCCTACGACAATGCCGCCGTTCCGGCGGCCGGCGGCGACCGCGACTATGCCATCGACGTCGTCGCCGCGCGCGCCCAGCTCGACTTCTAGATTGACAGCCCGGCCGCCGCGGACGACCCTTGCCGGACCACGAACGGGGGTCCTCGCATGCGTAACCTGCTGCTCCTGACGACCGTCCTCGCCGCGCCGGCGCTGGCCCAGATCTCGGCCGAAATCCCACCGCCGTCGCAAAGCGCGCAGGGCGACGTCGCGGTCACCATCTACAATAACGATCTCGCTCTGGTGCAGGACAGGCGGCAGATCGCCCTTCCCGCCGGGCGGTCGCGCCAGGAATTTCCCGACGTCTCGGCCCGGATCCGGCCCGAGACGGTCACCTTCACCGGCGAGGGCTTCGAGATCGTCGAGCAGAATTTCGATTTCGACCTGCTCTCCCCGCAGGCGCTGATGCAGAAAGCCGTGGGCGAGACGATCACCCTCGTTCGGGTCAACCCCGCCACCGGCGCCGAAACGCGCGAGCGGGCGCGGGTGCTGGCCGCCAATGGCGGGGTCGTCCTCCAGATCGGCGAGCGGATCGAGGTGCTGCGCGACGACGGCCTGCCGGTGCGGGTGATCTTCGATCGGGTGCCGGAGAATCTGCGCGCCCGCCCGACCCTGTCGGTCAGCGTCGAAAGCGCGCGCGCCGGCCGCCGGCCGGTGACCCTCACCTATCTGACGCCGGGCCTCGGCTGGGCCGCCGATTATGTCGCCTTGTTCGACGAGAATGCCGGGCGGATGGACGTCCAGGGCTGGATCACGCTGACCAACGGCAGCGGCACGGCCTACGCCAACGCCAACACCATGCTCGTCGCCGGCGCGGTCGGCCAGGCGGACCAGAGCCAGCGCTATCGCGGCCGGCCCGCGCAGCCGCCGGGCCAGCTCCGCCAGGCCGGCACCGAGAGCGCCGACCGCGAGCGGCTCGGCGACTTCTACCTCTATCCGCTGCCCGAGCGGACCACGATCGCCCAGGCGCAGACCAAGCAGGTCAGCTTCCTCGACGTGCACGGCACGCCGGCCGCGCGCGCCTATGAGTATCGCAACGCCTGGCTCGGCGCGTCGGACGAGCCGCAAAGCGCCAATAGCGTGCTGCGCTTCTCGACCTCGCGCGACCAGGGGCTGGGCGACGCGCTCCCCGCCGGAACGGTCCGGGTCTATCAGCGCGACGCCCGCGGCAACCCCCAGTTCGTCGGCGAGAGCGCGATCGGCCACACGCCGATGGGCTCCGAGCTCGGCCTCACCACCGGCCAGGCCTTCGACGTCAAGGTCCAGCCGACCGTCGTCGCGCGCGAGCATATCACCGAGGACCAGTGGCGGCTGACCGCACGCTACCGCATCTGGGATTCGGCGGGCCGCACCATCACCGGCGAGCGGGAGAGCCTCACTCAGGCGCATTATTGGCAGACGCGGATGCGCTACACGCTCACCAATGCGCGGCCGCAGCCGGTCGTCGTCCACCTCTACCAGTCGGGCCTCGATCATTATTGGCACGATTCGCGGATCGTATCGGAGAGCCTGACGAGCGAGCGGCTGTCTTCGGACCAGGTCGTCTGGCGCGTCACCGTCCCCGCCAATGGCGAGACGGTGCTCGACGCCACCTTCCAGACCCGGCACTAGGCCGATGCGCGGCTGGCAGATCCTTGCCGCCGCCTGCGTCGCCTTCCTTCCCGGAAGCGCGGCCGCGCAGTCGATCGTCACCTCCGCCCGCCCGGACCGCGTCGCCGTCACCGTCTATCGCGCGCCCGGGCGGGGCGCGGCGACGCCGATCGAGCTCGAATGGCTGAACGGCTATGCCCTGATCAGCGAGACCCGGCAGGTCTCGATCCCGGCCGGCGAGAGCGAGATCCGCTTCGAGGGCGTGGCCGGCGGCATCCTGCCGCAGAGCGCGATCGTCACCGGCTTTCCCGAAGGGATCGTTGAGCGCAACCGCGACGCCTACCTTCTCTCGCCCGCGACGCTGCTCGATCGCTCGCTCGGCCGGCGGGTGACGCTGCGGCGGACCGCGCGCGCGACGGGGGCGGTGCGCGAGGAGGCGGCGATCATCCGCAGCGGCGCCGACGGCGCGGTGGTTCTGCAGACGCCCGCCGGCTTCGAGGCGCTGCAATGCACGGGCATGAGCGAGACCCTGGTCTATCCCTCGGTGCCTGCGGGCCTGTCGGCGCGGCCGACCCTCTCGGTGCGCGCTCGCGCCGGCCAGGCGGCGACGGCGACCGTCACCCTCGCCTACCTCGCCAGCGGCTTCGACTGGCAGGCCAATTATGTCGCCGAGCTCTCGCCCGACGGCCGCCGCGTCGATCTGTTCGCCTGGCTGACGCTGGCGAGCATGGACGAGACCAGCTTCCCCGATGCCGACACCCAGGCGGTGGCCGGACGGCTCAACCGCGAGGAGGTCGAGCATCAGCCGCGCGAGGGCGGGCCGCTGCAGCTGCGCTGCTGGCCGCAGGGGCGGACCAGCGACGTCGCCGCCGTTCCCCCGGCAGTCGTGGTGACCGCGTACCGCGCCCGCCTGGGCGCGGTGGCGGAGGCGGCGGACTATGGCGGGGATGAGGATATCATCGTCACCGGCTCGCGCGTGATGGCGCGGCAGGAGGATTTGGGCGATCTCAAGCTCTACCGCATTCCGGAGCCGGTGACGGTCGCCGCCAACAGCCAGAAGCAGGTCGCCTTCCTCGAACGGCCCGATGTCCGCGTCGAGATGGTCTACCGGCAGCGGCTCGATCCGGAAGAGGACGGCGGCGTCGAATTCCCGAATCTCGTGCTGGTCACCCGCAACCGCACCGCCGAGGGCCTCGGCGTGCCGCTGCCGGCCGGCGGCGTCGTGCTGTTCGCCGCCGGCGAGGCGCGGCCGGTGCTGATCGGCGAGGGCCATGTCGACGACCGCGCCGTCGGCGAGGATGTCGAGATCGTCGTCGGCGAGGCGACCGGAGTCACCACCCGCATCGACGAGGTCGCCGAGGACGAGGACGGCGATTGGGAGGATTACCGGCTCATCGTCACCAACGACCAGCCACGGCCGGTCCGTTTCGAGGCCGAATTCGACCATGACCGCGAGGACGTGATCTTCACGCCGCGCGGCCGGCGCCTGCCGCTGCGCGACGGCCGGTCGCTCTGGGCGGTGACGGTGCCCGCCAACGGCACCGCGACATTGCGCTACCGCGTCACCGAGCGGCCTCCTCCGGGGGACTAGCCGCGCTTGACCGGGCGCGGGCGGTGGTTCTCGTCCAGCGCGACGAAGGTGAACAAAGCTTCGGTGACCTTGACCTCGCGCCGGCCGCGGTCGCGGCTGGCGATCACTTCGATTCGGATCGCGATCGAGGTGCGGCCGATCCGCTCGACCCGGGCATGGACCGAGATCAGGTCGTGGAGCAGGATCGGCTCGAGGAACTGCATCGCGTCGATCGCCACCGTCGCGACCGGGCCCTCGGCCTCGCGCGAGGCGACGATCCCGGCAGCGATGTCCATCTGGCTGAGCACCCAGCCGCCGAAGATATGGCCGTTGGCGTTGATGTCGCCGGGACGCGGCACAACGCGCAGGATGGGATCGGCATTAGTCGCTCGGCTCGTCATTCCAGTCTCCGCGATTGGCGTCGTCGTCATGGCCCGAACGATTGCTGAGGAAAACGAGGCCCATCAGCCCGGTCCCGACCAGCACCGTCAGCCCGACGCCGGCGATGGTGGCGATCACCATGTGGATCGGCACCGGATCGCCGAAGCTCTTCAGATAGACGAGCGAGAGCAGGACGCAGACGACCGCGACCAGCGCCATCCATTTCATCATCCGCCTGTAGCGCGCCCAGGCTTCGGCCGCGCGCTCGTAATCGGGCCCGCGCCGCGGCGGGATGTGGTCGTGCTGGGGCATGGCCGCCATGTGGCGCCGCCGCCCGGGCACATCAAGCGGCCCGCGTGAAATAAGCGGGGGGCCGCGCGGGACCGGCCCGCTGCCGGTCCCGCGCTCTCCCGCCGGTCAGGATTTTCCGGACTTGACCGTGCAGTCGTTGATCCAGTGGCCGCCAAAGGTGAAGGCGCCCTTGCCGTTCCAGCTCTTGTCGACGGCGAGCGCGACCTGCAGCGGATGCGAGACGCTGCCGATCGCGGGCGGCGGGAAGGTCGTCACATACTCGCCCTTGAGGGGAACGAGCATCGTGTCCTTGCCGAAGCCGGTATGGAGGATGACGCCGCTGACCTGCGGCACCGGATAATTGCCGCCCGGCGGCGCCACCGCCTGGGTGATATTGCCGTGGCCGCTGACCTCGCCCGTCACGGCGTTGACGCCGAGCGTGAGGTGCAGGACGGGAGAGCCCGCCATGCCCGGCCGCTGGACGGTCAGGTTGACGAGATAATATCCGACCTTGGTGCCCATGATAGATGCCTCCCTTGATTGACCTGCCGCTGGAAGCGGCCGGTCCGCTCAACAGCGGCGCCGGGACCTTCAGGTCAAAGCCAATCCGGGCCGTTTCGGACGCACCCGCGGTCGTCTACGCATTTCCTGCGGTTGTGTACCCGAAACGGTTCAGTCTCGTTCGGGCCGGTCCCGCCGCGCGGCGATTCGGGCCGGCGGCCCACCCCGGCCTTCCATTTGGCGGTCGCCCATGTGATCATTGGCGCCTGAGTCGCCTGCCAGCATGGAGCGGAGCCATGACCATTGCCGCCATCCTCCAGAACAAGGGGAGCGAGGTTCTCACCGCCTCCTGCGACATGTCGGTGCGCGACGCGGTGGCGCTGCTCGCCGAGCGCAAGATCGGCGCCCTGCCGGTGCTTCGCGGAGGGAGCGTCGCCGGCATCATGTCGGAGCGCGACGTCATCTATTGCCTGAAGAGCGACGGCGCCGCGGTGCTCGACTGGACGGTCGAGCGGATCATGACCGCGCCCGCCATCACCGTGACGGTGGAGACGGAGATCATGAGCGCGCTCTCGCTGATGACGCGGCGCCGGATTCGCCATTTGCCGGTGGTCGAGGGCGAGGCGCTGATCGGCCTCGTCTCGATCGGCGACCTGGTCAAGTTCCGCATGGACAAGATCGAGGCGGAAGCCGCCGCCATGCTCAACTACATCCAGAGCGTCTAGAGGGGACAGTCGCTCGTGACTGTCCCCATTCTGCGCGGCCTGACCAGCGTCAGCACCTCGTCGACGATCGGTCGGGCGAACAGGACGAGCAGGCCCGAATAAGCGGCAATGCCCGCGGCCACCAGCAAAGCGAGCCGCGCGCCGGTGCCGATCTCGGGCAGCGCCGCATCGAGCGCGGCGACGACCGCCGCCATCGCGGCGGCGGCGGCGAGGCCGGGCGCAACCGCGCCGAGCAGGGCGCGGCGGCTGATCCCGATCACCGGCCTCGACATCTCGGCGGTGGCGGCGAGCAGGACGCCCATGCCTCCGAGCCAGGCCCAGGCGAGACCCTGGATGCCCCACTGGATGCCGGTGAGGAAGGCGACCGGCATCAGCGCCGCGCCGACCAGGCCGGCCCGCACCGCCAGGCCCGGCCGGCCGAGCGCGTTGGTTGCCGGCGCGAACAGGATCTGCAGCGTCATCAGCGGCATCGCCATGGCGAGCACGGGCACGAGCGGCACCGTCTCGGCCCATTTCGGCCCGAGGAAGACCAGCACGAACGGCTCGGCGGTCGCCGCCAGCCCGAAATAGAAGGGCAAGGCGACGAGCATGATCAGCCGCACCGATTTGAGGAACGCGGTCTGGATCACGTCACGCTGCGTCTGGATCCGCGAATAAGCGGCGAAGGCGACCTCGTTCAACGGCGGCACGAACTTGGCGGCCAGGATCTGGGTCAGGAACAGGGCGGTGGTGTAGATGCCGAGCCGGTGCGGATCGAGCAGGCGGCCGGCGATGAACACGTCGGCCTGGCTCTGTGCGAACCAGCAGGCCTGCACCGCCACCATCGCGGTGCCGTAGCGCAGCATCGCGCCGGCGCCCTTGAAGCTGAAGCGCGGCCGGATCTCCCAGAGCTTCGCGGCGATCGCATAGCCCAGGGCGCGCGAATACCAGAGCGCCGCCGGCGCCGCGACCAGCGTCCAGACGCCGAGCCCGGCATAGGCGCAGGAGAGCGCCGTTACCGCGCTGACCGCCGCCGCGAGGAGATCGATCCGCGACTGGCGCTTGAACTCGAGCCGGCGGACCAGCAGCGCATGGCCGAGCGCCGTGAACGGATTGGCGAGGAAGAACAAAGCCTGGAACCTGAGCAGGTCGGCGACCATCGGCTGGTGGAAATAGCGGGCCGCATAAGGCGCCGCACACCATTGCACCACGGCGAGGCCGCCGTTCATCAGGAACAGCATGCCGAACGCCTGGCCGATCTTGTGCTTGTCGGTCTTCTCGTCGCGGACCAGGGCGCTGGCGAATCCCCAGCCGTTGAACAGGGTGAGGAACGTCAGCATGACCGCCGTCATCGCCACCAGCCCGTAGTCGCTTGGGCTGAGCAGGCGGAGGACGAGGAAGGTCGAGGTCCAGGCGATCAGCTGGCCGACGAGCTGGCTGCCCGAGCGCCAGATGACGCCGGCCTTCACCTGCTGGGCGAAGGCCGGTTCGCGCCGCTCCGCCGGAGGGCCGTTCCCGGCCGCTTCGGCCGGCTGCTGCGCATGCGCATCCATCTGCGGTGGGCCTAGCGCAAAGGGGTTAAGCGCGCGTTGAGGATCGCAGGCGGCCAGCTCTCGGAAAACTTTTCGAAAAAGACGGTTGACGGTCGGGGGCGTCCTCCATATATGCCCGTTCACCGACGGGGCAGGGCGACTTGCCTAACCCCGTTTGCGTCTCTCTTAACCGATCACCGGTGTCCCGGATCAAAACGGGGAGGGAAACGCGTCGGCTCTTTGACATTGTCGGTTTAGATGAAGGGACATGTGGGCGGCGGCTCCGGTCACCGGGGAGTTTAAGGCTCCGGAGGATCGGTTAAAGCTAAGTCGTTCC